>NZ_VBSL01000229.1 GCF_006149005.1 Larkinella sp. C7 | reverse complement strand
CTGCCTTGCTATTAATACTAAGTAAAATCAAACCTAGCAATATAATCAAATACATAACTTTTTCGTAATATTACGTAAAAGAAACGAGCTTATCCTGATACTTTCGCCGTAGTGGTATTATAAGTGGTAGCTTTGACGTTACTTATAACGGGATTTTTGAGACTTGGGCTCAATCTTAGGAATGAAACTCCCCTACACTACTGTTGAAATAGAGAATCGGGCGATAGGGCCTCAATGCTCTATCACCCGATTTTCTATTTTCCTTTTTGGGGGTGACGGCTTTGTATCTTTATAAGGAGTTTACTTCCGTCCGTACTACCTAAGGAAACATCAAAATATAACTTTTGAAATTTATTGA
>NZ_VBSL01000228.1 GCF_006149005.1 Larkinella sp. C7 | reverse complement strand
CTGCTCTTTATCGCCCTAGAATTAAAACTGGTGAGGCTGCGACATATCTATACTGTGGGAAAATTTTTGCTCAATAATATGACTATTCTTTTCCTGCCTGCCGGTGTCGGGATTATGCAATACTTCAATGTCATCATTCCTAATATCTTGCCCATTCTGATTATTACCGTTGGAGCTCTGATTTTGAATCTCTTGACTATTGGTTTTGTCGTTTCCTGGATAAAGAATCACTTTGAAGGGGATTATAAGGAGTGAGTCATGTCTGCTATCTATACTAATCCTATTTTCGGCCTTTCTCTGTCAATCTTTGCCTATTTGATTGGCTTGCTAATTTTCCGTCGCTTTCCCCATCCGGTAA
>NZ_VBSL01000227.1 GCF_006149005.1 Larkinella sp. C7 | reverse complement strand
TGACAGTCGTTGTCAAGTTTACATGGCGATATGACTTGCTAAAAACCGCACTAGGATAGGATTTCAATCCATAATTCAAAGCTTTACAAAACTGTCAATACTTGTCACCCTTTAAAATTTCAATGAAGCGGGCCGTAAACTGGGCTGTAATACCCCAAAGATCTTCTCCGGCTAAATCATAGAAAAGAACCTTACGCTTGTCCTTGCCAAAATTATAGTTGGAACCATTAGGGATTCGCTCAAAAGGAAAATTCGAGGCCGGTGTAGATGTGGCCGTTAGATTATAGGTCTTGGGCTGGGTAGTCATGAGCTGGTCAAGTGGTAAGGTGAAGAGTCTTTCAACCTCATCAGGATTTGGTT
>NZ_VBSL01000226.1 GCF_006149005.1 Larkinella sp. C7 | reverse complement strand
GGAAACATGTTGACAAAGGCGCAAAAGCAGCTCAATACAGCTAGTAAAACCGTTGATAGCCTCTTGACGACTAGGACCAAGGCCATTGTTAGGACTCTGGATACGGTTGAAGCTTATCAGGATTCTAGAACCCAATCCTTACTCAATATCCCTCAAGTAGAAGAAGGCGAGGACTCACATGAAAATTAATCAAATGAAAAAAGATGAGCTTTTTGAAGGCTTCTATCTGATCAAGAAGGCCGAGCTAAGAAAGACTCGGGCGGGCAAGGATTACCTAGCCATGACCTTCCAAGATGACTCTGGGGAGATTTCAGGGAATCTCTGGGATGCCCAGCCCCACAATGTCCAAGAATTCACAGC
>NZ_VBSL01000225.1 GCF_006149005.1 Larkinella sp. C7 | reverse complement strand
GAGGATGCCTTAATTATGCAGCGAGCTGCTAAAAAATGAGAGGCCAAGTCTGGCAAAATGGTAGTTGTGAGGTTGAATAATGTTGAAAGATAGATATATATTGGCGATTGAGTCCTCTTGTGATGAGACCAGTGTCGCCCTTTTAAAAAATGAATCAGAACTGTTGAGTAATATTATTGCCAGTCAGGTTGAGAGTCATAAGCGCTTTGGAGGCGTGGTACCAGAAGTGGCCAGCCGTCACCATGTTGAGGTGATTACTCTTTGTATTCAGGATGCTCTGAGTGAGGCTGGCCTTGAGGCTCAAGACTTGGATGCTGTAGCAGTAACTTATGGCCCGGGTTTGGTTGGAGCTCTCCTGGTG
>NZ_VBSL01000224.1 GCF_006149005.1 Larkinella sp. C7 | reverse complement strand
CGCCCAAGCAGAGCGACCAGTTCTTTATCTGGCATTTTCATCGGTTCTTTCAGGGACCTATCAGTCCAGCCAGATTGCTAGAGACTTGGTCTTAGAGGACTATCCAGAAGCCATCATTGAGATTATTGATACTAGGGCAGCTGCTGGCGGTGAGGGCTATCTTTCCATACTGGCGGCCCAGCTGCGAGACCAAGGGGCTAGTCTAGATGAAGTCAAGGCCAAGGTTCTGGATATTTTGCCTCGCCTGCGGACCCATTTCTTAGTAGATGACCTCTACCATCTTATGCGAGGGGGGCGATTGTCTAAGAGCTCTGCTCTGATTGGAAGCCTGGTCAATATAAAACCTCTTCTTTGGCTGGATA
>NZ_VBSL01000223.1 GCF_006149005.1 Larkinella sp. C7 | reverse complement strand
GAATCGTTGATTTCAAAGTTTTAAGAGTTCCGATTAAATATGGATGTTTTCTCAGTACTCTAGTGCTATCTGATGCCTCGTCCAGTCCTTATTAGGCGCTTGTGCAGTTAGTAAAAAAGCTTGATATATCAAGTTTTCTATCTAAAATTGATATTGTTCTGTGGCCAAATTTATAGTACAATAGATGAGTATTCTAAAAGAAAGCTGAATAGAACCAATGTTTATTTGAACTACCCCTGTGATTGATGGCTGTTTCTGCCATTTTTCGTATTAGTTCAAAGAAGCTTGGGTCTTGGGCTTAAATTGATAAGGAGAATTACATGAACAAACAGGATTGGATTGAATATTTTGAGGCCATCAATG
>NZ_VBSL01000222.1 GCF_006149005.1 Larkinella sp. C7 | reverse complement strand
TCGACATCGTGGTAAGAACCATCATAAAGTTTCGCCTTGATGTCAACCAATGGATAACCAGCAAGAACACCGTTAGCCATAGCTTCTTCCAACCCTTTTTCTACGGCTGGAATGAATTCACGTGGGACAACACCACCGACGATGGCATTTTCGAACTCGAAGCCTTTACCTTCTTCATTCGGCGTAAATTCAATCCAAACATCACCGAATTGACCTTTACCACCAGATTGACGTTTGAAGAAACCACGGGCTTGGGTAGAAGCACGGAAGGTTTCACGGTAAGATACCTGAGGAGCACCAACGTTAGCTTCAACCTTGTGTTCACGTTTCAGACGGTCAACAAGGACATCCAAGTGCAATTCAC
>NZ_VBSL01000221.1 GCF_006149005.1 Larkinella sp. C7 | reverse complement strand
TGCGAGCGCAGGAATTGCAATATACTAACATCTACCCAGAAGGTGGCGAATTTGTCACTAAGGATATTTCCAAGGTCTTGCAAACTTCAATCCAAACCGCTGAAGCCCTCAAGTTTAACTTTGGGACTGCTAATCTAGCTGAAGCCAGCGATAAGGAAACAGCTCAAGTCGAATGCGTCGGCAGTGATGAGCCTGTAGACATTTCTGAACGTTACCTGTCTGAAATTATCACAGCTCGGGTTCGTCATATTTTTGACCGCGTTAAACAAGATTTGGAACGTGGTCGCCTGCTTGACCTGCCAGGTGGAATTGTCCTGGTCGGTGGAGCAGCCATGCTTCCAGGCGTTGTGGAACTGGCTCAAGAAAT
>NZ_VBSL01000220.1 GCF_006149005.1 Larkinella sp. C7 | reverse complement strand
CTCAGACGAGAAGGTAGTGATTTTTGATAATCTTTTGGACCTGACAACGGCCAAGAAGTCTTATTTAGACGATAAGGAGGCCAAGAGCTTAGAAGCCTATCTGACCAATCCGGTGGAGACGACTCGGTTGGTTATCTTTGCTCCTGGCAAATTAGATGGCAAACGCCGACTGGTTAAGTTAGTCAAAAGAGAAGCGAAGTTCTTTGAAGCCAGTCAACTCAAGGAAGCTGAGTTGCGGACCCATTTTCAAAAGTTGGCTCACCAGGAGGGCCTTGTCTTTAGCAAAGGGGTCTTTGACCAGCTCCTGATTAAGTCTAATTTTGATTTTAGTGAAATTCAGAAAAATCTAGCCTTTCTCAAGGCCTATA
>NZ_VBSL01000022.1 GCF_006149005.1 Larkinella sp. C7 | reverse complement strand
ACGCAGTGGACGCTCGATCCATTCCAGGAAATCGCCGACATCGATGCCGAAAATAATTCGTTCCCCCGGGTTTCGAAGCCGACGCGTTTTCAGCTTTACAAGCAGCAACGCAGTCCATTCGCGCCACAGGGTCCGAATCCGATGCAGCAACAGCAGCAGACGACGCAGCCACCCGCCCGGCAGGGAGGAGCGAATAAGAATTAACGCGGAATACTGAACAATGAGACGGCTCCGGGAGAATTTAGGGGTAAATCAAGATTCTTTCGGGGCGATTCATTGTTCATTATTCATTATTCATTAAGTTTGCACCCGATTCGGGATGTAGCACAGCCAGGTAGTGTACTTGCATGGGGTGCAAGGGGTCGTGGGTTCGAATCCCGCCATCCCGACTGGTGGGCCAAAAGGCAGTTAGAGCAATCTAACTGCCTTTTTTTGTTATGCGGCTTGCATGGGTTGATTCTTTCTTTTTAACAACAAAGCACAGATCAGTGAAATGATTAAACCAACTGGTAAAACTTCGAGATAAGTGAGTAAGATAACGCCAACCGGAGTCTTGTACATCTCTTTATAATCGCTGAATTCCGCTGCCTTTTTATCCAGTTCAAGCTGACTGGCCCCCTCAATTTTAGCTTGATTGACCGCATGGGCAATATATTTCTCCATGAAATCCGGAATGAAGAAATAATATTCGACCAACCAGCTAAGTACGTACATAGTTGAAGCAATCAAGGTAATATACAGCCCGATTTTAAACGCTTTTCCGAACGAAATAACCCGGTTGTTATAGTTGTCCCGGAAATTTTTTACGCCGACAAAAATGAGCGAGAAAGCAAGGATCATGGAGGCATAGCCCAGAACCATGTTGCCTTCATACTGATTGGTGGTGTAACACACTGCCGTGGAGACGGCCATCACGGAGGTGAGAATAATACCGGCAATCAGCCCGCTGACCAGTACGATCTTTTTCATGAAATGGAGTGTAGCGTTGGTTTGCACAAAATTGAGCAGACCGGAGAATTCCCCAGTCATTCTTTCGGGTGATTTTTCGGAGAATCCCGAAAAATCATGCTTTGGCAGGAGATGGATCAGGGAATCAGGCTGAGTCGCTTTGCTTTTTCAATGGCCTGAGTCCGGCGTTTAACCTCCAGTTTTTCAAGCACTTTCGATGAGTGGGTTTTAACGGTATTCAGGGAAACAAACAGGCGCGATGCAATTTCCTGATTACTCAGTCCCTCGGCGATCAATTGCAGTACTTCCAGTTCACGTTTACTCAAACCCACTTTGGTCCGTTCAGTTTCATTTACACTAAAATCGGGGGTATTTACATAAACGGATTTTTCGATAACGACGGTTTCTATTTTAGGATTAATTAATTTCAATGCCAGCCAGATTCCCAGGCCTGTAAATAAAATAGCAATCGCACCAATATAAATTTCAAACGTATGGTTAATAATTAACAATCGCATTTCGAGCCATTTTAAGAAAAACAGCAGCAACGCCAGCGAAACGCCATACAACAGGATGAGCTTATTTTGCTTTATAAAATTCACCATGAATCAAAGGAAAGTAGATCATCTCTGTCATTTACAGGCCTTTATTTATCGGCAAAAACCGCTTCATAATGTGCCGAAGGGTCGAAAATGCCCGCGCTTTGTTCGTAAAACGAAGCATCGGTGAGGTAAACGCCTTTTTGGGTCTGGGTCCAGGACGCTGCGGCTTTGGGGTGATAGCCCATCATGGTGTTCCAGTTTTTGTAATACTGGTGGCCGTTGGTTTCCTGCAAACCGACCGTCATGCCGGGGAAAGGCGGTAGCCGGGCCGCCACGGATTTGTTCCAGTCGACCAGAATCGGATTAACAGTCAGGTCAGCACAAAAGCAGGGAATCTTCTTTTCATACGCCAACTGCGTGATTTTCATCGTCATGCTGAGCGTTTTGGCAATGGCTTTCACGGCAATGGCCGAATAACCCTGCTCAATCCGGCGGGCGGCATCTTCCACCGTATGCGCACTTTCGTCGGCGGCAACCCGCACGCCCAGATCCCCGACAAACACGTCATTATTCTCCTCAAAGGGTTCTTCAATCACCGCAATCTGATCGAAAGCACCGATTTTTTTGGCGTGATCCAGAAACCGGAGCAGCGTTTCCTTCTTTTCGTAACGTCCGTTGGCATCGAAGTAATACGGTATTTTGCCGGTTTTGGTATAGGGCGTTTCGTAATGCCCGATGGCTTTGTGAACCGCCGTCAAAAAAGCAATGTCCTTCTCGATCATTTCCGACTGCGTTCCGGCCGACCCGGTTTTCAGCTTCATGATAAAATAACCTTCGTCGGCGGCTGTCTTGATCCGTTCGGCGGTGGTGCCCACGCTGAACGACGGAATGCTGGCGACCTTCGTATGCCGGTGTGACAAACCCGGTTTGTAGGCCGCCGGAATCATGTCGTCGAAGCGGGCCATCTTATTTTCCTGCGCGTACAAGAGCCAGGCCGCATTGTCGACACTAACCAAGGCATTCAGGGCGAAGGTTTTGCGCAAATCGGGGTTGCGGGTAATCTGTTTCCCATAGGACAGAACTTCGGGCAGAATGGTGTCCAGCAAATCGACGGGCGTGGTGAACGAAGTGCCTTTGATGAGTTGCAAAGCCCGCTCGGTCATCGCATACATCAGGGCGTTGCCGGCGCTTTCGGAGTGAGCGGCAAACACGCTGGAATCCGACCAAAGCACGCCCTGCGTTCCGAGGCCGATTTTGCGAATACCGGAATCCGATTCCAGCAGCGAGATCGCCTGCCAGCTATCCGTAATGGCACTTCCCTTGAACCGGTACGGATTCAGCGGCTCCCGCTCAAAATTAGAATTGACGTTCCGAATGCGAATCTTCGCCAGTGGTTTTTGGCCAGCCATCATGTCAGTAAGTTTCCTCGAAAAACCGGTCGTACCCACCGCCAGAAGCGATCCCGTATGACCCACAAATTCACGGCGATTCATATTTTCTGTCTACGGTTTTGATGGGAACGCGGATTGAACGGATCAAAACTGATTTTATCTGTGAAAATCCGTTGTATCCGTTCAATCCGCGTTCCCATCAAGATTAGGCTGTCATTTTCTCAAAAAGCTGCCGCTGCTCAATCAGGGAAGCGACTTTATCCGCCGGATTGGTGTGGCATTCGAGCAGAATCCAGCCTTTGTAATTCATTTTAGCGAACCAATCCAGTAATTGCTGATACGGATACGTCGGATCGTTGAACTCGCGGACGTGGACCGTGTCGCCGAACCGGTCTTTTACCAGATTGAAATTGTATTCCAGGCCTTTCCCGTTGAAATCCTGCTTGTTACTGTTCCAGCAAACCGTGGCGTTGCGGTTGGGCGCGTGGTCCATGATGGTTTTGATATTTGGTAATTCCTGGGTTTCGTTGCCGTGGACTTCCAGCCGGAGTTGTTGCCCCAAATCAGCCGCATACTTCGCCAGTTCGTTGAGCGACTCACCAATCTGAGCCAGTGTTTTTTCGGTCGGAACGTCTTTGTGCAGCGCGTTGGGTTTTACTTTGACCCCCGAACCGCCCACATCGGCACTGAGTCGAATAAACTCTTTGGTTCGCTCGATGGATTGGCGCAACTGGTTCTGGTCCGGATAGTCGTATTGCTGGTTTGTCCCCAAACCCACAATCTGAACCGGGCTGTCGGCGAATTTCTTTTTCACGTCCAGCCGTTCGGCGGCCGAGAGGTTCGGCATCACACCGTGAGCGTGTTCCACCCGCAATTCGGCCCCGGTAATGCCCGCCGTTGTGCAATTTTTGATCAGGGTCGGAACATCCCAGTCTTTCCCCCATAAATAAGTGACCATTCCGAGTTTCATCTTCGATTTTTTCCGGTCGGGCGAAGCGAAAGCGGTTCCCGGCAGCAAGGCGACGCCAGCAAACAGCGAAAGATCCTCGATAAAAGTTTTTCGGGTTATTTTTTTCATGGGAAAAGGAAGGGCGAAAGAGTGAATGAGCGAAAATGTCTTATGCTAGAACCCAATCGAATTGCCGCCATCGACGGGCAACGAGACACCCGTAATATAGCGGGCCGCATCGGACGACAGAAAAACGGCGGCATGTCCGATGTCTTCCGGTTTGCCAAAATGCCCCATTGGGGTCCGGCGCATGGCGCGGTCGCGCCGGTCGGGGTCACCACCCATCGCTTTTTTGCTCATTTCCGTTTCAATAAAGCCCGGCGCAATGGCATTGACCCGAACGTTGTGCGGTGAAAATTCCGACGCCAGCACTTTCACCATGCCCTCGACCCCTGATTTGGAAGCCGCATAGGCCGCCACACGGTCGATGCCGTAATAGGCCGCCATCGACGAAATCATCAGAATGGAACCGCTGCGCCGGGGCACCATGCGCCGGGCGCAGGCCCGGGTGAGCGCAAAAACCGCGCTCAGGTTGGTTTGAATAATGCGGTTGAACTCCTCATCCGTTACTTCCAACGCTGGTTTTTTCAGGTTGATGCCCGCATTGTTGACCAGAATATCGATGGGAGCGAGCGTGGTTTCAATCTGTTCGACCAACGCATCCAAAGCGGTTAGTTCGGATACGTCGTTGATGAAATAATGAGCGGTTTTGCCCAGTTTCTCAACGGCTTCCCGCAACGGTTCTTCCCGGCGTCCGGTGATAACGACTGTGGCGCCAGCCTGCACCATGCAGCGGGCCATGTCAAAACCGATACCGGTTCCTCCGCCCGTAATCAGGGCCAGTTTTCCTGCTAACGAAAATACACTTTGATTGGGTTGATTCTCTGTTGGCTGCACGTGATTATTCGTAGTTAAATGGCGTTACCGCAATTGATAAATATTCACTAATTCTTTGACGTCCTTCAGCGTCCGCTCCGGTTTTTTAAACGGCGCCGGAATGGGTTGTTTCGCAAATTCCTGGAGATACAACACCCAGGCATCGCGCCACCAGAGCGCTTCTTTCTGCTGGGTCGCCAGCCGCCCCGAAACACTGGCAAACGTCTCGGGATCGATGTCTTTTTTGACCGATGCCCACTGCTTTTGCATCCAGCCGACGGAATCTGCGCCGGTATAAAACCGGGTGCAAAGTTCATCCCAGAGCGACCGGCCGGTGCTTAATTTTTTTGTCCACGCAATGTGGTGAAACCAGAGCAGATAGGGGAGTGGGCAGGTTTCCGGATTATTCCACTGGCGTTGCACTTCAGGGCGGTATTGGGCCAAAGCGTTGCTGCCGGTTGCTGTCCGGTCGAAGCCCAGACCAACCGAATCGGCGCGGTGGTAATAAATTGCGGTCCAGTCGGGGCGCGAACTGCGGTTTTGCCAGGGTTCCGGCGCAAAGTGAACGCCCGTCCAGGGACGCGAGAGGCCCAGTGGCGTGTTGTAATTGACGTAAATCTCCCGCGACTTAAGCAGCAGATCCGTGACGGTTTTTACGGAAGTCGGTTCGGTTGTCAATGTCATCGTAACCCATTCATTCGCAAGAGCTTCTGCGGAAAGCGCGTGGTCCCAGGCCAGCCGTCCGAAGGCATACCAGTTGGCCTGCGCCAGCGGATGCCCCGTCCAGTTCCGGTCGGAGCCGGTATTGGCCACCCCGGCAATGGCGGTCATCTTATACTCATGGAGACTGCCGTCAATAACCTTCGCGACGGTTGAGCCTTTTCCGCTCACGTACGTATCCGAATCCAGACATTCCTTGAAAATCGGGGCTTCGTACACCAGATGGGTCGCAAAGCCGAGGTATTCCTGCGTAAGCTGAAATTCCATGCCCAGTGGTGTTTTGGGCATCATGCCAAAAATGGGAGAAAACGGCTCGCGGGGCTGGAAATCAATCGGCCCGTTTTTGACCTGAACAATCACGTTTTTCTCAAACTGGCCGTCCAGCGGCTTGAATTCGTCATAAGCCGCTTTGAAACGGTCGGCTTTCCCGTCGGCTTTGTAGACAAACGCCCGCCAGATCACAATGCCCTTGTGAGGAGCCAAAGCCTTGGCGAGCATGTTGGCCCCATCGGCGTGGTTTCGGCCATAATCCTGCGGGCCGGGTTGCCCTTCTGAGTTGGCCTTCACCAGAAAACCGCCAAAATCCGGGATGGATTTATAAATTTCATTCGCTTTATCGGCCCACCATTGGTTCACTTCGGGGTCAAGCGGGTCGGCGGTTCTTAAGCCCCCGATGGTTTTTGGGGCCGGAAAATAAACGGAGAGGTAAATCTTGATACCGTAGGGGCGAAAGACATTCGCCAGCGCGGCCACTTTCTGCAAATATTCGGCGGTCAGAAACCGGGAACTGGCATTCACGTTATTGACGACGGTTCCGTTGATGCCGATCGACGCGTTGGCACGGGCATACTCCTTGTAGCGCGGGTCGATGCGTTCGGGCAGTTCATACCATTTCCAGAGCGACTCCCCGGCGTAGCCCCGTTCGATGGAAGCATCCGTATTGTCCCAATGGTTGAGCATCCGATGCTGTATTTTCGGACTGCTGGTCAGCGACAGTTGGGCGATGGGCTGCCGGGTTTGCAGGTGACGCAGCAAGGCAAAAACGCCGTACAGAACCCCGGAGTCGGTTTTTCCGGTAATGGTGATGATATTCTGGCGGTTTAGAATTTGATACCCTTCTTCGTTAAGTTGCGGCTGGTTTGGGTTGACTGTCAGGATAATACCACCGGTTTTGCCTCCGGCACTGGAAACGATTGGTACGGTTTGTTCCAGTAATCCCTGCAAACCGTTTTGCAATTCTTCGGCGGCTGTTTTCAAAACCGGGCTGGTGCTGTTCAGAACGATAAACTGCGTGGAACGGGCGTAGGCAGCCCGTTTTCCGGCGTCTTTGATCGGGTCGTATTTCAGCCACAAGCGATAGCCGTCGTCGGCTCTGCAAAGCGTGGAGAATAGAAATAGGAATACTATTTTGTAATTCATGGTTTAAGAATTGTTTCACAGAGTTTATCAGAGAAAATTAGAGGTACGCAGAGGCTCCGATTACCTCTGATTTTCTCTGATAAACTCTGTGAAATAATTTAATTTTTATCCTTCAACGACCTCACAATCCCTAACTCCAATCCCCTCAATTCAGCAAGCCCCCGCAGTCGGCCAATCGCCGAATAACCGGGATAGGTTTTTTTGTGCAAATCGTCGAGCATCTGGTGGCCGTGGTCCGGGCGCATCGGAATCCCGGTTACGCCCACTTCGGTTTTTGCCCGCCGTTGTTGCTCCAGCACAATTTCTTTCACCACGGCATACATATCCACGTCGCCCGCCAGGTGGTCGGCTTCGTGAAAATTGCGTGGATTGTCTTCGCGTTTGGTCGTTCGGAGGTGAATAAAATGAATCCGGCTGCCAAACCGCCGGATCATGCCCGGCAGGTCGTTGTCCGGGCGAATTCCCAGCGAACCGGTGCAGAAGGTAATGCCGTTGGCCGTCACGTCGGAAGCCGCCATCAATTCCGCCAGATCGGCTTCGGTGCTCACGACGCGAGGCAGTCCCAGCAATGGTCTCGGCGGATCGTCGGGGTGAATGCACAGATTGATGCCGACCGATTCGGCGACCGGAGCCACTTCCCGGATAAAATAATAAAGATTTTCCCGCAATTCACGATCACCAATCGCAGCGTATTCGTCCAGCAAACCCTGAAACGTCGCCAGCGTAAATGCTTCTTCGGAGCCGGGCAAACCGAGCAGAACGATGTTACTCAATTCGGTGATTTGTTCCGGTGTCATTTGGGTAAATTTCGCCCGGGCGCTCTGAATCACGTCCACTTCGTAATCCGCTTCGGCACCCGATCGTTTCAGAATGCACAGGTCAAAAACCGCAAAATCTTCCCACACGAACCGCAACGCCCGCGAACCGTCGGGCATTTCGTAGTTCAAATTGGTGCGTGACCAATCCAGAACCGGCATGAAATTGTAGCAAACGGTATGGATACCGCAAGCAGCCAGGTTGTGCAGCGACTGTTTATAGGCATCGATATACCGTGCACGGGTGGGCCGGCCCTTTTTGATGTCTTCGTGAACCGGCAAACTTTCGACCACCGCCCAATGCAGGGACGAATACCGCCCGTTGTCGGCTTCGATAAGCTGTTTCCGTTTTTCAATTTCTTCCACCGGCCAGACATCGCCGACCGGAATCTGGTGCAAAGCCGTCACAATACCGCTGCAACCGGCCTGACGAATATCCATCAGCGAAACCGGGTCGTGCGGCCCGAACCACCGCATGGTTTGTAGCATTCCCATTCCTACACTATTGTTTGTTTTACGTTTAACACCGTAAAGGAGGCTAAAAATGACGAAATTTCAGCCTCTTTTACGGTGTTAAGGATGCGTTTTTCATGGATTACACAAAGAAAGGCACGTCTTTCGGAGCGTATTTTTTCATGCCCGCTTCGTTGATTTCCACGCCAATACCCGGTTTTTCGGATAGCGGAATAAAACCGTCTTTGACCATCGGCCCGTCGATGGTGACAATTTCCTTGAACATCGGATCTTCGTGGAAATAAATCTGCCATTCCAGAATCATGAAGTTCGGTACCGACGCGCAAACGTGGCTGGAAGCCATCGCGCCCAGATACGACGCCACCATGTGGGGCGCAAACGGCACGTAATACAGGTTGGCCAGGTTGGCAATGCGCTGACCTTCGCCCAGACCACCGGCTTTCTGCAAATCGGGCATAATGATGTCTACCGCGCCAATTTCCAGCATCCGCCGGAAACCGTGGGCCAGGTAATGGTTTTCACCCGCGCAAATGGGCGTGCTGGTCGATTCGGAAATGATCTTGTAGGCGTCGACGTTTTCGGCCGGAATCGGTTCTTCCAGAAACATCAGGTTCAGCGGTTCCATCATCTTGGCCACCCGTTTGCCCGTCGTCATGTCATACCGCCCATGCATATCGACGCAAATATCGATCTTGGGGCCAACGGCTTTTCGAACGGCGGCAATCTGGTTATACATCCGCTCCAGTTCGCCGGGGCTGGCCGTCCAGTTGTAGCGGTCGTATTTGTTGGGATCACCGGCTTCATCGATGTCGTATTTCACGGCGTTAAAGCCCATTTTAACGGCTTCGACGGCACTTTGGGCGAAGTTGTTTGTGCTTTTGTCCGTATCCCGGTAGGTTCCCGTATCGCAATAAACCCGGATTCGGTCCCGGTATTTACCGCCTAATAATTGGTAAACGGGCAGTCCGAGGGCTTTCCCGGCCAGATCCCACAGGGCGGTTTCGACGGCGGACAAAACCGCAATGAACATCCCGGCCTGAGCACCTTCAAAAAAACCGGACCGGCGGATGTCTTCAAACAGGCGGTTGACATTCAGCGGGCTTTTGCCCTTGATGCGCTCGGCCATCAGTTTCACCAGATGGTAGGTTCCGGGCGTGGCATCGACGCCTTCTCCGCAACCCCAGATGCCCTGGTTGGTGTGAATTTTGACAAACAGACTGTGTCCACCGCGAATAAAACCGCATTTGATGTCGGTGATTTTTAGATCCGAGGGTGCTGAGGACATCGGGGTTCGCTCGATGGCGGTTTCCAGGCCGTTGCCATAGCTGGCGGTGGCGGCAAACACACTGGCAATGGCACTTTTCGTCAGGAAAGATCTTCGTGAGGTCATGAGTTGAGGTGTGTAAGGAAAAGAGCTGTTTCGCGGAGTTGAGCGGAGGAAGGGAGCGTCAAGCGAAGTGTTTTTTCTCCGCTCAACTCCGCGAAACAACGCTTCACCACGTACGGGTTTTTAGATATTCCTGAATTTGTTCTTTCGGAACCGGCAATTCGCTCAGGTGGGCGTTGAGCCACTGGGAGAAATCCTTTTCGATCACATCCGACCAGCGGGTGTCGATCTGGCCGGGCGTGTATTTCTGTTCGCGCAGCCGCTGGTGGCCAAACATATCCCGCAAACGGACGATTTCAGACGTTTTTACGACTTTCTCGGCCAGGTGAGGAGGAATGAAACTCACGCCCCCGTCGCGGCCCAGCACGATGTCGCCGGGCATCACCATCACTTTGCCGATGCGCGTCGGGCGGTTAATGCCCACCAAAGTCGTGTTCAGCTCGCCGTCGGCGTTGTTGAGGTGATGGGAGGGGTGATAGCTGCGGAAGTAGGATGTAAAACCGCCGATTTCCTTCAGGCCGGCGATGTCGCGTACGGCCCCTTCGTAAACGATACCGTTACCGGTTTTGGCATAGATGGAATTGCCAAGGTTGTCGCCGATGGTCGGGCCGTCTTCATGCATGTCGAACTGATCGACCACGTACACGTCGCCTTTGACGAGCATATCGATGGGCCAGGAATTCTGGGATTTAACGCGGCCGTCTTTTTCGTGTCCTTTTTTATCGGTAACCCGCTGCACATCGGGTCGCCCGGGCATGAACGTGGCCGTGAGTGCGCGACCCACCAGCACGCTGTCGGGGTTGATGGTTTGCCAGCCACCGGCATATTGATACTTGTAGTTTTCGCCTTTCATGGTGGCCCAGGCTTCTTCGTGGGTCACCAGTTTCATGCGCTTCAGAATGGCGTCCGGCACTTTGGGCCGCCCATCGGGGAAGCGTTCCCCTTTCCATTCCGGGGTGAGAAAGATCAGTTCTTCGCGGGAGATTTGTTGCCCGAACGACACCGTCGCCAGTCCGAACAGAACGAGCGATGCGATTAATAGAGATACCCGTTTCATCATGAAATTCAAGAACAGCTAATTGGTTTGGGAATTAAAGGAAAGAAGGCGAATGGCAAAAACATCTACCCTTTAGCCCGGATTGAATTTGCCTGACACGGTATTCGGACACGGTTGTGCCAAAACCGTGTCCACGATGTCCGCAACCGAACAAATAGTGTCCGGCTTCGTACACCTTTCAACAGTACTGAAAATTTGTATGCTGATTATCAGGATGTTAATTTGTTGGCATGGCAATTGGCATACAATAATCAGAACAGTAACAACAACATAAATAGAAACAACAACAACAAATACGAACAAACCATGAAAGCATTATTTGGTACTTTGATCTGCACTGCGCTGTTGAGCGCCAACCTCGCAACGGCCACTCCGAACACGCCCAAAAATCGTTCGTTTGAAACGAGCACGTTTGTGACGAATCAAAACAAAATCTGGGTGGCCGTTGAAAAGTCCTCATCGACACCGGTAACGGTTGTCTTGCGTAACAAGGACAATGACGTTTTCTTCAAACGGTTTATTGGCAAAAACGAAAGCAAGTTTGCTGCAAAACTGGACGTCAGCGGTTTGGCGGACGGGCAGTATGAACTGGAGTTTATCTCTTCGGAGGGAAGTGTTAAAAAGACGGTCAACATTGGAAAACCCGCGGTGGTTGAGCCGACCCGGATGATTTCCATGAAATAAATGATTCTGTAGGATTAGTTTAGGTTAAGAAAGCGCAGGAAAGCTACTTCTGATTCGGAAGTAGCTTTTTTTTGGTTTATTGAAAACCGTAAATCTGATTAATTTTGCGGATGCAACAGCCGCGTACCATTTACACTCCTGCTTTTTTTCTTCTCTGCCTGAGTTCTTTCCTCTTCTTTGCCAGCTTCAATATGCTGATTCCCGAATTACCGGGTTATCTAACAGACCTGGGCGGGGCCGAATACAAAGGCTATATCATCAGTTTGTTTACCATAACCGCCGGATTATCAAGACCGTTCAGCGGGCGGTTGACCGACACCATCGGCCGGGTGCCGGTGATGGCTTTCGGGTCGCTGGTCTGTTTCGTGTGCGGTTTTTTGTACCCGTTGGTTCCGCTGGTCTGGTTCAACGGCGTGGCGGCTTTGCTGCTGCTGCGGCTGGTACACGGTTTTTCGACCGGATTCAAACCGACCGGCACCTCGGCTTACGTGGCCGACATTGTTCCTGATGCACGGCGGGGCGAAGCGATGGGCGTTTTAGGCTTAAGTGGCAGCATCGGCATGGCGTTCGGCCCGGCTTTGGGGAGTTGGCTGACGTCGCTTTTTGGCCTGAATGCCCTGTTTTATACGTCTTCGGCGCTGGCGCTACTTTCCATCATCATTTTAGTGAACATGAAGGAGACGCTGGCCAATCGTGTGCCGTTTCGCTGGCGTTTGTTACGAATTTCCCGTCGGGATGTGTTCGAGCCTGCGGTTTTTGCGCCATCGTTGGTCACTTTTCTCAACTCCTTCAGTTTTGGTGCGGTCATTACGCTGGCTCCCGACTTCAGCCAGGCATTGAATGTGGGCAATAAGGGATTATTTTTCACGGTTTTCACCATTTCTTCCCTGGCGATTCGCTTTCTGGCGGGTAAGATATCCGACGAGTACGGGCGTCGTCCGGTATTGTGCCTGGCTTCCCTGATCATCACGGCGGCTATGGTTTTACTGGCCCTTAGCACTTCTACCACGTCGTTTTTGCTCGCAGGCGTGGTGTTTGGCATTTCGATGGGCATGTATTCGCCAACAGCGCAGGCCTGGACCGTTGATCTTAGCCATGCGGAGAATCGGGGGCGGGCACTGGCAACCATGTACATTGCACTGGAGGCCGGTATCGGGCTGGGCGCTTATCTTTCGGCTTTTCTTTATGATAATAAAAACGATCGGTTCCCGCTGGCATTCTTCAGCATTGCCGTCTTTTCATCTGTTTCCTTTCTGTTTCTTTTGGGGAAACCGAAAAAAAAATAAACAATTTTTAAGGGCTCGCTACTGTGATTTTTGCAAAAAAAGCAGAATCAGAGACGAAAAAACGGATTTTATGCGGCTGGTCACCCGAACATAATTTTTCTGAACGATATTTTTAGTTGTATATTTGTAACCAGTTTAGGGCAATAACGTCCTGATTAATAGGTAGAAATCCCAAAAGGAGAGAGATCTTCACCAGTCAGGCAGATTTACCCGCATAAATCTTTCATTCACAAGGGTACAAACTGGCTTTTATATGCAAACAAATAATATTTCGTATAATGGCGTGAAAAAGAAATAGTTACTAATTTTTTTACAAATTTAATACTATGTTAAAAACTTGGAAAAATCTAAAAATCGTTGAATAAATTCCCGAATTAACAAAAAAATGACCTACCCATTTGTATAAATTCAGATAGAAAATTGATACTTTTGTAGTAGGCTTCGCGGAAAGTCTTCCGAAATTTTATTCTACCAAAACGTTTCAATTTGAAATTTTCGTTTTCTTTACACAAAAAACCAGTTTCAATTTAACCCTACAGTTAGTCTAATGAAAACACAATCTCCAACTCCAGCACCAGCTAAAGCAGCAGCTCCCAAGAAAAAGTCGAGCGGTCTGAACCCGGTGTTTGTCATTCCCATTTTGTTTGCCATCGCTTTGAGCACGTACATGTTTGTATTTGGCGATGCCAGTCACTTTCAAGGTGGAAATAACGAAAACCTACCGATCGACGGCGATTATTTTGGGATCATCTACAAAGGCGGTTCAATTGTACCAATTCTGTTTACCTGTTTCTTAATTGTGCTGGTTTTCTCAATTGAGCGTTTTATTACGATCGGTCGTGCCAATGGTTCCGGTTCAATCGACGAATTTGTTCGGAAAGTGAAGGGTCAGCTCGACCGCAATGAAGTTGAAGCCGCTATCAAAGAATGTGACCGTCAGAAAGGTTCAGTTGGAAACGTCGTTAAAACGGCGCTGGTAAAATACCAGCAACTCAGAACGGACACGGAACTGACCAAAGAGCAAAAACTGGTTGCACTTCAGAAAGAAGTTGAAGAAGCAACAACGCTTGAATTGCCGATGCTGGAGAAAAACCTGACCATCATTGCTACGCTGGCTTCTGTATCGACACTGGTTGCCCTGTTGGGTACGGTATTGGGTATGATCCGCGCCTTTAGCGAATTGGGATCAACGGGTCAGCCGGATACGGCCGCTTTGTCAACGGGTATTTCTGAAGCCCTTGTCAACACGGCGTTGGGTATCGGTACGGCCGCCATAGCGACGATCATGTACAGCTACTTTACGAGCCGCATTGATGAATTGACTTACAATATCGATGAAATCGGTTTGAGCATTCAGCAAAACTTTGCCGCACACAATTAATTGGGGTTCGGTACCGTTTTTACATCACAAAAAACAATAAACTATGCCTATCGTTAAGCCTAAACGGTCGAGACCTCACATGGACATGACGGCGATGTGTGATGTAGCATTCCTTCTTCTGACCTTCTTTATTTTGACGGCTCAGATTCGCGTACAGGAGGCTGCTGAAATCAATCCGCCGACCTCGATTTCCGGTATAAAAGTTCCCGATACGGATATCATGACGATTAGTCTGGACAAAGAGGGGAAAGTGTTCTTTGGTATCGATGGGCAACCCAATCGGATTGCCATGCTCGAAAACATTGGAGAAACCTACGGGATTTCGTTCTCCGATCGGGAAAAGAAAGCGTTCTCTCTGCTGCCAAACTTCGGGATTCCGGTCAACCAATTGAAGTCGTTTTTATCGCTGAAATCAGATCAGCAGGCGCAGGTAAAACAGCCGGGCGTTCCGGTCGATTCAACGGCCAGCCTGCAAACGAACCAGTTGTCGCAATGGGTATTCAATGCCCGGAAAGCGAATAACAAACTGCGTATCGCTGTAAAAGGGGATAACCTGGCAAAATTTCCGAACTTCAAGAACGTGTTAAGTTCCCTGCAATCGCAGAACATTAACAAGTTTAACCTGATTACCGGGACTGAAGCTCCGCCGGCCGGCTGGACAAATGATTAATTATTAACCACAAACTCACGCGATTCATCGCCTTAGATTCGTAACACAATGGCAGATATCGACGCTGGTGGGGGTGGTGGTGGTAAACATAAAGGTGGGAAAGTCCGCAGTAAAAAAGGGTCTACCCGGGTCGATATGACGCCGATGGTTGACTTGGGCTTTCTTCTCATTACGTTTTTCATTCTTGCCTCCACCTTAAGTAAACCGTCTTCGATGACACTAAACGTGCCAGACAAGACCGAGAAAGTTGAAACGGAGCCCATCAAGGCCTCCAAGGTAATGACGATTTTCCTGGGGAAAGAAAACCAGATCCATTACATTTTCGGAAAAGCGGCTAACGAAGACCCGGAATTGAAAACGGTTCAGTTTGGTCCCGAAATTCGGAATGCACTTCAGGAAAACAAGCAAAAAATCGGAGAGAAAGACTTCGTTGTGGTGATTAAGCCAACCGCAGAATCTACCTACAAAAACCTGGTGGACATGCTGGACGAGATGGCCATTACGAAGACAAAACGCTACGCATTGGTAGACCAGTTGACTCCCGATGAGAATAAGCTTATTGCCGACAAAATGAAGTAATGAACGGCTGATGAAGCCAACCCAATAATTATTTAATCGCCATGGCAGAAGTAACGACTAATCCTGCAACACTCGATGACATCGTGTTCGCAGATCGTAACAAGGCGTATGGTGCGTATGCATTACGGAAAGGCTATTCCACAACGGTGTATCGGGCCCTGATTATCGGGTCGGTACTGTTTCTGCTGGCAATGGCTACTCCTTCAATTATTTCTGTTTTGACTCCGAAAGAGGATGAGCAGGCGATGGTTGAAGTGGACCTGATGAAGCTACCACCTCCGCCGATTGACCCCAATGAGCCACCACCACCACCGCCACCACCGGTTGAATTGCCGAAGGTGAACACGGTGAAGTTTCTCCCTCCGGAAGTAAAGCCGGATGAAGAAGTTCCTGAAGAAACTCCTCCGCCAACCGTGGAAGAGTTGAAAGAAGCCGTTGCGGCTGAAAAAACGCAGGAAGGTGACCCCAACGCCGAAGAGGTGATTGTGGCTCCGGAAGAAACCGCCGGTCCAACCAAAGTGGAAGCTGCCGTTGAAGCGGCTCCCAAAGAAGACCAAATCTTTACCGTTGTTGAACAAAACCCGGAATTTCCGGGGGGGATGGCTGCGCTTGGCCAGTTTCTGGGCAAGAACATTCGCTACCCACCCGCAGCCTCCCGGGCTAACATCTCAGGCCGGGTGTTCGTGAGCTTTGTCGTTAACACCGACGGAAGTATTCAGGATGTCACGGTTCTGAAAGGACTCGGTTTTGGTACGGATGAAGAAGCCATGCGCGTTGTGAAGGCCATGCCAAAATGGAGACCCGGTAAACAGTCTGGTCGTCCGGTACGGGTGAAATACAACTTGCCGATCAACTTCCAGTTGGAGTAAGATTGCGAATGAAAGAAAAACCATCTGCCGATCTTTTCAGCCTGACTGTTACGGTGCTGATGGGATTGTTATACCTGGGAGGGGGCATCTACCTGATTGCCTCCTCCCAGTCTTTTGGACTGTTGCCCACCGGGATTTTTCGATATTTGTTGGCAGGCTTGCTAATCATTTATGGGCTGTTTAGAGCATACCGGGGCATACAACGTTGGCTTTAGTCATGAAGAATCTGATTACAATTGGAATAGGGCTTGCATTGACCGGACTGATTTCCTGCTCAAAACCTCCGCCGGATAACCCGAGCCACGGAACGATCAATGTCACGGCTGATGAATCGCTGGAGCCGATGGTAGAGTCCATCTATAAGGCCTATGAAGGCGTTTATCCGGGCGCAAAATTCAACGTCTCATTCAAACCCGAGCAGGAAGCTATAACGACGATGTTGCGGGACAGTGCCCGGCTGGTGTTTTCGACGCGGGAACTGAATGACAACGAGAAGTCCGTTTTTACGAAGGAGAAAATCAAATACAAATCGGAATTTATTGCCACAGACGGTATTGCGTTGATTGTTGGCCGGGAAAATCAGGATAGCCTGATTACGATGCCCGAGTTGAACGCTATTTTTCAGGGAAAGATTACCCGCTGGGAACAACTGAAGACAGGAAGCCAGAAAGGACCCATTGTACTGGTATTCGACAATAACAACTCCAGCAATCTGAACTTTGCCCTAAAGCAGTTTAACGTTTCTGATCTAAGCCGTATCAAAATTTTTACGGTAAAATCAAACAAACAGGTGATTGATTACGTTCGTAAGAATCCAACGGCATTGGGATTTATCGGCGTCAACTGGATTAGCGACGGCGATTCTCCTTTAGCAGCCGAGTTGTCAAAAAATCTGCGGGTAATGGGCGTATCGGAGAAGGCAAATCCGGGCTCAATCGACGATTTTTTCCAACCATTTCAAAAGAATTTAGGTTTAAAGTTATATCCCCTGCGTCGAAACGTATACGTGATCAGCCGCGAAGCACATGCGGGTTTAGGAGGTGGACTGGTCAATTATATTGTTCGGGATGTGGGCAGCTTACTGATCGAAAAAAGTGGTCTTTGGCCTGCCAAACCGTATATTCGGGAGGTATATTTGGAAAAGAAATGAAAAATTTTCTGTTTCTGACGCAATTGTATAATTTTGCATTTTGTTTTTTACTGTAGTAAACTATTTTTTCACCTATTTCTCAACCTGAAATTGGCATGAATTTCCAAAAGAAAGCTCTGTTGACAGTGGTAGCCGCCGGTTTGTTTGGCTCATTGCAAGCGGTTGCCCAAGACGCACAATCGGGAGTGAAGGATCTGGAAGCAGGCCGTTATACCAAGGCTCTCCAAACGTTTCAAAGTTTGGCAACCAGTGCTCCTTCTGCCGAAAACTTTTTCTATCTGGGATATGCTCAGTTGAAATCCGGTAATCCGGACGCGGCCAAACAAGCCTTCGAAAAAGGCGCGGCTGCCGATCCTAAAAACCAACTCAACAATGTGGGATTGGGTGCTGTGGCCCTGGCCAAGAAGGATCGCGCTACGGCGAAAAACCTGATTGATAATGCTCTGAAAGAAACCAAAAATAAGAATATCGATGTATTGCTGCGCGCTGGTGAAGCCTACACGATGTTCAAAGATGCCGGTATGAACGATCCGGCCGAGGCACTCCGGATTCTGGCAATTGCAGACGAGCGGGACAAGAAGAACGAAAACGCTGATATCGAAATGGCGTTAGGCGATGCGTACTCACTCAAGAATGACGGTGGTAATGCGGTTACGAAGTACGAAAACGCCTTGTCGATCCGGCCAAATGATGCGGAAGCCAAATATAAAATCGGGAATACCTTCCTGCGTGGGAAAAATTATGCGGAAGCGCAAAAATTCTACGCCCAGGCGATTGAAGCGGACCCTGAGTTTGCGCCTACGTACGAAGATCTAGCGGAAGCTTTTTTTGGCTCAAGAGCTTACAAAAATGCGTCCAAAAACATGGATCTGTACATTCAGAAGAGCCAAACTACGGATGTGGATAAACTGTTGCGCTCAGCTCAGTTCGACTTCCTGGCGGGTGATAACCTGAAAGCCATTCAAAAACTGGATCAGTTGAAAGGAAAAGTAAACAACCCGGTTATTCAACGGATTTACGGCTGGGCCTATTCAGGCTCAGGCAAGTATAATGAAGCAATCGAGTCGTTGAACACGTTTATCAAAACCGCCCCGGAAAAAGTCATTTATGATGATTACAAGTACCTGGGTCGGGCTTATGGGCAACTGGGAACACCGGAAGGCGATTCACTCTCTCTGGTGAACCTGGAAAAAGCAGCACCGCTGGATACAACGGAAAACCTGTATCGGGAAATCGGAAAAACATTGCAAGGGGCTAAAAAGTATGATGCTGCAGCGCTTGCCTGGCAGAAAGCCATTGCCCTGGATACAGGAAAAGCAACGACCAATGATTACTTCCAATTGGGGATGTCTAACTACCTGCTCGGAAGCCGGGTTGGGAGAGACAGTACCATGATGATGAACGGCGACACCGCTGCCATTCGGGAAGCGAAAGAAAAATATTACGCGGCTGCTGATTCGGCGTTCCTGAAAGTAAATCAGATTACACCTGATTGGTCACCCGGTTATTATTTCCGTGCTTCCGCGAATTATTTCAGTGATACCAAGGGCGCAATGGCCACCGGTGAGCCTGTACCGCTGTATGAAAAATACCTGGAGGTTTCCGATAAGGAAATCGCTGCCGATGCGGCAAAGAAAGAAGCAAACAAACGGTATATGATGACCGCCTATAAGTTTCTGTCATCGTACTACGCTAACAAAAACGATGCCGTTAAATCGAAGGAATATTTGACGAAAGCTGCTGAGCTTGATCCGAACGATAAGGATGTGCAAAATGCACTGAATCCGCCGGCACCGCAACCGGCTGCAAAACCAGCCGCCAAGCCCGCTGCCAAAAAGCCGGTGAAAGCTACGAAATAACCGGTACTGACGGATTATTGACAAAAAGAGGAACCCCTGAAACGGTTCCTCTTTTTGTTCGTAGACACCTATTGATAAATACTTCGGCCGGAAAATGCTGTTTTCCTGCCAACAATTGTAATTTTGTGCATAAACCTGCGTGTATCTTGCTATCACTCTATGCTTAACCTTGTACTATTTGGCCCGCCGGGTGCCGGAAAAGGCACACAAAGTGAAAAATTAATTGCCCAATATCAATTGGTGCATTTGTCAACCGGCGACCTGCTGCGCTCCGAAATACGGGGGGGCACGGAACTGGGCTTGCGAGCCAAGATGCTCATGGACCAGGGAATTCTGGTGCCCGATGAGGTCGTGATCGGTATGATTGAGAATAAGCTAAAAGAAAATCAGTCAGCGGCTGGCTTCATTTTTGATGGATTTCCACGAACAGTTCCCCAGGCGGAAGCGCTCGATGAACTGTTGGCCCAGCACAACACCCAGATCAAGGTCATGGTGGCCCTGGTGGTGGATGAAGACGAACTGACCAAACGGCTGCTGATTCGGGGGCAATCGTCGGGCCGTCCTGACGATCAGAACGAAGCATTGATCCATCGCAGGATTAAAGAGTACAATGATAAAACGGCACCTGTCGCCAGTTACTACGAGTCGCAAGGAAAGTTCAAAGCCATTGGTGGCATTGGGAATATTGAAGAAATATTTCAGGCCATCTGTGCCGAAATTGAAACGGTCACTGCGAATGTTCGCCAGTAAAATACAAGCGATAGGCCTAAAACAGTAGCATGGCTTCATCAAATTTTATAGATTACGTAAAAATAAACATTCGATCCGGTGCAGGTGGTGCGGGTTCCATGCACTTTCGGCGGGAAAAACACGTCGATAAAGGCGGACCTGATGGGGGCGATGGCGGTCGGGGTGGTCACATTATCCTGAAAGGAAGTTCGCAGCTTTGGACCCTGCTGCACCTGAAATATCAGAAACACATCAAGGCAAAACCCGGAAAAGGGGGCGAAGGAGGTCGGCGAACCGGAGCCGAAGGCGAAGACGTCATTATTGAGGTTCCGCTGGGAACCATAGCCCGTCACGCTGAAACCGGCGATCGAATGGCCGAAATTACGGAGGATGGCCAGCAAGTCATTCTCTTACCCGGTGGCCGGGGAGGTATGGGAAACACCCACTTTAAATCTGCAACCAAGCAGGCTCCCGACTATGCACAACCGGGCGAGCCGGGGCTTGAAGAATGGGTTATTCTAGAATTGAAACTGCTCGCTGATGTTGGGCTGGTTGGGTTTCCAAATGCGGGTAAATCAACGTTGCTGTCCGTCCTGTCGGCGGCTAAACCCGAAATTGCGGATTATCCCTTTACAACCCTTGTCCCCCAGTTAGGGGTCGTTGCTTACCGGGATTATAAATCGTTTGTCATGGCCGATGTGCCGGGAATTATTGAAGGTGCATCACAGGGAAAAGGCCTGGGGCTGCGTTTTCTGCGGCACATTGAACGGAACTCAATTCTGCTATTTCTGGTACCAGCAACCAGTGAGGACTGCGGAGCTGAATACGAGACTTTATTGAACGAATTGCGGCAGTATAATCCCGAATTGCTTGATAAACAGCGCCTGTTGGCAATCTCAAAAATAGATTTAATCGAGGAGATAGATTATAAGGCGATTTTGGATCGTTTACCGGCTGATATCCCGGCGGTTTTTGTTTCTTCCGTCCGTCAGCAGGGATTGACTGAACTAAAGGATCTGATTTGGAAAGCGTTGACGCAAACTGAAAACTAAGTGTAACCAACCCGACAAGCGACCATCGCGATTGACACAATCGGACGCTCAGCTATGAATAAAATCCGGATTTTTACAACGTTATTGAACTTCCTTTTCCTCTTGCTTCCTGCGTTGGCTTTGGCGCAGATTCAGATTACGTTTCCGAAATCCAGAATGGTTTTTCAGCGGAATGGCGGTAACGAAGCGAGTCTCTGGATTGGCGGTTATTATTCCCTGCCCTTTACCCGCATTCAGGTTCGGGTCGAACCGATGGATGGCGGCACCCTGGTCGACTGGACCACGATTCAGGAAAACCCGAAAGGGGGCGCTTTCTCCGGTTCAGTAACGGTAAAAGGCGGTTGGTATCGCCTGAAAGTCCGGGGTTTGCAGGGTGAGCAGTACATTGAAGGTGGTGGCGTTGAACGCATTGGCGTCGGGGAGGTATTTGTCGTTGCCGGTCAATCCAACGCGCAGGGCATTGATAATTACGGAGGTCCGGGAGCGAGCAACGACCGGGTGAGTTGTGTCAATTTTGGCTCCAGTATCGATCAGGTTCCGTTTGATCCCAATTTTCCCGATTTTTCGCATCTGGATGCGGGCAACCGCATTTTTCCGCGCGGATATTCCGCCTGGTGCTGGGGACGCCTGGGCGACCGCCTGGTGGCGCGTTTAGGCGTTCCGGTTTTATTCTTCAATGCGGGCTGGGGAGGGTCTTCTTCTAAAAACTGGCGTGAGAGCGCAGACGGTATTCAGACCACAGAAGAATATACCAACACCGAAAAATACCCCGTAGGACAACCGTACGGAAACCTTCGAACAGCCCTGAATTATTACGTTCAGACGCTGGGCGTCCGGGCCATCCTGTGGCACCAGGGTGAAGCAGATAATCAATTCAATCGCTCGTCGGACGACTATGCCGCGAACCTGACGAAAGTTATTCAGCGCAGTCGGGAGCATAGTGGGAAGGATATTTCCTGGCTGGTTTGCCGGGCTTCCTATTCCGATGCCAATGGCAGCGACGGAAGCATTTTGGCCGGACAGGATAAAACGATTCAGAGTGCCGGGAATGTGTTTGCAGGTCCCAATACCGATAATATTCAGATACCGCGCGGGGCGGGTGCGCGTCGTGACGGGGAGGGCGTCCACTTCTTCGACAACGGGTTAATCCAATTTGCTGAAGCCTGGGACGCCAGCATGAATGATAATTTTTTCCAAAATTCCAAACCTCAGTCACCAGCCGCCGGAGTGAGCATTTCGGTAGCGTGTGGAGCGGCTAATACCCTGGCACTGCGGGTGGAAGGGGGATTTAGCTCGATTAACTGGAGTTCAGGCGGAAGTTCCCAAAGTATAACCGTTGGCAGCGGCCAATATATGGCAACCGTCAAAGATGGACTGGGAAATACGCTTTTTTCGGCTCCCTACCAGGTCCCGAACCGCCCCACCATTACAACCAGCGGCCCAACGACGTTCTGCGAAGGGGGCAATCTCACCCTAACGTCCAGTTACGACAACACGGCCTGGAGTAACAACACCACCGGGAAAAATATTACGGTTTCGACTGCGGGGAACTACCGGGCCGTTTACCGGGATGTTGGCAATTGCGAATTTACTTCGGATGAAGTAGCCGTTAAAGTAAATCCGCTACCCGCTGCGCCAACGGCTACAAACCTGGGACAGGCCCGTTTTTGCGACCGGTTGTCCACTACCCTCCAATCGACGGATGCACTGGTGTACAACTGGAGTACCGGTGAGAAAACGAAACAGATCGAAATCCGGAGAGGAGGCAACTATTCCCTGACCGTTACCGACCAAAACGGCTGCACCTCCCGGGAATCGAACCAGATTGCCATTATTGTCGATCCCCTTCCCAGCCGCCCCACGGTATCGGCCGGTGGCCCGACAACATTTTGCGCGGATCAGAACGTAACCCTGACATCGACTGCCGAAGCAGGGTATGTCTGGGAAGGCGTGGCGAACCAGACCGCACGGAGTGTTACCATCAATCTCGCGGGTAATTACCTGGTCAGAACCCGCAATATTTATGGATGTCTCTCGGATCCGTCCAACACGGTTTCGATTCGGGTCAACCCATTGCCTGCACCGCCCACGCTGACCGCCGGCGGCTCCACCACCTTCTGTGATGGCGAGCGCGTGACCCTGACGGCCAGCGGAACGCTTAAAGCCTTCTGGAACGTCGGCGATTCGACCCAGAGCATCGTGGCTACCCAATCCAATACCTACACGGCCCGCGTCCGCGACGCGAATGGTTGCTTCTCTCCACCGTCGGCGGGGCTGATTGTCGATGTAAAACCCGTACCGACAGTCCCGATTCTGAAGCAAATCGGAACCTATACCCTGGAAGCCGCCGGAACCCGGCAGGGTGATTATTACCGGTGGGAGCGAGACAACGCGGTGGTTGAACCCCGGACCGCCATCATCAAGGCCAACCAGACCGGTTCCTACCGCGCCCGGGCTTTTCTGGCCTACGACAATGGGCTGGTGTGTGCATCCGATTTCTCCGCGCCCATTGCCTTTACGCTCATTATCGACAATGATGGATTGAGCATTTACCCGAACCCCAGCCCCACCAAGGAAATTACCATTGAAACACTGGAAGATATTACCAACGCGACGGTTACCTTAGCGACCCTCAGTGGACAGGTAGTATGGCAGGGAACCGTAGCCAGCTTTAACGAACGCAAGACCTGGAATTTGTCAACCGTTCCTTCGGGGCAGTATGTTCTGATGGTCCGTTCTTCCACTTTCAACGTGTCGAAACGCCTGTTGATTGGTTTATAGGAAGTTAATGCAAGAAACCGCCCCGTGAAATGCGTTTCACGGGGCGGTTTTGTTTTCCCGGAAAAAAGCCGAATCTTTGTTAGCAGACAACGGAAAAATAACGCCGTTCTCTTTCGTTTTGCCAGGTTGACTACACAAGAATCCGATAACTGACGATTAAGCGCGACTGCATTGAGAACGATTACTTGTTGACGAATGAAATCCACCGTATTTACCCGAGTGCTCGGCATGGCGGGATTTTTGCTTTTTTGGTACCCTGCCGTTGCCCAACTGAAAATAACCTATCCTTCGAGCCGCGCGGTTTTTCAGCGCGATCAGAGTGATAACAGTACGATTTACGTGGCCGGAACCTACGCCCAGCCGATTACGAAAGTGGAAGCCCGGCTGGTAAAAATGAACGACGGGCAAGGCATCGATACCGAATGGCAAACCCTTCAGACCAATCCGAAGGGCGGTATTTTTCAGGGGCCACTCAAAGGAAGGGGCGGCTGGTACCGACTGGAGGCCCGCGCCTGGCAAGGAAATACGCTGGTGGGGCAGGACAATGTCGTTCGGATCGGGATTGGCGAAGTGTTTATCATCACGGGGCAATCGAATGCCCAGGGCTTTCAGCAGCGGGGAGCCGAAGGCGCCACCGACGACCGGGTCAACTGCATCACCTACGATAATTCGGTCGCCAGTTCCCTCGAAAATCCGCCTTCTCCCAGCTTCCGGCAATTGGGTGCCGACGCCCTCGTGGGTCCACGGGGCCAGAGTGCATGGTGCTGGGGCCAGCTAGGTGATTTGATTTCCCGAAAATACAACGTCCCGGTTTTGTTTATCAATACCGCCTGGGCCGGCACCGCTATCCAGAACTGGATTGAGAGCTTCGACGGCGGGACGACGAAAAACGTGTATGTCGACCAGAATTTTCCCGCCGGAATGCCCTACGGAAATTTATTGATTTCGTTGCGGTATTTCAGTTCGCTCCAGGGCCTTCGGGCGGTTTTGTGGCAGCAGGGCGAGACGGATAATCACCTGCGGCTTCAGCAGGAGCAATACCGGCTTTGGATGCAGTTGCTGATCAATAAAACCAGAGCCGATACCCGGCGCTATCCCTCCTGGATGCTGGCCCGGTCGTCCTACAACCTGGGGCGTGTTGACCCCGGAATCATTGCCGCGCAGAATCAGGTGATTGGTACGTTCAACAACAACGTTTTTGCCGGTCCGGAAACCGACCGCATTCAGATCCCTCGTTTTGATGCCGTCAACAACGACGGTGGGACACACTTCGGTGGCGACGGCCTTCGTCAGTATGCCGAAGCCTGGTTTGCCAGCATGGACGAGCGGTTTTTTACCGGAGCCATCCCCTTGCTGCCGTTGCCGACTCCGGAACTGACCGTGGCCTGTGCCTCAACCAATCAGGGCATTAACCTGAGTTTACAGGCGGAAGTCCGGGACAAGGACAATACGCCATTCAAACTCACCAATGTAACCTGGAGCAACGGGCAGAAAGGAAGTACCCTGGCGGTTACGGCCCCCGGAACGTATTATGCTATTGCGAAGGACGATGGCGGGACCACCTTTATTTCTCCCTCGGTGACCATAGCCGCTCCGCTGGTGCCGGTCGCTCCGACCATCACCCAGTCGGGAACACAGCAGGCCTGCGCCGATTCGACGTTCACGTTTTCAACCGACAGTCCCGTTGCCAACAGCATTGTCTGGAGCACCAATGCCACGACCCGTCAACTGACCGTCGGAACGGCGGGTTCCTACACGGCCCGGGCTGTCAACCTCTATGGCTGTACCTCAGCGGTTTCCGCGCCCGCCAGCCTGATTATTCAGCCGAAGCAGGCCCCGCCCACCGTTGCGCAGCGGGGACCGTTCTCGTTGCAGGCTTTTCCGCCCCCCGGGGTTGCGGTAGCCCAGCGGCAGTATGACTGGAGAACCGGCGGGAACCTGGTTGGCGGGAATTCAGATATTATAAAAGTTACGCAGAACGGAGAATATTCGGCCCGTTCCAAAACTACCTTTACGGTTGGCAACAGTTCGCTGGTGTGTTATTCCCTCTATTCGAACAACGTCAGCTACATCGGTAACGATAATGCCAGTACCGGGATCATCGCTTTTCCCAACCCGTCGACCGACGGGATTGTCCGGCTGGAAATCAAAGAAAATATCACCAATGCGAACGTAACGGTCTCAACCCTAAGCGGTCAGGTGATTTATACCACCCTGGTGCCGGTTTTTGACAACCAACTGACCATCAATCTGTCAACGTATTCGCCAGGGAATTACATCATCCGGGTGAAAGCCGACGGCTACAAGGCCACCCGGCGGGTTTGGATCAAATAACCACCGGAGCCGAAACAAAGCGGGTCTTTCATTCCGGTGGAAGACCCGCTTTGTGTTGATAAATCCGCGCTTATGTGGTAAATTTGAAAGATAATTTCGTGTTTGAAATATCGTTAACTTGCGGTGCTTTCTGCAACCTCGTATGGACACAACCTATTTGCCTTCAGATTACCTGCCGATTTTTATCCAATTGGGATTGGCGCTGGGATTTATTGTTACCACGATGTTTGTCACGCACAACATCGGACCCAAGCGGAACAGCCAAAAAAAAGACGCTGCATTTGAGTGCGGTATCCCCTCCGAAGGCGACGCCCGGACCCCAATCTCTATCAAGTACTTCCTGATTGCCATTCTTTTTGTACTTTTTGATGTGGAAGTCATCTTTATGTATCCCTGGGCCGTCAATTTCAAAAGCCTGGGTATGGCGGGATTCCTGGAAATGATTCTCTTTATGGGATTACTGCTGTCGGGCTTCTATTACATCCTGAAAAAAGGTGTTTTGAAGTGGGAGTAAACTGAAATGCAGTATAAAATGTTAATTTGTTGTTATCAACAAACACTCAACACAGCATGGCAAGTGACATCAAGATAGCCGAAGCCCCCGCCAGTTACGAAGGCCCCGGTTTTCAGGCAACTTCATTTGATAAAATAATTGGTCTGGCCCGCGCGAATTCGCTGTGGCCTTTGCCGTTTGCAACCTCCTGTTGTGGCATCGAGTTTATGTCGACCATGGCATCCCGGTATGATATTGCCCGGTTCGGAGCCGAGCGCCCGAGTTTTTCGCCCCGTCAGGCCGACGTCTTGCTGGTGGCTGGAACGATTGCCAAGAAAATGGCCCCGGTTCTGAAGCAGGTGTATCTGCAAATGGCCGAGCCCCGCTGGGTCATCGCCATTGGTGCTTGTGCGTCGAGTGGCGGTATTTTTGACACCTACAGCGTTTTGCAGGGCATCGACCGCATCATTCCGGTTGATGTGTACGTGCCGGGCTGTCCACCGCGCCCGGAACAAATTCTGGACGGGTTGATGCAAGTACAGCAGTTATCGATCAACGAATCCCTGCGCCGGCGAAATTCACCGGAGTATCAACACCTGCTGGAATCGTATAATATTCAATGATCGAATGGTTAATAATGGCTGGATGGTTGAATGGTTACTCATTATTCAGATAACCATTCAACAATCCAACCATTGTCCACCATTGAACCAACGACAACTTGATCTTTTTTCATGACTAACGAAGAAGTTGCTAAAGACCTGATCCGCCAGTTTGGAGAAGACGTTTACGATTTTGATGATCCGTACGGCATGCTCACGTTGTCGACCACGCGGGAACAGATCATTCCCATGCTCCAGTATCTGAACACCCATCCGATTTATCAGATCAGTTTTCTGACAACTTTGTGCGGTATTCATTACCCGGACGATCCGAACCCGGAGCGCGAGTTTTGTGTCGTCTATCAACTTCACAGCCTGGTCAATAACTTCCGGATTCGCATCAAGGTCTTTCTGGCCGAAGCCGATCTGCACATTCCGACGGCCACGACGGTTTATCTGACTGCCAACTGGATGGAACGTGAAACCTACGATTTCTTCGGCGTCATTTTCGATGGTCATCCGAAACTGACCCGGATTCTGAACATGGAAGATATGGATTACTTTCCGATGCGGAAACAGTATCCGCTCGAAGATCCGACGCGGGAAGACAAGATTGATGCACTTTTTGGAAGATAAGGGTTGAATGACTCAATAAGGTTGAATGGTTAAAAATGATTCAAATAGCCATCTAACCATCTAGCATTCAATTAATTCAAAGTTTCATGAGCACTGTACTTGATATATCGAATAAAAACGCACCGGGCAACAATTTGCCGGCTAAACCCGAAGAATCGGTTCAGTACGTTAACGAGTTAACGACTCTGAACCTCGGTCCGACGCACCCGGCCACACACGGTATTTTCCAGAACATCCTGCAAATGGATGGCGAAAAAATCGTGTCGGGCGAGCAGACCATTGGCTACATTCACCGGGCGTTCGAAAAAATTGCCGAACGGCGGCCTTTCTACCAGATTACCACACTGACCGACCGGATGAACTACTGTTCGTCACCGATCAACAATTTTGGCTGGCACATGACGGTCGAAAAGTTGCTGGGCGTCACGGTGCCGAAGCGGGCGGAATACATTCGCGTGATTATGATGGAACTGGCCCGGATTGCCGATCACCTGATCTGTAACGGGATTCTGGGCGTGGATACGGGCGCCTTTACCGGTTTTCTGTACCTGTTCGAGGAACGCGAAAATATCTACGAAATCTACGAAGAAGTCTGCGGAGCGCGTCTGACCACCAATATGGGACGGATTGGCGGGATGGAACGCGATCTGTCATCGGAAGCCATTCGTAAAATCCGGGCGTTTATCAAGCGGTTTCCGCCGATCATGCGCGAGTTCGAGAAGCTGTTCAACCGCAACCGGATTTTCATGGACCGCATCATCGACGTGGGTGGGATTACGGCCGAACGTGCGCTGAACTACGGTTTTACCGGCCCCAACCTGCGGGCTGCCGGTGTCGACTACGACGTTCGGGTCATGAATCCGTATTCGTCATACCAGGATTTTGAATTTGATATTCCGGTTGGCAAGAGTGGCGACACCTACGACCGGTTTATGGTGCGAAACGAAGAAATCTGGCAGAGTCTGCGGATTGTGGAGCAGGCGCTTGAAAACCTGCCCGAAGGGCCGTATTTCGCCGATGCGCCGGAGTATTACCTGCCGCCGAAGAAGGAAGTATACCGGAACATGGAAGCCCTCATCTATCACTTTAAAATTGTGATGGGTGAAATCGATGCGCCGGTGGGCGAAGTCTACCATTCGGTTGAGGGCGGCAACGGTGAACTCGGTTTTTACCTGATCAGCGACGGCGGTCGGGCACCCTATCGCTTGCATTTCCGCCGGCCGTCGTTCATTTATTACCAGGCCTATCCGGAGATGTGTGTGGGAACGACCCTGTCGGATGCGATTGTCATTATGAGTAGCCTGAACGTGATTGCGGGCGAATTGGATTCGTGATAAATTTGAACCTGCTCCATTAACGTGGCAGGAAGTTTTTGAAGATGAATACCTGCTGTAAACCGATATGACGGAAACGCAAAACACCGTAGAATTTACCCCTGAGCGGCTGAAAATAGCGCAGGAAATGATTGACCGTTACCCGGCTGAACGCCAGAAATCGGCCTTGCTACCGCTCTTGCACCTGGCGCAGGAACAGTGGGGCTGGCTGAGTCCGGAAGTGATGGATTACGTCGGCCGGATGTTGTCCATTCAGGCGATCGAAGTGTATGAAGTCGCTACGTTCTACACCATGTTCCACCTGGATCCGGTGGGGAAACACGTCATCGAATACTGCCGGACGGGGCCTTGCTGCCTGATGGGCGGGGAAGAAATCTACGATTATCTGAAACAGAAGCTCGGTATTCAGGCGGGCGAGACCACCGCCGATCAGAAATTTACCCTGAAAGAAGTCGAATGTCTGGCAGCCTGTGGGATGGGACCGGTTTTTCAGATCCGGGAGCAATACTACATGAACCTGACGCGGGATAAAGTCGATGAAATCATTGCCGAATTGAGCCGGTAAAATACCAGTACACACATCAACCTCAAATTCAACGAAGAACGATTACGCATGGAAAGCAAATTGAAAGACAAGCTTCGTCGGTTGTACCGGATGGTTAAGTTCCGGATGAAAAATTCACCGCTTGATTTTGAGGAAGATACCCTGCCCTGGATTGACCGCTCCAATGCCGACATCGATGCTTTTGTCAAGAAATTTAAAACTCCGAAAGACTTTCCCTACGATTTAGCCAAACTGCTGCGCGACTGGCGAGATAACGGCTACGTCATTCTGGAAAAGGCCATACCGCCCCAGTGGCTCGACAATCTGTGGCAGGAAGTAGAAGAAGTGGTTGAAAACAACGAAAAGTATTCCGTCAAATCGTTGGTGTACCAGTTCAATGACGGCAAGGAAACGCCTGTTAAAGAGGTTCCCAAAGAAAAACTGAGAGGCATCGGATCCCGCTTGCTGGAATATCACAACAGCTCGATTGGGGCCAAAAAAGTGATGACGCATCCGCACCTGGCTACGTTTCTGGATGCGGTTTTCAATGAAAAGACGACGGTTTTTCAGAGCCTGATCTTTAAATACGGCAGTCAGCAGGGCACGCACCAGGATTATCCCTGGGTGCGCTCGAAGATTGCCAGCCACCTGGCGGCCGCCTGGATTCCACTCGAAGACGTCAGTCCCGACTCGGGTCCGCTGGTGTATTATCCCGGATCGCACCGCCTGCCGAAATTCGATTTTGGCACCGGAATCCTGTTTAGTGAACAGGACTCCTTTTATACGCCCGACGAATTTACGAATTACCTCAATAAGACGTGTGCGAAAAATGGCATTAAAGGCACCATCTTGCTCTTGAAAAAAGGGGATGTGCTGCTCTGGCACGGTGCGCTGGCACATGGCGGGAGCCGAATCAATAATCCCGCATTGACGCGGAAATCGTTCGTTTGTCATTATTCGACCCTGCGTTCGTATCCGAAACACCGCTTTGAAGCAGGGGAGAAATCCATCGCCCAACTTCACAACGGCATTACGATTTATGCAAACCCAACCAATCTGGCCGAAGAAGATGTGATGACGGCCGGAAAAGAATGGAACTAAATATCTGGAGAGTCACGGTTCGATTTTAATCTGTTTTTGAGATAAAGCTATGGGCAAAAAGATTCTGCTCGAACATATTAACGTTCCCGGCATCGAAACCTACGATGTATACCGGAAACAGGGCGGCTACACGGCGGTTGAGAAAGCCATCAAAACCATGAGCCCGGAGGGTGTTGTGGAAGAAGTGAAGAAAGCCGGCGTTCGCGGTCGGGGTGGTGCGGGTTTCCCGATGGGAATGAAGTGGAGCTTTCTGGCCAAGCCGGAAGGCGTACCCCGCTACCTGGTGTGCAACGCCGATGAATCGGAGCCGGGTACGTTCAAGGACCATTACCTGATGAAGAATATTCCTCACCTGCTCATCGAGGGCATGATCGTTTCCAGCTATGCTCTGGGCGCGAACAAGTCGTTCATTTATGTGCGGGGTGAGTTGATGTACGTGATTCGCATTCTCGAAAAAGCCATCGCCGAAGCAAAAGCGGCCGGTTTTCTGGGCAAAAATATTCTGGGTTCGGGTTATGATCTGGAACTGGTCGTTCATCCGGGCGGAGGAGCCTATATTTGTGGGGAAGAAACCGCCCTGCTGGAGTCGCTGGAAGGCAAACGGGGTAACCCGCGCAACAAACCGCCCTTTCCGGCCGTCAAAGGACTGTATCAGTGTCCGACGGTGGTCAACAACGTCGAATCCATTGCGACGGCATCCTGGATTATCAACAATGGCGGGGATGCTTACGCTGCCATCGGCATTGGCCGCAGCTCCGGAACCAAACTGATCTCGGCTTCCGGCCACATCAAAAAACCGGGGGTTTACGAAATCGAACTGGGCGTTCCGGTCGAAGAGTTTCTCTATTCCGACGAATGGTGTGGCGGCATTCGCGACGGCCATCATTTGAAAGCACTCGTGGCCGGTGGTTCGTCGGTACCGATTCTGCCCGCCAACCTGATTACCAAACTGGCCAATGGCGAACCGCGTCTGATGACCTACGAATCGCTGTCGGACGGCGGTTTTCAGACGGGTACGATGTTGGGCTCGGGCGGTTTTATCGTGTTTGACGAAACGGCCTGTATCGTTCGCAATACGTGGAATTTCTCCCGGTTCTACCACCACGAGTCCTGTGGGCAGTGTAGCCCGTGCCGCGAAGGAACCGGCTGGATGGAAAAAGTATTGCACCGGATCGAACACGGCCACGGCAGCATGCACGACATCGATCTGCTGGTTGATGTAGCCAAAAAAATTGAAGGAAATACCATTTGTCCCCTGGGCGATGCAGCCGCCTGGCCGGTAGCGAGTGCCATCCGCCATTTCCGCGACGAGTTCGAGTGGCACATCACGCATCCTGCCGAAGCCACGCAACCGGGCGCAGTGTTCAAGGGCGAAATGGCGCTGGTATAGTGAATAAACAGGTTTAATGATAAGGCTTTAAGGCTTTAGAGCTGATCGTAACTTACGAGCTATAGCTAAATGGAAGATATAAAACCGCAGTTAGTCAAAGTTACCATCGACGGAATCGAAGTCGAGGTAGAACCGGGAACGACGATTTTGCAGGCGGCCCGGAAAATCGGGGGCAATGTGGCTCCACCGGCCATGTGTTACTACCAGCCCCTGAAAGGCAGTGGCGGCAAGTGCCGGGCGTGTCTGGTGCGGGTAGCGGCTGGTTCGGCGAAAGATCCGCGCCCGATGCCCAAACTCGTCGCGTCGTGCATCACACCCGTGCAGGACGGCATGATCGTTGAAAACTCGACCAACGAGCAGGTGCTGACCACCCGGAAAGCCATCGTTGAGTTTCTGCTCATTAACCACCCGCTCGATTGCCCGGTTTGTGACCAGGCCGGCGAGTGTGATTTGCAGAACTTCGCTTTCAACCACGGCATGGCAACCACCCGCTACGAGGAAGAACGCCGGACGTTTGAAAAGCAGGACATTGGTCCTTACATCCAGTTGCACATGACGCGCTGCATTTTGTGCTACCGCTGTGTATATACCGCCGATCAGATCACGCAGAAACGCGTTCACGGCGTGTTGGGCCGGGGCGATGCGTCCGAAATCAGTACGTACATCGAGAAAGCCATTGATAATGATTTCTCCGGGAATGTCATCGACGTTTGCCCGGTGGGCGCGCTGACGGATAAAACCTACCGCTTCAAAAACCGGGTCTGGTTTACCAAACCGGTCGATGCCCACCGCGATTGTCCGACCTGTTCCGGCAAAACCACGGTTTGGTACCGGGGCGACGAAGTGATCCGGGTAACGGCCCGCAAAAATGAGTGGAACGAGGTCACCGAGTTCATTTGCAACACCTGCCGTTTCGAAAAAAAGAAAACCAGCGACTGGGTCATTGAAGGGCCGACGAAAATATCGCGCAGTTCGGTGATCTCGGCCAACAAATACCGGGGCGACCTGATCAAACCGGATTTCCAGCGGAAACTGGCCGCAGCGACATACACCCACGTCGACGACGAACGGGATACCTCGCAGTTGGGCATTCAGCAATTGACGCCGGAGCGGTTTGCCCCGGTTTTGCCCCACGCCAACGACCCTGAACCTTGAAATAGAGAAAAGACACCAGAGAGGATAGACTTTTAGGTCTCTTGTCTCACGTCTCACTTCTCATGTCTTAAACATATGGAACTGACTGAACTCATTATCAAAGGCATTCTCATCGTGGTTCTCTTCGGAGTGACCTTGCTGATTGCCATGTATTCGACCTGGGCGGAGCGCAAAGTAGCCGGTTTTATTCAGGATCGTTTTGGACCCAACCGGGCGGGACCGGGCGGTATTTTTCAACCGCTGGCCGATGCCGGCAAGATGTTTTTTAAGGAAGATTTTATTCCGTCACAGGCTAACAAATGGCTTTTCATTCTGGGTCCCTGTCTGGCTATTCTGACGGCTTTGATGTCGAGCGCGGTTATTCCATTTGGCGAAAGCATCCGCTATGAAGACTTGCTGATTCCGGTTCAGGGCGTCGAAATCAACATCGGAATCCTGTATGTGTTCGGCGTCGTATCGCTGGGCGTCTATGGGTTGATGGTGGGCGGCTGGGCCTCTAACAACAAGTTTTCGTTATTGGGTGCCATTCGGGCGGCTTCGCAGAACATCAGCTACGAAATCGGTTTTGGCCTGTCCATCATTGCCATTCTGATGATGACGGGATCGCTGTCGATTCGGGCCATTGTGGAACAACAGCACGGTTTTGCCTGGAACCTCTTCAACCAGCCACTGGGATTTATTATTTTCCTGACCTGTGCGTTTGCCGAGTGTAACCGGACGCCCTTCGATTTGCCGGAATGCGAAACGGAACTGGTGGGCGGTTATCACACCGAGTACAGTTCCATGAAACTGGGTTTCTACCTGTTTGCCGAATACATCAACATGTTCGTGTCGTCGGCCATCATTGCATCGCTCTATTTTGGCGGTTACAACTATCCCGGTATGGACTGGGTCCGCGAAACCCTGACCGGTTCGCTGGGTGCCGCAACCGGCCACAACCTGGCAACGCTCGTCGGAACCATCGTGCTGTTCGGCAAGATTTTCTTCTTCATTTTCTTCTTCATGTGGGTGCGCTGGACGTTGCCGCGTTTCCGCTACGATCAGTTGATGAACCTGGGCTGGAAAACCTTCATCCCGCTTTCCATTCTGAATGTCGTCGTAACCGGTTTCGGCTTGTTATATGATGTTAAATATGCCAGTTGGGCCATTGTCATCGTGATGGTGATCATGGCGATGGTATCGTCGGCCCGCGCCCCGAAACCCGCCGTTCAACCGCAGCGAACCTGATAACGCACTGATAGTTATGCAACTAACCAATCGATCTAAAGAGGTCAGCAACAAGGAAATGACGATGGCGGAGAAGATGTATCTTCCGGCAATCGTTCAGGGACTGGCCATTACGATAAAACACTTCTTTGCCAAGAAAGTGACCATTCCGTATCCGGAAGTGAAACGGTACTTAGGGCCGGTTTTTCGCGGACACCACATTCTGAAGCGCGACGAAGAGGGGCGGGAGCGTTGTACGGCCTGTGGGTTGTGCGCCGTGGCCTGTCCGGCCGAAGCCATCTCGATGGTGGCTGCCGAGCGTAAAAAAGGCGAAGAAAACCTGTACCGGGAAGAAAAGTACGCAGCGGTTTACGAAATCAACATGCTGCGCTGCATCTTCTGCGGGTTGTGTGAAGAAGCCTGCCCGAAACAGGCGGTTTATCTGCGCCACGACAAACTGGTGCCGATTTTCACCGAACGCGACCAGGTCGTTTATGGCAAGGAGGAACTGGTCGAGAAGATGAGCGACCGGTATATTCGCACCAACCCGGATGCGCAGGCAACTCCCACCGAACCGTCGTTCTCGCGATCTGTCTCGTAAAATTGAAAAAATGAAACCTACTGAAATTTTATTTTACGCCTTAACTGCCATCACCCTCCTGAGCGCATCGTTCGTGGTGACGGCCCGAAACCCTATTCACAGCGTTCTGGCGCTGATTCTGACGTTCTTCTGTCTGTCAGGGCATTACATCCTGCTGAACGCCCAGTTTCTGGCGGCCGTCAACATCATCGTCTATGCCGGTGCCATCATGGTTTTGTTTCTGTTCGTGATCATGTTCCTGAACATGAAAACAGAGGACGAAGAAGCCAAAACCACCATCACCAAACTGGCGGCCGTGGTCGTCGGTGGCGTGTTACTCGTCGTGATGGTGGCGGTATTTCGGGCCGCTTCGATGGCTACTTACAACCCATCGACCTACAGTGCAAAAGTGGGGCTGGTGGAAAACCTCGGCCTTGTGTTATACCGCGACTATCTGCTGCCGTTCGAACTGGCGTCGGTGCTGCTGCTGGTTGCCATGGTGGGGGCCGTAATGCTGGGAAAACGCGAACCGGGCGACCGGCACTTTTAGACCGGGATTCGCTAAAAAGGTTGAACAGGTTGTACTGGAAGCAGTGCAACCTGTTTTTATTTGGATGTATTCCGGAATTACCGCGATGAGATGATTTTCCGAATCCCGAGATAACCGCCCGCCGAGTCGTAGAGCAGTCCGCCGTAATCGTTCGCAAAAGACGCGTTAATCTGGAAGTCGCCCAAACCGCCCAGACTAACCGGAGCCATCAGGCTGAACAGCGTTGACCACTGCCGGGGATTGTTGTAATAGGGTTCGTTGTAAGTCCCGATGTTGCTGCTGTACGACAATTTGCCCAGCCATTCGACCCGGCCGATGGTGCCGGAGAGGCCAAAGTGCAGCAAGCTCACCCGGTTATTGCCAATGGCTCCGTTCGGCAGACCCGCCTGAACATCGCGTCCTGGTGTCATAAACGGGCTGCCAATGGTGCGGTTTCCATAAAGCCAGCCATCGACATACTGCGAGTGATTGAAGTAATTGTCGCGTCCCCGTTTGGCGGGGTTGTTGATCAGAAACGTGGCCCCCCCCTGATGCTTGGTATACAAAAACTCGAACAAGGCTTCGTGGATCGAAACAAACGCTTTTTCGGGTCGGGTATTCCTCAGCCGGATTCCGTTCAAACCGTCGCGGATGTTGGTCAGATAAAACAAAGAGCCGTCATCGTAGATGCTCTGGCGGTACATGAAAAGATTCAACGAGCCTAGATCTGCTTCCAGCGCCAGATCAACCGTGCCCAGGTGATTGCCGACCCGGTTTTCTTCGAAACTGGGCAGGGTCGTATCGATTTTGTTCGGATTGCGGTGGGAGGTAACCACGAACCAGTAGTTTTTCAAACTGCGGGGCAGATACCCGTTGTTCGTAAAATCCGGTGAGATCTGATCCGAATAGCCCGCCCACTGCACCTGGTGGTTGATCCCGGCGTATAGTTTCAGTTTGGAACCCGGTTTTCCCATGCGTCCGTATAGCACCTTCTGATGCAGATACGTGTTGCGGACAATCCGGTTGTTGTCGAACCAGCCGTGGTTGTAGAAGGCATAAATGGCGAGAAAATTTCTGGTCAGCGGAACGGGGACGAACCCCTGGGTTCCGATCTGAATCACCGGAATGGGCAGCGCATTGCCCGACCAGGCAAACGAGCCGGAGGTCAGCGTCGTATCCATCAGACCAACGACGTTCCGACGGCGACCGGCATAGAACTCGATGCGCCCGTAACGCGCTTTAACGTAGGCTTCCGGGAGCAGAATCTTCGTGTTACCGGCTACATTCGCCACCAGATCGACGCCGTAGCCCCAGTCGAATTTTTTCTGGCGAATAGTGCCGCTGTCGATAACCGGTTTTCCGTAATCGGACGAAATGCCGAGCCGGAAGGTAGCCGCGGGCGTGGTCGTGGGAACGATACCGAATTGGTTGGCCCGCAACCAGAACGGTGTGCGGTCACCCGAAGAGAGATAAGCGCCTGCCTGCAGATCATACCGCGTGGTCTTTGGGAAATAAGCCCGCTGACCCAAAACCGGATACAAGCAGCAGCAGGACAGGAGAAACACCAGCCCGGCTTTTACGTTCATAGATATAATAAGTGACCTCTACACGTTTACTTTCCTCTGCCCTGCACCATGACGCGGACAGTTTGGACAATGAGCCACACGTCGGTCGAGAGAGAAACATTTTGCAGATATTCAAGGTCGTACCACAGTCGCTGCACCATCTGCTCAACATTTTCGGCATAGCCGAATTTGATTTGTCCGATGGAGGTAATACCGGGTTTGACCATCAGCAAATACTTGTATTCCGGCGATTTCTCGACGATTTGATTAATAAAATACTGCCGCTCCGGGCGAGGCCCAACCACCGACATATCCCCTTTCAATACATTGTAAAACTGGGGGAATTCGTCGAGACGCGTTTTTCGCATAAACTGTCCCCAGGGGGTTATGCGGTTGTCGTTGTCGCCCGATGAAAGGGCGGGTCCGCCCCGTTCAGCATCGGGATACATGCTGCGAAATTTGTAAATCCGGAACGGTTTGCCCCACTTCCCAATCCGCTCCTGCGAATAAAAAGCGGGACCTTTCGAACTGAATTTGGTAATGAGTGCAATAATAAGGAAAAATGGCGCGCCAGCCGCGAGCACACTCGCCGAGAAGGCGATGTCGAAAGCCCGTTTGAATACGTTCACCTGTAAATCGTCCAGATAATGGGTCGACAGACTAATCACCGGCTGCACGTCGTGGTATTCGACCGTTACGCCTTTCGTGAGGAACCCTTTGAAGTCGACAATCAGCTTCACCTGGTAGCTGGCTTCCTCCGAAAAGTTCATAATATCACGTAACTGATCGGTTTCGATGTAGGGTAAACAGCAATAAACGCAGTCGATTTCGTTGCGGGTAATGAATTCTTTCAGATAACTATAATCCCCCCGGAGGGCGGTGGCATTATCGGCGTTCATTTTATCGAAATACCCGTAAAATTTGAACCCAATTTCCGGATACATCTGGTAGAACGTCTGAATGCTCCGGGAAAGCGGCCCGTAGCCAACCACCACAAACCGCCGGGTGTTGTAGCCCATCGCGCGGTAGACTTTCAGCAGAATAAGCACCACCGAGCGCCAGAGCGAACCGGCACACAGGAACAGGACATACGTCAGGGCCAGTTGCTCGCGGGAGTAATCGAAACCGCCCTTCGTAAATACCCAGAAAACCGATACCATGGCAATGTGAAGCCCGATCAGTTTGGCAAGACCTACCAGCAGATTCTGGATCGTAAACGTCAACCGGGAAAAGTTATAGGGCTTATTGAGCAATAAAATCAGAAACCAGGCTGCGTTGATAAACCAGAACAGGCTAACGTAGGGGGCATCGAAGAGAGACGCTGTGGAACCAAATTTAAGCCGGTAGGCAAGGGCAAAACAGATATCCAGAGAGATGATATCCATCGTTGCACTAAAGGGTCGCAGTAAAAAAGAAAACCGGTGTTTCATAAGCAATTCGTTTGGAACAGCCGCTGCACATGCAGATTATCATACTGCCAGACCGCTCCCTCGCCTGAATTCGTGACAAATGAAAGACACTTAGTATAAACAGAGAGTTTAAACACTAACTCTTTATTAACTCCAAGTTCATGTTATTTGTACGATTTTCGGCAAAAATTTATTGAAAAATGCGCTATTATTTATCCTAAGGACCCGTTGTTTTATTTATTCTTGCGATTATTCTATTTAATAATCAGATCGTTAAAGGCTACTGATCCGCCGAAAACCATTCGGTCGTTTTGCGGGTCACATAACGATCAAATTCCTGACGAAAGGTTTCCCGGCTAAACCGTTGCGCGTGCTGGTGAATGGCAACCGGATCGAACTGGTCGGCGCTTCGTTCAAACCGCTGCACACATTCGGTGAGTGAATCGACCTGTTGCCGGTCGAAAAACAGACCGGTTTTCTGATCCACCACCGACTCCAGTACGCCCCCTTTTCCGTAGGCCAGCACCGGCGTTCCACAAGCCTGGGCTTCCACGGGCGTAATCCCGAAATCTTCTTCGGCAGCAAACAGGAATGCTTTCGCTTTCTGCATATACGAAATCAGCACGGCGTCGGATTGATAGCCGACCAACTCAATGTTGGGCGTTGCCAGCCGTTTAATTTTTTCAAAGTCCGGGCCGTCGCCCACCACCACCAGGCGTTTGTCGGGCATGGTTGAAAATGCTTCTACAATCAAATTTATTTTTTTGTAGGGAACCATCCGCGAAGCCGTCAGGTAATAGTTTTCTTTCCGCGCACAGAGCGAAAATTTCCCGGTATCGACGGGCGGATAGATCACATCGGCATCGCGACCGTACACTTTCCGGATTCGGCGGGCAATATAGCGGGAGTTGGCGACAAAATAATCAACCCGTTGGGCCGATTGATAATCCCAGAGCCGAATGTAGTGCAAAATTAGTTTGGCCAGGGCCCCACTCACCCCGGTTTTGAGGCCGCTTTCGTTCAGGTATTGGTGGTACAAGTCCCAGGCATACCGCATGGGCGAGTGGCAATAGCAGATGTGAAGCTGGTTGGGGCCGGTCAACACGCCCTTCGCCACGGCATGGCTGCTCGACACCACCACGTCGTAGGCACTCAGATCGAACTGCTCGACGGCCAGCGGCATGAAGGGCAGGTAGGTCCGGTATTTTTTTTTCGCCCACGGCAGTTTCTGAATAAAACTCGTCGTAGCGGTTTTATTCAGAATCAGGGGCCGTTGCGAGTCGGGCAGAAAGTCGACCAGGGTAAACAGATCACTTTGCGGATAAAGCTGCAGGATTTGTTCGACCACGCTTTCGGAACCGGCAAACGTAACCAGCCATTCGTGAACCAGGGCGACTTTTTTATCAAGCATGATTTTGTTTTGTGATAAAAGAAATGAGACAAGAGATGAAAGGCTCCCGGAAACGAATCTCTTGTCTTTTCTCTAGCGTCTCTTGTCTACTTCCATAATGATTCCGGCCAGTTTTTCCGCGGATTGTTGCCAACTGAACCGTTCGACCCGCCCGCGCCCTTTCTCCACCAGCGTTTTGCGGAGCGATTCATCGCGGTACAGCTTCGTCAGCCCGTCGCGGATGCTGCCAATGTCGTAGGGATCGACGTATACGCTGGCGTCGCCACAGACTTCGGGCAGGCTCGTGGTGTCGGACACCAGCGTGGGGCAGCCACACGACATGGCTTCGAGTGGTGGAATGCCAAAGCCTTCAAAAAAAGACGGGTAGGCAAAAAACAAGGCGTGCTGATACAGATTGACCAGTTGCGCATCGCTGAGGTAACCCGTAAAAATAATGGACGGATCGTTCTGAATCATTTCTTTCAGCCCGTTATCGGCGAATACTTTGTGGGCCGCTCCGACAATCACCAGCTTCGTATCCGAAAATTTAGCTTCCTGAAACGCCCGAATCAGCCCTTTGAAGTTCTTGCGCGGGTCGAGCGACGAAACCGCCAGAATGTATTTTCCGTACGGATTTTCGCCTTTCACCGCAGGCGGATGCAGGAAAATATCCGAAATGCTGGGGTAAATAATGTCCAGTGACGAACGGGGAACCTGATAAAATTGATTCAGATCATTCAGAGAGTATTCGCTGATCGTCAGAACCTTGTGGGCTGACTTGACAATGCGGGGAACGGTAAAATTATAGAGTAGCGAGAATTTTTTCGAAAACCATTCCGGGTGACGATGAAAGGACAAATCCAGAACCGTGACAATCTTGTTGTCGTAAACGATGGGGGCAGTATTGCAGAGGTTCAGCAACAGCGGACTGCCCTGACTCTTGAGGTAGAGCGGCATTTCGATCTGCTCCCACAGATACCCTTTGCTGCGGCCGTAAACCGTAGCGCCTAAATCCTTCGCAATGTCTTCCTGGAGTATGTTATAAGGCGTTAAAAACGTAATGTCCGGCAGCAGATTCTTCAATCGCATTCCGAGTTCAATGCCAACCCGTTGCGTTCCTGTAACGGGCTGTGTGAGAAACCGGGCGTTGACAACAACTGATTTATGGTTCATAGAAGGCGTAAATGATCGGTCGTAAAATTAGATTGGGCTTTCCATACTACTAGTACTAACCACAGAGTTTCTCTTTTTAGTATCGAAATTTCGTTTCAGCATGTATAAACACAACGCAATCACCAGCGGCAGCGCGTTGGAGGGCGAGGTAATGCGGTGTTCGGTAAAGCTCATGACCGACAGGTTGAAATACGAAACCAGCAGAAACTTTTGCACGATGCTGTCTGCGCCTTTTTTCAGATACCGGTAAAGCGCGTGCCAGAACAGCAGGAAGATCGCCAGCCCGACCAGGCCCTGTTCCCCCAGAATGTGCAGATACGAGTGGTGAGCGTGCGCATCGTTGAAGGCCTTTTTAGGTTGGTCGTTAAGACTGACTACATACGGAAGACCCTTGTACCGCAACGGGACGTCGTTGACGGAACCAAAACCGGTTCCGATCAGGGGCGAATGCAGAAAGCAGTCGACGGCGCGGGGCCAGGTTTCGACGGCGCGGATGGCGATGTTGGCCGATTTGGTGCTGACTTCGCCGAACAGGGGCGAAATGTAGGTGCTGGCACCCGCTTCGCTCAGGTCGGCGTCGCGGACATACATCGTATAAAGCGGATAGGTATACGTCAAAACCGCACACTGGACGGCGACAATGGCGAAAAGCGCCAGCCGGATCAGGTAAGCCCGGTTGGTGCGGTCAAAAAAGTAAAAGGCAAAACCGGCAATCAAGCCCAGCAGCGAACCGCGTGACGTCGTGGCGATCAGAAAGACGAAGTTGATGAAGATCATCAGCAGCCATTTTCGCTTGCGTTCCTGCAAAAACAGCACGATGTTGAGCGACAGCACGATGCTGATGAAACCGCCCGCGCCGTTGGTGCTTTTGAAAAAACCGTGGAAGTAGGTTTCCGGATTGCCCCAGTCGGTGATGGCGGCAAAATTGGTGAGCACCAGATTCAGCCCGAACGCCACGCCGTTGACCAGGGTCGCAAAGATCAGAAACCGCTTGAAAAGGGAATCGACGGCGACATTGTACGAAAAAAAGGCGATCAGCAGCAGCGGCAGATACGATATGATGAAGTTCCCATCGTACCGGTAGAAACCGAAAGCGAGCAGCGACGGCGGATGGTAGATCAAAATGCCCGCCAGCGAAAACAAAAAATAGATGTACAGGTAATAAATGAACCGGGGAATGACGAAAACCGAATGCCTGAAAAACAGATAGGGCAAAACCGCCAGCGCCAGAATCGACGGCAACGGACTGATGAAAATCAGGTTAGTGACGGTTCCAAACAGGCCGATCAGCAGGGCGATATAGAACAGCGTCCTGATCCTCATGGGGTTCGGCTGGTGAGCCGTTTGGTGAATACTTTCAGTTTGTCTTTATAGAGCCAGGTCAGGTATTGACGGCGGCTCAGCAGGCCTTTTTCGTACCAGAGGTGCAGGTTTTCCCAAACCGCTTCGGCCCGGTGCGACGCTCCGCCCTGCCGGAAGTTACTAAGAACAGCGTTGAGGGGAATAAACGGGCGCTGGTTCGCGGCCAAACGCAGCATCAGTTCATAATCGCTCACATAGCGGTATTGCTCGCTAAACAACCCGTCGGTTTGGTAAAATGCAGCCGGCACAAAGCAGGTGGGATGTTCGATGTTGCCTTTGGGAAGCTGGCTGGCGTGCGTTTGGATCAGAAAGGCTTCCTGCTCGCCCAGGAACGTCCGCTGAATGCCGTGGTAAACGGCGGGGCCAAACTGTTGGTAAGCCTGCACGACCCGTTCAACGGCGTCGGTTTCATACCAGTCATCGCTGTTGATGATGCCGATCAGTTCGCCGGTGGCCCACCGGATGCCTTTGTTCATGGCGTTATAAATACCGCTGTCGGGTTCGGACACATACTTGATTCGGTCCGGAAACTGCCGGGCATACGGCTCGATGATCGCTACCGTCCGGTCGGTCGATTTTCCGTCGATCAAAATGTATTCAATGGGTGCATAGGTTTGATTGACAACCGATTGAATGGTTTGTTCGATGTGTTTTTGGCTATTGTAACAAACCGTAATAACGGAAACCAATGGCGGCATAGACAACTCCGGTGAAGGACGTGAAGGAAAGAAACACGCCCGTAAAGTTATTTAAAACGGTTCTACCGACTGGGTTCGGGTGTTGAAAACCGGCAACCCGCGAATCACGGCGATGCGCTCGTCACCCGTCGCATAGGTCAGATTACCGTCCGGGTCACGCCCTTCGCGAAACTTGGAATACACGTAACCCTCAGCGGCTGTGAGCGGTTTTAAAGACCCCAGTTGCGTACTTTTTACAAAATAGGCATTCACCCCGGTGCTGTTGCACCCCACAAACGCATAGCCCTTCTCGGTGGCCAGATCGCAAAGGGCAGCCAACGATGCTCCGAAATACAGGTAGCTAAAATGAGCCTTACTGCGTACAAAATCCGGTTGGTAAGGAACCGTAATGGCCCTTTCGGGACCAAAAAGGCTATTGTATTCCACCACAACAATGTCCGCATCCACCGCGTCGATGGCTTTCCAGACCCAGTAGTCATTGCCGTCGATGTCGATACTGAGCAGGCCCAAAGGTCCTTTAAAACCCGCGTCGGTTAGCAAAGAATTGATATTTTCGGCGGTGATAAAAGCCTGGTTGGCAATGAGATGGTGTTGCCAGAAAAAGGGATCAGACCGAATGTAGGCTATATTTTGGTCGCTACCGTCTAAAACCAGCCCGCTCCAGTTGTTATTGATCAACAAAAAGCGGGTATTCGATTCCACGTAGGTTTCCACGCCAAATTCTACAAAGCTGTGGGAACGGATGGAAGCCGCTTTGATCAGGTACTGGATGATGCCATCGTCTCCGTATTGGGAGAATACTTTAAATTCAGCATCCTGAATGGAATTGATTTCCCGGCTCTGCATCGAAAGGAGTTTTCCCATCAGGACGCGGTTTTCGTATACTTCGTGTCGCGTTTCCCGAAGCATCGCCGAAAAAAACTGAAATTTCTTTAGTATTTTCCCAAGGATCATAGCAGAGCGTAAGGTAGAAGCCGCTTCAAAAGAGAAGACTCCACGACCGGGGTCCTTCTTTTTACCGGTGTATAGTTCATTCAATCGAAGCCGCAAAGATAGGGAATTGCGGTTTGACTACCGGGCGGATCGGTCCGGACTCCTCTCGAAAGGGAAAAATATTATTGTAGAGACTGGTATAAATCAAGCGTTTCCCGAACGGTTCGGTCCCACGAGAACTGTTGCAACTGGAGATTTCCCTGCCGGGCGAGTTCAAGCCTTAAAGCCGGATTATTCAGGAAAAGTCCGATGGCGTGGTGGATGGAATCCCGGTTCTCGGGGTCGAAATAGAGCGCGGCTTCACCCGCCACTTCGGGGAGTGAGCTTCGGTTGCTGAGCAGGCAGGGGCATCCACAGGCAAACGCTTCCAGCACCGGAATGCCGAATCCTTCGTAGAGTGAAGGAAACACAAAACCCAGGGCCTGGCGGTATAACCGGCGCAGCGAAGCATCATCAATGGGTTGCTGTTCAACCAGGTCATGAAGGTTCAATTGCCGGATGACGGCTTCTTCTTCGGGAGAAAAAGGGCCGCCACCGGCACACATGACCCGGATTTGATGGGCGAGAAGCAAGGGCGCAACGGCCTGAATAAAGGGCAGGAAGTTCTTATACATACCCCGGTTTCCAACAAAGAGCAGATACGGCACTTCTGACACGGGTTCAGACTGGGTTTCATCCACAGAAACCGACGAACCGTGGTGAATGACCCGAACGCGTTCGGGTGGAATGTCATAATACGCCAGCAAGTCGCGTTTGGTATTTTCTGAAATGGCAATAATTGCCGTCGCATGATAAATAATTTCCTTCTTCCAAGTCATAACCTGATGATCGGCGGCCAATTCAGGAAAAACTGTGTGATATTTTTCGTGAATCAGGTCATGGACAGTAATGACAACCGGCCGCTTGCGGATGAATTTTAAGAAGTAAGGTTCGTAATAGGTGGCATGAAAAATGTCGTACGACCGGGTTCTCATTTCTACCTGATTGAATGCTTTGTTAATTTGGTAGAGGTAAGGCTGGGTTCTGGCAAAAGGCTGGCTAGGGAAAAAAGGCAGGGTGGGGAGACCTTTTTCTTTCAAATAAACATTGTTGGAAACCAATAATGACAAATGAGCCTGATGTTTGTTTCGGAATTGGTTGATGCCGGCAATCAATTCGCAGAAATACCGGGAAATGCCGCCGTAATTTTGCTGGGAAAAGGTTTGATGATCAAAGAAAATCTTCATGCAGGGATACTTTCAGGGAAGCAGGTGCTTCTTGAAAGTGGTTTTCATGTTTGTTAACCCGGTTCGCTTTTTAATATCCTCCACCCGCTGTTTGATGCGGGTTAGTTTCCGAAAATAGTGATGCAGCGAGTAGTCGGTGGCCTGACGGTTCTCAATGATAAACCGGGGATGAATGATTTCGTTTAGCGGGTAGACCGGTTTATTCGCAAACGTCTCATTGTTGACTTTGGTATGCGTAGCCTCTCCGCCAAAACCGATATTGGAAATAAGATTCTGATTGGGGTTGATACACATTCCATTATGAGTCCAGATGGCGTAACACCACTGGAAATCCCAGGTGTTGATCAGGCCATTGTAGGTGCCATCGAAGGAATCGTTCCAAAATTCCTGAACCTGGGGATCGGTGAAAATATCAGAGATGAGCTTTTGGCTTCTAAACTCCGGATAAGTCGACATCGTAACATCGTACTTTTCCCAGGCCCGACGCCAGCTTGCCCACCCCCAGACATGGCAAATTTTGGAATAAAAATAGGAGCCATCCCCATGCCATTGGCCATTCTGGAGGTTGGTTCCCCCAATGTGCATAATAGCGGTATTATTCAGGTGGTACCAGAGATTTTCGCGGCAAAAGGTAAAAAAGGTTGGATCGGGCAGACAATCATCCTCCAAAATAATGCCCATTTCTACCTGCCGGAAAAACCAGGTGATGGCCGTACTCACGGCGTGTTTGCAGCCTAGATTCTGTTCCTGCACCAATTGTTGAACCTGACAGGGCCAGTCGATTTCGTCCAGCAGGGCCTGGCATTGGGCCACTTGTTCTGCATCGGTGGGGTGGTCGGGGCGTGGTCCATCGATCGATACAAACAGTTCGCGGGGTTGAATTTCGCGAATACGTTCAAAAACCCGTCGGGCGTGATAAGGCCGGTTAAACAAAATAAAGAGAACTGGAATATCAAATTGAAGGGGCGCGTCGAACAGAGAGGCCTGAAGCGTTGTCACTGTATTTTGTTTATTTTGACGATATAAGGTACAAAATAAACGATAAACTGATCAAAAAGGTTATCGAGCGGCAATTTCTGAACAAGCCGTAAATTTCCCCAACCGTGATCAGCATTGACCCGGGCAAAAAGTGTAGAATTTCGCGCAATACAGCAACGGTATTTGGGTCTACTGTTTCAGACCAAGCCGTCTTTTCAGGCCTTCGGCTTTCAGGGTTACCCAGGTTGGTTTCTTAAAATATTGGTTATTTGAATATTCCGTTGCCGGAAGATTTTCAATCAGGAAACTGGGATGACGGATCTCGTTCAACGGTTCCAGAGGCACGTTTGCCAGTGAGCCACCGTCGTCCAGTGTATGGGTGGCGGCAGTACCAAACCCGATGTTGGAAACCAGATTCTGGTTGGGTGAAATGCAGAGGCCATTGTTGATCCAGATGGAATAACACCAGGGATAGGCCCAGCTGTTGATCTGACCCGCATGGACTCCGTCGAACGCTTCCGTCCAGTACGCCTGAACCTTGGGATCGGAAAAAAGGTCGGCGATGCGGTTTTGCTTGCGAAATCCCGGATAGGTCGACATGCTTCCGTCGTATTTTTCCCAGGCCCGTCGCCAACTCGCCCACCCCCAGACATGGCAAATTTTGGAATAAAAATAGGAACCATCCCCATGCCATTGGCCATTCTGGAGGTTGGTTCCCCCGATGTGCAGAATCGTGGCATTGTTGCGGTGGTAATGCAGGTTTTCGCGGCAAAAGGTAAAAAAACTGGGGTCGGGCAGGCAGTCATCTTCCAGAATGATCCCCATTTCCACCTGCTGAAAAAACCAGCTAATCGCGGTGCTAACGGCTTTTTTACAACCTAAATTCTGATCCTGGATGAGCCGGTGTACCGAGCAGGGCCAGTCAATGTTGTCTACCAAAGCCAGGCATTCGGCAACCCGCTCCGCATCCGTGGGGTGGTTGGGGCGGGGGCCGTCGATGGAAATAAACAATTCCCGGGGTTGAACCTGACGAATGCGTTCGAGTACCTGACGGGCCAGGTCGGGGCGATTAAACAGGAGGAACAGGATGGGAACGTCTAACGGCATCTTTTCGCTACATTTAAGGTGGTTATTGGAGGGGAGCGATGCTTTTCCCCCTAAAAACAACGCCAAGGGTAAAGGATTCGGTATGGAATTGGGGTATTTTTGGCAAAATGAATTCAGGGTCATCCGTAGAATCCATACTTCTGAAGACAGCATCTGGCGAAAAAACGTTGTCAGGGCTGACTTGAAAACCGCTTTTTGCGTACTGCATGGGCCGGAAGAACGGGCAGGCTTACCGGGAGCGCTGTAAAAAATCCTTCAGGAAAGTTAGCTTTACCACATCGACGAGTGCCGCAGACTGAGCGAAAAAAACCGGGCGGGCTTCCTTGATGAAATAGTTCATGAAGTAGGCCGACATCATCTGGGCGAGTAGGGTGGCAATGGAGGTGCCGATGGCACCATAGTGAGGAATCAGAATCAGATTTAACAGAATATTCACCGTCGCTCCGGCGATGGTCTTCAACAGCAGTAGGCGCTGTCGATCGTGCAGAATGAACCAATAGCTGCTGCCAACGCCAATAAAGACAAATACGGCCGACCAGATGTGAATAACCAGGATGTTGTCTACACCGGTATACTGCTGCCCATAGAGCAGGTCAACGAGAAAAGAGGACGAAAAGGTAATAAAGACAGCGATCAGGATGCTGATGGAAGCCAACAGGCTCAGAAGTTTTCGAAAAGCGCGCTGAAAGGCTTCCTCATTTTGGGTTTTCAGGGCAACAATGGTTGGGTAAAACGAGGAGGTGATGGCCGTAGCGATAAAATACCATACTTCCGACAAACGCAGGGCGGCACTAAACTTGCCTAATTCCAGGTCTGTAGCCAGTTCTTTCAGCATGAACTGGTCGGAACGCATGTAAACAAAAATGAAGAACTCCGAGATCATGAGCGGCCAGGATAACCGGAGCAACCGGATCGCCAGCACCCGGTTGAACCGCCATTGCAAAATATGCTGCCCTTCTTCCCGGTTATAAATGAAAATCAGAATCAGGGCCGAGAGGGTGGCTTCCACGAAGACGACCGAAGAAAACGCCAGTAAACTGAAGTCATTGGCCAGAAAATAAACCCGCAGCAGCGTCGACAAGGCAAAGGCAACGGATTTGGCAACAACCGACAGCCGGGATTTGACGCGCGACTGGAAATGCAGATCGATGACGTCTACGCTCTGGCAAACCAGCACCGAACTGGTGAACAGAACCATGGCCTGCAAAACCGGCTGATCGCTGTAGAGAAGGCGAATGGTAACCGCAATCACAAACAGGGAAACCGACCCGGCGATGAGCCGGAGAATGAAAGCCGTGCCGAGCAGTTGATTTTCGGCATATTCGCCTTTTCGTACAATTTCCGTAATCAGGATGTTCGCCAAACCCAGCCCCGCCAGCGACATCAGCACCGTTGGAAAAACATTGGCAAAGTTGAGCAGACCAAACTGGGAAGGCCCCAGATACCGCGCCGACCAAACGCCGACCAGCAAAGCGGTAGCCATCCGAAAAATGCGGTCGAAGAAAACCCAGCCGGCATTGGCAAACGCTTTGCGGGCAGTTGCACTCAGCTTTTGGGGGCTTAGTTCGATCATACCGGTTTGACAATCAGGAGACGGTCGGATGAAGGACACCGGTGAGTTGGGCTTCAACCATCAACCGGGCCACGTCCTCCATCTTGTGTTGGGCCTTCCAGCCGAAGTGCCAGAACGCTTTGGCGGGGTTCGCATTGCCTTCGGCCAGGTCGGTGGGGCGGAAAAACGAGGAGTCGATCTGAACGTGCTCTTCCCAATCCAGATTCACCTGTTCGAAAACGATTCGGATGAAATCTTTCAGTTTCCGGGTGTGTCCGGTCGCAATCACGTAGTCGTCGGGCTGGGGTTGTTGCAGCATCATCCACATGGCTTCCACATAATCGGGTGCCCAGCCCCAGTCGCGGGCAATGTCGATGTTTCCCAGCGTCAGTTTTTCGTTGCTGCCCTGCGCAATCCGGCAGGCGGCTGCCACGATTTTCCGGGTGACAAACCGTTCGGGGCGCAGGGGCGACTCGTGATTGAACAGAATCCCGGTGCTGGCATAGAGTTGGTAGGCTTCGCGGTAATTGGCGACCTGCCAGAAAGCCGCGGCTTTGGCCACGCCGTAGGGGCTGCGCGGGCGGAAAGGCGTCTCTTCGTCGGCTGCCAGGCGGCCCGTATCGCCGAACGACTCGCTCGATCCGGCATTGTATAACCGAATCGGGAGTTCACTAAACCGGATGGCTTCCAGCAAATTCAGCGTGCCGATGCTGATGCTTTCGAGGGTTTCGACGGGTTGTTCGAAGGATAGACCCACCGAACTTTGCCCGGCCAGGTTATAAACTTCGTCGGGCCGGACTTTCAGCAACGTCTGCAAAACGCTGCGGAAGTCATTGATATTGATTGACACCACCGACACCTGCGACCGGATGTTGAGCCGGATCAGGTTGTTGAACGACGACATCTGGGCATCACGTGAACCGCCGTAAACCTCATATCCTTTGGTCAGCAGCAAATGCGCCAGATAGGCTCCATCCTGCCCTGAAACCCCACAAATCAATGCTTTTTTCATACGAATATTCAGTTTGCGGGTTACGGTTTTCCGTTTACGGTTGCCGATGCATACGACTACAGGACGCGTTTACAACCGTAAACGGAAAACCGTAACCCGTTTATCCCAGGCGATTCATTGTATCCAAAACGGTCTTTCCCAGCATCCAGCCCAGGCCGATAACCGCGCCGGCCACTAAACCGGCCAACACAATCAACGTGCGCCGTGGGCCGTTGGGCCGTAGCGGTATGCGTGGAGGCTCCAGCATTTTGAAAACCGGTGTTTCTTCCTGCACCCGAATTTTGGCCTGTTCCAACTGCCGGGACAAATCGTTGTACACGGTTTGCGCCAGCAGAAATTCGGCTTGCAGCCGTTGCTCGCTGATCCGGGCCAAACCGCTGTAAAGGCTCCGGTTCCGGTCGCGGTAACTTTCCAGGTCATACTCCGCTGTCTGGTACCGGCGCCGGGATTGCTCGACCTGCTGGGTCAGAAATCGCTCCTGATTTTTGACTTTCTGCGTCCGGTAGCTGGTGATGTAGTGGGTCAGGTATTCAAGTGAAAACCGGGCGACAGTGGCCGCTACCACCGGGTCGGGCATGATTACTTCAATGGTTACGACGCCCGTCCGTCGTTCGTAGGTGGTTGTAATCCGGTTTGTTAGGAGGGCCGCCAGACCTTCCTGTTCGGGCGTAACCTGCAAGGCTTTGCTGTAGTTTTTAGGATCAGGCAACACCACCGGAGCCGGTTTTGAGTCGTCGGCGGTGGTTTGTTCCGTGTTTCCGGTTAGCCGTTGAAAAGCCGTTTCCTGCCTCTGCCGTTTCAGGTAAGTCTGCAGCGGCAGCACGGTTTTATAGGTTTTGGAATAAACCGGCTGTTTTAGAATCTGCAGGGCAAACGGAATGCTTTGAAGAACCTCCGGGTAGAGATCGGGCCGGATGCCATCACCGGCGGCATTGTCCATGCTGATGCCTGCCAGCCCGGCCAGCGATCCGAGATTGCCCATGCTGCCGGGGCTGCCTACCGACACTTCCGGCATGACGGTAACTTCGGCTTTGTAGTCGTCCGGTTTGGAAAAACCGTAGTATAGCCCTGCCAGCGCGCCCAGCACGGCAAAAGCCAACACAGCCAGGCGGCTGCGCTGTAAAAATTTCCAGAGGTCACCGGGGCGGATCCGGATGAGGTCATCATCGTCCATTTCTGACCCTGCTGATGGTTTGTGCGTTGTTACTGACATGAAGCGACGTACTAAACGTGGCGCTAAAGATGCTTAAAATAACCGAACCAGATTTACAATAACGGTGGTAAGGGTCACGGTCATTGTGCCAATGACCGAAATAAGTCCAATTCGTTCCCCCGCCGTTAGCCGTCGATCGTCGGTCAATGGCCCAAATGGCACGATAACGCGTGAGCCGGGTTCGATTTTGGGATATTTCCTGAAAAACAAAAACCGTTTGGTTCGGTCTTTCAGTCCGTTGGCGTAGATCACATACGCTCTTTTCTGCCGGGCATTGTCGGTATAGCCCCCGGCCTGCGTCACGTAATCCTTAAAATGAAAACCTTCCGTAAAACTAACCGTCGAAGGATTCAGAACGGCGCCCTGAATGCTGACGGTTTCGGGGCGTTTCGGAATAATCAGCGAATCACCGACTTCCAGGAGCAAGTTTCCCGATACGCCCGGATCTTCCAGAATGGCGCCCAGATCGGTCGCAATGGGAATGCCGCGCCGGGAAAACCGGGCTCCTGGCAGAAAAGCCCCCGCTTTCAGGCCACCCACGCGCCGGAGCACATCCGAAATCCGTTCGGAACGCGACTCGATGGCGTAATTCCCGGGGTGCATCACTTCGCCCAATACCGCTACATTCCGCTGAAGTTCGTAGCGGGGCGACGTTCGGACGTACACCACATCGAACGGCTTGAGCGGAAACCGCGCATCGGCGGGTTGAAGATTCAAGGAGCGATCGATCGAAAACTGAAAAACCTGAACGGTTTCGCCACCGGTCATTTTGGTGGTATCTTCCCGAATCCGCCGGGCAACTTCAATCCGGGTGGGTGTGGCACCTTCCTGAAAACCGCCCGATAACGCAATCAAATCGGTGACGGTCAGGTTGGTTACATACGGAATGGTGTCCGGCCGGTTCACGGCGCCCTCGATGCTGACGTAGTACGGCTCGCGCAAATCGCGGACCGAATAAATATGCACACTGTCCTGCCGGGCCAGCGGAATGTCTTCCGTTTCGTTCCGCATCAGCCGCCCGACATCGAACGGAATGGCTTCCAGGTCGGTGTTTTCGCGTTCACGGTACAAAACCGCCCGGTTCAGGAAAGCATCTTTCCGCAATCCTTCAGCCCGGCTGATGAGCGAGCGAACGGACGTGATTTCGTCGCCCAGCGCATAATCGCCCGGTCGCATCACGGCACCGGATATCTGAATCCGGTTTTCATACCGGTTCAGAATTTCACCAGTCGTGTATTTGTCGCCGGACTGCGGAATGAAGGTCGCAATCTGCTCCTGCGTGATGGTTGAGATTCGCAGTTCCCGGGGCGTGTTCCGGCGCAGGGTGATCGAAAAAGTATAAGCCCGGTCCGTAAAACCGCCCGCAAAACTCAGGACATTTTTGAGCGTTTCGCCGGGTTTTACTTCATAAATGGCCGGCCGTTTGACCTGCCCGACCATTTCAACGCGAACCCCGTAATCGTTGACCCGAATCACATCCTGATCCAGAAGCCGGATGTCATCTTTTTTATCGGCCCGCAAAAGGTAGTCGTACAGGTCGATGGTGCGAATGACGCGGTTGTTGCGAATCACCTGAATATCGCGGAAAGAGCCGGTTTCGGGGTTCGGGCCGCCCGCCAGATACAAGGCGTTGAAAGCCGTCGACAATGATGAAAGCGTGTAGGTTCCCGGCATGACGACTTCGCCTACCATCGTGACGCGGATGCTGCGGATGTTGCCCAGGGTTACGGAGGCATAGGTGCCGCTGTTGGGGCGGTTCAGACCCTGAAAAGCCTGCCGCAGCCGCCCCACAATCCGCTGTTCGGCCTGTTCGATGGTTAGGCCGCTGACAAAAATAGGCGCCAGGTTCAGCATCCGAACCGATCCTTCGGGGCTGACGCGCAGCCGGAAACTTTCGGTGGAATTTCCGTAAATTTCCACCACGAGTTCATCGTCGGGTCCTACCACGTAATTCCGGGGCGTGGCAATGCGGAGGTTCGGCTCAAAGGTGAGGGATGTTCCCTGAAACAAAGCTGCGCCAAAAATAGACGGTCGCCGGATGGTATCCCGTCGCAGCAGATTCAGGCTGTCGCCCAGCGCATACGGCCGTTGCGACAGTGTCCCCTGTTGGCTTCGGTTGGTGAGGGTATCGCCGGAAATCTGCCCGCTGCGATTTGATTGCTGGCGGATTTTGGCCATACGTTGCCGCATTTTGGCAATATCAGTCAGCGTATAACCCTGTGACATAGCCGCTTGCTCGATTTGCATTTCGGTGAGTCCGCTGCTTTGCGCCCGTTGATAAAATTCAATAATCTGCTCGTCGTTCAACTGATCGGCCCGCGAAGGTTGCTGGGCAAAACCGGCGGTGACAGCTACCAACAGGAAGAAGAAAGACAGCGCGGGCAGTTGTCGAAACAACAAAAACGGGGAGTCACGAAGTGTAAACCAGTATGATTGTGTTCTGCTACGGTTCATGCAGTGAGAAAAATCTGACCCACAAAGTTACGAATTGATTGATTCTCTGCCGCTTTTTATAGTCAATGGTCCAAAAGTGGCTTTTTATTAGAAAAAACCGCTATTTAGCCGAACTGTTTTCCGAAATAATAACCGAACAAATAGAATATATCCAAGATGGCTTTGATAAAATCTGTTCGCGGCATTCACCCAAAAGTGGGCGAAGAATGTTGGTTTGCCGATAACGCAACGATCGTTGGGGAAGTCGTGATGGGTCGAAATTGCACCGTCTGGTTCAACGCCGTGGTGCGGGGCGATGTGAACTCGATCACGATGGGGGATTATTGCAACGTTCAGGACGGGGCCGTTATTCACTGCACCTACCAGAAATTCAGGACCATCATTGGCAGTTACGTCTCCATTGCCCATAACGCCATTGTCCACGGTTGCACCATTGAAGATCAGGTTCTGATCGGCATGGGTGCTATTGTGATGGACGGGGCTGTGATCGGAACCGGTTCCATCGTTGCCGCCGGGGCCATTGTGACCCAAAACATGGTCGTGCCGCCGGGAACCGTTTACGCCGGTAATCCCGCCCGGTTTTTGAAAGCCGTTACGCCCGAATTGGGCGAGGTTTTTATGCGAACGGCCAACAATTACGTCATGTATGCCAAGTGGTATGAATAACTTGTAAAAGTCCTTTCTAAAAAGTATTGCATCGCATTGGTTGAGGCCGTATATTTGTTTGAAATTAGTCTAAATAAATCGCTTTTAGGATTATTTTAGATCCGAATTCAGCAGCCGTCTTCCCAACGTGCCTTGCTTTTTGATTTTGAAAGCCGTCATGGCCTTATTCTTATGGCGAACCTAACTCCATTGATTACGACAGCCCGAACAAAACTGGAAGAATATTTACTCATGAAAGGGCTGCGCCGGTCGTCAGAACGGTTTGCCATTCTGGAAGAGGTATATTCGCGCAATGACCACTTCGACGCCGAAGAGTTGTATCAGGCGATGAAGGAGCGGTCGTTTGCCGTTAGCCGGGCCACGGTATACAACACGCTGGATGTGCTGGTCGATTGCGGGCTGGTGAGCCGACACCAGTTTGGCGATGAGGACAATACGAAAAGCCGGTTTGAAAAATCACTCGGACGGCAGCAACATGCGCATCTGATTTGTGTCAACTGCCACCGTGTCATGGAATTTTGTGATCCGCGTTTGCAACTGATCAAAACCACGGTCGGCAATACGCTGCAATTTCAGGTCGAATCGCATTCACTGGTTTTTTACGGCGAATGTGCGGACGAAGTTTGCGTAGCCCGTACAAAAGCCGCAGCGGCCAATGCCAACGTAAACTAGCGGAAACGCCTGATTGGATTATTCGCTGACGGTTTCTTTTTCCTGCTTCATTTCTTTCCGGGCGTTGATGTAGCCTCGAATGACAGTGAAAGTGGTAACAGCCAGGAAGAAGATGATGATGTAGTGGACGTAATCGACGATCCAGGGGAATTTTTCGCCAAAATAATACCCGCCCCCCACCAGCGAGACCACCCAGATGGCCCCCCCGATAACATTGTAGAGCATGAAATACCGCATGTCCATTCGGATTAACCCCGAAAGAATGGGCGCAAACGTGCGGACAATGGGCAGAAACCGGGCCACAATCAGCGTCCGGCTGCCGTATTTCAGGAAATATTCGCGGGTGGTTTCAATGTATTTTTTCTTGAAAAACAGCGAATCCGGGCGGTTTTGCAGCCGATCACCGAAGTACCGCCCCGTGAGATACCCCACCAGCGACCCCACCACCGCGGCCCCGAAAATACAGAGCAGCAACAGCCACAGGGGGACAGCCAGAATTTTGGTGCCGGCAAAAACGCCCGACAGAAACAGCAGGTAATCGCCCGGCAGGAAAAAGCCGAAAAATACACCGTTTTCGATGAAGATAATGAGGGTAATCAATACCAGCCCGCCCGTCCGAATGATTTCCTCGGAATTGAGTAAGTATTGGAAAAATTCGGCGATCTGGTTCATGTTTTCAATGAGTGAATGGGTGAATGATAGAATGAGTGAATAGCTTCGCCAGTTGTTGCTTCCAGCGAAGCTATTCACTCATTCTATCATTCACCCATTCAAAATTATAGATAGTCCGCCAGCTCAAGCCAGCGGTCGGATTTTAGGGAAATTTCCTGTTCGATTTGCTCAATTTGCCGGGCCCAGGATGTCAGCTCTTCGTGACTTCCGGAACCGGTATTCAGTTGATCCAATAAACCGCTTTTTCGTTGTTCCAGTTCCTCAATTTCTTTTTCTAACGTTTCATATTCCCGCTGTTCTTTGAAAGACAGTTTTCGCTTGGTTTCCGTCACCGGCGCAACGGATTTACTTTCTGGAACTGAGACGGTTGGTGCAGTCTTTGGCTTGTCGGCGGTTTTCCGATCGGCGGGCTGACTGGCTTTCCGTTCGCGGTAATCGGTGTAATTTCCCGGAAAGTCGCTGATTTTACCGTTGCCTTCAAAAATAAAGGCGTGATCGATCAGCCGATCCATGAAATAACGGTCGTGGGATACGAGCAGTATGCAGCCGGGAAAATTCAGCAGAAATTCTTCCAGTACATTGAGCGTCGTGATGTCCAGGTCGTTGGTTGGCTCATCCAGAATCAGGAAGTTGGGGTTCTGCACCAGCACCAGCAACAACTGCAGCCGCCGTTTTTCACCGCCCGACAGTTTGTGGACGTAATCGTACTGTTTGTTGCGGTCGAACAGGAAATGCTGCAAAAACTGTGAAGCCGTCACGGTTTCGCCCGTTCCCAGTTTCATGACTTCGGCAACGTCCTGCACCACATCAATTACCCGCTGGTTGTCGGGCAAAACCAGATCCGATTGCGTGTAATAGCCAATTTTGACGGTTCCGCCGGTGCTGATGATGCCTGAATCGGGGCGGAGTTCGCCCGTAATCATGTTCAGCAGGGTGGTTTTACCCATTCCGTTCTTCCCGATGATGCCGATGCGGTCGTTCCGCCGGAAGGTATACGTAAAATGGTCGAGCAACACTTTTTCGCCAAAGCGTTTGCTGACGTTTTCCATTTCGATGATTTTGCTGCCCAGCCGCGCCGTACGAATGTTCAGCTCCAGTTGGTCGTTGCCCAGTTTGGTGTGCGCTTTGGCGTTCACCTCATCGAACGCATCGACCCGGTATTGCGCTTTGGTGCCGCGGGCTTTGGGTTGCCGGCGCATCCAGTCGAGTTCGCGCCGGAAAAGGTTTTTCGCCTTGTCGACCTCAGCCGCCAGAATCGCCTGCCGCTCGGCCTTTTTTTCCAGGTAATAGGCGTAATTGCCTTTGTAACTGAACAGCGTTTGCTGGTCGAGTTCGACAATCTGGTTGCAAACCCGGTCCAGAAAATACCGGTCGTGCGACACCAGCAGGAGCGTGGAGTTGTTGGTCGATAAAAAGTTTTCCAGCCACTCGATGGTTTCCAGATCGAGGTGGTTGGTCGGTTCATCCATGATCAGCAGATCCGGGGCTTCGATCAGCACCTGCGCCATCGCCACCCGTTTGCGTTGACCACCCGAGAGCGTTGAAACCCGCTGCGTCACATCGTGAATGCCCAATTGCCCCAGAATCTGCTTCAACTGCGTTTCATAATCCCAGGCCTGGAGTGTGTCCATTTGCTGCATGGCCCGGTCGAGTGCGTCGTGATTCTCGGACAGCAGGGCTTTTTCATACTGTTCAATCGCCAGCAAAGCCGGATTGTTGCCGGTTAAAACGACTTCCATCACGGTCAAATTATCATCCAGTTGGGGCTGCTGTTCCAGAAAACCGACGGTGATGTCTTTTCGGATGCTGACCAGTCCTTCGTCGGAAGGCATCAACCCGGCCAGAATGGATAATAAGGTAGATTTGCCCGTACCGTTGGCACCAACGATGGCGACTTTATCCCCCCGGCTCATTCCGAACGTTACATTGCGGAATAACCATTTGTCGCCGAAGGATTTGGAGAGATTTTCTGCTGATAGATAATTCATTGTCCGCAAAGATACGCATCCTGAACCGGATCGCCGAAGTAAACTACGCGATGGGAACGCGGATTAAACGGATTTTATCGGTACCAATCTGTTCAATCCGTTGCATCCGTGTTCCTGTCTCGTTTGATGATTGCATGAGACAAGCCGCTGTATGGTAGAATTTCCAATCTAAAAGTGGTAAATTTCCGCTCTGGTTTTCTTTATACATTTTAGAGCTTAATTCATTACCCCATTCATGCAAAAAATCATTGCTCTGTTCGGTGTCGCGTGTGTAATCTCAGCGAGCAGTCTGGCCCAGGTAACCGACGATGTAACCAAATCCTATACCCAACCCATTCCGGGCAGCACCCAGGTCTATGATCTGGTGGCGATTCCGGGCGGGGAATTTATGATGGGAAGTCCGGCGGCTGAAAAAGGCCGCAAACCCGATGAAGGGCCGCAGCACAAAGTGACGATCGAGCCGTTCTGGATGGGAAAGATGGAAGTGACCTGGGATCTGTTCGATCTGTTTGCTTTCAAAAACATGGAAAAAGAAATGGCAAACCGGACGCCCGGTTTCGACTTAGCTAAAACCGATGCCGCTACGCGACCAAGTCCACCGTACGTGGATATGTCGTTCGGAATGGGTCGGGAGGGGTATCCGGCCATCAACATGACGCAATATTCGGCCATTCATTTCTGTGCGTGGCTGTACGCCAAAACCGGCGTTTTCTATCGTCTGCCCACCGAAGCCGAGTGGGAATATGCCTGCCGCGCGGGCACCAAAACACCGTATTCGTTCGGTGCCGATGCCAAACAATTGGGCGAATACGCCTGGTTTACCGGCAACAGTGACGGTTCGTATAAGCAAGTTGGGAAGAAGAAACCGAATCCGTGGGGATTGCACGACATGCACGGCAACGTGATGGAGTGGACGCTCGACCAGTATTACCCGGATTATTACGCCAAAAAAGCGAAAGGCGAAGTGAAGGAGCCGTATGCCAAAGTGACGGAGCTTTATCCGAATGCCGTGCGGGGTGGCTCGTGGGACGATGATGCGCCCGTGTTGCGCTCAGCCGCCCGGACGCCGTCCAATGCCTCGTGGAAAATGCTCGACCCGCAGGCTCCCAAAAGCGAGTGGTGGCTGACGAGTGCGTCGTTTGTTGGTTTCCGGGTGGTTCGCCCGGCTAAAAAACCGTCAGAAGAAGAAATTAAGGCGTATTACAACCCGCCGTTGATTGAGGAGTATTGATTGCCAGTTGCTTGTAGAATACCTGTTAGTAGACGCTATTCATCTTATTTCTAAACCTTGTTCCTTATGTCAAACGAATCAAACCGCCGGGACGCCGGCCGCCGGGATTTTCTGAAACAATCCGGCCTGCTCACAGGCGGTGCCCTGTTGACTACATTGCCTTCTTTTGCATCTTCCTATGGCTTCCATAGCTCGGCCGATGATACCATCAAAGTGGCACTCATTGGCTGCGGTGGACGGGGAACCGGTGCTGCGCTTCAGGCCCTGAAGTCCAAGCAGAATGTAAAGATCGTGGCGATGGCCGACGCGTTCCGCGATCGGTTGGACGGCGCGTATAAAAGCCTGACTCAAAATCCAGAGCTGACCAAGCGGGTCGATGTTCCGGAAGAACGCAAGTTTGTCGGATTCGACGCGTATCAAAAAGCCATCCCCCTGGCGGATGTCGTGATTCTGGCAACTCCTCCGGGTTTCCGGCCGATGATGTTTGAGGAAGCTGTGAAGCAAAACAAACACATCTTCATGGAAAAACCGGTGGCCACCGATGCGCCGGGCGTTCGCCGGGTGCTGGCGGCTGCGGAAGAAGCCAAGAAGAAAAAACTGAACGTGGTGGTGGGTTTGCAACGCCATTACCAGCCGAATTATCGCGAGATGGTTAAACGCATCCACGACGGCGCACTGGGCGACATCATCGGTGGTTCGGTGTATTGGGTGAGCGGGGGCGTTTGGGTAAAACCGCGTCAGCCGAACCAGACCGAAATGGAGCACCAGATGCGGAACTGGTACTACTTCAACTGGCTCTGTGGGGATCACATCAACGAACAGCACATTCACAACATCGACGTCGCCAACTGGGTGAAAAGGGGCTATCCCGTATCTGCGCAGGGAACCGGTGGACGTCAGGTGCGTACCGGAAAAGAATACGGTGAAATTTTTGACCACCACATTGTCGATTACGTTTACGAAGATGGCACGCTGATCAACAGCCAGTGCCGCCACTACGAAGGTACGTTCAGCAAAGTGGACGAAGCGTTCCTGGGCACCAAAGGCCGGGTCGACTCCTTCGGGCGGCAAAGCATTTTGAAAGACCACAAAGGCGGTTCGATTTATACCCACAACGGCAAAGGCGACGGCGATCCGTACCAGATCGAACACGACGAATTGTTTGCGGCCATTGCCAAAAACGAATACAAATTCTGGGATGCCGAAAACGGCGCAAAAAGCACACTGACGGCCATCATGGGCCGGATGGCAACCTATTCGGGCAAAGTGGTGAAATGGGATGAGGCTTTGAATTCGAACATCAACCTGTTTCCCGAAAAACTGGCCTGGGATGCGAATCCGAAACTGTTACCCAACGCGGACGGTTTTTATCCGGTTGCCGTTCCGGGAAAAACGGTGGCCGTTTAGTTGCGCCAAGAAGTCTATCTGAATGCAAAAAGGGAGCCGACGGTTCCCTTTTTGCATTGAGAATAGTCAGGTCTGCGCGGGATTTCTGATTTTTGCGGTATGAAACAAGTCCTATTCCTCGTCTTCATTTTATCAGGATTCTGCGCTACAGCGCAGGTGCTGCGAAAACGGACCGTCAAATTAATGGGCAGCCGGTTTGACATCACGATTGTTGCCCAGGACTCCCTGTCGGCGGAACACAACATCGATGTGGTAATTGCCGAGGTGACGCGGATCGAGAACCTGATTTCGGACTGGAAAGCCGATTCTCAAATTTCGCAGGTCAATAAAAACGCTGGCATCGCGCCGGTTCGCGTGGACCCCGAAGTGTTTGCCCTGACCGAGCGCGCGCTTCGGTTTTCGAGAATAACGAAAGGCGCTTTCGACATTAGTTTTGCTGCGATGGACCGAATCTGGAAGTTTGACGGTTCGATGACGGCAATGCCCAGTCCGGAAGCGGTTAAGAAATCGGTGGAGAAGGTCGGCTATGAAAACATCGTGCTGGATCGGGCGCGGTCTACTATTTTTTTAAAACGGAAAGGCATGAAAATTGGCTTCGGTGCGCTGGGCGAGGGCTATGCCGCCGACCGCTGCCGCGACCTGATGCTGGCCAAAGGGATCAAAGCCGGCATTGTCAACGGTTCCGGGGACATGAGCACCTGGGGAAATCAGCCGGACGGCAGCGACTGGACCATCGGCATCACCAACCCGATCCGGAAAGATACGGTTTTCGCCATCGTGCCGCTGCGGCAGAGTGCCGTGGTGACCTCCGGAAGTTACGAAAAGTTCGTGGTGTTCAACGGCAAGCGGTATGCGCACATTATCAACCCCGTTACGGGCTATCCCGCTACGGGTGTGTGCAGCGTGACGGTTTTTGGCCCCAGTGCCGAAACCGCCAACGGATTCAGCACGTCGCTGATGGTGCTGGGAAAAGACGCGGGCCTGAAACTGATCAATCAGTATCCCGACTACCGCTGCATCCTGATCACCGATGACGGCCGGATTTTTTCTTCCCGAAATCTGGATGTGAAGGCATATCGGTTGTAGAGAGGTCGTCTATTGAGCAGATGAATCGTAAAACTGGCTGCTTAAATAGTTGTAGGACAAAGCACAGTGTTCGACAATCCGGCTTTCGTTATCGACCACGACCAAAACCGTCTCGCCTTTCCAACCGCCCTGGCTTAGTTAATTATATATACAATAAGACGTCCTATTTAGCGTTTCACTCCCTTCAATAACAGTCCATCAGAATCTGGCTGTGCGACTGGTAGAAGCTGACGCTTTTGCCCGTTTTCGTCTGGCAGATGGTTTCCAGCAAATTAATGACGTCTTTTTGCATCGAAAGGGAGCCGCAAATCATAATCACACCATTGGTAGCCAGAATATTACCAATAAAATCAGCATCGCGGGCGATCAGGTTGCTGACATACTGCTTTTCTCCTTCGCGCGAATATGCCAGATGAAGCTTCGTGAGTTTTTGCACCGACCGGTTTTTTTCCAGAAAATCCCGGTAAAGGTCGAACGAGGCACTTTGCCGAAAACCGGCGTACAAATGACAAGGCGTTCTCTGCTTATTCTGACTGATCATCCCCAGAAACGGCGCAATACCGGTGCCGTTGGCAATCATGACCACGACCGGGGCTTTTTCGGGAAAATGGAAATGATCGTTGCTGACAATCCGGGCGCGAACGGTCTCACCGGGCGTTAAGGCGTGTAAAAAGCCGGAACCCAGTCCGCCCGGTTGCAGCCGGACACTCAATTGAATCTCGTCGTCCAGAACCCCAATCGAATACAGCCGTTCGCGGTGGTCGTTGGCGGGATAAAGGGCCAGCAGATCACCCGACGCAACCCGCTGACTACGCTTGCTCCGTAAACGAATCAAAAACGTGCCGTCGGGCTGGGCGGTTTGGGTGTTGCTGGTGACGGTCAGCGTTTCAAGTTGGCGTGCCGGAGCCTGCAACAATTCTGCCGAAACCGGCATCGGCAGATTGGTTTGCTGCGACCAGGCTTCGGCCCACAAGCCAAACTCGGCCGGCGACTTGTCATTGACGGTATGAATATCGACCAGCGGAACGGCCCACGATTGCCGGGCCAGCAACTGATTCACTTCAAAGGCAAACTGGCAGAAATCGGGATAGGCGTGTGATCCAAAACCGAGAACCGAATAGCGAACGGGGTGCGGTTGCGGGTATTTTTCAACCCGTTTCATAAACCGGGTGGCATTGGTCGGCGCATCGCCCAGCCCGTAGGTGGCCGTCAACGCGATCAGGTAGTCGGCTTTCGGAAAAACCGTGTAGTTATTGAACTCGGTCAGAAACGATTTCTCCCCCTGCCTGAGTAACTGCTGGTGAATGGCCTGCGCAAACCGGAAGGTGCTGCCGTTCTCCGATCCGACCAGAATAATAAACCGGCTCTCGTCGGCTGAATAGTTGTTTTTTTTAACGCGGTTGGCCCGTCTTTTCCAGGTAATGGCAAAACCGGAATAGATGAAAAATAGGATATTTCCCGAAGCCACGGCCAGAATGACGGCCCAGATGGCGCTCGTCCGGCCGGTGTGCCAATCCAGGCTGAGGTTGGTGAGCAGGACGGCGGTCGGATACCGGTTTTCGCTCAGGAGGTCGCCGGTAATCTGGTTGACCGTTAGCTCCCGGTCTTTGAGTTTTAGCGTGTAGTAATCTTCGACGTCTTCCGAAAACGGGAATTCGAGGCTTTGCACGTCCGCCAGTCGGGTGTTCTGAAAAACCGCAAAGTCGGCTAGTTTTCGTTTGGGTGTTGCCTGGATAGCGTCGAAATCAATTTGGGGAGAAACTTTCTCTTCTCCGACCAGACCGAACCTGGCCAGGGAGAGGTAGGTTCCCGAAAGCGCAACGAGGAAGATCGGAATCAGCGACAGCCGCCCCAGCACGACGTGGTAATACTGGGCAAAATTGTCCCGGACAATCCGGGTAAAAAACCGCCTGACACCCCGTTGACGCTGAATAATCAGCATGGTGCCGGAAACCGTAATCAGCAGCAGCAAAAAGGCGGTCAACCCGATGAAAAACCGCCCGGCTTCGTGCAGGAACAACGACCGATGGAGGGCCGTAACCCACTGGAAAAACTCACTTTGCGGGCTGGGAATCCCCAGGATTTTACCCGTCTGCGGATCAACGAAAGCGGTCAGGCTTTTGCCGTCGGCATCGCTGCCTTTGATCTGGACAAACTGGTTGGCGTCGACGCTCAGCTCACTGATTTCAGCATAACTTTTTTTGAGCACCGGCAGCGTCTGTGCCAGCGTAAGTTCGCCAACGGCATCGACACGGTACGGCTGCATTTTCTGCGATACAGGTTCGAACGCCAGAATAATTCCCGTTACGGACGCCAGAGCCAGCAAAAGAAAAGAAGACACAGCCAACGCTAAGTGGCTGTATCTCCACACAGAAATGGTCATAAATCCGGCCGCTGTTAATTGGGGCTGTTGGGGCTAAAGCGAACGTAGCGAATGTAGCCCGTCCCCTCGCTTTTGGCGGAAAGGCCTTCCGTCGTGAGCGGAATTTCGAGATCTTTCGCGATATCCTGCTTGTCCTCCACGGAGCTGGCAAACCGCAGTTTGTAATCTTTGTTGAGCTTCGAATTTTCGATTTCCAGCACGATAACGCTGCGATCACCACCGGCCACCGACGCCCCGGTGATGGCACTGAGGTTCGGCGTTTTTTTGCCCAGCGCCCGGTACCATTCCTTGACATCCGGATACCATTTTTTATCGGAACCGAGCACATACAGGGTTTTTTCGTAAGCCCCTTTCCCGTTCATAAGCGAAACGGCGATGTATGCCTTTTCTCCCATGTAATTGGTCATCTGGATCATACACTTGTACTGGGTAGTCCCGGACTGAGCCACCGAAGCCGATGGCCGGGCGACTACCAGAACCAGCGCGAGCAAACCGATTTTAAGCAAATTGGGCATAACCTTATTTCAGAAAAGTAACGGAAACATTGCTTTTAGAGAGCGATTCATTTTCGCTGGCCAGATCAAAAGCGGTTTCTTTAAAATTGGTCGCAATGTCTTTTTTGGCACCGATGGACAGCAGGTATTTCAGCATGGCGTCATCTTTGGACACCATAGCGGCTTTGTGCAGGGCGGTGATGCCTTCCTTGTTTTTGCTGTTCACGTCGATTTGCAGCGCTTCCAGCCGTTTTACCAGCGGAAGGTCGTTTTTGGTAACCGCCAGGTGGTACAGCGTATTACCGTTCTGCTGCGGAGCTTTAACATCGAGCCCTTTGTCCTGAAGCAGTTTCAACTTTGCATCAAATTCTTCGGTTCGGGTTGCGTTGTAGGACTGCACCAGGTAAGCCAGCAGGTTATCACCGGTTTTGTCCGTTGCCTTGACATCGGCTCCTTTGCCCAACAGATAGTTCACCACTTCGGGCGAATTACCGCGTACGGCCATCGCCAGGGCTGTTACGCCTTTCTGGTTGCTCTGGTTGATGTTTTTTACCTTCGGCTGGAGCATTTCCAGTACGGCCAGATCCCGGTTGGCGGCAGCGGCATTCATGAATACCGTATTGCCTTCGTCGTCGGCCTGGTTGACATCGACACCTTTGGCCAGAAAATACTGAATGATTTCATTCTGTTTGGGCCGACGAACCAGCGCGTGCAGAACATTTTCACCGGCCTTGTTGGTCACGGTCGGTTTCAGGTTCAGGCTTTCCAGATACTGGAACACCTCAATGGGCGTAGCACCCCGGCGTCCGCCCTGGCTGGCCATGATCAAGGCGTTGTCGGTGGCCGGAACCCCGCGTTGCAGCAAGGCTTTCAGGATGTCGATATTGCCACCCCGGGCCGCATAACTAAAGGCGTTGTTGCCAGCCGCGTCCGTACTTTTCAGATCCAGGCCTTTCGAAACAAAATAGTCGGTGAGTTTGAGGTCCTTGTCGTTGGCAACCGCAATCAGCAAGGCGTTGGCACCGTCGTGGTTCAGGTCTTTCTTTAAATCGGCACCGTTCTGGAGGCACAGGTCATACACCCGTGTATTCGTCTGCCCGTTACCGGCCGCAAAATTCAACACCGTCATGCCGTGGCTGTCTTCCACGTTGGTTTTAGAGCCTTTCGCCAGCAGGTATTCCATCAGTTCCACATTGCCCCGACTGGCCGCCCAGTGCAGATAAATCCGGCTATCGTGGGTGATTTTGCTGACTTCGTTGCCGGGTTGCGACAACAGGTATTTGATGGTCTCGTTGGGAGCCTGGGCATTGATCGCCATCACAACGGGATCAAAACTGTTTGAATTGAACTGCGACGGGCTGTTTCCTTTTTCAATTTCTGCTTTCACCTGACTCACATCCGGTTTTCCCTGCCAGAACGACGGTTCCAATAGCACGTTTTTCTGGGCCTGCGCGGAGAGAACCGTGCCGAATAGAAGAGCGATCAGTAATTTTTTCATACGGATATACTGAAATAGAAATGCTGATACAATGCGCTCCGTTTTCCTGTAAAAAACCGAACGGAGTGCAAATTAATAAGATTCAGTCTAGATAAGAGCCGTTTACAGGTATTAAATTTGAAAGAGACTAAATAACCCAAGAGAAATTACGGTTAAAAGTCACGAAGCATTCTACGGATTCCACCACACTTTGTCTTTAATCATGGCGTCGCTGCCCTGTTGGGAAGCTTCGGCGTTGTGGGTTTGCCGTTCCGATTCGGGATACATCAGCCGCAGCGGGCGGGCCGTCGGCACGGGGGCATCCAGCGAATTCGGAATGGCGGGAATGCCCAACCGGCGGTAGTCGCTCCAGGCTTCGATGCTGCTGATGCTGTTCAGGGAGAGCCATTTTTGCGTGACAATAGCCTCGATTTTGTGGGTTGCCTGATCGAGGTTGACAGTCGGTTGAACATTGTAAGCGGCAAATTCACTGGCACCTACTTCATCCACCAGATAGTGAAGGCTTTCTTTCTGATTGACTTTTTTGAATATGATCCCACCCTGTTGTTTGAATGTTTCTAGAATGACCGGCCATCAGATGGATGGGGCCGTTTCGGTAAACTGAAACCGGGTTTGGGGCAGGCTTTCGGGGTACGCATCCCGCAGAAAAGCAATGATATTTTCCCGCAGAAAACACCGCAGATCGAAGCTTTCCGGGGCGTTGCGCGAGGAGGTCAGGATGCGGATGACGACGCAGGTCGGTTGGGTGTCGGTCACCTGAACCACACAAACTTCCCGGTCCCATAACGGATTGTTTTCAACCAGTTCTTTCGCCTTCTCCCGAATGCGATCGACCGGGACATTATAATCCAGATACAGCAGAACCGTTCCCAATACCGACGCGTTCGACCGGGTCCAGTTCTGGAACGGTTTTTCGATGAAATAGGTAATGGGCAGAATGAGCCGACGGCGGTCCCAAACCCGCACCACCACGTTTGTCAGGTTGATTTCTTCAATCCGGCCCCATTCATTTTCCACCACCACGGCGTCTTCGACCCGAATCTGTTGCGTGAAGGCAATCTGAATACCGGCCAGCAGGTTGGCGATGGTGCGTTGGGCGGCAAAACCAATGACGACCGACGCGATCCCGGCAGAAGTCAGGAAACTTAACCCGATTTTTCGCCCGCCATTGAACGACAGCAGTAACACGGAAAAACCAACGGCAATGATCAGAATGGAGACAAGTTGCCGGACAAAAACAATCTGGGTCACGAACTTCCGCTGGTGCAGATTCACATCGCTGGCCGTGTCATACCGGCGGATAATGAGCCGCTCCAGGACTTTCAAAAGCTGCACCACCAGCCAGGTGGTGGTGATGACAAAGGCAACTTCGGCGGCTTTGGAGGCATACGGAAACCGCTGAAACGAACGCTCCTGAATGTTGGTGATGATCAGGAAAAACAGGGAAGGCACGAAAAAATAAAAGGCATTCCGGACGTACTGACGCAGAAAACCCAACGCTTCGACATGGCGACGGCGGAGAATCATCCGGATCGTTTGCGCCACAATCATATTGACCAGCAACCCGGCCCCAACGGCCACGGCCAACAAAAGCCAGCCGGAAATTTTCCGGTTGTGCCGCAGCCAGCGATCGATCTCCGTGCCGATCTGACTAAAATTATCCCAAAAATCCGTCCAGTTCATGGTATACTAATCGAGGAGTTACCTATAAAAGAAGCCAGAGATAGAAATTGTTGCCCGGTTTTGGGAAAGATTTTTCAGCAGCGTGCCCTTACAACGCCCGCATCCAGTACACCATCCGTTTGGGTGTCGAAATCACTTCGCCAAGGTCGGGCCAGGCGAGGCTGCTCCGCAAAGACGGTTCTTTGTGATACCCTCTTTTGAGCCAGAACGCATCATTAGGCCGGTAATCGAGCGGTTTGGCGGGATGGTTTTCTTCGCGTTCAACGGAACAGAAGCAGGTTGTTTTGAACGTGCCAAAACGGCGGGCGTGGGCTTCCCGTTCGTCGAAAAACCGGTGGCCCAACCCCTGCCCCCGATAGGCCGGGAGCAAAATGCTTTCACCGAAATAAAAGATCGCATCCAGTTCAAAACCAGCCTGTTCGAAAGGAAACCGGATGTCGGCGGTCTCGTCCCGCAACGGGATGCAGGTAGTGGCTCCGACCATTTTTGATCCGTCGTATACGGCAAACAGAAAGGACCGCTCCGCTTGTGCGTAGATTTTCAGGTAGTCTTTTTCGTACGCGATCGTGCCTTCGTAGAGATACGGGTAGTCACGAAAAACCGCAATCCGCAAAGCCGCCAGATCATCAAAAACCGATTCGATTTCCGGTCCTTTTTGCGTCAGAAAAGAAAGCGATTGCATGCGATGCGGTTTTTAGTGTGAAACCGCTTGAATCCACTGAGGCAGGTTGTAATAGGTCGTTACACGGGTTATTTTTTCGTCAGACACTTCCAGAAAAGCCGCTGCCGGAACGACGTAGGTCTGGTTGGTGGCCGGGGGCAAACCGTCTTCGGCCTTTTTATAAATGCCGTTCACTACAAATTCAACGGCAACGCGGTTATTGGTCGGTTCGGTGAAGAAAACCAGATCGGTCAATTTTTCATCGTACGATTCGTCCATGTGATGAACAAAGTCGGTGAATTTTTCCAGACCAATGCGCGCTCCGCCCTGATTGGGTTCGTGCCGGATGTCGGGGTGGACCAGCGCCAGCATGCCGTTCCAGTCTTTTTGATTGAAGCAATCGTAATAAGTTTTGACAACGTCGAGAGCGGTCATTGATTCGAATGGGTTTGTTTGGCGCAAAGATAGGAAGGATTACGCCAAAACCGGCTTTACTACTTTTCCGTGCACATCCGTCAGTCGATACCGCCGTCCCTGGTGTTTGAAAATCAGCTTCTCGTGATCGACGCCCATCAGGTGCAGAATCGTGGCCTGAAAGTCGTGGACGTGGACGGGATCTTTGACTACGTTATACCCAAACTCGTCGGTTTCGCCATACACCATACCTTTTTGCACGCCCGCACCGGCCATCCAGACCGTGAAGCAACGCGGGTGGTGATCGCGACCGTAATTTTCTTTCGACAGCTTGCCCTGCGAGTAATTGGTGCGGCCAAACTCACCGCCCCAGATCACGAGCGTGTCGTCGAGCAGTCCGCGCTGTTTCAGATCCATGATCAAAGCCGCCGACGGTTGATCGACGCTTTTCGTCTGAATCTTGATGTCGTTCGGTAAATTCCCGTGCTGATCCCAGCCCTGGTGATACAACTGCACGAACTTGACGTCTTTCTCGATCAGCTTCCGGGCCAGCAGGCAATTGGCGGCAAACGTTCCCGGTTTGCGGGAATCGGGGCCATACAGGTCAAAGATATAATCCGGTTCTTTCGAAATGTCGAGGGTTTCGGGCACCGACGTCTGCATCCGGTACGCCATTTCGTACTGCGCCATCCGGTTGTTGATTTCCGGGTCCAGCACCTGTTTGTATTGTTCCTGATGCAGTTTTCCCAAATAATCCAGCATCCGCCGACGACTGGTTTTGTCGATGCCCGGCGGGTTGTTGAGGTAATACACCGGGTCGGGGCCGGAGCGGAAAACCACGCCCTGGTGCACCGAAGGCAGAAAACCGTTGCTCCACAGCTTGGCATACAAGGGCTGATCGCCATCGCGCCCTTTTGAGAGCAGTACGACAAAGGCCGGTAAATTCTGGTTGTCGGAACCCAGCCCGTAACTGGCCCAGGAACCAAATGAAGGCCGTCCGGCCTGCTGCGAACCGGTTTGGAAAAACGTCACCGCCGGATCGTGGTTGATGGCTTCGGTATTCATCGAACGAATAAAGCACAAATCATCCGTAATCCGGGAGGTATAGGGCAGCAACTCACTGACCCACATCTGGCTGTGGCCATGTTTAGCAAACTTGAACTTGGAAGCTGCCAGCGGAAACCGGCTTTGTCCGGAAGTCATTCCCGTCAGGCGTTGGCCTTTCCGGATGGATTCGGGCAAATCCTGGCCCCACATGGTTTCCAGTTTGGGTTTGTAATCGAACAAATCCAACTGCGAGGGCGCTCCGCTCTGAAACAGATAAATCACCCGCTTCACTTTGGGCGAAAAGTGCGGTTTTCCCGGCGCGCGGTTTTCTTCGCTGCCAGCCAACCCTTTCGTCGGATTGAGCAGGGATGCCAGGGCAATGGCTCCCAAACCGGCGCTGGTTTTGCCCAGAAAGGTCCGGCGGCTCAATTGATCGTGCAGTTCGTCTTCCAGGTTGTTCATAGCCTTCTCATTTTTCTCTGATCACCTCTGATGCTCCCTGATAAACTCTGTGTCACAAAAGTTATTTCTCAAAGCTAATCAGAGTTGAGTTTTATCGTTTGATAATCGCTTCGTCAACGTTCATAATGGTGCTGGTCACCACCGTCCAGGCGGCCAGCTCGGCAGTCGGCAGGGTTTTATCGACCGGATATTCCCCCACACTTAACAATTCGGCTGCCCGTCTGGGGTTTTTCCTGAAATCAGCGAGTTCTTCGGTATACAACTGCTTCATCAGGGCCACTTCAGCGGGCCGAACCGGGCGGCTGGTTACGGCTTTAAATACATAACTGATCAACGGCTCATCCCGCAGTCCCTTCTCCAATGCTTTTTGCCCCAACACCCGCGCAGCTTCCACAAACTGCGGATCGTTCAGCGTCACCAGGGCCTGCAAGGGCGTCGAGGTTTTCTGCCGTTTCACGATGCAGGTGTGTCGCTCGGCCGCATCGAAATTGAGCATCATCGGGGGCGGTGACGACCGCTTCCAGATCGTATACAAGCTTCGGCGGTAGAGGCTGTCGCCGTGACTTTGTTCATACTTGATGGCATTTCGGGTGGCCAGGGCTTCCCAGATACCCGAAGGTTGATACGGGAGTACGCTGGTGCCGCCAATTTTCCGGGATAGCAAACCGCTGGCAGCCAAGGCATTGTCGCGAACCTGCTCCGCCGACATCCGGTAGCTCGGGCCACGCGAAAGCAGCGAATTGTCCAGATCGGCTTCCAGCTTTTTGGCATCCGCCACCGACGACTGGCGATAGGTGGCCGACATCACAATCATTTTCTGCAAGGCTTTGGCATTCCAGATGCCCGCCCGTCCGGCGCCATCCCGGAAGCGAACGGCCAGGAAATCCAACAATTCGAGGTGGGAGGGAAGGTTGCCCTGATTCCCGAAATCATCGCTGCTCTTGACCAGGCCCTGACCAAAATACTGCTGCCAGAACCGGTTGACCATCACCCGGCTGAACAGCGAATGATCCGGATTCAGTAACCACATGGCCAATCCCAGGCGGTTTTTTGGATAGTCCGCCGGGAAGGGCATAAACTGTTCAGGTGTTGCGGGCGTCACTTCTTCGCCGGGCGCATCGTAGGCACCGCGTTTGAGCAGAAAGGTTTTTCGGGGAAATTTCCGCTCTTTCATCACCATCACCTGATCGGAATTGTTGTACAGCATCACTTCTTCCGCCCGGTTTTTCTGAAATTCCGCAAAGGCTTTTCGATACGTCGAGTCGTGGGTGGTAACGTAATAGGTATACAAACCGGCGCGTTGTGCCGCCGTCCGTTTGGCGGCTGGCGTAAACAAAGCCGTCATTAGCGCGTCTGGCTGACCCGCCAGTTTCGGAATTTCCAGCGGGGTCAGGGTGCGGTTATAAATCCTTAGTTCGTCAATTGCGTAATCTTTGATGTAATGATCGTGGATGCGGCCAATCAGGAACGGCGAACCGGACCAGTTTTTGCCATTTTTTCCGCGGTCGATGCTGTGAACCAGATGGTCGGTAATGACTTGAAGTTGAGTCGGTTGTCCGTTTAGATAGAGTTTAATGCCGCCCGCCCGGCCCGAGCCGTCGTAGGTCATGGTCAGGTGAAACCATTGTTTGTAGCGGATTTTGGCGACGGTTTCCACATCGAGGCTGTTGTCGGGCCAGACGTGGTTGATCGTAAGTTTGAACCGGCCATCTTCCAGCAAACCAATTTCGTAGCCCCGGTTTCCGTCGAAAGGCCCGTTTGACTTGCCCATCAGCATCCCTTCCAGACCCGGCTTGGCCACGTTGAACCACGCACTCACCGAAAACGGCTCATTTTGCTCAAAAAAGCCGACTTTCCGGGGCAACTCAATGTTGCTGTCGCCCTTCAGATACCGCGCCATCCCAACTTTTCCCTTGATTTGATACGGGAAACTTTCCGGGTCGCCGGCCAAACGCGCGGGTAGCGTGTCGTTCACCTGATTCCAGAAAGCATTGCGGGGGTCTTTTTCCAGTTCTTCGCGGGTTTTCGGAACGGCGGGCTTCTTCACTTCCGGCAGTCCCAGTTTTTTACGTCGTTCTTCCTCTTTCTTTTTGAGCTCGTCTTCCTTTTTCCGTTCGGCGTCTTTCAGTTTCTTTTCCTCCGAACTTTCGTAGGCTTTAAAATCCCGCCGATCGGCTTCGTCAAAGGTGTAATGCGCCACCAGACCAACGTTGACGGACGAGCTTGGCTTTTGTTCCGCCTGGCTCAGCCACTGCCCGAAAGCCTGCTGGTATTCGGGGCGATTGGGATTTAGTCGCTGCTGTAACGGTTTGATTTTCTGATGAATGAACTTCAATTTGGCGTCGACCTCCGACGAGGTGAGCGTGATCGTCGGGGCGGGTTCGCCGTTGTACGGAATCTGGCCGCGCTCGTTGTTGTTGTTGAAAAACGCAAACAGCGAATAGTAATCTTTCTGACTGATCGGGTCGTATTTGTGGTCGTGGCAGCGCGCACACTCGACGGTCATGCCCAGCATCGCTTTCCCGAACGTATTGACGCGGTCGGCGACGTATTCCACCCGGTATTCCTCATCCACAATCCCGCCTTCCTGGCTCTGCTGGTGGTTGCGGTTGAAAGCCGTGGCCAGGAGCATGTCTTTCGTCGGGTTCGGCAGCATATCGCCCGCCAGTTGCCAGGTGATGAACTTGTCGAACCGCAGGTTTTTGTTATACGCCCGAATCACCCAGTCGCGGTAGGGCCACATCGTGCGCAAACCGTCGTCCTGGTAGCCGTGCGTGTCGGCATACCGGGCCGCATCCAGCCACTCAACGGCTTGACGTTCACCATAATGCGGACTGCTAAACAAGCGGTTGACCACCTTTTCGTACGCATCCGGTGATTGATCGGCCAGAAACGCATCCACTTCGGCCACCGTCGGCGGCAAACCGGTCAGATCCAGCGAAACCCGGCGCAGCAGGGTCGCTTTGTCCGCTTCGGCATTGGGCGATAAACCTTTCTCTTCGAGTTTTTTGAGGACAAAATAATCAATCTCGTTTTTGGCCCATTTCTCATTTTTGACTTTCGGCACCTCCGCCAGTTGGGGCGCAATCAGCGACCAGTGCGGTTTGTATTCGGCCCCCTGCTCAATCCAGCGCACGAGCAAGGCTTTTTCTTCCGTTGTCAGAATGAGGTTGGACTCCGGCGTTGGCATCCGGTATTCGGGGTCGTCGGAAATGATGCGGTGATAGGCTTCACTTTTGGCCAGATTACCGGGGACAATCGCTTTTTTACCGCTTTCTGCCAAGGCTTCGTAGGCACTTTCGGCGATGTCCAAGCGCAAACCGGCTTTTTGCTTGGCCTTATCCGGTCCGTGGCAGGCAAAGCAACGGTCGGATAAAATGGGTTTGATATGGAGGTTGTAATCGACTTTTTCGGGCAATTTGCTTTCAATCGCCAGCAGTTCGGCCGGTTTTTCGACGCTCGTTTCACACGAGCTCCCAACGGCTATCGAAAACAGGCCGATGGCTGCGCTAAGCAGGAAGGATTGAACTCGTATGTCGGTTAAATGACGCATACGAACAAAGGGGTTTAAGGGAAAAACACAATGAATTTACGAAAATCAACCGGGTTTGTAAAGAAATAAACCAATTTGGCTTTAAAAAAGTGCTATATCCTTGCCAAAAACAGTGTTTCGTCCGAAAGGAGTCCTCACTTCGCTTTTTCTTTTTCGGCTTTGGCCGAATCCGCTTTGGTAAAGGCCGCAATGGAATTCTCGCCCAACCCCATGTTGATTTCCAGCCCCGGCAATGCTTTTTTCAATTCCGCCACGCCCGCGTCCGTCACTTTGGTTTGCCAGAGGTAAACGGTTTTAAGATTTTTGATACCGGCCAGTTCGGCCAGTCCGGCGTCGGTCACGGCGGTTCCGTACAGATTCAGGTATTCGAGATACGGCAGATTTTTCAGGCTTTTCAAACCGGCGTCGGTCACTTTCGTTTGTTCCAGGTGCAGTTTTTGCAGGTTTTTCAACTGGGCCACCTGCGCCAGCGTCGCGTCCGAAATTTCCGTATCCCCCAGTTTCAGCCAGACAATTTGCTGGCTCAGTTTCGGCAGCGAAACCGCCTGTGCATCGCTGAACGCCCGGGCGTTGACCGCGCTGACTTCCAGTTGATTCTGTTCTTTCGACAACGGTAAAACCAGCAAACCGGCTTTTTTCAACTCCTCGATGGCCTTCGGATCAGCGGCTGGCAGTTTCATCGTCAACACCGGCGACTCGGGAGCCGGACCGGTTGCAACCTGCTCACCGCCCACGTTTCCGCCACCCGTTCCCAGCGCGGCCAGGGCCGGTTTGATGTTGTCGGATACTTTCAATTCGGCTACTTTTTTGTCGAATGGTGCGCCCTCGTTGATCCACCAGGTCAGCAGCGCGATTTGATTTTCGGTGAGCTGGGTTTTGCCTTTGGGCGGCATGTGGTGGTCGTCCTCTTCCGGCAACAGACACACTTTAACCAGTTTGCTTTGGTCGGCTTTACCGGCAACCAGAACCGCGCCGTCTTCGCTTCCTTTTTTGATCATTTCGGGCGAATCCAGCCGCAGATCGGCCTTCGATTTTTCGGGATTGTGGCACTGAATGCAGCGGCTTTTCAGAATCGGATGGACAATCTGCTGATACACCATCGCCTGATTGACGTCTTCAATGGGCTTCGTATCTTCCACACTTTCCTCGCGGGGCGGAATGCCTGCCAGCGACCGGAAGGGTTCCGGGGTGTGTTGGGTCAGGAAGTCGGAACCGTGGGTGAGCGAACCGCCTTCGTGACCAGCCGCCAGCAACAGCAAAACCGCTACGCCCAGCGCGGGGTAATACAACAAGGGGCCAAAGCGGATTTTGGGGCCAATTCGTTCGTGTTTGATGGCCCAGGCCACCCAGGCAAAAACCGCCACCCCGATGCCTTCCCACATGTGGTTGTTCAGCGTTTCTTCTTCGTAGCCACCGCCCAGCGAGAGCAGATAACCGAAAATACAGGCCATCGTGGCACTGACGGCCGACCAGAACAAAATCAACGTAATCGTATGGGAACTAACGGTTTGGCGACGCGTCAGCCGGTCCAGTTCGAGCAGGCCCGCAATCAGCAGAAAACCGATCGGCAAATGGACGATGAGCGGGTGGAAATGCCCGAAGAACAAAGCCCACTCGGAGGGTTGCGGTGCCGTAGCCTGTAAGAGAATAGAAGGAGTCATTGAATCAATCAGATGTTCAATTTTGGGAGGAACGTCGGCCTGAGCAGAGCCTGACGAGTACGCGTATGATTTCAAGCCGGACCGAAATGAGTTCCGGCCCGGCAAACGGTAAGGTTGAGTTCAGGAAGCACGCCGTCATTGTGAACGTTTGTGCTTGCAACAACGGCCGATTTTATCAGCTAACGCGCTGTAGTTTCACCGGATAGGTTTTTTGAGAAGCCCATTGCGGTACATACACGTTTTCGTCGCCATCGACCAGAACGTCGTGCGGGTGCATGAAGCCCGTAAAGCTCGTGTCTTTCCGCTGTTCTTCCAGTTTACCGTCTTTATAAACCGGTGCCGAACCGCCCGGCGTGGAAACCACCTTGTCGTTCTTATCCAGAATCTGGATGTACCCCGAGTTCGGGTAGGCATCGGACGTACTGCGGAACACCGCGCCGTAAATCATGTCACCGTGCAAAACCGGGCGGCAGATATACGAACCGGGTAAGGCAATGGTCGAGAGGTATTTGCCATCGAGCGTAAACCGCTTCAGGCAGTTGTGACGGCGGTCGGTAATGAGCAGGGTCGGATTGGCTTTGTTGCGGGTGTCGACCAGAATGCCGTGGCAGCAATCGAACTGACCGTTTTCGGAGCCTTTACCGCCCCAGTGCCGGATGTATTTGCCCTTGGCGTCATACTGCGTGATGTAATTCAGGCCGTAGCCGTCGGCGATGTAAATATCGCCGTTGGCGGGGTTGATGGCGGTTTCGGTCGGGGTAAACTGCGTCGGGTAATCGTATTTTCCGGTTTCCTTCGGGTAATCGATTTTCAGCAGTTCTTTGCCTTTCAGGTCGGTTTTGATGACCTGATGCCGGTTATTATCACAAATAAACAGGAATTGTTCTCCGCCTTCGTTGGCCAGCGTCAGGCCGTGGGCACCGGGGTATGTTGTCCCCCAGGTTTCGAGCAGTTTACCCGATTTATCGTAAATGATGACGTTGTTTTTCGTCTCATTGGTCAGCAGAATCAGGCGGCCTTTGGCATCTTCCACCATTTCGTGGCAGTCGTTGACCGGGTTTTTGCCCGCATCCAGAACGCCCCAGTTTGGCACGACCCGGTAGCGGTGCGAACCATGTCCAACGGTTTTTTCATCGGCTTTGGGTTGGGCACCGAAATTAATATGGGGAATCGTTAATCCGACGGCAGTTGCGGCTGTGGCCTTCGTAAGAAACGTGCGCCGGTTTACAGGTTGTGAATTCATAAGGTCAATTACAAAAGGTTTAGGGAATTGGGGGTTTAGTTCACGACAATTCGAGAAACCGCTCCGGATTGATGCCCCGGTCTTCCAGTTCGAACGAATTGTTTATAATAAGTTGGTGAATATACTGCCAAAACGGGCGATTTGTCAACCAAAAATTCAAATCGACGTTCAGAACACTCTGAAAAAGATCGCCGGGGTAAAATTCTCCTTCGGCAAACGGGTTTTTGGTGAGCCTTTCAAGCGCCAGTGGAATCAGGTACGGCAGCGAAATTCCTTCGGCAATCAGCAGCCGGATGTCTTCCGTGCTAAACTGGTTCAGGGGCGTCTGCCGCAGGGCGTAAATTTTCTGACTCCGGTTGTCGCCAAAATCCGGTTCTTCTCCACTTGTTTTCTCCAGATTATCAAGGGTTTGCTGTTGCCAGTTTTCCTCCATTTCCGTACGGTTCATGTCAGACAGGAGACGTTTCCAACCGCAAATTTATCGCGCCCGCAACCGCTTCTGTACGTGTAAAGGTATCTTTTTTATTGGCGGAAAATCGCGGGGAATGGTGAAAAAAACACTAAAAATTTATTTTTCATCCACCATGTGAGGTAATAAAGTGCAAACTTGTCTATGTTAAATACCACCTGGTTTAGCAACACGCTGCATGCAACAAGTACCCTTAGACGATACCGAAAATAGCGGAGATTCTTTGCCGCGTTTTTTGGGAAGCCACCAGCCGCTTCAGCCCGGCAAAGTGACGGACGACGAATTGATCTTTCGACAACTCTTCGCTCAGGATCCGAAGCGTGGTTGCGAACTGCTGTTCCGGCGGTATTACACCAATCTGGTCAACCACGCGGTTCGGTTCGTTTACTCCAAAGAAGTGGCCGAGGATCTGGTGGCCGAAGTCTACACGGCTTTCTGGCAGGACCGCGTCTTTGAACGGATAACGACGTCTTACCGGGCGTATCTCTACCAGACGGTTCGACACCGGTCCTACAACTACCTGCGGTGGGAACTGCATCCTTCCGATTCGCTGGATACGCTGCACACCCAGGGCATATCACCGGCATTGCAACCCGACGAGGTGCTGCATTACAGCGAACTGCACCAGAAAATTGAAGACGCCATCCAGAGCCTGACTCCGCAGTGCAAGCGGGCGTTTCTGCTGAGCCGGATTGAAGGGAAAAAGTACCTGGAAATTGCGCAGGAAATGCAGATCAGCAACAGTGCCGTCGAGAAACTGATGATCAGGGCACTCAACCAGTTACGTCAGGAATTGAAAGGAGAATGGTTCATCAGTCTGCTGCTGGGGCTGGTTACCTGCGCTTACTGATGGGCCGATGACACCCTTCTTTCTCCAGTTGACTAACCGGCAAAATTTGAATCTGCTATGGAACCTTTACTGATAAAACGCATTGTATTCGACTTTTTCGATGGAAAAGCGACGGCGATCCAGCGAAAATACCTCGAAGAATGGCTGACGGACGAAACCAACCACGAAGCCTATTACCACTACCTGGATGAATGGGAAAGCCAGCGACCCCAGTTTTCGGTAGACGCCGAAAAAGCACTGACCGCGTATCAGCGGGTACTGGAAGACGAACAGCCGACCGTAACCCCATCGAAAGTGCTGCCGGTTTCCCGGTCCGGCCTGTTTCAAAAATGGCTTCCCTGGGGCATAGCAGCTTCCGTTACCTTGCTGGGCCTGCTGGGTGCCTACGTTTTCCGGGCCCAAATCCTGTATGAAACCCACCGGACGGCCTTCGGACAAACCAGCGAATATAAACTGGCGGATGGAACGGAAGTCACGCTGAATGCCAATTCCAGCCTGCGCGTTCCCCGGTTTGGCTTTGGGAACAAAACACGGGAGGTATATCTGGAAGGCGAAGGTGAATTCAAAGTGACGCATACCGTCAACAACCAGCGGTTTATCGTCCGGACGGCGGATCGTTTTCAGGTCGAGGTGCTGGGAACCGAGTTCGTGGTGTATGCCCGGGCCAAAGGCAAACGCGTGTTTCTCAGCAAAGGCAAGGTGAAACTGGATCTGCCGCAGGGTCAGCAGCTTTATATGCGGCCGGGTAATGTGGTGACGGTGGCCAATTCCGGCCGGTACCGGCTCACCCAGACCAAAACTGCCCGCCCCTATGTTGCCTGGAAAGACCACTGGTTTTACTTCGACAACACTTCCCTTACCGAGGTCGCAAACCAGATTCAGGAGCAGTTTGGAATTAAGGTCGTGGTGCCCGAACCCAAACTGGCGCAACGGCGGATTGCCGGTAATTTCCGGGCCGAGCAAGCCGATGACCTGTTCCAGATTTTAGCCGAATTACTGACGATCGACGTGGTGAAAAAACGCCATTATATTGAATTGACTACTCCTAAACACCCTTAAACCTACCATTCCTAAAACCTACGCAATATGGTAATCTCATTTTTACAAAAAACGGCCGTGGTTTCGCTGGTCGTGCTCAGTCACCAGCTGACGCAGGCGCAACCGATTGCCCTGGCCCGGCAGCAGAGCCGATCGACGGAGGTGATTCAGACCGTTCCGGCGGCAGGCCAGAAAATGAAAGAAGTGTTGACGGAATTAAGCCGTCAGCATCAGGTCAGTATTCTGTTTGAAGAAACGACGGTGAACGGTATTGTCGTTCCGGCCAACGTTCGGCTCCGTTCCGGGAAGCTGGAAAAGCAGTTGGAAACCCTGCTGAAACCGTATGACCTGATGTTCAAAAAAGTGGGAAATCAGGCGTACTACATCATTAAAAATCCGGCCAAAGCCAGTGCTCCGGCCACACCGGCACTGGAATCGGTCAATACACCGGTTTCGTTGAAGGAACCCACTGCGGCAGGGAGTCCGGTTTTCTCGCCGAATACGCCATCAGTCAACATGGCCGACTTCACGGTGAGCGGGAAAGTTTCCAGTGAAAACGGCGAAGGGCTGCCCGGCGTTAGCGTGGTGATCAAAGGAACCCAGCGCGGGACCGTGACCAATGCGGAAGGCAATTACTCGCTTTCCGTTCCGGAAGCCGCCAATGGTGCCACGCTGGTTTTTAGCTTCGTGGGGTATTTGTCTCAGGAACTGAACGTCAAGGCGTCAACGACCATAAATGTTTCGCTGAAACCAGATGACAAAGTACTGGAAGAAATTGTCGTCATTGGGTACGGTACGGCCCGGAAAAGCGACTTGACGGGGGCCGTTGGTTCCGTGAAAGAAGCCGAATTGAAAGAACGCCCGGCGGCTTCGCTGACGCAGGCGCTGGCGGGTCGGATGCCGGGTGTGCAGGTCAACAACAACTCGGGTCGGCCCGGTGGTCGGACCACCATCCGCGTTCGCGGGTTTAGCTCCATCAACTCGTCGAACAACCCGCTGTATGTGGTCGACGGGGTGATGCTGCCGCAGGGGAACCAGAACCAGTTCAGCTCGGCCATCGACTACATCAACCCGAACGACATCGTTTCGGTGGAAGTGTTGAAAGATGCCTCCTCGACCGCCATTTACGGCGCGCGGGGTGCCAACGGCGTGGTGCTGGTGACGACCAAAAAAGGCAAATCGGGAGAAGGTCAGGTGACCTATAACGTCGATTTCAGTGTGAACACCATCGGACCCAACCGACCCCGGGTGCTGAATTCCCGGCAGTATATGGCCGTGGAAGATCTGGCCTGGGCCAATATGGAAAAATACGATCCGGCGGGGTGGGCGGCTGGCAAATGGGCGTATCTGAACCCCAAATTGCGCCGGATCGACCCCCGCGTCTGGAATTCCGACGGCAGTCCGAAATACGATACCGACTGGTTCAAGGAAACCACCCAGAATAAACTCTCGCAAAACCACCAGTTAGGATTTAGCGGGGGCAACGACCGCACGCAGTATTCGATCTCACTGGGCTTCCGCGATGACCAGGGCTTGCTCAAAACCTCGTACATGAAACGCTATTCGGGCCGGTTTACGATCGACGATCAGGTAAAATCGTGGTTGAAAGTGGGCGGTACGCTGAGCTACAACAACCAGACGGAGAACCTGGTGGATGTCAACGACGCTGTGGCCCGCCAGATTGTGGAAGATTTTCCGTTCCTGCCGGTTCAGTACGAAGACGGTTCCTTTGCCAACAACCGGGATTTTCCGTTTGCGGAAGGAACGATGAGTTCGTACCACCGCCTGATGGGTCGCCGGTATATTCTGAATACCCAAACCACCACCGGAAGCCTGTACTCCAACATCAGCCTGGCCAAAGGGCTGGAAATGCGGACGGTTTTGGGAGCCAACGTACAGACGCAGGAAGTGAACCAGTCGAGCACCCGGACGCTGGAAATCGGCGCAAACGGGACGGCATCGGCCAACAATTTCAGAGACTCGTTCTGGTCGCTGGAAAACTACCTGACCTATAACAAACAGATCAACGACAAACACGCCATCAATGCGCTGTTGGGGGTGTCGTGGCAGGAATCGAATTACTTCACGATTGGTGCCAGCGTCCGCAATTTTGCGACGGACTACTTCGGTTTCAACAACCTGGGCGCGGGAGCCACCAACCCGGCGGTGAGTTCGGGAGCCTCCCGGTTTTCGTTCAATTCCTATTTCGGTCGGATCAACTACAGCCTGATGGAGAAATACCTGGTGACCTTCACGGGTCGGGCCGATGGGTCGTCAAAATTCGGGAACAACCATAAATTTGCGTTCTTCCCCTCGGCGGCTCTGGCCTGGCGGGCATCGGAAGAGGAGTTCCTGAAAGGCAATGCCCTCATCTCGAACCTGAAAGTGCGGACGAGCTTCGGTCTGACGGGGAACTCCGAAATACCACCTTACTCGTCGTTGTCGCTGCTCAGTTCGAACTACGCGACCATCTACGGCGATGCCCGGGTGTCGGGTACGGGGATCAGCCGTCTGGCGAACCCGGATCTGCGCTGGGAAAAAACCGCCCAAACGGATATTGGTGTGGAACTGGGCTTGCTGAAAGGCCGGATCAATCTGGAAGCGGACTACTACTACCGCAAAACCACCGATATGCTGCTGGATGCGCCGGTTCCGCGCACGAGCGGCTACGGCACGATTCGCCGGAACGTGGGTTCGATGCAGAACAAAGGCTTTGAGCTTGGTCTGAATACGGTCAACATCGACGCGGGCGGTTTTCAGTGGAACTCGACCTTCAACATCTCTTTCAACCGCAACAAAGTCTTGTCGCTGGCGACGCCTTCGGACATCTTCAACGTGGGGGGCCCGAACTTTACGAATCCAACCAACGTGATCCGGGTGGGCGAGCCCGTCGGATCGTTCTGGGGGCTGACCCGGGTGGGTGTTTGGAGTGAAGCGGAACGCGAAGAAGCGGCCCGGTTTGTGAGCTACCGAAATGGGTTGACGATGTTGCCGGGTGATATTAAGTACCTGGATGTCAACGGTGACCGCGCCATCACGGATGCCGACCGGAGCATCATCGGAAACGGCAGCCCGAAAGCGTGGGGTGCTTTTTCCAACACCTTTCGCTACAAAAACTTTGACCTGACGCTGGAACTGCAGTTTTCCTACGGCAATGACGTCATGGATCTGAACATCTCGACCAGTGAAGACCGGCAGGCGCTGGCCAACAGCTACACCTCGGTGTTGAATGCCTGGACGCCGACGAATCAAAACAGCCAGATTGCCGAAATCCGCGATACGCGGGCCGGTTATGTCTTGAACGTAGACAGTTACTGGATCAAGGACGGTTCGTTTCTGCGGGGCCGGAACCTGCTGTTTGGGTACACGTTTCCGGGTGTTGTAACCAACAAACTCAAACTGAACCGCCTGCGGGCGTATGCTACCGTGCAGAACTTCTTCCTGCTGGTGAAAGACAAAATCATCGGCGATCCGGAAGTAACGCCGACCAACCAGGGCGACAGCAACAGTGCGTTCTCGCAAGGGATGATCTGGCACAATTATCCCAAACCGACCACGTTCATGTTCGGGTTGCAGATTGGGCTGTAGGTTTACGGTTTTCAGTTTACGGTATTCGGTTTACGCCGGGCCGTCGCTACGGTGCGGTTCCCCGCCGGGAGTGACGCGAGCTTCGAAATGAGCACGCGTCAGCTACCGTAAACGGAAAACCGTGTACCGAATACCAGATTTCAACCATTAAAAGCACTTTCAAAATGAAACATATAGTTAGTAAAGTGAGCAAAATCGCCCTGCTGGGG
>NZ_VBSL01000219.1 GCF_006149005.1 Larkinella sp. C7 | reverse complement strand
GAGGACCGCTCAAGACTTCCAGACCCTTTTCATCACAATAGACATCAAGGGCCTGGTCTGAATCTAGGCGATTGCCTCCCTTAACGACGACAGCCTTAGCTCCCATGGCCTGCAACTTTTGGGCTGCTTGCTTCATATCTTCTAGGTTCTTAATGGAAAGACCTGTTAAAATTTCAGCCTCAGCCAGGTTGGGTGTCAAGATAGACACATAGGGTAAAAATTGCAGGAGCTCATCTCGCAGGGCACTAACAGCGACATCATGCTTTTCCTTACAGACCAGAACGGGGTCCAAGACAATAGGCAGGTCCTTGTGGGACCTGACAAAGTTTAGGGCTGCTTCTGCCACTTCCACATTTGGAAGCAGGCCTAG
>NZ_VBSL01000218.1 GCF_006149005.1 Larkinella sp. C7 | reverse complement strand
GGAAGAAGATGCCGGTAAGAATACCCATGCGGACGATGGCTATTCCTATGTGGACCTCAACCGGCAGGGCGTGCCTTTGATTGAGATTGTTTCTGAGGCCGATATGCGTTCGCCCGAAGAGGCTTATGCCTACCTGACAACCCTCAAAGAAATCATTCAATACACCGGCATTTCCGATGTTAAGATGGAAGAAGGCTCCATGCGGGTTGATGCCAATATCTCCCTGCGGCCTTATGGTCAAGAGGAATTCGGGACCAAGACCGAGCTCAAGAACCTCAACTCCTTTAGCAATGTCCGCAAGGGCTTGGAATACGAAGTCGAACGTCAGGCCAAAATTCTGCGGTCTGGTGGGGTCATTCGCCAAGAAACCC
>NZ_VBSL01000217.1 GCF_006149005.1 Larkinella sp. C7 | reverse complement strand
TGGCAGAATTTGTCATGAAATCAATGGTTGACCCTACTGATATTCATGTTGAAAGTCGGGCCACCTCTTCTTGGGAGCATGGGAACCCTATTCATCAAGGGACTCAGGCTATTTTAAAACAATATGGGGTGCCTTATGATCAGACCAAGTCTTCACAACAGATTTCTCAGGCAGATCTGGATAATTTTGATTTTGTCATTGGGATGGACCAAGAAAACGTGGCAGATTTGAGAGCACTATTTCCGCAAGCTTCGGCCTCCAAAATTCAACTCTTTATTGAAGGTGGTGTGCCAGATCCTTGGTTTACGGGCGATTTTGAAGAGACCTATCAATTAGTTAGAGAGGGGTGTCGGTCTTGGCTAGAAAGACTAA
>NZ_VBSL01000216.1 GCF_006149005.1 Larkinella sp. C7 | reverse complement strand
CTTTTCTTCATCGTTACAAAATACCTTTCTTGGTACAATAGGTTGGACAAAGTAAAGGCAATACTTGATAGGGGTGCTCGTTATCAATGATTTGAATCAAACCTGTGCCTTTGCCGATTGGAATGACAATCCCTTCAGGGTCAAGGTCAGGAAAGAGAAACTGTGTAGTCTTTTTGTTGATATTACCAATCTGAATCAAGACATTCAATTGTTCTCTGACAGATATAGGGATGGTATTATGGTCAAAACGTTGGCTAACCAGTAGCAGGTGAACTTTTGTAGCCCGCCCAAGAAGGGCAATTTGAGATAGGAGCGAGAAAAAAGAGTCCTTAATAGCCTTATTAACCCCTTCTGATAATGCTAACACTTCATC
>NZ_VBSL01000215.1 GCF_006149005.1 Larkinella sp. C7 | reverse complement strand
CACCTAATGGTTACAATATTGAAGTTAACATAATGGGACGAGTTGAAAATTGGTCACTACCTTTCGAAGAAAGTAAAAATGAACTTGTTTTAAACAACACTATATTTAAATATCAAAAGGAGAAATAACAATGATCAACCGTTACTCTCGCCCTGAGATGGCGAACATTTGGAGTGAAGAAAATAAATACCGTGCTTGGCTTGAGGTGGAAATCTTGGCTGACGAGGCATGGGCTGAGTTGGGGGAAATCCCTAAGGAAGATGTGGCTTTGATTCGCGAGAAGGCGGACTTTGACATCGACCGTATTTTGGAAATCGAGCAAGAGACTCGTCACGATGTGGTGGCTTTCACGCGTGCGGTTTCTGAGACGCTT
>NZ_VBSL01000214.1 GCF_006149005.1 Larkinella sp. C7 | reverse complement strand
AGCTGATCCGCTTGTAATGGTTGTAAACGGCAACCGCCAGTGCACGCTTAGCTCGGTCTTGACCGATGACATAGTCGTCCAAGATTTGCAGGAGTTCCTTGGGTTTTGGTACTTCCGCCAAATCAGCCAGGACTTCTTCAGCTAGCTCTTCCTTGATAATTTCTTGGGAGAGGGCCACACATTCGTTACAGATAAAAACGCCGTTACCAGCAATTATTTTTCTGACCTCTGTCTGGTTTTTCCCACAAAATGAGCAATAGACCATTGTATCATTTGTTGTTTGATTGTCTGCCATAATATCCTAATCTTCCTTCTGTTAAAAGAGTGTCCCGTAAAAGGCGTGAATGGAGTTTACGAGATTGGTCAAAGCGTTGAGGAG
>NZ_VBSL01000213.1 GCF_006149005.1 Larkinella sp. C7 | reverse complement strand
CGATGACCATTATGGTATCGTCAAGACCAGCATCCTTAATGACAGCAGAATCGAAGGTTCCAAGGACATCACCCTTCTTAACCTCCTGGTTGGCAGCAACTTTTTGCTTAAAGCCTTTACCATCCAAGGAAACAGTATCAATACCGATGTGAATGAGAACTTCAACACCGTCTTTAGATTTCAGACCATAAGCGTGGCCAGTTTCAAAAGCAATTTGTACCAGGCCATCAACTGGAGAAACTACTGTGTTACCGCTAGGTTTAACGGCAATACCTTTACCCATAGCACCAGATGAGAAGACTGGGTCATTAACCTTTTCCAGTTCAACAATTTGGCCATCAACTGGAGAATAGATTGTTTCTTCAGAAACTTCAGTTTTAG
>NZ_VBSL01000212.1 GCF_006149005.1 Larkinella sp. C7 | reverse complement strand
GATCAACACTCTTTCACAGACATATCCGAAACGCCAGTAGGAAGCATACTTTTTGAACATGACATCATAGAAGGGGAGACGGGATTCATTACGTTAAAGCATAGTGTGTCCCTCGTGTGCGAAGATCCTTCGGATGAGCAGGTTAATTTTTTAAAGCAAGTTTTTGCTGATGTCCCGAGCTCTGTCTTAACGCTAAAAGATATAGTAGAAAAGGAGTAGTATGTATCATTTTAATTCTTTATACAAGGATGACTATCAAAAATCAACCGGCTTACTATTTGCAAGAGTTTATAATAATTGGCATAGTCAAATCAAAAAGGAACTTCAAAAGCTTCAACTAACGCATCCGCAATTTATTATACTTGCTTCAGTTGCTGCTCTG
>NZ_VBSL01000211.1 GCF_006149005.1 Larkinella sp. C7 | reverse complement strand
TCCGCCCATCAACCTCAGGGTCAGTAAAATCATAAGGAAGCCCAGCTTCCAATTTTTCGAGTTCTGATAAGGACATGAGAACCTCCTTCAATAGCCAAGTTTAAAGATAAATATTTCTAACTCTATTTAAGCATAATAGCTAAATTTTTGTAAGGGATTCCCCAGACTATGATAAAATTTTCGAACCTATGCCAAAGGTTGATTATTAGCATGGAACTGTTTCTCTTATCGTAAACAACCATCATTATTATAACCAATATTGAATAAGGCTCCTCGAAAATAGACTCTTATGCACATAGTTGACAGATTTTAGACGTTATCGGGTCGCTGGGGAATTGTATCTTTTTATATTCTCTAACTGGCAAGCAATGGAAATCCGATAG
>NZ_VBSL01000210.1 GCF_006149005.1 Larkinella sp. C7 | reverse complement strand
AGAAGGCATTGCGACTAGTTGGCAAGAGCTTTTCAACCTTCTTAGCAATGCTATCTTTTTCAGATAAGGTTGACTCAATGGATTGGGCTACGATAGAGAGTTCATGAACCAAATCAAAATCGATAGCCTCTTGTTTACCATTGGCTTCACCAACTGCCTTAGCTAAGAAAGCCAAAGCTGCGATTTGAGCTGTGTAGGCCTTGGTTGAAGCAACAGCGATTTCTGGCCCGGCATGAAGAAGCATGGTATAGGTTGCTTCACGAGACAGGGTAGAGCCTGGCACATTGGTCACAGTCAGACTTGGGATGGCCATAGCATTGGCCTTAACCAATACCTGGCGACTATCAGCCGTTTCCCCTGATTGACTGAGAAGGACGAACATTGG
>NZ_VBSL01000021.1 GCF_006149005.1 Larkinella sp. C7 | reverse complement strand
TTTTTTTATTTGATTGATTTAAGAGGCCCTTAACCTTTTGATTCACAAAAAGTTACAAGAAGAAAAACAAGGTTTAGTAGGTCGAAAAACAAGGTTTGGTAGGTTTTAAAGACATGTAATAACAAGGTTCAGTAGGTACTATTACAAGTTTTGGTAGACTCAATAACAAGGTTTGGTAGGTACCCGATTTGAAAAACAAGGTTTGGTAGGTACTACAAATAGAGGTCTAATTGAGGTTCTTCTTACAAATAGCCGGAAAACGGCGTTAGTAAACTATGTATTTAGTTTTGGCTTTCTCAAAGGCCGTAAGCCATTGACTCCAAGATCCGGGTTTGTGTTGAAGGAGTATTTTCCCAACCGGTTGATATGGGCAAATGGAGCAGGAGAGATAAATTCAAAGTCATTTTCATCTATCGGATATCCTTCCTGGTGTAATTCTTTGATAATTTCTTGTATATAAACCGTGTTCCATACCAGGACAATATTGGTGATCAGGTTCAAGCTCCTGACCACTTTTTGCTGTTGTTCTTCTTGTTTTCTGCGTACAATCCCATCGCCGCCAAACCAAAGATAAAGTCTTAGGTTGTGCAGCTGCTCTCCTTTGATCAGCTGTGTGTTGATCTTTCTACGTAAAGGCATGCTAAGCAGGTATTTAAGGATAAAAATGGTTTTTACCAGCTGGCCATAAGCCTGCAAAACATACATCAGGTTATTTTGGCGCGGGTACGATTGAAGCTTAGAGATTAGCAATGAAGCGGTTACACGCCCTGATTTAATGGAAGCTGCGACTTTGAGAAGTTCGTCAAAATGTTGTTTGAGATAATCAGGATTAACACGACCGGTGAATTTCAAAGCAGGGTATTCCCATTCCCGATCCTTGATTTTACACAGCCGCTGATCTTTTATGTCCCGGATCCTTGGACAAAAATCCATACCCAGCAGATCAAACAGCGCAAAGATTAGGTCCGAATATCCTGACGTATCGGTTGTATGTTCGAGTATTGTCAAATCGGTTTCATTGCCTATAATTTCATCAAGTACGTAAGTGGCGTCCCTTTCGGTGGACGAAATGCTCCGGCTGCCATACTGGCTATATTGATCCGAGGTATGTGTATAAAAGGTAATTCCCTTACCGTAACCAAAATAATTGGGGAGCGCCTTCGCATTCCGGATTTTCCCGCTGGTCGGGAACCGCTGCCCGTCCGAGGATGAAAGTGTGCCCCCGCCCCAATAGCCGCTCAACCATTGTTGATAATGAAAGTTAACAAGTGCATCGTTGGCTTTTTTAAGATTCTCTTCTGAGAGATAGTTATTGCTTGTCCACCAATGCGTTTGATAATCAATCTCACAAGACCTAGCCAAATCCGACAGAGGAATATTACATCCGGATGCAAAAACAGCCGCATATAAAATAGACTGGTGTTCCTGGTTACGCGGTTCATTTTCCAATCCATGAAGATGTTCGGAAAAATTTATCCATGCATCCACTTCTTTAATTATATCTGTGATGTTGACTTTCGGGAGCCGTTGATTGATTTGTTCCCGGAGTGCTTTTGCTGAAAAGGGTACATCTTCTGCCGGCAATGCAGGCACTACCAGGATGCCTTCTTCAAGCCGGATCTCTCCACCCGCATTCAAGAGCTCATCCAGCGGTTTCAACAGTGATTCCAGCTCTTGCAAGCGCTGGTCGATACGCTCGGTGGGAAGAGTTGGCATTGACATTTGATTGCAAAAATCCTGTCGTAGCAGTTCCCACTGCACATTTGAAAGAAGCAACGAGTTAAAGTCGGCATATTTTCGGGAGATATTGATAAATACATCGCCCGCACGGAGCCGGTCCCGCAAGTTGGCCAGGGCACATAATTCGTAAGGTTGGCGTTGTGGAAGGGCTTCCGGCTGTTGCTGATCGTTTTCAAAAATCAGTTTGTTCCAGGAAGGCGTTATAAAATCAATCGGCGCGTCATCAGGCAGTTTTCTTCTTTTGCCCGTTTGCAACCCGGTCAAAATATCAAGCACACCCAGAAAGCCATCTTTGGAATGGGCAATTTGAAAGTCAATGGTTTTAAGAAGGTTAGGGGTGAATTGTTTTAAGGTTGTATAGTAGTTGTTCAGATAGTATAAGTAAGTTTGCCTGGCTGGGCGAAGAGCAGCCCCGGTTACCAGTAATGCCTCCCTGAGCATTTCCTTTGGATATATTTCAAAAATACAGGTACGGAGCTGATCGTCTGTAATGGTGTCATTGATGATAATACTAACAGTCTGGGACAGGGTTTTCATCGCCTCGTTCTGTGATTTGAACAAGGTCTGCTGATATGTGTCGAGTTGCTTTTTTGATCCGTTGACAATGTGCTCCCAATAATCATCAAACATTTCCAACACCTTGTCATTGGTATCTATCAGGCTCTCATACAGGAAGCAAATTAAAATCGGGTACCGCCTTGTAGCGTTCATCCGCTGTAGATACTTGTTAGAAACATTCCTGGCTATTTGGGCCAGCCTTTTTCTGCGGTTTAGGCTTATTACCGATAAGTCCCATTCATGGACGTTTAATGATTTTAAAAAATTGATCTTTTCCAACGTCTGGTTAATAGCCCTGGGCGTATTGCTGGTGGGGACTTGGCAAAGCCAACGGTGCAAAGTGATGCCGCCGGTATCGTCCAATTCGACTATTTGCGTCAGCCTGGCCTTCATTTCCTCGGTCAGCAGCAAACTAAGCCTTCGATAGGTTTCCTGGTGCAGCTGTTCATCCAGGCTACCAACAATCCTTTCCAATGTCCCAATAGACGGCCTCATAATTTTTTCCTGCCCCAGTTTTAAACACACTTGCCTGAGCAATATCGGCTGGTTGTCATGTTCCATCCCCTTATCGAGCAGCCAGGGCAAAAGCCAGATTTCATCCAGGGGCTGCCACCGGCGGAATTTCAAATATTTTAAGATTACATTTAAATGCTCCGTTCTGGTCTTATCCCGTTGCCCGTATATTAATAACAGTTCAATATCAGAATCCAGTTGCCTACTTACCATGGCAGCTACATTTGCCGGGATCTGCTGCTGCCATTTGTCTGGAAGAAAACCCATGAACCGGACAATCCCAATCTGGAGTGCGATCGCTAGCCGGTTGTGCTCCCCTCTGAACGATTTAAGAAAAATATTGTCCTGCCGCGTGATTTGGAAAAATTGCATCAGGTCATATTCTGATATTTCTGTCGGGACCTTTTCGTAACGTTCACGCTGGGATTGGTTCAAAAATCGTGATGCCATATGAAAATGGGGCTATCAAAAAGGGTATCAAAATTCACCCCGTCTGCAATAGGTTTAAAGCCTGTTTTTAAGCGTTAAAAAGTATATTTGTAAAGGAGTTCCTTTTTGATAAGCAATTAAATGAAAAAACAGAACAATCGGGCCAAACGGGTAGCACTATATGCCAGAGTATCTACTCTGGATAAAGGGCAGGATCCACAGACCCAGCTGGACCAGTTACGGGACTACGCCCAAAGACGAAACTTTGAAGTCATGGGAGAATTTATAGACTACGCTTCCGGAACAACCCAAGACAGGGTCCAGTATAAATTGATGATGGAAGCGGCCAGAAAGAGAAAGCTGGATGTAGTCCTGGTTTGGCGGTATGACCGCTTTGCCCGCTCAACCCAGGCACTGGTCAATGCCATGAAGGAATTTCAGAGTATGGGAATAGATTTTATCTCCTATCAGGAAAATATTGATACCACCACGCCGACTGGTGAGCTGATATTTCATGTGATGGCTTCTCTGGCCCAATTTGAGAGCTCACTGATCAGCCAAAGGGTTAAAGCCGGTATGGCAAGGGCAAAAGCACAAGGAAAACGTATTTCACGGCCAACTATATCAATGGATCGACAGAATGAAATTTTTGATTTGCAAAAGCAAGGATTATCAATGAACAAGATTTCTAAACAACTAGGAATAGCTTATGGAACAGTTTACAACTACCTATCCAAAGCGAAGGATACTCTTTAACCGCGTTAATTTAGCATCAATGATGATCTTGGCTTTTCTAAATCTCCTCATAAAAAGTTAACAGATTGCGATGGTGGTCTAGTGCCGGAAATTCCCGGTCTCCCCATGGCTGCTCTTGTACAACAGTGTCAATATCATAAATTACACCTTGCTTTTTATATTCTTCGTACAACTCATCAATACCCTGGACTTCAATCCGGCAACTGGCCGTGCCTGCCAGAAAGCTTTCAGCCCCACTGCAAATTGGATCTGCTACCAGGGATAAGCCTTTATTCTTCCAGCTTTCATCCGAAGATGCCCACAAGTGGATTTCAATTTCGTCCCGGACTACTTTTGCAAAGCCATCGTCATAATAAGGTGCTGTAAAACCTAACTTTTCAGAATAGAATTTAACGGATTCGTCAATGTTTTTAACAGGAAGAGCTGGGATCGTTTTCTTCATTTTCATAGATACTGATATCATTTAGTTCAAGCACAGCACGACTTATTCAATTGTATCGGGGGACATTTTTGGGTTCCATAAGTGCAAAAAACACAGCAGTCACCGGAAGCAGGCTTTAACAATGTTTTGCAATTTGTACACTCGTAAAAGTACATACATGCATCAACAGGCATTGTTTCCAAGCGTCGGGTGCCGCAATGCGGACAAGTAAGTATGGATTCCAATATTAAATTCATAACTGCTTAGTTTGTTTCAACAACTTTATAACCAGTAGCGTCGACTGCCTTTTTAATTTCTGCCAGTGACGTTTTCTTACTATCATATCTAACCGTTGCATTGCCATTCTTATACGAGACCTGAACCTGCCGTATGCCTTTTAACTTATTAACTTCCTGTTTAACATGATGTTCACACCCTTCACAGGTCATTCCCTTAATTTTTATATAGGCTGTTTGGTCTGTTTTGGAAACCGGTTGTTGTGCTTCCTGCTTTTGCTGATAGGCCAGTCCTGAATAACTTGGGACGGCAATCAGAAGTACTGCTGCAAGGGTTACCAGGCTTAAAAACTTTTTGGTTTGCATAAATGGTTTGTTTTCAGGTCCACAATTACATGAGTCTTCGGAAGCGGGTTTTAACTGCTGATACCATGCAAAACCCAAAATCAATACGGTTCCAGCAATAAAATAAGGACGCGCAGGCGCAATCCAATCAAAAGTGGTTGCCAAGCTGCTTGTCCCGGCCACCATGGCCAATAATGGTGTGATACAGCAAACAGAACTTGCCAATGCAGTTAGTATGCTGGCATTAGCGGTGATTTTGGACGCTTTCATAAGGCTACACTTTCTTGACTGGGGATATCAACAAATAGTTGACCGATGATACTGGCCTGATCAGGTATGATCGAATAAAAGATAGTTTGTCCAGTTTTTCTGGTACGTACTAAACTGGCATCTTTCAGTTTTCGCAGGTGCTGAGAAATAGCAGGGACGGTCATTTGCAAAATATCACTCAAATCGCAAGGACAAAGCTCGTTCTGCTGCTGGATAAGATAAAGTATTTTAAGCCGGGCCTCATTTCCAGCAAGCGCATAAACCTGCGCTAACCTGGTAAAAGCGTCTTCATTTTCGTCTAAGGTTTCCTTGCATAGTTGGATCTGCTCTTGATCCGCGAACAAACGGATGCAGCTACTAATTTGATCTGACTCTTTTTCTACATCTTCCATATCTGCCACTAATATTTGGGCAAATATAACAGTATTTAAGTATTTGCTTAAATATATTTTTGAAGATTAAAAACTATGTGCAAATAGTCAAACAGAGTAAACTAACTCATTGGCCGCCGCTGCGGTTGGGACCGGGTTGGCGGACCAGAAGAACCCTATTTCAAGGCAACTGGAAATTTCGTATAGAACAGTGTATAAATTATGCCTCAAAACTAAAAGCGTAGTTTACTAACGCCGTTTTCCGGACATTTGTAAGAAAAACCTCTAATTTTAGTACTAAAACTATGTTTTATAGTACTACTACTCAGTCCTTAGTCTCTTCTTCTCTTTATTCTTTGTAAATGCCATTAGCCTAAATGGGTAAAAACAAGGTTTGGTAGGTTGAAAAACAAGGTTGCAACTTATAAACTTGTTATATATATTTACAACTAGGACCTCCACTGCATAAGCTTATGGATCAAGAACCTTCGGACTCACTGGCATTTACTCAGCCAACCTTTATTAAATACTCGACCAATTACCAATCTAACCTCTTCACGGAGTCACGCCAGGAGTTTACCGAACTCGAAAAAAACATTGTGACCTTAGTAGTGAACCAGCTTGGCAACATGGCCGTAAAAGGAAAAATAGAGCCCCGTGTAAATGTCCTGATTCAAATTCCGATTCAACAATTGACCAAATCAAGATACGATCAGGTTGTTAAAGCGGCTGAGTCATTAAGTAAAAAAAGAATGTCATTTAGGGATGACAAAAAGGGTGATTTCACTTTTATAACACCTTTCCCTCTAGTACAATCTGGAATTGGGGCGGATGGCCTAAAGGTTATTGAAATTACCATGCTGGCCAATGTAGTGCCATATTTTGCCGAATTGGGTCAACGCTATACCCAATATGAAAACGAAGTCATGCTTTCGCTGGCTTCCGTTTATGCGAAAAGAATGTTTGAGATTGTCTCAATGTATTTTCACCGTGGCCAGTACCGGTTTCGGTACGCAGTCGATGAGCTTCGCAGAATGCTTAATTGCCCGGAAACCTATCGTTATAATGATTTTGTACTGAATGCGCTCGTTGTTTCTCAGAAGGAACTGCATGAAAAGGCAAACATTGCCCTCGACTGGAATCCATCCCAAAAGTCAGGTAAGAAGGTCCTGGAGCTCGAATTTACGGTGAAAACTGATCGACAATTAGCCGAGCAAGGCGTTGAGCAGGACCGACAAGCGCTCAGGGGGATGTCAATTCATGAGGCAGTTCAGTTAGCCTGGCCTTTGCTGGCAAAATACAAATTGACAAGGTGGCAAAAGGATCTGATTACCTCTGAATTTGAGCTTCTGGATACATTCTACCGGATTCATTCGGAGTTGACTAATGGTTTACGTCCAGGCGTAAAGAATCCCACTGCCTATCTGGTTAAGTCCTTGGGAATCGATCAGGTTAAACCCGATAAAGCCACTAGCGCTCCCGAATTGACATTCACGCAGACGCCCGCGGAAAACAAGCGATTCGGAGGGGTACAGACATTGGCTAGTATTATTAATGGTGATTTGTTTAAGCAATAAGCGATCACTATTCGAATGTAGTATAGCAATCTGAAGCTGGCAAAAAACCGGACTTACGAGCAACCCTCTACTGAGGAAAGTGGAAAATATCCCAATTTGCACTAATTGATCCAATCCAATAATCATACCCAGACAGTTTTGTAAACGACTATACGCGCAGCCGCTTCAAAACCTCAACGACGGCTACCATTTGCTCCGGTTTCCAAAGTTCCGGCTTTAGCGATCGCTGATAATACTGAGCATAAGGGATATGGGCCTGCTCGATGACAAGCCCAACGTGTGCAGTACCTTTCAGGCGCTCCGATAATGCTCGCTGCGCGTTCCCTAAATTAGCGATCGCCTGTTTGTCGACGTCAGATCCAAGGGCGTTGATAATACTATCGACATCATTCTGAGATAATGGCCGGTGGCCGTACCGTTTCAGACTGATGGTACCCGGAGAACCGGAAATGAGCCGATCTTCCGCTTTCTCCAGTAATTGTTTAGCATGCTCAGCGGCCGCTAAATGATTGGTTGCAACCTGGAGTATGTGCTCATCGATCTGTTCCAACACAGTAGCAATTGTTCAGTGGGATTCAATATTACAAAATTTGCTTCCATGAAGTAATTATTTTATTAGGTTCCATGTAAAAAATCTGCGAGGAAAGTACCGCTCTGTCTATTCTTTTCCCGGATTATTGGACACCAGTTGAGCACGTGCCTGGCTGCTCAATTCAGGATCAACAACCGGATCAACCTCAGCATCGACGGCAGCCTGATTGCACTCGATACCATACAGCCGAAACAGTATATTTCGAGCATGGGCAACGGTATATCCTTTGCGGGTCCAGTATTGTTTGAACCGCTTTTTATTGAATTCGGTGAGTTGATCCGTGATGGCCATGGCATTAATTTGAGTTCTTGTAGATTGTAAGTTTTAGGTTATCCGTATCCTTGGTCATAACCACTTTCGTCAGAAAGCCCCATGCCGTTTCTTTTGACTCTCCGATAATCAGGATTTCGTAGTTGATTGCAATTAGACTGGCGAGGGCATTTTTAATGTCCTCAATCTCCTTTCCAGCGGTAAGCAGTTCAATAGTGGCCTTGGCCTTCATGATCAAAATAGGGTTGGTTTCCAATTTGAACCCTCAAACTGGAATAAGGATTTGTATAGTCCAGTATGGGCAATTTAAATCGTGTACATACCGTACGGTATGTACACGATCCATTTTCTAATTAGAAGATCGAGGTTTGTACGCCTTCGACTGCGGCTTGCTCACCAATGCCCAGCGTTTCGCCAAAAACACCCTTCTGTTGATACAAATTGATTTGAACCAGCCCATGTATGCCGGTAAGCAAATCGCCCACTACGTAGGCTTTTTGAAGGTAGGCTTTGAGAGGTGTACAGCGGTTGTACCGGGCATTCGCCCGGAGAACCATCGTGTGTAAATGGGCGTAAAAATCTTGAGGCTCCTCCACGTTCAAGCCGTCGAGTTTGGCAACCTGCTCCCTTAAATAGGTCTGTAGGCTGTTTTTGGGATTGTGCAGCGTCGTAATTTTAGCGAAAAACATAGCTTTAAGGGGTTATGGGTTAGCTGGCCTGACGGGTTAGCGGTTGAATGGCGATGGTATTAAGCGCCCAAGACGATGGCTGAAAATTGCATTTGCGGACTTCCCGGAGCAGGGCCTGATATTTCTTCCTGCCTCCTTCAATACAACCCTTGCAGGCGGTTGCCTCAAAATAGAAGATGCTAAAGGGAGCCTGTTTCTGAACCCCCAATAAAACGAACCGGTAAGCATGGGGTTTGCTGTCGATAGAACGCGCTTTGGCGACGGTTGGCCGCTGCCATCATAATCGCACTCCAGACAACTGGCTAAAAATTCCCGGTAATTGCGCGCGCTGGTGGTCTTTACGTCCACAATCATCTCTTCGGATGGTAGCCACAGATCGAGTCGGGATTTACAGGGCAATCCCGTTTGATCATCGTCCCATAGTTCGATAACCTCCTTTCGGGCTTCCTGTAACACCAGCCGGGCGAAGCTGTCTTTCTGCAACGCATTTCGAATCTGGTCGACCTGTTTCTGACGAGCGGTCGTCAGTTCGATGGTTAATTCCTGTTCTAAGATCAATTCGTGGAAGGCAGTACCAAACTCCTGAGCGGGACCCATTGGCTTTACTGGGTAGCCAGAAAACAGGTTGCGAAACTCAGTCAGATCGCTGTTTGTGTAGCGGGAAATGGAACGGTAATCCATCGTTGTAAAGGGGAGTAAGGTTTGAAAGAGCACCCGGCGAGGGAGTTGCCGGGTGCCTAAAGTGAGTTATTGAAGTTCAGGATGAAGCGGGATAATTTTACCTTGTTCGCTCTCCCCTTCCGGGATGACGTCGATCAGTCGTACCCCTTTGTCATAGAGGTCATTTAAAAAATCGTCTGACTCGTCTCCCTTCACGATGTAATCAATCTGTGATGGGCAAAAGGCGGTGAAAATGCCGGGCTTCAGCTCAATCCCGTTTTCGGTTTCAAAGGGGCATTTCCGGTGCGCCAGCAGAATCCAATCGACGCCAATGGTAAATCCTTTCGGGATGAACGGTAACCGCTTGGAAACGCCCATTTTGGCGGCTTCGGCGGAAAAGGCAGCCGGGGTTTTATAGAACTTCTCCCCTACCCACATCAAACCGTAACGCTTCATGACTTTGAAGGGGAAACAGTCCGAGCATCCGGCCAGCCGACAGGGTTGCTGTTCGATCAGAACCGAAGACACCCACGTAAAGCCGCGATTGAATTGAATGCCCTGACTACAGCAAGGGCAAATGCTAACTTCGATGGGAAGTTTAGCACAGGGTCGGGCTGATTTCCCGGCGACAAAGTAAAACCCTCCCGGTTTCCGGTAGCCGCAACCTCTTTTCTGTTCCTGACTAGTGATAATCTGATACATAGCGGATTGGATTAGGGTAGACTACCGATTGCAGTCTACCCGGTTTGACTAAAAAGAGGTGACTCGGAAATAGGGGGCGGTGTAAGCGGCTTCCAGCCACGACACCATTCTTTTAGCGGCTTCGATGCCCATTTTAGGCTCCGTCGTTTCTCCTTCTTCGTCGCTTCCAGACAAGACCGCTATGCCGTGAATGGGGCCATATCCGCCGAATGAAAAGGCCAGTGGCTGCGGTCGTTGAAAAAGGGCCTCATCATCTACCGTGAGGGCGTCACCGTCCCCTTGCCGGGCGCAAACGTCGATGCAACGGCAGCCGATAATCTGATAAAAATCGTGGAGGGTAGCAGCCGTATCAATGACCTCAATGGTCTGGGCTGCGGGGTCGATCTTGATAAGTTTCATAGTTTTTTTATCTGATTTACTCTATAAAAATAAGCACTTTTTACATAAAAAGCAAGTTAGAAATTATTTTTAATGTAAAAAAAGTGAACAGATTTGCCTCTTTTTTCCCCTTTCCAATCTGATCCTGTACTTTTGGGGATAATTTTTATCTGATTTATAGCAGAAGCCAGCCGGATGCCGGCTGGCTTCTCTTATTTAGTCCTTACGCGGCCAGTAGCAGTCCGGTATCGGTATCGTCGTTCTCTCCAAATGGATTATACCAGTTATAGAGTCGGGAAATATTGGCGCGGTCGGTGGTGGTTTCCTGACGGAAAAGCCGGTTTGATTGAGCGTAGGCGGTCAATTCCTGGGTTAGCTTGCGGTCGGCCATTTGATAGCCAAAGGTTGCAATGTAGTACGTCCCTTTCGGCTGGATTTTTGTATTCTCCTTCTTCTCCGCCGTGGCGGTTATTACCACGTCAGCGAGGGTTAGATCAGCGTAGAAAAGGGGTTCGATTAGTCGGAAAATGTTATCGACGGAATAGCCGTGAAACAGCACCGATGAGACACAATTGGCGGCATCGACGAAGAACAGTTCCGCCCACGTTTTTTGCCCCATATTCAGAATACTATCGGTAAAAATCCGCCACGCTAGGGGCTGGAAAGTGAGGGTGTTGCCGAGTACTTCCGTGCCATTAATATTAAACACGCCCTGTTTGGCGTCAAAACGGTATTGGCGGGGATGTCCTTCGAGGTATTTGAATTTGAAAGGGTCAGTTACCTCGCCGGTTTCTTCATCTACCTGCTCGTTGAGAGTTGGCGTAACTGCTTCGCTTGAAACAACTTCGGTTTGGCTGGTGGCCGGGGTTTGATTCTTTTTCATGTCAATTAGTTATCTGATTTACAGTATTAAGATAGCCATTTTTTACATGAAAAACAATATTAATATTAGTATTATAGTAAATATTTTGTAAGAATTAAGCCACCCCTTTTCCCCTTTCCAACAAAAAAAGCCCCCTATTCAGAGGCTTTTGATTTGTTCGAACTATTGCGAAGATTCTGCCTTCGATGTTCAAACTCCCGAAGTTCGACTGCATACAATTTGCAGGTTGCCGGAAATTTCTTTTTAAGGTTAATCAGGTTTTTCTCGATGAGCTTATCGGTTCTAAGGATCATTGGCTCGTCGCCCTGGGGAGCATCCAATGCAACTGCTGCACCGGAATCGGTCATATAAAACTCACGACCGGTACCATCTGCTAAATTGATCACAAACGCCATTTCAAAGTTTTCGGATTCATCGGTAAAGTTACTCATTGGGGCTTGATCTTTGGTGTGGATTTTTGTTGCACAGGTTCATTTATAGACTGATCTTTCCCCTGAACCTTTTCACTCCGCTCCCTCTTTTCCTGTAAAACCTGTTTCTTGAATTCTGGCTGTTCTACTGCCTTTACTACCTTGCCGTTTTTTATCTCCAGATAAGCCTGTTGCTTATACCAACCGTCGGGCTGACTCAGCATTAACTGAAAGGTTTTATTCTGTTTATCTCCGGTATGCTGATGCTGTAACATAATCAGCGTGCGTTGCGCCGTAATCGCCGAATTGGTATTATAAGCACTCTCCCCTGATTCGCTGGTAACCGTATAGGCATACCGTTTTGTTTCGGCCATATGGGTTTTCAGCTCCTCGCAATAATCCTTACTACAGGATTTAACAACCTCGATCCGTTTACCAAAGCCCGTTAATTCAAGCAATGCTTCACTAATCGCACCCATTGCCGTCATGGTTTCCGGTACGTGGAGGGCAACTTGCTGATTATTCAGCGTGGCGATGTTAATGAGCTGGCTACTCAGTTCTTTTCGGGAAATTTCATCACCATCCGCATTTTCGATTTGGCTACGAATAGTATTGTTGAAGGATTCAGCCCGGCCAATTAATGCCTCCCGGATGGGACCGTGCGCAGCTCCTTCCGGGAGTAAAAGACCAACCCGGTTTGCGGTGGCCACGGTTGGCGACGTCGGAAAGTTTGGAGCAACCAATTGCTGAACAAACATCAGGTCGAACCGGTGACCCTTGGCATCATTATCGAATGCCAGAATGATCTTCCAGTCGTCCGACTTGTCCAGAGCGGAAACGTACCGTGAAATTGTATTGGTTTGTTCCTGCGTGAGCTGGCCACCGGTGGAAAAATAAACCGAGTCGAATGCATCATTGCCATTAACCGATTGCAACTGCTTATGGGCCATTGCATCCAGTACGCTTTCCATAACAATAAAGCGCTGTGGCTTGGGCGGGATGTTGGAAATAAAAACACTGGTGTAGCGATCACTGCCCGGCGCATGCTGTTTTAAATTTTCATTTCGGATCTCGAACCCCATTACCTCCGCCGTTAGCCCGTTGTAGTAGGGGAAAGCGACGTTACTGAAGTTTATATATTTCCGATCGGGATTTGCTTTTGCCGTTAAAAAGCCTTCCGTCCGTCCGGTTTCCGGATTCAGATACGATACCTGGGTAACGGCCTTGCCCGCGAATTCCGGGCTTTGAATGATTCGGGGATCGATATGGCGTTTGAGCAGGTAGTTATCCTTCTCCAGCGATCGAATGTCAAATAGCTCCTTGGCAAAGGTCTGCTTGCTGGAATCAGTATCAGTAGGTATTATTTTTCGGTTTCGGGCAACCTGAACCGGATCAACCCGCAGGTAATCGTAGAGGACATTGGTGACATTTCTGAATTCATGCTGGCCAGGGTGATTGAATACTGAAAACACCGTCGGTAAGCGATTCCGAATGAAATCAATGATGGTGCCCGAATCTGAGAAGTCGTCGGCGCGCTGATACACCTGCTGACTGGCATCCTGCGGATTTTTAATAATAATCGTATCGCCGTGTCCCGGATGTTGAAGTACTGGACGACTGCGGCCTTTATGAGTCAGGTGTTCATAGCCATACTGAACAGCCAGTTCAATGATTGAAACATTCGCTCGAAGTTCGGGTACCGGAATCGTATTAGGGAAGCGCTGTTTTAGCTCCTCAAATTTTGTCATGGCCAGGGCGGAGGTGGAGTTTGTGTTGATCCGGTTTTTCATCAGGATCCATCAAACGTTTGATTGTTTCAGTTTGGGCATTGGCGACAGTTGATTGACCCGCCCTTTCCTCTAAACCGCGCGTATGATCGGTTTTGGCCCCTTCGTTATTCTGGCCCAACTGCTGCTTGAATTTCTCATCAGGCTTCAGTGATAGATCGGGACGGCCGATATCGGAGAACTGGAGGCCCTGCTTTCCAGCAGAGATTGATACGGTAGCGTCGAACGGCTCGCCCTGCTTGTCTTTTAAGCCACTCAGTTTAACAGGGTGGCCACATACCAGGGCAATCTGCTGATCACGCGTTAAATCAATTCCCAATAGCTTCGAGGGCAACGTTTCCGGATTAACCCGCCAAAGGTCCACGGTATTGGTTTGGTTGTCAACTCGCAAAAAGCCTGAAACAAAGCCGCCATTCTCTGCAATGGCGAGTGACCGATCGACATATCCCTTTTGCTCCAGCTCGCTCCGCTCCTGAGGTGTTAACTTCAAATCGCCGACCTTCTCAGGTATTTCTAATTCGGGATGAACCGGAGTTATTCGAAGCTGAGGACCCTGATCAGTCAGGGCAATCCGTAAACGGCCTTGTAATTCCAGTTCATTGGGCAATTGAATGGTAACCACTGGTGTTTGCTTTCCGGAAAAGAGGGCTTGTTCCACTTCGGGATGCATTGCCAAATAAACGCGGTCAATCCCAACCTCATCCAGTTTTTTTTGAAGTACAGGACGCTCAGTTGCGATCTGGCGCAATACCGCTTCCTGTTCGGATGAACTTAGGAAACCGTCCGTTACCGCATATTGAGAAGCTGCTGCGGCTTGGGTAGCGGTTGGTGCAATGTTGTCAAGGCCATCGGCCTGGGTTCGGGCAAAGTCCTGATTTTGCATGATAAATGTGCTTACATCAATTGATCAAAGTTTCTTGTGGAGTAAATCTATAAAATTGCGAATTAAAATTTACGTATTTTGTAGTTTTGTTAAGAGACTTCACAAAATATGTATTCTCCAAAGCAAATAGTATGCCTGTTAATTAGCTTCTACCTCGGTAGTCAGGTTGTAACCTACGGTCAGATGGCGGAAAATGAGGATTCACTCCGCGTTTCGTGGGATTCACTGGAGGTAGAATTGCTTCGAACCACGCGAACCTATGAGCAGGTTGATCGACTGATCCAGGCTATTCCTTTGCGACCTGAGTATCTAAACCGGCTTCCCTCCACTTTTCCGGTTGAGGTACCGCTTCATGAATTCAAAGTATCCTCTCCCTTTGGACTTCGCCGGCATCCGGTGTATAAGAAAACACTATTTCATGGAGGTATTGATGTCAAAGCACGAACGGGAATGCGAGTAAAGTCCACCGCGCCGGGCATCGTGAAGCGCGTCGGTTATGATCCCGGCTTGGGTGCGTTTGTGCAGGTGCTGCATAGCTTTGGCTTTGAAACCATTTATGGCCACCTCTCAGGCTATTGTGTTCAGCCTGGTCAAAAGGTTGAGCGGGGGGATGAAATTGGCAAGGTCGGACAAACCGGTTTAGCGACTGGGTCGCACCTGCATTACGTGGTCAGGAAGAACGGCCAGCCGGTCGATCCCCTACACTTCTGTTATTTGCTGCGCAGGCGGGTTTGGCTGCATCAAATTGGATCAGGCAGTACTATTTTCTCATCGTTGGGCACGATTTGATTTACGTTCTGAAAACCTAATTTGCGGAGTTGTCCAACAAAAGCCTCCTGTTCAGTGTCAAAAAACGCCTTCACTTTCAGGAGCGTGTCATTGATCACCCACAGGTCCTTAGCCAGGGCATCTTTTGACACTGGAACAATCATTGGAATTTGTTGATTATCCTCTTCCAATATCCAGTCTGAATTATAGCCCTGTTTCCGGTAATACCGAACGAGCGTAACCAGTGATTCGGTACTGCCCTTTAAACCGTTTTCCAACCGGGCTAATGTGTAATGTTCCAGCCCGGCCCGCTGGGCAAGTTCCAGTACGGACAGATCTTCTCCAAGCCGTCGACTCAGGTCTTTTCGCAAATAAAGCAGGCGTTTGCCAACAGTTTCTTTGATCACTTTTTCCCCCGGTTTTTAGGTTCTGGCAGTGGGATATTATGCTTTTTGGCAATACGTTCCGTTTCGGATTCAATAAACTCCCTGACGTCTGCTTTTATTTGCAGGTAGTTGTCCTGTACTAATTTCGCCAAATCGTTACCCTCTTGAGCAAAATTAGAAAAATTGGGAAGTTCTTTATACTTCTGTTCCTTATTAAAATCATCCACGTTAACCAGCACCTTCGCTCTGACTGCTTTCAATTCACTGGGCTGTTCAGCGGTGTCCGCAATCACGCCCACAAATTGCCCCTGACTGAGCTGGCTGATTTTAGCGGCCGGCGCGATAAAATTCATTTCGGTTGAGAAACCGTGCGTGGTATCTTCGGACTGAATGTTGATACTTTCCTTTTGTTGCACATTCTTTCCCAACCGGTTTTGCATCGCTTCGGCGGTTGCTCCCGATGCCTGACCACATAGGACCGTGCCGCAGCTATTTTTGATCACATCGGCCTGCGCCTTACCGTATTCGGCATCTAACTGGGAATAATCCTGCAAAGCCAGGGTCACCGCAATTCGGTTCGACCTTCCCGTATTGATCAGGTTGCCAATCCCGTCGAAAAACAGGGTAGGTATCTCATCGATCACAACACCGGATGGATGTTTACCTTTCTCATTGATCTGGTGGAGAATGCGACCATTGTAAAGACTCAGCGCGGCCCCGTAAATCTTATTTTTCTTGCTGTTATTACCTACACAGACAATCTTCGGCTCTTTTGGATTGTTGATATCCAGCATGAAATCATTCCCGCTCATCGTCCAATATAGACCCGGGCTCGAAAGTTTTGCCGGGCCACTTCTGGCACTGGCCATTTGTCCCTCCAGCTGCTCCATTGCTCCGCCTTCAAAAGCCGAAATAAAGATGGATGCTCGTGTTTCCAGATCCGGACGATCAACCAGTAATGGAAAAACCTTTTTGTAATCCATCGAAAGCAGCTCGATAACGTGCGGAAGGGTACAGTATTGGCCATCCTTGTAAGTCCTCAATAACCAGATGGCACAGGTAACATAGGACATCGGCGTACTGACAAAAAACTCGGATTCTTTGCCGATCCATGACTTGTTTAAATTGAGCATCATCATTTTGGCGCTCTCCTCAGCGTCTTCAATGCTCGGCAGATAAACCGGATGCAACGGATTGCACCGGTGCGATTTGGCCGGATCATCAAAGTTGATGCAGTAGAACTTCATGTTCTTGGGTTGATTTTTCCGGAAGCGTATCAGGGCATTAAAGGCCACGATCGACAGGTCCGCAAACTTGAAGTCGTAGATGTACATTGAAAAGCCTTTTTCGATCTGCTGCCGGATGATGGCATAAATCAGGCTGAACGTCTTACCTGAACCGGCACTACCCACAATCAACAAGCCCCGAAATGGGTTGACTATGTTGATCCATCCCCGCCGTAATCGTCTTTTGTAGGTAAACTCGGTAGGAATATTCACGGAGTACTCATTGGTGAGCAGGCGTTCCTCCTGGGGGAAAGTTTCATTTTCGACGTTAAAGGGGTCTTTCCCCAATTGAGAGTTCATCAAACGGTTGATACCCTGACTGCCTTTGAGGAGGTACAGCAGGCCGATGATGGTAAGCGTCAGGTAAATGAGACACCCTCCCATCAATCCTGCTTTAGCCACCAACCATTGCGTAGAGTCAGGAACCAAGAAGGTACCGCCCAAAAACAAAATAACACCTATTGCCAGATCGATGGCTACGGACTGAGGCTTAAGGCTTCTTGATTTCACTCCCCTGCTGCTGATCCCGAAGGCGACAAGAGCACCGGCCGCCAATAACTTCAGTGGCCACGGAGAAGTTAAAACACCAAAGCCAGCCAGTAGCTTTCTGATCAGGTTGTCGACAAACGGATTGGACCAGCCTAAGCTTTTGAACAGTCCGTGCCACTCCAAAAAGAAGTGAGCCAGTAAAAAGATGATTGACGCCCATAGGGCAATCTCGTTAATTTTAGCCTGGTCTTTGCGGTCCTCTCTCATAGTCTTGGTGTTGTTTTTCGGGTCATTTTCTTTAATTCCTGTTCACTTTCCTGCTGATCGTCGATAGCGCCCGCGGCATACAACAGCCGACGGATTAATGACGTATTCGAATCGAGGGTCTGCTCTTTTTCGGGGGCGGTTGGTTTATGTTCCGTTTCAGCTTGTGGCTTTCGTTCAATGGTTGGCTTGATATCTTCCTTGGGTAAGTTCTTGAAATCCTCTCCAAGCTGTTTTTTCAGCGTGCCTGCCGTAAACGCCTTACCCAACTCACTACCGGAATAAATCGCCTTCTGTTTAACGTCGAGGAAACTGATTCCAAATAGATCGCCGTCTTTGCCCTGGTGAGGAACAACCAGAATGTTTATTCGCTGGAGCTTCTGTTGAAAGTCGATCCATGAACCACTTTCGGAAAGGCGCCCTTCAATGAGCCGGCGCAAATGGGAGGCAGAATCTGCTTTTACTTTTTTTCCTGACTTGATCCGGCGCTCGACGGTTTCCCTCGTAGGTTGTTGTCGGAGGCTACTGGATTTAAACGCAATTCCTTCCCGCTCCTGCTCTCTGGCCACGGTATACACCATGCCGGGTTTCTTTCCTTCAAGCGGTACTTCAACTGCCTGAACGTTGTAGAGCCTCAGCAGCTGATTAAACTGCGAAAAGCTACTGAAACGGAAATCATTGATCACCGTCAGAACGACATTGGTCATGGCCTGTTTCAAATCGCCCTGTCCGTAATGTACAGGCTTGAGTTCAGGCAGCGACCTGTTCAATACTACTCTTTCGGCTTCAACCAGGCTAAATTCTTTTTCGATCTGCTGCCGCAGCTTGTTGGAACGTTCGCGTTCAAATTTGTCAGGTATTTTATCCCCTTTCTCATCAACCCGTATCGTGACTACGTGAACGTGGGTATGGTCCGTATCGAAATGCTGATAAACGGCGTAAGGCTGGCCACCGTACCCCATACCGTCCATGTATCGATCTGCGATCGCAAGCAATTCTGCGGAATCGGGTTTTTCGCCCTGAGCCAACGATAGGCTTACGTGGAAAGTAGGTTTGGATATACGCGGATTCAAAGCGGCCTGTTGTTCCAGCATATAGGCCACTTGCTGTTTTTGCATGAGGTCAGGATCGACGAGGATTCCGACGTAATTGCGCAGTGCCAACCTTTCCGCTTCTCCCTGCTCCACTTTCATTTCGTTGTAATAAACCGCTCCTTTTGGATTGGAGCCACTGCTAATCCGAGCTACCATTTTAAACTTACGGTTGGAATCTGGAACCTCCGAAATTGGCTATCAAACTATCAAAGTGTTGTTCCATTGCTGCGACTTTTTCGCCTATCCTCATGGTTTCCTGTTGCAGATCCTGATAGTCTGTAGTGCTGTTGATCCGCTTGGATGACTGGTTAATATTCACCCCGATACGCACTAAATCAATCCGAATTTCACGCAGTAAAGACAAGGCTTTTTCTTCCTGAGTAGACATCTCATTCTTTAAAAGCAGCGGCTTTTCCAGACAGATAGACCGGACAAAATCCGATAGACTTCGCGCTGAGGTAGATGATTTCCGGGTCTGTAATAACTTATACTCATCCGGTTCCATACGTACCCTCAGTATTTTTATTGCCCGTTTGCTCGGGTCCTTTTCGGGTCTGCCTCCTTTTTTTCTTGTCGATTCTTCCATGCTATTTATGTTTTACAGCCGACTTCGGAGGCTGGTAAATCGTTCGGACTGCCAAAGTACGAAACAGTTTTTGTACTCACAAAAACACATCTTGCTTTTCTCAGCCGAGAAACTTTTTTGCAATCCCTCCCTCCCGGCCAGACTGGGTTTTTGATCAATACACAGATACAGAGATAAATTAGTGTATTCGTGTATTGGAAAGGTCAGGGCGTTGATTTGCCTGTTTCCTGCTGAACTGCCAAGAAAATACATTGATAAATATATACATCCGTGTATTAACAATGTAATACATCCCTGTATTGAAATGACAATGTATTCCTGTATTGATACATCAATCATTCAATGTTTAAATACACTAATAAAGGGATAGAACGATGTATGAATGTATAAATTTATTGATAAAGGCTTGCACTTGTCAGAATTTCAATTTTGCTTTGGGTCCAACATACTCTTTGACTTACTTCTTATGGCACCTCCAGGGCTCCCCAAAAAACCCACTGTACTCGCCTTTGCAACCCAAAAAGGTGGAATGGGTAAAACAACTCTATCGGTGATAGTTGCGTCTTACCTCCACTACAAACGCGGCTTAAAGACCGCCCTTTTAGATGTCGACGGATCTCAGCTTTCGGTTCATACGCAACGGTTGCGGGAAGCTGAAAATCTTGATGAGGATGCGCAGTTTCGTATGGAAGAACGGAGAGAAAAGGAGGGGATCGACCCTTTCGAAATCCTTTCCGGCTACCCGAAGGATGTTCCGAAAATGATAACGATGCTGGCTCCGGATACGCAGGTGGTGTTCGTTGACCTTCCGGGTAATATTGAGATTGCGGGATATGACCTGGCCATTAAGTCGGTTGATCTGCTGTTGGTGCCAATGGAAACTTCGGAATACAGTGTAACAACGGGATTCCAGTACCTCACTGCGATTAAACAGATCGGCTTAGTCCCGATTGAGAATTGCTGGGTAGTCTGGAACAAATACAAGCCTTCCCGGGATGCCAGCATGGTTGAGCAACTGGAAGATAGTTTCGTTAGCTACGGACTTCAGGCATTGAAAAGCCGGATACCACAACGCGACTCCTATCAGGATCCTGCCAACCGTTCCACCTTATTTCCGATGCCGCCGGCGTACCTGCGCAACTCGGGACTGAAAGAGTTATTTATTGAAGTAGAAGAGCTTATCATGAAAAACAATCAATTACATGGACAAACCAAGTAGTTTGGTAGACGCTACCAAAAAAAGTCATGCTACCCGTTTAGCGGGTTTTGCCAATTCGCTAATTCCGAAGTCGGTAAGTAGCACTGAAGAGCCAACGAGCGAACCGTCGGCGCCAGTCGCTCAGCAGCCCAGTCCGGAACCTGAGCCAACAGTCGAGGTACAAAAGCCAGTACCTGCCGGGGCTGAGCCAGTAACACCCAAGCAGGAGCCAGACGCAACTCCGGTTTCAACACCAAAACCCGCCACGGCTTCGACTCCTAAATCAGAGCGCAGGAAAGTCGCTGGATCTTCTATCGTTCTGGAAGAAATTCTCCAACAACCGGCTAATAAGTCGACCGAGTACAAAAAATACATTGCGATCTCAAAGGAGAATCACAAGTTGCTACGGGATCTGAATTACAAGTACGATGTACCCATGAATGTAATTCTGAATAATGTGCTTGAAATCGTGCAACGGACGGTCACCAAAGAAGAGGCCAAACTGTAAAATCAATAGGCTGGGTCGCAACAAAACGACTCAGCCATTATTCGCAAACCATAAACAGCTATGTTCAGCCAGTATACATGGGGCGATTTCTTTAAAGTAACTGGAATCGCAGCCGTCATTTATTACGCATTTGTTGCCTGGAAGTTTTACCGGGAAGATATCCGCGACTGGGTGATTGGCCGCGGATCTAAAAACCCGATCCAGCAACCCAGTGAGAAAGGGCCTATTGATGACGAAGAGGAGGAAGCCGACCTTTTCATGGTTCGCAATTATCCCGCTACGCCCTCCATCGGGAACACATCGGCCGGGCTTGCTGGCCAGGTAGAAAAGCCTACCGTTGAGAACGTCCAGGATGTCAAGGCAGAAAAGCCAAAGTCCGTCCGGAAGCGGCCTGCAAAGGCAAAATCAACAATCGAAAAACCTCAGCAGGCGATCGATTTACCAGTAGTGCCCGTTGCCAGTGAAATTGACCCCAACAGCCTGTTCATGCCCATTACTGGCATAGTTGTGCCGCAGGGAGAGAAACCGCTTGATGAGGTTGTTACATCTGCAAAAGAGATTGAAGTTCAATCCGACGGTACCGTGAGCGCGAAGCCTGACAGTGGAGAGGAGTCCAACTTATTGGCTGAAGTGATCAATGGGCAAAAGCGTAAGAGCCTTGGGGATATCCTGTCTAAATCATAATTTTTACTTCGATGAACGCTGGTTTTGGTTTCTGGGATTTTGTGACATTGGCGGTTTTTATCGCTCTGGTCACCTTCGCGGTTCGGGCTGCCCGTTGGCTGGGTAACGCATCAGAGCGCCTGGTGATGATACTGGTCAGAGTCGGTTTGCACGGGGCTGCCAAAGCTGCGCTATGGCTTATCGGCTACGACCGCGCCACATACCGGAAATCACGAATGAGTTACTGGAATGCCGTAAGCGTTCGTTTTGCTTTGTTTTGGGGTGCCTTGATGGTATGGGCTGGATTGCTCCACTTTCTCAAAGAGGGGCGTACGATTAATGCGGTTTCACCTTACTGGGGTATCGGTGTCGCAGCGTTTGTTGCCCATCGTCTGCTTATGGCTCACTATGCGGATCAAAACGACCAGGCTGATCAAGATCAACGGGATTCAACAGAGGTATTCGATGATATGAATTCCAATGAAATGCGTCACAGTCGTAATTATAGCCAGCTTGTAAGAATGCGCCAATGGGATTATTTGGATGATCTTTTTCATATATGAGATTTTTTTTGTCCAATAATTCGCATATTCAGGGAATTTGTTTTTATCATTTACTAAATTTGTGAAAACGCTTTAATTTTAATTATTTATTTTTCTTCACTTTTATCTCTTTTTGTTATGTTCAACCGTACTCTTTTCTCTACAAAAAGGCTATTGTCGGTAGCCGCCCTGTTCACTGTTAGCAGCCTGGCCATGGCACAACAACCCGCGGCCGGTAATGGCGCTGCGGCACTCAGCTCAACCGCTACCACCATCCGGAGTTACGGTGTGGCCGCAAACACCATTGTACTGGCCATCGGTCTGATCATTGGTTTGGTTGGCGCTATTCGGGTGTATTCAAAATGGCACAATGGCGACCCTGACACGATGAAAGCGGTTACCGGCTGGTTTGGTGCAGCCTTATTTTTGATTGCAGTGGGCACGGTATTAACCGCCTTCTTCGGCGCGTAATCCATGCTGGAAATCAACAAAGGCATCGGAAAACCCGTAGAGCTGAAGGGTCTGAAAGGCACCTACCTCTACTTAGCAGTGGGGATTGTAGCGTGTAGTCTTTTTCTGGCGCTGATTCTCTACGGGCTCGATGTTAACACGTATCTGACCACCGTTATCGTACTTTCTCTTACCCTCGGCGGCGTCTGGTACTGTATGCGAATGTCGGCCAAGCATGGCATGTGGGGCCTTGTCAAACAGGAGGCTACCCGTTCTCAGCCGAAAGCAATCATCATTAATTCAGCCAAACCGTTCGCCAAACTCCGTGAAACTAAACGCCCGAACACTCGAAAAGGCACTTCCACTACTGGCCGTTGAAAACAACTGCCTGATCAGTAAACTGGCCGACGTTACGGTAGGCTTTCGCCTGTTACTTCCGGAAATCTTTACCCAGTCTCCCGAGGATTACCGAAGCCTGCACAGTGCCTTGTGCAAAGCCATTAAAATGCTGCCCGTCGGTACGGTGATTCATAAGCAGGACTGGTTTATGGAAGAAAAATACCAGGCTGATCAGGAGCATGATGACACCAGTTTTTTAACCCTTGCCTTTCAGCGGCATTTTATTGAACGTCCATTTCTGAATCATTACTGCTACCTCTACATCAGTAAACTTCCCAAATCCCGGCAAAAGCAGAAGAGCACGCGTCATTCATTAACCCGACGTCGGCTTGTCCCGAGGGAGCAGGTTGATCCGAAGGAATTGCAAAGCTTCTTTGATGCGGTCAGTCAGTTTGAACGGATTTTGCAGGATGGCGGCATTGCGGCTGAACGGTTGACGGATGATGATTTTGTCAGTGGGAAAGGGGATAGGGGTATTGTTCCGAACTACTTCCGATTACAACCCGACGGCCGGCGCAAGGTCACATTGGAAGACTGGGACATCGATGGCCACGTCCGGATAGGGGATAAGGAGGTGATGTGTTTTACCCTTTCTGACGTTGAAGCGCTTCCGCATATGGTTGACGTCATGGCTGGTTACGGCCCTCTATCTTCGGATAGCACCCAATTCGCGGTGGGTAATGTACTACCGGTGGGCCTGATGCTGCCCTGCAATCACATGTACAATCAGTACATCTGCATCGAAGATGGACCAGCGGCCCTTCGGGAATTTGAGCAGCAAACCCGGTACCTTAATTCGTTATCGATGTATTCCAACGAGAACGCAATCAATCGGGACTGGACGCAAAAATTTATTCAGGAAGCGATTACCGCGCAACGCACGGTTTGCCGATCACACTTCAACCTGATGGTTTGGACGGAAAAGCCGGAACAGATTGACTATCTGCGTTCCCGGGCCTCAGCCGCCATTGCCCAGTTGGATTGCCTTCCGAAACACAATACTCAGGATGCAGCCCGGCTTTTATGGGCGGGAATTCCGGGTAATGCCGGTGACCTTCCCCTGGATGATACGTTTTACACCTTCGTCGAGCAGGCGGTTTGCATGTTCAATCTGGAATCGTCTTACCGCAGCTCACTTTCCCCCTTCGGGATTCGGCTTTGTGACCGGTTCGGCAAACCGGTGTGGGTAGACCTGTCGGATGAACCAATGGAGCGGGGCTGGATTACGAACCGGAACAAGTTTATTATTGGCCCTTCCGGATCCGGGAAATCCTTCTTTACGAACCACATGGTTCGCCAGTATTACGAACAGGGAACGCACGTCCTGTTGGTCGATGTGGGTCACTCGTACCGCGGCCTCTGTGAGATGATCCACCGGAAAACGCGCGGACGGGATGGGGTGTATTTGACCTATGAGGAGGACAATCCAATTACGTTCAATCCTTTCTACGCTGAGGATGGTGTTTTTGGCATCGAAAAGAAGGAATCGATTAAAACGCTGCTGCTGACCCTCTGGAAGAAAGAAACCGAACAGTTTACCAGAACCGAAGAGGTTGCCCTATCAGATGCGGTCGAGCAGTATCTGAAGCTGATCAAAAAGACGCCTGGCAAAGGTAGCTTCAACGGCTTTTACGAATACTGCGACGATGAGAACGGATTTCGGGCTTACCTGACTGAGAAAAAGTACGAGAAGGACTATTTCGATGTGCAGAAGTTTCTATTGACCATGCAGCCTTTCTACAAAGGCGGTGAGTACGATTACCTGCTGAATTCCGATCTGAAAATTGATCTTCTCAACAAACGGTTCGTGGTTTTCGAGTTGGACAATATCAAAGATCACCCGATCCTGTACCCGGTGGTAACGCTGATCATCATGGAGACGTTTGTGGCCAAAATGCGCCGGCTAAAAGGGGTTCGGAAAATGATGCTGATTGAGGAGGCATGGAAAGCCATTGCCAAAGAAGGCATGGCCACTTACATCCAGTACCTGTTCAAGACCGTTCGGAAATACTTCGGAGAAGCGGTGATCGTCACGCAGGAGATTGATGATATCATCGGTAACCAAATCGTCAAAGATGCGGTCATCAACAACTCGGATTGTAAAATTCTGCTCGATCAAAGCAAATACCAGAACCGGTTCGATGAAGTCCGCCAACTGTTGGGTCTGACCGAAAAGCAAAAACAGCTCGTCCTGTCCGTCAATAAGGATCTGGACCCGATGCGCAAATACAAAGAGGTTTTTATTGCATTGGGGCACCGGTCCAAAGTCTATGCCACCGAGGTAAGTCTGGAGGAATATGCTGCCTACACCACGGAAGAAACCGAAAAGTACGAAGTGCAGCAACGTACCGTAGCCAATGGTGGAGACATTCAGGTTGCCATCGTGGATTTTGCAGATTCCAGACGGGCAAAGGCTTCAGTCTAACCGGTCCGTTTTCAAAGCAAATAAGATTTGGCTGTCAATCAAAGCTTTACAACCCCTGTCGTTTTTCAAAACAAACAAACTTTCTATCCGATCGGCAATGATTTTACTACAGGCAGCTCAGCCCGGCGCGGGAACCTACGTTGACTACGATTTTTACCGCAAGTTCGAGTCTTTCGAGGCATCGATCACGCAGGCGTATAAAGAAGTGCTCCAGGGCATGGGCAATTTTGGCGACGTCGCGGCTTCGATTGCCGGTATTGCCGCCAGCCTCTTCATTGGCTTTAAAATTCTGCGGCATCTGGCCTATGCGGAGGGAGTCGATGTATGGCCGCTGCTCAGACCCTTCGCCATTGGTTTTCTGGCACTCAATTTCACGATCGTTACCGATTTCATTGGCGCGTTGATCAAGCCGCTGGAAACGTCGACGCAAAACATGATCGATGTGCAGACCACCCGAATTCAGCAGATTGAAAACCTGCGTCAGCAAAAGATGCAACAGCGGTTAGCCGAGATGGATCAGAAACTGGATGAAATGAACGGTTGGCAGATCGGGCAGTACATGAGTCTGGTGGTCGAAAAATACCGACTGTATATCAATGAAGGATTCAATGACTTTCTAAAAAACCTGTTCTATGCCGTCTATTTAGCGGCCCGACTGGTGATTCTAACCGTCAGGGCCTTCTTTATGATTGTGCTGACGATGATTGGGCCACTGGCGTTTGCGATCGCCATTTTTACCGGGTTTCAGGATAGTCACCTTTTATGGATTGCCCGGTATGTGCAGGTATCGCTCTGGTTTCCCCTGGCCAACATTCTGGGAACGATTGTCACCTATTTACAAGGCAAGGTAATCGCTCTCCAGTATCTGGAATTGACCAATAATATCCCGGATGAGGCCCAAAGCGGGAAGATCATTTACATCGTGTTTATGATCATCGCTACGCTGGCCTACTTCACCATTCCAACCATTGCCAGCTACATCATTTCCTCTTCCGGAGTTGGCTCAGCCATGCAGCGAATATCCAGTATGAGCACCGCGATTTCAGCCGCTGCGGTGAGTGCGGCAATGCCGGCTGCATTGGGTACGGCCGGAATGGTTGGCAAGGGAGGTGTAGCCGCTGGAGGGATGGTGGCCGATGCTGCCAAGATGGGCTTAGGGGCGACGATTATGGCTGGTCAAGCGATGGGTCAACAGGCTCAGTGGTATGGCCGCGCGGCTCAGCACGAACTACGAAACATTACCGGTTCCAACAAACAATCTTCTTAACTCATGGCTCAGGATCAAACCTTTTTCAAATCCCTCCGCAATCTGGAGACCTCCTACCGGAACATCCGCATACTGTCGATCATCATCATTACCGCCTGCGTGATGATGACCATTGGCAGCCTGGTATTTGCTTACAAAGTCGATTCCGATGCGGATAGCCGGGTCTACGTGGTCGAGCAGGGCAAAACCCTGATTGCCGCCCTGAGAAAAGACGTTCGGGAGAATCGACCCGTTGAAGCCCGTGACCACATCCGGCGTTTCCACGAATTATTCTTCACGCTAGATCCGGATGGTAACAGCATCGAGGAGCACATCCGGGAGGCCCTGCCCTATGGGGATGAAAGCATTCAACGGCTGTATCTGGATACGAAAGAAAAGGGGTACTACAATAACCTGATTCAGGCCGCGGCTTCGCAGGAGATTCAGGTGGACAGCATCCGGCTTGATCTGAATCAGTATCCCTACCGGTTTCGCTCATTTGCCCGTCAGCAGATTATTCGCTTAACGAAGGTTACCACACGCCGGCTCATCACAGACGGCTACCTGCGGAATGTCAGCCGATCCGAGGTAAACCCACATGGTTTTCTCATTGAGCAACTGGATATCGTAGATAATTCGGACATCGAAGAACGGCTACGGCGATGAGACTATTAGGGAAAGCCATTATGGGCGTCGGCGCCTGGATTGCCGGGTTGTCCGATCGGGCTCGGCTTGGATTGACGGCCGGATTATTTTTTATACTGATTGGCTGGAGTGTCTATAAGCTGGCCACCGCCTGGCCGAAGTTACAGCAGCCGGCACCAAAGCTTAATCCGCAGGAAATTATTGAGCCCATGCAGCAGCTATTTAATCAGGTAAAGAATCCCAGTTCAAACCTCAGGCAGGATCGACACATCAGTCGACTGGACAGTTTGGCGAAAGAATACCTCAGCAAACAACCCCGGAAACGATGAACACGACCGCAACGCTCATCCCCAATTCTGATGAAGCATTTTATCACCAACGAAAAGCCTATTTGGTATTTCCCCTGATTGTATTCCCCTTTCTGGCTGGACTGTTTTACGTAAGCGGTGGCGGGAAAGGGATTCCGAAAGAACGGCAGGGGCAAGCCGCCCAATCAATTGGTTTTAATGCCAAAATTCCCACCGCTGAGAACTCCGAACTAAAGCGGCCATCGATTGGCCATTCCGTGGTGGGTAGTGCTGAGGGGCAAATGCTTTCGGAATTTTCCAATACACGGAAAGTTGAGGTCACCAACAGCCTGAGGGAGATACCGACGGATGAAATTCCAAATGAACGCGCAAATAACGCACAGCCGACCGCTGGTCTGTCAAATATAAGCGCTCAGCCCATGATTCAACCTGTAACGGCTCCAATACCCACTCAGCCAGTTAAAAGCCGCAGAGGGCGTAAATCGGCAAATTCTCAAGGATACCAATACCATCCCCCACAGCCCTATTATGTGGGAACGAATCAGACTGATCAGCAACTGGAGAATCAATTGAGCACGTATCACGCAAGCCGATCGGCAGGGCAGGTCCAGGCTCCTCAGCCTCGACCAAATGGAACAACTGCGGCTATGCCAGAAACGCCCGGTGTACCCAATCTGATTCAATTGGCGGATAACACAACGGCGTCAAGGTTGGCCGAACCTACTCCGGTTGTTGAAAACCCATTCAATACCGCCGAGGTCGGCACAACACGCCGGGAGTCTCAAAAAACGAGCCTGCAAAGTTCGGGATACAATAAACGGGCTGTGGCCACGATGATACCAGCGGTCATTCACGATGATCAGAGCGTGCGAGCTGGCCAGCCGGTGAAGCTGCGGCTAACCAAAGCGATTGTCGTCGATGGTATCAATGTGCCGGCTAATACCATTGTACACGCCATCTGTAAACCGGAAGGTGACCGAATTTTCCTGATTGTTCGCAGTCTCCAGCTCAACAGTCAGTTGATTCCGTTGGATCTGGAAGCGGTCGACCTCGACGGCGGTACCGGAGTCAACGCCCCGGGTCTTTCTGAACAATTGGGCGGCCAATTGAAGTCATCCGCCGTGCAGGGCGTTCAGGTGCCCACGGGTAGCGCCTTATTGAATACCGTTCTCAGTACTGCCCGATTCGGTGCTTCGTCGGCCGTCAGACAATCTACCATTCATTTGAAAGGTGGCTATCATCTTTACCTCAAATCAATCTAACACCATGAAACCACTACTCCTTTTTGGTCTATTACTGCTTTCTGCAGGAGCCGCGCGCGCGCAGATTGCCTATTCGCAGAGTCTGGATAAAAATACTTTTCAGACTTCCTATGCAATCAAGGTTAGCTCCAACAAAACCACTCACCTGATTTTTCCTTTTGAAATCAAGTATGCCGATCTGGGAAGTAAAGATTTGTTCGGTGAAGCGGTGGCCAGTGCCGGCAATGTCTTCCGGATAAAGGCTATAGGCCGTTCTTTTCTGGAAAGTAGTTTAACGGTCATTACGTCCGACGGCCGACTATTCAGCTTTCTGGTCAGCTATGAAGATAATCCGCTGGTTCTAACCTATGACCTGACCAAAGTAGGTATGGGCGCGGTTGTCCCCAAAACGGCCAAAGTAAGCACCGGTTCACCGGCTCGCCTGGCTGATCAACTCAATGGTTTAGGAGAGCGGGCTATGACTGCCAAACGTCGTATCAAGCACATTGGAACTGAGCAGCAGGGCATGAATATGCACTTGAAAAACATCCTCTACAAAGATGATGTGATGTTTCTGGTTTTGGGTCTGGACAATGATTCGAAACTGGATTACGACATGGATTTTATGCACGTATTTGTCTCTCAGTCCAAAAAAACGGGTGAAAGCTCCGTTGCTCAGGATGTGCCGATCGATCTGATCAAGGTTTTCAACACATCAGAAAACAGCGTGCCTCATCGCAAACAGATCACCAAAGTGATTGCCATAAGCCGGATGACCCTGGAGAAGGATCGTCGATTAATGGTCCAGGTCAATGAAAAGGAGGGAGGGCGTATGTTGACGCTACCCATCGGAACCGAAGAATTAGCCTCAGCTCGTCCGTTATGATCAAACGTTGGATTTTCGCGCTATTTATGACGGGCATCGGTACCGGTGCTTATGCCCAACTCCACCAAACTGGCCAGACTGCTGTCGAGGTATCTGTCGGTGCATTGGATGGCTTTCGTCTGCCCAAACAAGACAATTTTGGGTATTTCACCGGAATTGCCTTCAGTAAATACCATTCACGGTACCTCTACTGGAAAGCCGGGATTCACATGAATCAGAAAAGCTACGCTTACGATGCGGACCGCGTTCCCTTGCAGCAGTGGCTCGGTACCGCTGAAATTTATACCCGGATTTTAGGCCGCGTGAGTCAGTCGCTGATCATCAATGCCGGGATTGGTGCAGCAGGTGGCTATGAATCAGTGAACAGCGATCGCCGATCGGTAGAAGGGGCTATGATTGGAAACCGTTCAAAATGGGTGGTTGGTCCGACTGCGGCAATCGAAGCGGAATACCTGCTGACCGGCAATTTAATCCTGATCGCCCGGGTGAAAGAGCACTATCTGTTTCGATCATCAGTCATCAATACCCGGTTTAATGCCGGCGTGGGGATTAAAATCATTTTACCATCCAAAGACGACGAATGAAAAAGCTATTCACAAACTCTTACCACGGTAAGACTATTCATTTTTTTCTTTCTGTGCTTCTTTTGGCACTACCGGGCTGCCAATCGGAAAGTCTGGAAATAGTAGCCCCCTATAAAATCAAGCTCAATGTGGCGGCTGAAAGCAACGTGCCCAAGGTGGGGCAGTCGGTTTGGGTCGATCTGCAATTGGTAACGGATTCGTATTACTCCGAAACCGGTTATCAGCTTGTCTTTTTTCAGGAAACCGGCTTAGGTCGACTGAGACAGGATACGATACCCGTCCCTCAAAAGGTGGGTGTACCGCTTCCATTGGGCAAATCCCGCTGGATGTTCACCCCTGCCGCAGCGGGTGATTGTAAAGTTGTTTTAGTGGCCATGCAGGAGCGGGGTTATACCCGGCCTGACACGGTACGGCTGAATTTTCAAGTTAAACCTTAATCCCCATTCCCATGAAAAAGCTATTCACATTCCTTCTGATTGCCCTGATAGTGGCCATGGTGCCAGCCTCGGCTCAAATCAATATTTCCGGTGATGCCAACACGGAAGCCGCTGCCAAACTGGAAATCATTCGCATCATTCAGGAGCGGATTCAGAAAATGACCATTGCGGAAATTAACTCCCGGATCGTGGTTTCCAAAGGCGTAACGAATTACTACAAAGTGGATGAGATTCTGAAAATGCACACGGAGTTGTGGGGTCTAAGGTCAAAATACGTAAACATGGCCAGTGTTCTGGAACAAGGGAATTCGGGTTTTAGCGCTACAACCGGTAATGGGTTTTCGTTCAAGTACATGGAGCAGTATAATGGCGCTCTGGCGAAGGCTAAGGCAATTAAAGATCAACTTCAAACGGTTACCAAGTCCGGCAATATGATTCAGTTGCCGCCGTTGCCCGTTTTTAATATCTCTTTCGCTTCGAATAACGGATCGAATCCAGCTAATGACCTGGCACAGGCTATTAGTGATTTGATGGCTTCATATAACGTTTTGGCACCCGAAGACTGGGACAAGTTAGATGCAACAACCCGTCAGGAACTGGAAACGAAGGTAGCGCAGTTGAAAGATGAGCAGTACCGGCAAACCATGATAAAGGGCAACAGCAATGCCAGTAAACTCGTAACCCTTGTGGCCAACATCGTTGCCCCTGGTCTGGGAAACGTACTGGCCGGCGTGTCTTCCGGAAAGGCTGTTTCTACGCTTGTTGGCTATGTTGTTGATAACTTTCAGATGCCTACCGAGTTCTATACATCCGAAACATTGAAGCTAACCGATTCGGAGCGTATCAAAATCATCGATGAGCTACATATGCGGATGTCAGAAACCTATCAGCAGACTATTGCTCTGGGAGCCAATATGAGCAGTGAAGCCAAAAAGCGTTACGGTGAGATTACCGAGCAGCGTAACGATCTGATTCTGCATGGTCCTAAAAAGTAATTCATTGATTCGTATTTGTAGTTTCATTTAAAACCAATCGTATGAAAAAGGTCAGCATTTGGCTGGTGGGGTTGCTTTTTGTGGGATTGTCTGGCTGTAATAAGGAGCCGGAACCCGATCTACCCGCTTATTTGGTTATGCCTTCGAACCTGGCCAGCTATAAGGGATCAGGAAGGGTTTCGATAACTGGCGACCTTACCGTAAGTGCGGAAGGTCAGGAGCGTGTACAGGATGGCGGGAAGATATCGGGAGTGCAGGCTACGGCATCGGCAGGAGATGAGGTTTTTATCTATGCCACGTTTAATCAGCCTCGCAATTATGCCGAAAGTTCGATGGTTCCGTCTGAATTTCGTTCGAATGCGGTTCTGAGTATTATGAGAACCATCAGTGCCGGCACGTACCCGATGGGCACCTTAATGAAACCAAATCCCCGTGGTGAAATTTCGGACCTGGTGTTAAATCTACCTGGGCCACAACTTTACAATACCGAACAAGGCAGCTTAACCGTCGAATCTTCAACAATTATTCGTCAGGAAGGCACCTATTCGCTTTACCGGATCCGTGGCAATTTTAATGCAACACTGGGCGGGTATGGCACTGGTATCACCAATAAACACCCGCAGGTATCAGGCACGTTTGACGTGTTGGCTGTAGCCAGTAATTAGAGCTAATTTCCTCTATTTTAACGTTATACATTGAGCATGCTCCTTATAGAGCTTCTGCTCTGGGAGAGGTATGTCCTCTTGAAAAATGCGAGCTTAACGGTGGCGATACCATAAAGACCCAACATGGTCAGTTGATAACCTGAGATTTTTGTGGTGAGTGTATAGAGGTGCTGGCCAAAATCATTTATAAACACTACCCCCAATGTCAAATTTAAGTGGGTCATGACTGGCAATGAAAATCACATCCCCTTTAGCATCACTTACCGCAATATTTCCAGCCACAGTAATCGACTGATTCGAAAACACTACAGACACTCGAGGGCGCGACAAACAAAAGAATATTTGCGGGATGTGGGGCTAATGGTTCGTCAGACCCAAATCGAGGAGTTTCTTGCTTTTTAAGGTCGGTTGCATCTTTACCTGACCTCAATAATGTCACTCCATTTTGTGGTATAGCTGGGGGGCAGGTGGTCTTGTTTCATCTTCCAGGACTTATCGTAACCTTGAAGGCCGAGCCGAATTTTATCCCGGCCATACTTCCCGTTCAGCTTGTCAACCACTTGGCTGAGCTGGGCCTGCCGGGGATTGGGCGTGTCGCTATAGAGTAGCTGTTGCTGGTGGCCCTCCGGAACAATCTCATTGAGAATCAGACCGACCTCCTGGTAGTCATAACCGGTTTTATAAATAGACTTCAATACCGGTTCAGCATATTGCAATAGCTCCATGGTAGAACTGGAAGGATGCGGCAAGGTAATGGACTGGCTGGCTGAATGGTGTGGGCCAACTTTATCAAACCGGTTGGTGTGAATAAACACCGTAACGACACCAGCGGCCGAGGAATGCCGACGCAGTTTCTCGGATGCGCGGGCTAAATAAGTAGCCAGGGCTTCACACAGGGTTCCATAGCTCCAGACTTTACGGCCAAACGAAGGGGCAACGCAGATGGATTTCTTGTGGAGCGGTTCCGTATCCAGATCGCGGCACTGAATGCCCTGAAGCTCGTAGACCAGCCGTAGTCCCTCCACGGTCATAAACTGTTTGATCCAGTCGTGGGGCAGGCGGCTTAGTTCCAGGGCGGTTCGGATGCCGTTCTGTTTTAACAGGACTTCATACTGACGGCCGATGCCCCATAAATCACCCACCGGAAATTCTGCCAGAATGGATTCGCGCAATTCCGGATTATCCATCACAAAAACGCCCTGGTATTCGGGATGTTTTTTGGCGTGTCGGTTGGCTACTTTGGCCAGCGTCATGGTCTCTCCAATTCCAATCGATACCGGTATGCGGGTCCACTGATCAACGGTTTTGATCATCATTCTGGCCATGTCGGCGTGGCTGCCGTAAATCGACTCATAACCGGAGGCTGAAAAAAACAGCTCATCGATGCTATAGGGAAACGTGTGTTCCATGAAGCGGCCAATTGTATTGAATACCCGCCGGGACATATCACCAAAAAGCTCATAATTGCTGCTGAACACCTGGACGTTATAATCACTGACCTTTCTCTTGAGCTGAAACAAGGGCTGCCCCATTCGGATGCCGAGGGCTTTGGCTTCGTTCGAACGGGCGACGACACATTTATCATTGTTTGATAAAACAATAACCGGCTGTCCGATTAGTTTCGGGTTAAAACTTCGAATGCAGCTCACGTAGAAGTTATTGCAGTCTCCAATGCCGACCAGGTTCATACGGGCTTGACCAGGATGCGGGTGACGACTCCGAAGACTCGGAAATCATCCCCCGGGTGAATGTAAATGGGCAGGTATTTCGGATTGGAAGACTCCAGCACCACCATTTCGCCGACATAATGGATGCGCTTGACCGCATGTTCTCCATTAAGTATAACCACCACAATCTTGTCTTCGCTGGGCTCCTGCGAGCTGTCGACGATTAGGAAGTCTCCATCATCGATCCGATCACCAGACATGCTGTCACCCCGCACCCGGACAAAGTAGGTGGCATCTTCATTGGCAATGCAGAGATCATTCAGATCACAAACTTTGGTAATATAATGCTCCGACGAATTGGGAAATCCTGCCGAAACGTAAGAGGAAAATAAGGGGATTTTTAGCCGCTTGCCGATGGCGATACGGCGGATATCATCCAGACGGATGTGGTTTTCAAATTCGATCATGGTAGGATATTTTAACGTGCTCTGTGCAACTATAACACAAAAACTACCATAATACCAAAATACATGTAATAATTATATTATATTTTCGAGATAGCGGTACGTTATACGAAGGGAATGCGGGCTGTTTATTTTAGCTTTCGGGCGGGAAGACAGTATTGATGTACCGAATCTGTTCCTCTAATTCTTCCAGCGTCGGCTCGGTATCGTTTTTCCTCATTACGGTATTAATTAATTGTAGGTAAACATAAACGTAAGCTCCTGGCGGTCACAGGTACAAATCAGCGCGGCCGATGGAATGACTGTATAGCCAGGCCCATCCGATGTGTATTCAATGAAATACACGTCCGGATGATAGGCAAAGAAGTGTAGCATTTCGAAGGTTCTTTCGAACGAAGTTAGGCAATTTCTGAGCCAGAATAACTTAGTAATCAAGTTCTGAATAGCACAGATTTTGAAAAATAGCCGTCGGAACGAGTCAATTAACTTTAATCGACGAACCTCCGTTTTTATAAAATCCTTCCCATTGGAAAGGGGATAAAGGATACCCCGATTTTAATCAACTATTTTGTTTTTATGGCCGCAATACTTCGCTGATGCAACCGCATAACTTGCCTACCTTGAAACGGATAGCCCCTAAGTGTTTTTAAACCAAATTCATTCAATCGCTCAGCAATTGCCCCATACGTTTTTCTGATGGTTGGAATCAGAGTGGTGCGTCGCAACGGCGGGGGAGAAAGGTTTCTTTTCCGGCCAAAATTTATTGCTTTTTGAACCTTTCACCCCTCGATTTAAATGATGACCCTATTTTGGGTCAACAAGTCAGTTCATAAGTATATAGACGTTGGGTGTTGAACAAAACGCTCGTACTGCCGTGTCGGATCAAAATATTTTCGGCTTGTAGTCTTGACCGTGGACTATAGTCCACGGTTTATCTTTACCGAAAAAACATGAAACCAATGGTTTTCACCGGCCTGGCTTGTTGCTTTATCCGGCTTGGCCCAGACATCAAAGAAAATGGCATCCACAGCCCAGTTAAAAGAAAAAATCGCCCTGGCCTGCAAACTCACTGACCGGGAGCAGATTAAACGCATGAACGAACTGCATCAGACCATTTTTAGAAAAGTGGATAAAGCCCTCGAGAATAAGAACAGTTACAAATTGGTGTTCCAGGAACCGGATAGCAGTTTGAGCGGCCAGCTATTTGAGTTCATCAAATTTGAACAGCTATGCTGCCCCTGGCTAAACTTTCAACTGAACATCCAGCCGGGGGATGGCCCAATTACATTGGAAATGGGCAACTCGGCCGAAACCAAGGAAATGGTCAATCTGGTGATGGAAATTGATAAAATCGGAAAACCCCGCTGAATTCCGTATTTCCCCGGACGGTTACCGCTTGGGGTATCCTTTCGATTTCGGGTATTTTTTCTACCTTTATCCTTCTATCCATGCCGCAATTTTGAAACGGATCGCCTTCATACTGGCCTGTTACGTTTTGCTTTTATCGCTCTTACCGGCGGCAGGAGCAACGGGCTGGGTATCCGTTAAAAAAAGCTGCTCGCATTGCTGCCCTAAAAAGTCATCTTCTCCCAAAAAGGCAGCGGAAACCGCGCAGGCGGTTAATCCGTTTTACGGCTGCTCTCAATGTGCTGCGTCGGTTGTACCGGCAGGGTTTGTGTTTCTGCTCTTTCCCCAGGCTGTGGCACGTACTTTACCCATCTTGCAGTCAGCAATTGCCTACACAGCCCCTCATTTTGACTTCTGGCACCCGCCAAAAACGGCATTAGTCATATCGTAAACCAGCTTAACCACCTTTGATTAGGTGCCTGGTATGTCTTTGCATATTTTCCCAACACTGACCTATGAAATCAATTCATACGTGGCTGCTCCTATCCTTATTGGTGATAGGGCAGGCCAGTATTGCCCAGCGCATGCCGGTCATAAAATATCCCGCTTTGGAGCGGTTATTGACCCGACCGACCGATACGGTTCTCGTGGTTAATTTCTGGGCTACCTGGTGCGCTCCCTGCGTGGCGGAACTGCCGTATTTTGAACAGCTATCGGCGGCTCATGCCACCGACAAAGTAAAAGTGATTCTGGTCAACCTGGATGGGATCGGGCAGCTCGTCAAAAAGGTGCAACCATTCATTGCCAGAACCGGCATAAAATCGCCGGAAATGCTTTTGCTCGATGAGCCTGACTACAATAGCTGGATCGGCAAAGTTTCGCCCGATTGGTCGGGTGCATTACCCTTTACGCTGATTATCGATCCCAGCCGGAAACAGCGAAAAACCTTTGAAAAAGGGCTTACCCTGGCCGAGCTGGAAACCGAATTGCGGCCGTTCATTCAATAAATTATCAAACGATCAAATTCATTATGAGAAAGCCATTTTTTTTAAGTGTCATCGGCCTGATATTATTGACCCTGTCGGGTTTTGTAACACCACCACAAGGTTACCAGGTGGGCGATAAAGCCATGCTTTTTAAGCTCAAGAATGTAGACGGCAAAATGGTGGCCCTGGGTGATGCTTCGGCAACGAAAGGGTACATTGTCGTTTTTACCTGCAATACGTGTCCGGTCGCTCAAGCCTATGAAAATCGCATGATGGCGCTGAACCACCAGTATGCCGCGAAGGGCTACCCGGTCATTGCGATCAATGCCAATGACGGGACGCTCTCACCAGGTGATAGCTTTGACGAAATGAAAAAGCGGAGTGCCAGCAAGGGCTACGCTTTTCCCTATTTGCTCGATGAGACGCAGGAAGTTGCCAAAACCTATGGCGCTCGCAGCACACCCACGGTTTACGTGGTGAAGCGTACCGGCTCTGATTTTATCGTCAGCTACATTGGAGCGATCGATAACAATCGGGACAATCCATCCGAAGCGGGCGAAAAATACGTCCAGAAGGCTGTGGATGCTCTCCTGGCGGGTAAACCAGTAGAAACACCGACCGTTAAAGCCATCGGCTGCGGTATTCGATGGAAGCAGGCTTAAATCATTGACGCTCTGGAAAGCGGAATGTCCTAATGACGGGACATTCCGCTTTTTGTGGTTCTGCTATTTTCTGGGGGCATAGTAGATAATACAGACCCCGACCAGGGCAATCAGCGCGCCGATCAGGTCGTATTTATCCGGCTTGAAACCATCCACCTTCCACGCCCAGATTAGGGCCATGACAATGAAGATTCCGCCATAGGTGGCATACACCCGGCCGAATCCCGCTGGTTGCCAGGTAGCGACGACTCCATAAAGTGCCAGGATGATACCGCCCAAAATCCCATACCAAAGTGGCTTGTCTTCTTTCAGCCAAAGCCACACCAGATAGCCCCCGCCGATCTCACAGAGACCCGCCAAAACGAAAACTGATAAGGATTTTAAAACGATCATAAGGGACATTTTAGCCAACAGTCGTTTGATCGACTCGGATTTGTTTAGGGTTGCAATTGCAAGCGGTGGAACAGACCGCTCCAGTCGTCTTTTTTCTCAGCCGCACCAGCAAAAAAAACACGACGCCCACGCCCAGCAATAGGATGGCAAGGCTTTCCAACCAAGTGGCCAGTGACGCCAGCACGGCAACACCAATCAGTGGGCCGAGAATCGGCAACGAGCAGCAGACACCGCAGGCAAAGATACTCAACCCGCCTAACCAGACACTTTTTCTATTTTTCATGGGTTCTTATTTTAAATTTTAGCAAAGCTAAACCGTGGAGTATAGGCCACGGTTAGTAGCCAGAACCAAAAAAATTTCATCATGTTGATCGGCGAATTATCCAAGCAAACCGGCCTATCCCGCGATACGATCCGGTTCTACGAAAAACAGGGACTCATTCCGGTGGGCCGGAAAGAAAGACGGTTCAATAATTACAAAGAATATACAGCCATCACCGTCGAGCGACTGCAACAAATCAAGCGGATCAAAGCATTTGGTTTCACCCTGAATGAAACGGCCGAATTTCTGGATATGATCGAGATGAACCAGGCTTCCTGCGGAAACGTGTCAGAGAAGATTGCGGATAAAGTCGCTTTGATCGATCAGAAAATTGCTCAGCTTCAGGAAATTAAAACGCTCATGACAAATAGTGTGGAAAAATGTTTGCAAGACTGCGCTCCAGCCAATCCGGATGAAAATTGTCCCATATTAACGTCCGATACCTTCGCTGAACAAAGTCAGGTTAAAAACGGGTCAATGCGCGTTGGGTATTGAGGAAGACTGAAAGAGCTTTTAACCTGACTTAGTTCTGTGCTGGTCTTGCGCCCTTCGTATGCAGCCAATCAACCAAACTATTGGCTCCCTGACGCTGAGCGGCATCTAAAGGGGTCAGATTTTCCCATTCCGGTATCCAGTTTAAGTTAGCCCCTTGGCCAAGAAGATATGCAGCGGTGCTTTTTTGGCCGCCGTGGCACGCCCCCCAAAAAGCATGATTTACGGCTTCTGCTTCTGGTTTTGAATCTCCATTGAAATAGCTTTCAACGCGATCCATTAGGCCTAGTGTCGCAGCATCAGCAAGTGTCGTTTGTGCTCCACGTTCAACCAGACGATGCGCGGCTTTCCATTGTGCGAAAGCTCTGGCATCCGCCAGCGGAGTTCCCCCGCCGATAACTGCCCCTGGTGCTTCAATATTGGCACCAGCATCAATCAATGCATCAATGGCCTCAATGTCATCACTACTGGCTGCCCAATGCAACGGCGTCTCAATATGAGGGCCAATAAACTGAGCATTTACATCCGCCCCAGCTTCAATCAGCATGGCTATCGTTCTCGCCACATTGGGGAAGTGACCGGGCCAATCCGTTGCGACATGAAGGAGTGTACGAGACATACCGCAAGAATCATCATCGCCAAGCCAGGCTTGGGATAGTCCTGGATGTTCAACTAACAAACGGCTGAGTTCCTGAAGATTGCCCGTTTGAATGGCTTTGACTACCGCAATGGCTAGTGGTTCCTCGGTATCGATATAGACCATGATTATTTAAGCACAGCAACTTTTCCCGATCTGTAGGGGAGGGCACTTCACCGGACTATACGAGCAGAACACGCAGCAATCTCCCGCCAGTGGCTTTAATAAGACGGTACAGCCCGGACACTGATAGAAGTACATGCAGGCATCCAGGGGCATCGTTTCCTGCTGCTGATGTTCACAATTTGGGCAAGTGATAACGGCTTCGGTGATAACGAACATAATCAAAGAATTCTAGTACTCGTGGCTTTGTAGCCGGTCGCATCGACAGCCTTTTTAATTTCCGACAATGATGTATTGCTCCCGTCGTATTTCACGGTAGCGTTCCCTTTTTGATACGACACATCCACGGAGACAATGCCTTTTAACTTGTTGACCTCCTGTTTGACGTGATGCTCGCAGCCTTCGCATGTCATGCCTTTGATGCTTACAAAGGCCGTTTGGGGAGCCGATGTGATTGATTGTAGTTTGGGTGTGTTGTCTTGAAAGATTAACCCGGAATAGCTGGGAAAGGTTAACAGCAACAGAGCGGCCAGGGTCGTACCGCTTAGAAATATTTTCGTCTGCATAAAGGTCTTTTTTTGTGATTCACAGCCGCAGGAATCCACGGGTTGGGATTTCAATTGCTGATACCAGGCAAATCCCAGCAGGCTGATAGTGAACACCAGCAGATAGGGTCGTAATGGTTCCAGCCAGGCAAATGAGCCTGCTAGGCTACTGGTCCCAGCCAACAGGGCCAACGCGGGGGCAATACAACAAAGCGATGATGCAACAGCCGCAAAAATGCCGACAAATAACGATGCAGTTTTCATAGTCACTAAGGTACAAAATCTGAGCGAGCAAACCCCTCTTTGGGTTAAACAGACGCTCCAATTCAGCACAATTGAAAGCGCTAAGTTAGTCCCAAATGGATCTGATGGGTATGTTTTGACGTTATTGCGGGGAATGTGGTATCTTTGTAGAAAGGATGGAAACCATGCAACAGACCTTTGAAATCCACGCAGGCCAGGCCGACGCCCAACGGATCGCTTCAGAAATCACGAAGCGCGCTGGCCGTAAGGTGCGTGTGACCATCGAGGACATGGAAGCAGATGCACCGGTCAGCCAAAAAGAATTGGCAAAGAACGTGTTGGCACTACGTGACCGGTTCGCGCATGTAAAGGTCGATCCCAACTTGGATTTGTCCGCTTTAGCCAATGAGATGTTCGGCGAATGAGTAGCTCCCGCCCATGATCTATTTCGATACGGACGTTCTGATCAATCTTCTGATCCCTCAAGATCCCGCCAAGCATCAATTCACGAAAGAATTCTATCAATCGGTTGTTGATCAAGAGCGTTTTTTCATTTCGCAGCTTTGCATTCTGGAAACAGCCTTTACCCTGCGTAAGCTCGGCCAACCAACGTCGGACATTGAAGCGATGGTTGATGCCCTGATGGCCTATGAACCCGTTTCATCAACACACGATGAAATGAAACGCGGCCTGGCTTTAGCCAAACTGATCGGTTTTCAAAACATTAGCGATTGTCTGCACACAGCCATCGCCGAAACCCATTGTACTGAGCTGGTCACCTTCAATAAAGCCGATTTCAAACGCATCCAGAAGCATACGCGCCTTAAAGTCACCATCCTATAAAAGGGGACGTTCGACCGGTTGAAAATGCACTCTGATGGTGTGGACCTCGCCCAAACCGGGATTCGAGAGCCGCAGCTTTCGGCCGGTCAATCGACGGATGAAATGCGCATCGATGACCGCATTCCCACTAAACACCTGGACGCGACAGATACGGGAATCCTCGCTTACCTGAAATTGTAAGACGACGATTCCCGAAATGCTTTTTTCCGATAACCTTGGGGAAGTCAGCAACAGAGAAAGTTGCTGATGTAGGGCGGGCCGGATTTTCAAACAGGGTGCTCCACCGATTGCCGCACTCTTGCTCGCAATCAGCAAGACGAAGAAGAGAATCAGCGCAACGGATCTCATCGCGTCGGTTGTTTATTTGGCTAAACGCAATGCCTGAGCATAGGCGTCCGGTAGTTCGCTTTGCTCGACGGCTACGGCCGCGCGTTCCACATCGTAAGGCACTCGCACAAACTCGACGCTCACGCCTTCGGCCGAACCCGGCCGGGCGGTCTCGGAAAGGGTCAGCAGCACATAGCAGGCACGCGGATCGCCGTCTTTGGGTTTGCCGACGGAACCGATATTGATGGCATGTCGCCAATAAGGTGTTTCTCCTTCGCCCAAGGCATTCACCACCTTGTGGTAGGGTTTGTGTGTGTGACCGAAGCATAGAATATCGGCCGACGCGCCTTCCAGAACGCGCGCCAGGCTACGATCTCCCCGGTCTTCAAACAGGTATTCATTGACGCGCCGGGGGCTACCATGCACCAGCAAAAGGCTCACCGTTTCGGTGTTCGTCCATAAATGCTCCGGATCATTGGACAAATGAAAATCCACCTGGATATGGGCGGGCAGGGTGCGCAAATAGGCTCGCTCTGCATCGCCCACCGTTGCATTGGTGTAGGCAATAGAAACCTTGCCATTGGCTTTCTCCTCGTCGGTTTTGTAGGCACAGCCGCAATCATCCGATGATCGACCAATACCGAAATCATAGTTTCCGGCGATGGTGGGGATATTGCGTCGGCGGATCTCGGCGATCACTTCGTTGGGCCAGATGTTATAGCCCACCAAGTCGCCCAGGCAGTACACTGCATCCGGTTTTTGGCGGTCAATGTCGGCCAGTACCGCATCGAGGGCGGGCAGATTGGCGTGAATGTCGGAAAACAGGGCAATTTTCATGGGTGGTTTTGAAAGGTCTTTTTGTAGTGGGGCGCAAACTTCTTCTGCTGTTTCAGGGCAAAATTGACCATCAGGATCAGCACCGGCACCTCGATCAGCGGGCCAATGACAGCGGCAAAGGCCGCGCCGGAATTGATACCGAAAACCGCAATGGCGACGGCAATCCCCAATTCAAAATTGTTCCCCGCTGCGGTGAAAGCCAGTGATGTGGATTTGGCATAATCAGCTCCGGCCCGTTTGGACAGGTAGAAGGCCGAAAAAAACATGATGGCAAAATAAATCGTCAGCGGTAGCGCAATGCGCAGCACATCGAGCGGAATGGAAACGATCAACTGCCCTTTCAGGCTGAACATGACGACGATCGTAAACAGCAACGCAATCAGGGTAATGGGACTGATGGCGGGCAAAAACATCTGCTCGTACCATTGACGGCTGAAAACGCGCGTCAGGACCAGCCGCGACAACAGCCCGGCCAGGAACGGTACGCCCAGATAAATAAACACGCTCTGCGCTACTTCGCCGATCGTGATATCGACGGTGTACCCTTTTAGCCCGAACAAAGGCGGCAAAACGGTAATGAAAAGCCAGGCATAGACCGAATAGAACAGCACTTGAAAGATGCTGTTGAAGGCTACCAATCCGGCCGCATAGAGCCGATCGCCGTTGGCCAGGTCGTTCCAGACGATCACCATCGCAATGCAGCGGGCAATGCCGATCATAATCAGGCCGGTCATGTATTCGGGTTTGTCGGGCAGAAAAATGACTGCCAGAAAGAACATCAGCAGCGGGCCGACAATCCAGTTTTGCAGCAGGGAAAGCCCCAGAATCTTGGTGTTGGCAAATACCTTCGGCAATTCCTCGTAACGCACCTTCGCCAAAGGCGGATACATCATCAACACCAGCCCAATGGCCAGCGGTACATTGGTCGAGCCGGAATTAAACTGATTGATGAAGGTCTGCGACTGCGGGAAGAAATACCCGATGCTCACGCCGATCAGCATGGCCAGGAAAATCCATAGCGTGAGAAAGCGGTCGAGAAATGAAAGTTTAGGCATGGGCGGCTTGGCTCGTTACATTCTCCTCGATGAATTGTTGGCTGTACGCTTTGATTTCGTCGCGTACCGCGCGAAACTGCGCCAACCTGTCATCGCCGGGTGCATGGGATGGATCGGTAAAGCTTTGATGCACCTTCTTGGCCGTGGATGGGAAGAACGGGCATTGTTCGCGGGCATTATCGCAAACCGTGATGACGTAATCGAGCGGTAGGCTGGTATATTCGTCGGCATGGTTGGAAGTGTGATGGGAAATATCAATGCCATCCTCACCCATGACCTGAATTGCCAGGGGATTGACCCCGTGGGGAGCAACGCCCGCGCTGTAGACCTGGGCGCGCTCGCCCGCGAAATGTTGCAGATAGCCGTGGGCCATCTGGGAACGGGCGGAATTGCCCGTGCAAAGCACTAGGATATTTTTCATGTTAGTTGCAGCAGCCGGGCGCGCAGCAGGCGTCAGTGGCTTGGTTATTTTCGGTTGGCTTTTGCGCAAACACGGTTACGCTGTAAATGCCTCGGTCTTGCTGGCGGTACTCGGCTATCTCAGCGGCTGACAGGATGTTTTGCAATACATCGTCGGGCAGGGTGATTTCCCGCTCTTTCTGGATTTGAATGCTGGTGAATCCGGCATCCTGCACGAGCTGCAAATAGGCGTCTTTCTGGATGGCTCCCGATACGCAGCCCACATACAATTCAGCGTCGCGCTGCAAGCCTTCGGGCAGTTCGCCTTTCAGCACAATATCGGAAATGCTGAAATGGCCACCCGGCTTTAAAATGCGGAACGTTTCCGAGAAGGCTTTTTGCTTATCGGGAACCAGGTTCATGACGCAATTGCTTACCACCACGTCAGCCAGATTTTCCGGCAATGGCATTTCCTCGATGTCGCCATAGACGAATTCGACGTTGGTAAAGCCTAACGCTTTCGCATTTTTGCGGGCGCGGTCGATCATGGGTGGGGTCATATCCAGGCCAATCACCTGGCCCGTTTCTCCGGTTTCGGCACGCGCCACAAAGCAATCATTGCCAGCCCCTGAACCCAAATCCACGACCGTATCGCCGGGTTTGATCTGGGCGAATTGCGTGGGCAGGCCACAGCCCAACCCCAAATCGGCATCGGCCACATAGCCTTTTAGCTCCTGGTAGTCCTGAGCCATGACAATCGGCACATTCGCGTCGATCTCCGGGCCACAACATGAGGTTGGGCCACAGCAACCATTGGCGTCTGGTTGTTCGGCAATCGCGCCGTATTTCTGGCGCACGACTTCTTTGATTTGCTCTGCGGTTTCCATAACTTTTCCTATTGATTTATTGTAATATTACGATTGATAAGGGCAAAAAAATACCTGCTCTTTTAGGCGCAGCAGGTTGCGGAATCGAACGACTCGATCAAGGCACCAAATGCTTGGCGGGCTTCCTCCCATACGGGTGGGTTAATGCAATAGCACACGCGGGGCGGGTTGATTTCGCCCTGAATGATGCCAATGCGTTTTAGCTCTTTCAAATGCTGGGAAACCGTTGCCTGGGCCAAGTTCAGTTCGCCCACCAGATCACCACAGACACAAGCTTTCTTGGCTATAAGCATTTGCAGAATGGCCACCCGTGCGGGATGTGCAAAGGCTTTGGCCAAATCCGCGATGCGATTTTGCTCGTCGGTGAAGATTTCAGTTTTTGTCAGTCCCATGCCACAAAGGTAGCAGAATAATTATCCATTGCAATATTACGATTAATATTAAAACCTTCTCCCTTTCTCATATTCGTTCGTATCTTCGCATCGTGAAATGGTGGCGAATTATATGGGCGATGTATGTGCTGGTGCTTTCGGGGCTACCCTGTGAAGCCTTTTGCCCCGATGAACCTACCATGCAACAAGCCCCGCGCCCGGACGATCACAGCCACGATGCGGGGTGTTCGCCCTTCTGCCTTTGCGCGACCTGTCCTGGCTGCACGCTGACGCACGCTCCGCAATTGATCGGCGTTGCCGCATCTGGAAATCCCCTTATTATGGCGGTGCTGCCTTCCTACCAGACTCCGCATACGCTCGATGTATCGGGGCGGATCTGGCAACCTCCCCGTTTGGGTTAGCTCTCTTTTTGTTCGCTCCTGGTCGGCTCTGACTGGCCGGGCGGCTATTGCTAACCAAAATACATTCTTTTCATGAAAACCCTTATTGTGTCGCTCTGGCTGACACTCTCCATACTACCCATAGCCTGGGGGCAAAGCTCCCTGCGCGTTTTGATTCAGGATGCCGAAACTGGCAAACCGTTGATCGGTGCAACCGCCTTGCTCAACCCTGGACGGATTGGGGCCGCTGCGGACACTGCCGGGCGGCTGGTGCTAACCGTGCCCAATCCGGGCCGCTACGCGCTCACCTGTTCCTTTGTGGGCTACCTGTCCCAAACCGACAGCCTGACACTGCCGGGACGGTCCGAAGCTTCGGCTGATTCGCTGGTGGTTCAGCTCCGGGAAACCGAAGGTGAAGAGCTGGAAGAAGTGGTGGTCACTTCCACCCGAAGCAATCGCAGCATTGACGACATTCCCACCCGCATCGAAGCCATTACCGGCGAAGAGCTGGAAGAAAAATCCAACATGCGACCGGGCGATATTCGGATGCAGCTCAACGAAAGCACGGGTATTCAGGTACAACAAACCTCGCCCGTTTCCGCAAACGCGAACATTCGCATTCAGGGCCTGGATGGGCGGTACACACAGATTTTGCAGGATGGCTTGCCGCTTTATTCCGGCTTTGCTGCTGGTCTGAGCATTTTGCAAATTCCCCCGCTGAATCTGCGGCAAGTCGAAGTCATTAAAGGCTCGGCCTCAACGCTCTACGGGGGCGGGGCCATTGCGGGCCTGGTCAACCTGATTACCAAGCGACCGAGCGAAAAACGCGAGTTGAGTTTCATGGCCAACGGCACCACGGCGGGGGGCCTCGATCTAAGCGGTTTTTGGGGGCAAAAGTGGGAAAAAGTCGGTGTGACTCTGTTTGCAGCTCGCAACACGCAACGCGAATATGACCCTGGCAAAATCGGTTTTTCGGCTCTGCCCAATTACGAGCGATATACCGTCAATCCCCGGCTTTATTTCTATCTCAATCCCACGGCAACGCTCACGGTGGGCGTGATCGGCAATACCGAAAACCGGATCGGGGGAGATATGGCCGTCCTCGATGGCAACACCGACAACACCCACCTCTATTTCGAGCGGAACCGCTCGGATCGGGTGGCCTCGCAGCTCCAATTCGATAAACGCTTTGAACGCTCGGTGCTGACACTGAAAAACAGCGTGAGTTATTTCAACCGAACGCTCACCCAACCCGATTACCGCTTTGCCGGGCACCAGGTAGCCAGCTTCACCGAAGCCAGTTACAGCCATACCGGGGAACGCTCCGAATGGATCGGCGGGGGCAATCTGTGGACGGAGCAATTCACCGAAACCGGGGCCAGCAATGGACCATCCAGCCGGGGCCGCAATTATCAGTATGTGACGGTGGGAGGGTTTGTGCAGAACAGCACCCAGCTTGCGCCCTGGTTGACGCTGGAAACGGGTCTGCGGGGCGATTACCACAACCGCTTCGGCTTCTTTGCGCTGCCGCGTGTGTCGGCCCTGTTCAAGCTCTCCGACCGGCTGACTTCCCGGCTGGGTGGTGGCCTGGGCTATAAGGCTCCAACCATCTTCACCGAAGATGCCGAAAGCGTCGCCTTTCGCAATGTGCGCCCGATTGATCAGGCCACGGCAAAGGCCGAAACCTCCATCGGTGGCAATTTCGATGTGAATTACCGCACCCGGCTTTTTGATTTGCTCGATGTGTCGATCAATCAATTATTCTTCTACACCCAGCTTAATAACGCGCTGGTGCTGGATATTCCGGCCATTATTCCCACGGGGCCAAATTCAACGGTGTACCAGTTTTCCAATGCCAACGGCCCAATTGACAGCCGGGGTCTGGAAACCAACGTGCGGATTGGCTATGAAGCCTTCAAGCTGTATGCAGGCTATAGCCTGGTGGATACACGCCGGAGATATGCCGGAGAAGCGTACAACAGCCCGATTCCACTCACTGCCAAACACCGGGTCAACCTGGTGGCTGTGTATGAACTGGAAGGCAAGTTTCGGTTGGGATTGGAAGCCTATTACATTGGCCGAAAAGCCCTTTCCACCGGGGAATATTCAAGTCCGTTTTGGTTATTGGGTATTATGGGGGAACGGCGGTGGAAGCATTTCAGCATCTTTGCCAACCTGGAAAACATCGGCAATATCCGGCAGGATCGCTTTGAGCCGGTAGTGCTGCCTCCGGTGGCCCAACCTTCCTTCCGGGAAGTCTGGGCACCGCTGGAAGGCTTTGTGGCAAATGGTGGAATAAAACTCATGTTGTGACGATCAGACCATGAACAAAACAACCTACAACGTGGCCAAGATGGATTGCCCTTCCGAGGAGCAATTGATTCGTATGAAACTGGCCGATAAGCCGGGTATTGAGCAGCTTCAGTTCGATATTCCCAACCGCAAAGTGACGGTGTTGCACGATGGGGATGCCGAATCCATTACGCGCGCCCTGGCGGATTTGCGCCTGGATAGCCGGTTGCTGGAAACCGAAGATGCGGACCTGGCCGAACTGACGGAAGAAGCCCCGCGCGACCGGCGTTTGCTGCTAACGGTGCTGGCCATCAATGGCTTCTTTTTCGCCCTGGAAGTGCTGGCGGGTATCCTGGCCGATTCGATGGGTCTGGTGGCTGACGCTCTCGATATGCTGGCCGATGCCTTGGTGTATGGCCTAGCCCTCTATGCCGTAGGCAAGGCCGTAAGCTCACAAAAAAAGGTGGCCCGAATTAGTGGCTATCTGCAATTGATTCTGGCCGCTGGGGGCTTGGTGGAAGTGGTGCGCCGGTTCATCACGGGCGAAGCCTTGCCCGACTTCGGGCTGATGATGGGGGTTTCCCTGCTGGCCCTGATCGGTAATGCGATCTGCCTGTATCTGCTACGCCGGGAAAAGAGTGACAAAGTCCACATGCAAGCCAGTGAAATTTTCACCTCGAACGATATTGTCGTGAATATGGGCGTCATTCTGGCCGGTGGCCTGGTCTATCTGACCCATTCGCCTTATCCCGATTTGATTATCGGTTTGGCGATTTTCGGGGTCGTGGCGCGGGGAGCATTGCGTATTTTCCAACTGGCCAAATAAGAAAACTCTTTCGTTATGAAACTGATCAAAGTAGCCGCTGGCGCACTGAATCAAACCCCGCTCGATTGGGCGCACAACACCCAAAACATCATCAATGCCATTGACGCGGCCCGCGCTCAGCATATCAGCCTGCTTTGCCTGCCCGAACTCTGCATTTCGGGTTATGGCTGCGAAGATGCCTTCTATGCCCAAAACACCATCGACCAGGCGATTCGCTCGCTGCTCGATATTGTACCGCATACGGCGGATATAATCGTATCGGTCGGCCTGCCCATGCGCCACGGCAACCGAACCATCAACACGGCTTGCCTGATAAGCAACCGGCGCATCCTGGGATTTGTGGGCAAACAGCATTTGCCCAATGATGGCATTCATTACGAAGAGCGGTGGTTTCAGCCCTGGCCCGCTGGAGTGCGTGATGAATTGACCCTACTGGACGAAGCAACGGCCTATCCATTTGGTGATCTGCTCTTCGATGTTTCCGGTATCCGCATTGGCTTTGAAATTTGCCAGGATGCCTGGATCGCCGGGCGACCGGGGCGAAGTCTTTATGATCGGGGGGTGGATATTATCCTCAATCCTTCGGCCAGCCATTTTGCCTTCTTCAAATCCGAAGTGCGGGAACGGTTGGTGGTGGATGCATCGCGGGCTTTTGGCGTGAGCTACATCTATACCAATCTGCTCGGCAATGAGGCCGGGCGGGTGATTTATGACGGGGATGCGATGGTAGCTTCCAATGGGGTGCTGCTGGTGTCCGGGGCACGGCTCAGCTACGAAGATTTTGTGATTGTTCCGGCGGTGGTGGATGTCGAACAAACCCGGTTGAGCCAGGTGCAGAACCGGGGCAAGTTGACCCGGATGCACCCTGAATTGCGGGTGGTCGAACGGTTCGGCTGGCCACGGGTGGCCCCGCTGGTGCAGCAAGCGGAGCTGGAAGCCTGGGAAAAGGGCGGCTATCTGAAAGAAGAAGAATTTGCCAGGGCGGTCGCGCTGGGGTTGTTCGATTACCTGCGCAAAAGCCGGTCGCAAGGCTATGTGCTGTCGCTCAGTGGCGGGGCCGATTCCTCGGCTATTGCCGCCACGGTGTATTTGATGATCCGCATGGCGGTGGAAACTATCGGCCTGGAGGGGGTTAAGAAAAAGCTGGCCTACATACGCGCCATTCAGGATTGCGACTCGCCTGAAGCGATGATGGGCCAACTATTGACGGTCATGTACCAGGGCACAGAAAATTCCTCCGATAATACGTTCAACTCGGCCAAACAGCTCGCCGATGACATTGGCGCGACGTTCCTGCGCATCAACATCAACGGCCTGGTGGAAACCTATCGCGGCCTGATCGAAGCGCAATTTGGCCGGGTGCTCTCCTGGGAAACGGACGATATTGCTTTGCAAAACATTCAGGCGCGGGTGCGCGCTCCGGGCATTTGGCTGATCGCCAATCTGAAAAATGCGCTGCTGCTGAGTACGTCGAACCGCTCGGAAGCAGCGGTAGGCTATGCCACGATGGATGGCGATACAGCGGGCAGCATTTCGCCGATTACTGGCATCGACAAGCATTTTCTCCGGGGCTGGCTGCGCTGGCTGGAAACGGTGGGGCTGAACGTCAAAAACCAGACCATTCCCACGGATCGCACCAGCCAGGGAACGGGACCGGTCGGGGCCGATGAGCTGATTCGGGTGAAGGGACTTCATGCGGTGAACAACCTGCAACCCACGGCGGAACTACGCCCACTGGACAAAAAGCAAACCGACGAAGATGATTTGATGCCTTACGATGTGCTCAATTCCATTGAGAATGCAGCTATTCGAGACAAGCAAGCCCCGCTGGATGTACTCTCGCTGCTGGAAACCCGGTACGCGGATCGGTACGAGCGGGCAATGCTGGCGGTGTGGGTGGAACGATTTTTCAAACTGTGGAGCCGCAATCAGTGGAAACGCGAACGCTATGCGCCCTCCTTCATGCTGGACGATCACAATCTCGATCCGCGTTCCTGGTGCCGTTTCCCGATTCTGTCAGGTGGTTTCGAGCGAGAGCTTGCCGAAATGTTTGCCTCGATCCAAGCCTCAAGCGGGTTGCTGTGATGGATTAGCGGACGCAAAAAAATGACGCACTATGGATCGGTTTACTTTCCGTTCTGCATGCCACAATTCATAATTTTTTTGCAGGTTTACCCAGAACTGCGCGGTATTGCCGAACGCCTCGGACAATTTCACGGCCAGTTCTGGGTAAACCTGCCCGTTCGTTCACAATAGCCGACAGATCAGCCCGGGCAATGCCCAAGCCTTTCGCTACCTCGGTAATCGTCAAGCCGTGTTCCTGAATGTATTCTTCCCGCAAAATCTCGCCGGGATGTACGGGGGCCAAATTACGCTTCATGGCTGATTCCTTTCTTTAATGATAATCGACATAATCCACGTTGCAAATGTCTCCACCCTCAAAGCGGATAATGATCCGATAATTCGGGTAATGGTGATTGACAAAATTCCGCCATATCGCCCGTCAGCTTATAACTTTCTGAACCATCCCTTCAATCCAGCTTTTCATCCGTTTTTTTCATAAAATTCAGGGTCAAAAAGTAGGACCAGAACATTTTTGCAATTTTTTTTATGATACTAACTTGTTGAACCCAATATATATCAGTGTTCTTTTATACAGAGTTTTTTAATTTACCAAGGTTAAAATGCTTCAGTCTACACCATTTAGAAAATTAAACATTTTCATGAACGCAAGTCGAGCAGGAGGGAAGTACCTTAAAACACCCTTTTAGACGTTCAATATATCCGTACGTTTAGTTCTTTACGGTTTTTGACAGGGTTAAGGTTTATCTGGACGATTAATTGATGATCCAGATATTCTCATCATACGACCTTTAACTAGTCGTATGTGTTTTAATATAAGTATCTATCTAAACACTGAAACTATATTCTGCTTAGGTAAAGAATCTAGAATCTTCTTGTAATTACCTAAATGGTCCCAATAGATTACATGCCCACTTTCATTTTGTCTGATGTGCTCTAAAGCATCAGGCCATGGAACTGAATAATACTCTTTCAATTTATATTCAGCACTGAACACAATTATTACCAGTTCATCAATGGTTGCATTGGGCCTATATTTAATTGATGTCCATCTAGCCGAGGTCGTGCTTGCTTTTGCATGCGTTTTTACTTGGAACAGTTTTCCATTGACATTTACATCCCAATCTTTTTGAATGCCGCTGATCGCCTTCTCTCCATCGAAAAGAGTGGATACCAACCATTCTCCAAGCTGGGAGGTGAAATCTTTACTATTAGGAACAACACCCAATCGTTTTAGCGATTTAAGTGCTTCAAAGTAATTATTGAAAGCAATTTTTAAAGAGTCAGTCTCATTATTATCATTGGTCATAAGGTCTTGCGCAGAATCAATAGTTCTTAAATTCAATGCTTCTTGTTAGGCTAAAATCAATCCCGGCTTCAATTGAAGACGGTCTTTAAAGTCCTCCGGTATGGAAATCCAGTGTTCAGTCAGTAAATCAACAAGCTGGCGACCATTGACGGTACCTATTCGTGGATAACCAGATTCAGTCGCTACGTCAAGAGCTGCTGCTTGGAAGTCAGCCGTGGTAACAAATGCTCCTTGTGCTCCAGCTGGAATACTAGCCCGTAGGGCTTTTACATCTTTTGCGTTTATACGAGCGTTAAGTTGGTATCGTTTGACTTGAACTATCAGTTGAATTTTTGCCATATTAGCTATGTTAAGGTGACCTCTTACATCAACTCCGCCATCATGAGGCTGACCTGTATGTTGGGCTTCAAAGCCAACAGCGGTTAACAAATGCATAACTAGTAGTTCAAATTCAGTCGCATCAAGCTCTAAGAGTCGCTTCAAAACCAATTCTGTGTGATTATGGCTTTGTTGGATGACAACCGGCGAAGCAAGTTCAGGTCGCATAATAGCCTCAAAGAATTCGGTATCATTACTAATCTGAAAAACTGTTAAGCTAGACCCAAGTGTGTTCTGCATGGGAATTGACAACGAGCCTCGACGTAGCATATCTAAGGACCAGCTAATCTTCTTTCTTTGTGTGAATGGACACCCGTCAGCATCAGTTCCAAGGAAATAAGGATCATCTTGTACCTGCCCATAATGTAATATGTTGGTATCGGCTGCTGGAGTAATTACGTAATCTCCAGGCTTAATGTCAAAAAGAAAGCGGGCGATCTGACCAACCTGTTGGCCAATTACAAGATTACTCGTTACCGAAGGGTTAGCGTTACGATAAAGCTGTTTGATCGATTCTCGGTCTTGAATATTTGTAAGATCTCGACCATCAAGCCAGCCTATCGCGGCATAATGACCCTTGAGAAAGCGGCTTGTATATTGGCCATACATGGCGCGAACACAGTAAACATTGGGCATAGCTCTATTAATCTGATTTTTATAAAGTTCATTAAGCAATGAAAATTTCACTTAGGAAGTTGAAACAGTCTAGCTTGTTCTACTTTCTCAATCCATATCTTGGTCAAAATTCGCTGGAATGTTAGTCCTCTTTGAACACCGCTGAATAACCAAATAGCTTTTGTATTTTCTTGTGTAAATAGCTGACAATAAACTCCTTTTTAAATACTGCGGGTACACTTAAGCCGACTAGGCCAAGCAAGCCAACAATTGTATTTAAAGTATCCATTTGGTCTTTATACCGTATGTATAGGGAAGCCGCAAGACCGATTATCAGAAACATTGCTGAATAATAGAAAAAATTAGCTCCGTATTCCGTTCTTTTGAGGAACATGGATTCAAATCGTTTTAGCCCTGCATTTTTCCCATCCCCAGGTATATCAGCTTCTGAAATTACAATGTCAATTGCCCGCAAAGCTGTAATGGTTAAAAAATCTGATCTGTATAAGGGAAACTCCTCCTTCATGTACTCCGTGTACATTTTCTTTAGTGCCTGTGAGTTAGGTAAGGAACGTTTTAATATATCTTGAATAAGAACGACAATAGCTGTCAAGTTTGACGTATTCTGAGTATCGCCACGCAGAACAGCTTTAAATGTCTCTATAGTTTGTGTGCACTCCGCTTGTGAACAAAGCCGACAGTTGAGTACTTTATTCAGCCACACCTTATCGGTAGAAAATTTCTCTGCGCAGCATATAAGAATGAATAACAGGTAATCATCTCTGATATATGGTGCCCTTTCATCTGGCTCTCTTCTTGAAAAATCATTGTAAAGGTTAATAAATTCATCCCCGTGCCCACTTGATAATGCATACAACCCGCTATAATACAAAGCGTCTGCTTCTGACTGTTCGCTTACCTGCGGTAATTCCAGCGTATCAACCTCGATAAGATCCAAGAATGCCTTCACTTTGGGTGTCCCCAACAGTTTCGCACGGTAATTTAGACGGTCAATCACAGAAACCATTTCTTGCGTTTAAGACTGGTATTAACTGTATCAGGATGCCAAAAACTGATGCGTCTCAGTTTGCCTAGTAAATCAGACAGCAGGGTAGAATACAACAATGTTGCCGGATTCTCATTTGACATAAAGGTCCTCCACGACAAATAAGTAAACTGATATAGTTGTTGAACAACATAATGTAAGTCAGTAAATAATAGCTCCTCTATGTCTTGAAAGTTAGCATTGCCCTCCGGTTTTCTGATTTTTATAAGTAATGGATTGCTACTCCCATGCTTTCCTGTCTTCATTTCCTTTGTTCCTAGCATCTGCACTAAACATGAAGATGAATTCAGAACAATATTAGTACCCCGTAATGGAACATATTGGCCTACAGTCTTCTTAGTCCAGTTGTCTTTACGACCCTCTTGGGCAGGATCAAATAACAAGAACGGGTGTTGCTTGCTGATTGTGACAAATGCAAATTGAACTTTGTAATCACTATAGTCTCGAATCAGATTACTAACAACGTCAAATTCAGTATTTTTAATAGGCTTGAAGATGTGAAATATGAGTCTTATTGTATCACCCACACGCCAACCTTGTTGTTTTTGTAACTCATTAAAAGAGCTCTTTAGGCTTTTCAAAAGCTCATCAAAATATTCATCGTAGGGTACATCTTTAGCGCGGTCAGACAGTAAGTACTGACCATCACCAGAGAAAAATGTAGTTATACCAACAACACGTTCTTGGTTATTGCCAACATAGGCATTGTTGTATATAAAACTATTGCCAATCCCTACAACAATTTCCCTATCCACAGACTGAGCAGAGGAAAGAACCCAGGGAATTCCACCCAACTTGGCGTACATCTGAAGCGCAACCTGGTTTAAAACGTACTCATTCGCAGTTTTGAAAACTTCGGTGGTTATGAATTGAACCGGGATATCTTTCGTTAGTAAACGCGCTTTTATTAAATAATACGGATTGTCTTCAATTCGATACTGACGAAAACTTGCCGGTATTTCAATAAATGCAATATCCGGCTTTTCGTCCAAATGGGAGATTATCCTGTCATATTCCTCAAATCTAAATTCAGATACTTCCTCAATTGTGTGTTGAATCGATTGAAATTCATATTTACGCTTAAGCCCCTTTTTAAAATATTTCGATGTTGGAATCCCATCGAATAAGGCGTTCAATTGCTGCGTAAAGAACCCTCGATTCGCTTTCTTACATATAGCAAGTACTTTAAGATCCTTGGGACTAAAAAGATCGGAATCATAGGGTCCATAATCGCTTAAACCAAAATCGGCTTGAGTAGATACTTTGGTTCTGGCGGCATCAAATACAAATGATGGACTTTTAAACGTATAACTCTTTCCTTTAACTTCTGAATTTGAGGATATTGTAAAATAAAATCCGTCCTTGTTAAGATAACCTATCGTCGCTCTTTCAGGTGCTGAAGTTAAACTAATCCTCCTTGCGAATTGCTGAATTTCAGTTTGGATATGCTTTGTATTATATATAGTCTCTTTACTTTCATTGACGTATTCAACAATATCAGCTGCCTGACCGGCTCCAAGTTTGAAAGATAGATATGAAGAAATGTTCCGCGTAGTTTTATGAGGAAGTAGTTCAACCAGCGGGTATGACTGAACCCCCTCATTAGTTTCTATGGAAGCCCACTGATCCTCGATCGATAGTATTCTGCCAACCAACGTTGCATCTGGTGCCAGAACGTGTTTCAATCCTGGTAGTGGCATTGAATGGAGGACTTCCATCCCTATGAGGTTAAATCCTTCATTAGCTAGTTCTTCGCAATCAATATCAAATACCCATTTTCTCGGCAAATTAATAACAAAGCCAAATTGCTGCCCCTCTAGAGTTTCAATCAAGCGAAGCTGAAGCTCAATTTGCTTCTTGAAAGCGACTCGATCTTGAAGTTCATTTGGTAATAAATGACGGATCAGGTCATCCGTTTTATTACGAGACTGAATTAAGAATGGATAAAACTGGAGCGGAATTACGTCGAATTGTTTTCTGAACGTGCGGAAGAAAATATGCTTAATAAGGGATGATGTAACTTTTTCATCCCCAAATGTTTTTGCACGGTGAAAGTGTCCCCCTCTTATCTCGTCTCCTTCCATATTAGAACAATAAATGAAGTCCTCATGCCGGAAGAAGGAATGTGTTGAGTTGTACAATTCCCTTAATTTATTAAGGCGGCCCTCTTTGAAAGGGATTCGCCAAACATCATATTCATCAAAAGTAATTTTGATTGGATAGAAATTAGTCAACATCAACACAGATTTGGTTTAGGGATGTTTTACAGAAATTATAACCAACAACATGCTCACTACTAAAAAATTGTTGGGCAGCTCCCTTTTAGAAAAGTAGAGCCATTTTTACTTTAATATAGCTGCATAGGAACATCAGGCCGTTATTTTAGCATTCTCATTAATGCTATTCAGTACCTGAAACAGCTGGCCTGACCGATTGCCAAATACCCCTTCGACTCCACTGCTATCAATGTCGGTGAATATTGGTGAATACAAGACCTTCGGTTCTATGGTACCGTTTTCGCAGAGGTAATTGACCAGCGTATCCATAAACGCAATTTGCGTACTGGTAAGGGGGCCATTGTCCAGAAAGGCAGACAACGCACTTTTGGCGGCCCCAATGTCCAGGCCTACAAGGCGACGCACAAATACTCCTAATGGTTTCTCTCCCAGGGCAGATACAAACTGCTCTTTAGTTTCAAGAGCAGCCTCATCAAACAGCATTCGTTCCAGCTCACCCAGTTCGAATTCCGTGATTAATTCATTACTCCGTATTTTACGTATGGTAAGATGACTCAGGTTTTTGCGGATGATCTGCTCCATTCGATCCCGGTAGGCTTCACTACTAATATACCCTACCAGGTGGTCATACACTTGCTCCGGCCCGCTGAACTCATCCGTAAAATCGGTGTAAATGACAGGGCGGGTTTCTTTGTCGAGGTATCTTACTAATCCACGCAAAGCCAGCCGAACCGGTTCCAGAGAAGATGCCGGTAACTCAGGCCAGAATGCCGGTGTGGCTACTTCATCAATGACGGGCATTTGTCGGGAAACCGTCTCTATGCTTCCCTTTTTCTGCAATCCCTTAGCCACCCGCCTGATTTTATCCGCCGTAGAGGCAAACGCAGTCGAGTTTCCAGTTACCTGTGCCAGTTGGTTTTTCAGAACCAACAAATCGAACCGCCGTGTTTCGGGGTGCCCACCGGTTTCCCCAATGAGTAACGGAGCAATATATTGGGTCAACTCGGCCAGATCTGCCACTGACAACGCTCGCCAAATAGCTTTGTCCTTGAACTTGGTGACGTGTTCCCATTGTCGCCGAACCAGAAAACTATCTTCATTTAGCGCCTGCACCTGCCCGTGTAATGTATCGAGCAAGTCGGCGCGGAGGGCCAGCGTATTGGCATCCGCATGTTCGTTGTCAAGTGTCTGGGATAAGCGGAGCCGGGCTACAAAAATTTGCTCATTGATGCTGGGCGGTCCCGGCGTGTCGATTTCTCGGGGGTTCTGAGCGAAATAGGCAAAATTGTCGCAGAAGTCGAAGATGTTGAAATAGGTTTTGTGCTGGTCGGGACCGAATAAATTAGGCCGAAGCCGGGTGCCGCGTCCAACCATCTGCCAGAACTTAGCTTTCGATAATACTCGTTTGAAAAAAACCAGATTGACCAGCTCAGGAATGTCGATGCCCGTGTCGAGCATATCGACCGAAACGGCAATCTGAAATTCCGTTTTGGTTTCGTCGCTGAAGTTTGAAATGACCCGTTCCGCTTCATCGTGAAGCGTATTGTCGATTAGCTGGCAAAAACGCCCCTGGTAATGGGGAAACAGGTCATTGAACCGCTTCACAATGAATTTGGCGTGTTCATGGTTTTTGGCAAAGATGATGGACTTGCCCAATTTATCACCCCCTTCAATTTTAAGCCCCCGCTCCATCAGGTACAGGATTACCTTATCGACGGTGTCCTGGTTAAAAAGCCAGGTGTTGAGTGCATCGGCATCAATCTCATCGGGCATTTCTCCCGTTCCATCATCAAATGTTTCTTCGTATTCCGCTTTTTCTTCGTCGGTCAGGTCGTTGTAGCGGATGCCTTCACGCGGGAATTTGAGGGACACGCCTACTCCTCTATAAGGCACGAGGTACGTATCATTTACGGCATCAGTGAGTGGGTAGCTATACGTTGGCTCGTCGGTAGGTAGCTCAAAGAATCGGAAAGTATCACGGTCGGTTTCGTCTTTGGGTGTAGCCGTTAAGCCAACTGTGAGTGCATCAAAGTACTCAAAAATGGCCCCGTACTTTTTGTAGATACTCCGGTGGGCTTCGTCGATGATGATCAGGTCGAAGTAACCCGACCCGAACTTGCGCACATCCCCCTGCCAGTCGCTGTCAATTCGATTGAGGATGGTTTGATAGGTTGAAAATACGATGCGGGCGGTGCCTATATTTTCTTCTTTAACCAGGTTTATGCCGGTCAGGTGATTTACATACTCACCGAAATTTTTACAAGCCTGGTTGACCAGCGCGCGCCGGTCTGCCAGAAAGAGCACCCGCTTAACCCAGCCCGCACGAACCATTACGTCGACTAGAGCCGCAGCCGTACGCGTTTTCCCGCTTCCGGTAGCCATCACTAGTAAGGCTTTACGTAATTTCTTATCAAACGCTTCACCTACGTGCGTTATAGCCGCTTTTTGATAATAACGATTGACAATTTTTTCTTTCGGCTTTTCGGTACTAAAGGGTTTTTGACTGGTTCGGCGACTGATAATTAATTTCAATTCATCAGCTTTATGAAAACCCTGCACCAGACGGGGCGGATATCGCAGGTCGTCGTAAAACTGAGTGTGGTAGCCGTTGGTATAGTACAGCAGGGGACGCTGACCATATCGTTTTTCAAGTGCATCAGCATACCGTTCGGCCTGGCTACGGCCAGCTTCCTCGTCGCGACTGGTTCGTTTGGCTTCAATGACCGCTAATGGTAATCCGTCATCTCCCCATAGCACATAGTCGGCCCTGTCCGAAGGGGATAGAACCTCTTCTATAGAACAGTTCTCTCCGGGTTTTCTTTTTCCCGGCTCTTTGGCCACTAGCCAACCGGCTTCCCGCAGTAGCTTGTCGATGTATAACTCGCGGGTTTCGGCTTCCGTGAACGCTCCTGTATAGGTTTGCAGGGTGGCCGTACGCTGGTTGAGTGTGGCGCGTAGCTTGTTCAGCTCGGCTTCCTGTTCCTTTAATTGCTCAGCGCGGAGGTCGGCCAGCAAAATCTGTTCGTTCAGGCGGGTATCCAATTCGACCGTCTGGTCAACTGTAAGATAAACCGCTTTGGTCGGCAACAGGGCCGAATCGAAGGGAGGTACAGGTACCGACGGGCCGAAATATGTTTTGACGGCATTGGCCGTTACGCCGTATAATGCCTTTAGCGCTATCAACGACTCGTTGGCTGTGAGGGGTACGGTAGCGGGCTGAGTAGGGTCGTTGGCGTGCAGAGCCATGTTACCGTACTGCTTCAGCAGGTAAAGCTGGTCTTTCAGCGCGGGTGAAAGCGTTTTTTTGAACTCGTAATGGCCAATGAGTCTGGCCAGATTCCGCTCTTTGTGATCGGAAGGAAAGAACGGGTTGAGCCGTGGGTCATTGGCATACATGTACATAACCAACTCTTCGAGTGCCTTTCGGCATAGACCCGTGGCTACTAAGGGCTGTAATACGGTAAACTGTTCGGCCAATCGCGCAGTTTCGCCCACCGCAGGGATGGTTTCAGCATTCAAAAAGGTAAAGTTCGAGTTCATCAGTAAACGTTCAGTGTGGAAGGTACATTAACAGCTTATATAGTAGCGATGATTCTGCTCATTCGGAAGTCCCGCCGATTGTAGTATACATAGGCAATCAATTATTTAGCTTTCTTTGGGCACGTCTGTACCAGGCATTTCTGGTTGTGGTCTAAAGTCTTTTGGATCGATAATGGGTAGTATTAATGGATTTAAATGGGTTTTAGCAAAGTATGTAAAGAGAATTCCTCTCGTTGTTGATAACGAAATCGAATTGACCATGTCGATTAGCTGTTCATCGACTGTTACGGTTTGCTGTTCATCATCAACCTGTAAGCCTTGTACGGCGAAAGTGCAGCAGGTTTTTAGCTCCCCTACCGATTGTTGGTTTTCGACGTTGACAATCTGAATATCAAGCTCAACCTGTACACGTTTATTTTCACCATCGAAACGGTGCGTTAGATTAATAGAGAAACCGACCGAAGGCTTAATTTCAGTAGGCAGTAACGGCTCTAACCGATAGTTCAGCACTTCGATACCTTGAAAATGTACGCTAAACGATTCGGTGGTATCGGACATGGCTAATTTAGTGAAGGAGATGGGTTAATAATTCGACAATACTTGATCGTACCGGGGCTTTCGGTCCATTGGCAGGAGTCCACAACAGGTTCGGCATTGTAAAATACGGGAACGTAATGGTGTTCTATAACGCGCTCGCGGAGCCGTTCAACAGCCGCTGGCGTTTCGGCTCCTAATTCCACCACTTCGCTCAATAATGGCGTGCCAGCGGTTGGCGCAGTTGGCCGCGTTACATCCGTTACTAATAATTGAACACCCAACATTTCCTCAATATCAGATAATGTGTCAATCGTGAAATTTTGTGTTCCGCTCAACCAGCGCGTAACAACCGATGGTAACTGATTCATGCGGCTGGCAAACTCACTCTTACTCCAGCCTTTCGCTTCTAAAGCATCGGCAATACGGGCCGCAATGGCCATTTGTTTAAATGTGCGGGCGTGTTCTTGGGGCGTAATGCTAGCCAGAATCTGACGGCTAAGCTCCCCGCGTTTGCGTTTCTTAGGTTCCATACTTTGTTTCAATCCCTATATATATGACGCATCAATTACTCCGAAATGGCCTTCACAGGTTTCTAATTAAGTTTTTCGGATAGGTATGGTCTTGGTTTCAATCCTTGTTTATACCGTACAGCAAGCCGTTATAAGTCAGGAGATTTGCTGTCAATCATTGTCATCATCAAACTGTAATCGGCCTGCCAACCGATTACCCTCCCACCATATTTCGCCGTCGCGAATAGCCTGGTTGATTTGAGCCGATACCGTCCGTAACAGGTAGTTTTCGGCTGTCAGCTTCGGATCTTCCTGTAAGGCCCGGATGGTTTTCGCCTTGGGGCCTCCTCCACCGATGATTAATGCGAACGTGCCAAACCGGATGCAGTACAGCCGCAGGTTTTTACCTGGTATATCGAATAAAGCCACCAGTCCATCACCCGCACCCAGAGCTCCTTCGTTTTCTTTGAAGAAATTAACCCGTGCGCCCAGTTCAGCGATTGTGTAGAGCCTGTCCACAATGTCTTTAAGTTCATCAGGGAACTGCTCGTTGTATTCAGCCAGAAACCGGTCATACAGTGTTTCTTCGTCATCGTTGAGCGCAATACTGTAAATAGTTGCCCCTGACCCATCAAATTCGTTTAACTCGACAATCTCAAATCGTCTGATCGGTTTCACAATGGGTTTAGGTCTACAAAGTTAAAGCAAGTTCGGTGCCGATTTTACTTATAAGTAAAATATATAGTAAAAGGTTCTTAAACGCTTAGCTCAAAAGGGGTCTAATCGCCAAAACTATCCTGCAATAGCCGTTGAAATAGGGCCTCGCTAGCGGCCATTTGCTGCCGTACTACAGCTTTTTGACGCTCAATGCGCTCAATGATTGTGGCAAAATGCTGTTGGAGAAGAAGGGGTGGCTGTAGAATATCAATCTCTTGTAATTCTTGGGCATTAATGTTGGCCATGCCAATGATATTCTTGCACATACCTCTCAGCGTTGCTTTGCCATGTTTTGAATTTAGATAAGCCGAAATATATTCAGGAATGGCTTTCTCATTTACACGTGAACGTATTAGATAGCCTGCAATTGCCATCTGATCATCTAGTTGATATACCGCCGTTTTACCGACTAGTTCTTTGCTATTTGTACGATTGAAAACCAAATCACCTTTTTGGAGAAGATACTTAGGTTCTTCTGCTTTTGTCAGATTGATGTATTTCAGATCTGTGAAGTTCCAGTGACCTTCGTAAGTAATATTATTCATACGCAGATAGGGAAAAGAACCTTTATCCTCGGCCGGTTTACTGGTTCCATATTTTACTTCTCGCACTAAGTCCCGAATTTTTACCCGCTCCCACCCCTTCTCATTATTCATTGGGTCGCCGAATAAATTCAGAAACGTACTTTGGGCGAGTTGTTCGTAATACTCCAGAAGCTGGCGGTCTTTCTGACGCAGAGCATCGGCACGGTCTAAGATGGCCGCAATCTGGCGTTGGCGGGCGAGGGAGGGAAGGGGAAGTTTTATTTTTACTAAATCGTCTCTAGTAACACCTTTGATAGTTGCCCCTCTGCTTATTTCTTTGAAACGCTTCACCCTTTGCGAAAGAACATATACCAGATAGTTACGATCAACATTCGGCTTTAAAATCAACCCCTGTAAATCCTGACTAAAGGCTAGCGGCTGTTGATTTACAACCAACTTACCTAACCCAACTCTGGTGACAACTAATATATTACCAGCAGGAAGTATGTCGACACCTGCTTTTTCGGTCAAGAACTTTCGTGCTTTTGCGGTGTAATGATCTTTGATATCAGCACTGGTTATCCAAGGGATATTCCCACCCCAAAATTCAGGTTTTTCAGTTGACGGTGTTCCTCCACTTATAATCTTTACACAAATTTCACCTAAGGAAACGGTTTTGGTCATGGGTTGTGTGGGTTATTGAATTTCTCGCACCATTAGCGAGAGAAGTTCATTAGTTTTCAGGTATATCGACATGGTCCAGCAGATCAAACAGATAAGGTATTCCCTCATCGTCTATCGCTATGTTTTTTACAAAGCCAAACAAGTCTAACGCGGCCAGAAAGTCATCACGCCGGGCCGGATCAATGCGCAACAGCAGGTATTCGTCGGCATTATACTGGCTTTCTTCTTCAGGTGTGTAGGGGTCGAGATAGGCTTCGATACGTGGGTTGGTATCTTTTAGGGCCAGTTCCATCACCTTGTCGTAAAGAAAGGTCAGAATTCTCTCTTCATAAATTGCTTCATAGTCATGCTCCTCCGTACGGTAATCGGATGCTACCAGCGCAGCAAAGTTTATGTACAGCTGTGTCTTGTGCGGTAAGTCGTCAAAGCACCCCTCAATCACCCCTTCGATCGTCATTCTATAGGGTTCCCAAATGAGAAATTCTTCGCCCTGCCAATGGGCACAAACTTCGTCCCAGCAGTTCTCCAGGGGGCTATCCTCGCCAGAAAGCGTAATTTTTATGTCTTGTAAATCGGTTCTGATTAGATTTAACAAACTCTCGACGTGTGCGTCGGCCTGTCGGTCAACGTCATCATACGTACTATTGAAGGGTTCTAGAATCGTTGAGTCCATGTAATTATTAAAGTTCAGGGAAAAACCTGCCTCCACTGGCGACGCTAAACGGCCACCGGCTCTGCTAGTAACTCCGCCAGGGCTTTTAAGTCATCCTGCCGTTCAGCATCCAACGCGTTGATTTGAGCGATAATCGTTTCGGGCGTGTCGTAGCTTTTCTGCGCATAGACCACCTCTTTGTAGCGGTTAATGCTCAGGTCATAGGCGTTTTCACGAATCTCGTCCACCGGCACCATAAAACTCTGGTCGGTACGCGCCCGGCTACTTTCGGCCGCCCGGTTACGCCATCGGCTAATAATATCGGGTATGTCGGTGGTCGTGATGGGCGTTTCTTCGTTTTGGGTAATAAGCCGTTCGAGATCGGCAAATTTTTCAAAATCGGGCCCTGTAGCTGCTCGTTTATCGTCGAGGCTGTAGCCATCGGCCCGCATGTCGTAGAACCACACCTGATTGGTGCCGCCCGTATTGGTACGGGTAAAAATCAATACCGCCGTACTAACCCCGGCATAGGGCTTAAACACCCCACTCGGCATGGAGATCACGGCCTGTAAGTGATGGTGTTCTACCAACTCGCGCCGAATCTGCCGATGCCCTTTGCTATTGCCGAACAGGACACCATCCGGTACAATAACAGCCGCCCGGCCACCAGGTCGAAGTCCCCGGAGGATAAGTGCCAGGAATAGTAGCTCGGTTTTTTTGGTTTCTACCATCCTGATCAGGTCGGGCATTACATGGTCGGCATCCAGCGACCCTTTAAAGGGCGGGTTAGCCAGTACCATCGTGGCCGAATCAGCAAAACTGGCGTTACTTTTACTAAGGGCATCGACATCGGCTAACTGCTCGGGTTCAATACCGTGCAGCAGTAAATTCATAGCCCCAATCCGGATCATGGTCGGGTCGAATTCCATACCCATGAGCATCCGGTGCCGATAATGGTCTTGCGTAGCCGTTTTGAGCAATGACTGCTTATGAGTTTCGGCTACATACTCACCCGCAGCCACCAAGAATCCGGCCGAACCTGCGGATGGGTCACAGATAATATCGTCGGGCTGAGGGGCCAGAATAGCCACCATCATTTTGATAATATGGCGTGGTGTGCGAAACTGTCCATTCTGCCCGGCTGTGGCTATCTTGGCCAGCAGATACTCATACACATCCCCCTTGGTGTCGCGGTCGCGCATGGGCACCAGATTGAGCAGGTCCACCACCTGAGCCAGCAGTCGGGGCGTTGGAATCATGAACGTAGCCCCTTTCATATACCGCCCAAAGGCAGATTCTTTCCCCATCGACCGGATAAACTCAAACACGCCGTTGGGCTGGGTAAAGAGCCGGTACAACGTTTCCGGGTCTTTGCCATTGAAATGGCTCCAACGAAGATCGTACTGTTCGGGGGTATATATTGGATTATCAATTGGCGCTTGTGTCGCATTCGCCAAGCTTTCCTTAGCCGTTTGCAGTTCATCCAGCCGACGAAGAAAGAGTAAATAGGTAATCTGTTCGATAACCGTCAGGGGATTCGAAAGGCCGCCCGTCCAGAACGCATTCCAGACACGGTCGATATTTGTGCGTAGTTCGCCAGTAAGCATTATAAACTATTTAAATCGTTGGATACAATTGTCTGAACCACATTAATTGCTCAAAAACGCCGTTTACCAGCGAACTGAGGCCATATTGTGATAAGTAATAATCACGACGTAAATCAGCGTGAATATATTCCCCACAACCCCGATATATCGAAGTTGTAAGATGTTCAATCGTGCTATTTTGATACACCTGTGTATCGGGTTTATAATCCTTGTCTTTGTTTTTATTTCCAGACAATTGTTTTTTGACCGCCGTGAAGTCTACCATTCCGTCATTCTTAAAATGATGATCGCCAATAACAGACTGATTTTTTGAATAAATAGCTTTATAGACAAGTTCTTGAAGGCTCCTTACATTGACCAGTATAGACTTATAATCAGCTACCTGTAATTTTTCGTTGCTTTTTAAGAGCTTAATTAATACTTCCTCTGCTTCTTGACTTTTCATCAGTTCAACAGCCTCGAAAAGGTCATTATAGCTATTCCTTAATTTTGCTTCTTCTGAATCATAATAGGTTTGCCAGATGTAATCAAAAAGCTTAGTGGAAGCATTTACTTCATTTTTATTAATCACTTTGTGGTCTGCACCACTCAGGTCGCCTGCTAAATCCGCAAATCCTGTATAAAAGCAAAATGGTAAGTAACGATTTAGTTCGTGGCCTAAGCGAGGTATATCCTGAACGGCTTTTACTGCGAAGTTACCACCTTCTGTTCCTTTTACCTGCCCACGATGACGGTAGGCTTTACCGTCCAAAATAATAAATTTGATACGAGGGTTATTCCTTATTTCAAGTAGTCCATCATCCAAATTATCGACTCCTTTAATAAGGATTTGCCTTCGCTTCGCTTCCGTGTAAAGGGAGTCGCGAACAGCTGATTCATCATCAATGAAGAGTACGTTAATTGGTTTGTTTTCAGTCTTCATATTGGTAAAGTGATTCTAAATTGCACTGGGTAAGCGTCACTAGGTCTAGAGATTAGCTCAATTGTACCCTGATGCTTTTTGATAATTTCATTTATGACAAACCCACCAAATCCACTTCCAGATCTTTTATGCGAGGTACGCCCTTTTTCGAAGATTTGCTCACTCCCAATACCGTCAGCCATTGGGCGTCCATTGTTCATTAACATAATTTCGACATTCTGAAATCTACGCACACTTATTTCTGCGACGATCTGATTTCTTTCACTGTCTTGTCTGAAATCAAATCCGTGCTTAACGGCATTTTCAATTAAATAGCTAAATGCTGCATCTAACAGAAATTGATCAGCCTGAACAGTAACATCCGGCCCTTTCGTCCTATATGAATACGTATTATTATTGTTCATATCCAAGACCCTCTCTAGTAGTTCACGAATCTGCACAGGGCTAGACTCTAAAGGCTCACTTGTTTTGATAAGCGCATCTACCTTTCTAAGTGAATTTTGGAGATACTTTATACTTGTGTTCAGTCGGTTTGTTACACTTATCAACCGAGTTTTGTCCAACTCTTCAGGTGTTTCATCCTCAAAGACAGGAGCAGTGTAGTCTAGGAAACTAATAGCGCTTTGTTCTTCACTCTTTTCCTGTAAATAGGCTAACAGCGTATCGAAATCACCACGTAGGTTTCGCAATGGCTGAGACATGCTGTGCTGAAGGGTTGAAAAGCGTTCATAAGAGATTTCCTCGCGAATTTGATTTAGACTTTTACCTAAGATACGTTGCTTTTCATCAACATAAAGGCGTTGTGCATCAAGATCAGGAATTTTAACCCTAATCTTGTACAAGTCTTCTTTTCTAATATACTGAGAGGTAAGGCCTTGGTAGTAAGACCTTACTTGTTCAAGGATTGGTTCATCGTTTAAGTGATATGCTAAGTATTCTGGAAGTACCTTTTCAGAGTCTGCTTGTAGGGCAATTACAGAACGTCCATCGAGTATCAATTCTTGAGTTGTATCAACTAGAGTCGGCCTAAGTGTTGGGCCAACTAATGATAAAAGCAGAGTTTTGTTAGGTAGCCTTACCCCTGGAAGCTGACTAGAATAACTTTTTGTGTTGGCAATATTTAGATAAATTGCTTCAGAAGAATTTGGTAAACTACTGGTTCGAATTACTGGTAAGCCAATTCTTTCCTCATTAAGTAAATCCTTGCCTACAGTGCGGTAACTCACACCTTTCTTGACTGGCTTTAATAGCTGACCAAGCTCATTATTCCCATAATCACGGAATGAAACAGTAAAATAAAGAGGTACACTTAGGTTCGTATCATTATTTAGTATCTCCTCGACCGATACAAGCTTAGAAATACCCTCTTGAGCCATACGGTCACTGAATACTTGAGTAAGACTTGGTATTTTTTCTCGAAGATTTTCGATTGTTAAGTCATCCGTCTTTATAAATAGGACCGGTTGACTTTGAGTACAAGTTTTAACTAAATGTAGGATTGACGTCTTTACAGTCACAAAGGGCATAAAAAGACTAGACGGTAAGGATATAATGGATCGTATCTGCCCACTCTCAATTAGCATCTTTCGCTGCCGTTTATTTTTTGAGTGGAAAAGGTATCCGTCGGGTACAATTATAAGTGCTTGGCCCTCATCTGCTAACTGATTAAGAACAAGTTCTACAACGTCTCTTTGGTCACTACTATGAAAAAAAGGCGGATTCGTTATAATTAGATCCGGCGAAACAATAGATGGTTCGAGGAAAGAATCAGTATTTATATAAACAAATTCATCTATTCCATTTAAAAAAAGGTTAATCTTTCCATAGACTGCCGCATTTATATTAATATCCGCCAACCAATAACTTTTCTTCTTAGTAAAATCTCGTTGTTTGTCGAACTCAATTATAAATGAGCCAATACCAGCAAAAGGGTCTAATACATGATTACCGGGTAAAGTGGATGCCAGAGAAGCTATTAATTCAGCACAAGTTGAATTTGGTTCTAAGTATTGATTGTGATAACGATCACCTGAACGAAAGAGGTTTGAAAAGTAAATGCCGAAATAGAAGTCCGGAATAGATCGAATATCCGATTCAAAACCTGCAAGATCTTTCCAGCTAAAACGTAATTCCTGTTTATTGAAATTATATAGCTGATCTACTGGCAATTCGGAATGCCTAACAAGGTCTTGTATAAGGTCTTTAGCAGCCTCCTCAAAAGACATACCTGTGTATTTTTCTGGCTGAAAGCCAAGTTTACTAATTAATTCAGGATGACCTATAAGGCGAATTATAAAAAGAATTAAAGCCACGTTATCGTTTTGGTAGCGACTCCAATCTCTATTTATATCTCGCAATCTATTGGCAATGCTTAAAAACACTTTCTCATAGTGGAGCATTATACTACCATTTGACTGGTAGTCAAATCGCTCAGGCTCTTGTGCAACAACAGCGTTAACTTGCTCAGATGTTATGTAAATACTATGTTTTCGGATGGCTTCCTCTACAATTTGTTCAGCAAAAAGACTACGGCGGCTGTCTGATAATATGTGTTCTACTGTATCTGTTATAGTCATCTATTCAATGATTGAGTAAAAGTGATTCTGTATTATGAGAGAATTTGTTCAAAGTAGGAGTGGATTTTCTTCAGCCTCCATCTCGAAACCATCAATTTGCGCTACAGCCCCACCCGCAATAGCCCGCATGGAACCATACATACAGGCTGAATTATCGATAACGGCTTCTATTAATTTTTCGCGTTCGGCCCACTGCCGCTTTGTAGCCCGTTTTTCTTTTTCCAGTCCATCCTGCATCGCCCGAAACGTTTGTACGATCCCTTCCATGCACTGCCGAAATTCAGTGCTGGTCAGGTAATTATAGAGTACCTGCATTTTCTCGCCCTGGTTTTGTCGTAGAGCCTGTACTTCGGCTACTCGTAATACGCCCTGTCGGAGTACACACGCCAGCGCCCGTACTTCCTGAAACGAGCATACCCAAATGCCTTCGTGATCGCCAAATTGCAAAGAGCCTTTGGGCATGGTCTCCGTAACCAACACGGCAATATCGCCTTTATGCGCCTGTAAATCACTTTTTAGTTTACCGATCCAGGCCGGGCTAAACGCTTTCGTTCGTTTACTCTCATAAATAATACGTCCACAAATCTGCCCAAATTCATTTCGAACAGTATGTACAACGTCGGCTCCAGAGATACCCTTACTGACTTCTTCAATCTGGTCAAAGGGGAAGGCATCCGCTAATAGTTTTTCAAGGGCTACTTCCTGAACTTCGCCTTGAACCTGTTGAGAACCCTGTTCGATCCGGCGCTTCATCTCGCTCAACTGCAACGCCATACTGTCAATGATTCCCTGTTGTTGGTCAGCATGAAACTGACTTTCGTCGCGTGCCTTCTTTATTGCTTTCTGCTCAATAGTTTGCCGTTCCGACTGTAGTCGTTTCTCCACTTCCAGACCCATTGCATCACGTTGCTCTTCCAGTTGCCGCTGCTGCCGACGAAGGTCCAGCTCCTGTTGCTGCATGGTGCGAATACGGGTTGATTTTTCGCGAAGTTCGTCTTTCAATTGGTCTAATTCGGTATTCTGCTCGGCTTGAAGCTGTTTTTTCAGTTGTTGAACTAGTTGAACCCGTTGCTCCCTGAGAAGTCGCTCCACTTCCTCCTGTTGAGCTGTAGACTGTTGATTTAATTGAGCCTGCTGCTGCTTCAATGCCTCTGCACGCTGATCGAGAGCCTTCTGTTGTCCAGCAAACTGTCTTGTTTGTTGCTCTGTTAATTGATTTTTTATTTGATGAACCAGCGTCGATTCGAAATCAATTGCTTCGGAACAGTGTGGGCAGGTAAGTGTAGCCATCATATCGGTATGGGTTTTGGAGGGTTGAACGATACGAGCTTAAGGGCGAATACCATGCCAGTGCGAATTTAGCGCAAATTCGGTACATTTGGGTTCGAGAGATTTGCAATAAATGAAATTACTTATCAAATATTGACATGAAAATTTTGATATCCTGGTATGCTTTACAACATGATTTCCGTGATGGAGCTATTTCAGATGATAGCCCCACGATGCAATTTCATCAAAATTTTTTTCATCATGATCGTCATCTGATTCTGTCCAGTGCAGTGGCTGAAGATACCCGTCTTGATATACTATTAAACCGTTTAGCTCATGATTTTCCAGACCGCCGAGAGATCATTCAAGGACGGTATATGGATATAAGTAATAATGACGTGATTAACCCGGCAGCTATTCGACCGAAAATTGAAGCCTTGCTTCAGGAATTTTCTGATCATGATATTGACTTGTTTATTTCACCTGGCACACCGGCGATGCAGGTGGTCTGGTACTTTTGCCATGCATCACTTGGCCTACGTACTAAGCTTTTACAAACACGACCACCCAAGTTTAATAAAGGTATTCCGAAGCTAGTATACACTGACCTTGAATTGTGGCCCGAACCTGTAGCTGCAATAATTAAGGAAAAATTACAAGGTCAACAAGGTGTCACAAGCGATTATTTGATAACACCTTCGTTGAAGCCCGTTTATTTGAGAGCCGACAAAGTAGCTGAGGCTGACCGGGTCACATGCCTAATTCAAGGAGCCAGTGGTACTGGAAAGGAGCATTTAGCTCGCTATATACATCAACAATCATCGCGTTCAAATCGACCATTTATTGCTATTAACTGTTCAGCTTTAGGAAATGAATTATTGGAATCACGATTGTTTGGGTATGTGAAAGGGGCTTTTACTGGTGCGGCCAATGATCGAAAAGGTCTTTTTGAAGAAGCTCATGGAGGCACAATTTTTCTAGATGAGATAGGGGATATTTCGCCCTATATGCAACAATCGCTGTTACGCGTAGTGCAGGAAGGTGAATTTATGCCTGTTGGCTCGACAAGCCTTAAGAAGGTTGATTTTCGACTGATTTCAGCAACGCACCGAGACTTACGTAGCTTATGTGCTAGAGATCTTTTTAGATGGGATTTATTTTATCGACTTTCAACTACCGAAATTAAATTACCGACCGTCACCGAGAGGGGAATAACCGAAAAACGCGATCTCATCAACTTTTTCCTTAAGAGTAAGTTCAAGGAGTTCCGGCGAAAAAAGCCGATTTCCATAACAACCGAAGCCTGGCATTTTTTAGAGACTTACTTATTTCCCGGAAATGTACGTGAATTAGAAAATCTCATTGAATCACTTTATGTCTTCGCTGGGGAGAAAGTCCAGGTTGCTGACTTGCCTGAGTGGGTGCGTGAGCCAAAGGAAGCCTCTAATTCATACAATTGGCGTTTTCATGAAAAGCTTTTAATTCAACGAGCATTAAAAGCATTCAATGGCAATAAAAACAAGACATATCAAGCATTAGGATTTGGTTCAATTAATACTTTACAGAAAAAATTGGCCGAGTATAATTTATTGCCCTATGATTAAGGTGAGACTTCTCCTTTGTCTAAAAAAAGTTCAAATAGTCAAAGTGGCCAAAACCAAAAATCCCAATTGCAATGCTAACTGAAAATTCTTTACTGAGTGAAAATATTAATATTGAAAAACTTCAAGTTGGTTTGAAGCATATAGGATTTACTTTATCCAAATTTGATAACATTCAACAGAGGAATATTTTAGAATTTATAGAGTTATTTAAGATTGCAGTTGAAATCAATCCACAAACGAGTAAATTCACAAAAATGGATCTTCGACTAAAACTTGAAAAGCTTTTAAAAAAACAGTATTTATATAACCTTGATCCTGATAGCGGAACTGAAAATTTAGAGGCAATAGATAGTACCAATGAAAATTTGAGAAATAAACTTACAGAACTAAATCCTAAATTACGGAGCCCAAAACTTCCAATAAATAAAAAGCTTGGCAAAGTCAAATTTTTTGATTCTACAAAAGGATTTGGGTATGTCCATAGTTTCACGGATAACAAAGATTGTTTCATCCATGTATCAAAACTTATTACCTCAGGTATTGATGAGGATGATATAGTAATTTTTGAAACAGTTGCCTCAAGAAAAAAGCCTGGAGAATTAGATGCAATCAAAGTTTCTAACAAAATTCCTGTTTTTATTTTCAATAAAGATTCTTCGTCAAAATCCTTTGCCTATCCACTCTTAGATAATCAATTAGAAAAAGAAATTGCTTTAACAGAGAAATATGAGACTGGCTTTGCTACAGTGACTGCTCATTATCGGACATCAAGTTGGAGGGCTTCGGTTATACCTTCTGAAATAATTCAAAAAGCAGAATCAATTTTATTTGGTAAGGCCATAATTGTAAAACTTTTACCCAACCTTAATGAATATAAGGGCACAATTGAATGGCTAACATCATTGTTACAAACAGAACTCAAAGAAGCCGAAATAAATTCAATATACATTGATGTAATTAACAATTTTGAGCAGAAGACAATTCCTGAAATAAATAAGGAAATAAAGAACATCAAGGACATTTCATTCTTTAAAATATACTTAGAAGAAAAGAAGAAAACACTAAATAAAATTAGCTTCGTTTTGTGGGCACTGGGCGAAGTTGAAAAGTTACCCAATCCCTCTAAGCAAGAAGAAGTTGACATTTGGCGATTTGAAGTGTTACCATCATTAGATTGGAAGACATTACAACAGGTATTAACAAAACTTCTTTCTGAACAAGGTCCAACAAAGCAAGTTGAAGAATCATATAAGTATTTAATTGGCCAAGGCTGGGAGATTAACAGTAAAGAAGAACTGCAAGCTGTTACTATATTTCTGGAAGCATTTAAAACAGCCTTCCCTTCCATCCCATTGGAAGAAACTAATTATAGATGCAATGCCAATCAGTTTTATATAGAACTATATAATTCAGGTTCAATAAAAGAGCTTTCGGAAGCTCGTACAAAGCAATACATTGAAGAGTTAAAGACTGATGATGAAAAAGCTGGCTTCATAGAAAAGCTGCCGTCTGATAAAATTCTATCTTACTATTTTTCTTTTCCATCCCTGTCAAATTATCAAGAAAAATACATTGCTGGCATACTTGAAAGCGAATTTTCAAAAATTGACTTTTTGTGTTTCGACTTAGAATCCGATGGTGAGAAAATAAATGAGTTTGCCTGGAAAAGCAGATTAGGCGTTAAAAGCGAATCAGATTTTAAAAAGTTGGAAGATGGTATTGCAGAACTGGTAACTCTTATAAATTCAGGTTCTTTAATTATTGGTCAGAACATTAAGGAGTTTGACTTATCTGTATTATCAAATCATGGGGCTTCGCCATCTTCTGATTTTATTTGGGATACTCTCGATGTTGAAATGTTGCTTAACCCAGAAAGATTTAGTTACGGACTTAAAACACAACACAGTGCAGCATCAGATACGGAACTCACTTATCGTTTATTCAAAAATCAATTATCAAGGATAATAGTTTCGCAACGTAATTTAGATAGTCTTAAAGAATTATTGCCTGCAAAAGCAATCGAAGCAATTAATCAAATTAGCAGTAATTCAAATTGGGCATTATTGGATTATGAATATTTTGTAAAACAGTCCAATGAGTTTTTCCGTCCTAATCCCACGAACCAGAATATTTCTAAACAAACATTTAATCAACTCACAGAAAAATTAAACGAAGAGGGGAACAAAGTTGTAATTGCTCCTGAATTTCTTTGGAATACATTATCCCATCAGTTTGACCTCACATTTTATTCGGATTATAAGTCTTTAGGCTTTTGCTTAAATAAAGAAAAAATAGAAGCAACTCTTGGTGCTGATAAGTTGCTCAAGGCTATCCTTTTTCGATTTGTGGATTCATGTATTTCAAAAGGGTTGCAGCCTTATTTTCAGCACCTGCCAATAGCCATACGTTTAAAGCTAAACAGTGAGCAAGCAACGTTAATATGTGACAACATTAATGTTGGCTTTGGAAATATTAATCACAAGCCTATCTGCATTAAGTCAACTGATATAGAAATCCTAAAACAGCATGGTAAACAAGTTTCAGATTTAAAAGTAATTGTAGTTGGAAATGAATTATACAATCTAACAAGTAAATTACAATTAGGTCAAGACTTTGATTTTGCGACAATTTTCGACAGATTAAAAAATGAACCTATATGGCTGCAAATGTCTGGTGGTAAAAGTTTCATTAGTCTCAAACAAAGTCATTGCAGGCAATTGGGTATAACAGAGTTTCCAGAATTTGTTCAAAATATTTGGTTAGAAAAAATTGGTAAGGGCAAATTCAAAGTATGGTGTAATCTCAACTTCGAGGCCTGTATAAATGATTTGCCTATTAATGAGGCTCATTATATTGATTGGGTAGATGAAACCTTTACAAAAACAAATTCATTCATTATAAGGCCGGATGCCAGGAAGTCTGGTTATATAGCTGAACAAAAAAGGGTTAATCCTGAATCGTTGTATAGGAAAATATATTGGGTATATCAATTCAAATTATTTGAGGGTATTGGCAATACAAATAATCCTAAAGTTTTAATTGTAAACGATGAATTGGAAACTGAAAAGCTGTCGGCTTATGCAAGGCGTAAAGGGTATTTTATTCCTGATACAAAGGCTTCATTGGCAAGACAGGTAGAATTACTGCATACACATAGATCACCTAACAAACTTTTAATAGCTTCTTTCCTAACCTTAGACAAAATAATTTCAAGCAACTATACTGGCCCATTAGATTTTATATGGGATAGTTTTTTGCTACAGGAGAAATTGCAAATGTTGAAGGGAAAGATACCGGTAGAATTTGAAACTAATGAAGAACAAAAGGAAGATGACTATCAGGCTGACGTTAATGCTGTTCAAAAGGATTACGATTTATTTTCGCTAATAAAACTGCACAAACCACTTATTGATTATTACTATAAAATGCTTTATGATAATAATCCGGATTCGCAGCTATTTCTTTGTGATACAAGACTGACTGACTATTATGGTATTGAGAAAAGTTTAAATCTTAATGCTAAAAGTGCTCAGATGTGGTTTAAAGAAGCAGATTACGATACAGATAAGGAAATTGCAGCGGAGTTCTTTTCATCAGCTCATGAGAATGCAGACACCGACTTTAATATTGATGAAGCGAAAGAAATACTACGACAAATCTTTTTGATACCAGAAGAGGGGGGTGTTCCATATCCGTGGCATGATTACCAGCACCCATGTTTAAATGAAATTTTACCGGCAAAAAAGGATTTGCTAATTTCCTTACCAACTGGAGCAGGTAAATCTTTGTTATTTCAAGGACCGGCCTTATTCCGTTCAGCATTTTCGTGTAAGCTTTCAATTGTTATTAGTCCACTTCGTGCTTTAATGCAAGATCAGGTAGATGCCCTGTGGAATAAGGGCTTTTATAGCAATGTTGAGTTCCTAAGTGGAGACAAATCTCATGTAGAAATTAGAGATATTTATCGAAGGATTTCTGGTGGCGAGGTTACTCTTCTTTATATAACACCAGAACGGTTTAGGTCTCGTTCATTTGAAAATTGTCTTCTTACAAGATTGGATGCTGATAGTGGATTAGAATATGTTGTATTCGATGAGGCACACTGTATTTCGCAATGGGGTCAGGAGTTTCGTCCTGATTATTTGAATGCAGGCAGAAAAGTTGCAGGTTATTCCGGAGTCTATCAAATGCGTAAGTTGCTATTTTCCGCTACAATTTCCGAACAGGTTTTTGAAGAGATAAGTATTCTCATGCCAGGCGTTGTAACTGTAGAAGGCACAGAGAAAAGTTACAATCCGGTAAGAGACCACATCAAAATGGATTTCAAACATAATGTGGTTGAAGATGATAGGCTTCTTGAAGTAGCGAATTACTTAAAATCAGGCAAATTCAATCCAAAATTAAGCCGGGCAATCATTTTTGTTAAGAGCCGAAAAAAGGTTGAAGAATGTTCATTGATAATGTCGGATATTTTAAGAGAAGTATTTGGAGCAGATTGTCCTTTTGCAGATAAGGTGGGAGCATTTCATGCTGGGATGGATGCAGAAGATCGTAAGGACACATATGAAAAATTTTCTGAAACTAAAGAGATTGTAATACTCTTTGCAACAAAAGCTTTTGGTATGGGAATGGACATACCAAATATTCATTTTGTAACCCATTATTCACCACCTAGTACGTTTGAGGATTTTCTTCAAGAAGTTGGAAGGGCTGGTAGAAACGAGAAACAACGATTAGAAGCAGGTTTTAATAAAAGTGAAAATCCGATTAAGACACTTTGCCTTACCACCAATAATGATTTCGCAAAATTAAAAGACCAACTACATGAAAGCAGAATTTCATGGCATGAGGTAAAGGATATTAAACAGGTATTGGAAGAATATATCGCAAGGTTTAAACACTTGACACCGGATACTGAAATTCCAGTGGCAGTGCCGTTCAATCTATATTCAAATGAAAAAGGTTCTGTAAATGATGACCTTGATACCAAATTCAGAATTGCATTGCATTGGCTGGAACGATTAGAAAGAATTAAATTAGGGTATTTCACAATTACTCATTTAGAATTTGATTCTGCATCATTAAGCAAATTAGCCGAACGTATAAATAAATGTCCGGATAAGGATTGCGAAAAAGTATGTCATGCTATACTTGAATTACTTCCAAGTGATGCTCAATCTAATAAAGTAGTACAACTTTCTATTGCATCGTTACGAAGCATTTCAAAGCTAAGTCTTGAAAACCTATTTACTGCTTTATTAAAAAATCATGCTGCGGGTATATTAAAGCTATTGCAAGATGTAGTTATTGAGCCAACTAAAATTCGTTTAGATGAAACAAATCATTGCAAGAATATTTATTACGATAATGAAAAGTACCCAGCACTGCAGGTGGTATTTTCATTAGCATCTAAAATACTGAGCTCAGTTCCTTCTAACAGCTCCAAGTTTTTTGAAGGAGAAGAACTAGATGATTTCTTAAAAGAATCTGTAAATGAAAATTTAAACTTTAAGAAGCTACCCTGGACAAAGAAAGACAATGCAGAAGTTCAAACAAAGGAGTATAACAATTACATCAAGGATATTTTCAAAAAGAGAAGCAAACATGCCTTTACTATCATTCGATTGTTGGGGAAGACTAAACACGAAACCAAAATGGAAAAGGTTACTGATGGTAACCGGAAAGTCAGAATAAAGCAGTCAATATTTAATGGCTATCACAAAAAGGAAGAATGGTCAAATAAAATCACACAATTAGAGAAAGACTGCATAAAACTATTGGATTATGTAGCAAAGCAATACTTTGATAAAAACATAAAGAATTTCAACTGGCCGGATATTATTTCCGATTTGGATTTCAAAGGGAACGTACAATACTTATCTAACTTGCTCTTTATATTATCTGTATTAGGATATAGTAAAACAGGAGGCTTACTTCCTACCGGTATTGAGATTTACCTTACCTCAATCGAGAATATTGACGAAACAGATTTGCAATCACTTGATAAAAAAATATTTGAAGAATTTGAGGAAACCAGAAAAGTAAGAGAACTTAAATTGATTGCATTAGAGGTGTTGGCTGGATTCCAAAAAGGTGGATTGGGTAATGATGCAAGTACAGTCAGAAAAAAGCAAGATACTTTTATTAGGAGATACTTCGGATGTAATTCATTGGAAAGCTTATTGCAATTATTACAGGATGAACTTCCACCGAATGACCCATTGCTTGTTAAATGGAGGGGTGATGCGATAAAAACTGAAGAAGACCGTTTGAATCAGGAACAACGAAAAGTTTATGATGCCGAAATAAACCAGCATATTAATGTAATGGCAGGGCCTGGTTCCGGTAAAACACATACTTTGACTCTTCGTGTTGCAAGATTAGTACATCATATTGGGACTAATCCAGAAGAAATTTTGGTGCTGGCATATAACAGAGCAGTTGTTTCTGAATTAAAAGAAAGGTTAGGCCGCCTATTCAACGACTTGGGTTACGGAAATTTAGCTAAGAGAATCAAGATATTTACCTTTCATGGTTTGGCTAAAAGATATTGCCAAAATGAAATTAAAGGTCAACCATTTGATGAATGGGAAACAATTTTACTTGATCAACTGAATAATGCTCCTGGGCAAATAATGAATCAATTAGCCCCATTAAAGCATATTTTGGTAGATGAATTTCAGGACATTAATAATGTAAGAATTAGGCTTTTAAACAAACTGCATGAATTAACCTATTCTCATTTGTTTATTATAGGCGACCCAAATCAAAGCATATATGGCTATGAAAGAATAAAAGAAGGTGGAAGGATGAGCCCTTGGCCATATTATGCTGATTTTAATGAGATATTCAATCCAACTCAATTTGAATTGTATGACAATCACCGGTCTTATCCGGCAATTTTGAATTTAGCAAGTCAGATATTGACACTTCCGGAAGAGCACCAACATTTAATTCCAAGACCAACAAGAGTTCCTGATGAGAATTTCATTGCTAATTATGCTCAAATCATAGACAGGACACAGCAAAGGGTTGATTGGTGGGATCAGATTTCAATATTAATGCAAGAAAGAGTTGGGCAACGGCCATATAAGCAGATAGCAATTCTTTTCAGAACAAACAACGAAGTATATAGAGGCTTTCAAAAAATAAAAGGACTTAATCTTCCCAAAATTAGAATCCGAATTCAAGGTAGCTTACCTTATGAGTTCACTCGTATAAGAGAATGTCATGCAGTTATATTGTTCTTAAAATCTAAAATAGGCCAACAAATTCCTTTAGATTTTAAGCAAACTTTTCGTGTATTTATAAACGACCTGATAAACAACAACCAAAATTGGAATCATTTTTACATTAGGGTAATTCATGCACTTGTTTTGGAATACTTGGAAGAACAAGATGAAAGTCAGGTATTCGATAATTTATTAGAGTTTATAACCGAATTGACCTATAAAGATGATGGTCAGTTGTATAAAATATATGAAAAATATTTAGATAGAATTTCGGCTGCAACTCATGAAACGGAAATAGTTTTAACTACAATGCACAAGGTTAAAGGGCTCGAATTTGATAGCGTTATTATCCCTCCATCATTCTCAAATCTACCTTTAAAAATCAACGACCTGTTAACTCAAGCTGAACTTGATGAACAGTTAGACGAAGAAAAACGATTGGCATTTGTAGCTTATACAAGAGCAAGGTATCGTTTGCTAATCTTCAAACATTTCAGAGAAATCGCGTTAGCAAATAATAACCGCTATGTTATTCCTGAAAATGCAAATGTGGGCCTTGGCATCCCTGTACAGCCGGAAATTAAAAAACTAAAAATAGGCTGGGCTGCTAAAGCATTTAATTTTAATGGCGGTGTAAACAGTTATATTAATACTTCGGTCAAAAGTGGTGATTTTGTTTTTGTAAGAAGGAGAGTTGTTCCATACAACGGCACACAATTTATTGTTCATGAACTGCTAAAGGAAAACACAACAAGACCCATCGGAGAATTAGCGGGTAACGCCAATATTGTCAGAGACCACCAAACTGTTTCAGGATTTGTTGTGAACGAAGTGGTGGTTTGGTCATATGAGGACACTTGCAAATTCGATTCAGATAATGATACAAATTTTGCAAGAGATTGGTGTCAGGAAGCAAGGAATCAAGGTTACATTTATTTGGTAGACTTTGCTGGATTTGGAGTTCCAGTAGATTAGTAATTTATCAGTCAATATAAACTTCAACTCATAAGTATTTTGCATTATAAATGAATTTCTTTAAAGTATGAGCTAATAAAATTTAGGTTAACATAATTAAATTTATAAAACACAAAAAATAGGCATAAATCGCTGTAAATTAATGTATTATGAAACTAAATAATTAGTTTTTTTAGATCCATTTCTATGCATTTATGGCAAATAATTTTATGCCTATTTGGTTTCGATAACCCAAGGCATTTAATCGTTCAGCCAAAGCGGCTTAGGTGAATCTAAACTTTCTACTTTTTTTAAAGCCTTTCAATGGTTTCAATAACTTGGGCAATTCTTTCGATTTCGGCCTGATTCCACAAACGTGGATCTTTTTGTTTCCGGTGATAACTCGATGGATCAATACCTAACTTCTTACATAGGAAGGTAACGGTAATATCCGTGTTTCTCAGACTTTCGGCAATAGATTCACTTAACTGCTGGCCGAATTCAATGGTTTCCTTATATAGCTGTGCGATGGTGTCATTTTGCACCAGTTTTGTCAACGCACCAATTTCCTGTTCAGGGATATTCTGAGGATATTTCAAGCGTTGGTAGTACATCGATGCGGTAATTTTCAGTGCTGTCTGCACCGCTTTCAGGCTGGCATTCTCGCGGACCTGTGCCTTGATGGTTTGCGCTAATGCCTGTAATTTTTCCTGATAATCAATATAAGCCTGCTTAATGGGTGATTCCATAGTGTTGACCGGAAATTGCCGTTTAACCAAATTGGTTTTCTAAACCGATTCCGTACTTGAACACAAATTTCAGAATATCAATAAACCTTTAAATGCCTTCGGAAGGCCTTTTTACCGATTAAAGTAGGGGGCGAAAAGATCTAATTCAAAATCGATCAAAACCTCATTTTCTCCCGAGTACTGATATCGTAATTCGGTGTTATGAACGAATTCCATTTCATCCGGTGGAATATGACAACAAGCACCGTCCATGGTAACCCAAACAAAACGAGTGGGTTCGAGTAGTATCGCAACGGTTTGGTTCACTTTCTGGAAACTCCGGGCAAGGTCGCCCACTTGCCAGAGGTGTTGCTTTTTTACGGGCAATGCGTGATTTGAATGGGTTTGCTCCATACTGATTTTACTGGTAAAAATTTAGGTTTCCCATAAGATGATACAAAGGTGCCAATCCTTGCTACCCGGTTTGGTAAGCGGTATTACGGTCCGTACGGTGCTCTTCATCAGCAATCGTAAAACCATGTAAGCGTCCTGTCGGTTGCTGATCAATCGGCAAAACCCCTAACAAATCAAGTGGTTTTCCCCTCGATTCGCTAATTTTCACCCGATTGCTTCTTTTAGGGTTCCCGGCGAAGCCGGGGCACTATGAAAAAAAGTGGCCCGCTTTGCTGCGGGCCTTCGGCGGGCGTTATTCAAGGGGTTCGGGCTGTAGATCGCTCAGGACAGGAGCGATGAACTGAACCGCTTTCTGAGCCTCTTTAGCGGCCCAGAAAATGAATTTCTTATCGTCCCGTAGCGGCTTCAACCAGCCTTTTAGGTAGGCGGCTGAATTATCCAGTAAGGTTTCATCAGCGATGCCAGTAAACGTATTCAAGAAGGCGGCACCCAATTCTGCGACTAATTCTTCCTTGGAATAATTGGTCGAACCAAACGGGCAAAGCTGTGTGACCCCCTCCCGGTTCAACCTGCTTTCATGGCCAGTACTGTGGGTCAACTCGTGGAACAAAACGCTGTAATACGCCTTTGAACTGGAAAACTGTTCTTGATCCGGCATATTGACCAAATCAGCCGATGGGCTGTAATAGGCTCGGGCTTTGTTGGTGTGCCGAATAGCGGGGGCTTGCGGCATCTGGGCAACGATGGTTTCACAAACCTGAATAGGTTCATTCGGATTCGTTGGGTGGGCGGGCAACACAAAGTCAATGCCTTCGACATCGCGGATGTTAAAGACGTTGTAATACTTGATAAAGGCCTTTTTCTTGGGTTGCTCGGTTCCATCGGGGCCCGTGATCGTTTCGGTTTTGCTGTCCACAAAATTCCAGTAAATAACCGGCAATGATTTCGCCCCTTTTTTGATGGTGCCACCGTTTTCCCGGGCCTGGTTAAAGGTGCAAAAGAAAGGCACATCATACGGGCTGAGCGACAGCAGGAATAAATTAATCCCCTTATACATGTTTTTATTGAAATAATTCTGGGGAACCACACCCACCGTCGACCACGATTTAACCCAGGGGTTTACGCCGTGTTCGAGCTTTTCAATAAACAGGTTGGTGACCTTTTGAAACACATCAATGTCATGAGCGGAGGTTAATTTCTGGGGTTGCATAGGGGTCAATGTTTACGTATTCAACTCATTGATTATGATATAAATATAAACATTTATATCATATAATACAATATTTTTACACATAAAATATGGTAATATGGTAATTTTCAAAACCGATTAATTCGTTTTTGAATCCAACCGTTGGGCACTCATGGCAAAGAATTTGTTACCTCTTCGGGTCCGATATCCCATGGCATTTAAGCGCTCAGCAACAGCAGCATAGGTGAGTCCGTCTTTACGGTACAACCGGACGAGTTCAGCCGCTTGCAAATTGGCCTGATGGCTGCGAGCATTCTGCTGGCGGATTTCCAAACCCTTCTGCGTAATAGCCGGTGTGATATTGGGCATGCCCAATTTATGTCCCTGGGCTTTCTTGGCCTGTAAAGCGGCCCGGGTCCTTTCCCCAATCAATTCCCTTTCATGTTGGGCCAGAACTGCCATGATTCCTACGGTGAGGGTATTGGCATCGGGAATGTCGCAGGCCACAAAGTCGACCTCGGAATTACGCAGGGAAAAGATAAAAGAGACATTGCGACTCAACCGGTCGAGTTTTGCAATCAGTAAACGCGCCCGGTGTTGTTTAGCAAAAGCAATAGCGGCCGATAGTTGGGGGCGGTTGGCTTTCTTGCCGGATTCCACTTCGATGAATTCGGGTAAGAGTTCATCATCCGCTTTGAGGAACCGGTTTACGATCTCGCGCTGAGCCGAAAGACCTAGGCCGCTTTTTCCCTGGCCAGCCGTTGAGACCCGGTAGTATGGTACGTATTTCATTCTTTAGATATAGGTATTGGAATGGGGAGAGGAAATGAACCCTTCTTTCCCTTTCCAACAAAATTTGACTCTTGAAGGTGTTCCACGGATAAAAGTAGCAAATTATTCATGTTTATAACGTTTTCACAACGGTCGTAATAGATATGTAATGGTATTTTTTTCTATCTTGCCGCATGGAAACCTTCGTCGCTTACTACCGGGTCAGTACCCAACAGCAGGGAAAGTCGGGGCTAGGACTGGATGCCCAGCAGTCGGCCGTCCGACGGTTTGTTCAAAATCCGTCTGGGATCCTGGCGGAATTCACCGACATTGAATCGGGCAAGGTCAACCAGCGACCCCAGCTACTCAAAGCCATCCACTACGCCAAGACTCACCAGGCCCGGCTCGTCATTGCCAAACTGGACCGACTCAGCCGCAACCTGACGTTTATTTCGTCGCTGATGGATTCGAAGGTTAGCTTTGTTTGCGCAGATATGCCCGATGCCAATGAATTTACCATTCACCTGCTGGCCGCCCTGGCCCAGCAGGAACGTAAGCTGATCAGTAATCGTACCAAACAGGCACTGGATCAAAAGTTACGCCAGGTCGGTCAATGGCGTAACGGTGCCCAGTCCTTTCTGCACCCATCAGTCTCGGCCAAAGCGGCCGAATCGAATCGAAAGAGAGGCCTAACGAATGAAAACAACCGGAAGGCCACCGAGTTGATCCGCGCGCTGGTGATGATCAACTTGAGTTACGGCGAAATTGCCCGGCGCTTAAACGGTGCCGGCTTCCAAACGGCACGGGGTGGAAATTTTCAAACTACGCAAGTCATGCGATTAGCCAAACGGGCAGGTTTCGTTAAAACGGAATTGACTTAGGACTAAAAGATAATCTGCATCGTAACCCTGCGGGTTTCCAGTTGATAAAGGCCTATTTTTTTAACAACTTACTTTGTTATTCAAAGTTCTTTGGAATACCTTTACGACGGCTGGATAATAAAACCTCCAGGGCTCTTTCAACGGCATTCTGAAGCCATAATTCGCAGGCACTATGACCCTTAAAATTACGAACATCTCCAAAACGTATTCCACCGGTGCGGTACAGGCACTTAAAAACGTAACCCTCACCATCCCCCATGGCCTGTATGGTCTCTTGGGACCGAACGGTGCCGGTAAGTCAACGCTCATGCGCATACTGGCCACTTTACAGGAACCCGATGAAGGGACCATCAGCCTGGAAGTCTCTAGCCCGGATTCAGGGCATGTCATCGATGTAGTCAATCAGAAAGACGAAGTACGCCAGACTTTGGGCTATCTGCCCCAGGAGTTTGGCCTCTATCCGAAGGTAAGCGCCGAAAGTCTTTTGGATCATTTCGCCATCCTGAAAGGCATCACGACCCGCAGGTCCCGCCAGGTGGTCGTCGAGGCACTGCTGCGGCAAACTAATCTCTGGGACGTCCGCAAACAGAAACTCGGTGGCTATTCGGGGGGGATGCGTCAACGCTTCGGTGTCGCCGTGGCGCTGCTGGGTAACCCGAAGTTGATGATCGTGGACGAGCCTACCGCCGGGCTGGATCCGGCCGAGCGCGTACGCTTTCTGAATTTATTGAGTGAACTGGGCGAGAACAGTGTTGTGCTTCTCTCCACGCACATTGTTGAAGACGTGAGTGAGTTGTGCACGCGCATGGCCATCATCAACAAAGGTGAAATCATACATGAGGCCGAACCGCTGAAGGCCATAGAAGGACTCAAAGGAAAGATTTGGCGGAAAATTATCGAAAAAAGTCTCTTGCCGCAGGTGGAGCTGGAGCATAAAATCATTTCCACCAAACTCCTGGGCGGAAGCACGGTCGTCCACGTGTACAGCGGGGAAGAGCCGGTTGGTTTTGAGTCGGTGCCGCCTGACCTCGAGGATGTTTACTTCAGCGCCATGGCAGGTCATTATCCCCAACGAGCCGGCCTCCAACCGAAATAAGCCTAACCATAGCCATGAAGTTCCGGGAAATCTTTCGCTTTGAGTTTGCCTACCAGGTCCGCCGTCCTTATATCTGGCTCTTTTTAATTGTTCTGGTCTATTTGAATTTCCTGATGACCAGAGACCGGGCCGTCTCCGAGGCTCTTTTCGAGGAATTTTTTATCAACTCACCATTTCTCATCGCAAATACCACGGTATTTGGCGGCCTGATCTGGCTGATGATGGCCGCGGCCATAGCCGGCGATGCGGCCGCGCGGGACGCCGGGAGCCGAATGCATCCACTGATCTATACCACTTCCATCACCAGGGCCCAGTATCTCGGCGGGCGTTTTTTGGCGGCATTCGTTCTCAATGCCCTGCTCCTGCTGGCCGTGCAGGTGGGGATCCTGCTGGGGATCTACTTGCCGGGCGTGGATCCTGAGTTGATTGGCCCCTTCCGACCGGCTGCCTTTCTGACCGCTTACGCCTTTCTGTCACTGCCGAACGCATTCGTGGCGACGGCACTCCAATTCGGGCTTGCCATCCAAAGCGGAAGGGCCATGGCCAGTTACTTCGGCAGTTTCATTCTCTTCTTCATGGGCTTTTTCGTGGCGTCTTTCCTACTTTACAAGCTGGGTCTAGGGACACTAGTGGACCCGATTGGAATTCGGTTCATCGTAGAAGACATTGCGCATTTGTGGACAACCATTGAAAAGAAGGAGCGACTGCTTAACCTGGAGGGTATTGTCCTGACGAACCGTCTCATGTGGCTCAGCATCGGTCTGGTCTCAGTCGCCGTTACCTATCTGGGTTTTCGATTCACCCATCGTTTGGGGAGCACGTCGCGGTGGACACGCCTGAGCCTTCTGTTCCGTAGACCACAGGTGGTCAGAGAGGATGCCACTAATTCGCCGGTGATCGGTATCAGGGCCAGCACACCAATCTGGGTTCCGGTGATCCCACGGACATTCGGCTTCGGCATGCACATCCGCCAGACGCTCACCCTTGCGTGGACGTTGTTCCAAACGATCGCGACGAGCTGGGCCGGACTTGCCCTGCTGACGGTTATCCCACTTCTGACCATTCCGGTGGTGGTCGATCAAATGGAATCCAACGGCGTTCCCCTGGTTCCCACGACCACGCGGGTCATCAACGAGTTGACCGCTCCGCTGTCTGCCGAACTGAGCCGTTGGGTGATCATCCCGGCGCTCCTCATTTTCTTTGCCGGTGAACTGATCTGGCGGGAACGGGAAGCCCGACTCGGCGAGATCACCGACGCAATGCCTGGGTCTGAATGGGCGCCGTTCCTGGGCAAATTCCTGGGGCTCGGTCTCCTGCTCGTCGCCTTCACCACGCTGCAGATGTTTGCGGGCCTGTTCGCTCAGGCGATACTGGGTTACAATACGTTTGACGTGCCGTTATACCTGAAAATTCTCTTCGGACTTCAACTTCCCGAATACCTCCTTTTCGCGTTTCTCGTTCTGGTCATTCACGTATTGGTGAACCAGAAATACGTCGGTCACCTGGTGGCGACGATCACTTACGTATTCATCACCCTCTCCTCCCTCTTCGGAGTCGATCATGATTTATTCGTCTACGGAGCTGGTCCGGGGTGGTCGTACACGGAGATGCGCGGCTTCGGCCCTTCGCTGGGTCCCTGGCTCTGGTTCAAGCTCTACTGGGCGGCCTGGGCGGGGCTTCTGGCCGTCGTGGCGAGACTCCTCTGGGTACGCGGCAGGGAAGAGGCCCTCCGGTTTCGGCTTCTGATGGCGCGACGCCGTTTCGTCGGTTCAACGCCCTGGATGGCCGGGACGGCGGTGGTGCTCATCCTTGCACTCGGCGGATTCATTTTCTACAACACCAATGTCCTGAACCAG
>NZ_VBSL01000209.1 GCF_006149005.1 Larkinella sp. C7 | reverse complement strand
AAAATAATATTTTTAAGCGAGCAAAAAGACTAGGTTGTGCTTAAGTTACCTAGTCTTTACACACTTATGCTTGATAAATAATTTGACCATCACAGATGGTATATTTGACAACACCTTTGAGACTTTCTCCGATGAAGGGGGAGTTTGAGGCCTTAGAAGCGAACTGGTCGGAAACAATACGGTCCTCCCTATCGGCAAAAATGACGATGTCGGCTGGTCCATTTTCAGCCAGATAACCGGCATCAAAGTCATAGAGAGCAGCTGGATTGCTGGTCATCTTGGCCAAGAAATCCGACAGGCTGAGGTCTCCAGTTTCGACAAGATTGGTCAAACCAAGCGAGAGCGAGGTTTCCAGCCCTGTCATGCCAGATGGGGCCTTGGTTATA
>NZ_VBSL01000208.1 GCF_006149005.1 Larkinella sp. C7 | reverse complement strand
CAGAATGGCGTGGTGATAGTCTAGCCCAGGCCTTAGCACAAAATGAGCTGCTGAAAGATAAGAATGTCATCGTTATTGATGGACATTCTCACACCGTCCTAGAGCTTAAGGATGGGAATGTCACCTACAACCAAACTGGTAGCTATCTCCATAATATTGGCTATATCACCCTGAATTCTGATCAGATTCTAGCCGCAGGAGATTTATCGGCAGACCAACTGCAAAATGTCACTCCAGATCCAGCCGTTGCCGGCCTGCTTCAAAAGATTCAGGCCAAGTACGAAGCGGAAAGCTCCCAGCTGGTTCTTGAGGATAATCCAGTTGAGCTCAATGGTGATCGGACTAATGTCCGAGTTCGCGAAACTAATTTGGGAGATGCTGTTGCT
>NZ_VBSL01000207.1 GCF_006149005.1 Larkinella sp. C7 | reverse complement strand
TTAGAAGTTCCGCTTTCACCAAAAATTAGGAGAGAGCGAAAATAATTATCCAATCGTTTGGCTTTTTTCTTATTCTCTTCTTCAATGAAAGTGGTAAAGGTTAGTTGTTGGGAAATATCTTGTTTAATGTCATCAAAATGCTGGTACTTGATACCAAATTGATTATTGATTAAAGGAGGTGTTGATAACTTTACCTCAACAAGATAGTAGGAACCAGCTGATGATGTAAAATTGGAAATAGCCAAGCGATAAAGTGCTCTTTTGAAAGAATAATAATAGATTTGGTGATCTTGCAGAAGAGTTTTTTTAGCTAAAAAGGCCAGCACCGATTGTTGGAGTTCCTGCTCAATATTAGAATAGTGAAGTTTAAAGTTAGCATTGAGTAG
>NZ_VBSL01000206.1 GCF_006149005.1 Larkinella sp. C7 | reverse complement strand
TTTCCGATTCTTCCTAGTAAGATTAGCTATATTTAAACTCATCAAATAAGACTGAACCACCTGAGTCGTATACTCCGAAAGCTTCAAATCACCAACTGTTTCTATAAAATATCGCAAACAGTTCATCTCAGACTTAAAACTTGCTGGCTTTATCTCGTTTTGGCGAATGTTTTTCCATTCTTCAAGCAACTGACTAAAAGTTATGTTATCTATCTTTTGTTTAGATAAGTCGGTTTTTGTTGGTGCAGTCAATATTTTATCAATTTTAACTGCTAGTCTCCTCTTAGCTTCTGCTTGTGAAACCCTCGATTTTGAATTTAATGTAACTGTAACCTGTTTCCATTTGTCCTCTCTATCATCATAAAATTTTTCATAATAGCGGTACTT
>NZ_VBSL01000205.1 GCF_006149005.1 Larkinella sp. C7 | reverse complement strand
TATTTGCGAGGACTGTTGGTCCCGCTTTGAAAGGATTGATAACCTGCACTGTTCCAGCTGTTACAAATCTGGTGTTGAAGGAATTTGTCAGGATTGCCTCTGCTGGCAGAAGCAGGGCCATGAAATCCATCACCAAGCTCTTTTTATCTATAATGAAATGATGAAGCAGTACTTTTCATCCTATAAGTTTCAGGGAGATTATTTGTTAAGAAAAATTTTTTCAAATGAGATTAAAAGGGCTTTAGCGGATTATAAATCCTATACAATTGTTCCCATTCCTTTGAGTGAGGAAAGTCTTAAAAAGAGGAAATTCAATCAAGTGACTGGCTTTCTGGAGGATGCTTCAATAAGCTACCAAAGACTATTAGAAGTCCAAGGGAAAAGTAA
>NZ_VBSL01000204.1 GCF_006149005.1 Larkinella sp. C7 | reverse complement strand
CTTATTTTTGTAACCAGCCGAGAACTGCGCCTGACTGCTTTGGTTAAGGAGTTACGGATAGCCTTTCCTGAAATTGTAACGGTTGCCATCAATTATAACAGTTCAAAGTCTAGTGAAATTTATGGCGACAGGACAGAGATTCTTTGGGGACAAGAGACCATAGAGGAAGAGGTGCTAGACTATAGTTTCTTCCTATCTCCTAGGGCCTTTTACCAGCTCAATCCACAACAGACCCAAGTCCTTTACCAAGAAGCTGTCAAGGCTTTAGACATCAGCGAAGATGACAATCTCATTGATGCCTACTGTGGCGTGGGGACGATTGGTTTTGCCTTCGCAGATAAGGTGAAGTCAGTTCGGGGAATGGATGTGATTCCTGAGGCCATTGAG
>NZ_VBSL01000203.1 GCF_006149005.1 Larkinella sp. C7 | reverse complement strand
GGCCAAAAATGGTATTTACACTATTGAAGGAACCCAGCTTCGTTTCGATGAAAATGGTAATCCTTTCACCCTAGATGGCAAGGCCTACAGCCTCCCAACAGGCTTCTACACTCGAAGTGGTAAAACCTACTATCGCAATGAAGATGGTAGCAACGCAACTGGCTTTAAGACTATCGATGGTAATCTATATTTCTTCGATGACGATGACTACGAAACCGGTCAAATGTACCAAAACGACGATAAGTCCACTCTAAACGGATCCTACTACTTCGGACCTGATGGTAAAGCTGTTAAAGGATGGTATATTGTTCGAAACAATAAATATTATTTCGACGATAATTATCGCAGAGTAGACAATGGTTTCCGTAAAATCAATGGTAAGCTCTACT
>NZ_VBSL01000202.1 GCF_006149005.1 Larkinella sp. C7 | reverse complement strand
GCTCAAAGATTGTATCAAAAACGGTTACTATCCGCCGCTCTTAAAGAATAAGAGTTTAGCGATGATTTTCCAACAATCATCCACAAGGACACGGGTTTCCTTTGAGACAGCTATGACCCAGTTAGGAGGTCACGCTCAATATCTAGCACCCGGTCAAATTCAGCTGGGGGGCCATGAAACGATTGAAGACACCTCTCAAGTTGTTTCTCGACTGACTGATATTATCATGTCCCGTGTTGAACGCCATAAGAGCGTTGAAGATTTAGCTAGATTTTCTTCTGTCCCTGTCATTAACGGCATGTCCGACTACAACCACCCTACTCAAGAGTTAGGCGATCTCTGCACGATCATTGAACATTTGCCGGCTGGTAAGAAACTGGAAGATTGTAAG
>NZ_VBSL01000201.1 GCF_006149005.1 Larkinella sp. C7 | reverse complement strand
GTTGTCACAATCAGAAATAGCATCATCTGATAAGGGGTGAGGACTATGGCTGAAAAAGTTTTAATGGAGCTAAAGGGTATCACCAAGTCCTATCAAAATGGTGACCAGGAATTGCAGGTGCTCAAAGGTATCGACCTGACTGTTCATGAAGGGGAGTTCTTAGCGATTATGGGGCCTTCTGGTTCTGGGAAATCAACTTTGATGAATATTATTGGGCTCTTAGATAAGCCAACCTCAGGGGAGTACACACTGGCTGGACAGGCTGTTGAGCGATTGACGTCCAAGGAACAGGCTCGTGTTCGTAATGAGGAGTTAGGGTTTGTTTTCCAGCAGTTCTTCCTGCTCTCCAAACTCAATGCTCAAGATAATGTTGAATTGCCCCTGATTTATG
>NZ_VBSL01000200.1 GCF_006149005.1 Larkinella sp. C7 | reverse complement strand
GAATGCCTAGAATGGGCATGAGTCGGCGAATCCGCTTCTTGTTATACTGGGTGCCTAGTTGCCGGTTGACAAAGGCGGTCATGCGGCGATAGCCGAGGATACCATTGTAGCGATGATGAAAAGATTTTATGGTTGCCATCAGCTCTTTGTTCACTCTTTCAGAAGGCGTCTCTGGATGCTTTAGCCATTTATCATAACCTGAACGAGAGACTTTCAGAATCCTGCACAAAGTTTGAATAGGGAAGTTGGGGTTCTCCTCATGATAATCTTTGATAGCTTGGAAGACTTCCAAGTACCTGCCTTGTCTCACCGACGGTTTTGCCGTCTGATGGTGTCTAACTTTTTTAGCAGACCAACCTCCATCTCTAAATAACGATTGCGGTCCTCTAGCTG
>NZ_VBSL01000020.1 GCF_006149005.1 Larkinella sp. C7 | reverse complement strand
ACCACAGATTACCCAAGCTCCCCGCATTAGCGGGGAGCTTTTTTTTTGTGACCTATATTTACAGGAATATCTAAAAAGTCATATTTATTAGTAGAATTGTAACTTAATATTTTCCTCGATTACCAAGCCCAATTTTCATAGATCTCCAGAACCAATCTAATGAAAAACGGGTATTTACCTTTCGTCTTTGAAAAACCAATAGTTCATCCGGGAAATCAGCCGCTTCACGCCTTAATTATTGATAAAAATCAGAGAGAAACTGACCTTTGTCATACCTGTCTACTACCAGTGCCTATTAGAAACGGAGGAAACTATGAACTTTAAAATAGTTTCCTCCGTTTATGGCTTAAAATAGTCCTATAGCGTTGGAGATCAAAGAACGAATTCTGTTAAAGGCTGAAGCTTTGTTTTGGAAATTCGGTACCCGCAGTATTACCATGGATGATATCTCCCGGGATATTGGTATCTCCAAGAAAACACTCTATCAGCATTTTACCGATAAGGATGACATTGTGTACCAAGTCATGCACTATCGGCTGGAGAAAAACCGCGAAAACGTAAGTTGCTACATGGCAACGGCTCGTGACCCGATTGAAGAAATCCTGCTGGCGTCGGAGATGATGCGGCAACATTTAGCCGAAATGAATCCTGCCTTGTGGATCGATGTGCAGCGCCATTATCCAAGAGCGTGGGAAGTTTGTACGGAATTCAAAGAGAAGTTTTTGCTCGAATCGATTCGGAACAATTTGAAAAGGGGTATTGAGCAGGCGTTGTACAGACCCGAAATCGATGTAGAGATTATGGCCCGATTGCGAATGGAATTGATACGCATGGCATTTGACACCGATGTGTTTCCCCGGGGCGTAACGGCCATGATAGAAGTTCAGATTCAATTACTGCATCATTTTGTTCGCGGCATACTTACCGAAAAAGGAATCCTTATCTACAACCAATATGTTAAAGAACACCAGAATGACCCCGCTTCTACGACTTTGTAAACCTCTCTATAGTTTAGCGCTGACACTCGGTTTTTTCGGCTCGGCGGTAGCACAGAACCCACGTGAGTTCTCATTGAATGATGCGATCAACTTTGCAACGCAGCAAAATCTGAATGTCAAAAATACGCAGTTGGATGCACTGAGTGCCGAAGCCCGTATTAAAGAAGTCAAAGGACTCGCTTTGCCGCAGGTCAATGTAGCCGGTACGGTTACGTATAATGCCATTATTCAGAAATTTATCTTTCCCGCGGGCGGTTTTGGCGCTCCGGCCGACTCAACCGGCGGTAGTGGCAGCAGCGGAGATGATGTGACGGCCATTCCCTTTGGTGTTAAACTTCAGGGAAACGTTTCGGCCAACGTAAACCAGTTGCTTTTTGATGCTTCGTATAAAATTGGTTTGAAAGCCGCTTCGACCTACCGCGAACTGGCCCAAAAGAACATTACGGCTTCTAAAATCAACGTAGCCGAACAGGTCGCTAAGGCCTATTATGGGGTTCTGGTCAGTGAAGAACGCATGAAGCTGCTGGATTTGAATATTTCCCGGGTCGATACACTGTTGCGCGAAACCCGGGCGATGAATACCCAGGGATTTGTCGAAAAAATTGATGTAGACCGGTTGGAAGTACAGTTAAACAACTTGAAAACGGAACGGCAGAATGTGAAGAACCTGGTCGATTTGAGCTATTATCTGCTGAAGTTTCAGATGGGGTTGCCCATTAACGCGCCCATTCAGTTGACAGATCGGATTGAGACCTACAGTCAGCGTGATCTGGATCGGGCAGCGGTTTTGGATTCGGCTTTTGATTATGGCCAGCGCATCGAATTTTCGACCTTGCAGACGCAGATCAATCTGGCCGATTTGGACCTGCAAAGCATTGCAAAGCAGTATTATCCGCGCCTGACGGCGGCCGCGACGTATGGGCATAACAATGGCCGGAACAGTTTTGGTGATTTCTGGACTACCCAATGGTTCAATTCGGCGGCTATTTCGGTAAACCTGAATATCCCGGTTTTTGACGGGTTTCAGAAGCGCTATGCGGCCCAGCAACGGAAAATAACCGTCGATAAAGCCCGGCAAAGTGGCGAACTGCTCAAGAATTCAATCGATCTGCAAATCCGGCAGGCAACCGTCATGTTGTCGAATAATCTGCAAACGCTCCAGAACCAGAAACGAAATTTGGATCTGGCACAGGAAATCGTGCGGGTAACCCGAATCAAATACAAAGAAGGCGTTGGTTCGAACATCGAAGTATTGAACGCCGAAACCTCTTTTCGGGAATCGCAAACCAATTACTTCGCTTCGCTGCTGGATTATATGATCACGAAAGTCGATCTCGATAAAGCCTTAGGAAAATTGTACACCGGTCAGTAATCTCCCTTCACATTCACACTGTTCAAAGCAGTTTTATTGATAACCCCTATGAAAGCATACTACATCATCGGATTGGCAACCACCTTACTTCTTTCCTGCTCGTCGGAAAAGAAGTCTGATTTGGCTTCTAAAAAGCAGGAATTGGCCGATCTGAAAACGCAGCAAACTGAATTGACTACCAAAATCAAGGCACTGGAGTCGGAAGTGGCCAAACTGGATCCGGCCCAGGCTGAACAGGTAAAAGTAAAAGAAGTAGTGGTGGCGCCCTTATCAGTAACCACGTTCAAGCATTTTGTGGAATTGCAGGGCACGATCGATGCCAAGAATAACGTCCAGGTAACGCCGAAATCGGGCGGGGCCGTAACGGCGGTTTACGTCAAGGAAGGCGATGCAGTAAAAGCCGGTACGGTTTTGGCCAAAATCGATGATCAGATTCTGCGCGAATCCGTTGAGGAAGTTCGTAATCAATTGTCGTTAGCCAACACGGTTTTTGAAAAACAGTCCAGCCTCTGGAAACAGCAAATTGGTACGGAAATTCAGTATCTGCAAGCCAAAAACAACAAAGAAGGGCTGGAGAAACGTCTGGCTACGTTGAACGTTCAATTGTCGCAATCAAGCGTGACCTCGCCGATTTCGGGCATCGTGGATCAGGTGAATGTAAAAACCGGTGAAACAGCTATGCCGGGAATGGGCATTGTGCGGGTGGTAAACCTGTCACAACTGAAAGTGGTCGCCAAAGTAGCCGACTCGTATGCCGGTAGCGTTCGGAAAGGGGATGCCGTCGTTGTTCGTTTCCCGGACATCAACAAAGAACTCACCACCCGCATCAGCTTCGTTTCAACAACCGTTGATCCATTATCGCGGACGTTCAGCATCGAAGCCCCGCTGCCATCGGACAATAGCCTGAAACCGAATATGCTGGCGCAGGTAAAGATCAACGATATTTCAAAAACGAAAACCATTGTCATTGATCAAAATCTGGTTCAAAACACGGAAAATGGCCAACTGGTCTACGTGGCGGTTTCGGAAGGAAATAAAAAAGTGGCCAAAGCCCGTCCGGTAAAAACCGGGTTAAGCTATGGTGGACAAGTTGAAATTATCACCGGGCTGAATTCCGGCGATCAGCTCATAACGCAAGGCTATCAGGAGTTAGTTGATGGACAACAGATAAATTTCTAAAAACAGATCGAAACCCAGATTACGGTTCAATCCGGGTTTCGATCCCATCTAACCAAGGCCATGAAATTTGAACAATACAAAACCCTCGGTTTTACCAACTGGTGCGTCGAAAACCGGACGGCTATTTACATCTTCACGTTCATCATCACGATTGGCGGGCTGTTTGTGTACAATAACCTGCCAAAAGAGCAGTTTCCAGACATCAAAGTTCCACAAATTTATGTCAACACCATTTACCTGGGAACGGCTCCGGCCGACGTTGAAAACACGATTAACAAGCCGATTGAGAAGCAGTTAAAATCGATTTCGGGCGTTAAAAAGATCAAATCGAACGCGTTGCAGGACGTGTCGGTCATCCTGGTCGAATTTAACCCGGATGTTCAGGTGCCGGAAGCGTTGCAACGGGTGCGGGATGCCATTGATAAAGCCAAGCAGGATTTACCCCAGAAAATGGATGCGGGGCCAACAGCGCAGGATGTGAACTTCTCGGAGTTTCCGATCATGAACATCAACCTCGCCGGTAATTTTTCGCTCAAGCGGCTGAAAGAATACGCGGAAGACATGCAGGACGCCATTGAAGCCATGCCGCAGATCAGCCGGGTGGATATTGTGGGCGCACTGGAACGCGAAATTCAGATCAATGTGGATTTGCCCCGGATGCAATCGGCCGGTTTGGCCTTTTTCGACATTCAACAGGCGGTTCAGGGCGAAAACATCAACGTGTCGGGTGGCGAATTGAATGTGGCGGGTGTGCGCCGGACGTTGCGGGTGAAAGGCGAGTTTAGTGAGATGAAGCAGTTGCAAAATCTCCAGATCCGAACTGCAACGGGTGCCACGGTTCGTCTGGGCGATGTGGCCGATGTGCAGGATAGCTTTGAAGAACAGCAGGATTTTGCCCGGCTGGACAACAAATCCGTCGTGACATTGAACGTCATCAAGCGCTCGGGGGCCAACCTGATTGCTGCCGCTGACCAGATTGAAGAAACCATTAAGGAATACAAAGCAAACCGGTTTCCGGCCGGACTCGATATTCGGGTGACGGCTGACCAATCGGAACGAACCCGCGCCGATATTCACGATTTGATCAACACGGTTGTGTTGGGCTTCATCTTTGTGGTGTTGGTGTTGATGTTCTTCATGGGTGTTCGCGACGCTATTTTCGTCGGTTTATCGGTGCCCTTGTCGGCACTGGTAGCTTTTGTCTGTATGCCCATCGTTGGGCCGGCGGTCGGTACCCTGTTTACGCTGAACACCATCGTTTTGTTTGGTTTTCTGCTGGGTCTGGGGCTGGTGGTGGATGATGCCATTGTGGTTATCGAAAATACGCACCGGTTATTCAATGAGCACAAAGACTGGGACATCAAGAAGTCGGTCAAAGCGGCTGCGGGCGAGGTGTTTATTCCGGTATTTTCCGGAACGCTGACGACCATTGCCCCTTTCTTCCCGCTGTTGTTCTGGCCGGGCATTGTGGGTGAGTTCATGAAGTTTCTGCCTTTAACACTCATTCTGACCCTGTTTGCCTCCCTGTTTGTCGCCTATGTCATGAACCCGGTTTTTGCCGTGACGTTCATGAAACGGCACGATGAGGACAATCACGAAGACAACCAGGGCTTTGCCACGATTCGTCGGCCGCTGTTGATTCTGGCGGTTTTGGCCGGCCTGGGCTACGTGATCGACCGGGGCATTGGGAATTTGTTCGTGTTTGTGCTGATTTTGTATGCGTTCAATCACTATGTGCTGACGCCCCGCATTATCGTGCCGTTTCAGGAACGTTTGTTGCCAGCCTTGAAAAATGGGTATCGTAAGCTGATTTCATGGATCTTAACGGGTTGGCGACCAATCTGGACCATCGTTGCGGTATTTATGCTGTTGGTCGGTACGTTTTTTCTGATGGGTGTTTTCCCGCCGAAAGTAATTTTCTTCCCCAGCGGTGATCCGGATTACGTGTACGTCTACAATGTGATGCCGATTGGTACGGATTCGCGCGTGACGGATTCGGTTACAAAAATTATTGAGAAACGGGTCTTCAAGGTACTCGATGAGAATAAAGCGACAGATATTGTAAACTCGGTGATTGCCAACGTGGGTAAAAACGCGGGTGATCCTTTCAACCCCGACCGCTCGGCTACTCCGCATAAATCGAAAGTGACGATTGCGTTTGTTAAGGGTGAAAACCGGCACGGGCTTTCAACGGAAACAATCTTGAACAAAGTTCGGGCAGCCATGCAGGGCATTCCGGGAACCGAGATTTCCGTTGAACGCGAAAACAGCGGCCCACCGACGGGTAAACCGATTGCCATTGAAATTGCCGGTGAAGAATTTGCGACCCTGCAAAAACTGGAAAAACAGCTTCGGCAACGGATTACCGCGTCAGGCATCAAAGGCATTGATCAGTTGAAGTCGGATTTGATTACCAATAAACCGGAAATAGTTATCAACATCGACCGCGATAAAGCCGAGCGTGAAGGCATTTCGTCGTCGCAGATTGCGCTGGCAGTTCGGACGGCTTTGTTTGGTACGGAAGTATCAAAATTCCGGGATGCGAAAGACGAATACCCGATTATGGTTCGTCTGAAACAGGACGACCGCAGCCAGATTGAACGGCTGTTGAGTCTGAACATTGTTTACCGCGACATGAATGCGGGGGGGCAACTTCGTCAGGTTCCGATTCAGTCGGTGGCCAACATTGCCTATTCGACGACTTTCAGCCAGATTAACCGGATCAATCAGGAGCGGGTCATTACGCTCAGTTCGGATGTGGTGCCGGGTTACAATGCCAACGAGATTGTTCAGGAAATTCAGCAATTAGTAACTGATACCGAAGTGCCAAATGGCTACACCGTCCGGATGGGTGGCGAACAGGAGGACCAGCAGGAGTCGATGAACTTCCTGGTGTCGGCTTTCGGATTGGCCATGTTGCTGATTTACCTCATTCTGGCCACGCAGTTCAACTCCGCCGTAAAACCGCTGATTATCTTCTTCACGATTATTCTTTCGTTGATCGGGGTGTTACTGGGCTTTATGGTGACGGGCAAAACGTTCTCGGTTGTCATGTCCGGGGTCGGTATCATCGCCCTGGCGGGGATTGTGGTAAAGAACGGTATTCTGCTGATCGAGTTCATCGAAGAGTTGCGCGGACGCGGCATTCCGCTGCGTCAGGCCATCATCGACGCGGGCGGGATTCGGTTGACGCCGGTATTGCTGACGGCTTCGGCGGCCGTTCTGGGTCTGATTCCGCTGGCGGTGGGCTTAACCGTCGATTTTGTGGGGCTGTTCCGTAATCTGGACCCGCACATCATCATTGGGGGCGACAGCGCCGTATTCTGGAACATCCTGGCCTGGACCATTATCTACGGCTTGACCTTCTCAACGGTGTTGACGCTGGTCATCGTGCCCTGTATGTACTGGGTGAACGAACGGATCCGGGATAAATTCAAGGAAAGAATAGCGAAGAAGGAACGTGAGCCGGAATTGGTAAACGAATAACAAGAGTACTAACTGTAAACCAAAAACCCACAGTGTCTGTTAACGCTGTGGGTTTTCTTTATGCACCATTATGAATCGTATCGTTCTTTTTTTTGTCGTATCCGCCATCCTACTGCTCATTGACTGGTACGTATTTCAAGCCATCAAAACCGTCACCCGGTCGGCCACCGAAAACACCCAACGGATCGTCTCGATGCTATACTGGGGTTTTACGGGCGTCACCATCGTTACCTACCTGACCATGCAGTTGTTACCGCCCGATGCCGTTGGCCGGGTGGCCCGTGGTTTTATCTGGACGGCCATTCTGATTCCCTATTTTTCGAAAGTTTTTGCCGTCCTGTTCATTTTCGTGGACGATCTGGGCCGTTTTGTGCGCTGGGTGGCTTCCTTGTTCTACAGCCCCGACATCCGGGCCGCCGTTAACGATACGTCGCAACCCGACATTCCGGCTACGAACGTTATTCCGCGTTCCGAATTTCTGATGAAAACCGCCCTCATTGCGGGGGCCGTACCGCTGGTGGCATTTACGTACGGGATTGTTTCCGGCGCACACGATTACCGCATCCGGCGCATCCGGCTGTCGCTCAAAAACCTGCCGTCGGGTTTCGACGGAATGAAAATTGCCCAGCTTTCGGATATACATTCCGGCAGTTTTTTCAACAAAGTGGCCGTGAAGGGGGGCATTGACATGCTGCTGCGCGAAAAACCGGATGTTGTCTTTTTTACCGGCGATCTGGTCAACAACACGGCGGATGAGGTAGAGAATTACATCGACATCTTCAATAAAGTGAAAGCCCCGCTCGGTGTTTATTCGACTTTGGGCAACCATGACTATGGCGACTACGTAAACTGGCCGAATGCACAGGCAAAAACCCAAAACCTGAACAACCTGAAAGCGGCTCACAAACTGCTCGGTTGGGATCTGTTGATGGACGAAAACCGCATTTTAGAACAAAATGGCGACAAAATCGCTTTAGTAGGTATCCAGAACTGGGGTTCGGGGCGGTGGCCCAAATACGGGAATCTGGAGAAGGCCCGCCAGGGAACGGAAGACTCTCCGGTGAAACTGTTGCTCTCCCACGATCCCAGCCATTGGGATGCCCAGGTACGGCCACAATTTTCGGATATCGACGTCATGTTCGCGGGTCACACCCACGGGATGCAGTTTGGGGTCGAAATCGGAAATGTTCGCTGGAGCCCGTCGCAATACGTCTATAAACAATGGGCGGGATTGTATCAGGAAGGTGAACAATATTTGTATGTGAATCGTGGATACGGTTATTTGGGCTATCCGGGCCGGGTCGGGATCTTACCGGAAATCACCATTTTTGAATTGAAAAAAGCATAAACCTTCTTGATGATGAAAAAGATTTTTCTACTGGCCTGCGGACTTTTTGGCTCGCTGACCTTGTATGCCCAGGCTCCGTCCTGCTGCGACCAGCCTGTTGCTCAGGTGTCGAATGACATGGCTTTGCTGGCCAGTAACCAATCGTTTGTGATGTTGCACGAAGAACCGCTCCCGTTCACCTACCAGAGTGCGGCCGGTGAGATGATAAAATTCAAAACGTCGGATGGTACCGAAGCCAATGGTTTTCTGCTCAAAGCGGCCAATCCGTCCAACAAATGGCTGCTCGTCTATCAGGAGTGGTGGGGACTGAATGACTACATCAAGCAGGAAGCCGAAAAATTGTACAACGACCTGAAAGATGTCAACGTGCTGGCAGTCGACATGTACGATGGCAAAGTGGCCACCACGCGCGAAGAAGCCTCCAAGCTGGTGCAGGTGCCGCGCGAACGGCTGGGCGCGATCATGCAGGGTGCCATTGCTTACGTAGGACCACAGGCGCAGATTGCCAGTGTCGGCTGGTGTTTCGGTGGAGGTATGTCGCTGCAATCGGCCATCCTGGGCGGCAAGCAAACCGTTGGTTGCGTGATGTATTATGGACAACCGGAAAAAAACGTGGAGCGGTTGAAAACGCTGAATACCGACGTATTGGGCATTTTTGGTGCTAAAGACTCTGGTATTCCGCCCGCAACCGTCGCCGAGTTTGAGAAAAACATGAAAGAAGCCGGCAAGCAAACGACCATCCAGATGTACGATGCGCCCCATGCTTTTGCCAATCCGAGCAATCCGGGTTATAACAAAGAAGCCACGGCGGATGCGTACCAGATAACCTTGAATTATCTGAAAACCAAGCTAAAAGTCTAGCTGCAGGTTTGGGGGGTGACTCCGAAAACGAACAACTTTTTCAGTTTATGCGTTAAACCTACGTGTACCAAACGAGTCTAACAGGCATTGATAAAGTGAACCTGTAGACTGTTATCATCATGAAAACGCATAATCTGATTTCAATGCTGGCGATTGTCCTGATCGGTTTCGTACTGACCAGTTGTGCGCCCTCAGTGGGTGTCGGCGTCAGGACCGATTATGGCTATGGACCCAGTTACGGGTATGGATATAGCCCCTACCGGTATGGTTACCGTCGTCCGCCGATTATTGTAACCCCTCCGCCGAGGGTCGTTTACAAGTCGCATCCCCGCCGGTATCGTGCCCCTCAATACCGCAATAGCTACCGTCGCGGGGCTCCGCAGCAATATGGATATCGTTCACAACGGAGCCGGGGACCCCGGTAAGAACTTCAAAAACCGTCTCGAAAGGGGCGGTTTTTTAGTTTTTAAACCAGATTGATCTGGTAAATGAGTTAAAATCAACGGGGAGAAATAGAAAAAACTTTCTGTTTTTTACGTACTTTTCGTAAGTCTTTGCGTTTAAAGAAATAGAAAGGCCGATAAAACGTATGAAAAAGCTATTGTTGCTGGGTATTACCTTATCTATGCTGCTGCCACTGGAAGCGCCGGTTGAAGCATCCGTTGTAAAATCGGCGCAGAGCGAACTAAAAAGTGAGTTAGCCTATAAACGGAAGAAAGCACGCGGTTATAAAAAGAAAAAAGGCTTCATGTGGGGATTGTTTCGCAAGAAAAACGCGTGTGGTTGCCCAAAGTTTTAATTCGTACGGATCGTAAATTGTACTTATAGCCGGGGCAACCCGGCTTTTTGTTTTTCAGTAGGTTAATAAATTGTAAAATACTACTATTCAGCTAAAAAATCCGTATCTTTGCACTTTAATTGAAAAGACAAAAGAGAATAGCGAAACGACCGAAGAGTTTGCTAGTTTCTGGGCTCTCTTGTCTAAGTGTTATTGTCTCAAAAAAGTATGCAATCCATTCGCAACATAGCTATTATAGCGCACGTTGACCACGGTAAGACTACGTTGGTTGACAAAATTATTCATGCTTCCAAGCTCTTCCGGGATAACCAGGAGTTTGGTGACCTGATATTAGACAACAACGATCTGGAACGGGAGCGGGGCATCACCATTGTCTCTAAAAACGTTTCGGTCCGGTACAATGATGTTAAAATCAACATCATCGATACACCGGGTCACTCCGATTTTGGCGGTGAAGTAGAGCGGGTACTGAAAATGGCCGATGGCGTTTGCCTGCTGGTCGATGCGTTTGAAGGCCCCATGCCGCAAACGCGTTTCGTATTGGGAAAAGCCCTGCAACTGGGTCTGAAACCGATTCTGGTAATTAACAAAGTTGACAAAGAAAACTGCCGCCCGGAAGAAGTTCACGAGCAGGTGTTCGACTTGATGTTCAACCTGGGGGCAACTGAAGACCAGTTGGATTTTCCGACGGTTTACGGGTCGTCGAAACAAGGCTGGATGGGCCCGGACTGGAAAACACCGACCGACAACATCACCTACCTGCTGGATACCATCGTCGAGCACATCCAACCTGCTCCCGTTACCGAAGGAACCCCGCAAATGCAGATCACCTCACTCGATTATTCGGCCTTTGTGGGTCGGATTGCCATCGGCCGGGTGGTGCGCGGAACGCTGAAAGAAGGGGCCAACATGGCGCTGGTGAAAGTTGGCGATGTCATTAAGAAAGTGAAAATTAAAGAACTGCAGACGTTCGAGGGCCTTGGCAAACAGAAGGTAGCGGAAGTGCAGTGTGGTGATATTTGTGCCGTGACCGGTCTTGAAGATTTCGAGATTGGCGATACGCTGACCGATCTGGAAAACCCGGAAGCCATCACACGGATTGCTGTCGATGAGCCAACGATGAATATGTTGTTTACGATCAACAACTCACCGTTTTTTGGCAAAGAAGGCAAGTTTGTAACCTCGCGCCACTTGCGGGAGCGGTTATACAAAGAAATTGAGAAAAACCTCGCCCTGCGGGTTGAAAATACCGACAGCGAAGACCGGTTTCTGGTTTACGGACGCGGGATTCTTCACTTGTCGGTTTTGATTGAAACCATGCGTCGGGAAGGCTACGAATTGCAGGTTGGTCAGCCCCGGGTATTGTTCAAATACGATGATCATGGCAACCGCCTGGAACCCGTCGAAACCCTGGTGGTAGACGTGCCGGCCGAAACCGCCGGGAAAGTGATTGAACTGGCAACGCAGCGTAAAGGCGAGTTGCTGATTATGGAACCGAAAGGCGATCTGCAACACCTGGAGTTTGAAATTCCTTCGCGTGGGTTGATCGGGTTGCGTTCCAACGTCCTGACCGCTACATTCGGTGAGGCCGTTATGACCCACCGGTTTAAGAGCTTTGAACCGTATAAAGGAGCCATTCCGGAACGGATCAACGGCTCACTAATCTCGATGACGAGCGGAGCAGCTACGGCCTATTCGATCGATAAATTGCAGGATCGCGGTATTTTCTTCATCGAACCGGGCGACGAAATCTACACCGGTCAGGTAATTGGGGAACACAACCGCCAGAATGATATTGTGGTGAACGTTCAAACCGCCAAGCAGTTGACCAACATGCGGGCTTCAGGTTCGGATACCAACGTCCGGATTGCTCCGAAAGTGTCGTTCTCGCTGGAAGAGTCGATGGAATACATCCAGAAGGATGAATACCTGGAGGTGACACCGAAGTCGATGCGGATTCGTAAAATTTTCCTCGATGAAAATGAGCGGAAACGGAATCAGAATAAATTTGAAATGGCCTGAAAAAAGCCCCGGCGCAACCGGGGCTTTTTTATTTACCGACTTTCTTGATTCTACTTTCGCTCGCCTTGCGCGAATGAAAGGTTTCGGTTCGTCAAGGCGGTTTTCAGCGTTTGTAGTGCATTTTTTCCAATGCCGTGCAGTGCCATGAATTCCGTTTCACTTAGGTCGGCCAGTTGTTCCAGTGTTTTAATTCCGGCATTCGCCAAAGCGCGTTGGGCCGGTTTTGCCAGTTGGTCGAACGGGTGGCTTTCAGCTTTTCCTTTCATATCCGGGTTTGTTAGCAACCCCCAAATGTACCCTCCCGAAAGCATACGAATGCGGTGCGAATGCGACACATTGCAGGCGATTTGCGTCAAGAACGGGTGGTTAAAGCTGCCTTACGACTTGTAAACCAAGGGCCGATCCGGTTTCGACCAGCGGACTATACACTGAAATGGATACGTTTTTTGATCGCAGCGTTTTTTTGTACGCACTCACGTTCAGAATACTCAACAACGTCGTTGCCGCGCCCGCCCCAATGTTTACCATCGAAAGCGATCGCTTTGCCTTGTTGCTGTAATCACCGCGATTGCCGTAATAATTCGTCTGGTCATACGAAAACCGCTCCAGGTTAATGAGGCCGAGCGTCAGGGTGGTTAGCCCCGTCAGCGCACCCCAGGTGCCGGCCCTTTCCGGGCTTATACCGGGACGGTTCATCAATTGCGCTCCGATTAAAGCCACGTTTGTTCCGTTGAGTAAGGCCGACGAAACGGCGTAGGAGTTGGTAATCTTGTATTTATCCGGAATTTGCTGGGGTGTGGGCGGAGAGTAGGTCGGCTGAATCAACTGGCATTCCTCCCGGGTAAGCCCGGACTGATCGATCCAATCCAGCAGGCTGGGGTCATCCATCTCAAAAACCGTTGCGTATTGATAACGGGTATTGATTTGCTCGGCTGCTTCACGCCCGGCGGTTTGTTCAACAAGATAACCAACTGCGCAAATAGCTCCGTCTTTGTCGATAAAACACGGTTTTCGTTCGTTTTTGTAGTCGTTGTTTTTCGGAAAAACACCCCGTTGCCGATATTCCCGCAATTTATCCAGCAAAAAAAGCCGCTTCTTTTGTTGGTCGCTGCTCATCTCATCGGTGCTGCGAGTTCGCAGAAGGGTTTCTACATATTCGAGATGGGTATGAATACGCAGATGATCATCAGTGTTGGCGTCAGGTTTGTGACCAAATTTTTTCACGAAACTTTCATCGCCGATCAGCGGATTTACGGTCGTAGAAACGTAAAGCTGATTGAACCGCAGGCCAGCTAACGCCAGCAACGTGCCTATGATAATTAAAGAGAGAGATTTCATACGGAGAAGAGGAGTTTTCAGAAACTGAGTCCCAGTCGAAAAGCAATCCGGTTATACACCCGGCTCTCGTATTTATAAATTTCATTCCAGCCCAGCGGTTTGTCGGCCGTGGCTTCCTGCCGTTTGTAATTGAGTGACAGAATGAAATTGGTATTCTGCGGACGCCCGATTCGGAAACCAATGCCGGGAGCAATCACCCAGCCGCCCCGGGTTTCGTAGCCCGTTGGATCTTCGTTCAGCCACGCAAAACCGTAGCCGGTATCCAGGCTGGTGAAAACCCGCAGATTCTTCTGGCCCGGCTGCGCCAGGTCATACCGCACTCCCGCGCACACCGGCATCAGCAGGGCCGCATTATACCAATCGACACCCACGGTTCCGCCCACCGCCAGTTTGGGCCGAAGCTGAACGCCATTAAACGTCTGGGCAGTGATGTTCTGCCTTTTACTGACGTTTTCAGAGGCCGTATTGACGTTGTAACGGACTTGCCCGAACAAGACGCCGAATTCAGTCATGTTCGTAAAAACGGGCTTAAACGGGCTTTTTTGTGCGTAGAGCGGAAGCGCAAACAAGCACAGCAGCCACACGGTTTTACTACCAGTCTTTTTCATGGACGTGTTGGTTAGCTGGCCGGATAAGGCCGTTGCACCGGAATTTTGCTCAGCAGCTTCAACTTGCGCGGATTGCTGTAGTCGTATTGGTAAAAACCGTCCCGGCCGATCAGCAGCAGTGATTTCCCGAGCGGGATCACATCGTAGGCCTGAAATCCTTCCAGGTGCTCCAGTTGATCGATTTTCATGGCATCGCTCGCATTGAACGTTTTCAGACCATAGGCCCCTTCGCAAATGAACAAATTCGGAAAGTCGATGCCCAAACCGTGCGGGTTTTTCATCGGATAGCTCTTCAGCAGACGCGGGCTATATAGGTTGGATACATCCACCACATCGAGTTGGTTGGTGAACCCCTGACAGGTCGTACCCGAACGCAGGGTTACGTAAGCCTTGTCTTCGTGAACCACCACCGGATCGCAAACGCGGGCGTGCTCGAAGGTCGACATCCGCACCGGTTTTTCGGGGTTGCTGTTGTCGTAGATGTGCATACCCGACTGGGCGCCGATGAAGAGTTTATCTTTGTAGGGAAAGATCGTTTCGATGCCCCAGCCCATATTGATTTTATTACCTTTCTTTGGGTCTGACGGGGTTTTGATGTCGAACAACTGCATTTCCGACTGGCTGACGGTATACAGGTAGTTATCATACAGCGTAAACCGGGCCATCGAACCACCTGTTCCGTTTGTGCTGGGAGCGGGTGAACCGGTCGCACTGTTGAAAGAATTCTGGACAAATCCGCCCCGGCTGTCAAAGACCATGCAATTGGGGCAACCGCCGTTCGTTACGCCGTTTTCACAATCCGTATTGACAGTTTGGGTAACATACTCCACTTTCTGGTCATTGATGATTTCCTGCTGGGCGTTCAGGCTCCAGTAGCCGCCGTCGAACTGTCCATTTTGAAAAACATCCTTGACCCGGTTGAGCTCGCGAATGTTTTGCGGATCGCGGATGTCGAAGGCCACCAGATCCATGAAACTGTCGGCATACAGAATGTTGTTGCGGATGGCCATGTCGCCGTTGCCCGGTATGCGCAAAAACGCGACGGTTTTCGGAGCCGACGGATTGCGGTTGTCGATCACGTGAATGCCTTCCTTGATCTCGTTGATCAGCAAAAAACCGTCTTTGGTATAAATTTTACCCGGATTGACGAGCGTTCGGGGTTGTTCGGCCTGCACGCCCTGGCGGACTTGGGCTACAGTGAACGTTCGGGGTGTGAATTGTCGGAAAGTGCGGGTTTCTTTGCATTTGTCGGTGCAGCCGTTCAGCCCCACCAGCAGAACTCCGAGCAGAAAGTAAAATGTACGTCTCATAGTAACAGGTTGTTTAGGGATATGCCTCACTGACCCTGTTGACAATGAAAGAGTTGGAATAGAAGCATAAAAAAATTGCCCGGCAGGCAGAGCCGCCGGGCAATCCGGTTTGCACAATGAATCAGAGGTCAAAGTTTTATTGGAGGAGACCGGCTGGTGTGGATTAATACCGGCCTCTCTCCGTGTTTTTCAGGTTGTATTATTTTTCTTTTTCGTAAACCAGTTCGCCCGAAGCCTCTCCTTCCGCAATCAGCCGCAGCCGGTTACCGGCGAGTTCGTACCGTTTTACGGCCTGCAGTTTTTTGAAATAATCGGTTTCAAACTGCATGGCATCCGCCGGACCGGCCATTTTGGTGGCGCCAATGGCACTCATCTGCACGGCACTGGAAGCCGACGAACCCGTCAGCGTGGCAAAGTAGTGGTTGACCGATGAACGCCCCCCCACTTGGTAAGCCACCCGGTTGGTGATTTCGCTGCTCGCCGAATCGGGGGTCAGCACCAGCGTCACCGCAAATTTGGAAGCCGGTTCAATCAGTTTATAGGTACCGGCAATGGCGGTGGTAGACAGAGGTTGAATAGTGGCTTTCGTTTTATCGTTGCAGGAAGCTGCGATGAACAGAATACCGGCAACGAGAAGGGCTATGATTTTCATGGCAGTGTTGTTTCCGGATTGACGATTTTACCCATAAACAAGACCGAGCCCGTTCCTTTTTCCGTAATCAAAAAGACAAAAGGACGATCGCAAATGAGTGACGGTCCCGCCGAAGTAACTTCAACACCAATGCTGGTTACGGCAGCGGCCTCGGTTCCTTTCTCATCGACGGCCACGTACGTATTTTGCTTCACGTAACTCACCTGCAAACCCTGGCCGGTGCTGATGCCTGAAAAATTAGCAGCATTCGAAAAAGCCGATGGCATTCCCATTTTCGACAGCGCGTCGTTGAGGGTCGCTTCATATTCCATCGTAAACTTCGGCAAACCCACCGCCACTTTGCTTTCGCGCATGGCCTGCTGCAAGTCGGCCCATTCGGTTGCGCTCAGGGTGTTGATGATCGCATCGGCCGAGGAGTTTTCGGTCGGCACCAGAACCGTCATCGAATACGTTCCATCGCCATACGGCAATTCAAAAGCTCCGTAGGTGGGGCGGAACGCATGGCGAAGGCTGGTCGTCATGTTCATCATCTTCACCTGTTTCTGCGAACCGGAAACCAGAGTAAAGGGAGAATCAAAGGTGTTTTTCGTCTCAAACTGGTATTTCCAGTCGCCTTTGAAATAGAGCGCGTTGAGCAGAAACAGGACTTGCTCGGGCTTGATCTCCTGGATTACATTCTTAATCCTGGCGTTGGTATTGTCGCTGGCCCACTGGTTGATTTTGTTGATAACCGGCGTCGGATTGCTAAAATCCTCTCCTGAGATCTGGGCATTGAACGTTTTCTTCGTGACGTCGAGGTACGACGGTTCAACGGAAAAGCCGTTGCGGTACCAAATCGAATTGGCCAGTTTTGTTGTTACTTTCGGATCAGCGGTGGGCAGCCCTTTCAATAAAAACTCATAGGTTTGGTTTGCATCAGCCAGCGAAACCCCTTCCAGGTGCATCGCTTTTTTCATTTCATCCGCCGTCTGACCCGCGGCCCCGTTCAGCAACATGCCGAGGGCCATGTGCAGACTCAGCGGTGAAACAAAAATATTTTCGTCCTTCTTCTGGTCTTCGTTAACGCGCTTCAGAAAGTCGAAGGAAAAATCATTGGTTTTTTGAGCAAAGGCGCGTGCTTCCGGAGTCGAGGTTAAACCGCCGGTTCCGGGATGATTTGGTGTCGTATCGTTTTGGCAACCGCTTATCGTCAACAGTGAAACCGTTGCCATCAACAGGCTGGAAACAAAAGGTATTCTTCTCATCACAATCGGGTTTTGTTAAACCATGTGGAGCGCTCACAGTACAAAGACCCGATTGGAAAAGAATTGGTTGGAAGGGGGGTGAAAAAAAGAGAAGAAAAATGAGGATTTGTCTGATAACTAACTTTTAGAAGTGGTAATTCAGTCCAAACCCAACCCCGATGGCCTGCGGACGAACCTGAAGTTGCGCGTCTGATTGCGTACCACTTTGCAGCGATTGCTGGTAGGACCCCGTCAACGAACCCGACCAGTGGTGGGTGGGGTGGTAGCTGACGCGTAAACCCGCCGTGCCCGCCAGCGACATGGGGCGGTAGACCTGATCGCCGGGATTAACTTCCAGCGCTCCATTGACCGTATTTTTCAGAAACACATTGGCCATCAAACCGCCCAGTACGGAATAACTGATCTTATGCTCGGGCAAAATGTGGTAGCCGATCTGAACCGGAACCTGCAAATACTGAAAGTCGTTGGAAACCACCTGATCAGAGGGCGTAGGCACCACCACCAGCGATGACGGATTATTCAGATTTGCTTTGTCGGCGTAGGAAGGCAAAAAGTTGGTATTCGGGGACGACGCCAACTGCGGAACCGACGGGCTACTGTTTCGGATGGCGTTTACGAGCAAATTTTCGGTTTGGTTCGTAAACACGTTGGTGACCGTTGCATTGTTCCGGGCCTGTGACCGGCCATTCAGATACTGAACCCCGGCTTCGACCGACCAGTGTTTGCTAAACTGAAGACCGGAGCTGGCCTGCCACGCCATTGAAATCTGCGCCTGGTTTTGCAGCGGAGAAACCGCTTGCCGACTGCCCTGCTGCACGGCATTGTAGGCAACATTGGCCTGATTGAAACTGGACTGAACGCTGGTCATCGGATTGAAAGACATGGGCGTTGCCGTTAAAGCCGCCCAGTACTCGTTTTTCGATCGGCCTTTTTCCTGCGGTTCGATCGTGGTTTCCGGGGCGCGATACCAGATGATCCGGCTAATTGGTGCCGGGTTCTTCAGGGTTACCAGCTTGCTTTTTATGTACGAAGCTTCGTAGGCCAATTGTGTATCGGCAACCCCGCTGCCCGTTTCGTCCGGTAGGGTAGTTTGGGTTGGTGTTGCCGTTTTCGTGATCCGTTCTGACGACTGGAATGTACCCGTCGTGAGGTCTGGCGAATTGGTTCCGGTTCCCCGGCTGGATCCCGCAGGTTGATTTGGATTTGTCCGGCGGTTTTCAGCAATCCGGACAGCACTGGAGCGATGTCCGGTCAGCGACCCACGCGCAGTCAGGGATGATCGCCGGGTTGCCAGACGTTCCGTTGAAGCGGTTTTTCTTTTTCCCGTCAAAACGGACTGGTCTTTGATGATTTGATCAATCGTCGTGGCGGTTTCCGAGTGTTCCAGTTCCGGGACAACCGGCGTTTCCCATGGCGTATTCTGGGAGTCAGCCCGGCGGTTGGCAGCCAGGGTTTCAGCGGTTTTGCTGGCAAATTCGGGCTTGCGATCCGCGCTGGACGAGGTCGTCGCTTTCTCTTGTTTGGCGCGTTGATCCGCCGTTGCCCTGGATGACGAACCGCTTTGACCAGCCACCGGCTGGGTCGTATCCGTCGTGTCGATGGACTGTAGGGCCCACCAACCGATTAAAAGAGCCATAATGGCCGCAGCCACACCATAGAACCAGGGTTTTGCCCGGGGCCAGAGTGGGATGATCGGTTCCGTTTCTTCTTCGTCTAACCGACGCGCAATCCTGTCCCAAAGCTCATCGGATGGGCTTTCGGCAGCATCTTCGAAGATACTTCGCCACTCTTCATTTAATTCTTCTTCTTTAGAGAGACTCATTTCGGAATTGGACGCTCGTTCTGAATCTTTTGTTGCAGCAGCATGCGGGCACGCGAAAACTGCGATTTGGATGTACCTTCTGAAATATCTAATAATTCCGCAATTTCCGGGTGTGTATACCCTTCAATGGCGTACAGGTTAAATACGGCCTGGCATCCCGGCGGGAGCTCCTGCACCATCTTCAGTAGTTGCTGGTAGTGCAGACCCGATAGGCTGTCTTCCGTCTGCGGTAATGTATTGGGCGGCACGTCCTCCAACTCGGCCGGGTTCTGCCAGGGCTTTTGTTTGCGGATGTGCTTCAGTGCCGTATTGATCACAATGCGTTTCAGCCATGCTTCCAGCGGGCACTCAAACCGAAATGTATCAATATGTTGGAACGCTTTCACGAAGGAATCCTGCAGCACGTCTTCGGCGTCGTCGCGGTTTTTGGTATACCGTTGGCTGACCACAAAGAGCTTCCGGGCGAATAACTCGTAGAGTTTTCGCTGAGCAGTTCGGTCCTTATGTCGACAGCCGTCAACTAACGCTCGTTCATCCAACATACTAATGCAACACTACTGACCCCAACGCAAGTCCGACGGTTGGAAAGGAATTAAAATAAATTTTGGCCTAACCCGCTGGCAACGAGTGAATATAACTTTTAGCCTGTACTTTTGAACAAATCTATTCCTGAACATTCATGAACCGACGTACGGCTCTTCGGCAAACCCTGGGTTTCATTGGGTTAAGCACCACGGCTTCCCTGCCCGTATTGAACGCTAAAAGTAGTTTACAAAACCCAAACAACCAACGGTTTCGGATCGGGGCCTGCGACTGGTCAATCGGTCAATCCAGTAAAATCGAAGCCTTTGACGTGGCCAAAACCATCGGCCTCGACGGCATTCAGGTGAACCTGGGCTCCGAAAAAAACGACATGCACCTGCGCCGGAAAGACCTCCAGAAAGCGTGGCGCGAAGCCGCCAAACGGACCGGCGTTCAGATCGGTGGTCTGGCCCTGGGCGAACTCAACAACATCCCTTACAAGTCCGATCCGCGGGCCGAGCAATGGGTGCAGGATAGCGTCGGGGTAGCCAAAGCCCTTGGTGCCAAAAACATTCTGCTTGCCTTCTTTAACAAAGGCGATTTGAAGAACGATCCGCAGGGGACTCAAGTAGTGATTGAGCGGTTGAAGGCCGTGGCTCCCAAAGCCGAAAAAGCGGGCATCGTTCTTGCTATCGAATCGTGGTTGAGCGCCGAAGAGCACATGGCCATTATCGATGCGGTGGCGTCGCCCGCGGTGAAAGTATATTACGATGTATGTAATTCCACGGTTATGGGATATGACATTTTAAAGGAAATCCGGTGGCTGGGGAAGCAAAAACAAATCTGTGAATTCCACTTTAAAGAGAATAGCTACCTCCTCGGGCAGGGCAAGGTGAATTACCCGGAGGTTCGGAAGGCCATCGACGCCATTCAGTACGGCGGTTGGGTTCACATCGAAGGTGCTGTGCCAGAGGGGAAAAACATGTTGGAAAGTTACACTTATAATAATAAGTTTGTAAGGGAAATTCTGGCGTAGCAAATTGATGCTACTGTTCCACGGTTTTCTGCAATTCGTACTTATTATAATAAGTTTGACTGGTCTTAAATGTTGTTTTTCAGGTAATTATTCCACGTGGAACACTAAAAGATGAAGATTGCTATTCCTGCCCCGCCCCGGTTTTTAAGCGCATCGATCCTGTTGGGAACCCTGGTTTTGGGACTGCCTCAATGGCAACAGGCTCCTCCGGCTGTTAGCCAATTTCCTGAATCTGGCGAGCCTGCCCGCCGGGGAATGATCGTCGGATCCGACTCTAATACGCTGTATCTGCCCGACGATCTGGAAGCCAAGGTTTGGGCCGAAGCTCCGATGTTCTATAACCCGACAAATATCGACGTCGACGCCCGGGGTCGGATCTGGGTAACCGAAGCCGTCAACTACCGGAACTTTAACAACAAACCCGAAACCCGGCTCGACCACCCGAACGGTGAGCGCGTCATGATTCTGGAAGACACCAATGGCGATGGAAAGGCCGATCAGTCCAAGGTCTATGTCGAAGACAAGGACCTGGTGTCGCCACTTGGCATTGCGGTTATCGGCAACAAAACCATCGTCTCCGCTGCGCCAAATCTCATCATCTATACCGACGAAAACGGGGATGATAAACCCGACAAAAAAGAGGTCTTTCTGACCGGTTTTGGAGGGCTCGATCACGACCATTCGCTGCATGCCCTGGTGGCTGGACCGGATGGGAAATGGTATTTCAATACCGGAAATGCCGGGCCGCATACCGTCACCGACAAAGCTGGCTGGACGCTCCGGTCGGGGAGCCTCTATACCGGCGGAACTCCGTACAACAAACTCAACAAAGGCAACCTGGTGAGCGACGACGGCCGGGTCTGGGTAGGCGGTTTAGCCTTGCGCATTAACCCCGATGGAACGGGGCTGAAAGTGATGGGCCATAATTTTCGAAACAACTACGAAACCGCCCTTGATTCCTACGGCAACATGTGGCAGAACGACAACGACGATCAGGTGGTCGCGTGTCGGACGAGCTGGCTCATGGAAGGCGGCAACATGGGGTATTTTAGCCAGGACGGAACGCGGTACTGGCAGGGCGATCAGCGGCCGGGTCAGGACATTCCAACCGCCCACTGGCACCAGGAAGATCCCGGCGTGATTCCGGCGGGCGACATCAGCGGGGCCGGTTCGCCAACGGGCATGGTTTTTTACGAAGGCGACCAACTCGGCTCCCATTACCGGGGAATGCTGCTGAGTGCCGAAGCGGGTCGGAACGTTATTTTTAGCTACAAGCCCGAACCCCAGGGCGCTGGTTACCGGATGCCCCGGACCGACTTCATCAGCACCTTTCCGAAAGTGGACGAAAACTACAAATGGAACGACATCACCGATGACATCCGCAAGTGGTTTCGCCCGAGCGACGTGACGGTTGGAACCGACGGGGCCTTATACATCGCCGACTGGTTCGATCCGGTGGTGGGTGGGCACCAGATGAAAGACAAGAAAGGCTACGGACGGATTTACCGCATTACGCCCAAGGGCAAAAACCTGAAGGTGCCGGTGATCAATACCGATAAAACGAAAGGTCAGATTCTGGCATTGACCAACCCTGCCACCAACATTCGCTTGCTGGGTTTCGAGAAATTGAAAGCGCAGGGGGATAAAGCGGTAAAACCGGTTTCCAGGCTCCTGTCCGATCCTAACCCGTATCACCGCGCCCGCGCCATCTGGCTGCTATCGCAACTGGGGCCGAAAGGGCGCCAGCAAGTGGAAACGTTGTTGAAATCGGATCAGGTGGATTTGCGGATAACGGCGTTCCGGGCGTTGAAGCAAACGCAGCCCGACGTCGTTGCGCTGACCCGGAAGGTGGTCGATGATCCATCGCCGGCGGTGCGTCGGGAAGTGGCCATTGCCTTACGCGATGTGCCGTTTGAGCAGTGCAAGGACTTGCTGGTAAAACTGGCGAATGGCTATGATGGAACCGACCGGTTTTATCTGGAAGCCGTTGGCATGGCTGCCGATCAAAAAGAAGAAGCCTTGTATGCCGCGTTGAAACCGGCCATTCCGGCCAACCCCGTTCAGTGGGATCAGAAAACGGCCAACCTGATGTGGCGGCTTCATCCGGCCAGCACGGCGGAGTTGATGAAGCAACGGGCCATGGCGCCAACCCTAACGGCTGAGGCCCGTAAACAGGCTATTGTGGCCCTCGGATTCATGAAAGACCCGGCAGCCGCCCGGGCCATGATCGATTTGTCGAAACAGGCAGACAAAACCGTTGCACAGCAGGGCGAGTACTGGGCCAATTTCCGCCGGTCGAACGACTGGGCGACGTTGCTGAACTGGGAGGAGGTGATGCCGCCCAAATTGTCGGAACCGGAACAGAAGGCCCTGGCGATGCGGCAAAAACTGATGGAAGAATACACCAGTGCCGAAGATAAAGTGAAACTGGCCAAAGAAATGGCGGCTAGTCCGGAAGGCGGGAAACTGCTGGTGGGGCTGGCGGCCGAGAAGAAATTACCCGAAAATCTGAAACCGGCGATCAGCGAGGTGATTTTTACCAATACTGATCAAAGTGTGCGGACGATGGCGGGCGATTACTTTACGCGCCCCGGTGGCTCAGCGACATTATCATTGAAAAAGATCGAATCATTGTCCGGTAATGAAACCGCCGGACTAACGGTTTTCAAAGCGAACTGCTCGACCTGTCATCGGCATGGGCAGCAGGGGAAAGACATTGGCCCGGAGTTGACAAAGATTCACCAGAAGTTTGATCGGAACGGTTTGCTGGATGCCATCCTGAATCCCAGTGCGGGCCTGGCATTCGGTTATGAACCGTGGCTGATTACCACCAAAAATGGCCAGACCTACTACGGTTTTCTGATTAGCGACGGGCAAGAGGCCCTGGTGGTGAAAGATGCTGCCGGGCAGAAGCACACGCTGCCAACGGCCCAGATTGCGTCCCGCAAGCAATATAGCACGAGCCTGATGCCCGACCCGGCTTCGCTGGGACTTACGGAACAGCAACTCGCGGATTTGGTGGCGTATTTGTTGAAAGCAAATTAACAAACGCCCCCACAGTCGGACGGCCGCAACCGTCCGACTGTGGGGGTACTATAATGTCTTCAGATCCAAACCGCCGAATGTCCCGGAACTCATAAACAGGTAAACCGTGGGCTGCCCATTCGCCAGGCTTTTCAAATAGGTCTCCAAATCTGCGGAATCCGTAAAGACCTGCAAATCGGGGCGGTCGAAAGCGGTTGCAATCTCGGCTGCGTCGATCGGGTCGAGGTGTTTAATTTCCAGCGTGTGCGGGCTGTAAAAAATAACGGCTACATCAGCTTTGTCCAACTTATCCCGGTATTGCTTCAGGAAGGTTTTGTTCAAACTGCTAAAGGTGTGTAACTCAACACAGGCGACCAGCCGACGGTCGGGGAACTGGGCTTTAACAGCCGCCGTAGTGGCTTCCACTTTGGAGGGAGCGTGGGCAAAATCCCGGAAGACAAGGGTTGAGCCATCGTCTTTCACTTTCTCCAGCCGCTTGCTGGCACCTTTGAACGTCTGAATGGCCGCATAGAACATTTCCTCCGTAATGGCAAGGTGATCACAAATCGCCAGCGCGCCACTGATGTTCTTCATGTTATGCTCACCAAAAACCAGAACCGGAACATCGCCGTGCTGTTTGGAAACCAATACGGTTTTGCCGTTTTCGATCCGGTATGGATGCACATCATACGGCTGGCGGGTCACATCTTCCCGTTCTTTCAACGCAATAACATCCAGCATATCGTCCGTATCATCAAAAACGATGGTACCGGATTTCGACATGGCATCGGCCAACAGTTCAAACTGGTGAACATATTGTTCATACGTCGGATACAGATTGACATGGTCCCAGGCAATCCCGCTGATGAGAACCATATGCGGATGGTAATGCAGAAATTTCGGACGCGGGTCAATCGGGGAGGTGCCGTATTCGTCGCCTTCAATCACCATAATGGGCGCGTCGGTGGTCAGTTTGACCATCGTCTCGAACCCTTCGATCTGCGCCCCCACCAGATAGTCAAAATTTCGCTTATGGTAGTGCAGTACGTGCAGAATCATGGCCGTAATCGTGGTTTTGCCGTGGCTCCCCGCAATAACGACACGCTGTTTATTCTGGCTTTGCTGGTACACAAATTCCGGGTACGAATAAACCGGCAGGTTCAGTTCCTGCGCTTTTTGCAATTCCGGGTTATCGGCCCGGGCGTGCATGCCCAGAATGACGGCATCCAGTCCGCTGTGAATGGCGTCGGGATTCCAGCCGATGTGCGCGGGCAGCAAACCATGTTGGTTTAACCGGGCGTGGGCGGGTTCGTGAATTTCATCGTCGGAGCCGGTGATGTGATGTCCCTGTTGCTGCAGCGCAATCGCTAGGTTGTGCATGACGCTGCCGCCGATAGAAATAAAATGAATGGTCAATGGCTTCATTCTGTCGAATATGTGGCGCTAAAAATACAAGTTCTTTTCATTTGAAACCGAAAAGTTGACGAGATGGCTGGAAAACCGGTCGTTCTTTTACTGAACCCTGACACCCGACCGTAAAATTTAACACGAACTCCCGAATCAAAACCCCCGTTTTTTCGTTTTTAGTACTGCGAGTAGACATCCACGCAGCAGCTTGACAATCAGGCGCGCAGTCTGTGTTACATTTTGTTTTTGTAAACCGGTTCCTGCCCCATTGCAAAGCTGCTCTTTTTATGCCATTTTCGCAGTCTTTTTTCGAAACCAACAAAACTCTTTTATGCTTCTGCCGAAAGGATGAAAAGCTACAACGACCTGATCGAACAGACCTTTGAATTCCCGACTCTCGAATTCAAAGTTGAGAACAATCATCTGCTGTTCAACAACGTTCCTTTGATGGAAATTATCAAGCAGTATGGAACACCGCTTAAACTGACTTACCTACCCAAAATTACCGAGCACATTGAACACGCCCGCATGTTGTTCAAGAATGCAATGAAGCGGTATAATTACAAGGGAACGTATACATACTGTTACTGCACGAAGTCGTCGCATTTTCGTTTTGTGCTCGAAGAAGCCTTAAAAAACAAGATCCATCTAGAAACCTCATCGGCTTTCGATATTCCGATTATCCGGGAATTGCACAAAGATGGGAAGGTGGACAAGAACACGTTTATTATTTGCAACGGCTACAAACGGCCGCTGTATACCCAATACATCAGCGAACTGCTGAACGACGGGTACAACGTTGTTCCGGTGTTGGATAATCTGAAAGAAATTGAAGCCTACGAAGATGCCGTAACGGCTGAGACGGTGAATCTGGGCATCCGGATTGCCACCGATGAAGAACCAAACTTTGCTTTTTATACTTCGCGGCTTGGCATTCGCTACAGCGACATCAATGAACTCTACCGTTCGAAAATTCAGAACAGTGGAAAGTTCAAGCTGAAAATGCTGCACTTTTTCATCAATACCGGGATTAAAGACAGCGCTTATTACTGGAGCGAACTCAGCCGGTTTATGTACAAATACTGCGAACTGAGCAAAATCTGTCCCGATCTCGATTCCATCGATATTGGCGGGGGCATGCCGATTCAGACCTCGTTTCAGTTTACATATGACTACCAGGCGATGGTCGATCAGATCGTGGAAAGCATCCAATGGATCTGCAACAAGAGCAACGTTCCCGTGCCGCACATCTTCACGGAGTTCGGCAGTTATACGGTAGGAGAGAGTGGCGCCGTTATATACAAAGTGATCGACCAGAAATTGCAGAACGATAAGGAGTTGTGGTACATGATCGACGGTTCGTTCATTACGCAGCTGCCCGATTCGTGGGGTTTGGGTCAGAAATACATCATGCTGTCGGTCAATAACTGGGACAACCCGTATCAGAAAGTCAATCTGGGTGGTTTGACCTGCGATTCACACGATTTTTACAACACGGAAGCCCACAGCGCCGACTTGTATTTACCGATTTTTGAACGGGATACGGAAGATCAGTATATTGGGTTTTTCCACACGGGTGCCTACCAGGAATCGCTGGGCGGTTACGGTGGTATTCAGCATTGCCTGATTCCGGCACCGCAGCACGTAATTGTTGACCGCGACAGTGAAGGCAATCTGACCACGCGGCTTTTTGCGCCCGAACAGGACAGCGAAGGCATGCTCAAAATCCTGGGTTACCGCCAAACCGCAACACCAGTGACGCTTGAAATTGAAGCTGCTAAAGCCGCTGAAGAAGAGGAACAGGCGATTGAAGAATTAGAAAAACAGGAAAATTAAAATAGCACAGTTTTTGCCCTGTCCACAAAAACCACCCGGTTTTTGTGGACAGAAAAATTTAACCAGCAATGAAAAAGATCAGCATCATTCTGGGTCTGATGGCCCTTGTATCGCTCGGTTCCTGTGCGCGCAGAGCGTGTCCGGCTTATGACAGCCACCTGCAACAGAAACAACCGGTTTCGGCCGAACAACTCGCTTAATCAGCAGGTAGCGTTTACCACCATTTTTGACGCTTCCAGCAGATTGGGAGCCTGTTGGTCGCCAACAGGAAGCTCCGGTATTTTAGGTGTAATGTGTACGGTCCGGACACCCACCCGCTTGCCGGCCTGTATGTCACGGAGTGCGTCGCCAATCATCCAGGATTGGCTGACGTCGATATTGTATTTGGCAATGGCTTTTTCCAGCATCAGCGAATCGGGTTTCCGCAGCAGCGACTGTGAATCGAAATCGGGGTGGTGCGGGCAATAATAGATGTCGTCGATCAGGTTGCCGCACTGATCCTGGAGGTATTGGTGACACCGCATGACATCGGTTCGCGAGTAAAGCCCGCGGGCAATGCCGGCCTGGTTGGTCACCACAATCAGCAAATAACCGGCGTTTTTCAGCATTCGCAGGCCTTCAACGACGCCCGTCGGAATAATAAAATCTTCAACCCGGTAAACGTAGTCAGTCCGGTCTTCATTTAAAACGCCATCACGATCTAAAAAAATGCACTTGCTCATGTGTGTGGAATTGTGGGTTCCGATCGTAGTCCTATCAATATCGCCAATAATACATTATAAATAGTATTTTAAGCGAAACAACTAGAAATAAAAGAATAATTTTTCACATTTTGTTAACAAAAAGCGAAAAAGACCGCGTTTAGTAAGAGCGGTTCTATACGTTACAACGGGCGAGAGGTGATGAACGACATGATAAAACGGAGCTTTTTGATTTTGTGGCTGCTCAGCCTGAGTTGGCTGTTGCCTGCTCAGGCTCAGAAAATTATTCAGCGTGATCTTAATCCTCCTCAACGAATGGTAGATGGCGGTGGGCAGGTTACAAAAGTGGAGTATACCAACCATAAAATGATTGTGTATTTTGTCTCCGATAATCAGACAAGGGCGCCCCGGCCCCGGTTACAGTATGCACAAAGTTCTCAGACGGTATACGGCCCGGGCCATCCCAATTCCTGGCGGCTTTACGATAAAAAGGGAAACCGTGAATACGCCTTACTCTACGTTAAAAACATAAAGGCGGTTTTGGAAAATGGACAAATTGAAGAAGTTGCTATTTTGGACCAACCGGAAGCTGCCCAGTTTGATTTTGCGGTCAAAATATCCTGTGAAGCGCATTTTGAACGACCGGGCAAAGGGGTGCAGTTGGTTGATCTGGTTGAGGAGGATGTCCGGTTTTACAAGAGCCAAACCCGTTCACAACAGCCTTATAACGTTTATGACTTGCGCATAATCGCCTACAAAGACGATTTGCGAAATGCCAAACCGCCCGGCCCGAAACCGCCGGTAAAACCGAAACCCAAGCCAACAACGCCACCTGTTCAAAAACCGGCCCCCAAACCAGCTCCGAAGGATTCGGTCGTGGCGCAGAAGCTACCCAAAAAAGAAACGCCTAAACCGGCTCCCGCCGAAAAAGTGGAGAACTTTGGTTCTAAGGTTGAAGCAGGCCGGACGTATCGGTTGACTAATCTCCTGTTCAAGCAGTCGGCATATGAAATTGAACCGGAATCGTATCCAGAATTGGATTCCCTGTTGTCCATTATGACACAAAACCCGACAATGGAAATCGAACTGGCGGGTCATACCGACAATGTGGGCGATCCGAAGCTGAACGTGGCCTTGTCGCAGAAACGCGTCGATGCGGTCAAAAGTTATCTCACCAACAAGGGCATCGCGCCATCGCGGATTCAAACCCAGGCGTATGGGGGTAGCAAACCCATTGCCGATAATTCGCGCGAGGAAACCAAGCGATTGAACCGGCGGGTTGAAGTGAAGATTTTGAAGGAATGAGAAATATAAAATGTTAAATGATGAATGCCGAATGTAAAAGTCTTTGAAGAGCGCTTAGCTTCTTAACTTTTACATTCGACATTCATCATTTAACAGTTAATATTCTTTTATCCCAATGCCGCTAGATTTTCCTCCAGCGTTTTAATTTTCGCTTCGGCATCGGCCAGTTTTTGCCGCTCGCGGTCGATGACATCCGGTTTGGCATTGGCGACAAATTTCTCGTTCGAGAGCTTTTTCAGAACCGACTCCAGAAATCCTTTGGTATAGGCCAACTCCTTTTCAATATTCGCCCGTTCCTGCTCCACGTCGATTTCGCCCGCGATGTTGACAAAAAACTCGACGCTTCGGATCATGAACGAAAGGCCGTCGGCTTTTTCAGTCACGTAGTTAATATCAGAAACCACCGCCAGCTTTCGAATCAAACCTTCCAAAGGCGTAAAGCGGTTTTTATCGTCCGTTTTGATGGCTACGGGCAACTCGGTTTTCGGATTGATCTGCTTGCTGTTGCGCACATTCCGAACGGTGGAGATGATCTCGAACAGCATGTCAAAGTCGGCGAGCAGCGATTTGTCGACGGTTCCGGCGGTTGGATATTTCGATACGCAAATGCTTTCACCGGGCTGCCGTTCGCTGATTTCCTGCCAGATTTCTTCCGTAATGAACGGCATAAACGGATGCGCCAGCTTCATCAGCCGTTCGAAAAAGTCGATGGTCGCGTCATACGTCACTTTATCGATGGGCCGAACCTGATCCTGCTGTTCATACCCTGGTTTGATCATTTCGAGGTACTGTGAGCAGAAATCATCCCAGATCAGCTTGTAAACCGTGTGCAAGGCATCCGACATGCGGTATTTGCTGAAATGGTCTTCCAGGTCGATCAGTGTCTGGTTCAGTTTCGATTCGAACCACAAAACCGCTAAAGGCGGCTCAACAACGCTCGTATCGTCGCTCACTTTCCATCCCTTGACCAACCGAAAGGCATTCCAGATTTTGTTGCAGAAATTCCGGCCCTGCTCCACCAGTTTCTCGTCATACAGCAAATCGTTGCCCGCCGGTGAGCTGAACAACATGCCCGTCCGGACGCCGTCTGCCCCAAATTTCTCGATCAGATCCAGCGGATCGGGCGAATTGCCGAGCGATTTCGACATTTTTCGGCCCTGCTTATCCCGGACAATGCCCGTCAGATACACATTTTTGAACGGTTCACGGCCCTGGTATTCGTAGCCGGCAATGATCATCCGGGCCACCCAGAAAAACAGGATTTCGGGGGCTGTCACCAGATCGTTGGTCGGGTAATAGTAATCAAGGTCGCCCGGTGCGGCTTTCGGGTCATTGGGGTCGTACGAAGGTTTAAAAACCGCCATGGGCCAGAGCCACGACGAAAACCAGGTGTCCAGCACATCCTCATCCTGCGTCAGATCCGTTTCACTCAACGCAAACAACTGGTATTTTTCGCGGGCAATCCGCAGGGCTTCCTGTTTGGTTTTCGCCACGATAATCCGCCCGTCTTTCATGTAAAACGCCGGAATCTGGTGGCCCCACCACAACTGGCGGCTGATGCACCAGTCGTGGACGTTCTCCATCCAGGAACGGTACATGTTTTTGAACTTGGCCGGATGCAGTTGAATCGTGTCGTTCATGACATTTTCCAATGCCGGTTTCGACAAGTCGCCCATTTTCAGAAACCACTGCAACGATAGTTTCGGCTCGATGACCGCGTTGGTCCGTTCCGAGAATCCGACGTTCGATTTGTAATCCTCCGCAACGACCAGATAGCCTTTTTCGTCCAGTTCTTTGATAATGGCTTTCCGGGCAGCAAAGCGGTCTACACCGACGAAAATCTGCGCTTTTTCGTTCAACGTACCGTCGTCGTTTAGAATGTCGATAACCGGCAGGTTGTGTTTTACGCCCAGCGCGTAGTCATTTGGATCGTGGGCGGGCGTCACTTTCAGACAGCCCGTACCAAAATCCATCGTTACGTACTCATCCGTGATGATGGGAATGGCGCGGTTAATCAACGGAATCAGGACTTTTTTACCGTGCAGGTGGGCATAGCGCTCGTCGTCCGGATGAACCGCAATCGCCACATCGGCCATGATGGTTTCCGGGCGAACCGTCGCGATGGTTACATAGTCTTTTTCGAGCGTCGACCCGGCACCGTCTGAATGGCCACCCTGAATTTCATACCGGATATAGCACAGTTTCTGCTGCACTTCTTTGGTAATGACTTCCTCATCCGAAACCGCCGTCCGGCCCTGCGGGTCCCAGTTCACCATCCGGATGCCGCGGTAAATCTGTCCTTTGTTGTATAAATCGACGAAGGTTTCGATCACGGCGTCGTAGAGCGCCGGTTCCATCGTAAACCGCGTCCGGTCCCAGTCGCAGGAAGCACCGAGCTTACGGAGCTGCGTCAGGATGATGCCGCCATATTTATAGGTCCACTCCCAGGCATATTCCAGAAATTTCTCCCGGCCAATCGACAACTTGTCAATCCCGCGTTCCTTCAGCATGGCCACAACTTTGGCTTCGGTCGCAATCGACGCATGGTCCGTACCGGCAACCCAGCAGGCATTTTTGCCTTCCATCCGGGCTTTCCGTACCAGCACATCCTGAATCGTATTGTTCAGCATGTGACCCATGTGCAGCACACCCGTTACGTTCGGGGGCGGAATGACGATGGTATACGGTTCGCGGTCGTCGGGCGTGGAATGAAAAAAGCGGTTTTCCAGCCAATACTGATACCACTTGGCCTCGATGTCTGTGGGATTATACGTCTTCGAAATCATGTCAATGAGATGTGAGAGGCTAGACAAGAGAGTAAAGACTTTCCACTTTGGATAACTCTTTACTCTCTTGTCTCCGCTCTCTTGTCTTTTTCTCCCCAAAATTAGTCAATTCAGAACGGGCGCGAAAACGAAATACCGAGTTTGCTAGTTTTACGTTCAAACGACCATCTCTTTACACGCATGGACTTTGGAAAACTGCCTTCCGTCGACCGGGTCGACTTCACGTTGCCGCCCGATTCGCCGTTCAACCAGACGATTTGGGACAAGGTCGAGCCGACGGCGGTTCCGGAAGTGTACATCGGCGGACCGATCTGGGCCAATAAAAACTACGTGGGCCGGATTTACCCCTCGCAAACCAAAGAACGGGATTTTCTGTACCATTATACCCGGCAGTTTAACACCATCGAGCTGAACAGCACCCATTACCACAGTCCGACGCCGGGCATGATTGAAAAGTGGAAAACAGAAGCCGCTGGCTCGCCGATTCGGCCCCGGTTTGTGTATTGCCCGAAATTTCCGCAGGCCATCAGCCACGACCGCGCCCTGGTGGCGGCTGAATCGCTGACCGAAGAGTTTGTCAATGCGGTTTTGAGTCTGGAGGAATTTCTGGGAACGACGTTTCTGCAACTGCCGCCCACCTTCGGGCCGGAAAAATGGCCGGTTCTGGAAACCTACCTGAAAAACCTGCCCGACGATCTGGAAGTCGCCGTCGAGTTCCGGCATCCCGACTGGTTTGCCAAACCGGCGATCTGGCAGCGGACACTCGAACGGCTGCACGTGCTCCACCGCGATCTGGTGATCACGGACGTAGCCGGTCGGCGTGATGTCATGCACATGAGCCTGACCAGCCCGAGGCTGGTGTTGCGGTTTGTGGCTAACGAAGGCCATCCGACCGATTACGAACGCGCCGACGCCTGGGTGGAGCGATTGAAAACCTGGTTTCAAAATGGCTTGCAAACAGCCTACCTTTTCATCCACGGCGGGGGCGACAACGACACTGCGCCCGAACTGATTCGCTACTGGATTCGGAAACTCAATGCGGTTTGCGGACTGAATTTACAGGAACCAACCATTCGGCCGGAGGTTGTGCAGGGAAGTTTGTTTTAGCCAGTGGATTGATCATGAATGGCCCCAGTCGGCAAAAAACAGGTTCGGGTGAGAAGTAAAAAGGAAAAATCGGGAGGTTAATTAGACCTAAATTGACATATTTACAATTCGGATCAGCGTATCAACTCCTAAACCAATCCGAACACGGTAAAGCGTGAAAAAAGCACTCCTTGTTATTATTTTGACCGGTTTTATCGGTGGATTCCGTAGTTATGCTCAGGATTGTATTCTGGGGTATCAGACTAAAATGGATCAGTTACTGCCGCTCGCAGCAATTCAAAAGTATTATAAGGGTGATCTGTCGAAAGCGGAATTGAAGTATCGCAAATCCGATCCCAAATATGCCAAACGAGATACCTACGAGTATGTCTGGAAAAGTGGCCGAACCCGTAAAATGACCGTTGCGGGGCGAGAAATGGACGTTCCGGATCATAACAGAATCGGTTTGTGCTGGATCAACGAAGTGGATAGCAAGCGTTATCCGGAGCCGGTCAAGTATTTCAAAAACTTTTATCGCACCGCCACGGAAGCCGAAAAACAACAGGCCGCAGCGTTGATTGATAAAAAACTCAAGGAGAAGGGGATTTCTACCGCCGATCAGGCCACAGGCAACGCCGTTGGGAATACCGTACTGAATACGCAAGGTTACGAAACCATAACCGGCGTGGGGGATGCCGCAGCCTGGGATATAGCGGGTAGCCAACTGGTCGTGCTGAAGGATCGGACAACATTCAAGGTGATTTCTTCCGTTGGTACGGATGTAAAAGCCAATCAAGAATTGGCGAAGAAACTGGCTGGTGAGATTTTGGCAGCCTGCAAGTAATTTTGAATTTAGCATCAGCCGGTTTACATTTGTCCCATGAATCCCGCAAAAGCCTTTCGCAACCATCATCATTCTGTCTGTTAGCACGGCAGAACGGATGCGTTTTTGGGGTTGAACAAGAAACAACGAATTCCCGATACCAAACCCGGTTCTGCCACGAGCCGGGTTTTTTGTTATGAAAACCGTCATTATCAAATACAACGCAGGCAACGTGCAGTCGGTCATGTACGCCCTGGAGCGCATCGGCGCCAGTTACCTGCTGACCGACGACGAAGCCGAAATTCGCTCGGCCGACAAGGTGATCTTTCCCGGCGTAGGCGAAGCCAGTACGGCCATGGCCTACTTACGGCAGCGGGGGCTGGACAAAGTCATTCCGTCGCTGAAGCAACCGGTTTTGGGAACCTGCGTGGGGATGCAACTGCTCTGCCGGTATTCCGAAGAGGGTAACACGACCTGCATGGGCGTTTTTGATGTCGATGTCCGGCGGTTTCCGGCCACACCCGGTTTCAAAGTGCCGCACACGGGCTGGAACAACCTGACCACGATGCAGGGGCCGCTAACCGAAGGATTAGCTGAAAATCCGTATGTCTATTTTGTCCACAGCTACTGCGCCGACGTTTGCCCGGAAACCATCGCGGTCTGCGACTATGTCAGTCCGTTCAGCGCCATGTTGCACCGGGATAATTTTTATGCTGCCCAGTTTCACGCCGAAATCAGCGGAAACGTCGGTCAGCGAATTTTGGAGAATTTTTTGGATGTAGACCAGAGAAGTTAGACAAGAGAATAGAGACTTTATTCTCATCATTTTTGTCTATCCTCTCTTGTCTCAACTCTCTTGTCTATTATGCACATTATACCCGCCATCGACCTGATTGAAGGCAAAGCCGTCCGGCTGACGCAGGGCGATTACAACCAGAAAAAAGAATACAATGCCCGGCCACTCGAAGTGGCGCAGCAGTTTGAAGACGCCGGTTTAACCCGTTTGCATCTGGTCGATCTCGACGGTGCGAAGGAAAAACGCGTCGTCAACTGGAAAGTGCTGGAATTGATTGCCGCCAAAACCCGCCTGCACATCGACTTCGGCGGTGGCGTGCAATCCGACGAGGATTTGCGGATGGTTTTTGAATGTGGTGCCAAACAGGTGACAGGCGGAAGCATTGCCGTCAAAAAACCGGACGTTTTCGAAAAATGGCTGTCGCAGTTTGGTCCGGAAACAATTATTCTGGGCGCGGATGCGAAGAACGAGAAAATTGCCGTCAGCGGCTGGGAAGAGGATACGCAGGTCTGGGTGTATGATTTTGTGGAAAAGTATGTGGAAAAAGGCGTCAAATACATCATTAGCACCGACGTGGCCAAAGATGGTTTGCTGGAAGGCCCCTCGTTCGACCTGTACCGGAATTTGCAGGACCGTTTTCCCGATTTGAACATCATTGCCAGCGGGGGCGTCAGTGGCATGTCGGATCTGGAAGTACTGGCCGACATGAACCTGTTCGGCGTCATTGTTGGCAAAGCGATCTACGAAGGCCGGGTTACGTTGAAGGAGTTATCGATGTTTTTAAAATAGTTGTTTCGCGGAGTTGAGCGGAGTAAAAAGAGTTAAGCAGAGAAATTTATAATAGACTTCGCTTAACTCTGTTCTTCTCTGCTCAACTCCGCGAAACAAGTCCCTCAATTATGCTCACAAAACGCATCATTCCCTGCCTCGACATCAAAGACGGGCGGACGGTGAAAGGAACCAATTTCGTCAACCTGCGCGACGCGGGCGACCCGGTGGAACTGGGCGCGATCTACGCCCGTGAAGGGGCCGACGAACTGGTTTTTCTGGATATTACGGCCACGGTCGATGAACGGAAAACACTGATCGAGCTGGTTCGGAAGGTGGCGCATACCGTCAACATTCCGTTTACGGTCGGGGGCGGTATTTCATCCATTGCCGACGTTTCGGCCCTGCTCAACGCCGGAGCCGACAAAATTTCGATCAACTCGTCGGCGGTTCGGAATCCGGATCTGGTCGATGAACTGGCGCAGGAGTTTGGCAGTCAGTGTATTGTGGTCGCCATTGACACCCGGTTTGTGGATGGGGAGCACATTGTGCATACGCACGGTGGTCGCCGGCCGACAGAACTGCGAACCCTGGCCTGGGCGAAGGAAATCGAAAACCGGGGTGCGGGCGAAATCCTGCTGACGTCGATGGACACTGACGGAACCAAAGCCGGTTTTGCCATTGAGCTGACGGCCCGGATTTCGGGCGCGGCCAACATTCCCGTCATTGCGTCGGGTGGAGCCGGATCGATGGCGCATTTTGTGGATGTGTTCACAACCGGCAAAGCCGATGCGGGCTTGGCCGCCAGTATTTTTCACTTCAAAGAAATCGAAATACCGGCTTTGAAACGGTTTTTGAGCCAGCAGGGAATTCCGATGCGAACGACAGCTTAAGGTTAGAATTACTAAAATTATGAACATTGACTTTTCAAAAAATACCGACGGCCTGATTCCCGCCGTCATTCAGGACGCCGAAACCGGGAAAGTACTGATGCTGGGCTACATGAACGCGGAAGCCTACGAAAAAACCGTACAGGAAAATATCGTGACGTTTTTTAGCCGCAGCAAGCAACGCCTGTGGACCAAAGGCGAAACGTCCAGTAACTTCCTGCACGTCAAAGAGATGCTGGTCGATTGTGACGGAGATACGCTGCTCATCAAAGTGCATCCCGCCGGACCCACCTGCCACACCGGTGCCGATACGTGTTTTGATGAAGTGAATCAGGGAAAAGGATTGTTTCTCAATTATTTACAGGGAATTATCCGGCATCGGAAGCAAAATCCGACGGAAAAATCATACACGGCATCGCTCTTCAAGAAAGGCGTTAATAAAATTGCCCAGAAAGTGGGCGAGGAGGCCGTGGAGCTGGTGATCGAAGCCAAAGATGATAACGTCGACCTGTTCAAAGGCGAAGCCGCCGACCTGCTGTATCACTATTTAATCCTGCTCGAACAGAAAAATATTGACCTGGACGAGGTAATTGCGGTATTACAGCAGCGACATACCCAATAATTTGGCAAACAATGGTTAAAAGTTTACGGTTTGAAGATTGGAGTTGCTTATTTTTTCATACAACTTTAGACGTCAAACTTTAATCTTTAAACGCACTATGGGTCTTATCATACGTATTCTGATCAGCGCCGTCGCTGTAATTGTGGCCAGTTATGTCATTCCTGGGGTCGGTGTCGACGGTTTCGGCACGGCTTTGATTGTCGCCATTGTACTGGGTTTGCTCAATGCCTTTTTGAAGCCCATTCTGGTTTTTCTGACCATTCCCATCACGATCATCACGCTGGGGCTGTTTTATCTGGTCATCAACGTGTTGATGGTATACCTGACAGATTATCTGGTGGGCGGTTTTCAGGTCAGTGGATTCATCGCTGCGTTGCTGTTCAGTATTCTGGTATCCGTCGTAACCTGGCTGATCGATTCGATTGTCAGCTAATCCATCATTTCTGTGCTGAAAAAGTCAGGCTTTCGGGTCTGACTTTTTTGTTGTGAGACCGACAACTCATAACTTTTCTGAACCAGACCAGTTGTTAGGATGAATCATTAGATTTGCACCCCCATGAAAAAACTACTCTCAATACTCCTTGTAATACAGGTTATTAGTATCCATCAGACCCGGGCGCAGTGCGATCCGGCCACGCCCCAGCAAACTGCCGCCTACGAAAAGGTGGTGAAAGAATTGCAGAACCAGTTCCGTAAAAATCCGCCAGCGGGCAACTGGCAGGTGTTCGACGAACGGCATTCGCTCGGCAAACTGGAATTGAGCGACGAATACGGCAAGATTTTCCGCATCTGCGGGGATCGCTACGACCTATCTTTCCTGAAGGCATCGGCCGCCGACCAGCAAAAAGCCCGGGCCGACAGCGCCAAAGCCATCGGCGACACGATTACGCAGCAACAGCGTTCCTTTGTGATGAGCACGGATTCCATTTACAAAGAATCGGACCCGAACCGGACCACCGATCTGGCCCAATCGACGGTGGATATCAACGTTGAAATGAATGCCGGGAATTACCGGGTCGAAGAGCCCATCAGCAACCGATTTGCGGCTTCCTACAAAACCATTCCCGTCGACGGCGCTCCATTGGCCCTCCAGATCATCCTGAAACCCAATGATGCGGGCATTGCCGCCCGGCCCGAAACCGTGGTGTTGCTCGGCAACTGGAAAAATAACCTTCAGAAAAACCCGCGCGGAGACAAGCTCTACCACTATTCCTACAAAAAAGGCGGTACGCTGATCGAAAATATGATCGTAACGATCAAGGCGCCCCTCGACGTGGCCAGCGAAATTGTGAAGAAAATCGACTGGCGGGCGCTCAGCAACACCCTGACCAAATAGTTGCCCGAAAAAGTAACGCGAAATCCCGTTTCACAATCGTATTTTTGTGGAATGAAAAGCATCGTCGTCTACTGCGGGTCGAACCCCGGATCGAATCCTGTCTATAAAGAAGTCGCCCGGGAATTGGGCGAGAAATTTGCGGAACGCGAAATCCGGCTCATTTACGGTGGCGGCAACATGGGCCTGATGGGCGCGGTTGCCGATGCCGTGATGACGAATGGCGGGCAGGTGACGGGCGTTATTCCCAACTTTCTGGCCGCGCTGGAAGTCGCTCACGAGACCTTGACCGAATTACACTTCGTTGAAACAATGCATGAGCGGAAGTTCAAAATGGTGCAATTTGCCAAAGGGGTGATTGCGCTGCCTGGCGGGTATGGCACGTTCGACGAACTCTTCGAAATTCTGGCCTGGCGCCAGCTCCGGCTTTACGAAGGCCCCATTGGGATTCTGAATGTCAACGGTTTTTACGATCTGCTCCTTCAACAAATGGACCGCATGGTAAGTGATGGTTTCCTGAAAGCCGAAAATCGGGAATTACTTATCGTATCGGAATCAATCGACGAGTTGCTGGCAAAAATTGAAGAATTCTGGGAACAGGCGATTTAAATATCGTAGTCGGTCGGCCCGGAGAATTGAACCAGCAGGAAAAAAGTGAAAGCTGCAATGAGTAACCAGCCTATTACCAGCCCCTTAATTAAGTAAATAAAGCCAAACACCAGGCCCGTTACACACAACACCACATTGATCAGTAACCGCAATAGTTCGCGCGGGGACGACACCGTAGGAAATGGCGTATGTTTCTTTTTTCTTCTTTTAAAGGGATTCATCTCGGTAAATATAACTAAGAATATAAAGGTGAAAAAAATAGTTAATATAAACTGGATTTAGGAAGCCATTTTTATAAATATTCGTAGCAAAAAGCAGGCCGATAAATGAATTTGGCATTTGATTTGACTTACAAATACGGTAAACTAATCCAGATTGGTTCTTCGTTCTACTTATATTAACTTCTACACCGTAGTCAATGAAATTTTGGGAACTTACGCTGACGGGGCTTTTGGGTATCACCACACCGATGGCTGTTGCGCAGCAGAATCCAGCCGCAAAGGCAGAAAGTCTGGGGAATCAGGTCAATTCGGAATACAATGAGGTCAATCCGGTCATTTCTCCCGACGGACGGACGTTATTTTTTGCCCGAATCAGCCACCCCCAAAATACGCACGGCAACAAAGGCAGTCAGGACATCTGGTATTCCGAACTGGGACAGGGCAATACCTGGGGGCCGGCCAAGCGGATGGCTCCGCCACTCAACAAGGATGAGTATAATTGCGCATACAGCATCACGCCCGACGGAAACACAATGCTCATCAAGGGGGCTTATACGAACGGCACGTATGAAACGCGCGGTTTTTCGACCAGCAAACGAACCGCCACAGGCTGGTCGGCTCCGCAAAAACTGAACATCCCCGGCTACGAGAAAATCAGTAAAGGACAGTACGATTGCGGGTATCTTTCGGCTGATGGCAAAGTGCTGGTAATGGCGTTTAGTGAAAAGAAAAACAGCAAGGAAGATGATGTTTACGTCAGTTTGCGGCAGAAAGACGGTTCCTGGAGTAAACCGATGAACCTCGGTCCCGAAATCAATACCGACGGCACCGAAACCACGCCGTTTCTGGCGGCCGACGGAGCCACTCTGTATTTCTCCAGCGACCGGCCCGGCGGTTCGGGCAGCAATGATATTTATGTAGCCAAGCGCGTCGACAAAACCTGGAAACATTGGTCGAAACCAGTCAATCTGGGCCCGGCCATCAATACCGACGGATATGATGCCTACTATTCGGTGGCGGCTTCGGGCGAATACGCCTACATGACGAGTTTCAAAAACACGCTGGGTAAAGGCGATATTGTTCGGATCAAACTCATCGATACTGCCAATCCGAACGACAAAACCGCCCCACCCGCGACCAGTCCTGATCCGGTGGCGCTGGTGAGCGGAAAAATAATTGACCAGAAAACTGGTAAACCCATTGAAGCCCGGGTGATTTACCAGACGTTGCCCGACGGACTCGAAGCGGGGGAAGCGACATCTGACCCGGTTACGGGCGAGTATAAAATCGTGTTGCCCTACGGCAAACAGTACAGCATGAGGGCCGTTGCGCCCAATTTTATTTCTGAAGGCGGCAACATCGATCTGAGAGAAACGAAAGGTTTTCAGGAAATAAAAGGCAAAGAGTTGACCCTGATTCCGATTGAAGTGGGTCGCGCCGTGCGGCTCAACAACATTTTCTTCGACGTCGGCAAAGCTGTGCTGCGCGACGAGTCGTTCCCGGAACTGGATCGGATGGTAGCAACCTTCAACGAAAATCCGAAGATGATCATCGAAGTCGGTGGGCATACCGACAACACGGGTTCCAACGAAATCAACCTGAAACTCTCCCAGGATCGCGCAGATGCCGTTCGTGAGTACTTCATTGGCAAAGGCATTGAACCCGACCGCGTCGCCAGCAAAGGTTACGGCGAAGCCAAACCCGTGGCCAGCAACGACACCGACGAGGGCCGACAAACCAACCGCCGGGTGGAGTTTGTGATCAAGAAGAAATAAGAGGCTCTTTCGCAGAGTTGAGCAGAGGGCATCAGAGTTAAGCAGAGTTTTATTAAAAATTTCTCTGCTTAACTCTGATTTTCTAGGCTCAACTCCGCGAAATAACTTTTAATTACAACTTACCCGGATACCCCGGATGCGCTTTCACTTTCCGGATTTGCCGCAGATGGCGGTCGACGTGGCCCCACTGGTAAATATAAACCTGGTGCATGTTGCGGGGTGAATTACCGGCTGCCGTGAATTCGAAATGAGCCCGCATGTCGGTTTTGGTCGTATCAGCATATCCAATTGCCTGATCGCGAAGCCGTTTGAAAAAAGTCAGGTTGTCTTTTCCCCGAATAAAACCCGTCGGTTTGGCGATGTCCGGCGCTTTGTGCGGGGTGTCTTCCATAATGAAATTAGTGTAATAGCTGTCGGGTCGGCTGATTTGGTTCAGTTCGGGCTGCGGTTTGCTGCGGGCTCCGATGCTGATTTCCCGCGCCCAGATAATTTCCCAGAGCGCCAGGTGCTCCACCACCTCGGCAATCGACCAGCGTTCGGGGGTTTCGTGAAAATGCCATTGGGCGTCGGTCAGGTTTTCCGTTTCCCGAATCAGTTCATCGCGGGTTCGTTTCAGGTTCTCCACCGTATACTTCTGGTCGGCTGCGGTCCAGAGTCGGGATTGCGCCTGCGCTGAAACCGTTGCCAGGAAAAAGAGGAATGAAATCATTTGTTTCATGGTGTGAATGTATGTTTTGGTTGACGGAGCAAAATTACGGCCCGTTGAAACGGCGATATTGTAAAATTGCGACATTGTTCGGCAGAAAAAAGACCGGCTTTGGAAAGCATTCCCCGGTCTAACCGTTCAGTCAAAACCTCCTGATTGATTGGTGGATACGATTTTAAAAGCCGTATACTTACCAGCCTTTATCCATCAAATCCTTAACCAAAAAGAGACATGGGACTTGCAGCACAGTTCGAATCCATTGTTGAGCGGCAGCTTAATGTACATGCCGCCTGGGTGCCGATTACGACACCGTATAAGCTCGGTGATTATGGCCTGATTTCAGACGGGGTATTTCAGAAATTAGGCAATATTCAGGATGATTTCGATGTCACTTTCACGGAGGGAACCGGGCCGGAAGCCACCCTGAGTTTTGTGTCGGATAACACCACCGTGGTCGATGCCAGCACCGGAGCCGCCATCAACCTGAATCCGCAGGGCGAACTTCAAGCGAATGTTACCTACAAATTTCACCAGGACAAATCTTTTCTGGTTAAAGCGCCCATCATCACGGTCTCGGTGATCGAAAACGTGAATCAGGTTGCAAAGCAGCTCAAAAAAGCCGATGACTGGCGGAACAAGTTCAAAGTTGTGTTCCAGGTTTTCGTTGCGCAAAATCCCCTCATTCTGTCGACCGTCGAAGGCGGAACGGAAGTGACGATAGGCGCGGAAGGCAGTGCGTTAAAAACTTTCAATGTCGGAAGCGCATCGGCCGGTTTTAGTATGAAAACAACGAAGGAACTGGGGCTGAACATCAGCGGTAAAACCGGCGTCATCGCGCTCGGACTATTCAAACTGAACTTCTTCAGCGGCAATACCGAATTCATGAGTGTCGGCGACGAAGGGAAGGTGGAGAACCTGAATGGGACCATTTTAACGGACGATCTCTGACCGGCGGGCAAACCGAACGTATAATCTGGCGGTGGGCAGTGGATAAATAATCGAAATGCCGATTTATTTATCCACTGCCCACTGCCAGATTTGGATGCACCCGTCTTGACGCCCTATCTTCACGTTCCCATTTAGGGGGAAACGGAAACACGCGAACGGCCTTTTTGTAGCCTGAAAACCTGCATGGTGTATGATTTTGATTGTTGATGACAGGCCGGAAAATATTTTACCTTTAAAGAAAATTCTTGAGCTGCACAGCTTTTCGGTCGATTCGGCCGAATCGGGTGAGGAAGCCCTGAAAAAAGTATTGAAAACCAACTATGCCGTTATCATTCTGGACGTTCAAATGCCCGGCATGGATGGGTTTGAAGTGGCCAACGCCATTGCCGGTTTCAGCAAAGCGAGAGATACCTCCATTATCTTTCTTTCGGCGGTCAATACCGAGAAAAAATTCATTACCAAAGGTTATACCTCCGGCGGTGTCGATTATTTAACCAAACCGGTTGATCCGGATATTCTGGTTTTAAAAGTAAAAACCCTGCATCGGCTGTATAAACAGCAGCAGGAGTTAAAAGAAACCCACACGTCTTTACAGAAGGAAATCGAAGTCCGAAAGCAGGCGCAGGAAGAAATTGCCGGGCGCATGCAGGAACTGCAATCCGTTCTGGCTTCGCTGCCGCAAATGGCGTTCACGATTGCACCGGATGGCCGGATTGAATACGTCAACGAGCACTGGTTTCAGTATTCCGTCGATTCAACGACGTTTCCGCAAACCCATGCCGACGATGACGTTTGGGAGGAGTGGGGAAATTATCTTAAAAACGGGATTGAGTTTACGCGTGAAATTCGCCTGAAAGAGTTGACAACGGGCGAGTATCGCTACCATCTGCTGCGCATCTTACCCATCAAAAAGCAGGGTGTACCGGTGCGCTGGGTTGGCACGTTTACGGATATTCACCCGCAGAAACTGGCCGCGGATCTGCTCGAGCAAAAAGTAGAAGCGCGAACGAAAGAACTGCTGATTAAAAACCTGGAACTGGAAAGAAGCAACCACGAATTGCAGCAATTTACGTGGGTCGTTTCGCATGATTTAAAAGAACCGCTCCGGAAAATACAGATTCTGAACGATCTGATTAAAGAAAAATATTTAACCGGAAATGTTGAAGCAACTTCCTACCTCGACCGCTCCATTAATTCGTCGGCGCGGATGTCTACATTGATCAATGATTTGCTGGCCTATTCCCAATTGTCGACGCCCGCCCTGTTTCAACCGACGGATCTGAACAGTTTACTGCAAGAAATCCTGGCCGATTTTGAGGACGTCATCAGCCGGAGCAAAGCTGTGATTACGGTCGATCCGCTGCCGGTACTGGATACCATTCCGGGGCGGATTCGGCAAGTTTTTCAAAATCTGATCAGCAATGCGCTGAAGTTTTCCAAAAAAGAAACCGCTCCGGTCATTCACATTCGGGCGGAATTGATCGAAGAAAAAGAAATTGATAGTAAACCGTCACCTGATGGTCGTTTTTGCCGCATTGTGGTGATTGACAATGGAATAGGGTTTGATGAAAAATTTATGGATCGCATCTTCGTGATTTTTCAGCGATTAACCGACCGGGCCAGCTACGAGGGAACCGGTATTGGCCTGGCCATTGCCAAAAAAAATATGGATAAACACAATGGCCTGATTACCGCCCGAAGCCGGGTTAATGAAGGAAGTCAGTTTATTCTGATTCTGCCCGTCCATCAGGTCAACGAATAAAAGTATTCGTCAACGATAAGCGATTTTCAAGAGCATACCTATGCCGCAAACCCTATCCAACTCCGTCATCCGACAATTAAAAATTGTCTTTTCCATCTCCATATTCTTGCTGTTGATCAGCCTGGTGGCTTCATTTTACAGCACCCAGAAGTTGATCAGCAATTCCAAACTAGTCAACCATACCAACCAGATCCTGATTGAGTCCGAGAACATTATCTCGTATATGAAGGACGCAGAAACGGGTCAGCGGGGCTACCTGCTAACCCGTGACCCTACGTTTTTAATGCCCTATAACGGCGCCTACGGAAAAGTCGAAGCTAGTCATAAAACCGTGACGGATTTAACCTTTGACAACCCGGCGCAACAAAAAAATCTGGTGGAGGTGAAAGCCTTATACGATGCAAAATTTGACCAGATGCGTCGGATTATCGAGATGACCCGCCGGGTCAGAGGATTCGCCAGTGACACCGTTGCGCGTCATACGGAAATGATTCGGGGGAAAAAAATAATGGATGATCTTCGCGCCCTCGTCAATCGGATCAAAACGGATGAAAACAGCCTGCTCAACGAGCGTCTGGAGCAGCAGCAAATTTACATTACCTATACGCCCTACTTACTCGTCGTGGCGGCTTTGGTCTCCATCCTGATTACGGCCAGTGCATATATCCGCATAAAAAGGGATCTGGATACCCGCATTGCCCAACAGATCAAGGCTGAAGAAAAATACCGGGAAACCGCCGAACGGATTTCCGTCATGGAAGACATCACCTCCGACATTGCCGAGGGGAATTATGGGGCCCGGAGTCAGGATAACCAGGACGATGAGCTGGGCCAAATTGCCAAAGCACTCAATACGATGGCCGAGTCGCTGGAAACGACGTTTACGGATTTAAAAAATAGAAACTGGCTGCAGGCCGGAACGGTTCAGTTAAATGAAGCCATTCGGGGCGAGCGCGATCTGGAAAAACTGGCGAACAACCTGATTGCCACGCTGACGAGTTACATCAACGCGCCCATTGGCACGGTTTATATTATTGATGATGATTCCAGCTTCAAACTGGCCGGAACGTTTGCGGCAACGCAGGCACCGGCTAGCGTCAGGATTGGCGAAGGGCTGATCGGCGAGGTGATCAAAAGCCGAAAACCGGTGGTTATTCACGACCTGCCTCCGCAGTATATCAGCGTCAATTCATCGCTGGGAAACACGCCCCCCGTCGCCCTGGTCATCGTTCCGCTGGTGTATGCCTACCGCTGTATCGGCGTGATCGAGATCGGACTGTTGAAAAAACCGGATCCGCTGGAGGTCGAGTTTCTGAAAGCCAATCTGGAAACCATCGCCATTGGGGTGAATGCCGCACTGGATTACGCGAAATTGCAGAACTTCCTGGAAGAAACGCAGGCCCAGTCGGAGGAGTTGCAGGCCCAGCACAATGAACTGGAAAACGTCAACGCAGAGCTGGAAGCGCAATCGTTGAAACTCCAGGCGTCGGAAGAGGAATTGCGGGTGCAGCAGGAAGAATTGCAGCAAACCAACGCCGAACTCGAAGAACGGAGTTTTCTGCTGGAAGAAAAGAATGAAGAAATCCAGCGGAAAGCTGAAGAACTGGAGCTGACGACGCGGTATAAGTCGGAGTTTCTGGCCAATATGTCGCACGAACTCCGCACACCCCTCAACTCGATTTTGCTCCTGAGCCGGTTATTAGCCGAGAACAACGAGGAAAACCTGTCGGATGATCAGATCGACTACGCCAAAGTGATTCAATCGTCCGGCAACGGTTTGCTGGGCCTGATTGACGAAATTCTGGATCTTTCCAAGATCGAAGCCGGTCAGATGAAACTCGAATACCTGGACGTATCGCTGCCCGAAATAACCGACGAACTCCAGGCGCTTTTTGCTCCGTTGGCGAAAGAAAAGGGGCTGGACTTTACCATTACCGTCGAGAAATCCGTGCCTTCGGTCATTGAAACCGATAAAATGCGGCTGGGGCAGATTCTGAAAAACCTGATTTCCAATGCGCTCAAGTTTACCTCGAAAGGTGGTGTTACACTGACTGTAAAACGATTGACGCCGACGGATTCGACGCTCAGTTTTGTGGTGAAGGACACCGGGATTGGGATTCCGCCCGAAAAACAGCAGCTAATTTTTGAAGCCTTTCAGCAAGCCGACGGGTCCACCAAGCGAAAGTACGGCGGAACCGGTTTGGGCCTGTCCATCAGCCGCGAACTGGCGAAACTGCTGGGTGGCGAAATTGTACTTGCCAGCAAAGTAAATGAGGGAAGCGAATTCACTGTAAACATTCCGGTATCAGCTAAACCGTCGGATGCGATTTCGGGAAATCCGGCTCCGTATGTAACCCGCAGCCCGGAGCCGACATCCGTCAAAGAGGTCGAACCGGCGAACAAATACCTCAGCACCACGATTCCGGAAAGCATTCCCGACGATCGCAACGCCATTACGGAGCGGGATAAAACCATTCTGATTGTGGAAGACGACACGAACTTTGCCAAATCGCTGCTCGACTACGCCCGCCGGAAAGGCTATAAAGGCATCGTGGCTGTTCGGGGGGACGAAGGGCTGAAACTGGCGGGCATCTACAAACCGCTCGGTATTTTGCTGGATATTCAGTTGCCCATCATGAGCGGCTGGCAGGTAATGGATGCGCTGAAAGCCGATCCGCAAACCCGGCACATTCCGGTGCACATCATGTCGTCGCACAAATTAAAAAACGAAAGCTTGCTGAAAGGAGCCGTCGATTTTGTGGATAAACCGGTGGCGTTTGAGCAAATGCACGAAGTATTTAAAAAGATTGAATACGTATTGAACCGGACGAGCAAAAAGGTTTTGATTATTGAAGACAATCCACGACACGCCAAGGCTCTGGCCTATTTTCTGGAGACCTTTAACATTCATTCGGAATTAAGGAGCAACGTGTCGGAAGGAGTCGACGCCCTGCAGATCGATGAAATCGACTGCGTGATTCTGGACATGGGTATTCCGGATGTAAAAGCGTACGAAACGCTGGAAGAAGCCAAGAAAAATCCGGGTCTTGAAAATCTGCCGATCATCATTTTTACCGGTAAAAGTTTGTCGCTGGCCGAGGAACTGAAAATCAAAAAATACGCCGACTCCATTATTATAAAAACCGCCCATTCGTATCAGCGCATGTTGGATGAAGTGTCGCTTTTTCTGCATCTGGTGGAAGACACGAAAAAAACCGATTCGATACACAGCGACTATAAAAAACTGGGGGCTTTGAGCCAGGTTCTGGCCAACAAAACCGTACTGATTGCCGACGATGACGTCCGGAATATCTTCTCACTCTCGAAGGCACTGGAGAACTATAAAATGAATGTCATCACGGCGCTGGACGGGAAAGAAGCGTTTCAGAAATTGCAGGAAAATCCGGCGATCGATGTCGTTTTGCTGGATATGATGATGCCCCAAATGGACGGTTACGAAACCGCTAAAAAAATCCGGGAGAACTACCAGTGGAAGAACCTGCCGGTTATTGCCGTAACGGCCAAGGCCATGACCGGCGACCGCGAAAAGTGCATTCAGGCGGGCGCATCCGATTACATCACCAAGCCGGTGGACATCGATCAACTGATGTCTTTGTTGCGGGTCTGGCTCTATGAACGTTCCTGAAGGGGGCTTTTCACGGGATGAATAGAATTCAATAAAAAGGAGATCATGGGTAAAAAAAGGGTATTGATTATTGACGACGATTCACGAAATATTTTTGCCCTGAGCGCTACGTTACGGGCGAAAGCCTTCGATTGCATTTCGAGTACGAATGCACAAGATGCCCTCGACCTTCTGAAAACCGATGAAGAGGTGGACGTGATTCTGATCGATATGATGATGCCGGAAATGGACGGTTATGAAGCCATTCCACGCATCAAAAACATCGAAAAGAGAGCCAAAACCCCCATTTTTGCGGTGACGGCGCAGGCTATGGTCGGCGACCGGGAAAAATGCCTGCGGGCCGGGGCGACGGAGTATATTTCGAAACCGGTGGATGTCGATCGGCTGTTGCAACTGCTGTCACGTGTTTAATCACTGGAGGATGATTGAGGAGGCTGACATTGATCTGGTGTTGAATGATCTGTTTGAAGTATACGGTTATGACTTCACCAACTACGCGCGGGCATCGTTGAAACGCCGGATTAGCCGGTTATTTCTGTTGGATAAATTCCCCAGCTTTGCCGAGTTTCGATACCGCCTGAAGTCCGATCCGGGTTACCTGAAACGGGTGATCGAAGGATTGACGGTAACGGTTACCGAAATGTTCCGGGACCCGCTGTTTTATAAAGCATTGCGAACGGAAATCATACCGACCCTGGCGGCCAAACCGTTCATCCGGATCTGGCATGCGGGTTGTTCGACCGGAGAAGAAGTGTTTTCGATGGCGATTGTATTGAAAGAAGCCAATTTGCTCCACAAATCCCTGCTGTATGCGACGGATTTAAACCCGCAGGTTCTTGAAAAAGCACGCCGAGGGGTTTTTCCGTTGGTTCAAATGAAACAGTACTCGGAAAATTACATCGAGTCGGGGGGGCAAAATGACTTTTCGGCGTATTATACGGCGCAATACGGGCAGGTTAAATTTGATGAATCATTAGCCGAGAAAATGATCTTTTCGACGCACAATTTAGTCTCCGACCGGTCTTTCAATGAGTTCGATCTTATTCTGTGTCGCAACGTATTGATCTACTTTGACAAACAGTTGCAGGAGCGAACCTTAAACCTGTTCGACGAAAGCATCGGAACGCTGGGTTATCTGGCGTTAGGTTCGAAAGAAACGTTGAATTTCTCATCAATTAAAGCAAAATACCGGCAGTTGAATAAAGAAAAAATATGGCGGAAAATAGGCTGACCACCTCTTTTAAAGCCGTCGTTATCGGCGGTTCGGCCGGCAGCATCGAAGTATTATTAAAATTACTGCCGGCTTTATCTTCACCCTTGCCAGTGGCCCTGATGATTGTCCTGCATCGCAAAAATTCGACAGATTCGTCGCTGGCCGATCTATTGTCCTCCAAAACGATGATTCCGCTTCACGAAGTCGAAGACAAAGATCCGGTAATTACCGGGGCTATCTACCTGGCACCGGCGGATTATCATCTTTTGATTGAAAAAGACGAAGTGTTTTCGCTCGATGATTCCGAGAAGGTAAACTATAGCCGTCCCTCGCTGGACGTGACGTTTGAATCGGCCGCCGATGTCTATGGTTCTTCGCTGGTTGGAATTCTGCTCTCAGGCGCCAACGCCGATGGAACCGCCGGTTTGAATCTCATTAAAACGAGGGGAGGGTTCCTCATTGCCCAGAAACCGGAAACCGCTCAGGCCGCTTTTATGCCCCAGCATGCCATCCTGAATGCCCCCATCGACCGGGTGTTGGACGTCGATGAAATGGCGGTTTTCATCAATTCGCTCAACCGGCCTAACTAAGCAAAAAACGGTTTTATTGTTCTTCCACATTGCCCGCTCCCAATTCCTGAAACAACGTTTGCCAATACTGTGTCACGGCCGGATTATTTTCTTTCACCGACGCATTCGGCGCAAACGGCAGAATCATCGACACTTCCGGACTGCCAATCGTGTAGCGTTTCAATTGTTCGGCATCGGCTTTGGCCCAGCTATCTGCCTGCGCATTGTCTTTGGGGGGCGTTTTGTGAAAATTCCGGCGACCGGCACTGTATACGCTCTCGACCATGTCACTGAGGTAATACACTTTGACGGTGGCACCGCTCTCGTTGGCTTTGGCAATTACGGGCAAGCTGGCCCAGATGTCGGTTTCCTTGTTCGACGACGACGCGTTCGGTGCGGCCAGTTGCTGCAAAACGCGCTGACGGATGGCGGCTTTTTCGCGGCCCAGCGACAAATCGAAGCTGGTTTGGGCGGCTTCGCGGTCGGTGGCGTTGGCACTGCTGATGTCTTCCATTTCGGAGCGGGCGGTCACCGACAAGGCGCGGGCTTTCGACGTGTTTTCGTGGATGAAATAGACGTCGAGTTTATCGCCCTTGTTGCGGATATTTTGCTCGATAATCTCGTTGACCGCGCCCTGGTATTTCTGGGAAACAAAGGCTTTGTTGGCATTCACGCTGACGGACTTGTCGAGGAAAATCAGCGTATAAAGCGGTTCGGCTTTCGCCGTGGTGGGGTCCGCTTCCTTGCTGTTGTCGGACGAGCAGGCTGCGAGTGTGAGGAGCAACAGGCAGCTAAAAAGAAAATTTTTCATAAGAGCTTAACAGTCATCCGATTTCCGGGGCCAAATCGGCGGGCCGGTGAAGGATCGGAAAATGGTTTTTTGTAAAACGTCGCCTACGGTGAGTTGTTTGCCTTTGGGGTACCTGATCCGGAATAATTTGTACTTTATCTTTCAATATTTATCTGAAACACAGCTTTTTCCGGTTGACGGCGAAAACCGTGTTTCCGAAAATCAAATGTACCAACAAACTCTGTATCTTGCTTACTCTGCTGATTCATCAACCCCATCCTTACGGTATGAACCGCCTTTTTACCCGACTGTTCACGTTCGTCGTCGTCCTCGTTTCCCTTTCCCGCCTACAGGCCCAGGTCACCAATGCACCCGCCCGCAACGAAGGCGATGGCCCTCACAAACGACTCATCATCCGGGGCGTTACGCTCATCAACAGCACCGGTGCGCCCCCAATGGGTCCGGTCGACATTGTGGTGGAGAAAAACCGTATCACCCAGATCCGGCAGGTCGGCTATCCCGGTGTTCCGATCGACGCGGCCCGACGTCCGCAGGCTGGTGCCGGTGATAAAGAACTGAATTGCGAAGGCATGTACCTGATGCCCGGTTTTGTCGATATGCACGGCCACATTGGCGGCAAGGCGCAGGGAACGCCCTCCGAATACGTTTTCAAGCTGTGGCTGGGTCACGGCATCACCACCATTCGCGACCCGTCGGCGGGCAACGGCCTCGACTGGGTGCTCGACCACCGGGGGAAAAGCGAACGCAACGAAATTACGGCCCCGCGTATCAAAGCCTATACCTCGTTTGGCCTGGGAGCCAAAGAAATCATTTCGACGCCGGAACAGGCCCGCGCCTGGGTGCGCGAGAACGCTAAAAAAGGAGCCGATGGCATCAAATTTTTTGGGGCCGAACCGGAAGTATTCAAGGCGGCTCTGGAAGAAAACAAAAAACTGGGCCTGCGCTCGGCCTGCCACCACGCCCAGCTGGAAGTGGCCCGGATGAACGCGCTGGCGACGGCCAAAGCCGGTCTGACGTCGATGGAACACTGGTATGGGTTGCCCGAAGCGCTGTTTGAAGACAAGACCATCCAGACCTATCCGGCGGATTACAATTACAACAACGAGCAAAACCGCTTCGAAGAAGCTGGCAAGCTCTGGCAGCAAGCTGCCAAACCCGGAACTGAAAAATGGAACAAGGTGATGGACGAACTGATTGCCCTCGATTTCACCATCGACCCAACGTTCAACATTTATGAAGCCAACCGCGAATTGATGCTGGCCCGTCGGGCCGAGTGGCACGACGAGTATACGCTCCCGGCTCTCTGGCGGTTTTACGGCCCCAGCCGGATTTCGCACGGTTCTTACTGGCACAACTGGGGAACGGAGCAGGAAGTAACCTGGAAACGCAACTACCAGCTCTGGATGGCGTTTATAAACGAATACAAAAACCGGGGTGGCCGCGTCACGGCAGGTTCCGATTCCGGGTTCATTTACCAGCTCTACGGTTTTGCCTACATCCGCGAACTGGAACTGTTGCGCGAAGCCGGTTTTCACCCGCTCGAAGTGATCCGGGCGGCCACGCTGAAAGGCGCCGAAGCACTCGGGATGGCCGATCAGATTGGTTCCGTGGAAGTCGGCAAGCTGGCTGATTTTGTAATTACCGAAGAAAACCCACTGGCCAACCTGAAGGTTCTGTACGGCACCGGTGCCATTCACCTGAACGACAAAAATGAAGTGACGCGGGTTGGTGGGGTGAAATACACGGTAAAGGACGGCATTGTCTACGACGCCAAGCAACTGCTGGCTGATGTGAAGAAGATCGTTGCCGACGCCAAACTGAAAGAAAACTTCGAAATCACGCAGCCCGGTGTGGCTCCAAAAGCCGGCAAACTGTCGGGCGGAAAACCGCAGGAGTGAGTCGGCAATTGGGGTCGTGTCTCCATTTGAATTTTATGTCCAGCCAGAACCAGGGCGGTCGCTTGGTATCTGGCTGGTTTTTAATTCTTAGTGGCCCGAAGATAGTTTCATCAGAACGAGTCCGGCCACAATCAACCCTGCGGCTACGATGCGCGTAACGCTCACCTGTTCATCCAGAAAGGCTATTCCAAGAATGAATGCACCAACGGCTCCAATGCCTGTCCAGATGGTATAGGCCGTTCCCAATGGTAACGTTCGCATCGCCAAGGCCAACAAACCAAAACTGGCAATCATGGCAACGATGGTAAGAATGGATGGCGTAAGGCGGGTAAAACCGTCCGACTGTTTCATGGAGTAAGCCCAAACGACCTCCAACAGCCCAGCGAAAACTAAATAAATCCAGGACATCTTTTAGACCTTTGTTTATAAACCGGGCCGTCCCGAATCCGTTTCCCACGATGGTGAGGTCGTCCTCTCTATCTTAAAAGTACCCCTTAAAAGACACCACAAAGGTAATGCTTTTTAACCAGAGTGGGGTGGGGATACTTCCCTGCAATCATCATAAAGGCGTTTGGGCGCACCCGGCATCGTTTTATTTCGCCCTGGCGAATACTTCCCGCAGTGTTCCTTTCCAGCCTTCCTGCTGGTAGGTATCGCCTTGTTTCGTCACCTTAAATTCGTTTTTCACGCCTTTCTGGCTCACATCCCAGGAGAAAAATTCATTGGTTTCGGTCAAAACCTTCCCATCATACTGGTACGTTCCGGCGCCTGCCCCATTAAACTGACCGGTTCTGGGATTATAATAGGCATACACGACCAGCGGATAACTAAAGATTTTTACCACCTGAATGCCTTTGTAGGGGCCTTCACCCAGCCGGGTTTTGCCCCAGGTGCCTTCCTGCATGAGCCAAACGCCTTCCAGCCCGTTATTTTTCAGGGATTCTTTGGGCGTGATTCGCTCGTCGATTTCACTGACTTCGTAGTTTTTATATTGCTCAGAGTTCAGGAAACCGGTTTGTTTAAACACCTTTGAATCAACCTGATAATCCATCGCCAGCACGCTACCCACGGCGGTTGAATCCCAGGAGTAGTAGGCGATTTTCTCCAGATATTTACCGTCTTTCAACTCATACGTACCTCCGCCGACGCCATCGAACGCCTTGCCTCCGCGCCGTTTGTCATCATACCAGCCCGAAAACCAGTAACCATCTTTAAAAACCTTAACCACCGTGACCGAGTCGCGGGTGCGCCATTCGGCCATTTTTCCGAATTTATACGTTGTCTGGCGGTACGCACCATTGAGTTTGCTAACCGGATCGTCGGCTATGAAAGCACTCAAAATACCCAGGAAGAACAGAAATACCAGCTTTTTCATCGTTGTACAGAAGTTGATGGAACGATTCAAAAGTAGCAGTCTGCCCGCTGCCGGTATTGTACAAGTGCGACATTCGGCGGGTTGTAAAGCAGGAATGATCAACCGGTTAATCCAGCCCCGGTCGCCGGAAATGCCGCGCTTCCGGGAAGGCGGTTTCCATTTGCCGCCGGATGCGATCCAGCAGAATCAGCATGTCCAGCACATCATCGGTTTTTTCGGGATAATTTTCCAGCAGGGTATGCCAGGCCTTCAGCGAATAGTCGATGCTGACCAGCACCAGTTTCGCTTTTCCGTTGAAATAGGCCCTCAGAACCGCATCCGGCGTCATCCCGTTGTTGATTTGTAAAGCCGAGACCACTTTGACCGGAATCAGCGTCCGGTACCATTTGAGGGTTTCCCAGGCATCTTTCAGCGTTTTCAGCAGCGCCGTTGCTTCGACCTCCGTCCGCAAGCCCAGATTCGTTTCAAAGGCTTGTTGGTGACCGGCCTGTTCGAGCAGATCTTTTTCCTGTTTTAGCCATTCGGCCGTTTGGCGCAGGTACTCGTCACACAAGGCCGTCAGCGGATTCCGAACCGATCCTTCCGTTTGAAATGTAACGGCTTTCGTTTCCTGTTCAACGGCCCGGTGTTCGGGCAAAAGCCGCTGCTGACGGGCCTTGTCAACGTAGGATTTGGTTAGTTCCAGCGTTTCCATGAGCCGTTTCACCAGCGTTTCCGCGTCCATGTTCGGCTGCTTCAGTCCGTCGGGATATTGTAACGCAAAATTCTGACACCGTTTCGTAAACGGGCAACGTTCACACCACGAATCGCAATAATTGTAAATGCCCGGTATTAGCGCCACTTCCTCTTCCATAATTAATAAATAGTTACGGTGGGTTTATAAACTTATAAAGATTGGTGTAATAGGTTATTAAGATAGATTTGTTTGTGAATATAGCTTTTAGGCGGTAAAAAGCAAATAGTTTTCTAAAAATAAAGATGATTATTCCGTTTATTTGATTTTACATAGCTAATTGTATTGATTAAAAATGTATCCTGAATGTCTTTAAAATAGTATTTTGGCTACTATTGGGTTTTATTCAACGAATTCATTCCCAGCGTTATCGCGCGGATGCGCTATTTTTGGCAATTCCACGTCCTCTTTCTATGAAATACGGTATCTTTCTTCTCTTTTTGGTTACCTGGTCGGCAGTGGCCCAAACGCCCGAAACCGCCCCCCTCGACTCGCTCACGGAGCGTTCCAAACGGTATTTGAATGCCCAGCAACCCGACTCGCTGTATGCCCTGATGGGGGAAGCTTTTCACACCCAGATTTCGGCCGCCCAGTTCACCCAGATTTCGCAGGGGTTGAAAGCGCAATTGGGCCGGTGGCAATCTGCGGAGCGAAGAAGTGTGAAAGACGGCGTTGCGCGGTACAAAGCGGTTTTCGACAACGGCCTGATCGACTTCTACATCAGCCGGGATAAAGCCGGTAAAATTTATACTTTCCTTTTCAAGCCTTATGAAGCCGATGTGGCCGACAAAACCGCGCCGGTTTTAACCAGCAATCCGTTGCGGACGGCTTTTGATAAACAGGTCGATGCGGTGGCCCAGGCGTACATCAAAAAGCAGAATACCGTCGGCCTGAGCCTTGGCATTCTGCGCAACGACAGCCTGTTTACCTACGGCTATGGCGAAACCGCCAAAGGCAACGGGCGTATTCCGGATGCCAACACGCTTTTTGAAATTGGGTCGATCAGCAAGACGTTCACAGCGACGCTTCTGGCTGATGCCGTTCAGCGCGGGCTGGTCAAATTGAACGATCCCGTCAGTAAATACCTCCCCGATTCGATTCCGGCTTTGCAGAAAGATGGGGTTCCGGTGACGCTCCAAACCTTGTCCAACCACACCTCCGGTTTGCCCCGGCTCCCGTCCAATTTGTTTTCGACGGCGACGGATGTGACCAATCCCTACAAACATTACGACCAGAAATTGCTGTATACGTATCTCAAAACTGCTGTCTTGTTGCGTCAGCCGGGCAAAGAATATGACTATTCCAATCTGGCCGTCGGGCTGCTGGGCACGATTCTGGAAACGGTGAACAAGAAATCGTATGAAGCGTTGATTCAGGAGCGGATTGCCAAACCGCTGGGCATGGCGCGTACCGTGATTACCTTGAGTGAGAACGATAAAAAAGTTTTCGCACAGGGTTATGATGGAAAAGGAAACCCGGTCTCATCCTGGGAGTTTCAGGCGCTGGTGGGGGCGGGCGGCATTCGCTCGTCGGTTAACGACTTGTTTCAATTTGTAAAAGCAGAGTTGGGAAAAGGCCCCAAAAAGATCACGGAAGCGATGAAACAAACACAGGAAACGACCTTTGTAAACGGCGCGACCACCCTCGGTTTGGGTTGGCACCGGCGAACCGAAACGCCCCGCCCCTGGTTCTGGCACCAGGGCGGAACGGGCGGTTTTGTGACGTACGTCGCCTTCAATCCGTCGCGCCAAACCGCCGTGATTCTGCTGACCAACAGCCAGATACCCATCGAAGAACTAACCGCCGGATTTCTCAACCTGGCTGAACAAAACACCAAATGAGCGTTGAAACCATTAGTATTTTAGGTTGTGGCTGGCTGGGTTTTCCACTGGCCGAGTCGTTTCTGAATGAGGGCTACATCGTGAAAGGCAGTACGACGTCCAAAGATAAACTGCCGGGTTTCTGGAAAGTGGGGATCAAACCCTACGAATTACATTTCAATCCGGAACCGGCGGGCGACGATCTGGCTGATTTTCTGGAAGCCGATGTGCTGATTATCAACATTCCACCCAAAGCCGGCAAACTGGGTGATGGGTTTCATCCGCAGCAGATTCAGGCGGTGGTTAATGCCTTGCGCCAGTCGGGAGCGAAAATACCGTATACAATCTATGTAAGTTCGACCTCCGTCTACCCGGATCTGAACCGTGAAGTGGTTGAGGAGGACGTTGTAACGCCCGATCAAGCTGCAGCTCCGGCTTTTGTCGATGCCGAGCAACTCATTTTGGGATTGGGCAACTCAACGGTTTTGCGATTTGGCGGGTTGCTGGGTTACAACCGCATTCCGGGTCGCTACGTGGCCGGGAAAAAAGACCTGACCACGGGTTCGGTTCCCGTCAATTACATTCACCGTGACGATGGAATCGGCGTTATCCGCGCGTTGGTAAATAATCCGCAGCCGGGTCAAACTTTCAGCGTCGTATCGCCCGAACACCCAACGCGCGAAGCGGTATATCGGAAAAACTGCGACGATTTTGGCTACGAAACCCCGACCTTTGCAGAACCGTCGGAACCAGAACCGTTTAAAATCATCAGCCCGGAAAAGTTGATCAAGAGAATAGGGTATTCTTTTCAATATCCTGATCCGCTGGCGTTTTATTACGCCCCTTAAAACTTCCACTTCAGCCGCACCGACGCATTCCGGCCCGGATCATCGGCGTAATACCGAAACCGGTTCAGGTAATCGCGGTACACGGTATTGAACAGATTCGACACGGTGAAGCCCACATCAACCTGGTGGTGGGCCGACACCGGGAGCGCAAAACCGGCGGTCAGGTTCCAGAGCGAATAGGCGGGGGGCGGAGGCAGGAAATCACTGTTGATTGGAACGCGGTTTTGCCGCGCTACCCACAGATTTCCGACGCCCACAAAAACATCCTGCAATTTGTTCCACTTGCCCGCATCATACCGCAGCCCGTTTTCCCAGCGGTTGGGCGGTGTCATCACAATCGGTTGATCGAGCACCAAATCCTGCACATACAGCAACGACAACTTGGAAGTTCCGCTCAGTTTAGGCAACAAAACCGCCTGAACGCTGGCGTCCAGCCCGGCATAAAGCGCGTCGGTTTGGGTATATTTAAAGGATGGAAACGCCCCCCGAATGGTCAGAATGGGTTCGGCCTGCGGTTTCAGATACATATAATTCCGAATGGTATTGTAGAAAAAACCGACCTCCGCCTGTACTTTTTTGCCGGTGTATTCCGTACTCAGATTCAGGTTGTAAGCCACCTCCGGCCGGAGTGTACGGTCGCCCAGTTCGTAAGCGGCTGCGCCGTGGTGAACCCCGTCGCTGAACAATTCGCTGACGTTCGGCGCGCGCCAGGAGGTTCCGGCGTTGAAACGGGTGGTCCACTGGTCGGACAGTGAATACGTCGCGCCCAACGTTCCCGAAAAATTCTGAAACACGAATAACGGTTTTTCCAGCACCTGTCTTTCATACCGGAACACCTGCATGTGCCGGTAATCGTAGCGCAGTCCGGCTTCGTACTCCCAGCGGTTGACTCTCAGTTTTTCGATCCAGAAAAGCCCGGCGTTGTAAGTCCGGAAGTTCGGAATCAGCGGCCGCCCGTTCATGATGTTGTACTGGTAAAAACCGCTGACGCCCAGGCTTCCCGTCAGTTTGTTGGCGATGGGCTTGTGTTCAAAAACGAGATCGCCGGTGTAGGTCGTGAGCCGGAAACGGAGTTCAGGACGGTTCAAAGCCGCCAGGGAATCGTTCCTGGGGCGGTGGAGGTCATATTCCATTCGGTCGTCGAACTGCCGGGCCAGCGTCAGGCTCAGTTCACCGCCGGAAGCCGGTTTCCAGGCAGTTCGCCATTTCAGTAAATCATGCGCAATCTGCTGATTCGGTCGGCGGATGGCGTAGCTGAAGCCGGATTTGATCAGTGGTTCGCCGTTGTTCAGAACCGTCTGTAGGTCGGTCAGGCTTCCGATGTGTGAACCGGAAAAGATACCCAGTTTGGTGAAAAACCGGCTGTAATACAGTTCAGACCGAAACCGGGTGGAGCGGTATCCCAGCGACCCGGAGAAGTTTTGCTCCGAAATGCCGGTATTATCCAGAAAGTAATTCGGGGTGCGAACGTTGCCACCCCGTTTCAGCGTCCCCTGCACCCGCCAGCCGAAGCCTTTTCCAAAACCGCCCTCGGTTTGCAACGATGCGACGCCTTGTCGCCCGTTGGTAAAACCCACCAGATTCAGTTCGCCGTGAATGGTTTTGACAGTGGGCAAAGGAGCCGGTTCGACCAGAATAACACCCCCGATGGCATCGGAACCAAACCGAACACCCGCAGCGCCCTTGATCACGGTCAGGCGATTGGCCACAAACGGATCGATTTCCGGCGCGTGTTCCGACCCCCACTGCTGCCCCTCCTGCCGGATGCCGTTGTTCAGAATCAGAACGCGGTTGCTGTGCATGCCGTGGATGACGGGCTTGGTAATCGACGAACCGGTTTGGAGGGTAGTTACGCCCGTTATGGTGCGGAGGGCTTCGCCCAGCGACTGACCGCGGGTCTGGTCGAGAGCCTTGCCTTCCAGTTGCGAGATGGTCTGGCTGGTGAGGGCGTTGGCGCGCTGTGCGGTGACGTTCACATCCTGCAAGTGAATATCGTCTTCCGTCAGCAACACATTTTGCTCCGAGGTGTGGACCAGCACAACCGATTGGGTGACTTCCTGGTAGCCCAAAATGCGGCTGACCAGCGTATAGGTTCCCTGGCACAAGGGTTCGATCCGGTAATGTCCGCTGGCATCGGTAACGGTTCCTTTTTGCAATTCTTTAATAAAAACGGCCGCCCCCGGAATAGGCTGGCGGCTTTCGCGGTCGAGTACAACACCTTTGATAAAACAATCGCAGGTATCCTGTGCGAAAGTGGGGCGTAAAATGCACACCCACAGAAACGTGAGTGTTAGGCGAAAGTATATATACTGGTTTCGATTCACTTTCAGATAGTTACAAATTCTGGCAAGTTACAAAATTACATTTTTTGCAACTGCGTTGCAATATGCAGACTGGTTATTTCCACGGTTGCTGCGTCAAATGAAATGCGGAGAAAGTGGGCAAAAACCTTGTTTGTAAGTTTTGTTTAACTATTTTTGGGAAAGATTAAACAAAGTGTGGTGCGCGATTCCACACACTGTGGTATTTTTTCTACAGGTTGTTCTTTGACATCGTTTGGCATGGTTACCCGCTTGCTCGTTTCGGTATATGTAAAATACTGTTTATCAATTAGTTAAATCAGTAGAGTGCTGGCCAATCAAAAAAAAGTAAGATTTGGTTACATTGTTGTCTACTGGATATACAGAATTGATTCAACAAAAAACGACTTATAGATCATGACAGCACTTGAATTTACCTACAACATCGGCAAAGTTTCAAAGTCGCTGAAGCCATTTGCTCTGCGTTTGACGAAGGATGTTGAAGATGCAAACGACTTATTGCAGGACACTTTATTAAAGGCTTTTACGAACCGCGATAAATATACGGATGGTACAAACCTGAAAGCGTGGTTGTATACCATCATGAAAAATACCTTCATCACTAACTACCAAAGAATGGTGCGGAAGAATACGTTCATCGACACGACGGACAATCTGCACTACATCAATTCGATGGAAAGTAGCACGGACAATACCGCGTATTCGTCTTTTGCACAGGACGACATCAACCGGGCCGTCAATGCACTGGATGATACGTACCGGACACCGTTTATGATGCATTTCCGGGGTTTTAAATACCACGAAATTGCAGCCCGTCTGGATATTCCCATTGGAACCGTTAAAAACCGCATTCACATCGCTCGTAAAGAGCTGAAAGATAAATTAAAAGTTTACGCTTATCAGGCGTAAACGAGAAAGAAGAGGATAGACAAGAGAGAAAGGACCATTCGGAAGTTAGTAAAGAAGTCTTTATTCTCTTGTCTAACTTCTTGATTCTCAAAAAGCATTTGATTGAGTAGTTTTTGGTTAAAAAAGAGGAAGGTTCCGAAAAGTTAGATGGTTTCCGTCTAACTTTTTTGGTTAGAGCGAGAGACGGATTTTTCAATCCGTCTTTTTTGCGTTTATTACCCCCGCCTGGCTATGGGTACATAGGGGCTAAACTTTTACACATGTCAAAACACGTCATTGTTATAGGAGCCGGTTTTGCCGGTTTGTCGGCGGCTACGAGTCTGGCCGATAAGGGGTTTGAAGTTACGATTCTGGAAAAAAACAGCCAGGCGGGTGGTCGTGCCCGCCTGTTTGAGCAAGACGGGTTTGTGTTCGACATGGGGCCGAGCTGGTATTGGATGCCCGACGTGTTTGAAACCTATTTTGGTCGTTTTGGTAAAAAACCGTCGGATTATTACAAGCTCGTGCGACTCGATCCGTCGTATACGGTCGTCTTTGGGGCCAATGATGCCGTCGATCTGCCCGCGGGTGTCGAAAACATTCAGGCGGTTTTTGAACAGATGGAACCGGGTGCGAGTCGGCGGTTGCTCGAATTTCTGGAGCAGGCGGCTTATAAATATGATGTCGGGATCAATCAGTTTGTCTGGAAACCGAGCCGGCGGGTGTCGGAATTCATGAGCCTGAAGTTGTTGCAGGATGTGATGCGGCTGGACGTGTTTCAATCGTTTTCGAGCCATATTCGTAAATATTTCACGAATGAGCGGCTTTTGCAGTTGATGGAGTTTCCGATTTTGTTTCTGGGCGCAACGCCGGCTAACACGCCCGCGATGTATAGCCTGATGAACTATGCCGAAATTTCGATGGGAACCTGGTATCCGATGGGTGGCATGCACGAAATCGTGAAAGCGATGGTGAAACTGGCTGAGGAGAAGGGCGTGAAGATTTTATTGAACCATCCGGTTAAACAAATTGGTGTAACAAATGGTATTGCCAACAAAGTCGAAACGTACCAGGGAACTTTTGAGGCCGATGTGGTGGTGGCCGGGGCTGATTATGAGCATGTGGACAGCAAATTGCTGACGCCCGACTACCGAAATTACGATGACCGGTACTGGAAAAGCCGGGTGATGGCCCCATCGTCGTTGCTGTTTTACCTGGGCGTTGACCGGCGGGTGCCGCGTTTGAAGCACCACAATCTGTTTTTCGATGAAGATTTCGGGCTACACGCCCACGAAATTTACGAAAAACCGCAGTGGCCCACGAAACCGCTGTTTTATGTTTCGGCCCCGTCGAAAACCGACCCGGGTGTGGCACCGGCGGGCATGGAAAATCTGTTCATCCTGATTCCGGTGGCCCCGGACCTGAACGACCCCGAAGAAACGCGGGAATATTATTACAACCTGGTGATGGATCGGCTGGAAGCGTATGTGGGTGAAACCATTCGGGATCACGTCGTTTTCAAACGCAGCTATGCCCACAGCAATTTCATCGCCGACTACAATGCCTTCCGGGGCAATGCCTACGGATTGGCGAACACGCTGAGGCAGACGGCTATTCTGAAGCCGGGATTGAAGAGTAAACGCGTTCATAACCTGTTTTACACGGGCCAATTGACCGTTCCGGGGCCGGGCGTCCCGCCCTCGCTAATTTCCGGATTGGTGGTGGCGGATGAGGTCAACAAAGAATTTGGGCAACGAGCTTGACAAAAAAATATACGAACGACTAGCTGTTCCTGCGTCTGTTTGAAGAGGTACAGCCCACCAACGAACCCTTATGATCGAGTTATTCAACCGAACCGCGTTAGAGTGCAGCAAGCTGATCACCGAACATTACAGCACCTCATTCACGTTGGGAATTAAAACCCTGGACCGTAAATTCCACTTTCCGATTTATGCCGTTTATGGTTTTGTCCGGTATGCCGACGAAATTGTGGACACGTTTTACAACTACGACCAAAAGTATTTACTGGAAAAATTCAAGAAAGATACCTACGAAGCCATTGCCGACGGCATCAGCCTGAATCCCATTCTACACTCGTTTCAGTGGGTTGTTAGGGAATATCGTATTGAACGGGAGCTGATCGATGCCTTTCTGAAAAGCATGGAAATGGATTTGTATGTTAACAAGTACACCGACAACAGCTACCAGGAATACATTTATGGTTCGGCCGAAGTGGTGGGGTTGATGTGTTTGCGGGTGTTCTGCGAAGGTGACCTGGCGATGTTCGACCGATTGAAAGAACCCGCCCGCAAGCTGGGGGCGGCTTTTCAGAAGGTCAATTTTCTGCGCGATCTGAAAGACGATTACATCGACCGGGGACGGGTCTATTTTCCGGGCGTCAATTTCAGCGAGTTTACGAAAGATGCCAAACGGCTCATTGAGAAGGACATTCAGCAGGATTTCGACGAAGCCTACGCTGGCATTCTGAACCTCCCGCGCGGGGCTCGGATGGGCGTTCACCTGGCGTATACCTACTACCAGACCCTGTTCAACAAAATCAAGCAGATACCCGCTTCCCGGATTCAGGAGGAGCGCATTCGGGTGCCGGACATGAAGAAAATCGCGCTGCTGGCCCAGACCTACGTGCGGTTTCGGTGGAGCGGGCAGTAAAAAACGGCCCGATGCAGGGCATCGAGCCGTTTTTTACTGCCCCAACTACTAGTTATTCCGGGCCAAAACCACCCGTTTTGATTTGGTTTTGATATCAAACAATTTCGTCACCCGTTTGCTGCCCGAGCGCACTTCAAAGCCATACGTCCCATCCTGCAAAGTAGAAAGGTCGAACGTCGTGATTCTCAGCGCGTGGTGGGAGTACGTGTTGGCATACAAAATTTGCCGGTCGTTACTGAGAATAAACACGCTGACAGCATCGTGAAGAAGCTGGAACGGCTGGGTAACTTCAATCCGGAACTTCAGATTACTCACTTCCCGAAACGCCAACTGCAAGACCGGATCCTCCTTTGCCGTCCGGGACAGATCTTCCAGCGTTTGGGCCTGCGCCGAATACAGGGAAAAACCGCCCGCCAAGGCCAGCATCAGCAGGGCTTTTTTTAGATTCATGTGCTTGTAAATTTTCCTTTTCATGGTTGTATTATGTTTTGATAAATGGACAAAGTGCAATTCAATAATTGGAAGATTGCTCATGTTACAGTCACAATATTTCGATAATAAATTTATAACTTATTTGTATACACTGTTTTACCGTCAAATCGGGATTGAAAAAGTTGTTTTTATAATGATCGTTTGTATCAAAATTGTTCAACAAAAAGCGGTTTTTTACAAGTAGTCCCCTGAATAGTGAAATGAGATTTTAACCGTATCTTTGCAGAGTAACGGTTTACGGTATTCGGTTTACGGTTTACGGTGGCTGACGCACGATTAGGACGCGTCAGCCACCGTAAACCGTAAACTGTAAACTGAAAACCATAAATCTTACCACAACATAGCTTCATGGTTTCTGAAACGGCTGAAAAGACGGTATCCGCTGCGGTGCTGGCCAATTACGAGCTGGTGATTGGTCTGGAAGTTCACTGCCAGCTCCTGACGGCAACGAAAATCTTTGCCGCCGATTCCAATCAGTTCGGCAGCGAACCCAATACCAACATCAGCGTCATCACGCTGGGGCATCCGGGCACCCTGCCCAAACTCAACCGCAAAGCCGTCGAACTGGCGGTTCGAATGGGGTTGGCCTGTCAGTCGGCGATAACGTCCTACAATCTTTTTGCCCGGAAAAACTACTTCTATCCCGACCTGCCGAAAGGCTACCAGCTATCGCAGGATAAAACGCCGATTTGCGTGGGGGGGGGCGTTCCGGTAAAATTCAAAGATGCCGATGGGCAGCCGGTTGAAAAGACGGTTTTTCTGCATCACATTCATTTGGAGGAAGATGCGGGAAAATCGATTCACGACGGTGACTGGCATACCGTCCTGGATTATAACCGCGCCGGGACGCCCCTGATCGAAATGGTAACTGACCCCGTGATTCGCAGTGCGGAAGAAGCGGCTGCGTACCTGACGGAAGTCCGGCGGCTCGTGCGTTATCTGGACATTTGCGACGGCAACATGGAAGAGGGCTCGCTGCGCTGCGATGTCAACGTTTCGGTGCGTTTGTGGGGTGAAGAGGAGTTCGGTACGAAAGTCGAGATCAAAAATATGAACTCCATCCGAAACGTCCAGCGGGCCATTGAGTCCGAGTTACGGCGGCAGGTGGAAACGATCGAAACCGGCGGCACCATCGTTCAGGAAACCCGCATGTTCGACGCCACGACCGGCCTGACCCACGGCATGCGGATGAAAGAAACCATGAACGATTACCGGTATTTTCCGGACCCGGATCTGAGTCCGGTTCTGGTATCGGACGAATGGCTGGCTGAAATCCGCGCCAACATGCCTGCTTTGCCGAAAGAACGGCATGATAAGTTACTGAATCACTACGGTTTGCCGGAATATGATGCGGCTCTGTTGGCCGACGTGAAAGAACTGGCAGATTATTTTGAAGCCGTCAGTCAGTTAACGACGAATTACAAGGCGGTTTCCAACTGGATTATGGGGCCGGTGAAAGCCCAGTTGTCCGAAAAATCGCTGCGGGATGGCCAGTTTCCGCTTTCAGCCGAAAAACTGGCGGAACTGATTACCTTAGTCGATTCGGGAAAAGTCAGTTTCTCGACCGCCAGCCAGCGGATTTTCCCGGCTCTGATTGAACACCCGGAGAAATCGCCGGAGCAGGTGGCGCAGGAGCAGAATTTGGTGCAAAACAGCAATACCGATACGTTGCAAGCGTTGGTAGATGAGGTGCTGGCAGCCTGGCCCGATAAAGTAAAAGAATACAAAAAGGGTAAAAAAGGGTTGCTGGGCTTGTTTGTGGGCGAGGTGATGAAAAAATCGAAAGGCAGCGCGGACCCCAAACTGACCAATGAATTGCTTCAAAAATCGTTGTCTTCTCCGTTATAACGTACAGGTAAAATGAAAAAAAATCGGATCGGATTCGTCGTTTTAGTGGGTTTAGCCCTGCCACTGGCGGCTTTTGCCCAGACTGCCGGGAAAGAATTTACCGTAAAAGGTACCGTTCAAAATGCCAAACCGGGCAGCAAAGCCTATTTGGAAACGAATGAGAAAGTGTCGAAGCGGATTGACTCCACCCAGATCGACCCCAGCGGGAGCTTTTCGCTGAAAGGCAACGAAACGAACGGCGGGAGTTTTTACAAGCTGAACCTGGCCAATGAGCAATTCACGAGCTTGCTGGTGGAAGGAGGAGAAAACCTGACCGTGACGGCCGATTTGAAAGACAAAGACAAGCTTCGGGTAAAAGGCTCGGTCAACATGGAGTTTTATCCCAAAATTGTGGCCATCGACGCCATGATGCTGAAAAAATCCAAAGAGTGGCAGAAGCAGGCGGCTGCGGCTGCTGAAAAAAATGACCTCAAAAAAGGCGAAGCGATTGACCGGGAAGTGATGGCAACCAACAAGCAGGTCATCGACACCATCAAAGCGCTGATTCCGCAAATGGGAATCTCCAGTGTGGCCATGATTGCGCTCAAATACCTGGATCCGAAAGAGCATTTCCCCCTCTATGAAGCCCTGGCAGACCAGATGCAGAAAGCCAATCTGACCGGCAAACAGGCCAAGGCTTTCATCAACTTCGTAACGATGGCCAAAAGCGAAATGGCCACTCAGGCCACGCAGGTCGCCGTGGTGGAAGGAGCGATGGCACCGGACATCACCCTGGAAGATACAAAGGGTCAGGTAGTAAGTCTGTCCTCGTTGCGCGGGAAGTATGTGCTCATCGATTTCTGGGCGTCCTGGTGCGGCCCCTGTCGTCAGGAAAACCCGAATGTGGTTCGGATGTACAATAAATACAAGGAGAAGGGCTTTGAGATTTACAGCATTTCGCTCGACGACAACAAAAATGCCTGGCTGAAAGCCATTGAAGCCGACGGTATGGTCTGGACCAACGTTCTGGGCAAGAAAAATGGCAGTTCGGCGGTGGCTCAGCAGTATTCGGTTCAGGTCATTCCCACCACCTATCTGCTGGATAAAGAAGGAAAAATCATCGCCAAAAACCTGCGGGGCGAAGCATTGGTGCAAAAGCTGGGAAGTATTCTGGACAAATAATGACGGTTTTCGGTTTAGAGTTTTCGCCGGGCCGACGTTTCGGTGGCCCGGCGAAAACTCTAAACCGAAAACCGTAAACTCATTAATCTATGAAGATTGCGATTGTCGGTTGCGGCAACATGGGCATGGCTTTTGCCAAGTCTTTTTTGCAGTATGATCTGGTAAAAAAAGAAGATTTGCTGCTCGTCGAAAAAAGCGCAGAACGTTCCGAAGCCTTGAAAGCGGAGAAGGCCGGCGTGGTGGTCGATACCATCAGCTCCCGGGTTTCAGAGGTCGATCTGATTATTTTGTCCGTTAAGCCTCAGGATTTCAATAGTTTGCAGGAAGCACTTCGGGAAACCATCCGGTCCCGGCAGGTTGTGCTGTCGATTATGGCGGGCATTCCGATTGCGACCATTCAGGAGAAACTGAACCACCGGCTGGTGATTCGCGCCATGCCCAACACGCCCGCGATGCTGGGCATGGGTATTACCGGTTTTACGGCGGCCAAAGAAGTGGATCTGAGCAATCTGCGGAAAGTCGAAAACCTGATCAATGCCACGGGCCGGTCCATTTTCCTGGAAGATGAAGCCTTGCTGGACGCCGTTACGGCCCTGAGTGGCAGCGGCCCGGCGTATTTTTACTACCTCGTAAAATCCATGATTGAAGCCGGGAAGCAAATGGGCTTCGATGATTCGGTGGCTTCGCTATTGGTAAAACAAACGATGCTTGGCGCTTTCCATTTAATTAATACCGCAGACAAATCCCTGGACGAGTTGATCAAAGCCGTTGCCTCTAAAGGCGGCACAACGGAAGCCGCTCTGAAACGGTTTGAAGAAGGCGGTTTGTCGGATACGCTGATCGCGGGCATCAAAGCCGCCCAGTTCCGGGCCACGGAATTGAGCAAACCCTGACAGCGGCCAGCGGCCCTGTCAGCGGTTGAATCAGACTAACTTTAACCGCTGACAGGGCCGCTGGCCGCTGTCAGGGTTAAATCCCGGTATACGTATACGGCGTAATCGCCCGTAATTCCACTTTTACATTTTCCGCCACATTCAGTCCGTCGATAAACCGGGCGATGGTGTCCGCCGTGATTTTCTCATTCGTGCGGGTTAAGTCCTTCAGGGCTTCATACGGTTTGGGATAGCCCTCGCGCCGGAGAATGGTTTGGATGCCTTCGGCCACTACGGCCCAGTTCTCTTCCAGATCGGCGTGAATGGCGGCTTCGTTCAGTTGCAGTTTTCCCAACCCTTTCAACAACGATTTCAAGGCAATCAGCGAATGGGCGAACGGAACGCCGAGATTCCGCAAAACCGTCGAGTCCGTCAGGTCGCGTTGCAGGCGGGAAATCGGCAATTTGGCCGAGAGGTGTTCAAAAACCGCATTGGCAATCCCCAGATTTCCTTCCGAATTTTCAAAATCGATCGGATTGACTTTGTGCGGCATCGCCGACGAGCCTACTTCCCCCGCTTTGATCTGCTGTTTGAAGTAATTCATCGAAATGTACGCCCACATATCGCGATTCAGATCGATCAGAATCGTATTTAGTCGCTTGAAGGCGTCGAGCGTAGCCGCCAGCATGTCGTAATGCTCGATTTGGGTCGTGTGCTGACTGCGCTCCAGCCCCAGTTTTTCCACAAAATCGTCGCCGAACGATTTCCAGTCGATGTCCGGGTAGGCGACACAGTGCGCATTGAAATTGCCGGTGGCTCCCCCGAATTTGGCGGATACCGGAATGGCCGACAGCATGAAAAGCTGCTTCTCAATCCGCTCACAAAAAACCAGCAGTTCTTTGCCCAGCCGGGTCGGTGAGGCCGGTTGACCGTGGGTGCGGGCCAGCATCGGAATGCCTTTCCACTTCTGGGCCAGTTCCTGCAACTTCATGAAAACTTCCCGGTATTGCGGCTCGATTTCAGTTGCCAGCGCATCGCTCAGGAGGAGGGGCGTGGCGGTGTTGTTGATATCCTGCGACGTAAGGCCAAAGTGAATAAACTCCAGGTGGTCGGAAATATTCAGATTGGCGAGCTTTTCCTTGATGAAATACTCGACGGCTTTGACGTCGTGGTTGGTTTCGCGTTCAATTTCCTTTACCCGCAGCGCATCCGCTTCCGAAAAGTTCTCGTACAACGCCCGTAATTTTGGAAAAACCGCATGATCGATGTCCTTCAACTGGGGCAGGGGCAGTTCGCAGAGTTCAATAAAGTATTCGATCTCAATCCGAATGCGGTAGCGAATGAGCCCCCATTCAGAAAAATAAGGAGCCAGCGATTCAATTTGACGGCGGTAACGGCCATCGAGGGGTGATACTGCGGTAAGCGCGGAAAGTTGCATAGGTAAAAAAGAAAACGCAAAGTTAACGGAAGCCCCTTCAGATTACGCAATAATTGTATAATTACTGTATAAATTGAATAGTCAGGAAGTGCATATTTCAATATAAAATTCCTGTATATTGGCGGCTTTATGACAGAACGAATATTTTATTGACTTAATAAGGCTTTTTGCCTTACCCCTAAACCCATCCTTATTTGTATGCAGCTTTCTCCCTTCCTTGGTGAATTGGTTGGAACCATGATCTTAATTTTGTTGGGCGACGGTGTGGTTGCCAATGTCGTACTGAAGAAAACCAAGGGCGAATCATCCGGCTGGATTGTCATCACCACCGGTTGGGCTTTTGCCGTCACGATGGGCGTGTTTGTTGCCAAGGCATTCGGCAGCATCGACGGGCACCTGAATCCGGCCGTTACCGTGGCTTTCGCCGTGGCCACCGGTGATTTCAGCAAAATGGCGACGTATATCCCGGCGCAACTCATCGGCGCGTTTTTAGGTGCGGTGCTGGTTTGGCTTCAGTATTTACCCCATTGGGCGGCCACGCCCGATCCCGGAGCCAAGCTGGCGGTTTTTTCCACCGATCCGGCCATCCGCCATCCTTTGGGGAATGTCATCAGTGAAACCATCGGCACGCTGGCGCTCATCATTGGCATTGCCGGGATTTCCGCCAAAGCCCTCGGCACCATCGCCATTGGTTTAGGTCCGTATTTAGTGGGCGTACTGGTCTGGAGCATTGGCCTTTCGCTGGGCGGCACCACGGGTTACGCCATCAATCCCGCCCGCGACCTGGGACCCCGTATCGCGCACACCCTCTTGCCCATTCCGGGAAAAGGCTCGTCGGACTGGGGGTATGCCTGGGTGCCCATTGTGGGGCCGATTGTGGGAGCTATTCTGGGCGGTTTGCTGATTCGGTGGTACGCGTTATAAGTCAGGCTCTGATGTGCTGCAGCAATTTATCAATGGCCGAATAAACCGTTGTCAACTCCTCATCGGTAATGCAATAGGGCGGCAGAATGTACAGCACATTCCCCAAGGGCCGCATCAAAACGCCCTGTTCGAGCAGAAAATGATAGGCCACATCGCGGATATTGCTGAAATACGAGCTGGTTTGCCCTTCGTTATCCAGATCGAACGCCAGGATCGTTCCCTGTTGCCGAACGTTTTTGACCCCCGGTTTTTGGCTGAGTTGTGCCGCAAAAACCGCATGTCGCTGGCTGATTCGCTGAATGGATGCCTGGGTTTCGTCGGAAAGCAGGAGGTCGAGGCTGGCGAGGGCCGCCGTACAGGCCAGCGGATTGGCCGTAAACGAGTGGCCGTGGAAAAGCGTTTTGTGCTTGTCTTCGGACTTGAAGGCGTCGTAAATTGCGTTCGTACAGGTCGTTACGCCCAGTGCCATCGTCCCGCCGGTCAGTCCTTTCGACAAACTCATGAGGTCGGGTTGGTGGCTGAGGTGATGCGAAGCAAATAATTTCCCCGTTCGGCTAAAACCGGTCATCACTTCATCGGCAATAATGAGCGCGCCGTGGCTGCGGGCCATTCCGATGAGTTGACCCAGAATTTCTGGTTTGTACATTACCATACCGCCTGCGCCCTGAATCAGTGGTTCGAAGATAAAAGCCGCCACATCGTCGCTCAGCAACGCTTGTAATTGATCCAAAGCCGCCTGCTCCTGTCCCGGAACGGGCGTAGGAATGTATTCAACATCGAATAAAAACGGTACATAGGGAGCGGTAAAGGCACTTCGCCCGCTGACGGCCATCGCGCCGAAGGTGTCGCCGTGGTACGCGTCTTGGAGCGCAATGACCTTCCGACGCGGTTTTCCCACGTTGTGCCAGTATTGAAACGCCATTTTGAGCGCCACTTCCACCGCCGTCGAGCCATTGTCGGAAAAAAAAACCTTTTTCTGGTTCTTTGGTAAAATGGGTAACAACCGCTCGGCCAGTTCAACGGCCGGTTGGTGCGTAAAACCGGCAAAGATGACGTGTTCGAGTGTGTGAAGCTGTTTCGCTACTTTCTCCGCAATGTAGGGATGACTGTGTCCGTGCGTGTTGACCCACCAGGACGAAACCGCATCGATGTACGTCGTTCCGTCTTCCGCAAACAACAGCGTGCCTTGGCCGCGAACAATGGGAATCGGCAACGGAGCGGTTTGCATTTGCGTAAACGGATGCCAGATGACGGCCTTGTCGCGTTCGGCTAAATCCTTTAAACCTGTCAGGTCTTCAAGACCTTGCAGATTCCTATCTTCATTCGTATAGACCTCCATCGTATTCTTTCAATTTTTTCTGCAAGGCAATCGCATACCGACTGACAAACCCATTCGTAACCTCCGTTTCCCACTCAAGCCGCCCAAAACTTGTCAAGCCTGTGTAGTTCAAAATAAAATCTTCTGTTGCCGGGGTTTCGGGGCCGTTAAAAACGATTCCTAAAATGGGAATCTGCCGGTTTTGCAACGCTTCCACCGACAGGAGGGTATGATTGATGCTGCCCAGGTAATGTTTTGAAACCAGCAAAACCGGCAGATTCAATTGTTTCACCAGATCGATTATCAAATCCTGGTCATTCAGCGGCACCATCAAACCGCCCGCCAGTTCAACGACCAGATGATTGGTGGTTTGAGGTAATTCAAAGGCTGCCAACGAAATGTCAATTCCGTCAATAGCCGCAGCCGCGTGGGGTGACAGGGGTTCCCGCAGCCGGTAGGTTTCCGGATGAAACTGGCTAACAGGATTCGAAATCAGCCGCCGGACGGTTTCGCGATCCGAATCTTCGAGCGCGCCGGATTGTACCGGTTTCCAGTAATCAGCCTGCAACGCTTCCACGACAATGGCCGACACCACGGTTTTGCCGATTTCAGTGCCAATACCGGCCACGATCAGTTGTAAAGGGTTACGCATTCAAAGCTTTTTGTTAACAGGTTTGAGATAGGAACACGGATTGAACGGATGGGACAGATTGGCGCGGATTTTTATCCGTTTTTTATCTGTTTCATCCGTTCAATCCGTGTTCCTATTCACCAAAATATTTTAACGTTTGCACCAACGAATCGATTTCTGACTCCGAATTAAACGCATGGAGGCAAATCCGCAGCCGTTCGCGCCCCGCCGGAACCGTTGGACTCACGATGGGCCGGATGTCAAAACCGGCTTGCTGGAGATGCGCAGCCACGGCCCGGCACGCGTCATTGCCCGGCACGATCAACCCTAAAATCGGGCTTTCGACCGAAGTCCACTCCGTGTGGGGCAGCCGCTCCCGAATTTGCTGCTGAAAATAGGTTCGCAAGACCTGCAATCGGTCAATCAGCGGCTGATTTTGCGGCAAAAAACGGTAAACGCTCTGAATCGCCAGCAAACTGTGTGGGGGCAAAGCCGTCGAATACACAAACGAGCGGGCAAAATTAATCAGAAAATCGCGTAATGCCGTCGATCCAACCACAGCCGCTCCATGAACGCCCAGCGCTTTGCCAAAGGTGTGAACCCGGGCAAAGACCCGGTTTTGCAAACCGTGTGCCTGCACCAACCCAGTCCCTTTTGCACCAAAAACCCCCGTTGCATGGGCCTCATCTACAATCAAAGCGGCTTCGTAGCGTTCGCACAGGTCAACGATGTCGGTTAAAGGAGCCAGATCACCGTCCATGGAATACACCGATTCAATGGCGACGTAAACCGTGCCGGTGGCCCGTTTCAGGCGGTTTTCAAGATCTTCCAGGTCGTTATGACGGAATTTAAAGCGATTGGCAACACTCAGTCGGGCACCGTCGATCATGCTGGCGTGAATCAACTCATCCGTCAGCAGGGTGTCGCCCCGTTGGGGTAAACTGGCCAGCAGGCCAATGTTGGCGTCGTAACCGGAATTGAAAACCAGCGCGGCTTCGGCGTCGTGAAAGGCGGCAATTTCGGTTTCCAGCTCTTCGGCCAGGGCCGAATTTCCCGCCAGTAAGCGCGAACCGGTGGCCCCGTTCAGCCAGGTCGGGTGGCTCGTAACAGCCCGGGCAATGGTGTCGCGCAAGCTCTCCGACCGCGCCAGTCCGAGGTAATCGTTGGAGCAAAAATCAAGTAAGTTTTCGGGCTTTTTCAAACGCCGGAGCAGCCCGGCTTCCCGACGTTTTTCCAGCAATTCCAGCACCGCAGTATCCGCTCTTATCACCTTATTCTCAGATTATTCACAAAGGTAATCAGGAAGCTGGTGATGAAAAACAATGTGGACAAATGGGATGAAATCAAGACTTATCCACACGGGAATGTGGATAAGTCGCTCTGTTTTAGCTTTTTTGTAGAAAAGGGGTATTGGATGGAGTCCGACTACCTGATTGTCAGAGACTTATGTTTGAGTGTACAAATAGCGGTTTTGCTTCAAAACAAATCCTCCGGGGCGCCTTGCGCGGGTCTTGCTCAGCCTTCTTTTTGACCACTTTCTACCGTCAGTAAGCTGGCCGAAAGCTCGTCCAGATAGAGCGAACAAGCGGGGTGGGAGCGTAGAATACTGGCCGGAAAAAGCGGACTGATGGGTTGTTCCAGCGTGTCTTTGGTCGCCTGGGCTTTTCGCGCATCCGGAACCGAGCAGATAATGTGCCGCGATTTCATGATTTGCCGAACCGACATGCTAATGGCCTGAGCAGGAACGTCTTCCAGCGACGGAAACCAGCCTTCGTTGAACTGCTGACGCCGACAGGCCGTATCCAGATCGACGATCAGATACGGTTCTTCCGTCTCGAAATCAGCCGGGGGGTCGTTGAAGGCCAGATGCCCGTTTTCGCCAATCCCAACCAGGGCGACGTCGATGGGATGCAAGCGGATCAAGTTCCCCAAATGCCGGATTTCTTCCTGAGGGTCGATTTCACCGTCGATCAGATAGCTGGCTTTTAAGGGCGAAACCTTGGCCAGAAACCGTTCCTGCAGGTATTTGCGAAAACTGGCCGGGTGGGAAATCGGCAGATCGATGTACTCATCCAGGTGGAACATCACCACGCGGCTCCAGTCAATGTCTTCCCGAATCAATTGGGCGAGCGTTGCGAACTGGCTGGTTCCGGTTCCCAGGATGATGTTTGCCTGCCCCCGGTCGGCAATGGCCTGACGGATGAGGTCAGCGGTTTCCTTTCCCGCAAGGGTGCCAAGCTCTTCGCTGGTTTTTGAAATCAGAATGTTCATGAATACGATGAAATACGGTTTTTGGGTTCGGGTTTAAGAAAAGTCGGTTTGAATGGCGTAATCACCTCCGGTCTACAGACCTTTGATGCCGGTGGTGCCGCCCGTAGTCAGGCTGATGTCGACCGGTTTATTGGTTTTCCAGGAACCGCCGGTGAAATCCGGCACGTCGATGGAGTTGGATCGATGGGCGACCGACCATTCACTGAGCGGACCAATGCTGCTCCAGAGCGCGGCATCGTAGACATCCTGATCGAGCGGTAAGCCGTTGCGCAGGCAGTCGATGAGTCGCCAGTCCATCAGAAAATCCATGCCGCCGTGGCCACCGACCTGTTTGGCCAGCTCGCCCACGCGTTTGACGATTTCCGGCTGGTATTTCTTTTCCAATTCCTGATAGGCAGTTTCCGACAACCACTCGTGGCCCGTCGAGATCCGGCCCGGCAGAGGATATTTTTGGGCGGTGGCTTTCGTTCCGCTGACGAGGTGAAGCCGGGAATAGGGTCGGGGGGAACTGACGTCGTGCTGCAGCATGATGGTCCGGCCTTTTTTGGTCCGAATGGTGGTCGTATTCATGTTACCCCGAAATGATTTGCCCTGAAATGGCTTAAAATCAGCATCCTGTGCCGACAACTCGTTGATTTTTTTGCTGATCATAAAATCCTGACTGGACATTGCCACCAGATAATCCATCTGATCACCCCGGTTAATGTCGAGCACCTGCGCAATGGGGCCTAAACCGTGGGTCGGATACAGATTGCCGTTGCGCTGGTTTTCTTTCAGCCGCCAAAGGTCATAGCGTTTGCTTTTATCGAAGAAGGAGTCGAAAATGTCGTGAATGTAAGCCCCTTCCACGTGAACCAGTTCCCCGAAAAAGCCCTGCCGCGCCATGTTCAGCGTAAGGAGTTCGAAGAAATCATAGCAGCAGTTTTCCAGCATCATGCAATGCCGCTTGGTTCGTTCGGAGGTCTCCACCAGTTTCCAACAGTCGTCGACCGTCGTAGCAATGGGAATTTCACAGGCCACGTGTTTGCCCTGCTCCATGGCATACAACGCCATCGGCGTGTGCAGATTCCAGGGGGTGCAGATGTAAATCAGGTCAATGTCCTTCCGGTCGCAAAGGGATTTCCAGCTATCGGCTTTCCCACTGTAATAGGTGGGGCGGTGAGCGGTTTTTTCCAGCGACTTCCGGGCCTGCTCGACGCGTTCCGGACGAATGTCACACACCGCCTGAACGACCACGTTCTCCAAATGGACAATGCGCTGCAAGGCTCCGGCGCCCCGGTTGCCAACGCCAATGTAACCGATCCGAACCGTATCGATTTTGGGAGCGCTGTAGCCGCACATGTTAAACGTCTGTTTGGGCGGGCGCGGAGCCTGGGTTACGGTCGGCAAACCGTAGCTGAATGGGGCCGTGGTGAGTCCGGCACCGGCCAATCCGGTCAGTTTTAAAAAATCCCGGCGTTTCTTGTTCATGGGTATCAGGGTCTAGCGGAATCAGTCAGGAATCGAAGTAAGTAGAATTCGTTGGCGGAATCAATTAATTTGCCGGATAAAGTAGCGAGAACGTTACCGAAAACCACTGATGCGACGCCATTACATTACCATCAAGGACATTGCCCGGGAATTAGCCATTTCGGTATCGACGGTTTCGCGCGCTTTGCGGGACGCGTACGATGTCAATCCGAAAACGCGGGAAAAGGTCCTGGCGAAGGCGATGGAACTGAATTACAAACCCAACTTCAACGCGATTGGGCTGGTGCAAAGCCAGTCGCACCACATTGGTGTGTTGATGCCCGCCATCACCAATTATTATTTTTCGACGGTGTTTACCGGGATCGAGCAGGTGGCCAACGCCAACGGCTATAGCCTGATTGTGTTTATTACCAACGATTCGGCGGAACGCGAGCAGGCGATTCTTCAGGATCTTTCCCTGAGCAGTCTGGACGGTTTGCTGGTGTCGGTATCGTCGCAGGCCGATTCATATGCGCATTTTGAAGAATTGATCCGGAATGGAATTCCGGTGGTGTTTTTTGACCGGGTTGCCGATGCGGTTTTGACGTCCAAAGTGATGCAGGACGATTACCACGGGGCCTACGAAGCCACGCAGCATCTGATCGATCAGGGCTATCGGCGGATTGCGCATCTTGCCGGTCCCGCTGGATTGACGTTTACCCTAAAACGCCGGAAAGGCTATGAAGACGCGTTGACGAACAACGGGTTACCGGTTCGGTCCGCCTGGGTTATTCACTCCGGTTTCTCGCAGGAATGCGGTTTTGAGGATGTGGCCCGGTTATGGACTTTAGCTGAAAAACCGGATGCCTTATTTGCGGTCAACGACCGGAAAGCGATTGGCGCCATGCTGGCGTTGAAAGAGCGCAAGGTTCAGATTGGGAAAGAGGTGGGGGTTATTGGATTCACCAACGATCCGATGTCGCAAATCATCTCCCCAACCCTGACCACCGTGGCCGAACCCGCTTTCGAAATCGGCAAACTCAGTTGTGAGTTGCTAATGAAACACATGACCCGGAAAAACTTCGAAGCTCAGGAGGTGATCTTACCAGCCCGGCTGATCGTCCGGGAATCGACCCGGCGCTGAAACGTCGTTCAGGAAACCTGCAAAACCAGCTTTCCGAATTGCTTGCCCGCTTCCATTTTCCGAAGCGCCTGTTCGGCATCCGCCAAGAGAAACACCTCATCCAGCACGGGAACCAACTGATTGTCTTCGACAAACCGGGTCATGGCGGCAAATTCGGAGTCGGTGCCCATTGTCGTGCCGTAGATGTTCAGTTGTTTGAAGAAAACTTTGGAGGGCGGCACATCCGTGATGTTGCCGGTTGTGCCGCCGTAAAACACAATCCGTCCGCCCGGCGCGGCCACATCGACCAGTTTGGCGAACCCCGGCCCGGCGGCACTGTCGACGATGACGTCGAAATAACCGCCTTTGCCGCCCCCGGTTTTGGCCATCAGCGTTTTTGCCCACTCTGCATCGCGGTAAATCACTCCGCCGGTAGCACCCAAATCCAGTGCCCGTTGCAGCTTTTCCTCCGAACCGGACGTTACCCAAACTTCCGCACCAAGAGCCACGGCGAATTGCAGGGCGGTTAAAGCCACTCCTCCGCCGATGCCGGTCACGAGAACCCGCTCCGGGTGACTGGGTTGCAGGGTAGCGCGGGTCATCAAAGCGCGCCAGGCGGTCAGACCCGCCAGGGGGAGGGCGGCTGCCTGTTCGAAGGTGAGATGAGCCGGTTTCCGGTGCAGGTAGTGGGCTTCAATTTTCAGGTACTCAGCGTAGGTCCCGTTGTCGGGCATGCCCAGAATTCGGAAATCCGGGCCGTAAAAATGAGGATTCGACCCCCAGTTCAGGGCGGGATTGATGATGACTTCCTGCGATTGCCAGGCTGGATCGACACCCTGGCCGGTTTCAATGACAATCCCGGCCCCGTCGGAACCCAGAACAACCGGCAATTGCATTTTGGGGTACAAACCGTGTTGAATAAACACGTCCCGGTGATTGATGGCCGCGGCTTTGATCTGGACGATCACTTCGCCGGGGCCGGCAACGGGCGTTTCAATGTCAACGTATTGCGCCGGTTGGTGAAGCGTAGTTTGAATGATGGCTTTCATAGAGATGAATTCAAAATCGCATTCCGGACACTGCCATAGGTTGCCAGCAATTCCTCGGCGCGTTCCCGCGTCACCCCGGTTTCACTCATCACCATGTTGGCGGCCCGGATTTTCAGTTTATGATTCGTCAGTTGCATGTCGACCATTTTATTGCCTTTCACCCGGCCCAACTGAATCATCACCGAGGTCGAAATCATGTTGAGCACCAGTTTCTGCGCTGTTCCCGATTTCATGCGCGTGCTGCCCGTCACAAATTCCGGTCCGACAACCACTTCGACCGGGAATTCGGCGGCTTGGGCGACGGCTGATCCGGGATTGCAAACCACGCAACCCGTCAGAATCCCGGCTTCACGGGCCTGCTGTAAACCGCCGATCACGTAAGGCGTCCGACCCGATGCGGCAATGCCGATGAGGGTGTCGAGCGAGTCGATGTGGTAAGGTGCCAGATCTTTCCAGGCCTGTTCGGCATCGTCTTCGGCGTTTTCGACGGCACTGCGAATGGCACGGTCGCCACCGGCAATCAGACCGACGACGAGATCGGGCGAAACCCCGTAGGTGGGTGGACACTCCGACGCGTCGACAATGCCCAGTCGGCCGCTCGTTCCGGCCCCAATATAGAACAACCGCCCGCCTTCTTTCATCCGTTTGACGATCTGTGTCACGAGGGCTTCGATTTGCGGAATGGCTTTCTCAACCGCCAAAGGAACGGTTTTATCTTCAGCGTTGATGTTGGTCAACAACGTCTGCACAGACATTTGCTCCAGGTGATCGTAGTGGGATGCGTTTTCGGTAATCATTGTATAGTTCTATTTTATGTCTATCAAAAGTACAATCAATTCTATAGTATCTACGCATAGTGAAAAAAAATGCTAAAAAATCCGTCAAAAAGTCTTGCGTATTTCATTTCATTTTTTTTCCTTTGACTCAAATTACGCTTTCAGCGAATTTTCGCTAATTGAAATTATGACTACTATAGCCCCCGACAAAACCCAGTTGAACCGGTACAGTGCCACCCTGACGCAGGAAGTCAGTAACCCGGCTGCGCAGGCCATGCTTTACGGCATCGGCCTGACGGAAGATGACATGAAAAAACCCCAGATCGGCATTGCCAGCGCCGGTTACGATGGCAATCCGTGCAACATTCATTTGAATGGTCTGGCGGCTTATGTGAAAAAAGGCGTCAACGAAAGTGGCTTAGTCGGTTTGGTATTCAATACGATTGGTGTTTCCGACGGCATGACCAACGGAAACGATGGCATGTCCTACTCACTGCCTTCCCGCGATCTGATTGCCGATTCAATTGAAACGGTGGTTCATGCCCAATGGTATGACGGGGTGATTGCGGTGGTCGGTTGCGACAAAAATATGCCCGGTGCGCTGATGGCCGTCGGTCGGATCAACCGCCCCGCCATTCTGGTCTACGGCGGCACGATTCGGTCGGGCAGTTACAAAGGTCAAAAGCTGGACATTGTGTCGGCGTTTGAAGCCTACGGAAAAAAAGTTGCCAACAACATCAGCGAAGAAGATTACAAAGGCGTTATCCAGAACTCGATTCCCGGCGCAGGAGCCTGCGGAGGCATGTATACCGCCAATACGATGGCGTCGTCGATGGAAGCACTGGGTTTGAGTCTGCCCAATAGTTCATCCTATCCGGCGACGCACGAAGGCAAGCAGGAAGAGTGCCGCAAAATCGGAGCGGCCATGATGAACCTGCTGGAAAAGAACATTACACCCCGCGAAATCATGACCAAAAAGGCGTTTGAAAACGCGATGACGGTGGTGATGGCGCTCGGCGGTTCGACCAATGCGGTTTTGCATTATATCGCGATTGCCAAATCCGTCGGGGTTTCGCTGACGCTGAAAGATATTCAGGACATCAGCGACCGGACGCCGTATCTGGGCGATCTGAAACCGAGTGGTAAATACTACATGGAGGATGTACTGGCAATCGGCGGAGTTCCGGCGGTGATGAAGTACCTCTACAACGCAGGGTATCTCCACGGGGACTGCATGACGGTGACGGGTAAAACCATCGCTGAAAATCTGGCAGACGCCCCGGATCTGAACTTCGAAACCCAGCAAATCATTCGGCCTTTCTCCAATCCGATCAAGAAAACCGGTCACATCCAGATTCTGTACGGCAACCTGGCCACGCAGGGCGCCGTTGCCAAAATTACCGGCAAAGAAGGCGAACGGTTTGAAGGCATCGCCAAAGTGTGTGATCGGGAAGAGCAGTTGCTGGAGTTTATCCAGAAACGGGAAATTGAAGAAGGTCACGTGGTGGTCATTCGCTACGAAGGCCCGAAAGGTGGTCCCGGTATGCCCGAAATGTTGAAACCAACGTCGGCCATTATGGGTCTGGGCCTGGGCGATAAAGTGGCTTTGATTACCGACGGACGGTTTTCGGGCGGAACCCACGGTTTTGTGGTGGGTCACATTACGCCCGAAGCGCAGGACGGCGGTAACATTGCACTGGTGCAGGATGGTGACAAAATCACGATCGACGCCGTCAATAATGTCATTCACATGCACGTTTCGGACGAAGAACTGGCCGAGCGCCGGGCCAACTGGACCGTTCCGCCGATGGAAGCAGCCGCTTCGCACGGCGTGCTGCGGAAATACGTGAAGCTGGTCAGTTCGGCGAGTGAAGGGTGTGTGACGGATGAATAACAACGAATAGAAATCAACAAATAGTCGTGCTAACCGACTGAATATAAACAGACAATACGATGAATACGACGGTCATTGAATTAACGGCAGAAAAACCGCAACCGGCTGTTCCGTCTGCTAAATTGCTAAAACCCCTGACGGGTGCCGAAGCACTCATGCAGGCGTTGGTGGAAGAGGGTGTAGAAACCATCTTCGGCTATCCCGGTGGGGCCATCATGCCGGTGTACGATGCGCTGTACGATTATCAGGACCGGTTGAACCACATTCTGGTGCGTCACGAACAGGGGGCCGCCCATGCCGCCGAAGGCTACGCCCGGGTGACGGGCCGGGCCGGTGTTTGTCTGGTGACTTCGGGGCCGGGCGCGACCAACCTGGTAACCGGGATTGCCGATGCACTGATCGATTCGACGCCGATGGTTTGTCTGGTGGGTCAGGTGGCGATGAAACTGTTAGGGACCGACGCGTTTCAGGAAACCGATGTCATTGGCGTTACCATGCCGATTACGAAGTGGAATTACCAGATCACCAGCGCCGACGAAATTCCGGAGATTATTGCCAAAGCCTTTTACCTCGCCCAGTCGGGCCGTCCGGGGCCGGTGGTGATCGATATTACGAAGAATGCGCAGGTGGAACTGATGACCAAGGCTTTCCACTACAAAAAGTGTGAGCGAGTAAGCACTTATCGCCCGCGTTTGATACCGAAACAGGACCAGGTCGAAAAAGCCGCCGAACTGATCAATAAGGCCAAAAAACCGTATATGCTCGTTGGGCACGGGGTGCTGATTTCCAAAGCCGAAAAAGAACTGCTCGCTTTTGTTGAAAAAACCGGCATTCCGGTAGCTACAACCTTGCTGGGTCAGTCGGCGCTTTCGGACGATCATCCCTTGTATACCGGCTGGCTGGGCATGCACGGCAACTACGGTTCCAACGTGATGACCAACCAGTGCGATCTGCTGATTGGCATTGGCATGCGGTTCGATGATCGCGTAACGGGCAATGCCGAATTGTTTGCCCGGCAGGCCAAAGTGGTTCATATTGAGATCGATCCGGCGGAAATCGACAAAGTGATCAAGGCCGATGCGCCGGTGATTGGTGACGTGAAGGAGGTGCTGAACCGCCTGATGCCACTGGTGAACGAAAATGACCATACGGCCTGGCGCAATGAGTTTCGGAAGTATGACGACATTGAAGAGGAGAAGGTTACGCAGCCCGCACTGGCTCCGACGACCGAAAAAATAAAGATGGCGGAAGCCATTAACCTGCTGTCGAAAAAGACGAATGGCGAAGCCGTGATGGTGGCCGACGTGGGTCAGCACCAGATGATGACGTCTGCTTACTACGAATTCAAAAAACCGCACAGTCTGGTTACCTCCGGCGGTTTGGGAACGATGGGATTTGCGCTTCCGGCGGCTTTTGGCGCTAAGGTGGGCGATCCGAGCCGCGAGGTGATTGCCATTATCGGCGACGGCTGTTTCCAGATGACGCTTCAGGAATTGGGTACGATTGCGCAGAATAAACTTCCGGTGAAGATTATTATCCTGAATAACAATTATTTAGGAATGGTTCGTCAGTGGCAGCAGTTGTTTTTCGAACGCCGGTATTCATTCGTGGAATTGCAGAACCCGGACTTCATCACAATTGCGAAAGGCTTCGGCATTGTGGGGCATACGTGCGCCAAACGGGAAGATTTGTCGGCATCGCTCGATACGCTGCTGGCCTCCGAAACACCATATCTGCTGGAAATCATTGTTGAACAGGAGGAAAACGTATTCCCGATGGTTCCCGCCGGGACGAGTGTTGCGGATATTCGGCTGGAATGAGGTTTTAAAGTTTAAATGAAAAATGAATACATACACCATTTGCATATTCACCGAAAACACGATTGGTCTGCTCAACCGGATTACCATCATTTTTACCCGTCGGCGGATTAACATCGAAAGTCTAACGGTTTCGGAAACGGAACGGATGGGCGTTTCGCGCTTTACCATCGTTATCAAGCACGATTCGCGGGAAGCGGTTGAAAAATTAGTGCGCCAGATTCGGAAAATCATCGAAGTAATGGCGGTTTTCGGATACCTGAACGACGAAATCGTGTCGAACGAAATCGCTCTTTTCAAGATTGCCACGCCACTGGGGTCCAAACCACTCGACATCGAATACATCAACAAGAATTTCAATGCCTGGGTGGTGTATTGGCAACTGGATTACGTCGTGATTGAGAAAACCGGCTCGGAAAAGCAGATTTTTGAATTTTTCAGTTACATCAAGCCCCACGGTATTCTGGAGTTCGTGCGGTCGGGCCGGGTGGCGGTTGGTAAAACTGAGAAGGGACTGGTCGAGTATTTGCCTGAGTATGAGTGGGAATATTATTTGTAGAAATGCGATATTTGCGGCCGAATTAACGCACGTTCATGCAGCAGCAACCACCCTCTTTAGCGGCACCAATTTATCAGCTTGAGCAACGGCTTTCTGTTTTTTTCGATAACCGGTTTTGGAAACTACGACTGGTAAGCCTGGCTCTTTTGATTTCAATTGGTAGTCTGTTGTTGCTGAACAGCATCTTTATCGACCGTGGTTTTCGGTATTTATACGAGGAAATTCGGCGTCCGGGGCTGCTGGATGGGTTTTTCTGGGACGACATCATCCGGCAAAGCGGGCATCTGTTCGAGCCCAATACGTATGAACCGGGAACGCACGAAGCGAATCAGACCTTTCGGCTGACCATTCCGCTGCTGGTGCATTTTTTCCGGCTGGGTGTTGCCAAGCTGTATCTGTTGCAGGTGGTGCTGGGGTTGGTTTTTCTGTGGGCGGTAACCGGAATCGTTTATAAAATTTTGCAGGATAAAGTCCTGACGTTTTATTTCCTGACGGGCTTCACGGCTATTTATGCCGGGATCGCGTTTTTTATCAACTATTTTGGCCACGGCGACGGGTATGTGTTCTGTTTCATGGCCTTGGCCGTGTATTTCCGGAATCCGCTGCTGGTCATTTTGTTCACGCAGCTAGCGTTCTGGTGCGACGAACGGGCGTTGATCAACTCGTCGTACATCGGTTTGTGGTATGCCTTGCCGATTCTGAAAACCGTGGTTCAAACCCGGAAGTTTGACATTCGGCAGGTTCCGGCGCCACTGGTGGCGCTGGTGGTAAGTGTGGTCATCTACGGCAGTATTCGCAAATGGCTGGAACTGACCTACGGCATGAAAATCGGCCATGATGCGTCCTGGTCGGCCCGCACGCTGGCCTGGAGCATGAGTTACGTGGGCGACAAAATGGCGCGGGGGCTGGAAGGCATGTGGCTCGTTTTGCTGGTGGCGTTCTGGGCGTTGGCCGTTCGGCGGCAGTGGCTGGAACTGGTGTTGCTCGGAGGAGCCTGGCTACTGACGATGGTCGTAGCGGTTTTGGTGGCCGACGGAACGCGGTCGCTGTCGTTTGGCTTCATGGCGTTCTTTTTCGCGCTGGCCATTCTGGACCGGTATCTGACGCGCAGTCAGTTGCGGGTGGTGTTGCTGAGCAGTGCCGTAATTTCGCTGATGTATTCAATTAGTTTTCCATAAAGCAGTAATCAATTTTAATTTAAAATAAACCAGTCAAGCAATGGCAAAAATTAACTTCGGCGGAGTTGAAGAAGAAGTCGTAACCCGCGAAGAATTTCCTCTTGAAAAAGCCAGAGAATTCCTCAAAGACGAAGTCATCGCCGTCATCGGTTACGGTGTTCAGGGTCCGGGTCAGTCGCTGAACATGCGCGACAATGGTTTCAATGTAATCGTTGGCCAACGGAAAGGTAAAACCTACGACAAAGCCGTTCGTGATGGCTGGGTGCCGGGCGAAACCTTGTTTGAAATCGAAGAAGCCCTCGAAAAAGGGACTATTATCTGCTTTTTGCTATCGGATGCCGCTCAGATTGAGCTTTGGCCGACTGTTAAAAAATACCTGACTGCCGGCAAAGCCCTGTATTTCTCACACGGTTTCGGCGTCACCTACAAAGACCAAACCGGTATTGTTCCTCCCGATGATGTCGATGTATTCCTGGTGGCACCGAAAGGCTCCGGAACGTCGCTGCGCCGGATGTTCGTTGAAGGCAAAGGCTTGAACTCCAGTTTCGCCATTTACCAGGATGCCAGCGGCAAAGCCCGCCAACGGGCCATCGCCATGGGCATTGGCGTGGGTTCCGGTTACCTGTTCGAAACGAATTTCTATAAAGAAGTAACGTCTGATTTAACCGGCGAACGCGGGACACTGATGGGCGCTATTCAGGGGATTTTTGCCGCTCAGTACGACGTATTGCGCGCCAATGGCCACTCACCATCCGAAGCGTTCAATGAAACGGTGGAAGAACTGACGCAGTCGCTGATGCCACTCGTTGCCGAAAACGGTATGGACTGGATGTATGCCAACTGCTCGACCACAGCCCAACGCGGTGCGCTCGACTGGTGGAAACCGTTCCGGGATGCTACCAAGCCGGTTTTTGAACAACTGTACAATTCCGTGAAAGCGGGTGAGCAGGCGAACATCTCGATCACCCGCAACTCGCAGTCTGATTACCGCGAAAAGCTGGAAGAAGAACTGAAAGAATTGCGCGAGTCGGAAATGTGGCGTGCTGGTACGGCCGTTCGCAGTCTGCGTCCGGAGAGAAACTAAATTTAAGGATTTTGGGGCCGGGCTATTTTCTTGCGGTTGAAATGCAGGGGAAGTATTCTCCCTTTGTTGCGTACCTTTACGACCTGGTTTCAAACCGCAAAAAGGCGGCCCGACCCAAACTCTTAAATTACCGGAAAACCGGTCTTAACTTATGGTAACGTGGTAGAAGCGGAGAAAACAATCACCTTTCCGGACGTAGACAACATCTATCTGGCGGCTGAGCGGTTGCGGGGTGTCATCGCACACACGCCTTTGCAGGAAAATCTGAATCTGTCCGATAAATACGGGGCTACCATTTTCCTGAAACGGGAAGATTTGCAGGTCGTACGGTCTTATAAGATTCGGGGAGCGTACAACAAAATGGCCAGTCTGCCCGCCGATGCCCTGGCAAAAGGCGTGGTTTGCGCCAGTGCCGGTAATCACGCGCAGGGGCTGGCGTATGCCTGTCGCAAGATGGCCGTCAAGGGGATTATTTTCATGCCGACCACCACGCCCAATCAGAAAGTCAAACAGGTCAAGCTGTTTGGAAAAGAGTTTGTAGAGGTGGTGTTGATTGGTGACACCTACGACGATGCCTACCATGCAGCGATGGAATACGTCGATACGCACGAGAGCATTTTCGTGCATCCATTCGACGATCTGCAGGTCATGGAAGGGCAGGGAACCGTTGGTCTGGAGATTTTCAAGGATTCCAATTTCAAAATCGACTACCTGCTGATGGCTATTGGCGGGGGCGGACTGGCGTCCGGCGTATCAACGGTTTTTCGGCAATTGAGTCCGAGAACGAAACTGATTGGCGTCGAGCCGCTGGGAGCGCCCTCCATGAAAGTATCGATTGACGCCGGGCATATCGTCGCCCTGGACGAAATTGACAAATTTGTCGATGGAGCAGCCGTCAAACGTCCTGGTAACACGACCTTTGAAATATGCCGTCAAAACCTCGATCAGGTTATTCTGATACCGGAAGGCAAAGTTTGCACCACGATTTTGCAACTTTACAACGAAGATGCCATTGTGGCCGAACCCGCCGGAGCGTTGACGATTGCCGCGCTGGATTTCCTGAAGGATGAAATTAGGGGTAAAAACGTCGTTTGCCTGATTAGTGGAGGAAATAACGACATTACCCGGACGGAAGAAATCAAGGAACGTTCGCTGCTGTACGAGGGACTGAAGCATTATTTCATCATCCGGTTTCCGCAACGGGCCGGGGCGATGCGCGAATTCCTGAGTAATGTGCTGGGTGAAACCGACGACATTACGTTGTTTGAATATTCCAAGAAAACCAACCGCGAACGGGGGCCGGCACTGGTCGGTATCGAGCTAAAACACAAAGCGGATTTTGCGGCCTTGCTGGAACGCATGCGCGAAGCCAAAATCCAGTTTGAGTATTTGAACGACAAGCCGGATTTGTTTGAGTTTTTGATTTGAGTAGTATGGACGCAGTACAGAATAAAGAACAGGTTTTTGCTTTGATTCAGTCTCATAAGGCTGCAATCAGGCAATTTGGGGCTGCTAGACTCGGCTTGTTCGGATCGTTCGTACGTAATCAACAGCGGGAAGATAGTGACATTGATTTCGTAGTTGAATTTCTGGAAGGACGAAAGAAATACAAAAACTATGTTCATCTGGCCTACTACCTAGAAAAATTGCTGAACCGCTACGTACAGTTAGTTACTTGGGAAACAATGGCTCCTTTTGTTAAAAAAGAAGTTAGAAATGAGATTGAATATGCCCTCAACGATTGAATTTATCCGGCATATTCAGCAGGAATTACAATATATAATTGACGAAACTTCAGGTATAAATTTTGAAGATTTCGTTACCGATGTTCGTTTAAACAAAGCCATTGTAAGAAGTCTTGAAATTATTGGCGAAGCCAGCAAACGAGTTCCTGACGAAATACGATACCGCTAGAATGAACTTGATTGGAAAGGTTTTGCAGGATTACGTGACGTGTTAATATATCAATATTGGGGAATCGACTACCAATTGGTTTGGGATGCTGCTACAGATGATGTCCCGGTTGCCAAAGTATAGATTGATCTAATTATTGAGCTTGAAAAGGACTTACTATAGCTATGAATCAGCCCACAACACTGTTTGATAAAATTTGGGACGCCCACGTCGTCAAGGCAATGAACGACGGACCGGATGCAGTTTTTATCGATCGACATTTTATTCACGAAGTCACCAGCCCGCAGGCTTTCGATGGGTTGCGGAAGCGCGGCATCGGGGTTTTCAACATTGCGCGGACGACGGCTACGGCAGACCACAACGTACCGACGAAAGACCAGCATCTACCCATCAAAGAAGCCCTTTCGCGCCATCAGGTGGAAACGTTGCGGAAAAATTGTACCGATTTTGGCATAGAATTATACGATCTGGGACACCCGTTTCAGGGCATCGTTCATATCATCGGTCCCGAATTGGGCTTGACCCTGCCGGGCATGACCATCGTCTGTGGCGACAGCCACACCAGCACCCACGGTGCGTTGGGCAATGTGGCGTTCGGGATCGGAACGAGCGAAGTCGAGCAGGTTCTGGCCACGCAGTGTATTCTGCAATACAAGCCGAAGCGGATGCGGATCAACATCAACGGGCAATTGGGTAAAGGCGTAACGTCGAAAGACATCATCCTGTACGTCATTGCGCAAATATCGGCCAGCGGGGCCACCGGTTATTTCGTTGAATACGCGGGGGATACGATTCGCGGTTTGTCGATGGAAGCCCGGATGACGATTTGCAACATGAGCATCGAAATGGGGGCGCGCGGTGGACTGATTGCTCCCGACGAAACGACGTTCGAATACATTCGCGGCCGGCGGTTTGCGCCCCAGGGCGAAGCGTTCGACCAGGCCGTTGAACGCTGGCGGGAATTGAAAACCGACGACGGTGCGGAATTTGATATGGAGTTGAACTACAGAGCCGAAGACATCGGCCCGATGATTACTTACGGAACCAACCCCGGAATGGGCATTGCCGTGGATAGTCACGTTCCGAATCTGAGCGAAATACCGCAGAGCGAGCTGGCATCCTATACGAAATCACTGGCGTATATGGGCCTGGAACCGGGTATGGAACTGATCGGAAAACCGGTCGATTACGTCTTCATCGGTTCTTGTACCAACGCCCGGATCGAAGATTTGCGGACGGTGGCTGAGTTTGTGAAAGGCAAGACCAAAGCCGAGGGTGTCGAAGTCTGGATTGTGCCGGGTTCGGTGCAGGTGTCGAACCAGGCCAAAGCCGAAGGGTTGGATCGGGTATTTATCGACGCCGGTTTTGAACTTCGCGAACCGGGTTGTTCGGCCTGTCTGGGGATGAACGAAGACAAAGTTCCGGCGGGCAAATACTGCATTTCGACCTCCAATCGTAACTTTGAAGGCCGGCAGGGGCAAGGCGCGCGGACATTTTTGGCCAGCCCGATCATGGCGGCTGCCGCAGCGGTGACCGGGAAAGTGACGGATGTGAGAGAACTGGTGTAACACAATGCAAAGCCAAACGCTTTTTCAAACGATTCAGACGTATCTGTTGGGCAAGAATGTCCGCAAAGCATCCGTCTTTGGATCCTATGCCCGTGGCGAAGAGACCGGCGAAAGTGATGTCGATCTTTTGATTGAAGCTGAAGGAATAACGTTGTTTGATATTTTGCGATTTGAAGAAGAGCTATCTAACCTGACGCATAAACCAATCGATATTGTTGAATATAAGGCTATTAAACCTTCTATTCGCGATCAGGTATTGGCAAGAAAGGTCGATTTGATATGAATCGGGATGATACACTTGCAGGACATAATTGAAAGTATCAATATTATTTTTGACTATGTGAGGGCAGTAACGGAACTCGATTTTAATCAAAGTACATTGATACAGGATGCTGTTTACCGGCGTTTTGAAATAATTGGAGAAGCAACCATTCGTTTGTCGGACCCATTAAAGGCTAAGTATCCAGAGGTTGAATGGAAATTGATGCGGGCTATGCGGAACAAGTTGGCCCACGAACACTTTGGGATATCAGCTTCAACAGTTTACAATACGGTTAAAGCTTTTTGCCAGCCTTGTTGGAAAAGTTAACAGAAATTCAGAATGAGCAAAGAAACCATGCATAAACTCGTCTCGACGGCGGCTCCCCTGCCGATTGAGAACATCGATACGGATCAGATCATCCCGGCGCGGTTCCTGAAAGCCACCACGCGCGAAGGCTTTGGCGATAACCTGTTCCGCGACTGGCGGTATACGACCGACAATACGCCCAAAGCCGATTTCGTGCTGAACAATCCAATCTACGCCGGTGCTAAAATCCTCGTTGCGGGTAAAAACTTCGGCATGGGTTCCAGCCGCGAACATGCCGCCTGGGCAATTCATGACTATGGTTTTAAAGTAGTCATCTCCAGCTTTTTCGCCGATATTTTCCGAAATAATGCGCTGAATAATTTCGTGTTGCCCGCTCAGGTTTCGGATGAATTTCTGGCCGAAATTTTCAAAGCCATCGAAGCCGATTCGCAAACGCAAATTACCGTTGATCTGGTGAACCAGGAGATCGTGCTGGAAAACGGTTTGAAAGAATCATTTGCCATCAATGCCTATAAGAAACAGTGTTTGATGAACGGCTACGACGACATCGATTACCTGTTGAGTTTGAGTTCAGAAGTTAAAAAATTCGATCTGGCGCACACAAATTTTTGATTGAGTGAAAAAACACATTGTAGTCATCGCCGGCGACGGCATTGGTCAGGAAGTAACCACCGTTGGGAAACAGGTTCTGGATCGCATTGCGGAGAAGTTCGGCCACGAATTCACGTACGACGAAGCGCTGATTGGCCACGCAGCCATTGAAGCCACGGGCAATCCGCTTCCCGAAGAAACCATCACCAAGTCGAAGCAGTCGGACGCCATTTTGTTTGGTGCGGTCGGCCACCCGAAATACGACAATGATCCGTCGGCGAAAGTCCGGCCCGAACAGGGCTTGCTGGGCATCCGGAAAGCACTTGGTTTGTATGCCAACCTGCGGCCCATCAAGCTATTTGATGAACTGTTGCAGGCATCGAGCATCAAACCGGAGTTTCTGCAAGGGGCTGATATTCTGTTTTTTCGGGAACTGACGGGCGATGTGTATTTCGGCGAAAAAGGACGGAAAGACGACGGAGACACCGCATATGACCTGATGATCTACAGCCGTTACGAAGTGGAACGCATTGCTGTTAAAGCGTTTGATGCCGCCATGACGCGCCGGAAAAAACTCTGCTCGGTCGATAAAGCCAACGTCCTGGAATCGTCCCGACTGTGGCGCGAAGTGGTGCAGGAAGTGGCCAAACGGTATCCGGAAGTCGAAGTGGAACACCAGTTTATCGATGCCGCTGCGATGTTGCTCATCAAAGACCCGCGCCGGTTCGATGTGGTCGTAACGGGCAACCTGTTCGGGGATATTCTGACGGATGAAGCGTCGCAGATCGCCGGTTCCATGGGGATGCTGGCGTCGGCTTCTATCGGTGACACGACGGGTTTGTATGAACCCATCCACGGTTCGGCCCACGACATTACGGGCAAAGGCCTTGCCAATCCGCTGGCGTCGGTGTTGTCGGCGGCTCTGATGCTGGAGATTTCGTTTGGTATGAAAGCCGAAGCCGAAGCCGTTGTCGATGCCGTCGATCAGGTATTGAAAGCCGGTTTCCGGACCCGCGACATTGCGGATTCCAACACGCCAGCCGACCTGATTTTAGGTACGGAAGCCATGGGAAAGCAATTACTTTCCAAACTTTGATTCAGCGAGAACACTCTATCCCAATTTACTCTTATTAACCATGAGCCAACGGATTTATATTTTCGACACCACCCTGCGCGACGGCGAGCAAGTGCCGGGTAGCCAATTATCTACCGAAGAAAAAATCGTGGTGGCGAAAGAACTGGAGCGTCTCGGCGTCGATATTATTGAAGCGGGATTTCCGGTTTCGAGCCCGGGCGATTTTCGGTCCATTGTTGAAATCTCGAAAGCGGTTACCGAACCGGTCATCTGCGCACTTTCACGGGCCAAAAAAGAAGATATCGATGCCGCCGGCGAAGCACTGAAGTATGCCAAACGCAAGCGGATTCACACCGGTATCGGTTCGTCAGATATTCACATCCGGAATAAATTCAACAGCACACGCGATCAGATTGTGGAGCAGGCCATTGCGGCTGTCAAACACGCCCGGACGTATGTGGAAGATGTGGAGTTCTACGCCGAAGACGCCGGTCGGGCTGACCTTGCGTTCCTGGCCCGACTCACCGAAGCCGTCATCAACGCCGGAGCGACGGTGGTGAACATCCCGGATACGACCGGTTATTGTCTGCCGGATGAATACGGAAATAAGATCAAGTATATATACGAACACGTTTCGAACGTGCACAAAGCCATTATTTCCATCCATTGCCACAACGACCTCGGTCTGGCCACGGCTAACACGCTGGCCGGTATTCAACAGGGCGCGCGCCAGGTGGAAGTAACCATCAACGGCATCGGCGAACGCGCCGGAAACACCTCGCTGGAGGAAGTTGTAATGGCGTTGCAGGTGCACAAAGAGCTGGGTTTTGAGACCAATATCAACGCCAAGCGGTTGTTCCCGGTGAGCCAGCTCGTATCGGAAATGATGAATATGCCAGTACAGGCCAACAAAGCCATTGTAGGCCGTAACGCCTTCGCCCACTCGTCGGGCATTCATCAGGACGGTTTTCTGAAACACTCCGAAAACTACGAAATCATGAATCCGCACGATGTCGGCGTTCCCGAATCGTCGATCGTGCTGACGGCCCGCAGCGGTCGCCACGCCCTGAAACACCGGCTGGAATTGCTGGGTTTCCGGTATGACAAACCGACTTTGGACACCATCTACACGCGTTTCCTCGACATGGCCGATGTCCGCAAAGAGGTGAACGATAAGGATTTGATGGAACTGGTTCGCTAATAAGAAATTACATTGATTAGAAAGGACAGGCAGGAAGCTTGTCCTTTTTTATTTTCTTTACCGTATGAACTATACCGAACTACAAGTAACGCTTTCTGCCGATTATACCGACATTCTCATGGCCGAACTGGGCGCATTGGGCTTCGAATCCTTCGTTGAAACCGATGAAGGACTAAGCGCCTACATTTCCGAATCCGATTTTGATGAAACTGCGGTCCAGTCGGTTATCGATAAATACGCCAATCAAACCGCAATAGCCTATCAGATCAATTCGTTAGAAAAGAAGAACTGGAACGAAGAGTGGGAACGGAATTACCAGCCCATCGACGTGCAGGATCGGATTCGCGTTCGGGCGTCTTTTCACGAACCGGATGCCGGTTTTCAGTACGACATTGTCATCAATCCGAAAATGTCGTTTGGAACCGGCCACCACGAGACGACGGCCATGATGCTCGAACACCAGTTGAGCGTCGATGCGGCCGGACAAACCGTGCTGGACGTTGGCTCCGGCACCGGCATTCTGGCGATTCTGGCGGCTTTGCAGGGGGCCGAACGGGTGATCGCGTTTGACATTGAAGAGTGGGCCATTGAAAACGCCCGCGAAAATGCCGAACTGAACGGTTGCTCGCAAATCGACGTTTTTCAGGGTACAATTCATGACGTCAATCCGGCGGAACGGTTCGATCTCGTGCTGGCCAATATCAACCGGAATGTGCTGTTGGAGGATATACCGGTGTATGTCCGGCTGATGAAACCGGAGAGTACGTTGCTGGTGAGCGGTTTTTACGAACAGGACGCACGGGATATCGAGGAAAAAGGGTTGGCCGAAGGGCTGACGAAAATCGGACAATTGTCCCAAAATAAGTGGGTTTCACTACGATTTATCAAAAGTACCCACGGACCGGCGGTCGATCCCGTTTAGGTTCCGGGTGCCGTACGGGAATGATGAGACAGGTATACAGCATTTTATCGATATTTCTCCTGCTGGCAACGGCGGCAACGGCGCAAACATTTAAACTGTCGGACAACCCCGAGCAGTTTCTGACGGATTTACAGAAATTGATGAATGCGGGGGGAGCCTATTCCCAAAAGGCCGAAAAAAATCTCGAAACGCTATTCACCGAAAACCGGCTGTCGGCTCCGCAGAAAGAGCGCGTAATCGC
>NZ_VBSL01000002.1 GCF_006149005.1 Larkinella sp. C7 | reverse complement strand
TTATATGCTTAAACCAAGATGATCCACAACTTTTGGTATTGATCCGTACAATCTCTATTTAAGGGGATACACCTCATAAATATTTATTTTTTATCTATTTTGGTAAGTTTCTTGTTCACATGAAACTTAGGAAATTCCTAAAAGTAACAATTCATAAGAAAGCTATTTCTTTATTTATTTCAGTAATATGTTGTACTTTAAAGAGTAATATAATGAAAAATAATAAGGATATTGTTCGGCATAAAATACAATTGGCAAAAGAAAATAAAAGCTATTCTTTAGATTTAAGTGGATTAGGACTAAGGGAAGTTCCGGAAGAAGTTTTTGGAATGATCTATATTAATGATTTAAATCTGAGTTTTAATAATCTTACTATACTTCCTGATTCAATAAATCTTCTATATAATCTTAAATATTTAGATGTAAGTTATAATTCCTTAAATCATATAAATGGTATTGGTTTTTCATCTCCTTGTAATTTACAGTTAATATATTTAGACTTGTCTTATAATAATTTTTCAGAAATTCCAAAAGATATTTATAATATTGAATTTATTGAAGATGTTGTGCTTACCGGAAATTCAATTTTAGAAGGTATTCCAAGTTATGTTATTGAAAATGGATATATTTATATAGATCATTATTATCGTGAAATTTTGCTCTCTAAATACACTGATAGTTTGTTTGAGGCAAAAATGATTTTTGTAGGTCAAGGTGATGTAGGTAAAACATCTCTAATGAAAAAAAATATTAATGATAATTTTGCTGTAATTGAAGGGAAAGAATCAACCACACACGGGATTAATATAAAGAATTGGAATGTTGATATCCCATTTTATAGTTATGAGATTGAAAAGAATAAGTTTGATTTTGGTGACCTTTACGATGAAGGTTATTTTGAAGAATTAGAGGGATATTATGAGGTTAAGGATGAAGAAAATAATGAATCTAATTTGCCTTATGATGATAATGCTTCATATTATAAAAAGGCTAGGATCAATATGTGGGATTTTGGAGGTCAAGAAATTTACTATTCGACTCATCAATTTTTTCTTACAAAAAGATCTATTTATGTATTTGTTTGGGATGCTAGAAAAGAAGAAGAATACCGTGGTTTTGAGTACTGGTTTAATACAATTAATATTTTGAGTGAAAATAGCTCTATAATTATTGTTATGAATAAATCGGATGTTAGGACTAAACATATTGATCAAGAAACATTAAAAAGAAAGTTTCCTAATATTGCTGGATTTTACCAAGTAAGTTGTGTGATGAATTCTGGTATTGATGATTTAAGGATTGCAATAATAAATGTTTTTAAAAAGCTTCCACATCTAGGTGATAAATTGCCAAAAGTTTGGATTGACATAAGGAATAGACTTAATAATATTGGTGTAAATTATATTACATATGAAAAGTATTTAGAAATATGCAGCCTATATAAAATTCCGGGAAGCAGAGCAGTATTTTTAAGCGATTATTTTCACGATCTTGGAGATATTCTACACTACAGTAAAGATGAGGCACTAAAAAATATAGTCATATTAAATCCGGATTGGGCCACAAATGCTTTCTATAAATTAATTGACAATAGAGATATACAGAAAAATAATGGCAAGTTTTCCTTAAAACAACTTGAGGGTATTTGGGATCAAAATGTTTATCCAAGGGATAAGCATTTTGAGTTAATAAAATTGATGGAACGGTTTGAAATTTGCTTTAATCTAATTGGGACTTATGAATATATAATACCTGAATTATTACAATCTGAGATCAGTGCATCATTTGATGACTTAATCAAGTTTTCTCGTTTAAAGTTTGAATATGATTTTTCTTTTATGCCTGCGGGATTAATGCCAAGATTTATATGTAGGAATTTTCTCTCGATAGAAAGGGGGTATTTTTGGAAGAATGGAATTGTTATTAGATTCGAAGATTCTTTAGCCTTAATAGTTAGTCAACAAATAGATCGAAAGATAAAAGTGTATATTAGTGGAGAAGAAAGTGAGTCATTACTTGCGATAATTAGGAGAGAATATGCTACTATTTTTGATTCTATTAAATTGAAAAAAGATGAAGATTATTTTGAAAAAATACCTTGTAATTGTAGGATTTGTGGTAATAGTTTAGATCCATTTTTTTATAAATATGGCCTTTTAAAAAAATTCCAAAATAGAGGCAAAACTAATACTGTTTGTGAAAAGAGTGTGGACGATGTTTCAATATCTTCCTTACTTAAAGGATATGAAAAGCCGCGACCTGGGGAAAGAATACTTGAACATTTAATTATTGCATGTTCTCAACTACAAGGCAATCATAAAATTGTAAATTCAAAAGAAGATAGCAGAAATAGTTATATATCTACAATGCTTTCGAATAGAGGTTTAATAACAAAAGACCAATCAAGATGGGGAAGCTCTCCTTCGAGTAAATCTCAAGGTGAGATAGATATAAAAATAGATTCACCTTCTGGGTTGACTTTGGGTATATTTGAGGGACTAAATTTAGGATATTTAGATAGCAATAAGATACATTCTCATCTAGAAAAGATATTTGATTATGACCCAAATGGATTAGAAAGTAATTTTATTGTTGTTTATTCAGAAGCTAGCGATTTTTTAGAGCTCTGGAATAAATATAAATTTGTTGCGCTAAATGCGAAAACTAAATACCCAAGAATTGGGGATTTTTCTGATATATCGGATAATTTTAATATTGGAAGTCAGCTTAAGATAGGTCGAACTTTTTATATGATAAACGAGGATAAAGTTTCTATATATCATATTTTTATTAACATGAATTGTTGATAAAAATTTCAATAAAAATATTTAGTGTATTTATAATTTAGTATACTTCAATACTCCTTATAAGATAAGATTTTTCTGGTCGATAGATAAAGAATTTCGAAATTTTATAAAACATTCTCTGCTTCAAACCAAGTTTTTCTAGGGGAATCCCGGCCAGCAGATGCCAACCGGGATTGCTATTTACTCAACGTTAATTTAATTCCGAATCTGAGCCACCTATTTTGTCTGGGTTATACGTGCCGCTAATTATTCTGCCTTTGTACTTGTCGCTTTCCTTCTGCTTGCGTTTATACCATTCCCATTCATCGGCACTCATGCCGTCGCCGTTTTTCTCCTGATGCCGGAGCTTTTTAAATAAGTGCATCCCGGTTAATTCTTCGTTCTCTTCCATTTTTGAATTGTGTTTAAAGTTAGATATTAGACATTGACGTGACCGTATTTTCGTTTGTAGAAAAACAGTTGAGCACTTTGAGTAGGTGATAGCCGTTTGTTATCCCGTTCCAGAATAGCAAGGGTTAAGTACGCCATTGGGTATTGATGGGCTTCGGATTCTGTCTTTTCGGTGGTGGTCGTGGTTTCCGGGGTCGTGGTTGCGGCTGTTGCCGTGTTACCGGTTTTTAACTCCAGATGCGCCACCAAATCTTTAAAGTGGTTGTACCCCGTTAAATCAATAATTCCTGTTCCCGGATTGCCGTTAATTCCTGTTCCCGGATTGCCGTTGACTTCGGTAACGTAGACCGAATTGTAGGTGCCTAATTCCTGGATCAGATCGACCCCGGCAAATTCTAAACCGACTGCTTTGGCGGCCTTCACGCACATTTCTTTTTCGGCATCCGTTAGTTTGATGGCATGGCCGCTGCCGCCCCGCGACAGGTTGGCCCGAAAGTCTCCGCTGTTGGCCGTTCGCTGTAGGGCCGAGATGTAGAGGTGACGAATTGAAAATGTTGCAAGCATTCAATAGAGGGTCACTACGGGGAATTTCCCAAAAAAAAGGGTGAAATAGCCCCTAGTGACGTTGACTCGCTTATTCTGATATTTGTACAGCATATACAAATTCTCCACCTGTCAAATTTTTAGATAAAAACCATTTATCTAACATGAAAAGCTATTTCTCTACCTGCATTATTGTATTAGTTTGTTTTACGTTTTATGGGTGTTTTACCCGTATTCACGAACACCATTTTTTTCGAGATCATCTTGAACATTTGCCAAATTACTACAAAATTAAGGTAAGGGGAAGTACTTTCCTGTTCTCAAAGACAAGGTATTATTCAGGATATTTTAAATCTGATGCCATTGATACCTATTTTAATGAATTTACACAGCCAAAAAACGGCCGCATTGTGGCGGATTCATTGAAAGTCAATTCCATCAATGAAGAAAATGTAGATAAGCAACTTGTTCTGATCATGTCAAGTAATGCCGATGCTATTGCTGAACAAATCGGGAATATCACGCAGTCAAAAAATACATTGAGTAATTTAATTAGTCTCACAACGGGTGAAAAACAGCAACACTTGACGGACTTGCAGACTGATTCCAGTATTCAGATTGCAAAGAATGAGTTGTTTATTGCCATAGGAGATGGTATATTAAATGATCTGGAAAGTAAAGATACTACACAGGTTAAATACAGGTTGTTGCAATTTATGAATCAAATAGCGGCAGAAAATGGGAATTCAAAACCATTTATCACCTGGAATGATGCACAAGATTGGCTTGCAAATTATCGTAATTCATCTGTCAAAAGTTACTAATAACATATTCTTGTAATGAAAAATCTATTTTGCTTTCTATTTATCTCTTTATTATCACTAGGTTGCACCTCTCGCCTTCAGGTGAGTGTGAAAATCCTGGATCGTTCTTTTTTGACAGAATCTCCAGCTTTCTGGAAAGAAAAAATAAGACCTCTTGAAGTAAAAGCCCGGGAAAATATACTAAGCGGAAATTATGAGATCATACGTCGTACTATAAAGGCTAATTTGGATTCGAGTTTAAATGAACTTTCAAGGCGGTCCATGAATCCCGAAAAAAGTAGGCTCGAAAAATTATTCAGAGATTCAAAAATTAAGGCCGTCAAAGATAGTATCGATAAATTATTAGACAAGTTACCCCCGACTTTATCACCTGAGATCGCGAATACGCTGAAAATGGGTGGTAATGATATAATTGATACAACCATAAACTTTGTCATTTTTCAGCACCGGTTAGCCTTGTCAACCTACGATAATTCCCTTGTTAAACCTGTTCAAGAGGCTCCCAGCCCGGAGGATTACGAAATTCAAACTGCTAAGAAATTACGTGAATCGTTGTATCTATTAAATTTAGGTTTTTTTCGATTGTCGTCCTTAGGTGAGTATTTGCGTTGGGAAATTGATAGATTAACAAAAGAAATCATACCGAATGCTACTAAAAATAATGACTATCAAGTAAGTGTCGATGATATCGTGTTGACGACGAAACAGATTACCCGGAAGGCAAGTCCTACAGCACAACCGTTCCTTGCAATTAAAAATGACCCACTCGCTTCGATAGTTGCAGGTGCTGATAAAAAGTATTGGCGGGCTGTTGCCAATTCAGCAAAGGGTAAAACCGCCATTGGTAACTCTGATATTGCTATCGTTATGGAGCAAAATGGGGAATACACAGTGAAAGGCATACGAAATGATGCAACACAAGCAACTAAAGCCACATTTGCTGTCATGAATTTAACGATCGACGCATTGGCAAAATATAGCGGAGTTGATATTTCTTCAAATCCTACTGACTCTACTTCCACTATTTCAGGAAGAATTATAAAAACAGATTCTGATTTAAGAATAATACAAAATAAAACTAGAGCGGCTCATCTGAAGATTTTTTCAGCAATTCTAACTGAAAACGCACATCTCAGTGACAATGCAACTTACAAGACTTCTGTGAATAACATAAAATCAGTATTTAACTCAAGTAAGAAAACCATGTTAAACCAATAAATTGTCACTAATATGTTTTCTATAGGTGATTTAGTAATTTGCAATTGTGGTATTGGAGGGATACCTGTTGGTACCCAGGGTATTATAAACCATGGCCCTATTACCCATTTTGGTAAAACACTGTATGCTGTCAAATGTCGTGGGTTTGCGAGCAGTCTTCAGTTAGAAAGTTGTTTAAGTAGATCAGAACATAACCTTCATACACAAACTTTTTTTGAAGTAGGGGATATAATTACATTAAAATCCAGCAGTAAATCGGCAAAAAAAGGAACACAAGGTGTTGTTGTGTCAGCGCCTAGAAGTCACGCTGGAAAAGTGGTGTATGATATTTTTCTAGACGGTAATGTTAATCATGTGACGATTCAGGAGGGAAGGTTGGAGACAAAACCGGACTAAATATTGAAATACAAGTTGAATCTGATGGGTTGATTTGTTTTTTTAATTCAATGCCTAATTATTTTAAAGTTGAAATACAATGTTGTCCAGCTTTGGGATGTATTACATTAAGTGGGTCAGAGTTATAAATTGAGTTTAAGCCGGTCTCCAAAGATAATTGATAATTGGGCTAGAGTTTGATTCCAGTTATGCACCGGTTTATTCCATTTACTGGTGATATTCTCCTGTACTAAAAACAAGTCCTTTATCAGGCTTCGTCGGACTGAAAAACCCCTTTCGATTTGGTGACCGCTCATAGCTGCCGGTGAAAGTCCTCAATCATGTTCGTCGTGTACATAATTCGACGGATGTCTTTGTTGTACTGAAAATAGTTTGATAGACGCGGCCAGTTCCGACGCCAGGATACAATGACTTTGGGATAGCGTAGGCCCAGTTTCTGTTAGAATGCCATCACGACATAATAGACCGTCTCCGGCCTTTAAACGAGCGGCTGCGCTCTTCTTGAAGGCGTCAAAATCGAACGTTTGCTTTTCAATAGTTGTCAGATGGAAGGTAAAAAAACTCCTTTAATCTGACACACTTAATGTAATAGTCTCATTATTAATAACCATAGTTAATAAGCAATAGTGTAAGTTAGTATCTTGTTTACACTATTTTTATTCTGAACTATTGCTATCTTTCTTCGCATTTATAAGTGCCTCTAATAATTCGAACTTTATACTTGTCGCTTTCCTTCTGCTTGCGTTTATACCATTCCCATTCATCGGCACTCATGCCGTCGCCGTTTTTCTCCTGATGCCGGAGTTTTTTAAATAAGTGCATCCCGGTTCGTTCTTCCTGGTTTTCATTCAATTTTAACCCCGCTATATCGCTTTTGTCGAATGCCTTCAACGTGGCTAACGGAATCTTGGTCTGGATTATTTACAAATCACTGGATCGTATTATAATTATTTCATAAGATTTTGTACTATTGAAATCTTAATATACTTTTCCAAACCAATCGATATGAAAACGACCGGTTTTACACTCCTGCTGCTGATGACACTCGTCTCAGCGGCTTTGGCTCAAACTGAAAAAGGGCGCTGGCAAGTGGGCGCGCAGGTGGGCAATCTGACGTACCAACGCTTCAAAGTGTTTAAGGGCCATTCGCTGTCGGTGAACCTGACGCCATCGGCGGGCTATTTTGTGGCTAAAAATCTGCTGGCGGGCCTTTCTGTGCCCTTTTCAAATACCAGCAATAGCTATAAGGCTGGCCCATCGGATTACAACAATCGATCCATCGGCATCGGACCCTTCATCCGCTACTATGTGGGCAATTCGAACGTTAAACCCTTTGCCGGGATTGGCTTTACCTACAACTCCACTGCCATCCGCTACGAAAGCCTCCTCAATCTGAATGACATAAAGCTGAAAGGGAGTTCAACCAATCTGGTTCCGGCGGTTGGCGCAGCCTGGTTTATCAACCGCAACGTGCTTTTGTCTGCCGGTTTTGGGTATTCATTTTACCATGCTAAAAACCAGGGTTTCCAGCAACCGAACCCCAACACCTTGACAGTGACTCCGATAACTGAGAAATACCAGAAGCTATCGTTCGATGTCGGTTTTGCCTTGCTGTTTGGAAAGTAAACCTGAACGATGGGATTGGAGAAAGAAGGGGCCGTTAGATGGGTAGGGAAAAGGCCAAAAGATTGCGTGTTCCTGTGTCGCCAATCGCCCGAATTCGGTTTCTTTGTGCATGAGACGACGGCTACCCTTTTGTATTGTATTCTACCTCCTCCTTTCCTGTACGGCGAAAAAGCAGAATGACCAGACTGCGTTGAGCGACATCCCGGTTTCGGGCCTCTCCGGCAAGGAACTGGCGATGGCGCATTGCAGCGGATGCCATGCCTATGTGAGTCCTGACCTACTTTCGAAAACGAACTGGCGGGATGTGCTGCCGGCCATGGGGCATCGGATGGGGATCTACAGCGAGGGCGTCCGGCCCGACAGTCTGTTTGAACCCGGCCTCAGCGGCACCCTCGTACGGAATGCCCGAATCTATCCGGAAAAACCGGTTCTGGCGCTGGAGGACTGGCGCAAAATTGAAGCCTATTACCTCGACAATGCCCCGGATACGATCCAGCCGCCCGTCCGCAACAGCAAAATCCGGATGGGACTCCGGCATTTCAAGCTCCGGGAACCGTCCCTGGCGCACCGCCCCGCCCTGACGACCCTGGTTAAGATTCTGCCCGACAAGCGCGGGATTGTCTTTAACGACGGCAAAGGCACCCGCAATACCCTGACTTTTCTCACCGCCGACCTGAACGAGCGGCTTAGCCTGGGGCTGGGTGCCACGCCGATTCAGTTTGATGAAAAGGGCAATGATCTGTACATCACCACGGTGGGGAAGGGCATCTTCCCGAACGATGCGCCCGACGGTGCCCTGTTGCGCTGGGTGAAAAATGGCACGGAACCGGGCTATAAACTGGGTAACATCGCCCTTTCCGGTTTGCGCCGACCCGTTTGCGTAGCCTACGGCGATTTGAACAAAGACGGTTTTGAAGACGTGGTGGCCTGTGAATTTGGCAACCAGACCGGGCAACTGGCGTGGTATGCCAGCAATGGGCGCGGGGGCTACGACCGGCGGGTTTTGCGGGACAAACCCGGTGCCATTACGGCCATCATCCGGGATGCGAACCACGACGGTTTACCTGACATTTATGTACTCATGGCGCAGGGCGATGAGGGCGTTTTTCTGTACGAAAATCAGGGCTCAGGCACGTTCAGGGAAAAACGCTTGCTGACTTTTTTGCCCCTCAACGGGTCACAGCACATGGAACTGGTCGATTTTAATAAAGACGGTTTTGATGACATCGTGTATGTGAGTGGCGACAATGCCGATAAAACGCCGATCCTGAAGAAGTACCACGGCATCTCGATCTATCTGAATGACGGGAAATCCAACTTCAAACAGGCATATTTCTACCAACTGAATGGCGCTTACAAAGCGATGGTCCGCGATTTTGACCGGGATGGTGACCTGGATATCGCGGCCATTTCGTTTTTCCCGGACTATGGCCGCTATCCGGAAGAAAGCTTTGTCTATCTGGAAAACAAGGGAAAGTTAAAATTTGACGATTATTCGTTTCCCGAAGCCCCGAAAGGACGCTGGGTGGTGATGGATGCCGGTGACATGGATGCCGATGGCGACATTGACCTGGTGCTGGGTTCGTTCGTGTATTTTATCCCGCAGGGCGACACCACCGGGCTGGGCAAAAAATGGCTGACCACCGGGCCTTCGATCGTGGTGCTGGAAAATACGATTCGGTAGAATTTTCGTTTTAAACCGCTATTTTGCTTTCCTTATCGCCAGCCTTACTCGCTTTCACGATGGAACACTACTACCAGCGGTTTTTCAGTTATGTCGGAGAGATCTTGAGTTTGCCCGACGAAGACAAGGCGTCCATTCGGCAGTTGTTCCAGCCGGTTTTTGTGCCGAAAGACACGATCATCGAACCCGCCGGGCAGGTTCCCCGCTACCATAACTTTATCGTTTCGGGGTATATGCGCAACTTTTACGTAGATCAAGACGCCAACGAAATCACGACTGACCTTAACGAGGGTTCCCGGTTTTTTACGTCGTATTTTCATTTTATGAACCGCACGGTTTCCAACGAAAATCTGCACTGCATTACCGATTGCGAACTGCTTCGCATCAGTCGGGATGATGTGGATGTTGGGGCCAGCCGCAGCCGGACGCAGAAAGACTACACGATTCAGATTCTGCAAAAACACCTCGAAGAAGAAAAGAGCCGGATCAACGACATGACCAGTCTGACGGCCGAAGATCGCTATCGGAAATTTCTCCGGCAGAAACCCACCATCATCCAGCACGTGCCGTTGCGGTATGTGGCTTCGTATCTGGGCATTACGCAGCGGCACCTGAGCCGACTCCGGAGCGGTTTGGCTTCCTGACGTCCATCCCCCAGTCCAACCGCTCATCCGAATAGGACATTTGTCTACCCGGCGAAAAACCGGTTCGTCTTAGGTTTAGGGAAAACTGAACAGCTTTTTCGCTATGACGACACCAACTACCATCTTTTCATCCGGAGAAGCAACTGCTTCGACGGCAACCCGAATGCTGACTTTCGCGGCTACTGCCTGGCTGGTCGTGGCAACAGTGGGGCAGTGGCTCTTTGGATTCTACATTCTCCTGTTTTACGGAAAAACCACCCTGACGGGCGATTTTGCGCGGTGGAACCGGGTTCTGCCACACGGTTATGTCGAAGGCGACTGGAAAGGCAATCTCATCGTTGGCAGCCACGTTCTGCTGGCCGCTGTTCTGGTCATTGGCGGACCGCTTCAACTCATGCCGCCGATTCGTCAGAACTTCCCCCGGTTTCATCGCTGGCTCGGACGGACCTACGTCACCACGGCCATCGTGGTTAGTTTGGCGGGGCTGATCATGGTCTGGACGCGCGGTACCATCGGCGATTTAACCCAGAAAATCAGCATTAGCCTCCAGGCGATTTACATCATTCTGTTTGCCTTACTCGCCATCCGATCCGCCAGAACCCGCCGGTTCGACCAGCACCGGGTCTGGGCGCTGCGGTTGTTCATGGTGACCAATGGCGTCTGGTTTTTCCGGGTGGGGCTGATGAGCTGGTTGCTGATCAACGGTGGCCCGGTCGGTTTTGATCCCGAAACCTTCACCGGCCCTTTTCTCACGGCGCTGGCCGTTTTTACCTATGCCCTTCCGGTTTCGCTGCTGGTGCTGGAGATGTATTTTTATGCGCAGAAAAAAACGGATAAGACCTTCCGTTTTGTCACCGCAGCCCTCATTTTTCTGTGTACCGTCATCATGGCCATTGGGATTTTTGGAGCCACGATGGGGATGTGGCTACCCCGAATTTGAAGGACTGTATTTCCAGGCGGTTGCGGTTTTACTATTGGCAATGGAAAATGTTTCTTAAACACTTGCGTAGTAATTACGCAAGTGTTATTTTTATAAGACGATCCACCACCGGATGACCAGGAAAAATTTACAGGAATTGATTAATACACACCGGGCGCAGATGGAATACTGCAAACGGCTACTCGACCAGAGCTACTATGATCTTGAAGCAACGGACGAAGAAACCAAATGGATTAATCGCTACCTAAAACACAAAAAGATTGTAGAATGGCTGGAAAATCAAATACCAGATGATGACTAAAACCGGGAGCCACGCGCCCACGATAACCCGATCGAATATGATAACGGAAAAAGTAAGTGAAGAAAAAGCATTGGCTGCGTTTGAAAAAGCATCCGATGAAAGCCTGAAAATCATCAAGGGACACGGCTTTGAACTCGACATGGCCGAATGGCTGACCATCGCCCGGTATTCCAAAAAATACGCTATCCCGCAAAGCACCATTACCAGTTGGATTGCCAGGGGTGTCATTCCGGGTGATGCCGTTCAGGATTTGCCCGAATTGAACAACATCCGGCTGATTAAGGATCAACCCTATCGGTAGACGACGCCAACGAAAAACCCGCCAACAGGATGTTAGCGGGTTTTTAGTTTAAGCAGGTTCGCAACGATCCAGTACCCTGCGTTGTATTTCGATTTCCTATTTATCCCACCACACCCGGGTTTTGTAATTATCCGCTCCCTGACGGGCCACGGCGGCATTGTAGTTGGCGGCATTCAAAACCGGTTCGTCGTCCGGGTAGCGCAACCGGCGGGGGTAGGTGCCACCGGTTTCATTGTCGGGATAATTGACGGGGGTTAGTTTCGGATAGCCGGAACGACGGACATTGGCATACGACTCGTAGCCGTTCAGAAAGGTGGCCACCCAATACTCGGAATTGATCTGCTCGAACGCTTTTTCCTTATCGGCAACACCGACAAACGGATTTGCGGTTAAGTAAGCCGTGATGTCCGCATCCGGGATGGTGGCCGACACGTCGTATTGCTGGAGCGTCTTCATCGCGCCCGTCACCCCGTTCCGGTAGAACTGGGCAGCATCGCCGGGAATCCAGCCCCGGACGGCGGCTTCCGCCAGCAGCAACTGGACTTCGCCATACGTCAGCAACATCCGCGGCCCGTCGAGCTTGGCAAACACATCCCGGTTAACGCCCGAAAACTGGTGTTCCTGGCCCGGAGCCGTCGGGTTATAACTGGGGTCTTTGGGCAGCGTAATCCGGTCCAGACCGTTGGGCATACCTTTCTGAACCGCCGGGTCGGTGTTTTTGGTCGCCACATTGGTCGGATCGGTATACACCGCCACCGTGTATTTCAGCCGGGGATCGTTGTGACTTTTCATGTAGTCGAAAAACGTCTTGGCGATTTTACCCGGACTTCGGCCCGACACGCTCAACGTCCAGCTCTGTCCGTTGGTCAGCACTTCCTGCGTCCCGGCTTTGTCGGTTCCCTTGATAAACAGGTTGTCGTCGATGGCCGTAAAAACACCCCCCGCAAACGCCTTTTTGACCCAGGATTCGGCAGCCGCCGGGTCTACTTTGGACATCCGCATGCCGAGACGAAGCATCATGGAATAGCCAAACCGTTTCCATTTGGCAATGTTCCCTGCGTAAACGATGTCGGACGAGGTGTAGAGCGTCTTGCTGGCGTCAAGTTTGGCGGTGGCATCTTCCAGTTCGCTCAGCATGTGGGCATAAATGTCCTTCTGCGGGTCGTATTTGGGTTTGTAAATCTGCTGGTAATAGCCTTGATTGGCTTCAAAATAGGGCAGGTCGCCGTACATATCCGTCAGCCGGTGGAAAATTACCGTTTTCCAGATCCGGGCCATGTGGTACAGATTGTGGTATTGCGGTTTGTCTTTCGACAGCGTAATCACATCCTCGATCAGTTTGGACGAACCGGCAATGGCGTTGTAGGTGCCTTTCCACATGGCCTCGTTATTGCCCTTGTGGTAGACGTACTTATCGCCCTGAAAATCAAAAATGCCCACGTTGCTCAGCGTCGCCATGTGCTGAACAAACGGTTCGGCATAATTCAGGCTGGTGGCTTCATCGCCCTTTGCCGTGTTATACTGTCCGGTCGTAAAGAGATACGCGGGGTTGAACCGGTCGGCGGTAACCGCGTTGGGGTCTTTGTTCAGGTCTTCAAACCCATTGTCACAGGCCGAAAGAAAAAACAGGCAGCCGGTGAAAACTATATAAATGCTCTTTTTCATGTCAATTTAGGATAACCGGTACGAAACTAGAATTTCAAATTCACATTAAACCCGTAGCTCCGGGTTGGCGGCAAAGGCGTGGATTCGATCCCCTGATCATTCCCGGCCGAAAGATTCGTTTCGGGATCAAGTCCGGGGGTGTGTTTCATCAGAATGCTCAGGTTCCGGCCCACCAGCGAGACACTGGCACCCTTGACAAACCCGATTTTTTCGTAGAGGGACTTCGGCAGGGCGTAGGTGAGCGATACATACCGCAGCTTGATAAAACTGGCGTCGTAAATGTAGTCGTCCAGCGCATCCCGTCGCCGGACGATGATGGCCCGGTTATTCACCCGGTCCGCCGTCACCAGAACCTTGTTCTCTTCACCACTTTCGGTCACGCCCGGCAGCACGGCACCCGCTGCCCGTCCCAGCAGTGAGTGCGGTGACATACCCCGGTGGTCGAGGCTGTAGTTGGTTTCGGAGTAGATCTTACCGCCAAATTTGCCATCCACCTGCGCCGACAGCGTGAAGTTTTTGTACGCAAAATTGTTGATGATCCCGGTCGTGTATTTGTTGATCCCGGACCCGAAGGAAACCACATTGGTGGGAACGATCGGCAGTCCGGTCGCATCGATCACATCCCGACCCTGCGCATCCCGTTTGATCGTCCGACCGACAATCTGCGAATATTCCTCGCCTTCGACATGCTTGATGAACGCTTTCGTGGAGGTCGCCAGAATGAGTTCTTTGGACGTATTCGAGATCTTCAGCACCTTGCTTTTATTATACGCCAGGTTGAACGACACGTCCCAGCGGAAGTTGCTGGTCGTCACCGGTTTGGCTGTAACCAGCAATTCAACCCCCCGGTTGCGGATTTCGCCGACGTTGACCGACACCCCCGAATACCCGGTGGTGGAGGAAATACTCTCGACGGCAATGTCGTTGGTGGTCAGCTTGTTGTAAACGGCCAGGTCAAAACCAAGCTTGTTGTTGAATAACCGCAGATCCAGGCCCGCTTCAAACTCGTTGACACTCAGTGGCCGCAGGCTGCTGTTGGGTACGGTAAACTGGTTGATGGTTCCGAGCGAACGACCGTCGTAATTGTAGGGCAGCAATCCATACGTCAGGTTGAGCAGATACGGATCGGTATCACCGCCCACGGCCGCATAGGCAACCCGCAGCTTGCCGAAGCTGATGGCCCGGGGCATGTCAAACGCCTGCGAGAACACGAAACTCACCCCCGCCGACGGGTAAAAGAAATTGTTCGACTTGGGGTTCAGGGTCGAGAACCAGTCATTGCGGCCCGTGAGGTTCAGATACAGGTAGTTGCGATAACTCAGTTCCGCCGTGGCAAAAACCGAGTTAATCTTTTTGTCGTACGTGGCCGTCGTGGTGTTGCGGTTGGCGGTATTGTTGATCACGTGCAACTGCGGAACCACGAAACCGGAGCCGAGAATCGTCGTCGTATACCGGTGCTGCGCCATGAGGTTACCACCCAGATTCACCGACAGGTCGAAATCCTTGTTCAGGCTCCGGTTCAAACCGATCAGCCCTTCAAAGTTCCGCTCCCAGAACGTCTGCTGCGACTGGTCGATCTGGCCCGCCGGCCGGTAGCCCGTTCCTTCGGGTACAATTTTGTTGGTCATGAAACCGTAGTAATCCTGCCCGACCTTTCCCTGAATAAAAAGCCAGTCGAAGAGGTTGTACCGCAGGTTCACGGTGGAGATAAACCGGTCTTTGTTCGTCTGGTTTTTAATCCGGTTGAGGGTGTAATACGGGTTGGTTGCGTTCAAATCCGTCCCTAGAACCTTCTCCTTGTAATTGTCATCGTAGCCCGGCGAGAGGGCGCTGGTCGGCATGTTGCTGTTGACATACAGGATCGTTCCGGCACTGTTCCCCGAGTTGCCCGTAAACACGTAGCGGTTATCGACGCGCTCGTTGATGTAATCGACATTGGCCGCCAGGTTCAGATTTTTGGAAATGTTCTGGTTGAGCCCCAGGCTGATGTTGTTCCTTCTCATGCTGGCATTGGGAATGATGCCTTTGTTCCGCATGTCGGTGATCCCCAGCCGGAAACTGCCCTTTTCGCCACCGCCCGAAAACGAAATGTTGTTGGTATTGGTCTGTCCTACACCGTAAAAATCCTCCAGCACCTGATCTTTCACGTAGGAATAAGGCCGTTTCACTCCATCCAGTTGAATGGTTTCGGAACCGTCGTACAACGCGCCCCAGTGGTTTTGCCCGTGGTTGGCGGCATCCTGCTGGCTGGCCGGTTTTACCCCGCCGTAGCCCTGGCCGTACTGCTTTTGTAACTCCCAGAGAAAAAAGGGAACTTCAAACGTGTTGTTGGTATTGAATTCAACGCCGAGTCCTTTGTTGCCTTTGCCCGATTTGGTCGTGATGACAATGGCCCCGTTTTTGGCCCTGGAACCGTACAAAGCCGCAGCCGTGGCTCCTTTCAAAACCGTGATGTCTTCGACGTCGTCGGGGTTGATGCTGGAAATGTTGTCGCCAAAGTCCGGGTTGTCATTTTTCGGTCCTCCGAACTGGGTGTTGTCCATCGGCAGCCCGTTGATGATGTATAGCGGCTGGTTGTTCCCCGAAATCGAGGTATTACCACGGATGGTTACGCGGCTGGAACCGGCCGGACCTGTAGCTGCCGGACTGATGTTGACTCCCGCTACCTTGCCGTTCAATGAATTGGCAAAGTTGGTTTCCCGGGTTTTGGTAAAACTTTCGCCATCTACTTTGGTGACTGAATAGCCGAGGGATTTGGTCTCCTTACGAATCCCAAGGGCGGTCACCACCACTTCGTCCAGGGCCTTGCTTTCCGCCAGGAGTTTGATTTCCAGGTTCGTGCGGTTGGCCAGCGGGACTTCCTGCGCGGTGTATCCCACAAACGAAAACACAAGCACCGAATTCATCGAAGGCACATCGATCGAAAAGTTGCCCCCCGCGTCGGTGGTGGTTCCTTTCTGGGTGCCTTTCAGCAAAATGCTGACGCCGGGCAGTGCATCGCCCTTTTCGTCGGTGACTTTCCCTTTGATGCCCTCAACCGGTTTGGGCAATGACCGGCTCCGCTCGATCGTTCCGGTTTTTCGTTCCGGGGTTGCCGACCGCAGAACCGGCGCCGAATGGGCCGTGGTCGCCACAAGGGCCATAGCGGTGAGCAGGGTACACCGCTTGCTGAACCATGCGAAGGGTGTACCAGTGTCTGGTAAAACTAATCCTTTCATGCAATAAATAGGGTTTGGAATAATCAGGAATCGTTACAGGGACGTCATAGAGATGGGATGCGTCGGTTTAATCATTACATATACGTTCCTATGCCAATAGTGTACTACGATTATTTCTATTTTTAAAAAATAAATTGCAAAACGGTCGTTTGGGTGCTTTGGTAAGGGATATTTACTCTCAAAATCCGCCTATTTTCGGCCCGGAAGGCGGTTCTGGAAGGACTTGAAAAAAAAGAGGGCGGATCGGGAGTACCAATTGCCCTGGTTTGGAGTATTAATTCTTAAGCCAGGGAACGTTGATGTGGCGGATCGAACGGATTAAAACGGATTTTTTATCTGTGTGAATCCGTTCGATCCGTCACATCAGCATTCCCATCCCAATCTAAACCCTGATGATAAATGAAACCGCTTACTCCCTTTTCCCGACGGGAATTTCTGGAAAAAATGACCCCGGCCGCCGTGGCCGTTCTCGCCGGTGCCCAGACACTTCTGCCCGCAACGACCCAGGCAAAAACCGTAGCCAGCGGAATCGGGCGGGACGAAAAAAAGTTCGTTCCGGTGATGATTACCCCCTTCGATTCCAGTTCCGCCATTGATTACGACCGGCTTTCCCGGTTGATCGATTTTTACCTGAAGGCCGGAGCCAAAGGTTTTTTTGCCAATTGCCTGAGCAGTGAAATGTACTTTCTGACCGACCAGGAGCGAATTGCCCTGACCCGGCACGTGGTGAAGCGGGTCAACGGAAAAGTCCCGGTGGTGTCGACGGGCTCATTCGGGGATACGCTAAACGCAAAAGCCGATTTTGCCCGAAAAATCCACGATACCGGCGTGGATGGCGTGATTCTGATTTCGAGTCATTTTGCGGGGAAAGAAGAAAGCGATGCGGTTTTGACGGAGAATTTTGAAAAGTTTCTTTCGCAAACGGGTACTATGAAAGTCGGGACGTATGAATGCCCGAATCCCTACAAGCGGCTTCTTTCGCCCGGTGTGTTCAAATCCCTGGTTTCCAATAAGCGGATGATCTACCACAAAGACACCTCCGAAGATCTGAAAAACATTGAAACCAAACTGGAAATCGCCCGCGGTTCCCAACTGGAATTTTACAATGCGCATACCGCTACCGCCGTGGCATCGCTGCAAAAAGGAGCGCGGGGCATGTCGCCGATCTCCGGTAATTTTTACCCCGAAATCCATAGCTGGTTGTGCCGGAATGCCAACGATCCCTCGAAAAAAGCGGATCTCGACTGGATTCAGGCCGAAATTACCCGAACCGAACCCATTATCTCGAAATTTTATCCGCTTAGCGCCAAATACTTTTTGAAGAAAAGAGGAGTACCTTTGGAACTGGTCTGCCGGGCGAAGGCCCAGGCAATTCCGGCGGAGCAAATAAAAATTCTGGATGATACCTACACGACTTTCCTCGGCTGGTGCGACCGACTGGACATCAAAGGGTAGGAGACGTTACTTAAAAGTTATGATGCGATCGGTTGAGGCTTGTTTGATTTCTCTCGTTTTATTCCTTTCAACTCCCGTGTCGGCCCGGTTGACTGATCACCCTGCTTTTCAAAGACATTCACCGCAAAGCCAGAAGGACACGACCACGAAAGTGGTCACGATCCTGGGTTTTGGTGATTCGATTACTCAGGGTGGTGCTGATTTTGTTTCCTATCTTTTTCCGCTTCAGAAAAAACTACGGAAGGCGGGGTATTCCGTCCAATTTATTGGCCCCAAGGTCAGTACCACCCCAACGGACACGGTTTATAACGCCGGTTACGGGGGCAAAAATGCCGAGTTTCTGGCAGCCAGTGCGGATAGCCTTTACAGCCGGTTTCCTGCGGACATCGTTTTGCTGCACACCGGTCACAACCATTTTGATACTGAAAATCCGGTAGCCGGTATTGTTACAGCTCAGAAATCCATCATTGCCCAACTGATGGCCATCAATCCGCGGGTTGTCATCCTGGTGGCTCAGGTTATTTCCAGTGGTAAACTCCCGAAGTACAGCTACATTCCAGCCCTCAACGAGCAAATCGGAGTGATGGTTAAAGAGTTGAACAGCAGGAATGTAATACTGGTTAATCAGGAGAAAGGCTGGGACTGGCAAACCGATGCAATCGCCGATAAAGTCCACCCGAACGCACAGGGGGCCGAAAAAATAGCCCAGACCTGGTTCGACGCTTTAAAAAGGGTTTTGCCACGGCCTAAAAAAGGATGATTGAAACTAAAAATGAGCACACGAATGGGGCGGATTGAGGCAGATAAAAATCTGTTCAATTCACTTCATCACATCGGCGACCCGGCCGCGTTCCCGTCTTCATTGACCCGGTCGGCCGACTGCCGGGCTGTCGCTACCGATTGTTCAAAGTCTTCCGGAGACAATGACGAGAACTCGTTGACAAACAGGATCGGGCCGGTTTCGGCTTCCGCATATTCCGTACCCATTCGCAGCCATAAATTCCAGTCCGGGGCCTGCATGTGGGAAATGGTCCCGACCACTTTTGAGTCTTCCGGGCGTTGGGCGTAGAGGCTGGCATAACTGGCCACCAGATTCGGCAGTTGCCGCAAAAAAGCGTTCTGTACCTCCGTGGGGAGTTGATTGAACGTAAGCCGGGCCTCGTCGGCCCAGTGCGTATCGAAAGGAGCTTCCATGATTTTGGGTAATAAAAGACGTTTCCTGCTTACCGGTTTATGGGAGAAACAGGCGTCCAAGATACCCATCTTTTGCATAGGCTTCGAATCCCTGTTGCCTTATCTGAAAAAAATAACGGTGAACGTCATCGATACTTTTTTCTAAAACTGGCCGGCGATGTCCCAATCGTTTTACTGAACAACCGGATGAAGTATTTCTCATCTTCGTAGCCCAACTGAAACGCAATTTCCTTGACGCTTTTGGTGGTATACACCAGGAATCGCTGGGCTTCCCGAAAAATTTCAAGCTGGATGAGGTAGGTTGAAGAAAACCCGGTGACCGCCTTGACGGTATCGTTCAGATAACTGACGGTTATATTGAGTTTTGACGCATAATCAGCGGGTTTTTTCAGAAGGAGAAAATGGTCTTTCACCAACTGATGAAACCGCCTGGTAATCTCCAGACTCCGGGATGAATGGTGCTGAATGCGTTGATCCTCCTGCGCCTGAAAAATCAGTACGGTTTTGTAAAAAAGGGCATTGATCAACGTTTGGAGAAGCTGCTGGTGAAAGTTTGCCGATGATTTCTCGCGTTCGGTTGAATGGATCAGATTGAAAAGGGTGCATACCGCTGTTTTTTCAGCCTCGTCCAACTGGAGTAAAATGACCTTCACAAAGGATTGGTCGATAACACTGCGGACCTTTTCGTCAATAAAGTGCGCATCAATGGCAAGCATCCACCCGGTCAGATGATCGTTGGCAAACCCGACTTCGTGAACCTGTCCGGGCCGGGTTATCAACAGAGAGGAGGGTTGGATGTCTATATTCTGGAAATCAACGCTAAAATTTAGGGAACCACTTTCCATGAAAAAAAAGCAATAATGGTCGTGGCGGTGGGGAGCCATGATTTTGTCACTCAGATGCTCCGGTGTGGTCGTGTCTTCCAGGGAAAGAATTCCTATTCCAAACGGCGTTTCTTCCAGGTGAAAGAAGGGAATATCGTGGGTCGCCATGCTGCTTTTTTTATGACCAGAACCCGTGGGCCTGGAATGTCGCCCGGACGTCCGGTATTGCCTTCAGCTTTTTCCGCAAGCTTTTCACCAGGGGTGTATGGCCTGCCAGATAAACCGAGGTATACGCGCTTAACTCTTTTGATACCGCCCATTGTTCCAGGGTTTCCAGGCTGTTTCCGTGCGGGTTGAAGATAAATTCAAATTCGGGATTATTCGCTACCAGAGAGGATGGTAGCTGGTAAATTTCAGGCAGTATAATCACTACTTCCATCGGAAACCGCTTTCGGTCGGTTAACTGCTTCATTCCTAAAAAATGCCCGATTGCGGTGCCATCGCCCAGGCACAGGATTTTCCCTTCTCTCGTGGGTACCTGGGCTGCGTGGGCAACGCCTAAGGGAATCTTGTCGCCCTTTTTTAGCCGCTGAACCCAGCGGCTTCCGGCTCCGTCGTGTCCGGCCTCGATATAGAGGGTGCAAATTCTTTCTTCTGCGTTCCAGGTGGCCGGTGTATAATCCCGGTATTCAAACTCCGCGACTTTGCATTTTAAGCGCTGGATGGTGGTCCATTTTTCCATCGCCGTGGTAGGAAGATGAACGTCGACTTCATACAGCGTTGCCGGTTGCCAGGCCCGAATGGCCACGACGTGTGAAGGCGTTGAAAGTTTATCGATTAGCTGCGATACGGCTTTTTTGAGAACATTTGCCATCAATCAGTCATTTGTTTTGGCAAAAGTATCGCAAAATGACAGGGCTTTTGTCCAACAAATGACCTGAATAGGTGGACGAATGGCGGCAGTTTTGAAATTCGTTCAAGCTATCTTGTTTTGATACACAACCGTCAGGCCGGGTCGGAATCCGGCGGGCATCAGGCTGAAGAAACGGTTCAGATAACTCCACTTTTTTTGCGGAAAAGGGGGGTGTTCTCCGTTGATCGGTCGGTATCGGTAATCAAAGTAATTGTTGAATGAAACGTGTACAGGAGTCAATCCTGCCTGTTGCCCATACCGATATAACTCTTCAGCCGTATACTCCCGAAAATGACCGGGGTTGTCGTGTTGCGTTCGGATTAGTTCATACGGATTCTGGCCCAGCATCATCTTTACCCTTTTGTGGAGGGCTACCGCATTCGGAGTCTGGACAATTAAAATACCGTCTTTTTGCAACAACGATTTTAAAAATGGGTATACCAATAACGGTGAGGTGTATAGGTGCTCAATCACTTCGGCCATCACGATCGCTCCGTATTGGGGCAAATCGGTTCGGTAGCGGTCGGGAAACTGGCAGTCGTTGAGGTTATAAAAATAGTGGTGTCCGTAGGGGGTTGGTCCTTCTTTTTCAAATCCCAGTGTATCGATGGGGCGTTTAAAGCGGGTTTTCAAAAGGTCTGTCAGGCGGGAAACTCCGATGTCGAGGAGGGGCGTGTCAGAGGCCGAAAACCGGTTGAGTAATTCCAGTGTCGTTGCGTATCGGTGTGCATGATAAAGGGTATACCCATCCCCAGGATAGGCCGAATGAATTTGCCGGACAAGTTCGGCACGCGTAATGGTCATGAGAAAGAAGGCTACAGAATCGAAAAGAGCAGGACAAATGTATCATATTTGCTTAATTATTTCTACTCAAAATCAAATTCAGTGGCTTCCGATTCACTTCAGTTCTGGGTTTTACCCTGCGCCGGCGAAATAAAAGGACGAAACAGGGAAACTAGCCGTGCCCCGTTTCGTCGGATTGCTAAGTAGAAAAAGGCTTCCTGCTCGTTCAGCAGCTGTAACTTTTTACGGACCCTTCCGACCGGTTATCAGGCTTCCTCTTTAATCAACGTTTTGACCTGCTCGGCCAATTCCGGCGTAACCGTCAGGCCGTGAACCGTCAGGGCATGTTCAGCCGCCTGTTGCAATACTTCGTCGTCGGTGGTGCCTTTGATAACGCCTGCACAATCGAAGCCAACGTCCCGGCAATGGAGAGTTTTCATGGTTTTATGGAGTTTGTAATGGTTAATACGTGAACATCCGGTCGCTCTCCGTGGCCAACCTGATCAGCACGGTGGGCAAGGCAAATTCGGCCGGTTTGCCTTGCAGGTCAGCCGGGGTCATTCCCCGGGCTTTCGCGGAGTTGCCGGATAGGTAAAACCGTCCGTTTCCCTTCACAATGGCATCGTAATGCTCTCGGAGGTTTCCGGTCCCTACACCGGTTAACTGGTTCAGGGTTTCTTCCTGTAACAGCTTCACGCCGTCGCCCGCCAGAAACAGATTGACCGCGTGGCCTTCGTCGAGGGCGGTTTTGGCGACCAGAAACGCCAGGGCAGCCCGGGTAGGGTCCTGGCTTTGGGTAACGTGAATGAGAAACGTCAGCCTCTTTGGCGGAGGGGTGCCAGGGTTCGATTGCGCTTGCATAACGGAAAAGGAGAGGAGAAAAATGATGTGGATACAATACGTTTTCATCCCTTTAGCGGTTGGTCAGGACAAATCTATACCACCCTACCGCCAAAAAACGGTATCAAAAGATACATAAAGCAAAAATTATTTTAGCTGAATAGAACCTCTGAACAGTTTGACTTTACCCTGTTGTTCAAACCCTTTCAGGATGCGGGAAATAACCACCCGGGTTGTGCCCAGTTCATACGCCAGATTCTGGTGGGAAATGGCGATTTGTGGGGTGTTTTCTTTTTTAGCCCGGTCGGTCAGATAGGAGAGAACCCGTTTGTCGATCGGATCAAAGGCGACGCTTTCAAACGATCCCAGCAATTCATCGTAGCGACTGCGAAAGGTCTGGATCAGGTAAGCATTCCAGGAAGAATATTTCAATTGCCATTCGTTGACGAGCCGGGTGGGAAAAACAAAGATTTCGGACGGTTTGGTGGCCACTCCATACGATGTGCTGGTGTGATTGAAATACGCGGCCGAAAGCGACATCATGCACGTCTGGCCTTCCCGAACGTAGTAGAGCAGAATTTCCCGGTCTTCTTTTTGCTGAAATACCCGGATTTCGCCTTTGATAACGATGGGCAGAAAATCCAGGTATTGCCCTTCCCGAACCAGGGTATCATCTTTGTTGACCGTGATGAATTTTCCGTGGGTTAGCATTTCCTGACGAAGTGCCGACTCCGTAAAAGCCTTGGGCAGTTTGGCTAGAATTTCGCTTTCTTCCATGCAGATGGGTCGATTAGGATGAGGACAGATGGGTTCGGATTCGCCCGGAAAGCCCGGTTACCAAAGATAACAATCTGCACGAATCTTAGCGGTTATTCGCGGGATAATCGGGCTGATAAGTAATAAGTTGCCTACTAGTAGAATTCGTTAGCCATTTAAAACCGGTACGTAAACGCGATTCCTTTCTGGCCGGTAAAGGTGAACGCCGGTTGCAGGCTGAATTGGCCGGTTTTTTGGCGGATGCGATGAATCTCCGGAATTCCGATTCCGCACACGGCACCAACGAGAAAACCCGTCAGCACATCCGTCCGAAAATGTTTGCCGGCGTTCATCCGGTTGAACCCGACCAGAATCGGTGGGATGGCGGCCCCCGAAAACACCGCTACCCGTTTCCAGCCCCTGATGTGGTAAAAATCCGTCAGAATTTTGGCTCCAAAAAATGTGGCCGTGGTGCTGAAAGAAACATGACCGCTGTAGAACGAATTGCTTTTGGCATTCCCGATTTTTTCCGAGACCGGAATCGCCGGATTGTAGGTTAAGGGCCGGGCCCGCCGGATCGAGAAAGCTGTGGCGAAATAGAGCAGGTTATTGACCGCGTGTGCCGTCGTATACAAGGTCAACACATCCAGCCCTTTGTGCCGGATTCGGTTGCTCAGCATCAACAGCAGCGGGCTGGCAATCGACAGATTCAGAAACCGGTCGGATCGTTGCTGGGCCGCTTCAAACCGGGCCGGGTCGAAATAGGCGACGGGCCGGTCGAAGGCGTTGATGCGGGTCGGGTCGAGTTGGGCAATGTCGTCGGCGTTGAAACGGGCGTACCGGTCGAGTTGCCGGTATCCAAAAATCGAAGCGCCCAGCACCGCCAGTGAAGCTGGTAGTTCGTAGGCCCGGTATACCCGGTAGGGTGAACGGCTGGCAGAATCCAACTGCCCGAAAACCGGCAAACAGTGGACCCACAGCACAAGGATGGACAGGTATACTTTCATAGTTTGGCAGGCATGACAGCAAGTATACCAAATTTTAGATGCATTGACGGCATGGCCAGGGTTTTGTCCGCGTCCGAATTGAGAAGATGAGTTCCCGGACCAATGGCGAAGCTACATGGTGTAATAATCGTAGGGCAGCAGTTTGGGCGGTATTTCTTTATAATCCGTCATGGTTTTGAGGTTGATCTCGATGGTGCGCGCAATGGACGTCATGGGGGTGTCGGTTGGCTGGTTTTCAAACGGGTCCTGGAGTTGAACGGCACTTTTTTCGAGTAGCAGAAAGGCGCAGGAAATCAGCGTCACCAGCGGCACATCCAGGTAATACAGATCGGCTTCGAAACAGAACGGCAGAACGGCGGCAAAAAGATAGATGAACAACTGCAAGTTGAACGTATAGGTACGGGGAAAAGGCGTGTTCTTGATCCGTTCGCAGCGCCCCATCGAGTCGGTCAGGGTGTTCAGGGTGGTGCTGATCTGCACCATTTGATAATCCGTTAGTTGCCCGGTTCGATACAGCTGGCCAACGGCTAAACCGTGTTCGAGCATCAGTGCATTGGGTCGGTTGTCGGTTGCCAGAATGGCCTCGACGGTGGCCGGGGTCAGAAATTCCTGCAACCGCCGTTCGACTTCATGACCCCGCAGCGAATCGCCCAGCACAAAACACCAGGCGCATTGCCGCTGCACAAAGGCGTGAATGATCATTTGCTGGTTGGGTGTCATGGGCAGAAACATCTGAAGCTGCCGGATCAGACTGCGGCTGTCGTTGACGATGGCTCCCCAGATAATCCGGGCTTCCCACCAGCGGTCGTAAGCCTGATTGGTGCGAAAAGCCAGAAGCAGCGAAATGCAGGTACCCAGCAAAGTCGGAATCGCAATGGGAATGGTCAAATACCGAAGGTGAAAAAAGTACTTGGCCAAAACGACCACATTGGCAAACAGAAATACCAGCATAGCCTCCCGGCGAATTTTTCGAAACAAAAACGTGAACGGAATTGATTTGTCAAGTAACATGATTCTGGCAGCTAAGGAATACGGTTTTGGTGACTGTATTTTTTGAATAAAATCGTACAAAAAAAGCCAGACGACGGAAGTCCCCTGGCCCTATGATATCGCTACTGAAACGGTTATTTTTTCAATTAGGCACTTTTCACAGCAACCCCGCTTTGGCGCGATTTACACTTACAAAACCCGCCTTGAAAAAAAATGTTTGTAAGGATGGATTTTTTTTACTGGAAAACTTCACCAATGAATCGACTAGTCACTTTTTGTAATAATTTCAGGAATTCACCCCGTTCCAGATCGGGACCAGGTAAACCGGTTTTCCTCACAATGAAACACTCAAGACGAAATTTTATGAAGTCGCAACTGATGGGCGGGCTGGGCGTGCTATCCACCGCCGGAAGTTTGCCAATGGTGGACGGTTTGCAACCTGCCCCCCCGGTTTTGTCGGCCGAGACCTTGCGGAAACACTACCAGGCCTGCCTGGGCGGGCCTTTCCCCAAGCCCACGCCCTTGCTGCCGCAGCTTCGGGAAACGATGCCAAAAGACGGCTACCGCATCGAATCGATCACCTACGAGGTGGAGCCCGGCGACCGGGTTCCGGCGCTGTTGCTGATCCCCGAATCGGCGACAGCTCAAAAACCGGCCCCGGCCATCGCCGTCTGGCACCAGCACAACGGTGAGTATCACCTGGGCAAATCCGAGCCAGCCGGTTTGGCCGGCAACCCGATGCACCATACCGCCGTGGCACTGGTGCGCGAAGGCTACGTCGTGCTGTGTCCGGATGCACTTTGTTTTGAGGAAAGGCAGGACCCGACTGGGAAGTTGAAAAAAGGCGATTACGAACGCTTCGAGTTTCTGCGCCAGGTGGTTCGGGGACGAAGTATGGCCTGGAAGAATGTGCTGGAAATGCGCCGGGCCGTCGATTATCTCAGTAGCCGTCCGGAAGTACGTGCCAATCGGATCGGCTGTTACGGGCATTCGATGGGATCGACGCACTCCTGGCTGGTGGGGCCGCTCGAAAACCGGCTGAAATGCATCGTCGGAAATTGTTGTCTGCCATCCTATGCCGCCATTGAGCACGAACACCTGCTGCATTGCTTTCCGAACTTTGTGCCGGGCTGGCTTCAATACGGCGATACGCCCGACATCGCGGCCCTTATTGCCCCCCGGGTTCTGCACCTGAACTTTGGAGAAGAAGACTCGGGTTCACCGATCGACTTTGTTCGGAAGGCCATTCCCCGAATTGCACAGGCGTACCAGAAAGCCGGTGCCGCCGGTAATTTTACTTCCTTTATTGAACCGGGCCAGGGCCATGTGCTGTCCGACGCCATGTGGGCGAAGGCCAAAGCGGTTTTCGCACAACACCTTCAGGGCGGCTAAGCCGGTCGAAGGCGTTTTTAATTGCTCTGGATGAGGTCAATCGTGAACACCAGAATCGAATTGGCCGGAATCCCGTTCAGGGCCTGTGCGCCATAAGCCAAACTGGGGGGTACATACAGTGTAATGCTGCCACCGGGAGCAATCAGCGGAATGCCTTCCTGCCAGCCCACAATGAGTTGGTTTAAGCCAAAAGTGATGTTGTTGGCACTGTCAAAAGTGGTTCCGTTGGTCAGTTTCCCCACATAATTGACGGTTACGGCGGAACACAGCGTTGGTTTGGTTCCGGAACCGGGTGCCTGGATGCTGTAATAAAATCCTCGCCCATCGGCCATCGCGGAAATGCCGCTGGAATCAATGTATTTTTTCAAAGCGGTAATTTCCGAATCGGGTGCCTTGAGGGTAGGAATGGTTGGGTCGCAGGGAGCCTGCTCGGCCTGCTGGCAACTGCCGGCTAGCAGGGCCCAGGCCAGTAACATAAATCCGTATCTTTTCATAGCAAACAAATGGGCCGCAAGCTACAGCATTCGCCGAACATACGCTACGGCCAGACGCATTTTACTCTTCGCGAATCAGGGCAATTCCCCGCATCAGCGACGTAAAAGCCAGGTAGGTAAACAGAATGACGCTACCGATTTTGGCCACGACGGCCATCCAGCCGTATTCATCGATCACCCGCATGGCCTCCTCATTGGCATAGACCTGAACCGACATGTAGACGAAGGAGAAGGAGAGAAGAATTAACCCAATACCGGCCGCTTTTTTCATGATCGAAGAAGGTTTTTTGCGTCTCTAAATATAGTCGATTCTTGGGGAATTGCAATCAGGTGTAGGTGCTACTAGAATGGGGAAGTTTTTCCGGGGATTCGTTCTATTTACAAAAAAAAGGGCCGTTGGATACGCGTTCCGGGAGTTTCTACTATCTTACGGCCGACAAACGTATAATACCCCGGTTAGCTTGTCTACTAATTCTGCTCAACACATGTGGCTTTACTTTTCGCTTTGCTATTCACAGGGAAAAAACCGTTCCTGCCGACTCTACTCCAATGAGCTGGAACACCTGATGGAGGTTTTAAATTATTTTGCCGGTTCAGGATGTCGGCTTCTTTCGGCGTTTCTGGTCGATAACGAGGGGAAACGGACCGACCTGCCGCTGACCGCTTTCGATGGCTTACCGGTAACCAGTGTCATGCACGGGCTGGAAAGAGAATATCAACGAGCCTTGACAACCCCTTTGTGTGAATAGGGCGGCACCGTTAAAAGTCTGATTATTAGGTTATGCCAAATGAATTGCCTACCTTCTGGGAAACGATGAAAAAATCGCCGAAGTGGTGAACTGCTATGGAAACATTAGAAATGGGTTTGGCAAAATTCAGGTTGTCATTTAAGCCGTCGGAGGCTTCCCCAACGGTATTGTTCTGGGATGAAAAATTTGCGAGAGACGATGAAGACCGGTTTTTTAAAGTAGTCGATAAAATGGTAAAATACGCGCTCCGAAAAGGCGATGCCAGCCGGAAATTTACGTACGAAAGTGCCGTCGGGAATCTCCGGCTGTACATCAAACTGGTGGACAACGACCGCGTATGGTTTCACAATCTGCTAAAAAAATACCAGGACGAAACCACGTAGCCGTTTCGTCCCGGACAGCGACCCTATTTCTTCTCCCTTGCCTCAACCCAGTTCGTATCCGCTTTTTGAATGTAGCCAGGCCGGTCCTTGTTCCATTCCGTCCGCACTTTTTGGTTGTAATTGAGATAGAGCTTGTTATCGACGATCGTCCAGGCATCGGGTTGGGTGGGAGCTTTGTAGCCTCTCGACATGCCGAAGGCACAATACCCGCCGTATTGGGGCGCAAACCGTTCGGGTTCAGCCTGAAAAGCCGTTTTGTTTTTTTCACTGGCAAAATGCCAGTGGGCACCCTGCCATGTCCAGGTCAGCGAATCGGTCCCTACGACCGGTTTTCCTTCGGTAAAATAACCCACCGGGTCATAGCCGCCCAGGGCTTTGTCGGATGTTGAAAAAATGACGGGTTTCTGGGCAAAAGCCGCAGCGGAAAAGAATAAAAAGACGACGGTTAAACGGACAAAATTGCGTTGCATGATGAATGGGGGTTAGTAATCAATCGTTAAAAAATCATCGGTTCGATGCCAGTACCAGGCCCTGGACAAGGGCCAGGCCGAGAAACAGCCAGCCCATGGCACGGTCGAACCGGTGAAGGTGGGCCGCCAGAACGGCATTCAAACGCTGGCTTAGGCCAACAAAAAACCACAAACCGGTCAGGGTTCCCAGCGCAATCCCCAGCACATACACCAGAACCGACGGTGAGCCTGTCAGACTGACCCAGCCTTTCTGGGTGAGCAATACCGTATAAAAAAGCCAGAACGGAAAAGCCGCCACATTGACAACACTCAGGCCAAGACCCAACCCGAACGCGCTGGTTACTGGCTGGTCGGTGGGTGACGGTTGGCGGCTTTGTTTCCGGAGGTAGTAAAGCCCCAGAATCAACAGCAGGAGTAGGGTGAATCCGTCGGTGAGATATTTAAAAAAGGCATATTGCGAGATCTGTTCCGTGAGCCACACCGCGATGTAGCCATAGAGGAACTCGATCAGGGTACAGGCCAGCGCAAATTTCAGAGCCGCCCGGAGCCCCTGCCGCAACGACACCCGAACGATGGTCAGGTTCAGAACACCCGGCGGCAGAGACCCCAGAAAACTAACCACCCAGCCCACCACAAAATTTCCGGCGAACAGCATCATGACGGTCTGGCGGCTTTGTCACGCTGAATTCGCCGGTAAATGGTTCGGGCTTCCCGGAAGGTCATATACGGGACACCGCGTTGGTGGTTGGCCCGGCTGATGGCATACAGCACCTGCCAGTGTCGGAGCAACACCCGCCAGGCCGTCCGGATCGAAGAACCGGGTTGGTAGATGTGCGCCGGTTCGGCACCGGCGCCGTTGAGTTCCAGAATCCGGATGGTTTGTCCCCGGTGGAGGTCGTCAATTGAGCGGCAGCGGAGGTCGTAGCGACCGTAGTAAAAACCGTCTACCGACTGACTGATCCGGTCGAAAACCGCCACCAGTTCCGGCGTAATCAGGTAATGGCCATCCAGAAACTTCGTACCCCGGCAGTGGTTGCCAATGGGCTCCAGAACGGGATTTTCTCCGGGTTCCGGCACGGAGTTCAACCGCTCGCCATACCGTTCGATCAAAGTCGGTAATTGAAGCCGGGCGCGGGGATTCCGACGGAGCAGTTCCCGCAATGTAGACGTTCCATCACCCACCACCGACAAAAACTCCTTGACCACGATGGAAGAAACCGTTCCCGTCGGCTGGCCCGGCATCCGGTAGTAGAACACGCCCAGTTCCAGCGGTTCATCGACATATTCCTGCACAATCAGGGCCAAATCCGCCGGGCTATCGTGCAGATAGGCCGTCAATTCGGCGACGGAATGGATTTTTTCGACCCGCCATCCCCGCTCCCCACGGTCGGGCTTGGCCACGACGGGAAACCAGCAATCGGCCAGCAGCATCTGATCCAGAACCGCATCGATGGTGGGTTGGGGGAAAAACAGGGTTTTCGGTTTGTACTGTGCGTCGATGCGGTTCAGAATGTCCATTTTCGATTCACCCAGCATCCCGCCCGATTCAATGCCGGGGTTACTGGCTGAAAAGAAAAACCAGGAACGGGCCTTGAGCGCGAGCCAGCCGTAATAGATGATTACCGGGAAATAGACCACGGAAAACGGCCAGTATTCCCAGTGCCGGAGCCGAATCAGAAACCGGTCTAGCCGTTGGCTGAGCCGGTCGGCCCAGCCCGGAACTGCAGCGAAAACCGGGGGGCGGAGACGTTCAGTGGGCGTAGCGAAGCTCATGGGATGGCGTTAGTTGCTGATACAGGAATCGGGACGTTGTCAGGTCTTCGTAGAAAATCTCGGTGTGGTCCGGGTGGTGCCGAACGGTGGTCAGGCTGAGGGTTTGCATCCCGTTTCCCCGGTTCATCAACACCGCATTCTGTGGGTCGTCCCGGCCGGCCTGCTTGTGAAACTGGCGAATACCGGCCACGGTAAACTGCGTTTGTTGCCGGAGCCACGTCTGAAACCAGGCTTCGCGACGGGCAACGACCGGGGGCGTATAGAGCGTCGAAGACGACCAGATGGCGGGTTGGGCCGGGTCGGGCTGGCGGCTGTGGGCGGTTTTTCCATCCCAGCGAACCTCCCAAAGTTGCCCCGGTTGCAGGATGAGCAGCGTAAAGGGTTCGAGGTTTTCAAAATTAAAACCGGCGAGCCATTCGCCCGGAGAGGCATACCGGAACACCTCCAGAACCACCAGACCCCGGCTGTGGCGGTAGGGCGGGCGGGCCGTATGCGCCTGGAAAGCACCGTTCAGCAGGCAAACCGTAGTGGGCGTAAAACCGGGTTCGTGGGCGGTGGCAATCCACGAACCGTGTCCATGCGGATCCTGTGGGAAGTAAACCGTCTGTCCATTGAGGGTCGCTTTGACCGGAAAGCGTGCCGAAGGCCGGGCGGTTTTTTCATCGCGGCTGGCGGTGATCAAATACTCACCCATTGCCAGGGGAAGGTAGGAAACGGTACACATGGCGCAACGTAATTAATAGATACTATCTGGTAATCAAGCCGTATGCCAGTCGTTTGTGATTTATGTAATGGTTTGATGGTTAAATGGTTAGGTAGTTTTCTGTGACTGGGGTAGTACAGCGTTGGTTACGGTATTTCAGGAATGTCAGGACATTTCAGGAGGAGTGAAGGGGATCAGGGTCGGGTGATGCCAAGCTTTTTCATCTTCGATTCGAGCGTGGTGGGAATGACATCCAGAATCCGGGCGGCCCCGTGATCTCCGCTGACTTTCCAGTGGGTGGATTCCAGCACGGCGATGATGTGGTTGCGCTCGCATTCTTCCAGCGTCAGGGGCGTTACTTTACGGGCCAGCGGATTCTTGCGGTCGCGCCAGTCGTTGCCCGTCCAGTCGCCGAGTTCGAGCTGTCGGCCGGTCGAACTGATCAATGAGCGTTCAATGATGTTTTCCAGTTCGCGGATGTTGCCGGGCCAGTTGTACGCCGTCAGGCTATCGATCACGCGGCTCGGAATGACCTCGATCCGGCGGTTTAGCTCGGGGCAGTGTTTGTCGCAAAAGTGCCGCACCAGCAGCGGAATGTCTTCTTTTCGCTCGCGAAGGGGCAGGCTTTTAACCGGGAACACATTCAGCCGGTAATACAAATCTTCGCGAAAGCGGCCTTTTTCAATTTCAACTTCCAGATCGCGGTTCGTGGCCGCCAGCACCCGAACATTGACGCGCAGGGTTTTGGTGCCGCCGACGCGCTCAAATTCGCCTTCCTGCAGCACCCGCAGCAATTTGGATTGCAGATCGAGGGGCATTTCCCCAATTTCATCCAGAAAAATGGTGCCGTTCTGGGCCAGTTCAAATCGCCCGGTTTTCTGGTTCGTTGCACCCGTAAAGGCTCCTTTTTCGTGCCCGAACAGTTCGCTCTCGATGAGTGTGGGCGGCAAAGCTGCGCAGTTGACCTTCACCAGCGGTTTGTTTTTCCGACTACTGTGTTCGTGAATGGCCCGCGCCAGCAGTTCTTTGCCCGTTCCGGATTCACCCAGAATCAGCACCGTCGTATTGGTGGGGGCCACCTGCTCTATTTTGGTCAATACACGCCGGAAGGGGGCACTTTGGGTTACGATTTCGCTGAAACCACTGGTCTGGCTGATTTCATCGCGGAGATACCTATTTTCGGCCTGCAACTGATCTTTCAACGTTTCCAGTTCGGCCAGGGCGCGGCTGAGGGCCTCGGTTCGTTCCTGAACCCGCTGTTCGAGTTGTTCGTTGAGCTTCTCCAGATCATGACGCATTTGCCGCAGCGCCAGGTGCGTTTGAACCCGCGCCAGCACTTCGGGCAACTGGAACGGTTTGGTGATGTAATCCACCGCACCCATGTTGAAACCGTTGATTTTGTCGATGGATTCGGTCAGGGCGGTCATGAAAATCACCGGAATGTCGACGGTTGCGGGGTTGTTTTTGAGCTGGCGGCAGGTCTCGAAACCGTTCAGGCCGGGCATCATCACGTCGAGCAGAATCAGATCGGGCCGGGCGTGGCGAACCTGTTCGAGGGCGCTTTTGCCGTCGCGCTCGGCCAGCACACGGTACCCATAATGGGTCAGCGCATCGAATAAAATGCTGATGTTGTGGGGCGTATCGTCAACAACAAGAATACTGGCGGACATAAGGTTAGGGATTGTCAAGGAGTTGGGTTAAATAATCCCGGATTTGTCGGGTATTAAACTCTGCGGCCCAATGGCGTAAGCGATTGGCAAACGGACCGGAAGCGGGATGGCGTGCTTCAAGGTCGGATAAGGTATCGAGGATGCTTCGAATGTCACCCTGCCGGGCTTTGTCCAGCAGGGCCGTCAGGTCATCGGTGCCCGGAATGACCAGTTCGGCGTTGTCTGTCGGCGGGGAGATTACCGGCTTTCCGGTTTCGGATTCATCAGCCGCGTATTGCCAGTGCAAACCGAGTTGCTCCCCGATTTTAGCCAGCAAACTATCCACATCGACGGGTTTGGCGACAAAATCATCGAAGCCTTCGCTGAGCGAACGCTGCTGGTTCTGTTCGAAAACATTGGCGGAAAACGCAATGATTCGGGTGTGCGCCAGTTCCGCCCGGGCGCGGAGCTGGCGCAGGGCTTCGAAACCGTTGAGGTTGGGCATCACCAGATCCATTAGAATCAGATCCGGTTTCTGGCTGATCGCCAGCTCGATGGCTACCCGTCCGTCGATGGCTTCGAGTACGACGAAACCCAGCGTTTCCAGCAGTGACACCACCACCAGCCGGTTGTCGGCATTGTCGTCGGCCACCAGCACCCGCCGTTGCAAACCCTCGTGGCCCAGAATCCGGCGTCGATCCGGGTAGGAAGTTTCCGGTGCAGGGCCACGCTGAGCCGCCGACAACGGCAGGCTGACGGTGAAAGTACTGCCTTTTCCGGGCGTGCTGGCGACACTCAATTTGCCGCCCATTAACTCGACCAGTTTATCCGAAATGGCCAAGCCGAGTCCGGTGCCCTCGATAAACTGTTTGCCGTCCCGCACCTGGTAGAAAGGTTGAAAAATCTCGGTCAGGCGGTTTTCCGGAATGCCGATCCCCGAATCACTGACCCGAAAAACCACCCGGAATTGGCCGGGACGCATTTCCTGACTGCCTGCAACCAGCTCGACGGTTCCCTGTTCCGTAAATTTTACGGCATTGCTCAGGAGATTGTTCAGGATTTGCGTCAGGCGTTTTTCGTCGCCGGAAACCACCGTCGGCAGGGGCGTCTCCACCCGGTAGGTGAACGCCAGCCCTTTCTCTTCGGCCCGAATCCGGAAGAACGCCGACACGTTCGCCAGGAGCGCGGGCAGGGCCACCGCCGACTGCTGAAAGTCGAACCGCCGGGCTTCAATTTTGGCAATGTCCAGCACCTCGTTGATCAGCGTGAGCAGGTGTTCGCCACTGGTGCGAATAATGCCCAAACCGCGTTGCTGACCGCTGCTCAGGTTGGTGTCGCGCTGGAGCAGTTGCGTAAAACCCAGAATGCCGTTGAGGGGCGTCCGGAGTTCGTGGCTCATGTTGGCCAGAAATTCGCTTTTCGCCCGATTGGCTGCTTCGGCGGTTTCCTTCGCCATCTGCAAACGGGCCGATTGCGCCACCAGTTCTTCTTTTTGCTGAACCACCTGCGCGGTGCGGTCGTCCACCAGGGCTTCGAGTTTCAGCTTCTCCCGCATCAACCGCCGGGTATAATACTGGACAAAGACCGCGATCAGGAAACACCCGATGAGAATATAGAGCGCGTAGGCCCAGGGTTCGCGGAACCAGGGGCGGGTGATTTCGAACGAAAAACGACTTTCCCGGCTCAACTGACCGTAGGAGTCGCGGGCGCGAACCAGGAAGGTATACGGGCCGGGGGGCAGGTTGGTGTAGTCTTTGCGCGTTTCCCGACCCCATTTCGACCAAACCGTATCGTCGGCCATCTGGGCATTTCCGGAGAGTTTATACTGAAACTCGTTTTCATTGTCGCCCACAAAACTGGTGGCCGCAAACTGGAACGACAACGCCCGGAACCGATAGGGCAACGTCAACCGGCCCTGACCTGCGGGGATGCTGCCCCCGGCATACAGCAGGGAATCATTGGCTTGCAACCGGACGGCCCGGATCAACGCCGGATAATCGGGGGGCATGGTCATCTGGGCACCGTCGTAGCGGAACAGTCCCTCGTCATTGCCCAGCCAGACCAGCCCGTTCTGATCGGGATAGATGGCGTAGCCACCCCGGCTGATCGGTTTCAGACTCAGGCTGTCACACTCCCAGGTTCCGGCTGTGTTTCGGCGGAGGGCCACCGAAGGCGTGGCAAACCACAGGTTGCGCTGGCGGTCTTCGGCAAGGGCCGGGGCATCGGACGAGGCTTTGGCGAGAATCGCGCTGAATTTCTGATTGGCGGCAAACTGTTTGGTGCGGTCATCAAAACGGGATAGACGGCCACCGGCGGCAAACAGCAATCCGTCGGAGGTCGGAAAAACGTAGCTTCCGGTTGCCGCACGTAAGCCGGAATTCGCGTGAAAGAGGATCTGACTCAAGTCTTTGTCGAGTTGAAAGAAACCGTTGTGCCGGGTTCCGACCCAGATGGTTCCATCGGCTGCTTCGGCGAGCGAAACACATTCGTCCCGCAGGTTCAGCACCCGGCCTGTCTCCTGCCAGCGGTTGGCTTCGCGTCGGTAGAGCCAAAGCCCATTGCCCAGAGCTGCCAGCAGCAGTTTCGGTTTCTGGCGGGGCCGAAGCAGGGTGTGAACGGTCTGGTTTTCGGTCAAAAGGGTTTCCACAATCCGGTTCTGCCGAATTCGCCAGATGAAGCCTGCCGCACCCGCCAGCAAATCCGTTCCGTCGGTCAGCAAAGTTGTGCTGGATGCGTCGGTACCGGACACCATTTCAAAACGGTGGGTCGGGTTGTTCCAGTAAAACACGCCCAAACCGGTTCCAATGTAGAGCACGCCCGCGTGCCGGCGAATGGCCCAAACCGTGGAACGGACGTTCAGGCTACTTTCGAAACGGCTGACGGGCAGGTTGGTTTCCACGCGGTCGAGGCCACTGCCGGTGCCGATCCAGAGCGACTTTTCACGGTCCTGAAACAAACTCAGGACGGCATTCCGACGCAGCCCGTTGCTTTCATCGATCCGCTGCAGTTCCTGCCCCTGGTGGTTCAGAATCCGGACCCCGCCCCGGGCCGTCCCAATGATGTACTGGTGGGTACCTGCTTCGGGATTGGGAATGTAAATGGCCCGGCTGACACGAGCCTGGTGCAGCCAGTCGTCGGCCTGCGTTGGAAACGGTGAAAGGCTGGTTTTCAGTGGGTCATAGCGAAAAAGCCCACCCTGGCACGTAACCACCAGCAACTGATGATCGCCGGGAAACGGCAAAACCGACTCGATGGTTTGAGCGGTCAGTCGCCCGGTTCCGGGGGGCACCTCCAGGGCATCAGATCCGGGCCGGGCGGTGTTCAGGCGGAAAAAGCCACCGTTCCGGGTTTGTAAAAATACTGTATTGTTCACAACGCTGACGTGCCGGATGCCGGCCGGGATGGGCCAGATGGTCATGGGCTGACCGGGCTGGTAGCGGTAGATCTTTTGTGCCGTGCTAAAATAAACGCCCTGATCCGTGCAGAACACCCAGGCTACTTTGGGCAGCGTGCGCTCGGCCGGGGGCAACTGATCGCTGAGGGAAACGTAACGGTTTATACCCCGCTCATCGGTTTTCAGGTAACCAAAATTCGTGTCGGTACCGATGTAAACCGTACCGGCGGTGTCGGTTGCCACCGCGCGGGCGTTGGTGCCGGTGACGGGCAGCCGTTTCCAGGTACTGGCATCGAATTCCAGCAAACCGTGCTGGTTGCCGAAGTACAAAATGCCACGGTTGTCCTGGGCAATGGCCCGGTTTTCGGGGTGAGCCTGGTAGACCTTGGGGGCATAGTGCTGGATAAACGGCACCCCCGCAGGCTGGCTGTAAACCGACCGCGTCAGGACACCCAGAATGATGATCAGCAGGAGGACTAACGATTTCATTGACCAAGTTAACCGCAAAATTCATTCCGTTGCCCTTTCCGGCCACAAATACGCTTCTACTCGTTGCATCGGGTTAAAGCAGGCTGTCGGAGGTGCCGTAATTCCGGTTCAAATTCCCGAAATAGCGTGACTCTCCCGACATATCAAAACCGGTCGGCCGGCCGGGAACACAGGACAACGTTCTAAAAAACCGCTTTCCGCACTGCTGGCGGTGTTTTCAGGGACCTGGCACGCTGGGGCATGTTTATTGGCTACTGGATAGAGAGTTTACCTGATTGATGACGAATCTTGAAAAACATGAACACCCACCTAATCCGGGCGCGGAACCCGTTTGCCCCACTCATTTTAGGAAGCCTGCTTTGGCTCCTGACGCTTTCGGCGGCACAGGCACAACGGGACGCCACGCTTGCCAAACACGCCAACCTGGACGACGGGCTGGCCATTCAGGGCTACGACCCGGTAGCCTATTTCACGGTGAAAAAAGCCACAAAAGGACAGAAAACGATTTCCACCCAGTATCAGGGAGCCACGTACCGGTTTGCGTCGGTTGCCAACCGGGACCGGTTCCTGAAAGCCCCCGGATCGTATGCCCCGGCTTACGGCGGCTGGTGTGCCTACGCGATGGGTGAGTCGGGCGAAAAAGTGGAGATCGATCCGGAAACGTTCGAGGTGCGCGACGGTCGGCTGTACCTGTTCTACCACACTTTTTTCAACAATACGCTGCCCAAGTGGCAGAAAGACGAGACGAATCTGCAGCGCAAAGCCGATCAAAACTGGCAAAAACTACTAAGCAACTAACCGACTTTTCCACGCCTGACCTTCCTATTTATGAAATTGCAGGACACTTCGGCCCATCTGTTGGGCCAGCTCACGGCGGTGATCGCCCAACTTGAACCCCACGAATACACGCGTCCGCTCGATTTGCTGATGGGGAGTTCGGTGGGGAAACACCTGCGGCACATCATCGAATTTTACGCGCTTTCGCTGACGGCCTACCACACCGGTTACCTCAATTACGACCGCCGGATTCGGCAGGAGTCACTGGAAAACAGCCCGGCAGAAGCCGTGGCTGCCATTCAGCAGATGATGGGACAATTGGCTTGTTGTACGGAAGACCGCCTGCTGGACCTGGAAGCGTCGTATTTGCCGGACGCGATCCCGGATGTGGCCATCCTGACGACGTTTTACCGCGAACTGCTCTACAACATCGAACACGCCATTCACCACAGTGCCATCATCCGCATTGGCCTGGAAGCGGTTTTTCCGCACGTTCAGATACCGGCCCACTTCGGAGTCGCCTACGCTACCGTTGCCCACCAAAAAAGACCGTCGCCCGCTCAGTCGGAAAAAGCCCTGGTGAATTAACCGTCGGCCACGATCCATTTTATCTCATTCACTCCATCTCTTATTCACTATGAAACTCACATCCCTTGTACTCTGGCTGGCCCGGCTTGTGGCCGCTGGCATCATGCTTCAGACGCTGTTTTTCAAATTTACAGCCGCTCCCGAAAGCGTTTATATCTTCTCAACCCTGAACATGGAACCCGGCGGACGGATTGCCAGCGGGGTGGCCGAACTCCTCGCGTCGGTTTTGCTGCTGATTCCCCGAACCAGTTGGATGGGGGCGTTGCTGGGCGTCGGCATCATGATCGGGGCCATTGGTGCCCATTTGACGGTTTTAGGGGTTGAAATTCAGGGCGATGGCGGCTTGCTGTTTGCCTACGCCCTGACGGTACTGGTCACCTGTCTGTACGTGTTGGCCGTCAGCTACCGACAGGTAGTGGCCACCATCCGGTACCCGGGGCGCTGGCGGCAGTTTGTGGTTTGGGTAGTGATTTTGGGGGGACTGTCGGGCTGTACCCAAGACCCGGAACTGACGCCGGTCGGGACGGTTGACAAGCCGGTCAGCACAACCGATAACACCAAAATATTCGACGCGACGGGGCAGCAACTGCTCGTGGAAGGCATGTTTATGAACAATGTCCATACGGTGAAAGGAACGGTAAAAGTGTATGACAAAGCCGGCAAACGAACGATACTGTTTGAGAATTTCAGTACGGATGGCGGACCGGATCTGCGGATTTACCTTGCTGAAGATACCAGCCTGACCAATTTTATCGAAGTACAGAAACTAACCAATACCGGTTCCTTCTTTCTGGAAGCACCAGCCTCGTTCGATCCCGCCCGCCAGCGAACCATCCTGATCTGGTGTAAGGCCTACAGCGTTTTATTCGGCCACGCCAAACTGCAATAGTCTCTTAACCCGAACCGTCATGAATCGATTCCTTGTCTTTTTACTCCTGTCGTTGCCGGTCATCTGTCGGGCACAGTCACCCCACAAACCGTTGACCCGAACCGTCGATCTGGGCGTTGCGGCCAAACGTGATTTCGGCACGGCGGCTCTGACGGTCAACCAATTGCACGGCATCGGCCGTTCAAACCGGTTTCGTTTGGGCTATGGATTGCGGCTCACCTCGGCTTTTGGCGGCAGGCTCGACTACATTACGGCCCCAGCCCGGCTCACGTCCGGCACCGAAAGCATTGTCGCGTTGTTTACCGAGAACATTCTCGCCAACCTGGACACACTCCAACTCAACCGCACCCGTACCACCTCGCTCAACGCCAGCATTCACATCGAGTTTGCCCTGACGCAACGGTTTGAGGTCGGTATCAACATCGACGCCATTGGGGTGACGCTGGGTGGGTCGCAAAGCGGGGTTTTCTACGCCAATGCCCCGGTGCGGTCGTCGCTGAGTGGAACGGTGCAGTCGGCCAGCCCGACCCGGTTTAACATTCTGTTGATCAGCGACAGCGACCGGGGGAGCTTGAACTCCGAAGCGTACGTCCGGTATCGGTTTACGCCGAAAGTGAGTGTACGGGGCGGAATCGGGTTTCAGTTTGTCGAGTATACTACCGACCGCACATTAACCTTCGAGAATGACCGGTTTCGCAGCAAAAATGCCATGCCGATGCTGGCGCTAGCCTACCATTTTTAAGATGAAAACCGTCCTTCTAACCCTGATAACGGCTCTGGTGATCGACCTGAGCGCGGTCGCCCAGATCCACTGGAAACCTACCAAGGCAACGGTAACGTTCAGCATCCGGAATGCGGGTCTGACCGTCACCGGTACCTTCGGCGGTTTTTCGGGAGACCTGATTTTCGACCCGGCCCTGCCCGAAAAGACGCAGCTTTCGGCCAGTGTGGAAACCGCGACCCTCGAAACGGGTATTGGTCTGCGGAATAATCACCTGAAAAAAAAGGAGTATTTCGACGCAGCCACCTATCCCCGGATCAGTTTGCGCTCCACCCGCGTCGAACGGCAGGAAAACGACGCCTATACCGGCATGTTTGAACTGACGATTAAAAACACCACCCGCGCCGTAACGATCCCGCTCACCATTGTTCAGAAAGGAATGACAGCTACGTTCTCAGGTCAGTTTACGCTCAACCGGCTGGATTATGAGGTCGGAAAATCCGGTCTGCTGATGGGAAATGAAGTAACCGTTCGGGTGGTGGTGCAGACGCAGCAAGTCACAACGCCGGTGACGACCCGATAAGGTAGTTGTCTGGTCTCTGCCGTCCGGCTTGCCTGAACGGCGTTTCGCTGGAATTTGTTCAGAAAGTATAAACCAATCTTTGTTATGAAATCCATTAAAATTGTTGCGTTGAGTCTGCTGTTCCTGGTGGGATGTACGCCCGCAAAAACACAGGATACCAACCCGGCTAAACTACCGGTTCTGAAACCCGGTGAAGCGGTAGCGACCTTTGCCGGCGGCTGTTTCTGGGCGCAGGAAGAAGGCTTCGACCAACTGAAAGGTGTTCGGGAAGTGATTTCGGGTTACGCCGGGGGCTTCGTGAAAAACCCGACGTATGAGCAGGTAGGAACCGACGAAACCGGCCACGCCGAATCAGTTCAGGTATATTATGATCCGGCTGTGATCAGTTACAACGATCTGTTAGAGGCTTTTTTCGCTGGTCATGATCCCACGACCCTCAATCGCCAGGGACCGGATGTCGGTCGTGATTACCGTTCAGTGGCCTTTTACCGCACTCCTGCGGAGAAACAGGCCATTGAAGCCGCTATTCAGCGGACCAATGCCTCCAAACACTACAAAAACCCGGTGGTAACGGAAGTCCTGCCGTTGAAGGAGTTTTATCCGGCGGAGAACTATCACCAGAACTATTGCAGACTGCACCCCAATCAGCCCTACATTCAGAGCGTGTCACTGCCCAAAGTAGAAAAGCTTCGGAAAGCCATGAAGGGGAAGTTGAAGAGTGAAGGGAAGACGAATTCGTAAGTGGATTTACGGTGTTCGATTTATCGTTTACGGGGGCTAACACATTTGACAACTTAGGCCAGAAACATGCGCCAGCTCCCGTAAACGATAAATCGAATACTGAAAACTTACTCTTGTTCCGGCTCAATCTCCGTCGTCAAGTCGTCGATATCGCCCTCGTAGGCCAGAGAGTTGGAGCGGTTTTCGGCAGTGTTGATGGCGGTGTGGGTGTCGGTGTAAAGCAGTGTGTCCGTGGCTTCGTCGTCGCCTTTGTTGTAGGTATCTTCGGAGCCTAAACCCAGATCGGTGTACATCGGAGCCGTATCGGCTTCGGAGAGGGGCGGCAGGCCGTCCTCATTTTCCATTGATTGGGATTGACGATAATTGCCGGGTTTAGGGGAATCGGCGGCCGAGTCTCCTTTGGTCTGATTTTCCATGGTTCGTCCATTTTAAGTATGGACGTATAACAAAAGAGAATCCCGTTTGTTGGCGAAGACCGTCGTCGGAGTTGCTGGTTACAGGTATCTCAAAAAGTTTTTTCCGGACAGGGCATTGACCAATTGACTGGCGTAGAGACCTTTCCGGCGTTGTTTGTCAATAGCCTGAACGCGCGCCCGCATCTTCAGAAAAACGCCGGTGGCCATATAGAGGAAAAACATCCCGATCAGAATAAACAGCGAAACCGTGTTGGTGATGTCGCGGTGAAAAAGGAAAAACAAAACCGTATTCACCAGCGAAATCGTGCAAAGCACCGCCGTGGCCGCTGCGTGCGTCAGACCGTTGTCGATCATGATGTGGTGCATGTGGTTGCGGTCGGCCGAGAAAGGCGAACGACCAGCCATGATCCGCACCAGAAAAACCCGCAGGGTGTCGAAAATCGGTACGATCAGCACCACGATGGCAATGATCGGCGCGTTGAAAAACGACGTGGGATCGAACCGGAAGGAGTTGTTCAGGTTGATGAACCGGACGGCAAAAAACGACAGCAGGAAGCCCAGAATGAGCGAGCCGGTGTTGCCCATGAAAATCTTGCTGGTGTGCGAAAAGTTAAACCGCAGAAAACCGACCAGTGCGCCCGACAAGGTGAAGGCCAGACACGCCATGGCAAAGTGATTGGTGAGCAGAAACCAGCTTCCGAATGTCAACGCTGCCAGGGTAGAAATGGCCCCCGCCAGGCCGTCGATGCCGTCGATGAGGTTGATGGCGTTGATGATCGTGATGAAAATAAGGCAGGTGATGAGCACCGAAAACACATCATTGATGTGATACAGGCCGAAGATGCCGTAAAGGTAATCGATCCGCAGTTTGCCGAAGAAAATCAGAATCAGGGATGGCAACACCTGGAAGAAAATCTTTTTGTTGGGGTCGATGCCCACCATGTCGTCTTTGATCCCGATGAAAAACAAAATCGACATGCCGACAATGGACAGGTTGGTCCGGTAAATATCGGTCTGGTCGATGGCCGGCCAGAGAAAATAGCTGATCAGAATGGCGGCAAAGATGGCAATTCCGCCGAAAGTTGGGGTGGCCGTTTTGTGGGAACTGCGCGAGCCGGGTTTCTCCATGAGAAACTTCAACTCCGAAATTTTGATGACGACAGGGATGGATACGACGGCTACAAAACAAGCGACCAGAAACGACAGTAGGCACTGGTAAAGTCCCAGTTGGAACAAATCGTCGGTAAGTTTATTTTGGATATAAGAAAGAAGCAATTCCAGATTCATAAGGACAGGTGTGATGATACGTTGGTTATAAAATCACAGGGACAGAGCGTAAATGTTACTGTTTTATAATTTTGGTACAATCAAAACTGACTAAGTGGTATAGTATTTTTATCATGCGGTGCAAAAAACGTTTATTTTTCACAGCTTTGGTAGAAGCTGGTCAAGTTTTCTTAATGGTTTCAGAAAAAGTGTAAAAAAATAAGGACGCAAACCGTTTAATTTCCAGCCCTGACGGTCTTCGCGATTGGCCCGCCAGCGGTGTTTTAGCGTTGCGTTGCTCATGCCGCCCGAACGCATGGTCACCAGTACTTCGGGCAGGTAACTGAGTTTGATTTTGTGTTTGTGGATGTACCGCAGCAGCAGTTCATAATCGGACGAGCTTTTCAGTTCGAGCGTATACCCGCCCAGTTTTTCATACACCGACCGACGGATGAAGCAGGTCGGGTGGGGGGGCATCCAGCCCCATAGAAAGGCACCCTCTTTGTATTCGCCCACTTTCCAGTATCGATCAATTTTCTGCGTATTTTCCGCATTGACGTAAATGACGTCACCATACACGGCATCACAGTTCGTTTTTTCGAAAAGCTGGACCACTTTTTCGACTACCTGGGAATGGTGGTAGAAATCGTCGGCGTTAATAAGACCGATGATGTCGCCCGTCGCCAGCCGGATGCCTTTGTTAATCGCATCGTACAAACCCTTGTCAGGCTCCGACACGAAGCGGGTGATGCGGGAACCGTAGGAGCGGACTACCTCGGCCGTGTTGTCGGTCGAATTGCCATCGATGACGATGTATTCAATATCGGGATGGGTCTGGTTCAGCACCGATTCGATGCTGTCACGAACCGTTCCTGCGCCATTGAACACCACCGTTATGATCGTTACTTTCATTGAATTTCGCGGTTTTTAACCCAGACGGCCGGGTTGCCCTGGTAAATTCCGTAGGCTTCGAGCGGCTGGGTGGCCACCGATCCCACCGCAAGAATGGCGTGAGAGTGGCAGGTAACCCCGGGGCATACGACTGATTTCGCACCGATCCAGACGCCGTTGTCCAGGTGTATGGGTTTAACAAATAAATCGAACGTTCGGCTCCGGTAATTGTGATTACCGGTTTCGAGCATGGCTCCCTGCGAAATGCAGACGTGGTTGCCGATCGTGACCGGAGCCAGGTTATCGATCCAGACGCCTTCGCCGATCCAGACATAATCGCCGATGGTGAGCAGCCACGGGAATTTGATGTTGACCGCCGGTTTGATGGCCAGCCCCACCCCGATTTTGGCCCCAAATAGGGTGAGAATCCACTTTTTGAGCCGTACCGGAAGGGGCAGATACGAATTGATGGAGACCGAACTCACCAAAAACCACAGAATGATTTTGAGCCGGGAGCCGCCGGGGTTCCACCAACTGTTGTTGTAAACCGACAGGTCAGTGCTGACCCGGCTGCCGGGCCTGGAGGTCTTTTCCATATTCTGTTCGGAAAAAATCTATAATCGCTTGTTTATCCGTACCTACCCGGTGATAGACTTCATACAGTTTGGCATCGACCAGAAACCGGTACCAGAGTCCCTGCAAAAAATGCCACATCAGTCCGGGGCGTCCGTCCAGCACACCCAGCCGAACGATGTACCGGTACAGAAAATACACCACCGGCCGCGTGAAGAGCGGCAGCGACGCATACCGCTGCTTCAGATACCGTTTGCGTTGTTCCTGCGTTCCAAAAAACTTCGGTTCAACCCGAATCGACTGGTCAAAGTTAAAGCGAATGTTGAGAATATCGATCACTTCGCGGATGGCGTACAGGTTATGTTTTTGTGTCCACCACGTTAAATTGTTAAGGTTGTGATCCACCAGATCATGCTCGAACTGGATGGAACGGCCCGTCGACAGCTTAATGTGTTCGTCCATCCAGCTTTCCTCGCAAATGCCCTGACCACTGCGCCAGATTCGGAGCAGCCAGATCGGGTAGTAATCGCCGTGACGCATCCAGCGGTTCATGAACATCACCCGGCGTTTGACGTAAATACCGCTGACATCATCGGGCAGGGTGGTAAGCCGGGTGTTGATTTCGGTTGCCAGTTCGGGCAAAACGTACTCATCCGCATCCATCCGCATGAGCCAGGAGGTCTGGAACGGAATGTGGCGGATACCATAATTGAACTGCGTCGCGTAATTGACCCAGGGATTCTGAACGACAACGGCCCCCATCGCCCGGGCAATTTCAACGGTTTGATCGGTTGAAAAGGAGTCGACGATGAAAATCTGTTTGGTAAACGGGAGCAAACTGGCAATGCACCGGCCAATGTGTTTTTCTTCGTTGTGGGTCAGAATGATGACGGAGATCGAACTCATGCGGGATGGGATTCAGAGCGTTGGTGAGAACTGAAAACCAGATTTTGGTATTCCTGAAGCAGTTGATGACCAACTACCTTGATTTCATACTGGCTCCGGACGAGTTTGCGGGCATTTTTTCGCAGTGTTTCGGCGTAGTCGGCCTGGTGTAAAACCGCATCCAGTTGTTTCCCAATCGCTTCCGGGTTTAGATCGGTCAGACAAGCCGCCTGAATTTGGCCCACATGGCGGCCCAGGCCCACGCGGTCGGAAATCACCGTCGGCACCCCGGCGGCCATCGCTTCCAAAACCGCCATCGACAAGCCTTCGGAGTAGGAAGGCAGCACAAAGACATCGGCATCGGAAAGAGCCGCCAGTTTGGTTTCGCCGGTGAGCATTCCCACCAGCCGAATCTGTTTTTCCAGTCCGTTCTGGCTGATGAATTGCTGAGTCTGTAGCAGGTAGCCGTCGTCGGACCCGGCCAGCACCAACACCGCATCCGTATGCTGGCGGCAATAGTCTCTAAAAGCCGGTAACAACAGATCCAGTCCCTTTTTGATGTTCAACCGGCTCATAAACAGCACCATTCGCTGGTTGACGTCCAGGTTGAATTCCTTCTTGAACTGGCCCTGGGGTGGTAAAACCGCAAAGTCTGCTACTTCAATTCCGTTCGGAATCAGAACGATTCGCGGGTGTTTATAGCCCAGATAGGTTTCCACATCCTGCCGCTCGTCTTCGTTCAGAATGTGAATCAGATCGGCGCGGGCCATGAATTTCTTCTGGACCAGAAAATCCATCGTTTGTTTTTTCCAGCGACTTTGCCGCAGCGCCCAGGCATCCAGAACACCGTGAATGGTGATCACTTTCGGCACGGTTTTGTCGACCAGAAAAGGGGCGATGCTGCCAAAATGCCACAAACCGTGGCAATGAATGATGTCGTAGTCGGCACTGTGGGCTTTGAGATACCGGTAAAGGTCCAGCGAAACTTCCCGAAAAAAACGGCTGATGAACGGTGTTCGCAGACAGGGAATGACCCGGCTGCCTTCCGGGGCCGGATACAGTTTGTCGCCGGGTGACATCGGACTCAGAATATCGACCTGATGGCCTGCCGCCACCGCAACCTGCGTATGGTCGTAAATCATCCGGGCCGGGCCACCGATGGACCAGGTATAAGCACAAATGTGGAGGATTCGCATACGATGGTTCGAAATAACTAAGTACGGGTCACTTTCACAAATCCGGACAGCATTTCCCGGGCAACGGTTTCCGGGGTAAAACCGGCAATGATGTCGGCCGAAACCCGCCCCATGGCTTTCCGGTCAACTCGTTCGTTCATAAAGTTCAACAGGCTTTTCACGAGTTCGTCCGGCCGTTGCGGGTCGAAAACGTAGCCATTCTGACCGTTTTTCACCAGATCGGTCGCGCAGCCACAGCGGTCCGACACCACCACCGGCATCCCGCAGGCCATCGCTTCGTTGACCACCAGTCCCCAGGGCTCCGACAAACTGGGCAACACCAGGACATCGGCCAGCGCCAGTGTTTCGGGAACGCGGTACCAGGGTTGATTGGGCAATATTTTGACAAATTCCTGAAGATGAAGCCGTTCAATCTGCGTTTGAAGAACCGCTTTCTCGTTGCCGTCGCCGAGCAGCAGCAACCCCCAGTCGGTCGACTCCGCAGCCTGTTGCCGGGCCTGATGAAAAGCGTCCAGCAAAGCCGTCAGATTTTTCTCGGGGGCCAGGCGACCCACATACACAAAATTGGCCGGTTTCAGACCCAACTCCCGTTGTTTCGCTAACCGCGTCGGAAAAGCCTGTTCGTAGACCTGCCGCAGTTTGGCGTTGTCGACAACGGCGTTGTTTTTCACCAGAATCTGTTCCGGTCGGGCACCCAATTGCATCAGGTACTGCGCCTGGGGAGTTCCAAAACAGAAAAAACCGTTGGCCAGCGAAATAATGCGCCTTTTCAGCCACTCTCGTGGGCCGTTGCGCACCAGATCGACGGGGGTGGATTCGGTCTGAATGATGACTTTGATGCCGCTGACTTTGGCAATTGCCAGCAGGATCAACTGGGCGGGGTCGTAGTAACCCGTCAGCAACAGCACATCGGGAGCATAGGCGCGCATCCGGCTGACCAGCGCCCTGCTTTTGGCGGAGGTGCTGACCTGCTCGATGTCCGTATCAAACAACAGTTCGTAGCTGTATTGATCCGGCAATTGATCCGGTTTTCCCAACAGTGCCCGGGATTGTTCGCTTTGAGCAATCTGCAACACATGAACAGTGCTGCCAAAGGCCGAAGCCAGCCGATGGAGTTCACTGAAAACGGTTGCTTTATAGTGTGCCCACAGGATGTTGTGAACAATCAAAATCTTCATAGAGATGGGGTAAGGCCTCAGAGTGCCGGTTTAACCACCGGATGATTGAGCAGGTTGGGGGGGTATAGATGACTAATTCCCACAAACCGGATCATCAGACAGAACGGGTGCCAGAACGAGATTTCGTAGGGACGACCGTTCGTAAACAACTGGACGAACAGCATCATGTAGAAGTACGCCAGGAAGGTCGAAAGGGTGTCGGGGTTGTCGCGGATGGTCTTCAGGCTGTAGAAGAGGGCCGAGAAACAGAAGGCCGTAAATGTTACAAAACCGGGAATTCCGTGGTTGATCAGGGCTTCCATCAGCGGCACATCCAGGTAGGTGGACTTGTAGCCCTGCCCGACGAGGATAACGTGAATGTGACCTTCCAGGATGTTTTGCAGGTATACAAAACTGGTGGCCCGGTTGCCCGCCGAAGCATCCAGGGTGGCTGCAAACTGATTCTGAACCTTCATCCCCAAAACGGCATACACGTTCTCCAGATTTCGTTCAATGAAGGCGACGGCATAACCGTAGAGGATGGCGATCAGATCACCGTTCTTGCGCATAAAATAGGAAATACCCATGAATGCCACGAAAAACAGCAACAGCGAAGCCGGGCGCGTCATACCACGAACGGCGTCTTTGATCTGCCGTGGGCGGATATTGAACATGAAAAACAGTCCGATAATCAGGATCAGGGCCACGATGCTCGAACGGGTTTGCGTCATCACCAGAATGCCCATACTGAAAATACAGGAACCCAGGGCCAGAATCCGGACGACAAAACCCGTTTGGGGCCGGAACGCCCAGATACCGCAGGCTACGACGCACATTAACGCATTCCGGGCAAAAACGTGGGGGTTTCCGGATCGGTATTCGCCCTCACCATACTGAATAGCAGCCCGTTGACCAATGTTCCAGGTAGGGTCGGTCATCAGGGCATACACCAGAGCAAGGTTGGAAACCACCGTGAAGGCAATCACAATCGGTACAAAAACCTCAATGATATCGTTTGGTATGTTGATCAGCAGAAACAAAAACAACGCTACGTAAATGTAATAAATCGTATCCATCGTTCCGTCCCGAAACCACTGATCGCGGTAAAAAGCCATGTAGAAAATGATCACGATAAAAAACAGCAGTGCCATGTTCAACAGGTTGGTGTTCAGGCGGTAAAGTTTGCGTAGAAAGTGAAAAGGGATCATCAACGCGAAACCCAGTGCCAGAAAAGCCGCCGTAAAAGCCGTACTTCCCGGTGCAATGCGAAGCGTTTCCTTAAAGAAGAAAATCAGGGGATAGCCGTCAATAACCATTAAAATACCGACGACATACCGCATCAGGTGTATTCTCCGCCAGGTAAATAATTCTTTCAATGACGATAGCATAGCGTATTCGTTTTATACGATTTTAAAAATACCTCAATTGGCCTGATCCGATTAAGAAGGCAATTGTATTTTTTTAATATCTACACAAAGATAGAGAAAAGAATAGTCAAGAATGAACAATGCACAATGAATAATGAGCAATGGGGTTTTTGAGTACTTACATTTTCCGGGGAATATCGACCGTTTCGATAAACTGAACGGTTTCCCGCAGTGTCTCGACGGCTTTTTTGCGCCAGCCTTTCACCGGCGGTTTGAAGGGCTGAAGACCATAGGCCGGCACAACTGACGCCAGCCCATTCCGGTCGAAGGCGCGCAGGCGGGTTTGGTAGTCGCCCAGCCACTTTTTAATCGTCGGGAATGCCGAAATCCGAATCCGGTCCTGCGCCTGAAAATAGCCTTCCTGATCGACCATGCCTTTATAATTCACGAAAATAACCGGCGTGTTTTCCGTCATGGGTCGTTCGTGCAGATTCCATAAGCCAAGGTGCCAGCCGGGGTTTTTCACGATCGTAACGCCTTCAAACAATCCGGGGGTGAGCGCCAGCCAGATCTGGTCGGTATACATGCCTTCGCAGGGCCGGGCAAACGCGCGTTCGGGCACCCGCTGACTCCACCAGCCCAGAAACCGGGCAGCTTCGGCAGACCGTTTCAGACCAAGAAAACCGGAAGTGTATAAACCGATATTCTGAAGGTACTTTTCGTCCGGAAAGGCATTGTCCGTCACCGGTTTGAGTAAATGTGGCGTCAGCACAAGCGTCGCATCGGCATACCGGTTTGGCAAGTCCGTCAGTGGTTGGTACAGAACAACAGACGGATCGAGATAGACCAGCCAGTCGCTTTGCGTCTGATTTTTATAGACGTGGCTGATAAACAGCGGTTTGCAGGCTGCCACCATTTCGGCGGGGGTGTATTGTTGCGAAAGCTGCGCCAGATCCGGAATTGCCAGCTCGCTGATCAAAACCACCGGATACGGGATTTGAAAACCGGTCGGCAGGTTAGAGGCTTCATCACAAAGCCCAATGACGAACGACTCGCCGGGATGCTGTTGCTGCAAACTTTCGCCCAGAGCGAGGGCTTGCGGCAGTTGTCGGATGGTGCAAACGGTCAGAAATGTTATCATAAGTCGGTTACTCTACTAAATCACCCAAAGCCGCCAGAAAAGGCGCATACTGATTCGCTTCCTGATCGGCATAGCGGTGGTAATTTCCCGCCACCAGTTCCCGAACAACCGAACCGATCCTGGAAAACCGCCCGTCGGGCATCGTGCTTCGCCGGGCATAATGCGCCAGCCGCCGTTCAAACTGTTCGATTCCCGGTGTTTTAGCTGCGATTCGTTGCGTTACCAGGGTGTATAAATCCTTCAATTCCTGGTGCTTGCGAATCAGCGGGGCCAGTTTCTCCTGGTGTGGGCGCGAAAACCGGTCTTTGAACCGCACCGGTTTTCCGGCCTCCGGCGGACGGGTGCCAACCTGCTGTTTTTCATGGGTTCGGTACCAAACCAACGGTTTTTCATAAAAGTCAATCGTTCCTTTGGCGGCTGTCACCAAACCCATCCAGCCGTCATAAATGTAATTGGGCAGGTTTGGAATGGGCAAAAACGACGCCAGCAATCGCCGACGCAGGGCCGAGGTGCAGCCCATCACCCGGTTGCCGTCCAGCAACACTTCCACCGCTTCGCCCCGGCGCCAGCGCTCGCGGATGGGTTCGGTAAACCGCACGGCATCCCAAAACAGACGCCCGGTGTTGTTCAGGCTGGTGTCGGCAATGACAGCGTTGCTAAAAACCAGATCGATCTTCGGATGCTGAATCAGGTAGTTGGCGAGTGTTTCGATTTTTTCGGGCAACCACCAGTCGTCCTGATCGCAGATAAAAATCAACTCACCATTGCAAAGCGACAGGGCTTTTTCAAAGTTTTTATTGAATCCCAGGCGGGTCGCATTCCGGATGATCTGGACGGGAAAGGGCGCTTTGGCGGCAAACTTTTCCAGGATCGCCCGCGTCTGGTCGGTCGAATCATCGTCGCAGACGACCAGCTCGGTAGGTAACCGGCTCTGTTTCAGGATACTTCCTAGCTGGGTTTCCAGATAGGCTTCGCCGTTGTAGGTGCAAAGTGCCACCGAGATCGTCGGCTGGGTCGGATCAGATGGTGTAGCCATAGGTTGCAAAGATGGGCCGCCAGTAGTCGGTTCCGTGAATGTTCCAGGCGTGGCAACCGAAGGGTAACTGGCCTTTGTTATAGGTTTGAATGGCGCGTTCGGGATAAAACTCGACCGAAAACCGCAGTGCCGTCCGAAAATCCGGAACGCTGATCAGGGGAAAATACCGATTTATTTCAATGCCCCAGAACACATCTTCGTTGTATTGATGCGCGTGAATTTTCTCGTAATCGGCAATTTTCTTCTTATAAAAACGAATCCAGCGCAGCAGCGAGGGGATTTTGCGCAGCGAAAAGCCGCCATTGCCCACCCCGTTGAGGGAGGTAATTTCACGCGGGGTAACCCCATCGTCTTTCTTCAGATCCAGCCAGATGGCGATTTTTTTCTTGATGTTGAACACGGTTTCGTCCTTCCAGTCAGTAAAATCGCGGTCGCGGAGCCAGGGAGCCCCGATGTATTCGTAACCCTTCCGGCACCACTCCGTCAGTTCATCCCGAAACACAAACGCATCCAACTGGTAGATCAGCATGTATTCAAAATCCGTAAAGGCCTGGTAATAGTCTTCCGAAAGCATCAGCCGGTTATAAGACTGCACGTCCTTGAAAAACGCATCGTCGAACGTCCGCACCTGAAGCTGCGGATGCGGCTGGGTCAGGTACGATACATCCAGGGAACGGGGGGTTACCAGAATAATCGGGTGCTGACCCAGCACGCGCAGGCACTGCGTGAGCGAAATTTGTTCATACGCCGTCAGCGACGATTGATAAACCGGAATGACCACACAGGCGACCTGCGGACTTTTACGTAATTTGTTCATTTTTCGGTTTTCAGTTTACGGTTTTCGGTTTTCGGTTGGCTGACGCACGTATTGGAACCCGTCAGCCAACTGAAAACTGTAAACCGTAAACCCGTAAACTAATCACCGGTTTTCGAGCACTGAAATCAAACGATCGATTGGCGATTTCAGGGCTTTTCGGACGCTTTGGTAATACAGCGTTTTCGGTGGCTTGATGTAAAAACAAGGGTAATTCCGGTACGTTTCGTTCTGATTATCAAACAGTCGCTGCCGGTAGAGTTCAAACAACGGGACCACATCGGGGCGTTGTGCAAAGGTAAACCGATTCTGGTATTTGGAGATTTCCTGCGGTTTATGAATCCCGTAGCCACTATAGTGGAAAAACTGCAAATCCGCCGTTTCGTTCACTTTCCAGACGCCAGCCTGCTCCGAGAAAAACCGCTCGTGGAGGTTCCAGTAGGCGGCATTGTAGCCGGGATGTTTTTCAATCCAGACCTTATCGTAATAGATCGGGGCAAAATTTACCCAGTGCTGATCGACGAACAACCCGTTGCAGAGGTCGATGCGACACTCGTTTACGAGCCGTTTTTTCCACCATTGTACAAACCGGTTGGACTCCTCGCTTTTCTGCAATCCAATAAACCCCAGGTTGTAGGTGCCGGTGTTCAGGTGGTTTAATTCATTGGGAATCAGCCAGTCGGTAATGGGTTGGCAAATGTGCGGGGTCACCACCAGGTTGTATTCGCTCAAATGCTGTTTCAGCCGGGTAAGCGGCTGAAAAACAATGATGTCCGGGTCAAAATAGATGACTTCGGTGGCGTCGGAATAGTGTTTGAAAAAGTAGTCGATGTAAAACGGTTTGACGGCGGTATTCAACTCCGTGATGTCGTACCGCTCGCACATGCCCGCAAAATCCTCGATGTCAATCTGGTCGATTTCCAGCATCGGATAGGCGGGAACCAACTCAGGGGGCAGGTGGGCCTGATCCAGCTTATCGACCAAACCGATCACATACTGCCAGTCGGGATTGGTTTGCCGCAGCGAATCACCCAGGGTTCGGGCCTGAGCGAGGTAGTTGATCGAACAAATCGTGAAAGCTAGCGTCATGCGTAATATTTCTGCAAGAGGTGTTTCAGGTAGCGTTCGGGCTGAAGATCAGCGCGTTGGTCCTGTAAAACAGCCGCACTTTGGGTGGTATCAATTTCAAACGGTTTGCCTTTATCGATCAGCCGGTAAAGGGCTTGCAAGCCAAGTTGCTCTTCAATGGCCTGCACAATGTCCAGCGGTTTGACGCTGTACGGATTGGCCACATTGATCATCTGGTTCCATTCGCCCGGTCCACGGCTGATGTACGCCGTCACAATCTGGTATACATCATCGACATCGATCAGATTCCGGGTGGCACCCTGCCAGACGTCGAACGGTTCGTGGTTGCGGATGCGGTTGACAAAGAAATTCAACACCGTGTGCGGGTTTTCCGTTGCACCCACTACGTTCGAAGCTCTGATAATCAGGTAGTTTTTACAATTTCCGGCGATGTAATCTTCCAGAAACAACTTGTGGGTCACGTACGGAGAACCCTGCTCGGTGGGGTCGGTGACGCTGCATGTACTGAAATAAACAAACAGCCGGTTTCCGGACGACGCGATGGATTCTTCCACAAGCTTTTTCTCGCGGGCAAACGCCGACGCACGGTTTTCCTTGGAATTGGAAACCCCGGAGGCAAAAATCAGAACATCATCCCGGTCGTAGAAAGCTGAAAAACGCCGGGCAATCATACCGTTTCCAACGACCATGCTAGGGAGTGTGTTCATTCAATGCGGTTTCAAGAATGGCCAGCAGACGGGGCACCAGCACTCCGGCATCGTGATTCATGGCCCGCTGGTAAAAAATCGCCCCAACCCGGCTGCGTTCGTCTGGTACGTCGGCCAGCCGCCGGATTACGTCGGCCATGGCCGTAACGTCGGAATACGCCACCAGACAACCCGTATCCTCCCCGACAAAATCCGGACTGCCGCCCGAGTCCCGGAAGCACAAAACCGGGATTCGGTTCAGGCCCGCTTCAAGAATCACCAGCGGATACGGATCTTCGCGCGAGGTTAAGGTAAAGATGTCAAAACAGGCAAAATAGTTCAGGTAATCGCCCCCCGGTTCGATCAGGATCACGCGCTCGTTGAGTCGCATCCGTTCCAGGTCGTAGGTCAACCGGCGGTATTCTTCGCCCGTTTTGGGAACACCGATCCAGACAAAATAGGTGTCGGGGTGCGTTTTCAGCACCTGCTGCGCCATCAGGACGAACAGATCCACGCCTTTGCGCCATTCGGCATTGCCGCAGCCACCCACCACCACGGCATCGGTCGGAATGCCCAGCCGGGTGCGAATTGCGGGTTGATCCACGCTTTGCAGCGTGTTCAGCAGCGATTCGGTGCGAATGAGCGAATTGAGCACATTGGTTTTTGGGGGGGCCAGCCCGTGATTCTGAATCAGATTCTGCCGAACGGCATCCGAACCACACAGAAACAAGGTGGCGTGGTCGAGCTGGTAGCGCAGTTCATCCGGTTTGGTATAAATATGAATCGATGTTTCCAGTTCGTGAACGTAGGAAACAAAGGGCAATCCCAATGGTTGAAGCCGCTGCAATAAACCACCGTTGGCGATGGTATTTGAAAAGATCAGATCAAACGACTGCGCTTGTAAAACGGGAAGCAGTTCTGCAAAAAGCTCGCTTCTGGGATCGTTGTCCTGGCTCGAATTTCCAACCCCGAGCCGCTTGAAAGCCCGGGTAATCAGGCCATTGGGCTGTGGTGGCGCGGGCGGAACAAAACCGGCGTAGACCCTGGTAACCCGTTCGTAGTCGGGCAGGAGCGGTCCGCCATCCCCCAGCAACAAGGCCGTTTCGACTCCCGACTTTTGTAAGTAAGTCAGCAGGTGAAGCAGTAAATATTGTGCGCCGGCCCGGTTGGCATCGTGGCCGATAAAAAGTATCCTGGTCAAGAGAAAAATGGTTAATAAACTTTGTGACTCGGAATGGGGCGTTTTTCGGCGGGATTGCCCATGTAAACACCCCAGGCTTCGGTCGATTTGATGACGGCAGCGGCCATGCCCACCAGCGTGCCTTCGGCAATGTGCAGGTAATCACGGATGGTGCTGTTGACGCCGAAAAAGCTGTAGGAATCAACCACGCAGTGACCTGACAGGACGACGTGCGACGTGAAAAAGACGTGATCCTTGATCTGTCCGTGGTGGCCAATGTGATTGCCGCTCCACAACACGACGTTGTTGCCGATGGTGGTGAAAGGCTGAATCGTGTTGTCCTCCAGAATAAAGCAGTTTTCGCCGATGGGGTTGTTGAAGAGCGTTGCTTTGGAACTGACGTACGAAATGCACTCGTATCCTTTCGCCTTGGCTTCGAGGTAGATCTTCTCCCGGTTTTTGTTCATTTTCCGGCCCGTCATGGGCGCGAAAAATTTGAATTCCTGCGGGGGATACACCGTTTCAATCTCTTCAAAAGCGACCACCGGAAGCCCCTTGAACTCGGTTTCTTTCAGATAATCCCGATTGAGGGCAAACGCAACCACCTCGTGTTCAGAGTCGTGCGTTAAATAAAAATGCGCGAGTTCGGCGGTATCCAGTACGCCGAAGATGATCACTTTTGCCATAGAAAGTAAAATTGTTGGATGGTTAAACGGTTTAAAATGGTTGAGTTGCTCCTAACCCTATTAACCGTTAAACCATCAAGCCCTCTAACCATTAAATTAACTCAAACTCTTTCAGCATCTCCTGTACCGCCGGTACGTCGTTGAACATCAGCACGTCGGCGATGGAGAGCCAGGGTATAAATTCGTTCTGAAACTGGGGATATTCCACCCGTTTTGACTGAATAAAAAACAACTCGATGCCCGCGTCGGCAAACCGCTGCCGGTCATAGAGTTCCATGCCCCCAATGGGATTGATGTACCGGGTTGCTTTTTCCTGCAGACAGATGTCCAGAATCCGTTCCTGCCCCCGGAGTTCGCTGTTGTTGTACACATCCGACGACGGCACCAGTTCCGTCTGAATACCCAGGTAATCGTTGAGCAAGGGAAAACTTTCACGAACCAGTTCGGCAATCGTTCGAACCTCCAAGTTTACGATTTTTTCCAGCAAGGGGAATACCGTTTTATAAAAAGGCGCTTTCCGATACGACTGACCGAGGGTTTGCAGCAATTTTTGCCGCCATTTCGGATCGTCGCTCAGGTGGATGTCGGCAATCCGTTTGTTCTGGCTGGCATCCTTGAGCGGCACCGTGAGCATAAAATCCTTGCCGTTCACCAGAATCCGGTTTCGGTTTATCCAGCCCCGGTTGATGAAAGCCACGTCGTCGTAAAAAATAAATTTATCGACCTCGTTCATCAGTTGCAAGTATCCGATGTAAGGCAAAATATAGGGCTGCATGATGGCAATGGTCATCTCAGTAAACGGTTTTCAAAAACCGTCTTTTGTGTGGAATCCGGCTTCGAAAGTCCGGCTACTTCAATTTTCGCAAATAATAATCCTCACCCGGTACGATCAGGTGGGTCATGGTGGTGTCGGTTCCCAGCCGCACATCGCCCGGCTGCGGTTTGATGACGTTTTTCGAGAAAAACAGGTAATCCGCTTCTTTCGGAATGGGCTGCACTCCTTTTTCGAAGGGATTGATCACAATCAGTCGCCGGGACAGGTTTTTGCCGTACAGGGGGTATTCAAAATCGTCGTTGATGGTGCCCAGGGCAACTGTCGCGTTTTCCGGCACCAGCGTATCGAACCGTTTGTAGGGCACGTAACTATCGGGCCGGAACATCATCTGCGAATACATGCGCTCGGCAATGAACGCCGACGGTCGCCCATAGGCTGGAAGCGGCAAACAGCGCTCGTTCAGGAAAACCGTAAACAGGGCGGAAAGACACCCGACGATGATGACGAAACCCACATACGTTTTGAGCATCACCCGGCCCGGTTTCACAATATTGAGCCAGCGGTTCGTAAAGAGGATGGGTAAAAAGAGCGACCCCAGCAAACCGGTTTCGATGAAATACCGCCCTTTGAAAGGATCATACGGCGCCGAATAGGAGAGCGCCAGAAAGTGCAGCACAAAGGCACCCGCCAGGAAAAAGTGGGCTTTCGAACGCAGCAGACCCAGCAACGAAAGCGCAACCAGCGGCAGAATCAGGCCGAAACCGATGATGCCCCAGTAGGGATTGGCGTTGTAAAACTCAAACCGTCGGCTGAAAACGAAGGGGAAAATCGAAAAATCGGTTTCTTCATCCAGCCGCATTTTGGTGACTTCCTCCAGTTTGACCAGCGGTTTTCGCATGATTACGTTGGCGTCCAGGCCCCACTGCGTGTTGCGCAAACCGTCGAGGTTGATGTGATCGTATCCGTACCGAATGACATTCCGGCTGCCTTGTTCCAGCAAATTCCGCAAAGGCCCGGCGCGTTCCACCGACTGGTGTTTCAGGGCGGTCGGCGGCCCGATGGGGTGGCCGAATACTTCGATGTTCTTGAGGTAGCCCGTTGGCAGCATCCACAAACAAACACCGACGATGAAAGCCGGTACGACGTGTTTGAGTCGCTGGAAAAAGATCGAGGGTGTGGGTGCCCAGAAAACCGTGTAGATCATCAGGACGAACAATGACGGCAGGAGCAGCGTAAACGTGACTTTGTGGCCGTAAGCAATGCCAAAGGTGATCCCGGCCAGATACAGATACCGGGCATCGCGGGTGGTTTCCGTGCCGGATTCGCGGTAGGCAAACAGGAAATACAGGAAACTCCCCAGGTAGGCCGTCAGCACAATATCGGTCTCGGTCGTAACGGCCTGCATTAGAAAATCGGGCAGCAGGGCGTAACACAGGGCGGCAAAAAAACTGGCGGACAGGTTCCGGGCGATGCGTTGGGCAATACCGAAAACCGCTATAATGGCCATCCAGTAGGAGAGATGGTGGATGAGTTTGAAGGCATTTTCGAAGCGGCCGGTGATCAGAAAGGAATAAATCTGGATCGTACAGACGCTTTTGGGGTAGGTGTCGATGTTCCAGTTCGTACCGCCAAAATGCCGCATACTGCCGCGCTGGATGTATTGCATCACCCGGTTCAGGTGGCCGGTCATGCTGTCCCATTCGTTCGGGGGTGTGAGCAGCACCAGCAGCAGGTTGGTGATGGCAATGACGGATAAGGTTGCCAGCAGGGTCGTAAAGAGAACCTTGAAATAGAGGGACAGGGAGCGGTACCAGTTGCCAAACGTTGCCCGCCTTTCCCGCAGCAACGAACCGACCGACCAGCGCGGCTGATCGACGAGCCTTCCAAAAACCAGACGCAAAACCGTTAAGGGCAGAAAAACGGCAAACGCCCAGACCGGTGTGGTAGCGGTGAGATAGAATGCGGAGAGGCAATACCCGGTCAGGATAACGCTGCCGGCAAATAGAATGAAGCAAACCAGCAACCACTCGGTCAGCGATCGTCGGCTGATACCGGCTGCGGTGTTGCCAATGTAAACAACGAACAGGGCAAACGTAAGCAGGTAAAAGAAAGTCATGATGTAATGCTGGCAGTGAATTAGCGTATTAATGAAAAATGTAAAATGATCAATGTAAAATTTAAAAGTGATAACCGGTTTAAGGCTATGCTGTAAGCTATTTTTACATTTCTAATTCTTCACTTTACCTTTTTCATTCATTTTTCAAACGTATTTATTCACAATCTCGCAAACCTGATCGATCACTTCTTCCTCCAGATCGGGATACATCGGCAGGCAGAGGGCCCGGAGCGCAATGCTTTCCGAAATGGGGCAGGGTTGGGTGGTTTTCAGGAACGGCAGGGTATTCAGCGAGGGGTAAAAATACCGTCGGGGATTGATCTTCACCTGTTCCAGGGCGGCTTTGATTTCCAGCAATTTGGCCTCAGTTTCCAGAACAATCGGATAATAGGCATAATTGTAGCCGGTTTCGGGCTGAATAACGGGCCGTTGAATCTTCGAAAGGTTCAACTGCGCATCATAGCGGGCAAACCGCTCTTTGCGGGCTTCGATCAGTTTCGGCACCACGGGCAGGTTGCAAAGCCCCATCGCGGCATGGAATTCGGAGTTTTTTCCGTTGATTCCCATGTCGATGTAGTCATCGAAGCGGTGCCCAAAGCTGCGGTACAGGTTGAGTTTTTCGGCGATGGCGTCGTCGTTGCAGGTAACCAGACCGCCTTCGATGGTATGAAAGACCTTCGTTGCGTGGAAACTGCAGGTACTGATGTCTCCGTATGACAGGGCGGATTTGCCTTGGTAAGTAGCCCCAAATGAATGCGCTCCGTCGTAGATCACTTTCAGATTGTGCTTTTTCGCCAGGGCTTCGATGGCTTCGATCTGACAGAGATTTCCGTAGACGTGGGTCGCCAGAATAGCCTCCGTGTTTTCGGTGATCAGCGGTTCGATCTTCAGCGGATCGATCGTGAAATCATCTTCCCGGACATCGGCGAAAACCGGCGTGCAGTTCTCCCACAGGATGGCGTGCGTACTGGCACAGTACGAAAATGGGGTGGTAATGATCTCTTTGGTGAGCCCCAATGCCTTGATTGCCATTTGCAAAACGATGGTTCCGTTTCCGCAAAACAGCAGGTGATTGATGTCAAGATACGCCTTCAGCTCTTTTTCCAGTTGCTGGACGAGCGGACCGTTGTTGGTCAGGTAGACACGTTCCCAGATTCCCTCAAGATGCTTGACGTATTCTTCGAGGGGAGGCAGGTACGACTTGGTGATGTTAATCATTCAGAATGTTTTCTTCCATCATTTCGGTGTGGAACTTCAGTTGCGGACGCACATAGCCTGGCCATTTGCCATACCATGCCACACCGTCGCGGTAATCGGCAACGTCAAAGATAAGTCCTTCTTCCATATTGTACAGCGGAGTGACGGTATCTTTTACAATCATCATGGATACGTTATACGTCCCATCGTTCAGAAAGTGGCCCGGCACCAGACACTCGCCCGCGATGAGCCCCTTCGCATACGGTTGGGATTGCGTACCGACGTTGAAAATACATTCGCCGGTCATGGAGTTCATGTGAAGGCTCAGGTTGAGGTTGGCCTTGTCCATGAAGTTCCAGTATTCGAACCGAACGCGGAACGGGGTGCGAACGTCGATAAAAATCTGATTGTCAACGTATTCGGGCAGGATTTCGATTTTCTTGATCCGCACCAGATCATTGCCGGGAGCCTCTTCCGGTGTATTCCACTCCCGAATCAGTTTCGTTTTTGAAATTTTGCTCAGATACGACGCGACCACCTGGTTGGTTTCGCCCTGTTCGATCAGTTGCCCGCGTTCGAAGTAGAGCGTCCGGTTGCAGAGCGCCTGCACGGCCGTCATGTTGTGACTTACGAACAGAATGGTCCGGCCGCTGGCCGAAACATCGCGCATCTTCCCCAGACTTTTCTTCTGAAACTCGGCATCGCCGACTGCCAGCACCTCATCGATGATAAGGATTTCGGGATCGAGGTGGGCGGCAATGGCAAATCCCAGCCGGACATACATCCCCGACGAATACCGCTTGACGGGCGTATCCAGGAATTTCTCAATGCCGCCAAAATCGACGATGGCATCAAACTGCTTCCGGATTTCTTCCCGGGTCATGCCCAGAATGGCGCCGTTGAGGAAAATATTTTCGCGACCGGTCAGCTCGGGGTGAAAACCGGTGCCGACTTCGAGCAGGCTGGCAATGCGGCCCCGGATGTGAATCCGGCCCGTGGTGGGTTCGGTAATTTTGCTGAGAACTTTCAGGAGCGTGGACTTGCCGGCTCCGTTGTGACCAACGATCCCGATCCGGTCGCCCTGCTCGACGCTGAAATTAACGTCCTTCAGTGCCCAGAAATCTTCATGTTCAATGTGTTCGGTCTCCTCGTGTGGAGACTTCTTGCCATTAAAAATCTTCCGTATCTGGTCGCCCAGGGCATCCTTGATACTGGTGCTGCCCTTGCCCCGTTTATGGTCGATGATGTATCGTTTGCTAATATCTTCTGCTGTAATGACCGCCATAGCTTACTAAGTTGCCCGTTGTAAGTTGTTTGTTTTCAGTTAACTAACGTAAATAAACACATTCTGTTCAAAACGAAACCCAGCAACTTAATTTTAAATATCATCCACAAAGGAGTTTTCCCGTTTCCGGAAAAAATAAATGGAGATGAAGAGAAAGATCGTAATAATCACCACTGAATTAATCACACTGGTCGGATTGAAAAAGGCTTTCTCACCCAATAACGACCATTTGAATCCGTCGATAATGCCGACCATCGGGTTCATGTAATAGATCGGGTGCCACCATTCGCCGGCATTTTCTTCCACCAGCCGGCTGCTGTAGGCAATCGGGCAGGCGTAAAAACCGATCTGAACAATGAACGGTATGAGCTGGCCAATGTCCCGAAATTTGACGTTGAGCACCGCAAAGATAAGACCAAATGCAAAGGATGCCAGCAACGCCAGCAGGATAAAGAACGGTAGAAACAGGATGTGCCAGTCGGGCCAGAACTGGTACCAGATTGTCAGGACCACAAACAGCCCCAGCGCCACCAGAAAGTCGATGAAACTCACGACCGACGAACTGAGCGGCATGATCAGCCGGGGAAAATAGACCTTCGTGACCAGGTTCGAGTTGGCCGTAATGCTGGTGCTGATCTGGGTAAACGAGTTGGAAAAAAACGTCCAGATCGTCAAACCAGCCAGAATCATGAGTGGATAAGGAATGCCGGGGTCGCCTTTCAGTTTCGCTACCTTACTGAATACGAAGAACATAATCATCATCGTAATCAGTGGCCGGATCAGACTCCAGGAGGTACCCAGAATCGTTTGTTTGTAGCGGACCGAAATGTCACGCATGGACAAAATATAGAGCAATTCCCGGTTTTTCCAGAGATCCCGCCAGTAATTCTTTTCCGACCGACCGGGTTCAATAACCACTTCGTGTGTTTTCACAAACTTGAATAAATGAAGAGTGTAAGTAAGGTCCCTTCCTCCGGAACCGTGCGGTTGGTGAGGAAGGGTTCAATGGCAATATTAGCTCTGCATGATGCTGTGGAAGGTCTGTCTCAGGAAGATGAAGATCAGACCGAGAATGAGCCCCATGACAATACCGGCCTGGAAGGCAAACGGTTCGTGGGTCTCTTTAAACAGCGGGAGCGACACGGGTTCCACGATGGTGAACAGAGGCGCTTCCTTGATCAGGCTGAGTTTCAGGTTGTCGACACTTTGAACCGCCCCGTAGTAAAGTTGTTGCAGAAAGGTCGAGTTGCGGGTTAGCTTCGACTGCTGGAGCTGCCCTTCGGCTACAACAACCTGCTGATTCTGGTCGATGTAACGGGCCAGGTTCGAATCATTCCGACCCAGCACGCGTCCCAGTGAATCCCGGCGGTTTTCCATCAGCACCAGCATTTCTCTGGTTTTGCGGTTTTGTTTTTCCGTAAAGTCTTCCTGTACGGTTTCCAGCAGAATATCCAGCCAAGTTGCCGCCAGCATTTCCGCGTGCATACCGGTTCTCAGGGTCAGGAAGGAGGATTTTCGGTCGAGTTGCGCAATGGAAGTCTCGCCCTTAATTCGGTTGAAGACCCCATCCAGCGCCTTGTTTTCCAGTCGCGTAAAGTTCTTCGGATCTTTTCCCCGGATAAAGCGGAAGTTCCGCAACGTATCATCGTCTTCCCACTCATCGTCACGAATCCCGCTCTTGTTGATGTAGTAGTTGACCATCAGGTCTTTGTGGTTGGCGGTTGTGTCCACTTCTTTCAGCAAAGACCGGGTGATGATTGGTTTGGAAACCACGTAATACATAAAGTTTTCACCCGTGAAGATGTTGGCATCCGGAGCGCCACCGCCCAGACCAAACATGCCGGCCAGGTTGCCCAGTTCGCCCAAGCCACCCTGGCTTGAACCGCCCCCGAGGTTAAACGTAATGTATCCCGTGTAGGTGGGCCGCTTGTCGGTATTGAAGTCAATGATGAAGCCGATGGCTCCGCCGATCACCATAAAGACCGCCAGCAGTTTCCAACTGCGTATTAGCTGGTCTTTGAACAGGATGACCCGGTTGACAACTTCCTTGGGCGATACCTGATCGGGAGGCAGTTGATTTTTGTCTGTTTTTTTTGAATCAATGGTTTCCATACGAAGTCAGATTACCAAAGCGATTTATGTCTGTATTAACGAAGCAACCGGAATGCCAACACTGTCGTGATCAACGTCATGATCGAACTGAGCACGCCGGTGGTGTTCGAAATGAGCTGCTGTGGGGTCAATTCGCCCTTGGTTTGCTGCGGAACAATAATTTCGGAACCGGGTTCAACGCGTGGATACACATTGAAGAAGGCAAACCGGCGTGTCCGGTCGGCCGACCCGTTGGCATACACGACGTAAGCGCGTTTCCGGGCTGAACGGCTGGTGAAACCACCGGCCTGCGAAATGTAATCCTGGAACGTTTGTCCTCTCCGGTATTTCGCCGTTGTTGGTAACAATACTTCTCCACCAACCCGTACAGTTTCCAGTTGTTTCGGAATTCGTAAAATATCACCTTCTTCCAGAATCATATCTTCAGCGGAACCCGGGTTACTTAAAATCTTCTGCAGGCTAATCCCGATCAGTTGCTCCGTAACATCCGTGGTTACTTCCGGCTTTACAATCGCCTTTGGGCTATCGTCGGCCAGTTCGGTAATGGTTTGCTGACGCAACTGTTTTTCGGCCTCGCTCAGTTGGATCGTCCGCACCAGCGTAGCCCCCTGGACGTAGGCAAACGGCGTAATGCCTCCCGCCATTTTAACCAGATCCGAAACGCGCTGGTCTTTCGTTACCACCGGATATTCACCCGGCATGACGACTTCCCCTTCCACATTGACAAAGGTTTGGATTCGGTAATTTGGCGAGCGTCGTACGATCACCTGATCGTAGGGAAAGAGCGGAAACTGCGTATCCGTTGGCTTCATGCTGAGATCCCGATCGACGTTGAATCGGAAAATTTCCGAAACCTGGGCTGATTTTGAACTCACATCGACATCTTTTTTCCGACGAACAACTTCAATCTGCGCAGCCGCAGCCGACTCTTTCAAACCACCCGCCCGCAGAATCAGATCTTCGAGTGTCATGTTGGCCACATACGGGGTAGCCTCGATGGGGGTAATCACTTCCCCGGTGATGCTGATTTCGGCAAATTCGGCCATATCGAAGCGGGAAGGAATAATAACCTGATCTTCCCGTTTCAATTCCACATCCGGTTTCACGCCGTTCATAATATCGACCAAATTTAGGGAGATATTTTCGATCGCCATGTCCTCGCGGGTGCGAACAATTTGAATCCGCCCCGTAAAAGCTTCTCCTTTCAGTCCTTCGGCACTGGCAATCAGTTGTTTCAGGGTTTTATTCTGATCCAGCGAATAAATGCCCGGACGGAAAACCGCGCCCTGAATACCGACCTGGTTTTCGTAACGAACCAATACGCCTTCAACCACAACCTGGTCACCGTCTTCCATCGGGAAGGTCGGAAAGTCGGATTCTACAACGTCGATGACCTTCAATTCCCGGTTCGTAAACCGGGTCACTTTGATGCGCGCTTTGTAGGCATTGCTGCTAAAACCGCCGGCCAGTTCGAGCAATCGCGCCATGGGTTCGCCGGGCAGCATTTCAAAAATGTTGTTGCGTTTGGTCGATCCGTTAATTTCCACGTGCGACTTGAACGTCTGGAAGCGTACGTTATCGTTATCCTGCAAGCGGATATCGTTCCGCTGAATCCCGGTCGTCAGGAAGTCATACAAATCGATGGAGGCCACAACCCGGTTGTTGCGGATCACCTGAACGTTCCGGAAAGACCCGATTTCACTGGGGCCACCGGCCTGGTAAATCACGTTCATGGCCGTCGAAAGCGAAGATACCGTGTAGGTTCCCGGCCGGACGGCTTCGCCCGTTACCGTTACCCGGATGCTGCGAATGTCACCCAGGGTTACGATCATATACGTGTTGGCCGCCCCGTAAGGCCCGCTTTTCAAGCCGACATAGATTTTCGCCAGCCGATCCAGAATGCGACCCCGGGCCTGTTCAATGGTCAGACCGGAAACGTGAACCGGTCCCACCCGCTGGAGGTAGATAAACCCGTCGGGGTTGACCGTGGTCTGGTAAACGGCTTCCGAATAGCCGTAGATGTTGATGTTCAACTGATCGTTGGGACCCACTACATAGCCTTTTGGTGTGGCAATGTTGATGTTCGGCTGAAAAACGCTGCCGTTGGCCGGATCGTTGAAAAGCTGATACCCGAATAATTTACGCCGTTGAGCGGCCAGTTCCCGTTCCCGCAAGAGTTCGGCTTCCGTTTTTAATTGAGTCTCGTTCTGGTCGTCCAGGGGTTGCTCGGTTGCATTCTGGCTGCTTCCGTCGGGAGCGGTTTGCTGCCCGTTCTGGTTGGTGCCTGTCGTGCCGTTTTGACCGGTCGTCCCGGTTTGGCCCCGGGTTCCCTGTTGGTTACCGCCCTGTTGCGTAGTGCCGGTAGTGCCGGTTGTTCCGCGGGTTCCCTGTTGCGTGGTACCGGTGGTACCTTGCGTACCGCGGGGGGCGTTACCGGTTTGTCCCGGAAGCTGTCCGGCCGGTGCCTGACCCTGCGTGGGGCGCGGCATACCGGAAGGGAGCGTAGAGGGGGCCGACGTGGGGGCTGAAGGAGCCTGAATGACCTGCGCTGCCGCATTGAAGCCAGTACAGAGCAGCAATACACCAAGAATGGTTTTGCGGAAAAATTGCATCGAAGAGTAGGCGGAAAAATTTGAGCTAAAACAATGGAAATGTGGATATTTTTGCATATTTTTAAGAAAGTATACGACCGGTTTCCGGCGCTCAATCTCATTTGCGTTGGTTTGCTATCAGTAGTAAATCGTGCATTGACGGTTTTTGACGCACTTTGCGCTACAAAGTAAACGAACTTTTACTACTTTTTAAACATTTTCTTTTTAAAGGTCAAAATTTCATATTTTGCGAACACCCGATAAACCGCAGACCGCTGACGAATGCGTTAAAAAACGGTTTTTGGGGTGTTTTCTCACGTAACACCAGTTTAATAGTCATATGGCAGATAGTAATCAGGTTCAGTATACAGAAGACAGCATCCGGTCGCTCGACTGGCGGGAACACATCCGGCTTCGGCCCGGGATGTACATCGGGAAGTTGGGCGATGGGTCGGCCGCGGATGATGGAATCTATGTATTGATCAAGGAGGTAGTAGACAACTGTATCGATGAACACGTGATGGGCAATGGCAAGCTCATCGACATTAAAGTGACCGACCACCGCGTTGAAGTGCGGGACTATGGCCGGGGAATTCCCCTCGGAAAAGTGGTTGATGTGGTATCCAAAATCAACACCGGCGGGAAATACGATTCGGGCGCGTTCCAGAAGTCGGTGGGGCTGAACGGCGTTGGTACCAAAGCCGTCAATGCCCTGTCCACGTTGTTTCGCGTGCAGTCGTACCGGGAGGGGAAAACCGTCTGGGCTGAGTTCGAACGCGGTATCCTGGTTCGGCAGGGCGAAGATGCCACCAACCAGCGCAACGGAACCCTGGTCGTTTTCGAACCGGACAACACGGTTTTCAAGAACTTTCATTACATCCCGCAGTTTCTGGAGAACATGATCTGGAACTATTGTTACCTGAACGCCGGGTTAACCATCAGTTTCAACGGCCAGAAATTTATTTCGCAAAACGGGCTGCTCGATTTGTTGCGAAATAAAACCGACGAAGATGCCCTGCGGTATCCCATCATTCACCTGAAGGGCTCCGACATCGAGATTGCCCTGACGCACGGCAATCAGTATGGGGAAGAATACTATTCGTTCGTAAACGGTCAGTATACGACCCAGGGCGGAACCCACCTGGCGGCTTTGCGCGAAGCCTTCGTCAAAACCATCCGCGAATACTTTAAGAAGGAATACGACGCGGCCGATATTCGGGCTTCGATCATTTCAGCCATCAGCATCCGGGTGCAGGAACCGGTTTTTGAGTCGCAGACCAAAACCAAACTGGGGTCCATCAACATGGCCCCCGACTCCAACAGCACGACGGTGCGTTCGTTTGTCATCGATTTTGTGAAAAACCAACTCGATGATTTCCTGCATATGAACACCGAAACGCGGGAAGCCCTCAAAAAGCGGATCGAGCAGTCGGAGCGGGAACGGAAAGAACTGGCGGGAATTAAAAAACTGGCGAACGACCGGGCGAAGAAAGCCAACCTGCACAACAAGAAGCTGCGCGACTGTCGGAACCACCTGCCCGACATCAAGTCCGACGACCGCTATAACACCACGCTGTTCATCACGGAAGGGGATTCGGCCAGCGGTTCCATCACCAAATCGCGGAATGTGCAAAACCAGGCGGTGTTTAGTCTGCGCGGAAAACCGCTGAACTGTTTCGGGCTGACCAAGAAGGTGGTGTATGAAAACGAAGAGTTCAATTTGCTGCAACACGCCCTCGACATTGAGGACGGACTGGATACGCTACGCTACAACCGCATCGTGGTGGCAACCGATGCCGACGTCGATGGTATGCACATCCGATTGCTGCTGATGACTTTTTTCCTGCAATTTTTTCCGGATTTGGTTCGAAATGGCCACCTTTACATCCTGGAAACGCCGTTGTTCCGCGTTCGGAATCCGAAAAACCACAAAGAGACCGTTTACTGTTATTCCGAAATGGAAAAGCAGCAGGCCACCGATAAATTGACCAAAGGCGGTAAAAAAGTTGAAATTACCCGCTTTAAAGGTTTGGGAGAGATTTCACCGGAAGAATTTGGCCTGTTCATTGGCGACAACATGCGTCTGGAGCCGGTGATTATGGAAAAAGAAACGTCCGTTCCGAAATTGCTCAGCTATTACATGGGTAAAAACACCCCGGATCGCCAGCGTTTCATCATCGACAACCTCCGCATCGAAAAAGATATGGAGGAAGTGGCGCTGGTTCTGGAATAAGTGATATGAGTTATGAATTAAGAGTTAAGAGTTAAAAATTAAGAGTTAGCTGACGCATGAAACTCTTAACTTTTAACTCTTAACTCATAACTTTTTAAAAAGTGACCCTCGAATCCCTCCGTACACAGATCGATTCCATCGACGACCAATTGTTGCATTTGTTAAACCAGCGCATGGAAGTGGTGCGGCAGGTTGGCGAATTAAAGAAATCGAGCAAATCCGTCATCTACCGCCCCGAGCGGGAAAAGCAAATTCTGGACCGGCTGCACGAATTGAACAAGGGGTTGATGACCCCGGCAGCCATCGACGCCATTTACCTCGAAATTTTTGCGGTTTCACGGAATCTGGAAATGCCGGAGCGGGTGGCGTATCTCGGTCCGGAAGGAAGTTTTACGCACCAGGCCGCCGAAAGCCGGTTTGGGGCCATGAGCGATTACATTGCCCTACCCACCATCCGGTCGGTGTTCGAAAGTGTTGAAACGGGCCGCAGCCGGTTTGGCGTGGTGCCCATCGAAAATAACCAGGAAGGCGTGGTCAATGAGACGATTGATTTACTCTTCGAAAAAGACCTGCTGATTGCCGCCGAAGCGCAGATTCCGATCCATTTTACGTTTGCCACCCAAACCGACGTTTTGAGCGAAATCACGCACATTTACTCCAAGGACATTGCATTTGGTCAGTGCAGCAAATTTTTGCGGGATTATTTCGAGGGCTTGCCCGCCGAGCTGATTCCGGTCGAGTCGACGTCCAAAGCGGCCAAGCTGGCGGCCCAGCAACCCCGGGCGGCCGCCATTTGCTCCAACATCGCGTCCAAGCTGTTCGGCGTACCGGTTTTGTTCGACAACATCGAAGATACGGACCTGAACCGGACCCGGTTTTTGGTTCTGGCGAAGGATTTTGAAAACCAGAGAAGTGGTCACGACAAAACCACCATTGTGGCCCGGCTGCCAAACACGAACAAACCGGGGGTTTTGGCGCAGTTTCTTCAGGAGTTCGATGCCCGAAGCATCAATTTGACCAAAATAGAAAGCCGCCCGTTGCGGGAAGGGGCCACGTTTAAATACTGGTTTCTGATCGAGTTTGAAGGCCACGCCAACGACCCCGGCGTTCAGGAAATTCTGGAACACCACGGCGCGGATGTGAAGTGGCTGGGGAGTTATGTGCGATCGCTGGGGTGATAAAAGATAATTTCAACTGTAAAATGATGAATGCTAAATGTAAAAGTGCCTGGTAGTGAGAAACTTTCGCATTTAGCATTCGAAATTATCTTACATTCCTAAAATTGCCCTCGTCTGTTCCACGTCCAGTTGCATCTGATCCACTAAAGCCGCCAGTCCCTCGAACTTCAATTCGGGGCGCAGGTATTCGATAAACCGGACGGTGAGGTGTTCGCCGTAAATCTCCTGGTTGAAATCAAAAATATAGACTTCAATCGTGCGGTGGGTTCCGCCGACGGTGGGCCGGGTGCCAATGCTCATCGCGCCCCCCAGCTTTTCGCCTTTGTAAATCACTTCGGCGGCATAAATACCATTGGATGGAACCAGCTTGCTCGGATCGTCGACCTGGATGTTGGCGGTCGGGTAGCCGATGGTGCGGCCCAGTTGCTGCCCCTTTACGATGGTTCCGCTCAGGCTGTAGGGGCGCCCCAGAAACTTGGTGGCGGTTTTCAGATCACCTTCCAGCAATGCCGCCCGGATTTTGGAGGAGCTAACGCCCACATCTTCCACATCCTGCCGTGGGATTTCCTCAATCTCAAAACCATAGTGGTGGGCGTGTTGCTGCAAATACTCGAAGCTGCCTTCCCGATTCCGGCCAAAATGGTGATCGTAGCCGATGACCAGCTTCTTGGTTCCAATTTTATCCACCAGGATCTGTTCGATAAATTCCGCTGAGGATAGCTCGGAGAACGAACGGGTGAAGGGAATCACCACCAGATTGTCGACGCCCGCAGCCGCCAGCAACTCCGTTTTTTCTTCCAGTGTCGAAAGCAGTTTCAGGCCCTGGCTGTCGTTGGAAACCACCGTGCGCGGGTGCGGCCAGAACGTCAGCACTACGGTCTCTCCACCCTCGTCGCGTCGGGCAATTTCGGTGAGCCGGTTCAAAATTTTCTGGTGGCCTAAATGAACCCCATCGAAGGTGCCGCTGGTGACAACGGCGTGGGGGATGGGTTGAAAAGTATCGGTTCCGTGGTAAATCTTCATGAATGTAATGGCTCAGCCGGGCGGTTTTTGCTGATAAATCCGTCGACGGTGTCCGCTTCTTCAATCCGAAACGCACCAATTCGAGTTCGGCGGAGGGCTTTTAAATACGCGCCATTTTGCAAAAACAATCCCAAATCGCGTACTAAGCTACGGATGTATGTCCCTTTTGAGCAAATAATACGGAAATCAATTTCTGGAAACCGTTCGGTATCGACTTCAAAAGCGGAGATGGTCACCGTACGGGATTTGATCCCGCCCTCCACGTTGTCAGCGGTTTCACCCCGTCGGGCTTTTTCGTAAAGCCGTTCGCCATTGACCCGAACGGCGGAATAAATGGGAGGAATCTGGTCGATAACGCCCGTCAATTGTTGAACGGCAGTTTGAATGGCTTCGGGAGTGATTCCGGAAACATCGAATTCGGCATCGAAATCCGTTTCCAGATCGACGGAGGGCGTGGTTTTGCCCAGCACCAGCGTGCCGGTATACTCCTTTTCCTGCGCCTGGTAGCTGTCGATCTGCTTGGTCATTTTGCCGGTGCAGAGAATCAGCAGACCCGTTGCCAGCGGATCGAGCGTTCCGGCATGGCCGATTTTCTTGAACTTCCCCGCAAACTTGAGCTTCTTAACGACATCGAACGACGTCCAGGTCAGCGGTTTATCGATGAGAATCAGTTGGCCTTCGTCAGGTTGTTGCATGGAGTTAGACAACATCCAGTTTTACGCCGGCCGCCATCAGGCCCAGCAATAACAAGCCGAGCGCAATGCGGTAATACCCAAATACTTTGAATCCGTATTTGGTCAGAAAACCAACAAATCCGCGAATGGCGAGCAGGCCCACAATGAACGCAACAACGTTACCAATCAGCAGAATCTGAATATCGTCGGACTGGATGGTTTTGTAGGTTTTCAGCAATTTATAGCCTGAAGCTGCCGCCATGGTCGGAACGGCCAGGAAGAACGAAAATTCAGCGGCCTGTTTCCGCGTAAGTCCCTGGGTCATCCCACCAATGATGGTGGCGGCTGAGCGGGAAACGCCCGGAATCATGGCGATGCACTGAAAAAAACCAATTTTGAGGGCTTCGGGAAACGTGACGTCGTAATCCCGTGGAAACTGCTTGAAAATGCGGTCGATGTACACCAGTAGAATACCGCCCAGCAAGAGCGTAATGGCAACCACGGTTACATTTTCCAGCAGCGAATCGATGAAATCATTCAGCAAAAAACCGATGACGGCGGCTGGCAGAAAGGCCACAAGGAGTTTGAAATAGAAATCGGTCGTTTGCAAAAACCGGCGCCGGTAGAGTACCAGCACCGAAATGATGCAGCCGAATTGAATGTTGACGGTATAAAGTTTGGTAAATTCCGACTTGCTGATGCCGACCAGGGATGAATAAATAATCATGTGGCCCGTAGAGGAAACCGGCAAAAACTCGGTCAACCCTTCAATAATGGCAAGAATTATCGCGTGGAGGAAACTCATTGATTCGTTGGTCGGCGCAAGATGGCAAAAAATTCGAGAATAAAACCACCCATGACAATCAGGGGCCCGATGGTGAGGCCCAGGGCTCCAAAGCCAAATTCTTCCGTATCCATGCTCATCACGATGAAGCCCAGGAGAATGATCACCACGCCGATCACCATCAGGGTGTAGTTGGCGCGTCCGAAAGGAAGTTTATTCATGTTATTAAATGATTGATGGTTAGTTGGTTAGCTATGGTTTTAAAAATGCCGCCCAACGGGTTAGTACAAATCATCCAGTGATAAGCTCAAATACCGGTGAACCGCCTGGAACGTGCTGATTAAACCGATGATTACACCGAGTACAACAACGGCACCCAACAAAATGGCAATTTTTTCGGGTTCCTGTAAGGTCGCCAGACCATCGATGTTGCGGAGGGCTACCTGTAATAAAATGAAGAGGAGCGCAGCAGCAACGATGCCACTCATCAGGCCCTGCGTCATGCCGCGCCGAAGAAACGGAAGCTGAATAAACCCGTTGGTCGCTCCGACGAGCTGCATGCTCCGGATTAGCAGTCGCTGCGAATACAAGGCCAGCCGGATCGTATTGTTCATCAGAACGACGATGATGACCAGCATAATCACCGCAAAAACCGACATGATGATGTAGATTTTGGTGATGTTTTTATTGATTTCGTCGACGATATTTTCCTGGTAAATCACTTCAAAAACACCGTTGACGCTTTCCAGATCGTTTTTCACTTCCTGGAGCCGGGCTTCTTCAAAGTAATCCTCCTGCAATTTGATGCGGTAGCTGTCGCGTAATGGGTTTTCGTTCAGGAAGTTGGTGAAATTTTCTTTGGTATCGGCCATAAACTCCTTGGCCGCTACGTCTTTGCTGACGAACGTAATTTGGGGTGACGTGCCGTTGAAAAGAACATACGGTTTTTTTACGATTTCAGCGTGGAGATTTTCGAGTTTGCCGGCATCCAGATCCTTGTCCAGAAACACCCGTACTTCGTTGTTTTCACGAATATACCGGACCAATTTCTTGGACTGAAGCACCAGCATTCCACAAAAACCAATCAAAAACAAGGCCGAAGTCAGGCTGAAAAGAATCATCCCGCTCGGATACGCACCCACTTTCTTTTTTGAAGCCATAGAAAACTCCGTCGGGCAGTGTCATCCTGCCATGCCGACGTCGGTTACAAAAATACGGATTTTGCCCGAACACCAACTCATTCTGTTGGATAGAGGAGGGAGATTTAGGAAAAATTAAGAGATAGGGGGCCAAAAGGGGCAACTGAATCCGTTTTCTGTCGGATAATTATACCGCTCAAACTTCAATTGGTCCTATGTGAATGGGCGTCAACTGATCGAGTTCTTCCAGCTCGAAAAGCCGGGAGCGAATGAAAAACCGGATGCCAAGCGGAATTTCCAGTGAAAAACTGGCCCCCCGGCCGGGCGTTACGTCAATAGTCAGTTGGGTATGCTTCCAGTACTCAAACTGGTCTTCCGACATAAAAAAGTCACAGCCATGAACCGTTCCGAGCCAGACATCGGAGGAGCCGATCAGGAAATCGCCTTTGGCAAAACACATCGGCGACGACCCGTCACAGCACCCTCCGCTCTGGTGGAACATCAATTCGCCATGCTCCCGGCGTAGTTTGTCGATGATGATTTTGGCAGCCTCGTTGGCTTCAACGCGGGAAATAGGCATAAGTAATTGTGAATGAGTGATTGAGCGAATGAGTGATTGAGTGAACAAGGGTGCCAAGAGACCGCAGGCTATTCACTCAATTACTCATTCGCTCAATCACAATTAATTAAAAGAACCCAAGTTTATTCTTGCTGTACGAAATCAGCAGGTTTTTCGACTGGCGATAGTGGTTGAGCATCGAGAGGTGGTTTTCCCGACCGAAGCCCGACTTCTTGTACCCGCCAAACGACGCGTGCGCCGGATAGTTGTGGTAACAGTTCACCCACACCCGTCCGGCCTGAATGGCCCTCGGGACCTGATACAACTCATGCGCATCGCGGGTCCAGACCCCGGCTCCCAGACCGTACAGGGTGTCGTTGGCCATTTCGATGGCTTCATCCACGGTTTTGTAGGTTGTGGCCGAAACCACCGGGCCGAAGATTTCTTCCTGGAAAATCCGCATTTTGTTGTTGCCCCGGAAAATCGTCGGCTCGATGTAATACCCGTTTTCCAGGCCACTGTTCAGCTTTGCAGGACCACCGCCGGTTAGAATTTCAGCGCCTTCCTGTTTGCCAATGTCGATATACGACAGAATTTTTTCGTACTGGTCATTGGAAGCCTGCGCGCCCATCATCGTGGTCGTATCGAGCGGGTGCCCCAGTTTGATGGCTTTCGTACGCTCAATTACCCGCTCCATAAAACCGTCGAAAATGCTTTCATGAACCAACAGACGCGACGGACAGGTACAGATTTCGCCCTGATTGAGCGCAAACATGACCGCACCTTCGATACACTTGTCAAAAAAGGCGTCGTCGGCATCCATGATCGATGGCAGGAAAATGTTCGGCGATTTGCCGCCTAACTCCATCGTGACCGGAATCAGGTTTTCCGACGCATACTGCATGATCAGTCGGCCCGTGGTGGTTTCGCCCGTAAAGGCCACTTTCGCGACGCGCTTCGATTGCGCCAGCGGTTTACCCGCTTCCGGGCCAAAACCGTTGATGATGTTGATGACCCCCGGAGGAACGACGTTTTCGATCAGTTCCATCAGCACCAGAATCGAAGTCGGCGTTTGCTCGGCGGGTTTCAACACCACGCAACAACCGGCCGCCAGGGCGGGGGCGAGTTTCCAGGTGGCCATCAGCAACGGGAAATTCCAGGGAATGATCTGGGCTACTACGCCAATCGGTTCTTTGATGATCATCGAAACCGTATCGGCATCGAGCTCCGACACCGATCCTTCTTCGGCCCGGATAACGCCGGCAAAATAGCGGAAGTGGTCGACCACCAGCGGCAGATCGGCCGCCATCGTTTCGCGGACGGCTTTTCCGTTTTCGACGGTTTCGACCCGCGCCAGGAATTCGAGGTTTTTTTCAATGATGTCGGCAATTTTGAGCATGATATTGCTGCGTTCGGTGGCCGACGTGCGCGACCAGGTCGCAAACGCTTTATGAGCTGCATCCAACGCCAGTTCTACGTCGGGGGCTTTGGAACGGGGCATTCTCGAAATCAGGCTATCGTCGATGGGGGAGTTATTTTCAAAGTATTCACCGCCAACGGGAGGGACCCATTTGCCGCCAATAAAGTTTTCATACTGATTTTTGAACTGAGGTCGTTCCAGTTGGGTAGCCGAGCGGGTGGCCACGGGTGCTTCTAAGGTTTCCATGGAAGTAAGAATAGTTAAACTGATTTTCGGAATTTGAATTGTGACAAATTTTGCCGAAATCGTACTAAAGTTTTTTCGGTATTGTCTCAAAAACTTACGGTATTGTCTCTTTCTCTTTTCTCCGTCCATTGTACTGGAAAAGGCTTTTTTTCGTACTGAATACGGTTTTTGAAGAATTTGGAAAGTCGAAATCGGAATTGTAAACGGAACAGAACCAGTTGCTTATGACATCGGGAAGAAAATCATTGCAGAATTCGGAAGCATTACCGGCCTGGGGTGGTCGCCTGGATGCGCTGGTGGAAAATAAGCTGACCCTGAGCCACGATGTGGCTGAACTTCATTTGTACGAAACTTTTCAGCGGGCGCAGTTGGTCGAGCTGGAATTTGGTGCGCCGGTACTGACCAGTATGCTGACCGGCAAGAAAGTCATGCACATCGACGATCTGAAACCGTTCGATTATCTGCCTGGTGAATCGCTGGTGTTACCGGCCAGTAAACCAATGAAAATTGACTTTCCGGAAGCGACTGTTCAAATGCCCACCCGCTGTATTGCGCTCACGATTTCGGAGGAGTTTATCCGGCAGACCGTCAATTACCTGAACGAAGAATATCCCCGCAGCGAACCCAGTGAACTCTGGGAGATGGATTCCAACAATTACCACTTGCAGAACAATTTCGAAATCAGCTCATTGATCGATAAAATCATCCGGTTATACCGGGAAAACAACGTGCTGAAACCGTTCTTCATCCACAATTCGCTGGAAGAACTGATCGTACGGTTGATGCAGACCCAGGCCCGGCGGGTGCTGGTCGATCAGGCGCGGAAATACATGAGTTCGCACCGGCTGGCGTTTGTGGTGGAGTACATACGCAATAATCTGACGAAGGCGTTGGCGATCGACGAGTTATCCAGTCAGGCGTGTTTGTCCAAGTCTCACTTTTTCCGGTTATTCAAAAACGAGCTTGGCATATCGCCGATCCAGTTTATTCTTCAGGAACGCATCCGGCTGGCGAAACAGATTTTGAGTAATCCCGCCAAGTCGATTACGGATGCCTGTTATGAATCGGGATTCAATAGCCTGACACATTTCAGCAATGCCTTTCGAACTGTAGAGCGCATCAGCCCCCGTCAGTATAAACAGCAACTCACTTAGGTGGTTTTAATGATCGTGCCGGCTCATCCAGTCGTCCATCGAAAACTTGCCCGACCCAACGACCAGGAACATAATCAGCAGAAAAAGCACGACAATCGATAACCACAATTCGGAATTCAGGGCCGAGAAACCCTTGCTGATGTTGATGAAAAAGACGGCCCCCAGCAGGATGGGCAACTGAGCCAGCACCGCCAGGCGCGTCAGCATCCCGAAGGCGATCAGCACCCCGCCCACCAGATGGGCAAAGGCAACGTAGTGAACCAGCATAACCGGCGTCAGACCGAAGCGGCTTCCGCCAACGAGCGAAGAAAGGTAGGTGGTGTCTCCAATAAAACTAACTCCTTTCAGGAACAGGATAATTCCCAGCATAATGCGAAGAGCGTCAATCCAGGCGGGGTGATGCGTATCGCCCCAGTGTTCAACTCGTTGTAACACATTCATGACATCGCTTTTTTGGTATAACTACCCTAAGTTAGTTATTTTTATTAGACAAAAGCAAGGATTTATTGGGTGATTTTGTTGTTGCGTGAATGCTAGATAATCTTCGGACACTTTGTACTGCCCGCCAGCCGGGATCGTCGTGGTTTGGGCATGCGTTTGTTCGCAACCCGGTTTTTTTGTGGAGTCTCGACTTTAGAAGGTTTCGCAATGATTTCCATCATCACCAGGTCGTCCAGTGGCCGGTAGTCCGGGGGGGTAGGGGCGTCGGTTTGGATTGGGAAATAGTGGTCGCCGGGGAATTCGTAGCGTTCGAATTCGTAATCGTAGAGGTAAATATTGATGTAACCGTCTTTGCTGTATTTTGAACTAATTGAGTTGGTCGGCATCAGATTCTGGGCCTGGAGAATGTCGGGTCGGCGCGCCAGAGAATCCTTAAAATACTCTTTGTAGACCTTATACCGGTTAAACTGGTATACCATGCTGGCCGAATCGATGTTCAGGGCAATGTTGAGGTAATGCAAACCATATTCCCCTCTTTTGTTGCGGGCATACAGAACCCCGAGGTTGTTGATGGCACTTTTGTCCAGATGGCCCAAGTAACTTTGAACGGCCTTGTCGTATTCTTCCGTGTTTTTGTAGACGTTCCCTAAATTATTAAAGTACGTTTTATGCGTCGAATCGAGGTCGCGCGACCGCTCGTAATCGCGGACGGAGCGGTAATAGTATTGTTTGGCATTGTGAAAATCCCGCTCCTTTTCCTTTTTCAGGGCCAGGTAGGAGCGAACAATGCCCCGGTTGTTAAACAGAAACGCCTTGTGATGCCCTCGGTTGATGACGCTGTCGAGAACAGCTTCCGCCTGTTCGATGCGGTCTTTCTCCAGCAGTGAAATCGATAAACCGTTCAACGCATTCAGGTTCTGACGGTTATGATGCAGGGCCCAGGAAAAGTTGTCATAGGCTTCTTCCATGTTTCCCGACTTTAGATGCATGTTGCCTTTGTTGGTTAGCATCTTGTCGTTTTGCGGAGACAGGCGAATGGCTTTTTCCAGGTACGCCAGTGTGTAGCGGAAGCTGTCTTTTTTGCGGTAGACTTCGCTGGCACCGGCATAGGCCGCCGGGTGTTCTTTGTTCAGTCGCATGGCCACGTTCAGGTCGACCAGGGCAGTGTCCAGTCGGTTGAATTCCAGGTGCGTAAGGCCACGGCTTAAAAAGCAATCGGCGAGATTTTTGTCTTTCTGATCGAACAAATCGGGGGCCTGCATGAAGTGCTCCATCGCCTGTTCATGTAGGCCCTGCCGGTGGCTGATGACGCCCAAACCCAGGTGAATGTGCTGGTTTTCAGGAGACAGCGCTAAAGCGGCTTCAAACTCGATGCGGGCCGAGCGGTAATCACGAATGCTGCACAGGGCGTTGCCCAGGCCGGTTCGGGCTTCTACCCATTGCGGACGAAACTGAACCGCCCGGCGGTATTCGCCCACGGCTTTGGCAAATTCTTTCTGGCCATAGAAAGCATTCGCCAGTCCAAAGCGGGCTGGTGCCTGGTAGGTTCGGTCGTTGGTGAGCAGGTAATTGGTGAATTTTTCGGCAGCGTCTTCGTATTCTTTCAGGCCGAGGAGCGCATTGCCCAGCCGAACCGGCAGCATCATGGCAAGTTCCGGCACTTTTTCGACGGATTCATAAGCGTTCAGGGCTTCGCGGAATTTCCCCAAACCCAGCAATGCATCGCCTTTGACCATTCGGTACACCGGCTCTCCGGGTCGCATCCGAACGGCATCCGAAGCGGCCCGGCTGGCTTCTTCGAATTGACCGGCGTGGAGGTGTGCAACGGCCCGGTTGAAGGCTACTTTGTCAGCTCCCTTCCCGCCGGGGGTGTTTTCCAGCAGGGCCAGGCCCACTTTTACATCACCACTCATGCAGAAAAAGACGCCCTGATTGGCCTGGGCGTGCGCAAAATTGGGGATCTGCTGCAACAGGCTGCTGGCTTCTTCATACCGTTTCAGACGGCTGAGAATGATGGCCTGGTTGTAGAGCAATGTGTCGGAAGGGCGATCCGCGGAAGCGCGTTGCAGAAGCTGGAGCGCCCCGCTGTAATTCTTGTTTCGGGCCAGTTTGATGGCGGTATTGTTGAGCCGGGGAACGGAATCGTTGTCTGATTTTAAGTCAGACGTTAGTCCTGACGCATACCCGGTTATCGGTTGAAAAACGACAAAACACAACAACAGAATCACAGGGAACAACAACCGCGGCATCAGAGAAATTAGTTAGGTCGGGCTGGTGAAGATACAATTTTTGGTTGGATGAGCCAAAGAAAGTGAGTTGCCGGTCTGCTTTTCTGAGTATATGGACGAATAAACAGCGCTGGAAAACGTTAAAGTAAGCGAATCAAAAAAACTGAATTTTGGAAGGATCCTGAGCCGGTAACCCCAATTAATACAAATTGAATTTGTGCTTATATGTACGTATTAAATTGTAATCAAAAAGGAAAGGCCGGTAGAAATACCGTTCACTTCTCAACGTAAAAAGCCGGTTCAATGCCGGCTTTTTACGTTTGTTACAATACTTTGGCATGAACCGGTTCTTTCTGAAGCCGGTGTTGATACAGGAATTCGATCAGGTCTGCCACCAGCCCGGTCCAGCCGGTTTGGTGGTTGGCTCCGAGACCGCTGCCGTTATCGCCGTGGAAATATTCAAAAAACAGGTGCATATCCCTGAAATACGGATCATCCTGGTATTTTTTGTATCCATTGTAAGCCGGTATTTTGCCGGTTTCGTCGCGCCGGAAAATGTTGACCAGACGTTCGGCCACCAGCACCGTTGCTTCCTTGATGCTCATGACCTGACCGGAATTGGTCGGGTATTCGATCTCGAAATCGTCGCCGTAGTAGTTGTAGAACTTCAGCAGCGAATCGATCAGCAGGTAATTAACCGGGAACCAGATCGGACCCCGCCAGTTGGAATTGCCGCCGAACAGGCTGGTTTCCGATTCGTTCGGAACGTATTTTACGGAGAAAATCTCGCCGTTCAGGTTGAACTCATACGGTTTTTCACCGTGGTATTTCGACAACGCCCGGATGCCATAATCAGACAGGAACTCGGTTTCATCGAACATCCGTTTGAGCAGCATTTTCATTCGGTGACCCCGAAGCAGCGAAAGCAGGTGGGTAGCACCCTTGCCCGGTTCGTGCCAGCGCGAAATCATCGACGCCAGATCCGGGCGGTTGGTCAGAACCCACTCGACCCGCCGTTTGAAATCCGGCAATTTTTCCAGCAAATCATCATCCAGAATTTCGACGGCAAAGAGCGGAATCAGGCCCACCATCGAGCGGATTTTCAACAGCATACTCGCGTTGTCGGGCGTGTGCAGCACATCATAATAGAACTGATCGTCTTCGTCCCACAGGCTGATGCCCTGTCCACCCAGGTTTTTCATGGCAGCCGCGATGTGCAGGAAGTGTTCGAAAAACTTGGACGCCATGTCCTGGTAGGTTGGCCGGGTCAGTGCAATTTCGCAGGCAATCCGCAGCATGTTCAGCGTATACATGGCCATCCAGCCCGTTCCGTCGGCCTGTTCGATGTGACCACCCATTGGCAAGGGCTGGCTGCGGTCGAACACCCCAATGTTGTCGAGGCCGAGGAAGCCCCCCCCGAACACGCTGTTGCCGCTGACGTCTTTCCGGTTTACCCACCACGTGAAGTTGAGCAGCAGTTTGTGAAACACGCGTTCCAGAAAGTTGATATCGCCCTTGCCGTTCATGTCGCGGTCGATCTCGTAGACTTTCCACGTCGCCCAGGCATGAACGGGCGGGTTTACATCACCGAAATTCCACTCATAAGCCGGAATTTGCCCGTTGGGGTGCATGTAATACTCCCGCAGGATAACCGCCAGTTGGCGTTTGGCAAAATGGGGATCAAGTCGTGCCAGTGTCAACGTGTGAAAGGCCAGATCCCAAGCAGCAAACCACGGATATTCCCATTTATCGGGCATCGACAGGATGTTCGCGGTATACATGTGCCGCCAGCCGGAGTTGCGCTGGTAGGCCCGTCCATGAAACGGCGTGGGCATTTTTGGGTCGCCTTTCAGCCATTCGTTCACGTTGTAATAATAGAACTGCTTGTTCCACAACATGCCCGCGTAGGCCTGCCGCTGAATGATTCGCAATTCCGGATCGGTCACATTGGCTTGCAGTTGATCGTAAAAATCGTCCGCTTCCTGAACCCGTTGGTCAAAAATGGCGTCATAATCAGCGAAAGGCTGGCTTTTGTGGGTATCCTGACTAAACCGCAGCCGAATGGTGACGGATTCGCCGGCCGGAACCGTTCGGACATACCGGGCCGAAGCTTTCGAGCCAATCTGATTCGGATTGACGTATTTTTTGTCGCCCGAAACAATGTAATCGTTGACACCGTCCTTGCAAAACAGGGAGTCGTTGGGAATGCCGTAGAGTCGTTCCGTATTGGTTTCATTTTCGCAGAACAGCAGCTCGTCGGCGTCTTCGCAATACAGTTTATACTTTCCCAGGAGTTTGTGATCGACTGCAATCTGGGTGGTGGCAATGCCGTTCAGAATGGGCTTGTAAGCATACTGCTCATACCCCCACGACCAGGTATTGCGGAACCAGAGTGTGGGCAGCATTGTGAGTTTTGCAGCCTCAGTATACCGGTTGTGGGCGGTAATTTTGATCAGAATGTCATTTTCGTCATTTTTGGCGTATTCAATGAAAATGTCGAAATACTGGTTGGCGTCAAAAATACCGGTATCGACCAGCTCGAATTCGGGTTGCAGACGGTTTCGATGCCGGGCTTCATCGACCAGACGGGTATACGGAAACGCTTGCTGGGGGTACTTATACAGCATTTTCATGTAAGAATGGGTGGGCGTACTATCCAGGTAATAGTACATCTCCTTCACATCCTCGCCGTGGTTTCCTTCGGGGCCGGTCAAACCAAAAAGCCGTTCCTTGATGATGCTGTCCGTATGATTCCAGAAAGCCAGGGCAAAACAAACGTGACCCTTGTTGTCGGAAAGCCCACCAATCCCGTCTTCACCCCAGCGATAGGCCCGGGAACGTGCCATGTCGTGGGTGATAAACCCCCAGGCATTGCCGTGGACGCTGTAATCCTCGCGGACCGTGCCCCAGGAGCGTTCAGACAGATAAGGACCCCATTTCTTCCACCCTTTGTTATCGGCGCGGGTATAAATGCGTTCGCGTTCGATGCTGTTTTCCATCTTGAGGTTGTATCCCATTGTGAAGCTTCAAGTACAGTGTTGCGGCAAATTCAGATAAATCAGGTCAACGATGACACTGCCATGAAGTCATTGATCGCCTTAAATTAGTATTCTCATCCAATAATGGTGTCATTGGTAGACCATTATTTTTTATTCCTTTCTCCAGAAAAACGCATCAACAGGTGATGTTTTATTAATTATAGGTTAGAGAAAAAGTGGATTGCCAGACAAAAGAGGTGCGGATTTTTGATACACTACCGAGCCTTTGCATTTTTCGCGCCAATCTCTGCGCCAGTTGGTAAATGTTTTTTTTCGGTTTCACCAGGTAACGGCTGCGTTTTTTACATATTCCGGCGGTATTGCCCCCCCACTGCATACAACGCCCGCGACAGCTGGCCCAGCGAGCAAACTTTGGTGGCTTCCATCAGGGCTTCAAAGATGTTGCCGTTGGCCAGTGCGGTTTGTTGTACCTGTTTCAAAACAACATTGGCCGCTTCGCGATTTCGTTCCTGAAATGCTTTCCGGGATTCGATGGCGTACCGTTTCTCGTTGTCGGTCGAGCGGATGACTTCCTGTGGGATGCGGGTGGGCGAACCGTTGGGGTCCAGAAACGTGTTGACACCGATGAGGGGTAGCTTGCCGCTGTGTTTCTGCATTTCATAGACCATCGACTCGTCCTGAATTTTACTACGCTGATACATGCGTTCCATAGCGCCTAAAACGCCCCCCCGCTCGTTCAGGCTGCGGAATTCGTTCAAAACCGCCTGTTCGACCAAATTCGTGAGTTCTTCCATACTGAAGGAGCCCTGCAGGGAGTTTTCGTGTCGGGAAAGGCCAAATTCCCTGTTGATGATCAACTGAATGGCCATCGCCCGCCGAACACTTTCCTCGGTGGGTGTCGTGATGGCTTCGTCGTAGGCGTTGGTGTGCAGGGAATTGCAGTTGTCCGACAACGCGCTCAGGGCCTGTAAGGTGGTGCGGATGTCGTTGAACGCAATTTCCTGCGCGTGCAGACTCCGGCCGGAAGTCTGGATGTGGTATTTCAGCTTTTGCGAACGTTCATTGCCTTTGTATTTGTACTTCATCGCTTTCGCCCAGATTCGACGGGCCACCCGACCCAGCACCGAATACTCGGGGTCCATCCCGTTGGAAAAAAAGAACGACAGGTTGGGCGCAAAATCGTCGATTTTCATGCCCCGGGCGAGGTAATATTCCACAAACGTGAACCCGTTGGAAAGCGTGAAGGCCAATTGCGAGATCGGATTGGCCCCCGCTTCGGCAATGTGGTAACCCGAGATGGAAACGGAATAAAAATTGCGAACCTGCTGGTCGGTGAAATACTGTTGAATGTCGCCCATCATCCGCAGGGCAAATTCCGTCGAAAAAATGCAGGTATTTTGCGCCTGATCTTCTTTCAGAATGTCCGCCTGAACCGTTCCGCGTACCTGCCGCAGCGTATCCGCCTTGATCTTTTCATACACCTCTTTCGGCAGAACCTGATCGCCGGTGGTGCCCAGCAGCATCAACCCCAACCCGTTATTGCCGTCCGGTAATTCGCCCTGATAAGCGACTTCTCCCCCCAACTCCCTGGAGGGGGCGCTAGATCCGGCGGTTTCTACTCCCCCTTCAGGGGGTTGGGGGGCGGTTTGCCGCAAATACAACTCACACTGCTGGTCGATGGCGGCATTCAGAAAAAAACCGAGCAGCATGGGAGCGGGGCCATTGATGGTCATGGAAACCGACGTGGCCGGGTCGCAGAGATTAAAACCGCTGTAGAGCTTTTTGGCGTCGTCCAGGGTGCAGATGTTGACGCCGGAGTTGCCGATTTTGCCGTAAATATCGGGGCGGAAATCCGGGTCTTCGCCGTAAAGGGTAACCGAATCAAACGCCGTAGAAAGCCGTTTGGCGGGCAGGCCTTTCGAGACGTAGTGAAACCGTCGATTCGTCCGCTCCGCTCCGCCTTCGCCCGCAAACATCCGCGCGGGATCTTCGCCTTCGCGCTTCAGGGGAAACACGCCGGCGGCATAGGGAAACTCGCCCGGCACATTTTCGGTCAGTAGCCAATGCAGGATGTCACCCCAGTCTTCGTAAGTGGGCAAACTGATTTTCGGGATTCGCAAACCCGATAAAGAGGTTGAAAACAGGCTCTGGTGAATCGTCTTGTCCCGAACCTGATATTGGTAGGTATCCGCCCGGTATTTCTGCTTCAGGGCCGGCCAGCCTTCCAAAAGTCGCCGGCAATCGTGGTGAAGGCGGTTTTCAAAGTCTGTATAAAGGGCTTGGAGATCTGGCGCAACCCTGTCAGGGTCTTCGACCGTATGACGCCCCGGTGCTGACAGGGTTTTTAAGACTCCGTTGATCTGATACATCTTCCGGGCAAGCGCCACCTGCTCCTTCACGAAGGCATCATACTGGTCACTGGTTTCGACAATTTCGGCCAGATAGCGAACCCGTTCTGCCGGAATGATGGCCGAGGGCGGGGGAGAGAGTTGGGTGGTGACGACCTGATGCAGGAAAGAAGTACCGGTTTTTTGCTGAACGAGCTGCATCAGTTTCGAGAACAGGGCGTTCATGCCTGCGTCGTTAAACTGGGAAGCAATCGTTCCGAAAATGGGGAGTTCTTCGTCCGGGAGTTCCCAAATGCCGGGGTTGTTAACTGCGTGATTTCGGCGGTATTGTTTGCGAACATCCCGCATTGCGTCCAACGACCCGCGTTTGTCGAACTTATTGATGGCGATGACGTCGGCAAAATCGAGCATATCGATTTTTTCCAGTTGCGTGGCGGCACCGTATTCTGCCGTCATGACGTATAAACTGACATCCGAATGATCGGTAATTTCGGTGTCCGACTGCCCAATGCCGGAGGTTTCGATGATGATCAGGTCGAACCGGGCATGTTGGCAGATTTCAATCGCATCCCGAACGTGTTTGCTGAGCGCCAGATTGGCCTGACGGGTCGCCAAGGAGCGCATATACACCCGGCCAGCCGCCAGGTCGGGGTGGATGGCATTCATGCGGATGCGGTCGCCCAGCAAGGCCCCCCCGGTTTTGCGTTTCGACGGATCGACGGAAATGAGAGCGACGGTTTTGTCGGGAATCGTCAGCAGAAACCGCCGAACGAGTTCATCGACCAGGGACGATTTGCCCGCGCCACCGGTTCCGGTGATCCCCAAAACCGGGACAAAACCGCGATCGGTTTGTTGAAACGACTTGTCGATTTTTTCGTACGATGCCGGTTCATTTTCCGCCACCGAAATCAACTGCCCGATCAGGTTAACATTTCGGGTTTGGGCGAGCGAAGCCAGTTGCCCGTTCAGTTTCGCCAGGTGATCGGCCGTTCCGGTGGGGTGGTCACAGCGTTCCAGCAAGTCGTTGATCATGCCTTGCAATCCCATCGTTCGCCCATCATCCGGCGAATACAGCCGGGTCACGCCATATTGGTGCAACTCGTCTATCTCGGCGGGTAAAATAGTGCCACCGCCACCGCCAAATACCTTAATATGAGAAGCTTTTCGTTCCCGAAGTAAATCAATCATATACTTGAAGAATTCGACATGCCCACCCTGGTACGACGTAACGGCAATGCCCTGCACATCCTCCTGAATGGCGCAGTCGACGATCTCGGCTACCGACCGGTTGTGACCCAAATGGATCACTTCGGCACCGGATGCCTGCATGATCCGGCGCATGAGGTTAATGGCGGCATCGTGGCCGTCGAACAAGGAAGCCGCCGTAACGATGCGAATGGGATGATGGGGCTGGTACGGATTAATTGTATGTTGTGATACCATGATCAAATTGCAAATTGTCGTGTAAAAGTAGGCAGAATGGCGGAAAAGCAGTATTATTGATTATCATTAGCAAGTTTTAAAACCGGCATGTCGCCAGCTCAAAAGTTCTACCGTTCGATTGGTGTACGCCATCATGAAGTTCGAACAGTCTGGTTATTTTTCTTACACAACTTTTTTCTCGGCATTGGGACGATCCTGGTCTATGTTTCGGCGAACGTCATTTTGCTTGAAAATCACCCCGAAACCAGTCTGCCCATCGCCTACATCGGTTCCGCGATTGCGATGATGATCGTCGGGAAATTGTACGCACATTACGAGCATCTTCTGGCCCTTCGAACGTTGGCTGTCCGGGTTTTGTGGGCAGTTATTATCCTGACATTCATCATTGATGTGCTCGTTCTGGCGGGGCATTCCGTGTGGTCGTCCATTGCCATCATGGTTGGTTTCCGGATGATCTATCTGCTCACGAATCTGGAGTTCTGGGGTGTTTCGGCGGTGGTGTTCGATGTCCGGCAAAGCAAACGGTTGTTCAGCGTCATCAGTTCGGGTGATATGCCCGCCAAGGCAATGGGGGCCATTCTGGCTGCTCTGGTTCATGCCCATACCGATATGTTCTTCCTGCTGATTGTGGCTTTCGGCTCCTTTCTGGCGGCCATCTACATCCTGCGGCTCACTTATCATTCCCACGATGTTCACGCCACACACGGTTCTTCGCGGGTTCGCCAGCCCAACCAATCGCTCATTGTCGAGCATTTATTTGGCAACAGCCGCCTGATCACCTCCATGTGTCTGAGTCTGGTGGCGGTGGCGACGGTGGCCGCCAGCGTGGAATACGCTTTTTTTATCAACGTCAAATACAAAATTCACTCAACCACCTCGCTGCTGCAATACCTGAGTAAAGTCCTGGCGTTGACGTATTTGATTGCTATGGTCGTCAAGGTGATCATCTCGGGACAGGCGCTCGACCGACTCGGCATCCGGCGTTCCCTGCAACTACTGCCCATAACCGCTTTGGTAGGCGTGATCGTTTTCTGGATTGTCTGGGTGCTGGATGTCAGCGAACCGACCTGGCTGTTGTACTACTGTGCGCTCTATCTGACGTTCGAGGTCATGCGCCGTTCGCTCTTCGATCCGGTTTTTCTGGTGCTTTTCCAGCCTCTGACGACCCAGCAACGCTTGCACGGCCATACCCTCGTCAAGGGGTATTACGAACCGCTCGGGATGGCCCTGGCCGGGGTGATGATCTACGCGTTTCATGCGTATCCGGAATTGAACGAATGGGTGCTGTTTGTCTGGATGGGCATCGGTACGCTGGTCGCTTTCCTGCTGCTCCGGCGAACGTATCAAAATTACCTGAACGAACTGAAGTCGGCTTTGAGCCGGCGGTTTCTGGAAACGAACGAGCTGGCCGCACCCGAAGAGGTGTTGAATCTGGTATTGACGAACCTGGAAAGCGCGCGGGTCGAGGAGGTTATCAACGCCATGAACTGGCTGAAAACGCATCATCCGGAAAAGCTGTCGGACGCATCGGTAATGCTCCTCAATCATGCCGAGTTGCCGGTTCGCCGGTTTGCGCTGGAATCATTTATAGACTTGAAATTTCCCGTTGATGCCCCGCTTGTTTACCGTCTGGCTCTTCAGGATTCCGAACCGGCGATCCGGGCGCTGGCCAGCCGGTTGTACGCAGGATTGCCCAAAGCCGATGCGAAAGGCGTAGCGGATCTACTGCACCACCCGGAATTGACGACCCGCAAAGGCGCCATTCTGGGGAGTTGGAAAAACCGCCCGTATACAAAATCAGCTACCGAAAGTTTGGATCAGTTGAGTACATCGAACGATCCATCCGACCGAATGGCGGTTTTGGAGGTCATCCGCGGGCTTCAACTGCAACAGCGAAGCGACTTGGTTACGGCCTCCCTAAAAAGTAGCGATCCTGCCGTCGTGAATGCCGCCATTCGAACGGCCGGGGTCATGCAAAATGCCGCTTTGACCCGTCAGCTTGTCAGCCTGTTGTCCGACAAACTCTACTGGCGAACCGCGGCCCGGAGCCTGAGCGACATGCAAACAGCGGCTGTTCCGTTTCTGGAAGAAGCTGTTCTGGCGTCATCCGATACGCTGCTGATTCGCCGGATTGCGTCGGTTTGTGCAAAAATCAAAGTTCCTGAAAGCCATCACGTATTGACCACCCTCGTTGGCAAACCCGACTTGACGGTTCGGATGGCCGCTTTGCGGGCGTTGAGCCATCTGGAAAGCGTCGCTACCAAATCGGAAATATACTACCCGGTTTTGCAGGAAGAACTGAAACTGGCGCAACGGTTGCTCCACGGAAGTCTCCACAAAAATGACAAAGAGCTGCTGGCTTGTCTTGATTATGAAATCGGTCTGCTCTTGCAGCGGATTTTCTTTCTGCTCATGCAACTGTATGATCGCGACGTGATTGCCAGCGTTCGGACGGGAATCGATCATGCCTCGCGGGAACGGCGGGCGAATGCACTGGAGATGCTTGACAACCTGATTCCCCGGGTGGTATACCAGTGCCTACAGGCCCTGCTCGACGATGTGCCGGTGGCCGAAAAAGTCCGTCTGGTCGATGCGCAACTGGAACCTTTTCATTCGCAGGAGCCCTTGTTAACGTACATTTTGCATCAGGGAGAAACCATGTTTTCGGCCTGGACGATCAGTGTAGCCCTGCGACGGTGGACCTCACGCTCGCTGGCAAACACCCGTTTATTAGGTTTGTATATCAACCATCCGATTCAGTTACTGAGGGAAAGCGCCGATGGCGTTTTGCAGGTAGTGAAGGAACATCACCCCGAATGGTACCAGCGATTGCTGGCCGATCATCCTACAATAGCTAGTCAACACATGAAATCAACAGAAGCCCACATTTCTGATTTTGAGCGGGTTATTGTTTTGAAAAATACCCGGCTCTTTGCCGATACGCCCGAAAATATTCTGAGTACGATTGCGCCGATCATGAAAGAAGTTACGTACCAGGATGGTCAGACCATTTTTCAGAAAGGTGATATTGGAAACTGTATGTTTGTAATTTATTCGGGAACAGTCGATATTTTCGACCGCCAGCAGCGGTTGGCACAATTTGGGAGGGGCGATGTGTTTGGTGAACTGGCCTTGCTCGACACCGAACCGCGATCGGCTTCAGCGGTTGTAGCTTCCGATGTGCTGCTGTTCCGGATCGACCACGAAGATTTTTACGACCTGATGGAAGAACGCGAAGAAGTGTTGCGGAACATGATGCGAATTCTGTGTCAACGCATCCGGTTGCAAAACGAGAAAATCCAAACCATGTCGGTCATACCGAATAATGGCTGACAATTTCTTTCAAGTTGTTCAATCGTTCCTGCTTGTTGACCTGCCGTAAAGCTGTAGCGGTTTTGGTCCAATAGTGGTGGCTTTCCAGAAAACTGACCTGAATCCGGTTCCAGGCGGCTTCGTCGCGAATAAAATTTCGCTCTTTCAATTCTTCAAAAAGCGAGCTGGCAATCGGGTCGAAGTCTGCACGGCCCAGGTAATCCAGATCCGCATCACACAGGATTTCCTCGAATAGGTTTTGAGGATTCTGCGGTATTTTGGTTGCCATAATCATGCCGCAAATCTGCTCAATTTGCTCGGAAAGGTAGCCAAACTGCGGGAGTGTTTCGCGCGCATAGCGGCACCCCTCAGCCTCGTGGCCCTGGTAGGTGGTGATAAAACCGCAGTCATGGTAAAGCGCGGCTGTTCGCAACAACGTCAGCGACTCCTTATCGGTAACATCCTCTGCCTGTGCCAGTTTAGAAACCGCATCAACCACATCCAGGGTATGATGAAGACCGTGGTAATAGAGGGTGGGCGAAAGATCGCGCTTCAATTTAGCAAGGATAAACTCCTCAGCTTTCCGCAGATTCATCGAATACAGGCTAATAACGGGTGATTAGTCAAACGTACTACAAATAGTTACGGATGTCAACATCTGTCTGAATATTCATTCCGAGTGACTATTAGTAGGCAAACGGTAATATTTTAATTATCTTATTGCGGAGGAGCTATTTTAAGTATAAATTGGTTTTTTTCCAATTTATCTACTACGCAGTTCTCCTAAACCCAAATTATTGCAAAGCTATGAGTCCAAAGGTAGTTATTCTCGGCGGAGGAGTAGCCGGTATGAGTGCGGCCCATGAATTGATCGAACGGGGATTTGCCGTTGAAGTATATGAAAAGAAACCCGATTATGTGGGCGGAAAAGCCCGTAGCGTAAATGTGCCCGGCAGTGCCAGCGGGGGGCGTCTGCCGCTCCCAGGCGAACACGGTTTCCGGTTTTTCCCCGGATTCTACCGGCACATTACCGACACCATGAAGCGGATTCCCTTCAAAAACCCGAAAACCGGGAAAGCTAACAAGCGGGGGGTGTTTGATAACCTGGTGCAGAGCAACAAAATGATGATGGCCCGGTTCGATCAGGCGCCCATCATCGCCCTGAGCAAATTTCCAACCTCGCTCGCTGATCTGGAAGTGATCTACGATGACATCTTCAAGACCCATACGGGGCTAAAACCGGGCGAGTCGAAGTTGATGGCGCACAAGCTCTGGCAACTCATGACGAGTTGTAAAACCCGTCGGCTGGACGATTACGAGAGCATTGGCTGGTGGGAGTTTACGGAAGCCGATGAGCATAGCGATGCCTACAAAGCCCTGTTTGTGAATGGCTTGACCCGGACGCTGGTGGCTGCGAAAGCCCGCAAAGCCAGTACGAAAACCGGGGGTGATATTCTCATTCAACTCGTGTTCGATTTGCTGAATCCGGAAATTCAGGTTGACCGCGTTCTCAACGGCCCGACCAACGACGTCTGGCTCAATCCGTGGTATGATTACCTCGTACAAAGAGGGGTATACTACGAAAAAGGGCAGGAAACCGTTGAATTTCTCTGCGACAAAAAGAGCATCACGGGCGTCGTTGTCGAGGATGCAGATGGCAATCGAAAAACCGTTCAGGGCGATTACTACATTTCGGCCATGCCAGTCGAAGCAATGGCTCCGCTCGTGAATGAGAACATGCTGTACAAGGACGCCTGTCTGGATAATATCCGTACGCTGGCCAACAACGTCGACTGGATGAACGGGATTCAGTTTTATTTATCCGATCAGGTAGACATCATCGACGGTCATATCATCTGCGTCGATACGCCCTGGGCGTTGACGGCAATTTCCCAGCTCCAGTTCTGGGGCGATTTCGAGGTCAGCGGTTACGGCGACGGCACGGTGAAAACTGTTTTGTCGGTTGATGTCTCGGACTGGGAAACGCCCGGTATTTTGTATGGCAAAACAGCGCAGCAATGTACGTTCGCCGAAATTAAAGACGAAGTCTGGGCCCAATTGAAGCGAAGTTTCAACGTCGAGGGAAAGGTTCTCCTGCACGATGAAAGTTTAGTGACATATTACATCGATTCGGATATTGTCGAAAAAAATGGCGTAGCGGTGCAGAATACCGAAAAACTATTGGTGAACTTAACGAATACCTGGGACCTGCGCCCCAATTCCTATACAGAAATTCCCAATCTGTTTCTGGCTTCCGACTACGTTAAAACTTTCACCGATCTGGCTTCGATGGAGGGGGCCAACGAAGCCGCCCGCCGGGCCGTCAACAACATCATCAAACGTTCCGGTTCAAACGCCCCGTTGTGTACACTCTGGGATTTGCACGAACCGTTCCTGTTGTTACCATTTCGGTGGTTCGACAAAATCCGGTACCGGAAAGGATTGAAATGGCATTCCGACGTGCCCAAAACCGTGCAGACGGTGGCCACCGCAAACGCTATTTTTCAAAAAATGAAAGTCGTCGTCAAACGACCTTTTCTATGATTTCGCTACCGGTTACCCGACATCACCAACGCATCCGAACCTATTTTATTCTGCTGACACTGGGCCTGGTGCTGGGCATCGGCATTGTCAGCGACCGCTACCGGCTAGGCTGGCAGTCGGCAGCCTGGCTGGCCTACGGCACCTATGCGGTTCTGGTTTTGTTTGCCTGGTTCTATCACGATCTGTTTCTGCGCAGACTGCTGCTTTTCGGCCTGATTGCTGGCATTGGCGAACTGCTGGCAGACTGGTGGCTGGTTGATGCAACGGGGACGTTGATTTATCCGAATGACGAACCCATGCTCATCCGATCACCGCTGTACATGCCGTTTGCCTGGGCCGTTATTTTGGTTCAGATCGGTTATCTGGGCTGGCTCGTCAGCACCTGGAAGCCCATGTGGCTGGCGGTTTCGGCCGCAGCCTTGCTGGGTTTGTCGATTATTCCACTGATGGAACACTGGGCAAAAGATGCAGGCTGGTGGTATTATATTCATTGTCAGATGATCGGAAGTGCTCCGTTATACATCATCGTGGGAGAGGGGGTTATCTGTACGTTGTTGCCGATTTTTTTCCGTCGAATCAACAACCGGTTGGGTTGGTCTGATGCCGTCGGCCTGGGGCTTGCTCAGGGTGTCTGGATCTGGCTGGCCTACGTGGTTTGTTACTACTTATTTCGGTAGGCCATGATGAAGCGACTCCAGGACTACATCTACGGGTTTATTCCTCCCGAGGCTTTTTCCGACGAAATTACCTTACGCCGGTATAAACTGCTGGCTTACACCTGTTTCATTACCGGCGTTTTTGCCTTTTATTACTCCCTGGATTCCATCCGGTTTTCATTTATACCGGGGGTGTTCGGCATGTTTGTGTTTGGTATTTTGTATTTTGTTTTGCTGTATCAACTGCGCACCCGGCCTTTTCAGTGGGTGGCCAATGGCTATAGCATCGTGGGGGCCATCACGGTCCACAGCATCATTCTCTTCAGCGGAGGAGCGTACTCACCAGCGCATCCGTGGCTCATTTCTTCCCCGATGGTGATTTTACTGGTGGCCGGGCAACGAAATGCGGTTATTTGCCTGATTTATAACTGTCTGTTTTCACTCACTTTGTGGTTACTGGCCGCCAATGGGACCGTAATGAAGATGTACTACGATACGTCCTGGGAGTTGAGTTTTAATGCCAGCAGTCTGATCGGATTGATCATCATTTGCTTCATTATCGTGCTGGTTTTCGAGAATGGAAAGAACACCGCATTGAACCAGCTTCAGGCGAAAAACCAGCAGATTGAAGCGGAAAAAAAGCGATCCGACGAGTTATTGCTAAACATTCTCCCGTCCGAAATTGCCGAGGAAATTATGCAAAATGGCAAATCGACTCCGCACTTTTTCGATTTGGTAACGGTGTTGTTTATTGATATTCAGAATTTTACGGCGCATGGTGAAGACATGACGCCCGAAGCGCTGGTGAATCAGATCGACTTTTACTTTCGGTCTTTCGACAACATCATCAGCAAATACCGCATCGAGAAAATCAAAACCATTGGCGATGCGTACCTGTGCGCGGGCGGCTTACCGGTGCCTTACGCCGACAATGCGCGGGAAGTGGTAAAAGCCGCTCTGGAAATTCGCGCCTTTATGGAACAGACGCGAACCGAACGGGAGGCAACCAATCTGCCTTTTTTCGATTTTCGGATCGGGATTCATTCCGGATCCGTCGTGGCCGGGATTGTCGGGCTTAAAAAATTCGCCTATGACATATGGGGGGATACTGTCAACACGGCCGCCCGCATGGAGCAGCACGGGGAAGTGGGGAAAGTAAATGTGTCGGGCACGACCTACGAACACATCAAGGACCATTTTCAGTGCCAGCACCGGGGCAAAATCGATGCGAAAAACAAGGGAAAGATCGACATGTATTTCGTCGACTAGAAAACACAACGCCCGGCCAATGTGGTCGGGCTTGTCGTAGTTGTAGTATAGCAAAGAGTGAGTCGTGCAAGGCACAACTAATGTTAATTGGGGTTGTTGACCCGGTCGATCAGCATTTTATTAAACATCCGCTCGGTGTTGTGAAGCTCCTGAAGCTGTTGAGCCGTAATCACGCGCAAAAATTTGGCGTTGTATTCTTTTTCCAGATCAACCAGCTTCTGTTTGAGTTCGACGGATTCGTTCAACTCGCTGATTGCTTCGTTACCACCGGGTTTGCTCGATTTGCGCAGTTGCCGGGAAATATCCCTCCGCCGGTCGCTGTATTCGTTGTAGATGGGCCAGAACTGCGGAGCCTGCTCCGTGGTTAAATTCAGGCGGTTGGTAATCAGCCCGATTTTAGCACTTTCTATTTTCTGACGATCCTGATTCTGTGCCGCAGCCGGTAAAGTCAGCAGCAAGCCAAAGAACAAAATCAGTAAGCGGGTGAACGATTTCATAGGAATGGTTAAAAATAAACGATCGATCATAATCAAATGGCTGCGGTTCCGTCTTCTTCAATCAGTTGTTGGATGGATTCCGGCGAAACGTGCAATTCATGAATCAGCGTCGAATCATTGGGCATGTCATGGGTTTTGATCAGGTCTGAATAATCTTCCAGATAGATATCCTGATCTTGCAAATAATCTACCACTGATTCGGTGCTTACTTTGCTCAACAGTTCGGGCTCCAGCGAATCCTGCTTTTCCGGGTACGTAAACCATACCAAAGCCGCCACAAAACCGGCTCCGGCCAGCGTAGACAGGGAGCGTTGCCACGACCAACTGATCGTGAAACGGTGTGACCGGCGGGCGGTTTCGGCCTGTATCCGGGTCGGGAGCGTATCGAAGTAGCCGTCCGGTGTTGTAAACGGCAGTTGCCGCAGCGGATTCTGCCGGTCTAATTCGTCAAGTCGTATTGGTTTTTTCGGTTCCATTGTCTTAAAGGCACAACGGTTTGACAAGCAAGCCTGTATCGGGTTTAATTCGTATTCAGATAATCTTCGATTTTTTTAACCGCCAGGTGATACGATGCTTTCAGCGCACCCACTGACGTTCCCGTAATTTCGGAAATTTCTTCATATTTCATATCATCGAAATACTTCATATTGAAGACAAGGCGTTGTTTATCAGGTAATTTTAGCAACGCTTTTTGCAGTTTCATCTGAATTTCTTCGCCCGACGGGTCATTGCCCGAGGTCACGTAGTCGGAATTACTTTCCAGCTTTTCCATCAATTCACCTTCCACATCGCCAATAGGCAGGAAAAACCGACGGCGTTTTTTATTCAGAAAATTCAAACATTCGTTCGTCGCAATCCGGTAAATCCAGGTATATAACTGCGAATCACCCCGGAAGTTCTCCAGCGAATTCCAGACTTTGATAAACGTCTCCTGCACCAGATCATCCGCATCATCATGGTCGATCACCATCTTCCGGATATGCCAGTAAATTTTCTGCTGATACTGGCGCACCATCAGATTAAAGGCATAATTCCGGCTTTGCGGATCGCGGTATTTTTGCAGGAGTTCCTCGTCAGTCATACGCTGGTTAAAAGTTCAAGGTTCAAAGGTTTAAGGTTTAAAGTGTATATCGGAATCGCGTTCCGGTTCATCTTTAACCTTCATCTTCAAACTTTAAACGACTCTTCTATCCATGGCCCGTTTGGCGGCTTCAACAATTTTCTCGGCAGTCAAGCCGTATTTCTGCATCAGTTGATCGGGTGTTCCACTCTCTCCGAAACTGTCGTGTACGCCAATCATTTCGAGCGGGACGGGATAGTGACGAGATAGTGACTGGGCTACGCTGTCGCCCAAACCGCCGTTCAACTGGTGTTCTTCGGCCGAAACCGCACACCGGGTTTTGCGGACGGAAGCCAGAACGGCCTCTTCATCAAACGGTTTTATGGTGTGAATATTGATAATATCGGCTTCAATTCCTTCTTCGGCCAGCATTTCACCGGCTTTGATGGCTTCCCAAACGAGGTGGCCCGTCGCAAAAATGGAAACATCCGGCCCCTCGTTCAGCACAATGGCCTTTCCGATTTCGAATTTCTGATCGGCGGGGGTGAAAATCGGCACCACCGGGCGGCCAAACCGCAGATAAACCGGTCCTTCGTGATCGGCGATGGCGATGGTGGCGGCTTTGGTCTGGTTAAAATCGCAGGGATTGATAACGGTCATGTTCGGCAGCATTTTCATCATGCCGATATCTTCCAGTATCTGGTGCGTCGCGCCGTCTTCCCCCAGCGTCAAACCGGCGTGGGAGGCACAGATCTTCACGTTTTTGTTCGAATAACAAACCGACTGCCGAATCTGGTCGTAAACCCGACCGGTGGCAAAGTTGGCGAAAGTCGTAGCAAACGGAATTTTTCCACCGATGGTCAACCCCGCCGAAACGCCGATCATGTTGGCTTCCGAAATTCCGCACTGTACGTAACGTTCCGGAAATTCCTTGATAAAACCTTCCAGTTTGAGCGAACCCGCCAGATCGGCGGTCAGGGCGACGACGTTGGGATTGGTGCGGCCCAGTTCGAGAATGCCCGCGCCAAAACCGGAGCGGGTGTCTTTTTTTTCGGTATAGGTGTATTTCTTCATGGTCTAAGCGATTGCAATTTAGTTAAAAAGTAATTCGCACTGGGGCAATGGGGGTGGGATGCGGCCTTTTCGATGGAGAAGCCGTATTTGATCATCCGTCGGGCGAGCATGGGTTTGGTGCCAACACCGCGTCCGGTTTTTTCGAGAAATAAACGACGGATAGCTTCAAACGGTTCTGCTTCCTGTTCAGGATATTCACTATAGAACGGTTCGTTAAGCAGATTGCTAAGTGTTGATGAGTCAGCTAAAAACCAAGCCTCTGCTTCTTTCACTGCAACTATGATGTGTTGCGAAGGATACTCGCCAATCCGTTGACGCGTGTCTTTTACCGATTTATCTCGATCAAGATCCGTTAGAATGAATATATAATCGGCTCCTGCATACTTCAGTGTGTCCCGTTTGCCCTGAATGTTGTGTGGAAGTAGATTGCCGTTTCCATCAGCATCTTCAATAGGCATGACACACTGCAAGCCCGAATCGTTGAGCATATTTTGAAAGGCTTCTGACTTTACGATTTTTACTTCGGTATCACCTTCACATATAAATCCAACGTTTACCATGCCCGTCCTCCATTTAATGCATTGGAAAGCCAGGCTTCATCCACGCGCATTCCGTAAAAATCTTCTTTTTTAAACTGGCGGGTTGTTGTAGCACCCTGTTTTTTTTCGACGATCACAAATTCTTCCGGCTTGACCCGGGCCGCCATTGACGCGGAATGTGTATTCAGCCAGATGTAATGCCCGCGCTCTTCGCACATAATGCGGAAGAAATCGACTAATTCACCTGCAACCTGTGGGTGCAGACCATTTTCTGGCTCTTCGATACATAGAAACTGTGGTTCGTCATCGCTTTGATATACAGCAGTAAGTATTGCTAAAATGTTAAACGAACCGTCTGAGATTAACCCTTTAGTAAAAGGCTTTTCTGAATATTTTTCATACCATAGTAAGGTGTCTTTTCCATCAAATTGATTAGTTACTATATTAACACTTTTAAATTCTGGTATAAATAATTCCAACCACTCAAAAATTTCATTTCTAAGAATATCATCCAGTAGTATCCTTTTTAAAACCTTTTCGAGGTTCATTGCCGAAAGAGAAAGACGTCTTTCATCATTTAGTGGAAGCTTTACTAGTTTTTCATTGTTTACGAATATCCGGCAGAAATTATTAAAAAACTGTTGATAGGAATCGGATTCATATTCTTTTGAACTAAGTTCATTTTGATTCATTTCAAAGGTCGTCAACCCAGCTGAAGTATTGGATATTTTATGAACTATTGATTCTGAATATTCGTCTATTACGTCAAATTCTGGAAAACTTAATTGTATAGCTAATCTTCGATCTAAGCCCTGCTTTCGTAGAAAATTTTCTGGGCCACCAAATAAGCTCCTAACTTCGGAAGTCTTTCTTTTAATATTCACAAACTCCAAAGCCTCGAAAATATTCGACTTCCCCGACCCGTTAGGCCCGACGAATACCGTGAACGGATTGGGCTCGATGAGCTCAATCCGTTCGATGGATTTAAAATTTTCGATGACCAGGCGTTTGATCTTCATACTCAATAATCGGCTGATCCTGCCGTGATGACGAGTTGGTTCAGGGCGGTGGCCAGTTGCTCGTCGTTGGGCGCAACACCGTGCCATTTGTGACTTCCCATCATGAAATCGACCCCGTAGCCCATTTCGGTTTTCATCAGGATCAATGTGGGAACCTCGGCATCTCTCTTCGACTCTTTCAGGGTTTTGATGATGTCATTCATATCATTGCCCTGCATCTCGGTGACGTTCCAGCCAAAAGCCCGGTATTTGGCACCCAGATCCCGATTATCCATCACCAGCTTGGTCGGCCCGTCGATTTGCTGACCGTTGAAGTCGATGATGGCCGTCAGGTTGCCGAGTTTGTGGTGGGGCGCAAACGTAGCGGCTTCCCAGACCTGTCCTTCCTGCTGTTCGCCGTCGCCCATCAGCACATAGACATGTTTGTCATCGCCGTTCAGGCGTTTGGCAAAAGCCGCCCCGCAGGCCACCGACAAACCCTGACCCAGTGAACCGGACGCGATCCGAATGCCAGGCAGGTGCTCCGCCGTGGCCGGGTGTCCCTGCAAACGGCTGTCCAGCTTTCGAAACGTAGCCAGTTCCGAAACCGGAAAGTAGCCCGAACGCGCCAGGACACTGTAAAAAACCGGGGAGATGTGACCGTTCGACAGGAAGAAAACGTCTTCGTCGGTGGCATTCATGTCAAAAATTGCCGCTCCCTGCTCGTCGCGTTTCAGGCGCATGACATCGAAATACAGGGCGACCAAAAGATCGGTACAGCCCAGTGAACCACCCGGGTGACCGGAATTGACGGCGTGTACCATCCGGACAATATCGCGCCGGACTTGCGTGGCAATGTGTTGTAGTTGTTGGATTTCCATGTTCAGCTAAAAGAGTTGAGACAAGAGAATAAAGACAGTGAAAGTCTCCACTCTCTTGTCTATTAATCTCACTTCTATTTTAAAATCTGCTCGGTGTGATTCTCGTTATCGACTTTGGTAATGATGTCCGAAATCATCCCGTTTTCGTCGATCACGAAAGTAGTCCGGACGATGCCCATGAATTTGCGGCCATACATCGATTTTTCGTGCCAGACGTCATAAGCCGTCACCAGTTTTTGATCGGTATCGGCCAGCAGTGCAAACGGCAGGTTGTGTTTTTTAATAAACTTCTGGTGCGATTTTTCATCATCGACACTCACACCAAGCACTTCATACCCGGCTTTCAACAGGTAATTATAATTGTCGCGGAGGTTGCAGGCTTCAGCCGTACAGCCGGGCGTGTCGTCTTTGGGATAAAAATACAGAACGACTTTTTTACCCCGGAAATCCGACAGACGGACCGGATTGCCATTCTGATCGCGGGTTTCGAAGTCGGGAGCCGCGTCGCCGATTTGGAGAGCCATAGTTTTTGGGTTTACAGTCTTCGGATTGGCAAGTAACGGCAAAAAATGCACATTGTCTGCCAAAGCTTAATTTTCCTTCTCCGACACATCCGCAGAATCCACCACCATAGGGCGTGGGGCCGGTGGAAGCTGGGCCGTTACAGTCGTCAGGTTGCCCGCCCGGTCTGTCACTTCCAGCACCAGTGTGCCTTCAAACGGCTTGGTTGGGTCGAATTTGTCGGACCAGATCAACGCCCGTTTATAGTCGTATTGCATCAGAATCCATTCGCCGTTGACCAACGCCCGGATGGTGTCCAGTCCCGATAAATCGTCCTTGACCGTGGCAACAATCGCGTTATAATCTTTGCGTAAAATCTTTACGACCGGCGGTTTCAGATCCGTCAACAATTGAAAAGTACCAAACTGGCGGGCCTTAAAAATGAATCGGTTGTCTTTCCAGAAACCGCCGACGTACGACTTGCGGTTCCCGTTTACGAGATACATATGGGTTTTTCCGGAATTTTCCAGCGGTTCGGTCGGCAGAAAACTGACCTCGAAAAAATCCTTCAACGGGATCGTTCCCTGGTTGATCGACACCCGATTCCCGCCATGCGAAACGGCCAGATGAAGGGTATCGTATACACTTTCGGCCGGAAAAGCAACGGTAATTGCTGAATCCGTGTAAGTACTGGCTTGTCCCGGAATAATCCGTTTTTTAAAATTCAGGGGCAGCACGGTTTTACCAATCTGAACGGAATCCGGCAGATGTTTCTGTAAATCAATGACGTAGTATGCTTCATTGGCCCGGACATACTGCGAGGGGAGTTCCAGCGTAGCACCGCTCAGGTACACTTGAGCCGTCGGGGCCGTCGCCGTTGGAAAATTCCGCGCCCGAATGATCAGGGTATTTTCTTCCACCGAACTGAACAGCGCGGTGGGTAATTTGTTCGGGGTCAGTTTGCCAATGGCCGGATTCTCGACCTCGGGATTGACCGTAAACCGTAGCGTGGTTGTATGCTGGGAGCAGTCGTATAACGTTATGGTCACTTCATGAGGTTGACCGTCAAATAGCGGTAATTTGCCGCGTGTCTGATCAAACCGGTACAAATCCAGCGTATTGCCATCCGCGATGTAACAGCGGTGAAAACGCTGGCCCGTCAACTGCTCGATACCATAGTTCATATGCAGGTTGATCAGCCGGGTCTCCTCGTTCGGAAAGTTATTCATGTTGTAGGCGAATACTTCCCGGTTGTCTAACTGAATTTCAATGCAGGTCAATCCGTTTTTGAAGGGCGATCCCGAGGTGCGGTCGTGTGCCAGCACTTCCAGTCCCAGCAAACCGGACGCCGAAATCGGTTGGGTCAGTACCCAATCGCCGTTGGGTCGGCGGATGGGAGTGAGGGACAGCCGACCCGCTTGCCCGTTCACGCGGGACGACGGGGTTAAAGGCTGGAGCGCAATCCGTTCAAAAAAAGGCGGGAGTTCGTCTTCAATTTCCTGAAAACCAAATAATAACGGGTTGAGCAGGTTGTTTTTGTCGTCACGGATTTCGAAGTGCAGGTGTGGCCCGCCTGATCCGCCGGTATTGCCCGACAAGGCAATGATTTCGCCTTTTTTGACCGGAAACTGGTTCGGCTCCGGGCGCAGATCGATCTCAAACGACTGCTTTTTGTATTGCCCGGCCCGTAGAAACTGAGCGAGCGTATCGTTTAAGGTTTTCAAATGCCCATAAACCGTGGTCAGCCCATTGGGGTGTTTGATGAAGATGACGTGGCCGTACCCGCCGGTAAAAACCGCAATCCGTGAAATGTAACCGTCGGCGGCTGCATACACCTCCAGTCCTTCGCGCTGGGCCGTTCGGATGTCGATGCCGGCGTGAAAGTGATTGGGACGAAGATCGCCTAAACCGCCCGAAAGCGAATTGGCTTCACCGGGCATGATGGGAAACAGAAAATAACCGGGTTGAACGGCCTTTAGAATGTGTTTATCGCGAATTTGACCCCAACCCGCTGCGTAAACAAACAGAAAAATGACGGAAAGGAACCATTGCACCAGCTTACTTCTCACTATTTCTACCATAATCCCTCGGCCTTGGCGATTCACTATTTGACATCAAATTCTAGCATTTTCCGGTCTTCGATATAAGCCGTCAGTTTGTCGCCGATGTGGACGGGGCCAACGCCTTTCGGGGTTCCGGTGAAAAGAATGTCGCCCTGGAGTAACATGAAATAGGTGGAAACGAAGGAAATCAGGTAATCGATCTGAAACAACATCATCGACGTATTGCCCGCCTGCCGGGTTTCGCCGTTGACGTCGAGCCGAAAATTCAGGTTGTGCAAATCCGGGAAATCCGTTTTGGGAATAAACGTCGACATGGGCGCCGAACCGTTGAAGCCTTTGGCCAAATCCCAGGGTAAACCTTTGGCCTTCAATTTCGATTGCAGATCGCGCGCCGTGAAATCAACCCCAATTCCGATTTCATCGTAATACCGGTGCGCAAACTTCTGCTCGATGTTTTTTCCCGTCCGGCTGATCCGAACCAGAATCTCCACTTCATAATGAACGTCGGTGGAAAAATCGGGATAGAAAAATGGGTCGCCGGGTCGCAGAATAGCCGTCTCGGGTTTGGTAAAAATAACCGGATCTTCGGGTTGTTCGTTGTTAAGCTCCTTAATGTGTTCGGCGTAATTCCGCCCGACGGCAATGATTTTCATGCGCTTTAAACTTTTTCTGCTGGCACAAATCTAAACAGGAAAGACGGCTCAACCACAAGCTTATCAAAAAAAATGAACAAAGTGAGACCCTCAACAGTCTCTAATAGGTAGTTTTGACGTCTTAATATAAACACTATCATATTTCAACCATGAAAAGAGCGATAATGGCCATGTTACTGCTTGGCCTCGTCATTGCCTGTCAGAAAGTTCCGCTTACGGGCCGGAATCAACTGGTATTAATTCCGAATGCGCAGATGTTGCCGCTGAGTTTTACGAACTATAAAGAAGTATTGGACACGAGTAAAGTGGTTCGTTCCGGCGGGCAGGAAGATATGATCAAACGGGTGGGCAGCCGGATTCAAAAATCCGTCGAGTCGTATATGGCCGCAAACAACCTCAGCGACCGCCTTCAGGGTTTCCAGTGGGAATTCAACCTGATTGAAAGTCCGCAGGTGAATGCCTGGTGTATGCCGGGCGGGAAGGTGGCCTTCTACACCGGTATTCTGAAATATACCCAGAATGAAGCCGGTGTTGCCGCCGTTATGGGCCATGAAGTATCACATGCCATTGCCGAACACGGGAACGAACGCATGAGTGAAGGCTTGCTGGCGAATGGTCTGATGCAGGGTGGACAGTTGGTGCTGGGCTCGCTATCACAGAACCAGCGCAGCCAAACCAATGCGCTGTTGCTGCAGGCCGTTGGAGCGGGCTTACCGATTGCGTATCAGGTAGGCCGTGCGCTGCCACACAGCCGTGCGCAGGAATCTGAAGCCGATAAACTGGGACTGATTTTTATGGCGATGGCGGGCTACAACCCGCAGGAAGCAGTCAATTTCTGGGGCCGGATGGCGAAAGCCGGGTCGGGTCAAAAACCGCCTGAATTTCTGTCTACCCACCCATCGGACGAGCGCCGGATTCGCGATCTGGAAAAACAAATGCCTGACGCGATGAAGTATTATAAAAGATAAAGAGTTCTTTCGCGGAGTTAAGCGGAGAAGGCAGAGTTGAGCGGAGTTAATTAAAACTCTCTGCTTAACTCTGCCTTCTCCATTTAACTCCGCGAAAAAACTCAATAAACTTTTTACTCACCCATATCTTCCAGCACCTGTTTCACCCGTGCCGCTGCATCTTTCAACTGAACGGCTGAGAATACTTTCAGGCCGGATTCGTCGATGATCCGCGCGCCTTCTTCCGCATTCGTACCTTGCAGACGAACGATGATCGGCACTTTAATGTCGCCGATGGCTTTGTAGGCTTCCACAACCCCCGTCGCAACGCGGTCGCAACGAACGATACCGCCGAAGATGTTGATCAGAATTGCTTTGACGTTCGGGTCTTTCAGGATGATCCGGAAACCGGCTTCTACCGTCTTGGCATTGGCTCCACCCCCCACGTCCAGGAAGTTGGCGGGTTCGCCACCCGACAGTTTGATGATGTCCATTGTGGCCATTGCCAGACCGGCTCCGTTGACCATGCAGCCTACGTTTCCATCCAGTTTGACATAGTTCAGGTCATTGGCGGTTGCCTCGACTTCCAGCGGATCTTCTTCCGTAATGTCGCGGAGGTGAATCAGATCGGGGTGACGATACAGTGCATTGTCATCCAGATTGACTTTCGCATCGACGGCCAGAATTTTGTTGTCCGACGTTTTCAAAACCGGGTTGATTTCGAACATGGAAGAATCCGTTTCCGTGTACGCTTTGTAGAGCGACCCGATGAATTTCACCATTTCCTTAAAGGCTTCACCCTGCAACCCCAGCGCGAAAGCGATGTTCCGGATCTGGAAAGGTTGCAAACCGATGGCCGGATCGACCCATTCCTTGAAGATTTTTTCGGGTGTATGTTCCGCAACTTCCTCAATGTCCATCCCGCCTTCGGTGCTGGCCATGATGACGTTGCAGGCCTTTGCCCGGTCCAGCAGAATACCGATGTAATATTCTTTCGGCTCAGAAGCGCCCGGGTAGTAAACGTCCTGTGCAACCAGCACTTTGTTTACTTTTTTGCCTTCAGGGCCGGTTTGGTGCGTAATCAGGACGTTACCGATCAGATTTTTCGAAATATCCCGAACATCGTCAACGGATTTGGCCAACTGAACTCCGCGTTGTTCCGAACCCCGGATTTTGCCTTTCCCGCGACCGCCGGCATGAATCTGAGATTTGATTACAACAAACTTGGAACCGGTTTGCGCCATGATCAGCTTGGCGGCTTCAACGGCTTTTTCGGGTGATTCGGCTACGATCCCTTCCTGAACACGGACACCGTAGTTTTTTAATATCTCTTTACCCTGGTACTCGTGAATGTTCATATTGAGCGAAACAAGGAATGGTGAAAAAAAAGCTATTTTCGCGGTAAACTTAACAAATTAATCTGTTATAGTTCTGAGTTTCGGGTCGTGAGTTTCAATTTACATGTGATATGAACTTCGTTGCGCTACACCAGAAACGGTAAATCTGACATCAATCATTCTCTTATGGAACCGCTTCTGAAAGCTGTTGACCTGACTCGTTCCCACGGCGATTTGCCCGTTTTGAAAGGAATTAATTTAAGTATTCAAGCCGGCGAGATTGTCTCGATTGTCGGCGCTTCCGGAGCAGGCAAAAGTACGCTTCTCCACATTCTGGGTACGCTCGACCGGCCCGATTCCGGCCAGGTAACGCTGGCTGAAAAAAATGTTTTTAGCCTGAATGAAAAAGAAATGGCCCGGTTTCGGAACGAACGGATCGGTTTTGTGTTTCAGTTTCACAACCTGCTGGCCGAATTTTCGGCCCTGGAAAATGTTTGTTTGCCCGGCTATATTGCTGGTCATGAGGACAAAAAGGTGCGGGAGCGAGCCGAAGAATTATTAAATATTCTGGGAGTGAGTGACCGGAAGCACCATTTACCGTCTCAATTATCAGGAGGGGAACAACAACGGACGGCTGTAGCCCGGGCGCTAATCAATACCCCCGCCATTATTTTTGCCGACGAACCCAGTGGCAACCTCGATTCGCACAATGCCGAGGAACTGCACAAGCTCTTTTTTCGGCTGCGGGATGAGTTGGGACAGACATTCGTGATTGTAACGCATAACGATTTGTTGGCCAACATGGCCGACCGGAAGCTAACAATTCGCGACGGGTCCATATTGGCTGAATAATAATGAGTATTAGTACTTATTTTTATAGTGCTTTGTCGGTTTTTGTGAATGGTTTAATAAGTTGATTGTGAGGGCGTAATGAGAGGTAAATTGATCATGTAAAATTTTTTTAACCTTTTTGGATTTTATATTATAACTAATAGTATATATTTGCATCGAAAAGAAAAGTTTTTCATAACGTTGAGTAAATCAGAAAGCCATGAGGGAAATCCCGCATGGCTTTTTTGTTTCCGGTAAGTGATTTTACTTACCGGCCAATGGCTTTAAATTTCTAGTAATCTCAAGACCCACCCGCAGAAGTTACCGCTTGAATTCTTTTAATCGCTGTAAAATGGCGAAGGTCAATTCGTACTCGCTGGATTGCAGGACGAACATATCGTCGAAGCGGCAGAAATCCTTAAATTTTGTGAGTTCATCCCCCGACAGATCGGTTGCCCGGCCAGCCACCAGATCGAAGCGGTACGACGCCAGTTTGTGCCGGCGGTCTTCCTGCATCAACACCAGCGCTTTGCGATCCGACTTGGCCCGCTTGCTGAAAGCTTCATAGAGCAGCGTAATCACCGAACCGGAAGCCACCCGGTCGAGCACCTGTTCGCCCGACACCCCGCGCTTCGCTTCCGGCTCCGCAAGCAGGATTTCGAGTTCCCGCTTGAGTTCGGCCTCCTGCTTGCCCCGCACGGTTACTTCCGCCAGTTCGATGACGTTATCAGCCAGTTGCCGCTTGATTCGCATGATGGGCTGTTGCGTGGTTCCGTCCCACAGAAAAGCCATCCGTCCGTGGGTGGGGCTGGTGATAACCACCGAATCTCCCGGTTTCACCTGGAGGTAATAATTACCAATCTGATTGGTGCGTCCAACGGCCAGTGAACGTTTGTTGATGACGCTGGCGTTGGTTACACCCCGGCCCGTTTCCTGATCCAGTACTTTGCCGATAATGTACTTCGGCGTTTGGGCCAGCGACGCAATGGAGATAAAAAGGAAGAAGAATAATAAAAGTTTCATAATCGACCGCAAGTTCGATATAAACAAAAAGGTAGACAAAGTAAGAGGGTTATTTAAGAAAAATTAACAGGCGAAGGCGTACAAATTCTCCGCCAGGAAAATAAAATATATTTTAGTTGTATGGTATATATTTTACTTATATTATTACGGGCAGAACTGCTGGAGACTCAAGGATATGAAAAACGACTATTTAAAAGGGCGTGGAGCCCAGTTTAATGCCCCTAATCGCTTTCAGGCCTTGCGGATAGAACCCGACGAGGAACAGAATGTTCCCGACGACGATTTTCCGGAGCCAACCGTTCGAACGCAATTTTTTGAAGAAAACCCCAAACAGATTGTCAGCCGACCCAATAGCCCGGACATCGGTTTTATTGCTTCGGTAAACCCGTATATGGGTTGCGAACACGGCTGTATTTACTGCTATGCCCGGAACTCGCACGAGTTTTGGGGTTTTTCGGCGGGGCTTGATTTCGAGAGCAAGATCATGGTTAAAAAAAATGCACCGGTCTTGCTGGAAAAGGAGTTTCTCTCCAAAAATTACGAGCCGGAAGTCATTCATTTGTCTGGCAATACGGATTGCTACCAGCCTGCCGAGCGTCGGTTTCAATTGACCCGCCGAATTCTGGAACAGTGCCTGATGTACCGAAATCCGGTCAGCATCATTACGAAAAATGCGCTCATCTTGCGGGATAAAGACCTGTTGCAGCAGTTGGCTGCTCAGAATCTCGTGATGGTTTTGATCACCATTACAACCCTGGACGATAAGCTTCGGATGTTGATGGAACCCCGGACGGTGACGGCCAAACGGCGGTTGCAGGTCGTGGCTGAACTTACGAAAGCCGGCATTCCGGTGGGCGTGATGACGGCGCCGATTATTCCCGGACTGACCGATCAGGAGATTCCAAAGCTGATCGAAGCGGCTGCCCGACACGGGGCATCGTGTGCGGGATACACCATTGTACGCCTGAATGGCGCCATTGGGCCTTTGTTTGAAGACTGGATTCGCAAAAATTACCCGGATCGGGCCGACAAAGTGCTGAATCAGATTCGCGAGTGCCACGGCGGACAGTTGAACGATTCGCGGTTTGGAACCCGGATGTCGGGCGAGGGCAAGTATGCCGAACAGATCCGGCAGTTTCACGAGATTGCCATCCAGAAATACATGCCCAACCATGCTTTCCCGAAACTGGACACGACCCGTTTCCTTCGAAAAAGACAACTGAATTTGTTTGGTTAAAGCCCCTGTGCGCCGACTTTCCGTCAGTTTTTGCAAAATAAAAAACCGTCTGCCGAAAGCTTACGTAAGTATGGCATAACTTTTTAATCAATCAACGTTATGAGTTACATTCAAGCTGGAACCGGTCGCAATGGCGAGCCGGTCAATCTGTTCTATCAGGACTGGGGTACGGGAAATCCCGTCGTGTTGATTCACGGCTGGCCGTTGAGCCACGAGATGTGGGAGTATCAATTGACTGAATTGCCCAAACACGGGCTGCGCTGCATTGCTTATGACCGCCGGGGATTTGGAAAGTCGTCGAAACCCTGGGATGGATATGATTACGATACGTTAGCCGCCGATTTAAAGGCGGTTCTGGACGAACTGGATTTGCAGAACGTGACCCTGGTTGGTTTTTCGATGGGCGGGGGCGAAATTGTCCGGTATCTGAGCCGGTATGGCTCGGATCGGGTTTCAAAAATTGTGCTGGTGAGTGCCGTAACGCCTTACATGCTGAAAACGGAAGACAATCCGGACGGCGTCGATCAATCGGTGTTTGACGAAATGCTGGAGAAAATGCAAGCCGACCGGGCGGACTTTTTAGCCTCGTTTGGCAAACAGTTCTATGGGGTCAGCATGCTGAATCATCCGGTAAGTGATTCGCATCTCAAGTGGGACCAAACGCTGGCGTTGCTGGGTTCACCCCAGGCGACAATTGAATGCGCGAAGGCCTTTTCGAGTACAGATTTCCGCTCAGACCTGGCAGCCGTTACGGTCCCAACGCTCATCATTCACGGTGATGCCGATCAGACTGTACCCTTCGAATCTTCCGGTCAGAAAACGCACGAACTGATTCCACAATCGCAATTGTTGGTGTATGAAGGCGAACCGCACGGTTTGTATTTTACGCAAAAAGACGAATTGAATGAAGACCTCCTTTCGTTCATTACGTCGAACACCGCAGTGACGGAAACGACTTATTAGTTAAGAGTTAAGAGTTAAGAGTTAAGAGTGAAGAGTTGGCTACCGCGTTTAACTCTTCACTCTTAACTCTTAACTAATCTGGTATTCGGCTATTTTTCGGTACAACGTGGTCAGGCCGATGTTGAGAAGCCGGGCGGCTTCGGTTTTGTTGCCATTGGTATGGTGGAGAACATGCCGGATGTGGTTTTCTTCGACCTGAGCCAGATCAAAAACCGGTCCGGTAGGCGTAAATTTCCCGGCATAAAGTAGATCGTAGGGCAGCAGTTCCGGGGTTAATTCCGTTCCATCGGCGAGAATAACCGCCCGCTCAATCACATTTTTTAGCTCCCGAATATTTCCCTTCCAATCGTGTTGCTGCAACTTTTGCTGAAAATCCGGACGGAGTAATACGTCACGTTTTCCAATTTTTAGCGCACTCTGCCGGGCGAATTGCTCCGCCAAAGCCGGAATGTCGTCGCGCCGGTCACGCAGCGAAGGCAACTCGATCCGGAATACCGACAGCCGGTAATACAGATCGAGTCGAAATTGTCCGGCAGTGGCTTCCCGTTCCAAATCGCGGTTGGTGGCGGCCACAACGCGCACATCCACTTTTGTCGGTTTGGTATCGCCAACCCGGATAAACTCGTGCATTTCCAGCACGCGAAGCAATTTGGCCTGTAGATCAAGCGCCATTTCGCCGATTTCATCCAGAAAAATAGTGCCTTTGCTGGCCTCTTCGAACAGTCCTTTTTTGTCACGGGACGCTCCGGTGAAAGACCCGGCGCGGTGGCCAAAGAGTTCACTTTCCAGAATTTCTTTTCCCAGCGCACTGCAATTGACTGCTACGAACCCGCCCGACCGCCTGGGGCTGGCCTGATGGATCGCCTGTGCAAACACTTCTTTTCCCGTTCCGGTTTCGCCGGTCAGCAACACGGTTGTGTCGGTCACCGCCACTTTTCGGGCCAGGTCAACGGCTTGCTTGATGGGTTTCGATTCGCCGATAATGCTCTCAAAACCATAGCGTTTGCTGACTTTTTCTTCCAGTTGCCGAATCCGGAACTGCAACTGCGCCTTTTCAATGGCCCGGCTGACGAGCGGAATGATGCGATCGTTGTCATCGCCTTTCGTGATGTAATCGAAAGCGCCGTTTTTAATAGCGGTAACGCCATCGGCAATGGTGCCGAATGCGGTCAGAACAATGATTTCGGTGGCGGGATACTGTTGCCTGATCTGGGCGGTGAGGTCGATGCCGTTTTTGTCCGGCAATTTGACATCGCTGATCACCAGATGAATATCTTCCTGTTCCAGCACCCGAAGGCCGTTGCGGGCGTTGTTGGCTTCCAGAACGTGATACCCTTCAAGGCTGAGGAGTCGGGCCAGGAGTTGGCGGAGACGGTCTTCGTCGTCGATAATGAGAATAGTGCCTTGCATGGGGCAAAGATAGCAAAACAAGGCTGTTGGACGTTGTTAGACCGCCCGAACGGTGCGGACATATTCCGACGGTGTCTGCCCGGTAATGCCTTTGAACTGGCGGTTGAAGTTGGAAAGGGTGCGGTAGCCACTTTCGTAACTAACTTGTGTGACCGTCAATTTGCCTTCCATCAGCAATTTGCAGGAATGGCCAATGCGGATTTCCGATACAAATTCCGAAAACGTTTTGTTGGCCCGCGCTTTAAAGTAGCGACAGAAAGCCGGAGGGGTCATCCCCGCCAGATCGGCCACGGAATCCAGACTGATGTCGTCGTGAAAATGACCCAGCACGTAATTATGCACCTGTTGCATCCGGTCGGTCTCCGACGGTTTCACCGTGTTGGTATACCCAAGGCTGGTAATATACCGGTAGTCGACGGCGTGGGAGAGTTCGTCTAGCAGGCTGAGCAAAGTCATCACACGATTGAAATTGACCGGTTGGCTGGCTAGAATCTGCAGGGCCTCCTGCACCCGTTTCAGGGTCGGACCGGTCCATTCCAGGCCCCGGCGGGCGTGTTCGAGCAACTGTTGGATCAGGTTCATTTCCGGTTTGTCAAAAAAGTGATCACCCAGAAAATCCTCTGGAAAATAAACGACAATGCCCCGGGTTACCAGACCGGAATCGCGCTGAAAAAACGCGTGATCGCTGCGCCAGAGATGCGGCAAATTTGGCCCCAGAAAAACCAGATCACCCTCCGAAAAGGGCTTGATCGAGTCGCCAATAAACCGGGTTCCGGTTCCTTCCACCACCAGAAACAACTGGTAGTGGGGGTGAAAATGCCAGTTGGGATCGAAGTGTGGTTCAACAAGCTCCTTCACAATGAAGGAAGAAGCAACGGGTTCCAGGTCTTTTCGCAGGGCAATTCGCATAAGTTTGCTCTCTTTTGCTGTCTTTCACAAATTTATCAAACTTTTTTAGTTAAAATACAATCGGTATTTGGCAAGAAAAGCCGAGAAGAATCGTAAATTGTTGCTTACTTTTGTAGTAATTGATTGAGAATAAATAGGAATAAGCCGGAATCAATGGGCTTATTCACCCCAAAAATTTTGCAACAAACAACCCAAATTATTAATTAATTTCATCACTCCACGGCTGCCACTCGTTAAAGTTGGTTGCAGACCGGTTCTAAATCCAAAAGAGAGACGGGTCGGAAAATCCGTTCTACCAGTATGAAAATCAATATTGCCATCGTCGGACTGGGCTTCGGAGCCGAGTTCATCCCCATTTATCAGCGTCACCCGCATACGAATATGTATGCCATTTGCCAGCGCAATACGGAAAAACTCAATGAAATCGGTGATGCGTTCGGCATCGAAAAACGCTACAGTAACATCGACGACCTGCTGGCTGATCCCAACGTGGACGCCGTTCACATCAATTCGCCGATTCACAACCACGCCGAACAGACCCTGAAAGCCCTGCGTGCCGGAAAACACGTGGCCTGCACGGTTCCGATGGCAACTTCGGTGGAAGAGTGTATGGAAATTGTGAAAACCTGCAACGAAACCGGCAAGAAATACATGATGATGGAAACCGTGGTATACAGCCGCGAGTTTCTGTTTGTCAAGGAGTTATATGAAAAAGGGGAATTAGGGAAAATTCAGTTTCTGAAAGCCAGCCACCAGCAGGACATGGACGGCTGGCCCGGCTACTGGCCCGGTTTGCCACCCATGCACTACGCTACCCACTGCGTTGGCCCGGTGGCCGGTTTGCTGCAACTGGAAGCCGAATACGTGTCGTGCTTCGGTTCAGGAACGATTCGGGAAGAGTTGATTCCGCATTACAATTCTCCATTTGCGGTTGAATCGGCCCACATCAAGTTCAAAGACAGCGACTTATCGGCCTATGTCTACCGGTCGCTGTTCGATACCGCCCGCCAATACCGCGAAAGTTTTGAAGTCTACGGCTCGCTGAAATCGTTTGAATGGCCGCTGATCGAAGGCGAAGACCCGGTTATTCATACCGCCAAAAAGCCCGAGCCTGAGATTCCGGAACGGGTGAAAGTGCCGGATTTTGCGCACTATCTGCCCGCTGAAATTCAGTCATTCACGACGCAGGGGGTTTACAATGAGGAAGATAACGCCCACTTATCCTTCATTCAGGGGAGTGGTCACGGCGGTTCACACCCGCACATGGTGCACGAATTTGTGTCGGCTATTGTCGAAGACCGCGACCCGTTCCCCAATGCCGTGCAATCGGCCAACTGGACAAGCGTCGGCATTCTGGCGCACGACTCGGCGATGGAAGGCGGTAAGCTGAAGAATCTGCCGGATTTTGGGAGTTTATAAAACCACGCGTTAAAACAACCCACTATGAAAAACTTTAATGTATTCCTGACCCTGGGTCTGGTGATTCTGCTAACCGATTGCGCCCGTCGGCAACCGGCCAGCAGTCCACGCGACATGGGCGGACGCCCCGGCGTTTCGGCCACGAATCCTGACCAGCCCCGCCGGACGGAAATTCTGTTTCTGGGCGACAACGGCCACCACCGCCCGTCGGAACGCGTGCCGGAACTGATGGCTGCGCTGGGGGATAAGGGCATCAACCTGACCTACACCGATCGGCTGGAAGACATCAATGCCGAGAACCTGGCGAAATACGACGGTTTGCTGATTTATGCCAACTGGGATAGCATTCCGCAGCCCCAGGAAAAGGCGCTGATCGATTTCGTGGCGGGTGGCAAAGGCCTGATTCCCATTCACTGCGCTTCATACTGTTTCCGGAATTCGCCGGAATACGTCAAAATGGTGGGGGGGCAATTCTGGCGTCACCGGATGGATACCATCCAAACCTTAACCGTTCAGCCCGGCCACCCGGCCATCATGGGTCTGAAACCGTTCAAAGCCTACGACGAGACGTATCTGCACGAAAAACTCCAGGCCGACAACAACGTGCTGGCGGTGCGCGACATCAAGGCGGATCAGGAAAAAGACAAACCGGGTCAGAAGACCGAACCGTATACCTGGACGCGCAATTACGGCAAAGGCCGGGTTTTCTACACGGCCTACGGCCACGATCAACGGACGTGGAATGTCCCCGGTTTTCAGGATTTGATCGAACAGGGCATTCTCTGGGCGGTGGGCGACAAGGTGAAGAAGTTGCACGACGATCTGAAACCGCAGCCGTTCCAGTATGTTGAGGCTAATCTGCCCAACTACGAAAAACGCTCGGGACCGCAAATGCGCCAGTTGCCGCTTTCGCCCGAAGAATCGATGAAACACATTCAGGTGCCGGTCGATTTTACGCTGGAACAGTTTGCCCACGAACCCGACGTGATGCACCCGATTGCGATGGCGTGGGATGAGCGCGGACGGCTTTTTGTGCTGATTACCAAGGATTATCCGAACGAGCGGAAAGACACGGGAGGAACCGACTACATCCTCATCTGCGAAGACACCAACAAAGACGGCAAGGCGGATAAGTTTACCAAGTTCGCCGACGGCCTGAGTATTCCGACCGGTTTGGCGTTCGTCAACGGCGGTATTATGGTGTCACAGGCACCGCACATGCTGTTTTTGAAAGACACCAATGGCGACGACAAGGCCGACGAGAAAAAGATCCTGTTTACCGGTTTCGGAACGGGGGATACCCACGCCGGCCCGTCCAACCTGCACGTCGGTTTTGACAACTGGGTCTGGGGCTGCATTGGTTATTCGGGTTTTGTGGGTAAAGTGGGCGCCGACAGTCTCAAATTTTCACAAGGGTTTTTCCGCTTCAAACCCGATGGCTCGAAACTGGAATTCGTGACGAGCACCTCCAACAACACCTGGGGAATGGCGTTCAACGAAACCGGCGACGTATTTGGCTCAACGGCCAACAACTCCCACGGCTGGTATATGGCGATTCCGCACCGGTATTTCCCCGGTGGTCTGGGCAGCGGCAGTCGGGGTACCGATACGCACAAGGACATGAAACCGATTACGGAAAAAGTGCGGCAGGTCGATGTGTTTGGGGGCTTTACGGCGGCTGCCGGACATAATTTCTACACGGCCCGGGCCTTTCCGAAAAGTTACTGGAATAAAGTGGCCTTTGTGTCGGAGCCAACCGGCCACATTCTGCACCAGAATATTATGGTGAAAAAAGGGACCGACTTTGACGACAGCGAAGGGCTGGGTTTCAACCTGCTGGCTGGCGCCGATGAGTGGGTCGCCCCGGTTTTTGCCGAGGTGGGTCCCGACGGCGCGGTTTGGGTCGTCGATTGGTACAGCTACATTATTCAGCACAACCCCACGCCGAAAGGGGCCCAGAATGGCCCGGGGAATGCGTATCAGACGGATTTACGCGATTTTACCCACGGTCGGATTTACCGGGTTGCCTACAAAAAAGCTCCGGCCTACACGCCATTGTCGCTGAGCAAAGATCGTCCGGCGGAACTGGTAGCGGCTTTGAAAAACAACAATATGTTCTGGCGTCAGACAGCACAGCGGTTGCTGGTAGAGCGTGGGCAGAAAGATGTGGTTCCGCAACTACTGGATCTGGTGAAAGACCAGACGCTGGACGAAATCGGAATCAATCCGTCGGCCATCCACGCCCTGTGGACGTTGCAGGGGTTGGGGGCGCTGGACGGTTCGGATGCCAACGCGTTGCAAACCGCCACGGCGGCTTTGAAACACGCCTGTGCCGGGGTTCGTAAAACCGCCGTTCAGGTACTGCCCCGGAACGAGGCATCGGCCGGTGCGTTGCTGCAAGCCAATGCGCTGAATGACAAAGAACCCTTGGTGGTTTTGAATACATTGCTGGCTTTGTCGGAAATGCCGTTGACACCTGCGGTAGAAACCGCTGTGCTGACGCGCCTGAACGATGCCAAAGAAGTAAACGATCGCTGGTTGCCGGATGCTTTCGCCTGTGCGTTGACGAGCCACGACGGGAAGCTAATGCAGACTTTTCTGAAACAAATGGTGCAGAACAGCAAGTCGGGTTCTAAAGCCCCGGAGTCGATGAGCGGCCACCACGACCACGCGGCCATGACGGCTCAAGCCACCGCGCAGCCTGCTCCGACAATGGCTTCTTCGAGTGATAAACCGGATCTGGTGATCACAAAAGTACGAACCGAACCGGCTTCTCCGTATGTTCGTGAATCGACCCGCATTTTTGTCGAAGTGACCAACCGGGGCGGTGTCGCCATTCCGGAAGGAACACCAATTCCGCTGGCAATTCGGATTGAAGGACAGGGTCGGAAAACAGAGTACGTCAGCCAGAAACACACGGCAGGAATTAAACCGGGCGAAACCGTGGTCATTCAGGAAGGAAACAACGGTCCCTGGAATACCAACTTTACGGTTTCGTTTGAGACGGCCGGAGACTATTCGGTGGTGGCAACCGTGGATGGAAACAACGTTCTGGCCGAAGGAAATGAAAACAACAATGGATTTACGCACAAACTGACCTATCGTCCACCGCAGAGCATGAGCGCGTTTGTGTTGGAACGGGCGATTCGGAACTACACCTCGGCAGCTCCGGCAGATGCGGTTGTTGGGTTGCTCCGGGTGTCACAACAACTGGATGTTGCGGGCAGTACCGCCATTGTAAAAGGCATTTCCGATGGCTGGGGATTCCGGCGGAAGGCGACTCTGAACGAGGCTGATAAGTCGTTTGTTGCCAGCCTGGTCACTACGATTCCGAGTGAGAACCGGGAGCGGATGAATCGGGTGTTGCAGGCCTGGGGTGTATCGGCCGAACCTGCGGCCGATCCGAATGTCGAAACCGTTCGCATCAAGCCGATCAAGGAAGCGTTGCAGTTTGACAAAAAGGAATTTACGGTAACGGCAGGCAAACAGGTCGAAATCATTTTCGAGAACACCGACGCCATGCAACACAACATTGTGGTCGGCAAACCAAAGTCGCTGGAGATCATTGGCGCGGCTGCCGATAAGCTGATTACGGCGAAAGATGGTGCAGAACGGAATTATGTACCGTCTATTCCGCAGGTGGTGGCATCGTCGCCCCTGGTCAATCCCGAGCAGACCTATCGGTTGAAATTCACTGCTCCGGCCCAACCCGGCGATTATCCGTTCGTTTGTACCTTCCCCGGCCACTGGCGGATTATGAACGGAATTATGCGGGTAAAAACCGCCACGGCTGAAAAAGCGGCTAAATAAAAGGGAGTTAAGAATTAAGAATTAAGAGTTAAGAGTTAAAAATTAAAAGTTGGCTGACGCATGATTGTAAGCGTCAGCCAACTTTTAATTTTTAACTCTTAACTCTTTTTGGCTTCGGATGGGTTGGACGGTTGGTTGGGGAATCCGGATGCTGAATGTGCTTCCCTGACCGGGGGCGCTGCTGACGCTTAATTTCCAGCGGTGGGCTTTCACGATCTTTTGTACGTAGCTTAATCCGAGTCCGAATCCTTTGACACTGTGGGTGTTGGCACCCGGTGCGCGGTAATATGCGTTGAAAATGTGGGGCTGGTGTTCGGGCGCAATACCAATGCCATTGTCCTGAACGAAAAGAACAAACTGGCCATTCTCATTGCGGGTGATCAACTGGATGAACGGATTGACGGGTGTGTATTTAACCGCGTTATCGACTAAATTTCCCAGCACATTGGTCAGGTGCAAACGGTCGGCCTGAACGATCGGGTAGTGTGCGTCCAGTTCCAGATGCAGGTAATCGCCGTGCCGTTCCGCCAGGTGGAACAGCAACTCGTGCATGTCGATGGGGACCTGGTTCAGTTTGAAGGCTCCCTTGTTGTCGGAACGGGCCACCGTCAGAACCGTCTCGACCTGCTGCTGGAGCCGCAGGGTTTCTTCCTGCACCATCCGGACATATTTCAGCATCCGCTCGGGCTGTTCAATGATCTTGGGAGACGACAGCACATCGGCGGCAATTTTGATCGACGAAATGGGCGTCTGAAGCTCGTGCGTCATGTTGTTGATGAATTCCCGCTGGTCATCCGTCTGGTTTTTCTGCGTGAGCATCCGGTAAAACAGGTACATGAAGAAGCAGGTGAGCAGCAGTACGATCAGAGACGCCAGAATCCAGTTGTCCAGTTGCTGGGTCAGGTATTGAACCTGGTTGGGGAAACGGACGACAAAATAATAGGGTGATGACGCCGAAGGCTTATCTTTGCCGGTGGCTACAGACGGTTGATCCAGTTGCCGGGACGAGTTTTCGTAGATAATTTGTCCGGCATTGTTGTCATAAACACCATATTCGAACGTGGTCAGGATTTGGTGAATTTCCAGTTCAGCACCCAAATAGAAGTCCAGTTTCTTCGGATCGATTGGTGCATCCAGATTAACCAGATAATACGACGGAGATAAAGTAACGACCTGAACCCCAACGGGTACACCGATTTCGGGGCGGGCTACACGCCGGGCCACTTCGCTCAAAGCTTTGGTAACGGTTTGCAGGAACTGCCGTTCGCGCAATTCATACGCCTTCCTGACCCAATAGACCTGCGTCGACACAATGCCAACAATCGACAGGATGGAGAGAGCAATCAGAATACGGGTAGTCAGTCGTGACATGTGTTATGTCATGTTAGGTGGACTTGATAGACTATACTCCGTTTAGACGAACGAATCTTTTGAAAGTCAGCTATTCAAGGTTTTTTTTACGAAAAACTTACACGTGTTAAGAGTCTGGTCTGGCGTTTGAGCAGGTGATGCTCTGTTAATGGAGGTTAACGTAGTAGGATAGAGAGTAACAAGAATAGGTATTTATCAGACGTTAGATATGGGGTACTTATGTTGCTAATTAATTGAACAATAAGCAATAATTCAAATTTGTAGCAATAAAAAGTTGTAATTAACGTATGTTTAAAAGTTGGTGTGCAGCGATATTTATGCCCTATTTTCTGTAAGTGCCAGATTCCAAGGGAATTAGAGAAAAATAAAAAAAGCGTAGAGCAACCGCCCTACGCAAAAATAGTTTACCAGATAGCGGGGCAACTCCCTCTATTCAGGATTCGGATGGGTTGGTTTCGGGTGCCGGTTTGGGGGCAGGCGCTTTCCGGGTTGCAGGTGTCGTGCGGGTTGCCGTCGGTTTGGTGGCCGGTGTCGGCTTGGGCTTGGCGGGTGCTTTGGGAGTGACTGCAGCTTTGGGTGCCGGCGTTTCTTTTTCGGGTGCTGACGCCTTTTCGTGACCGTTATCAGCCACCTTTACGGTGGTTTTTTTGAGCTTTTTAGCGACTTTTTTGCCTTTCTGATCGGCTTTTTTCTTCGCCTTCGCCAGTTGCTTTCTCTTCTTTTCTTCTTCTTTCTTAAAGAGCTTGCTGACCCGGTCGGCTAGTTTTTCGGCGGCTTTTTCGATGGCTTTCTTTACTTTTTTCGACTGTTCGCCCACTTCAGTCAATTTGGTTTCAATCGAACTTGCAATTTCAGTTGCCAGCGATTTTTTTTTGGTCTTCATATGGGAATGTTGTTAAGGTATACTGCGGTAAATAAAAAATCTACAAACAACTACGAAAGAAACAGGAAAAACAAAATCAGTGTGTTAAGTTTTTGTTAAGTTTTGTCAGAAAATCCCAGCAAACGATGCCCGCACTGACGGCGATGTTGAGCGAGTGTTTGGTGCCATATTGGGGGATTTCCAGCACCAGGTCGGCTTTCTCAATAATACTCGAATTGACACCGGCAACCTCATTACCAAACACAAATGCAAACTTTTTGTTAGCCAGCGGCTCGAAATCCTGCAAGCCGACGCTGCCCTCGGCCTGCTCGATGGCTGCGATAATCCAGCCTTCCTGTTTCAACCTGTCAATTAACCCAACTACATCCTGAACATGCTCCCAATCGACCGATTCGGTGGCGCCGAGGGCCGTCTTGGTAATGTCGCGGTGGGGTGGTGTACCGGTGATGCCGCAAAGGTAGATTTTCTCCGCCCGAAAGGCGTCGGCCGTTCGGAACACCGAACCGACGTTGTTCAGACTCCGGACATTGTCTAAAATCAAAACGTACGGGTATTTGTCAGCGGTTTTAAAGTCTTCGACGGTTAGGCGATTGAGTTCGTCGAGACTGACTTTTCTGGGCATCTGAGTGAGTTTTAAATCGAGCGTGTTACCAGGCAGTTGACGACCAAAAGGCTGGTGATAGGGGATGAAGAAATCGGGTGTTCATGGCGTGGATGGATGAGGGACCGAAATTTATGTTCTTTTCCGGAAAGGACAAACAAATGAGTCTTTATCGATAACAAGCCGGGTGAGAAGACCGCCCTCTCCCTAAAATTTCGTATTTTTGTTTAAATTAAGCATCCAGAATTTGTGAAAAGTACCAGCACGAAGCTTGTCAAGAAACCGACAGAAACCCCCCTTAACCGGCAATACAACCAGATTAAAGTCAAATACCCCGGTGCCATTCTGCTTTTTCGCGTGGGGGATTTTTACGAAACCTTCGGCGAAGACGCCATCAAAGCCAGCCGGATTCTGGGCATTACGCTGACCAAACGGAACAACGGTGGAGCCAACGAAGACCTGGCCGGTTTTCCGCACCATTCGCTCGATACCTACCTGCCCAAACTGGTTCGGGCGGGCGAGCGCGTGGCCATCTGCGACCAGCTCGAAGACCCGGCGATGGCGAAAGGAATCGTCAAACGCGGGGTGACGGAACTGGTTACGCCCGGCGTTTCCTTCAATGACAACGTGCTGGATACGCGCCGGAACAACTACCTGGCTGCGGTTCATTTTGCTAAAGGCTCGGGCGCCGAGGCCCAGTTTGGCGTGGCGTTTCTGGACATCTCAACTGGCGAATTTCTAACCTCGCAGGGCAATGCGGCCTATGCCGATAAACTCCTGCAAAGTTTTAATCCGTCCGAAATCCTGTTCTGTAAGAAATACCGCAAGGATTTTGTCGAACAGTTTGGCGATAAATTCAATACGTATACGCTGGACGATTGGGCGTTTACCTACGACTTCGCCTACCCCTTGCTGACCCAACACTTCCAGACGTCTTCCCTGAAAGGCTTCGGCGTCGAAGGGCTGACCGACGGCATTGTGGCCGCTGGCGTCATTTTGCATTACCTGAACGAAACCGAGCACAAAGACATCGACCACATTGCCCGGCTGACGCGGCTGGAAGAGGATAAATACGTCTGGCTCGACCGGTTTACGATTCGGAATCTGGAGCTGGTGGCGTCGCAGCAGGATGGTGGAATTCCGCTGATTCAGATTCTGGATCAGACCGTTACGCCGATGGGTGCGCGGCTGCTGCGGAAGTGGCTGTTGTTGCCCTTGAAAGACAAACCGCTGATTGAAGAGCGTCTCAATACCGTCGAACTCCTCAAAACCGGTCACGGCGATGCCGCTCAGGGCGCCGATGGGCCGAGCCTGCGGGAGTCGCTGGAACTGCACCTGAAGCAGATCGGCGATCTGGAGCGACTGATTTCCAAAGTGGCCGTTCGGCGGATTTCGCCCCGCGAAATGGTGCAGTTGAAACGATCCTTGTCGCACATTCTGCCCATCAAAGAATTGCTGATCACGGCGCTGGCGCAACAGCCGATGACATCATCGATCAAGAAATACGCCGATCAACTCAACGCCTGTACGTTTCTGGTCGACAAAATTGAGGCCGAATTGCGGGATGAAGCGCCGGTGGTGAGCAATCAGGGCGGCATGATCAAAAGTGGCGTCAACGCTGATCTGGACGGTTTGCACGCCATTGCCTTTTCCGGGAAAGATTACCTCGTGCAGTTGCAAAACCGGGAAGTGCAGCGAACCGGCATTTCGTCGCTGAAAGTGGCCTATAACAAGGTGTTTGGCTATTACCTGGAAGTGTCGAACGCCCACAAATCCCGGGTTCCGGCAGAGTGGATCCGGAAGCAGACGCTGGTGAATGCCGAACGCTACATTACCCCGGAACTGAAAGAATACGAAGACAAAATCCTGAACGCCGAAGACCAGATTTTCAGCATCGAACAGCGGATGTTCAATGATCTGGTGCTGGCGGCCGGCGAATATGTCAACCACATTCAACAGAACGCCCGGGTGATTTCGGTGCTGGATGTGCTGGCGTCGTTTGCCCGCATTGCCGAGAAAAACCGCTATACCAAACCGACGATTTCCAATTCGAAGGTTTTGCAGATCAAAGACGGACGACATCCGGTGATCGAGCAGCAACTACCGCCCGGCGAACCGTATGTGCCGAATGACTTGTATCTGGACGACGAAACCCAGCAGATCATCATCATCACCGGTCCCAACATGGCCGGGAAATCGGCGCTCCTGCGCCAAACCGCATTGATTGTGCTGATGGCGCAGACGGGCAGTTTCGTGCCGGCATCGGAAGCAGAGATCGGCATTGTCGACAAGATTTTTACGCGCGTCGGGGCTTCCGACAACCTGTCGCGGGGCGAATCGACCTTTATGGTCGAGATGACCGAAACCGCCAGCATTCTGAACAACCTCAGCGAACGGAGTCTGGTGATCATGGACGAAATCGGGCGGGGAACCAGCACCTACGACGGTGTTTCCATTGCCTGGTCGATTGCCGAATACCTGCACAACCACCCGACTTACCGCGCGAAAACGCTGTTTGCCACCCACTACCACGAACTGAACGAACTGGCGACGGATTTACCCCGCATCAAAAACTTCAACGTGGCCGTCAAGGAAATGGGCAATAAAGTCATTTTCCTGCGGAAGCTGAAGGAAGGTGGGAGCGAGCACAGCTTCGGGATTCACGTGGCGCAGATGGCCGGGATGCCGACGGGCATTGTCAGCCGGGCCGGTGAGATTCTGCAACAGTTGGAAAGCCAGCGGGAAGGGTCGGGCGATACCAAACGGGAAGCATTGCGGGATTTGCCCCGGGCGAGTGACATCACGCTCAAGATTTTCGAAGCCGGTGACCCCAAAGCCGAAGCCATCAAGGAAAAACTGCGTAAACTGGACATCAATACGCTGACGCCGATCGAGGCCCTGCTGAAACTGAACGAGTTGTTGAAGATGATTGAATAATCCGTATTTTGCCGCCACTATGCTACATCCATCGATACAGGTAAAGCTGCCTCAACTCATTACTTTATGGAAAGATCATAAGGTGAAAAGAGCGTATGCATTTGGGTCCGTTTGTACAGATCGTTTCAATAGCCAGAGTGATATTGATTTGTTAATTGATTTTGGGATTTCAGAACCGTTCGATGGGTATGCCGAAAATTTTTGGAATCTGGAAGAAAAGTTGCAGCGTTTGCTAAACCGTTCGGTTGATTTGGTTCCGCAGCATACCCTCCGAAATCCTTATTTTATTTCTTCAGTCAATCGAACCCGTGTTCCACTTTATGAATGAAGAAGTAGAAAAATATTTGCAGGATATTCTGGACTCGCTAGTCTTGATTGAGCAGTTTACAACCGGTGTTACTTCATTTTATCAATATCGGGATAATTTGATGATGAAAGCCGCAGTGGAACGAAAACAATTATCGGCGAAGCAATGAATAAAGCTTCCAGGCTGGCACCAGATCTGGAACTTTCGTCCAAACAAAAGATAATTAGTCTTCGAAATCGAATTATTCATGCCTGCGGTGCGGTTGACGATATTTTGATTTGGGAAGTCGTTCAAAAACATCTTCCGGTATTGAAACAAGATGTTGCCAACTTGTTGAATTAAAATACACTTCAGTTCGGACTACCTTAGTTTACATGCCGCGACGCCATCTGGTGTTTCGCCAGCATCTTTTTCAGTTCCTCCGACCAGCCAATGTATTTTTCGCCGTCTTTGGTGTCGTATCCGTTCTTGATCAGGCCGTCGGCTTCTTCCATCGCCTGGTCGGGGCGGTCGAGGAAGTAGTTCAAAATCATGAGGTTATAGAAAGCAGAATACCGCATTTTCTGGTTGCGTTTGTCCGAACCGGGGTATTTGGTTTTCAACTCCTGAAAATAGTCCAGCACCGGTTGAAGGTCGCGGGCGAGCTGGTCGATCGGCTGGGTGGCAGTCATTCGTTTCGATAATTCCTTGACGGCTTTGATGGCCTCCTGCTGAATCGGGTACTCGGGATGGCTTTTGGAATCCAGAATCCAGAGAAATTCCCGCGTTTGGGTTGGCACATACCCATACCAGCGATTGGCATCCTCATTCACCCGAGCGAGGGCATCCGTTACGTATTTCGTAATCAGATCGGTCCGAATCGTTTGCTGGTTTTGCTCGATATACCGGCGCGCATCCGCCAGGTTTTTGTATTCGACAGTAGTAAATGACAATTCAGACGGAAAATAACCGCTGGTCGTGACGCTTTTTTCCGGCCCGGTTTGCGAGGCCGTTTGCAAAAACCGGTTATTTTGTAACTCCTTTGCTTTCTCTTTCTCCTTCCGGCTCAGCGATTTTTCATCCGTGCGGGCGCCGAGCACCTTGTAGTTACCGCTGAAACTATACCGAACGATCATGCTGTAGTACGTGATCCGGTCGGTAACCTTCCCGTCTTTGTCTTTCTTCTCCTCGGTACGGGTTTTCGTTTCGCTTTTCTCAAACCGCACATTCCCGAATTCCACCGTGATGCCAACCGCCGGATTGTTTTCGACCCGTTGAAACCCTGACAAATTGATTTTTTCGTAGATCGCCGATTCCGGATAGGCCGAAGCGACCGAAGGCGAACTCACGACCCGCACGCCAAACGTGCGGTTATCGGCGGGGGTGTGTTCTTTCGGGAGAATCAGATAGCCGGCGTCGAAATAGAAACGGTCGAGGTCAACCTTTTGGGCCTGAACCTGTGGAATGGCTGTGACAAAAAGCAGGGCTAAGAGCGAGTAAAGCGGTTTCATGTTCCAAAGGTAAGGGTTGCAAAAACTGAAAATTGCGAAGTATTTATCAAACGTAAAAGATTAGGGCTGAATTGATAAAAAATGGAATCGGATTGAAACTTATGCAACCAACATTTGACGCTAAATGCATTTCAATTAACTTCAAACCCGCAAGCGTAGCCCAATTTGAACGCATTCATCAAATCCTAACGTAACCCAATGAATCTCAAAACCCGCATTCAACTCTCTGTAATGATGTTCCTCCTGTTTTCGGTATGGGGAGCCTGGTACGGACAGATGAGCAAGTATCTTTTTACCCAACTACACGCTACCGGCGATCAGGTCGGAAACGCGTATCTGGCTTTTTCGCTGGCGATGCTGGTGGCGCCCTTTTTTGTCGGCCTGATTGCCGACCGGTATTTTGCTGCCCAGAAAGTGTTGGGCGTTTTAAATCTGGCCGGTGCGGCCATTCTGTTTTTTCTGATTCAGGAGAAAGACGCCGATGCGTTTTTCTGGCAGATTCTGGCCTATTGCATCACGTTTGCCCCGGCCATGTCGCTGACCACCTCCATTGCCATGCAGCACATGAAAAATCCGGAGAAAGAATTTCCGGGCATTCGGGTGTTGGGAACGGTGGCCTGGATTGTGATCACGAATATTGTCGGTTTTATGGGAATAGGCGATCAGGTGGCTATTTTCCAGATTGCCATGTACATCGCCCTCTTTTTCGGCCTGTTTTCGTTTACCTTGCCCGATACCCCACCAAAAGCGAATGCCAACGCTTCAGTTGCCCAGATTTTAGGCGTCGATGCCTTTAAATTATTGAAAGATCGATCGTTTGCCATTTTCTTTATCTCATCCATATTGATCTGCATTCCACTGTCTTTTTATTACGCGATGGCAAATCCAGCGTTGACAGATGCTTACAAGGCTGCTTACCCGGATGCTGATCCCAATAGTTTTAAGATTGAGAACATTATGTCATTGGGACAGGCTTCCGAATTTTTCTTCATGCTTTTGATTCCATTGGCATTCAGTCGGCTGGGCGTTAAATACATGTTGGTGGTCGGGCTGATAGCCTGGATTGTCCGGTTTCTATTGTTTGGCTACGGCGACGCGGGTTCGGGTAACTGGATGTTCTACATTGCCTTCATACTGCACGGTGTCTGTTATGATTTCTTCTTTGTAACGGGGCAAATTTATACCGATAACAAAGCCGGGGAACGCATCAAATCATCGGCGCAGGGCCTGATCACGCTGGCGACTTACGGGATTGGCATGGGAATCGGTTCTAAATTGGCCGGGATTGTAAGGGATATTTACACCGTGAATGACAAAGTAGACTGGACCTCCTTCTGGCTGGTTCCGGCGGGCATTGCTGCGGTGGTGCTGGTGTTGTTCGTGCTGATGTTCAACGACCGGAAGAAAACCGTACCAGCTGAGGATGAGCTGGTAACGGGACCGTTGTAAGCGTCCCGTGTTAAAATTTTCGAAAGGATGCCGCTCCAGCGGTGTCCTTTTTGTGTTTTAGTGGAAATTAACGTTGTTTGAGGTATGGAAAAAAAGCGAATTGTCTTTTACGATGATCTGAACGATCCCTATAAAAAACAACTGGCTGATGGGTTGAAAGATACCCCGGAGGAACGCTATGTAAAGTTTTTCCACATGCAGGCCCGATTGTGGGCATTGAAGGGATTTCCTAATTGGAAAAGGAAAATAACGATGAAGCCGCACCCATGGATTTAAAAAAGCAATTCTATCTCATTTCCATATTTCTCCTGATTAGCCCATTTTCGCAGGCTCAATTAGAGGTTAATGAATGTTTGGACAAGCATTATGCAAAAAAAGAAGCAATCGAATGGATGTTGAAAAGCTATCGGGAAGTCTACAATTTTCAGAAGACGGAAACGATTGCCAGTGTTGGCGCAGGTTCGGGTGTTCGGGAAATCATATATTCGATGATGACTGATAGTCTAACCATTCATCTTCAGGACATTGACCCGGTTTGCCTTCAACCCGAACGGCTTTCGTTAACCATCCGGCAGTTGTACCAGATCAGGGGACAAGCCTGTTCGGCGTTTTTTATTCCGGTTCGGGGGAGTGAGCAGGCAACCGGGTTGCCTAGCCGATTTTTCGACAAAATCATCATCGAAAACAGCCTCCATGAGTTTACCCATTCCAATGAAATGCTGACCAGCATTCGGGGTAATTTGAAAAAAGACGGTTATCTGTTTATTGGGGAGGTGATCGCCCGTCGAAAAGGCCAGAAGCACCAGGGATGCCGTCGACCGTTGTTCACGGAAGAAGCCTTGCTGCAATTATTGGATTCGAATGGGTTTCGATTCGTCGAAAAAACGGTTTTGGACCCGAACCATCCCTACGACCGGGTTTATCGGTTTGCGTTGAAGTAGAACCCTTTGTTCATTTTTCCACCAGACTCAGCCATTCTTTGATCACAGCCTGCAATGGGGTTGCTTTTGCGTCAATATCTTCCTGGGTGGTAAAAATAGCAATTCGTCTGCCGTCTTCATACGTTCCTTCGAGTAATCCGGAGGTGTCTGCGATTTTGGCCCCGCTGGGAAAAACCAGCATGATTTTCCCTTTGTGAAGGTTAAAAACCGCCAGTTCCCGTTTGTATTCCTTCGGATCGAACGGTTTCATGTCGCCCGTGTAATAAAAACTCGGGTTATTCCACTTGATCCGTTCGCCAATGTCGGGGTCGGTGCTCAAAATGAGCTGCCGGATGGACTCGACAAGCGGACCCAGTTTCGGATCGAGTTTTTGAATATGCTCCGTAACCTGTTCCGTATCGGAAAGCTTCGGCGTTCGGGCAACTGGTCTCTTTTTCGGTTTTGCTTCGGCGAGCTGCCGGTTTTCGAACACTCTGAACTTGACAATATCGGCAATCAGATCCAGCGGCAGGGGTTGATCAATCGGAAACTGAACCGAACCTTTCGCGCTTTTATACACCGACAGGCGTTCCTGAAAGGCTTCAATGCCGGATGGAGTCGGATAAAAGCCGATGTGGTTTTTGTAGCCCGCAAAATGAACCAGATTCCCTTCCAACACGAACGTCGGCATGCCATAGTTGATGGTCTCTTCGGCCTCGGGTGCGGCTTTCCGGATGGTTTCCCGAACCTGCTCAAGGAGTTCCCGCGTTTCGGCAGGAAAGTCGGCGATGTAGTGATCGATCGTGGTAGGCTTGTTCATGAGCAGTGTTCAATCCACCAAATTTAGGCTAATTTGTGAAAGATACAACGCGCTCTAAAGCCCCTTCTGTTTCAGGGGAGTGGGTAAGTCCGTCAGCGTTTTCAGGAAAGCCAGCAACGCCTTTTTTTCGGGTTTACTCAGGTCAAGCCGGTCGGTAGGCAGGGTTTGGTTTTCGAGGTCGATGCCGAGTCCATAGCCACCTCCTCCGTCATAAAAATCAATCACTTCGTCCAGGTTTTGGAACGCCCCATTGTGCATATACGGCATCGTGGCCGTACTGTTACGAACGGTGGGGGTTTTGAAGGCGTATCGTAGCGAAGGCAGTTTGGTCAGGGCATAACGGCCTAAATCGGGATCAATCTGCCGGGATTTGGGGTAAATCGGCACACCGATCACTTCGGATTCAGTTTTTGTAAAACCGGGCGGGATCGTTCCGTTGAAAAGCGGCATGAAATGGCAGATACCGCATTTGGCTTTGCTCATAAACAGATTGAATCCGTTAATTTCTTCCTGGCTCATCGCGGCCTTTTCGCCCCGCATGTAGCGATCAAAGCGGGCATTCAGCCGTACCAGCGAGCGTTCATACGCCGACAGGGCGTTCTGGATCTGCACCGGGCTGATTCGCCCATCGGATTGGGGAAAAGCCTGCCGAAACCGCTTCACGTAATCGGAACTGACCTGCAATTTCCGGGCGGCAGAATCGAGCGAACCGTGCATTTCGTTTACATTGTGAACCACGTCGAGCGACTGGTTTTCAAGGGTTTGGGAACGCATGTCATAAAACTGGCTGTTTTGCAAAGCCGCATTGATAATCGTCGGCGTATTCCGCAGCACCAGCCCCGAACCGGCCAGCGTGGTGTTTTTTGGTAAACCGTCGGTAAAAGCCTTGTCGGGCTGGTGACAACTGGCGCAGGAGCGGGTGTGGGTAGCCGACAAAATCGGGTCAGAAAACAGTTTTTCGCCCAGCAGCACCTTGGCTTGGTTGGTGCGCATGTCGGCATGAGGTGCCCAGAAATCGGCGTTGAACGCTCCCGGTTCAAATAAAGTGGCGGCATTGGCCCGTAAGGCCCGAACTTCCGTAAACGGTTGAACACCAATCTTTTTCTGATAAGCGAGCAGCTCCCGGGAAATCGGATTGGCAAACGTCAGGATGAAATGCGCCCGATCGAAGGCATCAAAATCAGGATGCGTGACCAGGTAAGTGGCTGCTGCCAGAAGGCGGTTTTTCAGTACATCGGAGGAGTCGGTAGCGGGATAAAACGCCAGATACGACCGCAAACTGGTCAGCGAAGCGGCCGCTTCGGGCATGGCGGTTCGGCAGAGGGGCGTGTCGAAACCGGCAATGCCCAGCGTCATGATCCGAAAAATTTGTAACCGAAGCGCATCGAAAACGTGGGCGTCGGTAAGTTCGGTGGCGGTCCAGACCGTTCGGATGCGGGCCAGCTGATTCCGCAGATTCCGAATTTGCCGAACCAGCTCCGGCTTTTCGGCGATGGTATCTTCCGCAAACAGTAATTCTTCAATCACCTGAAAACCGGCCGGTTCGAAGGCTTTGGTTTCTTCCACCTCCACTTCATCCAGGGGTGTTCCGTTGATCAACCGGCTGGTTCCGGGCAGGTAATATTCCGTAAAATGCTCCAGCTTTTTAAACCGCTGACGGCAATTGATGAAGGCCAGCCGGAGGCTATCGACCGGAGCCGACGCTTCCGCCAGCGGCAGGAGCCGACCTGCGATAAGCCGTTCCAGGGTATCCAGATCCTGGGTAAAGTGCTGACGAACCTGGTCTGTAGGCAACCGGACGGGCCGTGACGATTTTTCAATCCAGCCGAATAGAAGAAGACTGACCACGACCGCTCCGGCAAATAAACCGACTGTTTTTTTCATACCCGGAAAAGGAGAAATTGAAAAAACAGCAACCCGCCTGTCGGATGGCAGGCGGGTTGCTGATGAATGAATCCTTATTTCTGTAAACCTTGCAGAATCACGACCTGACCGCCTTCTTTGTTGGTACTCAGACCGCTACCGTCCGGATTGGCGTAGCTGTTGCTTTGCCAGGTGTGCGGATGCAGGTTGAGCAGGAAGGTGTTGGGAACGCCGGTTAACTTCGAAACGTCATACATCGCGCCGTATTCCCAGGAGCTAAGCTGCTGGTTGTTCGCGGAGTTGTATTTGCTGTTGAACGTCGGGTCCGACCGGCGGTGATTCATTTCCAGAACGGCTTTCAGTTCCTTCGTGGCCATCGAGTATTGCCACACCCGCCCATCGTGCTTGTTGTCGGCGTAATACGAATCACCATCTTCCTGAATGTACACGTAGTTTTCTGTAACGCACAGGTTATCCGGGTTCACGATGTTGTTGCCCGGATCGACGCTGCCGTCGGCAATGACATGAAGGGTGCCTTTCAGCGGATCATTTTCGTTCAGGTTTACTTTGTAGACCCGACCCCACATGGTTTTGCCCGTTACCGGCGTTTTCTTATCGGCCTGGCTGACCCCCGTTGCCGTGAAATAAAACTCGCGACCCCGCTCGCCACCGCCCCCTTTGCGGTAGTCGACGTCTTCAACCCGGGCAAATTGAACGGCTTTTTTCTCCACCGACTGGGCCGCGATCTGCGCCCCAGTCGAGGCCGCCACGTTATCAACTTCCACAAATTCAATGTCATAAACGGTACCCGGCACCATGTCCGTTTCAACCGGATTCTGATCTAACCGACGCAGAAAATAGAGCTTGCCGTTTTGCAAATCGCCCACGGAATTGGAAACATAGGCCAGCACCTGGCCATTTGAATCGTCTTCGCCAATGATGATAACGGTTTTTCCCGGAAAGGCATCCTTGGGCAGCGGTACGGCATTTTCCATACTGGCTTTTCCCAACGCGGGCAACACCCGGTTTTTATTCTTTTTGTCGGGCGAGCCCAGCGGGTCAATGGCGTGGACCATCGACTCGGCCCCGCTCTCCCCGGCGGTCAGAAATACCGGGCCAAAACCGTGTTCTTCCGGCGTGGTCAACGTGGCCGAACACAAGCGCCACTGGCCTCCTTCATAATCGACGATGTATTCGCCTTTGACGGGTTTGAAGGTTTTGTCGAGATACACCCGCGAAACCGACTGGTGGATTTCGTGATTGTTGATCAGGATGAAACCTTCGCCATTGGGGTTTTTCAACAAACCGGCTCCGTCGGGCTGGGCACCGAAAACAAAATCGGGCGATTCGTCCAGTTTGTCATCGCTGCTGATGAGCGGGAACACCGACAGGCTTTCAAAACCGGGAAGTGTTTTGACAAGCGAAGGGTTAACGGACCGGCTTTTCAGTTGAACCGCCGACGTGTCGGGGGTTTGATGGTCTTGCAGGGTACAGCTTGTTACAACCAAACCAGTTGCGAACAGAAGGGGAGAAATTCTCATGGATAAGAAGCTATTGTGACGTAAAATTGATCCTGCAAAGAAGCCAATCGCATTTTACCCCAGTTTTAAGGAAAGATGATGACTGGAAGAAATGAAGATCTGTCGAATTAACACAAAGGCAACCGCTTCTAGGGGTGATAATCTCCCGCAACCCGGTATTGAAGATGCCGGACTTGCGACTGAAATTCGGCGAGGTGTTGAGAAAGCAAACGAACCGGTGCTTTTCGGTGCAGTAGCTGACGGAATTTCTGACACTGATCCAGCAGCAGAGGCTGGATAACCGACGAAGGGGGGACTAATGCGGTTTCACGGGACGACGACAGGAGGGCAACTTCCTGGGCCTGTTGCCGGAGTTGTTCGGTCAGCGCCAGCAGCACGGGTTCCGATTCCCCGCTCATTACCGCCAGCCTGAGCCCGTTTACCGAAGAGTCGAGCGAGGTAATAGCTTGCAGGTGAAGTTGTTTGAACTCCCGGTCGATTCGGTTGGTTTGCATGGGTTCATTCGCCGGAGTGGCCAATCGGGAGAAACGCCAGGCTCCCCATCCGGCCAGACTCATGAGCAGGATCAGCCAAAATGCCTGGTTGAGTCGTCGGAGCAGCAGTTCACGCAGGGATTGAGTCACGCAATGGGGTTCGGAATGGTTGTGTAAAGATGCAACCCGAAAATGACCCCAGCGTAAAGGAAATGTGAACGGTGTGCGAAGTTTTTAACCAAAAAAACAGTCCGGAAGAGGGTGCTTCCGGACTGTTTTTAGTTATTGAATGGCGGCAGCGGTTTTTGCTTTTTTCGTTTTCTGGGCCTTGAGCTTCTTCTTTTCTTCTTTTTTCGTCACTTTGATCAGTTTGGCGGCCAGCTTCTTCGCCGATTGCTGAATCATCTTTTTGACCTTCTTCGATTGTTCACCAATTTCGGCCAGTTTTGATTCGACAGAAGTTGAAATATCGGTAGCCAGTGCCTTCTTTTGGGCCTTCATACAGTGTGTTGGTTTGATGGTATTCCTGGGAATAAAAAAATCTACAAACAAATACAAAAAAATAGCCGGAAACAAAAGCCCAATGTTAAGTTTGTGTTAAGGTTTCGGGCGGTTTTTGTTTGAAAACCCGGCGGTTTTAGCGCTATTTTTCGGAAACCACCGGGGCTGCAACCACCTTGAAAACCGTATTGCCGGTAAAGGTTCGACCATACGCATCTTTGGCACGAACTTCAACCGTGTGATCGCCAGCGGGCAGGTCACCGCCCAGTCTGGCCTTCCACAAATGCGTCGACAGAATGGGGGCAGAAGGTTTTGTTCCGCCCAATGGCTGTTCGGCAGAATCATACCGATACCGAACGCCGAGCAATCCGGGGTCAGCTTCCTCAACCCGGGTCATCGGTTTCCAGGCTCCCTGTCCGATGCGGTATTCCAGCGAATCGCGCTTGCTGCCCTGGAAGAAGTTGGCATACAGGTCGTTACGGCCCACCTGACCCTTGGCAATCGCTTTCGGTGCATACAAACCAATCTTGTAGGTTTCGGGCTGGTTGGCAATCCGGTAGTCGAACGAATACTGATTGCCGTTGAAGGTCAGGAATAGATAACCTTTGGGGGTTCCGTCGCGCATGGTTGAAACCGGTACGCCCAGCGCGTTGTTTTCGCCGGAATACCAGTCGCCCGACGTCGTGCCGACATTGTATTCGTGGTGTGGATTGGCCCGGTCCAACCCGGCTTCTTTGCCGTAAAAAAAGTGCTGCTGAATGTGTGTGTGGGCCGAGAGCGACAGCGTGTGCGGAAAGTCTTTGAGTGTATTGAACAACCGCTGGCGGTCGGCTATCCGAAACGATTCCCCCGCGCCTTCGCTGAACAGCGGGATGTGATGGCACAAAACCACCAGATGATCCTTCGGTACGTGTTTCAGGTCGTTTTCGACGAACGACAGTTGGTCGGGGCGCAAACCACCCTGATAGCCATTCTGATCGCGTGGATCGGGGTAGAGAATGTCATCCAGAACAATGAAATGGACTTTTCCCTGCGTGAATGCGTAGGTGTTGGGGCCGTACATGGCTTCGAAACTTTCGTCCGACAAACTATCCGCTTTCACATCGTAGTTCATATCATGATTCCCCATTACCTGAAACCAGGGCAGATCGAGTTTGCGAATGACATTATTGTAGGCACCGAACAAGGCCGGATTGTCGCCCACCAGGTCGCCCAGGCTGATTCCGAACCGGAAATTGCCGGTTTTGCCCTGAAGTTCAGAAACCACTCCCCGGTCGAAATACGCAATCTGCTCCGTGGTGTAAGCCTGTGGATCGCCGAAAACCAGAATCTGGTATTGATCCGGTTCGTCCTGTTTGGTGAGCGCAAAATCGACCGATTTGGGCAAGGGACCCGTGGGGGCAACGCCCGGAAATTTCAGTTGGGGAGAGCCGTTGGGTTTGTGCCGGTAAAAGAACTGGGGCAAATTCTGCGCGTTGACGGGCAGTTTGTAACCTGTCGGCTTGACCACAAAAAGAATATGATCCAGCCCGACCGGCAGTTGATACCGGCCGTTGGCATCCGTCAGCACCACTTCGCGGCCGTTGGAAACCGGCACCTGCGCCAGCCCCACTTCGTTGCGGTCTTTTTTGCCGTTCTGGTTGCGGTCTTCAAAAACAAAACCCTGGGCGGTATGTTGGGCGTGAGCCAGCACCGAAAGCGTGAGCAAGGTGCCGGACAGCAACCCGCGTAATGGAGAGGAGGGAAGCATGTTTGAAAATGAAAATAGTATACCGATTTAGTGATTCAATGTAATCATTTTGTGGTAAAAATGCTGCCATTCCCAGCCGCAGACAGGGTCTTCGACCGCTGTCTGGGCTTTCGGTTGGAGCTTTCCGGGTTGACCGCCCGGTTTAAGGCTGCCAGAAATAGGAAATAGCCCCGCCCGTGCCAGGCCCGGAACTGTTGGCTGGCGTCGGCATCGTAGTGGGGCATAAAATCAAGCAAACGGCTCAAGTCGAAGGTGTTGGAAGCAACGCCAACCCCGGCCCGCTGACCATCCAGCGCGTTGCAGGCCTGCTCGAAATGGTTGGGTTGGGGAATCATCAGGACGGGTTTTCCCAGGTAAAAAGCTTCGCAAACGGCTTCAAAACCAGCCGTAGTCACCACCGCCCGGCAATCCTGCATGGCTTCCAGAAACCGTTGGCTGTGAATGGCGTGGTAGGTGAGCGTCGCGTCGATCCGCTCTTCTGCCGCCTGGGTTCCCGCATGAAAACAACGCATGGGCAGATCCCGGTGTTGCTGATGGGCTTTCATCAATTGGGAAACCAGCCCCGGCTGTGTGGTATAAGCCAGCAGAAAATCGCCCTGGGTCGGGCTGCGTTCGGTGGCCTCCCGACGCAGCAGGGGAGGAACCACGCGCACCCGGCTGCCGGGCACGTCGGGCTGCTGATCAAAAGACAAGGCCAGCAGTTCCCGGGCACCCCAGGCCGTCAGCCGGGAGGTGAGTTTGAACAGCAGCCGGTCCAGAAGCTGACCTTTCGGAAATGGGAAATGGGGGTGAAATGCCAGATATTGGTGGGCCACGCAGAGCATTGGCACCGTCGGGCGGTAAAAACTGTAGGTCAGTCCGCCCAGCAATTCATAAAAATTAATGACCAGATCGGGTTTCAGGGTTTCGATCGCATCCCGAATCTGACGTATGCTGCGCCGGTAGGTTCGGGCGTTTAAAACCGCCTTCAGCGCCGTTCTGGATGGTTGCAGCGCATTGGTCCGGGTGTGGTAGACCAGTCCGGGACTGGGTAGGGGAGTGATCGGAGCCGGGAACTGCTCGCTGAAAAAAGCGGGTGTCGGGCGGTTTTGGGTAACACCCACCAGTGCACCAACTACCTCATGACCAGCGGTTTCGACCAACTGAGCAAACGAAAGAGCCTGCGTCAGGTGGCCGCGACCTTCGCCTTGTACCAGAAACAATAAGCGCATGAACGTAACTTTACGGTTTTCGGAAGCGAAGCTACATTGGCAGGGTTACATGAATTTTACGGTCCGGTTATCAATGCGTGCGCATCCGGTGGTTTTTTACGGTTTTCTTAACACTTTCTTAACAGATCGCACGGGTCGATGCCGCCCGAAACCCCTTACCTTTCCGCGTTCAACTTATTCTTTGTATAGCGTTTGCATCCTTCATCACCATCCTTTTCCCGTCAGGATTTCGGGGCCGACTTTGTCTGGGGAGCGGCCACAGCCGCCTATCAGATCGAAGGCGCCCACCAGACCGACGGACGCGGGCCTTCCATCTGGGACACCTTCACGCACGATAAACGCTGGGGGCGGTTGCGGGATCACGGCGACGTAGCCTGCGAGTTCTACCACCGCTACGAAACCGATCTGGCTTTGTTAAAAAGTCTGGGTTTCAAGGCTTTCCGGTTTTCACTGTCGTGGTCGCGGATCATGCCCGACGGAACCGGCCGCGTCAACGAACGGGGGTTGGATTTTTACAACCGTTTGATCGATACCTGTCTGGCGATGGGCATCGAACCCTGGGTCACGCTCTACCACTGGGATTTGCCCCACGCGCTCGAAGCCAAAGGCGGCTGGACCAACCGCGCGGTCATCCGCTGGTTTTCTGAATTTGTTGATTGCTGTACCAAAGCCTTCGGCCACAAGGTCAAAAACTGGATGGTGCTGAACGAGCCGCTGGTGTTTACGGCGGGCGGTTATTTTGCCGGTATTCACGCGCCGGGTCGGCGGGGGCTGTGGAATTTTCTGCCGGCGGTTCATCACGCCGTGATCTGTCAGGGCGAGGGCGGGCGAATCATCCGCCGGAACGTGCCCAACGCCCGGATTGGCACCACGCTTTTCTGCGCCCCGGTTGAGCCCCATACGCAGCAGGTGAGGGATGTTCGGGCAGCCGCCCGGATCGACGCGCTGGGCAACCGGCTGTTCATCGAACCCAGCCTGGGGCTGGGCTATCCGGTGCGGGAAGCGCCCTTGCTAAAACAGATTATGACCAAATATGCCAACCTCGGCGACCTGCAACGGGCGGCCTTCGATTTCGATTTTATCGGCCTGCAAAACTACTTCCGGCTGGTGGTGCGCCACGACTGGTTGACGCCGTATTTCTGGGCGCGGGAAGTGAAACCCCACCGGCGGCAGGTGACCGAGACGACCGACATGGCGTGGGAGGTGTATCCGGCAGGAATTTATCAGGTAATCCGGCAGTTTTCGGCCTACGAAAAAGTTAAAGAAGTTATCATCACCGAGAACGGGTCGGCTTTTCCAGATCGGTTGGAAAACGGCGTGGTCAACGATCCGCAGCGGGTGGCTTTTTACCAGGCCTATCTGCGGGAGGTGTTGCGCGCCAAACAGGAGGGCTTCAAGGTCGGCGGTTATTTTGCGTGGTCGCTGATGGACAATTTTGAATGGGCCGAAGGCTACCGCCCCCGCTTCGGACTGGTCTACGTCGATTATTCCACCCAGCAGCGAATTGTGAAACAATCAGGAAACTGGTTTCGGGATTTTTTGAACCCATAAACTTCAACGCCAGCCTTCTGTTGGTGGTTTTTGTTTTGGGCAACAAGTTGTTGTCTTAGTGATGCTTGTGACCCGATGCGCGAGCCGTTTGTGTAAATAAATTCGGATCGTAGTGGAAAATAGAAATTTGGGTAGTAATTTTCCACGTCGTAAAATTTACAATTTAACAGGTCAGGGATTACGCCCTTCAATAAATCTTCAATCATTAATCCAATTTGTTTGTTAGTATAGAAGCCCCTGGTTACTCCCGATCCATCCTGCCTGTGTAAGACCAGGCAAGTCGGCGCGGTCGTTCTTCCAAGAACCGGCCTTTGTCTGGCTCACAGAAAATTTAAGGAACCCGGTCGGCTTGTCAACTGATTTGAATTGATGCAAACACCCGTAAAATTTACCAATACCGGTCGGTCGCAGTTCTTTGCCACCGCTCGTCGCCGAGTTGATGCCTATTTTAAGGAAAACGGTATTTCGCCCAATGCCAACTTTGCCATGTGGTTTAAAACCATCTTTTTCTTAGGCGGTTATGGACTCCTGTATGGCCTGATCATTTCCAACCTGTTCAGCGCCTGGACCATGCTGGGGCTGGCCGTTTTGTTGGGCATTTTTGCCGCTTTTATTGGCTTCAATGTATCGCACGACGCGATGCACGGAGCGTTTTCGTCCCGAAACTGGCTCAATAAAATACTAAGCAGTAGTTTTTACTTCATTGGTGCCAATCCGTACGTCTGGAAGATTTCCCACAATATCGTTCATCATACCTACACCAATATTTTCGGACATGACGAAGATATCGACGTGGCACCGGGTCTGATTCGGCTGGAAGACGGCGAACGCTACCGGCCGTGGCAACGCTACCAGCATCTGTATGCCCTGCCGCTGTATTCGCTGACGTCGCTTTCCTGGGTTTTTCGGAAAGATTTTGTGAAGTTTTTCCAGAAAAAAATTGGTCAGCACGCCAATCCGCGCCATCCACGGCATGAATATATCACTTTGTTTGCTACCAAAGCGGCCTACTATTTCTGCTTTCTGGTGCTTCCTTACCTGGTTCTGGATCTGGCCTGGTGGCAGGTTGCGCTGGGTTTTGTTGTCATGCATCTGGTGGAGGGAGCCTTGATCGCCATTGTTTTTCAGATGGCGCACCTGGTCGAGGGAACGTCATTTCCGGTTCCGGTCAACGGCATGAGCATTCAGGAAGCCTGGGCGGTTCATCAATTGCGTACGACCGCTAATTTTGCGCCCCGCAGCAAGACGGCCGCTTTCTTCTGCGGTGGCTTAAACCGCCAGATCGAACACCATCTGTTTCCCAAAGTCTGCCACATTCATTACCCGGCCATCACGGAAATCGTGAAAAAAACCGCCGAAGAATTTGAATTGCCGTACCTGGAAAATCCCACGTTTTTCTCCGCGCTGCATTCCCACTACCGGATTCTGAAACGACAGGGTCGGCAGGAACTGGCCGAAGCGGCCTGACAACTTTTATAAGTGCTTGTTCTGGATTTTATTTTCCTTCAAAATAGGACAAAATGGAAGGGAATACAAAAGTCTAAATGATGAATGCCAAAAGTAGAAGTAGCTCTCAATCCAGCACTTTTACATTTGGCATTCATCATTTAGACTTTTGTATTCTTTGCAGTTCCAAACATCTTTAAAGGAAACTAATTGTTATAAAGCAGGTCTTCCAAATGCCTGATCGCCAGGCGGTTTTTAGAGTTCAAGTTGCCTATCCTTAAAAATTTCTCCGGTACGCAAACATTTGGGGTCAACACGATCTTGTATTGTCCACTGTTTTTCAGGCTTTTTAGCCCGACATTGGCTCATGACCGATCGCCCAGCTGTCAACATCCTCTGGTTCAAGCGTGATTTGCGCCTGCGTGATCACGCGCCTTTGCAGGCTGCCCTCAACGTGAGCAACCGGCCGCTGCTGCTGGTATACGTTTTCGAACCCGAAGTTATCGCCGATCCGAATTATGATCCGCGCCACTGGCGGTTTGTCAGCGAGTCACTGGCCGATCTGAACCAGCGGCTTTCGGAGTTGGAAAAAACCGGGCCGACGGTTTCTGAATTCAATCACGAGTGGCTTCCCTTTGTGTTCGACGATGAGTCCGAATCGGTTGAGTCACTGGAACCGGAAGGCCCACCCCACATCTGGATTTTTCACCGCAGTGTGCCTGATGTATTCGATGCCCTTCACCAGATTTTTACGATCGACACTATCTTCTCCTACGAAGAAACGGGGCTGAAAGTGACGTATGACCGCGATAAAGCCGTGGCCCAATTCTGCCGTCAGGCCGGTATTGTCTGGCGGGAATTTCCGTCCAATGGCGTGATTCGGGGGCTCAAAAACCGGGAAACCTGGGCGGACGACTGGCAGCAAACCATGCGGTCGCCCCAGCAACATCCCGACCTCAGCCGCTGGAAACCGGCCGATTTGCCCGACGAATGGTATCGAGCCCAGCGCGGTCCCGACCTTCCCCCGGCGTGGCAGGAACCCAACCCGCTGTTTCAGCCGGGTGGGGAACGGAACGCGTACCGGTATCTGAACAGTTTTCTGGCAAAGCGAATCTCGCTTTATGCCCGGTCGATCTCCAAACCGCTGGCCAGCCGTCGGGGATGCAGCCGACTGTCGCCCTACCTGGCCTGGGGTTGTCTGAGCATCCGGCAGGTTTTTCAGGCGCAGTTAACGGCCAAAAAGAGCATCGATGGCGTGTCGTTTCGCCGACAATTCGATGCTTTTGCTTCGCGGCTGCGCTGGCACTGCCATTTTATTCAAAAATTTGAATCCGAAGACCGGATGGAGTTTCAAAACATCAACCGGGCTTTCGACGGGTTGCAAAAAAATGAAAATCTGGCGCAGTACCGGGCCTGGCGCGACGGCCAAACGGGCTATCCGCTGGTGGATGCCTGCATGCGTTGCCTGAAAGCGACGGGCTATGTCAATTTCCGGATGCGGGCCATGTTGATGTCGTTTCTGAGTCATCATCTGTTCCAGCACTGGCAGGAGGGAGCCTGGCACCTGGCCCGGCTCTTCACCGATTTTGAACCGGGCATTCACTACGCGCAGGTGCAGATGCAAACGGGCATGACCGGGACGAATACCGTCCGGATCTACAATCCCGTCAAGCAGTCGCAGGAGCACGATCCGGAAGGTGTCTTTATCCGTCAATGGGTGCCGGAACTGGTCAATTGTCCGCTGGCCTACCTTCATGAACCGTGGCAGATGCCGCCCCTGGAACAGATCATGTGCCATTTTCAGGTTGGCATCGATTACCCGGCTCCGATTATCGATACCGAAGAGACGGGCCGCCGGGCGCGGTTGCTGCTGTATAAGCCGCGTGAAACTAAAACCGGTCAGGCAGAAATCGAGCGGATTCTAAGGCGGCACACGATTCCCGTTCCAGCGAATCCGCAGCCTTCGTGAGTAAAAAAACGCAGTGCCAGCGTTGTCATCCTACAACCGCAGGACGTAATACTGACACAAAAAGGTCTGCCCAAATTCTTCAATGGCTCTCTGATAGGTCGGCTGAAAACCGTGGCGTTCATAAAACCGCATGAGCGGTGGTCGGGTGGCGTCAGTCTCCAGTCGAATCTCGTGGATGCCGCGCCGACGGCATTCTGCCCGGCAGAAATCCAGGATCGGGGCGAAGAGGTTCTGACCTGCAAATTGCCTTCGGATGGCGAGTTTATGAATAAAACCAGCCGTATGGTCGGGCACCTCACCGAAATAGAGGGGATCTTTCCACTGCAAGGTGAAGGTAGCCGCCGGAACTACCAGCCCGTCGCCAGCGTCGACCGACATGACATAACTGTGGTCCCGGGTGTAGTCGTCGAACAGATTGTCAGCCGTGAGCGTATCGATTTCCCACAGCGTCTGGCCGGTTTCCACGAGCCACTGACCTACCTCGCGGACAATACTTAAAAAGATCTCAGGTTGGTCGTTTCGAAAGGTATAAGTCATATTGAACGGGTTCGACGGGTCAATTTGGGCTGCTCATTGCGCGTTGCGAGGAAGCCAGCACCAAGTAAACGATTTTTTAGCAACCGTAAAAACCGGATTCGCTGTAATGAAAACCGTCTGGATTCGTCTCTGCCGGTACCAACGCTAGCTTTCGACCTCATGCAAACCGCCCAACATTTTTTCGCCCTCTTCCTGCTCTTTTTAGGCACACTCTGTTCCGCCCAGCAACGCCCCGGCTACCGCGTCGTCGGCCACATTCGGGGGTTGCCCGACCAGACAAAAATGTACCTGATCGACGGCGGCAAGCGGCAGGTGATCGATTCGACGGTGGTTCGGCAGGAACGGTTTGTGTTCGATGGAAGCATGGCAGAGGCCGCCCATATCTATCTGTATGCGGGGAAAGGGAGTGTAAGTTTGAAGCTAGCGGACATTCTGCTCGACAACCGAACCGTTGAGGTGGAAGGGCCGAAACCGCTCTATGACAGCGTGACGGTCAACGGTTCAGACATCGACCGGCTTTGGAAAGAATGGTGGCGGGAAGACCAACAAATCGGCTACCAGCGTTTCCGGATCAAACAGGTTCAGGAAGCACTGGTTGCGCAAAAGGATACGGCCCGTGCGGGGATATTGAAAAAAATCATGGACGAAATGACCGCCAGCCGAATCGAGCTGTTGAAGTCGTATGTCAAACGCTACCATAGCACCGCCGTAGGAGCGGCACTGCCAACACTTTGTACCTTAGGGAATTACTTAACCAAAGCCGATTACCTGGAGATGTACCGGACGCTGTCGCCCACCTGGCAGAACTCCGGTTTTGGGCGGGAAATATTGGAACAGGCCGCCGTAAAAGGAAAGCGGGTTCCATAAGCCCGATATCCGGGGAATGAACCCGGCGGCACAATCCCGCATCCTCAGCTAAACAGAATTGTCAGCGCAATGGCGACGAACGTCAGCACCACCAGCCAGTCGGGTCGTTCGGGCCGGGGCTTTTTCCGGGCGGGTTTGCCATATTGGTTGTAATAATTGGCAAAGCGGGTGGAGCGGGTTTGAAGAGGGCGTTGAAAAAACAGTTGAGACATCATGACGTAGGGGTTGTTTCACGATTCAAAACTGCCCGCCGAATCTTAAACTCAACTGAATATCTCCTTAGAATTTCCTTAGAAGCCCTTAAAGTTCATACGTAACGGTTTGATGAAGCACCGTGCCGCCCACCGGTTTGAACGACACCTGCATCAATCCTTTTTTGTTGGATTTTTGATAGGAAGCTTCCTGATCCGAGGTTTTATACGGAATCGGGTTCGTTTCAAAACCCAGCATCTTTTTTTTCAGCGATCCTTCTCCAAACGAAAGCGTTCGGAAACTGGCTTCGGTCAAGGCCGTATCTACTTCGGTCACGGTAAAAACGGAATCCCTGGCGGAGATACCCTGAATTTCAACCAGTAACAAGCCCTCGGCAGTGGTTGGTTTGCCCGCTTCGTCCACCAGCGCAACAGAGACGATCAGGCCATTGGCCCCGTCTTTCCGGACTTCTACTTCCTTCAGTAATTTGGGAGAATTTTCGTTTTTGCAGCCTGCCAGCAACAGCAGCGTCAGGAAGAAACCGGTAATTTTCATGGAGTCAGTCAGTTAAGGGATTATTCCTTTTACTAACTGCTTTGGTTGAAAAACGGCTAAAATTTGTCGGTTTTTCTACTGACAGTCGTATTTATACGCTTTTTGTTTGTTGACAATCGATGGATTGCCGGTTTGCTGCAACAGGAGTGAGGTTTCGGTGGGCAAATCATTGCTGTACTGGTAAGTAGCGGTGTAGCCGTAGCCAAAATCCTTGTACTGAACCGGATTGTTCACACTGAGGTAGTGGCTTTTGTCGACCAGCGAAGACACCAGCGGAATGAGCTGAAAAGCGGGTTGGTTGAGAAAGGGCGATTTTTTGTCGTCGTATCGGTATTCCGCATAGAGTCTTTCGGCCTCCTGGTTTTTCGCGTAAAACACCTTGGTCACATTCCCGGCGGCATCGTATTCCATGCGTTTGAAGTAGGTCCGCTGCCCGCTGGGGTCCACGACCGAAATTTTGGTAATGCGGTTTTGCGCGTCGTAGGTCGGTGTTGCCGTCACCGTCCGGGCATTGTCGATGGCGTTGATGGTCGCAATGCGGCCGCTGGCGTCATAGGTCACCGTATGCTCTTCCGCCCCGAGGTTCTCGAATTGGGAGATGCCGGCCAGAAACCGGGTCACGCGGCCCGTGGCGTTATAGGTGAACGAAAACACGTTGAACGACGACTGCTGGATGGCAGCCACCCGTTTGTTGGCGTCGTAGGTAATGGACACCGGGCCGGAGTCAAAATAGAAGTCGGGAACCTCATTGACCCGGCAGGTCTGATTCTGGGGATCCGGCGGATCTTTTTTGTCACCACCACACCCGAGCAGGAAGGTTACCGCGACACAAACGAGCAAAGTAGTTTTGGCCTTCATACGTTGAATGAGTGGATTCGGTTTTGTAAAAATGGGAATTGTACGGGTTAATTCATAACGAAAAATGGGCGTTGGTAAGATAGCGAGTTACGGACAATTCGGCTTCTTTTCGACACCATTTGGTTGAAAAGTGTCAGAATGGCAAAATAGCCCCTTTTTTTACCCGAATCTCCGCCAAATTGGCCGAAAAACCCGGCTGGCCTGCTCTTTGATAAATAGATAACAGCAACGAAAACGCAAACCGGGCAGTAGTTGTTACGCCGGTAAAGTGTTTAACCCACAACCATGAACTTAACAAACTACACCATCAAAGCGCAGGAGGTCATCCAGCAGGCGGCCCAGATTGCGCAGGGAAATCAGCAGCAGTCGGTGGAAACCGGCCACGTGCTGAAAGCGATTATCGACGAAGATCCCAACACGATGGGGTTTCTGTCTAAAAAAACCGGCGTTAATTCCAGCCAACTGACGCTGGCTCTGGACGCCATTGTGAACGGGTATCCCAAGGTGTCGGTCGGCGCGCAGGGAACCCCCAATATTTACCTCGGAAACGACCTGAATTCGGCTTTGCAACGAGCGACCAAGTTATTGAAAGAGTTTGGCGATGAGTACGTTAGCATCGAGCTGATTCTGTTGGGACTTTCGGGGGGCAAAGACGCCGTGGCGACGCTGTTGAAAGACGTCGGGTTCACTGAAAAAGTACTGAAAGAAGCCATTAAAGAATTACGCGGAAAAAATAATCCTGTGAAAGATCCCAATGCCGAAGCGAAATACCGCTCCCTGGAACGGTACAGCAAAAATTTGAATGAACTGGCCGAAAAAGGGAAAATTGATCCCGTGATTGGCCGCGACGAAGAGATTCGTCGGGTGCTGCAAATCCTGAGCCGTCGGACAAAAAACAACCCGATGCTGATCGGTGAACCGGGCGTCGGGAAAACCGCCATTGTCGAAGGGCTGGCCCAGCGGATTGTGCAGGGTGACGTTCCCGAAAACCTGAAATCAAAAATCATCGTATCGCTCGACATGGGTTTGCTCGTGGCGGGTGCGAAATACAAGGGTGAATTTGAGGAACGACTCAAGGCGGTTATCAAGGAAGTGACTGATTCCGAGGGTGAAATCGTGCTGTTTATTGACGAGATTCACACCTTGATCGGTGCGGGTGCCGGGGGAGGAGATGGCGCGATGGATGCGGCCAACCTGTTGAAACCGGCCCTGGCGCGGGGCGAATTGCACGCCATCGGTGCCACCACGCTGAAAGAATACCAGAAATACATCGAGAAAGATAAAGCCCTTGAGCGCCGGTTCCAGACGGTTCTGGTAGACGAACCGGATGTGAAAGATGCGATTTCGATTCTGCGGGGGATCAAGGAAAAATACGAATTGCACCACGGCGTTCGGATCAAGGACGACGCGGTCATTGCCGCCGTCGAACTCTCGAACCGCTACATTTCCGACCGGTTTTTGCCCGACAAAGCCATCGACCTGATGGACGAAGCGGCTGCCAAAATGCGGCTGGAAATCGACTCGGTGCCCGAAGAACTGGACGAACTGAACCGCCGAATCATGCAGTTGGAAATTGAACGGGAAGCAATTCGCCGGGAGTCCGACCGCGACAAGGAAAGCGTTCTGAACCGGCAAATTGAAGACCTCAATGAACTGCGAAACAGCATGAAAGCCCGCTGGGAGGTAGAAAAACAGTCGGTGAACGAAGTCCGGACATTGAAAGAACAACTCGATCAACTGAAATCGGAAGCCGAGCAGGCCGAACGGTCGGGCGATTACGGCAAGGTGGCCGAGATTCGCTACGGTCGTCTGCCCGAAATGCAAAACCGGCTGGATGAGCTGGTTAAAACAGAAGGCGACGGCCAGAACCTGTTGCAGGAAGAAGTAACCGCCGACGATATTGCGGAGGTAGTGGCTAAATGGACGGGCATTCCGGTGAGCCGGATGATGGAGTCGGAACGGGAGAAACTGCTGCACCTGGAAGACGAGCTGGCGAAACGCGTGGCGGGGCAGGAAGAAGCCATTCAGGCGGTGGCCGATGCGGTTCGCCGGAGCCGCGCCGGGATGCAGGACCCGAAACGTCCGCTGGGTTCGTTCATTTTTCTGGGAACGACCGGCGTTGGTAAAACCGAGCTGGCGAAGGCCCTGGCCGATTATCTGTTCAACGACGAGAACTCGCTGGTGCGGATCGATATGTCGGAGTTTCAGGAACGCCACGCCGTCAGCCGCCTGATTGGCGCTCCTCCGGGCTACATCGGCTACGATGAAGGCGGTCAGTTGACCGAAGCCGTTCGCCGGAAACCGTACAGCGTTATTCTGCTGGATGAGATCGAAAAAGCCCATCCCGATGTGTTCAACATCCTGTTGCAGGTGCTGGACGACGGCCGGTTGACCGACAGCAAAGGCCGGGTGGCCAGTTTCAAGAACACGATCGTCATCATGACCTCGAACATCGGCAGCCACATCATCCGCGAGCGGTTTGCGCAGATGGAAGACTGGAACCGGGAGCAGATCATTGAGGATACGAAAGACGAAGTCTTTGAATTGCTGAAGCAAACGCTGCGTCCCGAATTTCTGAACCGGATCGACGAACTGGTGATGTTCCAGCCGTTGACCAAACGCGAAATCCGCAAGATCGTGGGGCTGCAGTTCAAGCACATTCAGGACCGGCTGGCCGAGCAGGGCATTACGATCGAAGCCGATCAGGAAGTGCTCGACAAGCTCGCCGAAGAAGGCTTCGACCCGCAGTTTGGTGCCCGTCCGCTGAAACGCGTGATGCAACGGCGCATCCTGAACGCCCTGTCGAAAGAGATTCTGGCGGGTCGAATTCAGAAGAACGCCGTGGTCGGCATGATGATGAACGAAGGCGAAAATGGCAAGGAGGATATTCTGTTTTACAACCTCGATAAAGTGATTCCAACGTTGGATTAACGCGCTGGTACTGTATTGGAGACGCCCGGCTGATGAAGTCGGGCGTTTTTTTGTAATTTGTAAAACGAACTTCAGATATGAAGAAAGATTTATACTGAAAAGTCGTATATGTTCTAACGGCGTCAAGTGGCAAGTTTGCATCCCTTCCTATTTCTGACGATATTTGAAAAACTACGAGTTATTATGAATCTCCAAGTCATCCATGATAGTAAAGGCAATCCAACAGGCGTTTTTATCCCGATGCAGGACTGGAAACGGCTGAAAAAACGCTACACTGAGCTAGCGGAATATGAAGTTGAAGAATCCACGAAAGAACAACTGATTGCAGAACTGAAAGAGGCTATTCAGGAGCTGAAAGCAGTTGAGCGGGGCGAAAAACAGGCTCGTCCTTTAGCCGATTTGCTAAATGAGCTTTAAAATTTTGACGTTGAGCGTGTTCGACCGGCAGTTGAAACGCTTGATTAAAAAGTACCCTTCTCTCCCAAAGGATTTGGCTCAGTTAGGAGCTGAGTTACTCGCAAATCCTACACTTGGCGAATCCTTAGGTGGTAATTTATACAAAGTAAGGCTGAAAATTGCATCGAAGCGGACCGGTAAGTCGGGTGGTGCCAGAGTAATTACATATGTTAAAATTGTTGCTGAAACCATCACTTTATCGTTTATCTACGACAAGTCAGAGCGAAGTACGGTCTCAGACGACGAATTAGACAATCTCCTACAATTGATGGAAGATGAATAATTTATACCGCGGACGGGATGTATATATTTACAAATCCCGGGCGATAATCTCCGTAGCAATTTTATCTTTGTAGCCATTTTTTGCATTTTAAACATAAAAAATAAAAATCGATTGGGGGATTTTTGGTACTAACTTGTCTTCATCGTACCAGACCCTTTGACCGATGCCAGCCAACGCGTTTCCATTCCGGCCCTCTCCCGACCCCAATCCCGGCGGCCCACCGCCACTGCTCAGGAGCGATGCCGCGACCCCGGTTCCGGTGAGTGCCGACAGCGAGTTGTTCATCCGCAATGCTTTTGCTGCCGACCCGAAACTCGGCTGTGAACTGCTCTTCCGGCAGTATTTCGCGCCCTTGTGCAGCCACGCCATTCGGTTTGTCTACGACCGCCAGGTGGCCGAAGATGTGGTCGCGGATCTGTTCTATACCTTTTACCAGAAAGAACTTTACAAACAGATCAAGGGATCGTACCGGGCGTATCTCTACCAGGCGGTTCGCAACCGGGCCTACAATAGCCTGCGGTGGGAACTGAGCCGCCAGGAACCGCTGCCTGACGACCTCGACCAGGCTGATCAGGATGCCATGCAGCCCGACCGGCTTTTGCAGCAGGACGAACTGTACCGCGCCCTCGAACAGGCCGTTCAGCAATTATCGCCCCAGCGGCAACGCGTGTTTTTGTTGAGCCGGTTTGAAGGAAAATCCTACAAGGAGATTGCCATCGAGCTGACGCTTTCCCCCAAAACGGTCGAAAACCACTTGCTACAGGCCATTTCAACGGTTCGGCAATTCCTCCGAAACCAGAAACTGATTAGTTATGGGCTGCTTCTGCTGACGGTTTTCGCGTAGCCTCACCGATCTACAACCTCATCATGGAACCTACCAAAGAATTGTTGTTTACGTACTTTGCCGGTCAGGCCACGTCGGTCCAGCAGAAAGTGATCGGCGAATGGCTGACGCGCCCGGCCAGCCGGGAAACGTATTTTCAGTGGCTGGACGAATGGGAGCGAAGCTTTCCGCAGTATGCCCCCGATTTTGCCCATCACCTCGACCAGTTCCGGCAACGGCTTGACAATCCGGACGAAGCACCGGCCCGGTTGATCCGACCACTGCCGGAGGAACCCCGTCCGTTCTGGCATCCGGGCCGTTGGCTGATCGCGGCTTCGCTCACGTTCGTGTTGCTGGCTGGCGGCTGGTTTTTTCGGAAACCGCTTTTCTACCAGACGATAACAACCAACGCGTACCAACTCCGTTCGCTGAACCTGCCCGATGGTTCCACAGTTGCCCTCAACAGCAACTCGTCCCTGCAACTGCCCCGGATGGGCTACGGCTGGTTTTCCCGTCGGGTGGCCCTGAAAGGCGATGCGGTTTTTGACGTGAAGCATCTTTCCACGCACCAACCCTTTGTCGTTCAGGCAACGGATGGCCTGGAAGTGGAGGTGTTGGGAACGGAGTTTTCGGTCCGCAGCCGGGCCGCCCACGCCGAAGTGGTGCTGAAGCGGGGGAAAGTGAACCTCCATTACAAAACCGCCAATCAACCGGCGCAAAACCTGCTGATGAAACCCGGCGACTGGGCGCGGCTCGACGAAAAAGGGGCCTTACGCTTGCAGCAGCAGGCCGACACGACCCGTTTTGCCCATTGGCGCTACCGGCTTTTTAGTTTCAACAATACCTCCCTGCGCGAGGTGGTGCGCCAGATCCGGGCGGTTTTTGGCGTCAATGCCCAGCTCGCCGATCCGGCGCTCGCCCGCAGAACGCTGACGGGTACGATCCGCGCCGGTTCTTCCGACGAACTGGCCGAGGCCCTTGCCGAACTGCTGGATCTGAAACTCAGCCACCGCGACCAGAATCTCATTTTTTCAACCCCTACCGAAATCCCAATTACCCAATGAGAAAATCAATACCGCTTGCGCTGGCCACTGGCTGGTTGCTCAGTGTCGGTTATGGCCACGCCGTAGCCCAGACGCTGGCTTTTGTCCGAACACAGCAGACCAACTACCCACAGGCCGGGAAAACTACGCCCACCCTTGGGGTGAGCCAGCCGCTGAAAAACACCTTGCTGCAATTGAAGGACTATTACGGCGTCGATATTTTATTCGAAGAATCGGTCGTGGCACGTCACCTGAGCCCGGCCGAACCACTCAACCTCAACGCCCGGCTGGAAACCAATCTCAACCTGTTGCTGAAGAAGTACGGGATGCGGTTTAAAAAACTGCGGTCCGGGGCGTATCTGATTATGCCACCCAAAAACGAGCGGACAACGATCAGTGTACCCGTTGCCGCCACATCCGCAACCGCCGGAACCGGCCCCGTTTCGCTGGATGGCCTGATGAATCTGTCGACCATTCAGCCCATTGAAACGACCCGGGCCGATGTCCGGATAACCGGACGGGTCACGAGCGAAACCGGCGAGGGGCTGCCCGGCGTCAGTGTGGTCGTGAAAGGAACTTCACGCGGAACGACGACCGATGTGCAGGGGCGTTATCAACTGAGCATTCCCGATGAGGCTACTGCCTTGGTTTACAGCTTTGTTGGCTACGTGAGTCAGGAGCAGTTGGTGCAAAACCGCTCCGTGATCGATATTCAACTGGTGCCGGATACCAAATCGCTGAACGAGGTGGTGGTAGTGGGCTACGGTCAGGTGAAAAAGAGCGATCTGACGGGGGCCGTGGCCACGGTTCCGGTCGAAGAAATTCGCAAAGTGGCCGTCACGTCGCTCGATCAGGCGTTGCAGGGCCGTGCGGCTGGCGTCCAGATTACCCAGAACTCGGGCGCGCCGGGCGGCTCAACCAGCATCCGCATCCGGGGGGGCAACTCGATTCAGGGCGACAACGAGCCGCTGTATGTCATCGACGGTATTCCCTTCAAAAACGATGGGGCCAACTCTGGTTCAAGTTTTAACGTGTTGAGTACGCTCAATCCCAGCGACATCGAGTCGATTTCGGTGCTGAAAGATGCGTCTTCCACGGCCATTTACGGGTCGCGGGGCGCAAACGGCGTGGTGATCATCACGACGAAGCGGGGAAAAGCCGGCAAATCGACCATCACCTTCGATACCTATTACGGAATTCAGAATGTGCGCCGGAAATACCCGGTTTTGAACGGACGGGAATACGCCCAGTTTGTCAACGACGCCAACACGAACGAAGGCCGTCCGGCGGTGTATACGCCCGCGCAGGTCGATGCGTTTGGCGAAGGCACCGACTGGCAGGATGAAATTTTCCGGCAGGCGCCCATCTCTAACTACCAGCTTTCGATCAGCGGAGGGGATGAAAAAACGCAATATGCCATTGCGGGTGGTTATTTCAAACAAAACGGCGTGATTGTCAACTCCGATTTTGACCGGTACTCGTTCCGGGTCAATCTGGACCGCAAGCTGACCAATAAAATCAAAATTGGCAACAGCCTGACCGTCAACCGCACCGTTACCAACCAGGCCCGCTCGGATGGCGATTTGGGCAGTGCTGGTCTGGTAACGATGGCCGCCCTCCAGTTTCCGCCCATTCTACCGGTTCGGAACGCCGACGGTTCCTATCTGCTGACCAACCCGGCACTGGCTTTCACCGCCGACAATCCGGTGGCGCTGGCCCGCGACAACAAAAACCGCAATACGGCCTACCGCGTTTTTGGGAGTATTTTTGGGGATTACCAGATCATTGAGGGCCTGAGCCTGCGCGTGTCGCTGGGGATCGACGGGATTTTGCAGAAACAGGATTCGTACTTGCCCCGCTCGGTTTCGAGTGGTCTGGCTCAGGGCGGATCGGCTGCGATCTTTAATTCACAGGCCATTACCTGGCTCAACGAAAATCTGCTGACCTACACCCGCACCTTTAATAACGACCACAACGTAACGGCGTTGATCGGGTATACGCAGCAGGCCAGCCGGACGGAAGCCAACCGGGCGCAGGCGCGTAATTTTGTGAATGACAACCTGGGTTCGAGTAACCTGGCCTCCGGTTCCGTGCCGTTGACGCCCGAATCGAGCATCGGCACCTGGGGGCTGCAATCCTACCTGGCCCGGTTGAATTATGGCTACAAAGACAAATACCTGCTGACGGCTTCGTTCCGAACCGACGGTTCTTCCCGGTTTGGTGCGAACAACCGATTCGGGTATTTCCCTTCGGCGGCCCTGGCCTGGCGGGTTTCGGAAGAAGCCTTTTTGAAGAACAATGTGGTGGTCAGCGATCTGAAACTGCGAATGACCTACGGAACGACCGGCAACCAGGACGGAATTGGCAACTACCCGGCGTATTCGTTGCTGGGAACCCAGAACTACGTGTTCGGAAACACGGTTTCGACGGGCCTGGGGCCAAACCAGATTGCCAACCCGGATCTGTCGTGGGAAACCACGTCGCAGGCCGACGTGGGCGTGGACGTCGGTTTTCTGAACGACCGGATTACCCTGACCGCCGATGCCTACCTGAAACGGACGAAAGACCTGCTGCTGAATGTGACGGTTCCGAGTACGTCGGGTTTTTCGAGTGCCATTAAAAACCTTGGCAAAGTAGAGAACAAAGGCATCGAACTCAGCATCTCGTCGCGCAATCTGGTGGGGGCCTTCAAGTGGAATACCGATTTTAACTTTGCCCTCAACCGCAACAAAGTGCTCGACATTGGCGGGGCACCCCAGATTTTTGCCGGGAGTGTCGCCAACATCGGCCAGGGTCTGAATTCCGGGATCATTCGGGTGGGCGAACCCCTGGGATCGTTCTTTGGCTACGTGACCAACGGCCTGTACCAGACCACGGATGAACTGACGGCATTGGCCGATCCGCAGGCCCGAAAACCGGGCGACCGCAAATACCTGGATCTGAACGGCGACAAAAAAATCGACGACAACGACCGGAAGATCATTGGCCGGGCGCAACCCAAGTTCATCGGCGGGATTAGCAACACTTTCTCGTATAAAGGGCTGGAACTGACGGCTTTCTTTCAGGGGGTTTACGGAAACAGCATCCTGAATGCCAACCGCTACGAACTCGAATACCTGAATGCGACTACCAACCAGAGCCGGGATATGCTGAACCGCTGGACGCCCACCAACACCAATACCGACATCCCACGGGCTTCGACGACCCGGCCCGCCAACCGCGTATCGACCCGGCAGATCGAAGATGGGTCGTACCTGCGGCTGAAAAACATCCAACTGGCGTACAATCTACCGGCATCAGTGCTGAAAGGACTGAAAATTCAGTCGGTACGGGTATATGCAACGGCGCAGAACTACCTGACCTGGACCAACTATTCGGGGTATGATCCGGAAGTAAACCGGTTTGGGCAGGACAGCCGGAGCCAGGGATTCGACTACGCCAGCTACCCGGCGGCCAAAACCCTTCTGTTCGGACTTAACGTAGGATTTTAAATAGAATGATGAATGATGAGCGATGAATTCTTGCATCAGCTATCCATCGTTCATCGTTCATCATCCATCATTTGATTTTCCAGTCATGAAAAAACACCTAATCCTTCTCTGCCTGATCGGCCTGATGACGTCCTGTGAAGTGCTGGACCAGAAGCCCGAATCGAATTTTACGCCCGCGAATTTTTATAAAAACGCCGACGATGCCAAAGCGGCTGTCAGTGCGGTCTATGACCCGCTGAACAACGCAAACCTGTATAGTCAGGTGATGTGGATTTTGCAGGATCAGGCCACCGACGATGCCGAGTGGGGCAATGGTCGCTCGACCGCGAACCAGCCGAAAAACGACCTCGACAAATACACGTTTACCCCGGCCACCAATACGTTTCAGGCCATCTGGTCGACGGTCTATTCCGCTATCAACCGGGCCAATGCGGTGATTACCCGCCTACCGGCCATTCCGATGGATGAGGCTCTGAAAGCACGCTACATGGCCGAAGCGAAGTTTATGCGCGGTTTTTATTACTTCACGCTGGTTCGGCTGTTCGGGGGCGTACCCATCATGACGACCGAAACCACCTCGCTGAATGACCTGAGCGTGGCGCGGGCGTCGGTGGATGAGGTCTATACGCTGATCGTGCAGGATTTCACGGAAGCCGAAACCGTGCTGCCCGCGAGCTACACCGGCGCAGATCGGGGCCGGGCGACGAAAGGAGCGGCAACCGCCTTTCTGGCAAAGGTGTATCTGACCCGTCAGGACTGGGCGAAGGCAGCAGCCAAGGCGAAAGAGGTGATCAACTCGGGACAATACGATTTGTGGGCCAACTTCGCAGATGCCTTTCTGATCGCCAACAAAAACGGCAAAGAAGCCGTCTTCGAAATGCAGGCCCTGAGTGGTGGTTTTGGAGAAGGCAGTTGGATGCAGGGCTACATGCGTCCCAATTTCGACCGCGTCAACGGCGTTGCCGGTTTTGGCGATGACCCCGCCACCGAAAATCTGTACAGAGCCTACCGCGATGACGACAAACGCCGGAATGTTACCCTGAGACTCTATTCGGCCACCAGCACCCCGGCGGCTCCGGCCAGTGTGTTGTTTCCGTGTTATGTCTACAAATACCTGGACCCGGCCGCCACCGGCAACGCGGATGGTGGGAATAATTATCCGATCATTCGCTACCCGGACGTGTTGCTGATGTATGCCGAAGCCCTGAACGAGCTGGGAGCCAACAACGCCGAGGCTTATGCCACCATCAACCGCATTCGCAACCGGGCGGGCTTGCCCAATCTGACCCCGAATCTGACGCAGGCCCAGTTTCGGGACAGTGTGTTGCTGGAGCGACGGCTGGAACTGGCTTTCGAAGGCCATCGCTGGTATGATCTGGCCCGGACGAAACGCCTGATTAGTGCCATGAAAGCCCAAAATCCGGTGATTAACGTGGCCGAGCACCATTATCTGTTCCCCATTCCCCAAACGGAACGCGATGTGAACCCCAAACTGGAGCAAAATCCGGGGTATTGAATTTTTGTCGTACGATTTTCGGTATACGGTTTTTCGATTTACAGTTGAAAATCAATAGTTAACAATGGATGGGGAATGAAAAACAACGCGTCAGCAACCGTAAAACCGTAAACTGAAAACCGTAAACCGTTATAACATGCAGCGTCGAACGTTTTTGCAAAGTACCCTGGCAGTAGCCCCTTTTCTTGGCAAGTCATTGTCTGACAACAGTGAGCCAAAAACCGCAGAACCTGGTCCGGTGGTCATCAATGCGGGGGTTGGCGGCAACAATACCGTCGATTTGCTGGCCCGGATCGAGAAGGATTGCCTGGCGCAGCGGCCCGAACTGACCATTCTGATGGCCGGAACCAACGACGTGAACAGCAAAAAGTACGTTCCATTGCCCGTCTATGAGCAAAACATGCGGACGATCTGTTCCCGACTGATCGCAATCCGGAGCCAACTTGTGCTAATGACGATTCTGCCGGTTTATGAACCCTACCTGATGACCCGACACGACCCGGCTTTTTACCAGCCTGAGGGACATACCGCCCGAAAAAAGGCGATGAATGACGTCATTCGGAAAGTAGCTTCGGATACCAATTCGTCTTTGCTGGATATGCACCATATTTTCGAAACCGTAGGGAACATTGGTCTGGAAGCGAACAGCTTGTTAAAAAACGAAGCCAACAGCAACAAAACCGATGGTATTCATCCCACTGCGGAAGGCTACCGGACGATGGCCGTGGCCCTTTACACGTTTCTGGTGCAGCGTCAATTGGTGAAAAACCGCATCGTCTGTTTCGGTGACAGCATTACCCACGGTGATGGCGACGGTAAAAACTACCCGGCTTATCTTCAAAAACTAGTGGCAGCCTGAGTGCTGTCTTTCCTGAATCACTATGACTTTGTACAACCCGTTCGCTTCTGAATTTTTTAAAAAAGGGTCCGTCACCGGCCTCCTGTTGGGCCTGCTCCTGATGCTGCCCGGTTATCGAACATCCATCGTCGAACCGACCGCAACCCGAAAAGCGGTGGTGCGGCAGGCCGATGTGATCATTTATGGTGGCACATCGGCGGCCGTGACGGCTGCCGTGCAGGTTAAAAAGATGGGCAAATCGGTCATTATCGTGTCGCCGGATAAGCACCTGGGCGGTTTGTCGTCGGGGGGGCTGGGCTTCACCGACACGGGCAACAAGGAGGTCATTGGCGGACTCTCCCGCGAGTTTTACCAGCGGCTTTATCAGCATTACCAGAAAGACGCTTCGTGGACCTGGCAGAAACGCTCGGAATACGGCAATAAAGGCCAGGGGACGCCCGCGCTCGACGGCACCAACCGCACCATGTGGATCTTTGAACCACACGCGGCCGAGCAGGTTTTTGAGGATTTTGTGAGGGAAAATAAACTGACGGTATACCGCAACGAATGGCTGGACCGGTCGGCGAAAGGGGTTCAGAAACAGGCGGGGGCTATTACGTCGTTCAAAACGCTGGGCGGTACGGTTTATCAGGGGAAAGTGTTCATCGATGCTACCTACGAAGGGGATCTGATGGCGGCAGCGGGCGTGAAATACCACGTTGGCCGGGAAGCGAACAGTGTCTACAACGAAACGCACAACGGTATGCAGGTCGGCGTTTTTCAGCACGGCCACTATTTCAAGAAAAATGTGAGTCCCTACAAAGTGGAAGGCGATCCTAAAAGCGGTTTATTGCCCGAAATATCGGCGGAAGAACCGGGCGCAAACGGCACCGGTGACCACAAAATTCAGGCGTATTGTTTCCGGATGTGCCTGAGCAATCACCCCGAAAACCGCATTCCGTTCCCGAAGCCTGCTGGCTACGATCCGAGTCGCTACGAACTCCTGGCCCGCGTTTTTGCCACGGGCTGGCGTGAAACGTTTGATAAATACGACCCCATTCCGAACCGCAAAACCGATACCAACAACCACGGTCCGTTCAGCACCGACTACATCGGGAAGAATTACGATTACCCCGAAGCGACCTACGAACGTCGCAAACAGATCATACGCGACCACGAACTGTACCAGAAGGGGTTGTTGTATTACATGCAGAACGATCCGAAAATTCCGGCGGATGTCCACGAGGCCATGCAGCAGTGGGGGTTACCCAAAGATGAATTCAAGGACAACGGAAACTGGCCGCACCAGTTGTATATCCGGGAAGCCCGTCGGATGCTGGGCGAATTTGTCATGAAGGAAGCCGACGCGCTGGGCAAAACCGACGTGCCGAATCCGGTGGGCATGGGGTCCTACGCGCTGGATGCCCACAATTCGCAGCGGTTTGTCAAAAAAGACGGTTTTGTCCAGAACGAAGGCGACATTGGTGTTCATCCCGACAAGCCGTATTCGATTGCCTACGGTTCGATTGTACCCAAAGAAAACGAGTGTACAAACCTGCTGGTGCCGGTTTGTGTATCGAGTTCGCACATTGCCTACGGTTCCATCCGGATGGAACCGGTGTTCATGATTCTGGGGCAATCGGCCGCCACAGCCGCCGTGCTGGCCATTGATGGAAAAACCTCCGTTCAAAAAGTGCCGTATGCGAAACTGAAAGCGGTGCTGCTGAAGGACAAGCAGCGGCTGACGTTGTAGGGGAAAGGGAATGTAAAATGTTAAATGATGAATGGTAAATGTAAAAGGAGTCTCCAAACCCGCACTTTTACATTTACCATTCATCATTTAACATTTTACATTCTTTACAGTAAAAACCAACCTAGCTAAGTGGTTTTACATCAGCACGATACCTTGCTATTTTCTAAATCCTCTTTATCTTTGAAAGACCCGCGAGATTCACCCTGACTCTGTTGCCTATGCCCCCCATACGTCTACTCTTAACGGATGATCACGAAATTATTCTGGACAGTTTGTCTCTGCTGCTGAGCCGCATCGACGGGGTCGAAATCATGGGTACGCTGAACGACAGCCGGGATGTAATGGGTTTTTTGGGGAATCAGGAGGTCGATATTGTGCTGTCGGACATGAACATGCCGCACCTCGACGGAATTAATCTGACGCTGAAAATCCGCCAGCAGTTTCCCCACATCAAAGTGCTGATGCTGACGGTTTCGGAAGATGCCGACAGCATTCGGGAAGCGTTCCGGGCCGGTATATCGGGCTACGTGATGAAAAAAGCCGGGAAAGCCGAACTGGAGAAAGCCGTGAAAACCGTGGCCCGTGGGGAGAAGTATTTCTCGGAATCGGTCATGACCCAGTTGGTGGCGCTGCCGGTAAGCCCGGTTCGGGCGTTGGACGAAGCCCCCGCACCCCTGTCGCCCCTGACCGACCGCGAACTCGAGATCATCCGGCTCGTGGCGCAGGAACTTTCCACCAACGCCATCGCCGAAAAACTGTTCATCAGTCCCGGAACGGTTGAGACGCACCGCCACAATATACTGCGGAAACTGGCCGTCAAAAATTCAATTGGCATCATCAAATACGCCGTCCGGCACGGTTTGCTGTAGCGTCAGGGCGGTTTTAACTGGCCATCGGAATCTGCACATTCACACAGGTGCCACCCGGCTCGGGACTTGAAATGTAGAAACTGCCGCCCAGCCGTTCCAGCCGCGACTGCATATTCCGCATGCCAACTCCGTCCGAAATCCTGTTCTCATCAATGCCTGCGCCGTCGTCCTGAATGGTCAGTTTCAGAAAACCGTTCTGGCGGTGCAGGGCAATCCCCGCACTGCGGGCGTTGGCGTGTTTGAGAATGTTATTGACCAGTTCGAGCGAAATGGCGTAGAGTTCATAGGCGGTTTTTCCCCGCACGTCCGCGCCCGAGTCGTCCACTTCCAGCATAAACCGGGTGCGGTTCTGCACGTTTAAGGTATCCGTCAGTTTGATCAAAGCCGCCTGCAAGCCCTGTTTTTCGAGGATTTCGGGCATCAGGTTGTGCGAAATCGCCCGGATGTCGTCATACACTTCACCCATGTGATCCAGCAGGCGCGTGTGTTCCCGCTGCTGGCCATCGTCAAACTGCGAGGTGTCCATGGCTTCGAACCGCCACTTCAGGGCCGATACCTTGGCCGCCACGCTGTCGTGCAGTTCACTGGCCACCCGCTTCCGTTCCATCGTCTGACCGCGGTAGAGCGCGGCTTCAATCTCGGCATTTTTCCGGGAAAGCTCCTCGTTTTTGATTCGCAACCGCCGGTTGCTCCAGATCACGTAGCCGAGCGTTCCGGCACTGAGCAACAGCATCGCAATCAGGAAGTTGCGGGACTGGGCCAGTTGGTCTTTTTCCAGCGAGGTGATGCGGTTTTGTTGCTGCGCCTGCCGGAGCCGGGTCACCTGCTGTTTTTTCTCAAAATCGTAGGTCATGCTGGCCGCCGTCGCTTTCTGAATGGCTTCTTCATTCAGCATCGTATCGGCTTCCGCTTTATACCATTTGAAATAATACAGTGCCTGGGCGGGCTGGTTCAGGTGTTCGTAGGCAACGGCCAGTTGCTGCAGGTATTTGGTGCGTTCGGGTCGCATTTCGCGGATGTCTTTCGTCCACGCCAGCCCGGTTTTGGCATACGGAATCGCCCGTTCATACTGCTTCAGTCCGATGTGAATTTCCCCGAAATTATGCTGGGCGTTATGCTCCAGAGCCTCCTCGGTCTTCTCAACGGTTTTTCGGTACGTGTCCTGCGAGCGTTGGGAGTAGGCAAGGGCTTTGTCATACTGGTGGAGAGCAATGTACATCCGACCCACCGCACCGTAGGCCCGCGCCAGATTACTGGGCAGGTAAGGATTTTCATACGCTTTTACCTGCTCGAGGTAGAGAGCAAGCGCCGGTGTGTATTGACCTTTTCGCTCGAAGATTTCCGCTTTTTTGCCGACCAGAAAGGTTTTAACCAGACGATCGTTCAGCCGGTTGGCAATTTTTTCACCCTCGGCAAAACAGGCCAGAGCATCGTCATACCGGTTGAGTTTCACGTAAGCCGCACCCAGATTCGGCAGGGTAGACCGCAGGCTTTTCCAGTCGTTCATGCTTTCCTGAATCCGCCGGGCCTTGAGCCACAGATTGATTGCTTCGACGTACTGTCCTTCCCCCATTTGCATGATCGCCAGTTCGTTGTACGCCTGTGCTTCCCAACGCCGGTCGTTGCCTTCCCGAAACTTCGCCAGGGCCTGCTGCAACAGGGTTCGGGCTTCCGGGAGTTTCGCCATGATGTTTGAATACAACTGCGCCCGCCGGAGAAAAACCTGTCCCTGCAACGACAGATCATGGATGGCAATTGCCCGGTTTTGGGCGGTATCCAGTTGAGCGTGAGCGGTTTTTGTGTCAGACAGGTAATCGGCTTCGATGCGGGCCAGGGCCAGCCGGGCGCGGATTTCGCCCGTGGGGTAGTTCGCTTTCCGGGCCACCCGCATACCTGCACGAAGCGTCTGGATGGCGAGTGAATCATAGCCATTCCACCAGTAATTGGTCGCCAGTTCGTGTAGAGTCAGGACACGAAAGCTATCCGCCTGAGGCTGTTTCAGCCGGTTTTGCAGCGAATCGATCACCGGATTCTGGGCAAGGGCGACCGTACTGGATAGAAGCAGGAGCAGGAGGTTACGCATGGCCTGAAAGTGAAAGAGGATGCCGAAAGTACGGATATAAAACCTTCAAGTACAACGGACTACCGCAAAATATAGGTTTTCCTATAGACGCAAAATACAGGTTTCCCGGAGTCGAAAATCAGGGCTTTTCCCGATTTCCTCCCGCGGGCCGGTTCCCCACCTTTGTAGTGTCCAAACGGCAAAAAAAATCCAACCCTACAACGTATTAACTCCTGTCACTCATGGCCACTCGAATAGAACGGTTTGTCATCCGTCATCTTACCGGCACCAAAGCCAACCAGGTCGAAGAATTCGACTACAAGAAATACACCGAACTGACGTTCGGGCGGGGCATCGCCAACGACCTGCGGTTCGATCCCGAACTGGACTCGACGGTTTCCCGCGAACACGGCAAACTCGTGAAAGAAGAAGGACCGCAGCCGGTTTTCAAGGTGGTCGACAACAACTCCCGGAACGGTATTTTCGTCAACAAAACCCGCATTGTCGGCTCGGCGGTTCTGCAACCGGGCGACGAAGTGCAGCTTGGCCAGGGCGGCCCGGTTTTCCAGTTCGACCTCAATCCCCGCCCCGCCGAGTGGATGCAGAGCACGCGGCTGGTCGAGATGCCTGCGCCCGACAACCCAACCAGTGAATTCAAAATGCCGGTGCCGGTTTCCGATGCATTAGACTTTTCCGGTGTGCCGGCCAAAGCGGGCCTGGGCAAGCAAACCGTTGAACGGATGATGGTGACCGAACGCAAAAAAACAACGCGCTCGGTGCTGGTAGGAGCCGCCCTGGTGCTGGCCATTTTATCCGGCATCGCCTTCGCGTTTAAAGACCAGTTCCGGACCAATACCACGGTGGTTGTCAACCGCCCGGTTGTGTTACCGGCTTCGAAACCGGATCATTCCCTGACGACCGAGCAAATTGCCTCTGCCAACACCAGCAAAGTGGTTTTCATCGAATTTGGTTACAAACTGATCTACACCCCGACCGGTGACGATATTTACCAACAGTATATGCCGGTTAAACAATGGGACGGCACAACGAAAAATATCCCGATGTACATTGAAGTCGAACCCGGTCAGATTGAACCACTGCTGGGGCTGAAAAAAGACGTGGCCGTGGGCGAACCCATTGCCATGCACGGGGCCAGTGGTTCGGGTTTCGTGGTTTCGCCCCAGGGCCACATTCTGACCAACCGCCATGTGGCTGCTGCCTGGAATTCCTACTACAATTTTCCGCCCGATGCGTTTCCCGGCCTGCTGCTGGTGCAGGGTGCCAAGGGTTGGGAAATCAGCCCGGAGCGGGTGCAACCGTTCCGCTGGGTGCCGGGAGAAACACGGTTTTTCGGCAAAAAACCGATGTCGGGGAAAGTCATCGAAGGGGTCAATACGTACCTCGACGTCACTTTTAACAAAAACGAGCAGCGTTTTCCGGCCAGCGGCAAACCCATCATCTCGCCCAAACACGATGTGGCCATGATCAAAATCGACCTGGCCGAAACCCTGTCTCCCGTTCAGATGCGGAATGCGGAAAAAGACATTGCCTCGGGTCAGTTGGTCACGGTGATGGGCTATCCCGGTATTTCGCCGGATGTCTTTGTGGGCGAAAATTCGTCGGATTTTGCCAACCGCAACCCGCAGTTTGTCAAGGTGCCGGACGTGACCGTCACCCCCGGCAACGTCGGCAAGATCATCAAAGGCCAGAGCAGCGGCAAGTCGTCCAGCTATTACAGCGAGTTTGGGGATTATTACCAGCTCACGGTCAACGCCACCGGCGCGGGCAACAGCGGAGGGCCGGTTTTCGACCGGGAGGGCAATGTCATCGGCATCTTTACCGCCAGTAACACCACGCAGGATGCCACGCGCATCACCTTTGCCGTGCCCATCTCCTACGGCCTTGAACTGATGGGCCGTCGGCAGGTGGTCGACTGATTCAAGGCCTGAAAAGATGCTTTAACGAACTGATAAAGAGTGCGTTCATGAAAAATATAGTCCAGTATCTTTTCGGGAAAAAATCGTCGCCCGCCTTGCCGGAAACCGTTGAAGAACGCGTGTCGGCGGAACGCGGGGGGGAAGACCCGGCCACACCGCCCGTCGTTTCCGGCGACCTCAATGCCATCGTCGTTTCGGACATCGGGAATGTCCGGAAAAACAACGAAGACACCGGCTTGTTCGTCCGGCTGGCCGATGAAGGCATCCGCCGGGTAAAAGGCTATCTGTTGCTGGTGGCGGATGGCATGGGTGGGCATCTGGCGGGGGAAATCGCCAGTCAGATGGCCGCCGAGACGGTCAGCCGGGAATATTTTCAATTCCGCGATACCACTGAAAATAGCCTGATGCGCGCTTTTCAGATTGCCAACCGGCAAATTTTTGACGAGTCGCTTCAGCACGAAACTTTCCGGGGTATGGGGACAACCTGCACCGCCGTGGTGGTTCAGAACGAGCAACTGTATTTCGCGCATGTGGGCGACAGCCGGGCGTATCTGTACAAAAACGGTCAACTCGTCCAGTTGACGGAAGACCATACGTATGTCCAGCAATTGCTAAAAATGGGGGAAATCACGGAGGAAAAAGCCGCCCGCCATCCCGAACGCAACGTCCTGACGCAGGCAATGGGTACGAAAGCCGACATTCGGGTGGACCTGGGCCGTTGCGTGCTGCCGTTCGATACCGGTGACCGGCTGCTGCTGTGTTCCGACGGTTTGTACGAATACTGCCGGGAGGAGGATTTGCTGCGGCTGCTGGCACAGGACACCTTGCCCCAGGTCGCTTCCGAACTCGTTCAACTGGCCAAAAACCGGGGTGGTCACGACAACATCACCGTGGTGCTGGCCGAGCGAACCGTCACCGGAACGCTACCTGCCCCGCGCGAAACCCGCGAAATTGATGTACCCTTTACGCGTGACAGCGAACGGCCCCATGAATAACCAGAAACCCACCCTAAAAGGCCGTCTCATCCAGCACTATCGCATTGAATCGCTCCTGGGCGAAGGCGGTATGGGAACGGTTTATCAGGCAACCGACACGCTGCTGCAACGACTGGTTGCGGTGAAAATGCTCCACCCGCACCTCGTTTCCCAGACGTCTTTCATGGAGCGGTTTCGGAACGAAGCCCTGATCCTGGCCCGGCTGAACCATCCCAACATTGCGGTTGTCTACAATTTTTTGCAGGATAACGCCGACTATTTCATGGCAATGGAATACGTCGAAGGCGATAGTCTGGAAACGTTGATTCGGAAAGCCGGGGCTTTTTCACCTGCCCTGGCTGCGGAGGTGGTCAGACAGGGGCTCGAAGGCATGGCGCACGCGCACCGGAAGGGGGTTCTGCACCGGGACATCAAACCGGCCAACCTGATGCTGACGCCGGAAGGAACCATCAAACTGATGGATTTTGGCATTGCCCGCGTGAGCGGGGAGCAGCGACTGACGCAGGCCAACCGCATTGTGGGAACACTTGAATACATGGCTCCGGAACTCATTGAAGGACAGGAGCCTTCGCCCGCTTCGGATCTGTATGCCATGGGCGTTTTGCTGTACGAACTGCTGTCGGGGAAACTGCCTTTTGCCAGCCGGACGGATTACGAACTCATGCAGGCCATTGTACGCGAAAAACCGATTCCACTGCGAAAACTGGATGGACAGATCCCGAAAGAACTGGAAGCAGTGGTGCAAAAAGCACTGGATAAAAATCCGGCCAAACGGTTTGCCGACGCCAAAGCCTTTCAAAAAGCCCTGCAACCTTTTTATGCCTCGGCCCCGGTTCTGGACCCCGCCCAAATCGTGCCTCCGCTGCCGGTCACGGATGTGGTGGATATGCAGCCCAATCGAAAGCTGGCGGGAGCAAAAAAATCAGAATCCTACTTTTCAGGCTGGTTTCTAACCCAGCATGCGCCGGACTGGTTTCGCACGAACTGGGAATTCCTGCTGGCAGGAACCCTCACGCTGGTCGCGGTGCTGTTTCTGGGGATGCTGCTCCTGGACCGCAACCCGCAGCCCAAATCCACGACAAAAATCGGTGATAGCGGCAGGAAGCCGTCGGTACAGATTAAGCCCGCTGTTGCGCCAGGAACCACGCCAACGCTGGTGTATGCTGAACCCCGCGAAAACCGGGTTACGGTTCCTGAACCAACGCCCGATCCGGTTGAAGACAAACCCAAAACGAGCCTGCCGAAAAAACCGGGTGCAATCAAACCCAAAACCGGGTCGCCCAGGGCTGGTGAGGAAAAACCGGTGACCCCGCCCCAGGAAGAACCCGTTGCGCCGACGACCACGGAGCCGGTACCGGAACCCGTGAAACGTCCGGTGACTCGCAAGTCGGTTGCCGTCAGGCGTTTGCCGGTGAAGCTGGCGTTGAGCAACGATCTGTCGTCGTCCCGCGCTCAGGAAGGTGAGACGGTTCGGTTCCGGGTCATTGACGTGGTGATGAGTGAGGGCGAAGTGGTGATTCAGGCGGGTGCGACGGCCTTTGGGGAAGTGACCCGGATCAGGCAGGCGGGCAACGATTTATTCCGAAAAAAGGACTTGCTCGAATTTCGGATCTATGCCGTTGAAGCCGCCAACGGCCAACGGCTCGCGCTGCGGTCGGCCACCATCAGCGAAGAAGTCAAAGGGAAACCGGTGGTTTTTCCGGCCGGCCAAACCTTCGAAGTTCGCACCGGCGACACGGTTCTTACCTTTTAATCCAGTATCCATCAGTCGATTTTTCGTACTTAAACGCGTCATTCAACCATGCGACTTCCCTCGATATTTTTGTTGTTTTTGCTGGCTGGTTTAGTCGGTTCGGCCCCCGCTTTCTCGCAAACCATTCGTCAGAAATCGACGACCGAAGGGCTTAGCCTGAGTTTACAAGGCCACATGCTTGGCTGGTCGTCGGACTATTTTCAGTTCCTGGACGAAAATTCCGGCAACGGCATCGGTTTTGGCGGTCGCGTCGGGTTTGGCCTGACGCAGCGGTTTGAAGTATTTGCGCAGTATGACCGGACGAAAATGAACCTGAAAAAAATCGACGCCGAGTCTTTTCAATTTACGAACCTGACGGGCGGTGTGCGCTTTAATTTTTCGGCCACCACCCACGCCCTGCGCCCCTTTGCGGAGCTGGGGTATGCTCACCGGGCCGGAAAGGTCGATCAGGTGATCAACAACAATGCGTACGACAACATTCTGTTCAAAGGAGGGGCGGCGCATTTCGGCGCGGGAATCAATTACTTTCTGTCATTGCCCGTGGCCCTGACCCTAAACGGTTCTTTTCAGGCAGGTGGCAAATCGGTCATCGACCTGAACGGCGAACGGACGACTGACAAAGCCGATGTCAGCACTTTTCGGGTTTCAGTGGGGATTGTGCTGTATTTGAGTGAATTGTGAAGTTTGAAACCCTGACAGCGTCGGACCACCAATGTGGTCGAAAGCCCTGTCAGGGTTTCGAATCGCTAAATTACGCCAGTGCTTCCGCGAAGGTTTCTTTCGCTTTGGCAACCACTTCTTTGGCCGTGCTGACGGCGTCTTTGATGCTGTTCAGACCGCTGAGCAGGCTGTCTTTCACATCGTCATACACGTCATCGGCACCGGATTTGATTTTACCCGCTTTGTAGCGATACCGAACTTTATCATATTCACTGCTATTGGCATACACAAGGGCAATGGCCGCTCCGGCCAGCACCACAGCCGCCAGACCGATTCCCCACGTCAAAGCCGCTTTGTTGTCTTTTTCGTTGGTTTTGGGTTCCGCTTTTGGCTGCATCGTCTTCCGCATCATCCCCGCCAGGGTTTCCTGCGGAGCCACATACGACACCACTTCGTAGGCTTTGTTGACCAAACCGCCTGGCACCACTTTCGATGCCCCTTTCATCAGCGCCTGGTAGGCGTCTTTGGCAACCGTGGCCGGATTGTCCAGATTCTCAGTCGCTTTCGTGTTCGCGGCACCGGCTTTATTGAAAAAGTCGGTATCGGTGGCGTTGGGAAGCAAAGCCGTCACACTGACGTTGGTGTCCTTCAATTCGTTGATCAGCGACTGCGTAAAATTATAGATATACGCCTTTGTGGCGGCATAAACCGCCATCAGCGGCATGGGGGTTATCGATACCAGCGACGCCAGATTCAGGATTTTTCCTTCGTTCCGCTCCACCATCTCTTTCAGGAAGAGCTTGGTCATCTGCGTGGTGGTCAGGACGTTCAGGTGGATCAGCGATTTTTCCCGTTCCCAGTCGGTTTCAGTGGCAAAAAGCCCGTAAAGGCCGACACCGGCGTCGTTGACCAGGACATCGACCGATAGATTCTTCGCTTTGACCTGGTTATAGACATCCTGAGCGGCATCTTCTTCCGAGAGATCTTTCGTAATGACCGTCGTTTCAACCCCGTATTCGTCCCAAAACCGTCCGCCGAGTTCGTTCAGAACGTCGGTGCTGCGGGCTACAAGAATCAGGTTGTAACCATCTTTTGCAAACAGTTTTGCCAGTTCCTGGCCGATTCCGCTGGAGGCTCCCGTAATCAGTGCTGTTTTGCTTTCCTTTGTCGTCATGATGTGCGTTGGTTGATTCGTTTCAATCTAACTGCGTAGGTGGTCAGATGGTTGGAAATATTTTAGGCTTCGTTCAAAAAAGCACGCAGGGCGATTAAAAACCGCTTGAGTTTCGGTCTTTCCCCCACATTGTGGTGGGTAGATTGGGTAGGATTTTTTCTTCATTCGCTGATCATGGCATCCTAAATTCTCCTGAAATGAAACCGACACGAATGATTTTACGCTTTCTCATTGGCGGGCTGTTTCTCACGTCCACGACGGCCTGGGTTTTTACGTCCCCCGGAAAAATCAGCCATTCCCTGGTGGAACCCGCGCCGAAAGTGCAGCGGTATCTCTACGTCGTAACGCCGGGTGTGCGGAATTACCTGGGCTACGGCGGCCACGGTATTCAGGTTTTCGACATCGATAACCACCACCGGTTTGTAAAATTTATCCCAACGAAGGGCTTTCAGAAGAATGGAAAACCGTCGAATGTGAAAGGCGTGGATGTTAGCCTGGCTACCAATTGCCTGTACATCAGTACACTGGAAGCGTTGCAGTGCCTCGACCTGACGACCGAGAAAGTGTTGTGGGAAAAAGAATACGAAGGGGGTGTCGACCGGATTTCGATTTCGCCGGACGGAAAGACGATTTACATGCCTTCGCTGGAAAAGGAATTCTGGACGGTGGTGGATGCCAAAACCGGTGACGTCATCACCAAAATCGTGACCAATTCGGGCTCACACAACACCATTTATGGACCGGATGGGAATTTTGTGTACCTGGCCGGGCTGAAATCGACGATGCTGAACGTGGCTGACGCAAAAACGCACACGGTCACCAAAAAAGTCGGGCCGTTTGGGGCCGACATTCGCCCCTTTACCATTAACGGTTCGCAGACCCTGGTATACGTAAACGTGAATGGGTTGCTGGGCTTCGAGGTGGGCGACCTGGTGAGCGGCAAATTTCTGCACCGCGTGGTGGTGGAAGGCTTCAACATCGGCGAAGTTAAACGCCACGGATGTCCGAGCCACGGGATTGGGATGACGCCCGATGAAAAGGAAATCTGGCTGTGCGACGGTGCCAACAACCGGCTGCACGTTTTTGACAATACCGTGATGCCGCCGGTTCAGAAAACCTCGATTCTGGTGCGCGACATGCCGGGCTGGATTACGTTCAGTGTAGATGGAAAATATGCGTATCCGTCTACCGGTGATGTCATCGATGTGAAAACACGTAAAATCGTCACCAGCCTGGAAGATTCGAATTACAACTGGGTGCAGAGCGAAAAGATGGTTGAAATCCATTTCAGTGGCGGAAAAGCCGTGGCCGCGGGCGATCAGTTTGGCATCGGTCAGCAGAAAAAGGCACCCAAAAAAGCCTGAAAAACGCCGGAGCCGAAAGCGTTCCGGAAACTCATCCGATCTATCGACCATTCGACCCGGTATTTTGCCGCCAAAGTACTATGTATAGCAAGGTACCTTATGAAGATACTACCTTTGAATCATCAAAACGGCCGATCCAGGCAGTAAACAACACAAAACACGAACATCCTTAAACAACAAATCTCATGAAAACGCTATTCGCTTCCGCTTTATTGGCTTTGACTTTTGCCGTCTCAACTACTTTCGCTGCCGACAACCACGAAAAGGCCAAGCCGAAATCCACGTTTCAGTCGGCCGTTTATCCGCTGATCAACAGCATGAAGGTGAGTGTGAACGTTCAGAAAGAAACCGACAGTAAAATCCATATTCGGCTCATCAACAGCGAAGGCCGGACGCTGGTTACCAAACGATTGGGCGAGGGCCACGAGGTTACGACCATCCGATTTGATCTGAATCAACTGGAAGACGGCGTCTACAAAGTTGAAATTACCGACGGTGCCAACACGGAGGTCAAAACCGTAAAACTGCAAACCAAAACACCGGTGGTTGAACCCCAGCGTCTGGTGAGCATGAACTAATCGATTCGCATTTGAATTGCTGAACAGGGAACCCGGCTTCAAAAACCGGGTTTCCTGTTTTTGTTATCATTTAAATTGTCTGATAAATTGGCTGGTTTAGGCGGGAAGGTTTTCGCTTATTCCTTCTGACAGAAGACGGATCATCTGAAAAGACCGGCGGAATTCTTACCTTTATGGGGCAGTCCACGGCATAATTGTTGCTTCATTTAGTTTACAATACCGCCTATTTGGTAACAAATTGGTGGTATATCAGTCGATGCAAGAGACACGTTGTGCTTAACTCCAGGGGGAAACCGACGTGGTGATTCGTTTCGTTGTCGATTAATTGATGCGTGGAAGCCTGATTCACATCAACAGAAAGCTTTAATTACCGGAAGCTCTTAACGTAGAAACAGGTACCGTCCGTTTATCTTTGTCAACCCGTATATGTCCCCAATAGAGCACCTCGAACGCCAACTGGCTCTTGAAAAAGAGGCTCGCAGGCAGACGGAGGCTATTCTCGAAGAAAAAAAACATCAGCTTTCCCAGGCTAATGAGCAGCTTCTTCATTACAAGGAACTGAAAAAAAGTGAACGACACTACCGCCACGTGGTGGAGTCGGTGCCGGATATTATTTTCAAAACGTCGATCGACGGCTATTTTACGTTTGTCAATTCGGTTGTCGAACAGAGTCTGGGGTATACCAAAGACGAAATTATTGGATTGAGTTTCATGACGCTGGTGGTGCCGTCCTGGCGAACGACTGTAGCGGAATTTTACCAGAAGATGTTACTGGACAAGCAGCGGAGTTCCTACACGGAGTTTCCGGTGCTGGCCAAAGACGGCCGCACGGTTTGGATTGGTCAGACGTTGCGGGTGGTAGGTGGTGAAAACGACCTGCCTGAACTGGTGGCCGTTGCCCGTGACATTACCAACCGAATTATCAACGAAGACGAATTCCGGACTACACAGGCCCGGCTGACTTCGCTCATTACCAACCTGCAAACCGGGGTGCTGGTTGAAGATGAAAACCGTACGGTTATTGTTGTCAATCAGTTATACTGTGATCTGTTTGGGATTCCCAGGCCGGTTGGCGAATTGATCGGGACCGGGTTTGAGCAGTGGGCGCATCCGAACGACACCCTGTTTGCCAATCCGGAGTTGTTCCGTCAACAGATGGAAGAGGCTATCCGTCGGCAGCATACCGTGGTTAATGCCTCTGTAAGCCTGCTGGACGGGCGCGTTCTGGACTGGAGTTATATCCCCATTTTTCAGGAGGAACAGTATCGGGGGCACCTGTGGCAATTTACCGACATAACGGAAAAATACCGCTATGATGAACGGATTCGGCGGAGTGAAGAGAAATACCGGGGGATTATGAACCGGATGGAACTCGGTTTACTCGAAGTCGATGCCAATCAGGTCATTCGGCAGGCCTACGACCGGTTTTGCCAGATGGTGGGCTATACGGAAGAAGAACTGATTGGGCAGCGGGCCGACGAATTGCTGGTACCGAAAGAATTCACAGATTTTCTGGAGAAACAACAGAAATTTCGGGGGGAGGGCGGTGCCAATTCGTACGAAATGCAACTGATCCGGAAAGACGGCGAACGCATCTGGGTCATCATCAGTGGGGCACCCATTATCGACGAACGCGGGACTGTTATCGGATCGATGGGCATTCACTATGACATTACGCAACGGAAACAGCTCGAACAGCAACTGGCTCAGGCTACGCAGGTTGCCGAAGACGCCCGGCATACCGAAAAGCAGTTTCTGGCCAACATGAGCCACGAAATCCGCACGCCCCTCAATGCCATTCTGGGGTTTTCCAACCTGCTGGAATCGACGGCTTTGAATCGGGAGCAGAAGGAGTTTGTGGACTACATTCGAACAGCCGGCAAAAATCTGCTGACAATCGTCAATGATATTCTGGATATTTCCAAAATCGAAGCGGGGATGTTGCCGCTGGAAAGCATTCCATTCAGCGTCAGTTCCCTGGTAGATTCGATCCGGACGATGCTCGATGCGTCGGCAACGGATAAAAATCTACGGCTGACGGTCACCGCCGATCCCGATTTGCCAGCGGTCGTTCTGGGCGATCCCACCCGGCTTACGCAAATCCTGCTGAATCTGCTCAGCAATGCCATCAAGTTTACCCGTCAGGGCGGGGTTTCCGTACGCATCGAAAAGAAAGAGGAAACACCGGAGAGCGTTCGGATTCGGTTCACGGTGGAGGATACGGGAATTGGCATGGAAACGGCCATTCTGCCGCATATCTTTGAGCGGTTCCGGCAGGCCAGTGATTTCACGACACGGTATTACGGCGGAACGGGGCTGGGGCTGAACATTGTCAAGTCGCTGACTGAGATGCAGGGCGGCTGGATCAAGGTGGAAAGCAGAATGGGAGAGGGCTCCACGTTTACGGTGGAAATTCCGTATAAAATAGCGCCCCCCCAACCCGAGCATGAAGCCGATCTGACTGTGGAGACGTCCGGGCTGGGGGGACGCGAGGTGACCATTCTGGTGGTGGAAGACAACGTGATGAACCAGCGACTGGCCCTTCAGGTGCTCAATCGGCTGGGCTACCGGGCGCAGGTAGCCGAGAATGGACAGGAAGCTCTTTCTATTCTGGAAAAAGAGGAGGTCGATCTGGTATTAATGGACATTCAGATGCCGGTGATGGACGGGTACACCACCACCACCCGGATCCGAACGATGCTGAAAAGCCCGGTGCCGATTATTGCCATGACCGCCCACGCGCTGGCCAACGAGCGGGAACAGTGTTTGCAGGCCGGTATGAATGATTTTATACCCAAACCGTTTCAAATTGAAGAGTTACAACGAGTTATGCGTAAATACCTGCCGATCGCACCGGCTAAAGTTCAAACCCAAAAAGTGTATATGACGCCGAAACCCAGTTTCTCGGTGGAACCGCTCCTGGAAGCCGTTGGGCATGACATGGACTTTGCGGTTGAAATGATGACGTTGTTTCTGAACCAGACGCCGGTCGAGATTCAACAATTGCGACAGTCGCTGGAAGAAGGTGATATCATCGCCATCAAACGGCTGATTCACACCCAGAAAGCCGTGATTCAGACCTTTGGCCTGAACGAAGCCGCCCGACTCATCACGGCTACGGAAGCCCTGATTGCCGACCATAAGGCCCTGTCTGAAATTGCCCCGCTGATCAGTCAGTATCTGTTGGTACTGGAATCCGAACTGCCGGTGATTCAGGCCGTTCTGGAGGCTAATTCGGAAGGGGGAGGGACGAGTGAAGGGTAGCGGACTTTTTTTTTGAAAATCTGGTAGTTATATGTAAAACCATAGATGATTTTTCATTGGTTTAAACAGCTCTGCTATGAACGTCAGCTATTAAATAACCCCATTGACAATCCGTTCTTCTTTTAACCCATGAAACAATGATGGCTATGCCGTCCTATAACCGCAACCGACGCGTTTCACAGGTAAACCGCCTTTGGCTTTTACTTATTGTGCTCTTGACCATAGGAGCCTTGCCAGGTCATGGTCAAACGAATAAGGAAGAAGAGAGAGTGAAAAAAGTAGTGGTCGATGCTTTTCAGGCAATTGCAGATCTCGACTTGCCCAAACTAAGAAGTTATTGCCAAACGGATTTCGTTCTGCTGGAAGACGGACAAGTGTGGACCATTGATACATTAGAAAATCGCCTGAAACCATATTTGGGCACTGGCATGAAACGGGTAAATACCATTGATTTTATCAAAGTCACAGTTAAGGGGCCGGTAGCCTGGGTGAGCTATCGCAATACAGCCGATATCGTAAGAGATGGAAAACAACGGCAGGTAAGGTGGCTTGAAAGTGCCGTGTTGGAGAAAACAAAGGGGGAATGGAAATTAGCGTTGCTGCATTCTACGGTGCTGAATCCGAAGAGGTAATGAAGGCTAAAAACAACTACCCATGAGCGTCGGCTAAAGTAGCCCACCTTTGGTATTTCTGGCATCTGTCGACTGCGTGGAAGGGGCGGTATGCGGGCAACTTCATTCTGGATCTATCGCTACAATCAGGCTGGCATCAGGTAACCAGAGGTAAACCATCCACATTTTCACAAAATATCTTCGTATAACAGCCTTGAATTCAGCGGTTGGACAGGCCGGGCATTATGATCATAATGTGCTTTGAACTGATCAATTTGTGCACTTGAAACCTCAATCGGTGTTTTCACTATAAAAAACATTACCCCTTGCGAACACGGCGGAGTGGTTAGCGACCCCGTGTACGTGTAGTAGCGTTTATCGGAAGGCAGAATGCTATTCAGGTCAATGGAGGTAGTTGTACTTACCTCCGTTTCTTTTTGTTTTGGCCAATTACTCAACACGGAGTCAAAGAGCGAATTAGCAACGCCTTTTTTAAGAAAATACCCAACCACCAGTAGCGCCCCCGAGGTTGGGTCCTGATGCACCAGGTGGAGTTCCATATCGCTGGCTACTCCATCAAGCAAGTGTTCGCTGTGGTAATGAAAATGGAATTGTTTAAAGTCATAAGTTCTCTTGTTGTAGACAACTCGATTGGTACCGTTATTATTGACTTGAAGCGTATGACCATTGTCTATTATTTTGATTGGAAAAGCGCTGTAGTTAAAATCCAGATCGGGTAGATCGACTTTAATGGTGCTATTCGTTTGAATATCTACCGGCGATTGAATCGGGCCTGCACATTCCGAAAACCCCTGTGTTTGCCAATCAGGGTGTTCGTAATTCCAATGGATAACATCGGGCGTTACGATGTCTTCGGTTTTAGAACATGAACCTACTGCGAGCGCCAGAATAATACTAAATACTTTGATGATGGTAAACTGATTCATAAGATCCTGAAGGTTAAAAGAGTAGGAAGTTCACGGAAGAGAAAAGCAACAATTATTATGCCTATACGCCTGAATGAGTGAATACACTCGCAGAATGAGCCAATTGATTTTTTGCCGTCTAGGTGCACTTGATAAAAAACCGATACTAATTAACTCTATCGAAAAAACGCCTACATCGGCAAATAACCGCATCACCTGCCGGACCGGTAGCCATCAATCTGCCGTATGAAAGCCAGAAAGGCGCAGATCATTGACCCGCGCCTTTCTGGTTTTGCACTGTTTCACTACTTTCAGGGTCACTGTTTTTGATTCACTGCTGACCTTCAGAATGAGCAATCCCGCTGGTTGTTGCGGCAGCGACAGGGTCTGGTGTTCGACTGTAGAACTCGACCGTTAAGGGTGTGTTGGGTTTGTTGCAGTCCCAGACCCGGATGCCTCCGCAATCGAGTTTATCCAGATCCCCTTTAAAGCTGCCATACAGGCATGGTCTCCTCAGGCTTCGATTCGTTTGAGTTTGATGTTTTCGACGGGGCGAATCACCAGCGGCACTTTCTCGATTTTGACCGAACTGCTGTCAAGGCCAAACCAGCGGTCTTCGGCGGTCGTGAATCGTTTGATGAAAAAATACAGGTTCATGATCAGCCGTTCCATCCAGGGGAGGTCGTTCTCGAAGGAGAGAAATTTCTCCAGCACGACAAACCGAAAATCACCGATCACATGCTGACGACTGAGGGATTCGTAGCGGCTGGTGATGTCCACTTCCTTGTTTTTGACCAGATCTTCAATCACCTTCCGGAAAAACAGGTTGATCCGCTGCTCGACGCGAAAGCCCAGCCGGAACGTGATTTTATACACATCGTCGGTCGCAATCGTGTTGACTTTGTACTCCATCGTATACGGATCATCCGTCGTATCCACATGCACAAACCAGAAGATATCGGCCCGCTTGGGGCGCTTCTGAAAGATGGAATAAATGATCTTCGATTCTATTTCGGACTGGCGGGCGGCATTGCTCATAAACACCAGGTGGGTGGCATATTTCGGAATGCTGATATCCCGGCTCAGTTCGATGAGCGGTTTCAGGTAATGGTCGATTCGGACGTATTCCGTCAACCGGAGTTTGATGTAAAACGCCCGGAGCCAGGTATACATCACCACCGCAATGGCGGAACCGATAAAGAGCGATACCCAACCACCGTGGGGAAACTTGATGAGATTGGCGACCAGAAAGGCGCCTTCCAGCAGGACATAGACGACCAGAAACAGCACGACCCCCCAGGCTTTATACCGGTGGCTGTATAGATAATACGTCATCAGGATGGTGGTCATCAACATCGTCAGGGTGATGGCCAATCCGTAGGCAGCCTCCATGTTGGCCGATTCCCGAAAGTAGAGTACGACCCCAACGCAACCGAGCCACAGCAGGAGGTTGATGCTGGGTACGTAGAGTTGCCCTTTTTTGACGGATGGGTAGCGCAGAATCACTTTGGGCCACAGGTTCAACCGGATCGCTTCACTGATCAAGGTGAACGAGCCCGTAATCAGGGCCTGGCTGGCAATAACCGTCGCAGCCGTCGCAATGCCGATGCCGGCGAAGAGAAACCAGTCGGGCATGAGCGCATAGAACGGTTTATGATCCCCCAGGGCCTGGCCTTCCATCGAGAGCAGCCAGGCACCCTGTCCGAAGTAATTTAACAGCAGGCAGGTCTTTACAAAAATCCAGCTGATGCGGATGTTGCCCCTTCCACAGTGGCCCAGATCGGAATACAGCGCTTCCGCACCGGTTGTGCACAGGAAAACCGAACCTAAAAGCCAGAAACCACCCGGGTATTCCGCCAGCAGCCACCAGGCATAATACGGATTGACGGCACTCAAAATGCCGGGTGAATCCGCGATGTGGATCAATCCCAGGGTCCCCAGCATGATAAACCACAGCAGCATGACGGGGCCGAAGGCGGTGCCAACGACACTCGTCCCCAGGGCCTGAATCAGAAACAGGACCGTCAGAATGCCAATGACGATGGGAACCGTGGGAATGTCTGGATACAACAACTCCAACCCTTCGATGGCGGACGAAACCGAAACCGGCGGGGTAATGATCCCATCCGCCAGCAGGGCGCTGCCGCCAATCACGGCGGGAATGGTGAGCCATTTGGCGTGCCTGCGCACCAGCGCGTAGAGGGCAAAGATGCCGCCTTCGCCCTTGTTGTCGGCCCGCAGGATCAGGATGACGTACTTGACGGTGGTTTGCAGGGTTAGGGTCCAGAAAATGCAGGAGATGGCTCCCCGAACCACATCCGACCGAATCGGCTGGGTGGGACCCATGATGGCCGACAGCACATACAGGGGAGACGTGCCAATATCTCCGAAAATAATACCCATGGCTACCAGTAAACCGGCTGCCGTTACTTTATCCAACTGTTGTTTGTGTTCCATGAAAGGCCCCTGGTCTGTCAGGTCAGCGGGGAGAATGAGGTGGTGAAAATGATCCTATCCAATTGTGTGCCACAACGGTGATTATTTTCTATCCGATTGAAAATAAGCTGAATAAAAATTGGAGGTCGAAATTGCCTTTCATCTTCTTTTTCATTTTGGAGTGGTCGTTTTTCATTTTGGTAATCGGCCAGCGTATGGAACCCGTGCTCGGTGCCCCCCGTCCCTACGGTGTTGTCTTTTGAACACAACGGGTTGAACGGAGTTTTAACCGTATTCAAACCAATGTGAGCGATGATCACCCATATCTACCAATCCAGTATCCACGAAAACTGGTACCTGGTTCTTCCAGTCCATAAAGAAGACGACTTTTCCGATGTTCCGGCTGAAGTACTTGCCCAATTCGGTGAGCCCCTAAAAATCGAATCGCCTGACGTGGGCCCGGGCGCGCTGGGGATCGATCTCTTTCAGGTTAGAAGTGATTTTGATACCCAGGCGTATCATGTGGCAAAAGTTGTGGCTCCCGCAGCGACTTGAGGCAAGTGATTTGCGGAGTCTGTGCCGGTAATCCGGTTTACCGCCGTACTTTCGCAAAAAGACAAGCGCATGAGGACCGAGAAATTTACCGTCGCCGACATCAAGTCCATTGCCAAAACGGTGCGGACGGCTTTTGACAAGGCCCTGAATGAATGGGGGCACCCCCTGGACGAATCCGACGATTCGGAATACGTATTGTTTTGCAAACCCACCACCCGGGCGATTCATTTCGATCTGACTTTTGCCAAAGGAAACTCGGAGGTCGCGCGCCGGATGCACCAGTATTGTGCGCAACACCGGCTCGAAGTGATCGGCTTTTTTTCCCAGTTCGAACTCCGTGAGATGGACAGTGTGGATGTTGCCGATAAAATCATCGACCATCTGTATGAAGACTGATGGTTCTTTTTAGAACCGGAGCGCTACCTGGGCGGGCAATCCCGTGTATATTTGCCAAAATAACCCTCACCTATGCCCGACTATACTGCCCGAAAAATTACGGAAACCCTGGAAATCGACGGTGATCTGACCAAACCCGCCTGGCAGTCGGCCACCTGGAGTCCCCGCTTTGTAGACATGACGACCGCCGGGCCGGGGATCTACGATACGCGAACTGCCCTGTGCTGGAATGACCACTTTCTTTACATCGCCTTCGTGGCCGAAGAGCCCTTTCTGGAAGCCCACCTGACCGAACGGGATTCGATTATTTTTCAGGAGAACGACCTGGAAGTACTCATCGACGGGGGCGATTGTTACTACGAACTGGAGGTGAACGCCCGCAACACCGTGTATGAAGTGTTTTTTATCTGGCGCGATGCTTACGCGAAAGGGGGACGGTTCGACGTGCCACTTTTCGATGTCCATCATCCGCAGGCCATGACGTTTGGCGGCAACTTCGACCGGGACGAAGCCACGTTCTGGTACGGAAACCACCCGCGCGGGCTGCGCTGGGCTTTTCTCAACTACGATCTACCCGGTTTGCAAACCGCCGTCCGACTTGATGGCAGCCTGAACGATAACCGGGACATCGACCGGGGCTGGAGTCTGGAAATTGCCATTCCGTGGCAGAGCCTGACGTGGCTGGCCAACGGTCGTTCGCTGCCTCCCCAAAACGGCGACCGCTGGCGGATGTTTCTCGGCCGCTTTCAGAAAGTGCCGCTTTCGGGTTCACAGGGGCAGCAAGCCATGGTACTTAGCCCGCACGGTGTCAATGACACGCACCAGCCCGAACGCTGGAGCGAAATTGAGTTTCAGGACTAAACCGCAGCTCATCCTGGCAAACAATGTCACGGCAAAGCGGTTTTACCGGGTAGGAATCCTATCCGGTAAATACTCTTTATGGCAGTAATTGGCGAATTCATCCGCAAAGCGATTGATGTATACGGTTTTATCACGTCGGAACCCGATCCGGCCAGGGCACAGCTCACGGTTTTACAAAACCTGCTGGAAAAGGCCCGATTGACCGCATTTGGTAAAAAATACAACTTCAGCAAAATCCTCCAGAGTGACGATGTCATCGGAGCGTTCCAACGGGAAGTACCCGTCCACGACTATGATAAACTCTACGACGACTGGTGGCATTATCTGCTGGAAGGGCATCAGAATGTGACCTGGCCGGGTGGTCAGCACTATTTTGCCCTGAGCAGCGGCACCACCAGCAACAGCAAATCCATTCCGGTGACGGACGACATGCTGGATGCCATCCGAAAATCGGGTATGCAGCAGGTGATGAGCCTGAAAAATTTCGACCTGCCGGCCGATTTCTTCGAAAAACAGATCATGATGCTGGGAAGCAGTGTCAGCCTGATCGAAAAGGACGACCACCAGGAAGGGGAAATTAGCGGCATCAGTGCTGCCAATATACCAGGCTGGTTCAAAGCGTTTTATAAACCGGGTGCTGAAATTGCGTCGATCACCGACTGGGACGAAAAAGTGCGCCGGATTGCCGAAGAAGCACCCACCTGGGATATTGGCAGCCTGAGCGGTATTCCGTCCTGGGTCGAAATGATGCTGAAAGAAGTCATTTCGCACAACCGCCTGAACACGATTCACGACATCTGGCCCAATCTGCAGGTCTACACCACGGGCGGGGTGGCTTTTGAACCCTACCGAAAAAGCTTCGAAAAGCTGCTGGCCAAACCGTTGATCTACATCGATACCTACCTCACCTCGGAAGGCTACCTGGCAACCCAGAAAAGACCGGATACGACCTCACTGGCCCTGATTCTGGACAATGGCATTTTCTTCGAGTTCGTGCCGTTTTCGAACGAAAATATGGACGAAGACGGCCGGGTGAAACCCGATGCTGAAGTTTTGACCCTGGAACAGGCTCAGGAGAATACTGACTATGTGTTGCTGATTTCGACGGTTTCGGGAACCTGGCGCTACATGATTGGCGATACGGTGATGATTACGGACAAGCAACGGTCGGAAATCAAAATTACCGGACGGACGAAGCACTTCCTGAACGTGGTGGGCGAGCAATTGTCGGTTTTTCAAATGAATCAGGCGATGCAGAATTTGCAGAGCCAGTATGATCTGGAGATCAAGGAATTTGTGGTGGCAGCCGTTCGGAAAGACGGGGAATACATCAACAAATGGTATGTTGGTTCCAACCGGACAGTCGACAACCAGGCATTTGCGGTTTCGCTGGACCAGGAGTTGTGTGAATCCAACAAGAATTACAAAGTAGCCCGGAGCAAGTCGCTGAAAGGGGTGGAAGCGGAGGTGATTCCGGTCGAGCAATTCTACCGCTGGAGTGAGGACTACAAAAAACTGGGGGGGCAAACCAAAATTCCCCGGGTGATGAAAGAAGAGGATTTTCTGGACTTTGAACAGTACATCAGGAATCTGTCATAGGGCTTTTTTCTGCTCGTCCAGCTTCTGCTCTTCCAGTTTTTTCACCTGGTCGACAATCTCTTCCGGCGAAACGTACAAGCGGGCTATCTTGTCTTTATAGGCCTGCGGCAACTCCGCGTGATTCAGGATAAACTGTTTGGTTTCAATCAGATACCGCCCGAGTCCGTGACTGACCGCATAGGCGTCGGCAATCCTTTCCACTTTTCTGACGTACGCGGGTGAAAGAACGTACGAAAGTCCAAAGCCCACCAGACCGAGGTTGCTGCGGTTTTCGTAGTCCATGATATGACCGAGTTCGTGGCCGATCCAGCCAATCAGAATGGCATCGGGAATCTGGTGAATCGGGATGGCGGTATGCGTCAGTTTGAACATCGCACTGATGTTGATCTGGTAGGAGCGGTTTTTCCGGTGGTGTAGCAGGGTGCGAAAAACCGGCTGGGCCTGCATGACCGACGATCTGATGCGTTGTTTGAAGACGAATCGGATGGCGGTGTTTTTTAGTTCAGGATAAAACGACAAAGCCACCAGAACGTTTTTTTTGATCACCGCCGGAATGATTTTGCGGGCTCCGAACTCAGCGAGCGCGGGCGTGATTTCCTGGTTTTGATGGCTAATTTGGGAAGACAGCATAGGCTTCGAAACACAAACCCACGGGAGCGTGGGTACCACAATAACCCATTTTTGAACGATTGGTTTTTGAAAGCCCGGCCAGCGTTTCACAGATCGGCCGAGGCAAAATTGCCTGAAAAACAGGCTTGGGAAAAGGGATAGATGAAAAAATGCGTTTATTAGGGGCCATACAATCAGAATCTGCCCTTTTTATTTGTTAAAAATACTTTCTGTTAACTTATTCGATATTCTTTTCTTTGCCTTTGCGCTGCCTATTTGCTTTATGAACTCTACTGGTATGAATAAACCCGCGTCTTCTCCGGACTTCCCGGCTGGAGGGGGTGAGATGGGGAACCGCATTCGTTCGTTTGACTGGTCTGCAACTTCCCTGGGGCCACTTGAACACTGGTCACACAGTTTGAAAACCACCCTGAATCTGATTCTGTCGTCCCGGTTCCCGATGTTTCTATTCTGGGGTGCCGAACACCTTTTTTTTTACAACGATGCCTTTCGCCCCAGCTTTGGAGCGGAAGGAAAGCACCCCGGTGCGCTGGGCCGGAAGGGCGAAACCGTGTGGCCGGAGAGTTGGCCCATCATCAGCCCCCTGATTGACCAGGTACGGGCAAAGGGCGAAGCAACCTGGAGCGAAAACCTGCTCATCCCCCTTTTCCGAAACAACCGGCTGGATGCCATTTACTGGACACTCAGTTGCAGTCCTGCCTATGACGATAACGGACAAATCAGCGGGGTACTGGTTGTTTGCATTGAAAAAGCGGCTTCCGTAGCCGGGCGAGAAAAAGGGGAAGAAAATGAGAGTTATTTCCGCCAGCTTATCGAAACCATGCCGGCCATCCTCTGGATCACCGAAGCCGATGGCTATTGTTCCTACCTGAACAAGCAGTGGTATGACCACACCGGTCAGTCGGACAAGGACGCGGAAGGATTCGGCTGGCTCAACATGACGCACCCCGACGACCAGCAAGAAGCCGGAACGAAATTTATTGAAGCCAACGAAAAGCAGGTGCCTTTTACCGCCCTGTATCGCTTGCGCAGCAAAGCCGGCCACTATCGCTGGGCCATCGACAGTGGTACCCCCCGGTTTAATGCAGCCGGACAGTATGAGGGAATGATTGGAACGGTGGTGGACGTGCACGATCAGAAACTGGCCGAAGAATCTCTGCGGGAAAGTGACGCCCGTTTCCGAACGCTAATTGCAGAGGCCCCGGTGGCAATGGCGGTGTATGCGGGCCTGAACTTTGTCATCGAAATGGCCAACGACGCCATGATCCACGTCTGGGGAAAAACCCCCGCCGTGATTGGAATGGAACTGGCGGAGGCATTGCCGGAACTGGAAGGACAGCCGTTCATCGGCTTGCTGGAAGAAGTCTTCAAGACGGGCGTGCCCTACCAATCGGCTGAACAGCAGGCCGATCTGGTGGTGGATGGCCGTTTGCAGAGCTTCTGGTTTACCTTCACCTACCAGCCGCTGACCAACGAGCAGGGCCAGGTGTATGCCATTCTGAATGTAGCGCTGGACGTTACCGCGCAACGGCGCGCCCGCCAAAAAATCGAAGAAGCCGAAAGTGCGCTGCGGGATGCCGTTGAACTGGCCGAACTCAGCACCTGGAGCATGGAGGTGGAAACCGGCCTGTTCACCTATTCGGACCGGTTCATGCACTGGCTGGGCTTTTCGGAAAACACCAAAAGCATGGATGAAGCTTTTAATCCGCTGCCGGATGAGTACCGGCAGTCGGTTGCCGATGCCATTGCGGCCGTGACCCAGCCCGGATCGTCCGGTTTTTACGACAACGAACATCCGATCATCAACCGGCTGACGGGGCAGGTGCGGATCATTCACGCCCAGGCCCGGCTCTTTATCGATGCAGAGGGAAAACCGCTCCGGCTGGTCGGTACGGCGCAGGATATAACGGAACAACGGAAAGTACAGATTGCCCTGGAGCACCAGGTGCAGGAACGAACGGAAGAACTGGAAGCAACCAATGAAGAACTGGCGTCGACCAATGAAGAACTGGCCGCGACCATCGAAGAACTGGCAACGACCAATGAGGAACTTTCCGAATCCAACCAGCTCCTGATGCGTTCCAATGAAAACCTGGAGCAGTTTGCCTACATTGCCAGCCACGACTTGCAGGAACCGCTGCGCAAGGTGCAACAATTTGGTGACCTGCTCAAAAATCAGTATTTCTCTCAGTTGGGCGACGGCATCAACTACCTGGAGCGCATGCAACTGGCGGCCGGCCGGATGTCGGCCCTCATCAAAGACCTGCTGACGTTTTCGCGCATTTCCACGCAACAGGATACCGTTGAGCCGGTCTCCCTGGCGGTTGTGGTCAAAACCGTTGTGAATGACCTGGAACTTGTGATTCAGGAATCGAAAGCCGTGGTGACGGTCGATCCGCTGCCGACGGTGCCGGGCGATTCGTCGCAACTCGAACAGCTCTTTCAAAATCTCCTCAGCAATGCCCTCAAATTTCGCCGGAAGGGAGCCGATGGGATGCTGGTGACCCCCGAAATTCGGGTTACGGCCCAAATCGTTAGCAGCATCGCGTTGCCGACAACCGTAAAACCGGCCCGGGCTGCCGGAGCTTACCACTGCATCGAGGTAAAAGACAACGGCATCGGCTTCGACCAGAAGTATGTGGATCGCATCTTTCAGGTATTTCAACGGCTGCATGGCAAGGCCGAATTTGCCGGAACCGGCATCGGTTTAGCGATCTGTGAGAAAGTTGCGTCCAACCACGGTGGAGCCATCACCGCCACGAGCCAATCCGGTTTGGGAGCCACGTTCAGCGTCTACCTCCCCGTGGCGGAATCCCTGCGGAAAGAGCGCGGAAACCCGCTGTGACCTGTAATATTCAACAAAAGAGACCCGTTGCCCGATCAGGCTGCTAATTCGCCGTAAAAGGGTATTTCATGATGCTCAGCAGCGGTTTTCCGGTTGAGTCGGCAAATGACCGGAAGTATTCCGAGTCGGAGAGGTCGATCATGTCGGGCCGAATGCTGAGCATGGGATGATCGATCACGAATGGTTTTTCGAGCCACAATTCTCCGTTGATCGCCATCAGCATGCCATTGGCGGCATTGGCTACAAAACGGCTCCCGTCGCCATTGCCGGCGATCTGAAAGGACCAGGTGCCATCGGGCTGGATGATGAAAGTTTCCTCGGGGTCGGCATTGGGACCATACACGGTTTGGTAGCGAAGGCGGGCGGGCCGGAACACCAGGGGCCTGGGTGCTTCGCCGTAAACCACCCGTTCGATGCGACCCGTTTTGCCGGATGTCGGTGCGCTGAAATGCGTCAGGGTCGAATCGATGTCGTTCCATTTGGCTTCAAAACAGGCAATAAACTGGTCGAATTCGGCCCGACTGAAGGCTTTGGGCGACATATAAACGGTCCAGGGTGTCTGATCGGGGCTGGAAAGATCCAGGTCGTAGTTGCGAATGACCCAGTTTGGATACTGCTCCGGCAACAACGGGAACCCGGCATTGTAGTCACACACGGTTTTTCCGTCAAACACCAACACCGCCTGGTGGTTTCGCTCGCCAATGCTCCGAACGGTGGTGTGGTCGATTAATTGCAGCGTGTGACCATTGTAGGTGCTGACCACCAGCGCATGGTCTTCCGGCTCACAGCCGCAAAACAGATATGAAGTCGCTGCAAGAAGAAAAAAAATAACGGGTTTCATAACATCAGTCAATACGGTATGGCGTGATCCCCTAAAAATAGATGAACATCCGGCAACCAGCCAGTTCAAATTGGTACCGGGTTGATCTGGATAAATAATTGGCGGGAAGTAGGCAGCAACCCGTTTTTCGTAACTTATCGTGGAGTTTGGGAAAGACCCGATGACAAATTGAAAACCAAGCAGGGAGGAATATCGCCCAACCGCCAACCACTTGAAGTAAAAATACTTATACGTTTAGCGACAATTCGGTCGGATTAGGTAGGCTGTTTTGTGGAGAGCCGAAGTAATCCAGAAAGGTAATTTGAAAAATTGCGTCATCATTTTCCGGGTTTTGCCAGTTGCCAGACAGAAATGGTAAAATAGTATCAGTTAGCGGCAACTCGGTACGGGAGTGACCATTAGTTATTTATAACTAGGCGGGGCGAATTGTTTTCAGATCTTCCGGTTTTCTACTTCTCCAGCCTGACCAACGCCCGCAGGTCTTCGTTGCTGAGGTCAGCCAATTCACGTTTGGCCTGGCCCTTTTTGGTGTACTGCGTGGGATGATTGCCGATTTGCTTCGGGGCCGTCATGAGCTTCAGCAACCTGGGTTCAGGGAATCGCAGCAAAAAGCCGCCGGATGAGCGATCCGACGGCTATACCGGAGAAGGCCGGTTCTTTTGGTATCGTTGGTTTACTCTTTGGATGGGGTGGAAGTTTCTTTCCGATCCAGGAAAAAACCGGTGCCGGACATTTGAACGGGGCCGTAATACAAACCGTATTGCGGTCGAATACCGTATTTGCTCCGCAGTTTTTCGTGCAGTTCGGGCGACAGTTTTCGGCCATTAACGATCAGCTCCGTTTCGCTCAGTCCAAACCAGTCGATGTCATCCAGATCCTGAACAATGCCTTCCTGAACCAGATCGGCCATGATGCCGTGGATTCGGTCGACATCCGGCTGAATCCGGGCGTGATCGAATTCCAGCTTCTTTTTCACCGTAGAAATTTGAAAAGCCGTCTCCTTGTCCCGCAAAAGCGAGCCTTTTTCCCGCAAATGAAGTTTTTCTTTCTGCGGGTAAAGCTCCCGTTTTCTGTCGAACAATTCCGCTCTTTCCTTTCGGAGTGTTTCCTGTTTGGCCGCCATATCCCGCTTCATTTTTTCCTGACTCCGTCTGTGCTCCTCCCGGTTTTCGGCCAGTCGCTCTGCGATAAGTTTCTGTTTTCGTTCCAATTGCTCCCCGAAGAAGGGATCGACCTGTTGGAAAAGATCGGTATACCGGATAAGCTCGTTGGCCGGAATGGGCTGGTCGTCGATGGCCAAACCGTTCACCTGTCCGTTGCGTTTTGTGATGGTGTATTTTTTGCCGGTTTCGTCAATGGCCGTAATGGTCACATCCGGGCTGTTCTGCTGGTTGGTAGACTCAAACCGGATGCTGGTGAAGGGCTTTTTCTCAAACCGGATCGTGTCGACCACCAACGGTTGGCTGGGTTTCGGTTTAGACGAAGCCGTTTTTTTCGGCACATTCTTCCTGGGCTTGGCTGCGGGTGTTTGGGCAGGTTGTGGTTTCTGTGTGGCAGGAACCGGTTTTTGATCCACTTGCTGAAACCCGGTTCTGGTTTTTGGGGGAGCCGATGGGGCTTCGGGTAAAAACGTGAAGGCCGTTATGCCCACCAGGGCCAGCACCAGCAGGGCTTTTTCCAGGCTGGTCAAAGGCTGGTTTTCCTGGGAAAGCATCCGTTTCACCCGGTTCAGGAGGGGCATCCGCCGGTCGGCCAGGCCCATTGCCAGCGGAAGAACGCCAAGCTGGCTTTCCTGGAAAAGTACCAGCACTTCGAGGTAGCTTTTTCGGTTTCCGGCGGTGGTCATCACCAGGTCATCGCAGCAGGCTTCGCGCTCCTCCCGAATCAGTGCCGAAATCCAGAGCAGGGCCGGATGGAAGAAAAAGACGGTTTCGACCACACATTGCAACAGGTTCACCAGGTAATCTTTCCGCCGAATGTGTGCCAGTTCGTGGAGCAGCACGGTTTCGGCCTGATCCGGCGAAAGCGATGCCAGCAGACCCAGCGGGACCAAGACCAGCGGTTTGAGGTAGCCAATGGTGACGGGAACCTGTACGCGTTCCGATTCGAGCAGCCGGACGGTTTTCGGAATACCCAGCAAACCGCACAGGCGACGCAACTCCGACTGCCACCGCTCGGTTGGCGGGTGGGTGTTCCGGTGGCGCAACTGATGCAAATGCCGTAAACCGATCGACAGGCGAGCCGCTTTGAACAGAAAACAGCAGGCCCAGGCCAACATAATCCAATCGGTATGTGTATTCAGAAACTGGACCGTAGCCTGCCAAAACGTGGATTCCGGCCCCGCCGATGCCGGAATGAGGGTTTGCTGGAAGGAGGGAAGGGTTGCATTGCCTGAAGGAATCAACAGGGCGGGAGAGTTGACACCGGAGGGGGCCAGTTGCCGGAAAAAGGTAAAACCGCAGGCCATCAGAAACAGGGAAACCACCAAAACCAGCAGGCCATACCGCCACCGCACCCCCGCTTTGGGCGTTGAAAAAATAACCACACCGGCCAAGACGGCGGCCAGAATTCCCTGCCAGAGCGAATGGATCAGCATCCAGCAGAATGCGTTCAAAATAGAATCTGTTGTCGACATGTTGGGAGAAATATGAAGGGTTATTGATCGGATTCCAGGTTGCGGATCAATGCTTTGATGGCTTCGATTTCTTCTTTCGACGTTTTTTTGTTGCCGAGCAACTGAAGCATCAAATTGGTGGCGGAGCCTTCGTAGAGCGTGTCGACAAAGCGGTTGAGCAAGAGGTTCTTCGTCACACTTTCCTCGACCGCCGATTCGTATTTGTGTTTCATCTGGCTTTCGTCGCGCCGAACCAGCCCTTTTTCAAACATGATCTGCATCAGCTTGAGCGTCGAGGAATAATTCACTTCCCGCTTCTGTTGATTCAGTTCTTCGTTGACAAACCGGACGGTAGAAGGGCCGTGTCGCCAGAGCACCTGAAGGATTTCCAACTCGGCCTTCGTCGGCTCGGTGGAAGGGGTGTTTTTGTTCTTTGAATCGTTCATGATTCAAAGGTAGGAAATATTTCGTACGAACAAATTATTAGGAAATTTTTTGCAAAAAAAAAGGGTTGTATCGCGGAGTTGAGCGGAGTCAATCAGAGGTAAGCAGAGAAAAACTCCGCTGAACTCCTTTTAACTCCGCTCAACTCCGCGATACAACCCTTTTTTAATCCTGAGACACTTACATCGTCTCTCCGTTAAACTGAATGTCACTCAACGCGAACAGCGGTTTGCTGCCGGCATTCGGATTGACAAAAACGAAGTACACCTTGTGCGGACCGGAAACCGGGGTTTTGAAGGCAATGTTCACCGGCTCCGATTTATCACTTTTTACATCGCCGGAACCCAGAAGCGTTCCGGTGGGCGAATCGAGCCGGATTTCCAGGGTGCCGCCCGCCATGTATTGTGCCGAGGCCGAACCGAGCACCGTCAGACTGCGAATACCCGACAAGTCGATGTCATCCAGGAAGAAGAAACCGGTCGATTTGGCACCGAATACCACTTCATTGCCGGAAGGTAGTTTGAATTTCGAAACGTCTTTCCCGCCATCATAAGCAGCCGCTTTCATCTTGGCACTGCGCAGTGCGACCGTCGAGCTACCCGTCAGGGGCCCGATTACGGCACCACCTTTGTCGGTGTAGCTGGCCGAGAACAGATACGAACCATCTTTTTCTTTCGCCTGTGCGGTGTAGGAGCCTTTCAGCGGTTTTTTGTCGACCTGCTTCTTATCGCCCAGCGACATAACGTAGCTCACCATTTCTTTCGCTTCGTCTTCTTTCAATTGTGGGTGGGCGCTCATCGCCTGTTCACCCCAGACACCGCCACCGCCTTCGATCACCTTCTTCGCCAGTTTGTTGACAATCTCCGCCCGGCGTTCTTTGGCGTATTTTTTAGCCACATCCTGGTAGGCCGGTCCGATGGATTTTTTGTCGATGCTGTGGCAGGCTTTGCAATCGCTGAGTTCGATGAGCCGTTTGCCGGTCGCGAAACCGACGTTGGCCTGGTGACCCTGTGCCAGCAACGTTTTGTCGAATCCTTCGAGGTAGTTGATGGTCATCGTGACGTCTTCCGGACTGATTTTGCCGGTCGTCAAACTGCCGTCTTCCTTGTCAGCTACTTTGACTTCGTATTCCACCGGTTTGTTGTCGAAATAGAAGGTTTTGTTGCCTTTCACGGCCACTTCCACTTTCGGAACGTCATTGCCAACCCGGATTTCCAGTTGCTTGGTCGAAACATTTCCGGCGGCATCGGTAATTTTCAGCGTTGGCGTATATACACCCGGTTTGGCATAGGTGAAGGTGGGAGCGGCCTGGGTGCTTTTCGGCAAGCCCTGTCCAAACGTCCATTCATATTTGATCGCATCGCCGTCGTAATCCATTGAGCCTTTGGCGTTGAATTGAACGGCTAGGGGCGCGGCACCCACGGTTTTGCTGGCGTTGGCAACCACGAGCGGTTTGCGGTTTCCGGCGTTGTAGGTAATGTGCGATAACCGGGCGTCGTCGTTTTGGGCAAACCAGTTGCTGCCGTATTCCAGTACGTACAGCGAACCGTCTTTGTGGAACTGCATGTCGATCGGGTGGCTGAATTTCGTGTTCGGCATGAAGGTTTCCATCTTCACGAAATCACCGTCTTTGGTCATCGTTACCGGGTGAATCCAGTCGCGAATCCAGTCGTAGGCAAAAAACTTGCCGTCGTAATGGCGCGGGAATTTCACCGGTGTTTCCGGATAATCGTCGTAATAATATACCGGGCCGCCCATCGCGTTCCGGCCGCCTTTGCCGACAATCGGGCCAAATTCGGGCGAGTCGGCATATGGGTAATAAATAAACGCCTTCTGGGCCGGGGGCAATTCGCTGAGTCCCTTGATCAATTTCGACGGGTTGACCGGTTTGGCCGGGTCGAACGACGGGCCGGAAGTGCTGTCGGCAAAATTGTAGTGACGGTACGCCTTGTTGTCGGCAACGAACAGCGGCCAACCGTAATACCCGGCTTTGCGGGCCTGGTTCATTTCGTCGTGGCCACGCGGACCGTATTTTTCGATGTTGTTGGCGGCATCCGGACCTACTTCGCCCCAGTACAGAAAACCGGTGCGTTGATCGACCGAGATGCGATACGGGTTCCGGTTGCCCATGACGTAGATTTCGGGCCGGGTGTTGGGCGTGCCTTTCGGGAACAGATTGCCTTCCGGAATCTCGTAGGTACCGTTGTCGAGCGGCTTAATGCGCAGGATTTTTCCGCGCAGATCCATCGTGTTGCTCGAGGTCACCAGGGCGTTGAAACTCTCGCGACCGGGCCGGTCGTCGGACGGACTGAAGCCCCGCGACTCAAACGGGTTGGTATCATCGCCGGTCGACAGGTAGAGGTTGCCCGACTTATCCCAGGCTACCGAACCGCCGGTATGGCAGCATTCGTTGTTTCGTTTTACCGGAACCCGCAGAATGACCTGCTCGCTTTCCATTTTCAGCTCGTTTTTCTCGGCATCGAACTTGAAACGCGAAAGGTGTTGGGCCGTATCGGCTTTCCATTTTTCGGCGGTCGGCGAATAATAGAGGTACAGCCACTGGTTTTCCTTGAATTTCGGGTCGATGTTCATCCCCATCAAACCGTATTCCTGCTTGGTATACACCGGCAGATTGGCCACCACTTTGGTAACTTTGGTTTTGGGGTCATAGACTTTCAACGCGCCTTTCCGTTCGGTAAACAACACTTTGCCGTTGTCGAGCACAACCAGTTCGGTGGGTTCGTCCAGTTTCTCGGCGAGAACTTCCTTGTTGAAACGGTTTTCTTCCGGGAAGGGTAGTGTTTTGGCTTTCGTGTAGTCCAGTTTCGGCGCAACGGCATACTGAATACCACCCAGCAAATGCTTGAGGTAAACGGGATTGGTGAAAGTTTCGTCGGGGTGGCCGAAGTTGGTGTAGAACACTTTTCCGCCGTCGTATTCATGGAACCACGACATGGGATGATTGTCGCCCATTTTGCCTTCTTTGTACGTTTTCTCGTCGATTTTTACGAGAACCGTCACGGCGGGGTTGACATTTTTGAAATCATAAAACTCATCCTTGATCTTCCAGCGGTCGGGGAAACCGAACATCGAAACGTGGTCTTTGCTGACGACGTAGGCTTCGCCTTCCTGCACGTTCGGATTGCCGGGGTGGCTGGCAAAATACCCGCCCACCAGCTTGCCATACCACGGCCAGTCGTATTCCGTATCGGCAGCCGCGTGAATCCCGACGAAGCCGCCACCGGCCTGAATGTAGCGTTCGAAAGCCGCTTGCTGACCATCGTTCAGCACATCACCCGTGGTGCTGAGGAAGACGACGGCATTGTAGCGTTTGAGGTTCGCTTCGGTAAATTTGGCGGCATTCTCAGTGGTATCGACGGCGAAACCGTTTTCTTTGCCCAGTTTCATCAGGGCTTGCTGGCCGGCTGGGATGGACGTGTGCCGGAAACCGGCGGTTTTCGAAAAAACTAATAAACGTTTCTGGGGGGCCTGCGCCTGCGTCCAAACGGCCGACAGGGTCAGACAGCCTACCAGCATCCATGACAGGAACGCCCGAAAGCGCAACGAGGATTGGGGATTGTCAGAATACATAGAGGTTAGTTAAAAAATACTACGTGGTCCAGAAACCGGCTTATAAAGATTCGGGTTTCAAATAGACTTTTACAAAGCTTCAAAAGTACAAAAAAAAACGGTCTGTGACCCACGCTTGTGCCGTATCTTTGCGGGATATCAATTCAAATTTCTGGATGGAATTTACGAACCTCTTAACGCATATCGTGGCCGACGATTCGTTGCACGCCCGTTGGCTCAATACCTTGTCGATGATGGAAAATACCGGGGCCCGCAAGATTTCGGCGGCTGAACCCAAAACCACTGTCGATTTGCTGATGCTAAAACACGCGGCTGAAGAAGCCCGGCACGCGTATTACCTGAAAAAACAGATTCAGAAAGTGGCCGAAACCGACTGCCCGACCTACGAACCGGCTTATCTGCTGGCTCCGAACGACAGCCATGCGTACCTCAACCGGCTCGATGTGCAGGTCTGCCGGTATTTGAAAGACACGCTGGGTTTTGCGGGGGCAGAACTGAAATACGCGGCTTATCTGCTGGTGACCTACGCCATTGAGGTGCGGGCCGACGAACTGTATCCGGTGTACCAGGACGTACTGACCGAGTCGGGCAGCAAGGTGAACGTCCGGTCGATCATTGTGGAAGAAGAGGGACACCTGGCCGAGATGCTGCGGCAGATGGAAACATTTTTCGGCGACTGGCAGGGCCACGCCGAGCGGGCGGTGGCGATTGAAACCGGGTTGTATACGGCCTGGCTGACCAGCCTGATGGCGACGGAAAAAATCATTGCAGGAAAGGAAAACTAATTTCTGTACCTTTGCGTTATTCTTAGCACACGTTTCTGGGGACGACCGGAATTGACAGCTTGTTGACGCTGCGTGTAAGCATGCCGGGAGTTGAGGGCATTTCCTGTATAACAAACCTTCACACAATAACTGGCGAATATAACTACGCCATGGCTGCTTAATCCGGAGGATTAGCAAATGCCATTGTCCCACCGACCCTACGTGCTGCTGGGTTGGAATCTGGGGCATCGACTCGCAGCGCTGGTTCCGGTAATGGTGTTGACTACGGAGCGAGACAAAAATACCTAAGGATGAGGTACGGCGTGATGCGGGCCTGACCGATTCCCGACAATCCCAATCGCATCTAAGCATGTAGAAAGCACGACGGTTTCCTTGTCTGGACCAGGGTTCGACTCCCTGCGTCTCCACAAAAACCTCGAAAACTTTATGTTTTCGAGGTTTTTTTTGTAAAATCACCTTTCTGTAACCCGAAATGCACTTAGATAATGCTACTTATGATTGACTTAATAGAAGTATTAAATCTATTAACTTCATGGAACGTATGTGCAAATATCATTCGGCTACTATTACCAGAGAATAAGCCTACTTAGATTGAGACTTATGTTATAATCTTTTAATGCTATTCAAAAGTTATTAATTATGAAATCGACTGTAGCTGTATTAAGCTCAGATTCTGTAAATAGGTATGGGTACAGATTCTCATTAGGAGCATTAGAAGATGCAACATGGCAAAATGTTCCATATGGCATTCCTTCTAATATTAGTCATGATAGACATCGCCTAATAGGTTGGATTCAACTCCTAGGATTATATTTTGAACCCCATATGGCAAAGAGTGTAGGGATGTTTTTAACTGCGGAAAATCAAATTGATAGTGAAAATATTTATAAAAGATTTTATAATCACATCATAAAAGAACAGAAGCAGATTGAAAAAGAATACTATAAGGAATTTATTCCACTAATTGAAAATCATGTAAGCTCCGAGAAAGAGTTTTTGTATTCAGGGTGTGCTGCTTATGTTGATTCAAATATTGTTGCAAAAATTTTTCCAAAGTTAGATTTATTAAGAAATAATGATCGAGATAAATTGATTCCTATTGATAAGTTATTAAAGGATTTTAATTACCATGGTCAAGGAATTTTCTTTCATAAATATCTTAAATTATCAATTTTTGCTCATCAATATTTTAGAAGATCCTTATCAAGAATAAACAACTTTCATTTTATTTTTTTAGATGCTTTTATGTCTCTATCAAATAATACAGACATAAAAATGAAAATTGCTATTGATTTTGATATGATTGGATACTCTCCTTCATATTCAGAAAATCATGAATTGGAATATTGGTATGGACCTACATATAATGACAATATTGAACAAATAAAGCAAGGTTTGTCAATATACAAAAATGATGAAATAGAATCTATAATGAGTAATTTAGAAAGACTAGAGGTAGAATGGACAATAAATGAGAATGAGCATACATTGCAATCGGAAGAAGTAAGAACACTTGATAAACCTGCTCTAGGAGATAAATATGGTTGTAGATACGTTCACTCAATTTATCTTAGTGATAAAAAAATATTTGATCATTTTGATGGAGCAGTAAGGATATATGATGAAGATTTATTCTTAGAAAGGTCATACTGCAATATGACAGAATTTGGTCGTAGAAGTGATTATAATAAATTATTTAGAATTGACGGGAAATTACCTATTGAAGAATGGAAAACTTTAACAACTCATTATTACCAAGGCAATAGACTGATATACGAGTATTTTAACATAGAATTAGATGACTTTAATAGAAAGGAAGATATAGGTCCAGAAGATATATCAAACTTTGTCCCATATTCTATGAAAGAAGGAGATGGGGTTCGACTTCTGTATTCATACCACGAAAAGAATGAGACAAAAGATGTAATTTCAATATCTAACTATGACACAATCACCACTAGCAATGGGGAACATTCTGCGATTGAATTTAATATTGTTGAAATAAAAAAACTTCTGCAAAAAGAAAATGTTGACTTAAAAATACCGAAAAGCCTATGCTTGATACAAAGTAAAGATGCCTACTGGAACATTCCTTTGCTTTTCCACGGAGGAAAATATGGAAGTAACCAAGCAATGAAAACTTTAATAGCAATAAAGGAAATTGTAAATAAATATATCGAAAAGGGTGCGCACAAAGTGATTTCGTTTACACTAGGATGGAACCTTGAAGAAAAAGAGGTAAGAATCAGTGTAGCTGGTCACGTAAAAGACATAGCTGACTGGATGTTATCTTGTCCACCATTTCCGGCAACACGATCACAAGTAAATATTTGGCTTGAGCATCAATCAAAATATTTAAAGCGTTTTAATTATAAGAATATACCTGATATATCATCCATAATTAAAGGTGATGGTGTTCTGTTTTTTGATAGAAAGAATGTTGGAAATGATACTAATATAAGATTCAAAAATACCAAAAATGGATTAAATTATGAAATGAAGATTCCAAAAGATAAACCTTACATTAGTAAGCTAATCAAAAAAGGTGATCTTTTCATTGCTCCGGCTTTTATTTATGAAGACGTGATTTGTAGCAAGACAAATCATGATTATATGGATAGTCCTTATTCAGCTTTATTTGACAATAATATTACAAAGATAGTTCAAAAATGCAGTGTTCTAGGGGCTTTTTGGAGTGATTATTCTTCAGTAATTTAGATCATTTCTGTTAAATTTATAGATATGAAGACTATTTATTTAGATTGGAATATTTTTACGAACTTAGCTAATTGCGAAAGTATTGAAGATACAGACTTAAAGATTCAATTTAGACAAATTAAAGAGTATTTACAAAAAGGAGATTCTACTTTTGTTATTCCATATTCAAATGCTCATCTCAATGATTTATATAAAAGTTACGTTAAAGGAGAAAATGAGCGTGTACAGAATTCTCTCAATTTCATATCGTTACTAACTAACAATATATGCTTAACCCAGTACTGGGGAGATGAATATCCAAAATGGCATAGCCGTCTTGCCGTAGAGCATTTTAACACATTAATCGAAAACAATGAAGTGAATTTTAATGTATTTGATACATTATTTGAAGGTTCAAATGAAGACTCGGTTGCAATATTATATAAGGGTATATTTGATTCATATAAATTGTTACCTCATAATATAAATTTTATTGATTTAAAGAATTCACAGCCTTTTTTTGCATCTCTTTTTCAATGCTCTCAGATAGAAAATTCTATGTATGCAGTAATAAAAGATGTAATTTGTTTATTTAAAGAAATTTATAATAATCCATCAGTATATAATGAACTGAGAAAAATATTTAAAGAACAACTTAAAATAAATCCACATATTGGTTCGGTTGATAATGCCATTGAGCAACTGGATAGCTTCATGCCCAATACAATTTTAGGGAAAACATTTAGTGAATTGTCTCAACCAACGGACAATAACCCTTTTTATGAGATTACAAATCAAGATAAAATAATCCATAAATATTTGACCCTAGACTTTTTTGGCTATAATTCTGATAAGCTTAATTCGAAAAACATGTATGGCAATTTGTTTAATGATTCATTGCATTGCTTTTATGCTGCTCATTGCGATGTATTTGTTACAAATGATAAACGGACTTATAAAAAAAGCAAAGTTGTATTCGATAGCGAAGGTATAACAACGTTAGTTTGCTCTAGTAAAGACTTTCTTGATCTTGCATAGGATCTTTCCTTTAAGTCTACTTTTACATAAAATTACCATTGCCAATTCGTTAAAGTTTAGATTACCCACTTTTTGTTTTGTAAGTAATTTATAGGAAATTTTTACAGATGCATTCTGGGTCTCTTACCGTTTCTTTTTTTCCTTGTTCAAACCTACTCATGGCCACTAACCAACTGATAACCATGTTGTGGGCTGTATGTAATCAGTTTTTCATTTAGTCGGAATAGTATTAGTGATACAGCGGCAGCTCAAAGCCAATCCGATAAATTACGTGTAGATTGTAGAAGCGAATAGTAGAGCATTTTAGCTTCAGTGAGCCATTGGAGATATTAAACTGCACAAAGATGGATAGTGAATAGGATAGGGATAGGTGGGTTGCTATGGACAATATCTATGGTGGCTTACACAAGGTGTTTTGACTGGGCAGTGGTTCTCAGTACTAGTTTCATTATTTGTTATAAGTTGTGACTATATAGAGGGTGCTGAGCAGCTTGCATTCTATGGTGGGAATTAAAGTTAATTGTCTCGTTGCTTTTGTATCTACCATATTTCGGTACCACAAACAACTCAGACCTTAAATTCATATATTCGGAAATTGGAAAGTAGAAATTTCCAAAATCGTTAAAGGGCGGGGTCAATAAAGAAAAAAACACCTAAAAATGGGGGGTGTTTTTCGGTAATCATCTGTTAAACAGTAGTTTAACTAAAAAACTGGGTGCAACTTTTACAATATAGATAAATTATTGATAATCAGTGTATTATATAATTTGGACTTTCCACTTTCCAATATTGTAAAAAATTGGAAAGTGGAAAGCCCGAAAGTTTAATGTGGAAAGTGTTTGGGCGCACTTTCCATCCAAAAGGCGTTAAAATCTTTATGATTGGCGTATAGCATAGAGCGGTTGACAATAGAAAGTTCCAGTTTGGAAAGTTTACTTAAGGCAATTTGGCCTGCTGAATCATTGTCGAAAAAGGCATTTATCTGTTTATAACTTTCCAGCACCGGCAAGGCACTTTCCAAATTAGTGGTAGAATTGAGTACCAAGGTTGGGAAAGTAGGAGTGCTGCGCCCATAATATTCCAGTGCAGATAAGAAATCAAATACCCCTTCAAATAGGTTGATTGTCGTACTTTTTGGAACATCAATTGTCGTGTACCCCGCTGGTCCTAAATTGCGCTTAGTACCAACCCCATTCCGTAGAGCATATCCACCTCGATCATTCGCAAAACCTAACGCAAATAGGTTTTTTCCCTGCTGGCTATAGTAAACCTCCTGGCAGTAACGGCGAGCAATGGGAAAGCTGATTTTGCGGCTTTCAACGTAACGGATCAGATGTGTATTTGCCAGCAGTTTGACCGAGTGTATTTCCTCTGTGATTGCTGTATGCTGAATTTGCCCACTAAAAGAAAAGTGAGGTTTATTTTCTAATCCGGCAAACTGGCTTAATTCAGCGACCGCAGTTGAAAAGCTACATCCATTTAGTTGTTGCACTAGACGGATCACATCGTCTCCAGCTTCAGAGCTTCCAAAATCTTTGTATCGATTAATCGCCGTATTGACCGAAAATGAGGGCGTACTTTCCGTACGGAAAGGTGAATAATAGACGAGACGTTGGCCGCGTTGACTAGCAGGTTTAAAACCCCGATACGCCAGGTAATCTTCAATAGCTACCGCTTTGGCAAATTGAATGGATTGTGAAGTAATCATATTGACTTTTTTCTTTGTGGGCTTTTTCAGTTGACTTCAATATATCTTACTACCTTACTACCAATCTTGGTAGTAAGAGCGTAGTAAGTGGGTAGTAAGTTGATTCTTACGACTTAAAAAAGGCTTAATTGGGCTAGAAACCGGCTTTTTGATCCTTGGTAGTAAGGTAGTAAGAACAAGTATGAATAATTTAAAAAGCGATCTGGTAAGATGCTGACATTGAGTAGTTTATACCCGATTTGTGTATTATTTGAAAAACCAAAGGGTAGTAAGTGGATTTCAATTATCCACTTACTACCCTTTCTGTAATCGCTAGGCTTACAATCGTTTTGTATGTTCATTTATCTCCGTGACTAAGCGCTCCCTTACTACCCATACATACAGCGAATTCCCATTTATTCTTTTGCTCTTGCGGCTGAATTTGAGCTTAGTTAGTGCTTCACCTAACTGCTTAGAACGAATCTCCTGACGGGTGAATGAATTTAGATACGTTTTAATGGCTGTGGTGGTCAAATAGAGGGCGTTAGTAACCTGGTCATCGACAGGTTCATAATGCTCCAGTAAAAGCTCATATTCGGGCGTAATGTCCTGGAAACGTTCATTGTTGGCGAACATTTCTGCCGTTTCTTCCATTGTGAACCAATATCTGTATCCCTGCCGAAAGAGTTGATAAGCTTCAGCCCATGCCTGATTAATGTTAAGTTCTTTCGCCGTGTTGATGTCGATGCTGTAAGCCTCAAATGGTAAAAAACGGCGGCTACCTGTGGGATCAGTTAGAAAGTTGTTGCCATTAACACTGCCGAGAAAGGAAGCAATACGTGGCAATTCCGAGGAAAGGGCATCATAAGGCCTGCGAATGGTAATCTTACCCTGAGTAATAAAGGTTTTGACCGTATCGCCATCCCGTTTATTCAAGCTGTGCAATTGATCGTCCAGATTGACAATAAATTTTTCACCCAAGAGGATAAGCGTGTCTTTACTTTCCAGGTTTATTTTGCCACAGAACAAATAGCTTATCAGGGCGGGAGGACATAATAAATTCAGCCAGGTAGTTTTAAAGGCTCCCTGGGAGCCAGTCAGCACTAAACAAGTTTGATTCTGGCAGCCATCTGCCTGGAAGGCGTTAGCAATACTGGCTACTAGCCATTTGGTCAGACTAAGACAAAATAGATTACTGTCCTCTGTTTGCACCGTTTGTGCCAATGCCTTGATAGTTGGCGTATCCGAGGAACAAGGAATTGGTAAAGATTGGAAATAGGATTGGATGGGATTGTAGCGGGGTGTAAAATCCGATTTGAGAATAACCTTTAGCTTTTCCGGACTGGTGGATATTCCCGTTTTGTAGTCGATCTGACGAACGATGGAATTAAGCGAGTAATCCTCTAACGCTTTAAAATCGTCTTTTGCTTTCTCACAGTATTCAATCCGGCCATTTAGAACGTTATAACGGAATTGGAAGTGAAACGAAATATACTCTTCAATCAGCCCACGTTTGCTCTGTATTGCTGTTAATGATTCGGGATTTTTCTCTTTTCTCTTTGTGGGCAATCCTTTTTCTTGGGCTGGTAAATTGGTTTTATTCATTAATTTTGCGCTGTTCTTAAAGTTTAATAATAGCTGATTGAGTAAGCCCCGCCAGAATTGGCAGGGCTTCTTTATTTAATTGGTTGGGGTAAGTAACGTTTTTAAGCGTCGGTTTTGCCGCTTCAATTGCCGCAAATCTTCTTGCAAATGATCGAGTTCAATAAGCTGGTAACCGAGCAGAATAGCTTGCCGATGGATACAGGCTTTGAGTGCTTCAGGATCATTAGGTAAATCATCCGACCAGAACACTGAGTTAGTTATTTGTGGCATGACTAATTAGAAGATAAAGTAGCGTCCTGAAATAACGTTTGGAACCGTCGAACCACAGGCGTAGCACGTTTGGCGTGATAGTGCTTCCGTGTCATGGTGGGGTTAGCATGGCCCATCATGACCGCCATTTCATCAAGCGTAAAGCCTAATTCTTCAGAGTACATGGTAAAGGTTTTACGAGCTAGGTGGGTGTGTAATGATTCTTTAATGCCTGCTATATTGCCTATGATTTTCAGCCATTTATTCATTTTTTGATTTGACATGACTGGTAGAAGTACGTTTCTCATACAGCACATTTCATTTTGCTGATAGCGGTCTAAGATGACTCGGGCATCTGGAAAGAGTGGGATAAAGGCTTGTTGCCCACTTTTATGGCGTTTTTTAAGGATACTTTGGACACCATTAACAGTTGCTAAATCTTTGGTACTCAATTCTGCAACATCGACGTATGCTAGACCAGTATAGCAGCAGAATAAAAAAACATCCCGGACTTCGTTTGCTTTTGCTTCTACAAACTGATATGTTTTTAGCTTCTCCAATTCGGCCATTGTCAGCGTCACAGGATCTTTGTAGTATTTTCTAATCCTGACGTGTCTGATTGGGTTACGATCAGCCCACTCGTGGGCAATGGCGTATTCTAAAATGCCTCGAAAAAACTGGAATATCTTCAATGCGTAGTTATGGCAATATTTCTTCTCAGATTTCAGGTATCCATCAACCAAATGATACTGTAAGGCCGGGGTGAGTTGGCTGAACTTGAAGTTTTTGCCGTAATTAGGATATAATGTGAAAAAGCGCTCCAGAACAGAGTGATATGTGCGGTATCGCTTTATAGTTCCATTGGAGACTTCCTTTGTATTGAACCGCTGTTCATGCCACTGCGAATACAAAGCAATAGCTTCTACTACCGTCGGTGTTTGTTCATCATGCCCACGTAAACCAAGCGCAATATCTCGGATAATTGTGGGGTCTAAGGAGCGGTCAGACAGTTCACGGTCTTTAAAAATTCGTTGAATGTTACTTTCCAAAGTGCGTAACCGCGCTGTGTTAGTCGGATCATTTAAAAGAGTTCGCGTTTGGGGGTCGAACGTTGCGGCAGTTGCTTTAATGCCTGTTGATTTGTCTGTAGCTCGTTTACCATTGACGACTACACGCAACGAAATGATGCCCGTTGCTTTTCGGATAAAGAAGCTAACGTGGCAGGTCGGAGCTTTAAAGGTCTGACCTCGCTCTACAGCCTCTTGTGTTTTACGGTAAGTTGATTGATCGAGCATGAATTAGTAAATTTGAAGTTTGTAAATCTTGAAATGATAAAGCCCTACCATTTTGTGGAAGTAGGGCTTTCCGCTCTTACAGCAGGTCTGTTACGGGTATTCCAAAAAAATCAGAGAGGGCACGGACTTCGTAACCAAACAAAGGCTTTTCACCTCGCATAATCTGACCGAACCTTTTCCTGTTTATACCTACTTTAGTATAAAATCGGTGATCGGGTCTGAATTGGCCACCAATCTTGTCTTGATAGGCATTATATGCCACTGAAATTGGAGTAGGATTAACAATTGTCATAATGATGTTAGCTAATTTGTTCACAACATTAGCTATTATGATAATTGAAGGCAACTTTTTTGTAAAAAATAATTAACATTTGTGTTAATGAACGTTAGGCTTTTAATGAATAATATTGCGTAAAACGCTAAGAATGTGAGCATTTCAGATAACATAAAAGCTATACGTACCCAGAAGGGCATAGCACAAGCAGAGATAGCTAGACGATTAGACATTGAACCATCTTCGTATCACAGACTTGAGAACAGGGGTGATAAAATGACTATCGAGCAGGTTGATAGCATTGCAATGGCTTTGGGTGTGAGCCGGTCAGATTTACTTAATTGGGGGGAAGAAAAAGGTACCGAAGCTGTAGAAAAGCATAGTATTCGTAAGTTACAGGACAAGATAAAGGAACTCACTACCGCTCGTGATATTGCTCAAGATTATGTAGAAGATTTAAAGCGAAAGACTTATCGCTTAAGTATAATTTTTTATTCAATCATCAATAGTATCGGTGAAAAAGCAGAATTGGGGGAAAAACAGTTGGTGGAAGATGATGAGCTTCTTATCATGTACACCACAATTTTCACAGACAAGGAGTTAATGACGATTTTTGAAATCATGTTTAACGATCATCCCCTCTTATACAGCTTCTTTAAAGACATGCTTCAACAAGATATTATTGATGCTTCAGGTAGAATGGCAAAGCTGTTATTGATGCATAATGCGCAGAAAGACAGAAGTTTAAAGTAGGGATTAGCAAGCTGGTGAAGTAATGCAATTATGCTAAATGCATTTTCTATGAGGTAGATAGAGTGACAACTGAGGTAACTTTTTAACTGCTGGTGACATATAAAAACAACCACAGTAGCATGTTCTAAGGCCTTTCCACGATAATCACAATTACAAATCGTGAAATTATCGGGTTACACTTTGCATAGAAATTTTTATAAAAGACTGAATGCTAGTAGGATAGCTATGGTAATGTTTGGTACCTGCGTCTCCACTTCACAAAGCCCTGTAAATCAAGTATTTGCAGGGCTTTTTATTGCCATATCCTCAAAAATGGCAAAGAAAAGTGAAGATTTTAATGTCAGAAACACCCATACCACCGCAAAATACCCCTATAAAGACCCATTTCTATCGAAACCGGAAGACAACGATTTGTCCAAACAATGGGTCGTCGAATACGGAATATGGTCGATAAAAAAGCAACGAGTCGTTCGTAAACGCGTCGTACTTTCCGGAAACAGCATCAATTGCTAAGAAAGCATGGCGTCTGGTATTTACCCGGTACCGCCGGAATGGGCTACACTGGCACATCATTTACCAAATCAATCGTGCCGACCTTCCGGCGCATATTGAAATCCAGCCACAGGTTAAGCAGTTTCCCCAGTTCCATCCATAAACCGCCCTTGTCTAACATTTTTTGAGGTTGCAATCGTTTCGACGACGTTGATGGCATTCACGACATTGACCACATTGCATAAAAGCGGCATTTACATTTCGTTAATCTTCTTTTACAGCTCCTTAACAGAGGGCAGGCTAAAAGCTTTTAGCTTTGCGGCCACCGCAGTGGTTAAAATCCTTGAAAACAAAAAATGAAATGAATAAACTCGTGCACGTATATCTTTTGTTCCTGGTATTAGTTTTTTGCACTTCCTGTGGACAAAATCAAACAAACTTACCAAACGATGATATCAAGACCGAAATTAAAGACATAGGGCCTAACATAATGGTTCGAAATATAAAAAAAGGAAGAAATGGTACCATTTTGATTGCTGGACCTAATAACTCATTATTTGGTGATGTTTTTCGATACGATCCCAGACGGGCAGTTGGAAAATCTTTTATTAATCTTACAAGTAAAATAAGTCAGCACAGATTCTGGGACGTCCTGGAAGATCGCAAAGGAAATCTTTGGTTCGCTACTACTGATTCAGGCGTTTATTATAACAACGGCAAATCCTTTCAACATTTCACTACCAGGGATGGACTTGCAGATAACCGGGTTATGTCTGTTTATGAAGATAAAGCCGGTATTATTTGGTTCGGCACGGGGAACGGCCTGAGCCGTTACGACGGGAAGTCTTTTCGAAATTTTAAAAACCCGAACGAACCACTTTTTTATAAAGACGGGCATTTGAATAATGATATTACTACCATAATTGAAGATAAAACCGGGAAATTATGGGTTGGTGCCAGGGGCGAGGCCTTTGTTTATGACGGGAAAAAATTTACCACTTTAACCCACCAGGGCGAGCCCTTTCTTGAGGTTTGGGGTATCATGGAAGATAGAAAAGGCAATATTTGGCTCAGCGGTTTCAATGGCTTTAAAGGAGGCCGTCTGCCCGGTGGCCTCTGGCGCTATGACGATAGTACTTTTACGAAGGTATCGGAGAGAGGTGCTTATGCCATCATCGAAGATAAAAAAGGCGACATCTGGACTACGGGTCCGGTAAATCCTGCTAATTCGACGTTTCAGGCACTTTCACGTTATGATGCAAAGTCTTTGTATGGTAATAAGCCCACGGTAACCGAAATTAGGTCAGGGAATGCTTTTCTGGGGCTTTTGGAAGCGAACGATGGAAGTGTCTGGTTTGGAGATGCGACTGGAGTGTATCGTTATGATGGAAAGACCATCACGGACTTTTATAATAAAGAAGGTCAGAAAAAATATATCATTGATACGAAGCAAAGTGTTGTAATATGGAAAGCTTCTTGGCTACTTGGTGAATGGGCAGGTTCTAAGTTTCTTGGTGATGGTTCCAATACAGGAAAAGTGGATCTTTTAAAAGGAGAATTGTTGATCGAAAACCGTCATTTGGTGGGTGGTGCCATTGGAGTCGATATGAATACAATTGAAAATTTTGTTGATCAACGTTCACTCAATAAAATGCCTGCATTTTTTGATGTCAAAAAATTCCCTGTTTCTACATTCGCAATTACGAAGGTTGAAACAGGCAATGATGGAAATGTAAAAGTTAATGATGGAAGTATAAGAGTTAATGATGGAAATATAAAAGTTACAGGGAACCTAACCATTGAAGGCATCACGAAAGCTGTTACTTTTCCAGCCAAAATGTATTTTAAGGACGGAATGGACGGAACTGTCGAGTTGAATGGCACGCTGATCATTGATCGAACAGATTGGGGGATCAATTATGCATCAGAAAAGCACTTTTATCAGTCTAAGTCTGGTAATGCAATTTTGGACGACGTTAAACTCCTTATGAAAATCGTAGCAAAAAAATAGCGTAATAATAACTATACAGAAAGTGGTACTCTTAGATATGTTAGCCCAAAAACGAATAATCTGTTCGTTTGCCTTCGATCAAATTTCAGCAGATAACGTCAATCTTCGACTCAATGAAGAAACGGCTTCTATCGGTTTTATTTACCGGCATATAATTTATTCGGCTTGTTTTTTGGTCTGCCAGTAGAAACTCAAAATACCACTATGGGCCAGGTAGATAGGTGACCAAAGGATTCTTTTGACCATCATTTCTGATTTTAATGAAGTCTATCATCCTATAGTTGTAGTTTTCTGATGTAACTTTTTAGTAAAGACTACAATGGTGCTATCCGCACCTTGCGCGAAGTATAACCACCTACAAGTTGGCTGTTCCGGCGGGGACAATCCCCGATATGATCAATCCCTCCCGGTATTCTGCCCGTCAGTGAGTTGCTGGTGCAGCTTTACGAGGCACGAGACAACACCCACGCCCTGCGGTATTACAAGGTGGCGGTGGCAGCCAGGAATAGTCTCTTTAGCCAGGAAAAGTTAAACAGATGCTGACGCTTTCCTGCGAAGAGCAGCAACGCATGTCTAGATATTGAGCAGGCAAGAGCCTAAACGATCTACCTTTCTGAACCAGTCCTACAAACCCCGTCTTGATCGATAGAACCTTCGCTTTTGTGACTTTCTGCAAGAATGGCAAGAAAATGGCAAAGAAAACGGAGTGCCGGAGCTTTTCTGATGTAGTTTTGATCGCTTAATTGATCGATACAAATTAGCCGCATCTTCTCGGCAAAGGTCAATTTTTTTTACCTCCAAAATGACCTATATTCAATTTTTGCCCACAAATACGCCCGGAAGGGGTTATGAATCATTCAATTTACTGAAAACCGCCCCGCAGTAACCCCATGAAATACCTCTTTTTATTCGCGGCCATCGTTGCCGAAGTGGTGGCAACCAGCGCCCTTAATGCATCTCAGCAATTCACGAAGTTGGTGCCAAGTCTGATTACCATCGCAGGTTATCTGATCTCGTTTTACTTGTTAAGTCTGGCCCTGCGGTCGTTGCCGATCGGGGTGGCATATGCCGTCTGGTCCGGTGTCGGGATTGTGCTGACGGCGGTGGTGGGCGTTTTTCTGTTTAAACAGGTTCCGGATACGCCCGCCATCATCGGTATGATTCTCATCATTGCGGGGGTGTTGGTAATGAACCTGTTTTCTAAAGTAACCGGCCATTGACCGGCATAGCCGCAAACTCAAAAAGGATTGACAAACCCGTTGGTTGTCAGTAAGTTTGTTCAGGATCGCACACCCTGTCAACCTCAACACAATGAATCAACTTTACCGGTTTTTTTTCGCCCCGCTGCTGTTCATCAGCCCCACTCTCATTTCTCCGGTGGTGGCGCAATACATGCCGACACCCACGCCGTCCTATTACGTAACGCGCGTTAAAGATATCAACCCGTACGGAACCGGTGTCACCGGCGGCACGATCATCGAATTTGGGGGTAAAGCGTATTTTTCGGCCAACGATGGTGTCTATGGCAACGAACTTTGGGTTACCAACGGAACGGAGTCGGGTACGACAATGCTCAAAAATATCAATACGCAGGGGTCGTCCACGCCTTCGCAGTTTGCGGTCATGAACGGCACACTTTATTTTTCGGCCGACAACGGCTCCCACGGACGGGAGTTGTGGAAAACCGACGGAACCGCCAGTGGAACGCAGATGGTTCGGGAAATCAACCCGTCGGGCGATGCTTCTCCGTCGAGTATGGTCGCCAATGGCAACATACTTTTCTTTTTTGCCACTAACGGATCGGTTGGAAAAGAATTATGGAAAACGGACGGGACGGCCGCCGGTACCCGATTGGTCAAAGACATCAACCCGAACGGAAACGCGGGCGATCTGTTTTATCCGGTGTTATTCAACGGCAAACTGTATTTCACCGCCACCGATGGATCAAACAATTCCGAACTGTGGGTTTCGGATGGTACCACTGCCGGTACGCAGCTTGTCAAAGACATTAACCCCAGCGGAAGCAGTTCTCCGGCCGAACTGACTCTTTGCAACGGGCTGCTATTTTTTACCGCCTACGATGGTACCAGCGGGACAAAACTCTGGAAATCGGACGGCACGACGGCAGGCACGGAGTTGGTAAAAGATACCTGGAATAGTTCGTCCTATGGCTCGGGCTTACTCAGCGAACTGACGGCGGTGGGTAATACGCTCTTTTTTAGTGGGAATAGCCCGGCTTCCGGACAGGAACTCTGGAAGTCGGACGGCACAGCCGCCGGAACGGTTTTGGTGCGGAACATCAATACGTCCGGTGATTCACAACCGTACAATCTGACGGCTTTTCAGAACCAGCTCTACTTTGGGGCCGACGACGGAACGGGCTATGCCTTCTGGAAATCGAACGGAACCTATGCCGGTACGCTGAAAGTCAAGTCGCTGCCCCCCAATCATCTTCGTGCCATTGGAAACTGGCTTTATTTCAATAATACCGGTCCCTGGAAGTCGGATGGAACCAGTGCGGGTACCCAACCGGTATCCAGTTCTTCCAGTGCCTACCGGGATCCTCAGGGATTTACCGGTTTTGGCAATATGGTTCTGTTTTATGGAAACAACGAAACCAACATGGCGGCCAATCCCAATAACTATGAATTATGCAAAATAGCGCCCTGTTACGCCTGTCCGGTGGGCCGGGAGGGCGTTGGCATCGAACCAGCCGTTGACCTGGCCGTAACGGTATTGAAAAACCCGACGCCTGACGTGGTTACGGTTGAAATCCGGGGTGTAAACGGGCAGCCGCTTTCCCTACAACTGACCAATCTGCTGGGGCAAACAATCGAGTCGAAAAACATCGAATCCGCACAACCTGCCGAACAGCACCGGTTTGACGTGCGAACAATGCCCACGGGCATTCTCTTGCTTCGGGCCACCAGTGGACATCGTTCGCAAACCGTACGGATCAGTAAGACGGACTGACCGGGCCTGTCAACCTATCAAAACCGTCGTCCGGCTTACCAGGAAACCGGCACCGTCACCAGCGTGGTGTCCCAACCCATGGACAGGGTCGCGGTTTTAGCGTCTTTTTTGGTCAACTGGATCGAGAAATTCTCAAGCACCGTGTCCAGCTTTTGAACGGGTACGGTCACCCGGGCCACATCCAGGGCTTCATTGTAGCTATAGGCACCCCACTGGTCCAGGTCGGAACTGAGGATGAGCGTCCATTCTTTTTCGGTCGGAATGGCCAGCAGCGCGTAATTCCCCGCTTTTACTTTTTTGTCACCAAACGTCACATCCTGGTAAAATTTGATTTCCGGGGCTTCGTTGGCACCCACCCGCCAGACCTTTCCGTACGGCGCCAGTTTGGTCCCGAAAATTTCGCGGCCATTTTTCGCCGGACGGCTGTAGGTAATCCGCACCATCGCTTTGTCGGTGCCGATTTTGGCCGGGGCGAACTTGCGGTCGTGGGCATAGTCGTCCGGGTAGTAGGCCATGTCCATCGGCGATTTGTCGAGGCCGCGGAACGTCTGGGCATTTGCCCCGGCCATTGCCAGGAAAAGGAATCCGAATAATAAACCGGTTTTTTTCATTGTTAGTTGGGAAGTAAAAAGGAGAAGGCTAAAACTACGAGCAATCCTCCGTCAAACCAACGCCAGGGCACCATCAATCCGAAAAATCGGAGTTTCGCCAAAGCGGGAGGCCACAACAAGTTCCGTCCGGTCGAGGTGGGGCAGGAACAGATCGCGGGCCAGTTCCGGGCAGTTGTTGTCTTTCGAGAGGTGCGACAACAGGACGTGGCTCATGAAAGCCGGTTTGTGCTGTCTGAACAGGGCCAGGGCCTGCTGGTTGGACAAATGGCCTTTGCCACCCCGGATGCGCTGTTTCAGAAAATACGGATACCGCCCCCGGTCCAGCATGTCTTCGTCGTAGTTGGCTTCCAGAAAAGCCGCGTGACACTGGCTGAAGTGGTGAATGAGGTGTTCGCAGGGGGTGCCGATGTCCGTAAAGATCCCAACCTTCGTGTCCTGGAAATTGACCGTAAAGCTGTGGGGGTCAGCGGCATCGTGGTGTTTCGGAAAAGCCGTGATGGTGAGGTCTCCAATCTGTACCGGTTCGTTACCGTATAATGGGTTAACGGGAATACCCTCTAATGACAGACGGCTGTTGTTGAGGGTTTTGGGGGTGATGTAGACCGGCAGTTTATACTTTCGCGCCAGTTGGGAAAGGCCACTGATGTGATCCGAATGTTCGTGGGAAATGAAAATGGCTTTCACCGTCCGAAGCGATAACCCCAGCCGCTGAAACCGGGTTTCGATCTGGCGGCAGGAAAGCCCGACATCGATCAGAACGGCTTCCTGCTCGTTGCCCACGTAATAACAGTTTCCGTTGCTGCCCGAATTGAGGGAGGAGATAAACAATGGCATAGACTCGTAAAGTTATCAAAAAATACGCGCGGATTGATAACGAAAGCCACCGGTTGGTGATAAATAAATGAGCCGGAGCGAAAGCGCCGGAACTGGAACCAAATGGATGTCGAAAGCCATGTTAACCGCCAAAACCAACTTCAGCCACGCCAAATTGCCCCGCCTGGGGGCAGTTGTCAACCTGCCGGTATCGCAGTTGTTTTCACCAAAACGGAAATTCATTGTAACGGCTTATCCGCTTTTTGACAATGAAAGCGGCATTCACACCTGCTACCTGCGGGCTCTGGACAATGGGCAGGAAGTGCGCGTTTCGGGATTTTACTGCCACCTCATTGGGTGAGCGGACCGAAAAGTCAGCATGCTGCAAGGTGACTAACGGCTTTTTGATGCGAAGCCTCGAACCCGGTCAATAATTGCAGGTATTTTTCCTGCATGTGTTCATAGTGGTTTAGCCCGGCGCTGGAGTATTTTCCTTTCAGGGCTTTTTTCTGAGCCTTCCGGTTGCAAACCAGGTTCCGGCAAACGCGTTCAATCTGCTTTTCGTAATAGAGAATAAGCCGTTGGTCCCACTCCTGCAAGGGGGTAGTGGCTGGTTTTTTGGGGAATGGAGGCCGATCAGCCAGTACCATTTCCCACGCCTTCTGAAGGTTTTGCAGGTGTGGACTGATTAATTGCCCGTCGAATCCATCTACCGGAAGTTTTGACAAGGGACCACCGTCACTCACGGAAGCTTCCAGGAGCGTGAGTCCATACGCTACAAAATTAGATAAAAGGTCAAAAGCCGCTTCGTAATCATCGGGGAAGCAAATCAAATTCTTCCATTCAATCCCCGCCCGAATCCCATGTATAATCAGTACCATTCTACAGCTTATGGATTAGTGACGGGTTCTTTTAAATACCAAATAAAGCTATCGGTTTGTAGGATAAGTCACAAATAAATGGAGAATTTAAATACCGATGGTCAATCTGGCTGATGTCGATTTGGAGAGATCGCCGGTGTTCATCGGCAGGGAAAGGGGCTTCAAAAACAAATCCCGGCCAAAAAGGCCGGGATGTTCCACTTACCAATCTCTATTAATTACAAGCAGTACAGGTGTACTCCTTCATCTATAAGAGGGGAATAAAGTGCTTTTATCACCTTTTTTTTGAAAGTTTTTTTTGCTTTTTTTTGTAATAGGCAGATAGCCAAGTAGTAACAATATGTACATAAGACATATTAAATCCGCATTTCGGCAGGTATACAACGGATTTATTCTGGTGAAACCGCCCGGTCGGACTCCGCTTTGACCACCGTGACTGTCGCCGATCGGGCGGCTGGCATCACCGGCCCGTCCTGAATGTTGCGAACCGGTAGCGCGGCCCGTGGCCCGATGGCTTGTGGGAGAACTCTGTTTGACGAGCCGATTTTGTGGTACGTGCTGTCAAAATAGTCAAACCGGACTTCAATCTGACGGTAGGTGTACAATTCCGAAGTGTTGGTTATCGTAAACCCGTGTACGTTTGTGGGGCTTCCCGGCGGATTTGCTACATCACTTTTGTTCCAGACCACCCGATCGATCAACAAGTCACGGTAGGCATCCGCGTGGTCGAGATCCGGGCTTTTTTTCGATTGGCAGGCGAAAGCGGTAAGAAATAACAGACAAAGGAGCGGTTTCATAAAAGCTGGTTTCGGAGGATACGGTTTTTTGGACCGGCTTATTTTTGCCCCAAAACTACAAAGCCCGGCTGCAACTGCAACCGGGCTTTGTCAGGATTATCTATCGCAATATGAGATGAACTCAATCAAAGATATACGGATAAATTTTAAAAAGGACTATGCAAAGCAAGGTCGGAATGGCAATTTTAAGTAACTAGGGGCCTAAAGGACTGATAGACACGACCGGCGACGCCCCTTTTTTCATTATTCCAAATTATTTTTTTTGTGAACAAAACACTTCAATAACGCGGTTTAAGACAGTATGCGCTATAATCTGACCGAATTGATTACCCGGGGGGAAGGCACCCGGCTCGAATTTAAATCGACCATTCATACGGCCTACCGCATTGCCCGAACGCTCACCGCTTTCTCGAATACATCGGGGGGGCTGCTGCTCATCGGCGTGTCGGACGACGGGCGGGTGTCGGGTGTCGAGTCGGAATTGTACGAAATGCAGAAAATCGAGAAAGCCACCGATCTGCTGATCGACCCGGCCATTTCGGTCAGTTACGAAGTCATCAACGAACTGGGTCGGCAGGTGATTCTGATCGAGGTGGCGGAGAGCGACGAAAAACCGCATTACGCCATCGATGAAAAAGGGAAACGAACCATTTATGTCCGGGCGAAAGACAAATCCGTGCCGACCAATAAGCTGATTCTGACCAATCTGGTGACGCCCGATGGCCCGTTGCTGCAATCGTCCAACGTCCGCAATCTGATCCAGGTCCTTCGGAAAACCGACTTCATTACGGCCAAACAATACGCCCAGTTGGTCAATATTTCTGAATACCGGGCCAGCAAACTGCTCCACCAGTTAACCGGACAAGGGTTGCTGTTGATGGTCGATAAACCCCGTCCCGTGCGGTTTTCGCTGAAAATCAGTGAATAAGTGCTCCGGTTGTTTAGTCCGAGAGCTTTTTAGAGAACTTTTCAATGTCGTAAGACCACAGGCGGAATGAAAATCACCCGGACTAAAAATCCGCGGGTCCGTGTATCTTTGCGGGCGAAAAAACCGCATCATCCCCGAATGGCTGTCGATAAACAAAGCATCACTGATTTTTTTACGGGCTTACAGGACCGGATTTGCCAGGCACTCGAAACCGCCGACGGCTCCGGCCGGTTTCACGAAGACCTCTGGGAACGCGCCGAAGGGGGCGGAGGTCGCACCCGGATCATCCAGAACGGCGATGTGATTGAAAAAGGGGGAGTTCTGTTCTCCGCCGTCCACGGCCCGGCATCCGACGCGGTGCTGAAACAGATGAAAACGACCGAACCGGCTGATTTTTACGCCACCGGCGTTTCCATCGTCATTCACCCACACAGCCCGCTGGTGCCGATTATTCACATGAACGTGCGGTATTTTGAACTCAGTACGGGCGAGTGCTGGTTTGGGGGCGGCATCGACCTGACACCCCATTACGTCGACGCCGACGATGCCCGCTGGTTTCATCAGCACCTGAAAACCGCCTGCGACCGGCACCATCCAGACTATTATTCCCAGTACAAAAGCTGGGCTGACGAGTATTTTTTCATCCGCCACCGGGCCGAAACCCGTGGCATTGGCGGTGTTTTCTTCGATTACCTGCGCCCGGCCGACGACGATCACAAGGCGGCTTTGTTTGCCTTTGTGCAGGAAATCGGCAATGCCTTTGCGCCGATCTACACCCACTTTATGCAGAAAAACCGGGCGTTGCCGTTTGGCGAAAATGAGAAAAAGTGGCAGATGCTGCGCCGGGGGCGGTATGTGGAGTTCAATCTGGTTTGGGACCGGGGCACGAAATTCGGGCTGGAAACCAACGGCCGTACGGAGTCGATCCTGATGAGCATGCCCCCGCAGGCCAACTGGGTATACGATTACCAGCCTGAACCCGGAAGCCGGGAAGCCGAAACGCTGGGCTTGCTAAAAAAAGGAATTGACTGGGTATAGAAAAGGCGCGGCAGAAACCGGCATTACCTTTCTATGCGCACCCCCCGACCGGTTTCTAAAATCTCCAGATTCCAGCCTTTGGAGAGATCGGTTTTCAAAAAACCGTTTTCAATCGCCAGCGGACTTTCGATGTTGTTGTGGTAAAGCTGCCCGGTTCCGAGGCCCTGCGGAATGGGGTTTTTGAACTGGGCGGTGTATTGCGCAATGGCGTTCAGGCCAATGTTGGATTCGAGGGCGGAGGTGATCCACCAGCCGATGCCGAGCCGGTTGGCAATTTCAATCCATTGGGTGCAGTGAATAAAACCGCCCAGGAGCGTGGGTTTCAGGATAATATAGTGCGGCTGAATCTTTTTCAGTAACCGCATCTTTTCCACGTATTCCATGTGGCCGATCAATTCCTCATCGAGGGCAATCGGGATGGGCGACTGACGGCAGAGTTCGGCCATCAGATCAGGTTGTCCTGGCCGGATGGGTTGCTCGATGGAATGAATGTCGAAAACGGCCAACTGGTTGAGTTTGTCCAGCACATCGTCGGGACTAAAAGCACCGTTGGCATCCACCCGCAGCGTAATCTGGTCGGCACTGAAGCGGGAGCGAATGGAGTCGAGCAGGTCACATTCCTGCCGGAAATCGATGGCACCGATCTTTAACTTGATGGTCGTGTAGCCCGCTTCCAGTTTTTCTTCAATCTGTCGGCGCATGAATTCCGGTTTTCCCATCCACACCAGGCCGTTGATGGGCAGGGTTCTGGCGCCTTTGGCAAACTCGGAGTCGAAAACCGTTCGCTGTCCGCCGTTGATGTAATCGTGCATGGCGGTCTCAAAACCAAACTGGATCGACGGAAGCCGGTCGCTGATGAGTTGCAGCACAATCGGGACATTCCAGTGAAAAAGCTGAAGGTCCAACTGGTTGAAAAGCTCGCAGGTATGACGCAGTTGATCGACAAAATCAGGACGGTCGTCGATGCTCAGTCCACGGAGTGGAGCGCACTCGCCCCAACCGACCACAGACGGTTCTTCATCGTCGCGAATGCGGATAAAATAGCTGTCTTTTTGCGTTAGGGTGCCTCGTGACGTTCCGGCCTCGAACGTAAAATGCAATGTGTATTTCAGGAAGTCGGCCTTGAGACTCATAGTGACAGATAAGGAACGGCATTCATCATTAAAAGTAGTAATTTTGGGTGTTACTGAGTAGGCTTGTTAATAAATTATTACGTAAAACTTAGTGTTCAACCGATTGCTGAATCCCCTCAACTGGCTTTACGGCGGTATTACTGATGTCCGTAATACGCTGTATGACAGGCGTATTATCTCAGTATTAAGGCCGCCCATCTATACCATTAGTGTAGGAAACATCACGGTTGGAGGAACCGGCAAAACGCCACACGTCGACTATCTGGTTCGTTTGCTGAAACCGTTCGGGCCGCTGGCCACGCTGAGTCGGGGGTATGGTCGCCAAACCAGAGGCTTTCGTCTGGCAACAGATGCCGACACCGCCGATACCATCGGCGACGAGCCCCTGTTGCTGTACCGGAAACATGGACACAGCCAACGGGTCGGGCAAACCCCGGTTCTGATCAGTGTGGGTGAAAAACGCGCCGAAGCAATTCCGGAATTGTTGAAGATAGAGCCTGATTTACAGGTGATTATTCTGGATGATGCCTTTCAGCACCGACCCGTTCAGGCACATCTGAACCTGTTGCTGACGGATTACAACCGGCCTTTTTACGACGACCAGCCGTTTCCGGGCGGACGCCTGCGCGAACGGCGACACGGTGCCCGGCGGGCGGATGCGGTTCTGGTAACCAAATGTCCCGACGGGTTGAGCCGAACCGGGCAGCAGGCGATTCAGGATCGAATCCGGGCGTATGGCCGGGCCGATGTACCGGTTTTTTTTACGGGATTCCGGTACGGTGATCCGATTAATTTTGTGGACCCCTCAATCCGAACGGTCCTGAAAAGCGTAGTTTTGGTATCCGGCATCGCCCGGGCCGAATCATTGGAGACGTATGTCAACAGCCATTTTTCACTGGTGCGTCATTGGCGGTTTGCCGATCATTACCGGTATACGGCGGCTGATCTGAAACGCATTCTGGCCGAATTGCCGGTTGACACAACGGTTTTGACGACGGAGAAGGACTTTGTCAAACTGGCGCCGTTGCTGGCCGAAACCGGGGACAATGCTTCGCGGTTTGCGTATCTGCCGATTGACGTGCAATTCCTGGAAAATGAAACGTTATTCCGGGAATTGATTCAAAAAAAACAGCCGCAACGGGTTTAACCAGCCGCGATGAGTTGTTAAAAAAAGCTAATTACCGCAAAAAGTAATCACCGCGAATCAATAAATTGGCGGAATCCCAGTTCAGACCATATGACCCGATTTGTTTTACTGCGTGTAAGTATCCTGCTGTTTTGGTTTACCTCACCGGCCTGGGCGCAGTTGCCCACCCGCCTTCCGAACTTCCCGCAGGGCGGCAACCGGACCGGGGGCCAGCCGACCACAACGGGAGGGGCGGGGGCCAGCGCGGGAGGGGCCATTCTCGACGACTCCACCAAACTCATTTATGGACCCAAAACGACCCGCTTTTTCCTGGAAAGCGACGTTCTGAACAACCGGAAAGCCCTGATTACCATTGATACCACGCTGGAAGGCATTCAACAGACCAACTACGTCAATCGGTACAACAACCTTTACACGGATTTGGGCAATCTGGGGACGGCCCTGCGACCGGTTTTTTACCAGACACCCGTCATTGGCTCCCAAACCGGCCTGAGCGCCTACGGATTGTACGGGTATCAGACCCAGAACGTCCGGTATTTCGACACGCGATCGCCTTACACGAACATGTATCTGGTGTTGGGAGGACGTGGGCAGAACATCGTCAATTTCGACTTTACGCAAAACATCAGCGAACGCTGGAACCTCGGATTCAATCTCCAGCGCATGACGTCGGACGTACAATTTGGGGGGACCACCGCCGTTTCGTCCGGCACCCAGCGCCTGGCCGAAAACTGGAATTTTGTCGTGCATTCCAATTACCGGTCCAAAAACGGCAAGTATACCTTGCTGGCGCATTACAACAACCTCAACCACCGCTCGCTCGATCAGGGTGGTGTGATTGAACCGGAATCGGGTACGTCCAATGCTGCCAATCCAGACCTGGAACTGAGGCCGGTTTTGTCGACGGCCAACTCCCGCGAAATCCGCAACGACCTCCATCTGTATCACCAGTATGTTCTGGATACGGCTTTTCAGCTTTATAACATCGTTGACTTCCGTGCCCAAAGCTACCGGTTTACCGACACGGACATAACCGACAATTTGTTGCCTCCCGACTCGTCAAATCTGTCCCGGAAACCTTTTTATCCGCGCTATTATTTCGACAACCTGGAGACCCGGCAAACCACACTGTTTCGGCTGATTGAGAACCAGATTGGCATCAAAGGCCAGTTTTCGGCGCGCGGATCGGCTTTCAACTACCGTGCCTGGCTCCGAAACCGTTATTACAGCCTGGAGAACCGCTTCAACATCGGGCGGCTGGTGCCGGATTCGAGCTATAAAAGCAATCGGCTCGAAACGTTTGTCGGCGGTTGGCTGGGCTACTATTTTCCGGACAGCCTGACACGGGTGACGGCCGAAGTGGAGTATTTGTTAGGCCGCGACTTCCGGCTTCAGGGGCGTCTGGAAAGCCGCCTGCTGACGGCCGGATACGAAAGTGTCTTTGCCTCCCCAACGCTGATCCAAAACCGGTATACGAGCAATATCTACCAGTGGGACCATGAAGGAAGATTAGCAACCCAGTTCAATTTGCGGGGCACGCAACATGCCTATGGACAATTGAATCTGAAGCTGGGAAAACTGATTCTGAGCCCTGGTATGGATTATTATCTGCTGACAAATTATATTTATTTCGACACGGCAGCGGTTCCGCAACAGCTTTCGGATGCGTTCAGCATTTTACAAACCAGTTTGGGCTGGCAGTTCCGGGCGGGCAAATTTACGATGGCAGGGCAGGGCTACTACACGCTGGTGTCGAACGATGACGTGCTGCGCATACCGACTTTGCTGGCGAATGCCCGGTTTGAATACAACTTTTTGTTATTCAAGAAATTGTATGTGCTGGCGGGGGTTCAGTTTCATTACAAGTCCGCGTATTTTGCCGACCAGTATATGCCACTCACCCAGCAGTATCATTTGCAGAACGAAACCAAACTGGGCGATTATATCATGGCCGAACCGTATGCCAACTTGCGGATCAACCGGGTGCGGCTTTTTCTGAAAATGGCCCACGCCAACCAGGGTCTGTTCGACCAGACGTATTACAGCGCACCGTATTTTCGGACCATCAACCGGTCTTTTTCCTTTGGGGTTCATTGGTTATTATTCGATTAAGCCTTGATTATGAAAGTATTACACATCCTCAACGGCGACGCAACCGCCGGAGCCTTTGCCGAATCGAACATCCTGGGAAAGGCCGATCAAACCGACCTGATGGTCTGGCGGGAAGCGATGTCGGAGGGGCCGGTGAAGGCGGATGTTCAATCGGTTCACGAACTTTGGCGCATTCGCCGGGTGTGGCACAACGTGACGGATGACGCGCCTTCCGATTACGATCAACGGGTGGTGCAGGCGTTTGAAAAACTGGCGGTTCCGACCGACTACGACGAAATTTACCTCTGGTTCGAGCACGATCTGTTCTGCCAGATCAACCTGGTTTTTCTGCTGGCGCAACTGGCGCAGCGACCACTGGGAGCCACCAAAATCAAACAGGTGTCGGTTGATTCCTTTCCGGGAGAGCCGTTTTTCAAAGGCATCGGACAGTTGAAGGGAGCCCAGTTGGCGACCTTGTTTTTACAGGCCGAAGCGTTGACCCGTCACGAACTGGAGGTGGCCGGGGCGGTCTGGAATGCCTACGCCAGCCCGGAGCCGCTGGCCATTCAGCAACTTCTGGCTGCCGATTTTGGTCGATTGCGGTTTTTGCGAAACGCTTTGATTCTGCATTTACAGCGTTTTCCGTTTACCGAAAACAACCTGAATCTGATTGAACATATGCTGACGGCGACGCTGATGGAAGGGCCGATGCCGGAAGCCAGCCTGATCGGGCGGTTTTTGCAGCAGGACCGCGACTACGGAATTACCGACCTGAGCGTGGGAGAAACCATCCGCCAACTGAACGGAAAACTGTGGGAATATACCGAAGCGGGTGTCAGTCTGACCGAAACCGGTGCCGACATCATTGCCGGACGCCGGGTGCTCAACCCGGTGGAACGCTGGCTGGGCGGCTATTACCAGACATCTGACTCACCGTATCGGTGGGACCGGGAACAGGAAAAACTGATTGAGCTGTGATAACGACTTTAGGCCTGGAACTTCCCACCGATCCGCGCTGGGTCGATGTGGCCCGAATGAACCTCGGCGATATCCTGATCGATCATGCCTTTTGCGAACAGAAAGCCGCATCGTCCTGCATCTCGCTGATCGTTCAGTTTCCCGAACGTGAAAAGCTGGTGGAAGTGCTGACACCCGTGGTGGCCGAAGAATGGGGGCATTTTCAGCGGGTTCTGAAAGAGCTTCGTAAACGGAATATTCCCTTGGGAAAACCGCGTAAGGATGAGTATGTCAACCAGTTGCTGCAGGTTCTCCGCAAACCGGGTGACCGCAACGAGCAGTTGATGGAAAAGCTGCTGCTGAATGCCCTCATCGAAGCCCGCAGTGCCGAACGCTTCAAGCTGTTGTCGGAAAACCTGACGGACGAATACCTGCAAAAATTCTACCGCGAGCTGATGATTTCGGAAGCCGGGCATTACCGGAATTTTATTGAATTGGCCGAAGAGTACAATCCAAAAGAAAAGGTTCGAAAACGCTGGAAAGAACTGCTGGAATCTGAAGCCGAAATCATGAAAACGCTGGAAGTCCGCGCCGACCGGTTTCATTGACCGGGTTGGAAAGCCGTCTTTTTTAGCGTATTTTTGAGTATCACCTATTGAAATACCTGGATAAACAACCGTCAGTTTTATCCGGAAAAAGTACATGTCATTCTTACGTCAAGTGGCCCAGCACATCTTCCAGAACCATCAAACGCGGATGGACGATGTGTGGGTAATTGTGCCAACACGCCGGGCGGTTTCCACCTTTCAGCAACACCTTAGCCAGCAGTCCGATACGCCGTTTTTGTCACCGCACGTGCTGGCCGTCGACGACTTTATCATGCAGAGTGCGGGTGTTCTGCAAATCGATCCGGTCAGTCTGCTGTTCGAACTGTTTGAAGTTTTCAAAGAAATTGACGATACGCTGGAATTTGGGCGGTTTCTGAACTGGGCGAGCATTCTGCTCACCGACTTTGACCGCATTGATCAGTACATGATTTCCCCTTCTGAACTGTTCAGCTACATGACGGCGGCCAAAGCCCTCGAACGCTGGCGGCTCGAATTGCCCGACGGCCGGGGAGCCAAACTCGAAACCGTCGGAACGCAGCGGTATTTCAAGCTCTTCGAAAACCTGCAAACCGCCTACGAGGCTCTGCACGAGCGACTTTTGTCGAAAGGCTGGGCCTATCGGGGCATGGCCTACCGGTTGCTGGCTAATCAGGTGGAAGACCTGGTGCGCGACAATCCGGCGTATGAAAAACTATATTTCGTGGGATTCAACGCCCTGAGCCGGTCGGAAGAGCAGATTGTGAAAACGCTCCTGAAAGCGCAGAAAGCCGAAATGCTCTGGGACACGGATGCCTATTATATGCAGTCGAAGCGGCAGGAAGCCGGAAAGATGCTACGGAATTACAAACGGGATGGCTGGAGTGGCCCCTGGACCTGGGAAGGAAACGGGCTCACCGAAACGCCCAAACACATTCATGTCATCGGCGTTCCGAATGCCAGCATGCAGGCCAAAGTCGCCAGCCAGATTTACCGGCAGCATGCCGATTCTGAAACCGATGCCGGCACCACGGCCTTGATTCTGGGCGACGAAACCCTGTTGTTACCGGTTTTGTATTCGATGGGTGGCTCGGTAACGGATCTGAACGTGACGATGGGGCTTTCGTTGCAGAATTCGCACCTGTTTACGCTGGTCGATGCCCTGTTCGAAATGCAGCGAACCGTAGCCGCTTTTCAGAAGAAAGACGGCAGCGGCACGGTCTACATTCCCAAATTTAACCACCGGCACGTTGTCAAGGTTCTCAATCACCCGTTTATCCGGCAGTATGAATTGACAGAATTGAAAGCGTCGGCGGGTTCGCCAAACCGGGTTGTTCAGAAAGCCATCAACACCATTACGACGGACAATCTGGTGTATCTGGACGAAAAGCAGTTGCTGGCGATGGGCGAAAACAGCCCGCTGTTTCAGGTATTATTCCGCCGGTGGCCGGATGACAAACCGCTGGTGGTCATTCACCAGTTTTATGCCTTGATCGAGGTGCTGCGGGCGGTTTACACCGAGCAGCAGGACGCCATCGAAACCGAGTATCTGTATTTATTTCAGAATCTGCTTCGCCAGCTGGAAACCACGCTCGAACGCGAGCAACGGAATGAACTGGTGACGATCAAGAGCTTGAAGCAGTTTCTGTATGAACTGATCCGGCAAACCAGCATCCCGTTTGAAAGTGAGGGGGGCAGCACTTTGCAGGTGATGGGAATGCTCGAAACCCGGGCGCTGGATTTCGAGCACCTGATTATTTTGTCGGTAAACGAAGGAATTCTGCCCCAGTCGCGGAAACTGAATTCCCTGATTCCGTTCGATGCCTGCGTGGAAGTCGGTTTGCCGACCTACCAGGATCAGGAATCGGTGATGTCCTATCACTTCTACCGGCTGTTGCAGCGGGCCAAAAAAGTCTCCCTTCTCTATGTTACCTCGGCCGATGCGTACGGGACCAGCAAGGGCGAGAAAAGCCGGTTTATCCGCCAGATCGAACACGAATTGGTTCCGGCCTCCGGGGGCCATGTGACCATCAGCTATCCCAGTGTGCGGTTTGGCAAACCGGCCGATCAGAAGTCGGCTTTGTTACCCTTCGATACACTCGAAATTCCGAAAAGTGATGCGATTCTGGCGAAACTGCGGGACGATTTGATGGGGAAATTCAGTTCGGCCAAAAACCGGGTGTTCGGCGGAATGTACCCCACTTCGCTGAATAATTTCATGAGCTGTTCGCTCAAGTATTATTTCAGCCGGGTGATCAGCATGCAGGAAGACGATGAGGTCAGCGATGAGATGGATGCCGCCGAATTCGGGCAGTGGATTCACAACACGCTGGAAGCCCTCGATCAGGAATACCGCATGGTGGGAGCGGAGGTGACGACCGAACGGGTGGTCGAAAAATTGAAGCTGAAATACGAAGAAGCGTTTGTAAACCGCGTGACCGAGTCGGGCATGAACCGTCTGCTCTACAAGGTGGCGGAAGACCTGATGGTGCGGTTCAATGCCCTGCAGGTGGAACGCTACGGAAAAAACCTGGAAGTGTTGCAAACGGAAGAAGAATGGGATACCGAGCTGGAGGTCGAAACCGCCATCGGACCCTTGCGCATCCGGATTGCCGGGAAAATCGACCGGGTCGAGCGGCTTCGACAGCCCGACGGTACGGTGTTGATTCGGGTGGCCGATTACAAAACCGGGAAAATCGAAGCCCGGGATGCCGACGTCAAAACGATGGAACTCCTGCTGACCGACGCCCAGAAAGACAAGGCCCGGCAGTTGTGGTTATACCAGTATCTGGTGTACAAGAAGATGCTGCAAAACAAGGGATTGCAGTTTGGCAGCGAATGGATCGACGGTACGAACACCCGGGTCGTGGCCGGTTTTTACTCGTTCCGCAACATGGAAGGCGGTTTTATGGAGAACAAACTGCATCTGGGCACGCCCGAAGAATTCGTGGTTGAAACGGAAATTCACCTCCGCAAAATCATCGCGGATTTGTTCGACCCCGGCCGGCCTTTCCAGAAAACCAGCGACAAAAAGATTTGCGAATGGTGTGAGTATCGGAAATTGTGTGGGCGGTAAAGTTAAATTGACGTTTTAAATGTAAAATGGTGAATGTTAATTGTAAAAGGAGTTACCAACCGGAGACTTTTGCATTTACTATTCACCATTTTACATTTAAAATTTTCTGAAAAGCGGGAAAATGCTACTGAAATTCAGGCAAAATCACCCTCTTTTTTTATGAAAAATAGCCGGTTTTTCTTTCGAGGTTTCGTTGAGTAAAATCGCTTCCTGCAACAATTCCCGGATCAGGTCTTCGTTTACAGTGTCGGCCTGGACAACCAGTGACTTGACCGTTCGGCGTCCCCGGCCCTCGAGAGCACCCTGTTCATTGGCTAATTCATAGCCTCTCAGGAAACAAAGATCGACGGCGACCTCCGGTGTTCGGAGCGGATTGAGGTAACACAAATGGCCTTTGTGGAAATAAAAGGGCACGCCCCAACTCATTTTTTCCTGAACTTTGGGGGACGCTTCCAGGATTAATCGACGTATTTGGTCCAATAGGCGATGAATTTCGGGTGTTTGTCGATTAATGTATTCTTCAACTGTCATGGCTTGTTGTAATGGAGTAATTTCGGTGCTAAGTTAGCTGAAAAATCAGATTCCGACAGTAGGCATACGGTTTGATGCAACTTTCTCAATGGGCGCAATACCGCGTCCGCTTCAACATACTATCTCTGTGAAAAGGTGGATTGCTATTATTTTGGTGGTGCTGGTGGTTGGTGGCATCATTTATTACAATAAGTCTTCTAAAAAGCAACCAGGCGAAGCAGCCGGTGGTGGTCGGGGAGGAGCTCCCTCCGGGCAGGCCGGCGGTGGCCGGGCGGGCGGGGGCGGCCCGACGGCAGTCAATGTTTATGTGGTTACTTCCCAGAATTTGAAAGACGAAGTGGTGGCTACGGGCTCCCTGCTGGCTTCAGAACAGGTAGATATCTATCCCGAAATTTCCGGAAGAATTGTCGAATTGAACATTCAGGAGGGACGGGCCGTTAAACAGGGTACGTTGTTGGTGAAGCTATACGATGGTGATTTACAGGCACAAATGCTGAAGCTCAAATCGCTGGAAGAAAATAACCGGCGTATTGAAGAAAGAAACAAGCAATTGCTGGAACGGGGCGGTATCAGCCAGCAGGAATATGACATTATCGTAACGAATCTGAAAGGAACGCTGGCCGACATCGAAGTGACGAAAGCAGCGCTTCGCCGGACCGAAATCCGGGCACCTTTTTCCGGAACCATTGGTTTACGGAATGTGAGTTTGGGGGCGGTGGTAAGTCCGAATACGCTGATTGCCAGGTTGCAACAGACCAATTCGATGAAGCTGGATTTTTCGGTTCCCGAGAAATACAGCCCATCGGTTAAGGTTGGCAGTGTGATCTCGTTTCAGGTCGACGGCCTTGACAAAACGTTTAACGGATCGGTGTATGCCATCGAACCGGGCGTCGAGGAAGCCACCCGGAATCTGCGGATTCGGGCGCGGGTAGCCAACAATTCGTCCAGCCTGCGCCCCGGAACGTTCGCCAAAGTGAGTCTGGTGATCAATAATGCCCAGGCACTCGTTGTTCCAAGCCAGTCGGTGATTCCGCAAACGCGCGGTAGCCAGGTGGTGGTGATCGAAAACGGAAAAGCGGTTTTTAAAGATGTGAAGATCGGATTGCGGAATGCCAGCGTTGTAGAAATAACGCAGGGCTTGCAGAAGGGGGATACGGTGGCAACGACCGGCCTGATTTTCCTGCGGCCTGAAGCGCCGGTAAAAGTGGCTAAAGTGGACCGGTTAACGGGTCAGAAGCAACCGGAGCAAGGGTCAGCAGCGGGTAATAGTGCGAGTATGAATTAACGAACAAAACCAATGAGTCTACCTTCATTAAGCCTTCGGCGACCGGTTTTCGCCATGGTTATGTCGATTGTCATCATCCTTTTCGGTGTCATTGGCTTTACATTTCTGGGCGTTCGTGAATACCCGGCTATCGATCCGCCGATTATCTCGGTTCGAACCAGCTACGTGGGAGCGAATCCGGAAATTATCGAATCCCAGATTACCGAGCCGATTGAGAAATCGCTCAACAGCATCGAAGGCATTCGGACCATTTCATCGACCAGCGCACTCGGAAGCAGTAACATCACCGTCGAGTTTGAACTGGGGGCCGACCTGGAGCGGGCCGCCAACGACGTGCGGGATAAAGTAGCCCAGTCGCAGCGGCAGCTTCCGCAGGATATCGATGCCCCCCCGGTCGTGAGCAAGGCCGATGCCAACTCGGAACCGATTATCTTTCTGCCTGTTCAAAGCACAACCCGAAATCCGATGCAGTTGTCGGATTATGTTGAAAATGTGTTGCAGGAACGTCTGCAAACCATTCCGGGGGTTAGCCAGGTGATGGTATACGGACTGAAACGGTCGGCCATGCGGCTCTGGATCGATCCGCACAAACTATCGGCTTATCGACTGACCGCACAGGATATTCAGGAAGCCTTAAACCGTCAGAATGTTGAATTACCCGGCGGTAAAATCTACGGCAATAACACCGAATTAACGGTGAAAGCGGTAGGGCGGTTAACCACGGAAGAGGATTTCAACAACCTGATCATTCGGCAGACAGCCAACCAGATTATCCGGTTTAAAGATGTCGGATATGCGGTTCTGGGACCGGAAAATGAAGAATCGGCCGCCAAACAGAACAACGCTTCCGGGGCAATTCTGGCTTTAATTCCGCAACCGGGCGCAAACTATGTGGCTGTTGCGGATGAATTTTACAAACGTTTGGAGGATATCAAGCGCGATTTGCCGTCCGATATTCAGCTGTTGAATGGTGATGATAAAACGAAATTTATTCGCCAGTCCATTGAAGAAGTGGCCGAAACCATCATCCTCTCCTTCATTCTGGTGGTCATCGTTATTTATCTGTTCTTCCGGGATTGGCTGATCTCCATTCGCCCGCTGATCGATATTCCCGTTTCGCTGATTGCGACATTCTTCATTATGTATATCTCGGGCTTCAGTATCAACGTTTTGACGCTGCTTGGGATCGTGCTGGCTACGGGGCTGGTAGTGGATGACGGGATTGTGGTCACGGAAAATATCTTCAAGAAAATTGAAGAGGGCATGGAGTTGAAACGGGCTGCGAAAGAAGGTTCGGAAGAAATTTTCTTTGCGGTTATTTCGACCTCTGCCACCTTGTCCATCGTTTTCTTACCGGTTATCTTTCTGGAAGGGTTTACCGGGCGTCTGTTCCGCGAATTTGGGGTCGTCGTAGCGAGTTCGGTATTGATTTCTGCCTTTGTTTCCCTGACCCTGACGCCGGTTTTGAGTGTATTGCTGGTGAGCAAAGACCAGGGGAAAGGATCGTGGTTTTATCAGAAAACCGAGCCGTTTTACCAATGGCTGGACCGAAGTTACCGATCATCCCTGACGACCTTTATGGGCCGTCGCTGGCTGGCCGTGGGCATCATCGGCATTTGTTTAAGCATCATTTTCTGGATTGGCTCTTCGCTGAAGTCCGAGTTGGCTCCTATGGAAGACCGCAGCCGCATCCGGGTGCCCATTACCGCTCCGGAAGGAACCAGCTACGAAGCCATGACCCGGATTACCGAACGGGTAAACCAGTTTGTGATGGATTCGATTCCCGAACTGAACTACACGTTTAGTGTTATTGCGCCGGGTAACTCGGCGGCTGGTGCCGTCAACTCCGGATTTATATCGCTCAATCTGGTTGAGCCCAGTGAACGCAAACGGTCACAACAGGAAATCACGGATTATTTGGGCAAGTATCTAAGAAGCTCCAGCGAAGCCCGGATGAATGCGACCCAGGAGCAAACCATTCAGGTTGGACGGCGCGGGGGGGGATTGCCGGTGCAGTTTGTGATCCAGAACCTCAACTTTGACAAGCTTCAGCAAAACCTGCCGAAGTTTATGGACGAAGTACAGAAAGATCCGACATTTCAGGGTTTCGACGTCGATTTGAAATTCAATAAACCGGAATTGAACATTACGATCGACCGGGAGAAAGCCACTAGTTTGGGGGTAACCGTGCAGGATGTGGCCCAGACCCTTCAGTTGGCACTGAGCAACCGGCGGCTGGCCTACTTTCTGATGAATGGAAAACAGTATCAGGTGATTGGCCAGGTGGCACGGGACGACCGTGACGAACCGGTCGACCTGGCCTCGTTTTATGTTCGGAATAATGCGGGCAACCTGATCCAGTTAGACAATCTGGTGAAATTTGCCGAGGTATCCAGCCCGGCCCAGGTGTATCACCATAACCGGTTCAAATCCGCCACCGTATCGGCCGGGTTAGCGCCCGGTAAAACCATCGGCGATGGGGTGGATGCCATGAACGCCATCGCGGCCCGGACGCTCGACGAAACGTTTCAGACCGAATTGTCGGGATCGTCCCGCGATTATGCCGAAAGCTCATCGAACACCCTGTTTGCCTTCCTGCTGGCATTGGTGCTGATTTACCTGATTCTGGCGGCTCAGTTCGAGAGCTTCACCGATCCGTTCATCATTATGCTGACCGTGCCGCTCGCCATTGCCGGGGCCGTTCTTTCATTGTATGTGTTTAATCAGACGATGAATATCTTTTCGCAGATCGGTATCATTATGCTCATTGGTCTGGTGACGAAAAATGGTATTCTGATCGTTGAGTTCGCGAATGAAAAGCGCAAAGAGGGCATGAACCGGTTTGAAGCGGCCATCGAAGCTTCTGCCCTCCGGCTTCGTCCTATTTTGATGACCAGTCTCGTAACGGCCTGTGGTGCCTTGCCGATTGCATTGGGACTGGGTGCGGCAGCCAAAAGCCGCATTCCGCTGGGCGTCGTTATTGTGGGGGGAATTATTTTCTCTTTGGTATTGACCCTGTTTGTGATTCCCGCCATGTACTCGTTCCTGTCGCGGTATAAAATCGTGGATAATTCGGCGTACGAAGATCACCCGCAGCCGCTTCAACCGTTGCCGGAGCCTGAAAAGCCGGTCAAACGCAAAAGCGAGGAACTACACGAAGAAGAAGTTTAACAGCGAAAAAACCGGCTCATCGCCGGTTTTTTCGTTTGGAAGAATCCATTCAAACCTGGGGCGCACGCACCAGACCTGCCCCCACATCGGTGGGATCAAAACCGGGCTTCAGACCCGTTTCTGTACCCGAACCGATCAGCCGGGCTGTTAGCGTCAGGGGCGTCAGAAAACCGGTTTTCATGATTTTCTCCGCCCACAAAGCCGCCACACCCGCCACGTGGGGTGTCGCCATGCTGGTGCCGCTCATCTGAACAAAACCGCCACCGGGTCGGGCCGACAGAATTTTAACCCCCGGCCCGGAAACATTGGCCCCCGTATTGGAGAATGTTGCCACCGTCAGTCCCTGCGTGCTTTCGCCCAGCGCTGCGACGGAGATGATGCCATCCGACACGGCGGGCGGGCTCACTGAAATCTCAAAATCCGGATTCACATTCCGCTGGCTTTCGTTGCCGGCGGCTGCAATGATGACCGTGGCCTGCGAAAACGAACCTTGTATTTTAATCAAAGCGGCCATCCGCTCGAAAAGCTGGACATTGGCCCGGTAACCTTCCAGCGCGTAGGAAGTGGCCAGTTCCGCGGGGTAGCCCTCGTCGATCAATTGCTTTACAAAACCGGGAAAGTCCATCCCCAGCGACATGGAGATGACATTGGCGCCGTTCTGACCCGCCCACTGAATGGCACTGACGATCTGCTCGCTGGAACCACCGCCGTTTTCGCCGAGAACCTTGCCAATGAGGGCTTTCTGAACACCGGGTGCCACACCGATCCGGATGTTGTCGCTGATGCGGCCAAAAATCGTTCCGGCGCAGTGGGTGCCGTGACCATTCTGGTCGCCGTTGCCTTCGCCCGTAAAATCCTGTTCAATGATCTGGACGCCCGCAAAAGCCGGGTGAGCAGCATCGATGCCCGTATCCAGCACGGCCACAATGACCCCTTCGCCCGTGAACGGTGAGGTGTCGGCGCCCACGGCTTTGACGCCCCAGGCCGTAGTCTGGGCCGCTGGCGTGGCTATATTTTTTTTGCTGACAGGCTCGATCAGTTTCATGGGAATGGCCGGAGCCATCGCCAGAATGTCGGACCGGCGGGTGAGAGCCGATACCTGCCTCCGGTCGATGTCTTCAACTTCGATGGAAAGGCCGGCGGCAACCGCTTCGGCGGAGCGGGGAAATGAGAGTGCGCCCAGAAAGGGATCGCGGGTGGCGGTTTGTGTGGTTCGGAGAATAATGTGTTTTTGTTTCATGAGGGGTAAGGATATAGTTGGAACGGGAGACTGAACCAAATGTAGCGACAGAACGGGTTCGCCAACAGCGTAGTACTACCTGATTTATTCACCGGGGCGATTGATTGAAAACCCGGGAATAAACCGGAAAGCCCCGGCTGGATTGCTATTGCAATTTTCAGCCGGGGCCTGGTTCGTTTTTAATGAGAAACAAGTCAAACCGCTTGTTTCAGGTAGTCTGTTCAGACAATCACTCCGAGCGAAGGGCTTTCACCGGATTCATCAACGCGGCTTTGATGGATTTAAAACCGACGGTCATAAACGCAATCAAAAAGGTGCCAACAATGGCGGAAATAAAGATCTCGACCCCCAGATCGACGCGAAAGATGAAGTTTTTCAGCCAGGCCGTCATCGTGTAATAGGCCACCGGAGCGGCCACAACGAAGGCGATCAGAATGAGTCGCGAAAACTCTTTGGCAAAGATCCAGAGAATCTGGCCCATGCTGCTGCCCAGCACTTTTCGAATCCCGATCTCCTTGGTTTTTTGAGCAGCCATAAACGACACCAAACCGTAGAGACCCAGACAGCCGATGAAAATGGCGATGGCGGCAAAAGCCTGAATCAGCTTGAGCATCAGGTCTTCGGTTGCATAAAAATTGGCAATGTGCTCATCCAGAAATTGATAGTCATATACCTGATCCGGGTGCCGGTCGCTCCACGTTTTTTCCAGAGCAGCCAGTGTGGGTTGAACGGTGGCGCTATTGATTTTCAGGGCATAACTCGCGTACAAATCCGGGGCTGTCGTGATGCAAATGGCGTTGATGTCTTCGTGGAAAGACCGGTCATGAAAATCGGCGATCACCCCCACAATCGTCCCTTTGGTGTTGCCGTCGTTTAAACTCAGGGCTTTCCCAATCACTTCGTCGGATGCTTTCAGACCCAGCTTGCGGGCAAACATTTCATTGACAATAAATTCCTTCGCCGTGTCGGACGGAAACAGGTTGCGACCCGCCACGATTTTCAGTCCAAACATCGGGATATACTGCTCATCGGCGGCTTTGACGCTCACACTAAAGGCTTCATCCTCAGCCCGGTTGTCGTATCTGGGGGAGGTGTTCCAGACGTTGTAGTTCGAAGCCGGGGCCGACTGACAAACCGATACGGTTTGAACGCCCGGTATCTGGGAAAACTGGCTTTTCAGGGTTTTCATCGTCAGCACGTTCGATTCCGTCGCCACCGGCAGCATCACCACGGCGTCTTTGTTAAACCCCAGATCGGATTGCGTCGAAAACCGCATCTGGTTGGTGATCACAATCATGCCAATGATCAGCACTTGCGAAATCGCAAATTGCCCCACGATCAGCGTACGCCGGGTATTGAAACCGCCGATGTTTTGTTGTGAAAGCTTTCCTTTGAGCGCCATAACCGGCTGAAAACCGGCCAGAATCAGTCCGGGGTATGATCCGGCAAAGAACGTAACAACCAATGTCAGCAGGGGAAGAAACAACATAAACTGCCAGTCGGAAATGGAGTTGACGGCGATTTGTACCTTGAACCAGTCATTGATAAAAGGAAGGAGTAACGCGGACGCAATGCAGGCCAACCCAACGGCTACGGTCGTGATTAAACCGGTTTCGGCGATAAACTGCCAGAAAAGTTGCCCGCGAAAACTCCCCAGCACTTTTCGAACGCCCACTTCTTTGGAGCGCTTTAGCGCCTGTGCCGTGGCCAGATTGATGAAATTTACGCAGGCTGTGATGATCAGAAACAGGCCAATACAGCCTAAAACCCACAAATTGGTTTTGGTGATGACTCCGCCATACCGGGCATTAAAGTGTATATCGGCCAGCGGTTGAAGCTTGTAATGGTGAACGTTTTTATTGGTTGGACGGTATTTCTTCACATAAGCGGGCAGAACTTTTTCGACCTCATCGGGCGAGACACCGGGCCGGAGCCGGACAAAACACTGCATGGCACTGTTGATACCGCCCCAGGCATCGTCGCTGGCCAGCCAGTCGTTGTACTGTTTCAGCGTGTTGTACGATACGTAGATTTCGGTTTTTCGGTCGGTGGTGATGGGTAAATCTTTCAATACTCCCGTGACCCTGAAATCAACCTTGTTATCCAGCCGAAACAGTTTGTTCATCGGATAGGCCACGCCAAAGAGCTTTCGGGCCATTTTCTCCGTCACAATGGCGGTATTGGGATCACGCAAGACCGTAGCCCGATCTCCTTTCAGCAGCGGATAGTTAAAAATGTCGAAGAAGTCGGGTTCAGTGAAGGCCACGCCCTCGCTCTCCTTAAACTTGCGGATTTCCGAATCTTCTTTAACCGTCAGCACCACATCCTCGGCGGTGGCAATGCGGGCTACTTTCTCACCAAAAGTATAGTCGTTGCGGAAAACTTTGCCGAGGGGGCTGGGAACGTTGGCGCGGTAGCTGATCGTTTCGCGGTGTTGCTCGGTCACGAAGCGGTAAATGCGGTCGGAATTGGCGTGGAACGTATCGAAACTCAGGTGGTATTTGACCAGCATGAAAATCAGAATGCCGCAGGTCATTCCGAGGGCCAGCCCGGAGACATTGATCGCCGTGTAGCTTTTATTGCGGACCAGGTTTCGAAAAGCAATTTTGAAATAATTACGGATCATTGTGGTATTTGTTGGTTTGGAGTATGCTTCGGGTTTTCGCTTCAAAAAGAACGGGTTCAGGTAATTCAAAACCGCCCGGACGAACGCCCGTCGGGCGTTTGCCAAACCGCCATGCTCTGTCTGCTTGTAAAAAACTTCATGCAGATCGCCCTGCACATCCTCCAGCAGATGAGGTGCCACGAAGTGTTCCAGCAGCCAGTCGGCCCAGCGGGGCGGATGTGGTCCTTCAGTTGAATCCTGTGTTTCGGTGTGTCTCATCGGTTTGAAATATCGAATATCGGACACTGCATATTGAATGATGAAGAGAGGACACCCTACGATATTCTCTATTCAATATGCAGTGTTCGATATTCATTTTTATTTACCCGCCAATCAGTTGAAATTTCCCCGGTGGAATGGCCTGCCAGAGACGACTGCGGACTTCCTGAATGTCGTTCAAGGCCCGAACGCCCGCGTTGGTCAGCGCGAAAAACCGCTTGCGTCGTCCACCCCGTTCAGCGGTGGCCCCCCCCATGAGCGAAGACAGGAACCCTTTCTCTTCTAGGCGGTATAAGGTGGCATGGACGGCACTCATCGTGATCGTTCGTCCGGTTTGCTGCTGGACATCCTCCCAGATGGTAACGCCGTAGGCTTCGGCCGGACAGGCTGCCACCACCAGCAGGACAATTTCTTCAAACTCGCCCAGAAAGGATCTTCGCATGGTCTTACTCCATTCAAACGATTAGTTGTAATTTTGCAAAACAAATAGAATGCCAGAAAGAAAAAGTGGCTTTGGAAGCGATTTGGAGGGTATTGAAGAAGAGGCTCTGTACGATTTCGGACAGAATTTGTCCAGGTGCGGACAGGAAAAGGGCGTGATTTAACGTTACAACCGCTGAAGAAACGCGGCCATTTTTTCGCGCAGGGCTGCATCCGGTTGACGTCCGTGTCCGGCCAGCATGTTATCGGCAGCGTGCCGGGGGTTGCTGGTGCCGGGAATGACGCAGGTAACGGCGGGGTTTGAAACAATAAATTTCAGAAAAAACTGCGCCCAGCTGTTGATCTCGTTTTCGGTCGCCCAGGCTGGTAGTGCCTTCCCTTTCACGAGCGAAAATAACCGCCCTTCGGCAAACGGCTGGTTGATGATCGTTGCAACGCCCTTGTCCCGGGCGACGGGCAATAGCTTTTTTTCGGCATTGCGGGACAGAATCGAGTAGTTGAACTGCACAAAGTCGATGGGAACTTTACGGATGATTTCCGCCAGTTCATCGTGCATCGAATCGGTGTAATGCGTTATACCGATGTAGCGGATTTTGCCGGACGCTTTCCAGGCTTTGAGCGTTTCCAGGTGCGTTTTCCAATCGACCAGGTTGTGAATCTGCATCAGGTCCATCGACGACCGTTTCATTTTCTGCATCGACTCGTCCATCTGTCGAATGCCCGCTTCCCGACCCCGCGTCCAGACTTTCGTAGCGTAAAAAAACTGGTTTTGAATCCCGGAGTCTGCCGTGAGTTTGCCCACGACCTCTTCCGAACGTCCATACATCGGCGACGAATCGATCAGCTTGCCCCCGGCTTGGTGAACGGCTTTCAAAGCCTGCAGCAACGGTTCCTGTTCCGCCGTTCCGGAAACATCGAACGTCTGCCAGGTGCCAATGCCCACGACGGGCAGTTTTTCGTTGCTGGAAGGAATCAGTCGGTTGAGCATGGAAGGAGGAGCTAAAAAACCGGATAAACCGCCCGTTGCCAGCGTTGCGGCCGTAGCCCCAAGCAGCCGGAGGGCATCTCGTCGGGTGTTTCGTTGGTTTTGATCCATCAGTTTCATTCGTTATTGACAAACATACCCACCATCCGCACTCACCAGACTGCCCGTCATAAAGGAATTGTCGTCTGACAACAGGAACGCGACCACCGCGGCAATCTCTTCGGGTTGGCCAATTCGACCCAGGGGCTGGATGGTGTTTAGTGACTCATAAACGCCCGCTTCGCCGACAGAATTGATGGAAGAAAAGTGGGTTACCGCTTTATGGAGCAAAGGCGTGTCGATGGTTCCGGGACAGATGCAGTTGACCCGGATGTTGAACGGGGCATAGTCGATGGCCGTGCTTTTGGTGAGTTGCCCGATCGCACCCTTGGTCAGGCCATAGACTGAACTGCTGGCTTTGCCGGTAAAGGTCTGATCGGAACCCATCAGAACGATGCTTCCCTTCCGCTGCGCTTTCATGTAAGGAAGTACTTCCCGGACGGTATGAAAGGTGCCTTTAATGTTGATGTTGATCAGGTTGTCCAGCTCGTCGTCGGATGTTTGTTCCATCGTAGCGAAAAGGTGGATGCCAGCGTTGGCGAAGAGCATATCGATGCGGTTTTCTTTGGCCACAACAGCCGCCAAACCGTCTTTGATTTCCTGTTTGTTTCGGACATCACACGGGATAAATTCGCCCGGCGTGTCGTCGTCTGTGGGTTTCTGGATGTCGAGGTTATAGACAATTCCACCTTCACGCGCAAGGTGTTCGCGGGTCGCTTTGCCAATGCCGGTGGTGGCGCCGGTAATGACCACTACTTTGCCTTTGAATTTCATGGTACGATGTTAGGAGATTCGTAAAACCGATCGATACCGACTGCCCCGTAAACAAGCGCCGGGACAGTCGGTTAGCAAACGTAGTGCTATCAATCGAAGAATGCTATTGGAATTATCCCAATAATGATCGCATTTGTACCAATCAAGAACAAAACCGTGAAATGGCCTCAGATCAGCGAGTTGCACTGACCCGCCAGATCCGGTTGCCGGCATCGTCGGCCACGAGCAGTGAACCATCGGGCAAAACCGATAAGCCAACCGGGCGACCAAATACGTCCTTGTCATTGGCAATAAAACCGGTCAGAAAATCTTCCGGCTTCCCACTTGGCTTTCCATTTTCAAAGGGTACGAAAATGACTTTGTAACCGGAAAAAGCCGATCGGTTCCAGGAACCGTGCTGACCCACGAACGCACCATTGCGGTATTTCTCCGGGAAAGCGGTTTTATCATAAAACGCCAGCCCCAGCGACGCCGTGTGCGAGCCTACGGCCACATCAGGAACAATCGTTTTTTTGACCAGATCGGGCCGTTCACCCTTCCGGCGCGGGTCTTCGTTCTGTCCAAAATAGGAATAAGGCCAGCCATAGAATGCTCCTTCTTTGACGCTGGTGATGTAGTCGGGCACGAGTTCATCACCCAGCTCGTCGCGTTCGTTCACCGCCGTCCACAGCGTGTTCGTACCGGGCGCCCAGTCCATACCCACCGGATTCCGCAGCCCGCTGGCGTAAATTCGTTCGCCCGATCCATCGGGGTTGATTTCCAGGATGGCCGCCCGTTTCACTTCATGTTCCATGCCGTTCTCGCCCACGTTGCTGCCCGATCCCACCGAAACATAAATCTTGGAACCGTCGGCATTGGCAAGCAGGTTACGCGTCCAGTGGTTGTTGTAACCCCCGGCAGGCAATGGCAGAATCGGCGTTCCTTTGGCGGTTATTTTGGTCTGACCCGGCTCATACGGAAATTTAAGAACGCCGTCGGTATTGGCAACATAGAGCGTGCTGCCGATTAAAACGACCCCAAACGGCTGATTCAGATCCTCCAGAAAGGTTTCGCGAATCTCCGGTTTGCCGTCTTTGTTGGCGTCGCGGAGGAGTGTGATGCGGTTGGCACTTTCACCAACGGCACCGGCTTTGGCCTGTCCACTGACGGCGGCCACCACCTTTTTCACCACGCCTTTCTTTTCGGTTTGCGACTCCACCACCAGCACGTCGCCGTTGGGCAGGACGTAGGTCCGGCGCGGGTTTTTCAAATCGCGGGCGTATTCGGTGACCACAAAACCGTCGGGAGCCTTGGGCATCTGGCCGTCTTTCCAGCCAATCACATTGCTAAAATGCTTGGACGATTCGGACGGTTCCGGCAGATCAGGTGCCTGGGCGGTTTCGGGTTTTTCCGTCGTCGTAGCGGCATTTTCGGCGCTCTCCGTCTTTTTGCTTTGGCCACAGGACAGCAGCAGGCCAGTCAGGAGTAAAGTGTGTGTAAAAAGAATAATCCGGTTGTTCATCGTTGAGAAGAATTAGCAAGTAATCCTGTATCAACCGACTGATCAATGGCTTTGTTTGGGTTATTTTTCGTGCTTCATCTCGGAATAAACCAACTCAACGGGCTTGAAGTTCGGTCACCGGTTGACGGGCGGGTTTGAGACTGGTCTGCAAAAAACGGTTGATGCTGGCCTGCCATTTTGCGTTCTCGTTCATGCAAAACGACTGGTGGGCCGAATTCTCGAAAACCACCAACTGTTTCCGGGAAGTACCTAAATTCTCAAAAATGGCGTCGGTCTCGTGTCGCAGAACCCGGGGGTCTTTCGCGCCCCAGTTGAGCAAAACCGGCATCGTGAGCTGTTTGGCCGACTCCGAGGGTCGGAAGCCAAACACCCACATGCTGCGCTGCATGCCGCCCCACAACGCCAGCAATTCCGACACCGGATGGGCTGGAATGTGCATTGATCGAAGGCGACCCTGAATGGCGTCGTAGAGTGAGGCAAACGGACATTCCAGAATGACGCGCGCCGGTTTCAATCCGTGTTCGGGAATGGCTTTCAGGATCGTGGCGGCTCCCATCGACACACCCCAGAGGATGATGTTTTTCTCGTTTCCTTTCGCCACAAAATCATAAGCGGCTTTCAGATCGTTGGTTTCACGAAAACCGATGGTGCAAATGTTGCCATCAGAATTGCCGTGCGCCCGGAAGTCGAACGACAGGGTGTTGTAGCCCAGTGCGTGAAAATAGTCCGCTTCACAGAGGATTTTCGATTTATTCGACGCGTGACCGTGGCACAAAATTACGGTGCCTTTGGCCTGTTCTGCCGGAATATACCAGCCTTCCAGTCTCTGACCATACTCGTTGGTGAGCCGAATGGTTTCGTAGGGGATTTTTGGGGTATCGCTGACGACCGATTTCTTCAGTTTCAGGCCAAAAAAAGCCGCCTGGATAAGTTCGCTGGTCGAATAGTCTTCGGCTTTCCGCGCCGGAGTTTTGTCCGGATTGTTGTAAAAATACGTGAAACGGGAGGCATGGAATGCCGAAACGATATTCAGCAGAATAAACAGGACGAGCAAAACCAGCCCGATTCGACGCAGCATCAGCATGAGTTACCAGATTAAAACGCAGGAAGAACGCGTAAAACCGTTCATCGTATGGAACAACAAACATACCGATTTTTACAAACAGTTTACCACGGACAGCCTACCGGTTTTATAAACCTGTTCGGCCCGAAAAGGCATAGTGCAATAACCAGACAGATGGGTTTTGATGGGCGAAGTTTTTTATTCTTTCGGGTGTGACAAGTGGTTCATCGCACCGTCATATAGTAACCAAATCGGTCAACACGCAAACACTAAAGTATACAGAAAGCCATGAAAGCCCTACCAATTTTAACCGCACTGCTTTTTATCGCGATTATGATCAACCTGTTTTCGGGCATTGCGGATGGATTCAGCACCAACCGCCAGGCCCTGATCGCGGGTGGTTTAACGGTTCCGGCGGTGGCAGTTCTGCTCGTGTTACTGGTGAAAGCGAAGCAGGCGGAGTAGGGGATTGGTATTTTTCTGAGTCACGACCACCGAGTAGATCAGCCCGCAAAATTCCTTATCGGCACACCTACTCCCTAACGCTATGCCGCTTCTGCTTCAACGACGTGATGTGTTAAAAGGGTTGCTGGCGACCAGTCTGGCTGGTTCGGCGGCTGAAACCAGGGCGGTTTCGCAGGCACCGGCAGGTGCGGTTCCTTATGGCATCCATATTTTTTCAAAACTCCTTCATTTCCTGGATTATACCGAACTGGCAACGGTTGCGTCCGACCTCGGTTTCGATGGCGTCGATCTGACGGTTCGGCCCGATGGCCACGTCGAACCGGCCCGGGTGCAAACCGATTTGCCGAAAGCGGTCGACATCCTCAAAAAGCGCAACCTGAGCGTATCTACGATTACCACCGCCATTACCAAAGCCGATGAGACGGCCCGAACGGTGCTGGAAACCGCCCGTAAGCAGGGCATCCGGTATTACCGCACGGGCTGGCTGGCGTATCCCGCTGACCAACCGATTCGGTCTGTGTTGACCAACTACCGCCAGCAACTTGGCGAACTGGCAAAACTGAATCAGCAACTGAATCTGGCAGGAGCGTATCAAAACCACGCCGGAACCAACTTCGGCTCGGCTACCTGGGATCTGGCTACGGTTCTTACAGAAATCAATAGCCCCCACATGGGAAGTCAGTACGACATTCGTCACGCGACGGTGGAGGGTGGGACGTCCTGGTCGACGGGCTTGCGGATGATTGCCCCGCACATCCGGTTTATCGCCATCAAAGACGTAATCTGGGAGAAAACGGCGGGGAAATGGAAAGCGCAAAGTGTACCCCTGGGACAGGGCATGGTCGATTTTCCGGCTTACTTTGCACTCCTGAAAAAACTAAACGTCCGTGTTCCGATTTCGCTGCACCTGGAGTACCCGCTGGGCGGTGCCGATCAGGGCAAACGAGCCATCACGGTTCCCCGGGAAAAAATCTATCAGGCCATGCAGACGGATTTGCAGACGCTGCGGGGAATGCTGAAATCGGCAGGGTTGGGGTGAAAAAGGGAATGATGAATATCAAATGATGAATATCGAATGTAAAAGTTCCGGAGTTGCAATCACTTTTACATTTAACATTCATCATTTGATATTTAACATGCATTTTTTTAACTCATTAACTCAGTGCATTCCGGCAGAAGTCCATGCATTTCTTCACTTCAGCGACGGCATTGGAGCCCTCCGGGATTTTATACTCCAACTCGACCGTAGCCGGGAAGGTATATTTCTGCTCGCGCATCAGTTTCAAAACCGGCAACAAGGGCGTATCGCCCTGGCCCCAGGGCAAATTTCCTTTCCCATTCGCCGGTAATTGGCGGTCTTTGATGTGCATACTGGAAATCCGGGTGTGTTTCTGCCGGATCAGGCCCAGTGGGTCGGGCTGACCAGCGGCCAGGTAATGGCCCAGATCGAAGTTCATGGCATTGCCGGGGGATTGGGCGAGGGCCGTATCCCAGAACGTGGGCGTTTGCTGTTCATGACCGTGGTAGCCGACCCGCAGACCGTGTTTCTCGGCCATTTTTCCTAATCGCAGGGTATGGGCATCGTTGGCCGGGTGTTCGAGCGTGACCTGATTGGCCCCCAGTGCTTTAGCCGCCCGCATTCCGTAATCGATGTCTGCGTCGGTGTTCTGCATGCCAAACGCGTCGGGCTTGAATCCGTAAATGGTGACACCGGCTGCGTTGTACATCTTGCGAACCTGCTCAAACTTACTCATCGGTGCCGAGAGCCGCCATTTCGCCACTTCTGCCCGGTAGGCTTTCATTTTGGCATCCGCATCCGCCAGCATTTTCTGTTCGTCTTCGGTGAGGGTCTGGTTTTCGCGTCGTTTCCGCATCAATGGGAAAATGGCCCGCATATCGACCGTATTTTTGGGCGCGCCCGCAAACGACTCGGCCGGTCCACCCATCAACTCGATGGCGCTGATGCCGCTGTCCAGGACGTATTGCAGGGTGGCTTCGGCACTTTGGTCGGGCATATCCCGGTACGAATACGTAATGACCCCAACCTGTACGCCGTTGATCAGCGAGTTGGGTTTGTTCAGATTGCGGATCAGGGCCGGTGCGCCAAACAGTTTGGAGGGCGCAACCAGGGCACTGGAAACCAGAGCGGCTGTGGCACCCAGAAACTGACGGCGAGTGGATTGGTTTTCCATCGTTTTAATTCGGTAGATTGGGATGAATAGACTGACGAAAGAGATTACAGTATGAAATAGTCAAAGTAATACTTTTTCAGGTGAATGTACAAGGGTAATAGACGAGTGGGCTCGAAATGTCGACCAATAAACCGTGTGAGCCGACAGGGAAGCGTTTTGGAAAGAGAGAGCGATGGCATTAGAATACCCTTAGAATTTGGATTTCAAGAACCGTCGGGGCGGTTTGTGGTGTTAGTTCGGTACGTATCCTGATTTCAAAGCCGTATGAAAACCATTCTGATCGTTGAAGATGACCGCCGGATTGCCCAGAACATCAGCCGGGGTTTGATGGAGGAGGGGTACCAGACCGAGGTGGCTTACGAAGGCTACAACGGGCGTGATCTGGCGTTGCGGCATCCATTCGATCTAATCATTCTGGACATCAACCTGCCGGGTCTGAATGGCTATGAAATCTGCCGGAATGTCCGGGCCGAAAAACCGCATCTGCCGATCATCATGCTCACGGCCCTGGGTGAAATTGAAGATAAAGTGGAAGGACTGGAACGGGGTGCCGACGATTACCTGGTGAAACCCTTCGATTTCAGGGAGTTGAACGCCCGGATTGCAACCTGTTTCCGGCGGGCGGATCTGATCGATAAAACCGTCGCCGATGAGGTGTTGCGCATCGCGAATCTGGAAATCAATCTATCCACCAAGCAGGTTAAACGCAGCAACACACCCATCGACTTGACCGCCCGGGAGTTCGCCCTGCTCGAATACCTCGTCCGCAACCGGGGCCGGGTCGTATCCAAAATGGACCTGGCGGAAAAAGTCTGGAGTCTCAATTTTGATCCTGGTACGAATGTCGTGGAGGTGTATATCAACTACTTACGAAAAAAAATGGATCGTGATTTCGAGCCGAAATTGATTCACACCCGCGCCGGTATGGGCTACGTTTTAAAAGTGGAGTAAGCAGATGAAGATCAGAAACCGGATCGCGCTTCAGTTTTCGCTCATCGTTGCCACTATTTTGCTGGCCTTTTCGGTCATTATTTACGTCACCACCGCCACCTACAGCCGTGATGATTTCTATGACCGGCTAAAAAGCAAGGCACTCACCACCGCCCGGTTTTTGATTCAGGTCAACGAAGTGGATCATAATCTGCTCAAAATCATCGACCGGAATACGCTCACGGCCCTGTATGACGAAAAAGTGCTGGTGTTCGATGAACAAAACCGCCTGATCTATTCCAGCGTCGACGACCACATTATTCACTACCAACGGGGATTGCTCGATGAGGTCAGGCAAGTCAAAGAGGTTGAAACCTGGAGTGACGACAACCAACTGGCCGGGATTTTATACGAAGAAGGCGGGCGAAAACTGGTGGTGCTGGCGTCGGCCAATGATCGCGTCGGGCAGAATAAACAGAAAAACCTCCGCATCACGTTGATCTGGGGTTTGTTGGGGGGGATTAGTCTGACCATCGGCCTGGGCATTTTCTTCGCCGGGCAATCGCTGCGGCCCATTGACGAGATCAACACCCAGGTTTCGACCATTACCGCCCGGAATCTCCGACAACGGCTTGATGAGGGTGACCGCCAAGACGAAATCGATCAGTTGGCGGTCAATTTCAACGCCGTGCTGGGGCGACTTGAGCAGGCATTCGAACAGCAGCGCAGCTTCGTTTCCCACGCATCTCACGAACTCCGGACGCCCCTGGCGGCCCTCAAATCCGAAATTCAACTGGGCCTGCTTCGGAGGCTAACGGCCAATGAATATGAAACCATTCTGACCAATTTGCTATCGGATGCCGACCGCCTTATTGGTTTGACCAACAGCCTGCTGTTTCTGGCCCGAACGCTCGAAAACATCAGCCAGATGCCGCTGGCCCCGGTGCAGATGGAGGAAGTCGTATTGCTGGCCCGGGATGAACTGCTGAGTGCCAAGCCCCAGTACCGTGTTGAATTCGATTACGATAATCTGCCCGAATCGGAAACCGAAACCACCGTGTCGGGAAATGAAGAATTGCTGAAGCGGGTTTTGCTGAACCTGATGGACAACGCCTGCAAATATTCCGCGGATCATACCGCCCATGTCCGACTCGGTACCGATGCCCGTTCGTGCTGGGTCCGTGTCCGCGACGAGGGAATCGGCTTATCGCCGGAGGAAACCGAGTTGATCTTTGAGCCGTTTTATCGTTCTGCCAATGCCGCTGGTTATGAAGGGTTTGGGATTGGACTCTCCATTTGTCAGCGGATTCTGGAGCTGCATCAGGGCACCATCGCCGTGGAAAGCCGCCTGAATGAAGGGAGTCAGTTTACCATCCAGATCACTCATCTTTGAGTTTCTAATTTTTTTTTAACGGCTCTTTAACTTTTTTCTAATTCGCTTCTAACAGACTTCTAACTTCTCTCGGCAAACCTTGCATCGGCATTGTGAGAACCGAATGGAATGCGAATTTTAGCTGTTTTTAGTGCGTGTTGCCTGTTTTCTCTGATCGGACAGGCGCAGGACACCTTGCGACTGAGCCGCCGACAGGCCGATAGTCTGTTTCTGAAAAATAACCTGTTGCTGCTGGCGGGCCGGTTTCGAATCGAAGCCGGGCAGGCAGACATTATTCAGGCCAGTCTATACGACAACCCGACGGCTTTTCTTGAAATCAGTGCCTACAATACGGAGCGGAGCCGGGTGCTGGACGTGGGTCGGCAGGGGCAGAAAATCATTTCGGTGCAGCAGCTTCTCTACACCGCCGGGAAACGGAACAAACGCATTTCATTGGCGCAGGAATCGGCCCGGCTGAACAACTACGAGTTTGCCGATTTGCTGCGCTCGCTCCGGTTTGAACTTCGAAGCCGCTTTTTCGATCTCTACTTTCAGCAGGAAACCCTCGCCCGCTACGACCGTCAGATTACCACCTTACAGGGAACCGTTGCGGCTTTTGAGCAACAATTCGACAAAAATAACGTGTCGTTGCGCGAGCTGCTCCGGCTGAAGGCCCTGCTGTTTCAACTCAACAACGACCGGCTGGAAATCCGGCTTCGCCAGACCGAAAACCAGCAGTTTTTGCGGACGTTGCTTTCAGTCGATCAGCCCATTCTGCCACTGGTCAACGAAGCCCAGCTCCAGCAATACCGCTTTCCCAACCAGCCGGTCGACTCCCTGCGAAGCCGGGCGCTGCAGAACCGGCCGGATGTGCTTGCCAACCAGTCGCTGACCCGGCAGTCGGAACTGAATTATACGTTGCAAAAGGCGCTGGCGGTGCCGGATTTGCGCGTTGGCGGAACGTATGATCAGGCAGGGAGCTATATTCCGCATTACCTCGGCGTTTCGGTGGCGATGGATCTGCCGTTTCTGAACCGCAACCAGGGGGCCATCAAAGCCGCCCGCAGCCAGATCGACTACCAGAAACAGATTCAAAATCAGAAGGCCGTGCAGGTGAACAACGAAGTGCTGGCGGCTTTGCAGAAAGTCCAGGAAGTCGAGCGGACGGTCCAGTCGGTCGAATCGCGGTTTTCGGAACAATTCGAGCTGTTGAACCAGGGTCTGTTTGCCAATTTTCAGAAGCGCAACATCTCCCTGCTGGAGTTTATCGACCTCATCGAGACCTACAACGAAAGCACCAAAGAACTGAACCGGCTCAAAGCCGACCGCATCAGTGCATATGAAGAACTGAATTACGTCGTGGGAGAGGAGCTTTTTAACTAAAAACAGGATGAACAAACTCGTTAGCGGTCTATTGCTGGGAACACTGGGGCTGGCGACGGCCTGCCATCAGAAGGTGGAAGAAAGCGAGGCAAAGGCCTTTATGATGTCGGATACGATGATGAATCGCATCCACCTGGAAACGGTTCTGAACCAGCCGGTCCGGAGTGAGCTGACGTTGGTGGGAAAGGTGGCCGCCGACGAAAACAAGGTGATCAAGGTATTTCCGCTGGTTGGGGGCGTGGTGGAAGAGGTGGATGTGGAACTGGGCGACTTCGTGAAAAAAGGGCAGCAGCTGGCCGTGATCCGGTCGGGTGAGGTGGCGGATTTTGAGCGACAAATGATTCAGGCCCAGTCGGATCTGCTGCTGGCGCAGAAAAATCTGAGTGTAGCCGAAGACCTCTTCGAGAGCAAACTGAACGCCCAGCGGGAAGTGGTTTCGGCGAAGAAAGACGTAGAAACCGCCCAGGCCGAACTCAGCCGGGTCAAGGAAATCTTTCGAATTTATGGCCTGGGCAAAACGCCAACCTACGTGGTCCGGGCGCCGATCGACGGTTTTGTGATTGAGAAAAACGTCAACCGGGACATGCAACTTCGCTCCGACAACGCCGACAACCTGTTCACCGTCGGTCAGATCAGCGACGTCTGGGTGCTGGCCAACGTCAACGAAAGCGACATTGGCCGGGTGAAAGCCGGGATGTCGGCCAACGTGCAAACGCTGAGTTATCCCGATCAGCAATTTCACGGGAAAGTCGATAAAATTTTCAGCGTACTCGACCCCGGAACCAAGGCCATGACCATTCGTATCCGGCTTAAAAACGGAAATATGAAACTCAAACCGGAAATGCACGCGACGGTGGCCCTGCGGTTCGACGACGGCGCCAACATGGCAACGGTGCCTTCCACGGCGGTTATTTTCGACAATTCAAAATACTACGTCATGGTGTTCCGAAGCCGCTCCGACATCGAAACCCGGGAAGTTCAGGTCCACAAATTTCTGGGCGATATTGCCTACATCCGCTCCGGTCTGAAAACCGGTGAACAGGTAATCTCAAAAAATCAGTTGCTGGTTTACGACGCGCTCAACGATTGAGTGAAGGAGTGAATAAATCTCAATCTCTGAATGCCGATAGCGTATCTACCCAATTTACGCACCGCGCGGGCGGTCCCGTCACTCATTCGCTCAAGCACTCATTGAAAATATGAACAGGTTCATTCGGAATATCGTCGGCTTTTCGCTCAAAAACCGGTTTTTTGTCTTTTTCATGACCGCCGGACTCATCATCGCCGGTGTGGTGAGTTACCTAAATACCCCGCTCGAAGCGTTTCCCGACGTCACCAACACCCAGATCATCGTTGTGACGGAATGGAACGGGCGGAGTGCCGAAGAGGTGGAGCGGTTTGTAACGGTGCCGATCGAGGTGGCGATGAATTCCGTGCAACGGAAAACGAACGTCCGGTCCATCACGATGTTCGGATTGTCGGTCATCAAAATCATTTTTGAAGATGAGGTCGAAGACTTTTTTGCCCGGCAACAGGTCAACAATCAGCTCCGTACGGTAACACTCCCCGAAACCGTCGAGCCGGATGTGCAGCCGCCGTATGGCCCGACGGGTGAAATTTTCCGGTTTACGCTGGAAAGCAAAACCCGCGACAGCCGGGAACTGCTGACGTTGCACAACTGGGTGATCGACCGTCAGTTGCGTAGTGTATCCGGCGTGGCCGACGTCGTGGCCTTTGGCGGTCAGGAGAAAATCTACGAAATCCGGGTCAATCCCACACAACTGACCAAATACGACCTGACGCCCCTGGAAGTATACCAAGCCATCACGCGTAGTAACATCAACGTCGGGGGCGATGTGATCGAGCGCAACGGGCAAGCCTATGTAGTTCGGGGTGTCGGCCTGCTGACGTCGATTCCCGATATTGAAAACATCATCATTGAAGAACTGAACGGCAACCCGGTTCTGGTGAAAAACGTGGCTGAAGTCGCCGAATCGAGCTTGCCCCGGGTCGGGCAGGTGGGTTTGAACGACAACGACGACGTGGTGGAAGGCATCGTGGTGATGCGGAAAGGCGAAAATCCCAGCGAAATTCTGACGCGGGTAAAGGAAAAAATCGAAGAGCTGAACACCCGGATCTTGCCATCGGACACGAAAATGGTGACCTTTTACGACCGCGACAACCTCATTGCGTTCTGTACCCGAACGGTGATGCATAACCTGACCGAGGGCATCATTCTGGTAACGGTCATCGTCTTTGTGTTCATGGCCGACTGGCGAACCACCGTCATCGTGTCCATCATCATTCCGCTGGCGCTGCTGTTTGCGTTTATGTGTCTCCGTTTGCGGGGTATGTCGGCCAATTTGCTGTCAATGGGCGCGGTCGATTTCGGAATCATCATTGACGGGGCCGTGGTGATGGTCGAAGGGATTTTCGTAACGCTCGACCATCTGGCGCATAAAAAAGGCATGGCGACCTTTAACCGGATGAGCAAACTCGGGCTGATCAAAAAAACCGGGGGGGAGTTGGGCAAAGCGGTTTTCTTTTCCAAACTGATCATTATTACGGCGCTGTTGCCGATTTTCTCGTTCCAGAAAGTGGAGGGCAAAATGTTCTCCCCGCTGGCCTGGACGCTCGGTTTTGCCTTGCTGGGTGCCTTGTTGTTCACGCTGACGCTGGTGCCGGTTTTGTGTTCCATGCTGTTGCGGAAAAACGTCCGGGAGAAGAACAATTTCATCGTCCGGTTTTTCACCAATACCGTTACCGCCGGTTTTGAATGGTGTTATGCCCGCAAACAACTGAGCTTTCTGTTCGCTACGGTTTGCCTGGGGCTGACGTTTTTCTCCGCGACTTTGCTGGGAACGGAATTTTTGCCGCAGCTTAACGAGGGCGCATTGTGGGTGGAAGCCAAATTGCCGATGAGTTCGTCGCTGAGTGAGACCACCAAAATGGTGCGCGTTCTGCGGAAAAAGCTGATGGAATTTCCGGAGGTCAACGGGGTATTGTCGCAAACCGGCCGCTCCAACGACGGCACCGATCCGTCCGGATTCTATTACGTGCAGATGCAGGTAAACCTGAAACCCAAAGACGACTGGCCGGACCGCCGGACTGGGCGCAAGCTTTCCACCGATGACCTGATCGAAGAGATGGATACGAAACTTAAACAGTTTCAGGGAATTAACTATAACTATTCCCAGCCGATCATCGACAACGTGGCCGAAGCCGTGGCTGGGATGAATGCCTCGAATGCCGTCAAGATTTTTGGAGAGGATCTGACGACGCTCAACGGACTGGCGGATGAGGTGATCGAAGCGATTCAAAATGTGCCGGGTATCAAGGATGTCGGTATTTTGCGGAACATCGGCCAGCCCGAAATCAGCGTCCTGTTTCATGACCACAAAATGGCCCTCTACGGGGTTTCAACGGCTGATGCCCAGGCGGTGATCGAGATGGCGATTGGCGGAAAAACCGCTTCGATTCTGTATGAGGGAGAACGCCGGTTCGACATTCGGTTGCGCTACGCCGAGCATTACCGGAAAACCGAAGACGACATCATGCGGCTGATGGTGCCGACGATGCACGGGAGTAAAATACCGCTCAGCGAAATTGCAACCCTGCGTAAAACCACCGGCCCGGCGTTCATCTACCGCGATCTGAACAAGCGGTTTATTGGCGTCAAATTCTCCGTCCGGGAGCGCGATCTGGGAAGCACCATTGCCGAGGCCCAGCGTAAAGTCAGTCAGAAGCTGAAAAAACTGCCGAAGGGCTATTCGGTCAACTGGACGGGCGAATTTGAAAACCAGGTGCGGGCCACCCAACGGCTCGGGGAGGTGGTTCCGCTCAGTCTGGCGGCCATTTTTGTCATTCTGTTTGTCACGTTCGGTAATCCCAAAGATGCGGGTCTGGTGCTGCTCAATGTGCCGTTTGCGCTGATGGGCGGGATTCTGGCGCTGCACGCAACGGGCATCAACTTCGGCATTTCGGCAGGGGTGGGTTTCATTGCCCTGTTCGGAATCTGTGTGCAGAATGGCGTGATTCTGGTGTCTGTTTTCAACCAGAACCGGGCCGACCGGCTTCCGCTCGACGAAGCCATCCGGCAGGGCATCCGGAGCCGGATTCGTCCGGTGGTCATGACGGCCTTGATGGCGGCTATCGGGTTATTGCCGGCAGCAGTCTCGACCGGAATTGGCTCCGAAACCCAAAAACCGCTCGCAGTGGTCGTCATTGGCGGTTTGGTGACGGCAACCGTGCTGACGCTGCTGATTTTTCCGATTCTGTACCGGTTTTTCTATCGCCGGGCTGAAACCGCTCCAAAAACCTGGCGACGGGAACCGGAGCTTTTGGAAGGCCCGAATTAACATTTTTCTAAGACGGCTCTAAGCGTTTTCTAATGTAGCCGCGTCAATTTTGTGATGAGAGGAAAGAGATGAGATTATAGAAGAAAGAGGGGAGACAAGAGAATAAAGACCTGAATTTGTGCGCTGTTTATCAGTCTTTACGCCCTGGTCTCACCTCTTTACGCTCCTTGCAATAGAAGGTTTTTGGCGAGTAACATTGCTAATTTCAGGTGATTCCGATAGCCGGTTCTTTTCTGAAGACCGGCTATTTCTTTTGTAAGAAAATTCTAATTTTTTTTTAATCGGGCTCTAAGCGGGTTTTAAGATGCGTATCTCATCTTTGTAGAAATACTTAACCCTTACTTGATATGTCCTGGTTTGAATATAGTCAGTGTGTACTGAACAAAGTTGATTTCGACCGGCGGCTTTTCCGAAAAGAATTACGGAAACTTTTGCGATGGCTCTCCCCGCCGGAGCGTATACAATTATTGCAGTGGTGTCGCCAGCAGGTTCTGCGAAAAAGGCGAGTGCTTACGTAGACGAAAGAGGGGAGACAAGAGAGAAAAGAAACGAAATCTACGATACTCTGAACGTCTTTCTTCTCTTGTTTCACCCCTCTTATCAAATTTTGTGTGTTTTCTTTAGCGTTTTAGGTAGAAAGGGAGTAGCCGATCCAGTGATTGGATCGGCTATCTTGTTGAGATTAAGTTCGAAAAACGGTCAACTCTAAAATCAGATTCGATATGCTGTTGAAACACCGTCTTGTTTTTATTGTCGATGATGACGACGATGACCGGTTCATGCTCTGGCAGGCCTTCCAGAAACACCATCCCGCTTGTCTGCTCTATACGTTTTCCAACGGGCAGGAATTGCTGGATCACCTGACAGACTATGCCGACCGGCCGGATCTGATCATTCTGGATCTGAATATGCCCGTACTGGACGGTTTTGCGACCCTGCAACGCTTGAAACTGAGCAGTCACTTGCGGACCATTCCCACAGTAATTCTGGGATCTTCCTTCGAAACCCATGACAATCTGTGCCTGAATGAAGTGGGAACGGGAACTGTGCTCGTGAAGCCCACGAGTTACAGTGAACTGGTTCGGTTGACAAACCAGTTGTGTCCGGTCTAATTGTTGCCGAATGGTCAGGCCCTAAAACGGCAATTTGCCCAGATCGACGTTTCCACCGGTCAGAATAATGCCCACTTTCTGTCCGGCAAACTGGTCCTTGTGTTTCAGCAAAGCCGCCAGCGGAACGGCGCAGGAAGGTTCGATGATGATCTTCATCCGTTCCCAAACCAGCCGCATGGCCGCGATAATCTCCGCATCCGAAACCGTTAGGATGTCCGAAACGTGTTGCCGGATATAGCCCAGCGTGCGTTCGCTGAGGCTGGTCATCAGGCCGTCGGCGATGGTTTTGATATAAGGCGCTTTCTCAACCCGACCACTCTGGAAAGACAACACGGCGTCGGCGGCTCCTTCCGGTTCCCCGGCAATCACCTTCGTTTGTGGACTGAGGTAATGGGTGGCCAGGGCCGTTCCGCTCAGTAACCCACCACCCCCGACCGGCGCCATGATGACATCGAAAAACGATTCGTAATCGGCGTCTTCGATCAATTCTTTGGTAGCAGTAGCCTGTCCGGCAATCACCCGGTCGTCGTCGAATGGGTGGATCAAAACCGCCCCGGTGCGTTTCATCACTTCCAGTACACCGGCTTCACGGGCTTCGAGCGTCGGCTCGCATTCGATGATTTCGGCACCGTAGTCCCGCACGGCCTCTTTCTTGACTTGCGGAGCCGTTCGGGGCATTACGATGTAAGCTTTTGTGCCAACCTGCCGCGCGGCAAAGGCCACGGCCTGTGCGTGGTTGCCCGACGAATGCGTGGTGACGGGGCCGAGTGTGCGACCGTAATATCGTTCCTGCTCCGACAATTGCAGAATGGCGTTCAACCCGCCCCGCGCCTTGAACGCGCCGATTTTCTGAAAATTTTCCGGTTTGAAATAAACCGAAACACCACTGATGGCATTGATGGTTCGGTTGGTGAGAATGGGCGTACGGTGGATGTGTGACCGGATGCGGTCGTGAGCCGCCTGGATGGTTTCGAGGGTAATCATTGGGTTAAACGAGAGAAAAAACGATAGAATAAAGACCTGAGAGAAAAGACGAGCGGGTAAAGATATTGTGATTTCGTTGCCCAATCGCTTTTTCTTTCCACGCTTGTCTTTATTCTCCTGTCTACAACTCAATTGACCGTTTCATCGGCGGGTGGGGAAGGATACCCGGCACTGCGGAGAATCAAACTTTTCACCATTTCGGAATGGGAATTGGTAATCAAATGACCCGATTCGGGCAGGAAAATGTATTCCGCCGGTTTTCCGACCAGCATTTTTTTGGCATAATCCAGATTCGACGGATCGACCAGCCAGTCTTTTCCGCCCTGCATCAACGTTACCGGTATATTCAGTTTAGACCACAGGGGTTCGAGTTGACGTAGCTCGGCCACATGCGTATATTTTTCAGCGGTAGCCAGATTGATGTGCCGGTCCATAAACAACTTGACGGGAGCCATTTTTCCCCATTTCGAAAACCAGAAAAACTTTTCTTTTTCGGGGTCGAGGGGCGAAGAAATCAGGAAAAGGTGTTTCACCCGGCTCGGATACATGATGGCCAGCCGGGCAGCCACCGGCGCACCGTACGAACGGCCGAGCACAACCGCCGGTTTTCCGGAATGATTCAGATTAAGGGCGTGAGCGATCCACTGCGCCTGCTTGGCAATGGAGGTAACGGCTTTTCGCCCTTTCCGCGATTTTCCGTAACCCGGACGGTCGACGGAGAGAATGTGAAACCGCTTGTACAAGGCGCTGTCATCGATCATCCGCAAATAACCATACCACGACCCCGGCGCTCCGTGGATCAGCAGGAGCGGGGGCAGGGTGTCTGAACCAACGCTGGCGACGAACAGTTTCAGGCTGTCGTTTTCGATGGTAACAAAAGTCGGTTTGACGGGCCGGTTGGCAAAATGCTTCTGAATTTCGCGGTCGCTCATCCGCCATTTCCGGAAGAAGCAACCGGAAAGGCTGGTAATCAGCAAAACAAGAAGCAGGGCGTTGAGTAATTTCACACGAAGACGCTAGGGTGAAAAAAAGATTTTCAATGGCTGATGCCTGTAGAAATTCAACGCATCAAATACCGAAAACCGTATACCAAAACCAGTATATCAACCTTAAAACAAACTCAATTGACCATTGGCAACCTGCTCATGTTCCAGCAGCCATTTTTTTCGCCCCAGACCGCCCGCATACCCTGTCAGGTCGCCATTGGAGCCGATGATGCGGTGGCAGGGAATGATGATCCAGATCGGGTTTTTTCCGTTGGCTGCGGCCACCGCCCGAATGGCTTTTTCGTCGCCCAGACGCCGGGTCAATTCCATATACGACATGGTTTTTCCATACGGCACCTCCGCCAGCATTTGCCAGACCGACCGCTGAAAGGGCGTGCCCTGCGGACGAAGCGGAAGATCGAACGACCGTCGGCGATTCAGGAAGTATTCCTCCAGTTGACGCGCACATTTGTAGAGTATGGCCGGCACAAAGGCCGAATCTGCGACGGGATCATTACTGCACCGAACACTGGCAATACCGTCTTCGTTGCCGCTGATGACAGCCAGTCCAACCGGCGTGTGGATCGTTGTCGTATACATGGTGCTCATGGGGTGTTCCTGGTACCAATCTACAGAAAATACCACAAAAAAAGACAGACTCCACGCGGAATCTGTCCATCATTTATCGAAAAGCAGTGGTCTATTTGGTAACAAACCGCTTGATCGTTCCGCTACTGTGGTCGAGGATGTATAATTCCTGTTTGGCGTCTTCCCCGAAAGCTGAAACCGGGCCGCCCTCGCTGGTGAGGAGTTGGTTGCCGGTTTTTTGGTCGCCCTGAAAACTCAACGCCCACACCTTGCCGGTGGCAAAGTCCGCGTAGATGTATTTTCCTTTCAGGTCGGGAAGGCTGCTGCCCCGGTAAACCGCTCCCCCCGTCACCGAAACGCCTTCGCTACGAACGTACTGGTGAATGGGTTCGATCAATTGCCCCTGGTTACAGTCATTTGCGGGATTGTAGCAGTCCTGACCCTCTTTCAATCGCCAGCCGTAATTGCCGCCCTTCTTGATAATATCGATTTCTTCCAGTTTGTTTTGTCCAACGTCACCCGCCCAAAGCTGACCGGTTTCGGCGTCAAAACTGAAGCGCCAGGGATTGCGCAGTCCGTAGGCATAGATTTCGGGAAGCGCGTTGGCATTGCCGACAAACGGGTTGTCGGCCGGAATTCCGTAGTTCCCTTTGTCGGTTTTGTTGACGTCGATCCGCAGGATTTTACCCAGCATCGTTTTCAGGTTCTGCCCGTTGTTCTGCGGGTCACCACCGCTGCCGCCATCACCCGCGGCAATGTACAGAAAACCGTCTGGCCCGAAAGCTACTTTGCCGCCATTGTGGTTGGCATAAGGCTGTTCGTATTTCAGCAGGATGGTTTCGGTTGCCGGATCGACCCGGTTTGAACCGGCCGTGGCTTTAAACCGGGAAATAACGGTTTCGCGGGGATTATTTTTGGTATAATTGACGAAAAAATAACCGTTTTGCTCGAAATCCGGGTGAAAAGCAAGCCCTAAAAGGCCCATTTCACCGCCCGAAGCCACTTTGCTGACGATGTCTAAATACGTATCGGCGGTTTTTGTAGCTGCGTTATTTTCGAACACCCGAATCCGGCCCTCCTGTTCGAGCACAAAAACGCGATTGGTTCCGTCGCCCGCGTGCGTAAACTCCACAGGCTGTTTAAAGGTCAAGCCGGGAAAAGCATTTTCCAGTTGAAGCGCTGCGGGGGCGATTGTCCCCGGCGTCTCGGTGGTCTCCGCATCGGCCTCGCGTGGCTGACAGGCCAGCGACACCAAGAAGGCGAAAACCACCGTAACCGTGAGTGAGCTTGCCAGCGTTACCACCGTTTTTTTTAGGTATGACATGGAAGTATCGATGAAGTTCTTTAGTTTAGTCATAGCAAGATTGTATCCAAAGCGGGAGGACGAACTTTTTGGCAGTGTTTTTGTTTCTTTTTCAACGGATTAGCTGACTATTTGTTGCCAATGTTCGTTTTACACTCAAGTAGCGCCTGTTGTTGTCTTTCCTCAAAATGGGGCGGTTGATACACAGTTAGTTATAAGACAGATTGCCCTTCGGAAGAAGGCTTTTTTTTGCTTAAAAGGTTGAGAACTCTATCGAATTGATTCTATCTGTAGACTTTATTGAATGACCACTCCATGACTCCTGCCGAACAGCAACATTTCTTTGAACGGATGGCGACCCAAAACGCCAGTTTTCGATACCGCCTGCCTTCCAAACCCGACGTGGGCCGGTTTATCGACAATTTGATTCGTTTCCTTTTTCCCATTACCCAGGATTGCCGGCCTTTTGTGGTCAGTACTGCCGACACCTACCGGGAGTTGAATCGCCAGCTTACCTGTCTGTTAAAACCGCTGGATGAACATTTGTCGGCTGACAAAGACCGGACCTGTGAACAATTTTTTGACCGGTTACCAAGTACCTACGATGAATTGTTGCTCGATGCGCAGGCAATCTCGGCGTTCGATCCGGCGGCTGCGGGGGTAGAAGAAGTGATCGCCGTGTATCCCGGTTTTTACGCCATTGCGGTGTATCGGATTGCCCACGTTTTGACGGAACTGCAAGTGCCGCTTCTGCCCCGGATGATGACCGAATACGCCCACGGCCATACCGGTATCGACATTCATCCCAATGCTGAAATCGGCTCTTCTTTTTTTGTCGACCACGGCACCGGCGTCGTCATTGGTGAAACGGCCATTATCGGCAGCAATGTAAAAATTTACCAGGGGGTTACGCTGGGAGCCACCAACGTGGCCAAGTCGATGGCGTCGCGGAAACGACATCCTACCATTGAGGACAATGTAATCATTTATGCCAACGCAACGATCCTTGGCGGTCGGACGGTGGTAGGCCATGATTCTACGATTGGCGGCAACGTCTGGCTAACCCAGAGCGTCGAACCGTATTCGCTGGTGTATCACACCAGCCAGATCGAAGTCCGGTCGCTGGCGTCGGAGTCATAAACCACAAACTTTAAATAAAAAGGGAAACTGCGGGTGATTTTTGGGGTCGCGGTGGTATGAATGGCTATAGGGAATTTGCCATGAACTGCATTTGTGATGATAGCCTGATTGAATCGCTTCGTGCCGGAGAAACGTCGGCATACGAATGGATTTATAAAAAACAGTACCCCGCCATTGCCCGGTTTGTTCAGCGCAACCACGGGAACGAAGGGGATGCCGAAGATCTTTTCCAGGAATCCGTTCTGGTGCTCTACCAAAAAATAACCGCTCCTGATTTTCAGCTTACTTCCACGCTGAAAACGTTTTTGTTTGCCATTGCGAAAAACATTTGGTTGAAAAAACTGCGGGATGATAAGCTGGTCACCATCAGCGACGATCAGTTGCTGTCTCTTCAGGATTCCTACGATTTTGCTTCGCCCGAGCCCTCGTCCGAAGAGGTTCAGCACGAACGACTCAATGCCTGGATGGCCCGCATCACCGGTCATTGTCAGCGGGTTATCCGGTCAATATACTTCTCCCACGAACCGATGGACCACCTCATGGTGACGATGGGCTGGAAAAACCGCCATACCGCCGTCAATCAGAAATACAAATGCATTCAGCAGTTGAGACGGGCGTCGGAAAACGGATAAAATTTTTCGTTGCGCGGGTGATTTTGGGGGATTTGCCGGAATCAACAGGTAAATCAACAATCACAATCATGACTACTGAACACACAAAGGCGGTGTATGCCACCGATCAGAACTGGGACGAATTGCTGGCCAAACCGGGGGTGCTGCTGGTGGATTTTAGCGCCGAATGGTGCCCGCCGTGCCGCAGACTGGAACCCCTCATTCATGAATTAGCCGCCGACTTTGCCGGTTTGGCCACGGTGGCGACGGTGGATGTGGAAATGCACCCCGTGGTGACCGCCCGCTACAAAGTCAGAAACATGCCAACCATCCTGGTTTTTAAAGATGGCGAGTTGGTGAACCGCCAGATTGGTTTCACACCGAAGCCGGTGCTGACCACAATGCTTTTGGAGCAAATGCAGGAAACGGTTTTGTGAAGTAGCTAGAATGTAAAATTTCAAATGATGAATGCTAAATGTAAAAGTATAAATTGACAGGAATTATTACATTTAGCATTCATCATTTAAAATTCTATATTAAAAAAAGTCTTTGATATTCAGGTCTTTACTTGCTTCTTACACTTCCAGCACCAGAATAATAGCATCATTGGACAGGGCTTCAAACTCGATAACATCCAGGTTCCACAACGCCAGCCCGTCGCGGGGGTGGAGCAGCCGGTCCTGAACTTCAAAAGCGCCTTCGATGGCGAAAACAAACGCCCGTTTCTGGGCATTGCGCAGGGTATAACCACCTTCCTGGCGACCCCCGTATTTTCCGATAAAACCCAGCTTGTTGCGGTCCAGCGAGTAAAATAAGGGTATAAGCTGGTTGCGGGCCTGGAGATCAAAGGTTGTGAGCGGAAAACGTTCGGAGCTTTCGAAACCCGTTGGGCTGGCCTTCAGACCGAGTATAAGATAGTTAACGGCTTCATTTTCAAACGGATTACTAATTCGGTATTCCTGCCCCGGTAATACCGTAAAGTGAAAGACTTCACCCGCTCCCAGAAAAACGCTTTCTCCGAAACCATCCACCAGTTCAATCCCGCCAACCACCGGCATGAGCAATACTTCTGTCGGGTCATCGACCGCCAAGGTATGGCTTTTGCCGGCCCGTAACGTATCGTCGTTAAAAACCGTCAGAGCGCCGAAAGGCCGTCGACTTTCGTGCTGATACGGGCCGAAATTAAAGGTGTGAAAACTCCGGTGATCAGCGGACTGCGTGCAGCCCCGCTGATCGGAGAGGTAAATTTGGGCTTTCGTTTCGGTAAGCATACCGGTTGATCGTTCGGTTGAGGAGAAACTACGCCAGTACGACAATGGCCCACGTTAGTTCGTAACCCGCTGACGTGCTTCCGGTTACGACTGACATGTTGGTGGAAGTGCCATCGCTGAAAATGTTGTCCCGGGCATTGGTGGTGTCGGCCTGGCCGTGGCTGGCATAAACCCCCTGTGCATACACCACCTTGCTGATGTCTTCCGGAAAAGCAATTTGGGATATTTTCAACGATTTGCCAGTGGAATCATAGACGTGGACGTGAATGTGCGGGGCGCGACCGCTGTACCAGCCAGGGTAGATGCTGGTAAAGGTCACCAGTCCATTGGCGTCGGATGTCTGGCGTCCCCGCAGAAAATGGACGCTCTGGTAGTTGGTCGACTGCATCTGCGTACCGCCGTATTCGGAGTAATTACCGGCCGCGTCGCAGTGCCAGATGTCTACCAAAGCCCCCGTCAAACCGGCGCAACTGTTGTTTTTGTTCTGAACGGTAATCTTGATGGTCAGCTTGGTTCCCTGCCGGTCGGAGGTGATGTTGTTGGTTACCAGACTGGTGGGCGTCTTGGTGGGGAAAGGACCTTCCGTTTCGTTGGAGGTTTCGGTGCAGGTTCCGGTGGTCGTTCCGGTCGTGGTGCCTGTTCCGGTGGTTGTGGTGGGTTCCACGGCGTCGTCGGTTGAACAGGCACCAACCATGGGCATGATCGCGGCCATACCCAATGCGGAAAAAGTCCTTTTCAAAAATTCTTTGCGTTCCATGCGTCAGTTGCTATAGATGGTAAAGTTGTGCTTGGTTTCTATCTATATCGTTGAAGGGGCCCGTTTCGTTGCGTTGGGATGGCGATTGTAGGTAAACCGGGTGAATTTGTCGGTGAATGGGTCAACCGATCGGTCGGTCGGGATGAGTAGAAGACCGTTGTTAAGTTTGTTTTACCATTCCGCAGACCCCTGTTTTTTACAGACCGAATTGCCTAACTATGCATCCTGAACCAGCCGCTATGAATGTGAAACCGGTTTACCTGCCAGCCCTGGCCGCCGACCGGCGGGATTGGGATGCTTTTGTAACCGATGACGAAACCGCCTTCCAGAAGCTGATGGAGCGGTTTTATGGCGCATTGGTTAATTATGGCAGCAAATACAGCAAGGACAAGGAATTGGTAAAAGACAATATTCAGGAGTTGTTTATCGACCTCTGGACCCACCGGCACCGGTTGTCGCAACCCACGTCGGTCAAGGCGTATCTGCTCACGTCCCTGCGTCGGCGTTTGGTGCGGAGTTTATCCAAACCATATTTCCTATCTCTGACGGATCAGTTATCCAATGGTGATTTCTATTTCGAACCTTCGCCGGAACTCGTCCTGATCGAACGCGAAAGCATCGTCCGGCAGTCGCAGCAGGTGGCCCGGTACCTGAATGAATTACCCCGCCGACAGCGCGAAATCATTTATCTGAAATATTACCAGAATCTGGATCGGGAGGAGATTGCCGAGGTGATGGGCATCTCGCACCAGTCCGTTTCCAACCTGTTGCAGAAGGCTTTGCTCGCCCTTCGCCGGGTAATTCCCGTCGACCTGGCCCTCATTCTGGTCGGTTTTCTGATCGCCTGAACCACTTCCCAATTTTTTTCTCCGAATTGCCAAAAAATGGGGTATGTCCCTTCGCGCGGTTGCATCTCTGAATAAAAGCCCCACGCGCCGATGTTCAATTACGCTTACTATACGGTTGAGGAATTCCTGAAAGACGACTGGTTTCGCGAATGGGTTTTGACCCCGACACCGCAAACCGACGCTTTCTGGAACGAATGGGTACGTCTTCATCCGGAACAACAAGCGACCATCGACCAGGCCAGGGCGTTGCTGCGGGCGTTGGAAATGCCACATCAGCCGGTTTCCAACACCGAACGGGATGAGGCCATTCGGGAGACCTGGGCCAGAATCCGGCAAAAGCAGGAACCGTCGGTTCGGACCATTCCGCTGTGGAACTGGAGCCGGATGGCCGCTGCCGTTTTTGTGCTGGTGGGATTGGCCTGGGCTGTATTTATTTACCAAAACCGCACGCCATCCCGCGTTTTGCTGGGCCTGGTGTCAACACAATCCCAGGACCAGATCACCGTAACGAACCCGACGTTGCAGCCGTTGGTAGTGCCTTTGCCCGACGGAAGCCGCGTGACCCTTTCGCCCGCTGCCAGCCTGCACTATGCCCGACTCTTTACCGATCCGGAACGCCGGACATTCCTGAAAGGGGAGGCTTTTTTTGAAGTCGCGCGCAATCCGGCCCGGCCTTTTCTGGTCATCACGGAAAAATTGGTGACGCGGGTTCTGGGAACCAGTTTTTGGGTGAAAGCGGAGGCCGGAATGCCGGAGAGTCGGGTGATTGTCAAAACCGGTAAGGTATCGGTTTTTCGGACGCGTGATCTGGAACAAAAGCAGGCCAAACCGGAAGGGGTGGTGTTGACGCCGAATCAGCAGGTGGCCTTGACAAAAGCCGATAACCGGTTCGCAAAGTCGCTCGTTGCCCAGCCGGTGCCGATTAAAACCGCCGATCAGCCAGCGGAAATCAGCTATGCCGAAACCCCGGCACCGCAGATTTTTCAGGCACTGAGTCAGACCTACGGGATTGATATTCTGTATGACGACGAATTGCTGAAACACTGCCAGATTACGGCGACGCTGGCCGACGAATCCTTATTCGAGAAGCTCGATTTGCTTTGCCGCAGTATCCATGCCACGTATGAAGTGATTGATACACAAATCGTTATTTATAGTAAAGGATGTAAGTAGTACGCTTAATAAAGGTCGGTAATGGTACCAGCATTACCGACCCGGAAAGTACCCGCCTGCCTGTGAAGACCTCTTCGGAAGAGAGGGCGGGATTGTTTTGCCAGTTGAAAACTAACCAAACAGTCAAAAGTATGAAAAAAAGAATACGCAGGCACCCTTTGACCTACCAAATCATGCGTGTCAGTTTCATTCAACTTGTCCTGATAGCAGCTTTGGCCGGTATGGCCTACGCCGGGGACGTGGTTGCCCAGAATTTGCTCAACCGAAAAATCTCGCTGCAGGTCGATGAGCAGGAGGTGAAAACGGTTTTGCGGCAGCTTGAAAAACAGGCCGATGTACGGTTTATGTACAGCCCGCAGGTGGTTCCGGCCAACCGGAAAGTGTCGCTGAACGTAACGAATCAGTCGCTGGCCGACGTGCTCACCAGCTTGCTGAAACCGCTCAATGTCAGTTATGAAGTGAAAGGCAAGCAGATTTTGCTGGATAAAGCTCCGGAAACCGGGCAGTTGGAACTTCGAACCAAAACCGTAACCCTGGAAGCTCTGGCGCGTACGATTACCGGTACAGTTACGGATTTTGAAAACAAACAGCCCATTCCGGGGGTGACAGTTGTGGTCAAAGGCACCACCAAAGGCACGGCCACGGACGGGAGTGGGGTCTATTCCCTGCGCGTCGACGACGCCGATCAGACCCTGGTGTTCAGTTTTGTCGGGTATGAACCACAGGAAGTGGCCATTGCCAACCGCACGACCATCGCGGTTTCGCTCAAACCCGACATCAAAGCCCTGAGCGAAGTGGTGGTGGTGGGCTACGGCACGCAACGCAAAACATCGACCACGGCTGCGGTTTCGACCGTCAAAGGGGATGAGTTGAAAGCCGCTCCCGTTGCCAACATCAACAACAGCATCAGTGGTCGCGTATCCGGGGTTCTGTCGTTTCAGGGCAGCGGGGAGCCGGGGAAAGATGCGTCGACCTTGCGGGTGCGGGGCCTCGGAACCACCGGATCGCAAAATGGGGCGCTGACGATTGTCGACGGTATTCCGCGCCCGTTTGCGCAACTGAATCCGAATGAAATTGAGAGCATTACGGTTTTGAAAGATGCCGCAGCGGTGGCTCCTTACGGATTGGCGGGTGCCAACGGCGTTATTCTGGTGACGACCAAACGCGGTAAATCCGGGCGGATTTCGTTGAGTTACAACGGCTGGGTGGGCATGCAGCGGCCGACGCGCTATCCCGATTATTTGAACTCGTATGAGTTTGCCTCGTTGTTGAATACCGCCAACAAAAACGCGGGTTTGCCAGCCACCTACACCGACGAGCAATTGCAGAAATACCGGGATGGCTCCGATCCGGATCATTATCCTGATCACGACTGGGTTCGGGAAGTGATCAATTTTCAGGCGCCGATGACCAACCATGACCTGACGCTGGCAGGTGGATCGGACAAGGTGCGGTTTTTCACGTCGTTGCGCTACATGTACCAGGAAGGTGCGGTGAAAACCATCAACTTCTCGCGGGTTAACCTGGCTTCCAACATTGACGTGAATGCGACGCCGACCACCACGATTTCGCTGGATGTAAAAGGGACGCTGGAGAATACCAACAACCCCGGGTCATCGAGCGGAACCGGTATTTTTACGTCGGTTACCAAAAATCCGCCCCTGCTGGTCAACCAGTTATCGTTCAGCAATGGCAAGCCAGGGAACGAGTTGCTGCCGTCGATCTACGAAAGCGGCTACAACAAGATGACCAACAACATCCTGTTTACGCAGTTGACCATCGAGCAAAAACTGCCGTTCATTCCTGGTCTGGCGATCAAGGGCGTGGCGGCTTACGACAAAAACTACTCGTTGTCCAAAATCTGGCAGATTCCCTTTACCTACTACACGCTGAATGCGCAGGACCAGTTTGTGACCACCAAAGGGGGCGTGGGAGCTCCGCAGTTGTCGCAGGCCTTTAGTCAAAGCCCGAAAACGACGCTGCAAGGGTACATAACCTACTTGAATACATTCGGCAAACACGCGGTCAACGTGCTGGGCGTCGTTGAGCAGCGCAATGGTCAGACGGATGACTTTGCGGCTTCGCGGCTGAACTATTCGGTGTATCTGGACCAGCTCTCGACGGGCAGTACCAACAAAACCAATTACGACAATTCGGGATCGGCCAGTTCGAGCAAGCAGGTCGGTTTTGTGGGTCGCGCCAGTTACAACTATGCCGAAAAGTACCTGGTCGAACTGGCCGGGCGGTACGATGGACACTATTATTTTGCGCCCGGCCAGCGGTTTGCGTTTTTTCCGGCGGCTTCGTTGGGCTGGCGGATCTCGGAAGAGCCGTTCTTCAAAGACCGGGTTTTGTGGGTGAATAACCTGAAAATCAGAGCGTCATACGGAAAATCAGGCAATCTGGCGGGGAGTCCGTTTCAATACCTGAGTACCTACGGCCTGGCGAACAGCTATGTGTTCGGCGGAACCCAGTTCTACCAGACGCAGGGCGTTTTTGAACGCAACGAAGCCAACCCGAACATTACCTGGGAAACCGCCAAAAAGTTTGACATCGGCCTCGAAGCGTCCCTCTGGAACGGTCGGCTGAACCTGGAAGCGGATTATTTCCACGAACGCCGGTCGAACATGCTGGTGTCGCCCGCCCAAACGGTTCCGGTGGAATACGGCATCGGTATTTCGCAGGTCAACGCGGGTGAAATGAGCAACCGGGGCGTCGATCTGTCGATCAACACCCGGCAGTCGTTCCGGGGCGGTCTGAAGCTGGATGCGACCTTCAATTTCACCTATGCCGCCAACAAACTCATTCAGACATTCGAGAATGCCTCGACTTTCAACAACCCCAACCGACGCCGGACGGGGCGGCCCTACAACGCGCGGTTTGGCTACCGGGCCACCGGTTTTTTCCAGTCGGAAGAAGAAATCAAGGCATCGGCCACGCAGTTTGGCGCGTTGAAACCGGGTGATATCAAATACGAAGACATCAACAGCGACGGCAAAATTGACGGCAACGACGAGGTATTTATCGGAAAACCGCTGGAGCCGCAGATGATTCTGGGCTTAACGACCAACCTGACCTGGAAAGGCTTTAACCTGAATCTGTTGTGGCAGGGAGCCGCATCGAGCACGCTTCTGCTGGAAAACGAAGCGCAATTGCCGTTTTTCAATGGGGCCAAAGTGTTTCGGGAGCAACTGGATTACTGGACACCCGAAAACCCGAATGCGGCTTATCCGCGCGTGACGCCTTCGCCGACAACCAACAACAGCCAGGTGTCGTCGTTCTGGATTCGGGATGGCAGCTACCTGCGCCTGAAAACGCTGGATTTCGGCTACAGTTTTTCGCCGGCGGTTCTCAGCAAACTGAATGCCCAGACGCTGCGGGTGTATGTTTCCGGCCAGAATTTGCTCACGTTTTCGAAAGTGCCCTTCCTCGATCCCGAACTGGCCAGCAACCGGGCGCGGTATTATTTCCAGCAAAAGGTGTATACGGTCGGCTTGACGATCGGTTTTTAACGCATGCTCAACTTGCCTAATCAATCATGAAAAAAATACTGATTTCCTGCTTTGTCCTCCTCAGTTGCCTGTCGTGCAGCGACCAGACGGTGGAGGTGATGCCGACCGACCAACTGACGAACGAAACGGTTTGGAGCACGCCCCAAAATGCCAGTCTGTTTTTGAATGACGTCTATAATTCGCTGAATGCCGGGCCCTGGTCGTCGGTCTTCACCAACGTGCCCACCGAAGTCAGCAACGATCCGCTGGACAACTATTCCGATAATTCGGTGAATGGAAACCTGGCCGGTATTCCGTCGTACACGTTGTTTGCCAACAATACCTACGGCCCGAACGCGCAGATTTTTGGCCCGCAGTGGAGCCGGATGTACGCCAACATCCGCAAGTGCAACCTGTTTCTCGAAAAAGTAGCGGTTTCATCGTTCGATGAGACTACCAAGAAGTCGATGCTGGCGCAGGCCCGGTTTTTACGGGCGTATTTTTACACGTCTTTGATCAATCTCTACGGCGGGGTTCCGCTGATCACGAAAGTCCTGAACCGGAATGCGGAGGAGGATATCAATTATCCGCGAAACACCTACGCCGAATGCGTCACGTTTGTTCAGGAAGAATGTGCCAAAGCGGCCGCCGATTTGCCCACCACCGTTGCCGGTGTGGATGTGGGGCGGGTTACGAAAGGAGCGGCCCTGGCCTTGAAAGGTGAACTGGAACTCTACGCAGGCAAATGGGCGGATGCCGCTGCCACCAACCAGCAGATTATGCAACTGAATGTCTATGAGCTGTTTGCGGATTACGGCGGGTTGTTTTATTCGGCCAATGAGAACAACAAAGAGGTGATTTTCGATGTGCAGTATGCGCCGAACATCAAAGGCCACGCCCGCGATACGTACTGGGGCGTAACGATGCTGACAAACGGTTTGGGCTGGGGTAGTGTCAACCCGACGCAGAATCTGGTGGATGATTACGAGTTTCTGGATGGCAAAACGGCCGCCGAGGGTTCGGCTCAGTACGATCCGAAAAATCCGTATGCCAACCGGGACAAGCGGTTTGCGGCCTCCATCCTGTTCGACGGAACGCCCTGGATTGGCGGACAGGTGATTTACACCCGGCTGGGGATCGCGAATAACAACAATGCCTTCGATGCGTCGGGCTCGGGCGGAAAAAACCGGACGGGTTATTTCCTGAAAAAGCTCCTCGATCCGGCCGTCATGCCCAGTCGGGATAACCTTAATAATGCCACGGGCGGTTCCAATTCCATCGTGTTCCGCTACGCCGAGGTGCTTTTGAATTACGCCGAAGCGAAAAACGAACTGTCGGGGCCGGATCAGACGGTGTATGATGCAATGAATAAAATCCGTACCCGTGCCGGCTTGCCAAACCTACCCACGGGCCTGAGTCAGGAGCAGATGCGCCAGCGAATCCGTCGGGAACGACGGGTGGAACTGGCATTCGAAGGCAAGCGACTATTCGATTTGTGGCGGTGGCGGATTGCCCCCGATGTGTTCAGCAAACCGCTGAAAGCCATGAAAATTTCGACGGTGAATGGGGCACTGACGTATGAAGTCGTGAATGTGGGTGGTGGCACGATCAAGTTTGATCCGGCCAAAAATTACCTGATGCCGATTCCGCAGGCGGTGATCGACCAGAACCCGAAAATTGTCCAAAATCCGGGGTATTGAGGTTTTTGTAGAGTAAAGACCAGAGAAGTGAGACGCTAGACGAATGGTATTCTATTGTCTGGTTTCTCTGGTCTATCATCTTTCTTCATTCCAAATTCCTGCCATGAGATATTCTGCTTTTTTCCTGTTACTAATTCTGACCGCCGGGTTATGTGGTTTTTCACTGATTGATCCGGCACCCGGTTTTCATACGATCCGGGCAAAAAACAGTGCGGATTTAAAGACCTTCTTTGCCTATTCGCCCGACCGGCTGCCGTTTGTCAGCGCCCACCGGGGCGGTGCGCGAAAGGGCTTTCCGGAAAACTGCCTGCCCACGTTTGAAAATACGCTCAAGCAGGTGCACGCCATTCTGGAAATCGATCCGCATTACACCAAAGACAGCGCCATCGTGCTTATGCACGACGCCACCCTCGACCGCACCAGCACCGGCCACGGCAAGGTTGCGGACTTCACCCTGAGCGAACTGAGAAGTCTGAAACTGAAAGATACCGAAGGCCATGTGACACCCTACGCGATGCCGACGCTCGACGAAGCGCTGGAATGGGCGAAAGGCAAAACCGTCTTGGTGCTGGACATGAAGGACGTTCCGATAGAAGCCCGGGTTCGGAAAATTGTGGAACACCGGGCCGAAGCCAATGCGATTGTAATGGCGTACAGCAACGAAGACGCGGTAAAATGTTACCAACTGAATCAATCGATTCTGATGGAAGTGATGCTGGGGACGATGGAGAAAGTCCGGGAGTTCGACAAAACGGGGGTGCCCTGGCAAAACGTCGTCGTTTTTGTGAGCCACACGCTGGGAAAAGACCCGGAACTGTTCCGGGAAATTCACAAACGAGGGGCGATGTGTATGGTGGGAAGTTCGCGCAATTACGACATTCAGTATACCAAAGGCACGATCAAAATCGCCGACGAACTGACGAAAGGCTACCTCGGCATCATCGACAGCGGAGCGGATATTATCGAAGCCGACCTCGCCATCGAAGCCGGCATGGCCCTGAAACCGTTGCAAACCGCTCGTTCTTCTTCCAAAGCGTCTTTTTTCAACTAATATGAAACGTCTGAAACGCTATTCGCTGGTGGCTTTGGGGGCGGTTTTGCCGTTGCTGGTTTTTCTTTCCTTGACACCCACCGAAAAAAAAGCCCCGAAGAAACCGAACATCATTCTGATCGTGGCCGATGATTTGGGCTACGGCGATGTGGGATTCAATGGGCAAACCAAAATCAAAACACCGAACCTCGACCGGCTGGCTACGGAGGGCATGAACTTTCGACAGCAGTATTGCGGCACCTCCGTTTGCGGACCGTCGCGGGCGGCTTTGATGACCGGTATTCACACCGCCCACGCCACCGTGCGCGAACTCTCGGAATGGAGCCTGACCGGAAAACCGGCCAATCTGATTCCGACGGATGTGACGGTGGCCGAGGAGTTGAAGCGGGCGGGCTACCAAACCGGCATTATCGGCAAATGGGGGCTGGACGAAGGCGGCACAACGGGCCATGCGCTGGATCAGGGGTTCGACGTTTTTTACGGTTTCAAAACCCACCGCGAAGCGCACCATTATTACCCCGAATACATTTGGCAAAACCGGGAAAAAGTGCTGTTGCCGGACAACGACTGTGCGAAAAAAGTCGGAACGTATTCAAACGACTCGTTTGCGAGTCAGGCACTAAGTTTCATTCAGGATCACAAAAACGGGCCGTTTTTTCTGTACCTGCCGTTCACGCTGCCGCACAATGAGCTAACCGTACCCGACGATTCCAAAAAACCGTACCAGAATCTGGGCTGGCCCGAGCGACCCATGAAAGTGGCTCACTATCACCACGATCCCGACGGCAATCTTGCCTATGCCGGTATGGTGTCGCGGCTGGATCGCTACGTGGGACAGATCATGGCCGAACTGAAAAAGCAGAAGCTGGATGAGAATACGCTGGTCGTTTTTACGAGTGACAACGGTCCCGGTTTCGACAACGGTTTTTTCGACAGCAACGGCCCGTTTCGGGGTGGGAAACTGCAATTGTATGAAGGGGGTATTCGGGTGCCGTTTGTGGCCCGCTGGCCGGGGAAAATCAAAGCCGGGTCGGTGTCGGGTCATGCCTGCGCGTTCTGGGATTTTCTGCCAACAGCCTGCGAAGTAGCCGGGATTAAACCAACCGCCAAAATTGACGGAATTTCGTACCTGCCGACGCTGTTGGGAAAACCGAAAAACCAGCAGGTGCATAACGCTTTGTATTGGGAAATCAACGAGCGGGAGGGGCCGATTCAGGCCGTTGTGATGGGGCCGTGGAAAGGTATCAAGTTGTACGAAAAACCTTTTGAACTGTACAACCTGACTGATGACATTGCCGAGAAGACGAACCTGGCCGATCAACATCCGGAAATGGTGGCAAAAATGAAGGCTTTCATGACCGAAACCCGGACCGAGCACCCGGAATTTCCGCTGACAAAGCGCAAAGCGTTGTATTAAAACCGGGAATTCCCTACTTTGAGCGCGGCCGATGGTGCAATGCCTGACGTAATCAGCTTCCTAAACCGATGAAAAATAGATTTCTTTTCCTGTTTTGCAGTGTTCTCGTTTTTTCCGGACTGGCCGCTCATGCCCAGCAGAAACCCAACATCGTGTTGATTTATGCGGATGATCTGGGCTATGGCGATCTAAGTTGCTACGGCGCAACGAAAGTCAAAACACCGAACATCGACCGGGTTGCCGCCGAAGGGTTGCGGTTTACCAACGCACACGCGACATCGGCCACCTGCACTCCCTCGCGGTATTCGCTCCTGACCGGCCAATATGCCTGGCGAAAAACCGGAACGGGAATTGCCCCCGGTGATGCAGCCCTGCTGATTCCGACCAACCGCGTAACCTTGCCCGGGATGTTGCAGCGGGCGGGCTACCAGACGGGCGTGGTTGGCAAGTGGCACCTGGGCCTGGGACCCAAAGGCGGCCCGGACTGGAACGGTGACATCAAACCGGGACCGCTGGAAATCGGTTTCAACTACTCGTTTTTGCTGCCCGCTACGGGCGACCGCGTTCCCTGCGTATATGTGGAAAACCACCGCATTGTCGGACTAAACCCCAGCGATCCGGTTCAGGTGAGTTACAAAGATCCCATCGGAACCGAACCTACCGGCAGAGCCAATCCGGAACTGCTCAAGATGATGTATTCACACGGTCACGACCAGACGATCATCAACGGCGTCAGCCGGATTGGGTACATGAGCGGGGGCAAATCGGCGCGGTGGGTCGATGAAGAAATGGCGGATGTGTTGACCGGGAAAGTCAATCAGTTTATCGAAACGAATCAGAAAAGCCCGTTTTTTGTCTATTTCTCGACGCACGACATTCATGTACCCCGCATGCCGCACTCCCGGTTTGTTGGCAAAAGCGGTATGGGCCCACGGGGTGACGCCATTCTGCAACTGGATTATTGCGTGGGAGAAGTCATGAAAACCCTGGAGCGGCTGGGCCTGAAAGACCAGACTTTGGTGATTATCAGCAGCGATAACGGCCCGGTGGTGGACGATGGCTATCAGGATGAAGCCGTCACGAAACTGGGCGGGCACACCCCTGCGGGACCGTTGCGCGGGGGGAAATACAGCGCGTTCGATGCCGGAACGCGGGTGCCGTTCATCGTCCGCTGGCCGGGAAAGGTGAAGGCGGGAACCTCGGGTGCGCTGCTAAGCCAGGTCGATTTGCTGGCTTCGCTGGCGGTATTGACGGGCCAGAAAGTGGGTGAGGGAGAAGCCACCGACAGTTTCAATACCCTCAATGCCTTGCTTGGGAAAGACCCAAAAGGTCGCGATTACGTTATCGAACACGCGTTGAACAACACCCTTTCCATCGTGAAAGGGAACTGGAAATACATCGAACCGAGCCAGGGACCGGCGGTGCAGAAAAACACCAACACCGAATTGGGGAATCATCCTCATCCGCAACTGTATGACTTGAAGATGGACCTGAGAGAGACGAAAAACGTGGCCGGACAGAACCCGCAGGTCGTCGCCGAACTGACATCTTTGCTCAAGACGGTGAAGGAAGGGAAATGAAACTAAGGGTAGACTTTACCGTCTTTGATCACCATATCGATGGCGAAAAGGGCGGTTGAGAAATCGGTTTCCAGATCGCCTTTAAAAACCGTCAGATCCGCTTTCATCCCTTTTTTCAAGGTGCCGGTTTGATTCGAAATCCCCAACGCTTTGGCGGCATTCAGGGTGGCAAACTGGAGCACCGTCGGAACGGAGATTCCGGCTTCGGCGTAGGAAAGCAGCACATCGACCGAGCCTTTTCCGCGATCTATACCGGGGATGTCGTTGTAATAGTCAGAACCCGAGACGATGGGGACGCCGATGTTGACGGCCCGGTTGAGCCGGTCATGAAACCCTTTCAACGCACCGTTCAGATAATCTTCGCCTTCTTTGCCTTTCATGCCGACAGCCGCTACCCGCAGTTTGCCCTGTTCGCGGGAGACGTCGGTGGGCACCAGATAGGTTCCGCGTTTTGCCATGATCGACAAGGTGCTGTCCGACAGGGAATAGCCGTGTTCGATGCCATCCACACCCGCCAAAACCGCATCCCGCGCTGATTCGTCGTAGGTGGCGTGGGCGGTGACGGGAATTTTCTGTTGATGGGCGGTTTCCACAATGGCCTTTATTTCGTCGGGGGCCAGCACCCGGTTGTCGGTGTTCATGCAGACTTTGATCACGTCCACTCCCCGCCGGATGTGCGCCAGAACGGCGGCTCGGGCATCTTCGGCCCCTTTGATCACGCGGTATTCCTGGTTGATCAGGAAACTGTCGGCGGGAAACAAACGTCCAAACTGACCACCTGGCGGACTCAGAATCGGCCCGGAAACCACCAGGCGAGGGCTGGGCGTTTCGTCACGCTTGAGTTGTTCTTTCAGCCTGACATCCAGGAATTGCCCGGAATTGCCGACATCCCGCACGGTGGTAACCCCGGCCAGTAAATACGCTTTGGCAAAGCCCAATGCCTGTTTCATTCGCTCGTCGGTCGGAACTTTCGAAGCGACTTCCAGACCATCCTTCGTGATTTTCTGATTGATCAAAAGATGCGTATGGGCATCGATCAAACCGGGTGTAACCGTGCTGTTCCGAAGGTCAATCAACCGGGCTTTTTTCGGCTTTTTCAACCCCCTGCCCACCGCGACAATCCGATCCCCTTCAATGATAACATCCTGATTGATCAGAAAAACGTTTTTCTCGGAATCGTATAATTTACCGGCTTTGATGAAAAGGAACTGCCTGGATTTTTGAGCCTGCGAGGTAGTAAAAATGAAGAGAAATAAACAGGAAAATAGGCAGCGCATGCAGATTTCGGGTGGGTCGGTTAGGGAAAACAAAAACGAACGATGACCATCAGCCCGGCCGAAGCGGTGGGATCGTCATCGTTCATTGTCAGCTATTTAGGATTAATTTAGCGCAGCCCGCGGACAAACCGGCGAATCGAGTCGCGGTACACCTGCTCGGACTGTTCCAGCGGCTGGCGATCCCGGAGCATCATGGCCAGGGTGATCATGCCGTGCGACAACGACCACCACTCGAAATACAATTTTTGAATGCTCTCTTTCGATTTGGGAATGAAAGAAAAGATAATTTCCCGAATAATATTGCTGATGTCCTCCATCTCGATGGAATCGCAAACGGGAATGGTACAATAGGCCCCGTTCAAATTATACATGACCTGGTAAATCTCGGGCTGATCCAGGGAAAACTGCCACTGGGCCACCGACATTTCAAACAGGCGTTTTTCCGGGTCACGGTATACTTTTTTTATGCGGTCGTACTCCAATCGTAAGTGACGAAATCCTTCGTTTCGGATTTCGTCGAGCAGTATATCCTTGCTATCGAAATATTCATAGACAATCGGGGCACTGTAGTCGATTGCATCGGCAATCTTACGGATCGAAACGGCTTGCCAACCTTCCCGGCGAGCGATGTCCTTAGCGGTCAAAACAATTCCGGCGCGGGTTTGCTCCCGGCTGCGTTGCTTGCGCTCAAGTGTCTCCATACGGTTTACATCAAGTTAACAGTGTTAAATCGGCGTTAAACTACACATTACTAGGCAAACGATCTAACACTGGCTCAATTATTCTTCCAAATATTCAATTCTTGCAATAAATAGTCTAGTTAATCGTTTCGCGGTCAGGAATTTATGGCTGAAAATAGCTTTATTCATCACTTTATAATTTTCTGTGGGCCACCAGCAGAAGCCGTTCGTCGCCCAGCAAAAAATCGGAACCATCCAGATTACCAAGTAGTTCGGTGATGGTTAGCCCGGCTTTCTGGAAGAGACGATGCAATTCGGCCACGGTATAAATGTAATGCCGGGACTTTCGGCGTTGAGTCTGGCCGTTCCGCAGATAGGTCAGGTGAGCCGTAATGCAACTCTCGCGGGCGTCGTATTCATTTTCCATCAAAAATGTAATATCGCCGATCTGCATCCAGCTTCGTTCCTCAAAATCGGGCAAGACCGACTCGGCAATCATGGCCGTGTCGGCCACAAACCGCCCGCCCACCGGTAATAATCCGGCTATTTTTTGCAAAAAAAACAGCATTTGGTCGTGCGGGAAAAAGCTAAAACTATTGCCCAGACAGTAAGCGGCTTTAAAAACACCCTCGATTGGAAGCGTCATAAAATCGCCGGCGATGGTTTCTATGGCCAGTTTTTGCCGTTTGGCATTCGTCCGGAGTTCGCCGATGGATTCAGTTGAAATGTCAACACCCGTGACGGAATAGCCCATCCGGGCGAGTTCAAGCGCATGACGGCCGTGACCACAGAAAATATCGAGTACACGCCCACCGGGTTGCACATCCAGTGTATCGTGCAGAAAATCGCACTCCAGTTCCGTTTGCTCGTCGGTTTGACCGGCTTTCCAGGCTTCCTGCACCAGTCCGTAGAAAAAATTCTCGTACCACATAGGGGAGTTAAGAATGAAGAGTTATGAGTTAAAAGTAGAGTGCGGCAGCCAATTCTTAACTCATCACTCTTAACTTTTAATTCTTTTATCGTAATTCGCGAAGAATAATTCTTAAATCTCCATGCAAACCTATTGGGGTATCGACCTGGGCGGTACCAAAATTGAAGGAGTCGTGCTGTCGGCACCCTCCCCCGATGCCGTTGTGATTCGGAAACGCATCGATACGGAAGCGGATAAAGGCTATCAACACATTGTCAATCAGATCGCCAGCCTTGTAAAGGTATTAAAAGCCGAAACCGGTTACCAACCCGATCACATCGGCATCGGAACGCCCGGAACCTTCGACCCGGCCCGGCACGTCATGAAAGGCTGCAACACCACCTGCCTCAACGGCATGCCACTGCCCCAGGAACTGGAGAAAGTGCTGGGCATTCCGGTGAGCATTGCCAATGACGCCAACTGCTTTGCCCTCGCGGAAGCCACGCTGGGCGCGGTGCCGGAAATCGTGCCGGACTACCGGGCGGTTTTTGGCGTCATCATGGGAACGGGCGTTGGTGGCGGGGTCGTTTTTCGCGGAAAAGACGGCCAGCCTTTTGTTCAGAACGGTTTGCAGGGCATCGGGGGCGAATGGGGCCACATTACGCTGGAAGAAAATGGCTACCCCTGTTACTGCGGTAAACGCGGCTGCAACGAGCAGGTGTTCTCCGGTCCGGCACTGCAACGGTATTACGGCGACATCAGTGGCGAAAAGCGGAACATGAAAGAGATCGTTAGCCGACATCTGGCGGGCATCGATCCCTACGCGTCGCAAACCATCGACCGGCTTCTGGAAAACTTCGGGAAAGCGATTTCGGTCATTATCAACGTGCTGGATCCCGATGCCATTGTGCTGGGTGGGGGCGTTGGCAACATCGACCTGTTGTATACCGAGGGCGTCGAACGGGCCAAAAAATACGTCTTCAACGAAGGCCGTCTCAGCACCCATTTTCTGAAACCCAAACTGGGCGACAGCGCGGGTGTTTTTGGCGCAGCGATGTTATAGTTAAGAGTTGTGAGTTAAGAATGAAGAGTTGATCAGCTAACCGCTTGGGCTGCAAACTCTTCATTCTTAACTCATAACTCTTAATTATTTCTGTTTGGCTGCTCCACCGGCAGGCTGTCCACCGCCATCACCGCCGTCTTTTACGTCGTCGTTGTTGACGGATTTTTTCCGGCGCTGGGGTTGGTCGAAGCTCATTTTTCCGATCCGGTAGCTGAACGTCAACCGAATACCGCGGTTATAGAAGTAGTTGATGTTGCTCTGCTGGAAAGTCGGTGAGCTAAGTTCCGTCCGCATTTTGAACGGATTGGTCAGGAAGTTTTCACCCGCCAGACCCAGACTGCCCTTCGTCTGGCCCTTGTCGTCTTTGATGTCCTTCTTGATTCCCAGGCTGTAGAAAGCGAAACCGGTCTGATAGCCCTGCAACTGCACACTCCGGCCCTGAACGAAGCCAAAACCCTGCACACCCCAGCCCTTTTTCAGGCTCAAACTCGTAAACATCCGGCCCGTCACCACAACCCCGGAATTGCTCGCATTGAGCGATGGTGTGGGGCTGTTGTTGGTGATGTACGAATAATAGGCGTCGGCACCGCCCCCGATCTGCCATTTCGAAAACAGGCTGATGTTCCCGAATACGTTGGCACCGTAGTTCTCTTTGTGGCCAATATTCTGGTAGGTCGTCGTAATCACCCCGTCCTGGCTCGTGGTCCGAACGCTCTCGATGGAATTGTCGGTCCGGCGGGCAAAAAACGAAAAGTTCAGGTACGTTTTCTTGATGTATGCACTGGTGCTCAGTTCAACATTGTCGGTCAGTTCCGGTTCCAGATACGGGTTTCCAAAGGTGATGTTCTGCGGGTTGGCCGCGTTGATGTTCGGGTTCAGGAATTGAATACCGGGCCGTTGCAACCGCCGGTTGTACGCAAGTTTAACGGTTTTTCCGCCTTTGAGTGATTTCGAGATGTTGATGCTCGGCACCAGATTGCCGTAGCTCGGAATGTCGATGGATTGCCCCGGGATTTCGGAGCGGAAATTCGCATTGATCATCGTGTATTCATACCGCGCACCGGCCTTGATCGTATACTTCGTTTTCGACGTGTAGGTGTACGAAAAATACGTAGCAGCTACATTCTGGTCATAATCCAGACCGTTGTTGGGGCGGGTAGGATTCTGGGTGTATTCACCGGTTGGGCCGGTCGAAATAAAGTATTTATAGTCGCTGTCCACTTGCCGGAAGATGCCTTTCCCCCCAAATTCCACCAACTGATTGGCTTTGACGGGGGTTTGGTAGTCGATCTGAATCGTGGATTCCTGGTTGTAGCTCAGGTTGTCGTTCCGGTCGCGGCCCGTAATGTCTGACGAACTGCCGAAGAGGTCGGCTTCGTAATCGTTCGTGCGGTTGTTGCGGCTGAACTGGGTCAGAATGCTGAATTCCTGCTGCGGTTTTTTGAAGGTCTTTGTATAATCAACGTTCAGATCGACGGTTCCCGACAGGTTTTTGATGTCGACATCACGCCGGGTAGTTTGTCCGGGAATGATGCCGCCCGGAAAGAAAACCGTAGCCAGATTCTGTGACGTTTTGCCGTTTTGGGCACCATACCGTAACGATGCCGTAATGCTCTGGTTCTTCGCAATGTCGTAGTCGAAACCGAGCTGGTAGTTGCCAAAAATGAACTGGTTTTTCGTATCGGCGATCTGGCGGGTTTCGGTGGTTACGCCATCGAAGAAGCTGCGTTGCGTGTTCTCAAAACCGCCTTTGATGTTGTAGTTGGCGCGGCCAAAACCGCCCAGCGAGAAGCCCATTTTTCCGGCCCGGTAATTTCCGTTCAGACCCAGGTTGGAGCCCCGGTTTCCGACACCCGCGTCCATGTTCAGGGTCAGTCCCTGCAAGGTATTTTTCTTCGTAATGATGTTGATGATACCGGCCGACCCTTCCGCGTCGTATTTGGCCGACGGCGACGTAATGACTTCCACCGACTTGATCATATCTGCCGGAATCTGCTTGAGCGCATCGGCCACGCTGGCGGCCACAATCGTCGACGGTTTATTGTTGATCAAAACCCGGACGTTGCTGCTCCCGCGCAGGGTCACGTTGCCATCCAGATCGACCGACAGCATCGGCACTTTCCGCATCACTTCCGACGCGTCACCGCCCTTGTTGGTAATGTCTTTTTCGGCGTTATACACCAGCCGGTCTACTTTTTCCTCCACGATCTGCGTTTGGCCGACCACATTCACCTCCTGCAAGGTCTTCACATCCGGGGCCAGTGCCACATTGCCGATGTTGATGTCTGACCCGCGTTCGATTTTCAGCTTACTGGTTTCCTTGTTTTTGTAGCCCAGAAATGAAACCTGCAGCCGGTATTCGCCCGGCAAGAGTTTCGTGAGCGAAAATTTGCCTTTCTCATCACTGGTGGTTCCATCGATGGGCTTTCCGGTTTGCACGCTCAGCAGGGCAATGGTGGCAAATTCGACCGGTTTGTTCGTCGTAGAGTCGATCAGGACGCCAGAAATTTTACCGTTGCCGCGCGGGGCGTCGGGATTGACCGTTCCGGGAATCACCGGAGCCGGACGGGCGCCCCCCTGCGGATTGCCAGCGGGAGGCTGAGCAAAGGAGAGTGTGGAGCATAAAATAATACCAAAAAGTATAAACTTTTTCATAATTCTGGGAATGTAGTCTATTGGAAGCGGAAATAGCGGGGTCAAATAGAATTATACAAAGATATTGCGAACTTCAATCCATAAGACAACCGGGTTGACGGTTGTTTGCCTGAAAATGTGGAACGGTAAAATCAAGCCTGCGGATGGTACGGAAAATGGATGAATGGATCGGGTGTGATTTCGTCAAAATCACACTCAAAAGTATGGCAAAGTAGAGGGTTTTGGGCCAGCTATTCGATGAATGGCCGTTTTTTGGGGATAAACACCGTGTATTTTGGTGTAGGGTAAATGCGGGAATCCGGCGTCTGGGTTGGACGGATTCCTGGCCGGACGAGTGGGAGGGAAATCCGTTAAGAAATGGCTTTCAGTTGATCCAGTTCCTGAATATTTTCCGTCAATTCCTTACCGAGCCGGTCTTCAAAAACAGCAAATACCCAGCGGGCGAGTGCGTACAGAACCAGAATCAACAGCATCTCTCCACCCAGCATCAGCATGACTTTTGTCGTTCCGTAGGTTTCAAATTTCCGGGCTACCATCGATACGCCAAACAGAAAACCGGACATCATGCACAGAAGCCAGACTCGGGCTAACGCTGCCCGGGTTTTTTGGTGCCACTGCAAAACCGTCGTCAGGCTGTCGTAGAGATTCTGCTGGCTGAGCGACACCCGGCTGAGGTGGCGGTAATTTTTTACAATGACGGCGATGGCAAAGAGGGCTAATCCCATGTACAACACGGAAGGAATGTAGAAATACCAGCTTGTATAGTCGAACGCATTCCCGGCAATGGCGGCTGCGAAGAAGATCACGACGGCCGTCATGAGGAGACCGGCACCGGTCAGGTTCCGCTCCATTTTTGCCAGCACACTTTTCGAGCGGTCCTTGATCATCATGAACACCACACGTTCGCTTAATTTCTGGCTGGCCAGCATCTTTTCGTCGTAGCCTTTCCAGGTTGATTTCAATTCATCTAAATTCATGGTCTTGGTAATTAACGGGTTATCGATTTAATGAGTGTTTCCAGTTTGGTTTTGATGCGGTTTAATTTGACGCCTACGTTGGATTTGGAGATACCCAGGATTGAGGCCATTTCGTCGTAACTTCTGTCATCCAGGTAGAGCGAGATGACGGCTTTTTCGACGGGTGAAAGCTGTTCGATGGACGCGTAAAGCAGGCTGATTTCTTCTTCGGCAATGTCTTCCTTTAAATCAGGAATCTGGAAATCCAGATCAGAGAACGAAACGGGTTGCGGTTTGCCAGACTTCTTCCGGAAATTTGAAATGGCGGTGTTCAGCGCAATCCGGTACATCCAGGTCGTCACCGCCGATTCGTTTTTGAAAGTTGGAAAGGCTTTCCAGAGCTGGAGGACGATCTCCTGAAAAAGGTCATTCCGGTCCTCTCGATCTTTGCAGTACAGCGAACAGACTTTGTAGAGAATACCGGGGTGCCGGTTCAACAGGCTGACAAATTCCTTTTCCATCGGGATTGCATCGTTAGGCTTTCACGGTATTAGTCGCGGGAGGATGAGGTTTATTACAGTGGTAGTGAAAAAGAAGAAAATAAACTAAAAAGAGCGGTCGCGGTTTATTCAACTCGTACTGGGTTCAGTTCCCTGTTTCACATCCCATGAAAAACGAGCGGAAGAAATTTGATTACGATCTCAATTACAAGGAATTAAACCTGCGCGAACGTCCGGAGTTGTACCGCGTCGGAAAAGGAGAGCAGGGCGTTTTGCTGGTAGAACCGTATAAATCGGAAATCCTGCCGCACTGGCGGTTTAAAACCCCGGAAATTGCCCGCGAATCGTCAGACAAGATTTATGAGCTGTTTCTGAATTACAAGAGAAACGGTGATTTTGTCGGGATGGACATGGCCCGGAAGTTCCTGCAAATGGGTGTAACGCGATCCCGGCGGTATGCCAACCACCGAACTGGCCAGAAATACGACGGCCCGGTTCCTGACGATAAAAAAGGCCGCAGCGGAAGCCACGGCCGTGATCAGTTACCACTTGATGTCGATCCGGTCAAAGCCGAAAGTGCCACCATCTTTCGCGAAAAATACCTCCAGGCCCGCGAAGACCCGGACTACCAGCGGATGCGAAAGGAGTGGCAGGAAAGAGAATGATGAGTTATGAACGATGAACGGGCTAAAGCAGAACATTCATCGTTCATAACTCATCATTAAAAACCTACTTTCCCTGCGCTTCGACGACCGCGATGGCGACCATGTTAACGATTTCACGCTCGGAACTGCCCAATTGCAGCACGTGAACCGGTTTGCGAAGACCGAGCAGAATGGGGCCGATGGCGTCGAAACCGGCGGACTCCGTCATGAGGTTGTAGGCGATGTTCGAAGCCGACAGGTTCGGGAAAATCAGCGTATTGGCGCCTTCTTCCACCAGTTTGCTGAACGGATGATTGAGTTTCAGCAGATCGGTATTGAACGCTAAGTGGGCCTGAATCTCCCCATCGACAATCAGGTCCGGGTGTTTGCGTTGCAGAATCTCAACGGCCTGGTTCATTTTCTGGGCGTCATCGCCTTTCGCACTGCCGAAGTTGGAATACGAAACCAGGGCAATCCGTGGTTTGATGTTAAACCGTTCGACGGCTTTGGCCGTCAATTCCGTGATTTCGACCACCTCGTCGACCGTCGGATTAAAATTAACCGTTGTGTCGGAGAAAAACAGCGGACCGCGTTTGGTGAGCAGAATATACATCCCGGCCACTTTTTTCACCCCGGCTTCTTTCCCGATCACCTGCAAAGCCGGGCGGATCGTGTCGGGATAGTTGCGCGTCAGACCGGAGATTACGGCGTCCGCTTCACCTGCTTCCACCATCATCACCCCGAAATAATTCCGGTAATACATCTGCTTTTTCGCTTCCATCGCGTTGCTGCCCTTGCGTTTGCGTTTCTCGTAATAGAGCTCGCTAAACTTCTGGATCAGCTCGTCCTGCTCCGGAGCGCGGGGGTCGAGGATTGGGACATTGCCCAAATCAAGGTTGTTTTCGGTAATCAAGGTCCGAATCCGACCCACTTCACCCAGCAGAATCGGGAAGGCAATGCCTTCATCGCGAACCTGTTGAGCGGCTTTCAGTACTTTCAGGTTCTCGGCATCGGCAAAAACCACCCGCTTGGGGTCCGACTTCGCCTTGTTGAGAATCACCCGCGAAATCTGATTGTCCTGGCCCAAACGACGCGCCAGTTGCTGTTCATAGGCATCCCAGTCGGTAATCGGGTGTTTGGCAACGCCCGAATCCATCGCAGCCTGGGCCACGGCGGGGGCCACCGTGGTCAGCAAACGCGGATCGACCGGTTTGGGAATGATGTATTTCCGACCGAACATCAGGTTAGATTCGCCATAGGCCAGGTTGACCAGATCAGGAACGGATTTTTTTGCCAGATCGGCCAGCGCGTGAACGGCGGCCAGTTTCATGGCTTCATTGATTTCTGTGGCCCGAACGTCGAGCGCCCCGCGGAATATGAACGGGAAGCCCAGCACATTGTTGACCTGGTTGGGATAATCGGAACGACCGGTTGCCATGATGATGTCCGGACGGGCTTCTACCGCTTCGGGATACGAAATTTCGGGCGTTGGGTTGGCCATCGCGAACACAATCGCGTCTTTGGCCATCGACCTTACCATGTCCTGGGTGACGACGTTGCCTTTCGACAACCCAATGAATACGTCAGCACCCGTCAAGGCTTCCTGAAGTGTGTACAGATCGCGGGTGGTTACAAACATACTTTTGCGCTCGTCAAGGTCGGAACGATCCGCCCGAATGACACCCTTGCTGTCGCACATGACGAAATTTTCGATTTTCGCCCCCAGTGCGATGTACAGTTTCGAGCAGGAAATGGCGGAGGCTCCGGCCCCGTTTACCACGATTTTTACCTCATCGATTTTTTTGCCGATGATTTGCAGTGCGTTCAGCAAGGCGGCCGCCGAGATGATGGCTGTTCCGTGCTGGTCGTCGTGCATCACCGGAATGTTCAGCTCTTTTTTGAGCCGCTCTTCAATTTCGAAACACTCCGGGGCTTTGATGTCTTCCAGGTTGACGCCACCGAACGTGGGTTCCAGGATTTTAACGGTGCGGACAAACTCGTCCACATTTTTAGTATTCAGTTCAATGTCAAAGACATCGATGTCGGCGTAAATCTTGAACAGCAGCCCTTTGCCTTCCATGACGGGTTTGCCGGCTTCCGGGCCAATGTCGCCCAGACCCAAAACCGCACTTCCGTTGCTGATCACGGCCACCAGATTGCCTTTGGCGGTATATTTATAGACGTCTTCGACGTTTTCGGCGATGGCCAGACAGGGTTCGGCTACGCCCGGGGAATAGGCCAGGGAAAGGTCACGTTGTGTACTGTACTCTTTGGTTGGAATGACTTCAATTTTGCCCGGACGGCCCTTGGCGTGGTATTCGAGGGCATCTTCCCGGCGGATTTTCTTCTCCATAAACAATAAGGTCAAGTGTGATAGATGGTAGTCGGAAGCGTTGTTGGGGCGCTAAGGTAAGAATAAAACTAAAAAAAAGACCCGCTGTATTGGCGGGTCATCGGATATACAGAGAAGGTAGTAAAGTTACGTCAAATCGGATCGGAGAATTTAGAGTTGGACTTTAGAAACCGGGGGCTGGGGCAGCGTGTTCTTGACAAACGTCTGACCATTCAAGTCACCATGTTCCTGCATCATCATCATTTGGACTGGGTTAATTTTCGGCAACACCTGTTCATATTGAAACCTCCAGAACGACATTGCGGTAATCAGGAGTGAAAGTACCGATAGCTGAATAATCTGCCAGCGTGATAATTTCAAAGTAGGCCATTTACGGGTTTGGGTTAATTGATTCATTGGCGATAGGGTAAGGTTTAGGGAAAATACGTCGTGTTACGGTCAATACCTTATTTATCGGTGCTTTTTATAGTTGATTCAAAAATAAAAACAATTAATAAATAATGCCAATTTTTCTCTAAAAATTACTAAAAAAAACTTCCAGCCCGTCGGCGAATCAAGGCTGGAAGTTTTTCACTATCAATGTAGGATTTTTTTCGTCCCGTTGCAAATTAGGCGTGGCTCTTTTTGCGGCTGCGCATCCAGAACCAGAGCAAGGTAAACGCAACGATCAAAATGATTGGGAAAGTGGTCATTTTGACCAGCGTGGCTTGCCCGGCGGCCAACTCCAGCGCATCGCCCGACAGACCGGCTGCGGATTTTTCAGCGCGTTCGGTATCGATCCAGCCACCGATGATGGTTTGGAAAATGGATGTCGACAACATCCCGACACCACCAACGATGGACATGCCAAGCGCTCCGCTCAACGGAATGTTTTCAGCGACAAAGCCGATCATGGTGGGCCAGAAATAACAGACGCCAATCGCGAAGAAGACAGCCGCAATGTAAGCCGACGTTCCGGTTTGGGTGCTGAAGAGATAAATACCGATCGTGGCAAAAACCGCTGACCCCAGTAACACCCCGGTTTGGTCGAATTTATGAACGATGGGCCCTGCAAAAAACCGGCCGATCGCCATTAAACCCGTCACCAATGCCAGAATCAGCATCGGGCTGGCACCGCTCTTGGCCATGATTAAACCGACCCATTGCTGCGGACCGAATTCGGTGATGGCCGTCAGGGCCATGCAGCAGAAGATGAAGATGTACAGGGGCGTCAACATGGCCGCGAAATTTTTGCCGAGTGACGTAACGCCTTCGACGCGGGGTTGCGGGAAGGTTTGTCCGAAATACAGGAATGCGTAAATAACCGTCGGGATCATGATGACCCAGATTTGCGCCTGCCAGGGTTGGCCGGCATCCGTCATGAATTTGGAGATCAGGCTACCCAACACGATTCCGCCTGGAAACCACATGTGGAACCGACTCAGCATTTTGTTCATTTTTGTTCCGGTATACATGTCCGCGATCATGGGGTTACAGGCGGCTTCCGTACAACCGTTCCCGAATCCAATGAAGAAGGTAGAGACCAGCAAACCGATGTAGCCACCGGAATAAATGGTGAGCAGAATACCCAGGGTGTGGGCAATTACGGCCACCATCATAATAATTTTGGGACCAACGGAGTGGTAAACCAGACCCCCAATGATCATCGAAATGGGGAAGCCAAAAAAGAACATGGAATTGATCACACCGAGTTGGGTGGCTGTCAACCCGAACTCCGTTCCTAACTGGGGCAGAATCCCGGCCCGGATGCTGAAAGAAAAGGCCGTGGTGATAAGCGCAAAGCAACTGGCATTGAAAAGTCGGCTCTGGTTGACAGGCATTGTCGCCGTGAGTGTCGCCATAAGTGTATTGTAGGGGTTTAGTTGAAAAATTTGTGGTTAAAGCTAAGTTTTATTGAATGGAAATATACAAAATTTCCGAAAAATAAGTAAACCTGCTAATTTCCCGGCCAAATTCTTCTGATTTTATATTTTTAGATTTTTAACCGGGGAGTAGTAGGAACTGATTTTCTGAATCTTCCCCGTTTGGAGACCTAAAATATCCGGTCAGAATCAACCAAACTAATCAAACCTTCAGTTCAACAATAGTATGGCGCACAGAAAAATTCGGATGGGCATGATTGGCGGAAGCCTGGAAGCTTTCATTGGGGCCGTCCACCGTCGGGCCGCTGTTTTCGACGGCGAAATCGAACTGGTCTGCGGGGCTTTTAGCTCCAATCCGGAAAAATCAAAAGCCACTGGCTACGCTCTTTACCTGCCCGATGAGCGTGTATACGGCAGTTTTGAGGAAATGATTTTGAAAGAAAAGGAATTGCCGGAAGGCGAACGGATGGACTTTGTGTCGATCGTGACCCCGAACCACATGCATTTTCCGCCCGCAAAACTGGCTCTTGAAAACGGTTTTCACGTGGTTTGCGATAAACCGATGACGCTGAATCTGGCGGAAGCCCGGGAACTGGCTCAGATTGTGAAAGAAACCGGCAAACTCTTCTGTCTGACGCACAATTACACGGGCTATCCGATGGTGAAAGAAGCCCGCGAGATGGTGCGAAGCGGCAAACTGGGCAAACTTCGCAAAGTGGTGGTGGAATACCCGCAGGGCTGGCTTTCGAAGCTGGAAGAAGCAACTTCCTACAAACAGGCCATCTGGCGGACCGACCCGGCCCAGTCGGGTGCGGCTGGCTGCATGGGCGACATCGGCACGCACGCGGAGAACCTGGCGGAATACATTACCGGTTTGAAAATCACCGAATTGTGTGCCGACCTGACAATCTTCGTCGAGGGCCGGAAACTGGACGACGATGGCAACGTACTGCTGCGGTTTGAAGACGGTGTTAAAGGTGTTCTGCACGCCAGCCAGATTGCCAACGGCGAGGAAAATGCGCTCAACATCCGGATTTATGGCGAACTCGGTGGACTGGAATGGCGGCAGATGGAGCCAAACACACTGATTTACAAAACGCAGGAAGGGCAGCGGGTTTTCCGCCCGGCCGTCGGCGAGTTGTCCGCAGCCGCAAAGGCGCACATCCGGGTGCCATCCGGTCACCCCGAGGGCTTTTTCGAAGCGTTTGCCAATCTGTACCGCAATTTCGCTGTCACACTCCGGAGCGTGATGGAAGGCAAGGAACCCGACCCGATCTACGCCGATTTCCCTTCCGCCGAAGACGGCATCCGCGGCCTGGCCTTCATCGAAACCGTACTCCAGTCGAACCAGTCCAATGAAAAGTGGACGAAATTCGTGGAATGAGAAATCGAAAATGTGATTACACAGGGTTCATCGGAGAACATCAGAGGTAATCAAAGTTTCTCTGATGTTCTCCGATGAACCCTGTGTAATCGCCTGCACGGTTTTCTTTTTTAACCTTTAAATACATTCTTTAACTCTCAAAAATGGAAAAAATCAAAGTTGGTGTAGTTGGTACGGGCTTTATTGGTCCGGCTCACATTGAAGCCCTGCGTCGGCTTCCGAACGTCGAGGTAGTTGCGCTTTGCGAAGTTACCGCCGAACTGGCCCGCCAAAAAGCCGATTCGCTCGGCATTGCCCGTTCCTACACCTTTGACGAATTGCTGAAACAGGACGACATCCAGTGTATCCACATCTGTACCCCCAACTTCCTGCACTATTCGCAATCAAAAGCCGCTCTGGAAGCAGGGAAACACGTGGTTTGCGAAAAACCGCTGGCCAAAGATCTGAAAGAAGCCGAAGAACTGGTGGAACTGGCAGCCAAAACCGGCCTGGTGAATGCCGTTCACTTCAACTTGCGGTATTACCCGTTGGCCCGTCAGATGCGGGTGATGCGGGAGAAAGGCGATCTGGGCGAGGTGTATTCCGTGATTGGATCGTATTTGCAGGACTGGCTGTTTTACGAAACGGATTACAACTGGCGGCTCGAACCCGATAAGTCGGGCGACTCGCGGGCCATTGCCGACATCGGCTCCCACCTGATGGACATTCTGGAATACATCACCGGACTGAAAACCGTGGCTGTTCTGGCGGATTTCAATACCATTCACAAAACCCGGAAAAAACCGCTCAAGGCGGTGGAAACGTATTCGGGCAAGATGCTGCAACCGGAAGATTACGCCGATGTACCCATCAACACCGAAGACCACGCCAACGTGTTGCTGCGGTTCGACAACGGTAACAAAGGGGTTATAACGGTTTCGCAGGTATCAGCGGGCCGCAAAAACCAGATGAAACTGGAGATTGCCGGTTCGAAAAAAACGTTTGCCTGGAACTCCGAAGCGCCGAACGAAATGTGGATCGGTAACCGCGACGGCTACAACGAAAGCCTGATGCGCGATCCGTCGCTGATGTATTCGGAGGCACGCTCGGTGATATCGTTCCCCGGTGGTCACAACGAAGGCTTCCCCGACACCTCGAAGCAGATGTTCAAGGAAGTCTACGAAGCCGTTGCCGCTGGCAAACAGCCCGAAAACCCAACGTACCCCACCTTCGCCGATGGCTACCGCGAACTGCTGATCTGCGAGAAGATTCTGGAATCGAACAGGAAGCAGGGGTGGGTAACCATTGAGTGAATGTGCGAATGAGTGATTGAGTGAAAAACCGTCCCGCCAGAACATGGAGCCGATTCGGATTGATAAAGGCGAATTTGCAGATAGTGTAGAAAAACGCCTGAAGGGATTCATGTTACGATGTGTTCAGGTTTTTCGCTCATTGCCTAATTCGTTTGAAGCACAACATTTTGGGAAACAACTTCTACGAAGTTCATCTTCGTCAGCCGCCAATTATCGGGCGGTGCGAAGAGCCCGAAGTCAAAATGAGTTTTTCGCTAAAATCAGCATTGTTGTTGAAGAATTAGATGAATCGCTCTTTTGGCTTGAAACTTTAATTGATACCGAAATTGTAACAGAAATCCGGTTAAGTGATTTGCTAAGTGAAGGAGTTCAACTAGTGAAGATGCTTTCCAAATCCAGGAACAGTGTCAAAAAATAACGAATATTCTTCGCTCAATCACTCAATCACTAACTCACTCAATTATCATGAAAACCATCAAAGGACCCGCCGTTTTTCTGGCGCAGTTTCTGGGTGATGCCGCCCCGTTTAATTCACTGGATTCCATTGCCCAATACATGGCCGACCTCGGTTATAAAGGCATCCAGCTTCCGACCTGGGACCCCCGGGTGATTGACCTCAAAAAAGCCGCCGAAAGCACCACCTATTGCGATGAGCTGAAGGGCAAACTGAACGACATCGGCGTGGAAATTACCGAACTGTCCACCCACTTGCAGGGGCAACTGGTGGCAGTTCATCCGGCCTATGCATCGATGTTCGACGGGTTTGGGCCGGCCGAACTGGCGGGCAAACCGAAAGAACAGCAGGCGTGGGCGGTGCAGCAATTGAAGTGGGCGGCCAAAGCCAGCCAGAATCTCGGCCTGACCTCGCACGTGACGTTTTCGGGCGCACTGCTGTGGCCGTACATGTATCCGTGGCCACAACGCCCGGCGGGACTGGTCACCACGGCTTTTCAGGAATTGGGAAACCGCTGGAAGCCCATTCTGGATGCGTTCGACGAGTCCGGCGTGAACGTTGGCTACGAATTGCACCCCGGTGAAGACCTGCACGATGGCGTGACATTCGAGACTTTCCTTGACTATGTCGATGGTCACCCACGCGCCGGGATCAACTACGACCCAAGCCACTTTTTGCTGCAGCAACTGGACTACCTGCAATTCATCGACTTCTACCACGACCGGATTTTCGCTTTCCACGTCAAAGATGCCGAATTCAATCCGACGGGGAAACAGGGCGTTTACAGCGGCTACCAGGGCTGGGTCGAACGGGCCGGACGGTTCCGTTCGCTGGGCGATGGTCAGGTCGACTTCTCCGGGATTTTCAGCAAGCTTTCGCAGTATGACTACGACGGCTGGGCGGTTCTGGAGTGGGAGTGTGCCATCAAGCACCCTGAGCAGGGCGCGGCAGAAGGCGCACCGTTTATCGAAAGCCACATCATCCGCGTTACCGAACGGGCGTTTGACGACTTCGCCGGAACGGGCGCTGATGAAGCATTTAACAAGAAATTACTAGGCTTGTAAAGTCTGGTTTGAAACCGCTCCGAAACCTGCAAGGTCTTTTTTGACCTTGCAGGTTTTTTTATATCGTCATCTTATACTGGTCTGCCGAAACGAAACAGATAAGAAGTTTTTAAAACCGGACCCGGCTTTTGGCAGTTTAAAGGACAGGAATCACCGTTTGTCATAATCCGAACGGATTGATCCGCCACCACACTACATTTCGGTGGAAATCGTACTTTAAATGTTCAAAACAATGGCAGGTCAAGGATCGGGCGGCAACGTGCTGGCTGCTCTCTGTAGTTTCTTCATTCCCGGTTTAGGTCAGTTGCTGCAAGGGCGGTTGCTGATGGCAATCATTCAGTTTGTGCTGGCCGGTGTCCTCTGGTTTTTTCTGCTCGGCTGGCTGATTCACTTGTGGTCGATTATAGATGCGGCCCGGTTTAATCCGGGGAGTTGATTTATAGCCGAACAAAATATTGTTCAACAAGAAACATATTTGTCGACCGGCTACGAACAATATTGCTTTGGTATTGATGCGTACATCACTGAATGCTATACAGGAAGTCATTTTGGCGTTTTAAATGTAGTTTAATTGTAGCTATTCGTATACTTTTGTAAGTTGCTACTTCAACACTTTTATTTATTATGCCTATTCCTGATTACCAGAGTATAATGTTACCTCTGCTAAAATATGTGGCGGATGGAAAAGAACATAAATTCAATGATGTTGTAGAAAGGCTAAGCGTTATCTTTCAGCTATCCGATGAAGAGCGGGCGGAGTTGTTGCCGAGTGGTCAGGCGTTTTTATTTGGTAACAGGGCTGGATGGGCAAAAACATATTTAAAAAAATCAGGATTATTAGACTCTCCTAAACGTGGAATTATAAAACTAACTGATCGGGGTAAAAATGCTTTGAAACAAAACCCGGTATCCATAAATATTGCATTTCTTAAGCAATATCCAGAATTTTTAGAATTCCAGTCTACAAAAAAACAGGATAATGGTGAGCAAGTTGCTGAACTAACTACTATTGCACAGCAAACTCCTGAAGAGACTCTTGAAAGCGCTTATTTCAGTATCAGAAAATCCCTTGCACAAGATTTGTTAGATAAAATTGTGAGCATGCCTCCAGTTTTTTTTGAAAAACTTGTTGTCGAACTGCTTGTTAGAATGGGGTATGGGGGATCAATAAAAGATGCTGGGAAAGCTATTGGAAAAAGTGGTGACGAAGGTATTGATGGAACGATAAAAGAAGATAAATTAGGTCTGGATATTATTTATATTCAGGCAAAGCGCTGGAAACCCGGGAATGTTGTCGGTCGCCCAGAAATACACAAGTTTATAGGTGCATTGGCAGGGCAAGGAGCGAAAAAAGGGATTTTTATCACAACTTCTTCTTTTACAAAGGAAGCCTCTGAGTATGTGCCACGCAACGAAACAAAAATTGTTCTTATTAATGGTGTAGAACTAGCTCAATTAATGATTGATTATAACCTCGGTGTTTCGCTTCAACAAATTTATGAAATAAAAAGAATTGATAATGATTACTTTTCTGAAGAATAATCATCAATAACCAATCCCTTCCTCACGCAATAATTCAGCCAAGTTCAGCACACAATCATCCAGAACGGGAACATTGATGTCCTAATTGTGCGTAATCCAGTCGCCAGTGCGGCTGGCGACCAATAGCTTCTGGGGCTGGGTAGTAATCCAGATTAAGCGTTCAACACCAAAGTCGAGAAGCCGCTCGGTTTTTGCGTAAATATAGCTTTGCTCGCGGGATGAAAAATTTTCCAGATCAATCTGTACATCAATTTCAATGGCTACTTTGGGCGGTACATCAAAATATTTATTCGTCAGAATTAGCCCTTCTTTTTCAAAAATGGCTACGTCGTTCGAAAAGTTACTCCCATGATCGACATGAAGGCCGGATTCATTTGAAACGACTAAATATCTTTTCCGATTGATCGTACGACCTATGAACAGGACAATAGCGGTCACAATGGCCGCTTGCAACGAACTGCTTCCCAGAATCTCAGCGGCTGTTTTCTCGCCTGACAAAACGTCCTTGTAGCCTTTGTAATACAGAGGCTTTCCGTTGAGTGTTTCGTAAACCAGATAGGAGGGAACGCGTTTCAGGCGTTTGGGCTCCTCAAAGACAATGGGTATTGCCATGCGCTTGTTCATCCAATAAAATCAATACTACGCATTTTAGTCAGCATTTTCAAGCCAGATTAGGCCTATCGACTACCTAAATACACGTTGAGCGACAACTGAACACTGGGCTGAAACCAGCCCGCATCGGTGAGCTTGCCCACCTTCCCGACGCCTTCAAGCGCCAATCGCCGGGAAAGCGTCATTTCCAAACCCAGTCCGGCATTCAATTTGGCGCTGGAATACCGCGTTGGCGAACCGGGGGTTTCGAAGTCAATGTCCCAATCCCATCCCTGAAACCGACCGTAGGATACGCCACCCAGTGCAAAACCGCTCAGGAGCGAGCCATTCCAGAGGTAATACCGGGCGAATAAACCGCCTTCCAGACGGGTCGATAACAAATTGTGCAATTCTCCCTCAGCCCCAATCCACCACCGGTTGGCGGCAAAATAACCGACTTTGGCGGTCGTGCCCAAAACCGTAAGGCCTGCACCCGTTAACCAACTTCCCTTCTGATGCTGGCTGACCACCTCCGCCTTCCATTCCGGATTCGGTTTTCCGGCCCATTCCAGGTGTTTCTGCGCCTGGCCGCTGAAGCTAAAAAGATACCCTGCGAGTAAAAATAAAAGATGTTTCATGGTTGTTTTGTAAGGAATATAAACCTACTTATTTCCGTTCCTATTTCCAAGAACTCGTTATATTTGCCAGACTATAACGATCGTTCATGCGCCACGGGTTCATCCTGCTTCTTATTGCATTCACACTCCCGGCTACAGCCCAGAAAATTCGGGTGGCGGTGGCGGCCAATGCGCAGTTCGTCATGGAAAAACTGAAAGCCGGTTTTGAAGCGAAAACCAGTCTGACTCTCGAATCCATCGTCAACTCGTCGGGAAAGCTCACGGCCCAAATCCAGAATGGCGCACCGTTCGACGTTTTTCTGTCGGCCGATCTTCACTATCCCGAGCTGGTTTTTCAGGCCGGGCTGGCGCAGGCGAAACCGAAAACGTATGCCTACGGCTTGCTGGTGCTTTGGACGCGGGCCGACATCGATCCCGCCAAAGGACTGGCCGTCCTGGCCGACAAACGGATTACGAAGATTGCCATTGCCAACCCCAAAACCGCTCCCTATGGTGCCGTGGCCGTAAACACACTGACCCAGCAGAACCTGCTGAAAAGCTTACAATCTAAAATCGTCTACGGAGAAAGCATTTCACAGGTCAACCAATACCTGGTTTCGGGTGCGGTCGATGCGGGGTTTACGGCAAAATCGGTGGTGCTGGAGCCGTTGTTAAGGGGCAAAGGCCGCTGGGCGGATGTGAAAGGGGCAAAACCCATTGCGCAGGGCGTGGTGCTGCTCAGAAAGGCCACCGCCGGTTCGCAGAAATTCTACGACTATTTATTTTCGCCGGAAGCACGGGCTATTTTCCAACAATACGGTTACCAACTGCCATCCCGCCCATGACCGATTTCGACTGGCAACCCCTGCTGCTGACGTTTCGCCTGGCCACCACCACAACGCTTTTGTTGCTGCTGGTGGGGATTCCGCTGGCGGGTTGGCTGGCCTTCACCCGCTTCCGTTTCAAACCGGTGGTCGAAGCCGTCATCAGTTTACCGCTCGTGTTGCCCCCCTCCGTACTCGGTTTTTACTTTTTGCTGGCGTTTAATCCGACCGGTTTTCTGGGTAAAAAACTGCTTTCCTGGTTCGATCTGCGGTTGTTGTTTACCTTTGAAGGGCTGGTGGTGGCGTCCATTTTCTACAGCCTGCCATTTATGGTTCACCCCGTACAGGCCGGTTTGGAAAATCTGCCGGCATCGTTGCGGGAAGCATCGTATACGCTTGGGAAATCCCGCCGGGAAACCTTCTTCCGTGTCTTGCTGCCCAACATCAAACCGTCGCTGCTGACGGGCCTGGTACTGTCTTTCGCTCACACGATTGGGGAGTTTGGACTGGTGCTGATGATTGGAGGCAATCTGCCCGGACAAACCCGCGTGGCTTCCGTGGCGATTTACGACGAAGTCGAGTTGCTGCATTATGGAGCGGCCAATGCCTACGCCTTGTTGCTGCTGGTCATCTCCTTCGGTATTTTGCTGACGGTTTACGCAATAAACAAAAGATGGGTGATATTCTGATGCCGATGCTCCAGCTACAGGCCCGGATGAATTTGTTGTTTGCCAGCGGTCCGGCTCTGCTCGATGTCGATTTTAAGCTGACGACCGGGAGCCTGACCGGTTTGTGTGGCCCTTCAGGTTCGGGAAAAACGACACTCCTGCGGATTCTGGCGGGTCTGACGATGCCGGAAAGCGGTCTGATCCGGGTTGGCGACCGGATCTGGCTCGATACGGCGGAACGGATTCAGTTGCCGGTGCAGCAACGGAAAGTCGGCATGGTGTTTCAGGATGCTGCGCTGTTTCCCAACATGACTGTCCGACAAAACGTCGAGTTTGCGGCCGAAAACCGCCGGGATTCACTGGTGGATGAGCTGCTGTCGCTGGTCAATCTGGTTCATCTGGCTGACCGGAAGCCGGCAACCCTCTCGGGGGGGCAACGCCAGCGGGTGGCGTTGATCCGGGCTTTGGCACGGCGGCCGGACGTATTGTTACTGGACGAACCCTTTTCGGCCCTGGACTACGAAACCCGGCAGCAATTGCTCCACGAACTGGTTCGTTTACACCGGCAGTTTGGCACAACAACGGTCTTGGTGAGTCACCATCAGGACGAAATTCACCGGGTTGCCGACTGCATCCTGGAACTAAACCAGGGAAAGGTGACGGCTATTGGAAGCCCTGCTGTGGCAGGAAAAAAATCGGCTGTTCCCCTTAGGGGTACCATACAGGAGGTTCAGGTTGAGGAGACGACAACGCGGCTTCGGATTCGGTTGACGGACAATCTGATCGCACTCAATGTGCCTTCAGGTGTACAGGAGTGGCACATTGGACAAGCCATTGTTGTCTCCCTCGATACCCAGACGCTGACCCGAAAAGCCGACTGAAAAAAGCTCAATGGCCCTAAAAAGAAAAATCCCCGAAATGCACGGGGATCTTTGCTACCATTTTTCTCTGTCCTACCTACCTTACCCGGTTAAGAGTAAGGCTCAAAAAAAGATCAGTATAACCATTCCCTGCAACCGCTTCGGCGAACCGAAAACAGATAGAAGGAACCTCTATACCGGACTTTCCGGTTGATCACTTATTTGCAAGCGAAATTTTATATATCATTGAATCCAGGAATCCATCCTGCATTTACAGGGTTATTCACAACCCGAAATGGAACAAATAACGTACGATGGATATGGATGAATTATCGAAACCAGCAACACCGGAAACGGCAGCTTTGTTACCTGCCCGGAGCGTGCAGTATGCAGTGAGGTTCTTTAAGTTCATACACGTTGAGTATTCAATCAATGCCTAAAAGTACTGAATGTGTCTGATAAATACAAGGCAAATCTAGTTTATAATGCATAAAATAGTGTTGTTTAATGTCATTTTAATGATCCATTCCTTATCCAATGGGACAGGGTATGCCAATAATAGTGTATATAGAAGTCTGATTATTCATTTTCCAAGAACCCTACAATCTTGCTATGGCTGTACAAACGATCGATACCGGTTTTTTTAAATTAGATGGTGGGGCCATGTTCGGCGTTGTGCCGAAGTCACTCTGGAACAAGTCCAACCCGGCCGACGAGCGTAACCTCTGCACCTGGGCGATGCGCTGTTTGCTGGTGGAAGAAGGTAATCGGCTGCTGCTGGTAGACACGGGGCTGGGCGACAAACAGGATGCCCGGTTTTTTAGTCACTACGAACCCCACGGAGAGGCATCCTTGCTGAAATCCATTCGGCAGGCGGGGTATTCTGAAAAAGACATCACGGATGTTTTGCTGACCCACCTCCACTTCGATCATGTGGGTGGGGCGGTTTCCCGGTCTGCCGATCAGCTCGTGCCTACCTTTCCATCCGCTACCTACTGGAGCCACAGCGCGCACTGGGACTGGGCCACGAATCCAAATTCGCGCGAAAAAGCATCTTTTCTGAAGGAAAACATCGAACCGTTGCAGCAGAGCGGGCAGTTGCAGTTTGTCGACCAGGGCGGTTTTTCCTTTCCGAATGTCGAACTGGTGCAGGTCGATGGTCATACGGAGAAAATGACGCTGCCGGTTTTTCAGGTCGGCAACCGGAAAGTGGCCTATGTGGCCGACCTGATTCCGTCGTCGGCCCACGTTCCCTTGCCCTGGATCATGAGTTACGACGTCCGCCCGCTGCTGACGATGGAGGAAAAAACGCGTATGCTGCGACAGGCGGCCGAAGAAAACTGGATTCTGGTGTTCGAACACGATCCGGTTGTTGAAGCCGCCACCGTCGAAGCCACCGAGAAAGGCATCCGAATCCGCGAGAAAGGACAATTGGCCACGTTCCTACAACAAAACGGGACGGTGTTTTAAATATAACGCCAACAATGAGATGATGCCCTTGCCTAACAGTTGTTTAAGTGCCAGCGGCACTTAGGACCCCTCCGGGGTCAGTAATCTCACAGTTTGTGTTAAAGATAATATTCTGTAGCAAAATCAACATTCGCTTCGTTACTTCAAGGAGGAGATTCGGCCGGATTGGTTGTTTTTTCCTGGGTATTCGAACGTCATCGTCGTAAAAAAATGAAAATTGGCTTGGTGCTTTCCGGAGGAGGGGCGCGGGGAATTGCGCACCTGGGGGTTTTGAAGGGCTTACAGGAAGAAGGGTTTGTATTCGATCAGATTGCCGGAACGAGTGCGGGGGCCATTGCCGGCGCCTTGTTTGCCAATGGCTATACGCCCGACGAAATCCTGAAAATTATCGAAACAACGCCCTTTTACCGCCACGTTCGGCCCGCGTTTACCCGGCTGGGGCTGCTGCGGCTCGACAAAGCGGAGGAATTATACCGGAAATATCTACCGCACGATTGCTTCGAAAGTCTGCATATCCCGATGCATGTGGTGGCGACGGACCTGACCGAAGGTGTTCTGACGGTTTTCAATACCGGAGAACTCGTCCGGCCCATTCTGGCTTCCTGCAGCCTGCCCGGTATTTTCGAGCCTTACCTGATCAACAAACGCCAATACGTCGACGGGGCGGTTTTGAACAACATGCCGGTTGAAGTGATCGAAGACAAGGTCGACCTGATCGTGGGGATTCATTGCAACCCCTTCACAACCCAAAAACCCATTACGTCCGTCAAAGGGGTGCTGGAACGCAGCCTCATTCTGGCCGTCCGCAGCAAAACCCGGGAGCGGCTGGCCAAATGCCACCTTTTGATCGAACCGCCCGAATTGAGCCGCTACGATGTTTTCGACTGGCGTCGCGCCCGGGATCTTTTCCGGATAGGTTATCAATACACCCAGTCCATCAAACCCCAGTTGATCAGGACGCTGGAGTCGGCATTCATTTCAGATACGATCTCGCCCAATTCAAACAATAAAACCCCCGGTTGAGCCAATTGAGCCTGGGAAGACGCATCGGGAAGTCGTAGTTTTCATCAGAAAACCGTCTTCCAGGCCCCAGTAATGTTCAAACGTGTTCTGATTGTTGCGCTTCTGTATGTTTCCGGTAGCCTGATGGCCCAGCCTCCGCAATTCGGCGGGGTGACGGGTCTGGTACAGGATTCGGGGGGCGGTCCGCTGGAACTGGTGACCTTGCTGTTGCTGAAAGCGACCGACTCGACCCTGGTGAAAGGGACGGTGAGTAATCAGCAGGGCGTGTACGAATTTGAGACCATTCCTGCCGGAACCTATCTGGTGGCGACCTCGCTGGTAGGGTTTCAGAAAACCTATTCCCGTGTCTTTTCAGTAGGCGAGAACCACTGGAACAACCAGTTGCCTTCTTTGGTGATTCGCGAAGAAACCCGACAATTGTCCCAGGTGACGGTGAAGGCCCAAAAACCGTTCATTGAGCAGCATCTTGATAAAACGGTGCTCAACGTGGAGAACAGCATGGTGGCCACGGGTGGAACAGCACTCGAAGTGCTGGAAAAAGCACCCGGCGTGGTGGTGGATGGGCAGTCGGACCGGATTAGCCTGAATGGGCGCGACAATGTGCTGGTGATGATCGACGGCAAGCCCACCTATCTGTCGGCCGCACAGGTGATGGATTTGCTCCGGAACACGCCCAGCAATACCATTGAAGCCATTGAACTCATCCAGAATCCGCCCGCCCGCTACGATGCCGCCGGTAATGCCGGTATCATCAACATCCGCCTGAAACGCAACCGGTCGGCCCAACCCCTCAACGGCAATCTGACTGCCGGATTGGGTCAGGGGCGGTTTTTGAAATACAATTCGGGCCTGACACTCAATGCCCGGACTGGCCCGTGGAGTTGGTTTGGTACCTACGCATTCGATCAGCGCGACTATTGGTCAGTAGCCAACATCGACCGGCGGCTGTCCCCGGACGGCGAGCCGCTATTGATCCGGCAGGATACCTACCGACCCATTCAAAACACCAGCCACTCGTTTCGGTTTGGAGCCGATTTTGCGCCCAACCACCACTCGACCATCGGATTGTTGCTGAACGGCATGAACGTTGGCAACCGCTCGCAGGGTGGAACCACCAGTGCCCTCTACAAAGCCGGTGTTCTGACCTCTACCGAAGAAACTGGAAACGATAATCAACGCAGCATCGACCGGCTGGCGGCCAACCTGAACTACCGCCACCGGTTCGACACCACAAGCCGGGGCGGTAAGGGACGCGAATTGCTGTTGGACGTCGATTATTCCGATGCATCGTTTCGGCCGTTGGAACAGTTTGAAAACCGCTACCTGAACCCGCAGGGCGTCGAAACCGGTCCCCGGAATTTTCAGCGACTCCATACCGTATCGAAAGCCCTGATCCGGGCCGCCAAAGCCGATTATGTGCATCCCATCGACCGGCAGACTACCGTGGAAGGCGGCTGGAAAAGTAGTTTTGTGACGCTCAAAAATGATTTGCAGTTTGAGACCAAACGTGCGGAGGCAGGACAATCCGTGCCCTGGCAGCTCGACACCAGCCGCACGAACCAATTCGAATACCGCGAAACGATTCACGTCGGATACCTGACGGGCCACCGAAACTGGGCTAACTGGACGCTGCAAGTGGGTCTTCGGCTGGAGCTAACACAAACCGAAGCCTATTCGGTGACGGCCCAACATACCGTGAAGCGGTCGTATCTGAACCTGTTTCCGAATGTATTGCTGACCCGTCGGGTGGGCAAAAACCACCAGCTTCAATATACCTACAGCCGCCGGATCGACCGGCCGGATTACCAGTTTCTGAACCCTTTCATCCGTATTTTTAGTCCGTATATGTACCAGCAGGGCAATCCGTACCTGAAACCGCAGTATACCGACGCATTCCAGCTCAGCTACAGTTACAAGGACGAAACGACGGTGGGTGTGAGTTATGCAAAGACCCGTGACGTCATTGCCGACATCAACGAACAGAATAACACCACCGGAGTCACGCGGGTTACGCTCGTCAATCTGGCGAAACAAACGGTTTTGGGGCTACATCTCAGTACACCTGTGCGGTTTACCCGTTGGTGGTCGGCCCGCAATACCGCCAATGTATCGTACAGTTCCTACCAATCCGGGGTGGGCGGAACACCACTGAACACGACCTGGACGTCGGCCAATCTGACCAGCAACCATACATTCGTTTTTCCGCACGGCCTGTCGGCTGAACTGGCGGCTTCTTATACTTCGCCGTACGTCTACAGCCAGAACAAAATGCGGGCGTATGGTCAGGTGAGCGTCGGCTTCCAGAAAAGTTTTTGGCAGAAAAAAGCCGTTCTGCGTTTCAACTGGGGCGATCTGTTCCAGACGCAGCGCTATCGGGGAACGCTGCAATTTCAGCAAATGGATTTCCAGTTTGCATCCTACGCCGAAACCCGCGTCGCCCGCCTGACATTCACCTACTATTTTGGAAACCGGGAATTAAAAGGAGCCGGAAACCGTCGGACGGTTTCTGAGGAGGAACAACGCCGGATGAACTAACCCGTACCTGTACGAATCCCAATGACAAACTTCATCAACACACTTTTGCAGCAGGCCAGCATCCCGATTACCAGTCGCCAGTTCTGGCGTTATTCGCTGGTTTTCTGGGGTGTTCTGGCCATCTTCTCGTACATTCAGAGTACGCTGGTTTGGTTGCTGGGCAGCAAGTCGAAGATGTATATCGCCGAATCGGTCGAATGGCTCGTTACGTATCTGATGTGGCTCGGTTTCACGCCCTTCATTCTGAAAGCCGTGCAGCGTTTCCCAATCCGGCTGCTGGAACGCAAAGGCGCCTGGATCCAATCATTGGTCATTCATGTGTTGATTGCATCGGGTTTTTCGCTGCTGGTTTCCTGTGTTGCGTATCTGCTCGTTTCGCCCTTGTATGCTTACGAAATCGGAAAGCCGATTGGCCCCGAAAATATTCCATTCTGGTTTTTCTGGTCGTATTCACTGCGTGTCACCAATTACCTGCTGGTTGTCGTCGGGTACAGCATTATTTCCTACACCCATCGCTACCAGGCACTGAAAGAACAGAATCTAACGTATGAATTGAACAATGAGCAATTGAAGACACAACTGGCGGGTGCCCAGCTTCAGGCGCTCAAGATGCAGTTAAATCCCCATTTTCTGTTTAATACGCACCATGCCATTGTGAGTCTGATGCTGCAAAACGACACGCGGAAAGCCATCGACATGGTCACCACCCTAAGCGATCTGCTGCGGGGCGTGCTGGCGCACCAGGATTCCAATTTTCTGACGCTTCGACAGGAACTGACGCTGACCCAACAGTATCTGGCGATTCAGCAAATCCGGTTTCAGGATCGACTTCGGATCGAGTACGACATTGACCCGGCCACCGAAAACTGTCCGGTTCCGCAGTTGCTGCTGCAGCCGCTGGTCGAAAATGCCGTGACGCACGGTATTTCGGGGCTTACCACCGACGCCCTGATTCGCATCAGCACCCGCCGACATCCCGGCGAAATCCAGATTTCGATTTTCGACAACGGGCTGGGCCATCGCCGGAAAAGACGGGAGGGGGGCGGTCTTGGACTGAACAACACCCGCCTGCGACTCCGTCAGGCCTACGGCGATGCGGCTCATTTTACCATCGAACAACCGCAGGGTGGCAGCACCATCGTGACGCTTTTATTTCCCTGTGAACCTAGTTTGCTCACCAACTCTACGCATGAAAACCTATCGCTCGCTCATCATTGACGATGAAATGCTGGCCCGGAGTGTCATTCGCACCTTTTTGCAGGCCGATCCGTCGGTTACTGTACTGGGCGAAGCAGGCAACGGTACCGAAGCCGTCATCAAGATTCTTCAACACCGCCCCGATCTGATTTTTCTGGACATTCAAATGCCCGAACTCGATGGTTTTGAGGTACTGAAAGAAATCTGGCCCCACCACCAGCCGTTTGTGGTGTTCACCACCGCCTACGATCAGTATGCTTTGCGGGCTTTTGAGGTCAACGCCATCGACTATCTGCTGAAACCATTCAATGAGGTGCGCTTTCACCAGGCGTTGGGGCGGGTGCAGGAGCGGATTTCGCAACAAACCCAGCCCCGAATTGAGGCCCTGGTGAGTCAGTTGATGAGCGAACAGGCCGCACAACCCAGTGGGGCCTATCTGCGCCGGATTCTGGTGAAAGAAACCGGCCGGATGTATCTGGTCAAGGCCGACGACATTAGTTACCTGGACGCCGACGGCAATTACATCACCCTGCATACAGCGCAGGAGCGCCATACGATTTACGACAGTTTGACGAGCCTGGAAACCCGGCTCGATCCAACCGATTTTGTGCGAATCAACCGCTCATACATCGTCAACCTCAATTACATCGCCGAGGTCGAAACTTATTTCAACGGGGAATACATCGTTAAACTCAAAACCGGTCAGCAACTGAAGTGGACACGCAATTACCGCGATAACCTGAAAGCATTTTATTCCAAATCGGCCTGACGCAACGGGGTTCGGGGCATTTCAACTTTCCTTTGTTACTGAATGTCAATAATCATAGACTAGGTGTTTCTATGACTGGCAATTCGGTTAGATCGGAAGGTGTGCTTCCATTTTAACCGGGTTTTGGTAAAGATTAAATATTTTATTTAATCTTTCCAATAGGATTATGAGTGTAATTCCAACCAGGGATCGGTGCCGGGAGTCACCCATTGGGAAAGTTGACCGGAGCGAATACCCGATCGCGACGGTGCCGCAGGAAGGTATCCTGAATATATCAAAACAAATAGTTAATTGGTTGATTATTAGGAAATTACTGTATTTTTGGTAATTGGAAATGGATTGCCGGATTCTAAATTACCTGGTAAATAGTATGCAGGCATACATTTTTTTTGATGATAAGGCTCTGCATATCACCCGAATTGCATTAAATTGCGTTTAAGTAAATTCCCATTTTCCGGGGGATTGTTTTTTTTCATTTTTATTTTTTCAACAAACCAAACCTATTTGTATGAGAAGATCATTACTGTTTAGCTGTCTGCTAATCACCCTGGTGTGGGCTTCGGCGATGGCGCAGGATCGGCAGGTGACTGGAAGAGTCACCTCCTCCGAGGACGGGTCGGCCTTGCCGGGTGTTTCCATTCAGTTGAAGGGAACCCAGCGGGGAACCCAGACCGATGCCAGTGGCAATTACGCCCTCAGTGTACCGACATCGGGTGGTTCGCTGGTTTTCAGTTTTATCGGAACGACCACGCAGGAAGTGGAAATTGGCAACCGCAGCACCATCGATGTGAAGCTGGTGAACGACACCCGCGCCCTGAGTGAAGTGGTTGTGGTGGGCTACGGAACGCAACAGCGCCGTGACCTGACTGGGTCGCAACTGACGGTGAAAGGCGACGATATTGCCAAACTGCCGGTACAAACCTTTGAGACGGCGTTGCAGGGCCGCACGCCGGGGGTTCAGATTACGCAGGGAAGTGGCAAACTCGGTTCGGCCTTGCAGATCCGGGTTCGGGGCGCGGCTTCGATCTCCGCCGGGAACGAACCGCTGTATGTGCTGGACGGGATTCCCATTACCTCGCAGGATGTCAACACAACCGACACCGAACTCTTCAGTCCGCTGGCCGACATCGACCCGAACGACATCGAATCCATTGAGATTCTGAAAGATGCCTCGGCCTCGGCAATTTATGGATCACGCGCGAGCAACGGCGTCGTGCTGATTACGACCAAACGCGGAAAAGCCGGCCGGACCAACATCCAGATTGGCTATTACACCGGAATCACGAACGCAACCCGCAAACGGGAGTTCTTAAATTCGGCCGAATACAAAGAACTATTTACGGAATCGCTGACCAACGCGGGCATCGATCCCAACGATCCGAGCGACGGTTTTCCGGGCTACGGGATTGACCCGAACTCCGGCATCGACAGCGACTGGGCGGGTGCGGCTTTCCGGCAGGGAGCCGTCAATCAGGCCAACTTCGGCATCAACGGCGGGAACGATAAAACCCGGTTTAGCCTGAGCGGTGCGACCAACAAACAGGTTGGTTTCATCATCGGCAACAACTTCCGCCGGAACAACATGCGGCTAAACCTCGACCACACGGTAAGCAAGAAACTGAGTGTCGGGGCCAGCATTGCTTTCTCCACCATCGTCAACAAGAAGGTGTCGGGCGATAATGCGTTCTCCAACCCGATTCAGTTGAACGCCCTGCCGCCCCTGCAGGCGATTTACAACCCCAGCGATCCGACGGGCTATAACCGTTCGACGCTGTATTATAACAACCTGGTGGAACTCAACAACGCTTCCAACTACGCCCGCACTTTCCGTACGTTCGGAAATGTATTTGGTCAGTATCAGCTTCTGCCGGGTCTGACTTTCCGGAGTGAGTACGGTTTCGATGTGTTGAATTTGCAGGAAGAAATCTACCAGGGCCGGGTGACGGAAGATGGTGCCCCGACCGGCTACGGCTATCAGGCCATGACGCGGGTGAACAACTGGACCACGAACAACACACTCAGCTACCTGAAAAACATCGGTACCGATCACACGATCGACATTTTGGCCGGGATGACCTATCAGGAACAGAATGTGCAGGACGTTCGGGCAGAAGGGCGGAATTTTCCGAATGACAAATTCCAGGAACTTGCCAGTGCCAGCCAGAAAACGGATGCCCGCTCGACTGAAACCGGTTTCAGCATTCTTTCGTACCTGGCCCGCGCCAACTACAAATTTAAAGATCGCTATCTGGTGGGCTTTACGGGCCGGATCGATGGTTCGTCACGCTTTGGGGCCGACAATCGCTACGGTTTTTTCCCCTCGGCTTCCGTGGGCTGGATTCTGAACGACGAGCCGTTTATCAAGAATGCCCTGCCCATCCTGAGCCTGCTGAAACTGCGCGCCAGCTACGGCTTGACCGGGAATTCGGAAATCGGCAATTTTGATTCACGCGGGTTGTATGGAACCATCAATTATGGCGACCAGGTAGGTATTCGTCCGTCGCAGGTGGCCAATGCCGCCTTGCGTTGGGAAAAATCGACGCAGTTTGACCTGGGTCTGGAATTTGGTTTCCGCAATAACCGCATCAACGGCCAGATTGATTTCTACAACAAGATCACCGACGATCTGCTGCTGAACGTGCCACAACCGGCCATCAACGGTTTTTCAACGATTGCCCGCAACATCGGCAGCATGCGCAACCGGGGCCTTGAATTCAGCATTACCTCGCAAAACCTGGTTGGCGCTTTCCGCTGGTCGACCAACTTCAACATCTCGTTCAACCGCAACAAGGTGACGCGGCTGGATGTGTCGCCCATCCGGGCCAATTCCCGCTTCCTGAGTTATGTGACGGTGGGTCAGCCACTGGGTGTTTTTTACGGTAAAAAATACCTGGGTGTCGATCCGGCCAACGGCGATGCGCTGTATGAGGGGCCGGATGGGCAACCCACGAACAACTACGCTTCGGCACCAGAATTGTTTGTGGGCGATCCCAACCCGGATTTTACGGGCGGTTTGAACAATAACTTCTCCTACAAAGGGTTCGACCTGAGCGTTCTGCTTCAGTTTGTTTCCGGCAACGATCTCTTCAACGTAGCGGGTATTTACCAGTCGGTGAATGGTGATTATTTTGATAACCAGACCAAGGACCAGATGAATCGCTGGCAGAAACCGGGTGATGTGACGGATGTTCCACGCGCTGAATTCGGCGCGGCCAACGGAACCAGTATTTCATCCCGCTGGATGCAGGATGGTTCGTTTTTGCGGGTAAAAACCGCTTCGCTGGGCTACAACCTGCCGAGTGCATTCCTGAAGAAAGCCTTTATCCAAACCGCCCGGGTTTACGTTTCGGCCCTGAACCTGTTCACATTTACGAAGTATACGGGCTATGATCCGGAAGTGAACACGCAGTATATCAATTCGACGAACCAGACGGCCAACATTGCTTTAGGGCATGACTTTTATACTCCTCCGCAGGCGAAAACCTTTACGTTTGGTGTAAATCTTGGCTTTTAATTGAAACTGAACATGAAAAAAATAATTATATCCTTAAGTCTGGCCATGGTGATGGGCATAACCGCCTGTGACAACAAACTGGACCTTGAGCCCCGCCAGTCGGTCGATGCGGCTACGGCTTTATCGACGGCGCAGGACATCGAAAGTGCCTTGATTGGAACCTATGGCGTTCTGACCGGAACCGGGGGCGGTCTGGCCGATGGCGAGTTGTATGGAACCAACCTGAACCTGGTTCCTGAACTGCTGGCGTCCGATAATTCGGTGTCCTGGCGCGGAACGTTTGCGAGCTACCGGGAAGTGACCAACCGGCAGATGCTGGCCACCAACGTCGAAGCGCAACGCACCTGGATTACGGCCTATCAGGTCATCAACGTGGCCAACAACATCCTGGAGTCGCTGGACAAAGTGACGGATGCCGACCAGAAAACCGCCTTTGAAGGGGAAGCCCGGTTCCTGCGGGGAATCATGTATTTTGAACTGGTTCGTCTGTATGCGCTGCCCTGGGGAGCGACGGCAGCCAATGATCAACTGGGAGTTCCGCTGGTGCTGCGGGCCACAAAGGGGCAGGAACAGGCCGCCGAAACCCGGGCGCGCAATACCGTAGCCCAGGTGTATACCCAGGTGCTCGATGACCTGACGAAGGCAACGACGCTGATGCCGGAAGACAATGGGTTGCGGGCGTCTAAATTTGCAGCCCTGGCGTTTCTGTCGCGGGTATACCTGCAACAGTCCGACTATGCAAAAGCCCTTGCTGCGGTTAATCAGGTGATCGAATCGGGGAATTACCAACTGAACACCAATGTGACGACGGTTTTCCGGAACAAAAATACGGCCGAAAGTATTTTCGAGATTCAGGAAAACACGCAGAACAACCCCGGAACGACCAATGATGGGTTAACAACGCTGTACGCCAGTATTCCGGCGGGGGGGGCTGCCGTTGGCCGGGGGGATGTTCAGGTGCTGAACAGCTTCGTCGAGTCGTATGATTTGACGGATGCGCGCCGGACGGAGTTGTATTACATTGGTGTGAAAGGAGCCGGAACCCGGTATTACACCGGAAAATGGGCGGATTTTTACGCCAACATTCCCGTGATTCGTCTGTCGGAAATGCTGCTGACCCGTGCCGAGTGCAACCTGCGACTTTCGACCAGCACGGGGGCTACACCCGCCGAGGATCTGAACGCCGTTCGCGAACGGGCTGGAGTGGCTCCGATTGCCGCGCCTACACTGGCTCAGGTTCTGAAAGAACGCCAACTGGAACTGGCCTTCGAAGGCCTGCGCATCCACGACATCAAGCGCACGAAAGGCAAAACCGGCGACCTCAACTGGAACGATCCGAAGCTGGTCATGCCCATTCCGAAACGCGAAATCGACGCCAATAGCCTGCTGGTTCAGAATCCGGGGTATTAAGGAGAAAGATAAATGATGAATAATAAATGTAAAAGTATTTACAGCACGTACCCACTTTTATATTTATTATTCATCATTTGATATTCGTCATTTTGAAATACTCTATTTAAAAATGCCGTACCACCGGGTACGGCATTTTTATTTGGCAGAAGTACAACGTTGCACTAAAAAAAAGCGTCATGGTAGATGTTACATATTTTTTTATTTGGTATACATTGATTAGCCGTGATTCAGCGTTTAATAGTTTGAAAAATCAGTATATTGACCCTTCAAAGGGGATGAGAAATAACCGGTTTTTGCCCATGAGATTCGTTCTAACACCCAGTTTTTGTAGATGAGAAAACGTTATACTTTATTAAGTTGTTGGTTCTTATTCATTATTCTGTCGGGAAATCTGGCCTTTGGACAAACCCGTCGGGTAACGGGGCGGGTAACCGCAGTACAGGACGGATCGACGTTGCCGGGCGTGAACGTCGTGGTGAAAGGAACCACCATTGGGGTCAGCACCGACGCCGATGGCAATTACAGCATCAACGTCCCCGATGACAAAAACATCCTGACGTTTTCGTCCATCGCCCTGATTTCTCAGGACATTCCCGTCAACAACCGTTCGGTCATCAATCTCCAGATGGCCGAAGCCGTCAATGAACTGGCGCAGGTGGTGGTAACCGGGTATAACTCGGTGCAGAAGAAAGACATCACCGGTTCGATGGTTTCCGTAACCGCCGACAAATTCAAGGAGATTCCCGTCGCCAGTTTCGATCAGGCACTACAAGGCCAGGCGGCAGGGGTTTTGGTCACCCAGTCGTCGGGAACACCGGGCGGAGGCATCACCGTCCGCGTTCGGGGCAGCACCTCCATCACGGCCAGCAACCGCCCCCTGTTCATTGTCGATGGCGTGCCGGTCGAAGACGGTTTGCTGTCGTCGCGCGATTTCGGGGGCCAAAACGACAACGCGTTCTCGCTCCTCAACCCCAACGACATCGAGTCGCTACAGGTGTTGAAAGATGCCTCCGCCAAAGCCATTTACGGATCGCGGGCCGCCAACGGGGTAGTGTTGATAACTACCAAAAAAGGAAAGGCCAATCAGAAAACGACCTTCACGGCCGAAGTGCAGCGCGGGGTGACTGAAATTGTCCGTCGGCCCGATCTGCTCAATTCCAGCGAGTTGCTCGATCTGCAACGGGAAGCCGTGATCAATGCCGGGCAGGACCCCGACAAACTGGGGTTGATCAAAGGCGTCACCGACGGCATCAATACGGACTGGGTCGATGCGGTTTTGCGGAAAGGACTCTATCAGCAATACCAGCTTTCGGCATCGGGCGGCACCGATAAAACCCATTTTTACATCAGTGGGAATTACCGGGATGAGGAAGGGATTCAGTTAAACAACCGCCTGACCCGGATGTCGGGCAAGTTCAGTTTCGATCACAAAGCCAATTCGGCGCTGTCGTTCGGAACGGATATTTCCCTGTCGCGAACGCTGAACAAGCGGGTCAAGGGCGATAACTTTCTGGATGGCGTCTATTCCGGTGCCCTCAAATCACTGCCCTTTCACTCGCCCTACAACGAGCAGGGAAAATTGTATGGCCCCAACGATCCGAATTACGCCGGTTTTCCAAACTTCAATCCGGTAGCCCAGGCCTTGTTGCCCCGGTTCGATACCTATACGGTAAAAATGCTGGGGGGGCTTTGGGCCGAATACGAACTGCTCCAGAATCTCCGGTTTCGGTCCAAGGTAAGCATCGACTATAACCAGGTGACGGAAGACCAGTTCGAGTCGTCGCAAACCGCCATTGGCGGGTATCTGGAAAGCGTGGGCGGGCGCGGCTACGGGGTCTTTACGTCGGGAACCTATACCACCTTTATCAATACCAATACGCTGACTTACAGTGCCTTAGTGAATGAAAAAAACCGGTTTAACTTTCTGGCGGGGTTTGAAATTCTGCAACGGCAGGAACGGTCGGGGAGTGTCACGGGCCGGTTATTTCCAAGTGATGACTTTACGTACATCACCTCGGCCGGTATTGTCGATAACGGATTTTCCAATTTGCTGAAAAGCGGGCTGATCTCCACCTTCGGCGAAGTTCGCTACGATTATGATGACCGGTATCTGGCGACGCTGACGGCCCGTTACGACGGCTCATCCCGTTTTGGTCAGGATCGTCAATTTGGGCTCTTTCCCTCGGCCTCCGTGGGTTGGCGGATTTCGCAGGAGAAGTTCATGGAATCGTTCCGCTTTCTGAACGACCTGAAATTCCGCGCCAGCTACGGTTTTACGGGAAATGAGCGGATTGGGGATTACCAGTTTCTGGGAACCTGGGCTTCGGTGACCTACAGTGGCGCAACGGGTTTGGGTCCTGAAGCGCTCGCAAACCCAACCCTGCAGTGGGAGCGAACCCGGGAAGCCAACCTGGGGCTGGACGCTTCACTCTACAACGGGCGGCTCAGTATTAGTTTCGATGTCTACGACAACCTCACCGACCGACTGCTGTTTGCCCAGCCCATTCCGTCGACGACCGGTTTTGGAACCTTGCAGGGCAACATCGGGAAAATCTCGAACCGGGGAATTGAGTTGATGGTGTCGACGGTCAACTTCGACCGGGGCGGTTTTAAATGGAATACGGACCTGAACTTGTCCCGGAACGTCAACAAGGTGGTCGAACTGGCCAATGATGGCCCGCTGTTTAGGGGGTACACCGCGAATGGCGTTGGGAATACAAACGTGGTGTTGCAGGGGGAACCACTGGGTTCGTTCTGGGGACTCAAGTTCCTGGGGGTCGATCCGGCGACGGGCGATGCGATTTACGATGACATCAACGGCGATGGCCGGATCAACTCCGAAGACGGTCAGGTGATTGGCAATGCCCAACCCAAACTGTTTGGCGGTTTGACCAACCGGTTTTCGTTCAAAGGTTTTGATCTGAACGTCTTCTTTCAGGGTTCGTATGGCAACAAGATGCTGAACTTTACCAGTACGTCTACCATCAACACCGGGGCGGATTTGGAGAGTAATCAGTCGCGGAAGGCCCTGGAACGCTGGCAAAAACCGGGTGACATCACCAGTGTACCCCGGTATGTTTACCAGAATACGTACAACAACTACCACAGTAGCCGATTCCTGGAAGATGGCTCGTACCTGCGACTGAAAAATGTTTCGCTGGGATATAATCTCCCTAAAAAGTACGTCGAACGCTTCCGGATTGTGTCGAACGCCCGGATTTTTGCCTCGGCCACCAACCTCTGGACGCTCACCCGGTATTCGGGTCCCGATCCGGAAGTCAGCACGCTGGACGGTTCGACCACCGCGCAGGGCATCGACTTTTTCACCATTCCTCAATACAAAACCATGATGGTGGGAATCACCTTAAACCTATGATCCGATTCATTCGCTATACTGCCATACTGGCCACGGCTTGGCTGGCTTCCTGTACGGCCGTGCTGGAACCCAAACCGGTCGATTTGCTGGTCGATAACCTGGTTCTGAACGAACCCAACGATGTGGAACCGGCCCGGATCGGTGCCTACAGTGCGCTCCGGGGCATGGCCGCCACCAACATGATGGCGGGGGATTTTACGGCCGATTACATCCGGCACAACGGAACCTTCAATGATTACCGCGAACTGGGTACCAAGCAGATTACCTCCTCGAACGGCGCACCGGCCTCTCTCTGGAGTAACCTGTACCGGACCATTTACGTGGCCAACTTTGTGCTCGAAAGGCTGCCACCCATCAGTGGGGTTTCTGCCGCCACCAAAAAGCAGGTGCTGGCCGAAATGCGGTTTTTACGCGGCTATGCCAACTTCATCGGGGCCAATACCTTTGGCGATATTCCCAAAGTAACCACCACCGATCAGGGCACCAACCGGAACATTCCGAGGACTGCCAAAGCCGATATTCTGGCGTCGGTGCTGGAAGATTTTAGAGCAGCCGAAACCGATCTGGCCACCATCGAAGCCGGTTCGACGGCACAGGTTGTAAACGGCACCTACGCCAACAAAATAACCGCCCAGGCCATGCTGGCCCGGTATTACCTCTACCAGAAAAACTGGGCCCAGGCAGAGGTGTATGCGACCCGGGTGATCGATGCCAAAGTGTATTCGCTGGAAACCAACTTTGAAGACATTGTGAGCAAAGATTTTACGAAAGAGTCCATTCTGGAGGTCGGCTACGGGCTGTCCGACGACCCCGGAACCAGTAATTTTGGGTTGACCAACCTTTTTGTGGGACGTCGGGAAGTGATCCCCTCGGATCAGGTGGTGGTTTCCCTGCTGTCGACCGAGTCGGGGACGCGCCGGGCCACGGTAGCGTTTAATTCCCAAAATTTACAGGGCGACGACAATGGCTGGACGGTGCAGAAATATGGCACCGCCGATAATGATAACAACAACATCGTGCTGATCCGCCTGGCCGAAATGTACCTGATTCGGGCCGAAGCCCGGGCGCAGCAGAACAAGCTGACCGGAACCGCCGGAGCCATTGCCGACCTGAATGTGTTGCGGGCGCGGGCGAAGGCACCAAATGTGTCGGCCGCCAACCAGGCCGAAGCGATTTCGGCGATTGAGCGGGAGCGGGTGTATGAACTGGCTTTTGAAGGCCACCGCTGGTTCGACCTCATCCGGACGGGCCGGTTGCAGGCGGTTATGACGGCTTTTTCGCCCAACTGGAAAGCCACCTACGACCGCTGGCCGATCCCGAATGGGGAAGTGCAGCGCAATCCGGCGCTGAAGGACGCGCAGAATCCGGGGTACTGATTGAGAGTTAAGAGTTAAGAATGAATAGTTAAGAGAGCTGCTGCTGTGGTTTGAATTCTGACGACAAATGAGACACTATAAATACCTATTGACTTGCCTTATTGCGCTGGCAACGGGCTGGCTGGTGGTGGCCTGTGAGGAGCAGGACATTGACCGCACGTTTGAAGGGCCGTATTTTGTGCGGTTTACTGACTCGTCGCTGACCTATAAGGAAAGTTACAGCAAGACCATCGGCATCAAGGTTCACAACGCCGGACCGCAGTTGGACGAGGCCATTAAAATCAATTACGTCATCAGCGGAACCGCCCGTGAGGGTAAGGATTACGCCATTGAAGGCACCAGAGGCACCGTGACGATTCCAGCCAAGCAGAGTTCGGGTACCATCAATCTGAAACTGATCAACAACGCCAACAACATTCTGGAATCCCAGACGGTGGTGTTGACGCTGACCGACGTGCAGCCCTCGTCGCTGCGGGTGGGTTTTGGCAAAGAAGGGCTGTTGGGCAAAAGCCTTACGTTCACCATCGAGGATGATTGCCTTTTCAGTGGCACCTATTCGGGTGCCCGGCAAAATGGCGCGTATGTGAACATCCTGCAACTGTCGACCAATACCGCTACCTTACCCGATATTGCCATTTCCAGTCTCGATTGCAAAACCTACACCATCGGCAACTGGAACATTGGGATGGCTGATTTTTTTGGATTTAACGCCATCAAACCCACCTTCACCTTTGTGGATAACGGAGACAATTCCCTGACGATTCCGGTTCAGTCCAATGCGGATCTGGGCGGAGATACGCTCTCGGGAACCGGTTCGTGGAATCCGCAAAACCGTCAGATCACCTTGAGTCTGCGCTGGAGAGCAACCTTCACGACCCCTTCCGGCAAGGACTCGGTTGGGACGATCACGTTTCCGCTCACGTATACGCCACAATAATGAACCGTATGAAAACCGCTATCCGATTTCTGGTTTTGTCGACAGGCCTGATGGGGCTTTTCGCCGGGTGTTCCGAAAAGCTGGAACCGAAACCCATTACCTACAGCCAGTTGCTGACCGGAACTGAAAAGAAAATCTGGCGGCTGGTATCTTTCGAAGTAGTGGATGAAGGCAAAAAGTCGGGGGTAATACCGATTCAAAACGCGCTAGATCCCTGTCGGAGTGATGACCGGTACGTTTTTTATGCCGACGAGTCTCACAAACTCGAATACCTCAACGGGACTACCAAATGCAGCACGACCGAAGCCGATACGCTTTTTGAAGATAGCTGGACGATGATTAATTCCAACGCTACCCTGGAATTTGTGATTCCGGTTTTTAGTGGCAGCGTCTTGCCGTTTACCATTAAGAATCTAACGGAAACGTCCATGACGGTGGAAATCTACTACGACAAAATCTACGTCGAACCGATTGACGCCAGTTATCGGTTTACGTTCAACTCGACCACAAAATAAAGGAGAAATGCGGTAGTAAATTTCGGCGTACACCGCTGGATCGATCACCGACCTAACTGGATTGCTTTTTATGCTTAAACGTATACTTTTTTCGGTTGCCCTACTGGCTTGCGGATTCTATTCCGGATCGGCTCAGCAAATTCCGGCCTGGCAGCAACTGGCCAGCCAGCCAGCGCGGGAACAATGTGCTACCATGCAGATGGACAGTGCTTTACGGGCTAAATACCCCGAAATGGGTAGCCGGGCGGCTTTTGAAAAGACCCTGCAGGAGCGGATTGAACAGATCAAAAAACTGGAACGGACGGGTCGGCTGGCCGATGTGGTGCTCACCATTCCGGTGGTGGTTCACGTCGTACACGCGGGCGAAGCCGTCGGAACGGGCCGCAACATCAGCGAAGCACAGGTAAAAGCCCAGTTGGAAACGCTCAACGAAGACTTTCGCCGGAAACCGGGTACCCGGGGGTTTAACGACAATGCCAACGGGGCCGACATCGAGATCGAATTTTGCCTGGCCGCCATCAACCCCACGGGTGGAACGATTACGGAACGCGGGATCGACCGGGTAAACGGGGCGTCTAATTTCGGCAAATCGACCTGGAGCAAAGCCGACATCGACGGCGTTTTGAAACCGAATACCTTCTGGGACCCCGAAAAATACTTCAACATCTGGGTCGTTGATTTTGCGGCCTCCGACGACCGTCTGCTGGGATACGCGCAGTTTCCGAGCCAGTCGACCCTGCCGGGTTTGTCGCCCAATTCGGGAGCGGGCAGCACCGACGGCGTGGTGATCCGGTATCAGTCGTTTGGCAATGCGGAGAAAGGCAACTTTCCGGTGATGCAGGCTCCCTACAACCTGGGCCGGACGCTGACGCACGAAGTGGGCCACTGGCTGGGCTTGATTCACATCTGGGGCGATGCCAACTGCGGAAATGACTTTGTGGACGACACGCCGACGCAGGCATCCGAAAGCCGGGGCTGTCAGAAAGGACGCGTGAGTTGCGGAGGTACCAACATGGTCGAAAATTACATGGACTATTCCGACGACGCCTGTTTCAACATCTTCACGCGCGGCCAGAAAACCCGCATGAGGGCGGTGATGCAGGTGGCGGTTCGTCGGGCCAACCTGGTGAATGCCAACGTCTGCGGTACGTCCGTCGTTGCGCGTCCGTCGGCAAATTTCCGGGCCGAAAACCTCCGGGTTCTGCTGGGTGGTCAGGTGCGTTTCACCGATCTGTCGACCAACTTCCCGACGAGCTGGACCTGGACGTTTGAAGGTGGAACACCCTCGACTTCGACCGAACAAAATCCGGTGGTGACCTACAACCAGCCGGGCAAATTCCGGGTGACCCTGGTAGCTTCCAATGCCGCCGGTTCGTCGGTCCCATTTGTCAGAGAACAATACATTGAAGTCCTGAACGTCGGCCTGTGTGCCGACCAGACCAATTTCAGCGGCACCCGAACCGTATTGCGCCAACCGGGCGGAACCGGGTATGTTGCGGGCCAAAACAGTCGTAAAACCAGAGCGGTTTCCGAATTCTTCGACAATTCACTGAGTTATAATAACATGCACGGGGCCTCGCTCCGGTTTGGGGTTGCAAAAGCCGCCAAAGGTGCCGAGACGGAATCCATCGTAACCGTAACCGTCTGGAACGCCCGGGGCTTCCAGAACGGACCCGGTGCGGTATTGGAAACGAAAGAGGTGCCCCTCCGGACCATTCTGGAGGATGTGGCCAACAACCGAGCCACCAGCATCGTCTTCGACCGGAACGTTCCGCTGAGCGGTTTGCCGTTCCACATCGGCATTGAGCTTACCTACGTGGCTGGTGATACGGTGGCCCTGACCACAACCCGCGACGGCGAATCGCTGTTGGGAACTTCCTGGGAGCAGAATGCCAACGGCGAATGGGAGCGGTACCGGGTTCGTCAGGGACTCAACGTCGCCCACGAAATCACGGCCCGGGTCGGCATGAAACCGTCCGTTCAGTTGACGGCATCTAAACAGTTTATTCTGCCGGGCGAACTGGTAACGCTCAATGCCCGTGGAGCCAGTATTTTCAGTTGGGCGGGTCAGAATCTGAGCAGTACGCTGGGTGGGCAGGTCATTGCCCGGCCCACGCAAACGACCTCGTATACCGTCACGGGTTCCGGTCTGGATCTGTGTAATGCGACGGCAACGGCCCGGATTTACGTGCAGCCCGGCACGATCACCGGCGTACCAACTGCCCTGCCGGATGAAGCCTTGACGGTTTCTCCCAACCCCAGCGACGGTTTAACGGCGGTTTCTTTCCGGAACACGTCCCGGGGCATCCTGACGCTGTCGGTCCGGAACGTGGCCGGGGTGGAGGTGCTGAAACAGCAGTACCAGAAAACCGACGACGGTTTTGAACAGACGCTCGACCTTCGAACGATGCCGGGTGGTTTATACATCATTGAAATCAGGGTTGGGGAGCAGGTGGTGCGGAAGAAGGTGGTGAAATATTAGAAGTTAATGAACCCTGTCAGCGGTCGAAGACCCTGACAGGGTTGTTGATCGAAATTCATTTGAATATAGGGAGTGCTCGCTGAACTGTGTCAGTGGGTTTAATCAAAGCGATGTGGCTGAATTCGTTCAGTAAATATAATAGAAACTTGGGCTAAGATCTCCTTCCAATTATACGTGGTGGTTTCCCACTTGATTTGCAGATTTTGAATCACCAAATACACCAGTTTTTGTAAAGCGATATCGGAGGGAAAAGCCCCTTTCGTTTTGGTTACGTTACGCAATTGACGATGGTAGCCTTCAACTGTATTGGTCGTATACATGACCTTGCGGATAGCCGCCGGATAGTCAAAGTAAGGCGAAAGTAACTCCCACTTGTCCAACCAAGGCTGAATGGCTTGTGGATAACGCTGCCCCCAGGTTTCCTGTACCAGCAATAATTGCTCCATAGCTTGCTCACGATCCGATGCCTGGTATACCCCCTTAATATCTTTAACAAAGCTCTTGAGGTATTTGTCAGGGATAAACCGAAAGGAATTACGGAGTTGATGGACAATGCAGAGTTGAACGGTGGCGGCTGGAAAAACGGTTGCAATAGCCGTATCAAACCCTTTGAGCCCATCCACACAGGTGATCAGCATGTCTTCGACCCCGCGCTGCTTAAGGTCAGTTAGCACTGAGAGCCAAAACTTGGCCGATTCACTCTCCGCTGTGTAAATCCCTAGTACCTGCTTACGACCCGCTAAACTCAGTCCAATGACGCTGTATAGGACGCGGGTCACGACCCGGCCTTCATGACGAACTTTGTAGTAGATACCATCCAACCAGACCAATACATACAAGCTCTCCAAAGGTCGATTTTGCCACTCCCGCATGGCCGGGATTACTTTGTCGGTAATGGCTGTTAACTCGCTGTCGGATAGCGAGTAGCCATACATCTCTGAAAGATGTTGGCTGATATCCGCGTAGCTGCTACCCATTCCGTAGAGCGAGAGAATTTTCTGTTCCAGTTGTGGAGTCAGTACAACTTGCCGTTTAGGGACTAATTGGGGCTGATAACTACCGGTGCGGTCTCGGGGCGTTTGCAAGTCCAGCAAACCAGCACTGCTTTTTACTTTTTTGCTGGTTTTACCATTGCGTCGATTTTGCTCAGGCAGACGAGTTTGAACCAGATGGTGGCTCATTTCGCCTTCTAAAGCTGATTCGAGGAAGTGTTTAAGTAAAGGGGCAAACAGCCCACCTTCGCCTGTTAAGGGTTTGCCTTCGTAAAGGCCTTTGATAGCGGCCTGTTTGAAGGCCTCGAAATCGAAGTCGTTGTTCATGATAGTGAAAATAAGGTTTTTTCCTTTTTATTCACCCTTGACACAGTTTAGCGAGCAGTCTCTGAATATACGACCAAACGCGACTTAAAAACAGCTAACATATCCATCAACCCTTTTTTACAAGCATCAGCTTTGTAATTTTCTAATACCTCTGCTTGTTTTTCTTTCAACTCATCCGCAGGAATAGTCCAAAAAAATTGATTGTACAGGTATTCCCAAAAAGATTTTATGGCAGGATTATTCCATAGAATCAGTAAGGAGGAGTCACCGATTTGATCGGCATAATCGGTAAACAAATTGACGAAATTGACAATATTCTGAGCGTCTTCTGGCGCTATGTTGTCGATATTTTCAAAGTTAAATCTTTCGATAATGGATTGAAGATGATCGAGATTGTTTACGGATTCATCTTCATAGAGATTTACTATCTTTTGGATTTCTTTCGCCCAGTTTGTTGTCTTTTCTGTATCAAAAACAGGAATTTCGGTGGTCAAAACCGCTGTTATCGAATCATGTCTCGTTTTGAATAATAGTATGTTTTTTTTCGAATCGAGCAATAGTTTTGTATCACCATTCTTGGTTAGAGAGTCGTACCCCCAGATTGTATGATAAGTGACGTTGTTTAGGTGGATGGCAATCACCCACTTGTTGTATTTTATGTTTATTTCGTCAATTTTCTCCGGTATATTCATAGTTTCTTCCTATTGATCAAGTTTTAGGTCTGCAAAAAACGGTTTGACCAACAGCAGAGTACTTTAATTTATGAAGGCTGTTCCGCTTTTTTGCCTTTTTATGGCACCAGCCGCAGGAGATTACAAGGCAATAAAGTACCGCCATTTTGAGAAACTGAAGCATTCAAATGCAATCTATATTTTGAAAAATCGGGTGGAACGAATAACCCATTGTTTGCGACGCTGCCGTACAAGCCAAAACTCCCCTCCATCCCCAATGTCACGGAAACTAATGTCGACAAAGGCGGTACTATCGGTCGGAAAACGAAATTCTTCAATGGTGGCAAAGAACTTGGGGAGGGCGAAAACCGAGTCCATTTTCGATGAATCCACTTCTGAATAACGAACAGCGCGCCCATTGATGGTGATGACTGTACCGGGTTTGATGGATTTATTAGGTAAAATCCGCATCGGTTGTCCTTCAAAAGTTCTTTCCCAATCGGTCTTGAATGTATCGAAGACGGTTTGCAGAACCCTTGTTGTATCCTGATTGCTTAGTTGGTAGGTTTCTTTTTGTGACGAATTACAGGAAATGATCATCAACCCAATACCGATAAGAAAAATTGGTCTTAGACCATTCCATTCAGCATTTGAATTGTCATTTTCCATCAAATAAAGGACTGTGTTTGATCGGTTTCGCTTGGTCTTGTCTTTCATTCGGGTCTAAATCTAATCCTTTATCCAAATTAGCAAGTGGTTCTAAAAATGGAGTGCACCATTTCCCTCGAATGATGATCAGTATTTTTTTGATTAACCGCTTAAAAAGTCAAACTAGCTGATTGAAAGCCACTGATCCCCTTCTTGTTTCCATCTTCCATTGATTTTTCGAGCGAACACAACACCAAATCGATAGTTGTGACCCCACATCACATATAGGTAACAGGCACGATGTTTATCTTTTGAAATGGAAACATGCGAAATACTTAGCGTCCCCATCCACTTGTATGGAACATTAAGATCTTTTTTCTGGAAAGAATAATAAAGTTTGATCCATGAAGGGTGTGTCAAACTACCTATATCATACTTATCTTGATCTTTTACTTGGTCTCGATCCAGCCAAATTATATCATCAGCTCCTGATGGCAGTAGTCTTTTCGCTATAGGCAGCGGCTCTGAACGGTCTTTTGCTTCCAGCGGTAATTCTGGGCCTCGAACTGTCAATAAATTTTTGTATACATCTAAATAAATAGAATCGATTTTTGGAAACCGTTTTCTCCAGTCTTTCTGAGCTTCTCGAATCCGCTGGTCAAACAGTGTGTCAATTGGCATAAATATCCCGGACATAAATCCGATTAAGACGGGCTCTCCATACATATTACCATTAACGATCTCAGCCTCATTAGCATTTGTTTCCCAATTTGGCTTAGACTCTGCGGGGTTAAGGTAACGCAATGTCTGATTAATAACATTGATTTCTTCTTTGATCAATGCTGGATTATAGGATTGCTGATTAAAATAATCTTTCTGATTAGTGTGGCAGCATATACATAATTCAGCTGACAATAGAATAGCTATGATACAAATAGTTTTCATAATTGCAATTGCTAAATTTAAAGCGTTGGTAACACTGAAGATTACCAACGCTTTAAATTACTTAATTACCTTTTATACGGACTTTATTATTATAATAAAGCAGTATTCCCCCTGCAGGAGTGGCGGGTACACCGAAAGCTTCAATATTGAATGAACCTGGCGTATCATTTTGTCCATTTGGTCCATGAACAGTATCAATGATATTCGTTTCTGTCTGACCAAAATGAGCAAATTCATGCACTACTAGCATACTTAAAAAAATTTCATAAGCTTCTTCCAAATTAGTTAAACCCTGCCCTCGTTCCAACATTTCAACCGAAAACTCATCAATCCATATTTGTTTTGGATATGGATCAGAATCATATTCTCCATATTTGTAACCACCGTGTCCCCAATCTGTATTTTGAGGGCGTGTGCTAATTACTAATTCAGGACCTTGTCCGTAGGTTAATTTTTCTTGAATTTGAGCATCGGTTAATCCTGTAAATTTTTTAATGGCATTCTTTATTCTAGCGTTACTTAACGCTTTCGATCTAAGATTTCGCAAAACATTAGTAAACTTAGGGTATTTTTTCTCGTAAGAAGCTTTTAATTTATATGGGTATTTAATCAAAGGTTCATTAGAACCGTTACCACTGCCACTGCCACTGCCACTACCTCCAGCAGTAGCTGGTCCTCCTACACCTACTGCTGGTCCTGCTGGTCCAGTAGGTCCACCAGCGTCACCATCGCTAGGCCTTTTTGCCTTTATCAAAACAAAAACTTTTAGTGTTCCTCCATCGATTGTTAAAGGGAAGAGGTATGGATTAATAATGAAATCGCTTCTAAAATTAACCTGACGATTAATACTCGTAGGCAAATCCGTAGTAGAACCGCAAATTCGAGTCGTTACAGTACCTATACCATTTCCAACCCCTGAAAGACCAAACTCCGCACTGAATCCATGGTACCGAGCCGCCGGATTGTTTCCAAAGGCCCCAACTAAATCGGGCCGGTCTTCATTAGCTTCTACAGTGGCTAATTTGATCCCATTAACAAAAATATCGACCAAGACTGTCTTATTCAGGTTATTCTCATCCAACGCCCAGCCACCTACAGAATACATAGTCGCATTGTCAAGATGGCCCTTTGGATTTTCTACCGAGCAATTACCCGTTTCAGGAGTACTCGTTCCGGGATTGCTCCCCGTTCCGCCACTACTGCCGCTCCCCGCGCATTGGATCGTTTTAGGGCTATTATTCAATGTATAACTACTGCCCTGTACGCGCAAACTGATCGACTGGTTCTGTCCATTTTTGATAGATTCCGGAGGAGCAAAGTTAAAACCATGTTGCCCATTCCCCTTGCCCGCATTCAACAAATCCTGCCGGAAATTTGCAGCCGGAAAAGTAGACACAACCTGTCCATTTGCCACCACTTCAACGGTTATTGGGGCATTCGGATTGTTGCGGTCGTAGACCCACCCCCCCAGGTTACCGCAGTCGGCTCCTTCAAAGTTGCCTTCATAATTGCCGTTCGACGGATTAGTGGACGGTGGGGGCGTTGTGGTACCCGGATTAGTGGGCGGGGTGGTTGTTCCACCTGAACTGCCACTCCCTGCACATTGAATGGTTCTGGGTCCCTGCTCCAGCGTAAAGGAACTGCCCTGTACGCGCAAACTGATCAATTGATTCTGTCCGTTTTTGATCGAAGCAGGAGGGGCATAGTTGAAACCGTGTTGGCCATTCCCTTTCCCCGCATTCAACAGATCCTGCCGGAAATTGGCCGCTGTAAAGCTGCCCACCACCTGACCGATGGCCACTACTTCGACGGTTATTGGGGCATTCGGATTGTTGCGGTCGTATACCCAACCCCCCAGGTTACCGCAGTCGGCTCCCTCAAAATGTCCTTCATAATTCCCATTCGAAGGATTGTTGGCTGTGGGAGGTGTACCTGGATTAGTCGGTGGGGTGGTTGTTCCACCGGAACTGCCACTCCCCGCACACTGAACCGTTCGGGGACCCTGCTCCAGCGTGAAGGAACTTCCCTGTACCCGCAAACTGATCGACTGGTTCTGTCCATTTTTGATCGAAGCCGGAGGGGCATAGTTGAAACCGTGTTGGCCATTTCCTTTCCCCGCATTCAACAAATCTTGCCGGAAATTGGAGGCTGAAAAACTACCGACCACCTGGCCGTTGGCCACCACTTCGACCGTAATTGGCGCATTCGGGTTGTTGCGATCATACACCCAACCCCAGAAATTGTCGCAGTTGGCACCGTCAAAATGCCCTTCGTAATTCCCGTTGGCCGGATTGTCGGCACTTTCCCGGGCCTGTCGGTTGCGCACGGGTTCGGCCGAGTTGACAAGCGTTAGGGAAACGCGGGCTTTTTCAACGAAAAGACTGGTCTGGTCGGCATTCGAGTGGCTGCGTAAGAGTCGGAACGTGTTTTCGGCTCCGACCTGAGTGAAGTAGCCGGTTACGGTATACCGGACGAATGCGTTCGAGGGGGGAAGCTCGGTGCTCACTAAATCCGCATAGTCGCCACCGGTGCGGATAAAGCCTTCAGGCAGGAGTAGTTTCAATCGGAAACCGCCGGAACCCGCAAGGGTGTAGAGCAGTGCTGGCGAGAGATTGAGATACTGAGCCGTGATGGTCAGCTCAATGGGTTGCCCCAGAACGATCTCGGTTCGATTGGACTTCATGCTGAAACGGATGGGGTCATTATCGAACATCCGGTTTTGTATCCGGGTTGTTTGGTGGGGCCGTAACGGAGGTAGGATCTTCTCGAAACGAGGAGTCTTGTCTCGTTCTTTGTCAGTGGGTTCTCCTTTCTTTAAGGCCGTAGCCCCGAATAGAGTCATCAAGACGACGGTAAGAACCGCGAATCGGGCCAGCAATTTGCTTCGTAAAAAATGGATCATCGTAGAGATTTTATGGTATGTGCAAGCAATTATAAGACATCAAACCACATCCATCCAAGCATTTATTAAAATATATTTTTATGTTTTGTTATATAAAATATTGGTAACATTATAATTTGTAAACACTGTGATAGCTTTGGGAACAACAGGTTTTCGTTGGGAGTGAAAGAGGGTATTAAATGTATCTTGAATGGGAGATCTGGTGAAAAATCGAAAAGAGGCTGATCGACTATCTCTAAATAGCCGGTCAGCCTCTTTTTAAATAAATAATGCTTAGAAGTAGTTTAAATTAAGGCCGGAGGCCTGTCCTGTCAATAGGTAATCGCCTACATCGGCTAGTGGTAGCTCCTCCGGAGGAGCTACCACTAGCCGATGTAGGCGATTACCTATTGACAGACCGCCCTTCCAGGGCTCTCCCGGTTAACTCAAACAGCTTGTTAAAAATCGTAGAACCGTTCCCCGCCCGCTAAATCAATACGTCAGCTTCGCCAGATAATCGAAGTCATATTTGGCGCTTTCCATGGCGGTTTTCGGGTATTCTTCCTGTTCGACAAAGAAGTACTTCATCCCGGATTTGTCGCTGTTTTTCAGCATCTTCACAATGTCGATCTGCCCTTTGCCAAACTCGGTGCTTTCCTTTTTCACTTTGTCCATGTCTTTCAGGTGCCAGAGTGGAAAACGGCCCGGATACTTGGCAAAATACTTTAGCGGGTCGTTGCCGGTCAGGATGGCCCAACCCAGGTCCATTTCCATTTTGACCAGATTGGGGTCGCTTTTCTCGACCAGAATGTCGTAGAGCGGTTTGCCGCCTTTCTTTTCAAATTCGTAATCGTGGTTGTGGTAGGCGAATACCAGACCGGCTTTCTTACAGTCCTCGGCGGATTTGGAAAACGTGTCGGCACAACGCTGGTAATTGGCAACGGTTTGTCCCTCCGTCGGCAGCGAAGAACACACCAGGTAGCTTTGCCCGGCTTCGGCGGCCATGTCGACCGATTTTTTCCAGTCCTTGTCAATGTGAACGTGACCGCTGCGGACGTTCATGCCGAGGTCGTGGGCAATTTTTTTGATTTCTTTTGGTTTCAACCCGTAGTAATTCCCTTTGTCGCTGCGGGCCGATTCCAGTTCTTTGTAGCCAATTTTCGCCAGTTGTTTCAGCGTACCCACGGCGTCGGCCAGCATTTCCTTCCGGACAGTATACAATTGAATACCCACATTTTTGACTTTGGCGGCTTCCGCAAAAGGGGAATACAGCAAGGCCCCAGCGGCTAGGCTACCGGTTGTTTTTAGAAAATCGCGTCGTGTTGTCATCGGTTTTATAGAATACAGCTTGATCAACAGGACAAAGGAGTGGAGCTGTAAAGTCTACTAGCTGTGTCCCATTCTCCCGCAACTACCACTTCTTAAACACAAAAAAGACCGCCAGCACAATCAGCGCGAAACCGACGATGTAATTCCACTTGATTTCTTCTTTCAGGTATAAAACCGCAAAGGCGACGAACACCAGCAAACTGACGACTTCCTGAATCGTTTTGAGCTCGAAGGCCGAGAATTGATAGGAGCCGATGCGGTTGGCTGGCACCGCAAAACAGTACTCCACCAGCGCAATCAGCCAGCTAATGAGAATCACTTTCCACAAAGCCTCGCCCTTGTAGCGGAGGTGCCAGTACCAGGCGGTGGTCATGAACAGATTGGAAATCACCAATAAAACTACAGTGCGCATGGTCGTATTTCTAGAGCGTTGAAGGCGGTTTTGAGCGTTCGGGATCGTTTATCCGCAAAACCGCTGCAAATCTCTGTGAACTCTCGGTGGAAACCATAAACCACCCGGCTTTTTTTGAGTTAAAGAGAGCGTGAAGCCCAACTTTGATTTATCACTGGTTCTCAATCGCATTGAGGACGCCATTCGGCCGTATCCGAAAGCCGCCCTATTCGATTTGTTCGAGCGGGGGTATAACTCGGTGTTTGAACAACTGATCGCGTGTATCATCTCCATTCGCACGCTGGACGAAACCACCATTCCGGTTTCCTTGCGACTGTTTGCCGTCGCCCGAACGCCCGACCAACTCCTGAAACTCAACCCGGCTGAACTCGCCACGCTCCTGAACGGAACACAGTATCCCGAACAGAAAGCGTACACCATGCTGGGCATTGCCCGGCGGGCAGTGGATGATTTTAACGGACAGATTCCCGCCGATTTTGAAACCCTGATTTCGTTCAAGGGTGTTGGGCCGAAATGCGCCAATCTGACGCTGGGCGTGGCCACCGGACAGGCCGCCATCAGCGTCGATGTTCACGTCCACCGGGTCACCAACCGCTGGGGATTTGTGCGGACTCGCCAGCCGGAGGAGACCCTGAAAGCCCTCGAAGAAAAAGTGCCCGTTGACCAATGGATCGACATCAACCGGCTGCTGATGCCGTTTGGCAAGCACATCTGCACCGGCCCAAGGCCGCATTGCCCGACCTGCCCGGTGCTGGAATGGTGTGAGCAGGTGGGGGTTCGGTAACAATATTTAGCGCGTAACGGGTGGGCAATGCCAAAACCGGATTTACCTTTGCAGCTTCAACCAAAACCGGTTTTCGCTCCTCAGTCGTTTCGATGTTCTCCATCCGGCTTTCATAAACCGTAAACTATAAACTGTAAACCGAGAACCACGTCCCCGCCCATGGCTTTAAAAACAGTTGTTAAAATCAGTAATGTAACCAATTTGAGTGATGCCCGGTACTGCGCCGGCATGGGTGTCGATTTGCTGGGATTTTCCATGGACGAAAACGCGGAGCAGTACGTGGCCCCGGCTACGTTCAAGGAAATTCGTTCGTGGGTGGCCGGGGTACACATCGTCGGGGAGACGGCTTCGATCGATGTCGTGGAAATCGAGCGGTTGCTGGAAGTATACCAGCCTGACGTCCTCCAGATTGAAGAAGCGGCCCTGCTGCCCTATCTGTCGACCTTCGATAGCCGGATCATTTTGAAAGCCGACCTGTCGCTGCTGACGCTCGATCAACTGGAAACTTTCTTTTCGTCCGTTGAATCCGATCAGGTCGATTACTTTCTCCTCGAAAGCAAGGGTGCCGTGAACCTGGATGAAGAGTTGAAAGCAACGCTTAAACCACTGGCGACCCGGTACCCGGTTTTGCTCGGCATCGGATTTGCACCGGATTCGATCGAAAACCTGCTGGCCGACCTGCCGATTCAGGGCATTGCGCTCACGGGGGGCGACGAAGACCGCCCCGGTTCGCGCGAATTTGGCGAATTGATGGATATTCTGGAGGCTCTGGAGACCGACGACTGAATTATTAGGTTAAACCCGGTAGTATGTATTACCTATTATCAGTCCTGGCGTACTTTCATCCCAATCGGCGTCCATTCTTCCTTTCTTGCTTTTAAGCTACTGAAAACCGCGATACGTTTACAGCGTATTTTAACTAATACGCTCATGACTAAACGCTTAGAACGTCTTCGCGACGAAGCTATGTTAGGCGGGGTAGCCGCCGGACTGGCCCAGTATTTCAACATCGACCGGACCTTGATCCGGGTTCTCTTCGTGGCTGGCTTTTTCCTGCCCCACGTCCCGTCCCTGATAATTTATGTTATCTTGTGGATTGTATTACCGGAACGGGTTTCCGGCTATTATGCGTCGTTTAAAACAGAACCTTTAACTAATCAGTACACCACTATGAATACGAATGAACGCAATGGCAACCTCGTAGGAGGGTCAATTCTGGTCGGAATCGGCTTTCTGTTTCTGCTCGATCGCTGGTTCGATATCAACTTCGGCGATATGTGGCCGCTGATCCTGATCGGTATTGGCGCCTGGCTGATCGTTAAGGATCGGAACAAGAATAACGGATCGCACAACGACGGCCCACCGTCCAGCGACCGCTACACCAGCGGCTCAGATCCGTACGCCGATCCGTATGCGTCCAACAACCCGCCACAACAACCGCTCTGATCCATCATGAAGCGAACAGGATTATTCTGGGGCATCGCCCTGATCACGCTCGGCGTGGTGTTTATGGCCCATAATTACGGCTGGTTCTACATTGATTGGAGTTTCTTCTCGCGGTTCTGGCCGGTGCTGATTATTCTGGCCGGGTTGAATCTGATCTTTGCGAAGTCGAATTCGGCAGCCGCCCTGGTAACCACCGTTCTGCTGGCGGTTTCGGTACCCCTGGCGATTGTGGGCATGTTCCACGGAAACCGCTGGGATAATGACCGCTACGAATACCGGTACAACAATGATGATGACGACGATGATTCCGATCACAATCGCAATGATGAGGATGACGACGACGGTGATCGCAACGATCGCCGACCCCGGGTGCAAACCAGTCACATTGCCGAACCGATGGATTCCATCATTCAGCAGGCTTCGCTGAAGTTTGAAAGCGGAGCGGGGCGGTTTTACATCGGCGCACCGTCCGACAGCCTGGTCGAAGCCGACACCAAAATGAGCGTCAGCAAATACAGCATGTCGGTCAACCGCAGCGACGAATCGCGCTCGGCGGAGATTGAACTGAAACTGGACGACGATGAAATCAAGTTGAAATCCGGCGAACTGGTTAATCTGGTGGATCTGCGGCTGAATCCGAAACCCACCTGGACGTTCGATTTTGGTATTGGCGCCGGGCAGGCCGACTTTGACCTGAGTGCCTACGCCGTACGGTCGGTTAAACTGGGAGCCGGTGCCGCCGACATTGAGATAAAGCTGGGCGATCGCGCTCCCCAATCCGACGTCCGGATCGAGTCGGGTGTGACATCGGTTACCCTGAAGATCCCGAAAACCGCCGGTTGTCAGGTCGAAACACAGGGGGCTTTGACCGTTAAAAAGCTCGAAGGTTTTGTCGAAATCGGCGGGGGCGTCTACCAGACACCGGGTTATGCCGGTACGGCTAAAAAAATAAACATTCACTACGAAGGGGGGGTATCTCGCTTCGAAGTCGAACGGTATTGATACGGGAAGCGTGGGTTCGTAATTTTCATCCCGCAATTCAACTGGTCGTTAGGTAAAAGCCACCACTTTTACCTAACGACCTTTTTTATTTTCTGAACATTTCGTTCGATACGGTTGTCGACTCTAATTTTAAAAGCACGCATGAGTGAGTAATTATAACTAGTATAAAAACAATGCCGGTTTTGAAACATGCAACTGGTAATTGCTATAAAAAGTTTTCACAGGCGATGAAATTGTTGTTTTAGGGCTGATTAATGTCTGATAAATGGCATAGTCAAATTGTACTATTCGGTATAACGTATATACTGATCGTCAAATACGTAAAATATTTATGCGGCCGTTTGATAAATTGGACTAATCATTCCTTGTGTCTATTGAAATAATATTATAAAATCGTTAAATAATTACTTTTATCAGGCAGTTATGGGTAAAAAAATGAAGTGTATATACAAATAAATACCTATAATTATTTTATGTTTGTAAATGCAGTATCCGATCGGCGAGAACTGGTATAAGCATTGAGTATAGGTAAGTAGTATCAGGGAAGCGGTAAAAGTACTGCCGGTTTTCCTGTGTTAAATGGGTGTGCAAGCAAATTACGCTTGAAGAAAAAATGAGATATGATGGATTTTGTAGTACAAACTTCAAAAAATATTGTTTCATGAAACCCACATTTACGCTTCGCAGGCTATTGCCTGGTTACTTGATTTGTCTGTTCTTTTTGGGTATTTTATACGGAAATGCCCAACCGGTAACGATTGCGTCGGAAGATTACAAGGTTGACACGGGTCTGAAATTAATTGTTTGTAACCGGATACCGGTTATCCCGTCTTCTCCACAATCCCTGACGTTGGTTTTCGACAAAAATTATACGTATTCCGCAGCAGGAGAAGCCTTTCAGATCGGGAAAGAATACACCCTCGGCAGCAGTGACGGAAACTATAAACTTTTCTTTACGAACTTCCCCATCATTGCGTTCAACACCAATGGGGTGGCCATCAGTGAAGACGATAACCGCACTAAAGGCACGGTTTCGATTGCCAACCCAGGTGGATCGCCCTTTTCGTCCAGCATGGGCGTTCGGGTCAGAGGCAACACCTCGCGGCTGAATCCCAAAAAGTCCTATAATATGGAACTCTGGAAAGATCCTGCTGGAAACGAAGAATTCGAAACGTCGCTGTTTGGCATGCGGGAAGATAGCAAATGGCTTTTTCTGGCCCTCTACAACGAGCCCCTGCGCGTCAACAACGTGGCCTCGTGGGCGATTTGGCTAAAAATGCATCAACTCTATTATGCCGGTCAGGAGGCCGGTGCGCTTCCCGGCATCAGAACGCGGTATTGTGACGTGTTTATCAACAATTCTTACAATGGCGTTTATGTCATCACGGAAGATCTCGACCGCAAGCAGCTCAAGCTGAAAAAGACGCGCGACAATGGCGAAATCCGGGGGGAGCTTTATAAAACGGGGGCAAAAACCGATGCGACCGGGTTTACCAGTGTTTTCAATAATAACCCCTTACCGCCTTACGACAACAATTCGGCAACCTGGTCGGGCTACGAGATGGATTATCCCAAAACCCCTTTCTGGAATAATTTGTTTGGCATTGCAACCTTTATCAACAAGTCGACCGACGAAGATTTTAAAAACCAGGTGGCCGGGAAATTTAAACTGGACAATCTGATCGATAATTTCCTGTTTTTAAATGCGGTGGGGGCGTCGGACGATAATTTTGGAAACAACCAGTTCATTGCCCGCTACAAAGAAAACGAACCCTACATCTTTCTGCCCTGGGATTTCGATATAACCCTGGGGAACTATTACGGGTCGGTGGACCCGGTTGGCGAAAACGTGCGATTCAATGGCTTTTATTACCGTCTGTTAACGCTAAATCCGAACGGTTTTAAAAGTCGCATGAAGAAGCGGTGGCTGGCCTTGCGGCAGGGTGACCTGACCAATGCCAATTATAAAAAGAACCTGACCGATAATACCACCCTGCTGACCAATGAAGGGGCCTACAAACGCGAAGAATTGCGGTGGCCCGCTTCGTTGCGCCTGTCGGAACAAACGGCCATTCTGAACTGGGTTGACAAACGGCTCACGGTTCTGGATCAGTATTTTGCGGATTTTCCGGATCAGGATCCTTCTGCGGTGAACGTCACCCTGCTCAATTTTACGGGACAGGTTTCCGGAGCTGAAAAAGCGCTTCAATGGACCACCAGTTCCGAAAAAGAGGCCAGCCGGTTTGAAGTCGAATTCAGTGCCGATGGGCTGACGTATGGCAAGGTGGGAGAGGTGGCGGCATCAGGCAATAGTGCCGTTGAAAAAGCCTATTCGTTTACCCATTCGGATGCGTCCGCCGTGGCATATTACCGTCTGAAAATTTTTAATACCAACGGACTTTTTAAATACAGTGACCCACTGTTGATCGGCGCCTGCCCCAGTCCGCCTGCCGTGCCGACGCTAACCGCCAGCGCGACCGCGATCAATGCCGGACAGAGTACAGTATTGACAGCCGCCGGGTGCGCCCAGACGGTGTTGTGGAACACCGGGCAAAGCGGGAGCCAGCTAACGGTAAGTCCTGCTACAACGACCACCTACCAGGCCCGGTGCCGACAAAGCTCCGGTTGTGAAAGCGTCTTTTCCGAAGCCCTGACCGTCAAAGTTAACCCCGTAACCGCTTACGACGGCTATCTGAGCACGGCCAGTTGCACGGTTATTTCGGGCTGGGCCTGGGATGGCAAGCAACCCAATGCGCCGGTGGTGGTGGAAATTCTGGAAGGGCAGACTGTGATTGCCTTTGCGGTGGCCGATATTTACCGGTCGGAACTGAAAACCGCCGGGAAAGGAAACGGATTACACGCCTATGCGTTTGAACCGCCTAAAATTCTGTATGATAACAAACCGCACGTGCTGTCGGCCCGGATCAAGGGCAGCTCGTTCACACTCAAGCAGGGGCCTAAAACCGTTACCTGTCCGCTGACCAACAATGCTCCACTAGCGCCCACCATCGCCCCCTTGTCGGCGACGGTCAACACGGGTTTCTCGTGGACCTTGCCGATGTTTTTTGACGCCGACTATGGTGCGGTCTACTACAGCCTGAGCGGTTTGCCCGGGGGCTTGTCCTTCGATCCGATTTCACGGGATATTACCGGTGTGCCCACAGCACCCGGAACGTTCAACCTGACCTATTCGGCGTCGGATGGCATAGCCAACACGCCGGTTTTGATTTCACTCGTGGTCAGCACGACCGGTAGTGTGCCGGAACCGGTTAACCAGCAACCGCAACCCCCGGCAATATCTCCGCTGTCGGCCACGGTCAATGCGGCTTATACCATCACCTTAGCTCCCTTTACGGACACTGACCCGCTGACGTATGCACTGAACGGCTTGCCCAACGGCCTGGAATTTACGCCCGGTACCCGGGTTATTACCGGCATACCGACGGTTAGCGGTGCCTTTAGTCTGACCTACACCGCGACAGACAACCAGTTGGCCAGCAGTTTTTTGGTGATTTCTTTAACGGTAAGCCCGGCGGTTTCCGTACCGCCATCGACAACGGTGACGGGAAATTTTGAAGGCTATCTCGACAAGGTGGAATGCGGCAGCATTCGGGGGTGGGTCTGGGACCGCAACAAGCCCAATACCGCCCTGACGATTGAATTTTTTGCCAATAACATTTCCATCGGTACGGTCAACGCGGACATTTTTCGGCAGGATTTGAAGGATGCCGGGAAAGGCAATGGGGCACACGCCTACAGTTTTACAACGCCTGAATACCTGAAAGATGGCCAACTGTATGCCATTCGGGCGAAAGTAAAAGACTCGGACTACGCCCTGAAAGGCTCACCCAAAAATCTTACATGTCCGGGATCTGGCACAGGGATTCCGCCGACTGAAACCGGTAATCAGCCCCCGCAGGCTCCCGCGACGGTTCCTTTGTCGGCCACCCTGAATACTGCTTTTTCCGCCACCCTGCCACCCTTCACCGATGCCGACCCGTTGACGTATAGCCTGACGGGTTTGCCGGGCGGGCTGAACTTTGCCGGGGAGAGCCGTCAGTTGACCGGCACCCCGCAGGTGAGTGGTAGCTTTAGCCTGACCTATGCGGCTACTGACGGCCAATTGACAACCCGGACTTCATTCCTGCTGGTCGTGCATGCGTCGGCTCCGGTTTCTGCGACGGTAACGGGTAATTTCGAGGGTTATCTCGACAAAGTAGAATGTGGCAGTATGCGGGGGTGGGTCTGGGACCGGAACCAGCCGAACACGCCCCTGATGGTGGAGTTTTTTGCCAATGCTAACTCGATCGGTACGGTTAAAGCCGATATTTTCCGGCAGGATCTGAAAGACTCCGGCAAAGGAAACGGGGCCCATGCCTACAGCTTCCCTACGCCTGCCAGCGTCAAAACGGGAGCGTCCTTTCAGATTAGTGCCAAAGTACAAAACAGCAGTTTTGTGTTGAAATGGTCGCCGAAATCCCTGAATTGTCCGGAGGGAAGCCGCCTGAGTGTGGTGGAGGATTCGGGGGCTGAATCGGGCGATTTGCTGACGGTCTGGCCGAATCCGTCTGACGGTAACTTTGAGATTCGATATACGCTGGAAGCCGGAAAGCCGGGTGAACTGTCGGTGGTCGATGCCTCCGGCCGGGGCTGGTACCGCAAGTCCGTCGAGGGGGTTGGTCCCCAGCGGCAAAAGGTGTCACTGATCGGTGCGCAGGGTATTTTCTTTGTTCAGTTGCGCCAGGGGGCGACGCTGCAAACCAAAAAGATGGTGATCGAGAAATGAGGGGCTACAAGATGATCATCCCTACGGGAGTATCGAATGAAAATCCCGTAGGGATGTATCATCTTGTAACGGAGGGATGTAACCCTTAGATTCTATTTTTTGAATACCAACGCCTTGATCGGTTGAATTCGCGTGGCTACCAGCGTGGGAAGCCACATCACAAGCGCAATAAGGGTAATGGTGGCGAGGTTCACCAGGGCGATCACCGAAAAATTCCAGGCAATCGGCACCGTGTCCATGTAGTAGTTTTTGGGGTCGAGCGGGATCAGTTTGAAATAATACTGAAGGGCGCAGATGCCAATGCCCAGCAGGTTGCCAATGACCAGGCCTTTGATGACCATATTCAGGCCCACGTAAAAAAAGACCCGCCGAATCAGGGCGTTCTGACTGCCGAAGGCTTTCAACAGGCCGATCATGGGCGTGCGTTCCATCATCAGCACCAGCAGAATGGCGACCATGTTGAACCCGGCTACGAAGAGAATCAACACCAGAAAAATGCTGGTATTCTGATCGAGCAGCATCATCCAGTCGAACAACGGTTTGTAGGTATCTGTGACGCGCATCGGGCGCATGTCGGGCGAGGCCGCATCGCGAACCCGCCGGTAGGTTTCATCGATGTGTTTGAAATCCTTGACGAAAATTTCGTACCCGCCCACCGAATCCGCCCCCCAGTTGTTGAGCTGCTGGATTAGTCGCAAGTCGCCGACGATCATCACATTATCACCTTCCTCCAGCCCCGTATCGTAAATGCCTGTCACCTGCAGTTTGCGGGGGCGCAGGGTATTTCCGATAAAATACATGATAACATCCTTACCGACGCCGAGTTGAAGCCGGTCCGAAATCCGCTTGCTGATCAGGATCTGGCAGGAATAATTCGGATTACACTGCGCGCTGTCGTTGAAAAACCGGGGCAAGTGGCCGGCCACCAGTGAGCTTTGAAACAAACTCCAGTCGTATTCCCGGCCAACGCCTTTCAAAATCGCCCCCGAAAGTTCGTCGGCGGTTTTCAACATGCCGGCTTTCGTGGCTACACCCTGGATATGAAGGATGCCGTCGATGTTTTTTGCCTGCTGGTAGAGGGGCGTCTTGAGTGGCAGGGGTGTTTCTTCGTACGAATTATTCAGGGAAAATTTCGAGACGGTTATGTGCGAACCGAACACAAAAATCTTCTGCTGAATCCCGTACTTGTAGCCAAATAAAACCGCAAAGGCCACGATGATGCTGGCCAGTCCGATGGCAATGCTGGCAATACCAACTTTGGTAACGGTTGCGGAAAAACTCGTTGTGGGCGTATGGCGAATGCGCCGGGCAATAAAAAACGGAACGTTCAAGCGAAAAGATTTTAAGGATCAGGGCCTGTTTCGGCAAATTGGTTTACCTATTAACCGAAAAACGGCGAACCTGGAGACGGTTTTCTATAAAATAATAAATGTAATGGATACGAGCGGGACTACCTAATCAGCTTATTGAGGAATTTTGCTCGTTCGCCGGGAGTGGGGAAGCCAATCGATTTCGGAATATACAGAACTGGTTCAGCTACGTTCTATTCTGACTACCCAACGGAGCGGTATGCTGTCGAGGTGGACCAGGAGATTCAGGGGGAAGCGATGGTGTCGATCTGGGAGGATGCGGTAAAGGAGGTAAAACAGGTGGAGTAAAGGTGCTTTGGAATCTTTGTATAATAGAAGATGGGAAATCAGCCTTTGTCTTCGTCAAATGCATTTTGGGCAATCCGAGAGAGTGTTCAGTAAAGTGTGTCAATTTAGCAAATTCCAACTTGACACACTTTACTGAACACTCTCACAGCTGCCAAAATTTAGCCCATTAAATCTCCAATTTGAGAGACTATCAATTCCATAAAGACAAGTCAAAAGCGCAATTCTCCGTACCTGCTCATTAGAAAGATATTTCTAGTGGAGGCAGAAAATGAAAACTCCAGAGACACCTATCCAAAAACAGAGCCCCGCTAATCAGCAGGGCTCTGTTTGTCTACCATCTCTATTTCGAGGCAAGATGTACCTCATGCAATAGACAAGTTTTGGGGGATATACCTCACATACACTTTGCTTACCTAAAACAAATCTCCCATTTATGCGGCAAGTCGATTGACCGCAAAAGTGCATCGGGGTATCGTTTCCATCACGATCGCTATTTTGGTACAGCCCGAATACAGCGCACGGATAGAGCCAACTGTTTGTTTCCATCCTCATGGCGATTCAAAATTTCGGATCCGGCCCCAAAGTTATAAAACCAGGCCTGGCTGTGTCCGTTATCCGTCGCTGTCCAGTATAAACCATGCGCTTGAAAACGTGCGTAGGCTTTACCATCCGATTCACGGTTACCACCTAACTGTGCATTAAAGCCGGACTTACCATTCATGAGTAACGTTTTGTATGCCGTTTTGCCACCATCGACTGACTGATCTCGGACTCCACCATAGTGGGTCGCCATGGTGGCCCACTCAGCATTGGTCGGCAACCGCCAGCCTTCACCCAACATGGCACAGGCTTTCACAGCCGCTTGAAAGGTATATAAACGGCCATAGTCGGTGCAACGCGCTGGCTTTTCGGAATGGCAATACGACTCGCCAACATTGCTATTTAGATTCTGGATTAGCCATTGGTTATGATCAGCCATTATTTTCATCTTGTAGCGATTGCCGTCCTTATCGGTAACCAAATCGGCAGGTGCCTGCCCTTTCACGAATTGAAAAAGGCCTGAGAGGCAGATGGTCATCATGAGCGTCTTTGTAAAAGTGTTCATGGCTGGTAAGCTTGCTGTTTACAGTATCGTCCACTTTTCAATCACACGGTTTATAAATACTATTGGATAAAGTCCTGCTTTTCAAATCAATACCAACTCACTCAGTGAAATCAACCCTGGAGAGTCACTTGTCGTTTGGTTGAGTCAATTTCATCTGTGGGTAAATGACAGGTTCAGAAATGTGATATGAAACAGCATCTACTTTAGCAACACCCACAATAATTATAAAAATACTTTGGAAAGAATACAAATTGTTGGATCCGTGCTCATAAACCAGAGGCAAGAAAAACCTTCCATAAAACGAAACCCGGTAGAATCTACCGGGCTGTAGTTAATCTATACGTGTATTCATTCTCAAAATTATATGGAAAAATTTGATACCATTCAGTCCCGCTGACCATTCTCGTTTTACTAACCTTCTGGAATACAGTAATGATAGCCTACAGAAAAATAGTGGCCCTGCCTTCGTCCATCTCACCGACCGCTAAGGGGGTCTGAATCAGAATTGGGTCTTACGGGCCGGACAAATCTAAGGAACGGAACCTAATCAGAATGTTAAATCTTAAGCAGTACTATTCATTTCTAATTAACCTCCCAATCACAAAACCCACTAACTTATTTGGTAATTTGGGTAACCTAACATTTGATTATACAGGAAAAAGAATGAGACTTCACTTGTTTGGGGCTTCAGGCTCTGGAGTAACCACATTGGGACACAAACTTAGCATGAATTTAACGAGTCCTTACTTTGATACGGACTCTTATCATTGGGTCCCAACTTATCCTCCATTTACAAGTAAGCGACCCCCTCATGAGCGACACACCTGGTTAGTGAGCGATTTAACCAAGCAAGAAAGCTGGATCTTGGGCGGAACTGTCTACAATTGGGGTGAGTATTGGCGATCAGCCTTCGATCTAGCCGTTTATCTATGGGTGCCTAAGGCAATTCGTCTAGAAAGATTATACTTACGAGAATTGGAAAGAGGGCCACTAGTCGGTGTAGCGGCTGAACAGTCCAAGTTTTTCTTAGATTGGGCAGCTCATTATGACGAAGGTGATTTACCGGGCCGTAGCCGAGCGAGGCATGAAGTTTGGATGGGTCAATTACATTGTCCTATTCTTCGTATTGAAGGGGATATACAGATCGAAGAACGGGTAGAACTCATTCAAAAAAAGATTTCCCAAATAGCTCCCTCATTTACATAACCTCCTTTTTTGGAAAGACCTCCTACGACTTGATATTTTTAGATAAGCCTTATGATAACAACACTAAATCTGAAATAACAATGATGAAACAACTCATCTTAACCGTACTTGCTACCTTGATTTTTACTCAAGTGGGAATTGCCCAATTTACCGGTACCTTCACTGACTTGCGTGATGGCCAAACGTATAAAACGATCAGCTTTAAAGAAGCTTTGACTGGCAAAACCGTTACCTGGATGGCACAAAACCTGAACTACAAAGTTGAAGGTAGCTATGCTTATGATGACAATGAGAATAATCGAAGAGAGCTGGGCTTGCTTTATACATGGGAGGCAGCGAACAAAGCCTGTCCCAGCGGTTGGCATTTACCAACAGATAGCGAATGGTCTCTGCTGGTAAGGCAATTTGGCGGTACGGACCAGGCCGGTGAAACTCTAAAAAGCGTCAAAGGCTGGAATGAAGACGGTAACGGCACGAATAGCAGCGGCTTTAACGCCCTTCCAGCAGGTATCCGCAGAAAAAGTAGTTATGAAGTCTTGGGTTCTCTCGGTTTCTGGTGGACATCCTCATCTGCAGGCGCGGAAGGTAAGGCCTGGGGATGGAACTTTCACTATGGTGGTCCTCCCAGCAGCAATAAACAAAATTAAAAAAAAGCGTTTCGTTTCGATGCAGATGTTGCTAACGGTGTCTCGGTTCGTTGCATTCGGGATTTAAGATAATTGCCAAGGCTAAGGACACGAAAAGCAAGACCATACCCAAAGGAATCAGAAAAAAAACGGATTCACCCGGGAGGAAGGGCGAGACTATGAGATAAACTATTTTGAATCAGAAAATCCTTCCATTATTAAGATTGCCCGCGATCACTACGACGGCTTTTTCTATAAAGGAACCAAAGTTCAGCAATCAAAACAGCGAGAATAATGAATCGAGATGCATCCACGTGAGAACAGGGTATGTGAAAAATTACCACGAAACTATCAGAAAAACAAAACCAAACGATTACAAAAAGGGCAATTGGTATTAACTAAATATCAGTATTTATTAAACCTAGCAACTTTCATTAATCCATAACCAATCATTATAGGGCCGGGTGAAAGGATAACCAGTAATCCGATTTTTTTAAACAAATAATCCGTGAGAATGTGGCCTATGATGGTCACCCCAATAAAGAAAATGGAATACATAAGCCTATACATTGCTAACTTCGATAAATCTGGGATTAATGGCAAAATTACAATCCAGCTTTTACAATCCTGCACTTTGCAATTAATTCTTTCAAGGGATGCAAAAGCAAACATAAGTGCCATTTTCAAATTCCAAGTTTTATAGATTCCCAATTCCGTACACAACTTTCCACTTTACGTTAGTTCAGGTGATGATTGATCCATATTGACTACTTTTCACTCGTACTCTGTACTATTCTCAGAGAAGTTTTTACCCAACCTTTTCGTTATATTCGAAAACAGTTTCAATCTGAGAGCTTTATTATTTTTATCTGCCTCAGGTGCACCTTCAGGATTTGTATCATAGGAATTATACCACTGGTCGATTACTTCTTTTTCTTCCTTTGTGCATTCATTAGCAAGGTATTTGTTAATGAGATCAAGTGTGATGTAAGAAGGAATGTTGAGGTTATCTACAAAACTTAAACTGCTCATTTTAGCGTTCATAAATCTACATGGATGTTTAGCCGAATCCTGCTTGGTATAGGAATGGCTCTTGTTTTTGCATAGATGAACTTACTGGGCTTATTCCATAAATTATGATTAATAAAGCTATCAATCACAACTTCGATTGACTGAAATGGAATTTTATTTTGATGAATAACTAAATAGGCCTAGTCAAGAAATCACAGAATACGTAAAAATCTAAAATTTAACTGTAAAGTGGCCTCAATTAACACCTAAAATTTATTGGCTTCACCTAGATACTCGAATTATAATATGGCGAGTCTTAATTAGCTCACCTTTTCTATCAGTTAATTGCACAATATGATACCCAAATTCAGATTGAAAAGGTTTGGTGAACTGATTAATCTGGAGACTTCTGGCTGCCAGCTCATAGGGTTCAACGAATGTACCAGGTTTGGCCCACCCTACGTCTCCACCTCTTTGGCTGGATCCGACATCTTGAGAATACCGACGGGCAAGTTCTTCAAAATCAGCACCATTTTGCAATCTGGCATAAAGGGAGTCTATTTGGTTCCTAGCCTGCTGATTTGTATAGATCTGCTTATTCTGAGCACTTACAGCTACAGAAGTAGTTATAGAAAAAAGAAAAGCGAACAAAATTACCCTCATGTTATTCTTTTTATATCCATAACGCGATAATCCTAAGCAAATTATTCTTACTACTAAAAATATAGTTACTTTAATAAATCTCAGATATGGAATCATAAGACAAATCCCCGGCAATTTCTGGGAACTGTTCAAATAAAACTAATTATTATAAAATGAAGGTGCAGTGCACCACCAAGTGTCAAAGTTATTGAGCAATAAAGAAGTACTCCCATCAAATCGAACATTTAAGAGATTTTAACAGATTTATAAACCTCGGTATTTTAAACCGGCAACATAATCAATGGATAAATGCGAGTAAATCGAGCCTAGAAAAATCTTATTAATGATCTATGAACTTAACATGCCGGGAAGAAATCATGAGAATTCTGGTAATTTTCTTACTGCTTTGGATTGGTACTCACCAAACCTCAGCGTCTGCACCAATGGATTCCATCAGTGCAGCTGTGACAATTTCTGAGCATCCAAGAATCCTGCTTTGTCAAGGCGAGGAACAAGCCCTTCTACAGGTCATTCAATCCGATTCCAGCCTACGGCTTGTTCATAACCTTCTTTTATCACAATGTGATAGCCTTTTACTGATAAAGCGCACCGCCCTGAGTTCCATGCGGGTGGGGCGTATGCAACATAGCGACGTCCGGGAAGCCCTACGGCGGCTTTTTGCACTTGCCTATGGCTGGCGATTGACGGGCCGGCCGGACTATTTTGACCGGGCGAAACAGGAACTCTGGATGGTACTCATTGTATTTAGCAATCCGGAGCAGGTAGAACACCTGGCTGAAATCACCACAGCGGCCTCCCTGGCTTACGATTGGCTGTATGTTAATTTATCGACCCGCGAACGTGATTTTGCGCAAAAAACCATTCTCCAAAAGGGGATCGAAGCGGCCTTAGCTCCTCGTGACAGCAGTTGGAGTGTTCCCACGGATTATCAAAAACAAGTCATCAACACGGGCTTGGTTTTCGGGACGTTAGCCATCTACGAGACTCAACCGGATTTAGCTCGCTCGATCTTAAACCGTTCGATTCGCTCCACCAGACAATTGTTGTCCCTCTATGAGCCGGATGGGGCCTATCCCTATGGCTATTCGGCCTGGAGCTACGCTACCAGTTTCACGGCTTTATTAATCAGTGCGTTACAAACCGGATTTAAAACCGACTTTGGTTTGCTGGATCAGCCGGGCTTTCTAAAAACGGCTAGTTATGGACTGCATATGCGAGCGCCATCGGGCAACTGTTTCAATTATGGGGAAACAGTGCTGGAAGCCCCCCTCCAACCCGTTCAATTTTGGCTGGCTTCCCAGGCGGATAATCAGTAGGCCTGGTGGGAGGAGCGGAATCGGTTAGTAAGTAAAGGGACATCTACCTGGCAGAGGGAGCTCTGGGCCTCCATCTCCCGATCTAGAGATAAACTCTGAAGGTGAAAATCGAACAAATCAACCGCCTGGATCGTATCATGACTCGATATTTTAAGCGTTTTTTTCGTTGACATTTTATCAGCCATTGATGGATGTTTCTTTCCGTCACAACTTATTATGGCAATGGAAGAAATCAGAAGAAACCAGAATATTCCTTTTAGTAAACGAATCGTCGTTATCATAGCGTAAGGTTTTTTTGTCCCAGTCTGGGAGACATTTCAAACAAAACTGAATTACACCGGCCATCAATATCACAAAGACAAGTTAATAGCAATTCCCCCTAACTATAATCAGGAAAATTTTTCAACTGTGGTAATAAGAAACTGAAAAATTTACTTCGAAATGAAAACGAAAAAGTTGAAGCAGACCAACGAGAAACGATCAGCAATTCTGAAAGAGAAGTTCGCTTAGATTAATAGTGGACTGTCCGGTTACGACAGAAACATGAATCTGGTACTGATGTCGGAAACAAATCGGTACTTGAAAATTTAACAATCGTTCGATTTATGGACGAATCTCAGAGACCTTTTTATACTAATTTATTTCAGTGCTGTGATCAAAGGATGGAGTATTGTCCCAGACCGGCGGAATCAGTGGTGTTAATAAAATCGACGGCTTCTTGGATGGTATTAAATCGGCCATATAGCGGTGCATTCATAGGAGTATTTAACTCCTGAGACGCACCTTCTAGATTGCGCTTAACGAAATCTAGAATACTGTTAATTAGATCAGAGGGTATTTCATTTTGTGCTGAGATGGTGAGAAAGAAGTTTGTTGAAATAGCAAAATTTTCACTACCCCAAGTCAATCCATAAGGAAATACCATAGTCTGTAGGGATTCACTCTTAGCCTTCTCTTCTAGAATTAGAAATTCTGCTTTAGTGACATCTAACCAGCACAGAGTTATTTCTTGATCAGAATCCCCATCAAGGATAACAACCTTAAAGTCTTTCATACAATACATCTTTGAAGAGATATCAATGTACTAAAAATAGTTAAATATACCTCCCATTCACAAGCCATTAATCACACGTTTTATATATGACATACGTGTCTTGTGAAAGGAGGGCTGTCCGAGCCACCTGGAAACTATTGGTCTCTTATCTAAATTGAGACTTTTGTAGCTTTTTAACTTTATTAAAAATTAAAATACAACCTGTGGAGCCATCATCCACTTACATCGTAGTAAGCCATTGGCTCAGTATGCTTCAGTGACCCTGAGACAAAAAAGCTAAGGGCGAGTTATACTAATTAACTCACTGTTTCAAAGATGACTCCTAAAGAAACCCTACCTGTTTCCAACTCCGTATTTGTCCGACGCGTCGGGATTGTACTGGGGTTGACGATCTTCGCTCTGTTGTTGCTTAGCCTGCTGGGAGCCGCTTTCGATGTACTGCTGCTGATACTGGCAGCCACCCTGGTTGCCCTGCCCCTGCGAGCCGGTGCGCGATGGGTCAGCAACCGGACACGCTGGCCCGAAGGCGTCTCATTGGCTATAGTTGGTGTGGTGTTGGTCGGCGGGCTAGTTGGTCTGGGCCTGCTGCTATCTCCACTGGTAGCCAAACAGGCTGAGCAACTCCAGCAGGAAATGCCCAAGGTACTTGATAATGCCCGAAAACAACTTGAGAAAACTAGTTTGGGAAGTCGATTGCTCGATCAGGTACCCCAGTCGCCGGAAAAACTCTTTGAAGAAAACGGGACCAGTAGAAAACTAGCCCGTCAGGCATTCGGTGCCGTATCAACTACCCTTAATACGTTTGCGGATATTTACGTGCTGTTTTTTCTGTCCCTGTTTTTGGCCTCCCAACCCGGTTTGTACGTCGACGGTATAGTTATGCTGGTACCCAAGTCCGGGCGGCAGCGCGCCCGGCATGTCCTGGACAAATTGAGTGAGTCGCTGCTGGGCTGGCTCAAAGGCACTTTCCTCTCGATGCTCATTGTGGGCATTTTGAGTGGACTGGGTCTTTGGCTGCTTGGTGTTCGGTTGGCAGGTATTCTCGCGCTATTTGCGGGACTGATCACCTTTATTCCGAACCTGGGACCTATTTTGGCTCTGATTCCGGCCTTGCTGTTCGCCTTGCTCGATGGTCCCCAGCAGGCACTATACGTATTTTTGCTCTACAGCGGCATACAGGCCGTTGAAAGCAATGTCATTACGCCCGTCATTCAAAAGCGACTCAACGACATACCGCCCGCCCTGCTGTTGGTGATCCAGATCGTGGTTGGGGCGTTCGCAGGCACGATGGGTTTAGCCATGGCCGCTCCCTTGCTGGTGATCGGAATGGTCCTGGTCAAAATGCTTTACGTGCAGGATGTACTGGAAGACGATTCCGTGAAAATATAATCATGAAAAACCGTTTAATCCCATCCATGCGAACCATTGCGGTTTTGCTGACCGGCTTTTGTTTGTTGGCAACCTGATACCCTCCCCATACTGGTGGATTCGTATTTTCGATTTTACGCGGCTTCAGGTAAGCATTCTCTGTCTGCTAGCGATTGGTCTGACGCTCGTCTACCGGCCACGCTACCGGTGGTTATTGGCTGTTTTATTGCTGATTGCCTTTGTCTACCAGGCCGACTACATCAGCGACTATACCCCCCTTAGACCCACTCAGGCCCGAACAGCCAATCAGGTTCAGTCCGCTGGCCGATTTCAAATACTGGTTTGTAATATTCGCATGGAAAATCGTGAAGCGGAGCCGTTTCTGGCGTTGGTGAATAAAATGAAGCCCGATCTGTTGTTGATCAACGAGCCGGATGGCTGGTGGGAGCAGCAACTCCAGCCGTTAAAAAAGCATTATCCCCACCAGGAAGGGCTTCCCCTGGCCAATACCTACGGTATGATGCTGTTTTCAAAGCTACCGCTTGAAGGAGCGCAGGTACGTTCCCTGGTCGAACCAGATATTCCCTCGATCTGGACGACCATTCGTTTACCCTCCGGCAATACCTTCGACCTGTACTGTTTGCATCCGCCCCCGCCTAAACCGGGCACCCGCTCCTACGAAAGGGACGCTGAACTGCTGCTGGTTGGGAAGCATATTCGCAAGCAGGGACGCCCGGCTCTGGTGACCGGCGGCCTGAATGACGTGGGCTGGTCGCGTACCTCACGCCTGTTTCAGCGGTACAGTGGGTTAGTTGACCCGCGCCGGGGTCGGGGACTCTACAATACCTACAGCACAAATGTTCCTTTATTTCGGTATCCGCTGGATCACATTTTTTACTCAGATGATTTTGGTTTAGTGCAGATAAAGCGTTTGCCCGACATTGGCTCCGATCACTTTCCTATGTTGGTGGAACTCAGCTTCGAGCCCAAGACTCAAAACACGCGCAACGCGCCCCAACGCCAGGAGGGGGACTCTACGCGGGTGAGAGAAAAGGTAAAAGAGGGGCTAAACCAATAGCCTCAATGTGTAACAAGAGTGCTTGCAATGGCCTTTCTGTATCACAAACGCAAGTAAATAATACGGAGTTAATATCAATTGCCCCTTCATAATTGCTTGTTGTTGCATTTCTGATATCTTCGTTGTAATTCTTCATAAACCCAGTTCGCATATGGAAGTTTCTCAATTCATTCTTCTTGCAGCATTCATTGCTGAGCTTTGGTTCCTTTATAGAAAGAGCCATCGTAGTGATCGCGGGCAATCTTAATAATGGGGCGTTTTATTTTCTTTGCATTCCCAGTAACATCTTTCCGGGAACCCAATTCTAAGTAATCTATAGATAATCAATATTATTGAGCTGGCTTTTGCCTACTTGCTAGGCATTGTATTGACTATACGTAGAGACAGCAAAATCCCATATCTGGTTTCGGTTGGAAGTTTTAATCTAGTAAAGATTTCATAATTGGCTTGCGGGGTCTTGTACAATTCAACGGCCTCTTTAGGACAGTCGTAGGTATACCCAAAAAGCAAAAAAGGGAAAATAAACCAGCAATGATCAGCTATCCACTTCAAAAAAAACAATGGAAAGACTCAAAGTTTTAGGTTATTATCAATTAGCTGGTGGCGTAATGGTGCTTTTTCTCTGGCTGAATACTTGGACCGGTGCATCCGGGAACATTTAGTCCAGCGCAATAATCCATAGATGTCCCGGTTGTTGCGGGAGCGGCCCTGTTGCGGTTTTGGGGACGTAGTATCCCGGCGAAACAGTCGGGGCAGGGTTCTACGAATGGCCATCGGTAATGTGTTGGTACTGGTCGAACTGACGGCGGACCACGGCGATCCGTCGGCGTGAAACCGTCAAATACTGGCCCCCCGGCAACGCACTCCCTTTGATAAAACATCTTGCACTTCCGGCCTGGACATTGGCGGGCCATCGGATACGGGTCACGTAGAAAGGATTGACCGCCGTCTTTCGATGGATGCGAATAAAATGGGAAAAGGGCGTTTTGTCCAGCGCTCTTTTCAACGTCAGGCAAACGACCTTTTCTTTTCCGTCAGCGTAATGAATACGGGTGTAGTTGCCCCAGCCGGACAGGTGGGTAACCAGCGTAGACTCCATAGCACGTCACAGTGGATATTTTTAGCAATTATAACAAACAGTTATATCAAAACAAATGTCGTAATATGAAAAGTTATAGGTGGTTTATTGTATCTGTATACCCCCATTCAGGCGTGTCGCTGTCGGGCGGAGTGCCATGTGAGCCTGAACGGGCGGCAGAGTAGTCCGGGGCAGGAACTACCGGTGCAGCAGCCTGATGAGGAGAACAAACGAGACCAGGGCGGTCAGCGCAATCGGAACAACGATATACCCTTCGGGCAACCGGCGGAGGAGTTATTTGATGGTTTTCATGGTCAAAGAAAGAGGGATTCAAAGATTGAAAATTCATCCGAATTCCACTGCGTTTCGGAAGCACATTTTTGAACCGGTGTGTAAGGGAGGTAGTCAACCCAGGAAGAAAGGCCGATTTTTTTGTTTTTTTTCCGCTCCCGTAAAAACTTCGCGTGGCATTGAAAATATGCCATTACCTTTGTGAAATGCCCCTTTCGGGGAATATTATTTCAGAAATATTACAGTATTGTTTTCTGAAATTATGTCCAACGCCTTGGTTATTAGTTGCTAATAGGATATACACCTATTGGTAAGAGATTTGCAATACAAATGATCCGACGATTCATGACTTCATCCGTAAAATTACTCTTCATCGCCTGTTTGGCCGGTTTTTTGGGAACGCCGGGGGGCTGCACGGCCCAATCCGGCAAGAAGCCGACCACCGTTGCAACGGTGGAACCCATCCGCACCGGTGCCGAACAAATGAACCTTTACCTGCCGTCGTTGCTTGGCAAACGGGTAGGGCTGATCGTCAACCATACTTCCGTCATTGGCAAAACGCACCTCGTCGATAGCCTCTTGGCAAAAGGCGTTACCATTAAAACCATTTTTGCGCCCGAACACGGTTTTCGCGGACAGGCGACCGACGGCGAACATGTCGCCAATGGCCGCGATCCGCGCAGTGGTGTTCCCATCATCTCATTATACGGAGCCAACCGCAAACCGACGCCCGCCCAACTCGATTCGCTGGACGTGCTCCTTTTCGATATTCAGGATGTGGGAACGCGGTTTTACACCTACATCAGCACGATGCACTACGCGATGGAAGCCTGTGCAGAAAACAAAAAATCGTTCATTGTGCTGGACCGCCCGAATCCGAATGGCAGCTATGTCGACGGCCCCATTCTCGATCCCCGGTTTCGGTCGTTTGTGGGTATGCACCCGGTTCCCATCCTCCACGGTCTGACAGTGGGCGAATTGGCCCGGATGATCAACGGGGAAAAGTGGCTGAAACGGCCGGATACTGCCTCGGCCGATCTGCTGTGTCCGCTGACGGTGGTTCCCGTAAAAAACTACACGCACCAGCTTCCGTATACGTTGCCGGTGGCTCCTTCGCCGAACTTGCCGAATCAGCAAGCCATTCTGCTGTATCCGACGCTCTGCCTGTTTGAAGGAACGGTCGTCAGCGTGGGGCGCGGAACCGACAAACAGTTTCAGGTCATTGGGGGCCCTAAAAACCCGAAGTTCGGGGCCTACCAGTTTACCCCCGTCGACAAACCGGGGGCCATGAATCCGCCCCAGGAAGGCCAGCTTTGTTACGGCATGGATCTGTCGGGGATCGATGCGACCCGGCAGGGGCTAACGCTCAACTACCTGATCGACTTCTACAAAAAAGCCGTCGACAAAGACAAGTTTTTCCTGGCAACGAATTACATCCACAAGCTGTACGGAAACGACCAGTTGCCCCTGCAACTGAAAATGGGGTTGTCGGAACAGGCCATCCGGAAAACCTGGGAACCGGGTTTGAGTCAGTACAAGGAAATGCGTAAAAAATACTTACTCTATCCGTAGGGAATTACCAGATTCGAAGGCTTCTATATGATGTTACCGAATAATAAATTAAGTAAGATTTTAAGTGTAATGAATTGACTGACATAGAGATAATTGAAATCTTACGCACGTAACTTGTAAACGTGTGTCTATGAAAAAATACTCTATTGTTTGTTCTTGTTTATTACTCATTTTTTCTCCTTTTTTTTCAATTGCTCAAATCGGTATCGTCTGGCAGAAGTGGCCCGCAGCCTTGCAACTGTATCCGCGTGACGATCAGAACAAAGCGGAGGTCCCCATTGCCGGACGCCTGCAATCTGTCAGCTACTCCCACGCATCGGTCTGGGTTTACAAAAACAACACCAAATGGAAATACCTGCGGACGGCGGTTTCCAAAAACGGGGGAGAATCCCGGTTCCAGTTTACGCCGACGATTGAAGCAGGTTTGCATCAGTATAAATTTGTGGTGTATGCGGTTGCGGGGGGCGATTCCGTATTGGTCGACACCCGCGACAACATCGTTTGTGGTGATGTGATTCTGTGCATGGGCCAGTCGAATCTCACTGGTTTTTATCCCAACAACTACAGTTACCGCAACAATTTCGTCCGGGCTTTCGGAAATAGCGCGGGTGCGGTACCCGACACCGTCTGGCGGTTATCCAATATTCAGGAAGGCCAGGTGGGGCTGATTGCCACCGAAATCCAGCGGCTTATTCTGGAAAAACACGGGATGCCAACCTGCCTGATCAACGGATCGGTGGGCGGCACCTCGATCAAAAGCCACATTGCCCGCAACGCGGCTAACCCGGCTGATCCGCAGACGCTGTACGGTCGGCTGCTCTACTGGGCCCGAAAGGCGGGCGTTGCCAACAAGGTGAAGGCGTTCATCTGGCGGCAGGGCGAAAACGAAGCCGGGGGCGGTTCGGCCATTGGCTATGAGCAGGACATTCAGACCTTGTTCGGCTACTGGCAAACGGATTATCCGAACGTCGGGAAATTCTACGTGGTTCAGAATAACCTGCTGCCCGATGCCAACAAAGGCGCTTCCCAATTGCGGGATTTCCAGCGGAGAACGCCCCAGCTCTTTCCGCGCACGGAAGCCATTGCCACGGTGGGATTACCGGCCTACGGCGGTGTTCACTACGGTCCGGAAGGCCAGTACCAGTTTGCCAGTGAAGTCTTTCGCCTGATTGCCCGCGATGTGTATAATTCGTCCGATCTCAACGGCATTGCGTCGCCGTCCATTCGGAAAGCGTATTACAAAACCGCCGAGAAGAAAGAGGTTGTCCTGGAGTTTGAAGCCGGGCAAAACATGGTGTGGAAGCAGGACACCGTGGTGAACGGCGTTACGCAGGACATTCGGGATTTTATCTATTTCGATTACGCCAACGTTCAGCAGGAACGCGTGATTGAAAGTGGAACGGCGGAAGGAAACCGGATTACACTGAAGCTTACCAAACCGATTTCGGCCACGGGTATCACCTACCTTCCGAATCATTTTAAAACGCCGTTTGGGGGACCTTTCCTAAAAAACAGCCGGGGAATGCGGGCTTTCACCTTCCACAAAGTAACGATCGAGGCTGCTTCGGGCATTACCCCGCCGGTTGAAAATCCGCCCCCGACCGATCCGGTGGTGGTAACGCCACCCCCAGCCCAGTCGGCGACGGCGACCAATCCGCCGGGAACCAACTATGGCGGGAGCCTGGACGGCGCCAGTTGCGACAACATCTGGGGGTGGGTCTACAACAAAGACTACCCCAATGCGCCGATTACGGTGGAGTTCCTGGTCAATACGACCGTCGTCGGTACGGTTACGGCTGCTCATTTCCGGCAGGATCTGAAGAACGCCAACAAGGGCAACGGAGAGCACGGTTTTAATTTTCTCCCTCCTGCCAGCCTCAAAACCGGACAGAATCAGGCCATCAAGGCNATACGACCGTCGTCGGTACGGTTACGGCTGCTCATTTCCGGCAGGATCTGAAGAACGCCAACAAGGGCAACGGAGAGCACGGTTTTAATTTTCTCCCTCCTGCCAGCCTCAAAACCGGACAGAATCAGGCCATCAAGGCTCGGGTGGTGGGGACGAATTATTTCCTGCCGGGTGGCCCCAAAAACCTGACCTGCGCCAATACGGGTACTCCTCCGCCCAATCCGCCGGTTGAAAATCCGCCCCCGACCGATCCTGTTGTGGTAACGCCACCCCCAGCCCAGACGGTTACGACCACCAACCCGCCGGGAACCAATTACGGCGGGAATCTGGATGGAGTCCGATGCGACAACATCTGGGGTTGGGTTTTTCACAAGGATTACCCCAATGCACCGATCACGGTGGAGTTTCTGGCCAATAATGTCGTCGTCGGTACGGTTACGGCTGCACATTTCCGGCAGGATCTGAAGAATGCCAAGAAGGGCAACGGCGAACACGGTTTTAATTTTTTACCCCCCAATAGCCTTTTGAATGGGCAAAACCAATCGATCAAAGTGCGGGTGGTGGGGACAAATTATTTCCTGCCGGGTGGCCCCAAAAATATGACCTGTACGAACTCCGCGCGTTTGAGTGCCGAAACCGTTGACGAATCGCTGGCCGTTATGGTGTATCCGAATCCATCGGCGGGGCGGCTGCACATCCGGCTGTTCGTTCCGGAAAAACAGGTGGCGACCTTGCGGATGACCGATCTGTCGGGCCGTCTGGTCTGGCAACAGGCGGTAACCGGGGATGGAAATTACCGCGAAGAAGTCGTCGATGTGCCGGAAGCGGTGGTTCAGGCGGTGGTGGTTTCCGCACAGGTGGGGAACCGGAAAGCCGTGAAAAAGGTCTTGCTAAACCGGTAAAGCAGGAAGGGGCCGCAACGGTTTTCGGGCGGTTGCGGCCCTCGACTGATGTACAAAATGCGGGATTCAAACGTTAAAGTTGTCAGTTTCCTAAAAACACCCTAATTTTGGTTTTTAGAAACGTATCATGACAACCGAACAAATACTGATTCTCGATTTCGGTTCGCAATACACCCAACTTATCGCCCGCCGGGTGCGCGAACTCAACGTTTACTGCGAAATCCATCCCTACAATCACCTCCCCACGATCAGCCCTGATGTTAAGGGTGTTATCCTGTCCGGTAGCCCGTGTTCTGTTCGGGACGCCGACGCGCCCATGGTTCATCTGGCCGCTTTTCGGCACAAATTGCCCATTCTGGGTGTATGTTATGGCGCTCAGCTCATGGCCCATACGAGCGGGGGAGAGGTCAAACCGTCGACCATCCGGGAATACGGCCGGGCCAAACTGAGCACGCTGAATACCGAAAATCCGTTGCTGAAAGGGCTGGAAGTGAACACCCAGGTATGGATGTCGCACGCCGATACCATCACCTCCGTGCCGGCTAGTTTCGAGATCATTGCCTCGACCGAAACCGTTCGCGTGGCCGCCTTCCAGATTCACAATGAACCGACCTACGGCATTCAGTTCCACCCGGAAGTGACACACTCCACGCAGGGAAAAACCGTCTTGAAAAATTTCGTAGTCGATATCTGCGGCTGCTCGCAGGACTGGACCGCCGAGTCGTTCGTGGAATCGACCATCGCCGATCTCAAAGCAAAAATCGGCAACGACAAGGTGGTGATGGCTCTTTCGGGGGGCGTCGATTCGTCGGTGGCGGCCACGCTCGTCCACCGCGCCATTGGCCAGAATCTGTTCTGTATTTTTGTCGATAACGGTTTGTTGCGGAAAGACGAATTTGAGCAGGTGCTTGAATCCTACCAGCATCTGGGATTAAATATCAAAGGCGTCGATTCCAAAGACCAGTTTTATTCGGCCCTCGCCGGTCTGACCGATCCCGAAGCCAAGCGCAAAGCCATTGGCCGGACGTTCATCGAGGTGTTCGATCAGGAATCGCATCTGATCGAAGACGTGGACTGGCTGGGTCAGGGAACGATTTATCCCGATGTGATTGAGTCGGTTTCGGTGAAAGGGCCGTCGGCTACCATCAAATCGCACCACAACGTCGGTGGTTTACCCGCTTTCATGAAGCTGAAAATTGTGGAACCGCTGAACACGCTGTTTAAAGACGAGGTCCGGACGGTTGGAAAGGCGCTGGGATTACCCGATGCCATTCTGAAACGCCATCCGTTCCCCGGCCCCGGTTTGGCCATTCGGATTCTGGGCGATATCACCCCGGAAAAAGTGCATATTTTGCAGGAAGTGGATGCGCTCTACATCAATGGATTGAAAAAATACGGTCTTTACGACCAGGTCTGGCAGGCCGGTGCCATTCTCCTGCCAATCCAGTCCGTCGGCGTAATGGGGGACGAGCGAACCTACGAACGCGTGGTTGCCCTCCGCGCCGTCACGAGCGTCGATGGCATGACGGCCGACTGGGCGCACTTGCCTTACGAGTTCCTGGCCGACATTTCAAACGAAATCATCAACCGCGTCAAAGGTGTCAACCGCGTCGTCTACGATATTTCTTCCAAACCACCGGCCACCATTGAGTGGGAATAGGGAGTTGAGAGTTAAGAATTAAGAGTGAAGAGTTAAAATGGGCTGACGCACTCAAATACGTGCGAACTCTCTTTAACTCTTCACTCTTAATTCTTAACTCTTAATTCTTAACTCTTAGTCTTCACTGGAAACACCGTTTCCTTCACCTTCTTCTTCATATAATGTCGTCTGTTCCAGATCGGGGTCGGGGCTGGGGAGGTTTCCGGACGGGCTAATGTCCGGTTCCAGTTCTTCGCCTGCATTCGGGTTGTTGCGCGCCATTGTTGAGGCCACGCCCTGATTTTCGTCTTCGGCCGGATTGTAAGTATCCATACGGTTTCTGGTTTATGTGCCACTGCGGGTGACTTTCCCGCCGAGAGCGTAGTTATCGTCCTGATGATGGTCGTGTTCGCCGGTCGGGTCGCCATCTTCATCGACCGGTTCATCGTAAAGGTCGGTTTCTTCCTCGATTTCGTTCAGTTCATCTTCATCACCATCTTCGATGGAAGCACCGCTTTGGTTGGTGAAAAGATGGGGGTTGATGCGGGCCAGCCGCGAGCTCATGAGTTCCATAATTTCCGTCTCCGTTTGCGTATATAACCAGGCGAATTGAGAAAGGTTTTATTCGTATCTTACTGACCTGAACTCTGTATCGTGTGATAAACCGTCTCGCAATTCTTCTGCTGGCTTTGCCATTGCTTTCCTGGGCGCAAGCGTCCCGCGAACCGCTGTTTACATCTTTTGACGGCACGAAAATTCATTATGAAGTGGCTGGTGAAGGGAAACCGGTCGTGCTGGTACACGGTTTTATGGGCAGCGCTACGTCCTGGCAAAAAGCTGTGCTGAGACAATCGCTGCTGGATGCCGGGTACAAAGTCGTTCAACTGGATTTACGCGGCAACGGCCTGTCCGACAAACCGCACACCGTCGATGCCTATCGAAACGACGCCGAAGCGCGCGACATCATGGCATTGATGAATTTCCTGAAGCTAAAAAACTACGATGCTGTCGGTTATTCGCGTGGTTCTATCATTACGGCGCGGCTTTTGGTATTGGATAAAAACCTTCGTTCGGCGGTTTTGGGCGGTATGGGCGCGGATTTTACCGATCCGAACTGGGCGCGTCGCATGGCTTTTGCCGAACTGTTCAGCGGAAAAGCGCATTTACATCCGGAGTTTCAGGGCGCATTGAATGCCGCCAAAACCAGGGGGCTCGACACGCTGGCGCTCGGGTTTCAGCAGCAAACACAACCTTCGACCAGTCCGGCAGAATTGAGCAAGGTCAAAATCCCGGTTCTGGTCATTTCCGGGGATCAGGACGAAGACAACGGCCGGGCGGGTGATCTGGCGAAACTGTTGCCGAAGGCCACGCTGAAAACCGTGCCGGGCAATCACGGCAACACGTCCGGTTCGGAAGGCTTCGCGCGGGAGGTGCTGGCGTTTTTGAAGTCCGCAAAATAGCGATCAGTTTTTAGTACCTGCGTGGAGAAAATAACCGGTAATGCAATTGCCGACAAAGCTGGGGCCTACAAAACCCCAAAAGAACGAAAAGCGGTTACCAGGGGAGTACGGAAAGGACGTACAATGATAAAGGACCAAAAAGAGTCCCATCCAGCCAATGGCCGCGAGTCCATTTCCGTATGCCCACTGCCCAATCCGCCATTGCGGAAATATCAACGCCATCAACAGTTCGGCAGGCATTTGGCTGATGTAATAAGACAAAATAAAGTGCGTAACATTTTGTACATACGAGTAATCCGTAGGAAGCCCTAGACGGATAAAAACACTTTCCAATATTTCATAACTTACTCCGTACGAGAAGATTGAACCTAAAAGCCACGTCCACCACCAGGCAGGATGCTCGGAAGCCGGGTGGGCGCGAATGGCCAGGTATTGAGAGGCAACTAGCAAAAGTGGGAAATAGTAGATCATCTCTTCCATCATGCCTATGCCGTATGCTGCGATTGGTAAAAAGATCCATATCTGATACCATGGCTCATGCAGCAGAAATAATTTTAATTTCTTTTTCATATTGTATTTTCAATAAAAAATGAAAGTTTGAAATAAAAAAATTATCGGAACACTTTTAGAAACTGGCTCATCAACCAATTTTCCTCGGCTTTGATGACGGCATTCAGGGTATTATCGGCAAACCCCACCACTTTGCTGATGTCGGTGATCACTTTTTGAAATTCACGCGCTTCGGGGGAGTCGGTGTCGATGACTTTCAGCTCTTCCAGAACCTCAATGACCGGTGTGATTTCCCGGCGACGGCGTTCTTTAGCTACCTGCCGGGCTATTTTCCAGACGTCTTTCTCGGCATAAAAAAACTCCCGCCGTTCGCCCAGTTTAAGCTGTTTGTAAATCAGGCCCCAGTCCAGCAGATCGCGTAGGTTCATGTTGGCGTTTCCGCGCGAAATCTGAAGGGTTTCCATGATGGCGTCGGTGTCGATCGGTTCCGGCGAAATCATGAGCAGTGCGTGAATCTGCGCCATGGTTCGGTTAATGCCCCATTGCGTCGCCAGCGTTCCCCACGACTGAATAAACCGGTTTCTTGCTTCGTCTAACGTCATGGCGTAAAAGTAGTGCGTGTTTTTGAATTTTCAATAAAAAATGAAAGTTTATTTTCTGTTCTTTTCAAATAAAAAAAAGAGTACTTTGAGAAGCCAACCCCAACCTGAATGATGCGATTAACGGTTTTGCTCCCGGCATTCTGGCTCCTGTTCAGCAGTCCGGTTGCCTGTACCCAATCGACGGAGAAACTCAGGATTCCGGGATTGAAACAACCCGTCGAAATCCTCCGCGACCGCTGGGGCGTCGCCCATATTTATGCTCGGAATGAGCACGATCTGTTTTTTGCCCAGGGCTACAATGCCGCCAGCGACCGGCTGTTTCAGCTCGAAATCTGGCGTCGGCAGGCCACCGGAACCGTCGCCGAACTACTCGGAGCGAAGGAGATTAAACGGGATCAGGGGACGCGCTTGTTCCGGTTTCGGGGCAATCTGGAGCAGGAACTGAAACACTATCATCCCAACGGCCCGCAGATCGTCGGCGCTTTTGTCGAGGGAATCAATGCCTACATCCGACAAATTAACCAGACACCGGAGAAACTGCCGGTCGAGTTCAAACTGCTGAAAACGCAACCCGGTTTCTGGACGCCCGAAGTGGTCATCAGCCGCCACCAGGGTTTGCTGGAAAACGTGCGGACGGAACTGGATTTGGGGCGACTGGTCCATTTGCTGGGGCCGGACAAAGTCCGGGAATTGTCCTGGTTTCACCCAGTAAACAAAGCGGGAGAACCCGATTTGACCCTGCATGTCAATGGCGCGGAGCTGTTTCAGCCCATTCTGGAATTGTATGAAGCGTTTCGATTGCCGATCCGGTTTACGGACCGGGATACCGGTTTGGGCGCAACGGAGGAAGAAGCTTTGCTGACGCCGGAAAAAAACCGGCCTTTGGATGAAAAACCGCGCGATGGTTCCAACAACTGGGTCGTCAGCAGCCAGCGGTCGGTGAGCGGTTTTCCGATGCTGGCGAACGATCCGCACCGGGCGCAGGCGGTTCCGTCGCTGCGCTACTGGGTTCACCTGCGCGCGCCGGGCTGGAATGTGGTTGGCGCCGGGGAACCCGCGCTGCCGGGTGTTTCGGTCGGTCATAACGACTCTGGTGCCTGGGGACTGACCATTTTTGAGACCGATGTAGAAGATTTGTACGTCTACGAAGCCAATCCTGCCAATCCGAATCAATACACATACAAAGGAGCCTGGGAGACCGTGCGGGTGATTTTCGATACGATTGCCGTCAAAGATCAAAAACCGGTCGTCGTGCCGTTGAAGTATACGCGGCATGGTCCGGTCGTGTTTGAGGACGCGAAAAATCATAAATTGTATGCCGTTCGGGCGGCCTGGCTCGAAACCGGTTGTGCGCCTTATCTGGCGAGTTTGCGGATGAACCAGTCGAAAAACTGGACCGAATTTCGGCAGGCCTGCACCTACAGCCGCGTTCCGGGCGAAAACATGGTTTGGGCTGGGCGGCATTCCGCGGGCCGACCAGCCGCCACTCAAAAAGGAGCCATTGGCTGGCAGGCCACCGGCATTTCGCCCATCCGCCCATCTAAAACCTGGACGGGCCTCGTGCCGGTGCCGGGCGACGGGCGGTTTGAGTGGGGCGGTTTTCTACCCATTCAGCAACTGCCCGGCAAGGTGAACCCGCCCGAAGGATTTGTCGTAACCGCCAATAACAATCTGATCCCCAAAAGTTTTCCGCACCGGAATGCGGTCGGGTGGGAGTGGGCGTCACCGGTGCGGTCGGATCGGATCACGGAGTTGATCCAGGCAAAACCGAAGCATTCGCTGGCCGATTTCAAAACCTTGCAGTCGGATTATCTGTCGATGACCGCCCGGAAACTGGTGCCGTTGCTGGAAAGTCTGAAAGCCGATGACGAACCCATCGAATGGGCGCGGCAGCAGTTGCTCAACTGGGATTTCAAACTGGAAGCCGGTTCCATCCCGGCGGCTGTTTACGTAGCCTGGGAAACGCAATTGCGCTGGGCGGTTTACGAATTGGCCGTACCGGAAAAAGCCTGGAAATACATGCCTGCCATTGCAACGGAGAAAGTGGTGCAGTGGCTCCGGTCTGATCAGCCAGGTCCCCTGAAAAATAGTGACCGGAATGAGGTGTTACTCGCCTGCCTCGACAACGCGATTGCCGATCTGACCAAGCGACTGGGGCACGACCGCACCCATTGGTGGTATGGACAGACCGGGAATAAGCACAGTTACCTGCGGCATCCACTGTCGAATCTCATGACCCCACAACAGGCATCGGAGTACGGTATTGGTCCGGCACCGCGCGGTGGTTACGCCGAGACCGTCAACAGCACGGGCCACCAGATGAATCAGGAATACGGCGCGTCGTTTCGGATTCTGGTCGATACGCAGGATTGGGACAAAACGCTGGGCATCAACAACCCCGGTCAGTCGGGCGATCCGGCCAGTCCGCATTACCGGGACTTGTTTCCGATCTGGGCTAAAGACGACTATTTCCCGGTTTATTTCTCTTCCGAAAAAGTAAAGTCAGTCACCGAAAAGCGAACGGTTCTGGAGCCATAGGCTATTGAAGCTTTTTCAGCAAACCGCCCGGCACATTCACCGTTGCCAGACTGTCGGATTGCAGCGTGAGTGTCCCAAAAATATCGCGCTCGGCTTTGAAAACAGAACTGTCGCGGGAGATGATGAGGGCGGTGCCGACGTGGTTGGTCGGTTTGGTGTGCAGTTCGCTGCCCTGCCCGTTGGTTACCGTCAAATTTTCGATGGCTGAGTTCGTAAGCATGGTGCCTGCGTTTTCCTGAACAATAGACAGCTTTTCAGTTTTGATATCCTTCAGGATACAGCTGATTCGCGTGGTGTACAAAGCCTGAAAGGCTGGGGTCATAATAATCGCTACGGGACTCGAATCGAAATTATAGTGCACGCGGGATTGCCAGGAATCGGCGGGAGGCTGGTAACGGATGATGAGGGTGTCACCCTTCGACTGAAACGTAATATCTGCTTTGTTTTTGTCCGGTAAATGAATGCCGAACTGAGTCCCGGTTTGCACCCTCAGGAGCCCAATCCCCGTTTTGTGGCCTTCCAGTTTTAGAACCCGGAATGGTTTGATCTTCAGGGCCGAAAGGCCATGGAAAGGGTTTTTGAAGTCGATTTTGTCGTATTCGGCCCTCAGTGCCACATTGGTGCCGATCAGTGTCAGAAGACCAACGGTGAACAGCGCGATCAGAAGTTTATTGCTTGTTTTCATAAGCGGTTTATGGTTTTTGGCGTATAGACTGATACCGCAGGCGGTGATCAACTCTCCTTCACCGATTGGTCAATTTTAGCAGCGTTGAATTCGGTTTCGATGAATGCCTTATACCGCTCCTCAATCTCTTCCAGGCTGATGTTAAGCAGGTATACATTGCGGAAAAAGTACGGTAGTTCGGTTTCCAGAAATTGCCCTTTTCGGTACGACTTGATGCGTTCTTCCGCTTCGTCGGCGGCAAAAAAACCGATGCCCCGTTTGTTGTAAATAATGTCTTTCTGCTGTAGAAAATCGTACGTCCGCATCACCGTATTGGGGTTGACTTCCAGTTCGACACCCAGGTCCCGAACCGAGGGAATCCGGTCGCCCGGCGGCCATTGACCCAGCAGGATTTTTTCGCAGACGTAATCGACAATTTGCAGGTAAATGGCTTTTTTATCCAGAAAATCCATGCTTAAAGTTCTTTCTCTTTAAAACGTACGTAGGCAATATACCAGAGTGTAGGAATCATCAGCAGTAAAATGGCATTGATGATCCATTTGGATGTACCGGCTAATTCGACCGAATACCACCGCCCATCCTGGGTAAAACTCACTTCCTGAAACAGCGTGAAACCGTAATGATCCCGTTCGGGAAAGAGCAGTTGAATGATAAAATCATTGATAAAGGCCACCGTAACGATAAGCAACGTAATGGCAAGAGCACCGGTTTTTACGAAGGGTAGCCTGACGAAAAAAATGGAACCTACAAAAAAGAAGAAAGGTGTTATGTAGGTTAGGTATTTCAGAAACGGGTCCATGTATGGCCCAATGGGGTTGAGCAACTCATACTTTGGCGATGACGCAGGAAGGCGGGGGTTAATGATCGAGAAACAAATGCCTTCGACGGCGTAAAATACACCCAGAAAAACCGGTATGAATAAAATCAGCATCAGAAACGCGACCAGGTATTTTTCCAGTTGAGAGGCTGGTAGGGACAGATACGGAATTCCCCGGAGGGGCGTGCTCACCACCCGGAAGGATTCACTGGCAAACCAGGCTGAGGCACCACAAAAAAACAAGCCAAACAGAATGCCGTGGTTTTGATACACATTGGTACTGAAGGCCCTGATTCGTACGGCATTCGGCAACAGCATGGCAATCAGGAGCCCGAACAGCAGGCCGGCCCCCAGCAAATACGATTTAATGTGTTCGGTTAGGTGCAGTTTCAGTACCAGGCCGAAGCGGTGGAAATTGAACGTTTGGTTCATGGTTTAGAAAAGAGACATGAGCGTAGAGACGAAAGACAGCAGGGGGGCGGGAAGGCCCGAAAGGAGCGCGGCCAGCAGGATTTGGAGGATGGAGACGAAGCGCATACGGTTACTGGAAAAGATTTTTGATGCCCGACCGGTTGGTTACAACGGCGTTGAAAAGCCGCTCCAGATCGACTTTGCTGTCTTCCTGCTCCGTGTTTTCCAGCACCACTGAATACCCGCGCAACGACGGTTCGGCGTATAACACCCGGTTGGTTTCGGTAACGCTGCTCAACGAGCTGAACAACAGTCGGTCGCCTATGTCGGCCAGGGAATGATTCAGCAGGATTTCGTTTTCGTCGATGATAATGATGCCGTCGATGAGGTGATCCAGATCCCGAACCTGGTGGGTCGAAATGAGCATGAGCCGGTCGGGCGCAAGCGCCGAAGAGACAATTTTCCGGAACTGGCTTTTCGATGGAATATCGAGTCCGTTCGTCGGTTCGTCCATGATCAGCACCCGGGTGTTGGTGGCCAGCCCAAAACTGATGATGACTTTCTTCTTCTGCCCATATGACATCGCCGTGAGCTTCTGATCCGGCGGCACGTCGAACTCCGAGAGGTATTTCCGGAACTGGCCTTCATCGAATTTCGGATAAAATGGCCCCATCGTGTCGATGTAGCGACTGAGCGAAACCGACGGCAGGTAGATTTCTTCCGGGATGAAATAGAGTTCCTGGAAAAACGCCGGTTCCCGTTTGCAGGGTGTAAACCCGGCCACATCGACGCTGCCCGCCGTGGGGTAGAGCAGTCCTCCCATCAGCCGCAGCAGGCTCGATTTACCCGCGCCGTTTTTACCCAGCAAACCGTAAATGCTGCCCGGCTGCAGCGACAGATTCAGGTCCCGAAACAACAGTTTTTTCGGCTTATAGCCAAACGTCAGGTTTTTAAGTTCGATCATCGTTTTAGTGTACTAAGTATCTAATACACCACAAAACAGTAAAAATGTTTTTACAATGTCAAGCAGTACAGGAAAAATATCAATTATCGCACAGATTCAACCGACCGAAAAGGGCATTCATCTATGAAATTGGGGCATTCGGCGATTAAAAGGTGATAGCCATTTAAAACGGGTCTAACTTGGACGCTTTAAAGCGTTACGCGCTTTAGATAGTTTGTAATAATTGGTTTTATTTTGCACATTCCCCGGTATTCACCGGGGATTTGTCTTTTTTAATCGATTAAGCGGAGTGTTATTTCCTGCCTTGTGATTTGAAAGGTCGTAGTCAGGTTGTTCCTTAAGAAGTTACGAATTTTCACTTTTCCCAGATTGACGCCGGATTCTTCCCCCGAATAGGCCGATTCAACCGCCGGTTTTCGTCACTCAACTTCTTTTATTTTCCAGGGTCGGCTGCCGGGTGCAATTTTGTTTCAAGCAAACGAAATCAATCCCATTGAAACATCCGAAGAATCGGAACACAATCATGAAAAAAACAATCCTGTTGATGCTGGGTCTGGTAGCCGGAACCGCATCGTTCGCCCAAACGTCGTCTGTTTCGCCCCTGCCTTCATCTTCCGAAAGCATTTTCCTGACGGCCACCGATCAAAAAATCAAGTTGTTCATTGAGCCCAAATCCGAAGCGGCCACCATCCTGATGCGCGATCAGAACGGCCATGTGCTGTATCGCAAAACCGTGGATTTGCAGAAGGGACTTCGTCAAAACTTCGACATCTCGGGTCTGGCGAGCGGAGCCTATAGTTTGAGCATCGTGACGGGTAAAACGACCGTTGAAAAACCTTTTGCCATTCAGGAAAAAACCATCGAAAAATACATCACCTTTGGTTCCTGATCTTGTTTCGCATGAAGGCACCGGGTTCTGACCACCTTACGATCTGGCAGAAGGCGCAACTCGCCCTGAGCATTTTCGTCATCTACTGGCCGATTCGTCTTTACATGAACATCGATCAGATCAGTGGGGCGTTTCTGGTAAGTTCCCTGCCTTTCTGGGCACTCGAAATACCGCTGACGATTTTCTTTTTCTTCTGTTGGGTTCTGGTCACCGACTGGCTTCAACAGCGGGTGTTGCACTGGTTTGGCTCCCGGGCGCTGGTGGAAATGAAACTGCCCGTTCAGATCGGCATTCTGCTCGTTGCCAGTGCGCTGGCGGTGGTGTTCAACGGCGGTTTTAACCAGATTCGGGCGGGGATGGCCGATTCGCTGAACCTGCAGTTTCCGCCCGCTGGCCACCGCCCGCCCGTCGAGCAATGGCTCCGCAGTGGTGGGGGCGGAAACCGGAACCAGCGGCAAAAGATGAACAATGGCATTACCGTCATGGCAATGCTGTCGGCGTTCTACCTGGCGGCCAACCGTCGCTCCGGTGCCCGGATGCTCGAACTGGAAATTCAGACCGAACGGCTGGAGAAAGAATCGGCGCAGGCCCAGTTTATGGCCCTCAAAAATCAGGTAAATCCCCATTTTCTCTTCAACAGCCTCAGCATTTTGTCGTCGCTGGTCGAAGTTGATGCGAAACTTTCGGTGCAGTTTATCAACCGCCTTTCCAAAGCCTACCGGTATATTCTGGAGCAGCGCGACAACGAGCGGACCCGTTTACAAACGGAGCTGGATTTCATCGACGCCTACACATTTTTGCTCAAAATTCGCTTTGATGAAAAGCTTCAGGTGGTGATAAGCGTTTCGGAAACCGACGCAAACCGGTATGCCATCGCGCCCCTGACCCTGCAACTGCTGATCGAGAACGCGGTGAAACACAACCAGATGTCGGCGCAAAAACCGCTGCTGGTGTCGATTTATACGGAAGGTGATTATTTGATCGTCGCCAATCCCTTGCAGCTTCGTCCGCAGAACGATACCTCGACGGGCGTGGGCCTTCAGAATATCATGAACCGGTATGCCTTGCTGACCGACCGGCCGGTCTGGGTGGGTGAGCAGGACAATCTGTTTGTCGTTAAAATTCCCTTGTTACCATGAACGTGCTGATTATCGAAGACGAAAAGCTGACCGCTCAGCGGCTGGAGAATCTGCTGCACACCATTGACCCGACGATTCGGGTGCTGGCCCAGATCCCGTCGGTTGCCGAAACCGTTCGCTGGTTCGAAACCCATCCGATGGCGGATCTGGACCTGGTTTTTATGGACATTCACCTGGAAGATGATCTGGGATTTCGCATCATCGAGCAGGTGAAGCTCACCACGCCGATTGTCTTTACGACGGCCTACGATGAATATACGCTCCAGGCTTTCAAGGCCAACAGCATCGATTACCTGCTTAAACCCATCGATTATGATGAACTGGTAGCCGCCATCGAAAAATACAAAGCGTTCCGGTGGGCGTTTTCGGAACCGGCTCCGCCCATGCCCGACTTTTCGGCGGTGCTGAACCTGCTGGGGCAGGCCCGCCCGACGGCTTACAAGGAGCGGTTTATGATCACGGTCGGCACGAAAATCCGGAGCATCGAAACCGCCGGTATTGCCTACTTCTTTTTTGAAGCCAAAGCCACTTTTCTGACCACCCGCGACGGCCAGAATTTTGCGCTTGAATACAGCCTCGACAAGCTGGTAAGTCTGCTGGACCCCCGGCAGTTTTTTCGTGTAAACCGTTCCTTTCTGGTCAGTTTGGCCGCCATTCGCACCATTCACGCTTTCTCCGGGGGCAAACTGAAGCTGGAACTGGAGCCGAAAGCGCGGCAGGAGGTGTTTGTCAGTGGCGACCGGATCACGGATTTTAAAGCGTGGCTGGGGCGCTGAAAAACGGTTTGTTCTCCCATTTCCGGTAGCGGATGAAGCCCCAGATGTCTTTGAAAAATTCCGGATACAGGGTGGTGCCGACGCTGTAATAAGTGCCGTTGTAATGCTGGCTGACATTCGTCTGAAAAACCGAGTAACGATAACCGACCTGGGCGCTCAGCCCGATCCAGCGCGATGCCTTCCATTGTCCGTAAACGCCGATTTGAACCGGCATAAAAAAGTCCCAGCGGGATTTGCCCCGAAGGGTATCCGTTTGGGTGTCCTGGCGAACGATCGATGCTTTTCCCGCGCCAATTTCGACCGGAATACTGAACAGCCAACGGCGGTTGTTGATGGGATTCCCCCAGAACATCAGACTGCCGTAGGCCATATCGGTTTTGGTGTAATACTCAATATTCAGCCGTTTGGCCGCATTGCGGTGCCAGTTGATCAGTCGCAGATAGGAATTGTAAGACAACCAGTAGTAGCCAACCGTCACCTGGTGGCGTTTCTCGCCAAACACGATTCCGGTGTTGACACCCCAGACATTGACCGGTTGCCGGTTGACAAACGAATTCCGAAAATCAAGGTTGAGCGTCCACCGAACCGGATGCCGCGTTGGTTTGACCACAGAATCCACCGGAGCCTGGATTGCAACGCTTTGGGCGCAACCGACGGTTCCTTTCCACCAAAATAGTCCGCAAAGAATCAAAAATGCTTTCATGTCGTCAAGACAAAACCCGCCAAAGTTGGCGGGTCTGTACCGATTCTCTTAAAACATTGCCAAAATATTTTTAAACGGGCGCGAGGCTTTTCGGCCGATAGAACACATAAAAGACCAGCGGAAAGATGAAAAGCGTCAGAAAGGTAGCCGTTATCAGACCGCCGATGACCACAATCGCCAGCGGTTTGGAAGTTTCGGAACCGATGCCGGTGGAGATGGCTGCCGGAATGAGTCCAATGGCTGCCATCATGGCCGTCATCACCACCGGTCGCACCCGCGAAATGACGCCCTGTTTGATGGAATCGTTGAGGGTGAGTCGGTTGTGCAGGTTTTTCTTGAAAACCGAGATCAGAATCACCCCATTCTGAATACAGATCCCGAACAGTGCAATGAAACCAATCCCGGCCGAAATGCTGAAATTGACGTGGGTGATGAGCAGGGCCGCGATACCGCCGATGATGGCAAACGGCACGTTGAACAAGACCAGCGCGGCATCTTTGACGTTGCCAAACAGCACAAACAGAATGAAGAAAATGCCGAGCAAGCTGAGCGGAACCACCTGTTCCAGCCGGGCGGTGGCCCGTTGCTGGTTTTCAAAATCCCCCGCCCATTTGATCGAATACCCCTGCGGCAGTTTGACGTTGTTCGTCACTTTCTGCTGCGCTTCGGCCACGGCGCTTCCCATGTCGCGGCCGCGAACCGAAAACTTCACCGCGCCGTAGCGTTGGTTGCCTTCGCGGTAGATCAGGATCGGACCGGTTTGGGTGTAGATTTTGGCGATTTCCTTGATCGGAATCTGCGAACCGTTGTTGGTCGGCACCATTAGATTGCCAATTTCGGCTTCATTGGAGCGGAAAGGCTGGTCGTAGCGAATCCGGAGATCAAACTTCCGTTCGCCCTCGTAAATCTGCGTCGCGGCTTTGCCACCAATGGCCATTTCTACCACGGTTTGGGCATTGGCTTTGTCGACGCCGTAGAGTGCTAGCTTCTGTTCGTCCAGCTCGATCCGCAGTTCCGGCTGGCCAATGTTGCGGATCACACCGAGGTCAGTGATGCCACTGACGGTGGCCAGCTGCTTCTGGATTTCGTTGGATTTATGTTCCAATGTATACAAATCCGGCCCATACACTTTGACGGCGATCGATCCTTTGACGCCCGAAACCGCTTCGGCCACGTTGTCCATAATCGGCTGCGAAAACCCGAAATCGACGCCCGGAAAAACCGCCAGCTTTTTCTGCATCTGACTGATCAACTGGGCTTTCGTGATGGCGCTTCCGGGCCGACGTTCGGTCCATTCTTCTTTCGGGAAAATGCTGACCAGAAATTCGATGTTGTAAAAACCGGTGGGGTCGGTGCCGTCGTTGGGTCGGCCGGTTTGCGAAATGACGCCCTTCACTTCCGGAAACTGTTCGAAAACGTGCCGCATCTGCGTGGTCAGTTTCACGGATTCGGGTAATGAAATGCTCATCGGCATACTGGCCCGGACGTAAATCGAGCCTTCATCCAGTTCCGGCAAAAACTCCGTTCCGAGCAATTTGAAACCCGACAAGCCCACCACCACCAGACCCAGCGCGAACAACAAGCTCAGTTTTTTGTGGGCAAAGGTGAAGCCAAAGGTTTTGGTCGCGTATTTCGTGATGACATTGACCACCGGGTTGTGTTTTTCCCGAACATCTTTTTTCAGCAGAAAACTCGCCAGAACCGGCACCAGTGTCAGGGTGAAAATCAAGGCACCCAGCAAGGCAAAACCGAGTGTCCAGGCCAGTGGAGAGAACATTTTGCCTTCCACTTTCTGGAAGGAAAAGATGGGAATCAGGCAGGTGATGATGATCAGTTTGGAGAAGAAAATCGCCTTGCCCATTTCCGTACCGGTTTTGCGCAACACGCTGAGCTTGGCGAGTTTATTGAATTTCGGCATCCCGTTGTGCAACGCCATTTCGTCCAGGGTGACAAAAATCCCCTCCACCATCACCACCGCACCGTCGACAATAATCCCGAAGTCGATGGCCCCCATCGAGAGCAGATTGGCCGACATGCCTTTCAGCCGCAGACAGATGAACGCGAAGAGCAGGGCCAGCGGAATGACGATGGAGACAATGACTGTGGTCCGCCAGTCGGCCATGAACAGGAACACAATCACCGTCACGAAAACGAGTCCTTCAATCAGGTTGTGGGTCACGGTGTGCGTCGCAAAATGAATCAGCGTTTCGCGGTTATAAAACGTGTCGATTTGAACGTCTGTCGGCAAAATGCTGGTGTTCAGTTCGTTGATTTTGGCTTTGACGTTTTCAATCACCTCGCTGGGGTTTTCGCCCTTGCGCATCACGACGATGCATTCCACGACGTCGTTCTGGTTGTCGCGCCCGGCCTGTCCCAATCGGGGCAGCGCCGACTCTGAAACCTGAGCCACGTTGCGCACCATGATCGGTGTTCCGTTGGCGTTTTTGATGATGACATTGCCAATGTCCTGGCTGTTTTTTAACAAGCCGATGCCGCGAACGACGTACGCTTCCGAGTTTTTCTCGATCACATCACCGCCGACGTTGACGTTGGAATTGGCCACAGCCTGGTACAATTGCAGGGGCGTAATGCCGTAATCGAGCAACCGGCGCGGATCGACTGAGATTTCGTAGGTTTTCGCTTCGCCCCCGAAACTGACCACATCGGCCACACCCGGCACGCTTTTGAGCTGGCGTTCGATCACCCAGTCCTGCATGGTTTTCAGTTCACGGCTGGTGCGGGTGCTGCTTTTGAGGGTGTAGCGGAAAATTTCGCCGGTTGGGCCGTAGGGCGGTTGCACATCCGGTTTGACGCCATCGGGAATGTCGATGCTGCCCAACAGATTGTTGACCTGCTGGCGGGCAAAGGCATCGTCGACGCCGTCTTCAAACATGATTTTGACGACGGATAAACCAAACAGCGTGGTCGAGCGGATGTCGGTTTTTTTCTGGACCGAATTCAATCCGATTTCAATCGGAATCGTCACAAACTTCTCAATTTCTTCCGCACTCCGGCCCGGCCACTGCGTGATAATGGTTATCTGCGTGTTGGTGACGTCCGGGAAGGCTTCAATGGGCGTGTTCTGGTAGCTGACAAAGCCCGCAACCACCGCCAATGCCGTCAGGAAGAAGATGAAAAACCGGTTCTTCAGCGAGAACGAGATGATATTTTTGATGAACTTGTTCATATTGTTCAATGAGTGATTTGTGATTGAGCGAATGAGTGAATAAGCTTCGCTGTGATGAGGTCATGGGTAAAACCAAACACCAGCAGCTCACTCAATCGCTCAATCACTCAATCACAAATCACACAATTAGTTACCTAAGGCATTGTAAATCAGCAGTTGATTCTGTTTCACGACCCGGTCGCCGGGTTTCAGGCCGCTGTTGAGGTAGGTGATGTCGCCGATGGTTTTGAAGATGTCAATTTCGCGCACCACTGGCTGATTCCGGGAGTTGACGGCTACGACGAAATTGCGGCTTTTGTCGAACACAATGGCTTTGGCCGGGATGCCAACCCGTTGTTCGTGACCAGCATACTCAACGCGCACATTGGCGAACATTTCCGGTTTCAGCGTAAAATCTGCATTCAGTAATGTCACCCGTACTTTCATGGTTTTGCTCTCAGGATCGAGTACGCTGAAGATTTTATCGATTTTTCCTTTGAAAACCCGGTCGGGATAGGAGAGCGTCGTGATGGTGGCGTTGAAGCCTTCTTTCACGTTGGCCAGATCCGATTCGTAGACATTGGCCAGCACCCAGACCTGATCGAGGTTCGAAATCGTGAACAGGTTTTCGGGATCATCCGAGCGGAGTTCCATACCCTGAGCGGCATTTTTTTCGACCACAAAACCGTCAACCGGCGCTTTGACAACATAAATGGAACCCGAACCGCCGAGAATGCTTTTGCGCTCCGCCACCCGATTGACCTCACCCTGAGCGGCTTGCATCTGTTCGCGGGCAGCAATCAGGTCTTTCTGGGCCGTCAAACCGGCTTTCGACATGTCTTCGGTCACCTGAAGGTTTTTCCGGGCCACGGCCAGTTGCCCTTTCGCCGAAATGGCCTGCTGGGCGAGGTCTGCCATGTCGCCGGAACGGATGATGGCCAGTACCTGACCGCGTTTGACGTAATCGCCGAGATCGGTTTTCACTTCCTCGATGTGCCCACCCACGAGCGGAAACACTTTCACCACTTTATCCTGGTTGAAGGTGATTTTGCCGGTCAGGTTCAGTTCGTTGTTGACGGGCATCAGCCGGGCGGTGTCCAGTTTGGCGGTGGCCAACAAGTTGACTTTCTGCGTTGTTGCTTCGTCGGCGTTGTCTTCGGGATTGGCGGATGATTGGCAGCCTGCCAACCCGATCGTAAGAAGAAAGGCCGTTAAATACAAAGCCGGATGGGTTGACAATTTCAATGTTTTTAAGAGATGATTCGTTTGCATGATCGTACGGTTTAAAACCGTTGCTTATTTCGTGAATAGGGTGGTGCCGACGGCAAAATTGAGTTCTTCCAGACTTTGCATCCGGTCGTTTTGCAGTTGGTTGTATTGAATCTGGCTGGACTTGAAGGAGTCGAAGAAGTCCAGAAATTCGACCACGTCGATGTTCTGTTTCCGGTAATTGGTCGTGACGCCCTCGATCAGTCGGCTGAAGTCGCCGTTGAATTTCTGGTCGAAGGTGCGGTATACCTGATCGGTTTGCTGCACTTTTTTGTAGGCCCGCTGTACATCGCTTTCAACCTGAACCGTGTAGGCGTCGGTGGCCTGCTGGCTGCTCTGCGTCCGGATGGCAGCGGCTTTGATGTTGCCCTGATTTTTGTTGAAAACCGGCAGATTGATGCCGACTCCAATTCCCACATAATTTGGAATGTAGCCCGCGTTGCGATCATAAGTGGCCTGCACCGACAAATCCGGAACTGCCATGGCCTTCTGCAACGCCAGATTCTGTTTTTCCTGAATGGCCTGGTCCCGGAACGCTTTCAAATCGTAGCGGTTTTCTTCAGCGGTTTTAATCAGCTCATTCAGATTGAGTTGACCGACGGCAGGCTGAACGGCCTCCGTATTTTCCAGCACGGGTTGTAGGGTGATTGAGGGGCTGGCATTCAGTAAGACAGCCAGATCGGCCTGGTCGTCGGTCAATTTCCGGAGCAGTTGCTGGCGCTCGGAGGTCAGGTTGAACAGGTAGGCTTTCAACCGGGTCAGGTCTTTCAGCGGCACATTGCCTTTGTCGTATTGCTGCTGAAACAAGTTGACGGTTTGCCGGAGCGTGCCGGTTTCCTGTTCATAAACATTGAGCGCCTGCTGCGTATAATACAGGTCGTAGAACGTCGTCCGAAGCTGATAATTCAAGGTCCGCAGTAAATCGTAAAACCGGTCGTTGGCCAGCTCGGTATTGGTGCGGGCAATCGCGAGTTGTTTGTTCCGTTTGCCAGCCAGCAGCAGCAATTGCTGTACCTGAACCACCTGCTCTGAATTTCGCTGCCGCAGTGGCATCACTTCCTTCGTTTGGGCGTTGTAAGGCATCTGTTCAACGTAGAGGCTCGGATTGTTCCAGAGTTTCGCCTGAAACTCATAGGCCTGGTTCTCATTGATGCCCAGTTTGGTTGCCATCAGTTGCAAATTGTTCTGACGGAACTGTGCTTCGGCCTGGGCGAGCGTCAGCCGAAGGGTATCGTTTTGGGCAAACGAAACCGTTGGACAACTGACCAAGCACCCAAACACGAAAAGAAAAATCCTTTTCATGATGAATTGTATGTGTGTTTTAAGAGCGTACTACGCCGAATGGCGGTAAAAGAATAGGGAGGCACTGGGGCAAAATCAGCCCGGAGATTTTAAACCGAAGGGATGCGTAATGAGCAGAATAACAGGTAATAAGGCTGGGATAGCCCTGCCCGTGTGGCAACCGTAATCCGCAAAATGGGTTGGAGCAGCACCAGCACCATCAGCAAACCCGGCAAAGCAACCGGAAGCGATGGGAGAAAATCAGAATTGACGCGCAGCGAGGTTTGCTCGTTTTCGTCCTGAACCAGAAAAACGGCTGAGTCGGGAATCGGATGGGTTTTATGGGTATCCCGGAGAACGGTGGTCTGGCTGGTTGGCGCTGCGGTAAAAACCGAGTCGGCTACCGCCGGGTAGACCCGGAATAGTACCGCCCAAATCAGGCTGACCGTTAGCGTTATGTGGTGGATAAGACCCATTGTCTGGCTTTGCTTGCCACAAACTAAGCCCGGCGGGATTTAAAGCAAATGAAATTTTTGTTAAAAGGGTGTTAAAATACCCAGTCAGCGCCGGGCTGTCGATACGGTCGAAGGCCCTGACAGCGGTATTACGTCTATTTGAATGGGCGGTTTTAGTTAAAATACCGCATTTAGCGGTTTTCAGGGCATTTTAATTCGGATTTAACTTGCCTCCATTCACCGTTATCACTCGCAAAAAGCGATCGACAACGGTGAATTTTAAAATGCGGATTGTATTTTGCCCCGGCGGGGCATACTGTCCATCGTTCATTTAGGCCGGCCATAGAAAAAGCTCCGCCGGAACGTCCTGAAAATAAAGGACGCTCCGCCAGAGCTTTGTAATTTTCCGGCGTTGTGGTTCTATTGACAGAAAACTCCGCCGGAGTTATTAAACGAATCGGATCAGGCGGTTACCGGAATTTCAGCGTCGTGCCGATCCGGAAACCGAGTTTCTGGTACTGCCAATCCTGCCACTGCGAAATCACTTCGATCCGGAAAAAGGGAAAAATACCCGGAATCAGGCCGTCGAGGGCGTAGCCGACTTCGGTGTAATTTTTGGAATTGGGGGTGCCGAGGTAATGAACAAACAGGTTTTCTTTCAAACCGGTCAACCGAACGAGCGTTAGTTGGGTAATCAGGAATTTGCGGTATTCCATCAGCACGTGGCCTTCCACAAACCGCTTTCCGGTGCTGTACTGATAATACGGTAACATCCGGAAAATGGACGTCGGGTCGCCCTGTTGCAGGAAAAACTCGTTGCCCTGAAAATGTTTGAAATCCGGGAAGAAGACGGTTTTGTCATTCAGAAAACCACCCGCCGACACATTATAACTCAGGCGACTCCGAATACCGGTTTCGAACGAATGGCTCAGACCGGCCTGGACAAAATCATAATCCACATCACTGACTTCGGTAGCACCGGAAGTAAACGGAATCCCTTTCCGGTAGTTCAGCGTCAGTTCGGGGCTGTTGTTACGACTCGCCACCCGCCGACCGTTTCGAATCCGGTAGCGGGTAGCCGCCAGTTTTCCCGAAACCGCCAGATTGAGCGTCAGCGCCTGATTGACCGGAAATGCGCCCGAGCCAAGCTCCGCATTAGTGGGCCGGTTGGGGCTGTAACTGAACTGATTCCAGTCGATCCACGGTTTCAGGTTCTCCTTATAATTCGCCAGTTCCGTCCGTTCGGCGTATTCCAGGCTCCCCGAAACCGTGATCCGGTTCTCGAACGGACGGGCCGAAACGCCCAGGCGCAGGAAGTCGCGCTGATACAATTTGGCGTAATTTTTTTCGAAAAGTAACGACGTCACCGAATTGAGGAACGGACTAATCGGCTCGTTGGGGTTGAACTGGTTGACCCAGCGCCCGCCCATAATGCCGACGCTGGTCCCTTTATAGGTGTAGCCAATACTTCCCGTACCGATTAACCGCTTCATCCCAAATTCGTAGCGTCCCGCCCCGCCAATCGTCAGGTCGGGCGTCGGTTTGTTGACCACCCGTCGGCGGGTGGAGTCGCGTTGCGGGGTTCGGAGAAAGTACCGCAGTCGGAGCCCCATATCGAAGGTGTAACCCTCCACGGTATTGTAATAGATTTTCTGGAGCGGGCTGTCCCAGGTCAGGGCTGTTCGTTTGCTGAAATTCCAGGTGTTGCCCGAAATCAACTGGCCGGGTTTAAAGGTTTTACTGGACCGGTTTTTCTTTGTCGAATCGCGGACGGCTTTGGCGCTGTCTTTCTGCACTTCAATCTTCCGGACAATTTTCAGGCTGTCCCGCTTGACGTAACTGATCCGCTCGGCCGAGGTCAGCGGAACCGTTCGCAGAGAATCCCAGAATGCGTTGCTGCGTTTACCGGCCAGTGAGTCGACAACCGTGGAATCGTTGCGGGACACTTCCACTTCTTCCTTGCGTTCTTTCTTGGCCTGGTATTCCTGTTTTTCGTATTCTTTCAGCAGTTTTTTGAAATCTTTGGTCGAATATTCTTTCTGTTTGGCAATTTTATCCTCCAGTTTCTGGCCTTTAATGTCCTTGTTGGAGAGTGAAACCGCCGGTTTTTCAAACTTCTCATCCACAATCTTAACATCCTCCACAAACGCCGGATTGACTTTCAAACTGTTGAACGTCTGGCTGATAATGAATTGGGCATTACCGGCCGCTCCCATGATTTTGCCGTCCAGGTTATACCGCTGATTGACCGGCAACCAGACATTCTGCACGGGGCTGTAGACCTGCCGGATTTTGATGTCGAAGCCCAGCGGATTGCGGGTTTCCAACTGCAAACTGTGAATGGCCCAACTGTTTTCAATGATGAAAATATACCCCCGAAAAACCCCTTCGCCGTAGGCCCGCGGGTTGACCTGAATCTTGCTGACGTCGATGCCGCGCTCGCTGAACGTGCCCTGGTATTCAAATTTGTAGTAGGCAAACGCTTTCGGCGATAGGGGAGAAACCGCGTTGTTGACCTCCGGGCGGTAGAAACTCGTCAGGAAATAATCGCTCACCGAAATGTTGTCGCCCATCGAATTGCGGGTCGCCATCAGGCGGTAGCGGTAGGTATTAGGCTGTTTGAACGTCACTTCCGAAACCGATTCGTATAGCATCGGAACGCCGATCTTAAAACCTTCCTTTTCGGCTTCCTTCAACTGTTTCCGGTACATGAACTGCATCGGCAGATCCGTAATCGTGAAGGTGGTTTTGGTATAAGCTTTGGCCGTGTAACTCATCACCTGCAACTCGTGGTAGCGGGCTTTGGCAATGGCCCGGCGCATGATGCTGTAGGCGGGGTCTTCCTTGCCTTCGCGGGCCTGCACTTCCTGCAGTCGAAAGGCCTGTTCCTCCATGGTCACGTCGCCGGTTTGCCAGTCGCTGCCGATTTCGACGGCTTTTTCCTGCGCCTGAAAGCCTAAATACTGGAAAACCACGGCGTATTTGCCCGGTTTTAGCGGTACTTCATACCGGCCTTCCGAATTGGTAATGGCCCCGCTCGACGTTCCCTTGACCACGATAGCCGCGTAGGGCAACACCTCGCCTTTGGTCGTTTTGATCGTTCCCCGGATGCCCTGAGCCGGGACCAGTTTTATAAAAAAAAGGATGAAGAGAATCGTAAGGGTGTATTTCATATGCATAGGGTAAGCAAACGGAGTGGAAAATAACCATTCTGCCCCACGGAGGCAACCTCTTTGTAACGGTTTTTTCGGCAGACAGCGGTATATGAAGCGATCTATTTTCCTGCAAGATGCCGAAATATAGCCTACCGTTGCTCACCAGAGCGGAAAATCCGTATTTTTAACGAATAATAACATTTCACTTCATCTATGCACCACCGTCTCCTCTCGCTCTTTCTGCTTCTTTTTTCGGCCTGCGGTTTAGCCGCCCAGCCGCTTTCTCCTTCCACCATCCTGAACGAGCGCGAACGGGCGCGGGTGGTCGATGAAATCCTGGAAGACCGCTTCAACAACCTGCTGCCTCAGTTGATGCGCCGGGAGGGAATCGATATGTGGGTGATCATTTCGCGGGAATACAACGAAGACCCGGTTTTGAAAACCATGTTGCCCAGCACGTGGCTGTCGGCCCGGCGCCGGACGATCATGGTTTTTTTCGATCAGGGGGGCGATAAAGGCGTGGAAAAACTGGCGATTGCCCGCTATGATGTCGGCAATCTGCTCAAAGGGGCCTGGGACATCGACGTCCGGCCCAACCAGTGGGAGGCCCTGGTGAAAATTATTCAGGACCGCAAGCCGAAGAAAATAGGGCTGAACTTCTCCAAAAACTACGCCCACGCCGACGGCCTGACCTTAACGGAACACGGTGAATTTCTGGAAAAATTACCGGCTGACGATCAGAAAAAGCTGGTGTCGGCGGAGAAGCTGTCGGTTGGCTGGCTGGAAACGCGGACGGAGAAGGAAATGGCCATTTACCCGCTCATTTGCCGGTTGTCGCACCAGATTATTCAGGAAGGCTTCTCGGAACATGTCATTCAGCCCGGCGTCACCACGACCGAGGATGTGGTGTGGTGGTTTCGCCAGCGGATTACCGAACTGGGCCTGGAAACCTGGTTTCATCCCACGGTGGATGTGCAGGGGAGTGGGTCGCCCAAAGACTTCGATCACCTCAAAACCTTCTCCAAACGCCCCGCCGGTCAGGTAATCATGCCGGGCGATCTGCTACACGTCGATTTTGGCATTACTTATCTGCGACTCAATACGGATCAGCAGCAACACGCCTACATTCTGCGCCCCGGCGAGACCGAAGTGCCGGAAGTACTGCGCAAAGCCTTTCAGCAGGGAAACCGGTTGCAGGACATCCTGACGGAACGGTATAAGGCCGGAAAAACCGGGAATCAATTGCTACTCGAAGCCCTGGAACAGGCGAAGAAGGAGGGCATTCGGGGGACGATTTATACGCATCCCATTGGCGTTCATGGCCACGCGGCTGGCCCAACCATCGGAATGTGGGACCAGCAGAAGGGGGTTCCCGGTTCGGGCGATTATCCGTTGTATGCCAATACAGCCTATTCCATTGAACTCAATGCGGCAGTCGATGTGCCGGAGTGGAAGAAAACCGTTCGGATCATGCTCGAGGAAGACGGTTTTTTCGATGGACAGAATTTTCGGTATATCGACGGTCGCCAGACCGAGATTTTTACCATTCCCCGCAAATTATCGTATGTGAAATAAGACAATTGGCAGCGCAGGATATTGGCATTAGACTGATGGTTTTCGGAATAACAGGAATTAAAGATCAAACGCAATGTTCGGTAGTATGATCAGTATGTTAAGTTTTTAATTTCACTCGCAATCATTCCTTAAAACCACATAGGTATGACTGATGAAGCAGGAGCGTTTTCGTATCCTAATAAGATTAAAAGTAGCTTTCAGGGTGTTTAATCGGTGCCAATTTTAATGAATTTTTTACGACAGCCCTGGCAACGGTAAGTACGGGTGGGAACATAAAATAAAAGGCTCTTGACGAGCAGGGAGCGGGGAATGCGTTCGGCTGCCGACTGATCCCGACCGCAGTGCGGGCATTCTTTCGTTGTCGTAAACCTACGGGAGATGGACATGACGTTCAGCGTCATGGATAAAAAAGATAAGGTTTTCATGGCACGTTTCGTAATGTTCCCTCAAGATACAGAATACGGAGGTATTGCGATTACCTTTATCCGGAGATAAATAGTAAATTCTTGATTAGTTTTTAGAAATTCCTTATTCCGTTCAATGGGGTTGAAAAGTAATTGTTGGAGCCAATTGAATCGTCCCTGCTTTAATGTAGAAAAGGTATTGGTAAGTAACTAACCAATAGGTTCATAGGGATATGTTGTGTAGTGATACAAACGTAGAAAAACCGGGATTTAAGCATGTTAATTGCCAATCCTGTATTGCGTTCTCTTCGTGATTTAGCGCAACTATCAGACTTGTTTATTCTGAAGATCGGGGTGTTTTCAAAAGCTTTCCAATGGACATCAAGACGGGGCCGTGCGTTATGAAACAAAACAGTCGGCGTGTTTACCCATAAATGGGTGAACACGCCGACCTTATTGATACCAGAATAATAATTCGGGCGATCGTTCCAGAATCGCAGATTAGACCCGTACCGGACAGCCTGGGGTATTGCTGCCGCAGATATCTTTGGAAATCAGTTGCGGGCGGCCACCGGCGATGTTTTCAGCCTTCGATTTTGACAAAGCGACAATTTGGTCGGTTTTCAGCGTGAGTTTTGATGGTTGCTTTTTCATACTATTGTGTGGTTGTGAGTGCCTACTCTAAGCGGTTTTCGGCGGTCCCCGGTGTGGTTAACGAGTCAAAATTGCACCCGAAAAGAGGTGTTTTGTCAACCTTCTGCACCGGACAGGACGAAATGGGGGAATGATCGGCCGAAAAGAAAGTCTGACCAGATGAATGAGCGAACGGTCGGTTTCGTCCGGCAAAGGCACAAAAAAAGAGTTACAAGTCTTCCGACTCATAACTCTTCACGTTTAACTTTTACTTTCTTACGCCAGTCGGTTGATGCAGTTCAGGTCTTCGAAAGCCACTTTCAAACGGCTCACCAGACTTTCTTCGCCCTTGCGCAACCAGACGCGCGGATCGTAGTATTTTTTGTTCGGAGAATCGGCACCCGCCGGGTTGCCAAGCTGACCCTGCAAATAATCCTTGTTGGCTTCGTAGTAGTTTTTAACCCCTTCCCAGGTAGCCCACTGAATATCGGTATCGATGTTCATCTTAATGGCACCGTAGCGGATGGCTTCCCGGATTTCTTCCCGGCTTGAACCCGATCCGCCGTGGAAAACGAAGTTGACGGGCAACGGTCCGGTACTGAATTTCTCCTGAATATAATCCTGCGAATTTTTCAGAATGATCGGCGACAGCTTCACATTACCCGGTTTATAAACACCGTGGACGTTGCCGAAAGCTGCGGCAATGGTGAAATTCGGAGAAATCTTCGACAGTTCTTCGTAGGCATATGCCACTTCCGAAGGCTGCGTATACAGTTTGGAATCATCGACGTCCGAGTTATCGACGCCGTCTTCTTCACCACCCGTTACGCCCAGTTCAATTTCCAGCGTCATGCCGATTTTGGCCATCCGTTCGAAATATTTGGCGCAGATTTCGATGTTCTCTTCGATCGGTTCTTCCGACAAATCGAGCATATGTGAGCTGTACAACGGTTTTCCGGTCTGGTCGAAATGCTTCTCACCCGCGTCCAGCAGTCCGTCGATCCAGGGCAGCAGTTTCTTGGCGCAGTGGTCGGTATGCAGAATCACGGGGACACCGTATAATTCCGCGATGTTATGAATGTGCAGGGCACCGGAAATCGAACCGGCAATGGCCGCCTGCTGATTGGTGTTCGACAGGGTCTTTCCCGCGTAGAAAATACCACCACCGTTCGAGAACTGGATGATAACCGGCGAGTTGACGGCTTTTGCGGTTTCCAGCACAGCATTGACGGAGTTGGTCCCGACAACATTGACCGCCGGAAGCGCATAGTCATTTTCGTTGGCATGACGGAAAATTTCGGTGACGCCTTCGCCCGTTATCACACCGGGCTTAAATCGGCTGGCTACTTCGCTCATAGTCAATAGGAATAAAATAGATTGCGTAAAGAAAAAATAGGCTGATTTCGAGATGGTTAACCCGCAACGAATTCAGGCTGCAAAGTACGATTTATTTTCTAAACCGTCTTTAAGGTTATTACACAGAGTTGATCAGACAGAATCAGAGGAGCACAGAGAAAACTTTGATTAACCGCTCGGGAGGCCCCGTCTGATTTTCTCTGATCAACTCTGTGTAATAACCTGATCTTCTTTACCTTTGAAATGCCCTTTGCCTAACTCATGAAGCCCTCTAAAATAACCGTACTCCTTCTTGCTCTCAGCAGCAATCCTACCCTGTACGCCCAAACCGACAGCACTTCCTGTTCCTGCCAACAGCTTGCCAGACAGACGTTTCCGGGAGCGACCATCACGACAGCCGAGTGTGTAGCCGCCGGGGCGTTCCGAATGCCGGGCAGTGGTGTGGCGGTTCCCGATCTGCCCGCTTTCTGCCGGGTGGCGGCCACGCTGAAACCTACGCCAGAGTCGAATATCCGCATCGAAGTGTGGCTTCCCCAAACCGGGTGGAATGGCCGGTTTCTGGGAACCGGTACGGGCGGGGGAGCTGGCAACATTGCCTACGGAGCCCTGGTGAATGGCCTGAAGCGCGGTTTTGCGACCACCAATACCGACATGGGGACCTCCCCGAATGCGAATGAAGCCGTGGATCACCCCGAACGCTGGGAGGATTTTGGGCACCGGGCCACGCACGAGATGACTAAAACCGCCAAAGCCATCACCCAGGCCCACTACCAAAAGCCGATCCAGCGCGCCTACTTCGCGGGTTGCTCGACCGGAGGGCAGCAGGCACTCATGGAAGCGCAACGGTATCCGGACGATTATGACGGTATTCTAGCCGGTGCACCCGCCAACAACCGCACCCACTTGCACACCGGTTTCGTCTGGAACTACAAGGTGACGAATCAGTTGGCAGGAAGTGCGTTTCTGCCGAAAGAGAAAATTGTGCTCATCACCCAGGCGGTGGTGAAAGCCTGTGCCGGGAAGGACGGCGGAGCGCCCGGCGACAATTTTCTGACCGACCCCCGGGCGTGCCGGTTTGATCCCGAAACACTTCCCAAATGCCCGGAGGGGACCGACGACGGCACTTGCCTGACCAGCACGCAACTGACCGCGCTGAAACAACTATACGCCGGACCAACGAATCCGCGAACGGGTGAGCGAATTTATACGCCTTTGCCGCTCGGGAGTGAAAACTCATCGGCCGGACTGGAATACCAGCAGAATCCGAAACAGGCACCGGGTTCGCTTTTTTATCAATACAAATGGGTATTTGGCCCGAATTTCGATTACAAAGTATTTGATTTCGACCGTGATCAGGACCGGATGGATTCCGTGCTGGCGCCGATCCTGAACGCGAACAATCCCGATTTGTCGTCCCTGAAAAAACGCGGAGGCAGAATTTTGATGTATGCCGGAACCGCCGATCCGCTCGTTCCGTACCAGGATGCCGTCACCTACTACGAGCGGGTGGTGGAAGCGCAGGGGGGCGCAGAGCAAACGGCGGACTTTTTTCGGTTTTTTCTGATACCCGGCATGGCGCATTGCGGGGGAGGGCCGGGCCTAAACGACTGCGGGCAAAGTCTGGCGCTGACGGTTCCGCAGGATCGGGATCATGATATTTTAACGGCGCTGATGAACTGGGTGGAGCAGGGCAAAGCTCCCGACCAATTGATCGCTGCGGCTTATACCGGTGGCGTAGCCAGCAACGGCGTCCGGTTTCAACGACCAATTTACCCGTACCCCAAATTACCGACCTACAAGCGGGGCGACCCGAATGTTCCAACGAGTTACCGGGGCGTCGCTTATCCAAAACGAGCGGTTTTGAGCCCGGCGAAGCGGTATTTGAAGTAATGAGCTATTTCGCGGAGTTAAGCGGAGTTATTTATTTTCTCTGCTTAACTCCGCGATACAACTCTTTTATCACTTCCGGTAATCCAGCGCCGGTTTCCGGTCGCCTAGCAAGGCTTCGTATTTGAAAGCAGCACCACCGCGGGCTTTTTCCCAGTCGGTGCGGGCTTTTTGAATCAGTGCCGGGTCGTTGAAGAGGTCGATGGCAGTGAGCGACAGGGATTTAGCCGCCACCATCATGCCTTTAACGCCAATGCTCGTGCCGCTCGATGCCACCGCCTGCCAGCTATGGGCGGCCGTTCCCGGAACCCAGGTGGCAGCTGATAACCCAACCGTTGGAACCACCCAGCTCACATCGCCCACGTCCGTCGACGCACTGCTGAGAAGGTCGTTATTCGAGAAGGGCGAAACGGCTGCGGCTTCCCCCGGTTTCCGAATCGAACCGAATGATGCTCCGAACGATTCGCCCAGTTTCTCGGCAAATTTGGTTTCCTCCGGCGTATAGGTGACGCCACCCACCAGGCTCAGGTTTTTGTGCATTTGTTTCGCCAGGGTCTCCACAGGCAGCAGGTTGTAGACGCCACCGATAATTTCGTATTCCATTTTGGTTTCCGTACCCATACCGGCTCCTTCGGCGGCTTTCACCATGCGCTTCCAGACATCCTGTAAGACCGTCCGGTTTTTGTGCCGGACGTAGTAATAAACCTCCGCGAAGTCCGGCACGACATTCGGAGCTTCACCACCTTTGGTAATGACGTAATGCACCCGCGTATCCGACGGAATGTGTTCCCGCATCATGTTGATCATGTAATTCATCGATTCCACGCCGTCGAGGGCTGACCGTCCGCGATCGGGAGACGCGGCTGCGTGGGCCGCAATGCCCCGGAAACGGAATTTGGCGGTGATGTTGGCGAGTGACGTTGAGGGATCGGCACCGTTGCGGTCGGCGGGGTGCCAGTGCAACACCACATCTACATCACTGAAGAGGCCTTCCCGCACCATGTATACTTTTCCCGAACCGCCTTCTTCCGCCGGGGTTCCGTAGAGCCGGATGGTGCCGCCTTTGCCGGATTTCTGCAACCAGTTTTTCACCGCGATGGCCGACGCTACCGAACCGGGTCCGAACAGATTGTGTCCGCAGGCGTGTCCGGCTTTTTTGGTGTCGAGCGGTTTTCGGTCAGGCGTGGCATCCTGCGTAATCCCCGGCAGGGCGTCGTATTCCGCCAGAATGCCGATGACTGGTTTGCCGCTTCCGAAGGTGGCCACAAAAGCCGTTGGAATACCGGCAACGCCCGCTTTCACCGAAAAACCTGCTTTGGTCAGTTCTTCCTGCAACAAGGCCGAGCTTTTCTGTTCCTGATATCCTACCTCGGCCCAGTCCCAAATCTGTTTGGAAAGTGTGCCGTAGTGGGCCGATTTGCTGTCCAGCCCCGCCAGAACTTCCTGTTGCTCTTTGGTCAGGGTCGATTGGGCGAGCAGGGCCGTAGGAAGCCAACCCAGTCCGAAGACCAGCAGCCGGAAAAGCGGTTTTTTTTGCATGACAAGTCGGTTAAGATGGTTTTGTAGGCGTCATGCCGGTCGTAACCGGCACGACGCTACCGTTTCGCTGATGAAGATATTGTTTTATTTTAAAGGTTGGTACAACGCTTTCTTGTTATCGACCCGAATCACCAGGCGGCAATCGCCCACCTGCCCCCGGGTTTCGTCACAAATCCCGTCGTGGAATGCGTCGAAACGACGGCCATCATTGGTCTGGACCACAAATTTCAACTGAAACGTATCGTTCAGCACCAGACTCGTTGGCGACACCCCAACGGCCGCAGCGGCTTCGCTGGCTTTGATGGAAACCGTTGCCGGGAAGGTCGAGAAGGTTTTCCATAACTTGTCATTGGCCACCAGACGGCTGGGCAAAGGCGCCAGCGAACCACTCGGATACAGACAGCCGACACCGTTGCCGCAGGAGGTCATGGAAGCCGCCAGCGTAATTTTGGGGCTATTCAGGCCAATCCATACTTCGATGGCTTTGACGCCAACGCCCTGACCAAAATCCTCGCCACTCAACTGAAACTCAAAATCCGTGGTCGCCAGATTCGTGACGTCAAAATAGGCTTTGGCGGCATTGACCTTCGCCACCGCCACCGCTCCGGCGGGAGCCAGCGGAATGGGATCTTTGGTCTGGCAGGCGTCCGAAATGACCAGCGCGGTCATCACTAAAACTAGATAAGCAATGGTCTTCATATCGTCAGGACGGTTTTGGAAACCGTGTTTTAAGTTAGTTTATCGTTCACAGTATTCGGTTTACGGTTTACCGTTTACGGTGGCTGATGCCTGCTCAATAAAACGCGTCAGCAAGTATGCGTCAGCCACCGTAAACAGTATACTGAAAACCGTAAACCGTTTACAAATCCCAGAAAACCGGGGTTACAAAATTGTTCTGGGCCGGGGCCGACGTGTTGGTGTTCAATTCACGCTGTGAATACGTAAACCGCAGCGGGAACGGATTCAGGGGCGAAATCGGGGCCATCAGTGTCGGGATGCCGGTTCGGCGGTAATCATTGTATGATTCGATGCCGTTGCCAAACAGCGAAATGTACTTCTCCGTCATCACCACCGATAGTTTTCCAGCCGCCTGAGCCGCGTCGAATTTCGCCAGTCGGTCATTCACGAAATTGGTAATGGTCGTAGCCGATAGCTGCGTGCCGGAATTTCCCGGAGCCTGTACAAAGCTGTTGATGCTGTTGAGGTTCAGTGTGATGCCGTTTCTGAAATACTCTTTGGCATCTCCCGTTGTGCCGAGGGTCAGCGCGGCTTCGGCCAGAATAAAGTTGACCATTGAAGCGGTAACGATCGGGAAAATACCGGCACCGGTACCGTCAGCCGTGGTCACCACCCGGAAATTGGCCGGGGTATTGACGCCCGCATTGGTCAGAAATACGTTGGTGGCCGGCAAATTGCTGATGGGATTGTTGTCGTATAAACCGCCGTAGGGATACAGGCCGAACGTGGCCCGAACGGCGTTGTCGGCGGGAGCACCGGTGGGATCACCCGTAAAGCGGCCCCCGTAACCGTTGCTGGTGCGGGTGAAATTAACCCCGGCATTGCTCGTCTGGCGATACACGTAATAGCGTAGCCGCGGATCATCAGTATTATACAGGCGCTCCATAAAACCCTGATCCATCCAGAAATCCTTCGTGGCGCGGTAGTCGCTGATGTGAATCGGGTGGCGGTTTTGGGGGGTCTCGGTCGCGCCAAATTTGAACGTAAAATCCTGCGCATTCGTCAGAATCAACTGCCCACCGGCAATCAGGGCGTTGATTTCCTGCTTCACCCGTGCCTGTTCGCTCGGAACGAGCCGAATCTGATTCAGGAGTTTCAGTTTCAGGCTGTTGGCCGCCCGAATCCAGCCCAGCCGATCACCCCGGTAGAACAGATCCGCATTACCCGGCGACACGTACGGGGTTTTGTTCAGATCCGCCACCGCTTCGTCGATCAGCTTGAAAACGGCTGCGTAGATATCGGCCCCTTTGTCGAATTTCGGGCTGAGGTTGCCGTCACCCTGCGACGCTTCCGAGAACGGTACATCGCCCCAGAGATCGACCAGCACACTGTAGACGTACGCTTTTTCGAGTTTGGCGATTCCGACGTAGCTCCACTGGCTTTTGGCGGTTCCTTCCCGGATGATGATTTCCAGGTCGTTCAGGGCTTCCGAGTAAATGCCGTTCCAGGGCGTCTGGAAAGTCGAACCGCTCATGTCGAAGCGGCTGGGGCCGTTTTGGGTGGCATGTTGCATGATGACCGTCGCCACGCGGTTGGTGGCTCCCCCGCCGATGTGGACGCCAATGGAAACCTGGGTGGCCGGAAGCAGCAGATCCAGCACCGGTTGCGCCGGGGTATTCGGATCGACGTTAATGTCCAGAAAATCATTGCAACTGCTGAACGTGAGCGCAAAAAAGGCCCCGAGAAACAGTTTAAATATCGTTTTCATAAATAAGTTTCGGTAAATGTTGGATGATTTGCTTTGCGATTTGCAATCGCGAACCACTCTGTACAGGATCGCCGGGCGACCCCGTTGTAATCCGCAGCATGGTCACAGCCTTAGAACGTAAACCGCAGGTTGACGCCGTACCGTTTGGTGGTTGGAACCGCTACCAGTTCGAAGCCCTGGGCATTGCCCGCACCCAGTGAATTTACTTCCGGATCGAAGTTCATGTATTTGGGGAAGTTGGGGGCTTTGTACCACAGGTTGCGACCGCTGAGCGAAATCGTTGCCGATCCAAAGGGCGTTTTCGCCAGCCAGAGCGTCGGAATCTGGTAGGCCAGCGACACTTCGCGCAGGCGGAAAACCGTCGCATCGAAAACCCGGAACTCGTCGGCGGTTCCCTGACTGCCACTGAAAGCACCCGTACCGAAGTAATATTCGTTGACCGAAATCGGAATGTTGTTGGGTTGTTTCTGGCCGTCGGCCGTCAAAATGGGCAATTTGGTGTTCGGATCGCCCAATACGCCCACCGGCACCAGCACCTTGTTGCGGTCTTCGTTGTCGCGCGTGATGCCCCGGCTCAGCATTTCGGCTACCGAAATCGACAGCAGATCCCCACCCTGTTTCCAGTCGAACAGCGCACCGAGCGTGATGCCTTTGAACGTGAAGGTGTTGGTGATACCCATGGTGAACTTCGGGTTCGGATTGCCGACCGGTCCCTGGCGATCCGCCAGAATCGCCTTGCCGGTGGCCGGGTTGATCAGCAGGTTGCCTTCGTCGTCGCGCAGGTAATAGCTGCCCCGAATCAAACCGTAGGGCTGGCCCACGATGTGCATACTGCCAATCGTGTTGGTCGCATTCGCCTGACTGTAATAGAGTTCGGTTGCGCCACCCAGATCCAGCACCAGGTTTCGGTTGCGGGTGAATGCCGTGTAAATGTTCCATTTGAACCCGTTGGACAACTGGATCGGCGTGATGTCCAGACCAAGTTCAATGCCTTCGTTGCGCACTTTTCCGAGGTTCACCACCCGCGTCAGATACCCGGACGAGGGAGCGACATCGACCGTGAAAATCTGGGAGGTACTGATCTTCCGGTAATAGGTCAGGTCGATTCCGATGCGGTCTTTCAGAAAACGCAGTTCTGTACCGGCTTCAAATTCGCGGATGAACTCCGGTTTCAGCGTCGCACTGCCCAGCCGGTTGCTGTAGGTCATCGCGTTGACGCCGTTGAACGGGGCCAGAATATCGACCGGGCCGGGATGCGTGAACGACGGGTTGATGTTGTAAACCGTCTGGGTCTGATACGGGCTGGCTTCGTTGCCGACCACGGCGTACCCCAGGCGGATTTTACCGAATGACAAAATCGCCGGGTTGGTTTTGAAGAGTTCCGTGAAAACAAAGGAACCGTTGACACCCGGATAAAAGTAACTCCGGTTTCCTTTCGGGAGGGTCGAGGAAATGTCGTTTCGGGCGACCACGTTCAGGAAGGCAAAGTTGCGGTACGACAACTGGAAATCCCCGAAAAACGCCATGAACCGCTGTTTGATCAGGTTTCCGCCGAACGTTTGCTGAATCCGGGTGTTGTCGAGGTCGTTGATGCCCGGCACGATAATCCCGTCGCCAAACACGAGCTGGCGGTCGGTCAGCCGTTGGTTGACGTTGTTGCCGATGATGGCCCGCAAGCTGAAATCCGGCCCGAAATCCCGGGTTGCCGTAATAAGCAGGTTACCGTCGAGTTCCTGGCGATAGATGTTGTCGTCGGTGACGTTGCCATTTGGATAAATCTCGCCATTCTTCCCGTTCACGCTCCGGCGACGGTCGGTGTAGGCATTGAAACCCGCCGTATACTGGACATTCAGCCACGAAAACGGATCGAATCCAAGGGTGAATTTGCCATAATACCGGTCTACTTTGCTCGTAAACGGGCTGTTTTTCACCGACCAGTACGGGTTGTCGATGCCGACCCGGTCATACACACTGCCGCCGGTCAGCGGGTTGGTGTTGGGGTAGTTGGTCAGGTCGTAGCTGTTGGGCGTCCACGGCAGAATTTCGATGGCCGAGGGGCCGTTCCCGATGCTCGACGTAAGCTGCGGAGAGCGCTGGTCGATGTTCACGTACGTCAGCGACCCGTTGAGGTAGAAACCGTTGTCCAACTGCGCATTGCCGCCGATGTTGAAACTGGTCCGGTTGATTTTATTTTCGGGAACAATCCCTTTGTTCGCCGTCCGTGAAAAACCGGCGGTCAGGCTGGCTTTTTCGTTACCCCCCGAAACACTGAAAGCGTTTTCGTAGACAAAGCCGTTTTCGTAGAAATTTTCAAAGTTCTGCTGACCAAACGGTTCATATTTGACCTTTTTGTTCGCCAGCTCCGGGAAAACCGTTGGCAGACGAACGCCGATGGGGTGGAGGATGGAGTCGATCTGGGAATACGGCGCTCCCCAGGTTCCAAACACGCCGTAGCGCGTATCCCACTCGGTTCCCTGGCCGTAGGTCGTTTGGTATTCCGGTGCTTTGGCGAGTTTCTCGTACGAATAGGAGGTGTTGTACGTGATCTCCAGGCCCTTTTTCGACTTCTTGCGGTTGTTTTTAGTCGTCACGATGATGGCACCATTGGCCGCCCGCGAACCGTAGAGTGCTGCCGCAGCCGCCCCTTTCAAAACCGTCATCGACTCGATGTTGTTGGGGTCGAGGTCAAAGGCGCGGTTGGTAAAACTCGCCCCGCCCTGCTGACCGCCGTCGGTCAGGAAGGAGGAGTTGTCGAACGGCACCCCATCGACGACGAACAGCGGCTGGTTGTTGTTGGAAAGCGACGAGTTTCCGCGAATCGTGATGTTGGTCGAACCACCGGCGGCCCCGCCCGATCCCTGTACGTTGACCCCGGCCACTTTTCCCGACAGCGAACGAAGCGGGTCCGGTTCCGAAATCTGGGCAATTTTGCTGCTGTTGATGGTGCTCACCGAGTAGCCCAGGGCTTTCTTTTCCCGGGTAATCCCAACGGCGGTAACGACGACTTCGGTCAACTGTTTGGTGTCTGTTGGCAGCGAAACGTCGATGGTCGTTTGGGAACCGATGGTCACTTCCTGGGTCTGGAAGCCGATGGAGGAGAAAACGAGTGTGGTGGCACCCGCCGGGACGTTAATCTGGTACTCGCCCTGTGCGCCGGTCACCGTTCCAATTTGCTGGTTTCCTTTGACCGACACCGTCACGCCCGGCAAAACCGTACGTTCTTCGGCGGTAATGACCTTACCACGAATGGCTTTCTGCTGAGCGTGGCTCAGGAAAGCATACAGTAGTAGGAAAAATGTGAGTTGTACACATTTTGTCATAGAATTTAATAGAGTAAGTGAAAAATAGGTTAGGTACAGTTCTAGACTGATTATTCCAAAATAAGCACAATATTTGGAATATTGGGTCTCAAATGAGACAATATTTTTTAATAATTCTGTTTTTTACTATAAAATCACTAAATATTTAAACCTGTTTTAGGAGATTTATTGAAAATTAATTTGGTTCTTAGGTGTTCTGTTATATTTGATTTGTACAAGAATTTAACCGGGCGTGTAGGAATGCGGTTTGTATTGACCTCGGGGAACCTCTATACGTAATTTTCGTCACTACGCGGAAAGTCCATATCTTCACAGTCCATTAAGCGCAGAATTTGTGGAAAATCAGTTGAAGATTTTACTGGAAACCTTTCCCCGTTCGGGGCAGGTAGAGTGGATTGGAATTCGGCCGCAGAAACACGGCGCTATCGAAGTGGTTCGTGAAGTCGAAGTTTCGGAGAAGAAGGGACTGCTGGGCGATCACTACAGCGGGCGGAGCGGCAACCGGCATGTGACGCTGATTCAGGCCGAACACCTGCCGGTGGTGGCCTCCCTGACCGGGCGTGAATCGCTCGATCCGGCTTTGTTACGGAGAAATCTGGTGATCGCCGGGCTGAACCTGCTGGCGTTGAAAGACCATCAGATTCAGATCGGCGATGCGGTTATTCTGGAAATTACCGGACAATGCCACCCCTGTTCACGCATGGAAACCAACCTGGGGCCGGGCGGTTACAACGCCATGCGCGGCCACGGCGGGCTTACGGCGCGGGTCGTCCGGGGCGGCAGTATTCATTTGAATGATGCGGTTACGGTATTAAAAACCGATCAAACGGGGACCGAGCGGTTGAGCAATTCCTGAAACCGGCCGGGCGTCAGTTCCGTGAAGTCACGGATTACCTCGTCGGCTCCCACCCGCAGCAGTTCTTCGGCCGAGTCTGTGGTAGCCAGTCCGATCACGTAGGCGCCCGCAGCTTTGGCTGCCCGGATGCCCGTGGTTGAATCTTCAAAAATAACGCTCTCGTGGGGTTCGACGCCCAGCAGTTCCATCGCTTTTTGGTAAATTTCCGGGTCCGGTTTCGGTCGGCTGACCTTGCTTTCGTCGAGTAAAACCGTAAACCACGAACGCAGATCGAGCGCATCCATCACAAAATCAAGGTTTTCGAGCGGTGCCGAGGTGCCGACTGCGGTCAGGATACCGGCACGTTGTAGCGATTGAAGAAAGTCGGTCAAACCGGCCACCGGCCTGATGTCGGGCTGATACAATTCCCGAAACAAGGCTTCTTTTTCGGCGGCCAGCTGACGGGATTCAGCATCCGAAAGTGTACGATCGGTAAAGAGGTGCGTCAGAATCTGGCTGTTGTGTTTACCCGAAACGTACTGGACAAAATCAGCGTCGGACAGTGGTTTTCCGTAGCGTTCAAAATACTGGCGCCAGGCCAGGCGGTGGTGGGGATTGGTGTCGACAATGACACCATCCATGTCAAAAATGGCAGCTTTCATAGTGAATATAGAATGGAGCAGTTGCGTGAAACCGCGTAAAGAGTGATTGATCAAACGTTTACTTGTCGTGAAATAAAGGCAGAAAGCACCAGCACGACGACGACCAGCCCCAATCCGTAGGCCAGTCCGTAGGCTTCGGCCACAAAACCGATGACCGGCGGACCCGCCAGAAAACCGACAAAGCTGAAGGTCGCAAAAGTGGCCAGACCGGTGGCTGCCGGAATGCCCGGAACGCGCATCGAAGCCGTATAGAGAATGGGAGCAATCAGCGAGCAACCCGCGCCCAGCAGGGCAAATCCCGCCAGCACCACCAACGGAACCGGAACCAGAATGGCCAGCAACAGCCCCGAAGCCGCCACCAGACTGCCCACACTCAGGATGCGTTTGGCTCCGAAACGCGGAATGATGGCGTCACCCATGAACCGGCCAATCGTCATCGCCAGCGAAAAGCAACCAAAACCCAGCGCGGCAATCTGGCTGGAGGCACCGGTTGATTCGTGGAGGTAAACAGCGCTCCAGTCGAGGGCCGCCCCTTCGCCCATGGCAACGGCCAGACCAATGAAAATCATGAGCAACAGCAGCATATTGGGTTTCACGAAAGCCGCCGACGATTCGGTGGGTGGTTGCGCCGGGATCGTCGCCAAAATGGGCCGTAATGCAAAGGTCAGCAGGAGCAGCGCGATGGTGACGGCAAGCATGTGGATGGACGGCGAAACGTGAAGGGCAATTAACATACCGGCCAGCAGCGAACCGACCATGCCGCCCAGACTCCACATGCCGTGGCAGGAGGACATGATCAGAATCTTATGCTCCCGTTCGACATCGGCTGCGCAGGTGTTCATCGCCACATTCAGCAAGGCCGCGCTTAGCCCCACCAGAAACAAACCAAAGGCCATCAGGGCTACATTGGGGGCATTGATGGGAATCAACGTGCTGAAACACAGCACGAGCGCACTCAGGAAACAGGTTCGGGCGGCCCCCAGCCGGGCAATGATCCAGCCCGTCAGTGGGTTCATTAGCAGCAGCCCGACCGGCATGGCAAAGAGAACCATGCCTAAACCAGCGTCGGTCAGGTGCAGTTTTTCTTTGACGTAAGGGATATGCGCCACCCAGCCGCCCAGTGACAGGCTTTCGGTGGTGAAAACGAGTCCGACGGCCCGCGCCTGCGGATTGGTAAAAAACGTTTGAAGACTGCGGAGGAGGCTTGGTGTGGTGGACGGTTTTTCGTCGATTGTGATGTTCATTGTATTCTGATTCATTCCGGTTACAAAAGTAAGGCGGTTTTTTTACTTCTATTTTCGTTTAATTACCTTATTTTGGTGCTGCATTGATGTATTTGACCGATATCATGTTTCCAAAATGTTAACAGTGCATCTATTCGGTCCTAAACAATGAAACCGCAGTTTGAAAAAATAGAACCGGGATTCGGGAGTTCGTTCCGGCTGATGCACCACACCCAGCCGGACAGTTGCTGGGTCTACTGGCATTATCACCCCGAATACGAGATTGTGTGTATTCCGCGCGGCAATGGCAAACGCCACATTGGTCACCACGTCTCTACCTATTCGGATGGTGAACTGGTGTTTCTGGGACCGAATCTGCCGCACCTGAATTTCAGCCACGGAATCGTCGGGGAGTTTGAAGAAATTGTGGTGCAGATGCGCGAAGATTTTCTGGGAAAGGATTTTCTGCAAAAACCGGAAATGGAAGCCATTCGGCGGTTGTTTGAACGGGCGCACCAGGGCATGTCGTTTTTCGGGGAAACCAAGCAGCAGGTAGGGCAGCAGGTCGCGTCGCTGGTGACGCTGCCACCCTTTGAACGGATGCTGGCGTTGCTGACCATTTTTCAGCAACTGGCGGTTTCGACCGAGTACCAGATCCTGAACGCCGAAAGCATCAGCCTCGATCTGAACGGCCGGGAGCAGGAGCGGATCAACCGCATTTATGGATTTGTGGAAACCAACTATGTTCAACCGATTGACATTCAGGATATCGCATCGTTGGTCAACATGACGGTGCCGGCTTTTTGCCGGTATTTCAGAAAAATGACCCAGATGACCTTCACGGATTTTGTCAACGAGTTCCGCATCACCCAGGCCCGCAAGCTCCTGACCGGCGACCGCAGCATTGGCGATGTCTGTTACGAAAGCGGTTTTAACAACCTGTCGCACTTTAACAAGGTGTTCAAACAGCGAACGGGGCAAACGCCGGGACTGTATCGCAAAAGCCTGAAATTGTAAGTAGAACGGGCCTTTCCGGATGACCACTCGCTAAGACGCCGGGCCGGATGCGTAATTTTTGTCGTATACTTGCCCCGGTATGACCATTCACCAAACGATAAAAGTAGCCGTCGATGCCGTGGTTTTCGGGTATCGAAACCAGGCCCTGCACCTTCTGTTGATCCAGCGAAAGCTGGAACCGTATCGGGGGGGGTGGGCGTTGCCGGGCGGTTTTGTTTTGGATGACGAGAGCCTGGAAGCCGCCGTTCACCGCGAGTTGAGCGAAGAAACCAATGTGACCATTAATTACTTAGAACAACTTTATACCTTCGGCCAGCCCAATCGCGATCCCCGTTTTCGGACGGTTGCCGTTGCCTATTATGCCCTCGTGAAACCGGAAGCCTTTGCCATTGCTGCTTCAACGGATGCCGATGATGTCCGCTGGTTCGACGTTCGGGATTTGCCCGATCTGGCGTTCGACCACGGCGAAATCATTCAACACGCCTTGCAGCGTCTGCGCAGCAAATTGAGGTATGAACCCGTGGGATTTGGGTTGCTCAGCGAGAAATTTCTGTTCTCGGACTTCGAAAAACTCTACGCAACGATTCTCGACAAACCCATCGACCGGCGCAATTTCCGAAAAAAGGTGCTGAGCTTCGGGCTGTTGACAGAACTGGACGAAAAACGATCCGATGGGAAAGGTCGTCCGGCGAATCTGTTTCAATTCAATGAAAATCAGTACTTTAAGATGAAAGAGCGCGGTTTTTACTTCGAGCTTTGAACGAACGGTTTACCGTTTGCTCAACAGTTGGTAAATAAAAACCGCAAAATGTAGTTACTATGTAGTTTGTTTTGTTGATTTGCGTAAAAAATACGCAAAATGATTTATCTACACCTTTCTCCCGGTTTTGAACCCTACGGTCCGTCCGTGCCGTTCAAGGCGTTCACCTTCAATGGGGGAGAACCACACCTGAAATTAACCGGGCCTTTGCCCGAAACCAGCGTACTGATCACGACCCGCCTGAACACGTTTCAGGATGTGGGTCTGCTTCTGGTGGCAACGGATGCCCTGCGCCGGGCCGGTGCCGAACGCATCAGCCTCTTCGTTCCGTATTTCCCCGGAGCCCGCCAGGACCGGGTTATGGTGCCGGGCGAACCGCTGACGGTCAAAGTCTACGCCGACCTTCTGAACGCCCAGCAGTATCACCGGATTACGGTTTTTGATCCCCATTCTGACGTAACGCCCGCTTTACTGAATAGGGTTCAAGTGGTTGATAACCATCGGTTTGTGGAAAAGTGTCTTACGCAGATCGGTGACTGTAAACTGATTGCCCCGGATGGGGGGGCGTTAAAAAAAATCTATAAACTCTCCGAAGCCCTGGGCGGTATCGAGGTGGTGGAATGCAGCAAACGGCGGGATGTCAAAACCGGCGAGTTATCGGGCTTTTTCGTATCGGGGCCGGATTTGCAAGGCGCGTCCTACGTCATCGTGGACGACATCTGCGACGGCGGGGGCACGTTCGTTGGCCTGGCCGACGAGCTGAAAAAACACGGGGCCGGTGACCTGTACCTGATGGTCAGCCACGGGATATTCAGCCGGGGCCTTGAGCCACTGGCGACTTCTTTCAAACGGGTTTTTACGACGGATTCCATTCGTGAAATCACCCACCCTCTTCTGAATCAACACCCTTTTTCCAGCTTTTTACCACACCTTTCCAACCAATGACAACCCTCAATCTTTCCGACGGTTACAAAGTAGACCACCGTCGTCAATACCCCACCGGAACTGAACTGGTCTATTCGAACTGGACTCCCCGCAAAAGCCGCCTTGAGCAGGTCGATCGCGTGGTTTTCTTTGGCTTACAGTACTTTATCAAAAAATACCTGATCGAGGATTACAACCGGAATTTCTTCGCCCGCCCGAAAGAAACCGTCGTGGCCGAATACAAACGCCGGATTGAAAGCTACCTGGGGCCGGGCGCCATTACCTACGATCACATTGAAAAGTTACATGATCTGGGCTATTTGCCGCTCGAAATCAAAGCCATACCGGAAGGAACGCGGGTGCCGATGCGGATGCCGATGTTTACCTTCAAAAACACCCGCCCCGAGGAATTCTGGCTGACGAATTTTCTGGAAACCATCCTGTCGTGCATCCTGTGGCTGCCCTGCACCAGTGCGACAACGGCCTTCGAATACCGGAAAATCCTGAACAGCTATGCCGAAAAAACCGGTGGTGATCCGGCGTTTGTTCCCTGGCAGGGCCACGACTTCAGTTTTCGCGGTATGGGTGGTCTCGAAGCGGCTTTGTTGAGTGGAGCGGCTCATTTACTGAGCTTTACGGGAACGGACACCATCCCCGCCCTTGATTTTCTGGAACAGTATTACGGTGCCAACTCCGACACCGAACTGATCGGCGGGAGCGTTCCGGCGACGGAACACTCGGTGATGTGTATGGGGATGCAGGATGGCGAAATTGAAACTTTCCGGCGGCTCATTCAGGATGTGTATCCGAAAGGGGTGGTCAGTATCGTGTCCGATACCTGGGATTTCTGGCAGGTCATTACCGGGTATTTGCCCCAGCTAAAACCGCTCATTCTGGCCCGCGACGGCAAGGTGGTCATTCGCCCCGACAGTGGCGACCCGATCAAAATCATCTGCGGTGATCCGGAAGCCGGGGAGGGAACCCCGGAACACAAAGGGGCCATCGAATGCCTGTGGGAGGTTTTTGGCGGAACCGTTACGGCCCAAGGCTTCAAGGTGCTGGACTCCCACATCGGGTTGATTTACGGCGACAGCATCAACCTCGAACGCTGTCAGGCCATTTGTGAAGGCTTGTACCAGAAAGGGTTTGCCTCCACGAATGTGGTGCTGGGCATCGGAAGTTACACCTACCAGTACGTGACGCGCGACACCTTCGGGTTTGCCGTGAAAGCTACGTATGGTGAAGTAAACGGCGAAGGACGCGCGATTTTCAAAGACCCTAAAACCGATGACGGAACGAAGAAAAGCGCGAAAGGGCTGATTCGTCTGGTGAGCGACGAAACCGGTACGACCGTGATGGAAGACCAGGTGAGTTGGGAAAAAGAAGGAACGGGATTGCTGGAAACCATCTTCAAAGACGGCCAGTTGCTGAAAGAACAGACCTTGCGCGAAATCCGGGCCAGGCTGGTAACCCAGTAAGGAACCGTGCTAAAAGGAGCGGGTGTTCGTCCGGGTGACGGAGGCTCGCTCTTTCGTTTTCTTACAATTTTGGGCGGGGAAGAAGGGTGAAATTTGTCCGATCAAATTAACACAACCATGACACAGTCAACCTCCCCTTCGATTCTTATTACGGGTGCCACTGGCACGATTGGGTCCGAACTTGCCACCCACCTTTCCGCCAGAGGCACCCCGTTCCGCGCACTGGTGCGTTCTCTGGAAAATGCCAAAAAGCTGGCGCAACTCGACGGTGCCGAACTGGTGGTCGGCGACTTGAACGATGCCGAAAGCCTGGTGCGCGCATTGGACGGTATCGAACGGGCTTTTCTGCTCACCAACTCGTCGGAACAGGCGGAAACGCTGCAAATGAACTTTGTGGCAGTAGCGCAACAGACTGGAGTAAAGCATATTGTAAAACTTTCCCAATTTGCTGCCGACCTTCATTCGCCCGTCCGGTTTTTGCGGTATCATGCCGTCGTCGAGCAAAAAATCCGTGAATCCGGGCTGGCGTTTACCTTTCTGCGACCGAACCTGTTCATGCAGGCTTTGCTGGGTTTTCGCGATTCCATCGTGCATCAGGGGAAATTCTTTGCCACGGCGGGTAAGGCCCCAATCAGCATCGTTGACATCCGGGACATTGCTGCCGTGGCCGTCGAAGCTTTGACCAGGCCGGGCCACGAAAACAAAATTTATGACCTGACCGGTCCCGAAGCCTTGACGCATCAGCAGATGGCGGCTCATTTTTCCGACGTCCTGGGCCGACCGGTTGCCTACCTTGATGTGCCGCCCGCCCATTTGCAGCAGGCTCTGCTGTCGGTAGGTTTTCCCGAATGGCAGGCCGATGGTTTACTGGAAGACTACGCCCATTATGCCCGCGGGGAAGCCTCGGCGGTTTCTTCGGCCATTCAGGAGGTGACGGGTAAACCGGCCCGCGATTTCAAAAGTTTTGTGCGGGATTACGCCACGGTTTTTTCCTGATCCGCGAACCTACGGCAACGCAAAGGCCACGTAACTGTCGCCTTTTTTCGTCCCCAACTTGGTGCCGCCACAGGCGATGACAATGTATTGTTTGCCGTTCACTTCGTACGTACTGGGCGTCGCATACCCGGCCGCCGGGAGTTCGGTTTGCCACAAAACCGCCCCGTTTTTTTTGTCGATGACCCGGAACATGCCGTCTTTGCTGGCGGCAATGAACAGCAAACCGCTGGCCGTGACGACCGGGCCGCCGTAACTCTCGGCCCCGGTTTGTGGAATGCCTTTGGCGGTCAGTTCTTTCAGTTCGCCGAACGGTTTTTGCCAGAGGTGTTCACCCGTATTGAGGTCGATGGCGGTCAGCGTTCCCCAGGGCGGGCGGATAGCGGGGTAGCCTTTGCTGTCCAGGAATTTGGTATAACCGTTGAATTTATAGGGGACATACGGTTCCTTTTTGCCGGGTTTGGCGGAGGTCGCTTCTACCTTTTCATCACCGAACAGGAAGAACGTCAGCGCCTGTTTCTCGGATTCGGAAAACCGCGTAAAACCGGGCATCATGCCTTTGCCTGTCGTGATGAGTTTACTGACAAACTCCCGATCCCGGCGTTGCCCGATGTTGACCAGCGAGGGATAACCACTGGTCGGATTGCCTTTGCGGTCTGGCCGGTGGCAAACCGCACAGTTGAGTGTATACAGTTTTTCGCCCGGACTCAGGTGGGCCAGTTCTTCGTCTTTCGGCGTATCGCGCAGACTCAGCAGCCACGCCATTTCATTGGCATTCACGTACATAATGCCATCGGGATCGACGGCGGCACCGCCCCATTCACCCCCGCCGTCCAGACCGGGATACACGAGCGTCGGGGTTTTGCCGAGCGGTTGGTACGGGCCGACTTTAGAACGTCGGTAGGTCGCCAGCAACGAATCCCGGTTTTCGGCGAGTGGGCTTAAATCCGCTTCGGAAATGGTCTGCCGGGAAAAAGGTGCCGGTTTGGTCGGAACGGGCTGCGTCGGCCAGGTGTACTCATCAGGCAGGGGTGATTTCGGATACGGCGTTTCCTTGATTGGGAAAAGCGGTTTTCCGGTTACGCGGTCAAAAACAAAAACGTGTCCGGTTTTGGTGATCTGCGCGACGGCATCGACGGTTTTGCCCTGACTTTTGATGGTGATTAGATTGGGCGGGGCGGGCAGGTCGCGGTCCCAGATGTCGTGGTGAACAAACTGGTAATGCCAGATGCGTTTCCCGGTTTTGGCGTCCAGGGCCAGGAGGCAATTGGCGAACAGGTTCTGGCCTTTGCGGTTGCCGCCGTAAAAGTCGAAAGCCGCCGAGCCGGTCGGAACATACACGATGCCGCGCTGGCGATCGATCGACATGCCCGACCAGTTGTTGGCTCCACCGATGTTGGTATTTTTATAGGCGTCCTTCGGCCAGGTTTCATAACCGAATTCGCCGGGGTTTGGAATCGTCCGGAAAACCCAGGCGATTTTTCCGGTTTTGACATTGAAAGCCTGAATGTAGCCCAGGGCCGCATCCGAGCCTTCGGAGAGCCGCAACGGCATGATGATCACATCGCCAAAGATCGTTCCGGGCGTATTGGAGATGACAAACTTATCGGCAGCGGTAGGACCTAAACCGGCTTTCAGGCTGGCTTTCCCATCCGTCCCAAAGCTGGGAATCAGAACGCCCGTTCGGGCATCGACGGCGCAGAGGTTGGAGCCGGAAGCGAAGAGAATGCGCTTGTCGTCGTTGTTACTCCAATAGGTGACACCCCGGGTGGTGTTGACTCCGCCCCGGTTGGCTTCTTTGTACCGCCACTTTTCCTGCCCCGTTGCCGCATCGAGCGCAAACACCTGACAGGAAGCCGTGATGCCGTATAACGTTCCGTCAACAATAATGGCATTGCACTGCACCTGCCCGGAATCTTTGGAATGATATTCCCACGCAATTTGTAACTTACCGACGTTGGAAGCGTTAATCTGGTCGAGTGGCGAGTAATGGTTCCGGTCGGGGCCGCCGAGGTATTCGGGCCATTCGCGGGAGGAAGCGGGTGGTTGGAGGGCGTCGGAGAAGAACCGGGCCGCGGTCAACGAAGCCGCCAGCAGAACAGCCGCAGGGAATAAAAAACGTTTCATTCGGTTTAGGAAAGCACGAATCGTGCTATTGATTTCTATATGATGACAAAAAAGCCACCGGTTACCCGTAAAAAGGTTCGGAAATATACAACTTCATCGACATTCCTGACGCTATTTCATGAATAATTCGCCCATTACCACTTCCATCTTCGATTTGTTTAAAGTCGGCCCCGGCCCGTCGAGTTCACACACGATTGGTCCGATGAAGGCGGCTTTTGATTTTCTGGAGCGATTGCGGCACCTTCCCGAGGCCACGGTAGAATCCGCGGATTCGATTCATATTTATTTGTATGGTTCACTGAGTGCAACCGGCAAAGGCCACGGCACCGACCGCGCCATTGTGGCCGGTTTGCTGGGCTGGCAACCCGAATCGACCGACCCGGTGGCTTTGCTGGCAATGTTGAAAGAGCCAGCGGTGACATATCCGGTGGTGGTGGGAAACCGGACGTTTGGCCTGGGTGCGGAACACATCCATTTTGAGCGAAAAAAGTACGAGTCGCCGTATGCCAATACCGTCGTATTTCAACTGGTAGCGAATGGGAACGGGCTTTATGAGGAGGAATATTACTCGATTGGGGGCGGTTTTATTCTGCGGAAAGGGGAGGAGGCCGTCGATCAATCCGCCATCCAGTTGCCGTATAAGTATCAGACGATGAAGGAATTGAAAACCCGCCTGGCGGATCACCAACTCACACTGGAGCAATTGATGCTGGCGAACGAAACCGCCGTAACGGGCCGTCCGGCCAAAGAGATCAACCTCCGGATCGATCAGCTTCTGGACTTCATGCACAAGGCCGTTCGGCGGGGCCTGCGGCATACCGGTACCTTGCCGGGTTCGATCAAACTGCGACGGAAAGCGCCGGTTTTGTTTCAGCAGGCGCGGGGTTTGGCACAGTCGTCGGATAGTTTTCTGATCTTTTTGAACTCGTATTGCCTGGCGGCTTCGGAAGAAAACGCGGCTGGCGGTATTGTCGTGACCGCCCCGACGTCCGGTGCATCGGGCGTGATTCCGGGATTGACCTATCTGGCCAAACACCATTTTCATTACAGCAAGGAAACCCTTCGGGCGGGGATGTGGGCCGCAGCCGCTGTCGGTTTTCTGGTGAAACACAACGCGAGTATTTCGGGGGCGGAAATGGGTTGCATGGGCGAAATTGGCACCGCGTCGGCGATGGGAGCGGCTTTTCTGACCCAATGCGCCGGGCATTCCATCGAAGCCATCGAAGCGGCCGCCGAAATCGGCATCGAGCACCACCTCGGCATGACCTGCGACCCGATTGGCGGCTACGTCCAGATTCCGTGCATCGAGCGCAACGCGATGGGCGCGGTCAAAGCCTACAATGCCTTTTTGCTGGCCACCGCCGGAACGCCCGCCAACCAGAAAATCTCGCTGGATGCCGTCATCAAGGTCATGAAAGCCACCGGACGCGACATGTCTACCAAATACAAGGAAACCTCGGAAGCCGGTCTGGCACTCAGCGCTACCGAATGCTAAACCAACCGTCCCCGAAGCCTGAAAGGCTTCCATCACTAGCCCCGGCGGTAGGCCGGGGGGGCATGGTCATGGGTAGGATCGGAATTCGGGGAGGGGTTGTTGTGTGTGATGAGGTATTCCGTTTCTCCGCAATTCCCTGGCATATTTCCCCGATTTTCCCCGGCCTACCGCCCCGGTTTTCCCCGGCCTACCGCCCTGATCCCCCGGCATATCGCCCCATGTCCCCCCGGCCTACCGCCGGGGCTAGTGATGAAAGCCTTTCAGGCTTCGGGGATGGTTGGAGATGAATTTGGATTCCGGTCCCTAAACCGCCGGTTCGGACAGCCAGAAGCCGTACTCTGCAATTTTCTTTTTACATTACCAGCCTCATGATGGACCTTCGTGGTGCATGAATCCGAAAACGGCCTACCGGTTAACCTCCCGCCAGATTGCGCAACTCGCTTTGAGCGTGCTGGTGATCTATTACCCCATTTTGTTGTACGTCAACCTGCCGGAACGAAACTGGGCGTTTCTGGTGCAATCCCTGCCGTTTCTATTGGGGCAGGGTGTGGTGACGTTTGCGATTTACTACGTCTGGATTTACATCACGGAAATCATTCTGGATCGGACGTCCATCCGCTTTGGCGAGGAGTTTCTGGTCGATTTCAAATTGCCGATGCAGGTGCTGGCGTTGTTGCTGGCGATTACCGCCGGCATGGGGCTGAATCTGGCGGGGGATCAGGCCCGGCATCAATTGGTCCGGTTCATTCCGCGACCGGAAGTGGGTACCCACCGGCCGGCTTCAGACCAGCCACCGACGGAGGAACGGCCCAATCGGCCACACCGCTGGGAGTTTTTCGAGCGATCCAACAACGGTTTGTCCATCGTGATCATGCTGTCGATCTTCTATTTGTCGGCCAATCGCCGGGCCAACCGACGACTAAAAGACATTCAGATTCGCGCGGAGCGGCTGGAAAAGGAAGCGGTTTTGACCCAGTTGGCGGCTTTGAAAAACCAGATCAGCCCGCACTTTCTGTTCAACAGCCTGAGCATTCTTTCATCGCTGGTCCATGTCGATGCCGATTTGTCGGAACAGTTTATCGACCAGCTTTCGCGGGCCTACCGGTATATTCTGGAGCAAAAAGACAACGACAAAGTCCGGCTGAAAACCGAACTGGATTTCATTCGATCCTACACTTTTTTGCTCAAAATCCGCTTTGAAGACAGTTTCGACGTCCTGATCGACATTCCTGAAAAAACCGTTGATCAGTATTGCATCGCGCCGTTGACCTTGCAACTGCTGGTCGAAAATGCGGTGAAACACAACCGGATGACGCCCGAAATGCCGCAGCACGTTTGGATCAAAACCGAGGGCGAGTACCTCGTGGTTTCGAACCGGATTCAGCCGCGCGAGCAACTGGAACACTCGACGGGGGTGGGTTTACAGAACATCATCAACCGCTACGCGCTCCTGACCGAACAACCCGTGTGGGTGGGCGAGCAGGACGGCGCTTTTGTGGTTAAAATACCGCTTATCGCATGAAGGTAGTTATTCTGGAAGACGAAAGACTGACGGCCCAGCGACTGGAAAGCCTGCTGCATCGCTACGATCCCGAAATCCGGGTGCTGGCTACGTTGCCATCGGTCGAAAAAGCCGTGGCCTGGTTCAGCCAACCCCAGCCGGAAAAACCGGATCTGGTGTTTATGGACATCCATCTGCAGGACGGTCTGGCGTTTCGGGTCATCGAGCAGGTGAAGCTGACGACGCCGATTATTTTTACGACGGCTTTCGATGAGTATGTGATTCAGGCTTTTAAGGTCAATAGCATCGACTACTTGCTGAAACCCATTAGTTACGACGAACTGGTTGCCGCCATTACCAAGTATAAAAAACTGAAGGAGCAGTTCGCTCAACCTTCGTCGGCACCACCGGCAGTTCCGATGGTAGCACCGGACATGGACGCCTTGGTTCGGATGCTGGGGGCTTTCAAGGAAACAACCTACAAAGACCGCTTTATGATTACTGTCGGGTCGAAAATCCGGAGCGTAGAAACGAGTGAAATTGCGTATTTTTTCCTCGACGAACGCATGGCATTTCTGGTAACCAAAGACGGCGCCACCCTGCCCGTCGATTACAGCCTGGACAAGCTAACGACGCTGCTCAACCCCAAACAATTCTTTCGGATCAGCCGGCAGTTTCTGGTGTCTTTACCCGCGATTCAGACGATTCATACCTATTCGGCCGGAAAGTGGCGGCTCGATCTGCAACCCAAATCCCGGCTGGAAGCGTTCGTCAGCGGAGACCGGATTGCGGATTTGAAAGAATGGCTGGGAAAATAGGCGATTTTTCGGAGCGACATCGGTCGGCATTCTGCACCGAAAACCGCCGATTCAGCGACCGAAAATCCCGGTTTTGCAACATTCTTTTTCCCAAGGAATTTCCGGCGGCAACCTTTGTAACCTGCCAAGACAACGCAGGTCTATCATGAAAACCAAAGGATTTCCTTCAACCATTCGCCCGGCCCTCCTCGCCGTATTTCTCTTCGCCGGTCTCACGGCTGCCATGGCCCAGTTTGGCCCTCCCGGGGGCGGTCCTCCGGGTGGTGGCTTCGGCGGTCAGGATGAAAAGAAGAAGAAAGAATTTACCGGTGTAGCCGAGGAGGCACCCAAAGGAAATGGTAAGATATCCGGTATGCTGATCGATTCGACCTCCGGCAAACCGGTTGAGTTCGCCACCATTGCGCTGATCAATCCCGCCACCAACAAGCCCATCGACGGAACGACTTCAGACGAAAAAGGGAAATTCTCGCTGACCAAACTGGCCCCCGGTCAATACCGCCTTCAGTATTCGTTCATCGGCTACAAAAACACAGATTCCAAAACGATCACCATCGCCAAAGGCACGGAGTTAAATGTTGGAAAGGTGCAACTTCAGCCCGATGTCCGCCAGTTGAACGAAGTCGTCATTACCGGACAGGCGCCCATGATTGAAGAGAAAGTGGACCGGCTGGTATACAATGCCGACAAAGACGTTACAACCAAAGGCGGTGATGCCACTGACGTGCTGAAACGGGTTCCGATGCTGTCGGTAGATCTGGACGGCAATGTGAGTCTGCGGGGTAGCCAGAATATTCGGGTGCTGATCAACAACAAACCGTCGACCATTGTTGCCAGCAGCGTTGCCGATGCGCTGAAGCAATTACCCGCCGACATGATCAAATCCGTGGAGGTGATCACCAGCCCGTCGGCCAAGTACGATGCCGAGGGAGCCGCCGGGATCATCAACATTGTGACCAAAAAGAATACGCTGCACGGTTTGACGCTGAACGTCGACGCCGGAGCCGGGATTCGCGGGTCAAATCTGGGACTGAACGGGTCGTTTCGGCAGGGGAAACTGGGCATCAGTCTGGGCGGTTTTGGCCGGGCTTTCTACAACCGGGCGTCGTCGAGCCTCGACCAGACGACGCTGATCGGTGGCGTTACGATGCGAACCAGCCAGCAGGCTACGGCTTTCGATAAACCACTTTTCGGTCAATATACGCTGGGTCTGGACTACGATCTGGCTAAAAACCAGTCTTTGACGGCCAATATTCGGTACGGCACCCGGAATTTTGTTCAGGAGCAAAACCAGTTGACCAGCACCTATTTCGGGGATTCGTTGCAGGGCAAAACCAACCGCGATGTCGACCGGAAAGATTTATCGAACTCGGTGGATATTAACCTGGATTACATCCGCACGTTCAAACCGCAGCAAGAGTGGAGCATTTCGACGCAATACAGCCGCACCGGTCTGGTGAATAATTTTTACGCTGACCTGCTGAACAACGGCGGAGAATTGACCGCCCGTCAACGGAACCTGAATAACAACACCAACCAGGAAATCACCCTCCAAACCGACTACCAAACGCCGATTCGGAAGAACCAGTTGCTGGAATTTGGTGCGAAAGCGATTATGCGTCAGGTGGATAGCCGCTATCAGTATCAAGTGGGCGGTACCACCGGCGACCTGGTTTTTGACCCAACCAATCCATCCGGTTCGCTCAATTATTCGCAAAACATTGGAGCGGGTTACGTGTCGTACACCTACGTGACGCCCACAAAATATACCTTCAAAGTCGGGACGCGCTACGAACACACCGGCATCACGGCCACCAGCAACGAAACGACATCCCTGGCCATTCCGAGTTACAGCAACCTGGTGCCGAGCATCAACGTATCGAAAAGTTTGAAGGGGGGAGCAACGGTAAAAGCTGCCTACAACCGCCGGATTCAGCGGCCCGGTTTGCAGCAGTTGAACCCGAACCCCAACGCGGCCAATCCGCAAAACATCAGCGTCGGAAATCCAACCCTGCGGCCGGAATTGACGGACAACGTGGAACTGAGCATCAGCTCGACCATCAGGAAAACGTACCTGAATGCCGCCCTGTTTGGTCGCCTGACCAACAACGCCCTGACGCAAATCCGGCTGCCATCGGATACGCTGGCGGGGAGCATCATCACGACGTTTCAGAACATCGGTGTGCAGCGGACGTTTGGGGCCAACCTGTTTTTTAACACCAATCTGACCTCCAAATGGAGCATCAACGGCGGTTTGGACGGTTATTATGTATACATGCAGGGTATGACGGCCGGAGTCGACGGGCGCTCGCAGCAGATTAGTAATCAGGGACTAAGCATTGGTGGACGGCTGATGTCGCAGTGGACGCTCAACAAAGGCTGGGGGATTCAGGGATTCGGATTTTACCGCAGTCCACAGCCGCAGTTGCAGGGAACGATGGGCGGGATGTATCTGTATTCGCTGGGTGTGAAAAAGGATTTCGCCAACAAGCGCGGCAGCATTGGGCTGGCGGCTGAAAACTTCCTGGGGAATGGCGTAGCGATGCGTACGACGCTCGATTCGCCCCTGCTTTCCCAGACGAGTGTCATGAATCTGTACAACCAGAATGTGAAGGTAACGTTCTCCTACCGCATTGGAAAAATGACGTTTGAAGAGAAAAGGAAGAAAAGCAAGTCCGTGAACAACGACGATGTGAAAGGTGATGTAAACTAACGTTCGTTTGGAAGGGCCTATTGTCGGCAGATCGGATTGCTCCGATCTGCCGTTTTTTTACCCGCCCGCTAAGTAGCGGACGTTGCGGAAGAGGGGATCAGCCGTTGTAAAAGTTGCATCATGTATCAGACCGTTTAAACAAAAGGCGTAACAAACCGAGTTTATACGGTATATTTCATTTTTCAACCGCCGATGGCCACCATTTATACCCCCAAGCAGCAGCGCGTTCTTTTAATTGTCAGCCTGATTATTATTGCCGGGTTTATCTTGATAGGACTGCGTCAATACACCATTGCCCTTCTGGGGTCCGGGATTATTTACGTCATTTTCCGCCCCTGGTTCACCAATCTGGTTCACAAGCGGAAATGGAACCGACTGTTGGTCACCATTTTACTCATCCTTTTTTCGGTTGTGGTGATTATCATGCCGTTTCTGGCACTGAGCCTGTTACTAATCAATCGGATTCAGTATTACAGCCAGCACACCGATCAAATTCTGCAATTGATCGAAAAACTGGAAAAAGCCACCGGGATTCAACTGACCGATCAGGCCAACATCAAGAACCTGGTGAAGCAGAGCGCCGGTTTTGCCAGCCAGCAGTTTCCTTCCATTCTGAGTGGTACCCTGGATGTCATTATTTCGCTGGGGTTGCTCTACGTCGGCTTGTACTTCATTTTTATGGAGGAAGAAAAATTTCTGAAGGGCCTGCGTAAATACCTGCCCTTTGAAGATGACACGCTCGATGAGTTGGGGGAGGATCTGAAAAATATGGTGAATGCCAACATTTTGGGGCAGGCACTGGTTTCGCTGGTTCAGTCGATTCTGACCGGGTTGACCCTCTGGATTTTTGGGGTACCCGATGCGGTTTTCTGGGGTACGGTCGCTTTCTTTTTTGCCTTTATTCCGATTCTCGGAACGCCCATTGTCTGGGGACCCGCCGGTATTCTGATGATTTCACAGGGCAATACCGGTGACGGAATCGGTATTTTGGTGGTCGGAGCGGTGGTGATCATCAACGTCGATAACCTGCTCCGGGTCATGCTGGCCAAGCGCATGGGCGATGTTCACCCGTTCGTCACCTTAACCGGTATCGTGCTGGGCGTACCCATCTTCGGCATTCTGGGTCTGGTCATTGGACCGCTTTTGCTGGCCTATTTCATGGTGCTCTTCAAGGTTTTTGAACGCCAGAACGGCAAATTGCGCCTGGAAGCCGCCCGGGAAGAAAAGGTGCTGGAGAAAAAGGCAGAGCGGACAGTACAATAAGGTTTACTAGAAATCATAAATGAAAAATGATGAATGCAGAATGTTAAAGTACTATCTGACCCAGCACTTTAACATTCTGCATTCATCATTTTTCATTTATGATTCATTTGTTTTCAGGGGAATTGAAATGCTAATCCAGCCGGGTCTTAGCCTTTTACGTAATGCAACTCCACGAGTCCCCGCTCATAGGTTTTGGTTTCCACCAACTGCCAGGGATGCGGTTTTTCCGTCGGCTGGAACATCGGAATGCCTTTTCCCAGAATAATCGGGTGGACAAACACCTGAAGCTCATCGATGAGCCCGGCTTCGAGTAAAAGGGCGTTGATTTGCCCACCGCCCACCAGGAAAATGTCTTTCCCTGCCTGTTGTTTCAAATCCTGAACAAACGCCACCACATCCCTTGCGATAAATTGGACGTAAGCGGCTTCGGGTCGGTTTGGGTTTCGGGTAAAGACGTAATTCGTCTGGGATTTATACGGAAAATCACCAAAGGTTTCGATCAGTTTGTACGTTTCATACCCCATTAGCGTCGTATCGACGGTTTCCATAAACGCGTTGTATCCAAACTCTCCTTCGGTATACAACCAATCGATTTCGCCGTTCGGTCCGGCAATGTAACTGTCTAAACTCGTCGCGATGTACAGTTTTACATTTCTCATTGTATTTGTTTTTGAGGCAAAAGTACGCAGCAGCCACTTCGAAGAATTGTATAAAAATTACCCGCGATCTGGTGAGGCCCGAATGTAACAGGGTGATGTAGAGTCGATGGCACCCGACAGAACATAGTCACGGTAGTCGCCCGGAGTCAGATTCGTCAGGGATTTAAAGAGATGATTCAGGTGGGCCTGGTCGAAAAAACCGTGCTGATGGGCGAGTTCCGTGAGCGACTGATACGGTTTTTGAGCTAAATCGGTCGTGAGATCGTTGAGCAGTCGCAGATGCAAAAACCGCCCCGGAGAGATGCCGATGTGCTTTTTAAACGCCAGGGTGAGCGATTTCGGGCTGATTCGCAGGTCTTGGGCCAGCGCTTTGATAATTCCATCGTGCCAGCGGCTTCGCTGCAAAAAGTCGACCGCATAAACCACATAAGCCGGAATGTCTTTGTCGGTCAGGCGTTTGGTCAAAAACCGTTCGAGCAGGGCCAGTTTCTCACCGGCGGTTGGTGCTTCCTGCATCCGTTCGTTGAGTTCATCCATCGACTGGCGAAAAACGGTATTTCCCGAAACGATTTGATTGGTTAGTTCCGAGGCTGGAATTCCCGTCAGCGATTGCAAGGCCCAGGGTTTCAGAAAAACGCCGAAGGTTTCGTGCTTACCCGACGTTACGGTGCGTTGCGGACGCGTATACAACCCGCTGACCCAGTTTTCTTCGTCTTGAATAATCAAAGCGTCGTTCGGATCGCTGACCGAAAAGTGTTCCGAAAAATTGAACATCAACTCGTACTGCATAACCGGCAGGCAAATGTCCTGTTGATCGATGTGATCCGCCGAAATGTGCCAGAGCTTGTGAACGAACAAGCGAAGGGATTCGGGCGGTTCCTGGACAATGACGTTCATGCAAATTTTTGGCGGTTCTTCTCCGGTCAACACCAGCCGTTTTCGGTAAGTTTCTTTGGAAAGAAATGGTGCGTGTTTGATGCCGAAAAAAAATAAAATAAAAAAAGTAACGCTCCCTGCGTTACTTTTCGTGATTCGCTACGTCTAAGTTGGCCGAATTTTAACGGATGGAAAATAGCGCGGCAGTTTTTCAAATCCCGTTATTTTCCTATTGAACCAAACCAAACTGCCATTTCGGTAGCGCCCCGGTTGTTCCAGGCATAATACGGAATCAGCGTAACCGGTTTGGCTCCTGCCGATTTCAAAACCGTTACGCCACCCAGCAACTCTTTTCGAAATTCTGGTGTAAAAGACTGATTGACAGCAGTAGTAATGCCAAGTGCCTGCCCGTTGTTGTCTACTCCTTCGGCACAATACACAATCGGACCACGCTCGATGGCCACTTTCCCTTTGGTGGCTTTCACTTTCTCATTCGCCACTACTTCCCGAACCGGCATATCAAACGTCAGCGTCAGTACATCACCGGTTTTCCAGGTTCTGTACAATTTCAGATAGCCTTTTTCAACTGTGACTGGCGTCACTTTTCCATTAATTGTCAGCTTCATCGAAGGCGCGTTTTGCGTCACATACCGGTACAGATCTCCCGGCATGGGTTGGTTGGTAGCCCAGCCCGGAACACGGATCAGAAGCGGAAAGGCCACGGCCTTTTTGGGCGAAACCGTCATCTTGATGGCGCCATCCCACGGGTAATTCGATTGCTGCTGAATGGTAACCGGCACATCATGCATGGGAATCTCCGTCCGGCTATCGGCAAAGAGGTTGATAAACAGCTCGTTGTTGCGAATCGCATAGATGTAACCCGGCAGCGACGGCAAAAACCGGGCGACATTGCTTGGGCAGCAGTTGATGCCGAACCAGGGCGAGCGCCGGGCCGGTTCGCCGTTGCTGAAGTCTTTTTTACCGTTCGATGACATCGGATTGACGTAAAAAAACGAGTTGCCTTCAATCGAGACGCCCCCCAGAAAACCGTTGTACAACACCCGCTCGAAAACGTCCATGTATTTGGATTCGCCGGTCAACAGAAACAGGCGGTGGTTCCAGAGCAGATTGGCCGTGGCCGCGCAGGTTTCGGCATAAGCCGCGTCGTTGGGTAGCACATACGGTTCGTCAAAAGCTTCGCCGTTTTCACGCGCGCCCACGCCCCCCGTGATGTACTGCTTGCGGGTTGTGGCATCTTCCCAAATCTTCATGACCGCATCCAGAATCGGCTGATCGTGCTGAATGGCTGCCAGATCGGTCATGGCGGCATATAAGTATTGCGCCCGGACAGCGTGACCAGCCGCTTCGGTTTGCTGGACAACCGGTTTCAGGTCCTGAAAATACGTTGGCCCCAGGTTGTGGGCATCCTGGTACAACGACCGTTTATCGCCCCTGCCGCGCATATCGACAAAAAAACGGGCCAGATCGAGGTAACTTTTTTCACCGGTTAAGCGGTACAATTTAACGAGGGCAATTTCCGTCTCTTCATGGCCCGGCACCACGATCATCTGCCCCGGTTTTGGTCCGATGGTTTTAACGAGGTGGTTGGCATTTTTGATGGCCACATCCAGCAGGGTGCGTTTGCCGGTGGCCTGAAAATGGGCGATGGCGGCTTCATAAAGGTGACCCACGTTATAGAGTTCGTGACTGCCATTTTCGAACGAATACCGGCTTGGTCCGGCAATCCAGTCTTTTAAACCCGTGCTGTCTTTGAAAATCGTCCGGATCGTGTAAATATACCCGTCCGGTTCCTGAGCAGCCGCGAAGAGCGTAATCAGGCTGTCGAGGTAGCGATCGAGTTTGGGATCATACTTATTCTGGAGCGTATACGCGGCCCCCTCTACGACTTTATACACGTCGGATTCGTCGAATCGAATGCCGTTGAATGTCCCTTTTTTCAGACCACCGGCCACGGCGAAATTGTCGAGTTTGCCGGTTTCTTCAATCTTATGGAACGCGTGCGGAATGGTGACGTTGCGGGCCGCTTCCAGGCGGTTGTACCAGAAACCGGGCTGAATTTTGACCTTCGAAAGCGGAACGGCGGTAATCGGATACTCCTGCGCAAGAGCAACCTGCGTGGCTAAAAGAACCGCTAAAAACCAAAACGAATTTTTCATAGGTTGAGCTGATTAATTCAATTTAAGAACCGTGCCATCCTGAATGGACACCAGCCAGCCTTCCACCGAGGCATGGCCCATTTGATGGTAGAGTTTCATAAAAGACCGCATTTTGGCCTGATCGTTTTCGTCGGACTCTTCGGTCAAATAATTGACTAACACCACTTTGCCCGGAAACTGAACCACCCGATTGGGGCCGTTTCGTTGCATTTTTCCGTTCAAACCGGTGTTGACCAGAATCCGGCGGTTGTTATCAGCCCGGTTTGCCGGAGCGAATAGCGGACTGATGTCGGGATGGTTCAGCACGGTTTGCAAAGCCGACCACATCGTATCCTGCTCCGACGCCCGCAAAATTCCCTCGGCCACCATCCGCCGAATGGCGCGTTCCGAATCCTCCGGTTTCTGAATCAGGGACAGGGCCGTACAGACTTTCTGCCACCACGCCCGGCTTTTTTCAAAGGCTGAGGTGTCGATCGTTCGCTCGATCCGCCGGAGCCGGAGTGGTTGCGTCCCTTCCCGGTTTCCTACCGACACGGCGAAAGCGTCACTTAGGGTTAACGAATGTTTGGTCGGTTGGGTTACAAAATCAGACAGCGGGTAGCTCATTTTTCCCTCTTCCCAACAGGCATTGCCCCGAAGATCAGTGAGATAGGTATACAGCCAGAAATCGATGCCATTGGCATTTTTAAAGCCCCCGTCTTTGGCCGTTGGCGAAAAATCCTGCTTGGCCGCAATGATGTACAGCCGGTCGGTGGGGCGGGTGAAGGCCACATAGACCAGATTCATGCACTCGACAAACGTCCGGTACAGTTCGTCCTGGTACTGATCTGCCAGGGGTGTTTCGTCCAGGTCTTTTTTGATGGTGATCGATGCGGTTTGCAGCCGCCGGATTTCCTGGTGACCCAAACCCGGAATCGCCAGTTCGTCCACCTCACCCAGTGGCCACAGGTCAGCCCACATCGTCTCGTTGTTGCGCGGTTTATACGACCAGTCGGCATACGGAATGATGACGACGGGGTATTCCAGCCCTTTCGATTTGTGGATTGTCTGAATCGTGACGGCATTCTGGTCGGCCGGGGTGCTGACCGAAACCTTCTCCTGAGCCGTTTCCCAGTATTTCAAAAAATCCGTCAGGTGACTGCTGTACCGGCTGCTGTAGGTTAGCACCTCATCCATAAACCGGAACAGATAGGCACTATCCCGCTCATTTTCGTACAGATCGAAGTAGTCGGCCAGTTTTTCGCACAATTCATAGATGCTGAGCTGCTGCAAAGCCGTTGGGTCGAGCTTGGCCTTGTCGATTTTTGAAACCAGCCCGAAAATATCTTCCTCATCTTCCGCTTTGGCCATCCTGTCCATGTATTCCATCCAGGCGGCATCGGGGAGGTTGGGGTTGATGAGCCGGTGGTATAGAAAGAGCATGTCGTAACGCACCATCCGGTTTTCGGGCTGGTGCAGCAGTTGCAGCAGCGAAACCAGAAACCGCACCCGCTCCGACGACTGCAGCGTCAGCGAATCTTCTGAGGTGAGCGGAATGTCGTTGGCTTCCAGAAAGTCGGCAATGCGCCGGGCGTTTTTCTTAAACCGGCACAAAACCGCTACATCGCCATACTGGTAGCCATCGTCCACGGCTTTCCGAATCAGGTGCAGGGTTCGCTCCACCATCTGCGCATTGAAATCCGGCTCGTCAACGTCCGCGTTTTTAGCCGCAAACCGATCCGGTTTTTCAATAAAGTCAAGCTGAACGTGCCCCAACACCCCGGCCTTGGCCGATGCCTGCCGGAACTGCTCATCGAATACCTCCGTCACTTTCTGAAAATCCGTATCGGCGTAAAAATCCGCCATGAACCGAAAAAAGCTGTTGTTGAATTCCACGATGGATTCCGCACTGCGCCAGTTGGTGGCCAGCCGGTCGGGTTGCAGGTGGTATTGCAGCCCCGACAACCGCTCGACCGTCATGTCACTGGTTTCGTGCGCCGACAGTAGTGAATCCAGCTTTCCGCTGTGCAGGGCGACGATCTGGTCCATGTCGCCCCCGCGAAACCGGTAGATGGCCTGCTTCGCATCACCCACGGCGAGGTTAAACCGTTGATAGGCTAAGTTGTTGTCTATTAGCGGTAAAAGGTTGACAAACTGAAGTTTTGATGTATCCTGAAACTCGTCGATGAGGATGTGGTGAAATTTTTCGCCGAGCCGTTCGTAGATGAAGGGAACTGGTTCTTCGGTCACCACTTTCACAATCAGGCGGTTGAACTCCGAGATGTGAATCCGGTTTTGCTCGCGTAACAAATCGTCACACTCCTGTTTGATTTGCTTCAGTAAGGCCACTTTCTGCAAGTGTTGCTCGATGGCTCCGAATGTCCGGTAGCGCAGAAGGCTGTCCTGCCGAAGTTGTTCAATTTGCAAAACGTATTCCCGAAGTTGGTCTTTGATAGCCTCAATCTGAAGTTGTTCCGGTGTCAGGTTCTTTTTGCCTGAATGCCAGATGTCGTCGTCAATCGCTTTCCGGACATACGAGTTGGGATTCTCGGGGAAGGAAAAGAGCGAAATTCGCTTTTTGAAATACGCTCCAACGCCTTTGTCACCGTAATAAAAGGCTTTTTCGGGAATACCGGCCTCCTGAATCAATTGGTATCCTTGCTGAGCCAATTGCTCGATCATCGTCTCGATTTCCCGGTTTTTCTCCCGCAGGTTGCGCCGAATGGTCCGGAAGTTTTCGGGATTCAGTTCCTTGAGTTTCTGTACGAACTCGTAGTTCCGGTCGCCCAATTGGCCTTTGGAGAAATCGGCGAGCGTACCGGCGAGGCCATACCAGCTTTTTCCGTCGGAGGCATTATCGAGGTAAAATTCTTCCAGGGCTTCCGACAAATACGGGTGATCTTCCTGGCCCACTTTCTCCAGCAGCCGGTCGATGGCCGTTTGCAAAACTGCATCGGTATCCATTTCGACCTCGAAACTGTACGGCAATTCCAGGTCGTCGGTGAAAGCCGTCACCACGCGCTGCACGAAGCTGTCGATGGTCAGAACGGAGAAGGAAGAGTAGTCGTGGAGGATGGAATGGAACGTCAGTCGCGCCCGGCTTTGCAGTTCAGCAGGTTCAAGCTGTAACTCTTTGGCTAATTCCGAAAGCTGGGAGTTCAGGTCACCGGAAGTAATTTTGCGGAGCTGCTCCAGAATCCGGTCCTTCATATCCCGCGCTGCCGCGTTGGTGAAGGTCACCGCCAGAATGTTCTTAAACTGGTGTGATTCAAAGCCTTTGCCGGATTGGGGACGGTCACCCAGCGCCAGTTTGAGGTATTCTTTGGTCAGTGTATAGGTCTTCCCCGATCCAGCCGATGAACTGAAAATTTTGAACATACAGGAAAGATAATTGATGGGAACGCGGATTAAACGGATGGAACGAATTTTTACTGATTAAAATTAAAATCCGTTATATCTGTTCAATCCGTGTTCCTATCCGAAACGTCATAAATTCAGCCGTATCCCCAACCCGGATTGCAGACCAAGGAAAAACGGAGCGGGAATCACCTCAACATAAGCCCCGGTTTCCAGAAAAACGGAGAAGGGTTTGTTGGGCAGGAAATACTCCAGACCCGCCACGCCCGAGCCGCCAATCGAAATCGTGTTGTCGTAGGCATTGACGAGGCTAAACTGATCCGGATAATACCGTCGGCTGTTCAATTGCCCGCCAAAGCCGAAGTAATAATGCAGCGTTTCCGACTTGCCAATGCCGCCGTGCCAGAGGTAATGCCCCTGAACCGTAAAACCGACATTCTTGTACATCCCTTTGCGGTAACTGCGCCGGTTGCCATAAATACCGCCGTAGGTGCCCACATTCAGGTCGAAGGCGTGGTTTTCACCGAAATACTTCCGGATGTTGACCCCCGCCGGTTCGCCAATGCGGAAACCGAGGGCCCAGTTGTTGGTTTGTGCCGTGGCCCGCTGGCTGATTGCCAAGCCAACCAACAATACGATCAGCAGAGAAAAATTTCTTTTCATACGATACAAAGGATACTTAAACGGTTGTCGTTAGGTGGTTTGCGTACGTTTTCAGCATGGCCAGCACCTGTTCGTTTTCCGAAGGTGTCCCGACGGTGATGCGCAAACAGCCTTCGCACAGTTTAACGCGATGCCGGTCGCGAACAATAATTTGCTGGTCGATGAGGTAGTCGAAAACCGCTTTGGGATCGTCAAATTTCACTAAAATGAAGTTGGCGTCTGAAGGATAAACGTGACGAACCAACGGTAAATTGAGCAGTTTCGCAATTAATTCTTCCCGCTGGGCCAGAATTTGGGACACCATCGCGTCTTTAGCGGGTACCTGATTGAGGGCTTTCAGTAACAACTGTTGCGTCGGGCCGCTGACGTTATACGGCGGTTTTATTTTATTCAGCACCTCGATCAGGGCTTCGGACGCGAAGCACATGCCCGACCGCAGAGCCGCCAGCCCCCAGGCTTTCGAGAAAGTTTGCAGCACCACCAGATTGGGGTACTGGTCCAGCAAAGCCGTAAACGATTCGGTATCCGCAAAGTCGATGTAGGCTTCATCGACCACCACCAATCCGTTGAAATGGGTGAGCAGTGTAATGATTGCTTCCCGGTCGATGAGGTTACCGGTCGGGTTGTTGGGCGAACAGACGAACAGCAATTTTGTACGGGGCTGGATGGCTGCCAGAACCACCGGGACATCGATCTGAAAATCTGTCGTCAGCGGCACTTTGATCAGTTGGACGTCGTTGATGGCCGCACTGACTTCGTACATCCCGTAGGTGGGCGGCAGAATCAGGATGGAATCGGAACCCGGTGTGCAGGTAGCCCGAACGAGCAGGTCGATCGGTTCGTCGGAGCCGTTGCCGATGAAAATCTGCGTGGGCCGGACGCCCTTGATGGGGGCCAGTTTGGCCTTGATCGCCTGTTGGTGCGGGTCGGGATAGCGGTTATAGTGATCCTCCGAAGCCGACCCGTCGATCGTCGATCCGAATGCGTTTTCGTTGGCGTCCAGGAAAATTCCCTCTTTTCCGGTGTATTCGTCGCGGGCGGAGGAGTAGGGCGTCAGCGTGATGATGTGGGGGCGGAGAATGGTATTGAGGTCAAACATAAAATCAAAAATACTTTGTTATTCAACTACGGATTTGGCGTTGCCATTCTGATGGATCACCATAGTTTTCGGCAATTCCACTTTTGGAAAGTTCTGCTAATACATCTCTCAGTGAGGGCTTTACGTCTTCCTTTTTTTCCAGCACCCTGCCGTTTAGTTTAGAAAGTAGTGACAGTAAAATGGCTTCATCTTCTGGAGAATCGATTTCAATCAGTAGCTGGCTCATGCTTTTTGTATTTTAAGCAATATAACAAATCTATTGCCAACCTCATTCCAGACTCGCCAGCCGCAGACTCACGGCGTGCTTGTGGGCCAGCAATGATTCGGCTTCCGCCATAGCCTCAATCGTGGGTCCGAGGTTGCGAATGCCTTCCGATGAAATGTGCTGTACGGTGATTTTCTTGACGAAACTATCGAGCGAAACCCCACTGTAAGCGCGGGCAAAACCGTTGGTGGGCAGGGTGTGATTTGTGCCGGACGCGTAATCACCCGCGGATTCGGGGGTGTAGTTGCCCAGGAAAATCGATCCGGCATTGGTAATCCGTTCGGCCACGGCTTCGGCATTTTCAACGCTCAGAATCAGGTGTTCAGCGGCATAATCGTTCAGCAGATCAATAGCATCTTGCTGGTTTTCAACCAGAATGGCCTTGCTGTTTTCGATGGCTCTGGCAGCCAGGTCGCGCCGGGGCAGGCGTTCCAGTTGTGTCGTCAGGGCCAAATTGACCGTCGTCACCATTTTTTTACTCGTAGAAACCAGCAATACCTGGCTGTCGGCACCGTGTTCGGCCTGCGACAGCAGATCGGCAGCCACGAAAGCCGGAAAGGCGGTGTCGTCGGCATAAACCGCCACTTCCGACGGCCCGGCGGGCATGTCGATGGCCATGCCTTCCTTCGCGACCAGCATTTTCGCTGCCGTCACGTATTGGTTCCCCGGTCCAAAAATCTTGTATACCTTCGGAATCGAGGCCGTTCCATAGGCCATTGCGGCAATGGCCTGCGCCCCGCCAATCCGGAAGAGCTGGGTCACGCCCACCAGTTGAGCGGCATATAGAATCGCCGGGTGATCGCTGGGCGTACAGAGGATAACCTCCTTACAGCCCGCCAATTTTGCCGGAATGCCCAGCATTAAAACCGTGCTGAAGAGCGGAGCCGTTCCGCCCGGAATGTACAGCCCGACTTTCTCGATGCCCACGCTCCGACGCCAGCAGATGACGCCCGGCATGGTTTCGATCTTCTCGACCGGTTGCCGCTGCGCTTCGTGGAATTTTCGAATGTTCTGGTACGCCTGTTGGATGGCGGTTTTCAGTTCATCGGAAAGCTGGCTTTCGGCGGCTGCGAGGTCGCCGGGCTGGAAGGGCAAACCGGTGTAGGCGATTTTGTCAAATTTTAGCGACAGTTCCGCCAGCGCCTGATCACCCTGTGTCCGAACCTGTTCCAGAATAGGGGCAACCGCTTTTTCAATCGTTTCGGTAGACTGCACGGGCCGGGCCAGCAGCGCGGGCCAGTCGGTTCGCGGAGGGAAAGAAAGGATTTTCATGAGGAGACAGGGGAGGATAGACGAGAGAGAATAAAGACAAAAAGCAAACGCAGAAACGTCTTTTCTCTCTTGTCTATCCTCTCTTGTCTACCAATCAATAAATCATTTTTTCGATGGGAATGACCAGAATGCCCTGCGCCCCGGCGGAACGGATGGCTTCGATGTTTTCCCAGAAATCGTTTTCGTTGATGACCGAATGCACCGAACTCCAGCCTTCGGTCGCCAGGGGCGTCACGGTAGGGCTTTTCATGCCCGGCAACAGCGATTTGATCTGATCCAGGGCCGCATTTGGCGCGTTCAACACAATGTATTTGTTGTTCTTGGCGGCCTGAACGGCTTTGATGCGGAACAGCAGTTTGTCCAGCAGACTCTGTTTTTCGGTCTCCAGCGTTGAACGGGCAATCAGAATGGCTTCGGAGCGGAAAATGACTTCCACTTCTTTTAATCCGTTGCTCAACAGCGTGCTGCCGGAACTGACAATGTCGCAGATGGCTTCGGCCAGACCGATGCCCGGTGCAATTTCAACCGAACCGCTGATGACGTGAATATCTGCCGAAATGTTTTGCTCGCGCAGGTAATTCCCCAGAATGAGCGGGTACGACGTCGCGATGTTTTTACCACTCAGGTCCTGAATGCCATTCCACTCGTTTCCGCGGGGAATGGCGAGCGACAGGCGGCACTTGGAAAAACCGAGTCGATGGACGGTGTCGATGGCACGGGCCGATTCGACGGCCACGTTTTCACCAACGATGCCCAGATCAGCCACGCCGTCTTCGACGTAACCCGGAATATCATCGTCGCGCAGGAAAAGAAACTCGGCGGGGAAATTCGATGAAACGGATTTCAGCTTGCCGGTGCCGTAGTCGAAGCGGATGCCACACTCTTTGAACAACTGGTACGAATCCTCGCTCAGCCGCCCGGACTTTTGTAATGCAATACGAAGGATAGAAGACACTTTGAATCGGGTCTGGATTTGAAAGCGCAAAGGTACGAAAAAAACGCACCGCATAGCCGCCATTACCACAAGATCGGCGGATTTGCCGAAAGCGGTTTCCCGGAGCGGACGTTGGACCGGAATCAGCTAAAATAGCTTTCGGCTTTGTACACTTTGTTCTGAAGGGTGGCCGAAGTGACCGTATAGCTGAATCCCTTCTGTACCGAAAATGCTCCCACCTCGCCCTGGCGGTTCAGGGCGATGAAACCAACCTGAAAGTCTTTGGCCTTCACAGGGTCGCGTTTGATGATTCGTTCGACGGCCCGCCGACAGGCTTCCGTGGGCGTCATTCCCTGGCGCATGAACTCGACGACCAGATGCGAACCACACATCCGGATCACTTCTTCGCCCTGACCCGAGCAGGTAACGGCACCCACTTCATTGTCGACGTACAAGCCCGCGCCGATGATGGGCGAATCGCCGACGCGCCCCCGCATTTTGAAGCCCATGCCGCTGGTTGTACACATGCCCGACAGGTTTCCGGCGGCATCGAGGGCCACGGTTCCCATCGTGTCGTGGTTGGGCGTTCCGTCCTCCAGTTTGTTGGGCGCAAAGGCCTTTTTGCTTTTGGAAGGAGACGGTTTTTGGTTTTCGACGTTGATAATGGGTTTGTACTCGGATTTTTCGAGCCATTTCCGGTAGGTCTTATCAGCATCGGCGGATAAGGTGCCGGATTCGAGCGCAAAACCGTTGGCCACCGCAAATTGCTGTGCGCCTTCGCCGACCAGCATCACGTGGGGCGTGGTGTCCATCACTTTCCGGGCAACCGAAACCGGGTGTTTGATTCGTTCCAAAAAGGCCACGGAGCCACAGTTGAACTGATCGTCCATGATGCAGGAATCGAGGGTAACGCGCCCGTCGCGGTCGGGATTACCACCCAGACCGACGCAGCAATTGATGTCGTTTTCGATGGCAATACCAGCCTGCTCCACGGCGTCGATGGCTTTGCCGCCACGTTGCAGCACCGGCCAGGCTCCGCCATTGGCAATGGTGCCACTGTCCCAGGTAGAAACCACCAGGGGTTGACCCGCGATTCGACTACCCGTTAGACCTGGCAGGTTCTTCAAGCTAAAGTGAGACAGTGGAAATAAAGCTCCCAAACGGAGAAACGAACGCCGGCTTTTCATAATGAAATGAAGAAATGTCAATGAAGGTGAAACTGGGCTGCAAGTTAACAGCAAAGTAGTTTCAAAAAACCGGCGGCCCGTCCTTTACAGTGAATTGTAGTACGCGAATACGTCCATCAGGGCCGTACGGTTTTTCAAATCCGGTTTTTTCTCCTTCAAATAAGCATTGATGGGGTCTTCCTTGTCTTTCATGATGCTCAACAGCCCTTTGCGGCCGGGTGAGAATTTGGTGAGCGTTTTTCCGTCGCTGGTATACCAGATGGCTTCTTTGATCAATTCGGTATCCTTCGATCCGGTGCTTAAGGCGACGTTATACGTAGGTTTCTTGACGTAAATCTGGTGGCGAATCAGGAGTTTGAGCTTTCCGTCGCTCACCTGTTCGAAAAAACCGCGAACGGCTGCCGGGGCACCGGCTTCGGTGGCATTGATGAAGGTCGTTGTCTGCCCTTTTTGCTCCATGGTAAACTGTTTCACGCGTTCGCCACTGACGGCTTTTACGGTTCGGTTGTCCATTAGAAATTCGAGGTCGTTGGCCGTAATGTTGTAGCGGACGGGGACGTTAACCAGTTCCTGAATCGGTTGAACGCCCGGTTTGGCGATGTTCTGGTAAAACAAAACCGTCGTTTTGGCAAAGGCGGTGTCCAGGTAGGGGTAACCCAGGATTTTGCCTTCCGGCCCCGCCATGGTATATATAGGCGTGATGTCATAATTGGACGCTCTGAAATAAGCCCCCTGATTCAGCAGGTCGCGGGTCACGTTGGGAATCTGGGCCAGAGCGCTAGAAAAGATGCCCATTACCAGAAACGCCGGCATAAGGAGGGCGCGTTTCAGGGAAAACACAGGATTCATAAAAGTCTTGCCGATGTGGTTAGGGTCGCAATATGAACAGTAAATCGGGGCCTATCAAGACTTTTTATCGAAACGTACATTCTCAATCAATCACCGAATGAAAAATACCGTAGTCGCTTTGTTATTTCTGGTTAGCCTGGGGCCGGTTTTCGCCCAGAAGAAGTTATTTCCGCAGGCCCCCGGTATGGTGTCATATACCTATCGACACAGTTTTCAGAAAAACGTGGCCGCCACGCTCGATACGATCAAAGCGTTGGGAATCACCGATATGGAGTTCTCGAATCTGTTTGGGAAAACAGCCGCCGAACTGCGCAAACTCCTCGATGAGCGCGGCATGAAGTGTTCGTCGTTTGGTGTGGGGTATCCCGATGCGCTCAACAAAACGCAGGAAGTGGGCCAGAATGCCAAAACCCTCGGCGCCAAGTTTGTCCGCGTGGCCTGGATTCCGCACGAAGGCCCGTTTACGCTCGACATGGCGAAGAAAACCGTCGCCGATTTCAACCAGATTGGCAAGAAGCTGAAAGACGACTTCGGGATCATGTTCTGTTACCACAACCACGGATTTGAGTTTCAGAAACACGAGAACGGAACCCTTTTCGATTACATCGTGCAGCAAACCGACCCGAAGTATGTGGGCTTCGAGATGGACATTCTGTGGACGGTTTTTCCGGGCCATGACCCAGTGGCCCTGTTGAATAAATACGGCAAACGGTTCAAGCTGATGCACCTGAAAGACCTGCGCAAAGGGATTGTCGGCAACCTGTCGGGCGGCACGCCGGTGGAAAACGACGTGGCGCTGGGAACGGGGCAAATTGACCTGCCGACGGTTTTGAAAGCCGCCAAAAAAGCGGGGGTCGAACACTATTATATTGAAGATGAGAGCCCCAGCATTGCCACCCAGGTGCCGCAGAGTATCGCCTACCTGAAAAGTCTGTAAGGCTGCTTCGGCAGTGTCGGTTCGATCAGCAGCGGTTACACCCCGCGTAACCGTTGCCGAAACCGGGCGGGCGTAACGCCCTGTTTTTTTCGAAACGCCTGGACAAAATAGGAAATGTTCTCAAAACCCGACTGTTCGCTGATGAACGTAATGCTTTCGTCGGTTCGGGTCAGGAGGTCACAGGCGTAGCGGATGCGCAGATCGGTGACAAACTGTGTGAGCGTTTGCCCCATTTGCGATTTGAAATACCGGCAGAACGCGGCCGGATTCATGTTGGCTAATTCGGCAATTTCCGCCAGCGAAACGGGCGCTTCGACCTGCTGCATCAGGTGGCCGATCACCCGGCTGAGCCGCTCGCTTTGCCGCGTAACCTGCTGATTGGGAACGTAGCCCGGAGCGATGGGCAGCACGGCTTCGGAGTGGGCAATCTGATCAAGGATATGCAGCAGGGCGGTCAGTTGCGTCAGCCCTTCGTTCTCCAGCAAGGCCACGAGCTGGCGGGCAACGTCCGTCCGAAGCGGTTCCAGCAGTTTCAGGCCGATGCCAGCCCGATTGAGGAGCCGTTGAATCGGTTTGGTTTCGGGGAGTTCCCAAAACGGTTCGCCCGCAAACTGGGGCGCAAACCGGGCCACAATGGCTTCGGCCGGAGCCGGATTTTCTGCTTCCGGATGCACTACATCATTCTTCCAGTAGTGCGGCAGGTTAGAACCCAGCAACACAATTTCACCGCCGGAAAACCGCTCGATGGTGTGTCCGATAAACCGCATGCCGGTACTGTTTACGACGAAATTTAATTCGATTTCCGGGTGAAAATGCCACGGATTGGTAAAAAACGGCAGCCGCTCGTGCCGTAAGTCGAATGAGCGGTGGGGTTGTTGCGGAACCAGGAGACGATCGGGGCGCATCGGGTGATGAATGAGGTAAGATTTGCAACTTTTTTCAGAACAAGGGATAAGATGCAAATTTTGTGATAGTATTTGCAAATGGGCTGTCAAAAAAATGAAATAAATTAGCAGAATTTTGCTGCTATGAATGGAATCACCCTGAAACTCATTACGGTTGGTATCAGCCTGTCGTCGCTGGCCCTCGCTCAACCGGCCAATACCCTCAGCCCGGCCGAGAAAAAAGCCGGTTGGCAACTGCTCTTCGACGGCAAAACCACCACCGGCTGGCGGGGAGCCTATGCCGACCGGTTTCCCGCCAAAGGCTGGGTCGTGAAAGATGGTGAGTTGCGCGGGGAACTCCAGGATGGGGCCGAATCCGGCGACGCCGGGGACATTGTCACCCTGAAAAAATACCGCCATTTCGAGTTGGTGTTCGAGTGGAAGCTGGGCAAAGGCGGCAACAGCGGGGTGAAGTATTTCATCGAGGAACGACTGCCCAAACCCGCCATTGGCTCGCAGGCGGGGTACGAATACCAGCTTATCGACGATGCCGATTATATTTATAACGGAAAAAAGCTGCCTCAGGATCTGAAAACCGCATCCATCTACGATGTGGTGGCCGCGACCAAACCGGACGTGAAAATGGATGTCTGGCACCGGTCGCGCATTGTCGTCAGCAACAACCAGATCGAACACTGGCTCGATGGCGTGAAAGTCCTGACCACCAACCGAACCACCGATGCGTTCCGGCAGGGCGTGGCCGACAGCAAATTTAACAGTTATGCGGGTTTCGCCGACATTCCGGAAGGCCACATTCTGCTCCAGGATCACGGCCACAGTGTCGCGTTTCGGACTATCAAAATCAAACCCTTGCCATGAACCGACGTCATTTTCTGAAAAATAGTGCCGTTGCGGCCAGTGCCGTGTCAGCGGTAGGGATTCCAACGATCGTACCGGCTTCGGTGTTCGGCAAAAACGCCCCTTCCAACCGCATTGCCGTCGGCCTGATCGGAACCGGTCGCCAGGGCTACGGGCAGAATCTTCAGGGTTCCGACCTCAAAACCATCGGGACGCGGATTCCGGGCCTGCTCGATGTGTCTGACGCGCAGGTGGTGGCGGTTTGCGACGTGGATAGCTGGCGGATGGGCAAAGCCAAAACGGCCGTTGAAAGCCACTACGCCCAAAAAACCGCTAGCGGAACCTACAAAGGCTGTTCGACCCACCGCGATTTTCGGGAGATTATTGCCCGCAAAGACATCGACGCGGTGATGATTTCGACGCCCGACTACTGGCACGTTCCGATGGGGATTCTGGCCGCCCAGGCCAAAAAACACATCAGCTGCGAAAAACCGCTCAGCATGAGTGTGCACCAGGGCCGCTCGCTGGTCGATGCGTTGAAAAAATACGGTGTCGTGAACCGAACTGATAGCGAATTTCGGTCGGTTCGTCCCCAGAATCAGGCGGTCGAACTGGTTCGGAACGGGCGCATCGGCAAGCTCCTGAAAATCGAGATTTCGTTTCCGTCGGACCCCGACCCCGTCCCGGCGCAGGCCGATATGCCCGTCCCGAAAGAACTGGATTATGAATTGTGGCTGGGACCGATGCCCTTTGTGCCGTATACCGAAATGCGGGTTCACTCGCCCTCCGATCTTCAGAAACGACCGAACTGGATGCGCGTCGATACCTACGCACAGGGCATGATTGCCAACTGGGGTGCGCATTATTTCGACGTGGCGCAATGGGCCAACAACAGCGAATATTCGGGGCCGGTGGAAGTGGAGGGGAAAGGCGAATTTCCGAAAAGCCTCTGGAATTCGATGATCAATTTTACGGTCACGTACCGCTATGCCAACGGCGTTGAAATGACCTGTGTGCAAAGCCCGACGAGCAAACCGTCCATCAAATACATCGGGTCAGAAGGCTGGATTCTGGTCGATAATTATCCGGGTATCATCAGCAGCAGCAATCCCGCTTTACTAACATCGAAGCCGACCGGGAGCGAACTGGATTTGTCGAAAACGCTCTGGGACAAGGTGGATTTTGTGGATGCCGTTAAAACCGGTCGCAAAACCCTGGAACCGATTGAAGTGGGCCACCGCACGATTTCGATTTCGCAAATTGGCCTGATTGCCTGTCAGATCAGCGAAAAACTGACCTGGAATCCGGAGAAGGAACTGTTTGTCGGAAACAATGCCGCCAATGCGCTGCTGGCGGCTCCGCTGGCGCGGAAAGAGTGGGTGATGTAAACTCATCAGAAGGAACTTATGAAAAAACTGGCGTTCTTTTTCGCTGCGTTATTGCTGAGCGGTTTTGTGCTGGCGCAGAAGGGTTCGAAAATTCAGAACCATTTCTTTGTGCTGCACAACGCCATCCGGGGCGATTCGACCTACAAAACCTTCGATCAGCAGGTGGCTTTCATCAAAAGTCTGGGCTACGATGGGGTTGAAATCAATCTCCTGGATTCGTTCGAAGGCATGAAAGCCGCTCTGGACAAACACCAGTTTACCGGCTCGTATTTCTACATCAAAATCAACCTCGATTCGCCGACGCTGGACCCGCGCATCGAACCGTATATCCGGGCCCTGAAAGGCTCCAAAACCATTCTGGCCCCGTTTATTGTCAGTGACAGCAAGCGGTTTACGTCACCATCCGACAAAGCAGATTCCATTGTGGTCAGTCAACTGCGGCAGATGGGTGAGTGGGCCAAAGCATCCAATTTGCAGGTGGCGGTTTATCCGCACGTCAGCTTTTACGTCGAAAAAATCGACCACGCGCTGCGGCTGGTTCAGCAGATCGACCGGCCGAATGTCGGGCTGACGTTCAACCTCTGTCATTGGCTGGCCACCACGCCGAAAGCCAACCGGGGCGACTGGAAAGGCTTGCTGACGACCCTGAAGCCGCACCTGAAAATGATCACGATCAGCGGAGCCAATAATGTTGATGCCGCCAAGATGGACAACGGGCCAACGGGCATCTGGAATCAGTATATTCTGCCGCTCGGAACGGGTAGTTTCGATACCTACGAACTGGTTCGATATGCGGTTCAGGACCTCGGTTTTAGCGGACCGATCGGGGTGCAGTGTTACGCCATGAAAGGTGATAAACCCACCAACCTGCGGAATACGATGGCGGCCTGGCATCAGTTTCAGTCCCGTCTGGTCAAACGCTAAAACCGTCTCCGTTCTCAAGTCTAACCTCTTTTATCTCATCTCTATCATCACCCATACAGCCATGCCCTTTACCAGCGAACACCTCCAGACCTACCAGCGCGACGGCTACGTGGTCGTCAGAAACCTGTTTTCCAAAGCCGAAGTAGAACGGCTTTACAGCCTGGCCGTGGGCGATACGGTGTTGAGTACCAAAACCTACGACCGCGTCGATGCCTCGGGCATGAAAACCAAACTGGCGTTGTGGTACGCGCTCGATGAGAGTTTATACAGCAAGTTTGCCCGGTCGGCGCGGATTGTGGAGGGCGTGGAGCAAATTCTGGGCGGGCGGGCGGCCCATTACCACTCCAAACTGATGCAGAAAGAACCGCGAACCGGCGGGGCCTGGGAGTGGCATCAGGACTATGGCTACTGGTATAAAAACAACGGTTTTCTGTTTCCCGACATGCTCTCGGTGCTGACGGCGCTGACGCCTGCGACGAAGGAAAACGGCTGTTTGCAGATGATCAAAGGCTCACACAAAATGGGCCGCGTCGAGCACGGTTTTTCGGGGGAACAAGTGGGCGCAGACATGGAAAAAGTGAACGAAGCATTGAAAATCATGCCGCTGGAATACCTGGAAATGGAGCCCGGCGACACGGCGTTTTTTCACTGCAACACGCTGCACGCGTCGGCGGCCAACTTGTCCGACAAGCCCCGCTGGTCGATCATCACGGCGTATAACCTCGCGAGTAACAAACCGTATAAGGATGTTCACGAAAGCAGCTACACACCCATTGCGTCTTTCGACGGCGATCTGCTGGCCGAAACCGAAGCCGGTATTTCGGAAACGGCGGATTTTTTGATAAAAAGATAAAAGAGGAGAGCGGTGAGACAAGAGACTAAACTGGCTATTTTTATGGCAATGGTTACAAAAGCATAGCCAATTCAGGTTCGCTTACCTCACATTCTCACCACTTCGGTCTTTATTCTCAATTCTAACGTCTCTTGTCTAAAAAAATGACCCTCCAGTTTTTTGCCCCCGCCTGGGGAAATACACTGCCCTTCGACCAGTTTTGCCGGAATGTGAAAGCCGCGGGGTACGACGGCGTCGAAATGGCGCTGCCGTTCGAAACCGGCGAGAAAAACGCCATTTTGGATAGTCTGGCGAAACACGGTTTGGCCTTGATCGGGCAATACTGGCAATCGTTGGAATCCGATCTGGACGAGCACGCGACCAGCTACGAAAAATACCTGCGTCACCTGATCGACGCCCGGCCGTTGTTCATCAATTGCCAGACCGGAAAAGACTTTTTTGCCTTCGAACAGAACAGCAGGCTTTTTGAACTGGCCGACCGGATTACGGAGGAAACCGGTGTTCGGATCACGCACGAAACGCACCGGGGAAAAGCCCTGTTTGCGGCTCACATTACCCGGGATTACCTGCAAAAACTGCCGGACATCCGGCTGGCCCTCGACATTTCCCACTGGTGCAACGTCCACGAATCGCTGCTCGAAAATCAGGAGGACGCCGTTAAACTCGCCATTCGGCATACCGACCACATTCACAGCCGGGTGGGGCATCCCGAAGGGCCACAGGTCAACGATCCCCGCGCCCCGGAATGGGCCGACGCGCTTCAGGTGCACCTAAACTGGTGGGATCAGGTCGTGGCCATACACCGCGAAAACCAAACCGTCCTGACCGTGACTACCGAGTTTGGCCCCGCGCCGTATTTGCCCACGCTGCCGTATACCCAAATGCCGGTCGTGAACCAGTGGGAAGTCAATGTCTTTATGATGAATTTGTTGAAAGAACGGTATTGAAGAGTGATGCCAATCGCATTGTTCGTTCAGTTGTAAATTGCATCAAAACTCCTAACGGGGCTTTTATTCAAAAACCGCAATGGCTTGACGGCAATCAAAAACCGTTTGCCGGAAACACAGGGCTGGTGGCATTTCTCCGTTTTATACCTACCTTTGCAGCCCATTATGCGACGTCTGAATGCAGGTAATTGAGGTTGGCCAAAACGCAACATACCAGAAAGAATTTATCCGGTTTCCGGTGCGCCTGTACCGCAACGACCCCAATTGGATCCGGCCGCTGGACACGGATGTCGAGGAAGTTTTTGATCCGGCCCGCAACAAGCGGTTCGAAAACGGTGAATGTGTCCGGTATGTATTGCTGAACGACCAGCAGGAGACCATCGGGCGGGTCGCGGCATTCGTAGACCGGGACATTGCGAATCTTGGTAACGATCAGCCGACGGGCGGACTGGGTTTCTTCGAGTGCATCGACGACCGCGCGGCTGCGTTTTTGCTCTTCGACACGGCCCGAAGCTGGCTCCAAAACCGGGGCATGGAAGCGATGGACGGCCCCATCAACTTCGGCGACCGCGACCGCTGGTGGGGTTTGCTGGTCGATGGCTTCGACCGGGAGCCGAATTACTGCATGCCCTATACCAAACCGTATTACATTGCTTTCTTCGAGGAGTACGGTTTTCAGGATTACTTCAAACAGTTTACGTTCGGGATTCCCACTACCTGGTCCAAACTGACCGGGATGTCGCAGGCCGTGAAAGACCGCGCCCGGCGTATTTACGAAAACCCCGACTACAGCTTTCGAACGATCGACAAGCGGCAACTGCCCGCAGCGGCCGAGCAGTTCCGGCACATCTACAACGCGGCCTGGGGGGGGCATAGTGGCGTGAAAGAAATGACGGCTGCGCAGGCGCAGGTGCTGATGCAGAAACTGAAACCGGTCATCGACGAGAAGATCATTTACTTTGCTTACTTCGGCGATGAACCCGTTGCCTTTTTCGTTTGCCTGCCCGAACTCAACCAGGTGTTCAAGCACGTCAACGGCAAGCTCGATCTGATCGGCAAGCTGAAGTTTTTGTGGCACATGATCCGCAAAACCAACCGGAAAGCGTTCGGGGTCGTGTTTGGCGTAGCGCCCGCCCACCAGGGCAAAGGCCTCGAAGCGGCCATTGCTCTCCGAATGCCCCACGAAGCCGATCACAATCCGGCCTTTCAATATACCGAGCTGGAAATGAACTGGGTAGGCGATTTCAACCCCATCATGGTGCGATTTGTCAGCCAGTTAGGCTCGACCATTGTCAAAACCCATGTGACGTATCGCTACCTGTTCGACCGAACCAAACCGTTTAAACGGTGCCCGGTGATAGGTAGGAAAAAAGAAAAAAGCTGAGGGATAAGTCACCTTCGCAAATCGCCCCTAAATCCCCTAATTGATTGAAACATAAAAACCACCGAATTGCTATTTCGGCTTATAGCCCACTGCTTTAGCTGTGGGTAAAGCGACAAGTACCCCCCCACTACTAGAACCGTTTTAACGGTTTCATCGTCCGGTAAACCGTTAAAACGGTTTCGGAATGATTCGGTTTCGTTTCAATTTACCCACAGCTAAAGCAGTGGGCTAATAAACATTCATTTCGGCGGTTGTTATGTTTCAATCAATTAGGGGCGATTTGTAAACACATTAGAATGATTATCAAGCTACTGCTTTTCTTCGTTTTGTTCAATGGCGGTTTTCTGAATCCGGTTTTGTCCCTAAAACTTCCCGTTTTCATCATAAGTCGTTTATTTTCTGCGTAAAAAAGTTGATTCTGGCAGGAAATTGCCGGGATTTAGTTCATTTTGATAGGTCGATGACGTTACTCCTTTCGTAGATTTGTAACATTGACTTCCTTTCTCATCACCTAACTAATTCCCTACATGAGGAAAATTTTCCTAACCGGTATGCTGACCTGGGGTCTTGCCCAGATCGGCTGGTCGCAGGTTACCTTTCCCCGGAATGGCGTCTATGACGAACGACCGGGATTGTATGCCTTCACCAACGCGACACTGATTGTCGATCCGCAAACGACCCTCGAAGGGGCCACCTTACTCATCCGCAACGGGCGCATCGAAGCCGTCGGAAAAACCGTCAGCATTCCGGCGGGAACCGTGGTAGCCGATTTGAAGGGGAAACGCATTTATCCGGCCCTGGTCGACATCGACTCGGACTACGGGATGCCCGAACTCCGGCGAACTCCGCCAGCCGGTGGCCGGGGCGTGCCGCAGTATGACTCCAACAAAAAAGGAGCCTTCAACTGGAACCAGGCCATTCAGCCCGAAACCGACGCCGGTACGATTTTCAAAGCCAATGTCGCCCAGGCCAACGAACTCCGGAAGCTGGGCTTCGGGGCGGTGGTGACGCACCCGCACGACGGGATTGCCCGGGGCAATTCGGTGCTGGTAACCCTCGCCGATGACCGCGAAAACAACGTCGTGATCCGCGACCGGGTGTCGGGCCATTATTCGTTCAGCAAAGGCACTTCGACCCAAACCTATCCGAACTCGCCAATGGGCGCGGTGGCGCTGTTGCGGCAGACGTATTACGACGCCGACTGGTACAAGAAAGCCGGGAAAACGACCGAGTCCAACCTGTCGCTCGACGCCTTCAACCAGTTGCAAACGATCCCCTCGGTTTTTGAAGTACCCGACAAACTGGGTGTGTTGCGGGCTGATAAAATTGGTGAAGAATTTGGCGTTCAGTACATTATCAAAAGTGCCGGGGACGAATACCAGCGGATCGACGAGGTGAAAGCCACGGGGGCCTCGCTGATTGTTCCGCTGAACTTTCCGCAAGCCTATGACGTGGAGGACGTCTGGGATGCCGACAACGTGACGCTGGCCGAACTGAAACACTGGGAAATGGCCCCGGCCAATCCGGCGATGCTGGCGAAAGCCGGGGTGCCGTTTGCGTTGACGACGGCCAACCTGCGGAACAAAACCGACTTCTGGGCGAACCTCCGCAAAGCCATCGACTACGGCCTGACCGAGCAGCAGGCCTTGGCGGCCCTGACGACGACCCCCGCCCAACTCCTGAAAATCGACAACGAAGTCGGGAGCCTGAAACCGGGTTTGCTGGCCAACTTCATCATCACGTCCGACAACCTGTTCAGCGCCGACAATGTGGTGCTGGAAAACTGGATTCGGGGAAAGCAGTACGTCTATAGCGATAAAAATGCGGCTGATCTGCGTGGCACCTACAACCTGACCATCGGCGACCGCAGCAACCTGAAGCTGACCATTACCGGAAAACCGGGAAAACCGGAGTATGCCGTGATGGCCGACACGGTGAAAATAACGCCGAAAGTGGCCCTGACGAACGACCTGATTTCGCTGCAACTTCAACTCGATAAGAAACAACCCGGAGCCACTCGCTTGTCGGGGTATCGGGTCGATGAAAAAACACTGAAAGGCGAAGGCGAACTGCCCGACGGAAAAACCGTTAAATGGACGGCGGTTTTGGCACAACCGTTCTCTTCGACGGCGGTTGCCAAAGCTGATACATCGAAGAAAACTGCCCCGCAGTTCGGGAAATTGCTGTATCCGTTTATTGGCATGGGCAATCTCGAAAAACCCAAAGCGCAGACCCTGCTGATCCGGAATGCGACGGTCTGGACCAACGAGAAAGACGGTGTGCTGCCGAATGCCGACGTGCTGGTGCAGAACGGCAAAATTGCGCAGGTGGGCAAAAGTCTGGCGGCACCGGCGGGTGCGCAGGTGATCGATGGAACGGGCAAACACCTGACCACCGGCATCATCGACGAACACTCACACATCGCGCTCTATTCCATCAACGAAGGCGGACAGACGAGTTCGGCAGAGGTGCGGATGAGCGACGTCATCAATTCGGAAGATATCAACATTTACCGCCAACTGGCGGGGGGCGTCACGACCTCGCAACTGCTCCACGGTTCGGCCAACTCCATCGGGGGGCAGTCGGCGATTGTGAAACTGAAATGGGGGGAAGCTCCGCAGGAAATGCTGGTGAAAGGCGCCGACGGTTTTATCAAATTTGCCCTCGGCGAAAACGTCAAACAGGCCAACTGGGGCGATGGCGTCCGGATTCGGTTTCCGCAAACCCGGATGGGGGTGGAGCAGGTCTACTTCGATCATTTCACCCGCGCCCGCGAGTATGACAGCGCCTGGAAAGCGTATAACTCGATGAATGCCAAGGAAAAAGCAAAAGCCGTGCCGCCCCGCCGGGATGTGGAACTGGACGCGCTGGCCGAAATCCTGAACAAAAAGCGGTTTATCACCTGCCACAGCTACGTACAGTCGGAAATCAACATGCTGATGAAAGTGGCCGATTCGCTGGGCTTCAAGGTCAACACGTTTACGCACATTCTGGAAGGCTACAAAGTGGCCGACAAAATGGCGAAACACGGCGTCGGCGGCTCGACGTTTGCCGACTGGTGGGCCTATAAAATGGAGGTGAAAGACGCCATTCCGTACAATGCCGCCCTGATGGCGCGGGCGGGCGTGCTGGTGTCGATTAACTCGGATGATGCCGAAATGGCGCGACGGCTGAATCAGGAAGCCGCCAAAGCGGTGGAATACGGCGCGATGTCGGAGGAAGATGCCTGGAAGATGGTGACCCTCAATCCGGCGAAACTCCTGCACCTCGACAGCAAGCTGGGGAGCATCCGGGCTGGCAAAGACGCCGACCTGGTGCTCTGGAACAACAACCCGCTGGCGATTTATGCCCGGCCCGAAAAAACCATCATCGACGGCACGGTGTATTTCGACCTGCAGGACGAAGACCGCAAACGCGATGACCTGCAAAAAGAACGCGCCCGGCTGATCCAGAAGATGTTATCGGCCAAAACCGGTGGTGCCTCGACCCAGCGGCCCACCTTCCGCCGTCAGCGGATGTGGCACTGCGAAGACGTGGAAGGCGTGATGGCGGAGGGAGAAGAACGGGAAGCAGAAACTAAATGAGACAAAAGAGGATAGAGAAGAGAAGAAAGATTTTGATCGAATGGCTTGAAAAGTCTCTTTCTCTTGTCGCATCGCACACTTCTAACAAGAAAATGAAACAGCTAACACTCTCCATACTCCTGCTGGCCTCGCTCAGCGGTTTTGCCCAGAACCCGGCTCCGGCGGGGCCACAGACGCGGGCCATTGCCCTGACGGGTGCGACGATTCACGTCGGCAACGGGCAGGTGATCAACAACGGGGTGATCCTGTTCGACAAGGGGATCATTACGGCCGTCGGCGACGGCAACACGCCCACCAACGGCGCGGAAGTGATCAATGTGGCCGGAAAACACGTCTATCCGAGCATCATTTCGCCCGCTTCGACGGTGGGGTTGCAGGAAATCAGTGCGGTTCGGGCCACGGTCGATTTTCAGGAAACCGGTTTTATCAACCCGAACATCCGGTCGTTGATTGCCTACAACACCGATTCGGAGGTGATTCCGACCATCCGAAACAACGGCCTGCTGCTGACGCAGGTGATGCCGATGGGCGGGGTCATTTCGGGGAGCTCGTCCGTGGTGCAGTCCGACGCCTGGAACTGGGAAGATGCCGTGCTGAAAGCCGACGACGGTATCTGGCTGACCTGGCCGGGGTATTTCGCCCGCAGCTTTGATTTCGAGGATTTTTCGGTCAGTCTGAAAAAGAACGAACAGCGGCAGGAAAGCATCAACGCCCTGAAAGCGACCTTTGCCGACGCGGTGGCCTATGCCGCCCTGAAAAATCCGGCTCCGAAAAACCTCAAGTTTGAGTCGATGAAGGGCCTGTTCGACGGCACGAAAAACCTGTACATCCGGGCCGATTACGGCAAGGACATCATCGAAGCCATCAAATTTGCGAAGCAGATGGGCATTCGGAAACCGGTGATTGTGGGCGGAGAAGACGCCGGTCGGGTGATCGATTTTCTGAAAGAGAACAACGTCGCCGTGATTCTGGGGCCGATGCACCGCCTGCCCAACCTCCAGGACGAGGATGTGTATCTGCCGTATAAACTGCCGGGAATGCTCCAGAAAGCTGGTATTGCGGTCAGCCTGAGCTACGACGGAGCCTACTGGCGGACGCGAAACCTACCGTTTCAGGCCGGAACAGCCGCCGGTTTCGGGGGCATCGACAAAGAGGACGCGCTGAAAATGATCACGTCCACGACCGCCAAAATCATGGGCATCGACAATGTGGTGGGCACGCTCGAAAAGGGTAAACACGCAACGCTGGTGGTGTCGAAAGGCGATTTGCTGGACATGCGCACCAACGTGATCGAACACGCGTATATCCAGGGCCGTCACATCAATCTGGACGACAAACACAAGCGGTTGTACCACATGTACCGCGAGAAGTATGGACAGCCGGATTTAGGGAAATAACCTTGCTTTTGCTTATAATTGGGAGCCCGAGGGATTGGGCTCCTTTTTTTATTGCAAAGTTCGCCAAGTGAAACTCACCTAACTGATACTTCATGAAACAATTCGCAACGCTGGTTGTACTCCTATTCTTATGCGGTCCCGGAACTGCGCAACGAAGGGCTGCCAGCCTCCTGGATAGCATGACGATTGCAGCGAACAATGGCACCTATCCCAACCTGGAAGGCGTTACCATAACCCAAGGTGGCAAACTTGTTTTTGAAACCTATCTGCATGGGTTACGGAAGGGCGGTCTGCACGATACGCGTTCTGCTTTGAAGTCCGTGACAGCACTCTTGATTGGCATTGCGATCGACAAAGGATTTATTAAAAATGTCCATCAAAAAGTATATCCTTTTTTCCCGGAGTATAAGCCCTACGGAAACTGGACTAGTTTAAAAGACAGCATGACCATTGAGCATTTGCTGGAAATGAAATCCGGTTTTGACTGCGAAGAATGGGATGGAAGCAAAGATTGTGAAGACGACATGGAGAATACGCAGGACTGGATAAAATTTTGCCTGGATCTGCCCTTAAAAAACAAACCGGGGACGAAGTGGGATTATACGTCGATCAATGCCATGCTATTGGGCGGCATCCTTGCGCATGCTTCCCATAGGTCGGTTTCGGAGTTTGCCGATCAGTATCTGTTCAAACCGTTGGGAATTACCCAGTACAGGTGGACAAAAGATCCGCTTGGTCACGAAACGACGGCGGGTTCTTTTTACATTTCTCCGGGCGATATGAACAAAATTGGGCAGGTGGTTTTAAATGACGGCGTTTATAATGGTAAACGAATTGTTTCCGGGCAATGGGTTAAAAAAATGACAGAAAGTTGTATAAAAATTGAAGACTTTTCAAACGTGCGGTTTTCCAGAAATAAAACCGCTATTCCGCAACCTACTTATTATGGGTATGCCTGGTATACGGAAGCAATAAAAACGGATCAATGGAAGTACACGGTTGTTTTTGCTTCCGGGAATGGCGGGCAGTACATTATGGTGATCAGAGATCTGGATTTGGTGGTAACCTTCACGGGCAATAGTTACAATTCTGCCAAATCAAAACTACCTTTTGATATCCTGGTCAAATACATTTTACCCCATTTTACCAAGAAATAGCGCGGCTACCAGCAAACGGTTTTGTGAAAGTTGTGAAACGTAAGAGTAAGGCGTGTTAGCCTACCAGTTTTCCAAACGGCATATCGATTCTTAAGGGCCGAGAAAAACCTAAATGAACACGAACCATGCGAGATCATAGGCCCCAGAGGGGTCGAATGTTTGTAGCAAACCGGTGCGTTGAGCCCTCCCGGCGTGCCGGAGGAACGCAACCATTGGCAGCGTGGTCGCGTACCTCCGGCACGCAAGGAGTGCTCATGAATACCCATTTGCTAGTAACATTTCGTGCCGCTGGCACTTAAACAGCTGGTAGGCAAAGGAATAATCCCGTTTTTCGCGTTAAAATTAAGGCTGACGAAATAGTTGGGAATGGTTTGTGGCATAAACAAGGTGGTGGGCGCAATCGAAAAAGGTAAATGCGTGACGTTGGTGGTTTCGAAAGACGATTTGCGGTAAATACGAACCAAAAACGTATGTTTAAGGCCGTCACCTCAATCTGAATGACAAACACAAGCGGTTGTACCACGTAAATTGTGAGATGTATAGAGAGTCGGATATTGGAAAGTTAGGAGAATTTTTTGTAGTATTAGTGACGTTAGGGATTTTTGTAGATTTCGCATTTTGTATTTTTTCGCACTTAAACGTTAAGAATATTTTATGTAAGTATTTGATAATAAGTTATTTATTGGTTTTATGTACGTCTAAAATGAAAATGGTGTAAATTCATATTGTTACACAAAACCTTCGTCTATCTATAAGTTAGTGGCAAGGCTATGAAACACCCAACTCATTATCAAAATTAGATGTAGCAAGTGAAGCGACTTTATTATTTAGATAATCTTATGATATTCTTATCTGCCCTTGTTGTACTCCATCATGTTAGCATTGGTTATGGGACAATGGGTGGCTGGTGCTATGTTACATCACAAAAACTTACTGGTACAACTCAAATTTTCATTTCGGCATTAACCGGAGTAGAGGCATCCTTTTCAATGGGCCTTTTCTTTTTCATTTCCGCTTTCTTAACTATTCCATCATTGGAGAAAAAAGGAGTATCAAAATTTATACAAACAAGATTAATACGATTGGCGATACCTCTGTTATTTGTCATGATTATTTTTGCACCAAGTGTTTTATATTTTATTGAAATTTATAACGGCACAACTCAGTTATCATGGTTTAGTTATTTGTTACAACAAAATGCTAAACCATATACTTCTCATGTGTGGTTTATCCTTGTGTTGATAATTTTTGAGTTGGTATATATTGGTTATTGGAAATTTATAAAACCGCGTTTTTCCATTTCAAAATCTCTGTCAGATAAAATTCCCACACATGTAAATATATTGACTGTTATTGTTCTGTGCAGCGGTCTTACATTATTAGTGCGGCAATTTTTTCCACTGGGAGAAAATTTTATCGGCATAGAGATTTCCAATATTACTCCTTATATTTTCATGTATGTAATCGGACTATTGGTTTATCGAAAAGGGTGGCTTGATGATCTTTCCAGAAAATTGTCAATAACGTGGTTTCCTATTTCAATTATTGCAGCCACTTACTTTAGTTTAATTATTTACCTGCTTTCAAAGTACCCATCTATAGTTAATAAATTTGTATTGGGCATTACTTGGGAATCTGTATCTCTTTCATTAGCCCAGGTTTTTTTGTGCTTTGGCTTCTCTGGTTTTTTTCTTCATCTTTTCAAGAAAAAATTCAACTTCACAAATTTTGTATCATCACTAATGAGAGACAACAGATACGGCGTTTATATTTTTCATTCTGCAGTTGTAGTTGGTGTTACTATTATGCTGGAATTTTTAACACTGAACACACCTGTTAAATATATTTTAGCCTGCTTTTTAAGTATTGTATTTTCCTACATACTAGTGGGCCTAATTCGTAAAATACCCTTAGTGAAGCGGGTAATTTGAATAAGTAAAGCAAAGCTCGACGAAGCCCTGCCACTAACATGGGGTATGCTGCTATGCTGGCTGACGAATAAATCCTCATCTTTTGTTCGCTATCGGCAGCAGTTCGGGCAGACGTAATTCTGCTTCAGTTCTTATCTTGAACATCAGTAATTTTATCGGGCTTCAGTTCCGGGCTGACAGTTATAAAATACCAGCACAGCAGCTAGCCCTGGACGTTAGCTGAAATCGTAGGTAGTCTCCTTAGTAAATGAATTCGTAATGGCAATTGACATCTTAAAAACTGTTGACATCATTGAAATTATGGAGAACTACATAGAAAAAGTTCGTCCTCCGGAAAACATCAGGAAGCAGTTGGACTTGAGTTACCGAATAGAAGGCCAAAGTGTGATACTTACTGAGATTCGCTCCATTTGGAATAATCCCGTTGAGTCTGCTGAACACGGTTATGCAAAGGCGACTTTTATTAAAAGTAAAAATGTTTGGAAAATATTTTGGCTGCGAGCAAATCTCAACTGGTATGCATACGAACCAATGCCAGAAGTTTCAACATTAAAAGAATTTTTGGAAATTGTTGACAAAGACGATTATCAGTGCTTTAAAGGATAGAAAACTATAGATACGGTGCACCGCTACAAACTTAAAACGAAAATGATTAAGAAACATGCCGTCTTACTCTGCATCGTCATTTCGGTGATCTTAATTATCACAGCAACCTTGCTTTATCCCGGAGGTTCCTTGTTTGATAAAAATTCGGTCGGATTTGACTGGACTAAAAACTTCATCAGCAATCTGTTTGGGGAAAAAGCAATCAACGGTTCCGAGAATCCGTCCCGAATTTGGGCCATTCTTGGTGTGGCATTCCACTCGGTTGGGTCTGGGATTTTCTTTATCAATATGTCAAAAAAGATGACGGATCGCCATGCGGCTACGGTTTTAAAATCCGTAGGGATTGCCACCATCGCGTTGGATGTCTTGATCGTCACTTCCTTGCACGACGTGATGGTTATGGTATCGAGTACGTTGTCGTTACTGGGTCTTTTTTATTGCACGGTGTTTATTCTAAAGTCAAAACGTCACGTCTTAAAATTCGCCTGTGTCATCTGCCTGTTGATTTTTTACTATACCCTCTACTTATACGGTTCCGGTGATTGGGGATTGTTGGCCATCATGCAGAAGGTATCGTTCATCGGTTCAACGCTGCTGGTTTTAGGAATGGAGTATTTTACCCAAAAGGAAGACTTCATGCAACGTAAACCGGATGGGCAAACCATGCCGACGACAAACCGGTAACGCCCTTTCAGCTACAACATTGCGACTTTTGGCTACAGCGGTTTTCTGATCCCTGCTGAACTTTGCAGCAACAAACGATCAGAACAATGAACTTACAGAACAACACCATTTTAGTGACCGGCGGAACCAGCGGTTTCGGCATCGAATTTGCCGCCAGATTGCTTGCGCTGGGCAACACCGTCATCATCACCGGCCGGAACGCGGAAAAATTGCAGGAAACGAAACGCCAACTGCCAGCCGTCCACACCATGCAGAGCGATGTGAGCAATGCCGACGACATCATCAGGTTGTATAAGCAGGTAACCCAGCAATTTCCCGCCCTGAATATCATCATCAACAATGCCGGTGAAATGCGGAAAATCAGTCTGCACCAGCCACACGAACTGACCGATATCACCCGCGAAATTGAAATCAACCTGATGGGACCCATCCGCATGGTACAACAATTTCTGCCCCACCTGAAAAAACAGAAAAATGCGGCCATCGTGAATGTCACCTCGGGCATTGCGCTGTCGCCTTTTCCGATTTCACCCATTTACAGTGGCAGTAAGTCGGGGCTGCGGGCGTATACACAGGCTTTACGGGTACAACTCAAAAACACGGACATTCAGGTGATCGAATTGGTGGCGCCGGGAAGTTCCACACCCTTGAATGATAAATTCAGGAACGAAGACGGATTTAGTGCCAGCGCCCTGATGGCCCCCGAAAAAATTGTGGATGCCGCCCTCAAAGGCATGGAAAATGATAAGGACGAAATCTATCCGGGACTGGCGAAAGTCATGCGGGTGATGAGCCGCATTGCGCCCCGGTTTTTAATCGCACAAGCTGGCAAAATGGGCGCTTCGACGATGTACGGAAAATGATTTTTTGCTTCGGACAGGAACGCGGATTCGACGGATTGAACCGATTTAAACGGATTTTAATCTGCGCCAATTCGTGTTCCTGTCAATAAAACATAGACTTAAACAGCTTAAAAAAAATGAAAATCATCAGCCTAATTCTTCTTCTGGTTTCTGCTTTTTTGGGTATCAAACACGGGTGGGACGCCTTCCAACCCGGTAATGCCGAACAGGCAAAAATGATGGCAACCCTGGGTATTTCCCAAGCCGTTTTACCTTATTTTGGGGTGGCTTCCATCGCAGCGGGTTTGTTATTGCTGTTCCCACAGACCTTTTTCGCGGCCAATTTGCTCAACGCCTTTTCCATTGTTCTGATCATGGCATTGGCGTTGCGGGCGGGGGATTATAAAATGGCCTTGCTGGAAATTCCGTTTCTGGCCATCCCCTTGTTGCTGATTTGGCTGAAGTATCCGTTAAAATTTTAAAAACCACTTTTGCACGATGTCGAATACAACGCCACGCCGAATAAAAACCATCTCGGAAGGGCATCGCTTAACGGGACTTGAAAAACCGCATCATCCGCTGATCAGTGTGGTGGATGTGTCTCAATTTAAAAATCATGCTGATATACAGGCGGTTATTTTTGACTTCTACGCCGTATCGCTGAAACGGGGCTGCGACAACCTGTTGTACGGGCAGCAGAAATACGATTTTGACGAAGGCCTGATGGCGTTTATGGCCCCCGGACAGATTCTGCGGGGTGAAGAAAACGGTCGTCCGCCCAACCTCCAGGGCTGGATGCTGTTTATCCATCCCGACTTTTTATGGAATACGTCCCTGGCTAAAAAAATAAAGAAGTACGACTATTTTGGATACGCCACCAACGAAGCGTTGTTTCTTTCCGATCGGGAGGAAACGTTGATGAACGGAATCATCGACAACATTAAACAGGAGTACAACGCACCGATCGACAAATTTAGCCAGGACGTCATCATTGCCCAGTTAGAACTCCTGTTTACATATGCCGAGCGGTTTTATGAACGCCAGTTCATCACCCGTAAAGTGACCAACAGCCGGATTTTAACGCGATTGGAAGACGCATTGGACGACTATTTTAACCGGGAAGAATTGCTCTCGAAAGGGTTGCCCACCGTGCAATACGTTGCGGATCGTCTCAACATTTCCAGCAAATATTTAGGCAGTTTGCTGAAACAACTTACCGGGCTGACGACCCAGCAGCATATCCACGAAAAACTGATCGGGAAAGCCAAAGAAAAACTCTCCACGACCGAATTGTCGGTCAGTGAAATCGCTTATGAATTGGGGTTCGAACATTCGCAGTCGTTCAGCAAATTATTCAAGACAAAAACAAAGCAAAGCCCCCTGGAATTCAGGGCTTCGTTTAATTGATTGACAAAAGCCCGGCTTACTTTGACGGAAATATCCCTTATTTTTGGCCAAAAATAACGCAGTTATGACATTTATCGGATGGTTAACCCTGTTGCTCTCCCTGTCGGGAGCGTTGCCACAACCTGAAAAAAAAGCTACCTCCGACGGTTTTGGAATCGACCAACCCCTCAACACCAGGAAAGATCAAAAGGTCTGGATGCTAACCTACTTCCGGCAGCGGTATCCGACCCGGATTGAGATCGATGCGCAGGGAAAAACCGTGGAGGTGCCGCTGGAAAACCCGATGCTGATCAACAAACTGCACATCGCTTTGTCGACGGATGGGCGTCACTGGACGCCGTTGAACGACAACAATCCCGTCTGGGAGCAACCCATGCGCGACCCGTATGTTCGGCGGGGGCCAGACGGGCTTTGGCGCGTTTTGACCACCGGCGGGGGTGGCAAAGACCGGGAGAAACTAGGGCCAAGTTGTCTCTATGCCACGTCAAAGGATCTGATTCACTGGCAGGTGGAAGGGCCGTTGCCGTTGATGAAGGACGTGCGGAATGCGTCCGGCGCACTGGCCCGCAACATTTGGGCACCCGAATGGTTTTATGATACCAAAACCGGGGAATATGTCCTGTTCTGGTCGTCGTCCTATCAGGATGCGGGCTGGAAGGAGAGTCGGCTCTGGTATTGCCGGACGCGCGACTGGAAGACCTTCACCCCGGCCAAAGTCCTGTTTGAACCGCCCTATTCCGTGATCGACGGCACCTTGCTGGAACACCAGGGCACCTATTACCTCTACCACAAAGAAGAAGAATTTGGGGCCAAAACCGGTGAGCGCAGGGCGATTCGGGTGGCCACCTCGAAGCACCTGGAAGGGCCTTATACCGTGGTGGAAGGCCCGATGAACAAAGGGCAGATCGTTCCGGTCATCACCGAAGGCCCCACCGTCATGGAAGATCCCCGTAAACCCGGCTGGTTATTGCTATACGATTATTGCATGACAAACCGCTTTGGCGCTTCGTCTTCGCCGGATTTGATTCACTGGACGGTGGAAGAAGACGTCAGTTTTCCGTCGGAAGCGCGGCACGGCTGTGTTTCACTCGTAACAGCCGCGGAAGCCGAGACCTTGCGGAAGGCGTATGCCGGTAAAAACTAGCAATGGAATGGAATGTGAAACGGTTTTTTTATACTTGAGGGAGCTTCGGGAATGGGGCTCCTTTTTTGTTAGCAAGTTTGCCTTTTGTCTGGCCGAAGGAAACCAACCCAAACTTCGTCTAGTTAGGAGGTAGGGGTCAGGCTATGACGAGCGAGTAAAAACAATCAAACGACGATGTCAATAACGAAAGAAGCGGAACTCATCGGAATGCAGAAAGCCAGTGAAGCGGTGGCTTACACCTTGAAGGCGATGCGAAACTATGCGCAACCCGGTATGACCACCAAACAACTGGACGACTACGGAGCCTCCATCCTCGCTGATTTTGGGGCAAAATCAGCCCCCTATTTAACCTACAAATTTCCCGGTTGGACCTGCATCAGCGTGAACCATGCGTTTTGCCACGGTCTTCCGTCCGACAACACCATCCTGAAAGAGGGTGATTTGGTGAATATCGATGTTTCTGCCGAGCTGAACGGTTTCTGGTCGGACAACGGCGGTTCCTTTGTACTGGGCGAAGATGTCAACCAACACCAGAAGCTGATCGACGCATCGAAGCAGATTTTGCAGAAAGCCATCTACACGATCAAAGGCGGGGTTCGCGTTGCCGACATCGGACATTTGATCGAAACGGAAGCCAAAAAACGGGGGTACAAAGTCATCAAAAATTTGACGGGACACGGCATCGGAAGAAGCCTGCACGAAGAACCCCGCGAAATAGCGAATTACCGGGACCGCTCGAATCCGACCCGATTCAAGAAAAATTCGGTCGTTGCCATTGAAACCTTCATTTCAACGATTTCCACCTATGCCGAAACCCAGCAGGACGGCTGGACGATGGTTGGAAACAAGGGCGGTTTTATGGCCCAACACGAGCATACCATTGTGGTTACGGACGGCAAACCGCTGGTGCTGACCGAAATGAATGAAATTTGGTAGAAAAGCCCAAAGATCCTTGAATCTAAAATAGCCGCAGCATGGAGAACAACAAAGCAACTCTGGAAAAGGCAAACGCAGCGATCACCCAGGGCGACCATGAAGGTTTTCTGTCGCATTGCACAGAAGAGACCGTATGGATCTTTGTGGGCGACAGGACGTTGAAAGGCAAGGAAGCCGTTCGAGAATGGATGGCAACGGCCTACGCGGAACCGCCAAAATTCAGGGTCGAAACCTTCATTGCCGAGGGCGATTATGTGACCGCCATTGGCAAAATCAGCCTGAAGGACGACGATGGAAAAACCGCCCTCTATGACTACTGCGACGTCTGGCGATTTCGAGACGGTTTAATGGACGAGTTAAAAGCGTTTGTCATCAAACCGTAGAGAAGCTGAAAGAACCCTGGAAAAACCACCGGCCTTTTAAACAAAGTATATTCGGACGTTTAAACAAAGTCGCTCAGAACCACCCTGCCTAATTTTGTCCCAACAAAAACAAATAAACGGTTTTAAATCATGGGACAAACAAATGATCAGGGCGCGTTGCAGCAGCCGATCGGTTCAGGATTCAACGCTACCTCCACAACCAGCGACGTCATCAAAGGGATTGACCTGACCGGCAAAATCGCCATCGTAACCGGGGGGAACACCGGCATCGGTCTGGAAACCACCAAAACACTGGCAGCCGCCGGAGCCACAGTCATCGTTCCGGCGCGGGACACCGAAAAAGCAAAGAGAAATCTGGCCGGCATTCCCCGCGTCGAACTGGAAACGATGGATCTAATGTCTCCGGCTTCCATCGACGCCTTTGCTGAAAAATTCCGGGCATCGGGTCGGCCGCTTCATCTGCTCATCAACAATGCGGGCATCATGTGGGTGCCGCTGCGCCGGGATAGCCGGGGTATCGAATCGCAACTGGCAACCAATTATCTGGCGCCATTTCAGCTTACGGCCCGGCTATGGCCCGCCCTCAAAAAAGCCAATGGCGCCCGCGTGATCAACGTGTCCTCGCACGGGCATCAATTCGCGCCCTTCGATTTCGATGACCCCAATTTTCTGAACCGGGACTACGAAACGCTGCAAGCCTACGGGCAATCGAAAACCGCCAGCAATCTATTCGCCCTTGAACTCGACAACCGGGCCAGTGCCTTCCACGTTCGGGCCTATTCGTTGCACCCCGGTTCAATCGGCGGCACGGAATTAGGCCGGGAAGCCCCTCTGGAGCTGTTTCAGCAAATGGGATTTCTGGATGCCGACGGGAATATGCTGCCGGAAGTCGCTGCTTCCCTCAAAACCATTCCCCAGGGCGCGGCCACGACGGTTTGGTGCGCCACCAGCCCCTTGCTCGATGCGGTCGGCGGGGTATACTGCGAAGATGTCGAGGTGGCCGGGCTGGCTTCCGACACGGAAATGTCAACGGGTGTAAAACGCTACGCCGTGGACGAAGCCTATGCAAAACGCCTGTGGACCTGGAGCGAGGCAATGACCGGAATCACCTTCGAGATCAACTAATCAGATTAAAAACCGTACAATGAAAACTTTAAAAGATAAAGTTGCCGTCATCACGGGCGGCAACAGCGGTATCGGCTATGCCACCGCAAAAACACTCCATGGAAAAGGGGCCAACGTCATTATCACCGGTAGACGAAAAGAAGCGGTTGAACAGGCGGCAACCGCCTTACAGGTGACCGGTTTACTGGCTGATCAATCCAGTTTAGCCGACATAGACCGGCTGGTAGCGGATGTGGCCGAACAATGTGGTAAAATCGATATTTTGCTCATCAATGCAGGCATCTCCAAGTTTGCGCCCATTGAACAGATGACTGAAACGATGTTCGACGAAATCATGAATGTAAATTTCAAGGGAGCCTATTTTACGCTGAGTAAATTTATTCCTGTTCTGAATGACAACGCATCCGTGGTGTTGTTATCGTCCACATCGGCCACCATTTCCCCGCCAAGTGCATCGGTCTATGCGGCAAGTAAAGCCGCCATCAATGCAGTTGCCAAAATTGCCGCGCTCGAACTGGCATCCCGGAAAATTCGGGTCAATACCGTAAGTCCGGGGCCGATCGCTACAGAAATTATGCATAAAATTGGCCTGGACGATCAGTTGGAAAAGCAACTGGTCAACAGTATCCCGTTGTCAAGATTAGGCAAGGCTGAGGAGGTAGCGGATTTGATTGCGTATTTATCCAGTGACGAATCCGCCTATATCACCGGTTCGAATTTTTTGATCGACGGCGGACAGTCCGTATAGCCAGCAACGTTTTGGTTATATTATTTTTTGTAGTATTCAATTTCCTATTATTTAAACTCTTTAAATAACCGATTCGTTTGCTGCCCCGTCGGGGGCTCAACAGCGGAGCGTCGCCGGGCCGCCGGAGCGGTAGAAAAGGATTACCCATTGTTCCAGCGTGCCGTGAGGTACGCGACCGCCAGGTATACAATGTTGCGTGCCTCACGGCACGTCGGAATACGGGATAACCGAATTGGCCTACCGCTCCTGCGCTGTTTATTCCCTACGGGAATGGATCAGATATTTCATCCAATTAAAGCAAATAAAACATGGATTATCAGGCGAAATACATCACCGACGACATCAAACTTTCCTGGTACGAGGATCGGTTTTTCAAGTCGGACATCCTGTTCGACCACCACATGCTGATCTGGTTCATTTCCGGGGAAACCAAAATTGTGCAGGCCGATGCTACTTACTTTTTTAGGAAAGGCGATATCTTTTTAATACCCAGAAATCAACTGGCAACGATCATTAATTATCCGAAAGACGGCCAGCCGCACAAAACCGTCGTCATGCATTTGACGACCACCAGGCTCCGGGATTTTTACGCCAACCTGCCGGTGAAACCCAGCGCTTCGGAATCGCAGAAAATCTATGGGTTCAACAATCACCCGTTGCTGGAAAGTTGTCTGGCTTCCCTGGTTCCGTATTTCGACATGGCGGATCTTCCCGAAACGATTGCCGCGTTGAAAATCACCGAAGCCATCCACATTCTCCGGGCAATCGACCCGGGAATCGATTCCGTATTGGCCAATTTCGAGGAACCCGGTAAAATCGATCTGGTCAGCTACATGGAAAAAAACTTTATGTTCAATTTGCCGCTGGAAAAATTCGGCTACCTGACGGGCCGCAGCCTGACGACCTTCAAACGGGATTTTGGCAAAGCGTTCAACGCCACACCGCAGCGGTGGCTTACCCAAAAGCGGCTGGAACTGGCGCACTACCAGTTTATAGAAAAAAAGAAGAAACCGATCGATGTTTGCTACGAAGTGGGGTTCGAAAACCTGTCGCACTTTTCGTATGCCTTTAAAAAGCATTTTGGGTATGCGCCGACCACCTTGCTGGGGCAAGCTGCAAGTCACTAACCGATTATGCGTAAGGAGTCGTCACCAGTAATTTTCAGAAAAAATGGTAACAGCATTGCTATTGATCCTCAAGCGTTTTTTTGCAAAAAGAAACATACCAACCATCAAAAGTTACACCTCCAATCCGGCCTTACCAACCCTGATGCCGGATTGGTTAGGCACGCCTTTGGACCAGCATGGTTTGTTTATCAACTACGAATATCCAACCGTAATTAGTTACAGCGCCGTCCTTAAGTTTATGCTGGAAAGAAATCCGCAGCGGGAAGCGAAAAAACAGGATACCTGGCGAATAACCGTTCGTAAAAAAGAAGATTGGCTTTCGGATGCATCCGATAAAATTGTGTGGCTGGGGCACGCGAGTTTTTTTATACAGCTATCCGGTATTCGGATCCTGATTGACCCTGTTTTCGGGAAGTTGCCGGTTGTGAAACGCTATTCGGAGTTGCCTGTGGAGCCGGAAAAATTCCAGAACATCGATTATGTATTGGTTTCCCACGCACATTACGACCACTGCAATAAAGACAGTATCAAAACCATCGCGCGTAATAATCCGCAAGCCCGGTTCCTGGTGGGGTTGAAGCTCAATGAACTCGTGGCCAAATGGGTGACGAACCCGATTCAATCGGCGGGTTGGTATCAGCAGTATCAACATACTGACACTTTGAAAATTACGTTTTTACCGTCCCGGCATTGGGCGAACAGAAGCCCTTTTGATGTCAACACCAGCCTTTGGGGTGGATTTATGATTCAATCCGAATCTAAAACCGTCTACTACGGGGGCGATTCAGGCCATGGTTCACATTTTAAATCCATTGGTGCGCTTTTCCCGGCCATCGATGTGGCTTTGATCGGCGCGGGGGCTTATTCGCCAACGTGGTTTATGGGACAGCATCATCAAGACCCCTACAAGGCCGTCGAGGCTTTTCATGCCACGGGGGCGAAGACATTCATTCCTTTTCATTACGGAACGTTTGACTCTGCCGATGAACCGATGGGAGAACCCGAAACGGTGTTGAAAAATCTTTACGCGGAAGGCAAAATCAAGAATCAGCTCAGGTTTTTAGCGTTGGGAGAACCTTTTCTGGTCTAAGCATGAAATCACTATCTCAAAAAGCACGTCGGTTAATCTGTGTTTTTTTCGTCGGCGCTTCCATGTCCAGCTACGGACAGGATCGGATTCAAAAAGATAAAAAATGGTTTATTGTTCTGCCGCTGCGGTTTACGCAGTTACAGGATCAGCCGACGATGCTGAGTGGGGTCAAAGTAGGTCGGGCCGTCAACGACCGGTTTCAGGCTTCGCTTTCGATTTACCACTCGTTTTATCTGACGCGTTTCAGAGCCCCGGCTAACCTCGACGGATTTGATAAACAACCCCGCCTGTTTATCAATGGAGTAGGGACGGAACTCGCGTATTATTTCCTGAAAAGCGCTCGATTCGCATCCAGCCTGGAACTCTTCCTGGGTTGGGGCTTTCTAAAGTATGATTTGAAAGACCGGAACTTTACGAGCAGGCAAGTCAATTATGTGGCGATTGAACCCGTCCTCAACACCGAATACCGACTCAACACGACCACCCTGGTCGGCTTCGGAATCGGTTATCGGCCCATCTTCAGCAACCGGCCCATCGCCTATTCGTCTACGGTTTCAACGGGGGAGCTGCCGATCCAAAAAACATTTCCCAATGGCATCAATGTGATTGTAACGCTGAAAGGGTTTTTATAGGAACACGATTCCGCATTCCTATAAAACCTCAGGGCAAAGGCTAGTAAGCAAAAGTCATACTGTAAAATGAAAGCAACCCATAAAACGCTGGCAGACTTCCATCAAGACCGGGAAAAACTGTTTGAAAAAGGATTGGAAGACATCGATTCGCTGTCAGCAGATGAGCGAATTTGGTTTACGATTGAGTCGCTGATCGGGGCGGTGGATAACGGTGGGTTAATCAGCCACTATTACAATTCCGACGCCGACTATAATCAGGAAACCGTTCAGGATCTGCACACACTCGGTTTTCCGGACATCGCCGATCTCTTGGTACGGGTCAACACCTTATTTCCGGGCGGACAACCATCGAAAGACATTGAAGAACGAAACGAGGTGATTGACCATTGGCCCGAAGGGAAATATGATAACTTATTGGATCGACTCGATAAATTGTTTTACGAGAAAGAAAAAGCGTTAGAAAACCGGCTGCTTCTGCACATCGAAACCAAGCTGAGTGTAATTGGACTGAAAACGCGGGAAGACGGATCCTGATCCTACGCATCTTTTGTCGGTTTTGAAGCGGGGAAGCGGGTCTGGATCTCGTCCTATTGAGGCTGGTAAATTTCAAATAATAAATGATGAATGCTGAATATAAAAGGAGGCTGTATTGAAACACTTTTACATTTAGTATTCATCATTTATTATTTGAAATTCTGTATTTATATCTCGCTTCTATCAACCCCGTTTCCTACACGGATATTCAGGGTAACGTATCCCGATCCCCTCAAAGATTCTGACCGCCCGACACTTCAATTCGCTGGGCGTTGATCCACCGGGCTTCTTCCGAACAGAGGAAGGCCACAACCCCGCCAATGTCGTCCGGAAGTCCAACCCGGCCCAGGGCGGTTAGACCGGCAATGTGCTGATTGACCTGCGGGTTGTCGCGCGTCACGCCACCGCCGAAATCGGTTTCGATGGCTCCCGGTGCTACGGTATTGACGCCAATGCCGCGTGCGCCCAACTCCTTCGCCAGGTAGCGCGTCAGCACCTCGATGGCCCCTTTCATGGACGCATAAGCCGAATAACCGGGCAGGCTGAACCGGGCCAGCCCCGTCGACAGGTTGATAATCCGGCCACCGTCCTGGATCAGGGGCAACGCTTTTTGGGTCAGAAAATAGACGCCTTTGAAGTGGATGTTCATCAATTGATCGAAGGCTTCTTCCGTCGTTTCGGCAAACGAGCCGTAGAGTCCAATACCGGCATTGTTGATTAAAAAATCGAAGTGATCCGTTTTGAACGTGTCTTGCAAAACCGCCGATAAGTCGGTGAAAAAACCGTCGAAGCTTTTGACGTCGCCGGTATTGAGTTGCAGGGCGGCCGCTGTCCGACCGGATTGTTCAATTTCGGCCACCACCGCCAGGGCTTCTTCTTTTTTGTGGTTGTAAGTCAAAATGACATCGATTCCTTGTTGGGCCAGACGCAGGGCCATGTTTTTCCCCAATCCCCGGCTACCGCCCGTTACCAGGGCTATTTTATGTTGTGATTTCATGGTTGTTTTTTGTTTCAATTGACTGAAACAAAAGTAGCGGGCCAGCGCCGGGTACGGTTTGCAAGCATCAATCCATCCTTTGCAAAATTCAAATCAGGGTTGTCAGGACCGAAAAGCGATGGGGGCGAAGGTGGTCTGTTTTTTAAAAAAATTAGAGAAGTGAGCCACTTCCTCGAATCCCAGCGAATACGCAATCTCGGAAATGTTCCAGTCGGTTTGCTTCAACAGGATCTTGGCTTCCTGAACGATCCGGCTGCTGATGAGGTCGGTGGTGGTTTTGCCGGTACTTTCTTTCAGCACTTTGTTCAGGTGATTGACGTGAACCGCCAGCCGTTCGGCATAATCCCTGGCCGTGCGCAGGTTGAGTTTCTGGTGCGGAGATTCGATCGGAAACTGCCGTTCCAGGAGTTCGATGAACAAAGACGACACCCGGGCCGAGGCCGTGTGCGACGGATAGAGGGCGGTTTCGGGTTGCAACTTTTGTCCGTAATGAATCAGTTCGAGGACGTAATTACGCAGTAGATCGTATTTAAAGGCATAATTGGAGGCCAGTTCCTTGTACATCTTGCGGAAGATATACGCGATGTCTTCCGACGCTTCGTCGGTAAGCTGAAAGATGGGATAACCGCCGGGCTGAAAGATCGGGAGATCGTCCAACACCACCCCGCTTTTGGTCTGAACCAGAAAATCGGCCGTGAAAATGCAGAAGTGACCGGACTGGTTTTCGTCCTGCGGAACCCAGTGATACGGTATTTTTGGCGTGGCAAAGAGCAACGCATTCTTTTCGATGTGGATTACTTTATCCGCGTATTCGGCTTTGTTCCGGCCGCTGATGTGGCTGATTTTGTAATAAGCACGCCGGTTGTAGGGCATCACCGGTTTTACTTTGAGCTGAGCCGCGACCTCGTCGATTTTGAAAACATTGAAATGACCAATCTCTTTGCCGATTCCTTCCGGGACTAACGAAGCAATTTCGTTATAAAATCCTTCCAGTGTGGTGGTTGTCATGGGAGCGCTGGTTTGCGAAATTCAAATGTACAAAAGTTGTCGGAGACTTTTTTGGCCCAACCGGTTGGTTTTTGCCGGGTGTTATTTGGGGTAAAAGGCTTACCATCCGTGGAGTAACTTTGTCAAATTCAAACAGAATGGAGTAGATTTGGCAATCGCTCCGTCAGCGACCTTCCTCCTTCATTTTAACCGTTTCCCAACAAGCTCATGAACACACGATTTACCTCCCGAATCCTTCCCGTTGTCCTCACGATTTTGATGGTTCCGTACGCTTTCGCCCAGAAAAAGGCGGAGAAAATAGAGGAACTCATGCGCCAGTACGCCGAAAACCGACAGTTCAACGGAACGGTGCTGGTAGCCGAAAACGGCAAGGTGATTGTGAAGAAAGGCTACGGTATGGCCAACATGGAGTGGAACATTCCGAACACGCCCGATACCAAATTCCGGCTGGGGTCGGTCACCAAGCAGTTCACGGCCTTTCTCATCATGCAACTGGTCGATCAGGGGAAATTGAAAGTCAGTGAGAAAATCACGACTTACCTGCCCGATTATCCCAAAGCCACCGGCGATAAAATAACCGTTCACCACCTGCTTACACATACGTCGGGCATTCCGAACTATACCAATTTCCCCCGGTTTTTTGAAACCATGAGCCGCGACCCGTACGCGCCCGAAGCGTTTGTGAAGAAGTTCTCCGATCTGCCGCTGGATTTTGAACCCGGTTCCAAATTTTCCTACAGCAATTCCGGCTATTTTCTGCTGGGCGTTCTCATTGAAAAAGTAACCGGCAAACCGTACGCGACGGTTTTGCAGGAGGGTATTCTCAACCCGGCGAAACTGAAGGATACGGGCTATGATTTGCCCGGTCCGATTCTGCCCAAAAGGGCGGCAGCCTACGAAAAACGGGGGGGCGGTTATGTCAATGCGCCCTACCTGGACATGACGATTCCGTATGCCGCCGGGTCGCTGTATTCGACTGTGGAGGATCTGTATCGCTGGGATCAGCTTTTGTATACGGATCAATTGCTCTCAGCGGCTTCAAAAAAGGCTCTTTTTACGCCCGCACTGGCGCATTATGCCTACGGTTGGGGCGTGGGTAACGCGAAGATCGGCCAGCGGAAAGACAGCGTTCTGATCGTTTCGCACGGCGGAGGCATCAACGGGTTCAATACCCAGTTCACCCGGATTCCCAACGACAAACACACGGTTATTTTACTGAATAATACCGGCGGAACGGTTTTGGGGGCCATCCAGGCCAATATCCTGAACATCCTGTACGACCAGCCCTATGAGAAACCGAAAAAATCCATCGCGACGGCGCTCCGGCAAACCCTCGCGACGGCATCGCTGGAAAAAGCCCTCCAGCAATTTGTACAGTTAAAAACGGACAAAGCCTATTCACTGAACGAAGACGAAATGAACGAATTGGGCTACGATTTAATGCGGGAAGGCAAAATGAAGGAAGCCCTGGCGGTTTTCAATCTCAATGTGGAAGCGTATCCCCAGTCGTCCAATGTGTATGACAGCCGGGGCGAAGCATACCTGAAAAACGGCGATAAAGAGCTGGCTATCAAGGATTATAAGAAGTCGGTGGAACTGAATCCGCGCAACACCAACGGCGTTGAAGTGCTGAAAACGCTGGGCGAAAAGGTAGCCGGTCCGAAGGATGCGACGGTGTCGGCCGAAATCCTCGAAAAATACGTCGGTAAATACGAGCTGGCGCCGACTTTCAGCATTACCGTGACCCGGACGGCCACGCAACTGTTTGCGCAGGCCACCGGTCAGGACCGTTTTGAGCTTTTTCCGGAATCGGAAACCAAGTTTTATCTCAAGGTGGTGCCGGCGCAGGTGACGTTCGTGAAGGACGAAAAAGGGCAGGTGACGCAACTGGTGCTTCACCAGAACGGACGCGACATTCCGGGCAAGCGCATACCTTAAATGATTGTTTAGAGATGTAACCCTATTCTATGATTCGCATATTCCAACAGGATGAAGCCGCAGTTCGGAAGGTTCGGGATATTGACTCGTTTTCCGATACCGAGCGCACCCTCTGGGTTGATTTACAGAACCCGACGCGCGAAGAAACCAAGAGCGTAGAAGATAAATTTGACGTTAATTTTCAGACACAACAGGAGCAGTCCGAGATCGAGAGCAGTTCGCGCTACATCGAGGAAGATGAATTTCTGATTGCGAACTCCAATTTCATGGTTCCCGACAAGGAACAGATGTACGTGACGGTGCCGGTCAGTTTCATGCTGAAAGACGAGACGCTGTTTACGTATCGGAACGCCGATCTGAAATCGTTTGCCGATACCGTCAAACGGATCAAATCGCGCCGGTCGATGTTCAACGACGGGGCGCAGATTCTGATCACGATCTTCGAATCCCGGATCGATTATGACGCCGATTTGATCGAGGTGGTGTCGCTGGAAATTAAATCCATCAACCGCCAACTGGATCTGGAAGCCAACCTGGATCGTGAAATGCTCTTGAAAATCAACGACTATCAGGAGCTAACGATGTCGATTCGGGAAAACGTGGTCGACAAACAGCGCGTAATTACCTCCATGATTCGCAGCGACGGCTGGTTTACGGACGATGAACAACAGCGGCTCCGGACGCTGATCAAAGACATCAACTCCCTGATCGACCACACGAATTTCATCTTCGAACGGCTGGAGTTTTTGCAAAATACCTACCTCGGTTTGATCGACCTGGAGCAAAACCGGATCGTCAAAATCTTCACCGTCGTGTCGCTGGTTTTTCTGCCACCGACCTTGCTGGCGAGCATCTGGGGGATGAACTTCGCCAATATGCCGGAACTGAGCTGGCAGTTGGGCTATCCGATCGCGCTGGGTTCCATCGTCCTGTCGTCGCTGGTAACCTTATTGATTTTCAGGCGAAAAAACTGGCTTTAAACCATCCCGTGCGAATAAATATTCAGTAACATGTTACTTTTCGGGGTTCCCGGCTTCTTAACTGTAGAAACTAAAACTACAACTGCATGGAACCCACCCAATTGTCCTTTCAAAATGTTATCGACCAGACCGTCGCGTTCGCCACGCTCTACGGTTTCAAAATTCTGCTGGCCATTGTTATACTGATTGTCGGCCTCTGGCTGGTCAATCAACTGGTAAAAATGCTGTCCACCGTGATGAGCAAACGGCAGGTCGACCGGGATGTTCAGCCTTTTCTGCTGTCGCTGGTGGGTGCTATTTTGAAGGTGCTGGTGTTGTTGAGTGTGGCCAGTACGCTGGGCGTCGAAACCACCTCGTTTGTCGCCATCATTGGTGCCGCCGGTTTGGCGGTGGGTCTGGCACTTCAGGGAAGCCTGGCCAATTTTGCCGGTGGCGTGCTCATTCTGACGTTCAAACCGTTCCGGGTGGGCGATCTGATTACGGCTCAGGGTTTTACGGGCCATGTGGAAGCCATTCACATTTTCAATACCATTCTGGTAACGCTCGATAACCGCACCATCATTCTGCCCAACGGGGCACTGTCAACGTCGCCGGTAATCAATATTTCCGGAAAAGGAACGATCCGGGTCGATATGGTTTTTGCCGCCGGAAACGCCAATGCGGTCGATGCGGTCAAGGCGTCGATCAAACGCGTGGTGGATGCCTGCCCGACTGGACTGAAAAACCGGGAACACGACATTCTGGTGACCAAGCTAACCGAACTGGCGTTTCATTTCGACGTCCGGGTCTGGTGCAACAGTGCCGATTATTGGGACACCTATTACTTTGTTCACGAAGGCATCGCGCGCCAGTTTAGCAAAGACGGCATCAAAGGGCCGGAGCCGAGTGTTACGGTGATTGGCGATTTTAGCTCGGTCGGCAAGCTGAAATAACGCACAGCATCAATCAATTTTTAATAAACCAACCGACTCAAAACCGGCCAGTGGTCGGAAATGAACACCTGATCTTTCAGAATGGGCAGGTAATCATGGCGTTTCACCGCTACCTCCGGGCCGACAAAAATGAAGTCGATCACCGGGCCGCGCTGGTCGGTTTTGAAGTTGTTGAACGTACTGGTGCCGCCGGTATGCGGGTTTTCCGACAGACTTTCCGAGTTGGTGAGTTTGAAGGTCGGGTCGCTCGTCAGGGTCTGGATGGAAAGCGACGCGTCGGGCGTGTTAAAATCGCCCGTTAAGATTACCGGGAGGTCGTTGCTCAATTCTTTGATCTTGCTGATGAGCAGTTTCGCGCTGTTCCGGCGGGCGGTTTCGCTGATGTGGTCGAAGTGCGTATTGATTACAAAAACCTGACTTTCATTGCGTTTGTCCTGAAAAACCGCATACGTTGCGATCCTGGGAAAAGCGGCCTCCCAGGATTTGCTGCCCGGCACCTCGGGGGATTCGGAGAGCCAGAACGTGCCCTGTTTCAACACCTCAAATTTCTGCTTGTTGTAGAAAATCGGCGAAAACTCGCCCTGGGTTTTTCCGTCGTCACGACCCACGCCAATCCAGGCGTAGTTGGGCAATTGGTCCTGTAAATCAGCGATCTGTCCGGCGAGTGCTTCCTGCAAACCGGCAAAATCGACCTGGTAATCCGTGAGCACCTGAGCGGCTATTCCCTTCCGGTTCGGCCAGGCATTTAACCCATCCTGTGGCGTGTTGTACCGAATGTTAAACGACAACACATTCAGCGGAAACCGGGAAACCGTCTGGGCTGAAACGCCCGACAGGATACCGAAAAGCAAGACAAAAAATAGTCCTAATCTCATAGGGGTGCGGATTTGGTTTGATCGCGACGAAGTACGCCGTCGCCAACCGGAAAACCAACCAAACCGGATTTTATTTCGCTCGCGCACCTGGCCTCGTCTGGTGGTTACAGGCCGGAGGCTAATAATTGGACTCATTTCCCAACATTTACTCCGTTGTCCTGCTTAGTATACTACGTTATGAACCACTCACTATGCAAACGACCCTATCTCCCCAATCCGAAGCGAGGTTTGTAAATCCGTTGCCGGAAAAACACACCGTCAAGCTCACCATTAACGGCACCGCTCACCACCTGGAACTGGCACCGTGGACGAGTTTGCTCGATGCTCTCCGCGAATACCTGCACCTGACCGGTACTAAAAAGGGCTGCGATCACGGGCAGTGCGGAGCCTGCACGGTACTTGTCGATGGCAAACGGATCAACTCCTGCCTGACGCTGGCCGTTATGAAGGACGGTTCAGACATTACCACCATCGAAGGACTGGCGGGTGAAAGCGGCCTGCATCCGTTGCAAACCGCTTTTATCGAACACGATGCTTACCAATGTGGCTACTGTACACCTGGTCAGATTTGTTCGGCGGTTGGAATGATTAACGAAGGGCGTGCGAAAACCGCCGACGATATTCGGGAATTGATGAGTGGTAACATCTGTCGCTGTGGAGCCTATCCCCATATTGTCGATGCCATTCAGGACGTAATGCAACTTGACCCCAACGCCTGACGCTATGAATAGTTTTTCGTATACCCGACCCAGCGACATCGGCATGGCCGTGGGCGAACTGGCAATCCATGAGGGAGCCCAATTTATTGCGGGAGGAACCAACCTGCTCGATTTGATGAAGGAGAATGTCGAACGGCCGAACCGGTTGGTAGACATTAACCGCCTGGCAATGAATACCATTGACGACACCGAAGACGGTGGCCTTCGACTCGGTGCGTTGGTGACGAATGCCGATACGGCGTATCATCCGGCCGTCGAAAGCCGATATCCGCTGTTGTCGCGGGCCATTCTGGCGGGAGCTTCGGCACAGTTGCGCAACATGGCCACCAACGGTGGTAACCTCTTCCAGCGAACCCGCTGCTATTATTTTTACGATCTGGCAACGCCCTGTAACAAGCGAGAGCCGGGGTCAGGGTGTGGGGCGATTCATGGCTACAATCGGATTCATGCTATTCTGGGCACCAGTGATCAACCGCCCGAAACGGCCTGCATTGCCACCCATCCGTCAGATCTGTGCGTGGCCCTGGCGGCCCTCGATGCTGTCGTTCGGGTAACCGGCCCAACGGGCGAGCGGACTATACCGTTTGCGGATTTTCACCGGTTGCCCGGCGATGAACCCTGGCGCGACAATACCGTTCAGCCGGGTGAGCTGGTAACGGCCATCGATCTACCCGCTAAAGGATTTTCGGACTATAATGCATACATCAAAATTCGTGACCGGACTTCCTACGCCTTCGCACTGGTGTCAGTGGCGGTGGGACTGGAAATTGCAGATAACCGGATCACCGAAGCCCGGATTGCCCTGGGCGGGGTGGCGCACAAACCCTGGCGCAAGACTGAGGTGGAAGCCATGCTGGTAGGCCAAAATCTGTCAGAAGCTGATTTTCAATCGGTAGCTGAAGCGCTTCTGGCTGGTGCCAAAGGGTATGGGCACAATACATTTAAAATTGAACTGGCCAAACGCGCCATTGTCCGGGCGCTGAAACAGGCCGCTAAACTTGAACCCGCATCATGACAAAATACATCGGAAAATCCATCAATCGTGTCGACGGTGTAGCCAAAGTCACGGGAAAAGCAAAATATGCCGCTGAGTACAAAGCTGCGGACCTGGCGCATGGCTGGGTGATTTCCAGTTCCATTGCCAAAGGGAAAATTACCCGCATCGACGTCGAAGCCGCACTGCAACTGCCGGGGGTTATTCAGGTGTTTTCGCACGAAAACCGACCCGGTCTGGCCTGTTTCGATATGAGCTACAAAGACCAGGATGCGCCACCGGGTTCGCCGTTCCGGCCGTTGCGTGATGCGACGGTGAAATACAGTGGCCAGCCGGTGGCTTTGGTCGTGGCCGAAACGCTGGAATTGGCCCGGTATGCGGCTTCGCTGATCCGGATTGAGTACGAAGAAGAAGACCATGAAACGGCGCTGGAGCATAACCTGCACCGGGCGCGGGAACCGAAATCAGGCGTTGCCAGCTTATTGAAACCGCCACCGCCTAAACCGCGTGGTGATTTTGAAAAGGCTTTCCAGCGGGCAGCGGTGCAGGTTTCGGGAACGTATGTCCACTCCGCCGAGCATCATAATCCGATGGAAATGTTTGCCACCACGGTGGTGTATGAAAAGAACGATAAGCTAACGATATACGACAAAACGCAGGGAGCACCCAACAGCCAGTTGTACGTTTCGCAGGTATTTGGCATTCCCTTCAAGGATGTCCGGGTTATTTCGCCCTTCGTCGGGGGCGGTTTTGGTGCCGGTCTGCGTCCGCAATACCAGTTGTTTCTGGCGGTTTTGGCCGCCCGTGAACTCGAACGATCGGTTCGGGTTTCGCTCACACGCCAGCAGATGTTTACGTTCGGACACCGCCCGGTCTGCGTTCAGCAGGTCGCGCTTGGCGCTTCAGCAGACGGAAAGCTTGAGGCTATTCGGCACGATGCCGTGGGAGAAACCTCCCGATTTGAGGATTATACCGAAATTGTCGTGAACTGGGCGGGTATGTTGTATCCGGCTCAGAATGTGACGTTGACCTATAATCTGGTGCCTCTGGATGTGTATACCCCGATCGACATGCGCGCACCGGGTGGGGTAACTGGTATGTCGGCACTGGAATGTGCCATTGATGAACTGGCGTATAAAGTGGGCCTGGACCCCGTGGAATTTCGCCTGAAAAACTACACGGAACGGGACATGAACGAAGACCTGCCGTATTCGAGCAAGGAGTTGCGGGAATGTTTCCGGCAGGGTGCCGAGCGGTTTGGCTGGTCGAACCGAACCCCCGAACCCCGTTCGATGCGCAATGGTCATACATTGGTGGGCTGGGGCATGGCTACCGGTATTTGGGAGTCGATGCACATGCCTGCGCGGGCGGAAGCCGTGCTGACGGTCAACGGAAAACTTCGGGTCAGTAGTGCCACTGCCGACATCGGAACCGGCACCTACACGATTATGACCCAGATTGCCGCCGACACCCTCGGCATGCCCATCGAAGACGTTATTTTTCGACTGGGGGATACGGATATGCCCCTGGCACCCATTCAGGGCGGTTCCTGGACGGCAGCCACGGTAGGTTCCGCCGTGAAAGTGGCCTGCGAGGATTTGGGGAAAAAGCTCTTCAAAATGGCGCAGAAAATGAAGCAATCGCCGTTTAGTGGTGTGAAACTGGAGGAGGTTGTTTTTGAGAATGCCCACATCCGACTCAAAAAGGATTCGTCGGTAGCGGTTTCGCTGCTGGACATCGTGGGAACGAATGGCGGGCGGGCCGTCAGTGAAACATCGACATCGTTGCCCAATATGCTCGAACAACGCAAATACGCCCGGGCGGTTCATTCGGCGGTTTTTGTGGAAGTGGAGATCGATGAGGATTTTGGAACGGTTCGGGTGACCCGGGCGGTAACTGCCGTAGCGGGCGGACAAATCCTGAATCCGAAAACCGCCCGGAGCCAGATCATCGGCGGCATGGTGTGGGGCATCAGCAAAGGGCTGGAGGAAGAAAGTGTGATGGACCACCAGTTTGGTCGGTTTATGAACCATTCATTGGCTGAATACCACGTTCCGGTTAATGCTGATATTCAGGGTCTTGATGTGATATTTGTGGAAGAAACTGACACCATTGTGAATCCGCTGGGGGTGAAAGGACTGGGTGAAATCGGAATTGTCGGGATGCCTGCGGCCATTGCCAATGCGGTTTTTCACGCTACCGGAAAACGGATTCGGAGTTTGCCCATTACGCTGGATAAACTGTTGTAAAGTAGATTAAACCTTTGGCTCTTTCGTTTATCAAAGGAGCAGTTCTACTTTTAACGTCCGACGGGCCATGAAAACACAACGAATCATACCGGCTTTTGGGGTGATCCTATTCTTTTTAATCGCGCTGGCGATGCCTCAAAAAACGATGGCACAACCCGGCGTCGATCTGCCAGTGGAATCCTTTTACGATGAATTGGCTCCTTATGGACAATGGACCCGGAACCCGACGTACGGTCAGGTCTGGATGCCGGATGTGCCGGGTGATTTTCAACCCTATGCCACCAATGGTCATTGGGCCGTAACGGAATATGGCAACACCTGGGTGTCGGACTACGACTGGGGCTGGGCGCCTTTTCACTATGGACGCTGGCTGTTCGATGACTATTACGGACGCTGGGTCTGGGTTCCGGACAGCGAATGGGGACCGGCCTGGGTGAGCTGGCGTTCCGGTGGTGGCTACTACGGCTGGGCACCGCTCGGGCCGGACATGAGCATCAACGTAAACATCAACCTTCCGTTCAATTACTGGACGTTTGTTCCGCAGATGTACATCACCAGCCCGCGCGTTTACAGCTATTGCATTCCCAGAACCCGGGTCGTCAACGTCTATCACAACACAACCATCATCAATAACGTATACCGGTACAACAACCGGTCGTATGGCTACGGCCCGCGCCGGGATGAGATGGAACGCTATACCCGCCGGAGTGTTCCGGTCTACCGGGCCAACGATGTTGCGAGTCGTGGCGCGTATGGTGCCCGGGGTGGAAACGGGAATTCCAATCGGGGAGATAACCGGGGGAGTTACAACGGGAATGGCAATTACAACGGCAATAATCGGGGTGAGGTAGCCGGGAACTATCCGAACTCAAACCGTTCGAACCGCTATGACTATGATCGTAATCCAACCAATCGGGGTGAGAATTCGATGAACCGCAACGATGGCTTCAACAACCGGCCGAATGCTGATAACACAAACCGCCCGGATTACGAGAACCGGTCCAATTCTGCGAATTCAAATCGTCCCGATTTTGATTACCGGTCTAACTCCCGTACTTCAAACCGTCCTGATTTTGACAACCGGTCTGGTTCCGGAACTATGCCAAACCGGATGGAAAGCCCTTCCGAAAACCGCACGAACCGCAGCTACAATCCGGGCGCGGGCTCTCCGTCGGTCGAGCGCCGGGCCGAACCCCGGAGTTATCCCCAGCCTGATCAGTCGAGCCAGCGTTCCCGCTGGTCGGGCGGTGGTGGAGGCAGTGAAAGCACTCCGCAACGGGTAGAACGGCCCCAGCGTCAGGGAGGAGAGTTTCAGCAACGGACTCCGAGTCAGCCGCCCCGCCAGTATCAGGAGCGTCAAAACTCTTCCAATCGGGGTGAGGGCGGTGGCGGCCGTCGGGGGCCGCAGTAACGATTGAAATGCCAACGAAGCGGTCATGGACAGTCTAACGTACGGTTCGTGACCGTTTTTTTATTGGACCTCCTGTCGCGACAGAATTGTATAATCTACGTAAAACGTGCCAAATGGGATCAGGCAGGCGACCAATACCTTCCAGGTTGTTTCCTGAAATTTCCATTTCTGCTCGATTCCAAAACTCAGGGTATTCAGGCTAAAAAGCAGGAATAATAGGCCGTGTACCGGTCCCATTGTTTTCACGAGCGATGGGTCCCCACTGGCGTATTTTAAGGGAACCGCAATGCCGATTAAGATGAGGAGAGAGAGCCCTTCTAAAAAGCCGATCAGCCGCAGACGACCGATTTTGGTGGTCAGAAATTTCATGATTAAAAAGAGCGGAAGTAGTGCCGGTTGGCCAGTGGTGAAAAAGGCCAGGGAATGGCCGATAGCATAATTAATAGGGCCAGCAAGAACCATATTGTCATGGTTTTAAATTTCCCCCGATCAGAATTCATGCGTTTCGAGGCTGATGAACCAATCGTGATCAAAATGATCGCTATGGTCATCAAAATGACGTGGATCAGCCCGAAAAACAACAGGTCGAATTGCTTGCGGGCTTCGTCATAATGGAACCGAAAATACTGAATCAACGGACTGTTAAAATAGAGGACGTAGCCAATCAGTAGCTGAGTATGGCAAATCGTGGCCGTAATGTGGCGGGTGGCGTTATCGGTTCGGGTAAACAAACGCTGGCCAAACCAGCCCCGGAATCCCCGGTAAATTCCGTACAAAACACTCACAACAACCAGCCATCGGAAGGCAGAGTGAACACTTAAAAGAAGGAAATACATGGCTCTATTGCATCGATTGATGATGCAAAGGTCGGTTTTTGGGAGAATGGGGGGTAGGATGGATAAGGCGAGTTTCAGGACTTTTCAATCATTCTTCGAAACTCGGTTGGCGTTTGTCCTTCCAGCTTTTTAAACAGACGGGTGAAATAGGAGGGATCGTCCAAACCGACTTGGGTAGCGACTTCATTGATGGACAAACCGGTTTGGCATAACAGCACTTTGGCTTCGAGCAGAATGGCTTCGTCGATCCATTTGGTCGGAGATTTTCCGGAAACGACCCGAACGGTTTTATTCAGATGATTGGGGGTAATATTGAGCAGGGCGGCATACTCGGATACCCGTTGTTTCGTCCGGAACAGCGAGAAGACCAACTCCCGAAACCGGTTTGTCAGGGTCACAGCCGCGATGGGATCAGGGGGTGAAATGGCCTGGTAAACCCGGTTTACCTCACACAGCAACGCGAGTAAATACGACTGTAAAATGCCGGGGTTCTGAAGGCCATTTTGGGAGTAATCAATCAGAAGTCGTCCATACAGGGACTCTATAAACTGAGCAGATTGCTCGTCCGGTTTGATGAGTGGATTTCCCCAGATCTGTAAAAAGTCAAATTCTTTTAACAGGTTGTTTTTGAGCCATTTTCCCACCAGAAAATCGCTGTGAAAACCGCAAAGATAGCCTTTGTTTACGTCATTTTCCCGAAATGAAAAAACCTGTCCAGCAGGGACAATCAGTAATTCCTGGCTGTGAATGGTATACAATTCACTCCCGATTTTCATGCTTGCTTCACCTTCGGTGAGGTATAAACAGGAATAGATTGTCGATCGGGAAGGCGGAACCGGGCTGTCGACATGGCGATACATTTCTTCTACCCGTACAATAAAAAACTTGCTGCGATCCGCTTTTAAAATCGCATCTAACTCCTCTGAAGGCATGAACTTCGCCGTAAATTCCGGGGCATCGTATAGTTTTATTTCGCTCATGATTCCTGAGAATAGAACGGCAATCCGATAAAAATAAAAACTGTACTGAAATACGGTACGGCTTTTTTAACGGCAATGTTCAGCCGTAAAATTATTTCGTTTTCAACCGGTCGATCATCATAATGGCGCGGTCCACGCGGACCTGGACGTTTTTGGCTCCGTCGATGTAATACATAATGCTGCGTTGCTTGCCGGGCGTGAGGGCCTGAAAATGCCGGTTTCCCTCTTCGTCGATAGCCAGCAACTCCTGAAGTTCTTCCGGCATTTTTCGACCATATTCACTTTCATCTTTCCAGATTACCGCCTTCACGCTGTCGCCCAGCCGCACTTTGAGCTGCTGCCGGATGGGTGTTCCGATGCTGATCATAAACGAACCGTCGCCTTTGGGCCGGAGAGCACAGTGAAACTCGACGGTGCCGTTGAGCAGGCACATGACGCGTACTGCCGACTTTTGCGTAAACTGCTGCACCACCTCGTCGGGAACACCAATATAATGCGCTCCTATTGCGTTTGTAAATCGCTCGATCACCGCGTCAAACCGGACGGCATCGTTGGGTGCGGCCATGATCTGACTCCATTAAAGAACCGGTTCAGTCTCCTTGAGCCTCAACACTTCACTCGTCCAGGCACGGGTCTGGTGCGCCAGTTCCGCATTGGTCGCCAGCGATTGCCCGTACGACGGAATCATCTGCTTCAATTTGGTCTGCCAGGCTTCCGTACGAAGTTGGGTGGGAAAACACCGGTTTAGCAGGTCAAGCATGATGGAAACGGAGGTCGACGCTCCCGGCGACGCCCCCAATAGGGCCGCAATGGAACCATCGGCTGCACAGACGACTTCCGTGCCGAATTCCAGAATACCGCCTTCTTCGGGGTCTTTCTTGATGACCTGAACCCGCTGACCGGCGGTTTCCAGGTCCCAGTCTTCCATTTTGGCCGCCGGGAAATAGTCTTTCAGCGCGGCCAGCCGATCTTCCGGCGATTGCCGCACCTGATCGATGAGGTATTTCGTCAGCGGAATGTTGTGCAAACCGGCCGCCATCATGGGCAGCAAATTGTTGGCTTTAATGGACAATGGCAGGTCCATGAAGGAGCCATTTTTGAGGAATTTCGTTGAAAAACCGGCGTAGGGGCCAAACAGGAGGGCTTTTTTGCCGTCGATCATCCGCGTGTCGAGGTGCGGGACCGACATCGGGGGAGAGCCGACAGCCGCTTTGCCGTATACTTTCGCTTCGTGCTGTTCAACGATGTCCGGGTTGTTGCAGACCAGCCACTGGCCGCTGACCGGAAAACCGCCAAAGCCTTTGCCTTCGGGGATGTCGGCTTTTTCGAGCAGGGGCAGGGAGCCACCGCCCGCACCGATGAAAATAAACCGGGTGCGCAGCTCCCGTTTCTTCCGTGTCGACCAGTTTTTTACCGTGATTTTCCAGGTGCCGTCTTTCTCCTGTTCGAGGTCGCGAACGTCGTGGGCCAGCCGGATCGTGACACCCTCCATTTTCCGGAGGTGGTCGAATAAGGCGCGGGTCAGGGCACCAAAATTGACGTCGGTCCCAATGTCCATGCGGGTAGCGGCTACTTTCTGATCCGGTTCCCGTTCCTTCATGACCAGCGGCATCCACTCTTTCAATTGCGCCGGATCTTCGGAATAGAGCATTCCTTTGAAGAGGTGGTGATTGTCGAGCGCGTCGTGCCGCTTTTTCAGATATTCGACGTTCTTTTCCCCCCAAACGAAGCTCATGTGGGGAATTTCGTTGATAAACGTTTCGGGTGAGGGCGTAATGTTTTGCTGTACCAGATAGGCCCAGAATTCTTTGGAAACCTCGAACGACTCGGCAATTTTAACGGCTTTGGAGATATCGACCGATCCGTCTTCTTTTTCCGGAGTATAGTTTAATTCGCAAAAAGCAGAGTGGCCGGTTCCGGCGTTGTTCCAGGCATCTGAACTTTCGGCGGCCAACACATCCAGCCGTTCAAAAACTTCGATGGTCAACGTTGGGTCTAGCTCTTTGAGTAACATGCCGAGCGTGGCACTCATGATTCCGGCCCCAATCAACACAACGTCCGGGTCTTTCTGTATAAATCGACTACTTTGTGGCATAATCAGTAAAACGCGTGGTCTATCCTATAAAACTATAATTATTGCGATGTAATTCACTGTTTTTTAGTAACTTCTTTGGAATGTATGTTGTTTTTTCAGGCAATTTTCCGGACGCATTTGACCAGTACAATTTATGCCGGTATTTATTCAATCGGGGCCAGGCGGGCGTAATAAACCGAATCGAGAAAGCGACCGTTGAAGAATTTATTTTCTTTGAAATGCCCCTCTTTCCGAAAACCGCTTCGTTCCAGAACGTTGGCGGAAGCGGTATTGTCCGGATCGACAATGGCTTCGATGGAATGGAGTTGTAGCGCCCGAAAACCGTAGTCGACCACCTCCAGAAGGGCTTCCTGCATCAGCCCGCTACCGTGGTAGTCCGAATGCAGCAAATAGCCGACTTCGGCCCGGAAGTTTTCTTTCTGAAAGCGAACGAAACCAATGGTTCCGATCACGTTGGGTTCATTTTTTAGCGCGATTCCCCACGTAATGCTTTCACCGGCCCGAATCAGTTCGTCAAATCCCCGGATCAACAAAACCGCATCGTCCACAGATTTCGCCAGGGGGCGGGGAATAAACCGCATCAGGGTTTCATGGGAACGAAGGGCAAACAAATCATTTGCATCGCTTTCGACCAATTGCCGGATTAGCAGTCGGTGGGTGGTTAGGATGGGGAAAGGGTCGAAATTTACGGTGAGCATAAATTGAGATGTGGTATTCGTTAGTCAATATTCGTTATTCACTATTCAGTATTCGATATTAGTGAGGTTAAATCAATAAATATCGAATACTGAATAGTGAATAACGAATATCGGAAGGAGGGGTTAACGATCAGGCAATCAACGGTGTATCCAGCTCCGCCAGCGACTCCAGAATTTCTTCCTGCGTCACTTCATGTTCCACCAGCTTGCCCGACAGATACTGCTCGTAGGCACTCATGTCGAAGTGGCCGTGCCCGCAGAGGTTAAACAGAATCGTTTTGGCGGTTCCTTCTTCTTTGGCCCGCTGGGCTTCGCGAATGGCCGTTGCAATGGCGTGCGTGGCTTCCGGTGCCGGAATGATGCCCTCGGTTTTGGCGAATTTGATCCCCGCTTCGAAACACTCCAACTGCTTGAGTGCCTGCGCTTCGATCAGCCCGTCTTTGAGTAACTGACTCACAATGGCCCCTGCGCCGTGGTACCGCAAACCGCCCGCGTGAATCGGGGCCGGAATGAAATTGTGGCCGAGCGTATACATCGGCAGGAGGGGTGTCATGCCCACCGTGTCGCCCAGGTCGTAGCGGAACACCCCGCGCGTCAGCTTGGGACAGGAAGCCGGTTCGGCGGCAATGCAGCGGATTTTTTTGCCTTCTTCCAGATTATACCGCAGAAACGGAAACGTGATCCCGGCAAAGTTGGAACCACCCCCAAACGGAGCAACAATAATATCCGGGAAATCACCGGCCTGCTCCAGTTGCTTGATGGCTTCGAGACCGATGACAGTCTGGTGCATCAGCACGTGGTTGAGCACCGAGCCGAGGGCGTATTTGGTGTTTTCGTCCTGAAACGCCAGTTCGACGGCTTCCGAAATCGCAATGCCCAGGCTGCCCGGCGACTGGGGATCGTCCGCCAGGATTTTCTTGCCGGCTTCGGTGCGGTTCGAGGGGGAGGGGTACACCGTGGCGCCCCAGGTGTTCATCATGATTTTGCGGTACGGTTTGCCGTCGTAACTCGCCCGAACCATGTAGACTTCACACTCGATACCGAACAGTTGACAGGCAAAACTCAGTGCGCTGCCCCACTGACCCGCGCCGGTTTCGGTCGTAATGCGCTTGACGCCAGCCTGTTTGTTGTAATACGCCTGCGGAACCGCCGTGTTGGGTTTGTGCGAACCGGCGGGGCTGCCCCCTTCGTATTTGTAGTAAATTTTGGCGGGTGTGTCCAGCAATTTCTCCAAACCATAGGCGCGGAACATGGGCGTGGGACGCCAGATTTTATAGATTTCGCGTACTTCGTCGGGAATATCGACCCATTTGTCGGTGGTCACTTCCTGCTTGATTAGCTCCATCGGGAACAGGGGAGCCAGCATGTCGGGGCCAATGGGTTCTTTGGTTCCGGGGTGCAGGGGTGGCAGGGGCTTGTTGGGCATGTCGGCCACGATGTTGTACCATTTTTCGGGAATGTCGGCTTCGCTCAGGATAAATTTTTTCTGTGCCATGCGTTTACGGGGTCTGGAAAATAATGAACCCCTAACTTAGCAATTTACCCGATGTATTTCGATGACGATTCGACAAATTAAACCGGAGGAGACGTACACATTGCGTCATGCGGTGCTGTGGCCCGACAAACCGTTTGACTACGTGGTGCTGGAAGAAGATGCTGATGGCCGTCATTTTGGGGCTTTTCGTGATGCAGATCTAGTGGCGGTTATTTCCCTATTTGAAGAAAGAGGGATCGCCCGCTTTCGGAAATTTGCCACCCGCCCCGATTGCCAGCGGCAGGGCGTCGGCACGCACCTGTTGAATCGGGTTATCGAAGAAACCCGAACGCTGGGTGCCCATACGCTGTGGTGTGATGCCCGGCTTTCGGCGGCCGATTTTTACCGGCGGTTTGGCATGGAGCCGGAAGGGGAAGTATTTTACAAAGGAGATATACCGTACTCGAAATACGTGTTGAAACTGAGAAAGATACCCTAACCCCCTGAAGGGAGTTTTACCGCGTCTGGCGTTAAAAGCCCTCTTCAGGGGTGCAGGGTTGAAATGCTATTTGAAACTGTTCACCATGCTGTTGTGCAACGTCCGGGGACTCCAGTAGCCGCTGGCGATGATCCGGCGAACGGACAGCAACGGATTTTCCTCATCGCGTTTCTTTTCAGCCAGTTGATAGGCACCCAGATAACCCCGTTTCTTCAGTTCAACCGTGGCTTCGTGGTTCCAGAGACCGAACGGATAGGCAAAATGCCTGACCGGTTTTCCGGTAATGGCTTCCAGTTTTTTGGTCGGTTCTTCGATCTGCGTCACCCAATCCTGGCCCTGGTATTTCTTGACATTGTGGTGATCCCAGGTATGACAGCCGATGGTATGCCCCCGGTCGGCCAGGTCCTTGATCTGCTGTTTGTCCATGTAGGGCTGGTAGCCGCGTCGTCCGATGGCTACGGTCATGATGAAAAAAGCCGCTTTGTAGTTGTGTTTCTCCAGAATGGGAACGGCGGTTTCATACTGGTCCAGGTCCCCGTCGTCGAACGTAATCATGACCGGTTTGCTGGGTAGCGGGGCGCCGGTGGTCAGGTACGCATACAACTGATCGGGCAAAATGGCATGGTAGCCGCTGTCGGCCAGCATTTTGATCTGGGCTTCAAAAACCGAAGTGGGGCAGATGTAATCCTTGGCACTTTTCGAGTCTTTGGCGCGCCATTCCCGAATCTGGTGGTAGCACAGAATCGGCACCTGTTTACGGCTCAGGATGGTGGCAGCATCGGCGATCTTGCCGGCCGGAATCGTTGCCGGATCGGGCGTGGTGGTGGTCGATGAAGCCGGTATGGCGGTCGCTACAGTAGCACTATCGCTTTTAGTATCAGTAGTTTGCGAAGTTTCGTTTGTTTGCGAGCAGGAAATCAGGGTAGCGGCAGTCAATAGCGAAATGGCAAGGGGTACTAGGGCACTCTTTGTAATGCTCATCTTCTTCCGGGCGACACAATTGGATGGTGAAATGGAGTTGGTCCGGGGAAATATACGCAAAAGGTTTTGTTGGTAACGCCGGAAGTTATTCAAAGTACCGACTATTTTTTTGTCAAAAAGCGTTTCGCTCTGACTATGAGACAGATTGTTCTTCTTCCTTTTTGAGACGGCCTTCCAGCCAGAACGTGCCGAAAGGAACCAGAGACGCAACAAAGGCAACGACCAGGCGGATGAACGACCAGCGACGGTCGAAAGTTACGGCAATCAGAGCGATGATGTAGGCGATAAACAGAACGCCGTGCGCCCAGCCCACGTACTTAACAGCCAGCGGCCAACCCGCCCAGTATTTTAACGGCATGGCAATTCCCAGCAGAACGAGGTAGGAAATACCTTCCAGAATGCCAATGAAACGGAAACGACCCAGTGGGGTTTTGAGGGAAAGGGACATAAATTTCAATAATCAGAAAACGGAACCAGTCTGGTGGTTTTGCAAACATACGACAGCATTTTTGAATACCCTCGCAAATCAAAAGGTTAGACACTCCATTTGGTATCCTCCTTTCCTCTGGTTGTATTAAATGGCGCGTGTATTCCTGTTAAAGTTTGTTAAGTCGACCCGGTTTCGTTTGATACCTTCAGCAACCGTTTCAACTTTGGAGGCAATAAACCGGAAGTGACGAATGATGCATTGGATTTTACGACGCCGATCCGTACTGAGTGTGAGTTTAGCCAGCCTGCTTGGCTGTAGTCAGTTAACCACCGATCCGCCCGCTACGTATACCTACCGAATCCCTGATCAATTGGAGGATGGGTGGTCGGTTGCTTCGCTGCAAAGTCAGCAAATGAATCCAAAACCGATTGAGCAACTAACGGATATGATTACGACCGAGCAGTATCGGAATATTCACAGTCTGTTGATTATCAAAAACGGCAGGTTGGTATACGAAAATTATTTCGGGGGCTACACGCAAACGGTTCCCGAAAATATCTACTCGGCAACAAAGAGTATAACCTCGGCGCTGGTCGGGATTGCATTGGATAAACGATTTATCAAAAGTGTAGATGAGAAGGTGATCGATTATTTTCCCCAGGGTTCTTTGCCCAATCTGACGCTGGCCAAAAAGCAGATGACCATCCGCGATTTGCTAACCATGTGTTCCGGTCTGGATTGCAACGACGACGATCCGCAATCGCCGGGGAGCGAGGGAAAGATGTATCAGTCTCAGGATTGGATTCGTTACACGCTGGGCCTTCCCATGGCGAATAGTCCCGGTACAACCTCTGCCTATTGCACCGGGGGCGTGGCTATTCTGGGCGGTATTATTCAGCAGGCGAGTGGAAAAACCGTGGATGAGTTTGCCCAACAGTATTTATGGGAACCATTAACGATCAAACCCGTCCGGTGGGATCGAATGCCAACCGGCCAGGTCAATACGAGCGGTAGGCTCTTTATTCGGCCCCGCGACATGGCCAAGATTGGTCAACTGTTTCTGAACAAAGGGCAGTGGGAGGGACGGCAACTCATTTCGGCGGATTGGGTTGAGGAATCGACCCGCCATCAGGTTCTTTTGCGTAACCAGGAATACGGTTATTTGTGGTGGCGACGGCAGTTTACGATGGACGGGAAAATCTATCCGGCTTATTATGCGTCTGGCAATGGCGGTCATTTTATCGTCGTGATTCCGGGCGAGAATTTAGTAGTAGTTTCTACCGCCGGGAACCTGAATTCCGGTCTTTCGGCGCAGTTATTTGGTATGATTCGGTTCGGTATTCTTCCTGCATTATGATGGACCCGTCATTTCGTAAAATCCTGATTTGTGTCGTGTCCATGACGGTTTTTGTCCGCGTTGAAGCGCAGCAGCAGAGCCGGTATTTGGAATTTCACGCCGGTGTTGCTCCCCTGCAAATCAAGGATTATTTTTATTCGCCTTACACCTATCGGGGAACCGGCCTGCGTCTGCAGGGAATGTATGGCCAGGAGCGAACGAAGACCCAATGGCAACTGGAAGCTGGTTATACACAGACAAACCCCCAGTCCATAGTTTCCAGAAAAGCCTCCACCCGGCTCGTCGATCTGATCCTGAACTACCATTGGCGGCTTTCTCCGGCCAGACAACCTGAAAACCGTCTTCAGTATTTTGGCGGAATTGGACTTCGACTTTTGGGAAACTCCACGAATTACTCACCCGATAGTGAAGTTTCGACCGTTCAGGCAACGGCTGCGGTTTCGCTGGGTGCCTCGGCCCTGGTTTCGTACCGGTTTACTCCGGTTCATCGGTTACAGATTCAGGCTTTTGCTTCGGTTGTCAGCGCGGTTTATCGGCCCGACTACGATTACAACGATAAGGAACAAATAGCGGCAACCTGGTTTGGTAAAAATCCAATCCTGGCTGTGCAGGCCCGTTATCAGTATCAATTCAGTAGAAAATACCAGGCAACCTGTAGGTACCAGATGAGCTATTTCAAGTACGATCAACCCCGATCGGTTATTTGGTTACGGCAAAGCGTTTCGATAGGAATCCAACGCTCATTCTAACCCCTGGCAGTGGAAAACCGACTCGTTCCCGGGAAAATCACTCCGGATGGTTGGCTTTCCACTTCTCATATTTTCCTTTTAACAGCATGACGGCGTTCATGCCGCCCCGCTTTTGACCGAAAAACTGTAACTCCAAATACGGTTTTCTGGGTTTGTCGGTAGGTTTTGCCACCATGATGAAGGCACTGGTGGCCCGTTGTTGCCCGCAGCGTTTATCGCCACCGGCTTCCGACCCGGCCACCAGCGCCAGCATCAGAATTTCATCGATGCGAAGGGCGTCTTTTTGTCCTTTCAAGACCACATTCAGAATCACTTGTAATTCATCTTCATTTGTGAGCGTATTCCCCTGAACTGAAACGCCCCGGGCTGTTAAAGAGCCATGGTAAGTGTGGGTTGCGGCACCGGTATACGTTCTGGAATCATTCAGATAGTTGAGACTGACGACGGCATATTGCTGCTCTTCCGGATCGAATTCAGGATCACGAAGTGCCTTGATGATTTGCTCGGGCGAGGCATTGGCTTTCAGCATTTCCAACCCTTTTTTCCGGGCATCATTGTTACTCATAGCCTGAACAATGACGGCTCCCTTGCCCGGAATGATTCGCCCTATTCCGTAGCAATTGTAAGAACACGAAGCGCCGGCAATGCCAATTTCGCCGGTTTTTGTGTCGACGATAATGATTGACCAGGTGGCAAATGAAGAAAAAGAGACGAAAAGAAAGATCAGGAAAGCGCCGGTGAATTTCATGCTAACTGGTTTTTGATCAGAGATGCGCGAATGGATGCTTTGGTTGCCAGCGGTTTTGGATTGGAACGCGGATGCAACGGATTGAACGGATTTTAATCTGCGCAAATCCGTTCAATCCGTTGCATCCGTGTTCCAATCCGAAAGCTTAAAACAAAAAAGGCAAGCCGAAGCCTGCCTTTTGTATGAATAGTCAGAAAGCAGGGTTATCCCACACTTCCTTCCAGACTGATTTCCAGTAATTTCTGAGCCTCCACCGCAAATTCCATCGGCAACTGGTTCAGCACTTCTTTGGCGTATCCATTGATGATCAGCGCCACAGCCTGCTCCGTCGGAATACCGCGTTGGTTGCAATAAAACAGTTGATCTTCACCAATTTTAGACGTCGTGGCTTCGTGCTCGACAGTCGCCGTCTGGTTGTTCACTTCGATGTACGGGAACGTATGCGCTCCGCAGCGGTCGCCCAACAGGAGGGAGTCGCACTGGGAGTGGTTCCGGGCGTTTTCGGCCCGCTTGAACACCTGCACCAGACCCCGGTAAGAATTCTGGCTCTTTCCCGCCGAAATTCCTTTCGAAACAATCCGGCTTTTGGTGTTCTTGCCGACGTGAATCATCTTGGTTCCGGTGTCGGCCTGCTGGTAGTTGTTGGTCACCGCTACCGAGTAAAACTCACCGATCGAATAATCACCTTTCAGGATCACCGACGGGTATTTCCAAGTGATGGCCGAACCGGTTTCTACCTGCGTCCAGGAGATTTTTGAATGAGCGCCTTCACAAATGCCGCGTTTGGTCACGAAGTTGTAAATACCGCCTTTCCCTTCCTTGTCGCCCGGATACCAGTTTTGAACCGTTGAATATTTGATTTGCGCTTCTTTGGCCGCAACCAGTTCAACGACAGCCGCGTGCAACTGATTTTCGTCCCGCATCGGGGCCGTACAACCTTCCAGATAACTCACGTAGGAGCCTTCATCGGCCACGATCAGCGTCCGTTCGAACTGCCCGGTTCCGGCCGCGTTGATCCGGAAATAGGTTGAAAGTTCCATCGGGCAACGAACGCCTTTGGGAATGTAGCAGAACGAGCCGTCGGAAAAAACCGCCGAGTTGAGGGCGGCAAAGTAATTATCCCTCGGCGGAACCACCGATCCCAGGTACTTTTTAACCAGTTCGGGGTATTCCTGCACCGCTTCGGTCATCGAACAGAAAATGATGCCGAGTTCCTTTAGTTTCACCTTAAACGTGGTGGCAATGGAAACCGAGTCGATTACGGCATCGACCGCAACACCCGAAAGCCGTTCCTGTTCCTGCAACGAAATGCCCAGCCGCTCGAAGGTCGCGCGCAGCTCGGGGTCGATCTCGTCCAGGCTATTGATGGTTTTTTTCTGCTTCGGGGCCGAGTAGTATTTAAGTCCCTGATAATCGATTGCGGGGTATTTGAGATTCGGCCAGTGGGGTTCAGACAGCGTCACCCAATGCCGATACGCTTTCAACCGCCATTCCAGCATCCATTCCGGTTCATTCTTCTTGGCAGAGATAAACCGAACGATGTCTTCGCTCAGGCCAATCGGTGCCTCATCCGCTTCAATCAGCGTTTCGAAACCGTACTTGTATTCGGAATTGGTAATACTCTCTAAAATTTCAACGTCTTTGCTCATGATGGGTTGCGGGCTAATACACGCAAAAGTCTATAGGATAACACAACGGACCGGGGGACTGTTCCATTCTGATAAGGCAAATATCGGAAAGTTTCCCTTTATTTGGTAAAACCGATTAAACTAAGCCTGTTTATTGACGATGCAATCTGACAAACCGGTTGACCCCAGAAAACCGATCAACATCGAACTGCTGCTTGGCTTGTCAGCCACTTTTTTGAGTGTTGCCGCTTTAATTGTTTCTATTTTTCAGACACGTATTGCCCGGGAGCAACAGCAGGCTTCGGTTTGGCCCTACATTCAGCTTACCAGCAATCACCTTGACAATAATTTCGAACTGCTTCTAAAAAACAACGGCGTCGGCCCGGCATTAATCAAAAAAGTTGAATTCCGTTACCACGGGAAAAGCGAGTTCTCCCATACGAAATTGCTGAATCACATTGTAAATACAGAGACAATCCAGGACTCGGTCAGGAAGGCAGGCCGCTTCTGGAATGCCGTTGTGCCGGGCGACGTTATTAAGGCCGGTGATCAAATCGAAATCTATAAAACGACTAACAGCAGCTACTTGGCTGATTTTTTGGGACAGGTCACCAGCGATTCAACGTTTCAGTTTCAGATTACCTATTCCGATGTCTACGGAAATTGCTGGCTTCTTGATCGAGGGGAAGTTACCCGACTGGACGATTGTCCGGAATGAACCTTTATTCTTTATCGGCAGGTACATTAACGCCGAACGGAATCGGTCGGGAAATGCGCTCTTCCAGCGAAATAAAGGTTTCGGTCCGTTGAATGCCGCTTACTTTCTGGATTTTGTCGTGTAATACTTCGCGCAGGTGCTGGGTGTCCCGGCAAACAATTTTGGCAAAAATGCTGTAAATGCCGGTCGTATAATGAATGTTGACGACTTCGGGGATTTTCAATAATTCAGTTGCAACGTCTTCGTACAGGGAGCTTTTGTCCAGATAGATGCCCAGAAAACCGCTGATGTCCCAGCCCAGCTTGGTGTGATCGATGACCAGTTGGGAACCGCGAACGATGCCCATCTGCTCCATTTTTTTCATCCGGACGTGAACGGTACCGCCCGAGACAAAAATCCGTTTACCGATTTCAGTGTAGGCCATGTTGGCATCTTCCATCAATAACGTGAGGATCTTGAGATCGACATTGTCAATCTCTAAATTTTTTTCCATTTGAACCGTAAAATTTTTAATATCCTCAACAAAATAAGTGATATTTTGAGAAAACAGAAATTTTTCCAAAATTTTTCTAAAGAATTTGTAAACTTGCACGGATTTATAGTAACTTTGCACTGTTCAAACGGTAAACGGGTCAATATACCGGGCGAACCGAGTTCTTTTACCTTGTAGGATGTCGAAATTGGCAGACGTGCCCTCCTGTCTCGGGGGTGGTGAGTTCGGGATAAACGCAGCATAATGCCGCTTGCAAAAGCGACTGGGGTTGACCACCAGAAGTTGTACTGTAGCTAACCGCACCGTGGGTGGTTCGAGTCCCCCTCCTACAGCTCATGGCCTGATTTTAATCAGCCGCAACATAATTAAGGCTTCGGCAGCTCAATTTGGTTTCTGTAGCTGCATTCCGATTGGTTTTTAGTTTGTTGATGAAGTGTAATCTTAACACGCCGGCTCAGGTTGAGGCCGGCGTTGTTTGTTATAGCTCAGATGTCAGACCCCATTACCCTCGGTGCCCTTTTTCTGATTTTAGCAGCGGTTCTGACCACCGCCGACAGTGCGCGTCCGTTCTGGCAGAAATTCTACCACTACGTTCCAGCAACGCTTCTTTGTTACTTTATCCCTTCTTTATTAAACACCTTTGGCCTGGTCGATGCCGACAACACTGAATTATACCCCGTGGTGTCGCGCGTCCTGCTACCGGCTTCCCTGGTTCTCTTCACACTGAGTGTCGATTTTAAAGCTTTTCGGCGGCTGGGTCGCAAATCCATTCTGATGTTTGCGGCTTCGGCCATCAGCATCATGCTCGGCGGTCCGCTGGCGGTTTGGGTCATCGCCCAGGTTGCACCGGAACTGGTGGGTGGACAGGGCCCGGAGGCTGTCTGGCGCGGACTGGCCACGCTGGCCGGTACCTGGATTGGTGGAGGGGCCAACCAAACCGCTCTGAAAGAGGTTTTTCAGCCGAGCAGCAATCTGTTTTCCGCCATTGTTACTGTCGATGTGTTTGTGTCCAATCTCTGGTTGGGGGCATTGCTGTATGGCGCAGGCCATTCCGCTGCCATCGATCGCTGGCTGGGTGCCGACGCCAGTGCGGTGGAAGAAGTGAAGCAACGCATTCAGAATCAGGTTAATGCCATTCGCCGGATTCCTTCCGCCACCGATTTGGTCTTGATTTTGGCGGTCGGTTTCGGAGCCACGGCAGTTGCCCACGCGCTGGCTGATCAGATTGCACCGTACATTGACCGAAATTCTCCCCTATTGAGTCAGTTCAGCCTGAATGCGCCGTTTTTCTGGATTGTCGGTCTGGCCACGGCCATCGGCATTGGGCTTTCTTTCACCAGAGCCCGGAATTTGGAAGGCGCGGGTGCGTCGAAAGTTGCCACGGTTTTTTTATACCTCATGATTGCCACCATCGGCCTGAAAATGAACATTCTGGCGATTGCCGATCACCCCGGTTTGATTCTGGTGGGGTTGGTCTGGATGCTTTTTCATGTGCTGCTAATGATCGGTTTCAGCCGGTTGATCCGCGCTCCGTATTTTTTTCTGGCGGTAGGCAGTCAGGCCTGCATCGGTGGCCCGGCCACGGCCCCCATCATTGCGGCCGCTTTCCATCCGGTTCTGGCGCCGGTGGGGGTGTTGATGGCGATTTTAGGCTATGCCGTTGGAACCTATATGGGTTATCTCTGCGGGATCTTGATGCAATTGGCGTCACCCTAACCCTGTCAGCAGTCTTTGATCCTGACATGGTCAAGTACCAGTCAACGTTCGTCACCCTGTCAGGGTCTGCGACCGCTGACAGGGTGACGAGAATCTGCGGTTTTTTAAGTATTTTTGCATTTACACCGAGACAGACAACCGTTTTCACAGCGTGAAGCACATACGTAATTTTTGCATTATTGCCCACATCGACCACGGCAAAAGCACGCTGGCCGACCGATTACTTGAGTTTACAAAAACCATTGGGGAGCGCGACATGCAGGCTCAGTTCCTGGACGACATGGACCTGGAGCGCGAGCGTGGGATTACCATCAAGAGCCACGCCATCCAGATGGACTACCTTTATAAAGGTGAAAAATACACGCTGAACCTGATCGATACGCCGGGTCACGTGGATTTTTCCTACGAAGTTTCCCGGTCCATTGCCGCCTGTGAAGGCGCTTTGTTGCTGGTGGATGCTGCGCAGGGAACCGAGGCCCAAACCATTTCGAATCTATACCTGGCGATGAATAACAACTTGGTTATCATCCCGGTACTGAATAAAATTGACCTGCCCGGTGCCATGCCGGAGGAGGTGAAAGACGAAATGGTGGATCTGATTGGCTGTGAACGCGAAGACATTATCCCGGCCAGTGGCAAGGAAGGCATCGGGATCGAAGCCATTCTGAATGCCATCGTCGAGCGGGTGCCACCGCCGAGCGGAGACCCCGAAGGCGAACTCCAGGCTCTGATTTTTGACTCCCAGTTTAATTCCTACCGGGGCATCGAAGTTATTTTCCGGGTTAAAAATGGCCGCATTCGCAAGGGTGATAAGGTCAAGTTTATGGCGACCGGGAAAGAATATTTTGCCGACGAAATTGGTACACTAAAGCTCAGCCAGGTACCCAAAGAAGTCATCGAGTGTGGCGACGTAGGCTATCTGATTTCGGGGATTAAAGTGGCCAAAGAGGTAAAAGTAGGGGATACCATCACCCGCTTCGCTGCCCCGGCCGCTGCCCCCATCCAGGGTTTTGAAGAAGTCAAGCCGATGGTTTTTGCCGGGATTTATCCGGTCGATACCAGCGAGTATGAAGAACTTCGCGAAGCGATGGAAAAGCTCCAGCTCAACGATGCTTCGCTGGTTTGGGAACCGGAAACCTCGGCAGCCCTTGGTTTTGGATTCCGTTGCGGTTTTCTGGGAATGCTGCACATGGAAATTGTCCAGGAACGTTTGGAGCGCGAATTCGATATGACCGTCATCACCACCGTGCCGTCCGTGCGGTTTGAAGTGATTACGACGAAGGGCGAAACCCTTCAGGTCAGCGCCCCGGCCGAGATGCCCGATCCAAGCAGCATCGACTGGATTGAAGAACCGTTTATCAAAGCACAAATCATTACCAAGGCGGAATACGTTGGCGCGATTATTGGTTTGTGTATGGACAAACGCAGTCTGTTCAAAAACCAGGTGTATCTGACCGCCGACCGTGTCGAACTCCAGTTTGAAATGCCTTTGGCGGAAGTGGTTTTTGACTTTTTTGATAAGCTGAAAACCATTTCACGTGGGTATGCTTCCCTCGATTACGAGTTTCTGGGCAACCGGGAATCGACGATGGTGAAGCTTGACATCATGCTGAATGGCGAAGGGGTCGATGCGCTTTCGGCCATCGTTCACCGCGACAAAGCGTATGAATGGGGCAAGAAACTCTGCGAAAAATTGCGGGAATTACTGCCCCGTCAGCAGTTCGAAATTGCGATTCAGGCCGCCATCGGCCAGAAAATCATTGCCCGCGAAACCGTAAAAGCCCTGCGCAAGGACGTTTTGGCGAAATGTTACGGGGGGGACATCAGCCGGAAACGGAAGCTGTTGGAAAAACAGAAAAAAGGGAAGAAGCGGATGCGCCAGGTTGGTAACGTTGAAATTCCGCAGGAAGCCTTTATGGCGGTTTTGAAAATAAATTAACCGGTTTACGGTTTTCAGTTTGCGGTGGCTGACGCGAGGGATAGGTTTGCATCAGCCACCGTAAACGGAAAACCGTAAACCAATTTGCAAAATTACGATGCGTTGCTTCACAATACTTGTTTGGCTAATCATGTTTTCGGTTTCGGCCAGCCTGGCGCAATCCTGGGCCAAATTGATGAAGAGTCATACGACGGACTTCGTGATCAAAGCGTTTGACGAACAGACGAAAGCCGAGGTTCCGGCTGCTTACCAGGTGCAGGCGGTTCTTTCGAAAAAGAAATTCAGTGGACGAAGCCAGCCGGGGCGGGCGTTTGCTTTTACGCTGGGGCGGAGCGATACTGTCATTATCAACACGACGGCCAAAGGCTATTATGCGATGGAGGAAGTGCTGTTTGTGCCTTGTGATACCTGCGCGAATTATGAACACCTTGCGTTGATGGAGAAAGTGGGCGTGACCAACACCGCACAAGCCGACAGCATTTTCCGTGATTTGAAAGTCAATGACAAAATCCGGCTCGATAATGTGTATTTCGACCAGAGCAGTTACATCCTGCGGAAAGAATCGTATCCGCAATTGGACATGCTGCTGAACACGCTGAAAAGTTACCCAAAACTGGTCATCGAAATTGCGGGACATACCGACAACGTGGGCGACCGCCGACTGAACCAGTCTCTTTCCGAAAACCGGGCGCGGGTTATCACCAACTACCTCATTCAGCGGGGAATTCCCGAAAACCGCCTTCAATATCAGGGCTACGGGGACAACCGCCCGGCTGCGCCCAACGACAATGAAGCCAATAAGAAACTAAACCGGCGCGTCGAATTTACGGTTTTGAAATTGTAACCTTTGCCACCGCGGTCAGGGTCTGCGCCCACAACGGTGGCCCGACGCTGACAGGGTGAGGCATTTTTTTAGAAAAAATACGTTATCAAGGTAGAAACCATCTGACTGCTGACTCTACTGATGCGCTACTTTGTTCGTGAAGATTCAATCGTTCGAAAAATCTGGGGAGATGCGGATGTAATTCTGCTCATTTTTGCGGGTGGAGCCGCCGAGTTTGCCTTGAATCGGGCCGTCGACTGGCTGTTTTATACCGGAAAGCTCCCCGCTGATCCGATTGGCCGGTTATTTTCGACGGTCAAATATGCCCAGGAAATTGTGTTCATGCCGAATGAAAGAGCCGTGGCGGCCATCAACCGGATGCGGACGATTCACGGGGGCGTCGAAAAAAGCCGGGGTTACCAGATTCCGGACTGGGCCTACCGCGACGTCCTGTACATGCTGATCGATTATTCCGAACGGGCTTTCCAACTGCTGCACCGCCCGTTGACCAATCCCGAACGCGAAGAACTGTACGACACCTTCCGGCGGGTAGGCGAGGGCATGGGCGTTCCGAAGATTCCGCAGAATTATGCCGACTGGCAAATCGACCGGCAGCTTCATCTGGACCGGGATTTGGCGCATAGCCCGTTTACCGACAAACTCTTTGAACGGTATCGGGAAGAGTTGGGAAACTGGCGGTATGGTTTGCTGTTGCAGGCGCAATCGTTGCTGGTGCCCAAACCGGTTCAGGAACGACTCTCCTTGCCGGATCGGCCTGTCCTGGCATCGATGCTGTGGCTTTACAAAGTTCTAGAGCGGTTACAGTTGCGGTCGCTTACCCAACGGATTTTGCTGCCCCCAGCCTATCTGAAGCAGGTGCGGGAACTGGACCGGGAACCGGTGTGATTACTTTTTTCGGGAATAAATCGTTTCGGTGGCTTTCGCTTCGTCGCCCGCCGGTGAAATATTATATGCCGTGATGACGATTTGATCGGGATTGATTACTTCAATTTCGGTTCGCCAGCCCCATTGCTGCCCTTCGGCACCGTAGCCACCCAGCACATTGACATGTGAACCGGTTTTTTCGGCCTGGGAGAACATGATCGCCGTTCCCATGTGGAAGCTGTCGATCCAGGCGCTCTGAAATTTCCCGCTGCCGAGGTCATGTCCGTAGAGTGCAATTCCCTCAAACGGTTCGCCACTCAAACGGCCCTGGTATTCGTGGAGTATAAACCGTCCGCCCAGAACCGGTCGAATGGTGCCCTTCATGGGTGACTCGTCCGCCAGTTGATCGGCTTCAAACCAGGTTTTGGTCAAGCCTTCCCATTCCCCGGTTAAGGAAGCTAACTGGTAGTGAGCACCGGTTTCTTTCGATGTTTCGAATTTTTCATTCATGGTTATTTAAACTTCGTTATTCAACATTCGTTATTCATGATTCGCTATTTAACACTTCGTTATCTATTGTCTATCAGTGATGTATGTTATTCAAATATCGAATACTGAATAACGAATATTGAACAAAAGCGGACTATTTCGGCCACTGGGTTTCAATTCCCTGACTCCGCACATGCTTCTGAAACTCCTCCAGCAGCGGTTTTTGCTCCCGAACTGCCCGGGGAATCACGTTTTTACCGAGCGAGAAAGCAACCAGTTGACCGACGGCTTCGCCAATGCTCCACTCCACCGGATGGAGCCGGTAACAACCGTTGGTAATGTGCGTCGTGCCGATGTTTTTGTTGGCGGGTAACAGGTTTTCCATTCGTTGGGGAAGTAAAGCGCCCAATGGAATCTGGAACGGCAGCGAACCGAAATCGATGTAATTATTGCCCCGGCTGCTGGGGTGAAGGTCGATGTGGTAGTAGCCGGTGCCCACACTGTCGTAAAAATCAGCCGCCGTGTTGCCGGTTTTTTGTCCGGTAATCAACGCCCGGTTGGCCGCGCCGACGTGTTCTTCCAGCACCGTAAAAACCGCCTTGATCCGGCGCGATTCCCGGACGTACGGATATTTCGCCATGCCATCTTCCGTGCCCATGATGTCGGGACGAAGCCGCAAACCGGGCCAGCCCTGACCGCCGTCGGGCCGGGGCGCTTCGGTCTGGAGCCAGTAGAAAAGCGACAGGCTAAGCTGCTTGCCACCCTCGACGTGCTTTTTGAATTCCTTTTCGCTGACGCCTGCCAGGTTACCCAGAAAATAATCGTTTTGCGGCCAGTTGACGACCGTAATATCACTGAGAAAAGTGCCCGGTTTAAAATTGTTTTTGTTGATCAGTCGGCGGTAATTCCACAGATTAAGCGCCGAGCCGGTTGCAATGCCTTCGGGGTGAAAGCCTAGCTTTTTGGGTTCCAGCGTCGAAGGGTTCGAGTAGGAGAGATCCAGCAGTTTACCCGACCAGGCGGGCGTTAGTTTCGGAACCAGATTCTGCCAAAAAGCGTAGTCTTTCGGCTTTTCGATCAGGTGTTCCGTTTTCTTTTTATTGATCTCGGGAACGTAATCCATCGCAAAACAGACCGTAAACGATTGTTGGTTGTTCGGGTCGGCTTTTTCGGGCGCGTGTAATTCGCCGGTTTCTTTTTTCGACTCTGTACCGGTAACGAATTCAGTACCGGTCAGCGGCAGTAAATCTCCCAGCTCGGTGGCGTCGACGAAATACGGAGCCGTCAGCACCACTTCTTTTCCACTGCGGTAACTAAGTGCTTTCAAAGCCCGAACCCGGTCGCCCGACGTGTCGGCCCCCGTGATTCTGTGTTCCAGCAACACGATCAACTGCTGCGAACTCTGGTACGGAGCCAGCATGTCCTGCAAAACCGCCACGGCCACCCGGGGTTCGTGGCACAGCCGCGAAACCGCACCGTCGCCCGGATTGAGGTGTTTGCGGTTTTTGGCTTCGTCGGTCAGCGGATAATTCCGGATGTAATAGTCGCGAACGGCGGTACGGAAGGTCCGGTAAAGCTGCGTAGCACCGTGGGTTTCGATCCACTGGTGTTCGTCGGGCGGCACGCCCTGCTGCGAAATCTGTCCGCCAATCCAATCGGTTTCTTCCGTCAGAATAACCCGTAAATTGTTCCGAAGAGCCGCCAAAGCGGCCGCGCAACCGCCTAATCCGCCACCGGCGACAACTACATCGGCCGAAATTTCGTTACTATTTTTAGATGGGGCAGACCAGCCTGATGGTGACGGTACCGGAGTTGAGGGGGCAAAAGAAGATGAAGCGGCCGCCGTTAGACCACCAACTGCAACTGTTTCAATGAAATTCCTTCTATTCATAGGGAGGATAACCGGAAAAGTCGGGATGAACCATTATTTGGCGGCAATTTGCAAATCAAAGCGGATAAGTGGAAACTTCGCCTTAGATTAACCAACTTTCCCCGCTTTCTTCTAATTTTGAACACTCGAAGCAGAACTACTGATATACTTGCACAAAACCGCATATGGCAGAATTAATCCGAATGCCCAAGATGAGCGACACCATGACCGAAGGTGTCATCGCTGAATGGCATAAGAAAGTAGGCGACACCGTCAAGTCGGGCGACGTGCTGGCCGAGGTCGAAACCGATAAGGCGACGATGGATCTGGAGGCTTACGACGAAGGGACGTTGTTATACATTGGCGTTGAAAAAGGCCAGTCTGTACCGATCGACGGCATTCTGGCCGTGGTAGGAAAGTCCGGTGAAGATTTCAAGGCCTTGCTGGATGGCAATGGCTCCTCCAACGGTTCTGCGGAACCAAAGGCCGAAGCGCCCGCCGAAAAGACCGCACCTGCGCCCGCTACCAACGGAACGGAACAACCAGCCCCCAAAGCCCCTGCGGCTCCGGCCGCCAACATCAATGCGTCGATCATCCGGATGCCGAAGATGAGCGATACGATGACCGAAGGAACGATTGTGGCCTGGCATAAAAAAGAAGGAGATACCGTGAAATCGGGCGATGTGCTGGCCGAAGTTGAAACCGACAAGGCAACGATGGATCTGGAAGCCTACGAAGAAGGAACCCTGTTGTACATTGGTGCGAAAGAAGGAACGGCGGTGGCCGTCGATGACGTGATTGCGGTCGTTGGCGAAAAAGGTGCCGATTTCCAGGCCCTGCTGCAAGGTGGTGGACAACCCGCTGCGGCTGCTCCGGAACCGGAAGCGCCCAAAGCCGAAGCCCAACCGGCGGCTGCTCCCGCCGAAACATCGACTGGCAACGGACACGATAGCCGGGTGCTGGCTTCTCCGCTGGCCAAGACCATTGCCAAAGAAAAAGGCGTTGATCTGGCGAAGGTGCAGGGCTCTGGCCCCGACGGACGCATTGTAAAACGCGATGTCGAAACCTTCCAGCCTGCTGCTCAACCGGCTCCGGCACAAGCGGCTCCGGCTCCGGCTGCCAAACCGGCTGCTCCCGCTGCGCAAACCGCACCGGCCGCTCAGGAAGGCGGTTACGAAGACATTCCGTTGAGCCAGATGCGGAAAACCATCGCCCGCCGGTTGTCGGAAAGCCTGTTTACCGCGCCACATTTCTACCTGACCATGGAAATCAACATGGACAAGGCGATGGATCTGCGCGGCAAAGTCAACGAGGTGAGCCCGGTGAAAGTGTCGTTCAACGATTTTGTGTTGAAGGCCGCAGCCCTGGCGCTGAAAAAACATCCGGCAGTGAATTCCTCGTGGCTGGGCGACAAAATCCGGCGGTATTCGTACGTCAACATTGGCGTTGCGGTGGCCGTCGATGAAGGGTTGCTGGTACCGGTGATTCGCAACGCGGATCAGAAAACGCTGTCGACCATTGCCGCCGAGGTGAAAGACCTGGCTGGCAAGGCGAAAGATAAAAAACTCCAGCCGAAAGACTGGGAAGGCAGCACCTTCTCCATTTCCAACCTGGGAATGTTCGGCATCGACGAATTTACGGCGATCATTAACCCGCCCGATTCCTGTATTCTGGCGATTGGTTCGATCAAGCAGACCGTCAAGTTTGAAGGGGAAGTGGCCAAGCCCACCAATATCATGAAAGTGACCCTTTCGTGTGACCACCGCTCCGTCGATGGCGCAACGGGCGCGTCGTTCCTCCAGACGTTCAAGGGTCTGTTGGAAAATCCGTTCGGGATGCTGGTGTAAAACGGGTTTATGGTTTACAGTTTACGGTTTATGGTTTAGGCATCCTTTCCCGACTAGACACCATAAACTGTAAACTATAAACCATAAACTGAAAAAATCGAATGCAAAAAATACACGCCACAACCGTCATTGGCATTCTGCACAATGGCGAGATTGCGCTCGGAGCCGACGGCCAGGCCACGATGGGCAATACCATTGCCAAAAGTAACGTTCGGAAAGTACGCAGCCTGATGAACGGCAAGGTGCTGGCCGGTTTTGCCGGTTCCACCGCCGATGCCTTTACGCTGATCGAACGATTTGAAGAAAAACTCAATGCCTACGGTGGCAACCTGAAACGGGCGGCCATCGAACTGGCCAAGGACTGGCGAACCGACCGGTATTTGCGGAAACTCGAGGCCATGTTGATCGTTGCCTCCAAAGACGACCTGCTGGTTATTTCCGGAACCGGTGATGTGCTGGAACCGGATAACCAGATTGCCGCCATCGGCTCCGGCAGCATGTATGCCCAGTCGGCGGCCATCGCCCTGAAAAAACACGCTTCCCAATTGACGGCGGAAGAAATGGTACGGGAAAGCCTGCACATCGCGGCTGATATTTGCATTTACACCAACCACAATCTGGTGGTTGAAACGATTCGGTAATTATCTGGTTTAGGTTTACGGTTGATGGTTTACGGTTGGCTGACGCAAGCCTTTATTGAGTGCGTCAGCCAACCGTAAACCATCAACCGTAAACTGAAAACCGTAAACCGTAAACAGACCAACTGTCTATGAAAGGTTTGCGTGCTGTTTTGCCCAAAGCAGTGAGAAAGCGGATCACCTTCGGTTTCGGTACGGCCTTGTTGCTGATTGCCTTGGGGTTCGGGCTGACCTTGTACAGTTACAATCAATACCGGAAAGCCAGCGACCGGATTGAACACAGTCAGCAGGTTACCAACCGGCTGGGGCGAATCCTGTCGTTGATTACGGACGTCGAAACCGGGGAAAGAGGGTACCTGGCTTCTTCCGGGGACGGAATTTACCTCGAAGCCTTCGACGTGGCCGTGCCGCAGTTTACACCGGAGCTGAACGAAATTCGCCGTCTCGTTGCGGACAACCCGCAGCAACTCCGGAATGTCGATACCCTGTCGAAACGGATCGATACCAAAATAGCGACGGCCTACCAGCAGGTCGATGCCGTTAAAAAGAAGTTGCCGATTTCCATTGCGCGGACGTATATGCTACTGGGGAAATCCCGCATGGATCGGGTTCGCCAATTGCTGAAAACCATGAATGAAATCGAGCAGGCCCGGTTTGAAACCTACTCTGAAGCCGCCGAGCATTCGTTTCGCAATACGCTGATTATTATTTTTACGTTGTCGCTTCTGACATTCGTAACGCTGATTGTTTCGTATAACCTGCTTGAGAATGAGCTGAATACCCGGCAGAAAACGGAAGATCAACTGCGGGCTTATGAAGACGAATTGCAGGATAAAATTCAGTTGCTGGAAATCTCGAACGAAGAACTGGAACGGTTTGCCTTTGTGGCTTCCCACGACATGCAGGAGCCGCTGCGGAAAATTCAGTCGTTTGGCTATTTGCTGCGCGACCGGTACGAAGAAGGGCTGACGCCGGAAGGGGTGATGTATCTGAACAAGATTCTGCAATCGGCCGAGCGGATGTCGAAAATGATCAAGGACCTGCTTAACTTTTCCCGAATCTCCAGCAAAAAAGAACCGTTTCGGATGGTGCGACTGGCCGATGTGGTGCAGGGCGTTCTGTCGGATCAGGAACTGAAAATAAAAGCTGCGGAGGCCGTCTTTCACATCGAAAAACTGGCCGTGATTGAAGCCGTTCAGAGCCAGATGGACCACCTTTTTTCCAATCTGATTTCGAACGCACTAAAGTTTACGCAGCCCGGCAAGGCCCCGGTTATTACGATCAAGGGGGCGGCCGTGGATGGCGATAGGTACCCCGAACTTATTCCCGGAAAAAAATATTACCAAATTACGGTTGCCGACAACGGGATCGGTTTTAATGAAAAATACATCGACCATATTTTTAAAATCTTCCAGCGCCTGCACGGAAAAAGCACCTACGAGGGAACCGGAATCGGGCTGGCCATTTGCAAGCGCATCGTTACCAATCACAAGGGCCTGATTACCGCCCAAAGCCAGCCCGGTGTGGGCACGACCTTTATTATTCTATTACCCGAAAAGCAGACGCAGTCTATTCATGACAATGCAACAACCCACGAAACCAGTACATATACTATTGGCTGATGACGACGAAGACGATCGGTTTTTGACGCGCGAAGCCTTTCGTCAGCAGTTTCCGGTGACCGAAATGAATGTTGTTGAGGATGGGGAAGAACTGATGGAATTTTTACGTCGGACGGGCCGCTACGAGTCGTCGAGTCATTCGCTGCCGGAGTTGATTTTGCTGGACTTGAACATGCCCCGGAAAGATGGCCGCGAGGCTTTGCAGGAGATTAAATCAGACCGTGAACTCCGGCACATTCCCGTCGTGATTCTGACGACTTCCGACGCCGGTATCGATATTGACAATTCCTACCTGTGGGGTGCCAACAGCTTCATTACCAAGCCGTCTTCTTTCAAGACCTTGATGGACATTACGCAAACCATCGGTGACTACTGGTTCAATGTCGTGAAAGTAAGCGGCCGGAATTAGAAAAAACCGGCGTTATTCATTGACTTTCAGGTTTGTCAACTGGGCCATGATCTGTTCCAGATACCCCATGACGCCCTTCAGGGAACCGGGGTTGTATTTATTCACCAGAATCGTAAAACTCAGCAGTTCACCGTCGGCAGAGGTGGCATACCCGGCATAGGCCCGTACCCCCTCGATGGTTCCGCTTTTGGCCCGCACGTTCCCGACGGCGGGTGTGCCGCGTGCCAGGCTTTTGACCGTTCCCGACTCGCCCACCACGGGAATGCTGTCGTAGAACGGAAGAAAACTTTTCTCCTTCGACATGGCGGCCAGAATGCCGGAAAGGTTTGCCGCCGTCAGCGCCCCAACCGGCGACAAACCGCTGCCGTCTTTGGGTCGAAAACCGCTCAGGTCGACGCCCTTGCCCTGCCAGAACCGGGTTAGTTGCTGAACGGCCTGTTCGGTGTTAACCGGCGCTTTCGCCAGTGCATTGCCCGCCAGAATCAGCAGCGATTCAGCGTACAGATTGATGCTCTGGTGGTTAGTGAGTCGGGCAATTTCGGAGAGCGGTACCGATGTATGGAGGTGCAAGGGTTGGCGTTTGGTAGCGGGGGTGATCGGCGGTGTTCCGGCTACGACCGGCGCTCCGATCCGGCCGGGGCCGATGGATTGGGGCAGGCTGTTGACGAATATACCGGCTCGCGTTAGCTGGTCATGCAGGGCGAAAGCCGTAAAAAAGGCCGGATCGGGCAGGGAGCCTTTCACACCAAACTCATTGACACCCGTTGGCACCGTTCCCTCCAGAAAAACCTGGGATGAAGGCGGAGCGTTGTAGATAATCACTTCGTCGCCCGAGCCTGCGGGGCCGGTTCGGACGTTGTTCTGAAGCTGCAGAAACGGTGTAGCGGGCTCCGTGCGCAGGAGCCCGGCGGGTTGACCCACGGTTTTGGCGGGTTTAAAAACCGCCCGGTACAAGTTCTCATTAAAGTTTAGCCCGGAGATGCCAGCCCCGTAGTAATTGCCAATGTCGCCCCACACCCAGGTGTCCGGCACTGGCAGCGACTGAATGACCGTGGCATCGCCAATGACCGAACCCCGGATTTGTTTGATGCCGGCACCCTGCACCATTTCCCGCCAGGTGCGGAGAAGGGTGGGGGCATCCGCAAATTCGGCGAAGCGGTTGCTGCCCAGCGTCGGATCACCGGAACCCCGGATGTAGAGATTTCCGGTCAGAATGCTATCCCGGATAGAACCGTCTGTTTCCAGAACCGTGCGAAAGGTGTAATTGTCACCCAGGACGGCCAGCGCCGTCGCCGTTGTAACCAGTTTGAGCGTAGAGGCTGAAGGGAGACTGAGCTGGGCGTTCACATCCAGCAACGCCACGCCATCGCGGACCCGGCGCACCGAAACGGCGGCTGTTCCGTTGCGGACAAACGGGCTGGTTTTCAGTTGATTGACCGTTGTTTGAAGCCGTTGCAGGGCCAGCGAATCCGTTGCCGGGTGGGCCTGACAAAACGAAAGGATAACAAAAAAATAACCTATTAGTAATGGTGTATACCGATGCATGGAAATAAAAATAGGGAACACACGGCCAGTTGTTGCCATGAACTGGAAAAAGAAAGACCTTTTTGTTCGTTCGGTCGGTGTGCCGATTCCTGATAGTTTATGAAAGCGGATTTCAGTAATATTGCAAAAATAGCCAGAATTTATAGCCCTTTTCTGTTGTTCTACCGAAATAAAACTAGTTGTAGCTTCCTTTGAAACTGCAGGATCGTGAGAATCAGTCGCAAAGGCATTAACCGAATCGAATGAAGTTAACATTTTGGGGGGCGACCCGTCAGGTAACCGGTAGCATGTTTCTCCTGGAGACAGAGGACCAATACCGAATATTGATTGATTGCGGGGCTGACATGGATAAAAAAACCGCCTTGAACGGCAACGGTCAGGATGAAGAATCTCCGAAATCGGTTGCCGGTTTTTTTCCGTTTGAAGCGTCCTCGATCAACGTTGTTTTGCTGACCCACGCCCACATGGATCACAGCGGTAATCTTCCCAACCTGTACCGGGAAGGCTATGAAGGTCAGATTTTGTGTACAGATCCTACGTATTCATTAACCAACCTGCTGCTTCAGGACGCAGCTTCGCTCAACCACCGGCGGCTGAACGAAATGGGGAAAAGCAAAAAACAGAAGGTCCGGAAAAAAATGGCGAGCCTGCAAAAGGATTTATTTCTGGAAAAGCAGGTGCGGGAATCCATGGACAACGTGGTTCCGATTCAGTATAACCGGAAGTTCCGGCTCGGCGACAGCATCGATGTGACCTTTGTACCGGCCGGCCATTTGCTCGGAGCGGCTCATATCATCATCAACGTTTACGAAAACGGCGAGAAAAAAAGCCTTTGCTTTTCGGGTGACATCGGTCGTAAAAACTACCCGCTGCTGGGCGATCCGGAACCGATTCCGCAGGTCGATTACCTGATTTGCGAGTCGACCTACGGAAACCGGCTGCACCTCAACAGCGAAACCCCGGAAGCCATGCTGGCCGATGTGATCAAGCGGACGTGCATCGATATTCCGGGGCGGCTGATCATCCCGTCGTTCTCGGTGGGCCGGACGCAGGCGCTGCTCTACACGCTCAACCGCTTGTATACCGAACAGGGTTTCCCGCCAATTAAAGTCTTCTCCGACAGTCCGTTGGCTCTGGAAAGTACGAAAGTTTACCAGAAGAACCTGCGGTTGCTGAACAAGGAAGCGAAGGCTTACCAGGAAGAAAATGAATCGTTGTTCGACTTTGTCAATTTCGAATACCTCGAAAGCTCGAAAGCCAGTCGCGAAGTCTCGAACTACAACCAGCCCTGCATCATCATTTCGTCGTCGGGCATGGTTCAGGGCGGGCGCGTGGAACAACACGTGGCGGCCAACATCAGCAATCCGTATTGCACCATCCTGATCATTGGATATTGTGCCGAAGGAACCCTCGGCTGGCGGTTGCTGAACGGGCAACCGACCATTTCGATCAAGGACAAGGAGGAGCCGGTTTTGGCGAAGGTCGAACGGACCGACGTGTTCAGTGGTCACGGCGACCGCGATGATCTGGTGCGGTTTGTCAAACACCAATCGCCCGAAAAGCTGAAAAAAGTGTTTCTGGTCCACGGCGAATTTACCAGCATGTCGGCTTTTCAGCAGACGCTGGCGGACGAAGGATTTACCAATGTGGAGATTCCGACCAAAGGCCAGACGTATGAGTTATAAGCGCGAAAGGTTGCTGAACCGGATTTTCCGCTAACTTTGCCAATCGAAAAAGCTGCCCCGTCCGTTTCCGGTTTTTGTTTCGAATCAAGTATAACCGGATGACGACACCTTAAATGGGCAGCAGACAACCTATTCTTGAATGAGGACGTATTTGGACTTCGAAAAACCTATAGCCGATTTAGAAGTACGACTGGTCGAAATGAAGAAACTGGCCGAAACCAGTAACGTAGATGTTACTGGTGCTGTAGCGTCGCTGGAAATCAGTATTGAAAAACTCCGCAAGGAAATTTTTGAGAACCTTACCCGCTGGCAGCGCGTCCAACTTTCCCGCCATCCCGACCGGCCCTACACGCTCGATTACATTTCCCTGATGGGCGATCAGTTTGTTGAACTGCATGGTGATCGAACCGTTCGGGATGACCCCGCGATGGTCGGCGGTTTTGTCGAAATGGATGGCCAGACGGTTATGCTGATCGGTCAGCAGAAAGGGCGAAACACCAAGCAGCGCCAGCAGCGCAACTTTGGCATGGCCAACCCGGAAGGGTACCGAAAAGCCCTTCGGCTGATGAAACTGGCCGAGAAATTCAATAAACCCATCGTGACGATGATCGACACGCCGGGTGCTTATCCGGGGCTGGAGGCTGAAGAACGGGGGCAGGGCGAAGCCATTGCGCGCAACCTCAAGGAAATGTTCATGCTTCAGGTACCGGTGATCTGCATCGTGATTGGCGAAGGAGCCTCGGGCGGTGCGCTGGGAATCGGCATTGGCGACCGGGTTCTGATGCTCGAAAACACCTGGTATTCGGTAATTTCGCCCGAAAACTGCTCGACCATTCTCTGGCGTAGCTGGGATTATAAGGAGCAGGCGGCCGAAGCCATGAAACTGTCGGCGCGGGATATGGAAAAAAACAAACTCGTGGACGGCATCATCGAGGAGCCAGAAGGAGGAGCCCATACCGACCACGCCGAAATGGCCCGACGAATCAAAAAAACCATTCTGGAGAAAATTGAGGAACTCAACCAGTTTACGCCCGAAGAACGCATCGATCAGCGCATCGAGAAGTTCTGCTCGATGGGGGTTGTGGTCGAATAATGGTAAATTCTATGGCAGGTGTTTTAAAACCAGGTATTAAAAATATCATTTTCGACCTCGGCGACGTCATTATTCCCATCGATCTGCGTGCACCCATCCGGAATTTCGCTTCGCTTTCGGGTATGAGTGAAGAGGCTGTGGAATCACTCTGGAAGGAGCATGGGCTGACGATGCACTACGAAACCGGGTTGATCGACGATGCCGGTTTTCGGCAGCACGTCCGCGACCTGCTCAAAAATGACAGTTGGGCCGACGAGGTGATCGATACCGCCTGGAACACGGTTTTGCTCGATTTGCCCGTTGAACGGGTCGATCGCATCCGGGAACTGCACGGAAAATACCGGCTGTTTCTGTTGAGCAACACCAGTGCCATTCACATTCAGGGCGTCAACAAAATCTTCATGGAGTTGGGGCAGCCGTCGCTGGAAGAACTTTTTGAGCGGGTCTACTACTCCTACGAGGTGAAAATGGCCAAACCGTCGCCCGAAATTTACCGGCATGTGCTGACTACCTCCGGGCTGGTGGCCGAAGAAACCCTGTTTTTAGATGACAATCCGCACAACATTCGCTCGGCGGCTGAGTTAGGTATCCATGCTGTGCAGGTGCAACCGCCCCTGTCGATTCTTGATTATCTTCGCGATGAATCCACCAACGAGGACATACCTCATTCAAGCTAGCCTTTTTGTTCTTACCCTGATTTCAACAACTGCGGCTGGTGCAGAATGGATGTATGGCCGTTCTTTTCTGGATCCGAAACACGGTATTGGCTGGCCGGAATTCTGGGACGGTCTTCATTATTCAATTCCGTTTCTGGCCATTCTGACGGTTCACGAATTCGGGCATTTTTTTATGGCCCGCTACCACCACGTTCGGGTCACCTTGCCTTACTACATTCCGATGTGGTTCGGTTTCGGGCAAACGCTCGGTACGCTGGGGGCTTTTATCCGGATTCAGGATTTCATCAACAGCCGCAAAAAATTCTTCGATATTGGCATTGCCGGGCCGTTGGCGGGGTTTGTGCTGGCACTCATCGTTCTCTGGTACGGTTTTACGCATTTGCCGCCACCGGAACACATCTTTTCGATTCACCCCGAGTACCAGAAATACGGATTGGCTTTCGGTCAATACGTCTATAAAAACCTGCCGCCCGAGAGTGCGATTCAGTTGGGGGATAACCTCTTGTTCTGGTTTTTTAAAACCTACGTTGCCGACCCGGCCCGTTTGCCCCATCCCTACGAAATGATCCATTATCCGTATCTGATGGCGGGTTATTTTGCCCTGTTTTTTACCTCACTCAACCTGATTCCAATTGGTCAACTGGACGGTGGTCACGTGCTTTACAGCCTGATTGGCCGCCGGGCGTTTCGGATGATTGCCCCGGTTTTGCTGGTGGGCTTTGCGTTTTATGCCGGATTGGGCTTCATCAAACCCTCCGATTTCATCGTCGCCAACGACGGCGTTTTTACCAACGAACTGGGTTATCTGGTGTTGTATGTTATCGGATTGTTTGTCAGTTTTCAGAGTATCAGCGAAAACCGGATGACAGCCCTGACGCTGGCGCTGAGTGTGGTGGCTGGTCAGTTTTTAATCTCGTTCTTCTTTCCGGCGGTCGAAGGCTATCCCGGTTTTCTGTTATTTATTCTGATTCTGGGGCGGTTCCTGGGCGTTTACCACCCCGATACGGAGGACGATCAGCCGTTGGGGGCCGGTCGGGTGGTGCTGGGCTGGCTCGCTTTGCTCATTTTCGTCCTGTGCTTTAGCCCCAAACCGTTTGTTTTTTCTTAAAATTACCGCCGTCAACAGGGACGGTTTCAGAGGATATGTTTAGCGCACTGGCCCGGTGGCTCTATAAAGTAGCCGGTTGGAAACTTCTCGGCGTGGTTCCGGATCTTCCCAAAGCAATTTGGGTCCTGGCTCCACACAACACCAACTGGGATTTTCCGGTGGGCGTGGGAGCGCGGGCGACAACGCGCGTCTGGATTCAGTATCTGGCTAAAAAAGAATTGTTTACGTGGTATGCCGGCTGGTTTTTCCGGCTTCTGGGAGGCAAACCCGTCAACCGGAGCCGGGCCAACAACCTGGTGGATGCGATTGTGGATGTCTTCATTCAAAACGAGTACCTGCACATCTGCATTCCTCCCGAAGGCACCCGCAGCGATGTGGAGCGGCTCAAAACCGGCTTTTACTACATTGCCCTGAAGGCTGACGTTCCCATCATTCTCACCGGAATCGACTACCCCCGGAAAGCCGTTGTACTGAGCGAACCCCTTTACATGACTGGCGACTACCAGAAAGACATGCGGCCGGTTTATGAATTTTTCAGTCAGATTCAGGGCAAGAAAAAAGAATGGCTGAAACGGTACGAACAGACCGGCTTAATTTCGTAAATACCTCACCATCAGTTCCCCCGCGCGATCCGACGCACCCGGCCCGCCCACTTTCTCCCGCAATTCCGCGTAATCAGCCCGTTGCCGCTCGTGATCCGATCCGCCGGGGAGAATTTTCGTCAGTTCGTCAACCAGACGTTCCGTGGTCACCTCATGTTGCTTCAATTCCTTGACGGCTTCCCGACCCAGAATGAGGTTGACCAGCGAAATAAATGGCACCGCAATGAGCCGACTGGCAACCTGAAAAGTCACCCACGACATTTTGTAACAAACCACTTCGGGCACATTCAGCAGGGCGGTTTCCAGCGTGGCCGTTCCTGAAGTAACCAAAGCGGCCTCTGCAACGGCCAGCAGATCGTAGGCTGCGTCGGTGACCACTGGTAAATCCGGCGTATTTTTCAGCAAGGTTTCGTAGAGGGATTTCGGCAGATTGCTAACGCCGGAAACCACAAACTGGTGGTTGGGGAAGTGCCGGACGGTTTCCAGCATGGCGGGCAACAGCAGCGACACTTCCTGGTGGCGGCTACCGGGCAGAAGGGCAATGATTGGTTTACCGCCCAACTGGTTCTTTTCCCGAAAAACCGGGTCGGGCCGGAAGGCGGCAATGGCGTCCATCAGGGGATTGCCGACGTAATCGACCGGGTAGGCATATTGCTGGTAAAATGGCACTTCGAACGGGAAAATGACAAAAAGCCGGTCGACCACCGCCTTGATTTTTAGGGCTCGTTTCTGGTTCCAGGCCCACACTTTGGGCGAGATGTAATAGAAAACCGGAATCCCGTGTTTTTTGGCAAAACCGGCCATTCGCAGATTAAAGCCAGCGTAGTCGATCAGAATCAGAACATCAGGGCGGGTTTCAAGCAGGTCCCGCTGGCAATCGCGCAGGTTTTTTCGGATGGTTCCCAGGTTTTGAACCACTTCGAGAAAGCCCATGAAAGCCATCGAGCGATAGTGCCGCACGAGCGTGGCCCCGGCTTCTTCCATTTGCTCACCACCCCAGGCCCGAAAGCGGGCATCCGGATCGTGGTGATGAATGGCTTTGATCAGATTGCCGCCGTGGAGGTCGCCGGAGCGCTCTCCGGCAATGAGGTAGTACGTCATCGGTTATTCCCCATAATAATCCACGTAATTTTTCGGGGTCTCGTATAAGCGGATGCGGTGAAGCCGGGCTTCGGAAATTTGACCCAGGGCGCGATCCAGAATTTTCCAGATTTCAACGATAAAGATCTCACAACTAGCCATTTTGCCCTGCATGAAATCGACATCCAGGTTAAGGTTTTTGTGATCGACTTTATCGATCACTTCGGTTTTCACCAGATCGCCCAGCACTTTCAGGTCGATCACGAAGCCTGTGTCGGGATTGGGTTCGCCTTTGACGGTTACAATTAACTCAAAGTTGTGACCATGTCCGTTCACATTGGCACACGGACCAAATACTTCTTTATTCTTCTCGTCAGACCAGGCCGGGTTAAATAAGCGGTGGGCTGCGTTAAAATGCTCTTTTCTGCTAATATATACCATTATTCACCATCGCCGGGGCGATTCGTCGTTTCGGGTAGGTTTTTACCACCACTTGATTTGATTGCAAAATTACGGCCTTCGGAGCGTTAATAAAAATCCAAATTTTGATCGACTGCGCTTCCGTATTGGTGAACAAACCAGAGCGGTTTCACGGGCATTCAGGAAAATCAATATTGGAATAATTCTATTTTTTCATCAAAACGTGGATTGGTTGGTGTAGTGAATTATCCTAACTTTACACCCTATTTAAGATGTTAACACGTAATTTTAATCTAACCTAAAACAATCGTTGCTCAATTTCTACGGAGTATGATCATTGTTACGGGCGCTACAGGCTTCATCGGAAGCTGCCTGATTTCAAGACTGAATCAGGAAAATTTCAATGCTATCATTGCTGTGGATGATTTTTCACGGGAAGACAAGCTGGCCAATCTGGAAGAAAAACGCATTCTTGAACGGGTCGACCGGGAAGAGTTTTTCGACTGGCTGGACAATAACTACCACGAGATTGAATTTTTATTCCACATCGGTGCCCGAACCGACACGACGGAGTTCGACCGCAGTATTTTCGAACACCTCAATGTCGAGTATTCCAAGAAAATCTGGCAGAAATGCATCGAATACCAGATTCCGCTGGTCTATGCATCCTCGGCGGCTACCTACGGGCTGGGTGAATTGGGTTACGATGACAATGAATCTCTTATTCCGCAGCTAAAACCGCTCAATCCCTACGGCGACTCCAAAAACGAGTTTGATATGTGGGTTTTGGAACAGGAAAAACACCCGTTTTTCTGGGCCGGTTTGAAGTTCTTCAACGTCTACGGACCGAACGAATACCACAAAAGCCGCATGGCTTCCGTCATCTACCACGCCTTTTGCCAGATTCAGCAAAAAGGTTCGATGAAATTGTTTCGGTCGCACCATCCGAATTTCGCAGACGGTGAACAGATGCGCGATTTCATTTATGTGAAGGACGTGGTGGAGGTCTGCATGTTTTTGATGCACCACCGCCGGAACTCCGGCATCTACAACCTCGGCAGCGGCAAAGCCCGAACCTTCCTGGATTTAGCCAACAATACCTTTCAGGCCATGGGCGTGACGCCCCAGATTGAGTTCATCGATACACCCGAAGACATCCGTGATAAGTACCAGTATTATACGCAGGCCACGATGAGCAAACTGCGCTCCATCGGGTATTCCCAACCGTTTCGATCGCTGGAAGCCGGTATTGAGGATTACGTGAAAAATTACCTGGGGCCGGGAAAATACCTCTAAGGTTTCCACGGTTGGAAAACCGTGGAAACTGCCCATCTACTGCCAGATAATTTCGACTACTTCCTTCTTTAAATCCACCGTGGTCCGTTTTTCGTCGTGATTCCGGCGCAGGAGAATCGCGCCGTTCTGAACCCGCATCGATTCCTGTTGCAGAACGCGGGTATCATCTTTTTTGTGGAAAACCGACACCGACACATCGGCATAGTCGGGCAGCGGCAGCGAATACGTTTTGCCCGTTACTTTGATGGATTTTGCCGAAGCGGCCAACGTCTGCCCCTTGGCCATCGCCAGCGCGCGAGAAGCCTGCGGGACTCCATAGCCGATGTAATTGTTGCCATAGGGATAGAGGTGCGATGATTTTTCGATAATGGCAATCAGTTCTTTGTTGGTCAGCTTCGGATTGGCCTGCATCAGACAGGCCGCAAATCCGGTGATGACCGGAGCCGAAAGCGAGGTGCCGTACAGCGAAAAACAGGATACGTTCGGTTTCAGATAGGGGAGGAATTCCGGGCCGATGCTGCTGTAGCCAATGCGGTTCCAGACCTTGTTGTTGGTGGCTCCCACGGCCAGCACGCCCTGCGCGTCGGCCGGGGTGGAAATGATGCGCCAGGAGCGGTCGTCACCTTCATTACCGGCGGATACGATGACCAGAATCCCTTTCTTGTCGGCGGCCAGTTGGGCGGCTTTGCTGATCAGGCTCGTGTGGCCGTCCATCTGGTTCGGCTGGTAGTTTTCCTTGGGGTTCGTAAAGCCTTTGGCATAGCCCAGCGAGGTGTTGATAATGCGCACGCCCAGGCTGTCCATCCACTCCATCGCAGCAATCCAGTTGTCTTCTTCGCCCCGAAACTCGCGGGCACCGTGGTCGGTGCGGGCGAGGTAGAAGGTGGCATCGGTAGCTAAACCGTACTGAATATTTTCGTTGGGATCGTGGCCCGAAATGGCCGCCATCACTTCCGTGCCGTGGAAGTCGGAGAGGGTTTCGAGCGATCCGAAAAACGCGTTGCGCGGACGACTGGTATTTACATAGTCGCGCACTTCCCGGATCCCGTTTCGCTGAAAAATGTGTTTCAAGGCACTGGCGGAATCCGCGCCAAAATATCCCGCATCAATCACACCAATGGTCACATTCTTCGCCGTCATCCCGGCGCGGCCGAACACCTCCGCCTGAATTTGCGACATCACCGGTGCCATCAATACTTTTGTAATGTCGTGCTCGAGGCTGTTGATGACAATGTGCTGATCGATGGGAACAAGGTCCTTCACAAACGACAAGGCCTTCACTTGTTGCGCCTGTCCGGCGGTCAGTTCGGCCGAAACCGCGTTGAGCCAGCGCGAGCGGAAGAGCGGCCGAACGCCCTGGTGGGTGAGGGCCTGCAAGTAGGCCGGGTTGAGCGGCAGGTCCGTTTCGTCGACGGAGAGCCCCATCGACTGGCGATTGGAAAGGGTGAGGGGAGAAAGCGACGGTTTTCCGGCAGAAGGCTTGTCCTTCAGGGTGATCCAGTATTTGGATTGGGCGTTTGTGATACCGGCTCCGAAGAACGTGATCCCAAAAAGAAGCGCAACAATTTTTTTCATTGAAACGAAAGCATCAATTTTAGGCATTAATATACAAAATGATATTGATATTACCGAATTGGGCGATTTGAAACCTTACTCCGCATGAAGTATACACCCATCAGCAACGAATTGTTTATCCGAAACCGCCGACGGCTGGCGGAAGTATTGAAACCCAAGTCTGTCGTTGTTTTAAACGCCAACGACATCATGCCGACCAATGCCGACGGCACGATGGGTTTCCGGCAGAATAACGACCTCTTTTACCTGTCCGGCGTCGACCAGGAGGAAACCATTCTGGTGTTGTTTCCCGATCATCCGGACGAGAAGTTTCGCGAAGTGCTGTTTCTGCGCGAAACCAGCGAACTGATTGAAATCTGGGAAGGGCACAAGCTGACCAAGGAAGAAGCGGAGCAAACCTCGGGCATTTCCCGGAAGTCCGTTTTCTGGACGCATGAATTCGACCGTGTGTTTATCCAGATGGTTTTTGAGGCTGAACACATTTATCTGAACACCAACGAACACACCCGGAACTCGTCGGAGGTGGAAAGCCGTGAAGCCCGGGGCATCCGCCAGTTTCGGGAAAAATACCCGCTTCACCGGTATGAACGTCTGGCGCCGTTGATGCATTTTCTTCGGGCGATCAAACAGCCGGAGGAAGTGGCCTTGCTCAGCGAAGCAATCCGGATTACGGAAGCCGGTTTTCGGCGGTTGTTGCCTTTCATCAAACCCGGTGTGTGGGAATACGAAATTGAAGCCGAACTGCTCCACGAATTTGTCCGGCAACGGTCGCAGGGGTTTGCCTACACGCCAATCATTGCATCCGGGGCCAGTGCCTGCGTGCTGCATTACATCGAAAACAACCGCCCGTGTAAAGATGGTGAGATCATCCTGCTGGATGTGGCCGCTGAATACGCAAATTACAACGCCGACCTGACGCGCAGCCTGCCGGTGAACGGGCGGTTTACGGAGCGGCAGAAAGCCGTTTATCAGGCGGTGCTGCACGTGATGAAGGAAGCGAAAAAACTGCTGGTGCCGGGCAATGTCTGGGACGATTACCACAAGGAAGTCGGCCGCATCATGGAGTCGCAATTGATCGGGCTGGGTTTGCTGGACCGGCAGGAGGTGGCAAAACAGGACCCGGACAATCCGCTGTACCGCCAGTATTTCATGCACGGAACTTCCCACTTCCTGGGCCTGGATGTGCATGATGTGGGTAACAAATACCGCAAATTCGAAGCCGGAATGGTATTTACCTGCGAACCGGGCATCTATATACGCAAAGAAGGTTTGGGCATCCGGCTGGAGAACAATCTTCTGATAACGGAAACCGGGAACATCGACCTGATGGATTCGATTCCAATCGAAATCGAAGAAATTGAGGATTTGATGCACCAAAAACCTTGACACGTCCTGACTTTCGCACCGCTGACAGGGTCTTCGACTGTACGACAGCCCGGCGCTGTCAGGGTGCGAAAGTCAGGGTGTGAGTGAATCGCAAATTCGGTGAATGGCGTGTTCAATTCGCTTCCAGCCTTCATCCGATTGCAAATCAAGGGTCATAAACTGGTTCTGATTGGGGGCAATGAGCAGGAGCATGGTGATGCCCGAAACCAGAATGGCGGTCACGGCGCTCTGGTCTTCCTTGTCGTTGGTAAAAAACTGGTCGAGAACCTTCTGAAAAGATTCGTTACGGGCAATTGCCAACTGCTGACTCAGGTAGGAACCCGGATTGCTGATTTCCCATTTGAGCATTTCCTGGGCCGGCATCCGTCCTTTCAACTCGCGCAGCAGTCCAACCAGGTAGTCGACCCGGGTTTGTTTTTTGACAGTTGGATCGGTTTCCAGGTGTTTTGCCAGAAACTGCTGGTTGTAGTCGGTCAGGAAATGGCCTTCGTGCAGAAACCGTTCCATCAAACCTTCCCAGCCTCCAAAATACCGGTAAATAAGCACTTTATTGACTCCCGCTCTTTCGGCTACCGCATTGATTCCAACCCGGTTGACGCCCCGTTCAGAAATCACTTCCCCTACAGCCTGAAGTATGCGCGCCATAGTCTGTGTGCGACTCCTTTTCCGAACTTCTATCATTCCACTAGGCTTAAACGTCCGGGGGCTAACAGGCCCCATTTCGGTTTGGTTTTAAAGCTAAACTTGATTTCGTATCGGAAGCAAAGGTAGGTGTTTTCGACTAAACGGTTTTTGTTTTTGAGAATTGTCAGACAAAATATTGGGAAAAGCTAGAAAACGGTAACCCGATCAAATTTGTATAATTTGACTTAACGCTCCGGAAAAAGGGCCAGTTGATTGACTAAATCCCGGATGGCTTCGCGCAGTTGAAACCGGGTTAAGGTAACATCCATCAGGAGGGGGAAATCGGGGTAAGGATGCCAGGATGGCGTGAGGGTGCCGTCCAACTGAATTTGCAGCCGATACTGTTCATTGGGCAGGGAAGAGGCTTCGACGTTCAGGCCCGGTTCCGAAAACGAAACCGTAACGTGATTGATGGCGCGGCTCCAGAGCAGTTTAAGACCATTGATCAGCCGCTTGATTTCGTAGGTTTGTAGCGGTGCCGATTGGGTATAGGATTCTTTTTGCCATTCGGTCGACAGTTCGCACAGCAGGCTGTTGCGTTCCCGCCAGTTGGTTGCTTTCACACCGTAGCCTTTGATCGATAGTTCAAATGAACCGGTAGAACTCTTCAGTTTCATAGCGTTGGGGAGGGTTTTGTTGCAAAAATAGACTTTTGCCTATCTACCAAATATACTATGCCGGCCGGAGGTGTCCAAATCAAAAACCGGAATCTTTTTTAATGACCCCGTTCAATCTTTTTCCGGAAATTCTGTCAACAACGCGGCCCGGCTGGCTATCTTTGCGCGAATTTGTTCAACCCTGTTTGTTGGTTCCTGCCGGTAGTATCGGACTGATGAAAATCAGCAGAACGTAACAAATCTTAAACAGTTATACGAAATCAAATGGCTAAAGTGCTGATTATTGGTGCCGGCGGAGTCGGGAGTGTCGTTGCGCACAAATGTGCGTTGAATGCGGACGTCTTCACAGACATTATGCTGGCCAGCCGGACACTTTCCAAGTGCGATAAAATTGCCGCCGAAATTCGGGAAATGCACGGCGTGGAAATCAAAACGGCGAAGGTCGATGCTGATGTTGTGGCCGAAATGGTCAAGCTGATCAAGCAGTTTCAGCCGTATTTAGTAATCAATGTCGCGCTGCCCTACCAGGATCTGCCGATCATGGATGCCTGTCTGGAAACCCGGACGCACTACATGGACACCGCCAACTATGAGCCGAAAGATGTCGCCAAGTTCGAATACAGCTGGCAGTGGGCCTATCAGGAGCGGTTTAAGGATGCCGGTATTATGGCGCTGCTGGGTTGTGGCTTCGATCCGGGCGCCACGCAGGTGTTCACGGCCTACGCAGCCAAACACCACTTCGACGAGATGCACTACCTGGATATTGTCGATTGTAATGCCGGGAATCACGGCAAGGCGTTTGCTACCAACTTCAATCCCGAAATCAACATCCGGGAGATTACGCAGCCCGGCCGGTATTGGGAAAATGGCGAATGGATCGAAATTGAAGCCATGTCGATTCATAAGCCGATCGTTTACCCCGAAATCGGCCCGAAAGAGTCGTACGTGCTCTACCACGAAGAACTTGAATCACTCGTTAAAAACTTCCCGACGCTGAAACGCGCCCGGTTCTGGATGACCTTCGGGCAGGCTTACATCACCCACCTCCAGGTGCTGGAAAACGTAGGCATGACCAGCATCAAACCAATCCAGTTTCAGGGAATCGATATTGTTCCGCTGGAATTTCTGAAAGCCGTGTTGCCGGCGCCCGACTCACTGGGCGAAAACTACACGGGGCAGACTTCGATCGGTTGCCAGATCAAAGGCATCAAAGACGGCCAGGAAAAAACGTATTTCATCTGGAACAACTGCGACCATGCCGTGACTTACAAGGAGGTTCGCGGGCAGGCGGTGAGCTATACTACGGGTGTTCCGGCCATGATCGGTGCCATGCTGATGCTGAAAGGCGTCTGGATGCAACCCGGCGTCTGGAACTGCGAAGAACTCGACCCCGATCCCTTCATCGAACAAATGAACAAGCAAGGCCTGCCGGTGCAGGATCAGGTCAATCAGCCGCTGAGCGTTGAAAATTAGGAGTTAAGAGTTATGAGTTATGAGTGAAGAGTTGGCTGACGCATGAAACCGCTCGTGCGTCAGCCAACTCTTCACTCCTAACTCCTAACTCTTAATTCCTCAGCCATCCCCCCCGAAAACCGGCCCGTAACAATCCCCGCCGGACGATGGCGTTACGCATCATCAGGTTCCAGATCTGGTTGGTGCGGTAATTTTCGGTCATCAGCAGAATCGGGCCACTGTCGATGCCGAGGTAGTCTTTGTCGAACCACTGGCCGGGGTAAGAAAGGTTGTAGGCGTCCTTGAAACCGTAGGGACCGTAGATCTTTTTTCCATAGCGGTATTTCATCAACTGGAGTGCCCGGATGCTTTCTTCCGGCGTAAACGGCATCGACCCACCGGCCGCCGTGGGCGCAATCGTCCCGTCATCGACGATCTGTGTTGCGGCTGCACCCCGGGCGCGGTAGGAGAAAAACGATCGCCCGTTGATCAGCGTATCTTTCGGGCCGTCGCTGGCGGTCAGGCCCCAGAGGTCGGTTTCATAACCGGCAAATCCTCCGGGATTTTCGATGCAATAAGCGCGGTTGGCGAGTGTGGCCCGTCGACTGTTAATTCCCCGCTGACGCATGTAAGCGTCTTGAATACTGCGGAAATCAATCCAGATGTGCGAATACTGATGGCCGAACAGCGGTTCGAAGTTGACGTGGGCGTAGTCCTTGAATTCTTTCCATTCGTAGGTCGCCGTCCAGGCCGTCCAGGCTTCGGGCCCAATCGGATAGGTGGGTGAGGCTAAGGCCAGCACATACAGGATCATCGCTTCATTGTAGCCTTTCCAGTCGGATTTGATAAAACCGCTTTCGGGGTACCAACCCATCGACACCAGTGGTTTTCGGGCCTGCATCCAGGTCCAGTCGACCCGGCGATAGATCCGGTCGACCAGCATCCGGATTTCCTTCTCTACCCGGGTGTTTTGATCAAAATACGACTGACTGCTCAGCATCCCGGCCAGCAGCAAGGCCGTGTCGATGGTCGACAACTCCACCTGTTTGAAACGCAGCCCGGTTTTCAGATCCAGAAAATGGTAGAAAAAGCCGTGGTAGCCGGTAGCGGTTTTTTCATCGGCCGATTGGGGGGCGTAATTAAAAAAGCGCAGGGTTCGAAGCGTTCGTTCGGCCGCCTGCTGGCGACTCACATACCCCCGCTCGACACCCACCAGGTAGGCCGTAAGCCCAAAGCCGGTGGCGGCAATGCTCGCAAACGAGGGCGATGGATACCGGTCGGGAATCAGCCCGTTCGGATTGTTACCCAATTCCCAGAAATACTGAAACGTTTCCCGTTGCAGTGAATCCAGAAACCGCTTCGAGGTGGCCACGCCCCGGGGCTGAGCCAGCGAAAGCGTTGGACATAAGCACAACAACAGAAATAGGGACCACACAATGGAATATACAGGGAAACTACACCGGTATCGGTATCCTTCGACTTTCATGGCACGGGAATCAGCGGTATGGAAAGGTAAGATAAGGGAAAGAAAACAAAAAAGATTACCCCTAACTTGTATATATAGTTTTCTTATATATATTTGTGTCAGTCACTAACATTGCTTTGGCTATGACACCCGAACAGCTAAACGTCGCATCGCTCGACGACATCGTGTTTGAAAACCGCAACAAATTGTATGGCGCCTACGATTTGCGCCAGGTCTATCAGCGCAGTGCCAACCGGGCGCTGTGGTTGGGAATCGCCTTGTTTTGGGCCGCTTTGGCCACACCGACGCTCTATAACCGGCTGAAACCCGCCGAGACCCCGGATCAGTTTATGAAGGAAGTGACGCTGGAAGACATCAGAACATTACCGCAGGAAGAACCGCCGATTGTCATTCCGCCGAAAGTGGAGATTCCCGTTCAACTGCCTACGGTACGAAATCTGCCCCCGGAAGTGGTAACCGAAGCCCCCGATGATGTAACGGTGCCGACGGTAGAGGACCTGGAAGACAAGGTGTCGAGTGATAAAACCCAGGAGGGCGACCCCAACGCGCTGGATGTGATCGAAGCCCCCACGGAAACGGCAGGTCCGGCACCGGTGGAAAAATCGATTGAAGTGGAACGCAAACCGGATGAAGTATTTTTGAAGGTGGAACAGGATCCCCAGTTTCCGGGCGGGATGCGAAAAATGGCTGAATTCCTGGAAAAAAACCTGCGCTATCCTCCGGCTGCTTCGCGGGCGGGCATTTCCGGAAAAGTGTATCTTCAATTTGTGGTGAACACGGATGGGAGTATTGTCGATGTTTCCGTCGTAAAAGGCATCGGCTTTGGTTGTGACGAGGAAGCGCTGCGGGTGGCGAAGAAGATGCCGCCCTGGCAACCCGGCAAGCAATCGGGTCGGCCGGTGCGGGTCCGGTTTACCTTGCCGGTAGTGTTTGCCCTGGAATAATCGGTTCACACTTTTGACTGCATGCCCACCGGTTGCCAACCGGCGGGCATTTTTTATGCTGAACAAAACCGCCGTTTTCGCTATTTTTGTGATTAAAAACCGCCTTTATGTGGCGTCTCCATCCCTGATGATCGACTACTCCCAAATTCCCTCGCCCTGTTTTGTACTGGAAGAGACCAAACTCCGCACCAATTTAGAACTTATCGATAGTGTACAGCAACAGGCTGGGGTTCAGATTATTATGGCCCTCAAAGGCTTCTCGATGTACAGTGCTTTCCCGCTGGTGAAGCAATACCTGTCGGGTGCCACGGCCAGTTCACTCAACGAAATCAAGCTGGTCAACGAATACCTGGGCGTTCAGGCGCATACCTATATTCCGGCCATCCGCGACGATGAATTTGACGAAGTTCTCGAACGGAGCAGTCACCTCACATTCAATTCGCTGAGCCAGTGGGAGCGGTTTAAAAACCGGGCGATCGGGTCGGGTGTTTCCTGCGGCATTCGCGTCAATCCGCAGTATTCGGAGGTCGCCACGGATATGTACAATCCCTGTGTGCCGGGCTCGCGGCTGGGCGTGACGCGGAATCTGATCGGTGACCGGCTGCCGGACGGGATGGAAGGCATTCATTTTCATACGCTCTGCGAAAACGACTCCTACACGCTCGAACGCACCCTCGAAGCATTGGAAAACCGTTTTAGTGATCTGCTTCACCAGGCGCGGTGGGTCAACATGGGCGGAGGACACCTCATGACGCGCGAAGGCTACAACACCGAACACCTGATCGGGTTGCTGAAAGCGTTCCGGGAAAAATACCAGGTCGAAGTCATTCTGGAACCGGGTTCGGCCATTGGCTGGCAGACCGGGGTGCTGGTGTCGTCGGTTCTGGATGTGGTTGACAGCCAGGGAATTCAGGTAGCCATTCTTGATACCTCCTTTGCTGCCCACATGCCCGACACGCTCGAAATGCCGTATAAACCCCGGATTCTGAATTCGTACCACGAACCGGTTTCGGGTAAACCGACCTACCGCCTGGGCGGAATGACCTGTCTGGCGGGTGACTTCATGGGCGATTACAGTTTCGATGAACCGCTCCAGATTGGCGACAAAGTCATTTTCGATGACATGATTCACTACACCATGGTGAAAACGAGCACGTTCAACGGGGTAAATCTGCCCTCCATCGGCATCTGGCAGGAAGATGGAACCTTCCGGCTGGTGAAAACCTACGGGTATGAGAGTTTTAAGGATCGGCTGAGTTGAGGGTAGGAATCAGAAAAATAATACCTGATTGTACCTCTGACCAAAGGAGTGAATAGATACACGGAAAAGGTCGATTGTCAGACAAATCTATTGGTGTATGGGGTGTGATTATGAGTGTAATATGTCGTATATTTTCGGCAAAATTAAACTCATATGAACATCCTAAAAAACCTGACCGCTTCCGTATTTGTTTTTAGCTTACTTCTTTTTGCCGGGTGTTCGGTTGACGATCACCTGCAACCGGTTACCATCAACATCAGCGGACTTTCGTCGCTGACCGGAAACTGGTCATCCCTCGGAATTACCACCCAGGCCGCGATGGAAATTGCGGAGGAAGACATCAATAGCTATTTTGCGGGCAAAGGCAGCAGCTTCCGGCTCAGCGTTACGGGCTACGACACCCAGTTGGAAGCCGAAAAAGCGGTTGGTTTTTTCACGGCAGCGGCTGGGGCCGGAACCCGGTTTTTCATCGGGCCACAGTCCAGTGCCGAACTGGCGGCCCTGTTGCCTCTTACCAGTTCCAACAACAGCCTCGTGATCAGCCAGGGCAGTACGGCGGGAAGTCTGGCCATTGCCGACGACCCGGTTTTCCGGTTTTGTCCGGCCGACAAAATTGAGGGAGCCGCCATTGCCAAAACCATCTATGAACAGGGCATTCGCGGACTGGTGACCATTGCCCGTGATGATGCCGGAAACAAAGGATTGCAAACATCGACCGGTGCTTCATTTACCACGCTGGGCGGGGTGGTTCAGCCATTGACACCCTACGGTACGTCCATCAGCGATTTTACCGCAGAAATTGCCGCGATTAAAGCACAGATTACCGCATTCACCACTACTTACGGTGCTGGCAAAGTCGGCGTTTATCTGGCTTCCTTCGATGAATGTGTCGCCCTGTTTAAGCAGGCGGCTTCGGACCCGGTTCTGAGTTCCGTGCGCTGGTATGGTGGGGATGGCGTGGCCCTGAGTGCTGCCCTGATCGGCGACCCGGATGCTGCTGATTTTGCGATTAGTACGCAGTTTTTTACACCGACCTTCGGTTTGCCGGACGCGTATAAAACCGCCTGGGAGCCACTCATTGCCCGGATAAAAACCAAAACCGGTATCGACGCCGATGCGTTCGGCATCGCGGTGTACGATGCGATGTGGGTTATTGCCAAAACGATCGAAGCCAGCAATGGCGTCCCGGCCGACCTCAGCACCCTGGAAAGCCAGTTTGTGACCCAAGCCAACGCTTATGTGGGGGCAACCGGCCCGACGAATCTCGACACCTTCGGCGACCGGGCCAGCGGCTCATTCGATTACTGGGGCATTGAAAAGGTTGGTGGTGTGTATCAGTGGAAACTGGTCGGAAAGTCGAATTGAGTGCGTGTAATCATAACTTTTCAGAAGGTTAAGGTGCGCTCATTTTGGTAATGAATAGGCCATAATAGAACCGGCCGGATTTTCTTTGCTTCCGCCAACCGAGAGTGCGACAAATTGCCGGTTGCCACTGAAATACGTACAGGCGGTTGCGTTGGCAACACCCGGGAGCGTGGTCTCCCACACCAGTTTGCCCGTCGCTTTGTCGAAGGCTTTCAGCTTCTGATCCCGGGTGCCGCTGATAAAAACCAGCCCACCGGCGGTGACGATGGGACCGGCAGAGCCTTCCAGTCCGGTTTCCGGCGCTCCGTTTTCCTGTAATCCCGGATGATTTCCCAGCGGAATCTGCCAGACGTAATCGCCGGTAGTCAGGTTAATCGCGTTGAGTGTTCCCCAGGGCGGTTTGATGGCCGGATGTCCATTTGGATCCCGGAAATGGCCGTAGGCCGTCAGATTCAGGTATTTGTCGGCACCCGCCAGGGTCTGACCGGTTTCCATTTTGGTGGCTTTGCTCGAATTCTTTTCCCGGTCGAACAGGAAAGCAAGGATGCCCTGTTCCTTCCCTTTGACCACACTGGCAAAGGCCGGCATTTTGCCGCCACCCTGTTTGATTTTGGCGAGCGCAGCCTCGCGCGTCATCCGGTTTCGGAGGCCGATCAGCGACGGATAGGTGGGTTCATCGCCATTTTTGTCCTTGCCGTGGCAGCTCACGCAATACGTCATGTAAAGCGTTTTGCCCTGGGCAAAAATCGTCTGGTCTTTGGCTTCTTTTTCCGGATCGACTTTTTGCATCGACTGTATTTCCGGCGAATCGTTCGACTTGACGTACAACACGCTCGTGGCCGGGTCATAGGCCGCGCCACCCCATTCGGCACCGCCCCGGGTTCCGGGCAGCATCAAGGTGCCTTTCAGATCCGGTGGGGTAAAGAGTCCCTCGTAGCGCATCGACCGGAATTTTTTTACGATGGAGTCATGCCCCGCCGTCGAATACCGGGTCAAATCCGCTTCCGTCATGTGTTGACGGGCAAACGGCTTGGGCTTCAGCGGAAAAGGCTGCGTGGGCCAGGCTTCCTCGCCGGGGAGGTGAGACATCGGCACCTTTCGTTCTTCAATCGGAAATAACGGTTCACCCGTTTCCCGGTTGAAGACGAACACAAAACCGTGTTTGGTCACCTGGGCCACGGCGTCTATTTTCCGGGGCCGACCGTCGGGACCATCGCGTTCCACCGTGACCAGATTGGGCGGGGCGGGGAGGTCATAGTCCCACAAATCGTGGTGGACGGTTTGGAAATGCCAGCGGTAGTAGCCGGTTTTGGCATCGAGGGCTACCACACTGTTGCCGTACAGATTTTTGCCTTTGCGGTCGGCGCCGTAAAAATCGTAGGAAGGGGAGCCCAGGGCCAGAAACACCATGCCGCGCCGGGTGTCCACGCTCATGCCCGCCCAGTCGTTGACGCCACCAGCATATTTATACGCTTCCCTGGGCCAGGTTTCGTAGCCGGGTTCGCCGGGCAGCGGAATGGTATGAAACGTCCATTCGAGTTTTCCGTTGCGGATGTTGTAGGCCCGAATGTAGCCGGGTTGCGCCCCATACAATTCCGATACTTCGGCCCCCATGATCAGCAGATCCTGGTAGACGATTCCGGGCGATGTCGGTATGACCGAAATGGTTTCGGGAGCGTCCCGCAAGCCGACGTTCATGCTCACCTGCCCGTTTTTTCCGAAGCCCGGAACCGGTTTTCCCGTGCGGGCATCCAGCGCGAACAGCACATCGCCACCCGTTACCAGAATCCGTTTGTCCGCGCCATCTTCCCAATACGTAACGCCCCGGCTGACGCCCCCGCCCACTCCGCCATCGAACGGATCGAACGACCACAATTGCCTGCCGGTGGCGGCATCGACGGCATAAACCCGGTGCCGGGCCGACGTGGCGTATAAAACACCGTCGATGATGATGGGGTTGCACTCACTGCTGCCGGGCCGCGCACCGGCCTGGGCGTCGTTCGGCTGAAACGTCCAGGCGAGTTGCAACTGGCTGACGTTGTTGACCGTAATCTGATTCAGTTCGGAATAACTGGTGCTTTCGGCATCGGCTTTGTAAGTGCTCCAGGTGCGGTTTTTATCGTCGTTCGATTGGTAACCCGACAGGAGCAGAAAAGCCGACAAAGCAAAAAAAGAGCCCAGTTTCAGACCGAGCCGGTTTTTTAAAAAGGGAGCGAGGTGACGCATGGGAGGCTGCGATGAGTGACGGTTGTGTACCGTACCCATAAACAAAATGGTGCCCGATTTTACTCGTGCGTTCCGGTATGGAGTGGGTTCCGGACTAAAAAATCCGGTGAGTAAAGGGGAGCATCGTCCGGCAAAACCTCCGCCGTAAACCCGAAATCCTGCACCAGCGAAATCACGAAACACGCTTCAACCAGACCGGTTGACGAGTGGATGCGCAGGATCCTGTCACAATCTTCCAGGTCAAAATTGGCGGTATAGTGCGTGAACGTTTGATGGATGAGATCCAGAAGCTGGTTGGCGTGACGCGTATCCCACACATTGGTTTTAAAAACTTCGACCATAACACCTGCGGATGGATTCATACCGGAGAGAACAATAATCCTGCCGACTGCCTACCGGGCTGGTTCAGGCTGGTAACAAAGCACCACAATGCCGACGCTGCTGACGGTGGTCTTCACCAGTTTCAGCGTCATGCGGTCGGCCATTTCCTGCCAGATCGGCAGGCCGGTTTTCAGGGCGACGGGGTTGATGAAGAGATGGTATTCGTCGATCAGGTTGTGTTGAACAAAAGCCGAGACGATGCGGGCTCCCCCGTAAAGAATCAGGTCTTTGCCCGGCCGGGTTTTCAGTTCGGCCACTTCTTCGGCGGGGCTTTTTTGGGTCAACCGGGCATTTTTCCACGCAACCGTTGAAAGCGTTGTTGAAAAAACCACTTTATCGATCTCGTTCATCTGGTGCGCAAAGGCCAGGTCATCCGCATGGGCGTCGGGATTGGTGGCGGCATTCGGCCAGTAATTCGCCATGCCCTCGTAGGTCACGCGGCCAATCAGCATTGTGTCGGCGGAATTGGCGAGATCGGCGGCATACTGATTCAGAACCGCATCCCAGTTCCAGACCATCCAGTCCTGTTCGCCCGTTGGGCCGGCCACGAAGCCATCGAGGGTCATTTGCATCTGTAATTTCACCTTTCTCATGATTCAGTCGGTCGTAATCATCCGGGGAGCAGAGCCCGGCTTCAAACCGGACCCTGCTGATTTCAAAATAGAAGAAGGTTGTTGTTCCTGTTCGTTGACTGGTCAGGCGGCTAGTTTTTCATCAAAACTGATCATCCACTGGATGCCGTAAGGATCGGTCAACATGCCAAAATAAGCACCCCAGAATTCTTTTTTCATCGGCATCACGGCTACTCCACCCGCCGAAAGTTTTTCGTACAGGCGGTCGGCTTCTTCTTTGCTGTCGACGTTGATGGATAGATGGAAATTGCTCCCCATGGTTATGGTGTGACCCATTGATTCCAGGGCATCGGTTGCCATCAGGAGGGTTCCGGGTCCGATCTGCAACGCAATGTGCATGATTTTTTCGGCCTCCGTGGCCGAGAGTTTTGCGCCTTCGGGTGTGTCTTTGAAACGTTGGAGCGCGATAAATTCACCCCCAAAAACCGACTTGTAGAACGTAAACGCTTCTTCGGTATTGCCGTTAAAATTCAGATATGGATTGAATAAGGCCATCGTTATGTGTTTGGATTGATGCGGTTTTTTTGCGTTGCGTATAGTACAAACGTACGGGAATAATTTGACAGCGGCAGGGGGCAAACGCGGCAATAAAAGGGGTTGATTACGACAATCCCTTTCCTTATTTTTGACGCATGAAGCATATATCGATTTTAGTCCCCAAAGGGGCTATTTTAGGTAGCCTGGAGGGCACCCGCCAGTTGTTTACGCAGGTCAATCAGTTTTTTGCCGCCAAGGGCCAACCGCCTTTGTTCCGGGTACAACTGGTCGGTCTGACGAAAGAAACGCCCCTGAGCGGTGGTGCTTTTACGGCCCATGCGGATGCTGTTTTAGCTGACGTGCAGAAGACGGATTTGATCATTATTCCCGCGCTGGATGGTGACCTGCGGCTGGCGATTGAAAAAAACCGCGACTTTATTCCGTGGATCACCGACCAATACCGGGGCGGTTCGGAAGTGGCCAGCCTGTGTCTGGGCGCCTTTTTGCTGGCCTCGACCGGTTTGCTCAAAGGCCGCCAGTGTGCCACGCACTGGATGGCGACAAATGACTTCCGGCAGTTGTTTCCCGACGTGAACCTGGTCACCGAGCGGATCATTACCGACGAGATGGGCATCTATTCGAGCGGGGGCGCGTTCTCGTACCTGAATCTGATTTTGTACCTCATCGAAAAATACGCGGGCCGCGACATTGCGGTGCTGTCGGCCAAAGTCTTTGCCATTGAAATCGACCGGGAAACCCAGTCGCCGTTTACGATTTTTCAGGGGCAGAAAGAACACGAAGACGAGCCGGTGAAAAAAGCCCAGGAGTTTATCGAGAAGAACTTTCAGGACAAAATTACCATCGACCAACTGGCCGACATGCACGCCCTGGGCCGGCGGAACCTGGAACGGCGGTTTAAGAAAGCCACGTCCAATACCGTCGCCGAATACATCCAGCGGGTAAAAATCGAAGCCGCCAAGAAGAACCTGGAAATCAGCCAGAAGAACATCAACGAAATCATGTACGACGTGGGCTATTCCGACACCAAAGCCTTCCGGACGATCTTTAAAAAAATCACCGGTTTGTCGCCCATCGAATACCGCAACAAATACAACAAAGTTGCCGCCGTGGCCTGAACACACCACGGGCTGACCCTCAACCCATTACTCCCGTCCGTAACTTTTTCCATCCACATACCCACCTTTTCTCCGTAACTTTCCCTACCTTTACATCCCGTAACAACCACATTTCGTTTTCAGACATGGCTCCATCCGGTCAGAAAACCGCTAAGTACATATTCGTTACGGGCGGTGTAACTTCTTCGTTAGGCAAGGGCATTATTGCCTCTTCGCTTGCAAAATTGCTTCAGTCTCGCGGCCTGTCGGTCACGATTCAAAAGTTTGATCCTTATATCAATATTGACCCCGGTACGCTCAATCCATACGAGCATGGCGAATGCTACGTCACCGACGACGGCGCGGAAACCGATCTCGATCTGGGCCACTACGAACGTTTTCTGAACATTCGTACGTCACGCGCCAACAACATCACCACGGGCCGAATCTACAACAACGTCATCACCCGCGAACGCAAGGGCGATTTCCTCGGTCGGACGGTACAGGTCGTGCCGCACATTACCGACGAAATCAAACGCAACATCCGGCTGCTGGGTGAAACCGGTGAATACGACATCATCATTACCGAAATTGGTGGGTGTGTAGGCGACATCGAATCGCTGCCATTTGTGGAGGCTGTCCGGCAGTTAAAGTTTGAACTGGGCGAAAAAGATACGCTCGTCATTCACCTGACGCTGATTCCGTACCTGGCTTCGGCCGGCGAGTTGAAAACCAAACCGACCCAGCACTCTGTTCGAATGCTGCTCGAAAATGGCGTTCAGCCCGACATCATCGTGTGCCGCACCGAACACCCGCTTCCGCCCGACATTCGCCGGAAAATTGCGCTGTTCTGTAACGTGCAGGTGAATTCGGTGATCGAAGCCATCGACGCCGAAACGATTTATGACGTTCCGCTGCTGATGCGCAAAGAAAAACTCGACCAGCGGGCGTTGTACATGCTTGATCTCTACAACGATCAGGATGCCGATCTCGATAGCTGGAAGGAATTTCTGGGCCACCTCAAAAATCCGACGGATTCGGTTACGATCGGTTTGGTCGGCAAGTACGTCGAGTTGCGGGATGCCTACAAATCCATCGCCGAGTCGTTCATCCACGCTGGAGCCAAGAACGAGTGCAAGGTCAATGTCGAATGGATCCAGTCCGAAACCCTGGGAGATTTCGAGCAGGTCTCGGACCGCCTTCGGGACCTCGACGGTATTCTGGTTGCGCCCGGTTTTGGCGAACGTGGCATCGAAGGCAAGATCAACGCCATCCGCTTTGCCCGTGAAAATGGAATACCGTTTCTGGGCATTTGCCTCGGGATGCAGTGTGCCTGCATCGAGTTTGCGCGCAACGTGCTGGGCTGGTCCGACGCCCATTCGTCGGAAATGAACCCAAATGCATCGCACCGGGTTATCGACATGATGGAGAGCCAGAAAAAGGTGACCAACAAAGGCGGTACGATGCGGCTGGGCGCTTATCCCTGCAAAATCAAGAAAGATTCGCTGGCGTTCCAGATTTACGGAAAGTCGCAGATCAGCGAACGGCACCGCCACCGGTACGAATTTAACAATGAATTTATCAACCAGTTTGAGAAAGCCGGGCTGGTGCCAACCGGAATCAATCCGGAAACCGGGCTGGTCGAAATTGTAGAACTCAAAAACCACCCGTGGTTCGTTGGTGTGCAATTTCACCCCGAGTTGAGAAGCACCGTGATGGACCCGCATCCGTTGTTCGTGCATTTCGTGCGGGCGTCGATGGGCCACTCTCAGGAGAAACGCCTGGTCGACACCACGGCGAATCTTGGTTAAGCCTTTGCTTCTCCGTACTTTTGCGGACTACTAGAATTTGAGTGAGGTTTAGAGCATAACCCGGGCCGCCGATGCGGATTGAAGCGCCGGGGTTACGCTTTAAACCTTACGCTTTAAACAAAAAAAATGGATCGTAATCAAATTATTGGTATTGTATTGATTTTGGGGATGTTGCTTGGGTATCAGTTGTTAATGCCAAAGCCCGCTCCGGAGACAAAACCACAACAGGAAACCGCCACCACTGCCCCCACGCCGGAAGCCGCCAAACAGGCGGAACAACCCCTCGACTCGGCAGCCTCCCGAATGATGTACGGCGATTTTGCAGCCGCAGCAACGGGCCAGAGCCAGGATATCGTCGTCGAAAACCCCGATATCCGGGTTACCTTCAGTACCCAGGGAGGACGCGTCAAAGAAGTTCTTCTGAAAAATTACAAAACGTACGACCAGAAACCGCTCGTGCTGCTGAATGAAGAAAGCAGCGAAATGGTGCTGGAACTGCCCACCAACCGGGGGAAAGTCAACATCGAAAAATTGTATTTCGAAACGGCCACGCCACCCCAGACAACCGTTCAGGGAAACGCCCAAACCGTATCGTTTAAACTCGCCCTGTCGCCCACCGAATCCGTTGAACAGACCTATACCATTCCGGCGAAAGGCTTTGTGGTCGACTACGATCTGAAGCTGAATGGCCTGGATAAGCTGTTGACCAACAACGACATCCGGTTCCTGTGGCAGGATAAAATGCGGCAGTTTGAAAACGACATGGCCGAAAACCGCAAATCGGCAACGATCAATTACCTGTCGGCCGACGAAAATTTCGATGGCCTGTCGGAAGGCGCGGCCAATCAGGAAGCGACGCTGGAAGAGCCGGTGCAGTGGTTTACCATCAAACACAAATACTTTCTGGCCGGTTTTATTTCGGAGAGCAGTCCCTTCAAAAAGCCGGTTTTCAAAACGATTGTGAACGAAGCGGATTCCAGTACGGTCAAAACCGCCATCGCCGACGTGCTGATTCCCATCGCGGATGTGAAGGCGGGTAAAGGCAATTACCGCTTCTATTTTGGCCCGAACGATTACCAGTTGCTCGACGAAGTGGCACCCGAATTCGACCGGAACGTCTACCTGGGGTATGCCATTCTGAAACCGGTGAACAAGTACTTTTTTGTGCCGGTGTTTAGTTTTCTGGAGAAATTCATCTCCAACTACGGCCTGCTGATCATTGCCCTGGTGGTTTTCGTGAAACTGCTGCTAACGCCTTTGACGTACCGTTCGTACGTTAGCATGGCGAAAATGCGGGTTTTGGGTCCCGAAGTGAACGCGATTCGTGAGAAGGTGGGCGACGACATGGCCAAGCAACAGCAGGAAACCATGAAACTGTATCAGCAGGTGGGCGTGAGTCCGCTGAGTGGCTGTATTCCGGTTCTGGCCACGATGCCGGTTTTGATGGCGTTGTTCTTCCTGTTTCCGAACCTGATCGAACTGCGGCAAAAAGGATTCCTGTGGTCGAACGATTTGTCGACCTACGATTCGTTCATCAAATTCCCGTTCACGATTCCGTTCCTGGGTTCACACCTGAGTCTGTTTACGATCTTCATGACGGCGTCGAGTTTGGCATACGCGTACTATAACAACCAGATGACGCCCGCCCAGCCGAACAGCCCGATTAACATGAAAGCGATGAGCTACGTGTTCCCGCTGATGTTCATGTTCGTCCTGAATTCGTTTCCGGCCGGTCTGACGTTTTATTACTTTGTGTCGAACGTCGTGACGATTGCCCAGCAATTGCTGATTCGCAAGTTTGTCGACGAAGATAAAATCAAAGCGGTGCTGGAAGAAAACCGGAAGAAGTTTGCGAAGGGCGATGTCAAGAAATCGAAGTTTCAGGATTTGCTGCAACGCTCGCTCCAACAGGCTGAGGAAGCTAAAAAGCAGGCTGAAGAGGCCAAAAAACGACCGAAAAAATAAAAAAGATGACTCACTAATCCGTCTTCTTTCTAACAAAACCAACACGTCTGTGTTGGTTTTGTTAGTTTTGTGCCACGCTTCTTAATCCAGCCCCATGAACAGGTCTTTTGCTTTCCATACCGGTTTCAGGTCACTCAGCCTCTGTGTCCTTCTGTGGACGACCGCACTGGCGGCTATGGCCCAAACCGATCATGTTGAACGACGCTACCAGTATGCGGTACGCTTCATTCAGCAGAAAGACTACGTGAAAGCCAAGGCCGAACTCAAGCCGCTGACCGAGATCCGAACCAGTGGCATTGCGCCCTACGCGCACTATTACCACGCGCTGGCCGATTTCAATTTGAAACGGTTTTCAGAAAGCCGACTGATGTTGAAGCAGTTGATCGACCGGTTTCCGGATTGGAAAAAAATGGACGATGCCTATTACCTGCTGGGGGCGGCTTTTTTTGAAAACGGGCAATACGAAGAAGGCATCGAAAACTTGGGCCGCATCGGCGATCCGGCCCTCAAACCGGACGTCAGTAAGTTGCAAACCTATTATTTCAGCCAGATCAACGATTTGAACCGGTTGAAACTGATGCAGAAAGAGTTTCCCAGCAACCGTGAACTGGCGCTGGCGTTGATCGATCAGATTCAACGAACGTCGACGGCTCCGGCCGACCTCGAACTCTCGGATCGGCTGACCAACCGGTTTGGGGTACCGGGGGTTTCGCGGCCTGTTACGACCGAAGCGTCATCCAGTACGGCGAGCGTTGCCAGACCGGAGAAAAACCGCAACAAAGGCTATTACAACGTGGCCGTGCTGTTTCCATTTCGGTTGAACGACATCAATCCCGAGGAGCGCGCCCGTTCGAATCAGTACGCGCTGGATTTGTACAACGGTATGCGGCTGGCGAAAACGAAATTGCAGTCGGAAGGCATTACGGTGAATCTGTTTGCCTACGATGTCGATAATGATGGCACCAAAATGACGACGCTGGTCAATAATCCGGGGTTCATTCAAAACGATTTGATGATTGGCCCACTCTACGCCGAACCCAACCGGATTGCCACGGAATTTGCCAACCAGAACAACGTTTTGCTCGTTAATCCGATTTCAACCAGCAGTGAACTGATCGTCAACCAACCCCTGGCTTTTCTGGCTACTCCGTCGCTGAACCAGCAGGCGCTGAAAACCGTCGCTTTTGCCCGAACCTTGTCGATGGTGAAAAAAGCGGCTATTTATTTCGGGAACACCCGGAAGGACTCGACGCTCGCGACCCTGTATCAGAACGAACTGAAACGAATTGGGTATACCGTGCAGGATTTTCGGAAAGTAAGCAGCAGCGATCTGGAAGCCATTCGGCTGTCGGAAACGAACAAACCCGGCCACATTTTTCTGGTGAGCAGCGACGAAAGTACGGGGGCCAAATTGCTCCGCTTGCTCACACAACGGAAAGTGGAAGTCCCGGTGATTGCCACTTCGTCTGCCTTCAATTTTGACAAGGATCCCCTGTCGATTTTTTCAAAAAGTGATTTATATCTGGTGTATCCCGAATTTGTCGACCCGGAGCGCCCCGGTTCGGACGAATTTGAGGAGCTATACCTGGATCAGCGCAATATGATTCCGTCGATGTACGCATACCAGGGGTACGATATGCTGCTGTTTTTTGGCCGGATGCTGGCCCGAACCCGCGGCCAGATTACAAACCGGTCGCAACTCAAAGCCGCCCCCGAAGAAGGCTACCTGCTTTCCGGCTACGATTACACCGCCAGCAATGATAACCAGGTCGTGCCCATCGTAAAATACGACGGAACACGGTTTACACTAATCAAATAATTGTGAATGAGCGAATGAGCGAATAAGTGAATAGAAAAGCGCGATCTTCGATCCTATTCACTCATTCACTCATTCACGCATTCGCTCATTAAAAGATGACAACGAGCGAGCAACTCTTCGAGAAAGCAAAAACATTGATTCCGGGCGGGGTGAATTCACCGGTTCGGGCCTTTCGGGCCGTAGGCGGAAACCCGGTTTTTATTAAATCCGCAAAAGGACCTTACCTTTTTGATGAGGACGGAAACCGGTACATCGAGCTGATTAATTCCTGGGGGCCGATGGTATTGGGCCACGCGTTTGAGCCGGTGGAAGACGCCGTTCGGGAAGCGATTCAGCACTCGTTTTCGTTCGGTGCACCCACGCGCAAGGAAGTGGAAATGGCCGAATTGATCACCGAGATGGTGCCGTCGGTCGAGATGGTGCGGATGGTCAACTCGGGCACCGAAGCCACGATGGCGGCTATTCGGGTGGCACGCGGGTTTACTGGACGCGATAAACTGATCAAATTTGAAGGCTGTTACCACGGCCACGGTGATTCGTTCCTGATTGCGGCTGGCAGTGGTGCCATCACGATGGGAACGCCCGACAGTCCCGGTGTCACCAAGGCCACCGCTTTGGATACGCTGACGGCTCCGTTCAATGATCTGCATGCCGTCGAACGATTGATCGACGCCAACGCCAATCAGATTGCCGCCATCATCCTGGAACCCGTTGTGGGCAACATGGGCTGCGTGTTACCCGAACCCGGTTTTTTGCAGGGCTTGCGGGATTTGTGCGATAAACATGCTATTCTGCTGATTTTTGACGAGGTCATGACCGGTTTCCGGCTGGCCAAAGGCGGTGCCCAAGAGCGGTTTGGCATTCGGCCCGATCTCACCACGATGGGGAAAATCATCGGGGGCGGAATGCCGGTGGGAGCCTATGGCGGACGACGCGACATCATGAGTATTGTTTCACCCGCCGGGCCGGTGTATCAGGCCGGGACCCTGTCCGGAAATCCGATTGCCATGTCGGCCGGGCTGGCAATGTTGCGGCATTTGAACGACCATCCGGAAGTCTACGCGCGGCTGGAAGAACTGGGAACACGCCTGACCAACGGTATCCGCGCCAGCATGGTTAAGCTGGGGCTGGATTTTACGATCAATCACCTCGGCTCAATGTATACGCTGTTCATGACGGAGCGGCCGGTTTCTAATTTCGTCGATGCCAAAACCAGTGATTTGCCGTTGTTTGGGCGGTATTTTCAGGCAATGCTGAAGCGGGGTGTTTACCTGGCTCCTTCGCAATTCGAGAGTCTATTTCTCTCGGTAGCCCTGACGGACGAGTTGATCGATCAGGTGAGCTGGGCGAATGAAGAGGCATTGAAGGAAGTTATTTAATCCATTTCGATGCGTTTTTCCGTCATCATTCCCGTCTACAATCGCCCGGACGAACTGCGCGAACTGCTCGAAAGCCTGAGCCGGCAAACCCGCGTTCCCGACGAAATCGTGGTGGTGGAAGACGGGTCCGTAAACCGGGCCGACGCGGTAGTTGAGTCTTTCAAAAACCGCCTGGACATTCACTATTATTTCAAACCCAACGGCGGACAGGGGTTTGCCCGCAACTACGGTTTTGAACGGGCGACGGGTGATTATTTCGTGATTTTCGACTCCGACGCGCTGGTACCTCCACATTATTTTGCCGCCGTTGAACAGCGGTTGCAAACCGACTGGCTGGATGCGTACGGCGGCCCCGACGCAGCGCATCCCAGTTTTACGCCCATTCAAAAAGCGATCAGTTATTCCATGACCTCGCCGTTTACGACCGGTGGCATTCGCGGCAGCAAAAAGAACCTCGGTGGCAAGTTTCATCCGCGCAGTTTCAACATGGGTTTTTCGCGGCAGGTTTACGAGAAAATCGGCGGGTATAAAATCAGCCGGATGGGGGAAGACATCGAATTTGCCATCCGGATTATTGACAATGACTTTAAAACCGGCCTGCTCCCGGAAGCGTTTATTTACCACAAACGTCGGACGAACTTTGGCCAATTTTACCGCCAACTCCGGTTTTTTGGCCGCGCCCGCATCAACATCGCCCGGTTTTTTCCGTCGGAACTCCGGCTGGTGCACACCTTTCCCGCGCTGTTTACCCTGTTTGTTTTCTCGGTGCCGGTCTGGTATTTCATCCACCCGGTTCTGTTCGGTCTGGCCATAGCGGTTCTGCTTCTGTTCTCCATTTTAATTTTCAGTGACGCCGTCCGGAAAGAGAAGAGCCTGAAAGTGGGTTTTTTGAGCATTGTAGCGGCTTTCGTGCAGCTTATCGGCTACGGCGTCGGTTTTTTGAGCGAAGGCTGGAAACGACTCCGTGAACCCAAAGGCCATCAGGAAACCGGTGCCCATATGGAATATCCGTCGTAATTTCTATTTTTGGCCTATGAAAGTCTTAGTTACCGGAAGCGCGGGACACCTGGGCGAGGCACTGGTGCGCACGTTCCAGCGTTTGGGAGATGAGGTCGTCAGTATCGACATTCTAAACTCGCCTTTTACCTCGCACGTCGGCTCGATTACCGACCGTTCGTTTGTTCAACGTTGTCTCAAAGGGGTTAAGGCGGTTTTTCATACGGCAACCCTCCACAAACCGCACGTCGCAACCCATAGCCTGCAGGATTTCATCGACACCAACATTACTGGTACGCTCAATCTGCTGCAGGAGTCGGTGGCCGCCGGTGTGGAGCGTTTTGTGTTCACCAGCACCACCAGTGTTTTTGGTGATGCACTGGTGCCACCCGCCGGTGAGCCTGCAGCCTGGATCACGGAGGAGGTGACGCCCGTTCCCAAAAACATTTACGGCGTAACAAAAACGGCTGCCGAAGACCTCTGCCAGCTTTTTTACCGAAATCAGGGGTTGCCCTGTATCATCCTGCGAACGTCCCGGTTTTTTCTCGAAATCGATGACAACAAGGACGTGCGGGATGCCTATGAAGACGACAATGTAAAAGCCAACGAATACCTCTTTCGGCGCGTGGATCTGGAAGATGTGGTGAGTGCGCACCTGCTGGCTGCCGAACGGGCACCAGCGCTTGGTTTTGGTACCTACATCATCAGCGCAACAACCCCTTTTTTGCCGGATGACACCGTGGCTTTACGGTCTGCTGCCCCTCAAGTAGTTGGACGATTGGTTCCGGGCTATGAAGCAGAATACGGGCGCCGGGGCTGGCGAATGTTCCCCGAAATTGACCGGGTGTATGTAAACAAAAAGGCCCGAACGGAACTGGGATGGCAACCGAAGTATGATTTCAGGTATTTGATTGAACGCCTGAAAGCGGGGGAAGACCTGCGAAGCCCGCTGGCCCGGCAGGTTGGCTCGAAGAAATATCACCCGAAAACCTTTTCCGAGGGACCTTATCCGGTCGAATGCTAACGACTTACTTTTTGCAGAGATAAATTACTTCCCCGGCGGGCAGCGAAAACCGTTTCACTTCTTCTTTGGGGAGTTCGAACACAAAGCGGTCTTCCACGACGGTAAAACCGCCTTTGGCCAACCGTTGGGCGTAATCGCGGCCAAAAAGCCGGACGTGGTCGCTTTGCCAGAAAAGCCGCTCCCGTTCTTTCGGATCGGTAATGGTGGCGTCTTCGAAAGTGGTTTCGCGGGTGTAGTCGATCGGCGACTGAATGATGGCCCAGCCCCCCGGTTTCAACACCCGATACAGTTCACTGCTGGCTTTGGCATCATCCTCGACGTGTTCCATGACGTGGTTACAAAACGCCACATCGAAGGTATTGTCCGGAAATGGAATCTGGTGAATGTCCATTTTTATTTTCGCCAGGGGCGATTCGATGTCGGCGGTGATGTAATCCAGATTCGGCAGTTTCTCGAACCGGTCGATAAAACAATGTTCGGGCGCAACGTGCAGCACTTTCAGTGGGTCGCGGTAGAAATTGGTTTTTCGCTGCAGGTAGAGGTTCATCAGCCGGTGGCGCTCCAGGGCTAAGCAGTTCGGACACAGGGCATTCGGACGCGGAATGTTCCGGCCGTAGGGCATAAACTCCCGAAAATGTTTGCTGCAAACCGTACACTCGACGTTGTTGCCCCGGTAGAAAACCATCATCACCTTCATGGCGTAATGGCTGACCCGCTGCAGGACCGGGCGCGGTACGGTTTTTAAAATAAAGCTGATGAGATGTTTCATACCACGGAAAAACACCGCCGGAACCCGGATCTTATCGATGAACCCCAACCGGCGATGGGGCCGAATACGCAATAATTAACAGATTTACGGATAAAATGAGATTTAGTCTGTTAAATTAGAGCTTTGATCACTTGTTGTTAGATTTACGATGGCTGTTGCTCCCTCTAAACCGCCCGGTCGGCGACTCATCAAGCGGATGAGTACCCGCACCAAATGGCTTCTGCTGGCTCCTTTCAGTCTGATTCTGATTGGCTATGGCTTGTGCGTTTTCAGTGAAGCCGCCAATCTGAAACATACCGGCGAGTCCTTCAGCCGGTGGTTTTTGCTGGGAACCTACAGTCTGGTGGTTATCAACGCCGGGCTTTCCCTGTTTGGTCAGGCCATTATTTTCCGGATGCAGATCGAAAACCGCCGGACTATCCGCCGGTACCTGAAAAAGATGCTGCGGGAACGGCTTAAAAAAGAAAACCCCGTCCGTCGAGCGTGACGAGGCAATCGAATGATCCTCCGTTTTCAGAAAACAGTGCGATACTACCCACTGATAACCGCTTTTCACTTACGCTGCGGCCTGGCTTTTCTTTTCGGCAAAAGACGCCTTGATGGCTTCTACATCAACGTTTTTCACGTCCGGGCGACGCAATAGTTGTTTGATACGCGCAATTTTGTTGTTAGCCCGGGCTTTATTTTTTTGGTCTTTGCGTTTCAGTGCTGTTACTCCCATGATTGTATGTAATTAGTCCGTTTAATCCAAATTGTCCGCAAAATTAGCGGAAATACCGCAGAAAATCAATTTTTTATTGGTACTAATCTGACTCGATGCCGGGGTAGGTGCAGGTTCCTGCAAACAGCCTGCTGAAAACTCCGTCCAGCTTGCTATTTTTGCAACATGCAAAAACCGAGTTTACCCCGCGGCACGCGCGATTTTGGGCCGGAACAGATGAGCAAACGGCTCTTTTTGCTGGAAACCATCCGGCAAACGTTCCGGCGATACGGCTTTCAGCCCATTGAAACACCCACCCTCGAAAACCTGTCGGTTCTGATGGGGAAATATGGCGAAGAAGGCGATCAGTTGCTGTTTAAAGTGCTCAATTCCGGCGACTTCGCCAAGGATTTGACCGAAACCGACTGGCAGGAAAATGCCCGCAAATTAACCCTGAAAATTTCGGAAAAGGGTCTTCGGTACGACCTGACGGTTCCGTTCGCCCGCTATGTGGTGATGAACCGACACGCGCTGACGATGCCGTTCAAGCGGTACCAGATTCAGCCGGTCTGGCGTGCTGATCGTCCCCAGAAAGGACGCTATCGGGAGTTTGTACAGTGCGATGCCGATGTGGTCGGGACGGATTCGCTGTTGTGCGAAGCCGAAATCGTCCTGATGCTGCACGAAAGCCTGCGAAATCTGGGTATTCAGGATTTTACCGTAAAAATCAATAACCGCAAGATTCTGACCGGCATTGCCGAGGTAGTGGGTGCTGCCGGGCAGGAAGGACTGCTGGCCATTGCCATCGATAAACTGGATAAAATCGGAAAGGAAAAAGTGGTGGAGGAATTGAAACAACGCGGTTTTTCCGATGAATCGATTGCTAAACTGGAACCGATGTTTCAGTTTCCGGATCAGGCGCAGGCGGCTTTCGAACAACTAAAAAGCTGGCTGTCTTCTTCAGAGGTGGGACTGAAAGGCGTTGCGGAACTCGAAGAAGTCTGGCAGTTGGTCGCCCAATATGGGTTGAACGACGCCCGGATGCAACTGGACGTGACGCTGGCGCGCGGTCTGTCGTATTATACCGGTGCCATTTTTGAGGTAAAAGCCAATGGCGTGCAGATCGGCAGCATCAGCGGGGGAGGCCGTTACGACAACCTCACCGGTGCATTCGGTATGCCCGGTTTGTCGGGGGTCGGCATTTCACTGGGCGTCGACCGGATTTACGATGTAATGGAAGAACTGAACCTGTTTCCGGAAACCGGTTTGCAATCGACGCAGGTGCTGGTGGTTCACCTCGATACCGAAGGGCGTTCGCTTGGCTTGCCGTTGCTGAGCCAGTTGCGGGCACAGAACATCCCGTCGGAAGCGTATCCGGATACCGCCAAAGTGAAAAAGCAACTGGATTATGCGAATGCAAAACGCATTCCGTATGTCGTTCTGATTGGCTCGGAAGAACTGCAAACCGGGTTGTTGGGATTGAAAAATATGGTGACGGGGCAGCAGGAGAAGCTGACGGCCGACGAGATTGTGGCGCGTTTACAGGAAGAGGTCACGCATAGCAAGTCCATTTAACTAACCGCTGACAGCAGAACCTTTGGCCGCGTCAGGGTTACAAAAACGGCGTCCTGACTCAAAGTCGGGACGCCGTTTGTATAGTGGACAGTCTGCGTATTAAAACTTGAAGCCGAGATTGACACCCAGCGCCCGACGCTGCGAATTGTTGAATCCGCTGATGGCATCGGAGAAACCGTGGTGATACACAAGGTCGATCAGGACTGGTCCCATATCAAAGCCCAGATTGACCAGGCCCAGAAATGTTCCGCTTTTGATCTCATTTTCATCCACATTGACAGTGTTGTTGCTGCTTAACCGATTGGCATATTCAGCACCGACGGCGAAGCGAACAGCAGAAATGCCACGGTCAGACTGGGCCAGTTTTACCCCGATATAAGCCGGGATCTGCAACCATTTGGTGTTGATACGGCCCGAAATATCCTGAACCGAAGCGCCATCGCCAGGCGTGAAGTAGTTCGAACTGGAAGCAAAATATTCTGCACCCAATTGTCCGTAAATCCGGCCGCCACCGCGAACGAAACCACCGATCTGGTAGCCCAGACGTCCTGAAGGATTGTCGCCGTCCACATCTTCACCCCGGTACCGGGTCGAGTTGGCACCCACATAAATACCACCGGTGAAGGCTTTGTACGGTTTATCAGCCTTCACACGGCTCTGGCGACTTCCGTAGTCAGCGGTAGTAGACGTTGAAGAATACGAGTTGGTCGTAGCTGGAGTCGACGAATAGGTCGCGCTGTTCGTTGGAGCGACTGTTGTCGCTGAATTTCTGGTAGTGTCTGAAGAAATGTTATTCTGAGCATTGGCGCTCCACGTTCCCAAAAGGCACACCGCAAGCAGGATACTGTTGCGTTTCATCATGATAATAGTTTTTGAAATTGTAAAAAAATAAGGTGTATGCATTGCATACACCTTATTAACATTGCTAATCTTGGATTGTTTAAAGTTGTCTCCATTCTTTGTAGGAATTGATCAGGCCGTTGGTCGAACTGTCGTGCGATGAAACCGGCCGGTTGTCGGCGAGTTCGGGCAGGATGCGATTGGCCAGTTGTTTGCCCAGCTCGACGCCCCACTGATCAAAACTGAAGATATTCCAGATGATGCCTTGCGTGAAAATTTTGTGTTCATACATCGCTATCAGGCTGCCAAGTGTTCTTGGCGTGATTTTCTTCACCAGAATCGAGTTGGTAGGTCGGTTTCCGGAAAACACCTTGAAGGGCATCAGTAAAGCCACTTCCTCTTCCTTTTTTCCGGCTTTCACCAGTTCCCCTACTACTTCTTCCCCGGATTTGCCATTCATCAGGGCTTCGGTTTGGGCGAAGAAGTTGGACAGCAGCATGTTGTGGTGTTCGCCCAGTGGACGCTGGCTGATGGCGGGGGCAATGAAATCGCAGGGAATCAGCTTCGTGCCCTGGTGAATCAGTTGGTAAAAGGCGTGTTGCCCGTTGGTGCCGGGTTCTCCCCAGATCACCGGCCCGGTCTGGTAGGCCGTCGGCTCGCCGTTGCGGTCGACGGATTTGCCGTTGCTTTCCATGTCACCCTGCTGGAAATAGGCCGCAAACCGGTGCATGTACTGGTCGTAGGGCAGAATGGCGTGTGATTCGGCTCCAAAAAAGTTGTTGTACCAGATGCCCAGCAGTGCCAGCGTCACCGGGATATTTTCTTCGATGGGGGTATTCTTAAAATGCAGATCCATCGCATGGCCCCCTTCAAGCAGTTCGGCAAAGTTGTCGAAACCAATGTAGCAGGCAATCGACAGACCGATGGCCGACCAGAGGGAGTAGCGCCCACCGACCCAATCCCAGAACCCAAACATGTTTTCAGGATCGATGCCAAATTTTTCGACTTCGGTTTTATTGGTCGAAATGGCCACGAAATGTTTCGCCACCGCCGATTCGTCATTGGCGTGACTCAGGAACCAGTCGCGGGCCGAATGGGCATTGGCCATCGTTTCCTGCGTCGTGAAGGTTTTTGACGCAATCATGAACAGTGTGGTTTCCGGATCGAGCTTTTGCAGGGTTTCGTAAATGTGTACGCCATCGACATTCGACACAAAATACACCTGCAACTGCGGTTTTCCGTCTTTCTGAAGCGCATACGGTTTCAGGGCTTCCGTGACCATTACCGGCCCCAGATCCGAACCGCCAATACCGATGTTGACGATTTGCGTGATCGGTTTGCCGGTATACCCTTTCCAGTCACCTGAGCTGATGCGATGCGAAAAAGCCTCCATTTTGTCCAGAACCGCATTGACATCCGGCATCACATCGTTTCCATCGACCAGCACCGGCGTGTTGGAACGGTTCCGCAGGGCGACGTGCAACACAGCACGGTTTTCGGTAACGTTGATAGCGTCGCCGGAAAACATTTTTTCAATGGCTTCGTAGAGACCCGCCTGCCCCGCCAGTTGACGCAGCAGTTGCATGGTTTCGGCGGTAATCCGGTTTTTGGAGAAATCGACCAGAATGTCTTCAAACCGCAGTGAAAAATCCGTAAATCGATGGGGGTTCTCCGCAAATAAATCCCGCAGGTGTTGTCCCTTAAGTTGCTCGAAATGGTTCTGGAGTTCCTGATAAGCAGGAAGTTGAAGAAAAGAGTGGGTCGGTAACATGTTGAATGGGTTCAAAGAGAAATTTCGTTCAATCGGTCTGGTTCGCAGACAAACACGTTAAAATCGACTTTCCCGCGAATGCCATCCACCGAACCTTTTTCATTGTGTTGCCAAATGTACAACCGCTCCGCTTTAAAATGCCGGGGGTGGTCGGAAGAATAATCGGCAATCCAGAGCGGATAGTCGTCAAAATTACCGGCAATGTAGAGTAAATAAAAGTGCCGGTTGACATAAATAATTGGTTTGGTGCCGTAATGGTCTTCCACCAGCCGCAGCCAGACCCGGATGTCGGCAATGAGTTTCTCCGCCGGAACGGTACCTTTGGCGTTCCGTTCGAAGTCGAGCACGGGGGCAAAGTCGCCGGGTTTGAGCGTAACGGTTTTGATAAAATTCTGAGCCTGTTTTACGGGATCGCGTTTCGGGTGGAAGAAGTGGTAGGCACCCCGTTTCAGGCCTGCTTTTCGGGCTTCCTGCCAGTTGTGTTTGAATCGCCGGTCGACGAGCGATGCGCCTTCGGTGGCTTTGACAAAGACAAATTGCAGCCCAACGCCCCGGGCCTGCACCTGAGAAACCCGCTGCCAGTTGATGCGGTTGTTGTGGTGAGAGACATCAATACCGTGAATCGTATACTTCAACGGCATTCGAATCCCGTATCTGTTTACAAACTCCCATTGCAATTCATTGACTTTCTTCAGCGAACGATTCCACCAGAGCCCGACCAGAACCAACGAAAGCACTAGCAACGGCCAGACCAGTAATTTCCTCTTCCTATAGATAAATAGCACAATCCGGCTCATACCGGACAAAAATAACGACAAAAGGACGATGGAAAAAAGAAGTGGGGGAAAGGAGGGTAAAAAGAACGGAGTAAAGATGAACAGGATTGTTTATGATTCCTCTTCTCTTTACTCCGGTTGAAACGGTTTTTCGGATTAATCGTGTCCTTCCAGTTTCACAATTTTGTTGTATAAACCCAACAACAAAAAGGGAGCAGCCCATTGGCCAACGAATAAAGCCTTGTCATTTTCACTCTGAAATTTGTAGAATAAGGAAACGCCCATGGATGCCACAGCAGCCCACAAAAAAACGTCAGAAGGTATTTTTGCGGTTTGATCCTCAATGGCCTCAGCGACTGGGCCTTCTTTGTGCTCTGGATTCGGGTTTTTCACCGAACCTTTTTCCCGATTGCGCTCTAGTACGTTCATAACATTGTTTAAGTTTTGTTAGACAAAGTCAGAACTACAGTCTCCGGAGAATGTTCCGGATAGTGAGCGAAAATTCCTGTTTCGGTTTAACTTATGACAGATACTGCCGACGCTGAAGCCCCGGAAAATCTAGTATCACCTACCCATAGAACCGTTTTGGTAAACCCGATCCAATAAATAAAAAATAAAAAATGTTAAATGATGAATGTTAAATGTAAAAGGAGTTCATTGTCCTTCTCTTTTACATTTAGCATTCATCATTTAACATGCTCTATAAATCCAGTTCTATTTTTACTTATTCGGCTGCGGGGTGGTCCGCAGATACGGTTTAACGATGGTAACGCCTTTCGGGAATTTCTTGATGGCGTCTTCCGTGCTAACCGCCGGAACCACAATCACATCCTGGCCTTCTGTCCAGTCGGCGGGCGTGGCCACCTGGTAGTTAGCGGTTAACTGCAATGAATCGATGACCCGCAGAATCTCCGTGAAGTTCCGGCCCGTTGAAGCGGGATAGGTCAAAGTCAGTTTGATTTTTTTATCAGGACCGATGATAAACACCGACCGAACCGTTGATTTTTCGCTGGCGTTCGGGTGGATCATATCATATAATTCGGCCACCTGACGGTCTTTATCGGCAATCATCGGAAAGTTAACCGTCGTATTCTGGGTTTCGTTGATGTCTTTCACCCATTCGGTGTGCGACTCAAGCGGGTCAACGCTGACCGCAATCACCTTCACGCCACGTTTTGCAAACTCGTCAGTCAGTTGGGCGGTTCGGCCCAATTCCGTCGTACAAACCGGCGTAAAGTCGGCGGGGTGGGAAAAGATCATACCCCAGGAATTTCCCAGCCATTCGTGAAAATTGATCGTACCCTCGGTGGTCTCTGCCGTAAAATCCGGGGCGATGTCACCTAATCGGAGTGCCATAATAAAAGAGGTTTGGTTATTACTATAGTTATACTATAGTGTTGGTTACACAAATGTAAAACGAATTATCAACAGTGCGGATCTCTGAACGACAAAGACCGCAGATTGATAACACTACCTTTGCATAAAATGGTTTTTTAAATCAATTTTTCTTCGACGGCCATCTTCACCAGTTCGGCAGCATTCTTCACCTGAAGGCGACGCATCATGTTGGCGCGGTGGTTGTCGACGGTTCGGACCGAAAGCTGGAGTTTTTCGGCAATTTCACGGCTGCTCATGCCATCGACCAAAAACTGCAGGATTTCTTTCTCCTTCTTCGAAAGCTTGGAGCGCCGGATTTTGCTGCTTCGTTCCGTCTTTTTCAGTTGGTGCATATAGCCATTCAAAATAATGGTGGCTACGGGTGAGCTGAAATATTTTTCCCCACTGGCAATGGTTCGCAGTGCTTTCATCATCTCATCGCTCGATGAGTCTTTCAGAATGTAGCCAAAGGCCCCGGCTTCTACCGAGCGAAGAATGTAATCTTCGTTGTTGTGCATCGACAACATCAGGGTCTTGATGTTTTTATACAGACGCGAAATGATCTGTGTCGTCTGAATCCCCGACATGCCCGGCAGGGAGATGTCCATCAAAACCACATCTGGTTGCTGGGTTTTCAGCTTTTCAAGGGCTTCCTCACCATCGCCGGCTTCGTCGACAATTAAAAATTCATCGTTTTGTTCCAGCAGAGAGCGTATTCCGTTTCGGACGATAGAGTGGTCATCAACCAGCATCAACTTGAGTGTACTCATATTCCTGGTGTGCGAGTTTAAAAGGTATACTGACTTGTACTTTTGTGCCTTTGTCGGGCGCCGATGATATTTTAAATTTACCGTTGATCAAGGCTGCCCGTTCATTCATGTTATGAATGCCCTGCGAAGGCCGCTTGCTGTCTTCTTTCCGACTGCGGTGGATCCGGAACCCTTTGCCGTCGTCGTTGACAATCAGGTGCAAATAATTGTCTTTTTCGAACAGATCGATCGTGATCTGGTGCGGATCGGCGTGGCGAAGGGCATTGCTGACGGCTTCCTGCGCAATGCGGTAGACACCAATCTCAACGCTCTTATCTAAACGTGTATTTGACAGATTAGTATGAAAAATAATATCGATGGTACTGTCTTTGTCGTGCGTGTCGGCCAACATCTTCACGGCCGGAACCAGCCCGAAGTCGCTTAAAACCGTCGGCATCAGGTTGTTCGACACGTTTCGGGTCTCCTGAATGGTCTGCGAAATCAGGTTTTTCAGAACCGTTAAATTTTTGGTTCCTTTGGTCTCACCACTCAGACTTTTCTCAAAACTTTCGACCTGCAGCTTGATGGCCGTCAGCATTTGTCCGATGCCATCGTGCAACTCACGCGAGAGCCGTTTGCGCTCTTCTTCCTGTCCGGCCACGAGGTAGGAGGTCCGCAATTTCTGCTCGTCCATCTGCTGCTGGTATTGCTGGCGGGTGGCGTCGAAGAGTTGCTGGCGGGTTTCTTTCAGGGCGCGGTTCAGCGAGAGGAGTTTGCGGTTGGTGGTGGCGGTTCGGGTTTCGGCTTCGACCAACTGGCCAATGATGCCCTCAAATTTGTTCACGGCGGGTCGCAGAATGAACCAGCCCGCAAACACCAGGGCCAGCAGGATAAAAAGGTAGATGATAAAACCGATGAGTCGGGTATCCTCCACATTCGCCAGCGTTTCGCGGGTATATTGCTGAACGACCTCGTCCATTTTGTCTAAAAAGGGCTTTTCGTTCGCCAGCAAAGCGGTTAAATCGGCTTCGGCAATGAATTTTTCGGGGTCGGTGGCACGGTCGGCCTGGAGGATCAGTTGCTGCATACTGTCCCGAAAACCCGCATAATACGGTTTCAGAGCTTGGTACCGAATTTTAATGCTGTCACTGTTCTGAAGCAATACCGGATTTCCGGGTACGGTGCCCTGTTCAATGTGCAGTTGATTCGTCTGAAACTGCGCGAACAGTTTCTTGATCTCGGAAAGGGTACGCTGGAAATTGGGTAACTCGGATGAGCGGGTCAGTTGGAGAACCTGGCTGACAAGTCGCTGGCTCTGATGGCGCTGCGCGGAAGCCATTCGAATGACCAATACCCGTTCGGATTCGCGCCGGGTTTGAAACTGGCTCACGATTTCAGCAGCCGTTAACAGCATGGCTATGAACACCAATGTTGTTAAGAACAGGCGGTTGAAATGGCGGGCCGAAGGCTGAGAGGTCTGGGGTATAACGTTAACTACTTCCGACACGGTTTTATGAGGCAACCACGTTGATTAAGGTAAAGGTAACAAAAATTGTGATAATTGCAGGATGGAGGTGGTAACTTATGACTTTCGCGACTAAAAACCCGAACCAAACCCCACTGAGTGTTGTTTTTAAACCAGAAAACGACGTAGATTTGTAATTATCTGAACGCGACCTCATCATGAAAAAAAATGTCTGCTTCATCGCTCTTTTAGGACTGCTGACCCTGGCAGCGTTTACCCCCGCCAAAGTGGTGAGTAACCGTTCGGTGGCCACCGTCGCTGAACCCGTCAAACTGTCGTGGGAAACACTGCGCGATGTGACTTTCAAGAAAAAATGGTATCCCGAAGAATCCGTTTACATGCTGTATCCAACCTTCGGTGCCGGTATTCAGAAACTGAGCGGAAAACCGGTCGAGTTGACAGGATACGTATTACCCGTTGATTACGAATCCAATCTGTACGTTCTGTCGGCCTTTCCATACAGCGCGTGTTTCTTCTGCGGAGGAGCAGGCCCGGAATCGGTGGTATCCCTGAAATTCAAGAAAAATGGCCTCAAGTTTAAAACCGACGAGCGCCGGACTTTCCGGGGAACCCTCAAACTGAACGCTGATAATATCTACGAACTGAACTACATCATCGCAGATGCCGAGATGGTGGAGCAATGATAGAAACGGTTCAAAATCAGTACGCCATGCCATTGCGTGGCGTTTTTTTTTTGCAATCTATAAAAAGCTTCATTGCTTTTTCTACAAAATTTCTCATCTTTGCACCACGAAAAAAAGGGGGTATAGCTCAGTTGGCTAGAGCGCTACAATGGCATTGTAGAGGCCGTCGGTTCGAATCCGACTATCTCCACCAAAATTCGTTAGAAGCCCCGGACTTGTCGAGTCTGGGGCTTTTTTTTAAATATTAAATGAGCAATGATGAACGCTAAATGTAAAAGTACCGGATGGGTAACTCGTTTTACATTCGACATTCATCATTTCTCATCAAACATTCTCTCCCTATCTTTTCCCGGCAGAAAAATATTTTTCGTATCCTTGGGTGATACCGGCGCGTTATTCCGATAAACCACTAAAAAGCGTATGAATTCAACCCAAACTCTGCCGAGGGAAGTCGCCCTGATTGCTGACCGGGAACGAACGATGGAACGAATCTATGCCCAAACCTATCCGATGGTTCGCCATTATATCCGGGAACAGGGTGGTACGGAGGAAGACGCGAAAGATATTTTCCACGAGTCCATGATTCTGTATTATGAGAAAACCGTTCAGGACCAACTGACGTTGACGTGTTCGGTCAGTACATATCTGATGGGGATTTGTAAAAACCTCTGGCGGCAGCAGGTGGAAAAACAGCGACGGAAAACGGCTTGGAATGAAACCCAGACCGACCTCATTTGGGAAGAGCCGGATGACGAAAACGAACTGCCGGCTCTCAAACTGATGACCTTTGTAGAGCAGTTGGGCGAAACCTGTCAATCCATTCTGGTTAGCTTCTACTACTTCGGTCAGCGGCTGGAGCAGATTGCCACACAACACGGTTACCAGTCGGTTCGCTCCGCCACCGTGCAGAAATTCAAATGCCTGGAACGACTGCGCAAAGCCGTCAGCCACCTGTCAATTGGTCACTTTAAATCCTGATGGCGATGCGTTCCGAATTAGAAGAAGTTCAATTGCTGGAAGCCTACCTGCGCGGAAGCCTGTCTGAAGAACAACAGATGGACGTCTCCGTCCGGCTGCTCTGGAATCCGGATTGGCAACAGAAACTGGCGGCCCAGAAACTGGCCTATCAGGCCCTTCGCCTGGCCGGACGTCAGCAATTGCGTCGCGAATTAGACGCCATTTACGTCCGTCTGTTCGGTTAAAACCGGCAATACCAACCTCGTTTTATAGATTCTTCAACTGGCTTTTACAGAGCCGGGGGGCATTGTCGTGCCTGATAAAAGCATTTTTCATCCCAACCATTTCCTGATTATGTATTATCCCGAACTTAGCCAACGTGAGTTCCGTAGCTTCGCCGTACACGGACAAAACCTGAACGGTCTGACGGTCGACCGCTACCTGCACCAGGTGGAGAACATGACCCGGTCGGTTATTGAAGAGCGGCCCATGAATTTCCGCGAAGTCGATGTATTTTCCCGTTTGATGGCCGACCGGATCGTTTTCCTCGGTTCGGCAGTCGACGACAACATTGCGAACATCATCATTGCCCAGATGTTATTTCTGGAATCGGCCGACGCCAAAAAGGATATCTTGCTGTATATCAACAGTCCCGGCGGTTCGGTCTATGCCGGGTTGGGTATCTATGACACCATGCAATACGTCCGGCCCGACGTCGCGACGATCTGCACCAGCGTGGCCTTGTCGTTTGGGGCGGTTTTGCTCTGCGCCGGAGCACCGGGCAAACGCTCGGCTTTGCCACACGCCCGCGTCATGATCCACCAGCCGCACGGCGGAGCGCAGGGGCAGTCCGTCGATATTGAGATTACGGCGCGGCAGATTGTCATTCTACGCAATGAGCTCTACGAAATCATGGCCCGGCACAGCGGTCGTTCTGCGGAAGAAATTGAACGAAATGCCGATCGCGATTACTGGATGAAAGCCGCAGAAGCCAAAGCGTTTGGTTTCATCGATGAAGTGTTGCAACGGTAAAGCGTCGGTTCCGAGGTCGGGGCTAGCTGATTTTGTGGGGCAGAATAGGGGCTTAAAAGCCAGAAATAGCCATCTTTGTAACACGGCATCACATACCGGTTAGAACCAGCCGGTCTTCGGAGAATTTAATCAGCCGCAGTGATGCGGCTTTTTTTATGGACTTACTTGAAATATTTGACGCCAGCAACCAGCCGCTGGGCTTTACCAAACCCAAAAAAGAAGCCCACCGCGACGGCGACTGGCACCGGACATCTGAAATCGTGGTGTTGAATGATCGGAACGAAGTTTTGCTGAGCCTTCGTCACCCGGACAAAGCGGTTTTGCCCAATTTCTGGGACGTCTGCGTCGGTGGACACGTTGATCCGGGCGAGAGTTATGAGCAGTGCGCGATGCGGGAGGTGGAGGAGGAAATTGGCGTTAGGCCCAAAACCGGCGAATTGCAGTTTCTGGGCATGGTGGCTGTGGAGGTAATCGACCCGGCTGCTTCGCTGATCGACCGGGAACACGCGGCTGTGTATGTCTTTCGGACCCGCCGTACACTCGATCAGTTTGTCATGCAATCGGATGAAGTGGCGGATTTGCGGTTTATGCCGATTGCGGTCGTGCTGGAAGAATTTCGCACGGGTAATAATTCGCTTCGGTATACGCCACCGCAACATACCTATTTGCGGACGCTCGAAATGGCAGCCAGTTTTTTAAACCCCTGAATCCTCTACAGGTGACTTGGATATAGCAAATCTCGATGCAAAAAGTCCCTTTAGGGGGGAGGGGCTAAAAAGGCCGGACGGCTTTCACAAACCGGCCTTTGAAGTAACTCGAGAACAAATTGTCTTCCCGAACACCCCGCGACGAAGATGCGTGGATAAACATGATGTTGGATGCCCCGCGAACTTCGGTAACAATCCCGGTGTGCGAAACGTAGCCGGATTTCCCATCATCCGGTACGAAGAAAACGAGATCACCCGGTTGAATCTGAGGGACTTCCACTTCATACCCCACTTCGGATTGTTGCCAGGAAACCCGCGGCATTTGTAGACCAACAGTATTGAAAGAAGCAAAAATCAGCCCCGAGCAGTCCATGCCTTCCGAGGTCTGACCGCCCGTGCGATACGGTGTCCCGGTATAGGTTCGGGCAATTTTTACCACCTGCGGCACATACCCTTTCTGGTAGGTTTGCGTATCGACAGTTTTCAGCGGTTTACCGACCGGTTTGCGATTGGCTGCCACCGGTTTTCGCTGGGCGGGCGGGGTGTAATGCGAAGTTTTGAAAAATGAACAGGACGACAGCGTCAGCACCAGAAGAGCAGTAGGCCACAAAGGGCGAAGTAAAGTCCTCATTCGTAGTGGTTTAAGGTGTATCGTTTATGGTTTAGTTTACCCCAAGCGTCAATCGTCAGGGAAATGACGGTACAAGGGGTTAAACTATTAAATTTTCATCGTTAAGGCAATGCGTTTGCGCTGTAAATCAACTTCCAGCACCTTTACCTGCACTTTCTGGTGAACACTGACGACCTGACGCGGATCGGAAACAAACTGATTGGCTAATTGCGAAATGTGAACCAGTCCGTCCTGTTTGACGCCGATATCGACAAAAGCGCCGAAAGCCGTCACGTTCGTCACCACGCCCGGCAGCAGCATGCCCTCCCGCAGATCTTCCGGTTTTCGGACCCGCTCGTCATACTCGAAAACGGCCAGCGTTTCCCGCGGATCACGGCCCGGTTTTTCCAGTTCGGCCAGAATATCGCGCAGGGTTGGCAGCCCCACTGTTTCGGTAACGTACAATTCGGGCTTTATCTGCTTTTGAAGGTCCGTTTTTTTGACCAAATCGGTCACTGTGCATTTCAGATCGCGGGCCATGCGTTCCACCACAGCGTAGCTTTCCGGGTGAACGGCACTGTTGTCGAGCGGATTTTTAGCCTGATCGATGCGGAGAAAACCGGCACATTGCTCGTAGGCTTTCGCACCCAGCCGGGCCACCTTCTTCAACTGGTCGCGGGATTGAAACGGGCCATTTTGCGCCCGGTATTCGACGATGTTCTGCGCCAGTTGTGGCCCCAGGCCGGAAACGTAGCGCAACAAATGACTGCTGGCCGTATTGAGCGAAACGCCCACCTGGTTCACGCAGCTTTCTACCACCCGGTCCAGGCTGCTTTTCAGTTCATTCTGATCGACATCGTGCTGGTATTGCCCCACGCCAATCGATTTGGGATCAATTTTAACCAGTTCGGCCAGCGGGTCCATCAACCGGCGACCGATGGAAATGGCACCCCGCACCGTTACATCCTGATTCGGAAATTCCTGCCGCGCCACTTCCGATGCGGAGTAAATCGATGCGCCCTGTTCGCTCACCATGAACAGCGGGATGGTTTTGCCAAAATTCAGACTTCGGACAAAGTCCTCGGTTTCGCGCCCGGCAGTTCCGTTGCCAATCGTAATGGCTTCAATCTGGTGCTGAGCGACCAGTTTTAGCAAGGTCTGTTGCGCCTGTTCACGACGGCTGTCGGGGTAAATAACGTCGTTGGTCAACAGATTTCCCTGGGCATCCAGACAAACGACTTTGCAGCCAGTTCGAAAACCGGGGTCGATGGCCAGCACCCGCTTCTGCCCGAGTGGGGGCGACAGGAGCAGTTGGCGCAGGTTATCCGCAAAAATTTTGATGGCCTCCTGATCGGCTTTCTGCTTCGAAACGTTTTCAAATTCGGTTTCAATCGACGGTTTGATGAGTCGTTTGTAGCTGTCTTTGATGGACATCGCAACCTGGTCGATGCTTTCGGACGAGCCGTGTCGCAAAAACTGCCGGTCCAGCCTTTCGAGGGCGGTTTGTTCGTCCGGTGAAATACTCACTGCCAAAATCCCTTCCGCTTCCCCGCGCCGGATGGCCAGCAAACGGTGGGAGGGAACCCGGCGGAGCGGTTCGGCAAAGTCGAAATAATCCTTGTATTTAATCCCGGCGACTTCCTTGTCTTTTTTGACAACGGCCCGGATAATAGCCTCCCGTTCAAACAGATTCCGGATGCGTTGCCGGGCGTCGGCGTCTTCATTGATCCACTCCGCCATGATGTCGCGGGCACCCTGCAAGGCGTCCTGAACGGTGGCCACCTGCTCGTTCAGGAACGACGCGGCTTTTCGTTCCACCGTATTTTCGCGCTGACTGAAAATAAATTTAGCCAGGGGTTCCAGACCTTTTTCAATGGCGATGGTGGCCCGGGTTTTTCGCTTGGGTTTATAGGGCAAATACAAATCTTCCAGTTCGGTGACTGAAGCAGAAGATTCAATTTTCTGGCGGAGTTCCGCCGTCAATTTGCCCTGATCGGCAATGGATTTCAGGATGGTTTCCCGTCGTTTGTCGAGTTCAACCATTTTTTGGTAGGTATCCTTGATGGCCCCGATCTGCACTTCGTCCAGTTGTCCCGTGGCTTCTTTGCGGTAGCGGGCAATAAACGGCACAGTGGCACCGTCGTCGAGCAACTGAACGGTTTGGGCAACCTGCCGGGCGTTCAGATTGAGCAGGGCAGCAATGCGCGACGTCAGATTACTGGGGTCGGGGGATGGGCTCATGGAGTCGATTTACTGAATGAAGCCGCAAAAAAAGCACGAAAGGATGGTTTGTCAACAAAAAAGAATCAGAAATACCGGCTGACAGCGGTAAGGGGTTCTGGTTCAGCGGGCAAAAAAAAACATGCCACCAGGCATGTTTTCTTCTTGAAACTCAAACGGCTCTATCTTTCGATTATACCAGTTCTACGTTTACAGCGTTCAGACCCTTTTTGCCACGTTCAACTTCAAATTTTACTTTGTCGTTTTCGCGGATCTGGTCGACAAGGCCCGTCGAGTGAACAAAAATGTCCTCGCCTGGTGCATCCGGCTTAATGAAACCGTATCCTTTGGTTTCATTAAAAAATTTTACTACTCCTGTTTGCATTGAATTGTGATTGAAAGAATTTGTATAAAGGACTATTTTTTTATATTTCTTTCCAAATTTTTATAACATTTTTTTGTGGGCAAAGGCCACTTATTTAGGCAGGAACGGTCTATTCAGCTACGTTTTGAATCGGCCTACCCCTAAATAAGCAAAGAATATCCGGTTTGCTCCTTCGCCCTTTTGCTGTCAAATCCGACAGTCCAGACAGCTTTCGTAATCCTCGTGACCGGGTGCATACACGCCATTGACGTTCACCAGCCGATTCACCGGGATTGACTCACCGGAGGCAAGGGTGACGGAATCGCCCTCGGCTTTGGTCGTCATTTCAGTCATAATGGACGTAACCGAAATCAATTCGTTCAGGTCGGTGGTGTAGAATATCTTGACATATTTCCGCAGCGCAATCAGCGAGCGGAGCATGTCCCTGTAGGGTTCTGTGAGCGTTGTCATGTGAAACAAACTGAATGTTCTATCCAGATAACAAAATTTGATTGAAACTGGCTCATGATTGGTGAATTATTTCACTGCGTATTACTGTTCTAAGTATAACTATTGTGAGATTTAAGATTTCCGGTTTTTTGCATTTTTAATCTTGTTTTAATATAAACAGATCAAACGATGCCACTTTTAAGGACGGCTTAATCTGGTTTACATCTTTTTTTAATGCCGTTATGCTTCCTTTGTGCCTATAAATTATCCTATCCTCATGAAATACGATCCCTTCTTTTTTCTCTCCTGCATCATGGGAGATGAACTGTATAAATTGAACTCTACCAAGACTGAACAGCTCGATTACCGGGCGCTTGAAGAACGTTTCAAGCAAGTTTGGAACCAACCGATCGATGATTTTTACCTGAGCGGTTTACCTCCGGTGATTCGCCGGAATGCGAGACGTCATTTTATTTAATAGTTGCCTGATTCCGTTGTCTCCGTAACTTGTAAAAGACGACTCCAACCTCCGGTGGGAAGGCTATGCAGCGGGAGGTTGGAGATCTGGTCAGGCGGCCTGGAATTGTTGAATACAAAGGTGCTGGAGCAACATAATGGTTTTTCCGTCCACAATTTCGCCCTCGGCAATCATCTGCATGGCTTGCGGTAAGGGCATTTCCAGTACGTCGATCTCTTCTTCCTCAATGCCCCCTCCGGTTCTTTTTTCGGTTGAATCGGAATAATCTGCCGTGAAAAAATACAGCTTCTCCGTGACCGATCCCGGACTCATGTAGGCTTCAAAAACTTTCCGGATGTTGGTCACAACAAAACCGGTTTCTTCTTCCGTTTCCCGGCGAATGGCGTCTTCCGGGTTGTCGTTGTCCAGTAAACCGGCGCAGGATTCGATTAGTAAACCGCTCGCATTGCCATTGACGTAGGTCGGCATTCGGAACTGGCGCGTCAGAATGACGGTGTTTTTTTCCGGATTGTGCAGCAGAATCGTCGCGCCGTTTCCCCGGTCGTAGGCTTCCCGGGACTGTGTCTCCCAAACCCCATTCTTACGCTGGTAGTTAAAAGTCACTTTCCGCAAGGTGTACCAGTTGTCCGATAATACTTCCTGCCTGATGAGCTGAACCCGAGAATTATTCATTAGTATTGGTTGTTTTTGATTGTTTTTGATTATTTTTGAGCAAATTAAAAACTCAGCGATGAATTTTCCTAACCGCAAGCGGCTTATTTTACAAACGGTCGAAGAGAAAGGGTCGGTTGACGTGAAAGAACTGGCCGAACTCCTGCAAACCTCGGAAATTACCATTCGTCGGGATTTAACGACACTGGCGACCGACGGGTTGATTTACCGCACACACGGTGGTGCCATGAAAGTGGGGCTAGCCATCAATCCAGTGCAGTTTGTGAACAAAACCGCCGTCAATTCCGAGAACAAAGACCACATTTGTCGACTGGCGGCCCAGGAGATCAACGAAGGGGAGGTGGTGTTTATGGATTGTGGGAGTACGGTTTTCCGTCTTTGTCAGTTTATCCGGAATAAACGCATTCAGGTGATAACGAACTCATTACCGGTGGTCAACGAGCTGATGCAGTCGGAAGTGAGGGTGAATCTGGTGGGGGGAGAAGTGGATCCGAAACGGCAGGCTGTTCACGGATTGATCGCCCATGAGCACGTGGCCCGCTACCACGCGCACAAAGCGTTTCTGGGTGTCGACGGTATTTCGGCGCAGCACGGACTGTCGGCTCACAGCGAAACCGAAGGCGGGATGACGCTGGCGATGGCCGCGCAGGCCGAAACCGTTTATCTGTTGTGTGACTCGACGAAACTGGAAAAAGACAAATATGTGCAGTTTGCTCCGCTGAGCCTGGTTCAGGTGCTCGTAACGGACTCCAATGCCAAGCCGGAGGTGCTGGAACTGTACCGCGAACAAGGTGTTCGGGTGTTGAATTAATTCAGGGAAGTATTGCCGTTCGAGCGTTTTCGGCTCGATAGATCCTCGTAATTCCCGGTCAGAATCGCAGCCTGGTGCAGCAACTCGATGGCCTGGATTTCATCGTATAGAATATCGAGTTTGCGCTCGATACGACCGATTTCGGCAACGGCATTCTGATACGCAAAGAAATCGTCCTCCTCGCTCCGGTTTTGCATGGATTCGGCCAGGAGGTATTTACCCGCCTGGAGCACGCCCCACGATGCCCGTAATTCGTGTAAAATCGGGCTGTATTTGGTCACTTTCAGAACTCGCATTCTCAACAGCGGTTTTCGCACGCAAAGATATACAAATTTGGAAGTCGACCATTACGATGGGGCTTAGTTTACGGTTTTATGGTTTTCGGTATACGGTTTACGGAGACTGACGCACGAACAGGATGAATGCGCCAGTCCCCGTAAACCGTATACCGAAAACTGTAAACCTCTTTTACATCAATTCAAAATCAACACATTTCCCCGCTTCGACAGTGAAGGTTTCGGAGAAACTCTGGCCGTTGGCGGCCCGGAATTCGAGCTCGTGTTCCCCCGCTTTCACGGTGGTTACGGGCGAACCCGTCGCGTCGCAGGATGGAGCGGACGCCGTTACTTTGCTCAGCGTTCCCACTTTGGTGCCGTCGACGTAACAATCCACCTTAATGGTTTCGATGGCATTGTTGGACGACCAGAAAATTACCCGGCCTGAATCCGGTTCAACTTCCGTTTCTTTTTTACAGGAAACCGTAACGCTCAGCAGAAGCACGGCACACAGGAATTGCAGGCAAAACCGGGTTAAAAAATGGTTTGAGAAGGTAGGCAAGAAGTTCATAGCAGTAGTTGTTGTTGTCGTTTGTTGAGACAAAGGTCTGTACGTTAGTTGCGATCCGAAAACAAATTTTATCTGAACTGTTGAATTGAATATGTGAAACGGTAAATAACTAATGTCAACAATCCGGGAGAGATCAGGTTAAAAAAGCAAACCAAATCAAACGTGGGTATGGAAAGGCAGACACTCGAAAATCTGACAACCCGTGAAGAACGGAGTCCGTATGACGTCGCCGAAGACGTGAGAGGGATAAAAAATGGCTTTGTCAACATCTATTTTATTGGAGAATCGCAACCCGGTGGGAAATGGGTTCTGATTGACACCGGAACACCTTCCGGTGCCGATCAGATTTTGAAAAAAGCCCGGGAATGGTTTGGCGATTCCAACCCGCCCCAGGCCATTGTGCTGACGCACGGCCATTTTGACCACGCCGGATCGCTGGAAGCCTTGCTGAAAGCCTGGGGAACGGTGCCGGTTTATGCCCACCCCCTGGAAATGCCGTTTTTACAGGGGAAGTCGCATTATCCACCGCCAGACCCATCGGTTGGGGGCGGGGCAATGGCCTACATGTCGTGGATGTTCCCAACAGCACCGTATAATTTTGGTGATCGGATTCGGCCGATTCCGGCGGATGGTCTGATCCCGGAATTGCCCGATTGGAAAGTCATCCATACGCCCGGTCATTCGCCCGGCCATGTTTCGTTGTTCCGGGAGAGCGACCGGAGTCTGGTGGCGGGTGACGCATTCACCAATACCGATCAGAACTCGGCGTTTGCCGTGATGACCCAGAAGCAGGAGCTACATGGGCCACCGGCTTATTTCACGATTGACTGGGAAGCCGCAAAACGTTCGATTCAGGAACTGGCGGCCCTGAACCCGACGTCGGCCGGTACCGGGCACGGAAAAGCGATTCAGGGCATCCAACTTCCACAGCTCCTGGAAGATTTAGTGCTCCATTTTGAAAGCCGGGAAGTGCCGAAAGGAGGTCGATATGTGAAGCAACCCGTGCATTCGGATGAGGAGGGAATTGTCGATATGCCCGCCCCGATTTCGTACCATGTTACCCGTATCCTCAGTATTGGCGTCATCGTCGGTACGGTAATGCTGCTTTTAGGCACCAAGCGGAAGAAATAAGGCGCTGCGCTGGTTATGAAGGCGCAAAAGCACCAAAAGCCCCGACGGCTGCTGATCCAATCAGGGCTTTCGGGGCTTTTTCCGGTAAATGATCCTGTAAAAGTTAAACACCACGGCTTGGAATGGTGTTTTAAGGGTACGTATAATAGAACTCACGTATGGAACGCCGAAATATCATCATTTTAATAGGAAGTGCCGTTATTGTCGTCCTGGTAGCCTGGTTTTCAATCAGGCACTTTGGATTATTGAATAAAAACGATGTTCCGGCTGAGGGCTGGGATCGCTCTCAGGCGGAAGTGGTTATGCGGCAGTTGTGCCGGGCTGCGGATTCGGTCGGGATCGACACCAACCGGTATTCGTTCCTCGAATCCGATACCAAAAAAGAGTTTGGCGAAAAGTTCACGGGCTTATTGCTGGAACTGCGCTACGGACTAAAACCGTCCCGGATCACGTATAACAAGATCCCGGAAAAAATCGACACCGTCTGGGCAATTGCCATGCTGAAAAAAGACGAAGGAAAATCGGCGCTGGATTCGCTGCGGAAAACACCGGTTTTTGGACATTATACCACGCTGGTCAGTGCCTACGCCAAATTAAGGAAAAACGCGCCATCCGATACCGGGAAATACATTCGTCAGACGCTGAATTTTTATCGCTATCTGAATCGCTTTGATTTTGACCGGTTTCTGGTCGTTAACGTTCCGGCCGCCCAATTGAACATCTACGATCGGAGTGGGAAATGCCTGCTGCCGATGGACGTCATTGCGGGGAAGAAAGATACCAAAACGCCGTTCTTTACAACCTATCTCACCGACATCATCACCTATCCCTACTGGAATGTGCCGCGTGGCATCGGTCTGAAGGAAATTTTGCCGAAGGTGCAGCAAAGCGCAGACTATCTGGAGAACCAGAATATGGAGGTGCTGAACGAAAAAGAGCAGGTGGTCGATCCGTCCGAAATTAACTGGGAAGAAATGTCCGCCGAGAATTTTCCCTATCGGTTTCGGCAGGCTTCCGGGTGTAACAACTCCCTGGGTTTGATCAAGTTCAACCTGACCGGGCCGGGGGCTATTTACCTCCACGATACGAACGCCCGTGACCTGTTTGACCAAACCAGCAACCGCTGGCGTAGCCACGGCTGTATGCGGGTGCAGAAACCGGTTGAACTGGCTAACTATCTGATGGGGACGCCGGTGCTGGACGAAGGATTCATGAACCGCTGTATGGTCGATCAAAAACCGCAGACGCTGACACTACCCAAACCGTTCCCGGTTTTTGTGGTCTACAACCGGGTCGATGTCGATGAAAAAGGGCAGTTGCGTTATTACAAAGATGTATACGATCTGGACGGTCGCCCGATGTAATTACAGCAGAAACGTTGATTTTTGCAGATAATCCGGGCTGGGTGAATAGACGAACAGACAGGAACCGCCTTTGATGGCATTGATGATGTCTTTGCTGACCGCGTTGGCAATGGCCGGGCAACCCTGGCTACGGCCTAGCCGACCGGTTTTGCGAATAAAATCTTCGCAGACATAATCCGCACCGTGCATCACAATGGCGCGGCTAAAGGCGTTATCATTAAAACCCTGTTCCAATCCTTTCAGTTGCAGCGACAAACCGTGTTTGCCCTGGTAGGTATTGAGGGTTTGGTAGAATCCCAGACTGGATTGGAAAGACGAAAACGTGTTGGAAAACGAAGCCGCCATCAGTTCGCCCGAATTCCGGCCGTGGGCGACATAGGTCTGAAACAATAATTTCTGTTGATCGAGATCGATGACATACAGCCGCTTTTTGTTCGACGGCTGGCTCAGGTCAACGATGCTCAGAATGGATTTTGTAAACTTGGTTTTCTGAATACCACGCAGGGCGTAGTCGAATACCTCTTTTTGAAGCCCCATGCGTTCCAGGTTCAACCCGTCGTAAACCCCCGCCCAAAGGCTGGCTTTGTCAACCGCGGTGTGGGCTTTGGCACTAACCGTGGTGCCAACACTGGCAAGGCTTAGCGGAAGAATGGCAAGCAGAATCAGCAGCGCTTTTTTCATAAAACGTTGGTTAACTGGTTAGTATGTAAAAAGGGATGTAGGTAACTAACGCCAACTGTGCCATAATAATTCGATAGTTCCATGAATTTCTGCCTTATGTCCCGTCATTCCATTTTCCTTTTATTCCTTATGCTCTGGGGTTCAGCGACTTTGGCACTGCCAGTTGTTTCCATTGTAAAGTACAAAAAAAACGGCGAAACTGATTATACACCGGCGGCAGTCCGGGCAATCGCCGATCTACAAAGGCAGGGTGGAGGCACACTGACTTACCCCGCCGGGCAGTTCGTGCAGGGGCCGGTCGAAATCACCGGATCGGGAATCAGCATTCAGGGGGCCGGCATGGGCCGGACGTTTCTGATCCGGGATTCCCAGCGTGGCTATGCGTTCTGGGCCAACCGGAAGCAGCGGGTTTTTATTCGGGATCTGTCCATCGACTGCGACAAAAGCCCGATTGAGGGCGGTATCTATTTCGGCGGCTGTACGGCCAGCGGGGCCGATCGGGTTTCCATTCAGAATGCCGATGCCAGCACGTTTGTCGTTGAAAATCAACTGTTCAATGCCGGAAACTCAACCGCGCTTTCGGATCGCAATGTGTTTCGGAACTGCCGGGCCAGTGGCCAGAAACGGTATCATGATGTCGGCGGAAAATCGCCGTTTATTGCCGGGGGCTACGCCCGGAATACGCGTTTTGAATCCTGCACCGCGACCGACTGCGTGGGCGATGCCTTCGACAGCGACAATGCGCCCGGCACCGTGTTTGTGCGTTGTGTGGCCCGAAATACGAAAGGAATCAGCCCGTATGCCGGTTTCTGGTCGGAGGGTGAGCAAACCGATTCGGACCACCGCGTGACGTGGAACACTTGTAAAGCGATCGGCTACCGGGTGGGTTTTGGCGTTTCGGAGCGCGTAAAAGCCACCATTCAAAACGGAGAGGCCGAAAATTGCGTGAATGCCGTAAAAGGGTTACATTACCAATACCGCATTGCGATCACCAATTTTACGGCCCGGAATTGTGGCAAAGGGCTGGAAGCAACCGACACCGATGGCGTTTTGACATTCAGCGGCCCGGTTACCCTGATCAAAGTACGCACCCTGAACACCGTCGCCCGCAATTCGTTTTCCAACTACGGCGGAGGCACTTCCACCAACGAGGAGACGATTATCGGGCCGGGTTGCGATTTTGACAAAGACGCTTACATCAGTTACGAAAATTCCGGTTCGCGCCGGATTACGGTCAATGGCGCCACCTTTCGGGGCAGCAATATCCGGTACTACAACGGGCAGTTGACCGAGTTGCTGGTCAAAAACAGCCAGTTTATCAACGGGGGCATTGTGGGTGCCCGAATCAAACAAAGCCGGATTACAGCCGGTAGTCGGTTCCGTACGACCGACAGTACCAAAACCGCCATTCAATTGAGTCTGGATTCGTATAATACCACGGTCGATAACACAACCTTTGAAGGGTACAACCGGGTGTCGAACAACGCAAAAATGGGAACCGGCGTCCGGCAAACAAACCGCCGACAACCGCGATAAACCTGAAACCAACGAACAGCAATGTCCCCTTACGAAGACGCCGTGGTGCGTGAATTGAATGTCTGGCGACAGAAAATGATGCGCAGACCGTCGGCCGTCAACCGGCTTTCGAAGAACCTGCAAACGCGGATGAACAAGTTCATTCCCGAGAAAGTGCATCAGGCCATTACGGCGACGATCAAGCAAATGACGCGGGCCGTGTTGTTCGGCGCGGAGTTTCTGACCCGGCAGCCACTGCTGGAACCGTTGTCACTGGAAGAACGGGAGGAGCGGGTTCGGGATCGCATTGCATTCTATAAAACCGCCGGAGCGGCTGAGGGGGGCGTTACCGGCGCGGGCGGCATTCTGCTGGGGCTGGCGGATTTTCCTTTGTTACTCGCCCTGAAAATGAAGCTGCTATTCGAAATTGCCGCCATTTACGGCTATCCGGTCAACGAATACAAGGAGCGGCTTTACATCATGCATATCTTCCAACTGGCGTTTTCGAGCCAGGAGCGTCGGCAGTTCGTTTACCAGCAGATGCTCAACTGGCAGGCCAAAAGCCAGCAACTTCCCGACGACATCAACCAGTTCGATTGGCGAACCTTTCAACAGGAATACCGGGATTACATTGATCTGGTCAAAATGGCCCAGTTGGTTCCCGGCATCGGTGCCGCCGTCGGTCTGGTTGCCAATTACCGCCTGCTCGACTCCCTCGGCAAAACCGCCATGAACGCCTACCGGATGCGGTGGGCGGAAAGGAGGGAGTTAGGAATGGAGAGTTAACTGGATTGGGTGGTTTTGATGGTTGAATGGTTGGCTAACGCACGAAAAATAACGCGTCAGCCAACCATTTTAACCATCAGAGCCATTTAACCATACTAACCAGTTAACAATAAAATTATTTCCTTGCGGGATTGATCATGATGTGCGCCCGGTGGGTGCCGGGGTCCATGATCCAGGGCATGCCGGGTGCTTCGGCTTTCAGGGGTAAACCCGTGCTTTCGGAGGTGGCGTAGGGGATGTAGACGACTGACCGGAGGTAGCCATTTTTTACTTCGCCCGTTGCCGCATTGTAGCTGGAATCCGGTGCTGAATAAACGAAAAGGGAAGACGGTTGTTTGGGCATTTTCCACTTGCCCGCTTTTTCTTCTTCCTCCCGGATTTTCATGATTTCAGCCGGTGATTTTCCTTCTTTTTTTAATTCCCGACCACGGGCCATGAAGGGTTCCAGACCCTGGTGATAGCAGGATACGTTGAGACCTTTCTGCGTCGGGTCGTCCGCCAGGCAGACGTAATCGTTCGTTCCTTTCCGCAGCACAATCATTTCGTTTTTACCCGAATAGCCCAAAACCGTTGCACCATCGCGTTTGTCGGAGGGAGCGGCCAGTACGGCGGTTTTGATTTGCAGGTCGGGCGTCGGAGCGGTCGTCTGGGCCAGGGCATTGAAAGCGCAAAAGCCCGAAAATAGAAAAAAGGTAAATGTTTTCATGGGATTAAAAAGAGAGGGTTTGTCAGCCTTAAATCGATCGATCACCGGTATTCATCCAAATTTATGAAAAAATACCGGTGATCGACAGACTATTTACGACGGGTAGGATCAGTGATGATGCCCGCCCGGTCCGTGTACGTGTTTATGCGTCACCTCTTCTGCCGTGGCGTCCCGAACGTCGATGATTTCGACATCGAAGTTCAGTTCCTGACCGGCAAGCGGGTGGTTGGCATCGATCATCACCTGATCGTTGTTCACTTCCGTAACCGTTACTACCTGGCCCTGATTGGTCTGGAACTGCATCCCGATCTGTACCGGCTGACCGCCAAAGGCGCTGATGGGAACCGCCTGAATCATTTGCGGATCAGGAATACCGTAGCCATCTTCGGCAGGCACCTTGATCTGAAATTTGTCGCCGACGGATTTTCCGGCCAGTCCGTTTTCCATACCCGGAATGAGGTTTCCCTCGCCGTGGAGATAATATAATGGATCCCGTCCTTCGCTGGAGTCGAGAATATTGCCGTCGTTGTCGCGCAACGTGTAGTGTATGCCGGCAACTTTGTGTTTGGAAATTTGCATGTTTAAAATATTGAATAGAAAAACAAAGGTGATATAGTTTGAGAAAGGATGCAACTAATTGCCCGATTCTACGCTAAGATTACGGTCGTAAGATGACCCAAAATGAAATATTCACCGGCCATGCCCCGTTAACCCAACTACATCTAGACAACAAAAGGAAGGCGGAATGTGTTAAAAAGGGATAGTAAATTCTCGACGTTTTGTTTAACAAACTAATTTTCATCATGCAGAAAAAAGCAGTTTTCGCAGTGGCAGTGGCACTAGGCCTGCTGGTTGGTGCCAACAAAACCGTGGTTGCTCAAACGGTTCAGGACACGACTTCGCGCCCCGCATCGCAATCGAACCCGTTGGGAAGCAGCACGTCGGTTTCAACCCAAAGCAGCGCCAACGCCTACGGGCCGATGGGTGCGGGCCGGGAATCGCGGGGTGGCATGGCTCCCGGTGGCGCCACCGGTCGCGATCTGGCCATCAGCGCGGCCAAATCAGCCGATCATACCGTTTTATTCCGGGCCATGCGGGTTTCCGGATTGACGGAACAGGCAGCAGGAAAAGGACCTTACACGGTTTTTGCGCCTACCAACGAAGCGTTTGATAAACTCCCGGCCGGAACACTCGACGGGTTGTTGCAGCCCGCTTCCAAATCAAAGCTGGTGAAGCTGTTGTCGTATCACGTCGTCAAAGGCAATTATACCTCCGATCAGTTGCAGGATGGACAGAAACTGAAAACCGTTACGGGCGGAACACTGACCGTCGGTAAACAGGGTGACGCCATCACCATCACGGATGGACAAGGCAATGCCGCCACCATCAACCGCGCGGATCTGGAAGCCACGAACGGGGTTATTCACTCGGTGGATGCGGTTCTGATGCCCGCTGAAAAAGGGAAATAGAAGAGCTAATACAAAATGAAGAATGTAAAATGCGAAATGGAAAAGTGAGACGCTGCGGGCGAAAACTTTTACATTTCGCATTTTACATTCTTCATTTTACATTTATTACTACCTTTCCGGCAAAAGAAAATTTCTCCTTCTGCCTTTGCCATGCTTTTTCTGTTCCTAAGCATTCTGCTTTCGGTTGTTTTGCTGCTTAATTTCCGGCTTTTTCCCCGCTACCGGGTCAATACTTTTCAGGCAATTGTCTTCAACTATCCGGTTTGTTTCCTGACCGGTTTTCTGCTGCTGCCCCGCAACCAGCCTTTTTTCATCGATTTTTCCCAAACCTGGACGTGGCTTGCCCTGGGTCTGGGCGTTGCGTTCATCATTACGTTCATCCTGTCGGGTCTGTCGACGCAGCGAATGGGCATCACGGCCACGTCGCTGGCGAACAACATGTCGCTGGTGATTCCGGTCTGTTTCAGTCTCTTCGTCTTTCAAACCGGTGGAAAAACCTTCGATGCGCTGAATTACATCGGTTTGATTCTGGCGGTGGTGGCCGTCGGATTGAGTACATACAAGAAGCAGGAAGGCCAAACCGTGAAAACCCTGGGCTGGAATACGCTCTTGCCGGTGGCGGTTTTTGTGCTCTATGGAGTCACCAATACGATGATCAATTACATGAACATCCGGTATATTCCATCGACTGATCAAACGTTGCAGGTGACGTTGACAATGGTACTGGGTGCCATTGCTGCCGGTCTGGTGTTGCTATCGAGCCGACTGATTCTCGACAGAGAAAAGATTGAACGCCAGACCTTCGTGGGAGCCATCACCCTGGGCATTCCGAATTTCCTGAGTTTTTACACCCTGCTGCTGGCACTTTCCGAATATGGCGGCAATGGCGCTTTCGTTTATCCGCTCTACAACATCGGCGTGATTCTGGTGGCGGCTTTGTCGGCCCTGCTCTTTTTCAAAGAAAAGCTGCTGGTCATCAACCGGATCGGGCTGGCCCTCGCCATTGTCGCCATCGGTTTGATTTCCTGGCAGGAACTGGCGCAATTGGCGATAGGAGTGAAGAATTAAGAGTGAAGAGTTGAGAGTTGGCTGACGCGTACACGCTTCACTCTTAATTCTTCACTCTGCACTGCAAACTCTTCACCCAATATTTCTGTTACTCCGAAAAACCTTCCAACTGTTTTCTTTGTGAATACCGAAACCAAGAGTGGTCAGATTTTTGACTGGATTACCCTGCGACGGCTTTATGCCTTTGTAAAACCGTACCAGCTCCAATTTTACGGGCTTATTCTGATTATTCTGTTGAGTGCGGTGCTGGCTCCCGTTGGTCCGTTGCTGATTCGCTACACCATCGACGCCAAAATTGCCACCGGCGATTATCCGGGCCTGACCAAAATGCTGATTTTGATGATCGCAATTCTGGTTTTGCAGGGCATCATTCAGTTTTTCAATACCTATCTTTCCGGTTGGCTGGGGCAAAATGTGATTCGGGATATCCGGGTTCAGCTCTATGAGAAAGTCCTGAAACTTCGTCTGAAATTTTTCGATAACACCCCCATTGGCCGACTCGTAACCCGCACCATTTCGGACGTTGAAACGCTCTCCGACGTTTTCAGCGAAGGCATGGCCGCCATTGTGGGCGATATTCTGCAATTGGTGCTGATCATCGCCGTCATGTTTTACACCGACTGGCGGCTTTCGGCCATCAGTTTGTCGATGATTCCGCTGATGTTACTGAGTACATACGTCTTCAAGGAAAAAATCAAAGTATCGTTCAACGAAGTGCGGACCGCCGTGGCCAACCTGAGCTCGTTTGTGCAGGAACACATTACCGGCATGAACATCGTGCAGATTTTTGGCAGCGAAAAGATTGAAGAGGAGAAGTTCCGGCAGATTAACGACGAACACCGCAAAGCCAACATCCGATCGATCTGGTACTATTCTGTCTATTATCCGGTGGCCGATATTCTGTCGGCAGCCGCGACGGGTCTTGTCGTTTGGTATGGTGCCAAAGCCATTCTGAACCAGGAAGTTACCTACGGAACGGTGACGGCTTTTATCATGTTCATTAACCTGTTTTTTCGACCCATCCGAATGCTCGCCGATCGCTTCAATACCCTGCAAATGGGAATTGTGAGCACCGACCGGATTCTGAAACTGCTGGACAGTGATGATTTTACGCCCAACACCGGCACCTATGCGCCCGCAACCTGGCGGGGTGAGGTGGAATTTAAAAATGTCTGGTTTGCCTACAACGACGACAATTACGTCCTGAAAGACATCAACTTTACGGTGAAAGAAGGCGAAACCGTCGCCTTTGTCGGTGCCACGGGAGCCGGGAAGTCGTCCATCATCAACTTGTTAAGCCGGTTTTACGACATCAATCGGGGGGAGATCAAAATCGACGGTGTCGAGGTACACGAGTATAAACTGGAAGCGTTGCGGCAGAGCATTGGCGTCGTTTTGCAGGATGTATTTCTGTTTTCGGATACAATTGAAAACAACATCACCCTGGGTAATAAATCCATCAGCCGGGAGCGCATTGTTGAAGCGGCCAAACTGGTGGGCGTTCATGAATTCATCGAGCGATTGCCGGGCGGTTATGAGTACAACGTGATGGAGCGCGGTTCGACGCTTTCGGTGGGTCAGCGGCAGTTGATCTCGTTTGTTCGGGCCATGGTTCACGATCCCCGCATTATGGTGTTGGACGAGGCCACGTCGTCGGTCGATACCGAAACAGAAGGGTTGATTCAGGATGCCATTGGAAAACTGATGAAAGGGCGCACGGCCATCGTAATTGCCCACCGGCTTTCCACCATCCGCGAAGCCCATAAAATCATTGTCGTTGACAAAGGCCACATCGTGGAACAGGGAACCCATGAAGAGTTGCTGCAGCATGAGGGCACCTACGCGAACCTGTACCGGATGCAGTATAAGGAGATGGTTTAGTTTAAATGATGAGTGATGAACGATGAATTAATCCATTCATCGTTCATCACTCATCACTCATCATTCTTTTCTATTCGGTTCCGCGCCAACCAGCGCGTAGGCAATTTTTTCGTTTAGATTTTCATCGTTGGACGGATCTTTGTCCATGCCCGACGGGATGCGCCCCGTTGGTTTCGGGCTGGGTTGCAATGCCGTTTCTTCCTGGCTGGGCGTTGGTCCGGTCTGATCGATTACTTCTTCATCGGCATTCGGATCGTTGTCCATATCCGACGGAATATCCTTTAAAGGCGTCGTTTCCCTGACCGGATGAAGGTTCGGATTTTGTGAGGGTGTCATAGTCCTGAGTTGATGGTATCCCCCTATAACCACCGCTGTGCCCGGGTTGTTTTCAGAACTGGACTACAAAAAAGGTCAACCCGGAAGGAGTTGACCTGAAATTTTAGCGGAAAGGCTGGGCGCGTTGGGTGGTATCGGGCGGATCGACCTGCTCCGGAGCCGACGGTTCAATGAACAGCGAATCGGCTGGAATGTCAACACCTGTGGAGTCCGATTCATCCTCTTCGTCATCATCGTTTCCTCCGGGACAATTCAGATAATCCTTCGTTATTTTTACCGTCGGTTTATCAAAAGGGCCCTGATACAGCTTCAGTTCCTTGTCCTGATAGACTTTTTCCAAAAACCGTCCCACCAGCGGCAAGGCGGTTTTGGCGCCTTCGCCCATGTCGGTCGACCGGAAGTGGATGCTGCGATCATCGCCACCCACCCAGGCCCCCACCACCAGGTCGCGGGTGACGCCCATAAACCAGCCGTCGGAGTTGTTGGAGGTGGTGCCGGTTTTTCCGCCCACCTGGTTGCGGTTTTTGAATAAATCGTACGACCACAAATTCTGTGATGTACCACCCGATTCTTCCAAACCACCTTTCAGCATGTGGAGCATCAGAAAAGCAGACTCTTCCCGGATGGCCTGTTTCTTTTCCGGCACAAATTCTTCAATAATTTTGCCGTTGCGGTCTTCGATTCGCGTCACCAGCAACGGTTCGGTGTGTACGCCGTTGTTCGCGAAGGTGCAGTAAGCCGCTACCATTTCATACAGCGACACGTCGGAAGAACCCAACCCGACAGACGGAACAGCCGCCAAGCGGCTTTTAATACCGAGCCGGTGGGCGTATTCCACCACCCGCTGGGGCGTTGCGACGTCATTGGTCAACTGGGCCGTCACTGAATTGATGGAGCGGGCCATGGCCCGGCGCAGGGTCATGTTGGAATAAGAGAATGATCCGGCTGAGTTTTTTGGTGCCCAGAAATCTTCTTCCCCTTTTTCGTTGATGTATTCCTTCCGGAACGGTTCATCGCGCCGACGGTCGCAGGGGCCTAAATTGATCGTTGAGTCGTCGATCACCGTGGCATAAACGAATGGTTTGAAGGTCGAACCCGGTTGCCGTTTTCCCTGTTTGACGTGATCGAACTGAAAAAAGTTATAGTCGAGACCACCCACCCAGGTCCGGATAAAACCGGTATGCGGGTCCATCGCCACCAGACCGGCCTGCAAAAACCGCTTGTAGTAGGCGATAGAATCCATGGGCGACATGTACTTCTTCTTCGGTCCGTTCCAGGAGAAAACCGTCATGCTGTCTTTTTTCTCCTTCATGTAATACTGGATGGAATCCGGCTGATTCGGAAATTTCAGTTGGAGCGCCTTGTACCGTTCCGTCCGCTGGGCAACTTTGTCCAGAAAGTCCGGGATTTCCTTGCCATCTTCATCTGTCCAGGGATTTCGGCCCGACCAGTGGTTGTCGAACGTCCGCTGCAGCAGCTTCATTTTTTCCGCAACAGCCTCTTCGGCCAGGGCCTGCATCCGGGAGTCGACGGTGGTATAAATTCGTAAACCATCGGTATACAGATCATAGCCGTTTTCTTCGCCCCATTTTTTAACGACCTCGACCACCGCATTTTTGAAATAATTGGCCGGACCGGAATACGGATTGTCAGGGCTGTAGCGCGTTACGAGGGGCAATTCACACAGTGAATCGGCTTGTGCTTTGGTGAGGTACTTGTATTTTTCCATTTGCCGGATCACCACATTCCGGCGGTTGCGCGACTTCTCGAAGTTACGTTTGATCAGCGGATTATACGTCGTCGTCGCTTTCTGCAAGCCCACGAGAACGGCGGATTCCTGCACGTTCAGCGTCTCCGGTGATTTGCTGAAATACGTCCGGGCCGCCGTCTTGATCCCGTAGGCATTGCTGCCAAAATCGACAGTATTGAAATACATGGTCAGGATCTGCTCTTTCGAAAAATTCCGCTCCAGTTTGATGGCCATCAGCCATTCTTTGGTTTTCAGAATGATCGTTTTCACCAGGGGAACATTATACAGCAATCCCCGCGACTGCCGCCGTCGGGTTTTAAAGAGGTTTTTGGCAAGCTGCTGCGTTATCGTACTTCCTCCGCCGGAGTTGTTACCGGTTAAGACGCCATAGACGGCCCGACCCAGACTTCGGGTATCGATCCCGGAATGCTCGTAAAACCGTACGTCTTCAGTCGCAATCAGGGCGTGAATGAGGGAGGGCGATAAGTCTTCATATTTGATGGGGGTGCGGTTTTCGGTAAAAAACCGGCCGATCATGACTTTGTCGTAGGAATAAATTTCGGAAGACTGGGAAACCTTGGGGTTTTTCAAATCCTCGACGCTTGGCATTTCACCACTGAGGTAGAGGAAATTGGATTCAATGGAAAGGATGTACAACAGGACCAGCACAAAGCCGTAAATAAGCGTTTTGGTGGTCTGGTAAAAGATGCGGAAAGCGAGTGATCGGGTGTCGAAGCGGGCGTTGATCCAATTTCGGTAGCGTTGTCGAACGCCCCGGTAGTAACCGACTGCTGAATCGACACGCTCTTTTCCGAGAAGACCCGACATCATGCGGTAAACCAGTCGTCTAAAGCCGTTGCTTATGAGACCGAAAAAGCCGGTGATGCCTTGCCAAAGGGTACGAAGCTGCCCCCAGAATTTACTCATGCCTGGTATTTTGACGGTTAAAATTGAAGAACGGGTTCAGTTGACGTCGCACCACTGAGAGGATGCGCCTGATGTCCGTCTGATTTCAAAAAAGTAAAATTAATTCGATAGGCAAAAAAGACGGATTGAAAAATCCGTCCCTTAGAGCAAATATAACGGAAATTTAGACGATATAATATGAAAAAAGCCAGCCCGTTCATCGGGTTGGCTCAAAACCAGGGTGTTAGCACCCGCTTATTTCTTTTCAAATTCCAATGCTACGCCGTTCATGCAATACCGCAGACCGGTTGGCTTGGGTCCATCGTCAAAAACGTGTCCCAAATGCCCGCCACAGACGCCACATTCGACCTCTGTGCGGACCATGCCGTGGCTGCGGTCTACCTTTTCGACCACGTTCTGTTTCGACAGGGATTTATAAAAACTCGGCCAGCCCGTTCCGGATTCAAACTTGGTGTCGGAACTGAACAGGGGCGTTTTGCAGCCTGCACATTTGAACACCCCTTTTTCGTGGTTATCGACCAGTGGACTCGTAAAAGGCCGCTCGGTACCTTGCTGGCGCAGAACGTAAAACTGCTGGGGTGTTAAGATTTTCTTCCATTCCGCTTCCGTTTTAACCACTTTGCGGGGTATAGCATCGTCGATACGTGGTGTCAACGAAATGGATGCGACGGAGCCGGTGAGCACCAGCCCACACAAAACTCCAAGAAAAAGGTTGCGGTTCATACCTGATTAACGCAAGAAATGGGAGGATAGTTTGCGAGGTAAAAAAAGCCACAGCGCAGTTGTGCGTGTGGCTTTTCAGGTCTTTCAGTTGCCTTCAGTTACAGCGGCATCAAAACCGTATCGATGGAGTGAATCACGCCGTTCGACTGGTAAACATCGGAAATGGCAACAGTGGCAGTTCCACCTTTGGCATCGGTCAGAACCAGATTTTTTCCACTCATTTTGGCGGTTAAATCACCTCCGGCTACAGTTTTCAGCGTGGCGGTTCCATTACCAGCTTTGATGAGCTTTGCAATTTCCTGGGCGTCCAGACGACCCGCAACCACGTGGTAGGTTAATATGCCGGTCAGGGTGGCTTTGTTTTCAGGCTTTACCAGCGTTTCAACCGTGCCGGCTGGTAATTTGCCAAAAGCGTCGTTGGTGGGGGCAAAAACCGTGAAAGGACCAGCTCCCTGTAAAGTTTCGACCAAGCCCGCAGCTTTCACGGCGGCAACCAGTGTGGTGTGATCTTTTGAATTGACGGCATTTTCAATGATGTTCTTGTTGGGATACATCATGGCACCACCTACTTTCTTCGGTTTTTGAGCGTAGGAAACCGTAACAAATGCGCAAAGAATAGCGGCAATAATTCCTGTTTTGATGAAGGCTTTCATGATTGAAATACGAATTAAATGAAGATGGGAAAATAAAAGAATCGGGTTGTTCCCGACTCTCAGCAATACCTACGCCATCGCCTTCTATTTGGATTTTTAATTGTTGAAAAAAAAAGCCTATAAATCATAAAAAAGGCCCTGGAAACGTTTCCAAGGCCTTTTTTTAAGAAAGAATAAAAGTATAATAACTCTATATATTTTTGGTCAAATCGACGTATAAACATCCCTTAAAAAACGTATAACCCTGGATAAAAAAAGAGAATTATAAATGATAAATGGTAGATATAAAAGTTTGTGCAAAACCGCCACTTTTACATTTACCATTTAATATTTATGGTTCTCTTTTCAGATAAGGAGAAATCAGGAGGTCACATTTCCGACCACCACCATTGCGGAAAGCGTGGGAGTGGGGCTACCGCCCCGGCGTTCGAGCGTAATGGCAAAGGCATCGGCTTTCAGGAATTTTTTAGCCTGCTGCACCACCCGGGTGTTGTCGCCCACATCGAAGACCCCGGCATCGACCGGTTTTCCGTCGACAATGGCCCAAAGCTGGTATTGCTGGGTTTCGGGCGGACGAACCAGCGAATCAATTTCGAGATTAACCTGGCCCGTGCTGGCATTCCAGTAGATGGTTGCGAGGTTGGCGGTTGTGGTGTCGGTAGGATTCAGCCGGATTACCCGCGTACCCGGTTCTTTCAGGATGGCCAGCGTTTGGTCGGCCTGCAACTGTTGCGCCCGCAGCACCCGAACTTCTTCGGTCAAGGCTTCATTCGAATTGCGGAGCGAACTGAGCGTTTGCTGGCTTCCCTGCAATTGGGAGTACAGGAAGTAGGCAAAAAACAACACAACCAGACCCAGGGAAGCGGCTACCAGCCAGGTAACGCGAAAGGTGGGTCTTGAATCGAATGCGTCTTCTCTGGAATTTAATGAACGAATGGGCGTTTCAGTACTTTCTTCGCTGGTGAGTGGGGGCGTTGGGGAAACTTCCTCAACCGTTTCGGCTTCCGGAGGGCCAAATTCCAGCTCTTTCAGAAGCCAATCTTTGATATCGGTAGGCGGATCACGGCGCAGGGTCTGGGCATACTGTTCCACCGCAGCCGACAGCGTGTCGAGCTCCTGGCGGATCTCAGGGTAAATGCTCGACAGACACTCTACCTCCCGCTTTTCCTGCGGGCTGACGGTGCCGAGCACATACTCTTCCAGTATTCCGGACTCTATGTATTCTTTCGTGTTCATGTGCCGAATAACTTCTTCAATTCCTGTAAAGCAGACCGAACCCGCGTTTTGACCGTTCCGAGCGGCAAATTCAATTTCTCCGCTACTTCTTCATGGGTGTATCCATAGAAGTAGACAAGATCAATGACCATTCGTCGATCCGGGTTTAATTGATTGACCTTGTCGGGTAAATCAAGTGTCTCCACAGCGGGCTGATAGGTTTGCTGATGCTGATCGACAATATCTACGATATCGGTGCTGGTTTGGATTGACTGACCTGAATGGCGGGTGCGGATGGCGTCGATGGCGGTATTTCGGGCAATGTTCAGTAACCATGTAAAAAGACGGCCTTTCTGAGAATCGTAAGAGGGAATGTTCCGCCAGATCTTTACAAAAGAGTCCTGTAAAACGTCACGGGCGGCTTCTTCATCACGAACGACCTTCAGAATTACGCCGTACAAAGCCGGTGAATACTGGTCGTAGAGCAAGTGAAATGCCTGTTCCTCTCGCTGCTGGAGCTTTTTGACCAGTACGTCTTCCGTAAATGGGAGGTTTGAACGCTTCAAGGTAATGGAGTAATTCAGTAACCAAAAGGGTCAGTGTCAAAAATACGAATAAAATGATGCGGGCAAACAAATGAATGCGTATTTAGTCCTGAATTTCAAAAAAAAAGCCATTTCCTTCATCCAGAAATAGCTTTTTTTTCGAAACCAGGCCTGCATTTTCCCGAAGGCTAATCAACTGGTTTTTTCGTTTTTACGGTTTTGGTCGTTTTCTTTCGAACCGTTGTGCTTTTGGTCGTCACGGCATCCTCCGACCGCCGGGCATTCCGGCTCGATTGGGTGCCTTTGATCAGTTTGCTTTTCAGCGAATCCTGTTTAGCCGTCGGTTCACCCTGCGGGAACGACTGGGCTGCCTGCTCCGGCGCGTGGGTGTTGGGTGAAGGTGTCTGGGCTTGTCCGTGACTGGCAATCCAGAGCAGGGCGGCAGTAAAAAGAGCTATTTTTTTCATAACCGTTTAGATCAGCGTTGAGTAAGGATTTAACCCGAATCCCGGCGAATTGTTCGATGGGCTCCCGCTAAGCGCATGGATTTCGGATTCTCTTGTTTTCGGAAAAAGTAGATTCAGCGCCCGATTGGGGTCGGGAAGCGTTGCCAGAAATGGCATAAAATCGTTTATATTTGCACCTCAAAATTGGCAGACACCCCTGCGTATGCAGCTCGATCAAAACCGTTATCAAATTCAGGGCATCAACGTTCTGGAGATGGCCGAAGCGTTTGGCCTTCCCTTGTATGTGTATGATGCCGACAAAATTATTGAAAAAATAGGCACGCTCCAGTCGGCTTTTCAGGGCGTCAATCTGAAAATCAAGTATGCCGCCAAAGCATTGACCAACGTGTCGATTCTGAAGTTGATGCGCAGCCGGGGAATCGATGTGGAAGTGGTTTCGGTGAATGAAATCCGGATGGCGTTGCTGGCCGGTTTCGATCCCGAACAAATCATGTATACGCCGAGTGGCGTTTCCTTTGCTGAAATTCAGGAAGCACTCGCGCTGGGCGTGCGGCTGAACGTCGATAGTCTGCCCTTGCTGGAATTCATGGGGCAGCAGTATGGCAGCCGCAAACCGGTCGGTATCCGGATCAACCCCCACATTGCGGAAGGCGGCAACATCAAAATTCAGACCGGTCACGCCGATTCCAAGTTTGGCATTTCGATGGAGCAGCGGAGCCAGATTCGGGCGCTGGTCGAGCAATATGCCATTCCGGTGGTCGGTCTCCACATTCATACCGGCTCGGATTTCAAGAATGCCGATGCGTTTCTCAAAGGAGCAGAAGTGCTTTTTGAGCTGGCTAATGACTACCCCAATCTGCAGTTTCTCGATTTTGGCAGCGGTTTTAAGGTGGCCTACAAAGAAGGGGATCACAGCACGGATGTGGTGGATCTGGGGCGGAAAGTGACGGCGGCCTTTCAGAAATTCTGTCAGCAGTACGGGCGGGAAATCGAACTGTGTTTTGAGCCCGGCAAGTTTTTAGTGAGCGAAAGCGGTGTGCTGCTGGTGAATGTCAACGTGGTGAAGGAGAACCCCAACCGGACGTTTGTGGGCGTCGATTCGGGATTAAATCACCTGATCCGGCCGATGATGTACGATGCCTACCACGAAATTGTCAATGTTTCGAATCCGACGGGTGAAAAACAGACGTACAGCATCGTGGGGTATATTTGCGAAACCGACACCCTGGGTTGGGATCGTTCGCTGAACGAGGTTCGCCCCGGCGATGTGCTGGCGCTGAAAAATGCGGGAGCCTACGGTTTTAGCATGAGTTCCAACTACAACTCGCGGGTCAGGCCCGCTGAAGTGCTGGTGTACGACGGAAAACCACACCTAATCCGCCGGCGCGAAACCTTCGAAGACCTGGTGCGGAATCAGATTGAAGTGGATTTTGAAGAAGAAATAACCATTAAAAATAATTAAGAGTGAAGAGTGAAAAGTGAAGAGTTAAATGCGTCAGCCAACTCTTCACTCTTCACTCTTCACTCATCACTCTTTACGATGGGACGCGCATACGAATACCGGAAAGCCAGAAAATTCAAGCGGTGGGGGATGATGGCCAAGACCTTCACCAAAATTGGAAAAGACATTGCCCTCGCAGTGAAAAGTGGTGGTCCTGATCCAACAACGAACGGACGACTGCGGGCCATTATCCAGAATGCCCGGGCGGCCAACATGCCGAAAGAAAACGTTGATCGGGCGATCAAACGGGCGGTTTCGAAAGAACAGGAGGATTACAAGGAAATCACCTACGAAGGCTATGGCCCGCACGGCATTGCCATCGTGGTGGAAACCGCCACGGACAACATCAACCGGACGGTAGCCAACCTGCGGAGTTACTTCAGCAAATGCGGGGGTGCCCTCGGAACTTCCGGGATGCTCGACTTCATGTTCGACCGCAAATCCGTCTTCCGCATTCCGGCCGGCGACATCGATCTGGATGAACTGGAACTGGAAATGATCGACTTTGGTGCGGACGAAATCTCACTGGATGAAGAAGCCGGGCAGCTGGTGATCTACGGCGAATTCACGGCTTTCGGAGCGATTCAGAAGCACCTGGAAGAGAAGGGATATGAACTCAAACAAGCGGAATTCGAACGCATTCCGAACGATACCAAGGAACTGACCGAAGAAGAATCTGCCGATCTGGAAAAACTGTTGGAGAAGATCGAAGAAGACGAAGATGTTCTGAACGTCTTCCACAACATGCGGTAATCAAAAAGCGATGCGGTAAGCGACCTCAAAACCACTTACCGCATCTTGTTTAACAATTGCGTTCGGGTGGGGCGCTCGCTGACCACTTCATAGTCCAATCCTTCCAAATCCAGGGCATCCACAAAATGTCGGTAGTGATCGCCTTCCACTTCGAACAGGCAGATATTCTCATACGGCTCATTAAAAAGCTCCACCTCCGTCAAAACCGCTTTCTGTTGTAGCAATTGGTACTGCTGGTTGGATAAATCGTTCTTCCGAATGGTGAAGTACCACATAGATCTTGTGTAGATGAAAGAAGATAGACAAGAGAGGACAGCGGGAAGCGTCTATGGTCTCTTGTCTAACGTCTCTTGTCCATTTCTTAATTCGCCCCTGATTCGCGCAGTAGCTCTACCCAGCCTTTGACAATTTCGGCGGGTGCGGCACAATTCAGCCGTTTGTATTTGACGGTTACCTGATACAGATACAGGCCACCCGGTACGTCTTTCCCCTGGTTGTTCTTGCCGTTCCATTGGAGGGAGAGGTCGCTGCTTTGGTAGACTTTAACCCCCCAGCGGTTGACCACCGTCAGTTCCGCCGACTCAATAAACCGGGGGCATTGGGCGGGCTGAAAAATATCATTTTTGCCATCGCCGTTGGGCGTAAATACATTTGGCATCATCAAATAGGGGCAATTGTCCTTACAAACCCGGTTGGAAGCCGCGCTTTCCCGACCACTCCGACTCACCGCCCGAACTTCGTAGCAGCCCGCAAATGAGGTCAGATTTTGATGCCGATACGTCAGTTGAGGGGCACTGACGGAGTCGATCAGAACGAGATCCTGGCCTTCGCAGGGACTATAGTAAATGCGGTATTTCACCACGTTGCGGTCGCAATCGCCCGTGGTCGGATTTTGCCAGGTCAGGTTGTTGGCAAACGTCGTCTGGTTGCAGAATGAGGTGGGTGTCAGCGTAGAACAGTTGAGCGTATCGACAGCCAGTTGGGGCGGACAGGGGCGGGTGGTGTCGATCGGCGACGCACAAACGCCCTGCGAGAAGTTGTTCAGCAGAATCGTCGTGAGCGGAGGTGCATACTGTCCGACGGTTTCGACCCGGTAGCAATAGCTGCTGTCCACCGACATCGTGACCGGCTGAACGCCGTCGCCCGCAAACGTATCGGCTCCCTGATCGAGGTAGGCATACGTATTGGCCGTGGTAACCGGAACGACGGCCACCAGGTTGAACGGGCCGTTGGGACCGGTTTTGCTGCGATACACCCGGTGCTGCTTGTTGTCATTGCTCCAGGGCACATTGGCCTGCCAGGTAAGCTGGACGCGTCGAACACCGGGGGTGGCCGTGAGTCGAACCGAGCTGGCGTTTTCGGTTGCGTCGAGCCGTTGCAATTGTCCCGTACCGGGATCGGTGAAGTAAAACTCAATGCGATACCGGTAGGCGTTGGCGACGGTATTGATTCCGCGATCGGTATAAACCGTATCCGCAACCGTGGATTGCAGGGTGGTGTTGATGGCGGCAATCTGGGTAAAATCGGTGCCGTTCAGGCCGGTAGCCCGGAACAGGCGGTATTGGAACGGACCGGTACCGTCGTTGGGGTTGATGCCGGGAGGGCGGGTCCAGCGGACGGTGATCACACCCCGCGTATCGAATGTGCTGTCGACGGTGACGTGCGTAATCAGCGGTACCTGCTGCGGTAAATTCACACAAACCTGTTGAGAAATGACGCTTTGCCCGTTGTTGGGGCGGGGCAGCAAGACAATGATTCGGTAGCTGTACTGCACACCCCGCTGTAGTCCCTGGTTGTTGTTGTTATCGGTATAAGAAGTCTGGTTGATGCCTACGGTATCGACCCGGACATAGCCATTGGCTTCCAGTTGACCGGGGTCGCTGCACGGATCGAATGGGGTGTCTTCACAGCCTATCTTGCGGTAAATGGCCATCTTCGTGCTGGCAGGCAACTGAGCCGCACAGGAGTATGCGGCCCAGTTGAGCAGAATGGCTCGTCCGGCCGCATTGGCGGCTGGCCTGGCCGTAAGGTTCTGGGGTTGGGGCGCATAGATCTTGATGCGGAACGACTCGAGGGTGGCCAACTGGGTTTGTCCGGCGGTTCGGGGTAGATCGACCACTCGAAAAACGACATCATAGGGTTCGGCGCGGACGTGGGCACAATTGGTTTGCCAGCGGAACGTACCGGAAGCCGGTGAGTTCTGGGCGGTTTTGGGCGCGAAAGTCGCGTATTGGGGAGATATGATATTGATCGGGGTTGTTCCGTCAGGACCCACATTGAAGGGTCCACCGTAGGCCGAAAGCTCCAGACGGTTGTTGTCGGGATCGGTGGCGGTTATGGCTTGCTGGATGAGCGTTCCGGCTTCGACGCACAGATCGGGAGGTACCACGATGGCCGGTCGTCTGTTGGTAGAGGGGGTAACGATGATCTGCATATCGCGGATGATTTCCCCAATTTTGACCCCATCACGCCATTCCTCCACAATAAAAGCGATGTTGTACTGGCCCTGTTCGGCGGGCGCATCCCAGCAGACATCACCGGTAATGGCATTGACGGTCAGCGTGGCCGGACCGGTTCCGGCTTCGTTGATTCGGTTGACACCTATGGCCGTTGGGTCGGAGTAACCGGCTACACTTCTAAGCGTACAGTTCCCCTGTTCATCGGCAATTCTTCCGGAAGGAACGTAAAGCCGGTAAGCCAGGCTATCCCCGTCGGCATCGAAAGCCGCCGGGTTATGGCACCATTTCTGGCCGATGCGGGCAGAATCCAGTGGCGGGTTCAACAGAACCGGCGTACTGTTCAGCCCCAAAGCGGCATTGACGACGATGGTCGTCTGGAGTTGAAAGCTGGTTTGAATCGAAGATGGAATATTGCGGACGTTTTCGTTTCGGTTGGTAATCGTACAGGTAATGCGGTAAGTACCGGGGCCCGGATAGGTAAAGGTCGCAACGTAGGTATTGGCGGTGGTGGCCCGGTTGATGACCGTCCGGCTCCGGCGGGGAACGGCCACGGCATTTCCGATTCCAAAACAAAAGTAAGAGGGGTCCTGCTGGTCACTGGCCGTTCGTCCCCCGATTTCGTCGTGGTAAGTGGTCATCGTAACCTCATAGGTCAGGGAAGTACTGGAAATACGCCGGGTGGTAATTTCACCGGCCCGCAAGTGCGTAGCCTGCGTTTCGGAGATTGCCAGGATTCCCAGCAACAAGACCCACAAAAACGTGAGGAAATATGTTTTCATAACCAATTAATTTCTATACCTACAAGAACGTACAAGTGCTTGGGTTGTGTATACGGTTTTCGGCCACTGGGGACAATTATAGCAATAAAGTTTGGGAGTTGAAGGGTTTCGATGCGACCGCTTTATCCCTGAACCTCCTGAAGGGGACTTTATCCAGCCATTGTGACGGTGTCCAGGTCTCTTTCAGAGGATTGAGGGGCTTTTAAATTTTATAAAATCCCTTTTGGTTGAAGACGGTTTTCCAGAAAAAACGCAGGAAAATACCCACATGCCGGGCAAATTCCCGCTGATTTTCCAACTCCGAAAAGGGCGCGCGTAGTTTGAGGAGGTTAACGCCGATTTTCCAGCCAAAAATCACGGGGATCAGGGTGAGGTAGTGCAGAATCAGGATCAGGTAAGCCCCCACGCCGTATTGCTTCCGTACCCAGAGCAAATTGGAAACGTGCATTTGCGGTTTGAATCGGTTGATGTGCGTCACCTTGCGTTCCTGATAATCGGTGCTGCTGCCGTATTCGAGGTGAATGTAGAACGCATCGCGGAGGAGCAGCATTTTGCCCTGTTTGCCCAGCCGGTAACACCATTCCACGTCTTCGGCATACATGAAAAAGTTGTCGTCCAGCATCCCGGCTTTCTGAATCGTTTCCCGGCGGGTCATAATGAACGAGCCAATTAGCCAGTCCACTTCGTTCGGATCGGTATAATGGTTGTCGGGCAGCAGACGGTGGAGTAGTGTTTTGAAAAAGCCGGAACCGGGTACAATGTAAAAGTACCGGCGCAGTTGGGAAAAACCGTCGTAGGCTTCGGTATGCACCTGACCATCGCGCGTAATCTGCATGGGGCCCACGGCGGCCACTTCCGGGCGGTTGTCGAGCAGGTCGGCACAGCGTTTCAGCACATTGTCGATCAGCAACGTATCCGAATTGAGCAACAGGATCAATCGGCCTTTCGACTCGGCGATGCCCCGGTTGTTGGCGCGGGAGAAACCGGCGTTGTACCCCATTTCGATCCAGCGGGTGTTGGGGAAGGCGTTCAACACGACCGCCTGACCGGAAGGGTCCGGGTCATTATTGACGACCAGAACCTCGTAAGAAAGTCCGGAAGTGTGTTTTTCAACCGAATGAAGGCAGTCGACAATGAGGTGCGGGGTTTTGTAATTGACCAGGATGATGGAGAGAATGGGCGTCGTAGGTGCTTGCATACAGGATGCAAAGGTAAGAGTTATGCGTTAAGAGTGGTGAGTTAGCCATAAACTCTACATTCTTAACGCATCACTCTTACGGTTTTATTCTTGACTAATACAACACCCACGTATCCTTTCCACCTCCGCCTTGCGAGGAGTTGACCACCAGCGAACCTTTGCGCAGGGCTACGCGGGTCAGTCCACCGGGAATCACGTTAATGCCGTCGCCGTAGAGGATGTAAGGCCGGAAATCGACGTGGCGGCCTTCCGTGTGGTCGCCGACGATGGTCGGAACGCGGGAAAGCGAAATCGTTGGCTGGGCAATGTAGTTGCGGGGATTTTCCTTGATCTTTTTCCGGAACAGCTTGTGGTCGGCTTTCGTTGCTTTTGGGCCAATCAACATCCCATAGCCACCGGCTTCATTGGCTTCTTTCACCACCAGTTGCTCGATGTTTTCCATGACATATTTGCAATCTTCCTCCTCCCGGCAAATGTAGGTTTTCACATTCGGGATAATGGCTTCTTCGCCCAGGTAGTATTTGATGATGCGTGGCACATACGCGTAGATCACCTTGTCATCGGCGACGCCGGTACCGGGCGCATTGGCCAGCGCCACCCGCCCTTTTTTGTACACTTCGAAAATGCCCGGTATGCCAATCAGTGATTCGGGATTGAAAACGTGCGGATCCAGGAAGGTGTCGTCGATCCGGCGGTAGATCACATCCACCGTCTGGAAGCCTTTGGTGGTGCGCATCTTGACATAACCGCCCGAAACGACCAGATCACGGGAGTCGACCAGTTCGACGCCCATTTGCTGGGCCAGGTAGGAATGCTCGAAATAAGCGGAATTATAAATACCGGGCGTCAGCACCACCACCGTGGGATCGGGCCGGTCGGCAATGTGTTGCAGCAATTGTAGCAGGCGCGTTGGATAATCGGAAACCGGCCGGACGCCCGTGCGGGCCAGCACTTCGGGAAACGTCTGCTTCGACAATTCGCGGTTTTCAAGCATATACGACACGCCCGACGGACAGCGGAGGTTGTCTTCCAGTACCATGAATTCCCCGTCTTCACCCCGAATCAGGTCGGTCCCGGTAATGTGACACCAAATGTCTTTCGGCGGTTTGAGGCCCATGCAGGCCGGGAGAAAACACTTACTCGACTCGATCAGGTCGCGCGGCACCACGTTATCGTTCAGAATATGCTGATCGTTGTAGACATCGTGAATGAACATGTTAATCGCCTGGATGCGCTGAATCAACCCGCGTTCCACCCGGTTCCATTCTTCCGACGGAATCACCCGCGGAATGATGTCGATGGGCATGATGCGTTCGGTTCCTTCGCCTTCCGAATAAACGTTGAAAGTAATCCCCATCGACATCAGCGCCCGCTCGGCAGCATGTTGGCGGGAAATGACATCTTCACGGCTCAACTGCTCCACCCGCTGTTTAAACTGTTCGTAGCCGGAACGAACCTGACCGTCGGCCGTAAACATTTCATCAAAAAAATTATCCGTCTGATAGTCAGTGAATGAGAAAGAATTTCCCTGTGCTTGCGACTGTGTTTGGTTTCCTTGTGACTGCGATTGAAATTGCATAGGTGGGCTGGTGATTTTGGCGAATAAACCCTTAAAATTGCAATAATATACAAAATTATATATGGTTGGCGTTGAAAGGAAATAGTTTATTATTTATTTCGGTGAATCAATTCCGGATTTACCGTTCAGTAACTGTCTCTTCATTTCCGTAAACATCCTGTATCTTTAAAGGCTCAACAACGCATAAAAAATTTGAATCATGTCTATTACTAGTTGAATGAGAGAGAGATACGGTCGACTACTCGCAACGTTGGCAATTCTGGGAATTTCGGTTCCGGGCAACAGCCAATACCTGATGGGAATTGCCAACAGCAATTACGGCGGAACCCAGTCCATCTATCGGCATCCGTCGGAGGCTGCCGATTCCCGATACCGGTTTTACCTGAATCTGGCATCCGTCGATATGTATGCTTCCAATAATCACGTACGTTGGGTGGCCCCTTTTTCGGTGGTGCGGTACATGACCGGACAAATTCCGGACCAATACCGGAGTGAGCGCGGGAAGAGCCTGGGCCGAACCGGTTACCTGAAAGAGCAGTTAAATGGCCGCGACAAGCGCTTATCATTTGGGGGGGAAGTCCGGGGACCGTCGGCACTCATCACCCTGAACGACCGGTTTGGGATTGCCCTTTCGACGCGCGTTAGAACGGCCGTCACCTACCGGAACACGTCGGAGGCCACCGCCCGGCTGATGTTATACGGTACACAGATTGTTGAACTTCAACGGGTTCTGAATGAAAACCAGCACGGCATGGCCAATGTCAACGGCTATGGCGAACTGGCCGCGACGTTCGGAGCGGTTATTTTCGACAACGACGACCGGTTTTTAAAAGCAGGGGTGACCATTAAACGGGAAGTCGGATTCTACAACGCCCACGTTCGGGTCGACGACGGTGCCCACCAGATTGTTCGGGACCCCAGTCTCTCCGGGTTTCAGGCCCTGCGCATTCGCCAGTTCAACGGCACTTATGGCTATACCAGTGAGCTGGCCTTTCAACGCGCGGGCTTTTCGCCGGGCTGGCTATTCGGGAAACAGTCGGCGGGTGGTGGCTGGGGGTTCGACCTCGGCATGACCTACGAATACCGCCCGAACTTCCGCAAATATACGTACCGGGAAAAAGGGGAACTTCGCCGGGACCCAACCAAAAACAAATACCTCTATCGCATCTCGGCTTCACTGGTCGATCTGGGGGGCATCCGGTTCAAAAACCCGGAAATGGTTAATCTGTACCCGGTTTCGGTAACCAACAAGCTCATCACCAGTACGACCTTCGAGGGGGCCAAATCACCCGATGCCATCAACGAACGGATTGTGAATACGCTGATGTTACCGCTGATGGAAAAGACGACGTCGTATCGCTCCGGATTGCCAACGGCCCTCAATGTGAGTGCTGATTATCAGGTGAAAAACAACCTGTATGTCGGCCTTTTGTGGACCCAGAGTCTGGTGCCGTCCAACGCTGTCGCCATGATTGCGCCCTCGATGGTGGCCGTGGTTCCCCGGTGGGAGAGCCGCTGGGCCGAGGTGTCGATGCCGGTGGCCTTGCAGGACAATTATTCGATGCCGACGATAGGGCTGGCGTTGCGGGCGGGGCCGGTATTTGCCGGTACCGATCACCTGGGTGGGCTGGCGAACATCGGCAATCCGCGCGGGGCGAATTTTTACGCCGGTGCCACCATTCCACTCTTTCGCCGGGGACCCAAAAATCCGACCGACTGTTATTTTCCCCCACAGGAAGGCGGCTACTGGAAACGCTTCGGCAGAAAGCGGTAACCCGTTACTTCCGGAGCAAATACCGGTAAAAAAATGATTCCCGTTTGCCGACATACTGAAGTGCATAATCCGCATCGGCATCGAAAGTTTCATGGGGCTTCATGCGGCTCATGTCTGCTTCTCCGAAATTAGTGGTGGCATTGGCCATCGAACGTTCGATGGGCTGCGGAACGTGAACAGACCAGACTTTGTAGGCCAGAACCCGCAGTGGCACATACAGCCCGATCATGACCCACACCGCAAAAAACCAACCGGCCGTTGGGTGTTTTGAAGACCGGTACCAATGCACCAGTCCGTTGGCAAGGGCCAGATAGTAAACGAATTGCGCCGGGATGATCGTGCGGTTCTGGAAGTCGTTCCAGCGACCCATATAGATCAAACTGAGGAGTTGAATGGCGAGGGCGGCTGTGAAAGCCACTTTTACCCAAACCGTGTTTTCGTTCGTTTGCCGGTTATACCAGCGGTAGAGGAAGACGCCCACCCAGAGTTGCAATCCCCAGAACAAGACGTACAAAAGCACATCGGCTGGTGTATTGAAAGCTTCGACCAGAAAACCGGCATACGGTATCGGCTCATGAGCCTGGTAAAAGCAGCCCAGCAGCGCGCACATTGCCAGACAATTGCCCAGAAAAACCGGTTGCCACCAGGCCGAAATCGTAAACACGTTGCGTTGCGTAAACAGCAGCCACACACCCAGACCAATGCTGACAAATGGCGACCACAACAGCGTGGCCGCAACGACAAAAGCCAGCGCGACGGGCGATGCGTTCCGGCGTTGCCAATGAACGATCAGACCCGTAGCAATCCAGCCGCCGAGGGCATGTTGCGGAACCGCCTGTAGCTGCATGACGAGGGGGGAGGGGTCGAGGCTCTGCGACCAGTTGTGGTTGCTGAAAGCCAGTCGTGGCGTTTCGTAGCGGGTGTAGCCCGGAATCTGGTTGGTAAAAATGGCGGTGAGCCAGCGGGCAGCATCCCAGTTAAAATCAATGAACAACGACCAGACTAACCGAAAAGCCACCTCGACGCCGGACAGAAACGGCAATCCCACGGCAATCCAGGTCCTGAGCGGTTTGCTCAACCGGGCCGCCCAGCCAAACGCCAGGAGTACGCCCAGCCAGCCCCAAAGGAAAGAAATCCATTCCGCCGATTGAAATGACAGATGGGCCGCTTTGGCAATGGCTGCGGTTGGCAAATAATAAGCGATGTAATAACACAGGAAGGGATTGTCGAGACGCGAATTCTGGTACAAAACCGGCCAGGGACGGGTGATGAGGTCGTGGAAAAGCAGATTGTGTTTGTCGTAATCGGCATACTGCGGCACGAAAGCTCCGATGCCGCTCACCCACGTCCAGAACAAGGCACCCGATGCCAGAATCAGCCACTCGGTTCGGGAAAAAGGTGCCGGTGCTTCGGCTGAAGAAACCGGTTGGCGGACAAATTGCCAGACGCCCAGTGCAAGCAGAACCGAAAGTGGAATGGCAAGCAGGGGAATAATCCAGAAGAGTAGAAACAGGCAAACCGGGACATACAGATAACCGAGTGAAACAAGCGTTAATCGATCGGTTTTCATCGCGGAAGCTGGGCCTGTGGGAAGGTGGATGTGATGTTGTATGAACAAAAGTAAAAAAGGCCGGGCGGATTTTTGGCGTTTTGATTATATTCGCTCAAATGAAAATCGCCATGCAACACACTACGGCTCCGGCATTTCCTCAGACATTCGATGAATTCCTGACCTGGGAACCCGTCGATGGTTACAAATATGAATGGAAAGATGGGGAAATGATCCGATTCTCGGGTTTGAAGCAAAAGCAGTATTTATCTATAACATCCTTAGTAGACTTTTCTATGAAAAAGGATATCATCAGACAGGAACATTTATAGCTGAACCTGATGTCATGCTTACAGCTATTCAAATGCGCCGACCCGATATCGCTTATTTTACGGATTCGCAAGTTGAACAGGGTCGGAAAGGCGAAGATGTAATCCCGGCTTTTGTCGTCGAGGTGCTGTCTGAAACAGACCAGGCGTATCGAATTGAGGAAAAAATTGCCGAATACTTCAAAGCAGGTGTGCAGGTGGTCTGGAACATCTTTCCGGAATCTGAGGTCGTCTACGTCTACACACCCGCAAAAACGTCACCATTTGTCTGGAAAGTGATGTCTGTTCAGCCGCTCCGGTATTGCCCGATTTTGCGATTCGGGTGAATGAATTGTTTGCACCCACCCCGGCGTAAACGATAAAACCGCCATCCCCACGAGTAGTGAAAATGGCGGTTTTACGTACCAACGCACTTGATTCCGAAAAACTTACAAAATAAACTGGCTCAAATCCCGGTTTTTCACCAGTTCGTTTAGTTTTTCAGAAACCATTTCTTTCGTAATGACTACTTTAGAACCCGCGCCGATGACGTCCGGAATGTCGAACATAAAATCGTTGAGCAAATGGCTCATGACGGTTTGGAGACGGCGGGCGCCAATGTTTTCGACTTCGGAATTGACCTGAAACGCGATCCGGGCAATTTCGCGCAGCGAATCTTCGTCAAAGGTCAGCTCGACCTGCTCCGATTCCATCATGGCGACGTATTGCTTCGTCAACGCATTTTTCGGAGCCTTCAGAATCTGGAAAAAATCATCCTCCGACAAACTCTGCAACTCCACCCGAATCGGGAAACGCCCCTGTAACTCCGGAATCAGATCCGACGGTTTCGAAACGTGAAACGCCCCGGCGGCCACGAACAGAATGTGGTCGGTGTTGATGCTGCCGTATTTGGTGTTGACGGTTGTTCCTTCCACAATCGGCAGCATGTCGCGCTGCACGCCCTCGCGGCTCACATCCGGCCCGCCCGAACCGCTGCCCCGGCTGGTGGCAATTTTGTCGATTTCGTCGATGAAAATGATCCCGGTATTTTCGGCTTTGCGGATGGCTTCGTCTTTCACCTCGTCCATGTCGATGAGCTTGGCGGCTTCCTCTTCCAGCATGATTTTCTTGGCTTCGGCAATGGTCACCTTGCGTTTTTTGCCGCGCCGGGGCATCATGCCGCCAATCATTTCCTGGATGTTCATCATCGACAGTTCATCCACCGTGCCACCAATCATGCCGATGTTGGGGGCCGCATTCTGCTGTACGTCGATCTCGATTTTCCGCTCGTCCATCTCGCCCTTGCGGATTTTTTCGCGGAACCGTTCGCGGGTCCGTTCATTCAATTCGGCGTCGGTGTCGGGAACATCATTTTTATCATTCGGCTCGTCCAGCATAAAACCGGACGGTTGTTTGATGGGCGGAATCAGAATGTCGAGGATCATGTCTTCGACAATTTGCAGCGCACGGGTTTTCACCTGCTCTTTTTTGGCAGCTTTCACCATGTTGACCGACTGTTCGACCAGGTCGCGCACCATGCTCTCGACGTCGCGACCCACGTAGCCCACTTCGGTAAATTTCGAGGCTTCTACTTTGGTAAACGGCGCATCGGCGATCTTGGCCAGCCGCCGGGCAATCTCGGTCTTTCCGACGCCCGTGGCCCCAATCATCAGGATATTATTGGGTGTAATTTCCTGCTGCATTTCGGGCGTGCTGTTCATGCGTCGCCAGCGGTTGCGGAGGGCAATGGAAACATACCGTTTCGCATCGTGCTGACCAATAATGTATTGATCCAGTTCCGCAACAATCTGCCGGGGGGTTAAATCTTTCAGTTCCTGTGTCGTCATTCGTAAGGTAGTTGCATGATGCAGAGGGCATGGGGTACGGGGTAAAGGATGTCGATTGTTCATTGCCCTTTGCCCGGTATCCCATGCCCTCTGTTCTTGCAAAGAAACGTAGGAAACTGCAATTTGTACCGGGATTTGGTCATTTTTTTGGCATTATTCGATTTAAGTTTACCGAAAACGACAAATGGCTACTACCGCCCACCGCTGGCGTTGCCAGGGCCCGGGCGTAAGTCAACTGAAACCCTTTGGCCTGAACCGCAACACCAAACGACAACCCGGCGGCTCCCGAACCCGTCGCCAACTTCGCTTCCTGTCGGCGCATGTGATTGTAGCCCGCCAGCAGGTTGACATTCCGGTGAATCAGAAACTCCAGCCCAACGGCCAGGTGCCGCAGGATTTTTTCGGGAAGGGCGGTTTTCTGCGGAACCGGATTACCGTTCAGGTCATAGGTCACATTCAGGGCCGGGTCGTTGTAAACAATGTCGAGCTGGTGGAGATGGTGGGCCGTCAGGGTTGCGCGAATGGGCAAATGCTCCGGTTTGACGGTGAAGCCCGCCTGTAAATCGAACGGTAAATCCGGCGATTGTCCGGGTAAATATGTTTTGAGTCGAAAACCGGCATTTTTAGCCACTAACCCAAAAATGAGTTCTTTTTTCGGGTGACGCCAGGTTCCACCCACGTCGAACAAAACCGCAAAAGCTGAATAGGTTTCGATGGACGAACCAACGGCTTTGAGGGTTGCGCCCAGCGTGAAATTGCCTTCCGTGCGGGCGTGTGTCAGGCTCAGGGCGTAATCGCTGGAGGTGAAGGTTCCGGTTGGGTTGCCCAGCAAATCCGTCTGGTCGAACGTGCCGTAGGTTAAATACTGCAAACCGGCCGCCCACTGGCCTTTGGTTTTGATGGGCAAACCGTAGTGCAGCGTGATAAACCGGGTGTCAGCAAAGTAAGGGACAAAAGTCATCGCCAGTTGGTTGCGACCCGACGAATCGAGCAAAGCCGGGTTTTGGAGAAAAAACACTGCACCGGGTTGTGTATTCGATGCTGCCAGTCCGCCCAGAGCGGCCACGCGGGCGTGTGTCGGAACGTTTAGAAAAACGAAACCCGCCTGCCCGCCGGGTGGCTGGGCTACGGCAGTGACTCCAATCAGAAGGAAGAAAATCAGGAAAAGCGATTTCAAAGGCTATTCTTTAGTTCACGAACCGCTTGAACGTCGGATTGCTAAAATACAATTCTTACGGGATCAAGCAAAATCGTCCCGTTCCCGTATCGCGGCCCGGCCTCAATAGTTTAACCAAAGAATGGCCGGATTCACATTTTTGGCTTATCAGCCCACCGCTAAAGTCATCTGCTAATAAAGATTGATTTCGGCGGTTATTTGGTTCAAATCAATAAGGTAGGGACGTTGGTACGGGGTTTTAGCATCCGGACTAAGCTGTGTCCAGGTCCGGCACCGGCCTTCAGGGTACAGGGCAAAAAGCGAGCGTCCTAAGAATAATTGCCAGAAATTATTTACATTGGCCGGGTATAGCAAGTCAAGCTGAACAGCCAGTTTTTAATTTTAATCTTATCCCGTATGAAAAAAATAGTTGTCATCGCACTGATTGGTCTGGTATTCCGTACCGCGTCGTCTGTTCAGGCGCAAAAAATCGAACTGACACCCGTCTGGGAAACGGATACGACGCTGCGGACACCCGAGAGCGTTTTCTTTGAACCCGGCAAAAAAGTATTGTACGTTGCCTGCATCAATGGCGGTCCGTCACTGGAAAACAAAGGCAGCTACATCGCCAAAGTGGGCCTGGATGGAAAGGTGATGCAGTTGAAATTTACCGAAAACCTGAATTCAACCAAAGGCATGGGCGTTTTGGGGAATAAACTGTATGTAACTGAAATGACCCAGGTTGTTGAAATCGCGCTGGCAACCGGCAAAATTCTCAACCGCTATCCCGTCGAAGGTGCCAAATTTCTCAATGATATTGCCGTCGATGCCAAAAAGGGAGTGGTCTACATCACGGATTCGGGCAACGGCAAAGTGTGGGCTTTGACCGGGGGAAAAACCAGTCTGGTTCTGGAAGGGGCTCCGCTCAAAGGCACCAATGGTCTTCTCGTGGAAAATGGTCAGGTGCTGATCGGCAACGGTGACGGTTCTTTGTTGAGCATGAATCCAACAACCAAGGAACTGAGCACGATCGCCAAAGTATCGGGTGGTATCGATGGCATTGTGGCTTTGGGAAACAAGCAGTATATCGTCACCGAGTGGGGTGGAAAAATTTGGCACGTTCAGGCGGATGGATCGACCGAACTGAAGTTGGACACGTCAAAAGAGAAAATCAACTCGGCTGACATTGGGTATAATCCAGCAACCAAAACGCTGTTTGTTCCTACGTTTTTCCACAATACCGTAAAAGCGTATTCCCTCAAATAAACCTTACAAAACATATCCTAGTTTTATACCCATCGTTGCACTCGGGAACAGGCCGCCCTGGCGGGTGTTCCAGGTGCTGAACGTGTTGGGCGTAATGACATCGTCGTTGGCTGAATTCGTAAAGCGATACGGACTGACATCCCGGAAGCCCAAACCGACAAAAAAATCCAGCAGCAGACGGTTGTCGCCCGGCATGGTGAGCACATACTGACGCCCGAACTTGCAGTGAACGCCCCAAACCGTTCGGTACATCGGGAATGTGCCGCGTTCGAAATAGGCACAGGTGCCGTCAACGCACTCCCGGCCGACGGATGTGTTTTCCAGAACCGTCCGTTGTTTGAAAAACGTTTCGATCGCAAAATACCGGCCGATGGGTGGAGTGGCGAAATGCGGTCGGCGGTAGCCGCGATACCGTCCGGAATACCGTCGCCATTCGGCGCGGCCGCGCCAGACTTCAAAATTTTCGAAGTCGTTCCGACGATCCGGATACAGATTGATGCCCCGCCAGCCGTAGCCAAACTCCGCCTGAACGGTGTGTCGTCCGCCAAAAAGCCGCTCGGCACCGAACTGAATCGTATTGTCCAGGTCGAACAACGCCAATGGCGCAAACTTGACCACCCAGCGCGGAGGGTGATTCAGGACCGGTGTGAGCGTATCGGGCAATAGCAACGACTGAGCCAGCGCGTTCAGCGGAAGCCAGCACAACCCGACGAGAACAGGCAGAAAACGGTATTTCATCAGTTCTCAATCGGTAATTTGCTGAGCAGCGTCAGTTGTTGGGACGCATTATAGCGGTATTGAAAAATACCGTCTTTACCGGTGACGATCAGCACCGAGCGGTTCGGGATCACGTCGTAGGAACGAATATCCTCGAAAGTTTTGATGAGTTTCAGCTTGACCGGATCGCTGACGTCGAAGACTTTCAAACCGGCATCGCCTTCGCAAACGAACAGCAGATTGCCGTCGATGCCCAGGCCGTGCGGGTTCGTCATCGAAATCTCATTCACCTGCACGGGGTTTGCCAGATTCGAGATGTCCACCACCTCCAGGCGGTTGGGGCCGGTGTTGCAGGCGGTTCCGCTGCGGAGGGTAACATACGCGTAATTCCCCTGCGCCACCACCGGATCGCAACTGAAAATATGCCGGTACAAAGCGGTTTGTTGCGGTTTGGCCGGATTTTCCAGGTTCATGATGTACATCCCGGTTTGCGTTCCGATAAACAGGTGGTTGTTGTACGGAAAAATCGTTTCGACGCCAAAACCGAGCGATACCTTGCTCAAACTGTTGGGATCGGCACTTTTTTGCACATCGTATACCTGCAAGCTATGTTGATTGACGACGTACAGGAAATTGCCCGCAACGGCAAATCGCGCCATGGAACCGCCCGTTCCGCTGCCGCCGTTGGGATTGACGGAAGCGCCGTCTTTACTTCCCATTTCGGAACAACCCGCCAGTGTAGTCAGTCCGATTAAGATAAAAAGTAGAGGATTTTTCATGGTGCAGGAGCTTAGCGGTAGCATTTCGGATCGGTGAGCTGGGCGGTTTCCCAACGAACGACCACCCCTTTTTCGGGATTGGCGCATTCAAATTGCACCCCGCGTTGCTGTGGATAGGACGGATAGGGGTAAGCGTCTTTTATTCGTTTTAAAACCGTTACTTTCCGGGGATCGGTGATGTCGAGGGCAACCAGATCAACGGCGTTATCGACATAGAGCACGTTTTCCTTCACGGCCATGTCGACATTGGCGGGAACCGAAACGAAAGACAGCTTTTTAGGAGCCGCCGGATCGCTGTTGTCGACAACGTGAATTCCTTTTCCCGGTTCGTTGATGAACAAATATCCGCCTTTGACGTAAATTTTGCCGGGATTTTTCAGCGGTTGGGGCGCCAGGGTCTGGATCGTGCGGATTTCTTCGTAGGTGGCATACACCGGGCGAAGGCCCTGAAACGTTTGTTCGGAGTCAATTTCGCGGTTGAACTCGCAGCCGAATACCGCCAGCAGCAGTAGCGGGCTCAGCAATGGGCGAAGGCAGAGAGGACAGAAGAGTTGTTTCATGGGAAGGTGCAGGTTTTTGCAACAAGGATTCAAATTCGTATAAAAACGTTGGATTCCGTAATAAAAATTATTTTTGTCGCTATACATTCAATTCAGCCCTTGCATGGACGCAGAAATTAAGTCAGCCAAAACCGAAATTCTTGATCATAAAAATGCTGAAGCCGAACTGGGCGGAGGTCAGAAGCGCATCGACGCTCAGCATAAAAAGGGGAAACTGACCGCCCGCGAGCGCATTGCCCTGCTGGTCGACGAAGGTTCGTTCGAGGAAATCGGCAAGTTCGTCATGCACCGCACCCGCGATTTCGGACTCGACAAGGAACACTACCTCGGTGACGGTGTGGTGACGGGTTACGGCACCATCCACGGGCGACTGACCTACGTTTTTGCGCAGGATTTTACGGTTTTCGGGGGGGCTCTGTCCGAAACCCATGCTGAGAAGATTTGCAAGATCATGGATCTGGCCATGAAAAACGGCGCGCCGGTGGTCGGTTTGAACGATTCGGGGGGCGCCCGGATTCAGGAGGGCGTATTGTCGCTGGCCGGATATGCCGATATTTTTTACCGCAACACGCTGGCTTCCGGCGTCGTCCCGCAGATTTCGGCGGTGATGGGGCCGTGCGCGGGCGGGGCGGTTTATTCGCCGGCCATCACGGATTTCATTCTGATGGTTGAAAACACGTCCTACATGTTCGTGACCGGGCCGAACGTGGTGAAAACCGTGACGCACGAAAACGTGACGGCGGAAGAACTGGGTGGGGCCAGCACGCACAGCACCAAATCCGGAGTCACGCATTTCGCCTGCGCCAACGAACTGGAATGTATCCAATACATCAAAAAACTGTTGAGCTACGTTCCGCAAAACTGTGAGGACGACCCGATTCGGCTGCCGTATGAACCGGCGGACGAAAACCGCCCGAAACTGAACGCGATCATTCCCGAAAACCCGAATCAGCCGTACGACATGCGCGAGGTGATCGAGGAAATTGTGGATGTCGGCAGCTTTTTTGAAGTCCATAAGGCGTTTGCCGAAAACATCGTCGTTGGTTTTGCCCGCTTGGCGGGGCGCAGCATTGGCGTCGTTGGGAATCAACCGGCGATTCTGGCGGGGGTTCTGGACATCGACGCCAGCACCAAAGCCGCCCGGTTTGTGCGGTTTTGCGATAGTTTCAACATTCCGCTGCTGGTGCTGGAAGATGTCCCCGGTTTTTTGCCCGGCACCGACCAGGAGTGGAACGCGATCATTACGAATGGCGCGAAACTGCTCTACGCTTTCTGCGAAGCGACGGTTCCGCGCGTGACGGTCATTACCCGCAAAGCCTACGGCGGAGCTTATGACGTGATGAATTCCAAGCACATCGGGGCCGACATGAACTACGCCTGGCCGACTGCCGAAATCGCCGTCATGGGAGCAAGCGGGGCCGCCGAGATCATTTTCAAACGCGAAATTGCCGAAGCCGCCGATCCGCAGGCCCGTTTGCAGGAGAAGGTGCTGGACTACACCACCAAGTTTGCCAACCCCTACCGGGCGGCACACCGGGGCTACATCGACGAGGTGATTTACCCCGAGCAAACCCGCCAGAAACTGATCCGGGCGTTTCAGATGCTGGAAAACAAAGTGGCGACCTTGCCGAAGAAAAAACACGGGAATATTCCGTTGTAAACCGAATCACGTAGCGAAATGGAAAAGCAGCATTTAACCTACTTCAAGATTGAGAATTTCAAACGGTTCGATTCGTTTGAAATGTCCAATCTGGGGCAATTTAATTTGATTGTCGGGGATAATAATGTGGGGAAGACGTCGGTTTTGGAAGCGTTGACGTTTGATGCAAATGATATTTTTAAGCATGCCATAAACTACTATAATTCCTTTTCTTTTAGGGGGACTTTTGAGCTTGAAAGTAAGAATATAACTTATCAAGATATTCAACAAACTGATTTCTGGCAATTTATTTATAAAGATATTAATAAGCCAGTAAGGATAATTATTAAAGGCTATGAAGATTTTCATCTAACTTTTTTGTTGAAGCCTCATCGTGAATTGGATGACGATGAAAAGTATTTGCTAAAAAATGGAGTGATTAATATTGTTCCAGACAATTGGTTGATAGGTACTTATGATTCCGATAATTATGTTATAAAAGATCAATCAATAATGCCTGCGTATTTTGAAGGATTATCTATTAATTTAAAGCCAAATGAGAAAAATTATTTGCCTTATATTCCGGCAAATATAGGATATAAAGGAGATGTATTGGATGTGTACTATAAATTTTATAATTCAAATAAAGCTCTTCGGAAAGAATTGGAAAGGGAAGTTAGTTTTTTTATAGTTGATCTTGAGGAATTTAGACCACACAAATTATCGAGCTCTCACGAAGTGTTAGGCGTTAGTTTAAAGAATGATAATACGATTCGTCCATTATCAATGTTTGGTGATGGAACTGTAAAAGCAACAAGAATATTTTTAGAAATTATAGTTGCGCAGGGGCACCGTTTAATGATTGACGAGATTGGAGACGGTATTCATTTTAGTAAATTGAAAGATTTTTGGAAAGCTGTAATAAATGCTCATAGCAAATATAGTGTCCAACTTTTTGCCACAACTCATAGCCTGGAATGCCAGCAAGCTTTCATTGAAGCTTTGCAGGATGACGACATGAAGCAATTTCAGTCTGATGCTCGCAACATTACAATGATTGAAGATACAGAAGGGCAGGTGAAAGCAATTACCTATGACTTTGAGCAATTCGAATATGCAATAAACATTGGCTTTAACACCCGTGGAGGAAAATTATGAGTCCGGTACAGATTTTTGTAGAGGGAGTTGCTGATCAAAAGTTTTTGCAGGACTTGATTTTTGAATGGTATGGAGTGGAAATGGCTCTTGGAAGCATGTACAAAGCCGGTGACATTTTAGAACTGGAAGGTAAAGATGCATTCGATAGCGCCAATAAATTGAAAAGACTCATCCCTATATTTCAAACATTAGCGATAACCGGTAAATCAGCTTTGGTCATTTTTGATGCGGACGAGTTTTCTGTCAATCACGCCAATTTGCTTGCACATAGTCAAATTCACGGTTTTAGATTTTTCTTGTTTCCCAATAATGAGTTGGATGGCGATTTAGAGACCTTGCTTGAGTCGTTGATTCATCCCGGAAATCAAGTGATTTTTGATTGCTGGCAAGCGTATGAAGATTGTTTGAAATCCAAAGAAACCGCGATGACAAATACCGGCAAATTCACCACCCCAGCCCGAAAAACTAAAATTTACGCCTATCTGGAAGCCTTGCTGGACGATTCTGATTCGCAAAAAGAGAAAATTAAAGAGCGAAAAAGAGATTATCGTGAAGTAAGACACTGGAATATTGATCCAATTAATCCTGTCTTAAAACCCCTGAAAGACTTTTTAGACCCGTTTTTTGCCGGGGCTCTGTAATGGCATTTACCTGGTTGCTTCCAGCATCTCATTCGCTCAACACCCACACAACGCCTGCCAGTAATCCCACTTTTCCTGTTCCCAGGCTCGCTTAGCGCACTTTGGGGTTTGGCGGGTTAAAATTCACTACCGTTTAGAAAAAAAAATCTACCATTCATGGGGGGAATCAACCATTTGGGTGTCATACCGGTAGTTGCAGTAGATACGGGTTCAAAAAAGAGTAGTAGATTTGCCACGAAAAAACGGACGCAACTACGTGCAACGGACCGATCAGGAATTAATTCATGCGATACGACTGGGCGACGAACCCGCGTTTGAGGCCGTGTTCCGGCACCATTACGCATCGTTGTGCCAGTATGCCCGCACGTTCCTGCACGATTGGGATGATGCCGAAGAAGCGGTGCAGGCGGTTTTTCTGGCGGTTTGGGAAAAACGCGACACCCTGGAAATTACGGTTTCGCTGAAGTCGTATTTGTATCGTTCAGTACACAACCGCTGCCTGAACCGCATCCGGCATTTGTCGGTGCAGTCGGAACACCGCGAGCAGGCGGCTTACGAGGTCGAGATGTTCCAGTCGTCGGCGGAAGCGCCCATGCAGACGTTGATTGCCGACGAGTTGTCGGAACGTTTGCAGGTGGCCATTCAGCGGTTGCCGGAACAATGCCGGCTGATTTTTGCGATGAGCCGGTTTGAAGAGATGAAGTACCAGGAGATTGCCGATCAACTCGGGCTTTCCATCAAAACCGTGGAAAACCAGATCGGGAAAGCCCTGCGCATTTTACGAACCGAACTGGCGGATTATCTGCCGCTTTTGATGGTACTTTTTTTAAATTAAGAAGGTAGAGGAGAGACAAGAGAATATAGACTAAAAAAACAGGTATTTCACTGAAAATCATTTTATCTCTAATCTCATGTCTTGAATCTTTACTCTAAAAAATAAATGCCTGATCAACCCGAAAACCGAATCGACGACGACCTGCTGGGGAAATTCCTGGCCGGGGAGACCGATGCTGCCGAGTCGGAACGGGTACAGCGCTGGCTGGATCAGGACAACTCCGAGCGTCAGGAATTCGACCGCTTCGAGCGGATTTGGGATACGGCCGGGAAGCTGAGCCAGAAAGCCCAATCGCCGTCGATTCCGGTCAATACCGATGCGGCCTGGCAGAAAATGCGGGGCAAAATGCGGTCTTCGTCCGAAACCGAAGATAAACTCAGCCCGACAAAACCGGTAGAAGCCCCGCCGGAATCCGTCATAAAACCGTTGCCTGTTACGCCGGTTCGGAGCAACCGGACCCGTAGCTGGTGGCAATCGCCGGTGTGGGCCGTGGCCGCAACGGTGGTTTTGTTGTCGGGATTGCTGTGGTTTTTCACGAAAGAAACCGAAACCGTTCCGGTAGCTCAGGTGGCTGCCGTGACCGCCGATCAGAAAATTGAGAAAGTTCTGCCTGATGGCAGCCGGGTTTTGCTGAACCGCGACAGTAAGCTCACCTATCCCGAATCATTTGCCGACGATAGCCGCGAGGTTCAACTGACCGGCGAAGCCTTTTTCGATATCAAACCCGACCCGACCAAACCCTTCCGGATTCAGGTTCGCAACACGACCGTTCAGGTGTTGGGAACGTCATTCAGCATTCGGGCGTATACGGCGGACGTGCGGGTGGCGGTTCGTACCGGAAAAGTGAAATTTTCTACCAAAACCAAAGAAGTTACGCTGGTCAAAGATGAACAGGCGGTTTTTGACGCGAAGAAAGACACCCTCATCAAAGCACTCCGGTTCGACGCCAATTCCATGGCCTTCAAAACCGGGCGGCTGGTGTTTGACAGAGAACCCCTGAGCAAAATTGTGGAGACACTCAACGAGGTGTATCATGCTGATATTCATCTGGCAAACGAACGGTTAGGCCGTTGCGAATTTACATCTACCCTGGCTTTCGAGAATGAAAAACTGGATAATGTCCTGTCAATTACGGCGGAAGCGATGGGTTTACTCATTAAACGGGAGGGCAACCGCATTACTTTAGAGGGTAAAGCGGGCTACGAGTGCAAGGAATGAGTCAAAGAATGCTTGCCTGCATAGGGGTAACGACTTTTCAGGGTGTCTTCAACCCAAACGTACCATTGACGATGTACCCAATCCGTATCTTCCTCTTCCTGCTGATTTCCTGTGGTTTACTGCATAAAACCGTTGCCCAGTCGACTCCACCCCTGGAGCGCGTTGTTTCGGTCGATTTTACCAACGAGCGAATCGATAATGCCCTGAAAATAATCAGTAACAAAGGTCAATTTTCCTTTGCCTACAATGCCGCCCTCATCAATCCCAACAGTACCTTGAGTTTGCGGACCACCAACTCCGTCCGGGCTTTGCTGAACCAGATTTTTCGGGGAACCATCACCTACAAATCGCGCGGGAACCACATCATCCTGCAAAAAGCAGAACCGCCCGCCGAAGCACCCAAAAGTTTCATTCTGGACGGGTATATCACCGACCGCCAAACCGGGCAACGGGTCAGTCAGGTCAGTATTTACGAAAAAACAACGCTGGCGTCTACCGTTTCGAACCCGTACGGCTACTACCGTATTAAATTGTCGACCGAAATTCCATCGGTGCGGCTGGAGGTTCGCCGGAAATATTATTTCTCCGAAACCGTCTCCATCAACGCCCGGCAGACCCATAAACTCGACATTGGGATGACGCCCCTGCCTTCGCAAACGGCTCTGCAACCCATGACCGTCCGGACGTCGATCGACACCACGCGACCGACGCCCATCCTGGCGCAGCCGGTCGCCGTGACCATTCCGGTCGATTCGACGCCCGCACCCCGCACCAACACGCCCGGTCCCACCATCTGGGACCGCAGCAAGTCGGTGCTGGAAGAAACCACAAACGATTTTGCCGACTGGTTTAAATCGACCCGACAGGCCGTTCACGACGCCAACCTGGCAGGTGACACCATTTACCGCGACATTCAGTTTTCGCTCTTCCCGTTTGTAGGCACCAACCACACACTGAGCGGGCGGGTCATCAACCAGTACTCATTGAACCTGGTTGCCGGATACTCGCTGGGTGTTACGGCCCTGGAAGTGGGTGGATTTATGAACCTGGTTCGGGGCGATGTCGGTGGGGTTCAGGTCGCCGGTTTTGCCAATGTCGTGGGCGAAAACCTGAGTGGGGTACAGGCGGCCGGTTTCTTCAATGGGGTACGGGGCGAGGTGCTGGGCATTCAGGCCGCCGGTTTTGGCAACACCGTGATTGGAAACGTGCAGGGCATTCAGGCGGCCGGTTTTTACAACATGACAATGGGCAAAATGTCCGAAAGCATTCAGGCCGCCGGTTTTGGCAACATCGCTGTCGACGACATGAGCGGTTTTCAACTGGCGGGCTTCACCAACATTGCCGCCCGCTCGATGACCGGTTTTCAGTTGTCGGGGTACGGAAACATAGCCGGTGGAAACATGGCGGGTTTTCAGCTGGCGGGCTTCACCAACATTGCTGTGGGCGAACTGGCGGGCTGGCAACTCAGCGGTTTTCTGAACTACGCAACGAAGGTGGTTCGGGGTCACCAGATTGCCCTGGTCAACATTGCTGGTTCGTCGGAAACGACACCTTTTGGTCTGTTCAGTTACGTTCACCAAAACGGCTACCGGCGGCTGGAGATTTCGACGGACGAGGTAATGACCACCAACCTGACTTTCAAAACCGGCGTTCAGCGGTTCTACAACATCTTCACCGGCGGCTCGAATCTGGGCATGACTGGAAAACCGCTCTGGAGTCTGGGCTACGGCCTGGGAACGGCGGTGGACCTGAAACGCGGCTGGATGCTGAATTTTGACCTGACCGGAAACGTGCTGAGCGCGGATGATCAGTTCAATTGGGGCGAGTGGAACACACTGGTTCGCCTGAACATGGGAATCGAGAAAAAACTGACCCGGGGCATTGCTCTCGCCGTTGGGCCTTCCGTCAATTTATACCTGAGTGACTACACCCGCGCCAAACCGGCCACCCGCTTCGATGTGCCACTCTTCAACAATTCCAGCAACCTGGTGAATACGTTTTCGACGGGCTGGGTCGGTTTTCAGGCGGCTTTGCGGTTTTGCAACCGGTAACGTCTATTTTATCCAAAGCTTCGTTTTCACGACCTGCTGTAGAATCTGCTCCCGGTAATGTCGGCTGATGGGAATGCGGTGCGATTGAATGACAATCTCATTTCCATCGATGGCATCAATTTTATCGATGGAAACAATGTAGGATTTATGCACCCGGATAAATGATTTCGAGTCTAAATTCTGCTCTAGATTTTTCAGGTAAAGCAACGTTACATACTTCCCTTTTCGGGTATAGATGGTGACGTAATTCTGAAGTCCCTGAATATAATGAATGTCATCAAGCTGGATTTTTTCGTATTTATTTTCACATTTAATAAAGAAATAATCAGCATTTTGATCCGCTTTTTGAAGGTCGGTATAGGCTGATTTTGTGACAAGCTGAAAGTATTCTTTGGCCTTGTTGGCCGCTTTAAAAAACCGGTCGAAAGTGATGGGTTTCAGTAAATAATCCAGCACGTTCAACTGAAAACTTTCCAGGGCGTAGCTCGGAAAGGCCGTCGTGATGATCACAATCGGCGGATTTTGCGCGATTTTCAGGAAATCAATCCCGTTCATTTTCGGCATTTGAATATCCAGAAAAAGCAAATCGATCCGGTGTTCGTCCAGCAGCTTAATCAGCTCAACGGGATTTTGACAGGTCTGGACCAGATTCAGAAAATCAATCTCCCGCACATAATTGGCAATGCCTTCCCGGGCCAACGGTTCATCATCAATAATTACGCAATTCATCATGGGATGCGGTTTTTAAAACATCGTTCTTTTATCATCACCTTTTGTATCTTCAGGTCGCCGTTTCCAGAACGTGACGGATTTCCAGTTCTGATAAGGTTAGTTGGAGTTGCACATCGAATCGGTTATCCCGGTTCAGAATAGAGAGAACGTAATGATCCGGATAGATTAAATCCAGTCTTCGCTGCACATTTTTAATGCCAATACCGCCGTAGTTCAGCACATCGTCGGCGCTACCGGGAGAGGTGCTGTTGGAAACCGCAAAAGATAGCCTGCGTTCTTCAAGCCGGAGATCGATCCGAATCCAGTTGGGTTGGTCGGCCTGTTTCGAAACGTGTTTAAACGCATTTTCTACAAAATTCATCAGAATGAACGGGGCAATTTCCAGGGGTTCATTTTGTTGAAAATCCGTCTGAAAAGTGACCTCGATGTTGTTGTTCTGACGGAGTTTTTCCAGTTCGATAAAATTCTCCAGATACGTAATTTCTTTGGCCAATGGTATTTTCTGGTCATTGCATTCGTATAGTTGATGCCGCAATAATTCCGAAAATTTAGCCAGCGAATCCGACGCCATATCCGGATTTTTATGAATCAGAAAAAAGATGGAGTTGATGGTGTTAAACAGGAAATGGGGATTGAACTGGTATTTTAAAAACTTCAGTTCCGTCTCCAGTTTCTCCTTTTCGAGCAGTTGCTGCCGTTGCCGGGTTTCCACCCAGTTTTTGGTCAATTTTATACTCATCGCCAGCGTCATACTCGCCACGGTAGACGAGAAAGCATTGTTCAGAAATCGGTAAAAACAGTCCGCTTCGGAGCCACCTCCGTATAATTCGTTTAACGTTTTTTCGGACAGATGAGCACTTAGATAATACCCCGGAATGATGCATATTGAGGCAGCCACGATGGTCAGCAACAGCAATGTAATATACGCCAGAAGCCGGTTTTTCTCCAGGTATTTCGGGATCAGAAAATAGAGGTTGAAATAGGCTGCCAGCGCCTGAAAAATGAAGTAGAAAAGAAACTTTACGGAAAAGGGTGTAAAAAAAATATTGGCAGCGGCTTTGTACGGATTGCCCAAGGCAATGGCCCACCAGAGATAATTGTAGAGAAACCAGAACGGAATGTGGTAGAGTCTGTATTTAAAAAACCAGTGCTGGTTTGATATGCCGAGTGCCAGTGCGTTCATTTCAGAAATGATTAACCCATACCCAAAATACCCAATTCGCTGCGGATTTAGTCAATTTCGATACGAAACGCCTGAACTAATTGACAAAGGGGTGGCGTGGCTATATGAAAGGCTTTCCGCTTCATTTAATTGTGCCTTTCTATTCATTTTGCCGGAAATGTTGTCGTTCGTCAATCCGATTCTTCGGGTTGTCAACGGGGTTTCTGAATGGTTTCTGCAACAGCTTTCTTGTCGGTCGATTGAAGCGGTAACCCGGTTTGTACGGTGTTGCGGTGAAAATCGATCACCCTGAAAACAGCAGCTACCGATGATGCGATTTTTTTTCTCCTGCCTGTTCACCGGTTGCCTGGTGGCGAACGGTTTTGGTCAACTGTCCGGCCAATTCACAACCTCCTCGGGGCAACCCATTCCATTTGCCAACATTCTCCTCTTAAATCCGGTCGATTCCACCCTGGTCAAAGGCTCGTTAACGGACGAACAGGGCGTGTTTCGAATGGATGACAGTACGCCCGGAACCTACCTCCTGCGGTTTACGAGCGTGGGATACCAGACCTGGCATTCGACGGTTTTTGAACTGACAGCTTCACAATTGGGCAAAGATTTTGGAACCCTAATGATGCGGGAAGATACCCGGCAACTGGGCGAAGTGGTGGTTCGGGCGGAAAAACCGCTGTTCGAACAGCAGGTTGCCGGCACCATCGTCAACGTGGAAAGTAGCCTGATGAGCAAAGGAAGTTCGGTTTTAAGCGTTTTGGAGCGGTCGCCCGGCGTGGTGATCGATTACCAGAACAACAGCCTGATGCTGAACGGGAAAAACGGGGTGATGGTGATGCTGAATGGGAAATTGATGCGACTCCCGCTGGCGCAGGTGGTCTCTTTGCTGAATGGCATGAGTGCCAATGAGATTTCAACGATCGAGTTATTGACCACGCCCCCGTCGCGGTATGACGCGGAAGGAAACGCCGGTTTGATCAACATCGTTACCAGGAAAAATAAACAACGCGGCATGAACGGTTCCGGGGCCGTAACGGGCGGATATGGCTGGGGGGAAAAAGGAAGTGGCAGTGTTTCGCTTTCTCATCATACCGAAAAACTGGGTCTGTACGGCTCGTATTTATTTTCCCACGACCGGACGCATACGGACCTGTTTATTCTGAGTTCGCAGGACATGCCGGTGTTCAGCGGACGACTGGATGTCGTGGCCTGGGACACCACAACGGCGGTGCAAAATAACCACAATGCAACCGTAGGAATCGATTATAAAATCAACGCAAAAACCGGCGTCGGGGGGAGTAGTAATTTCAACCGGAATACCACATCTTCCAATCGACATGCCGGAGCTACCTACACCATTTTACCCGATTCGCTTCTGCTGTTTAAGGGCGAGGTGAAAGGTGTTAACCGGTGGAATACGTTTACCTCTACGATTTATGTGGAACGGGAATTGCGACCGGGTGAAAAATTTACGACCGATCTGGATTATTTATATTTCAAAAACGATAATCCTTCTGAGGTGAAAAATACATTTCAAAACCGGGACGGAACACCGGTTGGTACGGATAATAGTCTGTTTTCTCCCCGTCAGAAAAGTTTCGCTCATACATTATTCCGCGTGGGCGTTTTGAAAGTCGATTATACCAAACCAATAACTCCAAAACTAAGAATTGAAACCGGTTTGAAAGCGACCTATTCCGGCGGTTCCAGCGTTTCGGGGATCGAGAGTCAGGTTGATGGGGTATGGATCGGTCGGTCTGAAACGGCCACTACGATTGGGATGAAGGAGCGAATCGGGGCGGCTTACGCATCGGTCAATACCCCACTCAATGCCTCGATTCAACTGGCCGCTGGGATTCGGTACGAATATTCACATACGCGGATGGATGACCTGAAAACCGGCGAAAATACAATCAATCGGCGGTTAGGAGCCTGGTTTCCCACGGTGTTGCTTACCAAAAAAGTCAATCCAAACGCGGAATGGCAGCTTTCGTATACCAAACGAATCAGCCGCCCCTCATATAATGATCTGGCATCCTTCGTGTTGTATAGCGATCCTACTGCCGTATACACCGGAAATCCGGCTTTAAAACCGACGATTACCAGCAACCTGAAACTTGGGTATACGTTCCGGGGCTATTCGTTTTCCCTGCTTTTCAGCCGCGACAAGCATCCCATTGCCCGCTATCAAATCACCGAACGGGAAGCCCGGAATTTGCTGTATGTTTCCCCGCAAAACCTGGCCTGGCAGAATAACCTGACGTTTCAAACCAGTCTTCCCTGGAAGGTTAGCAACTGGTGGACGATGAATGCTGGTTTTGTAGGCGGTTTGCGGCAATTTCGCGTCGAACACACCCGGATACCGGTCGAAAAATCGTATTTCGGGTGTTCAGTCAATTTTAGCCAAACGTTTAAACTGCCCGCTCGTTTTTCGGCTGAATTATCAGGATGGTATAACTCAACCGCTTATAATGGGTCTATAAAAGTGACCGGATTTGGTGCTTTAAATGTGGGTGTTAAAAAGGAGCTAAAAAACGATGCCGGAAGCTTTCAATTGTCGATTTCGGATATTTTAAGAACCCTTCAAATCAATCCTTATTACGGAACGCTAACGCAGGAAGCCTTCTCAATTAAAAACCACGTTCAGGTCAATACGGAATCCACCCAATCGCCTATCCTAAAACTCACGTATTCCCGGTCGTTTGGCGATATACATGCGAATAAAAAGAGCCAACGAAATGCCGGATCGATGGACGAAAGGGATCGGGTTCGGAAAGAATAAGCATTTAATGGAGAAAGAAATACGGTTTCAGGTGAAATAAAAAAACAGCAACTGAATAGGGGTTGTGGACAAGGTAACTGTCATGACGGCATACCTACAACAACAACTACTCATGCACGTTCGGACACTGATTCTTGCGCTAATGACAGGCGTTTTCCTGCAAAATGCCCACGCACAAATTTACACACAAACCATTCGGGGAACCGTCGTCGACCAAAGCCTGCAAACCGCCCTGCCCGGCGCAACGGTTCTTATGTTAAACGCCAATCCGATCAAAGGCATCACCACCGACGCCGACGGATCGTTTCGGTTGACGCAAATCCCGGTGGGGCGACACAGTTTGAAAATCACCAGTCTGGGCTATAAAGAACTGATTTTATCGAACATCGTGGTCGATGCCGGGAAAGAACTGGTGCTCAACGTGGCCCTCGAAGAAGCCATTGTGACGGTGAACGAAGTAACGGTTCGGCCGCAAATCGAGAAGGACAAACCGCTGAACGAGATGGCCGCCGTGAGTGCCCGGACGTTCTCGGTGGAAGAAACCCAGAAGTTTGCGGCCGCCGTCAACGACCCGGCCCGGATGGCGACGGCCTACGCCGGGGTGGTCAGTGCCGACGATGGCAGTAACCTGATCGTGATTCGTGGCAACGCTCCGACGGGTTTGCTCTGGCGCATGGAAGGCGTCGAAATTCCGAACCCGAACCACTTTGCCAACCTGGGGTCAGCCGGGGGCGGCATTTCCATCCTGAGTGCCCAACTTCTGGCCAATTCGGACTTCATGACGGGCGCTTTCCCGGCCGAATACGGCAATGCACTCTCCGGCGTGTTCGATTTGCGACTGCGAAAAGGCAACAATGCCAAACGCGAACACACCATTCAGGCGGGTGTTCTGGGGCTCGATGTGGCGAGTGAAGGGCCGTTTTCCAAAAACTACAAAGGGTCGTACCTCTTCAATTACCGGTATTCGACCCTGGGTTTGTTGTCAAAAATAGGGGTCAATATTGGCGGAGCAGCCAATGTTTTTCAGGACTTATCCTTTAATCTGTACCTTCCGGCGGGGAAAGCGGGCAATTTTACGGTCTTCGGCTTTGGCGGTCTGAGCAACAGTGACATGGACGCGGTGAAAGATTCCACAAAGTGGGAAAATGATTATGAACGTTACAACGACCATTTTTTTGCCAAAACCGGTGCCGTGGGTGCCACGCATTCGATCAGTCTCAGCAAAAAAGCCTTTCTGAAAACCGTTACGCTTTTCTCGGGCTACCAAACCGGTTACGAAAATGAATCACTGGAAACCGGATATGTGCCGCTGCTGCAAATGCGCGAAGCCTACCGCATCCGGAAACAGATCGCTTCCTCAACCCTGACCTATAAATTCAACGCCCAACACACGCTGCGCGCCGGTGTGACGGGTTCGGTTCTGGGTTTCAATTTGGAGCGGAAGGAGCGACTGGAAGGGCAAAACGCGCTCACCACGCAAATTCAGACGGACGACGAGACGGCTACGGTACAGGCTTACGGGCAGTGGAATTACCGCATGACCGAAAAACTGACGTTCAACGCCGGGCTGCATTACCTCCGGCTGATGCTCAATAAGACGGATGCGCTGGAACCCCGCGGATCGGTGCGCTGGGCATTTGTGCCGGGCCATTCGGTGAGTTTGGGCTACGGGCTACACAGTCAGATTCAGAACCTGGCGACCTATTTTGCGGCCCAACCGACGGAAAATGGTGCACCGACCAACCGGAATCTGGGCTTTACGCGCTCGCACCATCTGGTGCTGGCCTACGACTGGTTGCTCAACGACCACCTCCGCGTGAAAGCCGAATCGTATTACCAGTCGTTGTTCAATATTCCGATCAGTGCCGACACGAAGGATGCTTTCGCGATGGTGAACAGCATCGATGGCCTGACCACCGACCGGCTTGTGAACAAAGGCGTTGGCAAAAATTACGGCCTGGAACTGACGCTGGAACAGTTTTTACACAACAACGTCTATTTTCTGCTGTCGTCTTCGCTCTACGATTCGCGGTATCGGGGGTCGGACGGGGTCTGGCGCGACACCCGGTTTAACGGCAAATACGCCTTTAGTTTTCAGGGCGGAAAGGAGTGGGTACTGGGCGAATCGGGCCGGAATGTGTTGGGGCTGAACCTGAAATTGACTTATTACGGCGGTTACCGGACCACACCCATCGACATCGCCGAGTCCATTCGTAAACAGGAGACGGTGTATGTGGACAGTCAGTCGTATACCCAAAAGTTACCCAATTATTTCAGGACCGATGTGCGGCTGAGCTGGAAGCGAAACCGCCCGCATTCGACCCGCACGCTGTCGCTGGACCTTCAGAATGCGACCAACCGGCAGAACATTTTCGGGCAGTATTTCGAACCCCGCACCGGCTTAATCAAAACCAGTTACATGACGCCCCTGATTCCGGTTTTGAGTTACCGGGTGGCATTTTAGAAAATACCCCTTTAAAAAACGGTCGGCAAGGTGGGAATTGTCGACCGTTTTTGTTTGGTTTGAAAAATAGCACTTAACTTGTTTCAAATCGAATGACCGAATCCAGTAAAAATTTTCTTTATACCTACCTCAACAATGCCTCGCCCACGGGCTTCGAATCGTCGGGACAGCAAATCTGGCTGGATTACCTCAAACCGTATATTGATGAGTACATTGTCGATACGTACGGAACCGTCGTTGGGGTGATCAATGGCACAACGCCCGCCGATCAGACGCCTTACAAAGTGGTAATCGAAGCGCATTCCGACGAAATTTCGTGGTTTGTTAATTTTATTTCCGACGACGGTTACATCTACGTCCGGCGCAACGGCGGTTCCGACGCGCTGATTGCGCCGTCGATGCGGGTGAATCTGCACACAGCCAACGGTCAGGTGCAGGGTGTATTTGGCTGGCCGGCCATTCACGTGCGTGATCTGGCGAAAGACGTGGCTCCGAAAGTGACGGATCTGTTCATCGACGTGGGTGCCCTGACGAAAGACGAAGTACTCGCAATGGGCATTCACGTCGGGACGGTTTGCACCTTTGCCGAAGGACTTTTCGAGCTGAACAACCGGTATTACGTCGGTCGGGCACTCGACAACCGGATGGGCGGTTTCATGATTGCCGAGGTGGCCCGCCAGTTGAAGGAAAACGGCGTGCAACTGCCTTTTACCCTCTACATTGTGAACGCCGTACAGGAAGAAATTGGCCTTCGGGGGGCCGAAATGATTGCCCGGCGGCTGAAGCCCGACCTGGCGATTATTACGGATGTGACGCACGACACACAGTCGCCCAAATACGACAAAAAGGAGCAGGGCGACCTGAAAGCCGGTGGTGGCCCGGTGATTTGCTACGGCCCGGCAGTTCAGAACAAGGTGCGGGATTTTATCATTCAGGTGGCACAGGACAAGGAGATTGCCTTTCAGCGTCAGGCAGTTAGCCGTTCCACCGGAACCGATACCGACTCGTTTGCCTATGCCGCCGAAGGCAGTGCTTCTGCCCTAATTTCTTTGCCGCTCAAATACATGCACACCACGGTTGAAACCGTTCATATGGACGACGTTCAGGCGGTGATCAAGCTGATCTACGAAACGCTGCTGGCAGTAAAAGGAAACGAGGACTTCCGGTATTTGAAATAAGAATGCCATCGAGACAGTCGGCCGGTTGGGTAAATCTGATCGGCCGACTTTGTTTTAGTTGATGATACTGGCGGGATCATTCAGGGTGACATACGCGCCATTGTAGGCGGCAAACACACCGTAGCCACCGGCAATGTTGGAAAACAACACCGTCGGTTCCACAAAATACTGCCCCTGGTTGGTAAACTGCTCCCGCAGCGTGGTGTGGTAGCGGTAATAATTTTCGTCCGTGGTCAGCAGACCCACCCGAATCCGGTTGGTCCGGGTGATCGTGTTCGGCGCGGTGAGCAGCGAATGCGAACCCGTCATCAGTCGCTCAACGCCAGCGCGGCCGGTTTCGCGGTCTACAAAGAACGTGGGCCGACCCAGCCGGTTTTCCAGAACACGGCCGGTGCCTTCTTCGCAAATTGATTGATCGATTTCCGCCCAGCCCCGGTAATAATTGGTTTGATTTTCAGCGGTTTTTTTATCCGGAGAATTCCAGAAAATCGTCGTGGTGTAGTTGGTCAGAGCGGCATTGGCGCTGTTCCGGGTAACCACCGAGTCGAGGGCGATCCGGCTGACGGGAACGGCGTGGGGGACGGTGGCTTCTGCCGTCACCCGGCGGTTTCCGGTCATGCTCACCGTCAGCCGGTAGGTCACACCCGGCCGGATAGAAAACCGGCCCTGCGGTAAGGCACGGTAATAGTTCAGCTTGTCGTCATAGATCAACTGAATGGTTCGGGTGCTGTCGCTCAGGAACACCACCGCATCTTTCACCACCAGCGATGGCGCAAAGGAGGACACAATCTGGGGTTCCGACATCGCAATTTTGGCCGCCAAAACCGTGTCTTGCGGGGAGATAAAACAGATTATGTTGGGTTTGGTCACCCGGTCGATGGGCAGGGCGTCCACGGACAATTCATCGACCGAGCGAATGCAGCTACCCGTCAAAATGATCAGAACCAGGGAGAGGAGCGTGCGCATCGGCTTAGAATGAAATCAGGTAGTTGAGCGATGGAACAAACGTAAACAAAGCCACCCGACGGAGCGAAAGCTGCCCGGCGGGATTGATCATCAGGTTGTACGAAAACGGATTTCGGCGTCCGTAGGCGTTGACGGCTCCCAATTCCACCCGGTGTTTAAACCGCCGACGCCCTAAATCGGCCTGGAGATTCACGTCCAGCCGGTGGTTGGCTTCGGCCCGGAAGTTGCTGAACGAAGTCCTGACCTGCACCAGTGGTGATTCGGTGCCGAACAGTTGTTCCGTTGGGGTAATGACCAGATCCGCCTTGCCGAGTCCCAGATGACCGAAACTGGGAACGCCCGAAACCGGTACCGAAAACGGGTTGCCGGAGCTGAACGTCCAGGCCGCCGACAACCGAAGCCGGGGGCTGAAGGTATACAAACCCGTGACGGAAACGCTGTGACGGCGGTCGTGCAGGGGATAAAACGCGTTGCCGTTGTTGAGTTCGGGAAACTGCCAGCGCGTTACGGACCAGGTATAGTTGAGCGATCCGGTCAGGCGTCCCGAGCGGGATTGCAACGTTGTTTCTAGGCCGGATGCCTGGCCATTGCCGGCGGTGATGTTGCGCTCCCAACTGACCTCACTGGCCCGAACGGCACTGGTGATGCCGATGAAGTCCGCGCCTTCCTGGTAACTGATGACGTGGCGCATCCACTTGCGGTAGCCTTCCACGGTCAGTTGCCAGCGCGGGTTGAAATCGTGGATGAACCCGAGCACGACCTGCCGTGACTGCTGCGGTTTGATGAGGTCGGTGGCCGGTACCCACAAATCCGTTGGTAAGCCCAGGCCCGTGTTGGACAGCAAATGAATGAACTGGTTCATGTCGGAAAAGGAAGCCCGAACTGCCTGCTTTTCCCGAATCTGTACGGCCGCAGAAACGCGCGGTTCGGCCCGCAGGAAGGCCTTTTGCCGGATGTGGTAGCGGATGATGCGCCCCCCGGCGCTGAGTTTGATGCGTTTGCCGAAGGTCCAGTGGTCTTCGGCGTAGGCGGCTGTTTCGACCGATTCGGTTTTTTCCAGACCCGACTGATTGCCGAGGGCCGAGAGCGTGACAACCTGAACACCATTGAGCCGGTAGGCCCGAACGGTGTTGATCAGACCAAACTGAAGGTGGTGGTTGGCGGAGGGAAAATAGTCAAAGTCGGTTTTCAGGGTCAGATCCGTGATGCCATCAAAATACCGCCACAAATCCGTCAGTTGTCCGGACGTTTCGCCTTCGGTGCTGATGTTTTTCCGGTGCGTTTCAAAGTTGTACCGGCTGAAAACCAGCGCGGTATTGCTGAATAATTTTTCGGAGAAGAGGTGATTCCAGCGCAGATTCCCGGTCTGGTTCTGCCAGGTCAACACGTTCACCCAGCGTTGTGACCGGTTCAGGCTGTCGCCACCGCCAAAGTAGTTTCGCCCGAAATAGCCGCTGAGATAGAGCTTGTTACGCCGGTTTAGATCGAAATTTATTTTCGCGTTGAGGTCGTAGAAGTTGGCTCGCCAGTTGGTTCCGGAATAATCTTCAATGACCGACGCGACGAAGTCGCCCAGAATTGGGCTGAGGTTGGAGCGCCGGGCCGCGAGCAGAAACGACGCTTTCTCACGGATCAGCGGGCCTTCGAGCAAAAGCCGGGAGGCCACGATGCCCGTTCCGACTGCGCCATGCCATTGCTGTTTGTTGCCTTCCCGCATGGACATGTCGACTACCGACGACAGTCGGCCCCCATACCGGGACGAAAACCCGCCCTTTTGCAGCGTGACGGTTTGCAGCGCGTCGGCGTTGAAAGCCGAAAAAAAACCGAACAGGTGATTGGCATTGTAAACCGGGGCCTCGTCCAGCAGGAGCAGGTTCTGATCGGCACCACCCCCGCGAACGTGCAGGCCGACCTGACCACTCAGTCCCGGCTGAATACCCGCCACGAATTGCAGCGTTTTCAGGACATCTTTTTCACCCAGCAAAGCCGGGGTGTTCCGAATCTGGAGGGCCGGGAGCGTCAATTGGCCCGTTTGCGACGAACTGAACGCCCGCGCTCCGGCCGTATTGGTCAAAACCACTTCGTCCAGCAAGGTGTTGGCCGTCAGTTCAATATCGAGTGAAACCGAGCCGGATAGGGGCAGTTGCCGGTAAAATCGCCGGTAGCCTACCATCGAAACCACCAGATCCACGGTGTCGCGTTCTGTGATCGTGAGGGAGTAATATCCATACGGATTGGTGGTGGCGACGGTTTTGTCGACGTAAACGCTGGCGCCGTTTACCTGCTCCCGGCTCCCTTTTTCCCGCACAAATCCGCTAATCGTAAACCGTCGCACAGGCGTCTGGCCAGTGGGCTGGGGGCGGGGCAACGGGCGCGTTGCGGGTTCGATCAGGTAACAGTCGTCGACCCGCCGGAAGGTCAGGCCGGTTCCCGACAGGGCGTTTTCCAGCAGGGTTCGGGTGTCGGCTTTCCACGGGATCGGGGCCGTTACCCGGATGGTTTTCAGCAGCTTTTCATCGTATAAAAAATACGTCCCGCGCTTCTGGTTCAGGGTCTTCAATAACTCTTCCAGGGTCTGCGCCGACTGGGCACGGGTCTGCGTTCCGGTCAGCAGTGACCCGATCAACATACCGCATAGCCCAACCCGGAACGGTTTGTGGGCCAACCTGAAAATCTGTCGCAGCACCTTCACCGGTTCAGCAAATAGGCATCTCCCTTTTTATTTACTTTCAACTGATGGTAAACCGCCAGTGTATTCAATACTTTTTCGGGATCTTTCAGCGGTAAAATGCCCGAAAACCGCCGACTACCGGCCTCCGCCGGATCGAATTGAACGTCAATCCCAAACTGCTCCTCCACCTGCCGAACGGCTTCCGGAAGGGTGACCTCGTCGAAAATGATCTGATTTCGAAGCCAGCCATTGTAGCGTTCCGCCGATACCTCCCGACGGAGTAGCTGGCCGGTGGCGGTGTCAAGCTCGGCCAGTTGCCCCGGCATCAGCGTCAACACCGGACTGCGGTCTGAACCACTGACCTGTACTTTGCCCCGGTTCAACACCACGCGGTTGAGGTCGCTGCGGCTGGTCATGGTAAATTCCGTACCCAGAACCTGAACCGTGAACGCGCCTTGGCTGTGTACCCGAAACGGCACATGGGCTTCCAGATGGCGGACGGAAAAATAGCCTTCGCCGGTGAGTGTGACGTCCCGGTTTTCGCCGGATGCCCAATGTCGTCGGTGGCTGAGTTCCGAATGGCTGTTGAGTGTAACGGTCGAACCATCGGGCAGGGTAATCGTTTTTTGCTGGCCGTAGTCGGTGCGATACGAAACCGTCTGGTTCTGCCAGAGCCAGTAACCACCCAATCCCAGCATAACCAGAACCGAAGCCGCTGCGACCCACCAGCCGGTTTGGAAACGGGTTCGTACGGGTTGAAAATCGACGACAGTGGGGGCGGTGTCCGATTGGCGGTCGGCCAGCAGGGTTTTCAATTCCTGCAAGGACGCTTCCAGACCCGGTTTGTGGCCACTGAGCACACTGTGCAGCCGTTCGGCTTCCCGAAACGCCGGGAGGTTGTCCGGTTTTCGACGCTGCCATTCCGTCCAGTAAGCTATTGCCGCCGGGTCAGTACCCTGTCGGTAGGCAACAAAACTATCGTCCAGCAAAAAGTCGTCGGCCGTGTATAGGTCGTGTTTCATTGGGTTCATCCACATCCCGAAAGAGGACCGGGCGTGTTAAGTTCAGGTAATAGTACGTCGAAGTAGCGAAATCTCACAAACCCAGCAGGGAAAAAATGAGCAGCCATAGCGGTACCAGACTCCGTTTTTCTTTTCGATTCAGCGTCTGTCGCAACAGTTTCAGGGCTGAAGACAGCGTGTTGTAGACCGTATTGATGTGCATGCCGGTGGCTTCGGCAATTTCCTCATTTCCCTGATTTCGGAAAAACCGCAGTTCGATGAGTTGCCGCTGCCGGGGTGTCAATTGACTGAGTGCCTGCTGGAGCGTGTCCTGAAGATGCTGCTGTTCCTGCGCCTGCACGATGACCTCTTCATAAGGTGGTTCGTAGCCGGGTTCGCGTCCGGTCAGCTCCGTAAAATGATTTTCCCGGTTAAAATCTTTCAACAGCTTCCGACGCAGGGCCGTGATGAGGTACGACCGGATGTTGCCCACCACCGGCAGTTTCTCCCCGCGTTCCCACAATTCCAGATACACCTGGTTGATGGCATCTTTGGCCTCGGTGGCTGTGAAACCAAAGTAGATGCCAAAATTCAGTAAGTCGTTGTAAGTCAACCGGTACAGCTCGCTCAGGCTGGAATCATCGCGGTTGCGAAGACCCTCCCAAAGCGATGGTGTAATTTCCGGTACAGGACTGGGCATACGGCAGAACGGTTTGCAGGGAATTGATTACGGGTTGTAACGGATTGATGAACTAAAATGTTGGCTGCGGAAGTCCCACGCTGAAGGCAGAACGAAAATTTTTCAAAAAAAATCTAAAAGTTTTGTGAGAAAGCTACTTGCCTCCGCACTATGGTTCGAAAGCAATCCAAACACCTCCAAAAGTCGATTGCGGAATTTTTCAACACACAACTTTTAAACTGTTTATGAAACGTAATCCATCCATTTTTCGAAAATTCACCCGCCTGAAGTTTGTGGTAGCCCTGTTGGTAAGTTCAACGTTACTTTCAATGACGTCCTGCAACAAGGACGACGACGACGAAACACCGGCTCCCCAGACCATCACTGATATCGTTGTCAACACGGCTGATTTTTCCCTGCTGGAAGCCGCCGTCGTGCGCGCCGGGCTGGCCGAAGCACTGAGAACGGGATCGCTGACGGTATTTGCGCCGACGGATGCGGCTTTTCAGGCGGCTGGTTTTGCGGATGTAGCCGCGATCAATGCTGCGCCGGTGGCAACCCTTCAGGCGGTTCTACAATACCACGTCATCGGACAGCGGACGGCTGCGGCTGATATTCCGACAGCGGCCAACACGGCGGTGCAGACGCTGGGCAACAGCAATGTATACATTACCAAAACCGCTTCGGGCGTTTCCGTCAATGGCGCACGGGTGACGCAGGCCGACGTTTCCGCGTCCAATGGTGTCATTCACGTCATCAATAAAGTTCTGATGCCGCCCACCCAGAACATTGTGCAACTGGCGCAGGGGAATCCGAACCTGAGTTTGCTGGTGGCTGCGGTCACTCGCGGAGGTGCGCCGGTTCTGAATGCCCTGACGGCTGCGGGGCCGCTGACGGTGCTGGCTCCGACCAATGCCGCTTTCCAGGCGGCCGGTTTTGCGGATGCGGCTGCCATCAATGCTGCGCCGGTTGCCACGCTGACCAACATATTGACCTATCACGTTATTGCCGCCCGGGCCTTTTCAACTAACCTAACCGATGGAGCCGCCGTGACGACGGCACAGGGAACCACCGTTCGAAGCAACGTAACCTCTTCCGGAGTGAGTTTTCTGGGAACTGGAAACGCCAATCAGGCTTCGAACGTGGTTTCTGCTGACAATGTGGCTACCAACGGCGTGGTTCACGTAATCGACCGGGTGTTGCTGCCTTAAGTTTAGTTGATTCTGTGGGGATAATTGTATACGGACAACCGGATCTGATCGGTTGTCCGTTTTTGTTTGTTTGGAAGCAGATGAACGGTCTAGGCCAGAATCGGCTTGACCACTTTCCCGGCCACATCGGTCAGGCGGTAGCGACGCCCCTGGAATTTGTATACCAGTTTTTCGTGGTCAAGGCCCAGCAGGTGCAGAATCGTGGCCTGCAAGTCGTGGACGTGGACCGGCTCTTTCACAATGTTGTAACTGAAATCGTCGGTCTGTCCGTACGTCATTCCTTTTTTTATACCGCCCCCGGTCATCCAGACGGTGAAGCAGCGCGGGTGGTGGTCGCGGCCGTAATTGTCTTTGGTGAGCTTGCCCTGCGAATAATTGGTTCGGCCAAATTCACCGCCAAAAATCACCAGTGTATCGTCCAGCAAGCCCCGTTGTTTCAGGTCCTTCACCAGCGCGGCCGTCGGCTGATCGACCGAATCGGCCATGATTTTGATGTCTTTCGGTAAATTCCCGTGCTGGTCCCAGCCCTGGTGATACAACTGAATAAACCGTACATCTTTCTCGGCTAATTTTCGGGCCAGCAGACAGTTGGCCGCATACGTCCCCGGTTTTCGGCTTTCGGGGCCGTACAGATCAAAAATGTAATCCGGTTCTTTGGAAAGATCGAGCGTTTCGGGAACGGAGGTTTGCATTCGGTACGCCATTTCGTACTGCTGCATCCGGCTGTTGAGTTCGGGGTCGAGGACGTGTTTGTACTGATCCTCCGTCAATTTGGCGAGGTAGTTCAGCATCGTCCGCCGGGAGGTTTTGTCGACGCCATCCGGATTGTTCAGGTAAAAAATCGGATCGGGACCCGACCGGAATACCACTCCCTGGTGCGTGGAAGGGATAAAACCGTTGCTCCACAATTTGGCATAAAGCGGTTGGTCGCCACTCCGCGCCCGCGACAGCAGCACGACGAAAGCGGGCATGTTTTTGTTTTCTGAACCGAGTCCGTAACTCACCCACGAACCCATCGACGGCCGTCCGCCGATCTGGTTGCCCGTCTGGATAAAGGTCACGGCGGGGTCGTGGTTGATGTGTTCGGTATGCATGGATTTGATGAAACACAGGTCGTCCACCATCGTACTGTGGTGCGGCAGCAGTTCACTGACCCAGGCCCGGCTTTTCCCGTATTGTGCAAATTTATACACCGATGCCGCCAGCGGAAACGAACTTTGGCCCGCCGACATGCCCGTGAGCCGTTGGCCCTGCCGCACCGATTCGGGCAGGTTTTGCCCCCACATCTGTTCGAGTTTCGGTTTGTAATCGAAGGTTTCCAATTGCGACGGTGCCCCGCTTTGCAGCAGGTAAATCACCCGTTTGATTTTGGCCGGAAAATTGGGTAAATCCAGACCGGAACCCGAACGGGCTACGGCATTTTGGGGCAACAGGGAAGAAAGTGCGGCCGCGCCGAGACCCAGACCGCTGCTTTGCAGAAACGTCCGGCGGCTCATCTCATCGTGGATGCGGTCTTGCAATTCGTTGGTCATGGCACTTTATCGTTTGATCGTCGCTTCGTCGTAATTCAGAATGGTGTTGGCAACCATCGTGTAAGCCGCCAGTTCCGGGCCTTTCAACGTCGGGTCACGTTCGTATTCACCGGTTTTCAGGAGCGACTCGGCCCGTTGCGGAGCTTTCGCGAAGCCCTGATAGGCTTCAGCGTATAGCGCTTTCATCAAGGCCAACTCGCGGGGACGCGGGTTTCGGGAAACAATGGCCTGAAAAAAATACCGGATTCGCTCGTCCGCCGACGGTTTGGCCCGCATCGTTCGCTGGGCCAGCACCCGGGCGGCTTCCACAAATTGTGGGTCATTGAGCGTGACCAGTGCCTGCAACGGCGTGGCGGTTTTCTGCCGCCGAACCGTACACAAACTCCGGTCGGGCGAGTCAAAATTGAGCATCATCGGCGGGGGACTGGTCCGTTTCCAGATCGTATACATGCTGCGCCGGTATAAACTGTCGCCGTGTTGCTGGCGGTAGCTGATCGTATTGCGGGTCGCCAGGGCTTCCCAGATACCGGCAGGCTGATACGGGTATACGCTCGGTCCGCCAATTTTTCGAACCAACAAACCACTGGCCGCCAGTGCATTGTCGCGCACCTGTTCGGCAGAAAGCCGGTAGCTGCTGCCCCGGGCCAGCCACTTGTTGTCGGGATCGCGTTCAATTTCTTCCGGCGTGGCTTTGGACGATTGCTGGTAGGTGGCCGACAACACCATTCGTTTGATAAACCGCTTCGTATCCCAGCCTTCCTCCCGGAACTGAACCGCCAGCCAGTCCAGCAATTCGGGGTGCGATGGCAAATCGCCCTGGCTACCAAAATCTTCCTGCGTTTTGACAATGCCGTTGCCGAAGTAATTCTGCCAGAGCCGGTTGACCATCACGCGGGCGAACAACGGATGATCGTCCGCCAGCAACCATTGCGCCAGGCCCAGACGGTTTTGCGGATAGTCGGCGGGCAGTTTCCCCAGGCGAAGTGGCGTCTGGGAAGACACGGCTGCACCGGGCGCATCGTAGACGCCCCGGTTCAGGATGAAACTCTTCCGCTGCTGACTGGCGGGCAATTCCTGCATCACCATGACTTCGGGAATGTCGGACAAAACCGCCACTTCCTGCCCGCGCACGACCGACAGTTGCCGGTTCGTCTGAGCGAAGGTTGAATCGGCCGTGAGCAGATAATGTTCGAGCAGATGCTGCCGTTGCCGGGCTGTTCGCTGGCTTTCAGGGATGCGCACCAGATCGGCTACGGAATTGGAACCACCCGCCAGCGACTCAACTTCCAGGGCTGAAAGCCGCCGGTTGTAAATCCGGAGTTCGTCGACGGCAACCCCGTGGAGTGTCTTTTCCTGGGAGTCGTGACCAAGTTCAAACCCGAAAAATTTGCCCTGCTTGTTGGAGTTGAATTCCCCGTGCAACAGACCTTTGGTCAGGTTATCGGTAACGACATTCATGCGGGCGGGTTTGCCATCCACAAAAAACCGCACACCGGCGGCTTTGGCTCCGCCGTCATACGTGAGCGTCAGATTTTGCCAGCGGTGGAGCAGGAGTTTATCGACAGTCTTCAGTTCAATGCAATTGGCGGGCCAGACGTAACTCAGCAAAACCGTCAGCGTTTGGTCCGGATTCAGTTTGACCGAATAACCGCGATAACCTTCATTGGCGTAGTTAGTCCGGCGGAAAATCGCCCCTTCAACGCCTTTTTCGGCCGGATTGACCCAGATGCTGACTGAAAATTCCTGATTCCGTTCAAAATTGAGTCCCTTGCCAAACCGCTTCGGCGATTCCACGATTTTTCCGTTCACACGGTCAATCGTCTCCGACAGAATGCCAATCCCGCATTCACCCCGCAACGCCATCGCCTGACCGACTTTTCCGGCGGTTGGCAACGGTTTTCGCTCCTTATCACCGCTTAAGAAAGCGACAAAAGAAGGGTCGGCCCGGTTTTCGTAGGTGCCGTTCACCTCGGCATCCAGCGGCAAATGCACCAGCAAACCGCGGTTGAGCGTGGAGGTAAGCACCGGATTCACGGCCCAGTTGGCAAATGCTTTTTCGTAAAGCTGCGGTTGCAGGCGGGTTTCCAGTCGCTGGATTTTGGTTCGGATGAACTTCAGCGTTTGATCGACCTGCGGAGACGGGAGCATCACCGTCGGGCAGGCTTCGCCGTTGTGCGTAATTTGGCCGGTTTCTTTGTTCTGGTTGAAAAACGCAAATAGCGAATAATAGTCTTTCTGGCTGATCGGATCGTATTTGTGGTCGTGGCAACGAGCACACTCCATCGTCAGGCCCAGAAAAGCTTTGCCAAAAGTGTTGGCGCGGTCGGCCACGTATTCGATGCGGTATTCTTCGGGCACAATGCCGTTTTCACCACTTTGCGAATGCAAGCGGTTGAAAGCGGTGGCCAGTTCCCGCTCGCGTTGTGTCGTCGGATTGGCCGATTTGGGCATGAGATCCCCCGCAAGCTGTTCTTTCACAAACTGGTCGAAGGGTTTGTTCTGGTTGAACGATTGGATGACCCAGTCACGGTAGGGATACGCGTTCCGCATGGGGTCGTCCTGATACCCCTGCGAGTCGGCAAACCGGGCCAGATCCAGCCAGCTAACCGCTTGTTGTTCACCATACTGCGGAGATGCCAGTAGCATGTCCACCACCTGTTCATAGGCGTTAGGGGCGGTATTGTTTTGGAATGCTTCAACCACGGCGGGTGTGGGCGGGAGGCCCGTCAAATCCATATATACGCGCCGGAGCAGGGTTGCTTTTTCGGCTTTGGGCGACGGTTTTAAGCCCAGCTCCTTCATTGTTGCCAGCGTAAACCGATCGATTTCATTGCGAACCCAGGCGGTTTCTTCGTCGGAGGTAATGCCCCAGCGAGACAGAAAACTTTGCCCTACTTTTGGGACCGCCGGTTTTTCGATTTTCGTCAACGACCAGTGTTCCTTGTATTCCGCGCCCTGTTCGATCCACTTGATCAACACGGCTTTTTCCTCCGCCGTCAGCGTCAGGTTCGACTGGGGCGTGGGCATCACTTCTTCCGGATCGTGGCTCAGAATCCGCTTCACCAACTCACTTTTTCCGGCGTCACCCGGCACAATCGCCCGGCGTCCTTCCTTGTTTTCCTGCGTGGCCCCTTCAAAGTTTGCCAACTGCAAATCCGCTTCGATTTTGGCCTTGTCGGGGCCGTGGCATTTGAAACACCGGTCCGAAATGATGGGTTTGACGTGCAGGTTGTAGTCCACCGTTTCAGGCGTTTTTTCCAATGCCAACGCCACCGCTTCGGGCAGTTGAGCGGATTGACAGCCCACCAGACCCAGTACCGCAACAAACAGAAAGAAGTGAATCGTTTTCATACGAAAGAGACTACCACACGAATTACCATCATACGGTTTTTAGGCGGGCTGAATTAACAGATCAACCTGTTGTCCTATACGCTAAAATAACACAGAATCAAGGGTTTTGCTATTCAATAACCCTGATTCTGCGGAAATGCCTAAATCCCACCCCATGCTACAAAGCCGGGAGCGGGACATTTTTACTACATTTCAATCAACCGAATGAATACCCCTAATCAGCCTGAAAGGCTGAAATAGCTTAGCCCCGGATGCAATGCGGGGAATGTGGAGTATTGGTAATACAAAAACGGGAAATTTGGAATGTCGGTAATTCGTCATCCGGGGAATGCGAAATCCAAATTAATTCATTCGCCCCGGTCGTTGCATCCCCCGTTGCGGGAAACTCTGATCCCGGTTTTGCCGGTCGGTTCGGGGCTGGGGGCCGCTGCCAAATCTCCGCAGGTTGTACGTAAAGCTGAGCATAAAATACCGGTTCAGCACCCGGCTTTGCGTTTCTTCGGTGTACGTTTCCGTCACATTCCGGCTGATGCTGCGGTTCTGATTCAATAAATCGTATACCTGTAATTTTAATTCCCCCTGTCGGTTTTTGAAAAATTGGCGGGTTAAGGCCACGTTCCAGAGCGTAAAATTCTGAACCGATCCGGCCGATTTTCCCGAGTAGTTATTGTACGTAACATCCGTCGTAACAACCAGCCGGAAAGGCAGTTGGTAATACAGATCACCACTGAGCGATTTGTTAAAATACTCGGTATTCTGGTTCGTTTGCAGGGAATATAAAGCCGTCTGGTAACTGAGGTTGCCGCTTAGCCCGAATTCGAGCTTTTCATCGAAATTCGAGTTGATGCGGGCGCTCTGACTGAACGTCCAGTTTTGCGACCGGTTGGTCTGGCTATTGACCAGACTGACGCCCCGGTTGAAGTTGATGTTGCTCGTCAGATTCACATTGGCTTTGAGGGGCTGGATGCGCCGACCGATGGCCAGGAATGCCATCACGTTGTAATAACCGTTGGTGTTAACAGGTTGCGTCGTTTGCGCGCCCTGGTTGGTAAATGTCGTGGCATTCACGATTTTGTTGTTGGTTTGGGTCGCATTCAGCATGGCGAACACGCTGCGGAAGGTCGTTTGCTGAAAATTGTTGTAGTTCAGCGAAACGGTGTTGCTAAACTCCTGTTTCAGATCCGGATTCCCCAGCCGGATGTTCAGCGGATTGGTGTTGTCGGCCACGGGCTGCAACTGCGACACGGAAGGAGCGTTGGTGCGACTCCGGTAATTGAACCGCAGCGTCCGGTTTTTACTGAAGTTATACGTAAACATCGCATTCGGCAGCACGTTGGTAAAGCTTTTGTTCAGACTGACGTCTCTTGTCTGGTTATCGCTGTGGAGATTAGCCTGTTGCATGTCAAAACCCAGCGCGTAGGTGTACTTCAGCCGTTTGTTTTGCAGCGTAGAACCGACCCGGTTTGTCATGTAGTTATTCACAAAGTTATTGCTCAACGATGGGTTAAATTCCGTGTAGTCTTTGGTCCCTTCATCGTAGTCGTTTACCGTTCGGTTGGAGGTATTACGGTTGTTGGAATAATTGTAATGAAACTCCAGCGTTTTGCTGAGCGAAAGCGGTTCGGTATACGTCAGGTTAATCGAGTTGGTCACCGACTTGCTGGTTTGTTCATTCCGTTGATCGATGTTCTGGTTATTCCGGCCGCCGGTTTGCCCGAAAAACTGGTTGAGGGATTGGTTGATGCCATCGGTATTCTGGTTGTTGACGGCAATGTTCCAGTTCAGGGATAACGTCCGTCCTTTGCGTTTGAACTTCCGCATCAGGAGCGCGTTATTATTTCCCGAAATCCCGTTTCCGGTCGAATTGTAATTCGTGTTGCTGGTGTTGATCAGGTTCGTTGAATCCAGTTGTTCGACGCTGGAAATCGCGTCATTGGTCAGCGTTTGCGATTGATTAATGCTCTGGTATTCAGAATTTTGTAGGGTAAAGCCGGGGGTGATTCGCAGCGTCGTCAACGAATCGATCTGGTAATTGAATCGCAGGTTGAACCGGTGGCTGGTGACCTGATTACGCGATGTACTGTTCTGGTTGACCTGGTAGGAAGTGTCGGGCAGCGCATACTGTCGGCGGCTTTGCTGATCGGTTACGGTATTGAGGTCGTTCAGAAAATAACTCCCGGCCACATCCACTTTCTTGCTCCATTGGTCACGGTAGTTTAAACCACCCGCCAGCGTCCGGGTGATCGCGTTGGTATTTCCGCCATTGCCCCCTCCGCCACCCCGGCCACTCGCCACAATCAGGCCCCCACCGCCAAAATTGGCACCCAGTCCGGCGCCCCCGCCAAACATATTCTGCCCGGTGAAGCCCTGCTGGTTGATGTTATTCGCTTGCCCGATCAGTGAAATCTGCTGGTTGCCGTTGAACCGGTTCAGGTTCAGCCGGGCCGCGTAGCGGACGTCGTCGTTCGTCTCGTTCGGTCCGGCACCGATGGATTGCTGGCCGAAATAACCCTTCCGCTTGTCTTTTTTGGTTACCAGATTGATGGTTTTGTTTCGGTCACCGTCGTCAATTCCCGAAAATTGCGACTGATCGGACTGCTGATCGTACATCTGGACTTTGTCGATGATGTCGGCAGGGAGGTTGCGGGTGGCCATTTTTGGGTCATCGCCAAAGAACGGTTTTCCATCGACCAACACCCTTTTTACCTCCTGACCCTGCGCCTTGATGGTTCCGTCGCGATCCACTTCCACGCCCGGCAGTTTCTTCAACATATTCTCCACCATTGCATTGGGCTGGGTTTTAAACGCTCCGGCGTTAAACTCGACCGTATCCTGTTTGATGACAATCGGCGGCCCTTCCTGTTTTACCACTACTTCGTTGAGGTTGACCGCCTGGGTAGTCATTTCAAGTGTTCCGGCGTCGGTCACCGGTTTGTCGGCGGTAATGGCAATCCGCTTTGATTTGTTCCGGTACCCAACATACGTAATCAGCAGCCGATAGGTCCCCACCGCCACATTTTTGAACGTAAATTCCCCGTCTCCGTTGGTAATCATGAAGGTGACGACCGACGAATCACGCACCGACAGCAGGGAAACCGTCGCTTCCATCAGCGGTTTTCGCGTGGTAGAGTCGACCACCGCACCCCGGAGCTGCGACTGGGCGACCGCCGTCGTCAGACTGATTAAAAGAAAGAAGACAGGGAGAAGTGAGCGCATGGTAGTTGGTCAGTTCCGATTTTGAAAAGTATTCATCATTTGCTGGCGCATGTCGGCCATGGCTTTTTGCCGGATGGTGTTCAGCTCTTCGGGTGTTACTACCTGGGCGGTTTGGGGTAGCATAACGTCACTTTCCTTCACATCCTGGGCGGCAATTTTGGTCGCTTTAAAGGCTTCGTTGTCACTCTCGATTTGCAAAACCACGCCTTTTTCGGGCGTCAGGCTGCTGATGGGGGAGTAAGTAAACGGCAATTCCGTGGTATACCAGACGGTATAAGACATGTTCTTGAAGGGAACCGTTGCTTTCTTGCAGAGATAGCCCGCAATTTTCTTCGTTTTGTCGGTTTCCTGCCAGCCCGTCACCCGTTTCTGTGGAATTTCGGTTTGGTAGAAACGGGTGACCGAATCTTTTTTGATCGCCAACACCTCGACGGTTTTCTGGGCTGCCAGATCGTAATACACGGCACGCTCGAAGGGGCGGCCATTGAAATTGCGATTTCCGCGTCCTTCAGGGCCACCGGGTCCGGGGCCTGGTCCGCCACCACCATCCTGTATTACCTGCCGGACCATGATCCCGCCACCGCTGTTGCGGTCCTGTTCTTCCTTGCCGTGGGTCCCTGAGAAAATAAAATGCTGAACAAAAGACCGCGTTTCGGGCATACCTGCGGGGGCATCGGCACCATCCGGCCGTACTTCCTGGCCGTTGATTACCATTTTGATTTGGGAAAAGTCGATTTTTTGCATGACTTCATACGAAATCTTGCCGGCTGTAGGCTGGGCGTTGGCCAGTTGGGTCGCCAAATGAAGGCCGATGAGGGCAGCGGTTACGATTCTGAATTGTTTCATGACTATGAAGGAGTGAAATGATGACTGGAAAATGGTGGAACAAAGATGGGGCGATTGGATGTAAAGCACTGTTATTTAGTGTTAAACAGTGTTAACATCATTGGAAAGCCGATGAAAAAGCGGGTATTTTTGTACATGATGAAACAGCGCATCCGGTCGATTTTTGTTCTGATGACGGTTTGTATTCTGGGCGTCCTTGGTTTTCAGGGCTACTGGCTCTACACCAGCTATCAATTGCACGAGCAGCAGTTTCGGCGGACGGTGCGGGGTGCGTTCATTTCGGCGGTTGAAAAGCAGCAGTTCAACGACGCCCATCAACTGGTTCGGGGCGAAATCCGTTCCGACGAACCACGTCGGCGGTTTCATTTTCGCCCGATGGAATCGGAAGAGGATCTCCCGGAAAGTCGCATGGCATTTGACCGGCGCACTGACAGTGCTTTTGTCACCGTCACCGATTCGCAGCCGGTAAGAGTCCAGGTGATGAATTACCGGATTAAACGGCAATCTCGTTCGTCGAAAGACCGTATTTTTATCGATACAATGGCCCGGAAAATTACTAAAATGCTGATTTTGAACTGGGCGGGCGACCATCAATTCAACCTGAAAAAATTCGATTCGACCTATCAGGCGGAATTGCGCCTGCGCGATGTCGAGGCCACTTATCAACTGGACACGATTCAGTTAAATCCGGATATATTCCGTCAGCAGTTGGACAACCCGATGCGTACCGGTACGCCCATCAAAACTCCGCCGATGCCCATCAATCCGGTAAAGAACCAGTTTCTGCAAGCGTCTTTTGAGAGTCCCACGGGGTACATTCTGCGGAAGATGGACTGGCTGCTGGCGGGTTCGACGCTGTTGATGGCCCTGACGACCTGGTGTTTTCTGTATATGCTGTCGACGATTCTGAAACAGAAAAAGCTGTCGGAAATCAAGAACGATTTCATCAACAACATGACGCACGAACTGAAAACGCCAATTGCGACGGTTTCGGCGGCTGTGGAAGCCATGCAGCATTTCGGGGCGCTGAATGACGCACAGAAAACCCACACGTATTTGAACATTTCAAAAAATGAACTGCAACGGCTGTCTGATCTGGTGGAGAAGGTGCTGAACATGGCGGTCGACGAAAAAAAGGAACTGGAACTGAACCGCGAGTGGCTCAAGCCTTCCGAACTGATTCAGGAGGTGGTCGGAAATCATCAGTTGAAAGCCTCAGCGGGCGCACCGGTTAAACTCGTGGCCATTGAAGTAGAAACCGTTCCGGAAAATGCCCAGGTTCAGGCCGACCGGCTGCACCTGGGCAACGCCATCAACAACCTGATTGATAACGCCATCAAGTATTCGCAGGAGTCGGTTCAAATCCTGATCAACAGCCGGGCCGACGAATCGGGCTGGCGGCTGACGGTGGAAGACAACGGCAACGGCATTCCGAAAGTGTATCACGAGGTGATTTTCGACCGGTTTTTTCGGGTTCCGACGGGGAACCTTCATCCGGTAAAAGGCTTCGGGCTGGGGCTATCGTACGTCCGGCAGGTCGTCGAGAAGCATGGTGGTCGCATCGAAGTTTCGAGCGAACCGGGGCGGGGGAGTGTGTTTGTAATCTGGATACCGAATTAAAGGAGTTGTTACACAGAGTTAATCGGAGGGCATCAGAGAAAAAGTTAAAAAAACACCCCTGATACCCTCTGATTTTCTCCGATCGACTCTGTGTAATAACCAAAAACGATGGCAACCGTATTATTGATTGAAGATGAGCTTTCGTTGGGCCTGATTGTCCGGGACAGCCTGGAGGTTCGCGGGTTTGCGGTTTTGTTTGCCGCTGACGGCGAGGAAGGCTATGCGTTGTTTGTCGCCCACGCCCCCGACGTGGTGGTGGCGGATGTGATGATGCCCAAACTCGACGGTTTTTCGCTGGCCGCCCGTATTCGGCAAACCGACCCGTACGTTCCGATCATCTTCCTGACGGCCCGTTCCCAAACCGCCGATGTGGTCCGGGGTTTTGAGTTGGGCGGGAATGACTACCTGAAAAAACCGTTCAGCATCGATGAATTGATTGTCCGCATTCAGGCCCTGCTGAACCGGAACCAGGCCATTCGCCCGACCACGCCGGATCGTTTGCCGATTGGGCATTACCATTTCGATTATCCCAAACAGAAACTGGCGTTCAACGGAAAAGAAACGCCGATGTCACACCGCGAAGCCGAACTACTGAAGCGGCTCTACGAACAGCGGAATCAGGTGCTGGAACGCTCCGTCGTGTTGCTGGATTTGTGGGGAGACGACAGTTTTTTCAACGGACGGAGCCTGGACGTGTTCATTACGCGACTTCGTCGTTACCTTAAAGATGATCCGCAGGTGCAGATTGTGAATGTAAGAGGGGTGGGGTATAAGTTGATTGTGTGAAATGTCAATCACTCCAACGATGTCGGCAATTGCTCCGGTTTGTCGCCATTTTCGCTCAGCCAGTGACTCACATCGGCCTGCGGATTTTCGCGGAGGTGACGGGCCAGGCGGTGGGCGGTTTCGAACGAAAACTGCGGCACCAGATCGACAATCGGGTACTGATACACCATGCCCGGTTTGTTGGACTTCACCTTTTTGACTTTCAGCAAAAACGGCAAATACTGCACGCTGCCGAAGAGTTTTTTGTATTCATCGAACTTGTTGCGCAGGTTCGGAATGGTGGTCTGGACGGCGCGGGTGCTGAACTGCCAGTAACCCAGCAGCGGAATGTCGCGAATGACAAACCGCAACGTCAAAACCGGCAACCACTTGATCAGTTTCGCTTTGCCGGGATGGAGGTTTTTCTGTAAAAAAGCGACGGTTTCCTCCTGAATTTGCGGGCGTTTTTCGACGGTCGTGACGGCGTATTTTTTTAGCTCGTCGTTCCAGATGTGGAAGGTGTGATTGTCGCCATAACCAAAGAGCTTGCCGTCGGCGGTGCGGATTTCGAGTCGCTCATTGCAGACGATTTCTTCCTGATCGGAATAAAACAGGATGGGCAATTCGGTGATGGTTTCGCCGTAGACTTTGTGGACGGCTTCGGCATGATCCCCGCGAATGCGAAAACTGTCGATGCTGCTCGGAACCACCTGCCCCGACCGCTCCACTTTCTCGCCCACGGCGATCCGCCCTAATTCCGTCAGCGCCGAGGACGGCGACGGGGTATTGCCCGATTGAATACGCATGTTGTTGTTTACCTTCGATTCGCTGGACAAATATAGGCATTCGGCAAGATCTATCAGCATCTTTAAGAAGGCCGGTGGGGCGGATATACCCGTCAATCCGACTTCAAAACCTTAACCGTCTGCTCCTGGTCCCCCGCCCTGGCGCGTAGCAACAACATCCCCGCTGGCTGGCGGCTCACATCGAACGTCTGACGCTCGACGGCGCGGGGCTGGGCAATCTGCCGGGTTTCAATCAGTTCACCTTTCACAGTCACCAATTGAAGCTGGATTGGCTGATGGGCGGCTCCGCGAATATCGACTGTGAGCGCGTTTTGTGCCGGATTGGGCAGCAAAGTCAACTGGAGCGCGGTCGGAGCAATTTCCTCTGACGAAGCCGCCACCCGGCCTGCCGGACAAATGTAACATTGGGCGTATTTGTACAATTCCATGCCGGACGTTCCGTCGGTGGCCCAGAACAAAACCGTCGTGCTGCTCAACGCCATAAAACCGGTGGAAGCCGAATTGCCGGTCGGGTGGATGTCGTCGAGCATCGCAGTGCCGACGACGGTTCCGGTTGATTTCCACGGCTCCAGGTAGTGAAAAAACAGTCGGTTGTTGACCGAACGCAGGCTGGAAAATGGGGTCGAGCCAGCCCCCAATACAAGGTCGACTACCTGAACGGTTCCGGCTGGTGTTCCGTCTGATTTCCAGAGTTCGGTGCCCTTGATACCGTCGTTGGCCGTGAAATAGAGGGTGTTGTTGACGCGCGTCAGATAGGAGGGAAACGACGCGCCCCCGGCATTGATGTTTTTGACCAAAACCGTACCGCCCGAAGTGCCGTCCGATTTCCAGAGTTCGGTGTCGCCATTGACCGTTGCCCGGAAAAAAAGCGTTCCGTTCACCACTTCCAAATCCTGCGGCTGACCACTGCTGCTACCGGCTGCCAGATTTTTGACCATTACCGTTCCGGCCAGCGTTCCGTCCGATTGCCAGAGTTCCGTCCCATTCGTGCCATCGTTGGCGGTCATGTAGAGCATTCCGTTCATCACCACCATTTCGAACAGATTGCTCGAACCGGCCGGATGAATATTTTTGACCAAAACCGTACCGGCGTCCGTTCCGTCCGACTTCCAGAGTTCCTCGCCATTGACACCGTCATCGGCCACAAAGTAAGCAGTGCTTCCCAGAACCGCCATTTTTCGCATGTAATTCGGAACCGAATTGCCGCTTGGATTGATGTCTTTGACCAGAACCGTACCGCCCACGGTTCCGTCCGACTTCCAGAGTTCCTCGCCGGTTGTTGCGCCGGTAGCCACGAAAAAAAGTGTTCCGTTTACATTCGTAAGGCCGCGCGGATTGGCGTCTCCGCCCGGAAGAATGTCTTTGACCAAAACCGTTCCGGCCGCCGTCCCGTCCGATTTATACAACGCCCGGCCCGAACTGCCGGTGGCGACAAAATAGAGCGTACCGTTGACTTCCGTGAGCCAGTCCGGATTGGACGATCCGGCCGGGTTGATATTTTTTAGTAAAACCGTGCTGGCTTCCGTGCCGGTTGTTTTCCAGAGTTCAGTTCCATTAGCCGCCGTGTTGGCGGCAAAATAAACCGTGCCATTCATTTCGACAGCGGTGGTTCCATCACCCGATACGTATGAATTGGCGGAACCGGGATTAATGTCTTTTACCCGGGTTACGTAGTACGACGACGGCAAGGCTGTAAACTGGGCGATGGCTGGCAATCCGCATCCGCCCAAGCACCCGGCCAGGACCCATTTGAAGAGATTGTAGGGTGATTTCATGCTGATTATCTTTACGCATTGGTATGATAAACGTAATGATTATCAGTGGGTTTAAAAAGATAAATTGAGCTTGTGGCAATTCGGATGAAGGATGAAACAAAGGGAATGACGCAAGCGGAGAAACGCCAGAATTTACCGTTTCGTTTTCCGACCCACTACGCCCGTTGCACAGCCAAAAAAATACGATTGATAGGTCACCTCAAGCCCTTCATTCATCAGGTACGTTGCGAATTTTTGACAGTTTTCAAATTTTTGACAATAGACACCCAACATGCGGTATTCGTCCGCACTATTCAGAAATAATTTGCCAATTAATGGAATGATTTTTTTCAGGTAGAAGAGGTATAAACCGTGCAGGATCCAGCCTTTGGGGGCTGATATTTCTACAAATGAAAAGGAACCGCCGGGTTTTAAAAGCCGGTTAACTTCACGGGCAAGCGCCCATGTTTGGAAATCATTAAAGGTTTTCAGACCGAAGGTAGAGATAACAAAATCGGCGGAGTTCGACTCAAAATGGTTGTTCAGAACGTCACACTGGACCAATTCGACCGCCCGGTTTCTGACTTTCTCGCGGTGAAGTGCGGCTTTTTGCATCATAACGGGCGAAATGTCAACGGCAATCAGCGTTCCTTCTGCATTCAGTTTGGGAAGAATATGACCCCAGGCTTCGCCCATTCCGGTCATTAAGTCATAACCGACGGAGTTGGGGGCAATCGAAGGCAGATTTTTAAGACAGGCTGCCCGCCACCGTTCCGTAAACCCGAATGACGAAATATAATTGGCAGTTCCATACGTTTTGGACATTTTATCGAACAGGGATTTGATATATTCCGGATCATAAATAGTTTCGGGATTGCCAGTCATGGATTATCGATATTTGTTACCCAAAGCTACAAAAGAATGCAGCCCCAACGCATCATTTCCGTCGTTCCTTCCCAAACCGAACTGCTCTATGATCTGGGGCTTGATCAGGCAATTGTGGGGATTACCAAATTCTGCATTCATCCGGCGGACAAGGTGAAAGATAAGTTCAAGGTTGGTGGCACAAAAACACTGCATCTTGACCAAATTCACGACCTGAAACCGGACTTTATTTTGGCCAACAAAGAAGAAAATACCCGCGAACAAATCGAAGAATTGCAACGTCATTATCCTGTTCATGTCACGGACGTCAATACTGTCCCGGATGCGCTGGCGATGATTCGGGAGGTTAGTGAACTCGTCGGAAGAGGCCGGAAAGGGGAGGAATTGGCAAAGCAAATCGAAGACACTTTTTACAATTTCAAATCTGTAGCAGTTTTTGGCCCTTCCGTCGCGTATTTCATCTGGCGAAAACCGTACATGGTCGCGGCCAACCAGACTTTTATTCATTCGATGCTGGAACTGGCCGGTTTTCAGAATGCATTTGGGGGCTTAACACGCTACCCCGAAGTGACCGAAAGCGATCTGAAAACCGCCCAACCCGATCTGATTTTTCTATCGTCGGAACCGTATCCATTTTCGGAAAAACACACCACCGAACTACAGGAAGTTTGCCCAAGCTCGAAGATAGTGCTGGTCGATGGGGAAATTTTTAGCTGGTACGGAAGCCGGTTATTAAAATCGGCAGGTTACATTCGGCAATTGCGACAGAGCCTCGGGTTACAGTAAAACCGCATTGATTTGATGATCGTAAAACCGGGCCGATTTCACCGCGCCGGTGCCCTGAAAATAATAGCGTAGTCCGACAATCTTGCCCGCATCTTCCTGGAACCGGCCTTCGTAAGCGAGTTTTTCGTTCACAAAGACCTTTGCCAGTTTGTCTTTTACCTCGCAGCGAATGGTTACCCAATCGGAAAAGTCGACGCCAAAACCGGAGAGGTCTTTGGTTTTTCCCGAAATGTGAGTTCCGTTAAACGACAGATTCAATTCACCAACACAGCCTTTTCGGGACAACTGTAGAAAGTGCATGCCTTTGGAACAGAGCATCATAATGCCCACATGCTGGCAAACGGCATCGAAGCGGTTGAACGTACTTTTTACTTCCGTTTCAAATCCGAACGTACTGCCGGACAATTCGCCCAGGGGTTGCACATAATGCAGGCTGGTGTTCGGAACGCTTTTCTGAAAATCGATACCTTGTTCAGTTAGATCGGTTTCGGTCAGCTCAATGGTGCCATTCCGCCGGATTTGTTTGTCCGGGAAATACACCGGAATCGAATCACGGTTGATGGTGCCGAGCCAGCCGTCGGTTTTGATGTACAAATCGTGTTCTTTCACGATGGAGTCGTTCAACACGAGCTTGGCGCGGAAATAACCGGGGTAAAAATAGGTGCTGGCGTATTGGTGTCCGTCTTTATCGACCCGAAAACGCAGTTTCGGATTCCAGCTTTGCTGGATAAAAACACTGTCGGCGTTGGAGTCCGTGGCGTCGTATTGGAACAAAACCGTGTTCGGAAGTCCTTTGGCGACCGGGCGACTGCTGAAGGTCACTTCGCCAATGTATAACGGTTTTGCCCGCTTCTGAAATGCCCAGATGCCGACCAATCCCAGCACCACGAACACGCCAACGACCCACGGCCAGCGGATCGCGGAAGGGCGGGAAACCGGAACGGGAGCGCTTTGAACCGGAAGGGACGGAGCGGTTTCTTCAGCGGTAAGAACCGGCTGCTTCCGGAATTCCCGCCAGTTGTCGTAGCCCACAAACTGCGCGAGCGTATTAAGCGTTGTGGCGGTTGGCGCACTGTCGTAGCGAACCTTGCCCCAGATGCGTTTCAGGGTGCTGACACTGAGGGTGATGCCGGTTTCGGCTGCAATGCGTTCGCTCAGGGCTTCAAAATCCTGGTTTTGCCACTGGCTGCTGTCGCCCCAACCCACTTTTTCTTCGATCAGCAGGCGGCACTGCTGTAAATTATCGTCTTCGGTAGTCATTGGCAATCAGCGTGAATCAACTTGAACAGGCTTGAACAAGGGCCGGACTACCAACTTTCGGAAGATTTTTCCACCTTTGTCCGGTTCATTATTCCAACAACCAAAGTTACATAAACCAACATGAAAAAATTGCTCGTTATCACAACATTGCTGTTGCTCGCCCAAACGACTTTTGCCCAGGACGACAAATCGAAACGCCCCAGCCCGCCCGCACAGGCTCAGCAAACGGTGGGTGGCAAAACCATCACCATCGACTACAGCCAGCCATCGGTTAAAGGCCGGAACGTTTGGGACCCGGCGGGTAAAGTAGCCCCAATCGGAAAAGTCTGGCGGACGGGCGCGAACGAAACCACCACCATCGAGTTTTCGGAGGATGTGAAGCTGGAAGGAAAACCGGTTGCCAAAGGGAAGTACGCACTTTTTACGATTCCCGGCGAAAAAGACTGGACGGTTATCATCAACAAGGGCATCAAATGGGGCGCCTTCACCTACAAGGAAGAGGAGGATGTCGTGCGCGTAACGGTTCCGGCAAAAAAAGCCAAAAGCTTTCAGGAAAAATTTATGATCGATATCTCCAAGAAGGGAGATGTCTCGATGGTGTGGGCCGACACGAAGGTTGATTTCAACGTGAAGTAAATCCTGCTGGCCGAATCGGTAAACAGCAAGAAGAAGGGTTGACAGACAGCTTCTTTTCTTCCCCAATTTTTCATTGATTTTTTTGAGGAGTGGTTATTCAGCCCCGGTTAAAACCGTGGTTCGGATAACCATTGCCTGAAGTTTCACCGTACCCGGTTCCAGCCGGGTGCTAAACAACATAAGACATGAACGTACCTAATTTCGTGAATCGAGTTACCTGGATTATGCTTGGCCTGCTGGTCAGTAACCTCACATATGGCCAGCATACCGTAGATCTGGTCGGGCTGGCGCAGCAAAACAGCTACATCCTTGAAAACCGTTCGTTGACGGTTCTGGCGGACGGAACGAAGCCTGGAGTGCGGCTGGAAGAGAAGCAAAATTCGAAGGAAGGGGTTGCGTGGCTACCTGCCATTTCGTTCAGTGAAGGCACAATTGAGCTGGACATTCGCGGCAAAGATGTTCTCCAGCGCAGTTTTGTCGGGATCGCGTTTCACGGTTCCGGCGAGCGGAATTACGATGCGATCTATTTTCGACCGTTCAATTTTCGGGCCGCTGACCCCGTTCGTCACAGCCACGCCGTTCAGTATATCGCCCTTCCGACGTACGACTGGCCGGTTTTGCGCAAAGACTTTCCGGATCAATACGAACAGCCCATCGAACCGGCTCCCGATCCGAATGCCTGGTTTCACGCCCGGATTGTGGTGGACCAGGAAACCGTCAGCGTTTTTGTGAACGAGCATGCCAAACCCAGCCTGGTCGTCAAGAAGTTGAACGACCGCCGGGATGGGAAAATCGGATTGTGGGTGGGAGCTGGTTCCGGGGGTGATTTTGCGAATCTGAAAATTACGCCCCGAACGCCATAAAGGGGGTGAAGAATTTCGTCAGCCGTTGTATCTTCGTAGACATGACAACTGAGGATACCCTTTCTTCCGGTTCTTTCAATCTCATTCTGTATGCTGCCCGGCAGCGGGGCGCTGATTCGTCGGCCTTATGCCAGGCCGTGGGTGTCGATCCGGCGGTTTTGAAAAACCCCGACGGGCGGGTGCCGATTCGGGCCGTGCAGGCACTCTGGCAGGAAGCCGTTCGGGCAACCGGCGAACCGGATTTGCCGCTGCAAGTGGGTGAGTTGATCAACCCCCTGTCGATGGGCGTGGTGTCGTACGTCATGATGCACTGCCCGACTTTGGGCAAGGCGATCGAGAAACTGTGTCAGTATCAGGATATTGCCTGTGAGGGCGTGCTGACCGCCGGGCGGCTGATCGGCGACCGGTTTCACCTCTCCCTGACGTTGACCAGCCAAGCCATTCAGTATCCGGACTATACCTTTGGCTCTGAAATTTCCGTTTACCAGTCGGCGTTCCGGGCCATGACGGGGCAGAGGGTGGTGGCCGACGAAATCCGGTTTTCCTTTCCGGCACCCCAAAACCGGCAGGACTACGAACGGGTTTTTGCGCCGGCGAAAGTCGAATTTGATGCCGCCGAAACCGTCCTGGTGCTGGATGCCGCCTGGTTGGAAACCCCGATTCTGAATGCCAATCCCAGCCTTTTTGGCTTATTCGAACAACATGCGGATGAATTATTGAAGAAACTTCGGACAAAACCTGATGTTTCTCCGGCGCTTTCGGTTCGGGTTAAACAGGAAATCTTCGCGCTGTTGAAAGGCGAAGAACCTGCGTTGGCGGCTGTGGCCGATGGGCTGGCGATGGGCGTCCGAACCCTCCAGTTGCACTTAAAAGGGGAAGGCGTCACGTATCAGCAATTGCTGGACGAAGTGCGGCACGACCTGGCCGTTCGGCACCTCCGCGAACCCCATTTCAGTACCACCGACATTGCCTACCTCCTCGGGTTTTCGGAACCCAGCGTATTCTACCGCACCTTCAAGAAATGGACAGGCTCGACGCCCGGTGCGTTCCGGACTGCGGTGCTGCGTCCAACGGCCTAGCGGCCGTTTTGCCGATCGGGCCCAGATGCGTATGCTCGAAACTGTCCGGGTATTTCAGGCCGTATCCCATCATCCGATCCATGGCTGCGTGGCCGAAAAGCAAAACACCGGTCAACAGCAACGGCTGGCTGTTCAGCACCAAACCCAATAGGCCAATGGCAATGGCGAAGGCTTTGTGGTGGACCAGGTTGTAGGCATAAGCCCCGATTTTCGGGTTGAACAGATACCCCAGCATGCTCAGATCCGGCACCAGAATCAGGGCCGGAAACCACCACCAGGCAAACGGCAGTTGGCTGAACAGCACGATGGAGAGACTAAATTGAGCGAATTCTTCGAGTTTTAAAAGCGTTTTCATGGCAGTTTTTGCGTTTTTGTATAGGACAAAGTTCCGCCAAAAAAGCCGGGTTGGGGGTGACCGAAGGTGAAAATCGGGGTGACGAAAAACGAAAATAGTGTGAGTCAGACGCCAAACTGGGTGAGATGATGGTCCAGGTGTTTATAAAACATATTGTTCCATTCATTGACGTTCAATTTGCCGAACGAATGGGAGGCTTTCTGGTCGAAATGGGTTTCCCCCAGTTGTTGTGTTTTGCGGATATACGTTTTCAAGCGGTTCTTTTCCGTTTCAAAATCCCGCGTGTCCTTGATTAAAAAAGCCGGGCCGGTCGGCAGGTTGCGTTTGTAGGGGCTTGCCCCGACAATCCGCTTTTTGACAAACGCCCTGATGATCAACTGCATCAGAACATTGTGCTTTTTGTGGATGTTTTCGTAGATTAATTCGTAGGTCACATTGCAATGTGCCAGCATTTGCGCCACATCCATCTTCCCCCAATGGGGCAGGGTGTCGGGGGTCAGCCGATCAATCCGTTGAATGATTTTTTCGGAAACTTCCTGGATGAAAACGTTGGGTAAATCCATGATCGTAAGGTTCAGGTACCGTTTGCGGCCCCTTTCAACCGGGTCGCCGGGCCGAATTTACGACAATCGTTCCATGGCTTCGTCTAGGGTGCCAACAAAATTGATCTGTCGGCGCTGGTTGCTCTCGAACATGAAGTCCTTGATACTCTTGCTGGTATACGCCGTGAAGTCGCCGATGATCGCAAGCCGGACGCGGTAATTGGAGAATTTCTGGAGGATCTCACCGGCAAGACCGGTTTTTAAATCGAAGAAATCCGGCGTAATCGACTTCTCATACAAAATCATGCGATCAAAGTCCTGGTAATACAAATCGACGACCAGTTGCAAACCGTCTTCCGGGTTGGATATCAACACATCGTCCGATATTACTTCGGCCATCCGAATCCCGTTGACCTCGTGCGTTTCAATTTTCATACCAGGCTGTTTCATCGTTATCCATTTGCCACCGTCCGTTTAACGCCTTCTGCCGGTTTTGTCGGCTCAAAATGAAAGGCTTTTTCAAATTTATCGCTGTCGAAAACGTAATCCCGGTCGTATTGGTACGCCATTTCCGGAAATTCGCGCATGACCGGAACGAAAAGCCCAACCAGGCGAATCATCCAGATGGGTAGAGCGGAGGCTTTCGGTTTTACGTTCATCTCTTTGGCAAACAGCTCAATCCACTGCTGACCGGTCAGGCGGGTGGCGTCGGTGGGCAGGTGCCAGACCTGGTTGTAGGCGCTGGCGGTATTGCCGAGCAGGGCGGTGGCTTTGGTCGCATCCGGCGTATAGGTAAAGGTGTGAACCTTGTCGAGCCGGGCAAACCAATTGGCGGCTTTCCCCTTCCGAAAGTTTTTTACGACGGTTTCCACCAGCACGCTCTTGTCGTTGTTGGGGCCGTAGAAATCGGCGGCCCGGGCAATGAGCGCGGTTAAAGTACCCCGTTTCACTTCATCCATCAGCATGGCGGCAATTTCGGCCCGCACCTTTCCTTTTTTGCTGCTGGGATTGATCGGCGATTCTTCGGTCATGTGGCCAATGGCATTCACATCATAAAGATAGACGTTGTCGAAGAACACCAGTTTGGCACCCCATTTCTGGCAGGCATCGATTGTGTTGCGCATCAGTGCGGGCCACTTTTCGCGCCAGATTTTGTGGTTGTAGTCGAAACCCACGGTAAGGTAAACGACCTCCGAGCCTTCCACGGCTTTAAAAACCTGATCGCGGCTGGTGAGGTCGGCCGGAAACAGTTCGTCGGTCGGGTTCACTTTTTTGGGATTCCGGCTCACCAGCCGAATTCGGTCCGTAAAGGCAGGAAGTTCTTTGGCCAGATCGCTGCCGATGGTACCTCCTGCGCCTAGTATCGTTTGCATTTTCTTTTCTGGTTAAATACACATCAAAGGTCCGGCAAAAAAGGCTGGTAGGTGATGACGAAAAACGAAAATCCGACTGACAAAATGTGCCGATCGACCCGTTTACTGACTTATTCTGGTTCCATAAACGACACCCCAGGACGTTTCGTAAAGGTGTAAGGTTAGGCTGTCACCCACGGTTTCTTTTCGGCTGGTGTAAAAATCATAATCACCTTCGTTGGTGTGAAAGGTCATAAAATAATAATCCGCGCTCCTTTTATCTGCCTTTTTTGCTTTGATTACCGATCCAGACATTTGATGTTTTTTTGTTGGAGCAACCAAGCAATATAGTCTGATTATACTGAATTGGAGAAGTGCGCTAATTGTATAGCATGCGAACAAAAAAATTAAGTTTTCACCAACTCGAACGGCCCAAAGGTCTTCACCAAAAAAACGGCGTTTAATTTGAAAACCGGTAAAAGTGATCCAGAATATGAAGGTTGTGACCGCGCGTACTTTAGGCTCAACGTCTCCTAACTGGGAATAATCCCCCGGACAAGGCTTCTGGAAGGCAAGGAAGATGACAGAACCAAGTATGACCAAAGCTAGTTTTTTAGTAGTCAATCGTTTGAGGTAAGACTTCATCAGTATCCATTTCTTGTTCTAAATTTTCGCCGTTTAAACCTTAATCAATAGCCGCTGTCAGGGCTGTCGTCATAACTGTCAGCGGTGATAATATGAATTGCGTAGAACAGAACACTATGTTCGGATCTTCAGCAAATCCGCAATCGATGTAAACGGGACCACATCCTTCGTATAGCCGTAGGCATCGCATAGTGGCTGAATCCGGTTGTTGTCACCCATCGCCAGATCGACATCTTCCATCGTAAACTGACAGGGGTGTTCGTAGCCTGCAGCGTGCGAAATCTCCAGAATTTCTTTGGTCAGCGTCTTGATGTAGTTGTAAAACCGCTCGCTTTTCAAGGTCGGGTCGATCCCGGACTGCAGCCATTTGCTTTGCGTGGCAACGCCCGACGGGCAGCGGTTTGTGTGGCAAATCTGGGCCTGAATGCAGCCGATGGACAACATCGCTTCCCGGCCCACATTCACGAGGTCGGCCCCCATCGCAAACGCCATAATGGCTGATTCGGGTAACCCCAGTTTGCCGGAAGCAATGAAGGTGATGCGACTGGTTAAGCCGCGTTTCTGAAAAATCTGGTATATTTTTGAAAAACCGTAGACGAAAGGCAGCGACACGTGGTCGGCAAAGGAGGGAGGAGCTGCGCCGGTGCCGCCTTCACCTCCGTCGATGGTGATAAAATCCGGGCCTTTTCCCGTTTCCAGCATGTAGTCGGCCAGCTCATGCCACAGCTCAAGTTTGCCCACCGCCGACTTGATGCCCACCGGCAGACCGGTTTCGGCCGCCATCGACTCGATGAAAGCCACCATCGTCGGAATGTCGGAAAAGGCACTGTGCGAAGCGGGGGAAATGACATCCTTGCCCATTTCGACGTGACGGATTTCGGCGATTTCGGCACTGATTTTGGCGGCTGGCAACACGCCCCCTTTGCCCGGTTTTGCACCCTGCGACAGTTTCAGTTCCAACATCCGGACAAACGGGTTTTCCTCGACGAGCTTCACAAGTTTTTCCATGACAAAATTGCCATTGTTGTCGCGGATTCCGAAATAGGAGGTACCGATGTTCACGACGACATCCGCGCCGAATTTGTGGTAGGGCGACAAGCCGCCTTCGCCGGTATTGTGGTAACAGCCGAATTTTTTGGCGCCTTTGTTCAGCGATTCGATGGCAGTTGCCGACAACGACCCGAAGCTCATGCCGCTGATATTGACGATGGAAGGTGGGTGGTACGGTTTCCGGCGTTTGTGAAAAAGCCCGATTACTTTGGCCCCCGGAGCCGTGTAGGGTTGGTTGTAATTGGGGTTATCAGGTGCCAGTTTGAGGGGGAGCAGCGCCGGGTTGATGAAGATATACCCGGCACTGGTGATGTCCTGATCGGTGCCAAACCCCTGAAAATTGTTCTCCTGTTTTGCTGAAGAATAAATCCAGGCCCGCTGCTGCCGGTTGAAGGGCAGTTCTTCGCGGTTGTTGGCCACGATGTATTGCCGCAGTTCCGGGCCGAAACTTTCCAGAAAATACCGGATGTTGCCGACCACCGGAAAGTTGTGCCGAATCGTGTGTTTTTTCTGAGTAATGTCGTAGAGGGCGACCAGAAGCAGGCCGATCAGCAGCCATTCCCACCAGGGAATGCTGCCCAAAAACGCGAGAATAGAATCCAACAGTATCAAGGTTCAGTGAGTGCGGTAAAAGTACGCAAAACCGTCAAGGTCTCGCACGCCATCGCTACTTTTCACCTTGCCCCTCCAGCCCGATGGGTTATTTCTCGAAATGGACACCAGCTACCCGCGCCATATCTTCCCAGAACGAGGGGTACGATTTGGCTACAACACCGGGTTCCTCGATCACTACCTCCTGACGCATTGACACCGGTGCAAATGCCATCGCCATGCGGTGGTCGTCGTAGGTGGCGAAGGTGGGAACCGCATCGATTGTTGCGGTTTTTCGAACTTCATACCGCGTATTTTTTTCTACTTCCACCAGTTCCGCACCGATTTTTCGAAGTTCGGTCTGGAGGGCAAAAATGCGGTCGGTTTCCTTAATTTTCAGGCTTTCCACACCCGTCAGCGTGAGCGGAATACCTTTAACGGCGCAGCAAACCGCCACGGTCTGGGCCAGATCGGGGCAGTCCGTAAAGTCCCACGCCAGCGACGGTTGTGCCGGGATTTTGGTCAAAATGACACCTTTGTCGGTAAACGTACTTTCGACGCCGAGGGGGCGCATGATGTCAACAATGGCACTATCGCCCTGTAAAGACGCTTCTTTCAGGCCCAGCAATTCAATTTCTGATGACTCGTCTTCGGCCAGTGCCAGCATACTGAACCAGTAACTCGCGCCCGACCAGTCGGATTCAATCGTGTAATCAGCGGGTGTATAAGGCGTTGGCGGCACGGTGATGGTTTTATTTGTCCAGTCGGCAACCGTCTGAACACCAAAGTGTTCCATCTGCCGCAGGGTCATTTCAATGTAGGGGCGGGAACCAATGTCACCGGTCAGTTCGAGCGTCAGACCATCGGGCAGGGTGGGAGCCACCATCAGCAGGGCCGAAATATACTGGCTGCTCACATCGCCCCGGATGGCCAGGCGGTTATTGCCGTTGCCCGAAAATCCTTTCGTTGCGATGGGCGGAAAGCCTTCATTTTTCAGGTAGTCGATGTCGGCACCGAGCGCGCGGAGGGCATCCACCAGAATACCGATGGGCCGTTCACACATGCGGGGCGTTCCGGTCAGCGTTTTGTGTTGACCCGTGACCGCAAAATAAGCCGTCAAAAACCGCATGGTCGTCCCGGCATCCAGCACATCAGCCACCGCATCGTCCGATTGCAACAGCCGGATCATCGTCTGCGAGTCACGGGCCGCCGACACGTTGTGTAAGGTGCCCCGGAAGTTTGCCAGGGCGTTGATGATCAGGGCGCGGTTGCTTTCGCTTTTGGAAGAAGCCAGTGGAATCGTGGCCCGGACGGACCCGGCAGGAGGTGTCAGACGTACAGCGTTCAAATCAGAAGTCGATTGGTTAATATTCCGCAAAACTAGTGCAGAGAATGGATAATGAACAAGGAAAGGGAAATAATGAAAAGGGGAATGTTGGGAAGTGGAAAGGAGTAATATCGAATAATGAATAACAAATATTGAATAACGAAGTTTTGCTGCATCCAATTTCGTTATTCAATATTCGACATTCTATGTTCATTATTTGGTTGACTATCAATACGTTTCCAGTACTTTCAGCCGGTGGTTTTTATTGATGCGGTAGCGGGGATAGCTCATTTTGTAGCAAATGGCACCCAGCGCAATCATGACGGCGGGGGCTTTTAAGGCGCGGGAATCGGCCGCCAGTTTTTTTTCGCTTCGGGAAAGGTTGACGACATCAGCAATAAAAAAAAGCGTACCGGCGATGGGAAAAAGATAGGTGCCTTGGGTGATGAACGGAATCTGGCGGTTAACGTACACCTTTTCAATCTGATCGATCCGAAAATGGACGGTTTCGGGCAGGAATGTATTGGGATCTTCCAGAATCAGCATCAGGGTCGAGTCCGTAACCCCGTAAACCGGTTCGCGGTATTTTTTCCCCTTGTAGCGGAACTTGATTTCTTCATTCGGGAAATACCGGTAGCGATGAAAACCGCCGAGCCGCCCCATTACATCGAGCGCCAGATATTTCTGCCCCGGCCGGATCATTGCCACATACGGCGATTTCTGCTTGATCATCAGCGAATCAATAGAAAGCGTATCGCTCTGGGCCTGAATGGCGTAAGCAAAAAGCAGAAAAGAGATCGTGAGGAGCAGACGATGGATCATATTCTCTAAACGTTGAATTCGAGAAAAAATACCCATAGTCGTGCCAAATTTGAGTTTTTGCAATTAAAACCCGCAAAAAACCGCAAGGTCTGGGCGACCCCATCTTCAAGACCTTGCGGGATTCGTGGTTAGTTACTGGGCATTGACAAGCTGTTTTCCTTTGGGGTACTTGATTGTGTATTTAAACAGCAAATCCCGGCTTTCGTTTGGTTTGAGTGATAGATTCCAGGTCAGCCGCCCGGTTTCGATGTTGCGTTCCGCTCCGGCGCTGTCATCCAGTTCAACTTCAATCCGGTTGTCGGTCGAAACCGGAATCTGGTCGTAAAGCGTCAGATTGACTGGTTCGGATTTGGTGTTGCGTACGGTAATCTTGTAGCTGTATGAATCGCGAACGGCTGAACTCAGGCCCTTGCGGCTGCTGAAATCCTGCGTTTTATCCCGTTTCACGATGATTTTCTTATCCCGACCCAGTCCCAGCGTCAGCGTGTCACCGGCCTGTTGTAGGTTCACCTGTGATTCACCGACGTAGGTTCCTTCGAAATACGTCCGGGCGGTCCCGTTCAGCAGATTCAGTTTTTCCCAGCCCGACAGGGTGGCAATCAGAAAAGCATCCGATTCGACCTTAGGCGTCGCCGTGTAGCGGTACGTGGCCGGAACCTCGCCGGTCTGGATGGCAACCACCTGCGGCCGGTTGTTAGACAAAATGGTGTAGGGTGTGGAGATTTCAAAATTGACACTCGTCGGCTGTTCGCTGACCTGCGTAAAATCGGCGGTGGTGGCCAGGTCGGCGGCCGGGGCTGCTTCTTCCCGCGCTGCGCCACCCGGGCTCGCATCCGCTTTTCGCAACTGCATTTTTACCTGAGCGGGTGCCATCGCCGGGATGGGCCGGGGTTCGTAAAAGCTGACAAACTGCGTTTCCAATTGCGGCTGTGTACCGGGCAAGGCGGGGTTCGAGGTCGACAGCGTCAGCCGGACGTTCTGCCAGTCGAAACCGGTATTCTGATACACGTTGGCCTTGTACGCCAGCGTCGCCGGGCTTTTCGTATCGCGAACCCGGATGTCGTAAAACGGCACCCAGCCAGCATTGTCCACCACATAGCTTACGTCCAGATCCACGGCGGTTCGGGCTTTGGCCGACAGGGTCACTTCGATTTCGCCAACGGGCCGCTCGCGCTTTGCATGCTGTTCTTTGACTTGTCCTTCGAGCCGGTCGACCTTTTCTTTCTGGGTTTTTACCAGTTTTTCCAGGGCCAGCAATTTTTTGCCGATGTCGGTCAGCCGCGTACGGAAAAAGTCGGCCATGTCTTCGACATCATCGACCACCGTCCCTTTTTCGGCCCCCACTTTCTGATTGGCCAACACCATTTTCTTTTCGTTTTCGAGCACTTCCTTTTGCAGATTCAAACCATCGAACGTGTCGCGGGCGATGCGCAGGGAATCTTCCAGGCGTTGCAACGACGCCGGTTTGGTCACTTTGGTCAGGAAATTGGTTCGAAACTGAACGCCCTGAATCACCGCGTCGCCTTTGCCGCTGACCTGAATACTTTGCGGATCGGTTTGGGCCGAGGCATTCTCGATGATCAGCCGGGTTGTTCCCGGAATGAGCGTGGCACGGGCCTGGGCGTTGATCTGGGCGCGGTTCAGAAAAACCGTAACGTGTTGAATGGTCGAACTGACCCGCTGTTCGTCTTCCTGCGCTTGGGCAGTGGAAACCCACAGGCTGATCGTTATGGCAAAGAGGATTATTTTCATGGAACGATGATGGAAAAATGATGAATCGAGAATATAGATACCGTTCGGAGCGGTTTCGTTTAGTCTGTCGGCTATTTTTGCAAAAAAAAGTCGGGCCGATGCGGTTTCGATTTAGCGAATAGTTCGTAAAAACCGCCAAGCCGGACGCAAATTTCCGGTTGTTACCGCTACTCAAATGATTCCAGTTCACCAACTTAAGGCATTTACCAAACAGGTTTTTCTGAAAATAGGCTTTTCCGACGCCGACGCCGACCTGGCGACCACGGTGTTGGTCCAGGCCGATCTGCGGGGTGTTGATTCGCACGGTGTAGCCCGGCTGGCGGGGTATGTTCGACTGTATGATCACGGCCGGCTGAATCCGACGCCATCGATTCAGGTCGTACACGAAACGCCGTCGACGGCCGTGGTGGATGGCGACCGGGGTGTTGGGCTGGTCGTCGGGCCAAAGGCGATGCAGATTGCCATTGAAAAAGCGAGGGTGGCTGGCACGGGCTGGGTGGCCGTCCGGAATTCCAATCACTTCGGCATTGCCGGTTACCACGCCATGCTGGCCCTCGAACACGATATGATCGGGATGACCATGACCAATGCCGCTCCGCTCGTAGCCCCCACGTTTTCACTCGATAAATTGCTGGGAACCAATCCGATTGCGGTGGCCGTGCCCGCCATGATCCAACCGCCTTTTGTCGCCGACTTTGCTTCAACCGCCGTTGCCTACGGAAAGATGGAGATTCTCCAGCGGAAAGGCCAGGAAGCCCCGCTGGGTTGGGCACAGGATGCGCAGGGCCAGGCATCGACGGATTCAAATCCGATTAAAAATGGTGGTGCATTGCTGCCGCTGGGTTCCGACCGCGAACACGGCAGTCACAAAGGCTACGGCTTGGGCGCCATTGTCGATATTTTCTCCGGCGTGTTGTCAGGCGCTAATTACGGACCCTGGGTACCGCCCTTTGCCACTGCCGGTTTCATGGCCGCACAGGAAGGCGTTGGGGCCGGAACCGGTCACTTTTTCGGTGCCATGCGCATCGACGCGTTCCGACCCGCCGATGAATTCAAGCAGCACATGGACAACTGGATTGGCGCGTTCCGCAACGCCCGCGCCGTGGAAGGCAAGCAGGTGCTCATCCCCGGCGACCCGGAGCGCGACTGGGAAGCCGAGCGCGGTGCAAACGGATTGCCGCTGATCGAACCGGTGATGCAGAGTTTGCGGGAACTGGCGGAGCGGTTTGGATTGCAATGGGATTAGAACACCTTCCTTACTACCTTTGTAGCCCCAACCATTACTTGTATGTCCCGCACAGTTGTAACGGCAATTCTGATTATTGCATCGGTTTTACTGGCCACCTTTTCATTTTACGGGTGGCAGATTTTCAAAACGCCCAATTTGCAGGTGGGTGAAAACGACAAGGATTTTGAGTTGTTCATCCCGCGTGGGGCGACTTTCAAAACCGTCATGGATTCGTTGGATGCCCACGATGTGGTACACGATAAAATGTCATTCCGGTTTCTGGCCCGTTTCATGAAATACACCGACAACGTGAAGAATGGCCGGTATGTGATCAAAAAGGAGATGAGCAACCAGGACGCAATTCGGAAACTGCGGTCGGGTGCTCAGGATCCGATGAAGCTGACGTTCAACAACATCCGGTTGAAAGACGAACTGATTGCCAAACTGGGCCGCAAATTTGAATTTGGTCCGCAACCCCTGGACTCGCTGCTGAAAGACCCGGCCGTGTGTGAACGATACGGTTTCGATACCACGACCATCATGTGCATGTTCCTGCCGAACACCTACGAATTTTTCTGGACCACCAGCGCCACGAATTTTCTGGATCGGATGGGGAAAGAATACAAGAAATTCTGGACGCCCGAGCGCCAGCAAAAAGCGAAAGACATGGGGCTGACCCAAACCCAGGTGCAGACACTGGCGTCCATCGTGGAATCGGAAAGCAAAAAGACCGACGAAAAACCGCGCGTAGCCGGGGTATACTGGAATCGTCTGCAAAAAGGGATGCTGCTGGAAGCCGATCCGACCCTGGTTTTTGCCCACCGCGATTTCTCCATCCGCCGGGTGCTGAACGTTCACAAACTCATTGATTCACCGTACAATACCTACCGGTTTAAAGGACTGCCGCCGGGGCCAATCAACCTGCCGACGCTCAGCTCAATCGATGCGGTTTTGAATCATGAGAACCACGATTACCTGTATTTTGTCGCAAAAAGTGATTTTTCCGGGTATCACACCTTCGCCAAAACGTACGAAGAGCACATCAACAACGCCCGAATTTACCACGCGGAGCTGAACAAGCGGGGGATCATGAAATAAACTAATGATGAATGATGAGTTATGAATGATGAAGCACCTGTCTTTGTAAACGGTATTGCCCGTATTCATCACTCATCATTCATAATCCATCATTCATTAAATGTTCACCTACGACGTTCCACCCATTCGAGTGCGGTATGCTGACACCGACCAGATGGGGTATGTATATTACGGTAATTACGCCCGGTACTACGAAATCGGTCGGGTGGAGGCCTTGCGGAGTCTGGGGTTTCATTACAAGGAAATGGAAGCGTCGGGCGTGATGATGCCCGTATATGAAAACCGGTCGCGGTATTTGCGCCCGGCGCGGTACGACGATCTGCTGACGATTCGCGTCTCGATTCGGGAGCTACCGAACGTGCGGATTGTTTTTCATTATGATATTTACAACCAGAACGGCGAGCACCTGAACACGGGCGAAACCACGCTGGTTTTTATGATGACGGTCACGGGCCGGCTGACCAAATCGCCGGCTGAACTCAACGAAAAACTCAAACCTTTTTTTGAAACGACGGTTTAATTTTCGTCCAGTAACGAATCTTCATCATGTTGGAAAAATTGATGCGGTATAACTCGGTTCAACGGGTTATCATCTACCTGCAAAAACACCAGGCCTTTGATTCGCGGCAGAATTGGTTCGATTTCCTCAAGTCCTTTATTCCGAAAGTGACCGACAATGACACCAGCGAGCGGGCTGCGTCGGTAGCTTTTAGCCTGATTCTGGCGGTTTTTCCGGCTATTATTTTTCTGTTTACGCTGATTCCGATGATACCGATCCCGAATCTGGAAGGACAGGTAATGGACTTTTTCTCGCAGGTATTGCCAGCTTCGACCTACGAAACCGTTAAAACGACGATTTACGACATCATTAGCCGACCGCGCAGCAATGTGCTGTCGTTTGGCTTTCTGCTCGCCCTCTATGCGGCCACCAACGGGATTCTGTCGCTGATGATGGCCTTTAACTCGTCGCACAAAACCGGTGAACGGCGCGGTTTTTTCAAAACCCGGCTGATTGCTCTGGGGTTAACCATCATGCTGGCCCTGGCCCTGTTTCTGGCCATTGCCGGGCTGGTAATCGGGGGCGTATTAACGGACTATCTGATGCATATCAGGATTCTGGATAATGTGGTGGTAACCACGCTCCTGAACATCGCCCGGTATCTGGTGGTTTTCGCGGTTTTTGTTGCCGCTATTTCGATGATCTACAAGTTTGCGCCCGACATCGACATGAAGTGGAAATTCGTCAATCCCGGTTGTATCATTGCCTCCGTGCTGGTGGTGCTGACTACCTATGGTTTTTCGTTTTACGTCTCCAATTTCGGCTCCTACAACAAACTTTATGGTTCCATCGGGACCCTCATCGTGCTGATGATCTGGATCAACCTGGTCTGCCTGCTGCTGATTATCGGCTTTGATCTGAATGTGGCTCTGTATCAACTGGAGGGCGACAAAAACCCGCAGGTAGGGGAGAAAACAATAAATGCTCCCCAAACCGCTTAGAGAGCATTTACAATAACCCTAACCCAAAATAATCAGAAGTCAAGCTCTCGGCAAGCACTCTGACTGTTTCTTGCTGACAATCAGTATAAAAACCGTGCCAGTCCCACCGAATACTTAGTATGCGGTTTTCCTCATTTGCATTCTTCCCGCTCACCGTTTGCTAAAAAATGTTGCATTTATGGTTTGAATAATCCATACTATTGTCGCAGAAAGAGTTACAGTCTCTTTGTCCGGTAATTACCTATCCTTCATCATCATTATGGCTGAAACTCTTGCCGTGGAATCCCAGGGCCTTCTGGCGGATTACCTGTCGTCGCTCAGGCCGCTGGTATCGGTAATCTGTACCAGTTACAACCACGAACGGTTTATTAGCGAGTCACTTCGGTCCGTATTGGACCAGACGTACCCCATGGTTGAACTGATTGTGATCGATAACCACAGCCGCGATCAGTCGGTCGATCGGATTGAAGACCTCCGGCAAAAATATCCCCAAATTCAGTTGATTCGCAATACCGAGAACCTGGGCATTTGTCGGGCGTTTAACCAGGGCCTGAAACTGGCCAAAGGAAAGTATATTATTGATCTATCGGCCGATGATGTGATGCACCGCGAGCGCATTGCCCGGCAGGTGGCCGGTTTCGAGCGGCTGGCGGGGGATTACGCGGTGATCTTTAGCAATGCCGCCTACATTGATGAAGACGGTCAAGTGACGGGCTATCACTATCCCATCGATGCCAGCGGCCTGTCTACCATTCCAGTGCCCTCGGGCTGGGTCTTCAAGGAAATACTCGCTTCCTATTTCGTCTCGACGCCCACCATGATGATGCGGAAAGATGTACTGGAAAGCCTGGGGGGGTACGACGAATCGCTGAGTTATGAGGACTTCGATTTCTGGGTGCGCACCGCCCGGAATTATCGCTATTACTACCAGGACGAAGTGTTGACGAGCAAACGAATGGTTCGTCATTCCCTGTCGACTTTGTTTACCGACCGGCAGAATTCCCTGCTGAGTTCTACGCTGAAAGTGTGTTACAAGGCCTTCGATCAATGCCAGACAACGGAAGAATACCAGGCGTTGGCCAAGCGAATTCGCTGGTTTATCCGGCAATGCTTTTACGCCGAACAGTTTGAACTGGCATTCCGGTTTAAAGAACTGCTGGAATTCATTGAAAAGCCTGACTTCCAAACAGCCCTGATCTTGCGTCTTTGTAAATGGCACATTCCGGTCAATGCACTTTACCGGCGGTATGCAGAGTGGCAGCAAAAACGGCAGATCGCTAAAGGTGATGTTCGGTTATTGGTTTGACAAGCATGAAATAACGGACGAGAGACGAGAGAATAAAGAGAAGAGGAGGGTACGTCTTCGATCTTTATGCTCTTGTCTCTTCTCTTTTGTCTTCTGACCTTGTTATTTGCAACCAAAATGCGCCAGGTTAGTTTAGCCCATAAGCCATTGAACCTATGTCAGCCGAGTTTTTACGGATACATCCCGATACCCCTGAAGAGCGAAAGATTCGCCATGTTGTTGATATTCTGCGTGACGGGGGCGTTATCATCTACCCAACCGATACGATTTATGGGCTGGGTTGTGACATTCACAATACCCGGGCCATCGAGCGCATTGCCCGGATGAAAGGCATCAAACCGCAGAAAAATGACTTTTCGTTTATCTGTCACGATTTAAGTCATATTGCCGATTATGCCAAAGTCAGCAACCTGGCCTTCAAAATGATGAAACGGCTGTTGCCCGGCCCCTACACTTTTATTCTGGATGTGAGCCACCGGGTGCCGAAAATCCTGCACACCAACAAGCGAACCGTCGGCATCCGGATTCCGGACCACAGCATTCCACGGGCCATCGTGAAGGAACTGGGCAATCCCATCATTACGACGACCATCAAAGACGATGATGACATTGTGCAGTACATCACCGATCCGGAAATCATTTTTGAGCGGTTTCAACACCTGGTCGACCTGGTGATCGACGGGGGGATGGGCGGAAACATTCCCTCGACCATTATCGATGCCACTACCGATGACTTTGAAATTGTCCGCCGGGGGCTGGGAGAAGTCGAGGAATAACTATTTTTTTAGATTGGGGGGAAAAAAGCACCTGTTACTCATTATTTTCAGATTTACCCTTCCGATTTACAACAGAGTTTCTATTTTTGGTGCATCTATGGATTTTTAATCTGTATTTAATTTTAAAGGGCCTTCGGATTGAAGTTCGCAGGTACGTAATAGTTCACATTTATTCATCAAAGCACAGTGGTAAACGGAGGGTGTAAGTCGTGCCGAACGGCATGGAAATTGGTTGCAATAACTTCAATTCTTATTCAATTCAACGCATTAACAGGCTGCTCGGGCAGCAACGGAAGCGGAGACGAAACGAAAAAATCCGACAGTACGGCGGTCCAAACCCCGGCTCCGGTAACGGATTCGGTTCCGGCCGCAACCCCAGCCGCGGCTGTAGCGGTGGATACGACAGAAAAAGACCCGCTAAAAGCCGATACCCTGCAATTTGCCGGTACTTTACCGGACACACTGCTGCCGAAACACCGGATTCTGGCCTTTTACGGCAACCCACATTCCAAGAAAATGGGTATTTTGGGCGAGTTTCCACGGAAAGAAATGTTGCAAAAACTGGATCGGGAAGCGGAACGGTGGCAAAAAGCCGACCCGTCGAAACCCATTCAGAAGGCACTGCATCTGGTAGCGATCTCGGCCCAGGGCACCCCCCAGAAGGACGGGAAATACCGCTTGCGGATGAGTGACAAAACGATTCGTAAAGTTATTAGCTGGGGTGCCCAGCACGGTGCAATTGTGTTTCTGGACATCCAGGTTGGTCTGGCGGATTTGAAAGGCGAGTTGGCTTTTCTCGAAAAGTACCTGAAACTTCCCTATGTTCACCTCGGCATCGACCCTGAGTTTTCGATGAAAACAGGCGCCCGTCCGGGAACCAAAATCGGGACCTACGATGCGGCTGATATCAATGATGCAGTACAGTTTCTAAGCCGGGTGGTGAAAGAAAATAATATTCCGCCGAAGGTGCTGGTGGTTCACCGGTTTACGCAACGCATGGTTACCAACTACAAGAACATCAAGCTCGATCCGCGGGTTGCGATTGTGATCGACATGGATGGCTGGGGCCCGCCTTCCCTGAAAATCGATTCATACCGCGATTATATTGTGAAAGAACCCGTGCAGTACACCGGTTTCAAATTGTTTTACTACAACGACAAGAAAAAGGTCGATCATCGCTCGAATCACAAAACCCCGCACGTCATGGAACCTGCGGAGGTACTGGCCCTGGAGCCTAAACCGCTCTACATCCAATATCAATAAATACTATTTACAATAAAGCCTGAAAGGCTTGCATCCACTACCCCCGGGCATCGCCCGGGGCTTTCCCTGCCCTCCATGATGATCGTTGGGTTGGGGATGCCCCGGGCGATGCCCGGTGGTAGTGGATGTAAGCCTTTCAGGCTTCTATAGTTACCATTTCACTTGCGTCTTCATGTACTTGTCGCGTTGGTGTTTCCAGCGTTTGTGTGACCAGAGCCAGTCGGAGGGGGCTTTTCGGAGGGTTTTTTCCAGGAGGTCGCGGTATTGGTTCAGGATTTCTCCTTCCGGTAAGGCCAGATACGGCGGTTCTGCGATGGGATAGAACGTCATGGTGTAGTAACCCCGCCGGACGCGTTGCATTTCAATGTAGAAAACCGGCAAGCCAAAACTCCGGGCCAGTCGCTCCGTGCCGGGATAAAACGGCGTTTCCTGATTCATGAAGGACGTCCAGTAGCCGTATTCGGGCTGGTCGGGAATCTGATCGGCGACGAGGGCAATCAGCCTTGGTTCTTTCCGCCGACTCACCATCTGGCGGAGCAGGGCTTTCATGGGCACCGGTTTGGCTCCGAAGCTTGAACGAATAAAATGAACCAACCGCTCTGAAGCCGGATTGGCCAGCTTTTTGTAAACGGCGTCGGCGGGCATGCCATTCACAACGGATGCGGATGGCGCCCATTCCCAATTGCATTGGTGCGAAGCCATAATCAAAACCGCCTGTCCCTGTGCCAGTTTGTCCTGCACCAGCTCCTTGTTGGTGAACAGCACCCTTTTTTGTAGCTCGTTGGCTGACAGGCCCGGCAATTTGAACGTCTCCACCAACACATCCGCAAAGTTGCGGTAAAATTTTTTAGCGATCTGTCGGCGTTCTGTATCCGATTTTTCGGGAAATGAGCGTTTTAGATTCGTGTCGATCACTGTTTTACGATAGCGGATAACGTACGCCAGCAAATAGTACAAAACGTCGGAAACCACATACAGGGCGGCAATCGGGACTCGGGAAAGGAAACGAAAAAAAGAGAGTGACATTCGAAAATGGATAATCCGATTCGCAAAACCTTACCTCCAAATTAAAATTTTGCGAAACCGTTTGCTTGTTCAATACGAAATTCATTTATTTGGTGCTATCAACGCGTCGAGTATATTGGAAAAGTACCACGTTGGTCAAGTAAGTCAGGGAATTCGGATTGAATTACACTATCTGCCCAGCCTGACTTATTTTACCGCCCTCTTACCCTTCGATACCGTTTGGCTGGAAGCAGCCGAACATTATGGAAAGCAAAGTTACAGAAATCGGTGTTATGTCCTGACGGCAAATGGCATCGACCGACTGACGGTTCCGGTACGCAATGGTACGCATAAGCAATCGATTCGTGACGTGCGGATCGATGACCGTCAGGCCTGGACCGATCGTCACTGGCGATGTTTGGTAACGGCTTACAGCAAAGCTCCTTTTTTTGAGTATTATGCTGATGAACTTGAAGCAGTATTTCGCAGAAAATGGGTCTTTCTGTTTGACCTGAATCTCGAACTGCTGACATTGTGTCTGAAATGGCTGCGCTGGCAAAAGAAGCTGTCGATGACAAAAGCCTTTGAAAAACAGGTAGGTAGCGAAATTCTGGACGCCCATGGCCAAATTGCTGATCGGAACGATGAACAAAATGGCAGTTTTTACCGCCCGGTTTCGTATCAGCAGAACTTTGGCAATGTATTTGTACCTGACCTTAGCATTCTGGATTTGATTTTCTGCCAGGGAACCGCCGCCACCGACGTCTTAAAGCAGTCTCTCAACCCGTGAACAATACCGAAAAATTTTTCGTTACTACGAAAAGACGCAACTAAGTACGATACAACCCTAAGCGAATGGAAGCTAAATTTTCGAACCGAGTTAAAGAAGTTATCTCGCTCAGCAGAGAGGAAGCCCTGCGTCTGGGTCATGACTACATAGGTACAGAGCATCTGCTGCTGGGTATGATTCGGGAAGGCGAAGGGGTAGCCGTTGGGTTATTGAAAAAATTGGGCATTTCTCTGGATGAACTGCGCGTGACGATCGAGCAGGCAACCAAAGGAACCGCAACCAACAATGTCAAAAATCTGGCCAATATACCACTCACCCGTCAGTCTGAAAAAGTACTCAAGATCACGTACCTGGAAGCAAAAATCTTCAAGAGTCCGCTGATTGGCACCGAGCATCTGCTCCTGTCGATTCTTCGTGATGAGGACAATGTGGCCACCCAGATTTTGAACAAATTTAATGTCAACTACGAGGTAATAAAGGAAATGCTGGAATATCAATCCTCCGGTACACGTCCGCACATGGGCCCCGAAACGGACGACGACGACAACGACCGCGGCATGTTCGGTAGCAGCAGCTCCGGGTCGGGAAAAGATCCGAAAGGGTCTGAAAAGTCGAGAACGCCGGTTTTGGACAACTTCGGACGTGACCTAACCAAACTCGCCGAATTGGGCAAACTTGACCCGATTATTGGCCGTGAAAAAGAAATTGAACGCGTCGCCCAGATTCTGAGCCGCCGGAAAAAGAACAACCCGATTTTGATTGGTGAGCCCGGCGTTGGTAAAACCGCTATCGCGGAAGGCCTGGCGCTGCGGATCGTTCAGAAAAAAGTATCGCGGGTGCTGTTTGGCAAACGCGTGGTAACCCTGGATCTGGCTTCGTTAGTCGCCGGTACCAAATACCGCGGGCAGTTTGAAGAACGCATGAAAGCGGTGATGAACGAACTGGAAAAATCGCCGGAAGTCATTCTCTTCATCGATGAGCTGCATACCATTGTTGGTGCTGGTGGTGCTTCGGGTTCGCTCGATGCCTCCAACATGTTCAAACCGGCTTTGGCGCGGGGCGACATTCAATGTATTGGTGCCACCACACTGGACGAATATCGCCAGTACATCGAGAAAGATGGTGCTTTGGCCCGTCGTTTCCAGGTCGTGATGGTCGACGCCACGTCGGTTGAAGAAACCATCGAGATCCTGAACAACATCAAGGATAAGTACGAAGATCACCACCACGTCAACTACACCCAGGAAGCGGTGGAAGCGGCCGTAAAACTGTCAGAGCGGTACATCTCTGACCGGTTTCTGCCCGACAAAGCCATCGACGTTCTGGACGAAGTGGGTGCCCGCGTACACATCTCCAACATCTCGGTCCCCGAAGATATTCTGCGGCTGGAAGACAGCATCGAGAACATCAAGAAGGAGAAAAACCAGGTGGTGAAAAGCCAGAAATACGAAGAAGCTGCCCAGCTTCGCGATAAGGAAAAACGCCTGATCGATCAACTGGACCGCGCTAAACTGGCCTGGGAAGAAGAAACCAAGAAAAAACGGTATACGGTTTCGGAAGAAAACGTAGCCGAGGTGGTCGCCATGATGACCGGTATTCCAACCAGTCGCGTAGCCACCAACGAAGGCGCCAAGTTGCTGAACATGGCTGAACAATTGACCGGTCGCGTGATTGGTCAGGATAAGGCGGTGCAGAAACTGGTGAAAGCCATTCAGCGGACGCGCGTCGGGTTGAAAGATCCGAAGAAACCCATCGGTTCGTTCATCTTCCTCGGCCCAACCGGGGTTGGTAAAACGGAACTGGCGAAAGTACTGGCTTCGTACCTCTTCGACAAAGACGATGCGCTGGTGCGGATCGATATGTCGGAATACATGGAGAAATTCAGCGTAAGCCGGCTGGTTGGCGCTCCTCCGGGCTATGTGGGTTACGAAGAAGGCGGTCAGTTGACGGAAAAAATTCGTCGCAAACCGTACTCTGTAGTTCTGCTGGATGAAATCGAAAAAGCGCACCCGGATGTGTTTAACATTCTGTTGCAGGTGCTCGACGATGGTATTTTGACGGATGGGTTGGGTCGCCGGGTCGATTTCCGGAACACCATCATCATCATGACGTCGAACATCGGGGTTCGTGACCTGAAAGATTTTGGTTCCGGAATCGGTTTTGCCACCCGTGGCAAGTCCGAAAACCAGGACGAGATCATGAAGAGCACGATTCAGAATGCCCTGCGAAAAGCGTTCTCGCCGGAATTCCTGAACCGTCTGGACGATGTGATTGTGTTCAACTCGCTGCAACGCGAAGACATTCACAAGATCATCGACCTGATGCTGGGCAAACTGCTTGGTCGGGTAACGAGCCTGGGCTACAAAGTCGAACTGACGGAAAAAGCGAAAGACTTCCTGTCGGAGAAAGGTTACGATCCCCAATACGGTGCGCGTCCGTTAAGCCGGGCAATCCAGAAATTCCTGGAAGATCCCGTCGCGGAAGAAATTCTGAAAGGCGATCTGAAGGAAGGCGATGTGATCATGGCCGACTACGAAGAGAACGGTGAAAACCTGACCATCACCGTGAAGAAGCACGAGCAGGTAACCGAATAAGTCGAATTAAGAACAATTAAGATACAATTTCGAATAGGCTGAACACAAGTTCAGCCTATTTTTTTTGAAGTTGATGGGAATTGCAGCGGATTGGTTTGGGAATGTTGAACCGGTATTATTATTGCTCTATTCTTCCCGTAACTCAACTTCTTATGAAACTCACGGCTACGCTGTCTTCTTGCCTTCTTTTCATCCAACTCTCGTTTGCCCAAACGGAGCCGGGCCGGGCTCTCTGGAGCGGTAATCTGCAAATCAATACCACACAACTCGCGGGAGAATACCCTAATGGATATACCCGGCGTAGTCCTCAACTCAATTTTTCCATCAACCACGGTGTTTTTCTGCAAAACAACTGGATGCTGGGGCTGGCTGTCAGCGGTTCTCATTACAAACAGGTGAATGCCAATACCATTCCGCTCAACCAGCAGTATACGAGGGGCGGTTTGTCGGCTTTTGTTCGAAAATACTGGGGCACCAACAACTGGCGAATTTATGCCGGGGGCGGTATCGGCGGCAGTCTTGATCAGTACCGCCAGGAAGTGTATGATGCCACAACAAGCATCCGGAGCGAAAACCGTACGAATACCTACCAGGTTTCGCCCTTCACTCAGATCGGGGGCGTCTATTTTCTGGATGGTCGCTGGGGGATGGAAGTTTCGACCAACAGCACCATTTTCCCTTTCACGTTTAGCGGGTTAACGGCAGGGTTGATCTATATGACCGGCCGGACGCGGTCGGAACGGGACATTCAGGCGGCAACACCTCCGACGGTTGGCTCCCAGGCCCGCGCCGGGCGGTTTACGGTTGGGGCGAGTGTGGTGTTTTCGGGATCGAAAGAAGACGTAAACCTTCGGACTTTTGAATCCCAAAGCTTGATTGCTGCTCCGGCATTTGGTTTTTTTGTCGCCAATAATTTTTTAGTAGGTCTTTCGGTTCCCATCACCTGGAGCAAGAACCAGGGAGCCAACTCCACCAGCGAAACCAGCCTGGGCTTTGCACCGTACGTTCGGGCCTACCTGTCCAACACCCGGCTCCGTCCGTATGTCGGAGCTACGTTCACGTATTCCGCCTATTCTTTTAAGCAGGACCCTTTTCCGAAAGAACAAATTAACCACACCGCCGGGGGAACACTCAATGCCGGGTTAGCCTACCTGATCGGGCAGAATTTCATTGCCGAAGCCAACCTGCTAAACCTTAATGTCAGCAAGCAGACGCAAAACAATGAGTTGAAAAACGGGCTGTGGCTGCAGGGGTTGCAGGTGACCACCTCACCGGCTTTTACGGTTCAGTACGTTTTTTAGAAACCGGCGGTTTAAAAGGGTTTGCAAACGGTTTTACTAACGAGTTGATACAACAGATCAATCGCTTCTTTGGACGTTTCGATACCGTGGCCGGTGTGGCGTAAAACCTCGCTATTCTGTAGCGTCAGAATGTGCTCTTCGGCCAGCCGAATGGTTTCGTCGGGCGGGAAGAGCGGGTCGTTTTCGCCCAGAATCAGGTAAATGTCTGTGGTAATCCGATGCAACTCTTCTTTCCTGAGGGGAGCCGGATAGTCGCCCCGAAACCGGTGGTTCACCAGTGCATACAGGAGGTAATCGCTGACAAGTTGTCGATAAGCGGGCGGAACCGTGTGGTTTGGAGGACAGAAAATGGCCTTATCCAGGAACTTGTTCAAATTGCCCGGTGTCGGAAACACCATCGGCAGCAGGTTGTAGTAGAGATTTCGGATTGAGGTTGAAAAGGACTGAATACCCGCCGGATTGATCAGAATGGCCTTGTTGATCCGTTCCGGAGATTCCAGGCAGAGCTTCAGACAGATCAGTCCACCGAGTGAAGCTCCCGCAAGGGTCGTTGTCTTCAAACCCAGCCCGTCGAGTAGTTCGGTCGCCCATATCCCATACTCGTTGGTTTTTACGCCGGGACTTTGCCCATCGCTCAGGCTGGGCTGTCCATTGACATCAACCAGAAAATACCGGTACGTTTCGCGGAAAGGCTGCAACGCATTGTCCAGATCCCAGAACAGGCCGCAGGTCCGGGCACCCGGAAAAAACACCATCGTCGGTGCGTCCTGCCAATGCGTATTGGCCCCCCAAATCCGGGTGTTGCCGAACGACGTGGAAACCGTAAACCGCTTGTACCTAAACCCATTCAGGGCTTCCACCTGCTGGTTCCAGTCTTCCAGAAAAAAAGTGGCTTCGGCTGGGCTTTTAAACGTTGAACGACGGGGTGGTTGCATATTAACTCTGGCTGGAGTGTGCGTCAAGGAACAAAAATAGTGCTCCGTTGCCGTAGAATTTAAAACCAATGAATAACGGGTGGCTATTGGCTGACAACTGGCAAATTCGGGAGAATACCGGGTAGAAATCAGGTAAAAGCAGTCAAAGTGATCTTAACTATTTTTAACGAGGCAATTTTATACATATGTCAGTGAATCCCTTTATCTTTTCCGGATAAACCACCGCAACATGAAAAATTATGTACTGATAGCTAGTTTGTGTTTGATTTCCACACTCGCAGTAGGACAAACGGAAAAGGGCCAGGGGTTCTGGTCGGGAAGTCTTGGTTTTAATAATCTTTCAATTAAGTCCAACCAAAATAGTCTCAAGGGAAAAACATATATTCTAAATAGCAATGTTTCGATTAGCCGGGGCTTATTTTTTAAGGAGAATTGGCAGGTTGGCGGTGATTTAAGACTGTCATGGGCAAGAGGTGTTGCCAACTCAACGGTACCAGCTTCGCCTGATTATTTTGCTCAGAATGGATTTTTGGCCGGAATGGGTGGGTATATTCGTCGATATTGGGGAAAGGAAAAATGGCGTGTTTTTTTGGGTGGAGGACTGTCAATCGACTATAGCAATACTACTATTTCCTTCAAAGAAGCAACTGCTTCTACAGATCCAGACAAAAATTTCTTTGCTGTAAAGCCCTTTACTCAGGTTGGGGCAAATTATTACCTAACTGACCGAATTGGTCTTGAAGCGACTGCAAGTTCTGGTTCATTTTCTTTGGTAGTCAATGGATTTAGTCTCGGATTAGTTGTTTTGACCTCGGTAAATAAGCGTTCTGGATTTGAAAAAAGTGATGCTCCGCAAACCAATAAGGGAAAGAGAATCGTCGGTGGAAGTTTCGAATTTGACACACAGGGTAGTAGACCAAATACGCAGAATGCGCTGGAAGAGCGGTCGAATACCTTCATAATCAGCCCATCAGCAGGCTGGTTTGTCAAAAAGAACATTTTGCTTGGATTTTCACTGCCCTTGGGTGTTTCCTGGAATAAAAACGGGGCAATCTATCAGTATGGCTTTAATCCGTATCTGAAAAAATATATAACAGAAAATCGACTTCGACCTTTCATCGATGGGAATCTAACATACAAGGCCATAAGGAGCAATTCGGACGGAGATAAAGGGGTTACCCAACAGGATGCCGGGATTGGAGCTCGTGCAGGTTTGGCATATATGTTGGGTGACCGCTTTATCGTGGAGGCTTTGTTAGGCCAGATTTCATTCAATCGCACTTTTTACCCTGAAAATGCAAAGGTTAAAGTATGGTCGGGCAATTTTTCGGCCTCATTACAACCCGGATTCACCATCAACTACGTTTTTGATTAGAAAACACAACCAGGCGTTTACTTCAACGCCTGGGCACACTCCTCCACTTTATCGGTATTGATGTAATCGACCCCAATCTTGGCCAGTTGTTTCCAGGAATTGGCATTGTCGGGAGCGGCCCAGAACCGGATGGGTTTGTCCTGAGCGTGCGCCCGTTTGATAAACCGTTTCAGCGTTTCCCGGTCCTTGTCTGGCATTTCGCCCTCGCCGTTCCAGCGGGAATAGGTTTGAAAGGTGTCGCTGAAAAGGGCGACGTGTTTGATCGTTTCATCGTCGTATAATTCACTGGGCCGTCCGTCGAACAGGATGTAGGCGGGGTAGTCGATCCAGTTGGCAATGGGCGGACGGCTGCCGCTGACCACCAGTTGAATGGCCATCGGATTCATGGCCCGGTCGAAGCAGGTGCGGTAGGGCGCCACGGCTTTCTGCAACTGTTCAATGGCTTCCACGCCGTTATCCTTCAGATCGACCAGTAACTGAAACGTATATTTGCGGTCTTTGCTCACCGAGCCATTGGCCGACTGGCGGCTTTTGTTTTGCCCGAACAGGGTGGCAATGGGCTTTAAATAGAGCGAATCCAGCGTTCGGCCCGGCTGAATTTGGGATTTATCATGGGCAACCATTAACTTACCGTCAACCAGAAAAACGTCGGCTTCAATGGAACCGGCCTGACTGCGGATTGCGGCCGTTAACGGCTCCGGTTTTTCGTAATCGTTGTGGGCGTGAACTTTCTGGGCAACACTCCATTGACTCCAACAAACGATCAAACAGATACATATAAACCTTGCCATAATGATGAGAGAATGTTCGGTGAAGGGACAGGGATCCGTTTCGCAACAGAAATTGGATTTTCTTTCCCGTTTGCAGTGGAAAATAAATCGCTGATGCGACTCTTTGCAACGTTTCGGGCAAAAGTAGTCGGATGATCGAATATATACTACTATTTTTGCGGCCAATCTTACAAAGCCTCGTTACTTACATTTTACTCCATGAGTTTACTTCAAGGAAAAGTTGCATTGATAACCGGAGCCTCCAGGGGCATCGGTCGGGCCATTGCCATTCGTTTTGCCCAGGAGGGCGCCGATATCGCGTTTACGTACCTCTCCAGCGTTGAAAAAGGGCAGGCGCTGGAAGCCGAACTGGCGGCTTTTGGGGTCAGGGTAAAGGGCTATCGTTCCGATGCTTCGGATTACAAAGCCGCCGAAGAACTGGCGAACCAGATCATTACCGACTTTGGCACCATTGATGCCGTTGTCAACAATGCCGGCATTACCCGCGACGGCCTGCTGATGCGGATGAGCGAAGAACAATGGGATGTCGTTATCAACGTTAATCTTAAGTCAGTCTTTAACCTGACCAAAGCCGTGATCAAACCGATGATGAAAGCCAAAAAAGGCTCCATCATCAACCTGACCTCCGTGGTCGGGATTCGGGGTAACGCTGGTCAGGCCAATTATGCCGCTTCCAAAGCCGGTATAATCGGGTTTACCAAATCGGTCGCGCTGGAACTGGGTTCCCGCAACATTCGTTCGAATGCCATTGCACCCGGTTTTATCGAAACCGAAATGACCGGCGAAATCAACGAAAAAGCCGTAGAAGAATGGAAGCAGTCGATCCCGCTCCGGCGCGGTGGACAACCGGAAGAAGTTGCCGACTGCGCCGTTTTCCTGGCTTCCGACCTTTCCCGCTACATCACCGGCCAGGTGCTGCAGGTGGACGGGGGAATGCTTACTTAATATTTAGTTAAGAGTGATGAGTGAAGAGTGATGAGTTGGCTAACGCACGCTTTTTAGCTCTTAATTCATAACTCTTAACTCATAACTCAAAAAGATGCGCTCCGAACTTTATTTCCAATCGTCTCCCTGGTGGTTGCTGCTGTGTCTGGCGGTGGGAGCAGCCTATGCGTTTGCGTTGTATCAGCGGAATTCCGGATGGAGCCAGCGGATGAATCTCTCCCTGGCCGCGTTCCGGTTTCTGGTGGTCAGCACCGTGTGTTTTCTGCTGCTCAATCCGCTGATTCGCAGTACGCAGACCATCACCGAAAAACCGAAAGTGGTTCTGGCGATTGATAATTCGGAGTCGATGATGGTGGGCGGAAGACCCCAACTCGACCGCGCCCTCGAAGCCGCCAACCAACTGCGCGAGCGGCTGACGAGCGACGACATCGACGTTTCGGTGCAAACACTGGGCGACAGCCTGGTAACCGGTGACCTGAAAACGATTCCGTTCACCCAGCGAACCACCGACTTGTCGAACCTGCTGGGTGGCATTCGGAATGCCTACGAAGGCCGGAACCTGACCGACGTGGTGCTGATTTCGGACGGTATTGCCAACCAGGGGCTTTCGCCAACGTTTGGGCGGTATAATTTTGCCCTGCACACCGTGGGCGTGGGCGACACCATTCCGAAGCGCGATGTACAACTGAAAGACGCCGTTGCCAACAAAATCGCCTACCTCGGCAACCAGTTTCCGATTCAGGCCGATGTGGTCAGCTACGGTTTTCAGGGCCGTAGCGGAACCGTGGTGTTGCGGCAGAACGGCAAGGAACTGAGTCGGCAAACCGTCAATTTCAGCCAGGCCGAAACCTTTCAGCAACTGACTTTTCAGGCGTTTTCGAACCAGAAGGGCATGCAGCATTACGTCGTCGAAGTGCTGCCCCAGGACGGCGAATTTACGCCCCGCAACAACCGCCGGGATGTGTATATCGACATCATCGACGGCAAGGAGAAAATCCTGCTGCTGGCCCTGAGTCCGCACCCGGACGTGAAAGCCCTACGCAGCATTATTGAGAAAAACCAGAACTACGAGCTCGACATCCGCATTCTGAACGGCGGAACCGCCGAGATTCCCGATAAAGTCTACGATCTGGTGATTCTTCATCAACTGCCGGATAACCAGAATGCCGGTGCTTCCGTGGTGCAGCGCGTCATGCAAAAAAATACGCCCCTGCTGTTCATCCTGGGGACTCAGTCGGGCCTGCAATCGTTTAACGGCCTGAATCCGGTGGTTCAGGTGGTGGCGGGTGGTGGCCAGACCGACAAGGTAACTGGGCGGTTTAATCCCGATTTCCGGCAACTGAACCTGGATGCGCAGAAACTGACCCTGCTGGATCGACTGCCGCCCATGCTGGTTCCGTTCGGCGACTACAAACTGTCGCCGGGTAGTGAAGTGGTGCTGTGGCAGCAGGTTGGAAGCGTTCGGACGAGCAAACCGTTGTTGGCCATTAACATCACAACGCCACGCAAAGCCGCCGTTCTGGCGGGGGAGGGATTTTGGGAATGGCGTCTCGAAGAGTTTGCCCTGACCGACAACCAGGCCGTGGTGGACGAGCTGATCCAGAAGGTGATGCAATTGGTTTCGATCAAGGAAGACCGCCGGAAACTGCGGGTGTATCCGATTCGGAACGAATTTCTGGCGGGCGAGAAAGTGACGTTCGAGACCGAGATGTACAACGACATTTACGAAAAGCTGTTCGATCGGCCGGTTCGGCTGGAAATCACCAACGAGCGGGCGGTTCCGCGGAGTTTTAACTATACACCGACCGGCAGCAATTCCCGGTTTGAGGTGAGCAATTTGCCGGAGGGCGTGTATCGTTTCCGCGCCACAGCCTCACTCAACGGCCGGACGGAAACCGCCAGTGGCGAATTCATCGTGCGGGAGCAGCAGTTTGAAGCCATCAACACCACCGCCGACCATATGATGCTCCGGCAGCTGGCACAGCAAACCGGTGGCCGTTTCTACAATGCGTCGACGCTGGCATCGCTGGCGGATGATCTGGTGAAGAACAAACCACCCGGACGGCTGAGCAGCAATGAAGAACTGAACGAACTCATCAATTTACGTTGGTTGTTTTTCCTGATCGTCATTCTGATCAGTGCCGAGTGGGGATTGCGCAAATATCATGGAGCGTATTAGAAAGCATGAAGCTGGAGGAAGCAACGGAATGGGGAAAAGAAGGCGACACGTCTGGATGGGCATTGTGTTCTTTTCGCTCTTTCATTTTTCCATTTCCCCGTCTTTTGCGCAGGACACGACCAGCCTGAGGTCGACTGAACCCTGCTACCGTTGCCGTCTCCGGAATTTGCTCATTGCCGAAACCGTCGTCTACGGGAGTACCATTTACGGCCTGAGTCGGGCCTGGTATGACAACCCGCTGACCAATTTTCAATTTTTTAACGACAACCGGGAGTGGCTGCAAATCGACAAGGTGGGCCACATGGTGACGGCCTACCAGATTGCCCGCGTTTCGGCACAGGCGTATCGCTGGGCGGGTTTGTCGGATCGGAAAGCGGCTATTTATGCCGGGATTACTGGTCTGGTCTTCCAGACACCCATCGAAATCCTGGACGGTTTTTCGCCCGAATACGGTTTTTCGGTGGGGGACATGATTGCCAATATGGCAGGCCCCGCGTTGTATACGGGACAATACCTGACCTGGGGTGAACTGCGGATTCAGCCGAAATTTTCGTTTCACAACACCGCGTTGGCGAAAGTGCGGCCAAACTTGCTGGGCAGTCGCTGGAATGAGCGGTGGCTGAAAGATTATAACGGGCAAACGTATTGGTTATCGATTAATCCGTCGACCTTTGCCCGGCGGGACTCAAAATTGCCCAAATGGCTGAATATTGCCGTGGGGTATGGGATTCAGGATATGGTCGCAGCGGAAACGTCAAAAAGCATCGAGCTAGGGTACAGGCCCTACCGGCAGTATTACCTGTCGCTGGACCTTGATTTTACCCGGATACCCACCCGAAAAAAAGGCTTGAAAACGTTGTTCTTTTTGTTGAATACGCTGAAAATGCCCGCACCGACGCTGGAATACAATGGTCGGAACGGTTTTCAGTTTCATGCGTTATACTTTTAGTAGAGTACATTAGCTATGAATATTGGTGATAAAGTGCGCATGTTGCGGGCGAAGGAACAGGGGGTCGTTACGCGCTTCCTGCCCGGCAATCAGGTAGAAATTGAAATTGAAGACGGTTTTCGGATTCCGGTTTTGCGGTCGGAGATCGTGGTGGTGTCGGCCCTGGAATCAATGCGGTTTCAGTCCGCTCCCGGTATCGAAGCCCAGAAACCGGCGAAACCCGAAATTATCAGCAGTGCAGGCATTTACCTGGCTTTTGTTCCACAAAATGGCCCCGGTAACCTGAAAATAGTTGTTGCCTATCTGGTGAACAATACCGACTGGGATTTGCCCTTTTCCATTGGTGAAGAACGCGAAAACCGCTATTCGGGTCTCTATGCGGAAGTACTGAAAGCGCGCTCCTTTTTTAAACTGGGCCAGCCGTATGCGCTGGCCACCTTCGAGAACTGGCCGACTTTTTTGGTTCAGGCGCTCTGGCACCGGCGTGGTGCCGTTTCGTTACGCGAACCATTGATCCGGCGACTCAAGTGCCGCACGCAGTCGTTTCAGGCCAATAGTGGCCCGATTCCGGTGTTGAACCAGACGGGTCATGTTTTTCAGCTTGATGTGGAGGATATCGAGGAAGAAAAACCGGTTACGAAGGAAGCGGCCAAACCGCTGGATGCCACGGCTCTGCGCGAAAGTTTGATGGGAAATACCGGGAAAAAGGAACTGTCGGCCCAGGAACCGGCTAAGTTGGTAAGGCCGTCGTCGATCATCGACTTGCACATTGATAAACTGCTGCCCAACGGATTTGGAAGCCGAACCAATGCCGAGTTACTGGAGGTTCAGCTTCAGGAGTTCGAGAAAAATTTGGAAAAAGCGATTGCCAGCGGCATGGACGACATTACGTTTATTCACGGGGTTGGCAACGGCGTTTTGCGAAACGAACTCCATCGGCGACTTGGCAAATACCCCGGCGTTGCCTATTTTGAAGATGCTCAGAAGGAAAAATTTGGCTACGGTGCGACCAAGGTTAAGATTAAATAAAATTATTTTTACTACATTGACCCGATTCCTGAGTCTACTGCTGGTTTTTCTGGCAGTACAGGCTTGCAAACACACCGCTACGACAAATCCGAAGGCGCCGAAAGCCGCCTATTCGGTAACCAAAATGGAGGTACAGAACGACAAGTTTTTATCGACTGTAAATATTCCTGTATCCATTGCGCTGACCGACGTCGAGCGGCAGATCAACAGTCAGGTAAACGGCCTGGTGTATGAAGACAATAGCCTGACCGACAACGACGACGATCAGTTTATGACCAAAGTCTGGAAGCGGGCTCCCATCCAGGTGACGGCGCAGGATAGTCTCTTTTTCTTTCAGGTTCCGCTGAAAATCTGGGCCAAAGCCGGGATGTCCGTGCTGGGCTTTACAAAATACCAGGAGACGGAATTTGAGCTGAACCTTAAATTTGCCACCCGGTTTTCCATCAGCAAGGATTGGACCGCCAGCACCCAGACCACCGCTCAGGGCTACGACTGGGTGAAAAAACCGGCCTTAAAAATTGCGGGTTTCGACGTTCCGGTAACCAACATCGTAGGACGGCTCATCGATAAGAACTTGGGCAAGATCACCAAAGCCCTCGATGAACAGATCCATAAGCAAATCGATCTTCGAACCCCGGTGCTGACGGCCTGGAATACCATCCGCCAGCCTTACCTGGTTTCCGAAAAATACCGCACCTGGTTGCTGGTAGTTCCCAAACGCATTCTAATCACGCCTTTTCGGTTTGAAAAGGGAGCCATTCGGTCGACAATTGGCATCGAAGGGTATACCTTGACCCAGACCGGAGCCAAACCTGATGTGCGACCGGCAGTTACTATTCCGGAATTAATCGTTACAAAAGACATCCCCGATCAGTTTCGCATCGGTTTGCTCAGCGAAGCGACTTACGCCGAAGCAGCGAAGGTGGTTTCGGACGAATTTGTGGGGCAGTCCTACGAATTTCGAGACGGACGTTACAAGATTACGATCCGGGGCATCGAGTTGTACGGACAAAACAACAATTTAATCATCAAAGCCACGCTGGAAGGCAGCATCAACGGCGCTATTTATCTGCGGGGACAACCTTTTTATGACCAGCAGACCCGGACGATCTCGTTGCGGGACCTGCATTATGACCTGGACACAAAAAATATCCTGTATAAAACGGCGAGTTGGTTATTACAGGGTAGCTTTGCACGCACGTTGGAAAAACAACTGACGATTCCGGTCGGCAGCCAAATTGATGAAGCCAGAAAGTCGCTTCAGGCCCGATTAACGAACAATCAAATCACAAAGGGAGTTATTATCAACGGGAAGCTCGAACAAGTATCGCCGGATCAGGTTTACTTGACACAGGAATCGATGCTGGCGGTCGTATATGCGTCCGGTCGAATCAATTTGAAGGTCGAAGGATTATAGTTAAACCCGGATTGATGCATCTTTTTTGGCAATAGGCTCGAAAAATTTGCAGTTTTTCGATACCAGGTTTTTAAAGAACCTAAGTATTTATAGATTTGCGGTAATCACGGAATGGCAACCAACGCGAGGTAAATTGTCTTATCGCTCCGGAACGGTTTACCGAACCGGGGAGGAAAGTCCGGACAGCACAGAGTACCATACTTCCTAACGGGAAGGCAGGTGGTGGAAGGCGCTCGCGCTGACGGCCATTTGACAGAAAGTGCCACAGAAAACGAACCGCCGTCGCTGCGTTTAGTTTCTAAACGAATCGACGGTAAGGGTGAAAAGGTGGGGTAAGAGCCCACCGCCCGACTGGTGACAGCCGGGGCAGGGTAAACCTTATGGGCTGAAAGATCAAATAGGCATCAGAATGGGGGCGACTCGTTCCCGTAGTTTTGGCCCCGGTCGAAATGATGCTGATGCGGGTAGATCGATAGAGTTCCGGAGTGATTCGGAATCGAGATAAATGATAAGAACCCGAAGAGGGTTGTTTCGGCAATCTGATCGGAGACAGAATCCGGCTTATAGATTTACTTCGCGGAAAGTTGCCGATGAATGAAAAAGAGTAGTTTTTAAACGGTCCGCCGTAGCGCCGGCTTGCCGAGCGATTGTTCTACGTTAAAGGCTTATGAATTAAACCTGAGTTCTCATGAAGAAAATTTCCATTTTCGCTTCTCTGACGCTTCTGTTACTGACGCAAGCTGTCGGGTATGCCCAAACTGACACCACCACCCGTTCCTCGGCCGGAACATCGAACCGTAATCGCTCCTACGAAGGCGACTACAAAATGAACACCTGGTCAGTGACCGTCACACCTGCGCTCACCCGTTTCTTTGGCGACCTGGACAATTACGGTTTTTACAAAGGATTCCCGCAAAAAGGGCCTAACACCAAAACCACCGGTGCGCTTGGCGTGTCGATCAACAAACAGCTTAGCCATCTTTTTGGGGCCTCGGCCGATTTCCACATCGGCTCGCTGCGGGGGTCGAAACAGTCACTCTACAATGCTTCGTTCCGTTCAAATTTCCTGCAGGGAACGCTGAACGCCAACGTCAACATGAAATCACTGCTGTTTGGAACCCGCAAGCTGAAACGCTGGAAATGGGATCTGCACGCCGGGGCCGGTTTGATGTGGTTCGATACCCGGGTGTATGACCTGACCACCGGCGAAATGATCCGGTATAGCAACGACCGGCGCGACTACAGTTCCGTTACCCAGGGAAAATGGGAAAGTGACGGTTCCGTTTATACCCGTGAGTTCGTTTTCCCGCTGGGATCGGCACTGCATTATGAACTGACGTCGCGGCTGGACATCGGCCTTGATGCAACCTTGTATATGGTCAATACCGAGAAACTGGATATGACCGTCGGAGGAGTTGATAACTCGAAAGCGGGTAACGTGTACGGTTGGAGACGGGGTGACTCCGGTTTGGACAAATGGGCTGGTCTGGGCCTGTCACTGACCTACAAGATTGGGAAAGATGCGGTTCGGGTTGGAAAAGATGGTGTGTATGACCCTGCGAAAGGCCGTTACCACCTGCGTTGGGCCGATCCGAAAGATCTGCTGAAAGAACCCTACAACCCAACGATGAACGATGCGGATTCGATTGCCAAAGCCAACATGCCAAAACCGGTCGATCCCCGTCTGTATACGGATACGGATAACGACGGTGTTGCCGACCTGTTTGACAAAGAGCCCGCTACGCCAGCCGGAAGTATCGTATCCGGTGCCGGGGTTGCCATGAACCTGGACAGCATCATCAGTTCGATCCTGCGCGGAAAATTCGCCCCGGAATGCGAAGCCCTGTTTAGTAACATCGAATTCGATACCGATAAAGCGACGATTCGGCCGGCTTCGCAGGACATCATGAAGAAGGTGGTTGAATTGTTGAACCTGAAAACCAACTGCGGTATCATCCTCGTTGGACACGCCGATTACCGGGCTTCTTATGGGTACAACATACAATTGTCGAAACGTCGGGTGGATGCAGCCAAGCGGTATTTGACCCGTGCCGGTTTGACCGACCCAAGCCGGGTGACGGTCGAGTATTACGGTGAGTATCGACCGATTGCGCCAAACACATCGGGAGATAATCTCCAGCGAAACCGTCGGGTCGAAATCAAGATTGTGCCGATGAACATGCTCCGGTCTCCGTACCAGTCCGGTCAACGGTTCGACTCAAGAGAACCGAGATAATATTTGAAATCAAGTATGCAAAACCCCGGCATTTGTCGGGGTTTTGTTGTTTTGTAGGTAATGATAAATGTAAAATGAGGAACGTTAAATGTAAAAGTAGGATGGAACGTTTAAAACACTTTTACATTTGACGCTCCTCATTTTACATTTATCATTTTCTGATTTTGCCCCTCTGTTTCAAGAAAAAAATTAGTACCTTTGCACCCTAATTCTACTGAAGGACGGCCTCACTTTTGTGAGCCAACCGTATCCCTCAGAAAACAAACCAATAAAATGGCAGTTAAAATCCGTTTATCGCGTCGGGGACGCAAAAAACTGGCTATTTACGACATCGTTGTAGCCGATGCCAGAGCACCACGTGATGGTAGCTTTATTGAAAAAATCGGTTCGTACAACCCGAACACTGATCCGTCTACCGTGGTCCTGAAAAGCGACCGGGCTGTAGATTGGCTGATGAAAGGGGCACAACCGACCGATACGGCCCGTTCAATTTTGTCACACGAAGGCGTGATGTTGAAAAAACACCTGCAAGTAGGTGTCATCAAAGGCGCCATCTCGCAAGAACAGGCAGATGCTAAGTTCGAAGACTGGAAAGAAGGCAAAGAAGGCCGGAAGCAAGGCAGTGCCGACACCAAATCCCAACTGAAAGCCGACGCCAAAAAGGCCCGCCTGGAAGCTGAGAAAAAAGTGAACGAAGCGCGTGCGCTGGCTATTGCCAAGAAAAACGTGGTTGAAGAACCCGTTGTTGAGGCACCGGAAGTGGTTGAAGAAGCTGAAGTGGAAGCACCGGTTGCCGAAGCCGCCGTTGAAGCACCAGCCGCTGAACCCGTAGCCGAAGCCGCTCCGGTTGAAGCACCTGCTGTTGAACCTGTTGCTGAAGCCGCTCCGGTTGCTGAACCCGTAGCTGAAGCCGCACCGGTTGTTGAAGCCCCTGCTGCTGAAGCACCGGTTGCCGAAGCACCAGTCGCCGATGAAAAACCCGCTGATGAGGGTGAAGCAAAGGCTTAGTATTTCGTAAGAAATTTGAGTTGACAACTGATGGAAGTCTGTTTCTTGAAATGGAATTCTGTCAGTTGTTGTTTTATATAGACCTATCCCGAGCCATCGGCGGGATGCAAAACGTTGTAAGTCGTGACCAAAGACGATTGTTTTCAATTAGGAAAAATAACGAAAACGCACGGGGTTCGGGGCGAACTGGTGTTCTTTCTGGATGTCGATATGCCGGAACTCTACGCCGAAATGGATTCCGTTCTGATCGAAGTGAAAGGCGATCTGGTTCCGTATTTTATCGAGTCGATTTCGGTAAACCGCAACCGGGGTATCGTGGCACTGGAAGGCGTGGAGACGATTGAAGAAGCGCAGAAGCTGGTGAACTGTGACTTGTTTTTACCCCTCGACAACCTGGACGAACTGGATGAAGGGCAGTTTTATTTCCACGAAATTGTCGGTTTTCTGGTTCGGGACGAAAAACTGGGCGATCTCGGAACGGTTCGTACCGTATACAATGTGGCTCCCCAGAATTTAATTTCGATGGATTACCAGGGCAAGGAAGTCCTGATTCCGGTGAATGACGAACTGACTCCCTCCGCGGATAAAGTACACAAAATCCTGCACGTTCGACTGCCGGATGGCCTGGTCGATATTTACCTCGAAGAACCATCCGCTAAAATCGGGAAGAAAACCAACGAAGACGACGAAGAGGAATTGCTTGATGAGGATTGATATTTTAACCTGCCTGCCCCGCTTGCTGGACAGTTTCTTTGCACATTCCATTTTGCAACGTGCCCAGCAGGGCGGTTTTGTGGAAGTGGTTGTTCATGACCTGCGCGATTATACGCTCGACAAACACCGGCGGGTCGACGACTATGCCTTTGGGGGCGGGGCCGGCATGGTGATGTCCATCGAACCCATTGCCCGCTGCATCCGTACCCTCCAAAGTGAACGTTCCTACGATGAAGTGATCTATGTGACGCCCGACGGCGAGCGGTTTGAGCAACGTATGGCCAACCGGCTTTCGTTAGTTCGGAACCTGATCATCTTGTGTGGCCACTACAAAGGCGTCGATGAGCGGGTTCGGGAGCTGTTTATTACCAAAGAAATCAGTGTGGGAGATTATGTGCTGTCGGGGGGAGAACTCCCCGCTGCGGTTATTTCCGACGCCATCATCCGCTTGTTGCCCGGCGTTCTGAACGACGAAACCTCGGCCCTGACGGATTCTTTTCAGGATGATTTGCTGGCTCCTCCCGTCTATACCCGCCCGGCCGAATTTGAAGGGCATACGGTGCCCGACATCCTGCTCTCAGGCCACGAAGCAAAGATCAACGAATGGCGGTTTGAAAAAGCCCTGGAGCGGACCAAACAGCGTCGCCCGGACTTGCTGTCCTGAAACCGGGCGACAGGCGTTGGCTCACTGCGACGGCGGATTGTTTTCCTGGGCTTCTTTTTCCTTTCGCCGTTGTTCCCGCCGTTCCTTGCGCAATTGCCGACGCGATTTCGGGATTGAATCGGTTTGAACGGCGGCTCCCTTGGCGGGTTCCTGCTCGGGCGTGACTACTTCAGGCTCGGCCCGGTCGCGTCCTAAAACCCGGCGGAAGAAATCGTTGATGCCGTTGGCGGCTTCGTCCGTTTCTTCTTCCGGCATCATCAGCGAGTCGATTTCGATGGAGTCGACCGGCGCCACTTCCTGCCGCAATCCTTCCCGCAGTCGCACACCGTAGAATCCATACGCCGTTGTGTCATAGGGGGTCAATCCCCGCGAAGCCATGATCCGGCCAATCAGCCTGAAATAACCCCGCAAATACGTTCTGACAGATCCATCCGGATAAAACCGGCTCAGGGTGGCTTTCGGCGAAGGAACGACGTATGATAAAAGAATGCTTTCACCAATGTCGAGATTGGACGGACTTTTGGCAAAATAATACCGCGACGCTTCCCCAATACCGTAGATGTTTCGACCCCACTCGATGAAGTTGAGGTAAATTTCGTACATCCGTTCTTTGCTGATAATGCGCTGGTTTTCAATGAGCCACACGATCAGGATTTCTTCGGCTTTCCGGGAAAGCGTTTTATTTCGATTCAAAAACGCATTTTTCACGAACTGCATCGAAATGGTGCTGGCCCCGCGTTTGAACTTTTTGGTTTTAAAGTTGGTTGCCAGCGACACCCGAAACGCTTTCTCGTTGAAACCGTTGTGGGTGAAAAAGTTGTAATCCTCCGCCGTCAGAATGGCATTGCGCAGGTTGGGCGAAATGGCGTTGAGGGGCGTGAAATCCGGGTTGGCGGGGCCGACGATGAACTTGCGCACCAGCTTGTCTTTTTCGTAGACCTCATGCTCAAACGGTTTGTTGACCCGACTGAAATCCTCCTTCCCAAATTTCAGAATCTTGAACTGATCCGGGGTCAGGCTGGAGTTGAACTGCACCGAATCGGGGAGGGAGCTGTCGAGGTGAAGCACCGCATCATATTTCAGTTTGCCGGCAACCTTCATGCCTTCCAGCGATTCAAAAAGGCCCTGCGGAAAGGCATCGAACAGATCCTGTGCGTCGAGCGGGTCGGTGTGAATTTGAACGTCGTAGATTTTGACGGGCGAAACCGTGTATTTGATGAAAGGCCGGGCTTTGGCTTTTCCGAGGTAAATGGTGGAGGAACTGTCGATTCCGATGTAATTCTCCCCAAAAAAAAGATTGGCGTCCATGGCGGCCCGTTCCACCACCACATCGCCCAGCGCCACGGCCGGGTGATTGATGCGCAGATTCCGAACGGCTCCGGCGCCTTCGATCTTGAACTCACCGCCGGAACTGGCCACATCGCGGAGTTCGGCCCGCAGCGTATCGGCCTGCAGTTTCAACTTGAAGCGTTGTTCCAGATACGGTAATTCGAGCGGTTTTCCGTCGGCGTAGAGGGCCACGTTGGCTTCCTGATCCGAGGCCGCTACCGTGCCCATCAGGTGCCAGACCGACTCGTTGCCGTTGATCCGAATGGTCGACGTCAGTTCTTCGTCGTCAATGGTGGCGGTTTCTGTCAGAAAGCTCAGTTGACGGTCGTCGTCGGTCAGCCGAAGTTCCAGATTCTGAATGTCCATGTTGTCCGGAATCTTGGCCAGCAGGTTATCGACCAGATTTTCGGCCACGTCCGCCAGATCGACCCGGCGCGTGCTGGTTTCGGTATCACTGGCCGAAGCCGTCGAATCCTTTTTCTGTGATTTGAGCAGAAAGTCGATGTTGGAAGTGCTGTCCCGCCGGACGATGTGGGCGAGGCCATTTTGCAGGGTGAGGGACGAAACCGCTACCCGACCAAACAAAAGCGGCCAGATGCTGACCCCAACTTCCGTTTTGCCGACCCGCAGCAGACTGTCGCGCGAATCCGGTACGACGGTGATATTGGAAAACGCCACGGTTGATAAGCCCGTAAATTGGGCTTTCCCAATGGTAACGGTCAGGTTATAGTCCCGCTTCGCTTTCCGGATGCCTCTGGCGAGCCCTTCTTTCAGCAGTGCTTCCCGTTTGGTGTAGATAATACCGGCTCCAATGGCCCCCAGAACAAAAAATCCCAGCAGCACCCAGCCTGAAATAATCAGTATACGTTTTTTATTGACTTGCATTGTAAGCTAGTAAAGTGGTCCGAAAAGGCATTCCGGCACTTTCATGGTGTGGTGCGAAGTTACGGCTATTTATCAAAATCCAGGTGGCAATTCCACCAACCGGTATCGAAGCGGGTGTTAAATTGCTTGTAAAACTGGATGGCGGGCTCGTTCCAGTCCAGCACCTGCCACATCATGCCCGTACAATCCGTTTGGCGGCCTTCTGTAATGGTGGCATCGAACAACGCCTTACCCAACCCCCGGCCCCGAAAGTTTTCGTTAACAATAATATCTTCCAGATACAACCGCTTGCCTTTCCAGGTCGAATACCGGTAATAATACAACGACATGGCCACAATCTTGTTTTCGATTTCGGCCACCAGCACTCCGAAAAGCGGATTGTCGCCAAAACCGTCTTTCAGCATCTGTTCGGGGGTATTGGTCACTTCGTGGGGTGCTTTTTCGTACAGGGCCAGTTCCTGAACCAGTTCAAACAACTGCGGAACATCGGCGGGGATACCTTTGCGGATGGTCATTCGGAGAGACGGGGTAATGTTCAAAATTGAATTTTCTAAACTTTCGGTGTTTCGTTATTTGTATTTCGATATTCGGTGTTCTTTATTCATTATTCGATATTATTTACCAGTGTTTAAATAGTGAATATCGAATAAAGAACACCGAATATCGAATAAGGCAATTACCGGTTTTCGAGGTATTTTTCCCATTTCTCCAGCACCGACCGGAAATCATCCGGGAGTTCAGAGTCAAACTGGAGCCATTCGCGGGTTCGGGGGTGTTCGAAACCAAGCGATTTGGCGTGGAGGGCCTGCCGGGGCATCAGGGTAAAACAGTTCTGAACAAACGATTTGTAGGAACCGTTGGCATTGCCACGCAGAATGCGGTCACCGCCATATGTGGCGTCGCTGAAAAGCGGATGCCCCAGGTACTGCATGTGCGCCCGGATCTGATGGGTTCGCCCGGTTTCGAGTTTGCATTCCACCAACGAAACGTAATGCAGTGCTTTCAGGACTTTGTAGTGAGTCACGGCGCGTTTGCCCTGGCTGCCGTCGGGAAAAACCGCCTGCACTTTCCGGTCGCGGAGACTCCGGCCAATGTTGCCATCGATGGTGCCTTCGCTTTCTTTCAGTTCACCCCAGGCCAGGGCGTTGTAGGTTCGCTCGATGGTGTGTTCAAAAAACTGGCGGCCGAGGTGGGTCATGGCATATTCGGTTTTGGCAATCACCATCAAACCTGACGTGTCCTTGTCGATCCGGTGTACCAGACCGGGGCGGATGCTGCCGTTGCGCGAGGTGGGCAAGTTCTGAAAATGATACACCAGCGCGTTCACCAGCGTACCGGTCCAGTTGCTATACGCCGGATGCACCACCATGCCAGCCGGTTTGTTCAGCACCAGCACTTCATCATCTTCGTAAACGATGTTCAGCGGAATGTTTTCCGGCAGAATATCCGTATCGCGGGGCGGATGGGGCAACGAAACCGTAATGACATCCTGCGGTTTGATTTTATAACTCGCCTTGATGGCGTTGCCGTTGACCTTCACCGCTTCCGTATCAATTCCGTTCTGAATTTTGGTTCGGGTTGCGTTCGGCAATCGTTCGGTCAAAAACCGGTCAATCCGCAACAGGTTCTGGCCGGGATCGACCACGATGCGGAAATGTTCGTAAAGCTCGTCTTCGTCCGGGTCAGCAAGCACCGGCTCCTCGTCCTGCCGGGCCATGGTCTCAGGTTGTAACATCTTACAAAAGTACCAAGAATCAGACGTTTTAGCGAACGGTCACTGGTTTTTGTTAAAATATCGCGTGACCTTGTTACTTTTGTGTCGTCGTAAGGAAAACGACGTGTTGCAACCTGATACAAATGAAAATGTCTATCCCACCCCGCATGTGGCCTTTAAAGGCTACCTGTCTGAAAATTGCCCTCATTCTGCCCTTCGCACTGACGACCCTTTCCAGTTGCGAACCGGATGCCGTCGTTATCCCAGAAATCGAATATGGCGGTATTTTTACCGTGCAGGAAGCCGATCCGAAGGAAAGTTATTTGTTGACGCTGCGTAAAAATCCGGAAAAAGCGAAAACATTTACCATCGAAAATCTGGCCAATCTGGTCAAAGAACCGCTTCAGGCGACGGTAACAAACAACAAACTGGTGATTGTGGACCAGGCTTTTACCAACTATTTAGGTGACAAGTATACCATTTCCGGTGAGGGGGAACTCATCGACGAAACCCTGGTTCTGCGCTATTCCATCAATGGACATAATGGGTATGCCGGATCGGTTTTCGCGAAAAAACAGGGCGACGGAAAATAAACGCACGTGAATGACTTGCCGGCGGTTTCTGAATTTTCCCGACTGCAATTTCTGCCGAACCCTTTTCCGGAAGCGGTGCCCGTTCAGCTCTACCTGAAGCGGGACGATGAGTTACATCCGGCGGTGTCGGGCAACAAATGGCGCAAGCTCAAATACAACCTCGTCGAAGCGCGTCGGTTGGGTCACCAAACGCTATTGACCTACGGCGGGGCCTATTCCAACCACATTTATGCCGTTGCGGCCGCCGGTCGCGAATACGGTTTTTCGACCATTGGCGTCATCCGGGGGCAAGACCACCGGGAGCGTGACACCCCAACGCTGGCCTTTGCCCGTTCGCAGGGAATGCAGCTTCATTTCGTCACCCGGCAGCAGTTCCGGAACCTAAGCGATGCGGTTTTTCAACAGGATCTTCGGCAACGCTTCGGTACCTACTACGACCTGCCGGAAGGCGGCACCAACGCGTTGGCCGTGCGGGGAACGGCGGAAATTATCCCGGAAATTTTGCAGCAAATCAGTTCTTTACCAGACTACATCTGTTGTCCGGTCGGCACGGGCGGAACACTGGCGGGTCTGGAACGATCGGCCCCGAATGGCTTGAAGGTGTTGGGCTTCTCGTCTCTGAAAGGATTCATTCCTGAGCTAAACCGGCCCGGAAATGTGCAAACTGATTACCATTTTGGCGGATATGCCAAAACGACTCCCGAATTGCTGACCTTCCTTCGCAGCTTTGAACAGAAAACCGGCGTGCGAATCGAGCAGGTGTATACCGGAAAAATGCTGTACGGTATTTACGATTTAGCCCGAAAAAAAATCTTTTTACCAGACAGTAAAATTATCGCGATTCACACCGGCGGCTTGCAGGGAAGAAGTAACGAACTGGATGGGTAAAGCCTCCTTTCCAACGTTCTGTCCGGGCTTTGAGGACAGGTCCGAAGACAAGTAAAATCATCAGCCAGTCTTCTTTTAAAGTAAAATCAATAACCACAGAATAAACGGATGGAATATCGGAAATTGGGCGAGTCGGACGTAACGGTTTCGGCCATCGCCTTTGGTGCCTGGGCAGTTGGCGGCTGGATGTGGGGCGGAACGGAGCGAAAGGAGGCCATCGAAGCCATTCAGGCAGCGTATGATCTGGGCGTTACGTCCATCGACACGGCCCCGGTTTACGGCCAGGGAACGAGCGAAGAAATTGTCGGAGAAGCCATCAAAAGCATTCCCCGCGATCGGGTGCAGATTCTGACCAAGTACGGGATGCGGTGGGACCTGGCGAAAGGAACACTGGCTTTTCATACGAAAAACAACGACGGAACGCCGATCGATGTGTACAAATATGCCGCGAAGGAAAGCATCATCAAAGAATGCGAAGACAGCCTGAAACGACTCGGAACGGATTACATTGACCTGTACCAGATTCACTGGCCGGATGTTACCACCCCGATTTCAGAAACGATGGAAGCTGTGAGCCGGTTGATCGAGCAGGGGAAAATCCGGCAGGCCGGTGTTTCCAACTACAGTGTCGAGCAGATGAAGGAGGCTGAACAAACGTTGAAACTGGTTTCTAATCAGGTTTCCTACAGCATGGTCAAACGTGAGATTGAAGCCGGCCTGGTGCCGTATTGCCTCGAAAATCGGAAGTCGATTCTGGCTTACAGCCCGCTGGAACGCGGTTTGCTGGCGGGCAAAATCAAACCGGGGCATCAGTTTGCCGAGGGAGATCACCGGGTCAACTACAAGGCTTTCAAAGACGGGAACATCGCGCGTGTGTGGCCCTTCCTGGATAAAATCATTCCCCTGGCCGAACAGAAGCAGGTAAGCCTGAGTCAGTTGGTGATTCGCTGGACGATCGACCAACCCGGCATCACCGTCGCCCTCGTGGGTGCCCGGAACGCCGAACAGGCGGTTCAAAACGCCAAAGCCATCGACGTCCGACTGACGGCGGAAGAGATGGCTTTTATCAACCAGCAACTGGAAGCGGTTGCGTTGGTTTAAGAGGGCAACCCTGTCAGGGCCGTCGTACGGTCGAAGACCCTGACAGGGTTGGGTTACTTCAGGTATTTCCGGTAAAACGGCCGGTAGCCGAGCAGCAATGCAAACGGCGTCAGGAGCCCAAACACAATTTTCTGAACGGCAAAGGGCGGTTTGGCCAGACGGAACACCTGGTCAAAATGATTCATCATGAGGGCTACCTGCAAAAGGCCCGGCACCCCGTCGGCATTGGTTTTGCCATCACTCGCCAGCCCGGTGTTTAGCTCCAGCAAGTATTCTGTATCCATCGCTGGAATCGTTTTCCAGGCAACAACGGTTTTGTCGTCGGTGGCATTCCACATGGAATGAACGGTATTTTTTCTAATGTGGATTTTGTCGCCGGGCTGGAGTGTCTGAAGGTTGCCACCCAAACGAATGGTTAATGCGCCTTGCAACACTTCAAAATATTCGTCCTGGTGCGGATGGTAATGGGCCAGGGGCTCTTTGGAATGCGCTTCATAAGTCGTTATCAGCTCCAGAAGCTCGCCGTTGGTATCGGCTTGTGTCTGGATAAACTGAATGATCTGCCCGGTTTTCGGGTTCCGAATTTCTTTTCCTTTATGTGCCATGGTGTGTATTTGTTGTCAGGCGAAGATAGCAGGGCCTGTTCGCAGATACCAAGACATTGTTAGGAAGCGGTTGATGATTTGAGCCCCAGGACCTTGTTTTAACTTCGATATTCGTTATTCAATATTCATCATTCGATATTAAAATATTCATGAAGTTAAAATAAAGGATAGCAAGTAATGAATAACGAATAATGAATAATGAATAACGAATAACGAAGTTGAATAACGAATAATGAAGTTGAATTCCAACTCAAACCGGCAAATAAATCGTGAAAGAGGCTCCTTTGTTTAATTCACTTTCGGCGGTGATCAATCCCTGGTGGTTTTCAACAATTTTTTTGCATAATGCCAGGCCAATGCCCGTTCCACTGTATGATTTTCGCCCGTTTAATCGGTGGAAAATGGTGAAAATCTGTTCGGCATACTGCTGATCAAAACCGATACCATTGTCTTTAAAATTCAGTTTCACGTAAGCCCGGTCGGGTTGTAGATTCGGCATAGCTCGAACTTCTTCCGGCAAAAGAAGGGTTGATGAAACACGGATTTCAGGATTCTTTTCCGAAAACTTGAGTGAATTGCCAATCAGATTGGAAAAAAGCTGATTTAATTGCTGTGGAATTGCGTTTAAGATCGGTAATTCATCCTGAATAATAACTGCTTTTTTTTGCTCAATTAATAGCTCGAAATCAGTTTTAACATTCGCCAAAATCAAATTGAGATCGGTTTTTATAAAGAGTTCATCCGTTCTGGAAAGGCGCGAATATTCCAGCACATCTTTGATTAAAGCCGACATGCGCTGCGCCGAAGAACTGATTTTAGACAGCAGATGCTTCGACGATTCTTCATCGTGAGCAGTGTCGGTTAACAGTTCCGTAAACGTTTGGATCTTCCGCAGCGGTTCCTGCAAGTCATGGCTGGCGATGTAGGCAAATTGCTCCAGTTCGTGGTTGGTGCGAACCAGTTCGGCGTTTGTATTCCGAAGTTCGAGCGTTCGCTCCGCCACCCGTTTTTCCAATTCCTCGGCAATTTCCTCCAGATTCTTCCGGGCTACCACCTGCTGCGTAATGTCGATGGCCGACCCCAGCAGCCGGACGGGTTTTTGTTGGGCATCAAAAATCACTTTTCCAATTGCCCGTATCCAGTGAACGCCATGGTCGGGTTGGGCCAGCCGGGCTTCGTAGTGCAAACGACCCGTTCTGAAAGCCTCTTCGTGCGCTTTGGCCCGAATTGGCAGGTCATCCGGGTGAATGGCTCCACTAAATTCAGAATGCTGATGCGGCTGATTTGGGGCCAATCCGAAAATTTCCACGAGCCGGTCCGAATACTTAAAGAGGCCATGCTCGATGTCCCAGTCGTATGTTCCCATTTCGGCGGCTTCAACGGCCAGCCGGGATCGCTGTTCGGCCTCATAAATGGTAATGCGGGCTTCCACTTTCTCCGTCACATCGTTGACGGTAACCATGATACCGGAAACCGTTTGGTCGGTTCCAAAGAGGGGAGCATATTCAAAATCAAGGTAATATTTGCCCATGCCCTCCGGGGTGTTTACATAGGCGAGGGCTTCTTTTTCCGTGTACGATTCACCCGTTTTGAAAACTTTGGTAAGCAGATCGGGAAATGGCTGATCATGCAATTCCGGGAATATCTCCAGCAATTTTTTCCCCTGAACCTCCGAAAAGGGTCGTTTCCACAGCGTTTTCAGCATGGTCTCGTTGGCAATTTCGATGATCAGATCGGTTCCTCTGAAAATCGCCATCGCGATTGGCGACTGAATGACCAGATTCCGAAATTGCCGCTCACTTTCCTGAGTAGCGTGTTTGGATTTGACCAGTTCGGTCACCTCATTGGCCACAACGATGATGCCGCTCACCGACTGATCGGCTTCGCGCAGGGGCTGATAAACAAAATTGACATAGACGATGTCCGTTTTTCCAAACCGGTTGAGAGCGACGGCAAATTCGTTGCCAAAAAAAGGTTCGCCCGTTTCAACAACCCGGTTCAGCAATTCCAGGATGCCCTGGTTGCGAATTTCCGGCAAGGCATCCAGTATTGCCTTGCCGAGCGTCTGCTCCGCCGACTTTCCAATCAGATTGAGATAGGCATCATTGGCGGCCTCAAACACAAAATGAGTTCCCTGTAAAACCGCAATGCCCACCGGGGCCTGGTTGATCACATTCCGAATGTGATCTTCGGCCTTCAGGCGGTTCTGCGCAATCGTCAGTTGAGCCTGACGGTCGATTTCGGCTAACTGTTTCGCCTGTTTGAATTCGTTTTCGTGGCGTTCAATGGTATCGATGGCCGTAGCAATCTGTGAGCCGATTTGCTCTACAAAGTGCTGGTATTCCGTATCGAAATTACGATGGGGATTGAGTCCGACCAGCAGAATGCCTATCCGCTGTTCCGAACTGGTTTTTTGAACGGGTACAATAAAGGCGCTGTCGGGTAGTCGGTCTGTCAGGGATTGGACAATCTTGCTGATTTTATTCGATACACCCTGTATCCGAACCGGCTGACCGGTTTCAACTACGGTTTTGAGTTGCCAGAAATTGCCGGTGGCGTCGTCGGCGAGCGAAACGGTTTTTTCGAATGGATTTTCTTCCGGAACAATTCCCGAACAATGAATCAATTGGGCTTCCTGCCCGTCCGGATCGATCAGATAAAAGGCGGCAAATGGAATGTCTTTGTAATTCTGTCCCAGAATGTCAATGGCAATCCGGCCCACATCGACTTTTGTTTTTGCGGATAAAACCCGGCTGGTTAGCGCATTCAGCGTCTGCAACCGGCGTTGTTGCAAAACCTTGTTCGTTTCTTCGTGACAGGCACAGAACAGACCACCTACTTCCCCGTTTTCGTCGATGATGGGGCTATACGAAAAATTGAAATAGCCTTCTTCCGGAAATTCTTTTCGTTCCAGCAACAGCATCAAATCCTGGCCGTAGATCGATTCCTGCTGTTCAAAAACCAGATTTTTCATCGGAAGCAGGCTTTCCTCCCAGATTTCGGACCAGAGCTCGTTGGCGGGTTTGCCCAGAAAGGCCGGGTGTTTGCGGCCCATCAGCGGGATATAGGCGTCGTTGTGAAGGTTGATCAATTCCGGCCCCCACCAGATAAACATGGGGTAGCTGGACCGAAGCACGATGCTAACGGCAGTTTTTAAACTTTGTGGCCACTGATCAGGATCGCCCAGAGGGGATTTGGACCAGTCGAAAGCCCGCAGGAGTTGGCCCACTTCACCACCGCCTGCCAAAAAGCGGGGTAAATTGGGATTTGGTGTCTGTTTACTTACCAAGTCGATGTTCGAAAATAACCGGTTTTATGATAAAGTTACTAAATATAAAAATGCACCGGTAACACCCGCTTACTTCTTCACTTCCCTGAAATCCAGTTGCTGAATCAGGGCCGGGTTTTCGGGCGTGAGGGTAAAAAAGACGTCGATAGTTCCTTTTTCGCCTTCGATCAGGAAGCGGCCCCGAAGTTGATTCTCAGCGATCAACTCGCCGACGCGAACAACGGTTCCCACTTTGGTATACAAATCCTGTACCGTTTTTCGGCGGATTTCCAGCGACAGATCCGGGAAGAAATTTTCTGCAAAGAGTTTGCTTTCAGCCGCATTCTTCCAATCGGGGAAAAGTTGAACCAGTTCGGCTTTGCGTTGTGCCAGGATTTTGGAAACCGGAATCGTCCGGGGTTTTAAACCCGCCGTTGTAATCAGCGTATCCAGTGCCGCCCAGTTTACTGAACCCATGCCGGCGTAGGTTAGGTTCCCGAAGGCCACCACGCCAATCCCGTATTCCGGCATGATCCACCACTGACTGCCAAAACCGGGGAGTCCGCCCGTGTGACCCACATAGACCCGCCCGTCGCAATCGCGGCTCCAGCGCAGACCGTAGCCGTAGCTGCTAACCATCGGGCAGGCCCGGCCACTGGGGTATTTAAAACCGGCACTGAGGCTATTAAATGTCCAGGGTTGCTGCATTTCGCGCACCGAACTGCGTTTCACCGGCCCCGTTTCGGCAACGCTGCGAGGTGGCCAGGCCGACTCATGGAACGCCATGTATTTGCTGAAATCTTCCACGGACGTGATTAACCCACCCATCGCGCCGTATGATCCGTCGTGCAACAGTGGTTCTTCGAGCCAGGTATTATCCTGCCAGCGGTAGCCGTGAGCCAGCAGGGCTGGCGGTATTTTGGTATATTCCCAAACGGTTTGCGTCATGCCCAGCGGTTTGAAAATCGCTTCGTCGATGTACTGCTGGTACGGTTTTCCGGAAACTTTGGTGATGATGGCACCCAGCATCGCAAACCCCAGGTTGCTGTATTCATAGGTAACACCCGGAACATTCGAAAGAGACAGTCCCCCCGCAATCAGTTTGAGCAAATCGGCCGGGCTGTCGTCCAGTTGCCGGTCACCCCAGGGATTGTCTTCGGGAAACCCGGCCGAATGCGTCATCAGATTCCGAACCGTAATCAGGGGTGAATCCGAGGTGAGATACGGCAGTTTTTTCAACTCGGGAATGTAGAGGTAAGCCGGATCATCGAGCCGCAGTTTGCCTTCGTCCCGCAGTTTCAGAATTGCCATTGTGGTCACACTCTTGCTCATCGACGCTATGCGAAACAGCGACTTCGGCGTGGCAACGGTTTTCTTCGCCACATCCGTATAGCCAAAACCGCCCGCGTGTACCAGCTTTCCATCGACAACAATGCCAAACGCCAGCCCCGGAAAGTGGTTTTTTCCGGCGTGTTGGCGGTATAAACTGTCGATGATCGGAAAAACCGCTGCGATCTTTTCATTCCGCTGGGGATCGGCAAAAACCGGTGCCTGATACTGAGTCGAATAGGAGGCTGGCAGACGATCCCCCGCTGCGGGTTTAGGCTGGCTCTGGGCGATTGACGTGACGAGAAGGGCGAGGGGGAGGAGGAGTTTTTTCATGGCTGTATTCGGTTGCGCTAAAATAGGACGCATTTATGAAAAGAGCTATTTCTGACCAACAAGAACTACCTTTGTCTGGAACGAAGCCCCGGCAGCATCTTGGAACAGAAGATCCTTTTTATTACCCCGCCTTTCACGCAGCTCAACACGCCGTATCCGGCTACGGCTTACCTGAAAGGTTTTCTGAATACGAAAGGATTCCGTTCGCATCAGGCTGATCTGGGTATTGAAGTGATTCTGGATCTGTTTTCGGGTAACGGTTTGCGGACGTTATTTGCCGCACTGGACGCTTCGGATGCTGAACTGTCTGAAAACAGCTTTCGGATTTTTTCGCTCCGCGACGAGTATACCAGCACCATCGACCCGGTGATCCGGTTTTTGCAAAACAAAAATCCGACGCTGGCCCACAGCATTTGCGACCGTTCCTATTTGCCCGAAGCCTCGCGGTTTGCCCAACTCGATGACATGGACTGGGCGTTCGGCACGATGGGCATTCACGACAAAGCGCGGCATCTGGCCACCCTGTACCTCGAAGACCTCGCCGATCTGATCACCGAAGCGGTCGACCCGCACTTTGGATTCAGCCGGTATGCCGAACGACTGGGGCGCTCGGCCACGCACTTTGATGACCTGCATACCGCTTTGCAGGCTCCCGAAACCCTGATTTCGGTAACTTTAACGAACCTGCTCGAACAGCGGCTGCAACAGTGGCAACCCAACGTGGTTTGTCTGACAGTTCCATTCCCCGGAAACCTGTATGGTGCTTTGAAGTGCGGTCAGTATCTCAAGAAAAACCACCCCCATGTTGCCGTGATCATGGGGGGCGGTTATGCCAATACCGAACTCCGTTCGCTGAAGGAACCCCGGGTTTTTGATTACGTCGATTACATCTGCCTCGACGACGGCGAAGCGCCCTTGCTTTCGCTGCTGGATTTTCTGGCGGGTCAGCGCGACCGGGCCGGGTTGAAGCGGGTCTATGCCCGAACGGACGGCGTCGTGACCTACTACAATCAGAACCGGGAGCGCGATGTAGCGCAGCGCGATACCGGCACGCCCGACTACCGCGATCTGCGGCTGAACGACTATTTATCCGTCATTGAAATCGTTAACCCGATGCACCGGCTCTGGATTGACGGACGCTGGAACAAGCTGACGCTGGCCCACGGATGCTACTGGGGGAAATGTTCGTTTTGCGATGTTTCTTTAGACTACATTAAGCGGTATGAGCCCCTGACGGCGGCCCTGCTCTGCGATCGCATCGCGGAGATTATCGAACAAACCGGACAGAACGGTTTTCACTTTGTAGACGAGGCCGCTCCGCCCGCTTTGATGCGTGATCTGGCCCTCGAAATCATTCGCCGGAAGTTGACGGTAGTCTGGTGGACCAACATCCGGTTTGAAAAAAACTTCACGCCCGACCTCTGTCAGTTGCTGAAATTATCGGGCTGCATTGCGGTTTCGGGGGGGCTGGAAGTGGCGTCGGATCGCTTGCTCGAACGCATGAAAAAAGGGGTCACGGTGGCGCAGGTGGCGCGGGTTGCCGACGGTTTTACGCAGGCTGGCATCATGGTTCATGCGTACCTGATGTACGGTTTTCCGACGCAAACGGCGCAGGAAACCATCGATTCGCTGGAAATGGTGCGGCAATTGTTCGAAATAGGGATTGTGCAGTCGGGATTCTGGCACCGGTTTGCCATGACGGCCCACAGCCCGGTGGGATTGCATCCGGCGGGTTTCGATGTCCAGCGGATTGGCCCCGACACCGGTTTGTTTGCCGACAACGACCTGGACCACGACGACCCGCTGGGGGCCGATCACAGCCTGTTTTCGGAGGGCTTGCGGAAGTCACTTTTCAACTACATGCACGGTGTCGCTTTTGAGTTTCCGCTCAAAAAGTGGTTTGATTTCAAAACACCACCAACCAGCATTCCGCCGAAGTATATTGAGCAGAGTATCCGCCAATTGCCAGACAGCGGGTTTCGGCCGAATGCGATGGTGATCTGGCCGGGAAGTTTGCCGGTCGTATCCATTCTGGAGGTAAAAAAAGGCAATAAAAAATCTGAAATAGCCGAGTTGGTTTTCTACTCGAAGAAAAGTGAATGGGCGCTGGAGACGAGCGTACCGGTGGGAGAGTGGCTGGAGGGCGTGATGCCCAGGCTGGTGATTGGGAACCACGAGCCCTACTCCCTCGACGGCTTGAAAGCGGACTTTGAAGCCGTCGGTTTGGGGAGTTTTGGGACCTTTATACAGTCGGCAACCTGGCGAAATTTGCGTCAGAATGGACTGCTTGTTGTTTAAGATTAATAATCTTTTTTGTTGTCGCGTTTCGCCTGTTTGTCGGCCCGTTTTTCCTTCAACGTTTTCTCCGACGGTTTTTTTGCGCTTCCTTTTGTGGGTGCTTTTTGCTGTGCCATGGTTCTGGGGATTAGAATTTTATAGGTGAAAGAAAGTAAAGACAAAAAAGCGACTGAAAACCGACACGTTTTTAGCCCTGGTTCTCTTGTCTAACGTCTTTTCTCTTTAATCTGGCTTAAGATAGCCTTAAAAAACGAAAAATAAAGCGCATTGTATATTAAAAAGAAGATTTGCCCCGGAAAACCCCGGTTTCGCAACTTGGGCTATCTTTGCAGCCGAATGTAAGCTTTTTCAGATTATGACCCCACTTCAGCCCAACAATCCGCTTCACGGCAAAACCCTCGAAAGCATCCTGACGGAGCTGGTGGAGTACTATGGCTGGACGCGATTGGGGCAACGCATTACCATCCGCTGTTTCACCGACAATCCGAGCATCAAATCCAGCCTGACGTTCCTGCGCAAAACACCCTGGGCGCGGCAGAAAGTGGAAGAGCTTTACCTATCCCTTAAAACCAAGTGACCTGTTTTTTATGAGAAAACCCTACCTGATCTTCCTAGTTTCCACCTTGTTCTTTGGCGGTATGGTGTCCGAAAAACCGGCTCCCGACCCCGAATTTCCGGATGAACTCGTCCATTTTAAACCGTATGAAAACAACCCGGTTTTTGCCGGTACGAAGGCATCCACCTGGGATCATAACATCCGGGAACGGGGCTATATTCTTCGGGAGGGCCAAAACTGGTACCTGTGGTATACGGGTTATAAAGACGGAAAAAATACGACGAAATACCTGGGTCTGGCGACGTCTTCCGACGGGTTTACCTGGAAACGGCACCCGGAAAACCCCATTTATACTGCGGGTTGGGTGGAAGATATGTCGGTCGTGAAATCCGGCAGCACCTATTATATGTTTGCGGAAGGGAAAGAGGACGTTGCCCACCTCCTGACGTCGACCGACCGCCTTCACTGGGAAGAGCGTGGCCCACTCGATATTCGCGGTGTCGACGGAAAACCGCTCAGTGCCGGGCCGTACGGCACGCCGGCCATCTGGAAGGAAGGCAATGTCTGGTATTTGTTTTATGAAAGGAATGATGCAGCGGTTTGGCTGGCTACTTCCAAAGACCTGAAAAGCTGGAAGAATGTACAGGATGAGCCAGTTTTGAAATGCGGCCCGGAAAAATATGATCAGTTTGCGGTGGCAACCAACCAGATTATCAAGTACAAAGGTCTTTACTACATGTACTATCACGCATCCGCTTTCAAAGACTGGCGGGAGTGGACAAACAACGTGGCGGTTTCGAAAGACCTGATTCACTGGAAGAAATACGCTAAAAACCCCATCATGGAAAACAATACGTCGAGCGGATTTCTGGTTCATGACGGTACGAAATACCGGCTTTACACCATGCACCCGGACGTCAGGGTTTTTCTGCCCGCTTCCCAACCCTAATCAATTGATTTAACTTTCCCAATCTGATGAAACGTTATTTTCTGCTTATCGCCTTCGTTTATTCATTCTTTCCGGTTTTTTCGCAAACCACAACAGCTTCTCAACCCAATGCCGCGAAAAAACTGACGTCTGGTAATCCGGTATTTCCGGGCTGGTATGCCGATCCCGAAGGCATTATCCTGGGGAACAAATACTGGATTTATCCGACCTATTCGGCACCGTATAACCAGCAGGTTTTCATGGACGCCTTTTCGTCACCTGACCTGGTGACCTGGACAAAACACAGCCGGATTATCGACACCACGGCCATCAAATGGGCCTGGCGGGCGATGTGGGCACCGGCCATCGTTGAAAAAGGCGGCAAGTATTACCTGTTTTTCGGGGCCAATGACATTCAAAATGATCAGAAAGACGTGGGCGGGATTGGCGTGGCGGTGGCCGACAATCCGGCCGGGCCATTCAAGGATTATTTGGGTAAACCACTGATCGACAAGATTATCAACGGGGCGCAGCCCATCGACCAGTTTGTCTTCAAGGATAAAGACGGTCAGTATTACATGATTTACGGCGGCTGGCGGCACTGCAACATCGCCAAACTGAAAGACGATTTCACCGGTTTTGTGCCATTTGCCGATGGTACGACGTTTAAGGAAATTACGCCCAAAGGCTACGTGGAAGGGCCTTTCATGTTCATTCGCAACGGAAAATATTACTTTATGTGGTCGGAAGGTGGCTGGACCGGCCCCAACTATTCCGTTGCCTACGCCATGGCGGATTCACCGTTTGGTCCTTTCGAACGGATCGATAAAATTCTCAAGCAGGACCCCGGCGTGGCAACCGGCGCAGGGCATCATTCGGTGATCCAGGTGCCGGGAAAAGATCAATGGTACATCGTGTATCACCGCCGTCCGCTGACGGAAACCGACGGCAACCACCGCGAAACCTGCATCGATATCATGGAATTTGATGCGAAGGGATTGATTAAACCGGTGAAAATTACGGTGGAAGGGGTGAAGCCGCAGCCATTGAAGTAGCAGCGTTCAGTGTTTGTTATTCTTTGTTCATTATTCGTTATTCAATATTCGGTGTTCGCTATTCAATTTTTAAAAGTTAAGAAATATCGAATATTGAATAACGAACATTGAATAATGAACAAAGAATAACAAACACCGAATGTTGAACAACGAACCAAGCCCCCCCGATCATTTACCGACCGCCCGTTTCAAAATACCGCCTACAAAACTTCCCAGAAAGGTAAGGAAGATAGAACCATAGAGGCAGAAAAGCTCCAGTTCGTGTTTTCCTCCGTTATCGGGAGTAGCCGTAAAAAACGTGTAGCCAATCCAGAGAAAAGCAGCTTGTAAAACCGCTAAAAACCAGCCTTTTCGGGGCTCCAGAAAACCGATGATGGCGGCACTGACAGCCGCCAGAAAATACGGCCAGTGAACCACATCCGCCCATTTGATCACAAACAGCAGTAGCGCACTGTTGGCCAGAACCAACAGGGTGTTGATGATGAGCCGCGTGTTGAAAAACGGTTCGCGGGCGTAGGAGCTATCGGACGAATGTGGCATCATGGTGGCTATTTTATGGCAAAATTAGTCACAATTCCCATCCGGTATACAGACCGGACCGGCAATGGTTTCCGCTTCGGCCAGCGGGTTAACGTCTTTCCATTCACCGTACGACTTGATGAGCGCACCCAGAAACGTCTCGGGTGCCTGCGCACCGGAAACGGCGTATTTCTGGTTGAAGACAAAAAAAGGAACGCCGGTAACACCTACCTGCCGCGCTTCCCGAATGTCCGCTTTCACATCGGCCGCAAACTGATCGGATGCCAGCACCTGTTCGACTTCAGGAGCCGCCAAACCGATGTCGGTTCCAAGTTGCAACAGGGTGTCATGATCAGCGGTATTGAGTCCTTCGGTAAAATACGCTTTGAACAGGCGTTCTTCCATATCGTCGCCCTTGCCCTGGGTTTTGGCAAGCTGCACCACCCGGTGGGCGTCGAAAGAATTGGCGACCACGGCTTTATCGAAGTCGTAGTGAAGCCCGACTTCAGCGGCCATGTTGGTCACATAATCATTCATTTGTTTGGCATAGCCGAGCGTCCAGCCTTTGGCTTCGGCCAGGTATTCGGTAATGCTTTTGTCCGGGTTGGTCTCCTGAGCCGGGTTAAGCTGAAAGCTTTTCCAGACCACCTCAATCGACTCTTTTTGATCAAACTGCTCCAGAGCGGCTTCAAATTTGCGTTTTCCGATGTAGCAAAACGGACACATGACGTCCGACCAGATTTCAACTTTCATTTTCTTCGGTAGTTATAAAAAACACGATGATCGCACATTCCGGGGAATCGAACGACTCCCGCCAACCATTTGATGTTGTTACATCAATAAGGATTTGGCGAGAAATTTGGTTCAGGCAACCATCCATAATCCAACAACCATCACGGGATTAAATTATGCGTTCAAGTATACTACGACCTTTTTGTACATTTACGGCCGGAGTTGCTGGTAGCAAAACCGGTTGATTACAAACATGAATGAACGGGAGAAATCGCTGGAAAGCCTGAAAAAAATGATTTTTCAGGCCGGTGAACTGAGTGACGTGGAGTGGGAAGCTTTTGCGGCCTGCTGGCATCCGGTCGACTACCGGCGGAAAACCACGCTGACCACCGCGGGCGACATCGAACGCTACCTGTATTACGTGATCGATGGCGTTCAGCGGGCGTATTATGTGGGAGAAGGGAAACGGGATGCTACGCTGATTTTTTCGTATACCGGCTCGATGTCGGGCATTATCGACTCGTTTCAATTGCAAAAACCGTCGTTGTATTACCTTGAAACCCTGACTACCAGCCGGTTGTTGCGGATTTCGTATGCCGATTTTAACCGGGTTCTTGGCACCTATCCGGCGCTGGAACGCTGGGGACGCATCGGTACGGCGGCTGCGATGTCGGGTCTGATGGAGCGGTATATCGAACTGATGACGTTCAGTGCCGAGGAGAAATTTCGGGTGTTGTTGACCCGTAGTCCGCACGTCCTGCAACTGATTCCGCACAAGTATCTGGCGTCATACCTCGGTCTGGACCCCACCACATTCAGCAAATTACTGGCCTCCGTCAAATTGTAGCGGGGGTTGAAAATCTTGGTCTGCGCCAACATTTTTCGGTAGAAACCGTCGTAGGTTTGTCCGTATAAACGCCCGTAGCCATGCCCGTTTTTCAACCCAGTGACTTGCTCGATCAGTTAACCCGCGAAACGCAAACGCTCGTCGAACTGGTCCTAACAGAATTCAGTCCGCTGTCAGTCGATGAGTTAAACCGTCAACCGGCTCCGGATCGGTGGAGCATTGCGCAGTGCCTGGAGCACCTGAACAGTTACGGGCATTACTACCTGCCGCAGCTCGAAGCCGCCGTTTTGAAAGGCGAAACCGAGTCGATTCGGGCCATTTCGACGTTTCGGAGCGGCTGGCTCGGCAACTACTTCGCCAATTCGATGCAGCCCAAAGCCGACGGTTCGATTGGGTTGAAAATGAAAGCCGTCAAGGAACACACGCCCGTTTCGAACCTGAATGCGTCGGCAGTTTTAGCGGTTTTTCTCGAACAGCAACATGCCCTGCTTGAGCTGTTGGAACGCGCCAAACAGGTGAACATTCAGAAACTCCGCATCCCCATTTCCATTGCCCGGTTCATCCGGCTTTCGGTGGGCGACACCTTCCGGTTTCTGATCGCACACGAGCAGCGGCATGTGTTACAAGCCCGTCACGTAGCCTCCGGGCTGATTCTTCGCCCGAACGTTTCGGTAGAATCGTAATATTTCCTAAGTTTGGTCATGCTCCTGACCATAACCATCCTTGGCATTCTTGCCCTCATTGCGCTTATCTCGTTTGTCCGCCTGCATACCTTCCTGGCCTTTCTGGCGGTTTCATTGGGCGTCGGCCTGGCCCTGGGCCAAAAACCGCTGGAAATTCTGGATTCGATTCAGAAAGGCATCGGCGGCACGCTCGGTTCCATCACCGCCATCATTGCCCTGGGGGCGATGCTCGGCAAGCTGGTGGCCCAAAGCGGGGCCGCCCAGCGAATTGCCGTCAAACTCATGGATCTGGTCGGTACGCGCCACGCCCGCTGGGCTTTTCTGGTAACCGGTTTCATTGTCGGGCTGCCGTTGTTTTATTCCGTCGGATTTCTGCTGCTGGCTCCGCTGGTCATCACGGTTTCGTACCGCTATAAACTCCCCGCGCTCTACATCGGCCTGCCCATGCTGGCGTCGCTATCGGTAACGCAGGGCTACCTGCCGCCCCACCCGGCGCCACTGGCAATTCTGAAACAATTCAACGCCGACATGGGACTAACGCTGTTTTATGGCATCATTGTCTCGATTCCGGCCATTTTGATTTCCGGCGCCCTGTTTGGCTCGACCCTGAAACGCTTCACGACTCCGGCCAATCCGGCCTTCATTGCGCCCGACCTGAGCGAAGACGAAATGCCCTCGGCCACCACCAGTTTCCTGACGGTTTTGCTGCCAATTTTATTGATTGGCCTCAGTACCTTTCTGAATCCGTTGTTACCGGAAGGTTCGCTGGTTCAGCAGGTGATTGGGTTTGTGGGCGAGCCAGTGGTGAGCATGTTCCTGTCGGTGCTGGTGGCGACCTATACGCTGGGGCTTCGGCGGGGGAAAACCATGCCGGAAGTGACCGGGCTGTTTGGCGAAGCGGTCAAGGATGTGGCCATGCTTTTCCTGATTTTCGGTGGGGCCGGGGCCCTGAAACAGGTGTTGACCGACGGCGGGGTGAGCCAGTCCATTGCCGAAATGATGGAAGATTCGACCCTGCATCCGTTCGTTCTGGCCTGGGGAATGGCCGCCCTGATCCGGGTTTGCACCGGCTCGTCAACGGTTTCGGGCATTACGACCGCTGGTTTTGTCGCGCCCATGCTGGCGGCTACGGGCGTGGAACCGAACCTGATGGTGCTGAGTATCGGCGCTGGCAGCATGATGTTTTCGCACGTCAACGACACCGGTTTCTGGCTGTTTCGCGAATACTTCCAGTTGTCGATGGCCGATACGCTCAAAACCTGGTCGGTGATGGAAACGCTGGTGTCGATCACGGGTTTGGCGGGGGTGATGGCGTTGAATCTGATTCTTGGCTAGCTTTTTGCCGTTTCAAACCAGCTTGTCCACCGTAATCGGCAGTTCCCGAACCCGTTTCCCCGTAGCGTGAAAAACCGCATTGGCGACCGCAGCCGCCACGCCGACGATGGCGATTTCGCCCAGGCCCTTGGCACCGATCGGGTTGACGTGGACATCGGGCTGATCCACAAAAAACACCTCGATTTGCGGAATGTCGGCGTGAACCGGGATGTGGTAGCTGGCAAAATCGCTGGTTACGTAGCGGCCATACCGGTGATCCATCACGGATTCTTCCATCAATGCCATGCCGATCCCGCCCACAACCCCCCCGATGGACTGGCTGCGGGCGGTTTTGTAGTTGATGATTTTACCGACATCGGCGCAGGTTACCACCCGTTTGACGCGCACCTCACCCGTGACCGGACTCACCTGAACCTCCACGAAATGACAGCCAAATGAATACATGGAATACTGATCCCGCTCCGGCCCCGATTTCGATTCTTCCGTCATTTCCACCTGGGGCAGCTTGTGATACTTCAGAATATCCGTGTAGGAGACGCTCGATCTGGACTCGGCAGTCGGATAAATCCGGCCATTCCTGATGACTATTTCGTCGGGCCAGGCACTGCTCAGGATGGAGCCGGGCATGGACGCTCCCAAAATCAGGAGCTTGTTTTTCAGGGCTTTGCAGGCATCGTGAACGGCTGAACCCACGCTGGGAATGGTGGCCGACCCATTCTGGCCGGGGGCATCGGGTAAACTGGAATCGCCCAGATCGAAGCGGACTTTTTGGGGACTGACGCCCAGAATCCGGGCCGCAATCTGCGTCATGGCCGTACCGGTTCCGGGGCCAATGTCCATCGTCGCGCTCTGCACCACCACCGAACCGTCGGCTTGCATCATCGCTTTGGCTTTGGAAGGATGGCGGTGAAAACCGTAAAGGCTGGACGCCATACCGTAGCCAACCAGCATCCCATCGACCTGCATCGAACGGGGTTCCGGCTTCCGGTTTTTCCAGCCAAACTGCTCCGACCCCATGCGATAACATTCCTTCAGCGATTTGGCCGACCACGGCAGGTTTCGTTCGGGGTCGGCATCGGCGTGGTTGCGCAGCCGCAGTTCCAGCGGGTCGAGTTGGAGGGCAAATGCCAGCTCGTCGAGCGCCGATTCCAGGGCAAACATCCCCGTGGCGTCGCCGGGGCCGCGCATCCAGGTGGGCGTGTTCACATCGAGGTTGAGCAGCCGGTAGCGCGTAGACACATTGAGGCAGGCATACATCGCCCGCGTGGCCAGGATTGTGCGTTCCAGGTGTTCTTCGTAGGCCGAAGTCTGCCCGATCCCTTCGTGCCTAATCGCCGTCAGGATGCCGGTTTTGGTGGCACCCATCGCAATTTTTTGTTCGGTAAAAGGCCGGTATCCCACCGAGGTAAACATCAGTTCGCGGCCCAGAACCAGTTTGACCGGTCGTCTGACCTGTTTGGCCGCCAGCACGGCCGCAACCGTGTGGGGCCAGACCCGGATGCCCGAACCAAAGGCACCGCCGATAAACTGTGCGTTGACTTTAACATTTTCGCGGGGCAGTTTAAACGCCTGCGCCAGATTGCCCTGCGCCGATTTAACCCCCTGATTCTTATCGTAAACCGTCAGTTTATCATCCGCTTCCCAGACTGCAATAATGGCGTGGGGCTCCAGCGGCTGGTGGTGCTGGGTGGGAATGGTGTAAGTGGCTTCCATTTTAACTTCCGCCGATGGCATGGCGTCGGGATCACCCCGGTCGTAATCCTGGAACGGGGACGTTTTGTTCCGTTGCACATTAGCCGCGATGGCGGCTTTGGACCGATTGGCGACAAAGTCGGTCTGGTGGGTTTCAGTCTGGTAATCAATCTCCACCAGCGAAGCCGCCTGTTGGGCCTGCTCCAGCGTTTGGGCCACCACCAGGGCAACGGGCTGGCCGCTGAAATAGATCAATTCATCGTAAAACACCCGAAAAGCCGTGCCGACCGGAGCCCGTTCGGCGGGTTGTTTGACGGGTGGGTAAGCGGGTACACCGGGGGTGTTCCGGTGGCTGATGACGGCCAGAACGCCCGGCGCTGCTTCCGCCGGTTTGGCGTTGATGGTTGTTATGCGGCCTTTGGCGATGGTGCTGGTAATCAGCACCGCGTGTGCCAGGTTGTCGATCGGGTATTCGGCGGAATAGGTGGCCGCTCCCGTTACTTTTAACCGGCCATCGACGCGGTTGAGCGAAGGTTCCGGGTCGGCAGGAGGGAGTTGAGTGTTTGCCATAGAATGGATCAGGAAAGACCGGCGGCTATTTTTAACGCCTGGACAATAACGTTCGGTGCTACGCTCAGTTTGTAGGCATTGTGTTCAAACGCCCGCGCGCCCTGCATGGCGACTTCGGCGGCCTGGCGAAAAACCGTTTCGGAAGCCACCTGCCCCGTCAGCATTTTTTCGGCTTCGAACAACCGCCAGGGTTTGTGCGCTACGCCCCCCATCGCCAGTCGGGCGGTTTTGATCCGGTTTTGGTCGATGTCGAGCGCGGCTGCCACCGAAACCAGCGCGAAGGCGTAGGAAGCCCGGTCGCGCACCTTGAGATAATGGACGTGTTTCGGGAAAACTGCATCGGGAATTTCCACCGCCGTGATCAGTTCACCGTTCGACAGGGTTGTATCCTGCTCGGGTCGGTTGTTTGGTAATCGGTGAAAATCAGCCATCGGAATTTGACGTTCTCCCCGGGGACCCAGCACCCAAACCGTTGCTTCCAGCGCCGACAACGCCACACTCAGATCGCTGGGGTGAACGGCGATGCAGCTCCTGGGATTAGGTTTTACGGGAACTCCAAAGATGGCGTGCATCCGGTTGATGCCTCCCAAAGCACCACAGCCCGAACCGGGAACCCGTTTATTGCAAGGGAATGCGCGGTCGTAAAAATAGGGGCAACGGGTTCGCTGGAGCAGGTTGCCGCCCACCGTCGCCATGTTGCGCAACTGGCCCGAGGCTCCGGCATGAAGGGCTTGCACCAGCAGCGGATGCTTGTCTAGAACCCGCTTGTGGCTGGCGACCTCGCTGTTCAGTACCAGTGCCCCAATTCGGAGAAAACCGTCCCGCTTTTCGATCTTTTTCAGCGGTAAGTGGTTGATATCGACTAGTTTTTCCGGAGCCGCAATGCCGTGTTTCATCAGGTCGATGAGGTTGGTGCCCCCGGCAATAAACTGCGCTTTCGGGTTGGAAACTACCAGATCAATGGCTTCCTGAAGGGTTGAAGGGCGGACGTATTCGAATGGTTTCATGCGTTTTGCCCACCGGTCTTAACGTCCAGAATGGCTTTCACAATGTTGGGATAAGCACCGCACCGGCAGAGGTTGCCACTCATGTATTCCTGAATGTCGGCTTCGGAATTGGCGCACCCCTCGCGAATACAACTCACCGCCGACATCAGTTGGCCGGGGGTGCAATAGCCACATTGAAAACCGTCGTGTTTGATGAACGCTTCCTGCATCGGGTGTAAACGGTCGCCTTTTGCCAGCCCTTCGATGGTGGTTATTTTCCGCCCGTTCTGCATAACCGCAAAGCTCAGGCAGGCCAGCACCCGCTGCCCGTCGACATGGACGGTACAGGCTCCACACTGGCCGAAATCGCACCCTTTCTTGGTGCCGGTCAATCCCAGTTGTTCACGCAGCAAGTCGAGCAGAGTGGTTCGCGGATCGGTAGAAAGCTGTTGTTTTTTGCCGTTGACCGAGAGGGTAAAACGCACTTTTTCGGCATTTCCGACGGGAGTTTCATCCGAATCCGGTTCGGCGGTTTTCAGAAACGGGAAGGGAGTAAGGGTCAGGCCGGCCACCGCCAGCGACTGTTTCAAAAACAACCGGCGGTCACTCATCTCAAAAAAAGTACCATCGTCCGGTGGGGTCGGGTCGTCCGGTTTATCGTCCGTCATCAAAAATTAAGGTTAAGGGTCGTCAGGGTAAAGTTAGTTCATAGTGGTCAGATTTGTATTTTCAGAGACGACTCACGCGATTAAATTCAAATAACAAAACTAAATAAAAAAAATATACCATTTTGTTTTTTGTTTAATCGATTAAACATACATTTGAAGCGCCTGACTGCTCCTCATGAACAAGAAGAAAGTTTCCCTGAAAGACATTGCTGAGAAAGCGCAGGTTTCAACCGCACTGGTTTCGTATGTTCTGAATGGAAAGGAAAAAGAAAGCCGGGTCGGGCATGAGATCGCCGTTAAAATCAAACAGATTGCCAAAGAGCTGAATTACCAGCCGAATTACCTGGCAAAAAGTTTGCGGAGCGGAAAAACCCAGACGATTGGGTTGATTATTGCCGATATATCGAACCCGTTTTTTGCCAACATCGCCCGCATTGTGGAAGATGAAGCGAAAAAAAACGGCTATACGGTTATCATCGGCAGTTCGGATGAAAAAGCGGAGAAGTCCTGGGATCTGATCACGGTTTTTCTAAACCGGCAGGTTGACGGTTTTATCATCGTCTCGTCGGAAAATTCGGAAGAGCAGATTGAGTACCTGATTGAGAAAAACGTTGCTTTCGTCTTGTTGGACCGGCACTTCCCCGACATTCCTACGCATTTTGTTTCCCTGAACAGTTATAAAGCCGCCTTCGACGCGGGCGTTCATTTGATTCAGAGCGGTTATAAAAACATTGGGCTCATTGCCTATAAATCACAACTTTTTCACATGCAGGAGCGAATCCGGGGCTATCGGGAGTCGCTGGTGGAAAATGGGATTTCCTTTCATCCGGCATGGCTGAAAGAGGTGGGGTTCGATACGATCGACGAGGAAATCAAAGTGGGCATCGACGAGATGCTGGCATCGGCGTTTCCGGTGGATGCCCTGATTTTTGCGACTTACCGGCTGGCCATCACCGGTTTGAAATACATTAACGCGCTGGGATTGAAGGTCCCGGATGATCTGGCCATCGTCAGTTTTGGTCAGGCCGAAGTGTTTGATCTGTACTATTGCCCGATTACTTACGTCCTGCAACCGATGGAGGAGTTGGGAAAAACCGCCGTTGAAATTTTGATTCATCAATTGAAAGAACCGCATGCTGAAAAAAGACAGATTCTAATGGAGGCCCAACTGATGGCGCGGGATTCGTCCCGACCCAAAGCGGTCATTTCCTGATAATTCATCATTTTAGCGACTTGCTTAATCGTTTAAACAACTATTCCTTACCCTTAATTTTTCCCGTTTTTGTATGCAACGAAGACATTTTCTGAAATCTGCGGTGCTGGGTTCCGGAGCCATTCTGACCGGAATTCCCTTGTTGAGTGAAGCGGCCATTCCCAAACTGAAGATTACCAAAATCCGGTATTATGCGGCTCCCGGCTACAACAAACCGCTGTTTAACCAGGCGCGGGGCATTGTCGAGATCGAAACCGATGGCGGTATTACGGGCATCGGTGAAGGTGGTTCGAAAGACATGATCGAGCAGTGTGCGCAGATGATGATTGGCGAAAACCCGTTCCGCATCGAACACATCTGGCAGAACCTGTACCGGGGCATGTTTTACCCGCCGGGCCGTGAAAAACTGCACGCCCAGGGGGCGCTCGACATGGCACTTTGGGACCTCAAAGGCAAGGCGCTCGGTGTGCCGGTGTATGAACTGCTCGGCGGTGCCACCCGCGATTACGTTGAGTGCTACGCCACTGGTTTCCGGGCGTCCAAAGCCACAACGGAAGAAGGGCGTGCGCAGGACTGCATCAAGGCCGGCTTGCGGGCCTACCGAATCGGACCGACGGGCGGAAACGGCTCCGAGCCGTTCGATTTTTACGATAACGCGAAGAAAACCATCGACTTCTGCAAACGCATCGACGCAGCTGTTGGCGGGGGTGGTAAATGGGCCGTCGATCTGCACACCCGGTTCGACACCACCGAAGGCATCAAAATCTGCAAGGCGCTGGAATCGCTGGAACCGTATTTTGTGGAGGACATCGTCCGGTCGGAAAACCCGGATGTCTACAAAACCGTGCGGGCGATGACCAACGTGCCCATTGCCGTGGGCGAACAGTTTGGCGATCGCTGGGACAGCAACACCTTCATCGAGCAGCACCTGATCGACTACACCCGGTTTACGGTTCCGAACACCGGCGGTATTTCCGAATTCAAAAAACTGGCGTCGATGTGTGAAACCCATTACGTGGGCATGATTCCGCATTTTACCGGCCCGTTAGCCACGGCCACGCTGGTTCACGTGCTGGGTTCGAGCAGTCCGACGCGCTGTCTGATGGAACTGGGCGGGGGCGAACCCGAGCGGCCACCTTACTTTAACGAAGACTATGTGAATTTTAAAAACGGCAAATTATACCTCAATCCCGAACCGGGGCTGGGCGTCAAATTTGACCCAAAGAAGGCAACGTTTGTCCTGGAAGTTACCGCCAATACGAAGTTCCCGCACCCGATCCTGAAAGCCCCGGATGGCTCCATCCATAACTGGTGATTCAGTTGAGTACCGCCTTTGTCTAACCATCTTGAAATCTTTATCCCATTCCTGAACATGAAAAAACCTGTAAAAATCCTGGTATTTCTGCTGGTTCTGGCCCACACCCTGGCCTTTGCCCAGAACAACCGTGTGACCGGCAAAGTCACCGGTGCCGACAACAAGGCGCTTCCCGGCGTGAATGTGCTGGTGAGCGGCACCACCGTGGGCACGGTGGCCGATGCCGACGGCAACTTCGCCATCAACGCGCCCTCCGATGCTTCGCTGGTCTTTTCGTACATCAGCTACATTACCCAAACCGTTGCGGTCAACGGCCGTTCGGTGATCAACGTGCAACTGGTGGAGGATACCAAAAATCTGAATGAAGTCGTCGTGACGGCCCTCGGGATCAAACGGGAAGCGAAAACGCTGGGTTATGCCACCGCCACGGTCAACGCCGACCAGATTTCGACCAACCGCAGCCCCAACCTGATGACCGGTTTGCAGGGCAAAATGGCGGGGGTCAACATCTCGACCATGTCGACCGGGCCGGGCGGCAGTTCCAAAATCCGGATTCGGGGCCAGTCGTCGTTCAGTGGACAGAACAACCCGCTGATTGTGATCAACGGCGTTCCGGTCGACAACTCCAACTACGCCCTCGGCGGGAACTTCGGCAACCGCTCGGCCAACAGTTCGGATGGGGGCGACGGTCTTTCGAGTATCAACCCCGACGACATCGAGACGATGACGGTTTTGAAGGGTGCCACAGCAGCCGCCCTGTACGGGTCGCGGGCGAAGGATGGCGTGGTGATGATCACAACCAAAAGCCGGGGGGCTGGCAAGGGCTTCGGCGTGGAATACAACACCAATTTTACGACCGACACACCCCTGGATTTCACGGATTTTCAGTATGAATACGGCCAGGGCGAAGGCGGTATTCGGCCCACAACACCCAACCCGACGTCGGGTGTCTGGAGTTTCGGGGAAAAATTCCAGCCGGGCATGACGCAGGTGCTGTTCGACGGCGAAGTGTACCCGTATGAACCGGTGCGCAATCGCGTTCGGCAATTCTACAACATCGGAACCAATTTTACGAACACCCTGACGGTTTCCAACAACACCGAAAATGGCGGTTTCAGCCTTTCGTTTGCCAACACGGACAACAAGGCCATTACGCCCAATTCGGATTTTAACCGGAAAACCATCAACCTGGGTTTTTCGCAGAACATCAACAAAAACCTGGTTGCCAGCGGGAACATCAACTATTCCAACGAATACAACCGCAACCCGACGCAGCTCAACACCCAGGATTTTGCCACGCCCACGGTGGTCATGACCCTGGCCAATTCGATGCCGTTCGAAGCCCTCAGAAACAACCAGGTGCTGCCCAATGGCGATGAATTCGTGTTTTCGCGGTTTCTGGTGCGGAACAATCCCTATTATTCAGTGAATTACCATTTTGAAAACATCAAGCGCGACCGGCTTTTTGGCAACGTTGCGTTGAAATACCAGTTTACGAAGTGGCTGTATTTGCAGGGACGGCTGGCGCAGGATTTGTATACCCGGAACCAGGATTACAACATTCCGAACGGCTACGCGCCCATTGCCAAAGCCCCGGCGGGGTATGTCAACGGGTCGTATACGCAGGATGTGCGCAAGTTTGTGGAACGAAATTATGACTTCATTCTGGGCGGAAACCACACATTCGGGAACATTGGCGTCGATGTAACCCTCGGTGGCAACCAGCGGTTTGTGCGCATGGACTACAACAGCGTGGCAGTGCAGGATTTTGTGCAGCCCGGTTTGTATACCGTGATGAATGGGCGGGTGAAAAACCCCCTGTACAGTTTGTCGGAGCGGAAAATTAATTCACTGTATGCGGCTGCGACCATCTCCTACAAGGAGTATCTGTTTTTGAATGCCACCGCGCGGAATGACTGGTTTTCAACGCTTTCGCCCGAAAACCGCAGCATCCTGTATCCCTCAGTGACCGGTAGTTTCGTGTTTTCGCAAGCCTTTACCAACCTGCCCACCTGGCTGACGTTTGGGAAGATCCGGGCAGCCTATGCGCAGGTCGGTGACGACAATGTAAGTCCGTATTCCAACGCGCTGTTTTATGCCGTCAACAACAACAACTTCCCGACGCCTTCCGGCCAACTGGTTCCGGTGGGGGGCATCAACGCGTCGTCGGTGCCCAACCGCAACCTGCGCCCGCTGCGGGTTTCAGAAGCGGAAGGCGGTATTGAACTGAAGTTCTTCAACAACCGATTGGGCCTTGATTTTACCTATTACCGGAAAATAACCGAAGATCAGATTCTGGCGACGCAGGTTTCGGATGCGTCATCTTATACCAACAAACTGATCAACGTCGGGAAAAGCATGAACAAAGGGATCGAGGTGTTGCTGACCGGCACGCCGATCAATACTTCCGCATTCCGCTGGGATGTGAGCGCCAATTTTGCCTACAACACGTCCGAAGTGCTGACGCTGGGGTTGGGTGTAGCCGATACCATGATCACCGTCGGCGGTTCGGGGGGCAGCACGCTCCGGCAGGTGGTGGGCAAACCCATTGGGCAGTTGTTCACCTTCAACTACCTCCGCGATGCGCAGGGACGGCAGGTGTTCGACAAAGGGAGCGGGCGGCCATTGCGCAACAACACGCCGGTGAACGTTGGAAATGCCTTGCCGAAATATTTTGGCGGTATTACCAATACCTTCAATTACAGGGGAATAACGCTTTCCGCCCTGATCGATTTCAAATTAGGTCACAAAATGATCGGCGGTCAGAACATGAATTACCTCCGCCACGGTCTGCACAAAAAGACGCTCGATGGCCGGGCCGAAGGCTATGTGATTGGCAAAGGCGTGAACCCGGATGGCGAAGTGAACACGACGCGCTCCGCCGTTCAGCCGTTCTACGAAACGCCCAACGTGCTCGGGATTTACGAGGATTTTATCTACAACGCCGGTTTCTGGAAACTCCGTCAGCTTACGCTGGGCTACGATTTTACGAAACTATTGCCGCAGAAATTTTTCATCAAGGGCATTCGCCTGAGTGCGGTTGCCAACAACGTGGCGGTTTTGAAAAAATGGACCGAAAACATGGACCCGGAGATGGTAAACAACGCTTCGGATAATGCGACCGGTCTGGATTTCTGGCCGAGTCTGCCCCCAACCCGCAGCATGGGTTTCAACCTGAACATCAAGTTTTAATCCGTTGAACGATCCTGAAAGATACCATGAAAACGAAATTTACCTTCATTCTGGGCTTGCTGACAACGTTCAGTCTGCTCACCGGTTGCGACGATCAATTCGACGAAATCAACACCAACAAAGTCGATCCCACGACGCTGGCGCCGTCGTTCGTGATGAACAAAGCCATCATCGACGCGACTTACCTCGACGGTTTCGGCACGCTGCAAATGCTGTGTTACGAATTCGGCATTGTGCAACAGATCATCACGCCCTACGGCAGCTCGCTGGCCGGGGCGAACTACAACCAGAACAACGTGAGCAACACGCCCCTGGTCTGGCAGAATTTCTACCGGAACGTGCTGAAACAGATTGTCGATGTCGTGGAGAAAACAAAAGAAGATGCCAACCGAACCAATCTGTACCACTCGGCCCGGATCTGGAAGGCGTATGCCTTTATGATTTTGACCGACACCTACGGCGACATTCCGTATACCGAAGCGGCCAAGGGGTACATCAGCGAAATTACCTCGCCGAAATACGACTCGCAGGAAGTGATTTACAAGGACATCCTGAAAGAACTGGACGAAGCCTCGGCGGCCCTGGATGCGACGAAAGCCATTGAAACCACCGACATTTTATACGGCGGCAACGTGGCCAAATGGAAGAAACTCGGCTATTCGCTGATGTTGCGGGCGGCCATGCGCCTGACCAAAGTGGACCCGACGACCGCCAAAACCTACGTGACCAAAGCCGTAGCCGGTGGGGTGATGCAGTCCAACGACGATAACTCGGTGATGCGGCACACAGCTTTGTATAACAACTGGATTGCCAACCACTTGCAGGCCCGTGAAAAAACCAATTTTTACCTGACCGCACCGTTTGTGAATTACCTCAAGTCCAACAACGACCCGCGATTGGGTTCGATTGCCGTCCGGTATGTGGGCGCGAAAGGTGGCCCGGAGCAGGTGGCTTCCCGGGCTTCGACCGATCCGAAAGTGCAGATCGGCATGCCGATGGGTTACGACAACGTGACGGTTTCGACCCCGGCGGTGCTGGCGCAATACGGCGTTGCCAGCCTCTGGGATTTTACGCAGGTCAACCTGAACACGGTGTTGAAACTGGACGCGCCGGAATTTCACGTCACGCACTCGCAGACGCAACTGCTGCTGGCAGAGGCCGCCGTGCGCGGCTGGGTAACGGGGAATGCGGGCGATTTTTACGCCAAAGGCATTCGGGCGAACATGGAGCAGATGGCTGCGTACGACGCCACAGCCGCCATCAAGGAAGATGCCATACAGGCGTATCTGGCGGCTCATCCCTTCGATACGGCCAAGGCGCTGGAGTTAATCAATACCCAATACTGGGTGTCATCGTTCCTGAACGGCCCCGAATTGTTTGCCAATTTCCGCCGAAGCGGCTTTCCGACTTTATCCAAAAACCCCTATCCGGCTTCTGAAATAACCGAGGACTTCATTCGCCGGATGCCGTACCCCGACAGTGAAACCATTGTCAACCAGCAAAATGTCAATGCCGCCATCGCCCGGCAAGGGCCAAACACCTTGAGCACGCGGGTTTGGTGGGATAAGAAATGAGTTATTACACAGAGTTTATCAGAGGTTTATTTTTCTCTTTTGCCTCTGATAAACTCTGATGTACTCCGATCAACTCTGTGTAGCATCTACTACCTTCCCTTATTCCTGAAAATGAAGAAATCGAGTATTTCCCGACGCACCGCCATCCAGTCGGTTCTGGGCGTAGCGGGCACCGCGATCACGGCCTTGCCCCAGTCATCCTATGCCTCCAGCCCCGGCCAGTTCCGGGATTATGGCAAAGTGAAAATCACCAAACTGGAAACATTCCTGGTGAAACCCCGCTGGATTTTCCTGAAAATACACACCGACGTGGGCGTGGTGGGGTTGGGCGAACCGCTGCTGGAAGGCCGGGCGCTGACGATCCAAACCGCCATCAAGGAAGTCGAGCCGTATCTGATTGGTAAAGACCCCCGGCACATTATTCACCACTGGCAAGCCATTTACCGACACGCTTTTTACCGGGGTGGTCCCATTTTGACGAGCGCCCTGAGCGGGATCGATCACGCCTTGTGGGACATCAAAGGCAAGCTGCTGAACGTACCGGTTTATGAGTTGTTCGGCGGACCCACCCGCGACCGCGTCCGGATATATGGCCGGGCGAGCAATGCCGAGGACATGAAAAAACGAAAGGCAGAAGGCTACACGGTGATCAAAACCGGGATTGCCAAGAAAAATCCGGCTAATATTGTCGAGAATCCTCAGTTTGTGAAGTACGCAATCGATAATTTTGCCTCGCTACGGGAAGCCGGTGGGCCGGAAATGGACATTGCCATCGACTTTCACGGCGCCATTTCGCCCCAACTGGCCAAGGTGCTGATTAAGGGGCTGGAACCGTATCAGCCAATGTTTATCGAAGAACCCTGTCAGGCGCAGAACGTGGATACGATGGTGGACATCGCGCGCGGAACCCATTTGCCGATTGCCACCGGCGAACGGATTTTTACGAAATGGGGATTCCGCGAGATTCTGGAAAAAGGAGCCGCCAGCATCATCCAGCCGGATCTTTGCCACGCGGGCGGGATTACGGAAGGGCGGATCATTGCCGGAATGGCCGAAGCCTACTACGTGCCGATTGCTCCGCACAACCCAATGGGACCCATTTCGCTGGCGGTCGGCTTGCATTTGGCCGCGAGCGTCCCCAATTTTCTGGTGCAGGAGCAGGTATCGCTGGGCGAGGGCTATCTGAAAAAACCGTTTAAACTGGAAAAAGACGGAACGGTTTTGATTCCGTCAGGACCGGGTCTGGGCGTCGAACTCGATGAGGCTCAGCTCAAAGACAAAATTGGCCACGACTGGAAAAACCCGGAAACCTACAATGCGCTGGACGGCTCCGTCGTCGATTGGTAGGCCAGCTTGTCCATTCGGGTTTTTTGAAACCGGATTCAAATCACTCATAAATTGTATTGTTTCGTTAAAAATCACACGAAGAACTTCATCTTAACCAACAGATTATTGAATGAGTACTTATTTATTGTGTTGTGACTGGGGTACTTCTTTTTTTCGATTGCGACTCATTAACCGGTCCGATTATCGATTGATCGAAGAAGTTACTTCGCAGCAGGGTATCGCCAGTATTTACACGAACTGGAAAGCGATTGGGGAGCGGGCCGGCATTGGAAAGGAACAGTTCTTTCGGGATGCGCTGCTAAAACAGATTGACTTACTGGCCAGCAACGCCGGGATTAAACTGGATCAGGTGCCCGTTGCGGTTTCGGGTATGGCTTCTTCCTCCATAGGAATGGACGAAATCCCGTATGCGTCTTTGCCCTTCGCGATGGATGGCAGTCAGGCCAGTTTTCGCCACTTCGATGCGACCGAAGCGTTTCCACACGAGCTGATTTTGATTTCCGGCGTGAAGAGCCAGGAGGACGTGATGCGGGGGGAAGAAACGCAGTTGATTGGCTTAACCGCCCTCCTCGACCGGGAAGGAAACCGCCCTAACGAAGCCATATTCATCTTTCCGGGCACACACTCCAAGCATATGTATGTGCAGGGAGGGCAACTGCTGAATTTTGAAACGTACATGACCGGTGAGGTTTTTAATCTGATGGCTTCCACCAGTATTTTAAAAGATTCCGTGGATGTCAGTGGTTTCAATGATTTTTCGGAGAGTCATCTGGCGGCTTTCAAAGCCGGTCTTTCGGAGGGCGGTTCGCCCTTGTTGAACCGACTGTTTACGGTCAGAACCAATCAGTTGTTCGGGAATTTGACGAAGCAGCAAAATGCGTTTTACCTGAGCGGACTATTGATTGGTGCCGAACTCAAACCGCTTCAGGAAAAGGAAAATTGGCAACTGGTTTTATGCAGTGGAACCAACCTGTTTCCCTTTTATAAACAGGCCATCGAAGACCTGAACTTAGCCGGACGAACGACCACCATAGCGGCCGAACGGATTGACAAAGCCGCCATCATCGGGCAGGTTATTCTGTTTCAGAACCAGAACCTAAACGTCTAAGCCGTCATCGAATGCGTCATACACTTTTTTCGTGGGATTTATTCAAAAAAGCCCCCATCATTGGGATTGTCAGAAATCTGGCGGTAGAGGACGTGATTCAAATCCTGCCGATTTACCGGAACGCCGGTCTCACCACCATTGAAATAACGATGAATACCGCCGGTGCCGAAGACCTGATCCGGTATGCCGTTGCGCAGGAACAGGCCGGGCTGAATATCGGTGCCGGAACGGTTTGCACAGAACCGGAACTGGAGCGGGCGCTGGCGGCTGGGGCACAGTTTATCGTAACACCCATTATCAACGAGAACGTGATCCGGACGTGCGTGGCACGGAACATCCCTATCTTTCCGGGCGCGTTTACACCCTCCGAAATTTACAAAGCCTGGTCGCTGGGGGCCAGCATGGTCAAGGTTTTTCCCGCGGCCTCGCTCGGTTATTCATACCTGAAAGAGGTCAAAGGTCCGTTGAATCAGATCAAGCTGGTGCCGACCGGCGGGGTGAGTCTCGCCAACATGACTGACTTTCTGAAAGCCGGGGCCGATGGACTGGGTATTGGCGGACAAATCTTTGATACTAAATTGATTCAACAAAAAAACTGGGACGGTTTACAGCAACATTTCATGCAGTTTGTCAACCAACTCACAGCGAGTTCCACCTGACCTTTCCTACTGACTATTCACCCAAGACCCTAACCCGCGTGTCGACCGTTCAAATTAAAAATTACCGCTGGATTGTTGTCGCGCTGGTGTTTTTAGCGACGACCATCAATTACCTCGATCGCCAGATAATTGGCTTGTTGAAACCCATTCTCGAAACTGAATTCAACTGGACGGAAACGGATTATGCCCGGATTGTGATGGCGTTTACGGCCGCCTACGCCATTGGGCTGGGGCTTTCGGGCTGGCTGATCGACAAAACCGGTACCAAACTCGGTTATACGATCACCATCGTTTTCTGGAGCGTGGCCGGGATGCTCCACGCCGTGGCCCGTGGGGCCGTGGGGTTTGGTCTGGCGCGGATTGGGCTCGGACTCGGGGAGGCTGGCAATTTTCCGGCGGCTGTCAAAACCGTGGCCGAGTGGTTTCCCAAAAAAGAACGCGGACTTGCTACCGGTATTTTCAATTCAGGAACCAGCGTCGGCGTCGTGCTGGCGTTGGTGCTGGTGCCCTGGATATTGAGTGCGTACGGCTGGCAGGAAGTATTCTGGATTACCGGCGGTCTGGGCTTTGTCTGGCTGATTTTCTGGTTGCTCTTTTACGACATTCCTTCCCGGCAAAAACGCCTGACTCCGGAAGAGTTTTTGCTGATTACGAATGGGCAGGAAAAGGGCGAAAACAAAGCCGACAGCCAGGTTTCGATCCAGTGGTTCAAGCTGTTTACGTTGCCCCAAACCTGGGCGTTCATCACCGGAAAAGCCCTGATCGACCCCATTTTCTGGTTTTTTTTATTCTGGCTCCCTTCCTATTTTTCATCCACCTACAACCTGGATTTAAAAAAGATAAGCCCGGAGTTAATGATTATTTATACCGCCACGACCGTGGGCAGCATTGGCGGAGGCTATTTTTCGTCGTGGCTCATTAAAGCTGGCTGGCCGACTTTGAAAGCCCGCAAAACCGCCCTGTTAATTTTTGCCATTCTGGAAATCTCGATCATTCTGGCGCAGTTTGCCACCAACGTCTGGATGGTCGTCGCGCTGATCAGTCTGGCGGTGGCGGTGCATCAGGCCTGGGCCACGAACATCTTCACGATGGCTTCCGATCTTTTTCCCAAGCAGGCCGTTAGCTCGGTGGTCGGTATTGGCGGAATGGCCGGGGCGGTTGGCGGAATCTTTTTTCCGATGCTCGTGGGGGATTTACTAGACACTTACAAAGCCGCCGGTAATCTGTCGGCGGGGTACAATATTCTGTTTACCATTTGCGGATTTACTTATTTAATTGTCTGGACGATTATCCATTTCTTAACCAGAAAGTCTAAATTGGTCGAACTAAATCAATTGACCTGATTCCGAATGACTCCAAATCCCAAACCGCAGAAAATCCTGTTCCTTATCTTTTCATTGCTTCTTCTCGCCGGACTGCTACCCACCCTCAGCGGCTGGGTTAGTCCACCGGCGCCGACAAAGCCCAATGTCGTTTTGTTTTTTATCGACGATCTGGGCTACGGGGACTTGTCCTGCTACGGCGCGTCGGGCTACACGACGCCCAATCTCGACCGGATGGCAGCAGAGGGAACCCGGTTTACGAGTTTTCTGGCGGCTCAGGCGGTTTGCAGTGCCTCGCGGGCGGCTTTGCTGACGGGCTGTTATCCCAACCGGCTCGGCATTTCCGGAGCTTTCGGACCCAATTCCCCGGTTGGGCTTAATCCTGAAGAAGAAACGATTGCGGAGTTGCTGAAAGAAAAAGGCTACGCGACCGGTATTTTCGGGAAGTGGCATTTGGGGAGCCAGACGAAGTTTCTACCGCAACAACAGGGTTTTGATGCGTATTACGGCGTGCCGTATTCGCACGACATGTGGCCGCTCCATCCCAATCAGGCGAAGGCCAATTATCCGCCCTTGCATTTGATCGAAGGCAACACGCCCGGTCAGGAAATCCGGACGCTGGACGATGCGAGCCACCTGACGCCCTCGATTACGGAGCGGGCCGTCGGTTTTATTCGCAAACACAAGAAAGAACCGTTCTTTTTGTATGTGCCACACCCGTTGCCGCACGTGCCACTGGCGGCTTCCAGCCGGTTTCAGGGCAAAAGTGCCATTGGTTTGCTGGGCGATGTGATGATGGAACTGGACTGGTCGGTGGGGCAGATTATGCAGGAACTGAAACAGCAGGGACTGGACAAAAATACCCTCGTCATTTTCACCAGCGACAACGGCCCCTGGCTGAATTACGGCGACCATGCAGGGTCGGCGGGCGGTTTTCGGGAAGGTAAAGGAACGTCGTTCGAGGGTGGTCACCGCGTGCCCTGTATCATTCGGTGGCCGGGTGTGGTACCGGCGGGGCGGGTTTGCAACAAACTGTTGACAACGATGGAAATCCTGCCGACGGTTGCAAACTTGTGTGGTGCCCGCCTGCCGAAGAAAGCCATTGATGGCGTCGACATGGTCGCGTTGTTAAAAGGCGACGAAACCGTTACGCCCCGGGATCATTTCTTCTATTATTACCGGAAAAATAGCCTGGAAGCCGTTCGGAAAGGAGATTGGAAACTGGTGTTTGCGCATCCGGGGCGCACCTATGAAGGGTTTCCACCGGGCAGAGGTGGACAGCCGGGGCCGAATACCGAAGACCACGCATTTCCCCTCGCCCTGTATGACCTCCGGCGCGACCCCAGTGAGCGGTATGATGTGCGTGAGCAAAACCCCGAAATCGTGGCGGTTCTGGAAAAATTAGCCGACGAAGCCCGCACGGATTTGGGGGATGATTTACAAAAACGGGAAGGGAAAAACGTGCGACCGGCGGGACGGGTTGACAAATAGAGCCGTAGAAGGCTAACTGTCTTTCCGGTGCGGAATGATCGTCCAATGTTTGACGTTTGGCATGTGCTCGGCAACAATGACAGCCGCTACCTCTTCCAGATTTTCTTCATTCGTGGTAAAAAAGAGGCTTTTGACGTGTGCGTCGTCCTGGGTCGTATGCACTTCAAAATATTCGTTGTGCTGCGAAATGTCGTCTTTTTCGACCAGTTGAAAATGTAACATGCCTGCTGAAGTTAGGATGGGAATGAAATAAGATAGCCCACTGAACCAGGAGTCTCCAACGGATAGGCTAGATCAGTGGGCTATTCTTTAATTAATTAGCCGCTTTGGCTGCTTCAATGGCCGCAGCCGCTTCAAGCGCAGCAATGGCAGCTCCGTTCTTCTCGGCATATTCGTCGCGCTGGCTCTCAAAGTACGAGAAAATCTCCGTAATGGAATCCAGGTTTTCGGCGATTTTTCCGTGCATGGTTCCCAGCGTTTTTTCCAGATTCGCGTCATTCAACCCATTCATGTTGTCGACTTCGATCTTTCCAATTTTCTGAATGAGGGCCGTCTGACTATTTTGAAGATCCTCGAATTCACGAACAATCTTATTCATCAATTCAAACTTCTGTAGCTTATCCATAATAGCAATTTGTGGTCTATACAGAATACTAACCGGATGCCTGCCAAAAAGTTTTGCAGAGGGGATCATCAAGGCTAAGAAGTTGGGCGTACGCTTTGTATTGGCGTGTCCTAAAAAACCGATTTCGGACTTTTGAACGCTCTTTCGTACCTGAACTCAAAATGGATTTTGCAAAATAAAACCGTTCCAGTCCAGCGCAGACTGGTAGAAATATTCCCGCCAGTTACCGATCAATCCTTCGCGTATTTTGACACTGACCATGCCGTGCGCGCTGGAACCGTTGGTGAGCGTAAACTCGCCCGAGCCAACCTGGGTTTGTTCATCAAACGTCAGGTGGTGCCAGACCATCTGCACTACTTTCGGGCGTCCTTTCCAGCCGCCAAAAAACTCGAAAATCCGGTCGCGACCCCGGTAGATCTGTTTGTTGGGCGGTTCGGAATAAATGGCATCCAGCGTGAAACAGTCGGCCGCTTTTCGACCATTGTTCTCGTTGAGACCGGCGGCCACGGTTTGCATGAGCCGAATGAATTCGGCCCGGTTGATGGGTTTCCGGTTGCCCAACTGGGCCTGAGATTCAACGAATAATCCGAATAAGAAAAAGAAGAAAAGTAAGGTTCGCTTCATGAAAGGTGGGCGGTGGGTGCTTCCTGTTGGAGCAACGATCAGTCGTTCCGATAGATTGTCAGTCGGAGGGTTTTTGCCCCAAAATTTCTTTGGCAGCCCGAATGCCCTGGTAAAAAGCTTCTTCAAAAATCGAAACACCGCTCAGGTCCGAGTGAGCAAAATAGAGTTTGTTATTGATGGCAGTGGCGGCTTTTTGGCGGGCTTCACCCCAGATAAAACCGGGTGTTGGCGCAATCATCCCGTGTCCCCAAATCCAGCAATCGATGGATGCAATGTATTCACTGACACCGGGATGTGCCCTTTCCAGATCGGCCACCAGCAGCCTTACCCAGTCTTCATACGGCATTTGGTAGGCTTTGCGCCGGGCTACGTCGGGCGGTTCCTGAACCAGCGGCCAATACACCGTAATCACTTTTTGATCACTCGATTTCAAGTGCTGGTGCGTGGCCGTGACATAGCCGACGGAGGGGCTTCCGTAAATCACGTTATCCCAGCAGAGCGGCATGCCCCGGTTTTGCGGCAAACCGTTGACGGTTAGATTCGCCACCAGCCAGGGACTATATTCAAACCCGGCGATCACCCGGTTTTTGAGTAGGTTTTTCGTAATGAACTGGGGCGTCGCCAGCAACACCTTCCGGGCCAGAATTGCAATCGTCATTTTCTGAACCACATCGTAACTAAGAATACGAACGCCCTGATGGGTTTCCTCCATACGAAAAACCAGCCGATTGGATTGGATGGGAGACGCTGCCTGCTTTTCTAACTGGCTGACTAAAAACGCATTGCCTTCCGGCCAGGTCAGCACCGCGTTGGCTTCAGCATTGGCCGCAACGCCTTTTCGGGCCGCAAAATAGTGCAACCCGGCCCAGGCTGAGGTGTTCGCTAAGGTCGTTCCGTAATCATCCTTGCAACCATATTCCAGAAACCAGCGCAGATACGGCGACGTCAACTGCTGCTCATTCAGATACGATTCGAACGAAACCGCGTCCCACTGCCGAAACCGTTCATCCGTCGAAGAACCGTCGAGCGGAATGGCAAACGCATCCAGGCCATCTTTGCCTTTGGCGTGTTTTAGTTCATCTACGAGTTTAAAAAACCGGGCAATCTGCTGTTTGTCGTCGGCCGAAATCCCAACTTCCGGCACCAGCCCTTCCTGCCAGTGCCCGTTGATGAACAGCCGTTCTTCGGGGTCGTGACATAGGTAATAATCATTGTAAACCGGTAAACCGCCTGGATCAAAACCGGTAATGGCCTGGCTTTCGGTCAGAAAGTCAAGCAGTTCGCGATTTCGGAGATCAGGAATCGGCAGGTAATGAGCGCCCCACGGATAGGCCGATACGGCATTCTGACCACTGACGGCATTGCCCCCCGGTCGATCCGCCAATTCCACCAGCAACACATCCCGCATGCCCTGCTGCCAGAGCCACCGCCGGGCCGACAAACCGGCAACGCCACCGCCCACAATCAGGACGTCCGTTTCCAGTGTCTGCGTCGGTGGGGGCAGTTTTTCCGGATTCCGGAGCAAATGACCGACCGCATGATTCGCTCCGATCATGCCGCCCTTGATGTGCTGGTGGGACGACGGCTGGCAGGCACTCAAACCCGCCGATCCGGCCAGCAGAGCCGACAAACCGAGTCCGGCGGCTTGTTCCAGAAACTGACGGCGGCCCGGCGATTCGGGTGGGTCAGTGGGCGTAGGGCGTCCAGTCATCTTCGAAATAATGCACCAGTACCTGGTTGTTGAGCTTGTTGATTTCGGTCGGAACCTCAGCCATGTCGGGCGGGAAGTTCAGCATGTCGTGGATGGTTCGCGCATTGACAAACCGGAGCCCCTTCGGCAACGGCCCGTCACCCCGCCAGTGGTGGTTTCGCAACAGCAGAATAAAACCCCATTCGCCAAACGAGGGCACATAAGCGTGGTAGGGAATGGTCTGAAAACCGGAGGCCGCAATCGTATTGCGAATGCACCAGAACGATTGCCGGGCAATGTAGGGCGAGGTCGATTGCACCACCGCCAGACCACCGGGCCGAATCAGGCGGTTGAGTTCCTGGTAGAAGGATGTGCTGTACAATTTGCCAATCGAGTAATTCGACGGATCGGGAAAATCAACAACAATCAGGTCGTAACGGGCGGTGTCCTGCCGGACAAAATGGTAGGCATCGGTATTGACAATCTGTACTTTGGGCGAAAGTAAGGAGCGGTTATTCAGCTTCAGGAGTACCTCATTCCGGCGAAAAAGATCCGTCATGCCCGGATCGAGGTCGACGAGCGTAACGGACTGGATGTGCGGGTATTTCAGGATTTCGCGCACGGCCAAACCATCTCCTCCACCCAACACCAGGACCCGGCTGGCCTTCGGAAGGGCCTGCAAAGCCGGGTGAACGAGCGCTTCGTGGTAACGGTATTCATCCGCCGAACTGAACTGGAGGTTGCCGTTGAGGAAAAGCCGCAACTCGCGGTTGTTGGCCGTCAGCACGATGCGCTGGTACGACGTGCTTTTGCTGTAAATCACCTTATCCTGAAACGTCAGATTTTCGGTGTAGGTCATGATCTGTTCGGCATAAACAAAACCGCCGATCAGCAGAAAAGAGGAGAGGAGGATGGCCGTGACCAGCGACCGGCGATACGGTTTGGTTTCGGGAAACTGGTGCAGCAGAAACCAGGCGACGGCGACGTTCATCAATCCGAAAAACAGGGACGTCCGGATGAGGCCCAGGTAGGGGACAAGGACGAGCGGGAAGATCAGCGAAGCGAGTAACGCCCCGATGTAGTCGAAGGTAAAAACTCTGGAAACCAGGTCTTTGAAGGTAAGCTGGTTCTCCAGAATCCGCATCAGCAACGGAATTTCCAATCCCACCAGAATCCCGGTCAAACTCACCAGCGAATACAGAACCAGCCGGAACGAAGCCGCGTATTCGAACAAAACAAAGAGCAGCGGAGCGCTGCCACCGCCCACAATACCAACCAGAATTTCGATGCGGATGAACCACTTCAACAGAGGGCCGTCGAGGTATTTGGACAGCCACGAACCGATGCCCATTGAAAACAGATAGACGCCAATGATGGTCGAAAACTGCGTAACCGAATCGCCCAGGAGGTAACTCGCCAGGGTTCCGGCCACCAATTCGTAGATGAGTCCGCAGGTTGCAATCACAAAAACCGACAGCAACAGCAGCAGGTGCCGGTGTCGGTTATCCGGCTTACTCATGTATGGCGGAACTGATGATAATGGCCACCGCAATCATGAAAGCGGCCGCCAGAATCGAAAGCGCGACGTTTTCTTCGTCTACGATCTTTTTCCAGAGGTTTTCGGGGGCAATTTTCTCGATAATGACGAAACTGATGACCAGAATCAGGATACCGACCAACGAATAGACGACGGAGGGAACGATGTACTTCAGCGTAGACAAGTCCATGAGAAACAGGGTTTATTTGTGGTAAAAATAACTGCGTCGGCCCGAATGCCGCCCGCCCGAACCGTTTTTGTAGTTGTCGAGTTTGTCAACACTTTCCAGATCGTCGCCCAGCAAGCGGCTGCCCGACATCCCGGCCCAGGTGAAGCCGGCAAGGAGCAAACCGCCCGCCAGCACCAGGAATTTTATTTTTGCGAGGTTTTTCATGCGAGGTTTTCTGTTTACGGTATTCGGTCGCTTGCTTGAGTCTATCTAGGCCGAAAAATCACTCTCGGCCCAGCGTTTCTGTTCGAACAGATTGCGCTGAAAAAACAGGATGATCGGGTAGATCGCCAGCAGGGCCAGCATAATAAACAGGTTGGAATACAGAACCGGATTTTGAATCACTTTAAGCTGGAAAATAACCCGGTTTTTTCCTTCGGACGACGGATACAGGTTGAGGTGATATTGCCCGGCCGGAATGCGTGACAAAATGGCTTCGTCGTCCTGGGCCCCTTCCTGCCAGCTTTCGCCGTATTCAACCCCGTGGTAATATTCAACAATGCGCGTAAACTCGTAGGATTGGTTGGTGCTTTCGTTGATCAGACTGACTGGTAATTCAAACCAGTTGTTATCGACATTCACCTTTAACTGAATTGCCACAGCCGCCGGACCGTCGATGGGGAACGAAGGCGTCACGATGGGTTGCGCGCGGCTTTGCACCGTCGAATCCGAGTTCCAGGAAAACTCCTGATTGAAAAGGGTTTTCTGCGGTTTCAGGAAGTAAAAAAGCACCTGAACGGCTACGATCAGCAACGCCAGCCGGGTGGTCAACCAGATCGCCGGTTCCCGTTTTTCGACGGCCGGATTGGGCTGGATGGCCCCGACGCCAACGGGATTCGGTAAAACCGCATCGGCCAGTCCGAAGGCTTTCGAAATGTCCTGTGGCGTTTTGTATTCCGCTTTGTAGCACTCGGTTTTCTGGCTGCTGGCCTCCCGGCTGATCAGATAGGGCGGGTGAATATACTCCGAAATGGTTAGTTCCGTATCATCAACGATGTTCCAGTAAAACTCGCCGACGGCGTTCAGAATGAGGCAGTTGTAGCGGTTATACAGGGCGTATTCGCGGTCCTGATCCAAGACTTTTGCGTTTTGCGTTTCGGTATAGGCTTCGTCCACCGGCCGAACCAGCATCCAATGCCCCCTGAATTCGGCCAGCATCTGGTGCGGGCCTTCTTTGGTCATCAGGACGTATTCCATCCAGCTTTCTTCATACTGGATTTCCCGCTTGCGCAGGTAGCCCGTTACCCGAACCCATTTCCCGTCGAGGTACCCTTCGGCCCCGAGCGGCAGGGCGGGCGGGGTGGGCATGGGCGGAAAGGCCATGATGATGCGCTGCGGGCCGGTATCACCATACTGAAAATAGGTGTAGCACTGGCCGCAGCAGAAATACGAACTCTCGGCGAGGTCATAGCCCGGAACCGGAGCCTGGCAGTGGGGGCAGTCGAACGAGGTGGGGGAAGAGGATGGGGCGGTGGGCATGGTTTCGGACAGCGTCAGCGGATGAGTTCCTGTTCGTTTAAAACCGCCGTAGCCCCGAACAGACGCAGGGATTCCTCATAAAACCGTCGGACTTTCGGGCGGTTATCGCGTTGAAAATTGGACAGGAAAACGTCGAACGTCGCCAGCCCGTTTTCGGGCCAGGTATGAATCGACACGTGCGATTCAGTCAGGCAGAGAACCGCCGTAAAACCGCCGTTGGGAAACGAATAATACACCTCGCCCACCTTAGCCAGTTCCAGTTCCTGAATCAGCCGGTCGAAGCCCGCGCGACACTGCTCAACGTTGGTGAGGGCAGACAACGGGGCTTCGAAGGTCGACAGGATGTGCAGGCCGGGGCGATAGGCATTCATGGCCCGCAAGATAAAATTTTGTTATTTCTTTTTTGGAAAATTTTGCGCTAAAAATACTGCATCCGCTTTCGACCAGCCTTGTCGGGCCAGTTGACGTTCGCGTTCGGCGGTCGCTTTATCACCTTTCAGTTCGGCCACCCGGGCGAGAGAAAAATGGGTGCCGGGATAATACGGATCGTGTTCTGCCAGCACCTTCGTGGCTTCTTCGGCGAAATCAGTTAGTTTCAGTTGGGCGGCCACCTGGGCAATCATTTCCAGTTGGAAAAGGGCTTCAATCCAGGGATCGGGGCCGGTTTGGTCACGGGCGCTGGTCTGGAACTTGTGGATGTCGGCCAGTCCTTTCTCCCGGGCTGCGGGGTCGTGCAGGGCAATCAGGGAAGCCAGGAACTTGGGATGGGGATCGAGCCAGGCATTCAGCCAGTCGGTGTGGGCGATGTTTTTGGCTTCCACCAGCTCGGTTTGCGACTGCTTCAGCGAAGCCCGCGCCGATTCGATCTGGTTCTTTTTCAGGGCGATCATGCCCAGCAAATAGTGTCCGATCACGCGTTCGCCCGGCGTTTTGCCTTTCGTCATTTCTTCGGCGATGGGCCGGGCTTCCTCGTCCCGGTTTTGCGTAATCAGCAGGGTTGGGTAACCCATTTTGTTGTAAAACGTTCGTTCCAGATTGATCGGTCGTTTGATCTCAAACCGCTCCTTCACCAGTTGTTCCGCTTCCTGAATCCGGCCCTGATACTGGTAGCAAAGCGCCAGCAACGAGATGTTGTGAATGTGGTGCCAGTCGTACATCGGATCGTATTTTTCGCTGGTATACAATCCGCGTTCGATGGCATCCGTCTGTTTCATTTCCGCGATGGCACTATCCACATCGCCGGTTTTCATCAGGTCGTGGGCATACATGTGGAGGGCGTGGGCCAGGTTCGGCGCCAGCCGGGCGTAGGCTTTGCCGTGTTTCAGGGCCTCGGTATAGTCGCCCATGCCTTCGTAAGCATGGATCAGATAGTGGTGAGCCGCCGGATGTTCGGGCGCAAACTGGAGGATTTTCTCGTAGATGGCGATGCTGCCCGTTGAGGAACCCTGCCCCCGGCCGGTGGCAAATTTTTCGTAGGAGTTGCCGGACAGCAGCCACAGTTCCGGATCGGTTGGAAACCGCTTGACGGCTCCGTTGACTTTGGTTCGGTACTCGTTCAGCAGTTTTTGATTGCTCAGGGAATCGACGGCTTTCAACTGCGCAAACCGCAGATCAATGTGGGCTTTTTCACGTTCCGATGCAAATTTCGAGAACGATTTGGCGGTTTCGGCGGCTTTCAAAGCGGCTTTGTTGTCTTCCAGTTGGATATACAGACGGCTCAGACCCACGTGCGCCATCACAAACGTCGAATCGAATTTCAACGCTTCGTGAAACGACCGGGCGGCTTCGACCAGTGCATACCCGTGCAGATACGCCATGCCCTGTTCAAAAAAGGCCTGCGCCTTCGGATTTTTGGTCGACGTCGGCGTCGCAAATTGCCCGACATTCGGCCGCAGCGCAACGGATTGTTGCAGCAGCGAATTGGGAATGCCGCCGATGTTCGCCATCCCGCAAATGGGGGCGTAGGGGACTTCGCGAACCGTCAATGTTTGCGCCGGTTCGGGCAGCTTTGGGGTTTGGGAATATTCACCCACCAGCAACGTGATCAGCAGGAGCGGGAGGAAGGTGTAGGTATAGAGTCGTTTCATGGGCGTGTTGGCGGATCGTACGGGCGTCCTGTTTTCGGGTGAAAAAGTGGATTCCGGTCCGGGGTGTACGTAAAAATAACAATTTATTGGCTGAGATGTCAACCGTTTACGAAAAGCTTCAATCCGCCCAACTTTTGCGCGTCGGAACGGTTTAGTAGAAAACCAGATTACACCGTATGGAAAAGATGTTTGTAGTTCGCGTTGTCGCCGTCGATGAGCGGGGCGTGGAAACCCCGACCACAATACCGATGAAATTCGAGACGTCGCCCGAGGTCGCGCTGATTGAACAGGATTTGGATGCGCAATATCCCCACCTGAAACACCGCGTTGTTGAGATCGATGAATTAAAGACCCCGGAGCAGGTCGAAGATTGGCAGCATTCGTACCTGGGGCCGGTGCTGGGGTCGGAACATACTCCGCTGGAGGAAGAAAAGGAAACGAAGGAGGGGTAATAAGGGAGTTTTAAATGTAAAATGATGAATGTTAAATGTAAAAGAAGTTGGCAATTCAGCACTTTTACATTTAACATTCATCATTTATTATTTGAAATTCCTTTTTTTAACTTCTATTGCAAAAGCTCCCGCCCTTTCGCCAGCGCCCGGTCGAGGCCGGTGGCATCGGTGCCGCCAGCGGTGGCAAAGAACGGCTGACCACCACCACCCCCGCGAATTTCCTTCGCCAGTTCTTTCACCAGCGTGCCGGCGTGGAGGTTTTTGGTTTTGATCAGCTCATCGGGCAGCATCACCGCCAGTTGCGGTTTTCCGTTGATGTCCGAACCCAGCACCAGCGCCAGGTTATCCAGTTTCGCTTTCAGATCATACGCCAGTTGCTTCAGCGCATCCGCCGACGGAACCTCGATGCGTTCCACAATGACAAAATGCCCGTTGGCCGAATAGACTTTCGTCAACAGATCTGCTTTCACTTTCTGGAGCTTCTCGGCTTCCAGTACGTCAATTTTTTTCTGTAACTGATGGCGTTCGTCCATCAGGTTTTGAACGGCTTTCAGCACATCTTTCGGCGCTTTCAGGAGTTCTTTCAACTGATCCAGTGTTGCTTGCTGCTCGTTCAGAAGGGCCAGGGCTTTTTCGGCGGTTACGGCTTCGATGCGCCGGATACCGGTCGAAACGGAACCTTCGGACGTGAACTTGAAGAGGCCGATCTGCCCCGTTGCCGGTACGTGCGTACCGCCACAAAGTTCGACCGAATAGTTCGGGTCAAAGGTAATGACGCGCACGAAGTCGCCGTATTTTTCACCGAACAAGGCCATCGCGCCGAGGTTGCGGGCTTCGTCGATGGGAACGTTGCGCCGTTCGTTCAGCGGAATGTTTTCACGGATTTTATCATTCACGATCCGCTCCACCTCCGCCAGTTCGTCGTCCGTCACCTTGGCAAAGTGGGAGAAGTCAAACCGCAAGGCATCCGGCCCGACGTACGAGCCTTTTTGCCCGACGTGTTTGCCCAGGACCTGGCGCAGGGCGGCATGGAGCAGGTGTGTAGCCGAGTGGTTGTCTTCGATGGCAATGCGACGGTGGGTATCGATTTTAGCCAAAACGGCGGTATGATGGTCCAGCACTTCTTCCAGATTTTTGTCGTTGGAAATGTGGATGATCAGGTCGTTTTCTTTTTTCGTATCGGCAATGCGGATCAACACGGTTTCGTCGCCCACGCGCAGTTCCAGACTGCCGGTATCGCCAATCTGACCGCCGGATTCGGCGTAGAAAGGCGTCCGGTCCAGCACGATCTGGTACTGCGTGCCTTGTTTGTTTTGAACTTTCCGGTATTTGGCAATCCGGGCTTCGGCTTCGGTCTGGTCGTAGCCGACAAATTCGACGCCGTCGATGTCGGTGAGTTCGGTCCAGTCGCCGGTTGCCGAAGAGGCATCTTTGCGCGAGCGTTCTTTCTGCTGCTGAAGGGCTTTCTGAAAACCGGCTTCATCGATGGAAAGCCCTTTTTCCCGCGCAATCAAAGCGGTTAGATCGGAGGGGAAGCCGAACGTATCGTTGAGTTCAAAAACCGTCTCACCGTCGATTTCTTTCCCACCCGACTGTGCCAGATCGGAGGTAATTTTATCGAGTAGTTTCAAACCATTTTCCAGCGTTCGCAGAAACGAGGCTTCTTCTTCCCGAATCACGGTTGCCACAAAATCACGTTGCGCGTTCAGTTCCGGGAAAACGTCGGCAAACTGCATCGCCAGTGTCGGCACGAGTTTGGTCAGAAACGGTTCGGTAAAACCGAGGTACGAATACCCGTAGCGAACGGCCCGGCGCAGAATCCGGCGGATGACGTAACCCGCCCGCGCGTTCGACGGCACCAGACCGTCGGCAATGGCGAACGAAACCGCCCGAATGTGGTCGGCAATGACACGCATGGCCACGTCCGGATAATCACGCTGCGAGCCCTTGTAGGAGATGCCCGACAGTTCTTCGATGACCTTGATGGTGTGCGTAAACACATCCGTGTCGTAGTTCGACAGTTTGCCCTGAATCGCCATGCAAAGCCGCTCGAAACCCATGCCGGTGTCGACGTGCCGTGCGGGCAGGGGGTCGAGCGAACCGTCGGCCTTGCGGTTGAACTGCATGAAAACGAGGTTCCAGATTTCTACCACCTGCGGGTGATCGGCGTTCACCAGTTCCTTGCCGGGTTTCTGATCCACCTCCGACTGGGGCCGCAGATCGACGTGGATTTCCGAGCAGGGACCACACGGCCCCGTATCGCCCATTTCCCAGAAATTGTCTTTTTTATTGCCCAGAATAATCCGGTCTTCACCCACAATCGGCTTCCACAAATCCCAGGCTTCCTGATCGAAGGGAACGTTGTCTTTGGTATCACCTTCAAAAACCGATACATAGAGCCGGTCTTTCGGCAATTTGTAGACCTCCGTCAGCAGTTCCCACGCCCAGGTAATGGCTTCTTTCTTGAAATAATCACCAAACGACCAGTTGCCGAGCATCTCGAACATGGTGTGGTGGTAGGTGTCGAAACCGACGTCTTCAAGGTCATTGTGCTTGCCCGAAACCCGCAGACATTTTTGCGTATCGGCGACCCGTTTGGCGGGCGGTGTTCCGTTGCCCAGAAAAAAATCCTTAAATTGAGCCATGCCCGAGTTGTTGAACATCAGCGTCGGGTCGTTTTTGGCCACCAGGGGCGCCGACTGAACAATCAGGTGGTTTTTACTTTGAAAAAAGTCTAAAAAATGCTGGCGAATTTCGGAAGAAGTCATGGTACTTGGTGGTCAGTCATCACGCCTGTGATGGCTACGGATTGAAATGTTTTGCAAATTTACGGAAAACTTGTGTTTCTTCCGGTTTGAACGGAAGTTTGTTCTATGGAGGAGTTAACAAAACGGTATTACGGCATTCGCGAGGTGGCCGACATGCTGGGGGTGAACATATCGAAATTGCGGTTTTACGAAAAAGAGTTTCCCACGCTCAAGCCCCGTAAAAACCGCGCCGGTGACCGGATTTATACCAAAGATGATATTGTCCATCTTCGGGAAATTCTGGAATTGGTGGAAGAAAAAAAACTGACGCTGGAAGGGGCGAGGCAACACCTCAAAGCCCGCTCCTCGCGTCAGAATGAAATTAAACAGATGATCGGCCGGTTGCAGGAAATCCGCAAATTCCTGGTCGACACCCAGAGTCAACTGGAAGGATAGTTTACATCCTCCTCGAACGGTATTGGTAATAATCCCAGGTTTTTCGGATGCCGGCATAGACGCCGTTGCTGCGGGGGAATAAACCGCCCTGATCGGAAGCAGCGGAAACGGTCATGAGCAGACCGCTCTGGTTCAGCGGAACGCCCACCTGCAGGAGGGATGAAAACTGTTCGACGGTGTTGGGGAACGGAACGTCGTAGGTGCCAAAGTTTTCGCTGTACGACAGTTTCATCTGAAACGTGCAGTTGCGCCCAAAACCTCCCTGCAAACCGGTGTGGAAAGCCCGAACCCGGTTGTTGCTGAAAAAACCGTATTGCGGCAGATCCGGGCGGGCTGTGGTCATCGGCGTGATGAACGGCGTGCCGATGCCCTGCCCGAAATACGACCAGCCACTGCGGTACTGGCTGTGATTGAAGTAGTTGTCCCGTCCGCGCAGTTTGTCGGCGGCTTCAAAAACACTTCCCCCCTGGCTTTTGGTATACAGAAGTTCCACGACGGCACCCGTGATGCGGAAGCCCGAGGTCGCCGGTTTTAAACTCCGAAAGCGAATGCCGTTGAGCCCATCTTCCAGGTTCGTCCGGTAAAACAGCGAGCCGTCTTCGTAAACGCTCTGGCGATACAGCAGGATCGACAGTTTTTTCGTGCTGAACTCCAGACCGACGTCGATGCTTCCCAGGTGATTGCCGATGCGGTTTTCCCGGTCGAAGCGGCTGTAATACGTCGTATCGACACCGGGATTGTAGCCCAGGCTACTCCCCGTTACCATGTACGAATACGCCTGAAAGTTAGACGGAAAACGGCCTTCCTTGATCAGCCCATCCGAAAGTTCGCTGGTGGTGCCGCCCCACTCGGCCTGGTGGTTGAAACCGGCGTAGAGTTTGACGGGCCACTTTGCCTTGCCGATCCGGGCATACAGGGCTTTCTGGTGCAGAAAGGCCCGGCTGACGAAATTTTTTTGCTCGAACCAGCCGTGTGCGAAAAAGCCCCGGACCGACAGAATGCCACCCGTCAGCGGAATGGGGGTATACTGCGACAGGCCGATCTGGATTTTCGGTAAAGGCAACGCATTGCCCGACCAACTGAAAGACCCCGAACTCAGGGTCGAATCCACCAGGCCGACCACCTCCCGACGCCGTCCGGCCACCAGTTCGAAGGCCCCCGCGCGAAGTTTGCCGTAGAGTTCCGGAATGATCAGGGTGGTTTTTGAACCCGCTCCCGTATTGCCTACCAGCTCGACGCCGTAGCCAAAGCCAAAAAAATCACGTTTTTTTTGTGGCGTGTTGTCATCGATGGCGTAAAATCGGGAATCCCAGCGAAGGCCGGTTCGCACGCTGGCATACGGCAAATCCGTCGGTACGGTTCCGTATTGATTCGAGCGTAACCAGAAGGGCGTCTGTTTTGAACTGCCGTAAAAACCGCCCACTTCCGCAAAAAGCTGAATGGGTTTTCGTTCGATCCGGGTCTGGCAAAATCCCAGGATCGGACAGAAAAGCAATAAAAGTAGTTTCATTTTGCCCTGACTGGTATGAAGGTGCCGCCCAGGTAGTACATCACATAAAAACCAATGCCGGCAAAACCCAGGGTAATTGAACTTTCGCGGGTTAGTTTATAAGCCATATAGGCGCTTCCGAGGGCCAGAGATCCGCTGATCAGAATCAACAGGAACTGCAAACACCAGGAAAGAAAGGAGCGTTTTTCAAGATTCATTTTGGGTGCCATGTGTGGTCAAGAAATTTAAGTAGTGTATTGTGCTGTGAATTGAACTCTGATTGTACGGCATAAAGCCACAATGATTCACCAGAAATCATCGATCCTGGCGGATATTCAGGGTGGTTAATAAAAAGTACGGTGGGTAACGAAAGTCGAAAAATGGAAAGTGCGCTAATGGAGAGGTGGGTAATCCAGAAAGCTGCTTCTGCCGAAGCGGGCGAATAGACGGTTTGCAACGTGACCTTCAGCAAACAGAATGGCAACAACTGGTTTCATGCGATTGGGTAAGTTTCCATTCTTTAACTTTTGGTAACAATAAAGGTTTAAAGAATCTTACCATTTTGAGTAATTTAAAATCAATCTATTTGTAAAGAATTGTGAAATTATTTTTGCGGGCCTCGGTTCGTGTCTTATAAAAAAGGAAAAAAGTGGCAACTTTAGCGGTTTACATGTGTGAATTATAGGTGATTATCTAAAAAAACAATGGCAATCCGGAATTTCTTTAATTCGCAGCCATGAGTAATAATAACTGAGTTGGGTTAGCCATAAGAATATATACGTTTTCTATAAAAATGTTTTTGGGTCTATACGTTTGGAAGGACAGTTCTCGTAATTATCCTACTTTGCGTCCGACAGGGTCTTCAGAAAGGCCAGCAGTGCCGATTGTTCGGCGTCCGTCAGCTCAAGTTTGTCGGTCGGTAAGGTTTGGTTTTCGAGCTGGATTCCTAGTCCCCGGCCCCCGCCCTGGTTGTAGAATTGCAGTACTTCCTCCAACGTTTGGTACGCACCGTTGTGCATATACGGGCTGGTTTGGGCGATATTCCGCACCGTTGGCGTTTTGAAGGCATACTTCAGCGGGTCGAGTCGAAAGAGGGCGTAACGACCGGGATCCGGATCGATCTGCCGGCGGTTGGGCTGCACCGGAACCCCGATGACCTCCGACTCAGTTTGGGTAAAAACCGGCGGAACCGTTCCGTTGAAGAGCGGCAGGAAGTGGCAGGTTCCGCATTTGGCTTTGCCCATAAAAAGATTGAAACCGAGCCGTTCTTCGGCCGACAAAAGCCGTTTTCCGGTTCCGGGAGGGTGCTCCCGCATGGACCGGTCGAACCGGGAATTGAGACGAACGAGGGACCGTTCGTAGGCTGCCAGGGCATTCTGAATGTGAATCGGCTCGATCGAATCCCGCAGGGTCGGGAATGCCTTTTTAAACCACGCCCGGTACCGGCTGTTTTGCTGCAACGTTCGGGCCGCGTGTTCCAGAGAACCGTGCATTTCTTCTACGTTCTGAATGACCTCGGACGACTGATTTTCGAGCGTCTGGGCGCGTAAATCGTAGAACAGGGCATTTTGTAAAGCCGCATTCAGCAAGGTGGGCGTGTTGCGTCGGACAAACCCGCGACCCGACAGGGTCGCATTTTTGGGTAAACCGTCGGTGAAGGCTTTATCGGGCTGGTGGCAACTGGCGCACGACCGTTTCCCGCCCGACGGATCATCGCTGGCGGATAAAATCGGGTCAGAAAAAAGCTTTTTGCCCAGCAATACCTTGGCCGGATTGGTGCGCATAGCCACCGTCGGGGCGTAGAAATCCGGATTGAAAGCGTTGGTGTCGAACAGGGTTTTGGCGTCTGTCCGCAACGCCCGAAGCTCGTTGAACGGTTGAATGTTCTGTTGTTTCTGAAACGCCAGCATTTGCGTGGAAAGCGGATTGGCAAAGGTGGTGATGAACTGAAACCGGTCGAACGTATTGAAGTCCGAAGCGCGGTTCAGGTGCGTTTCGGAATCGCACAGAAGCTGAACAAGTCGCCGAAAACAGGGCGTATTCGTGCTGTAAAAGGACCAGTACGTTCTCAAACTCCTGAGTGAAGCAGCGGCTTCGGGCAGGGCCGCCTGACAGCGTGGGGTGTCGAAACCGCTAATACCGAGCGTGATGATCCGGAAAATCTGGAGTCGCAGGGCGTCGCAAACGTGGGCGTCCGTCAGCGCGGTGTCGTTTCCCAAAGCCGCATACCGCAGCAGTTCGCGCCGGAGTTTTTTGATTTCACGAATCAGGTCCGACCGCCGGTTGGGATCAAATTCCGGAAAAACCAATTCTTCAATCACCTGTAAACCGCCGGGTTCCGAAATCCGGTTGTCTTCGGCTTCAATTTCGGGCAGGGGCGGCCCGTTGACCAGCCGCGTGGTGGCCGGAAAATAATACTCTGTAAACGGCTCCAGCTTTTTGTAGGCCCGGCGGCAGGCCAGAAAGGCGGTTTTCAGCGAATCGGGAGAAGCACTGTGTTCGGCCAGCGGCAAAAGCCGGGTTTCGATCAGCGTTCGGAATGCCGCCAGATCGTGGGAAAACTGCTGTTTGACGCGTTCCGTTGCGGACCTGTGTCGGGGCGGTTTCGAGTCCATTTGACCCAACAGGCCAACAAACACGAGCGTGGCTCCCAGAAAGGAAAGCAGAAAGACGCCCTTATTTCGGAACACCGCGCACAATGACAATCTGACCGCCTTCGCCCATGTTCCCAATCGCATTGTCGTAAATATTGACGTTTTTGGTGATCGCGCTGCCATCCGCATTGATGAATTTGGTATCGCGCCAGGTGTGCGGTTGCAGGTTGATCAGAAACGTGTTCGGGACGCCCACTACGTCCGAAATGTCGGTCATCGCGCCATATTCCCAGGTGCTGATGCCCTGATGGCCAATGAGGTTGTATTTGCGCTGGAAGTCGCTGTCGTTTCGGCGGTGGTTCATTTCCAGGAACGGTTTGAGCTGTTTGGTCGTGATGCCGTACTGCCAGATGCGTCCGTCGTGGTCGGGCGTAGAAATCGGCGCGTCGCCATCTTCCCCGATGTACACGAAATTCTCGGTGACGCAGATGTTGTCCGGATTGATCAAACTCTTGCCCGGATTGGAATACCCTTCGGCCACAAACGACAACTGGCCTTTCAGCGGGTTGCTGGCGTCCAGTTCCAGACGGTAGATGCGGCCCCACTGCACCCGGTCGCTGGCGAAAGAACCCGTGACTGCAAAATACAGTTCACGACCGTTGGCCGCGCTGCCTTTCCGGTAGTCGATGTCTTCGACCCGCGCAAACTGAATGGCATTTTTTTCCAGTTGCTGCGCGGCAATCTGGGCGCCCGTGGCGGTTTTTGCGTTGTCGATTTCCACAAATTCGACCGCATATCGCTGGTCGGCCTGCATGGTTTTTTCGATGGGGTCCTGGTTGGTCCGGCGGAGGGTGTAAAGTTTTCCGTTTTGGAGGTCGCCGGGCGTCGGTGAAACGTACATCGTCACCTGTCCATTGCCTTCATCTTCCGTCATCAACACCACGGTTTTGTTGGGATATGCGCCTTTCGGTAGGGGAAGCGCATTTTCGAACGACGCTTTTCCCAGCGCCGGGAGCGTCCGGTTCCCGTTCTTTTTATCAGCCGCACCCAGCGGATCGATGGCGTGAACCCGACCTTCTGCGTCGCTTTCGCCAGCGGTCAGGTAGAGCGGACCAAAACCATGTTCGGCCGGGGTGGCCAGCGTGGCCGAACAAAGCCGCCAGATTCCGCCTTCGGCATCGACCAGGTATTCGCCTTTGACCGGTTTGAAGGTTTTGTCCAGATAAACCCTGGAAACCGACCGGATCATCTCGTGGTTCGTGATCAGCACATAGCCGTCGCCCGCCGGATTTTTCAACAAGCCTGCCCCATCGGGTTGGCCGGCAAAAATGAAATCGGGCGATTGTTCCAGTTGATCGGCACTGCTGATGAGCGGCAGAATTTCCAGGCTTTCAAAACCGGGCAGGGCCTTTACCAGCGGGGGCGTGGTCGAATGGGCTTTCAGTTCCACTTCGGTCCGGGTGGCCGGGCTGGTTCCGGTTTTTCCTTCTTTTTGACAACCCGCCCATACAAGCGCTGAAAAGAGGAGGGCGATGTGAATGGAAGCGTGAAACCGGGAGAAAGTTGACATGGAATGGGGCTATTTAGCAAAGATACTTAATTTTTATTTTGCCCCGTACCGTTACTCCGGGCTTCCGATTCCGTCTTGATAAAAACCCTGAATGAACACCCTGTGAATCATCCTGAATTATTTTACCAATCGGCACTGACGTCCGTACCCGGTGTGGGCGACGTATTGATTCGTCAACTGATGAGTTATTGCGGTTCGGCCTCCGAGGTTTTTCGGTCGCCCCTGTCAAAATTGAGGAAAACACCCGGTGTGGGCGAGGTGATTGCCCGCGCTATTTTGCACCCGGACGTGTTGCGGGAAGCGGAACAGACGCAGCAGCGGTGTCATAAGCTGGGGATTCAGCAGTTGTTCTATACCGATAAGGCCTATCCGGCCCGCCTGAAAGCCCTCTACGATGCTCCGGCAATGCTCTATTTTCAGGGCACTGCCGACCTGAATGCCACCCGCACCCTCGGCATTGTCGGAACGCGGCAAGCCACCGACTACGGACGGCGGATTACGGAAGAACTGATTCAGGCGGTGCAGCCCTACCAGCCGCTGGTAATCAGTGGTCTGGCCTACGGAATCGACATTGCCGCCCACCGGGCCAGTCTGGTCAACAGCCTGCCGACGGTGGGTGTCATGGCCAGTGGAATTGATATCGTTTATCCGTATGTACACAGGAAAACCGCGCAGGAGATGGTGATGCTTGGCGGTTTGCTAACCGAAAACCGCCCCGGCATCAAGCCCGACGCCCGCTTGTTTCCGGCCCGAAACCGCATCATCGCGGGCTTGAGTGATGCCATCATCATTGTGGAAGCGGCCACTAAAGGCGGGGCTTTGATCACGGCGGAATATGCCAACAACTATCACCGGGACGTTTTTGCTGTCCCCGGTCATCTGAATCAGACGTTTTCGCAGGGCTGCAACAAGCTGATTCGGGAAAACAAAGCGCAGATTTATACCAAACCGGAGGATGTGATTGAAGCCCTGAACTGGGATCAGCCGGTGAGCAAAACCGCCCCGACCGACAAAACCGCCCTGGCCCTGGAATTTACGGAAGAAGAAAGTCAGATCCTGGCGCTCTTTCGTCAAAAGCCCGACTGGCACATCGATGAGCTGAGTTGGCGAACACAGATTCACCTTGGCAAACTGGCGTCACTGCTACTGAACCTGGAGTTTAGAGGCATGGTCAGGACGCTGCCGGGGAAGAAGTACCAATTGAATTAAGGAATGAAAAATGTAAAATGATGAATGCTAAATGTAAAAGGGGTTTCCAGTCCGAAACTTTTACATTTAGCATTCATCATTTTACATTTTTCATTTCCAATTAAAACCCTAAACCAATGGCAAATCCGCGCACCGTGGTCGGGAATGTTCCCAGGTTGGTGAGCGCGCCGTTGTTCAGGTTGATTGAATACAGGTTGGTCGAACTGCCCGCTGTCAACAGCGCATAGGCTTTGTCGCTGCGTCCGCCGATGTCGAATCCGTTGGTTGCCGTGATGTCGATGCCCAGCGGACTTCCACCCACCAGCGTGCCGTCATTCGGCGGAATCTGGCGGTACAAGCGGTTGGTAAAGTCGTCGAGGTCATACAATACCGTTGTCGTTGCACCCTGAACGTTGTTCGAATAGGCAGCCGCCCGCACCGAAGGGCGATCAACCGCCGTGGGACCATAATTGAGCGGTTTGTCGACCAGAACGTCCCCGGTCATCGGATTGATCCGCAGGTTTTGACCCGTGTTGCTGATGACCCGAATCCGGTCGACCGTTGGGTTGAAATCAAAACCGTAGTCACTGCCCGTCAACATCGGGGTGAACGCACCGGAACCGACCACGGTAAGCTGGGCGTTGTTGGTTCCGGCCGGATACGAAATGGTATAAATGCGGCTGGAATTTCCCAAAGCGTAGAGTTGGCCCGTTGCCGGACGCATGTCGATACCGCGAATCGTTTCGCCCGGTTGTAGTCCGGTAATGTTACGCTGAACCGGTCGGATGTCGAAGGGATCGAAAATCAGCAGGTCGTTGCCACTCACGGCGTAGGCGACGGCATCCGTCGGAATCGCCAGCCCGATGTAGGTTCTGGAGCCCAGATCGCCCAGCTTCTGAATGGAGCCCGTGCTGAGGTTTACGTTGCCCAACTCGGCTTTGCCACCCACCCAGTAGGCCAGCAGGGCATGGCTGTTGTCAGACGAAATGTCGAAACCGGCACTGCCGGTGATGTCTTTTCCCAAAGGGCCGACGTTGACGAGCGTTCCGTTGTTGGGCGGAATCTGGGAGTAAAGACGATCTGAAACCGGATCGATGTCATACAAAACCGTGCTGCTCGAGACGCCCTTGCTGTTGGTGTAGGCCACTGCCGAAATCGCCGGATTGGTTCCGCCGTTGATGTTTCCATCCTGCCCGCCGGTCTGGAGCATGCCGGTGTTGGGATTGAGCCGGAGGTTTTGGCCGGTACTGGTTACCAGCCGGATCAGGTCGACTGTCGGGTTGAAGTCAAAAGCGACCGAAGCGCCATCGGCGATGGCGGGGGAGAAGGGATCCACACTCACCGAACGCGCTACCCCGGTTTCCTGGTTGATCACATAAACCCGGCTGGTACTGCCCAGTCCGTAGAGTTGCCCCGTTGCCGGGCGGAAGTCGATGGCCAGGATTTTTTCGTTTTCTTTCAAACCCGTAATCTCGGTATCCGACAGGTTCGCCATCGGGTTCGAAACGGTTTTCTTGTTCAACCGGTTGTTGTCCGTTAAAGCAAAAAACGAAAGCTCCGTTGCGCTTTCACGGGCACTATTGTGTTTCGTGGCATTGGGGCTCAGGGCGTTCTCGGGTGATGTACACGCGTTCAGGCCCACCATCAGGCCGAGTACCCAAGCGCCTGCCGGTAGGCGAAATCCCCCTTTTTTAGTCGTACTCATGTTTCAAATTGTTTTAGAAAGGTTGAATGGAATGATAGGATATTGACAGTCATACGAATGAAGACGGGCATTTAGATTTCCAATCCGTAAGAATGTTAGGATATGGCCCCGGCAGGAGAAGGTGAGGTGCTGATAATGAGTAGATTACCAGGCCAGTGGTAGAGAAAGATAATACTACGGTAAAGTTGATACCGGCGATTACCAGCGCTTTTTAACAGACAGGTACAGGCCCGTTTGAGTTGGGTATAACGCGCCCTGATCCCGGGCAAAAGAGGCTGTCAGGAAGGTATTGGAAAACCGGGGAAGGAGAACCTGAGCCGCCAACAGGGCTGAAAACTGCTCGAGACGGGGAGAATACGGCTGGTTGTAGGTACCGTAGTTACGGCTGAACGACGCCCGGGCATTGAGTTGAATCCGGTATAAAACTCCTTCGAGTCCGAGATACCAGACATTGACCCGGTTGTTGGGGAAAAAGCCGCCCCCGGTGTATTGCTGCACCCGGGCGGTGTAGTCGGCTCGGGGGGCGATGAAGGGCGTGCCGATGGTTCGGCCAAAATACGACCAGCCTTCCCGGTACTGACCGTGGTTAAAATAATTGTCAGCGCCCTGATACTGAGCCGTCTGGTCGAAAACCGGCCCACTCTGACTGGTCATCGGCAGCCACTCCACCACGGCGGCATTCCACCGGAACCGGGGGTTGGGCGTGGCGGTTTTGTTCCGAAAACGGAGGCCCCACAAACCGTCGGGAAAGTTGAGGTAAACGATTCCGCTGACGTCTTCGTAAAAATGCTGGTAGTAAAACAAGGTACTTAACCGGGAGGTCGTCCATTCCAGGGCGTAGTCGATGGAACCCAGGTGATTGCCGACCCGGTTTTCGCCGTCGAAGGCGGTTTGCTGGCTGGTGGTAAGTTCTTTTGGATAAAGCCCAAAAATGAGTCCCGTATAATCCCGGAATGACGATGGTAACTTTCCATTTACCGCGAATGGCGTGCCTTTCAGGTAGTCTGCCTGCCCGCCCCACTGCACCTGGTGATTCATGCCTACGTAAAATTTTACGCTCCAGTGCGGTTTTCCGAAGCGGCCGTAGAGGTATTTCTGGTGCAGATACGCGCCTTTGATATAGGGCGCATTGAACCAGCCGTGGGCATAGCCCAGCCGGAAAGCTACCAGTTTTTTCAGAAAACCGATCGGCACGAAGTCGGGTGTATGGAACTGTACTTTTGGAATGGGCAGGGCATTGGCCGACCAGGCCACAAAACCGGACGTCAGCGTGGTGTCACCGATGCCATATTGCTCGCGCCGACGCCCCGCCCAGAGCTCAAATTTCCCCAGCCGAACCTTGGCATACAGTTCCGGGAGAATAAACTGACTGCTTTTGCCCACATTGACAGCCGCATAGCCACCGACGCCCCAATCGAACCGGTGGTGGTTCGTATATGATGAATCGGTGCGGTAGTCGCGACTGATTTGCCCCCGCAGGGTCGCGAAAGGGCCTTGCAGCGGTACGATGCCGTATTGATTGGTGCGGAGCCAGAAGGGGGGCTGGCGGTTTGCTGCGCCCATGCAACCGAGTTCGAGGTCGGCCTGAAAGGGGGTTGAAAGCCGGGATTCCTGCGCCAGGGCCGACGTGGTCAGCAGCCAGCCGAATGCCAAACAAAAGAGCCGTCTCATCGGCTGTCAGGCTAGCGGTTCCATTCCGCCGGATTTTGTCGCCAGGCCGCGAGGGAGTCCATGGCGTCTGCCGAAATGTAGTTCAGATTCCGGGCTTCGCCCACCAGCGTTTCGTAGTCGCTCAGGCAAACCAGTTTGACGTCTTTGTCCGCAAAATTTTGACTGGCTACCGGGAAACCGTAGGTAAAAATGGCCGCCATGCCCAGCACCCCGGCGCCGGATTGCCGCAGCACATCCACCACTTTGAGCGAACTGCCACCGGTCGAAATCAGGTCTTCAATCACGACAATACGCTGGCCCGCTTCCAGCCGCCCCTCGATCTGGTTACCCATGCCGTGCTTTTTAGGCTCCGGCCGAACGTACAGAAACGGCAGGTTCAGTGCATCGGCTACCAGTGCTCCCTGGGCAATACCGGCCGTAGCGACGCCCGCAATGGCCTGAACATCAGGGAATTGCTTCAAAATCGTTTCGGCTAACGCGGTACGGATATACGTCCGGGCTTCCGGGTAGGAAAGCGTAATCCGGTTGTCGCAATAAATCGGTGATTTCCAGCCTGAACTCCACGTAAAAGGCTCCTCCGGCCGGAGCCGAACCGCCTTCACTTCCAATAGCAATCGGGCAACTTTTGCTGCAATCATGTAAAAAAAGGGGAATGTAAAATCTAGAATGATACATGTCGAAGGTAAAAGTGTTTCAAAAGTGCTTAGCTACTTTTACATTCTGCATTTATCATTCTAGATTTATAATTAATTTTTTAACTATTCTTCAATTCGCTTCGTCACCAGAATCTTATCGATCCGGCTTTTGTCCATGTCGATGATTTCAAACTGGTATTCCTGCCAGGAAAAAGTCTCACCGGTTTTTGGGATGTCCTTGATAATTTGTAAGGCAAAACCGCCCAGGGTATCAAAACCGGTCATTTCGCGCCGGTTCTGGATGTTGATGTTAAAATAATCCAGAAAATCGTCGAATGGAATCTGGGCGTCGACGAGGTAACTGCCGTCGCCCCGCTCTACAATCTCAAATTCGAATTCGTTGGTGTCCGAAATGTCGCCCACGAGCGCGTCCACAATGTCGTTGAGCGTCACCATACCCAGAACGCCACCGTATTCATCGACAATGATGCCGACGTACTGCCGACGTTCCCGAAACCGTTCCAGCACCTGGTAGGCCATGTTGCTTTCGGGAATGTACAGAATATCGCGTTTGAGTTCTTCGAGCCGGGTGAGCTGATCATCGAGGTCTTTGCCCAAAAAATCCTTGCTGTGAATGAGCCCGATCATTTCATCGACGCCCCCCTGGCAAAGCGGGTAATGCGAATGGCGGTGTTCGATGATGTACTGGCGGTTTTCTTCAACGGTCGCTTCCAGATCCAGGAACACCATTTCCTGGCGGTTGGTCATCAGGGAGGTGATCCGGCGGTCGCCGAGTTGAAAAACGTTCTGTACAATTTCCTGCTCAATCTCCTCGATGACCCCGCCCGAGGTGCCTTCCTGAATCAGACTTTTGATTTCCTCTTCCGTTACGGCACTGGCATTGGGCTTGATGTTCAGGATTTTAATGATCAGATCACTGGAAAAACCGAGCAGACTGATGAAGGGTGACGTCACGCGGGACAGCATGTTCATCGGCCCGGCCATAAATTTGGCAATGCCTTCCGGATTCGACAGTCCGATTCGTTTGGGAACCAGCTCGCCCAGCACCAGCGACAGATACGTAATGAGAATAACCGTCAGCGTGACGGCGATGCTGTTGGCGTATGGTTGAAGGAGCGGAAACTGGGACACGAAGCCCGAAATCTGGTCGGTCAGGCTGTCACCACTGAAAATACCGGTCAGGATTCCAATGAGGGTAATCCCGATTTGAACGGTAGCCAGAAACCGGTTGGGCGATTCGGCGAGTTTCAGAGCCTCTTCGGCCCGGCGGTCGCCGTTTCGGGCGTCGGTTTCGAGTCGGGCTTTGCGGGAGGAAACCAGTGCAATCTCCGATAAGGAGAAAACACCGTTCAGAATGACTAAAAAAAGAATGATTGCAAGTTCCACACGGGGGAAAGTTGGCGTTCTGCAAAAATAGTGGATTTAGTTTCTCTTCAAAGATGAATGGTTTATCTAAATTTGTTTTGTAATTCACGCTATTCGGTACGTCGACGGTTCGACGGGCTCATTCACCCAGCAGTTCAACTACCTCATGACCATTTTTATTGACGACCGACCCATTCATTTAAAGGGTTCGAAGAAGGCAGCCAAATTGCAGGACGCTGCGCTGGATAACCACGTGGAATACGACCGGATCATCGATGCCCGTCTCGACGGCCTGAAACTGGGCATGTTGAAAGGGCATCTCCTGGTGCTCAATGCGACGCCCGTTACCATCGAGAAACTGGTCAATTTGCTCAACAACTACGAAATGGGCGATCTAAGCTCCATTACGCTGGTGGCCGCTGAAAAGAAGGCCGTTGAAGAGAAATTTAAAAGCATGTTCAAGATTGTCCGGGCCGCCGGTGGGGTGGTGTTTAAGGAGGATAAAATGCTGCTGATTTTTCGGCGCGGCAAGTGGGATCTGCCCAAAGGGAAACTCGACGGGGATGAACAGTCGCGGGTGGCGGCCCTGCGGGAAGTGGAAGAAGAAACCGGCGTCGTGGCTACCCTCGAAAACCGCATCTGTACGACCTGGCACACCTATACGCTGAACGGGAACCGCATCCTGAAAAAGACCAAATGGTACCACATGACCTGTGTCGACGATGCCCGGATGACGCCCCAAACTGACGAGGACATCGAACGTCTCGAATGGATGGACGCCAAACAAACGGCGCTGGCCCTCACCAACTCCTTCAGCTCCATCCGGTATGTGATCGAGGAGGTGAATGGGAAGGTTTTGAAATAGTTAAGAATTAAGAGTTGGCTGACGCACTTGTTTCAGCTTGCGTCAGCCAACTCTTAATTCTTAACTCATCACTCTTAACTACTTCAGTTTGTACGGCAGAAACTCGTCGATGTTTTTGGAATAGCGGTGCAACTCCCGGATGATGCTTGAACTGATGGGGGCCAGGGACGGGGACGTGATCAGAAAGACGGTTTCGACGTCTTCGTACACATACCGGTTGACCTGCGAAATGCTGTTTTCGTACTCAAAATCCGTCGTGTTGCGCAAGCCCCGCAGCAAAAACCGGGCGCCCAGGTCGCGGGCGACGTTGGCAGTCAGGTCGTCATACGACACGACTTTTACCGCCGGATAGGCCGCAAAGGTTTGCTCGATCAGGCCGGCCATCACCTCCAGCGGAAAATACCGTTGTTTGCTGGCGTTCCGGCCAATGCCGATAAAGATTTCATCAAACAGTTTGAGTCCCCGTAAAACAATGTCTTCATGTCCCTTCGTAAACGGGTCGAAGGAGCCGGGAAAGAGCGCGATTCGTTTCATAAAGGTTTGAGAAACCGGGTGGTGGCTGGCTGGTTAATGGAAGGTCAGTCGGTTCTCACTCGATCAGGGTGTTTCCGTACAAGCTGAAATACCGGTGTTCCGGTAACTCATCGAAAGCCGGTGTCAACTGCAAGCCGGGCGGTGTTGAACCAAAGCGAATGTTGGGCAGAAATTGTTCGAGGGCCGTATAAATTTCGGCAAATGGCGTGATTTCTCCGAACAAAACCACCTGCAATTCCTTCGGTTCGGTTTTCAATTCGTTGATAACGTACAGAATGTAATACACCAGATCGGTGGCATTTTTGTAGGCAAACCGGTTGCAGAACCTGAATTCTCCGCCTTTCCGATAAATAACCGTAACCGATTCATCTTCAAAGTTTAACGATAGTTTTTGGTCCGAATTCAGCACCGAATCCGTCAGCGACGTCGCCTGGATCAGCGTGCTCGACTGGTGAACGAGCGTAATCTGCTGCAGGGGATAGGTGGCCGACAGCCAATCGGTCAGGGCATTGTCGACGCTGAAAACTGCCTGAAAATCCTCTTTTTTGTGGGCGTATGCCAGGGCGTGTTCGGTGCTGGAAAGCGGATTGCCGCGCATCAACTGGAGGTATTGCGCTGCGTATTCTTTTCGGAACAGACCGGACGGAACCAGCGTAAACGAAGGGGAATTGACCGACACCTGAATGCTTTTCCAGTAGGACGACTGCAGGATCGGGTGATTCTGGTAAATGGTTCGTAATGAGGGTAATAGCGGGTTTTCAGTGAGCAGAGTCGGAAAGGTGTAATCTTCCAGCCAGATGCACCGGCGGGGGTGGGGTTCAACCACACAAAACCGAAACCGTTCCTTGCCCATTTCCAGGCAAAGCTGATACGAGTCGGTCGTTGACACATCAAAAGAATCTTCCCGAATGGCGACGGTTGGGGTCACAGTAGCAATGGTCTCGATACGCACAAAAAAGTGATTGGGTTAACAGGTACAGTGGGAAGTTATATGTTTTCCAGTTTTGGGAACATATGGTGAGCTAAATGTACAAAAATACCCGACAGACCACCGCTATTGTTTCAAATAACCTTTTAAGTGGAATACCTCCTCCATGGACTGGCACAGGCGGAACATGCGATGTACCTCATTTTCGGGATACATTTTAATTTCTTCGAACGTCATGAGCCGTACTTCGGTAATGATCTGGTTGTCGGCATCCATTTCCGGGTCGAATCCCTGGCGCAGGTGACCGCCCACGATGCGGACATCGAAAAACAGTTCCATTGCGTGCAGGGGCGTCTGCATGAATTCGTTGACAAACTGAAGTTCGCCCACTTCAATGTCCAGCCCGGTTTCTTCGTGGAATTCCCTGACCAGGGCTTCGTAAGCGGTTTCGCCGTACTGGGGGCCACCGCCCGGCGGACACCAGAAGGTATCCGTGGGGCCAATGCCCCGGTGACGGACCATCAATAATTTTCCGTCGATGAGGCACAAACCGCATACCCGCAGCCGCAGGCGATTGCCGTAGAGCCGCTTTACTTCTTCGCGTGCAATATCCAAGTTGATTTCTGGTGGTTTCAGCCCGCAAATATAACAGGAGTTAAGAATTATGAGTGAAGAGTTAAGAGTTGGTCGCCCATGCGTTTGGCTGACGCCTGTTTAACTCTTCACTCATAATTCTTCACTCATCACTCAATAGGGGCTTCCCGAAATGTAGCTTTCCAGGGAATGGATGCGGGCTTTCTGATCGTGGATGATGGCCGAAACGACGTCGTTGATGGAAATAATGCCGATGAGTTGGCCTTCGTCGACAACGGGCAGGTGGCGAATGTGTTTGTCAGACATGATCAGCATGGCGTCTTCCAGGCGTTGATCAGAGCTGATGGTGATCAGGTTGGCGGTCATGACCTCTTTGATCAGGGTGTCTTTCGACGCCCGGCCTTTCAAAATCCCTTTGCGGGCATAATCGCGTTCTGAAAAGATTCCCGACAAATTTCCCGCGTCGATCACCAGAACGGCCCCGATATTTTTGGTAGCCATAGCTTCCAAAGCTTCATAAACCGTCGTGTCGGACGTGACGGAATAGATGGTGTTGATCGTTTTGCCTTGCAAAACCTGACGGATTTTCATGATTTAAGGGAGTTTGGTAAATGGGTTGGGATCAAAATAAAAAAAAGGTATGATAAAAGCAATGCGGTGTTGTATTTTGGGGGCTATATGCCTTATAATTCTTGAAATTGTCAAAACTTGCTTGGTGATTCAAGGGTGGCAGTCAATTTGTTTTTAAAAAGAAGGACGCCTAAGTTTGAAAAAAAACCGCCTATGCTTTCCTTTCCATCGCGTGTTCTCAGACTGATCAGCGGGTTGCTGTTTCTCGGAGGTCTGATCCTTTCGTGCCAGCGGCCACCGGTTAAAGCGGAGCAGGAAGACGTGAATCCGCTGGTGGGTTCCTGGGAAAAAGTGAACCCCTCGAAGTGCAGCCAGATGTACCCGGATGTGATCGAGTTCAGCGCGAACGGAGTATACCAAACGCAGTCGGAGGTAACATCCGTGGCGATGGCCTGGGACGCTGGTACGTATGCCGTGGACCGGCAAATTGTGAAGATCGCCAATGCCCTGGAAGTTTCGAAGCCCTATCGGTTTGTAATCAAGAACGAAATCGTTACGTTTGAGGATGAGCAGGGATGCCGGTTTCCCTATCGGCGAATGTAAAATCGGTTGAAAAAAACCGGCTGTTATTCCGTATATTCGTACAATGAATGATACTCTCACGCCCGCAGAATTGCTGGCGAAACGCTTCCCTTTCAAGCCTACTCCCGGGCAGCAGCACTTCTTTGAACAGATGAATCCGTTCATGATTCGGACTGAGCATGAAAATTACCGGGATTGCTTTTTGCTGAAAGGGTATGCCGGTACCGGTAAAACCACCCTCATCAGTACACTGATCAAAGTATTGCCCAAGTTTGGGTTCAAATCCGTTTTGCTGGCACCCACGGGCCGGGCGGCCAAGGTCATGGCGAACTATTCGAAGCGCATGGCCCAGACGATTCACCGGAAAATTTACCGCCAGGTGGCCGACTCCAGTTCGGGAAATCTGGTGTTTCAGCGGCAGAAAAATTACCATGAAGACACGGTTTTCATCGTCGATGAAGCCTCGATGATCAGCGATGATTCGGAGATCGGCATGAACGGTTTGCTGGCCGACCTGGTCGATTTCGTGTTTGAAAACCCCGGAAACCGCCTGATGCTGGTCGGAGATGTGGCGCAGCTTCCGCCCGTGGGCAAGGAACTGAGTCCGGCGCTCGACAAAGGCTACCTGGAGCGGCATTTCGACATGGTGGTGGTGGAACAGGAGTTGATGGAAGTCATGCGGCAGGACGAACATTCGGGTATTCTGCTGAATGCGACCAACTTGCGGGATGTGCTGAACGACCCGAATCCGAAGATTCATCTGAACGTCCGGAAGTTTCGGGACATCTATAAAATGACCGGCGAAAAGCTGGAAGACGGAATCCGGTATTGCTACGACAAATACGGCCGCGAAAATACCATCATCATCACGCGTTCCAACAAGATGGCTGTGCAGTATAACCAGTACATTCGCCGGGCCATCAACCAGTGTGAAGAAGAACTTGATGCAGGCGATATGCTGATGATTGTCAAGAACAATTATACGGTGCTCGACGACGATTCTCCGGCGGGTTTTCTGGCCAACGGCGATTTTGTGGAGGTGATGAAAATCCGCAAACGCGAAGAGCAGCACGGCCTCAAATTTGCCACCGTCACCCTGCGGCTGGTCGATCTGGAAGAGCAACCCGAGTTTGAAACCAAGATTATTCTCGATACGCTGTATTCCCCGCAGCCTTCGCTGGGGCGGGAGGAAAACAAGCAGTTGTATGAGAGTGTCCAGCAGGATTATTTTTACATCAAATCGAAAAAGGAACGTTCCGAAGCCATCCGGCGCGACCCCTACCTGAGTGCGTTGCAGGTGAAGTTTGCCTACGCACTGACCTGCCACAAGGCGCAGGGCGGACAGTGGCCGGCGGTTTTTGTCGATCAGGGATATTTGCCCGACGGGCAGGTGAACCAGGATTTTGTGCGGTGGCTCTACACGGCCATTACCCGGGCCACCGACGAAGCATTTCTGATGAATTTTATGCCGCAATTTTTTGGAAACACCCCCCATGAACCTGACTGAATTTACCAAAACCCTGACGAACACCAAACCGCCGTTTGGTCTGCACCCGGTTGCCGAAGCCCTCTGGTATGACGCCAAAGGCAATTGGGAACAGGCCCACAACATTGCCCAAAGTAAGGAAGGAACCCGCGACTACGACCGGCTGCACGCCTATCTGCACCGCAAGGAAGGCGATGAGTGGAATGCCGGTTACTGGTATCGCCGGGCGGGCGCAACGGTTTTTGTCGGTTCGCTGGACGACGAATGGAATGCGTTGATCCAGACTTTTCTGGCGAAGTAAGCGATGAAACGTATATGCTGGGTGATCGTCTTGCTGCTGTTTATCAATACGGTCTGGGCGCAGGGCTGGAAAGCCGGTGTTTCCCGGGTGGTGATTACGCCCAAAACTTCGCAGTGGATGGCAGGCTATGCAGCCCGAACCCGCCCCGCCGAGGGCAAACTCCATGATTTATGGGCCAAAGCCCTGGCGCTGGAAGATGAAAAAGGAAACCGGGTGGTGCTGGTGACTACGGATCTGCTGGGTTTCCCCAAAAAACTATCGGATCAAATCCGGGAGCGCCTGAACCGCCAGTTCGGGCTGTCGAAAGCCCAAATTCTTCTGAACAGTTCGCACACCCATTCCGGACCGGTTTTGGCCGACGCGCTGTACGATATTTACCCGCTCGATGCCGGCGAATTGGCGAAGATCGACCGCTATACCCGCCAACTGGAAGAACAGGTGGTGACGCTGGTTGGGCAAGCCCTGAAAGACCTTGAACCGGCGGAACTGTTCGCCCAGAACGGCGTAACGCGGTTTCAGGTCAATCGGCGCAACAACAAGGAAAGCTCGCTGCGGGAGCAGACGGAACTGAAAGGCCCGAATGATCACGCGGTTCCGGTGATCAAGGTGCTCGGCAAGGCCGGGAAACTCAAAGCCATTGCCTTCGGATATGCCTGCCACCCCACCGTGCTGGATCAGTACCAGTGGTCGGGTGATTACGTCGGGTTTGCCCAACTGGAGCTGGAAAAAGCCCATCCGGGTGCGATGGCTCTGTTTTTTCAGGGAGCCGCCGGAGATCAGAACCCGATGCCCCGCCGGACCGTGCCGCTGGCCCGGCAACACGGTCGGGAACTGGCCGTGGCCGTGGATCGCGTGCTCGAAGAACCCATGCGAAAACTGACGGCCCAGGTTCGGACCGCCTATTCAGAAATTGACCTTCCGCTGGCCGCTCCGCCTTCGGAAGCGGAATTGACGAAAACCAGCCAGGAAGGGGAGAGTTACATGAAACGCTGGGCGATCCGGATGCTGGCCGAAAGAAAGCAGGGCAAGCCCGTATTGACCCATTATCCGTATCCGTTGCAGGTGTGGCAGTTGGGCGACCAGCCTCTGCTGGCGTTTGGGGGTGAACTCGTCATCGAATACGCCATTGCGTGTAAAAAGCGGTTTGGCCCCGACCTCTTCGTGCTGGGGTATTCCAACGACGTAATGGGCTACATTCCGTCCGCAACGGTTTTGAAAGAAGGCGGCTACGAAGGGGCTTCGTCGCAGATGGTCTACGGTTTGCCGGGCCTTTGGGCTATTTCCGTTCCGGATCTGATTTGGCAGGAAATCAACCGCCTGGCCGGGCTGGCTGGCGTGTCACCAATCAAATAAGTTTATGGAAACGATTGCAGACCGACCATGAATACAGTGGGATAATTGTTATCTTTATAAGCAAGTCCTGAACCCCGCTCCCCATGTCCGGCAAACAAACGTATCTTACCTGGATCGTCGTTGACGATGAGGAGTATGGCACCTTTTTCACAAGGGCGTTTTCCGAGAAACAACTCGAAAGCCGACTGGATTTCTTCCTCAGCGGTCGGTTGCTGGTGGAAAAACTGGAGGATGAAAGTGGGGAACTTCCTGACTTGATCTTGCTGGAATTACAATCGTGGAAACCGGTTGGGATCGAAACCCTGTCGGCAATCAGAAGCCACCCGCGGGGGAAGCACATTCCGGTGCTGATTGTTAGTGATTCTGCTTCACCCGCTACCATCAGTTTTTGTTACCAGCTAGGTGTTAATGCTTACGTAATAAAGCCCGGCCGGTTTGACGATCTGGCCTACTTTGTCAACTCGATCTGCCGCTACTGGCTGGAAATGTCCGATCAACTCACCCGAACCTAATTCGGTTTATCCGCAAGCAGTAAATTATTTTCATAGCGTTTTCCGGTCTTTTCGGTTAATAATACCCGTCGGCTGGGATCGTGCTGCGTGTAAGGAATAGCGTTAGCACGGTTGTGAGGCTGCTTTTAGGTAAAATTTATCCGGAATAAGCGCTGTCTTGGGGGAAAATAAACTTCGTAAAGTATTCAGATAATTTTAGTAGTTTATTGAAATTTAAGCAATTAGCTTAAGTTTACAGAACATTCGTCCGGTAATTGGGTTGTCTTCAATAAAGGACCATTCCAAACTGGTTTAGAAAGTAGCCAGGTGGCGGTCAGGAGTACAATAAGTATAGGTATTTTTTTAACTGTGCGGCTGACTACTTTTTTCCTTGGTCTGGCTTACTGAGAACAGAACATGGCGGACTCCCAGAATGAAAAGCCGAAAAAATCCCTCCCGTCCGAAAAGCAGCCAAAGGACCAGTCCGATTTATTGCAGGGAATCCTGATCAATATTCCAACAGGTCTTTACGTCTATGATCCGGTTTTCAACGACGAAGGCCAGCCCTCGGATTTTCGGCTGGTGTTGTTGAACCCGTTGGCGGCCCAACTGGTGGATCGTCCGTCGGACGCCCTGATCGATGAGTCGATGAAACTCCTGTTGCCAAGTCTGATTACCATTGATTTGTGTGCTTTGTCCATTCAGGTTTTTCAAACCGGGCAAACCTACCAGTTCGAAACCGAATTTCACCACCGCGATGGTCTGGTGGGCTGGTATAAAATCAGTATTTCCCGGTATGACCACCGCATTATTGTAACGACAATCGATATTACCACCCTGAAAGAAGTGCAGGTCAGATTGCAAAAGGTGACCGAAACCATGCAAACGATGCTGGATGGCTCACCGATTGCGATATCGCAACTGAAAGCCGTCCGCGACCGGAAAGGGAATCTCATCGACTTTGTTTACGAAGGGGCCAACGAAAAATACGCCTTGCTGCTCAAACGCTCGGTCAGTGACCTGGTTGGAAAGCGGTTTTTGGGTTTATTCCCGGAAGCCCGCGAGATGATTTTTGCGGATTATGGACAAGTGATTGAAACCGGCGAACCCCGTCGCACCGAGCGATATTACGCGGGTGAGCCCTTGAGCGGCTGGTTCGATATATCCATCATCAAAAATGACGACGGCGTGGTGGCTTCGTATCTGGACATCAACGACCGAAAAGAAGCGGAAAGGCAGTTGGCGATAACGATGCAAAACCTTCAGGAAGCTAAGAATCAGACCGATATAGATTTGATCCGCTTGCAGATCGCCGAGGAAGAAGTCAACCGGGTGCTGCGGCACGAACGGGAAATCAACACCCACCAATCGCAGTTCATTACTTTTGTTTCGCACCAGTTCCGCAATCCAATGACGGGTATTTTGCTGGCCGCCGAAGCACTGGCTAAATTCAGTGAACGGTCGACGGGGACGGTGTTGGCCGAAAAGGTGGTGCATTATGCCCACCTGACCCGCCAGGAAATCCAGCGGCTCGACAAGCTACTGACGAAAGTGTTGTTTCAGGATCGGATGCAGTTGCTGCAGATTGCGCTCCGGATCGAAGATGTGGAACTGGTGGCCTTTTGTAAGAATTTGATTACGCAACAACTCGAACAGCATACGGATTACCAGCGGATTCAGTTTCAATGCGGTCAGGAAACGGTTTGGGCAAAAGGCGATTTGGTCATTCTGGAGCAGGTGCTGGAAAACCTGATGAGCAATGCATTAAAGTATTCCATCGGTTCCGAAAAACCGGTAGAAGTGGGGATCGATACGCTGGATCATGAAATTCGCATCTCGGTCAGGGATTTTGGAATCGGGATTCCGGGCGAAGAACTGGAACACATTGGCAAGACCTTCTTCCGGGCGTCGAATACCTCTTTCATCTCGGGCATCGGGCTGGGGCTATCCTTATCCCGTCAGTTTATCAAGCAACACGGAGGACGACTCGACGTCGAGAGCAAACTCAATCAATATACGCTTTGTACGATTGTGTTGCCCTGCTGAGCGCCTGCGCAGCTAATGTAAAATACTTGTCTGATAATTGCTTCTTTAGTCTGTATTTTCGGGATCTGGCACATTTATTGTTCAATCGTGCTTGTGAACAATTGATCTTATTATCAGGATCTTAAACCTTCGATGATAGATAGTTTTTCCAACGCTTCTTTGGGTGTTCAGCTTATTTTCATATGAATAATAAGTCTGTTAACTTTCATCGGCACTCCGCAATCATATGCTGATGTATGCTCAAAAAAAGTAAAATTTTTCTTTTCGGCGAAATCTTGCCGTACTAAATTTGCACGATTCGAAATCAAATCCGGGCGCTGAAGCAGGCAGCTTCCCACGCTTTCGAACGAAAATCCTGCTGTTACTGTGAAGTAGAACGTGGCGTCCTGAGCGTAGTTAGTCACCCTACCATTTCGATTTACGTGTAGCCCCCGACAGTTGCAGACTGTCGGATCGAAACCTTTTTGCCCTTTAATTTTTAAAACGGGATTTATCCCGATCGGATAACTATGGATTTTAATAAATCAATATAGTAACATTTTTTAATTTATTAACGCAACGTATGAAAAACCGTAACGATCTATTGGCTTGCCTTGTCCTCCTTTTGGGATTGAGTTTTAGTACCGCCCGGGGCAGTGAGGGAGTCAGTCACGCCATCAAATTGCCATCGAACGCCCTGGTTTCCGAGCCCGCTCCCGTCAATCGGCAACGGTATCTGGGCGTCACCATTTTTAACTTCGAAAATGACCCCCGGGTCGACGATGAGCGCATCGAACATTCGGCCGCAGCGGGCTGTAATGCCGTTGAAATCACCATCAACTGGGACCGGGTTTACCCCACCCGTCAGAGTGTCGCCAACTGGAAAGTGGTCGATTCTCACGTACAAACCGCCTTACGGCTGGGCCTGAAGATTGCCCTGCGAATTCATGTCGGTCGTGAAATTAAGATGCTGGGCGATTTTTGGGAGACCAACGAGACCATGCAGGCGGCTGACGGGTCACGGAGTACGGGCAGTGGCATCACGCAGTTTAGCTACGCCCACCAGCCGACCATCGAACTGGCGAAGAATTTCGTGAAGGAAACCACCCGGCGGTATCTCTATTTACAACAGCAAAACAAGCTGCTGTTTTTCTCCGTCGTGGCTTCGCCTGCCCTGGAATCCGAATATTCGCCGGTGCTCGACAAGGCCGATGGCGACAAGGTTGTTATTGCTTTCGATTACAGCGATCCCATGAAAACCGCCTTCCGGCAGTGGCTGCAGGAAAAATTCGCGCTATCGGATCTCAACAAGCGCTGGAACACCGGTTTTAGCGACTGGAATGCCGTCGTGCCACCGGGTAACACGACCAGTGATCCACGGGGTATCTTCAGCGCCAATCGCCGGGGGCTGGATTGGTACGTCTTTCGGCACCGCCTGCTCGAACGGTTTTTGAACGACATTACGAACACGATCAAAAGCGTCGATGGGTCGATTCGGGTGGTCAATCAGCACGGGGCGGTCTGGGACCGGCTGAGTGGTCTGCGGGGCACATACGCTTTCAAGAGCCTGAACCAGAACGCGGATGGGCTGAAATTCAACGACGGCCCCACCTACAACCACCGGTTTTCGATGGATATTGTGCGCAGCAATTTAAAACCGGGTGCATTTATGATCAATGCGGTCGACGGAATGTTCTGGCAAACGGTTTCGATCGGTACGTACTACGATCAGGTGAAGGAATGTTTTGATCACGGGGCTTCCATGCTGACGCTGGCTAATTTCGGGGGAAAAGACGCCCGCGCCACCCTCACACAGTTGGTCGATCGGGTGGTGGATGCCGGTTTGCTGAATCAGCCCGTGACGCAGGTACAAACTGGCGGCAGCATCAGCTACAAACTGTCGGAAATCCTTCGGGACACCTATACACCCATCACCAATCGCTGGACGGATCAATACAATAAGTCCGGGAAAAAACCGGTCCAGGTTACACTCATCGAAGATTTGCTGGATGAGATGGATGAACCAACCCAACCCGACGTGAACAAGGCACCCCAGGTGATTACGACGTATTCGGACCGCGATGCCACCGTTGGCAAATCGTTTAGCCTGTCTGTTTCGGAAAGCCATTTCAGAGACCCGGACGGAACCATCGCTAAAGTCGAAGTGAGCGGTTTGTCGGCTGGTTTGAGCTACAATGCGTCTACGAACCTCATTGCCGGTACGCCAACGTCGGTGACAACCCTGAGCGTGACGGTGAAAGCAACCGACAATGACGGCGCAACCGTCACGGACGCTTTTCTGATTCGGGTGAATTCGGCTACGCAACCAGCCCCGGAGCCGGAACCCGAGCCGGAAGGACCCGTAACGGGGAGTTTCGACGGTTATCTGGATAAAGTAGAGTGCGGTACCATGCGTGGCTGGGCCTGGGATCGGAACAAGCCCGACGAGTCGGTGACGATTGAATTTTCGGCCGACGGCAAGGTGATCGGAACGGCGGAAGCGGATATTTACAGAACGGATCTGGACGATGCGGGAAAGGGGAATGGGAAACACGCCTACAGCTTTCCGACGCCGGTGAGTCTGAAAGACGGCAAACCCCGCCAGATTAGTGCCAAAGTACGGAACAGCACCTATACCTTGAAGTATGCGCCCAAATCGTTGACCTGCCCCTCGCCGGCAAGAACCGCAGTGGAATCGGCAGAACGGGGTTTGTTGGTGACGGTGTTGGGGAACCCCGTTGGTGAGCAAACGAGCGTGGAAGTCCGGGGTGTGGAAGGGAAACCGATTCGATTTCAACTCAGTGACGTCCGCGGGCGAATCATCAGCGAGCGAGCGGTAGAAACCGCCGGCGTCGTTGAAAAACAGCAATTCAATCTCGACCATGAACTGACGGGTCTGTTACTCTTACGGGTCGTATCGGGTCAGCAGGCGGTAACCGTAAAATTGCTGAAACCCTAAAAACGCCTATTTCTAAAAAAACAGCCCAACTGCATCGTTTGGGCTGTTTTTTTGCTTTACAAAGTCGTATTTATTAAAAAAAAAGGTAAAATAGAGTAGTATTTGTCCGACACCCGCTATAATTCTAGTGATTGGGTAGTCGCGTTTCGTCCTGTATTCTGTACTTTTGCGGGGCTGATCCGAAAGGCCAGCCTCTGTTCATTCTTCATCGACTTCTGATTTGCCGACCGGCCTGCCTGACTTGAGGACGGTTTTTTTGTGCCTTTTTACGCTGCAATTACCATTTCTTATTTGATAGTATGACTCATTTAGCACAGCAACTGGAAATTCTTTTTCCGGCAGAAGACCAGATTCCGGAGGAATTTCGGATCGAAGCATTGCATCAGCGGGACTACCTCGTGGATGGCGAAATCCGGCAGTGGGACGGCCCGACGCAGGAGGTGGTGTCTCCGATTTTTGTTCAGACGCCCACCGGTTTGGTTCGGAAAGTGATCGGCAGTTACCCCTTGCCGGTGGATGACAACGAAGCCCTGGATGCGCTGGACGCAGCCGTTCGGGCTTTCGACAGTGGGCGGGGTGCCTGGCCGACGATGTCGGTAACCGATCGGATCGAGTGCATGGAACGCTTTGTCGGGAAGATGATGGAGCAGAAAAAAGCCGTCGTCAACCTGTTGATGTGGGAGATCGGGAAAACCCTCGCCGACTCGATCAAGGAGTTCGACCGCACCGTGCAGTATATCTACGACACCATCGACGCTTTCAAGGACGTCGATCGCGCCGGTTCGCGTTTCCGGATCGAGGAGGGTATTATCGGGCAGATCCGGCGTTCGCCCCTGGGAGTCGTTTTGTGCATGGGGCCGTTCAATTACCCGCTCAACGAAACCTACACCACGCTGATCCCGGCCATTTTGATGGGCAATACGGTTTTGTTCAAACCCCCGAAACACGGCACGCTGCTGCACCATCCACTGCTGGACGCGTTCCGGACGTCGTTTCCGAAAGGGGTCGTCAACACGGTTTATGGCCGGGGAGCCACGGTGGTTCCAACGCTGATGAAGTCGGGGAAAATCAATGTGCTGGCGCTCATTGGATCGAGCCGGGTGGCCGACAGTCTCAAAAAAATGCACCCCAAAAGCAACCGCCTGCGGGCGGTTTTGAGCCTGGATGCCAAAAATGCCGCCATTATTCTGCCCGATGCCGACATCGAGCTGACCGTGAAAGAGTGTATGCTGGGTGCAATGTCGTTCAATGGGCAGCGGTGTACGGCCCTAAAAATCCTGTGGGTACACCGGTCGGTGGCGGATGTTTTTCTGCAACGCATGGGCGAAGAACTGAACAAACTGAAACCCGGAATGCCTTGGAGCAAAGGCGCGCAGGTTACGCCCCTGCCGGAGCCCGGAAAACCGGCCTACCTGGATGCGTGCCTGCGGGATGCCGAAGCGAAGGGAGCCCGGATTATGAATGAAGGGGGCGGCACGACCGTGGAATCTTTCGTCTTTCCGGCCCTGGTTTATCCGGTAAAAGACGGTATGAAACTCTACCGCGAAGAGCAGTTCGGGCCGGTGGTTCCGGTGGTTCCCTTTGACAATATTGATGAGCCGATTGCCTACATCATCGATGCGGATCACGGCCAGCAGGTCAGCATTTTCGGGAGCGAAAGCGAACCCCTCGCGCGTTTGATCGATCCGCTGGTCAACCAGGTCAGCCGGGTGAATATCAATGCACAATGCCAGCGCGGCCCGGATACGTTTCCGTTTACGGGCCGGAAAGATTCGGCAGAAGGCACTCTGTCGGTAGAGGATGCGCTGCGGTCGTTTTCCATCCGTACCGTGGTGGCTACGAAAGATACGGCCCAGAACAAGGCCATTCTAAACGACATTGTGGAGCAGCACCAATCCGAATTCCTATCGACGAAATTTATTTTTTAATTCATTTCCATAACCGGGTCTGCCGTGCCTTTTATCCAACATCGTCTTGGTGTTCGATGCTGATTGGAAGAAGGTACGGCAGTAACGCCGGATTGTATTATAGTAGGATTGCATTAATCGAAATTTAATTCAATCTCTGCCTCATTTTCGAACGGTTTTGTGAACTCATTGGTAGAAATCTTGTTACATCCAATAAATTTTGGGTTGTACGTTGCATTCATCTACCCTATGGCACTTGAACTCGTTCCGATCGATCGCATCAGCAAACAGGATAAAACTCTTTTTCAACAAAACTATTTCAAAAAACACCAGCCCGCCATCATCCGGGATTTTTGCCACGACTGGCCTGCGTATAGAAACTGGTCATTTGAGAAACTCAAACAACGGGCCGGTCATCTAACGGTCGATTTGTACAATAACAAGCCGGCAGATCCAGATAAAAGCACGATGTTCGTCGATGAGCGTATGAATTTTGGCGATTATCTGGACAAAATTTCTTCCAATCAGCCCGTCCAGTTGCGCATTTTTCTCTTCAATATTTTCAAGCATATTCCTTCCCTCAAAAAAGACATTCTGAAACCGGATCTGGTAGACGGTTTTGCGATGAGTCTGCCGTTTATGTTCTACGGGGGAGCGGGGTCGGTGGTGCATATGCACTATGATATTGACCTGTCGCACGTTTTCCTGACGCAGTTTGTGGGCCGGAAGCGGGTGGTGTTGTTTGCCCCCGAATACACGCCCCTGCTGTATCGGCTCCCGTTTTCGGTCATTTCGTATATGAACGTCAACAACCCGGATTACCAGAAATACCCCGGCCTGCAGCACGTCAAAGGTTATGAATGTACCCTGGATTATGGTGAAACGCTCTATATACCAGCCGGTTATTGGCATTACATCGAGTACATCGATGGCGGTTACGCTTTGTCGCTCCGGGTTCTCAATGAATCCTGGCTGAAACGGATTCAGGGTGCCTGGAATCTGCTGGGGGAAATGCGGATTGACAATTTTATGAAAAAATACTTTACAGAATCGTGGTTTCAGTATAAGAACCGGAAAGCATTTGAAAATGCCAATGAAGCGATGAAAGATCTCCCACGTTTGGAAAACGCAGAAGCATAAACCACGTGGAGATCCAAAAACAAAAAGTCCCGGCTGTATTCGATAGCCGGGACTTTTTGTTTTCGACCTTGTTTATCGGGCATTTATTCTGCTTTCATCAGATTCAGGAATAGCCTGTTTTTATCAAATTTACCGGAAAATTAATTTGGAAATAAGGTATATTTTATTTAAGTTTCTAAAGGTTAATTAACTATTTAAAAAATTATTTAACGTATAAACGTGACTGTTAGCAGGTGTATTATTGAATTGTTATCAAATGTTCTTGTTGGAATTAATTTCATAACATTAGCGGCTCATTGGATTACTGGAATCTTTATAGAATATGCAAAAACAGGGTAGATAAAAGCTGAAAAATGGAAAAGAAATGGCGTAAAATAAACGAAGGGATCTATACATTTTTTGTCGGAAACGAAAAGAAAGGATCACTCAGTATGAATACTGCGGGCGGGAAAGCAACCGCAACTGTGGGTAGCAAACAATTCACGATCAGGAGAACCGGATTCTGGCAAAGTTCACTGGAAATTTGTGACCGGGACGAAAGACGGGTAGCCAGGGCTTATCCTGAAACGTGGTATGGCAATGCGATGGTTTTCGAATATGAAGACCGAACCTATCAATTAAAAATAAGAAATAATCCGTTGGCAGAGTGGTCGATGCTGGCGGGAAAGCAAGCCGTTTTATCGTACGGTTTAGCGGTTGATCGGGGGAAAACGGTAGTAGCCATCCATTCCCAGCCGGAGAATCCGGATTATTTGCCCGACTTTCTGCTTTGGTACCTTTTTGAACCCATAGCGACTGAAAACACGGCCGATCCTGATTTTTTTCTGACGCTGGCGGTATAACGCTTCACTCTCTTAAAACCGTAACGCTTCTTTCGTCGCTGTTTCGTAGCCGGACAATTGAAAAATGAGCACAATCATTACCCCCGAAGACCCCGACTGGCTGATAAAACTGGTGCAGGAACGGTACGCCTTTTGTAATCCGGATCTGGCACAGGCCGAACGCATTCATCACTATGAACAGGACAAAAGGCTTTCTTCCAAGGATACGTACTTTTCGCAATGGGAAGAATGGGATTTTGAATGGGCGACTTTTAAAGACATTCTGGCAGACGAGCAGTTCGAACGGTATGAAGCGAATCTAAAAACACGGATTCGGAGTTACGAAGAAAGTCTGGTGCAAGAAGACAATGGCAAACTGGGCGAAATTGCGTATAACCAATCATTACTAACCAATTACGAAAAGATTCTGCCTGATTTTTTTAGTCCAAGGTCTCTGTTAAAATTGACAGGATTGTTTCAGGAAGAGTCCAAGATTGCTTTTTTAAAAGCGGAGTACAAGCGGTATTTAAATGAGATGAAAGTCCGGTTATTGGTCGAGCATTTTCGGTTTGCCCGAACGCTAATGCCCAATCTGTTAAAGATAACGTTACTACAGCATCAATTCGATTATCTATGGCCGGACTATTTTTATTTCAAACACCGAATGGACGAACCTACCAAAGCCACGGCGAATTACCTGAAAGGAAAGCTTTACCATATTGATGATAAAGTGTACCACTTTATTCAGGAGAAGTTTGATGAGCTGAAGTCTTTAAATCAGGAAAATTACAAGAAATACCTGGGTGAACGACCCGCTGTCGGTTCTCTTACCTATGGGCCGTCAACGCCCGAAGACCTGCGGGAGCACCAGTTGATGAGTTTGTTGCTTCTTGACGAGAACAAATACGGATGGCGGGAGTAGACTTCTGAATTCAGACAGTCGCTCCGTCATTCCTGAAAACGGAACGTCCGGCGGTTTTTTCTTGCCGTTCAAAAAAACGAACCCGCGCGGGTTCGTTTTTTTTGCGTAGAATTGAACGTGTAAAACAGCAACACCGAAAAACCCGATGGCCTTGCGGTTGTCGAAGACAAGCATATGGGACTATTTGACTTCATTCGCAATGAATTTATCGAGGTCATCGACTGGGTCGATAACTCGAACGATACGGTAATCTGGAAATTTCCGGACAATGGCAACAACATCAAATACGGCGCTCAACTGACCGTACGGGAGTCGCAGGTGGCGGTTTTCATCAATGAAGGCCGAATAGCCGATGTGTATCAATCGGGTCGCTACGAACTGACCACGCAGAACATGCCGATCATGACCACGTTACGGTCGTGGAAAATGGGGTTTGAGTCGCCGTTCAAAGTCGATATTTACTTCGTCTCTACCAAGCAGTTTACGAACCTCAAATGGGGGACGCAAAACCCGTTCATCGTCCGCGATCCCGAACTGAAGCAGGTGCGGGTTCGGGCGTTCGGGGTGTTTGCGTTGCGGGTGGTCGATGCCGGGAAGTTTATCAAGGAATACGCCGGAACGACGCCCGTTGTCCGGATCGGCGATGTGGAAGACCAACTCCGCTCGGCCATCATCACCAACTTCACGGACACGATTGGCGAAGCCGGTATTTCGGTCTACGATTTATCCCGCAATTACAAGGAAATTGGCGACAAACTGCTGCCACTACTGCAGTCAGATTTCACGGGCTACGGTCTGGAATTGACCAAATTTTACATTGAAAATACGAGCCTGCCGCCCGAAGTCGAAGCGTTTCTCGACAAAACCACGCAGATGAATATGGTGGGCGATATGGCTCGTTTTCAGCAGTTTCAGGCGGGTGTTGCCCTGGAAGATGCCGCCGAAAGCGGTGGTGCCGGTGGCGCAGCCGTGTTGCTGGGCGGTTTGGGCAATTTCATGCAGAACACCAGCGCGGCCAACGCTCCGCAGGCGCCCAAAGAAGACAAAACTGAGGTCATGAACCTGCTGAAACAACTGGGCGAACTGAAAGCCGCCGGGATTTTGACCGAAGAGGAATTTAACGCCAAAAAAGCCGAGTTACTAGCCCGATTATAGCCCCAAACCGGTAGGAACGCGGGTCGTCCGCGTTCCCGTCCCACCATGCAACCATCAGAACTTTCAGACCTGGTCCGGGCTCCCTGCAAGGCCTGCGGAGCGCAGTTGAAATTTTCGGCCGAGAAACAGAAACTGAGCTGCGATTATTGCGGCAATACCGAAGACATTCCGTTTACCAAAAGCAACCTGCACGAGAACCCGCTGGCTTTTCGGGTCGAAGACCGGCAGTTACCCAACGCGCCCACCGAGGAAAAGCGGTTGTTTACCTGCCAGAATTGCGGTGCCAAAACGACCGTAAATTACGACGCACCGACCATTACCTGTGCCTTTTGCAATTCCAAAAACGTGAACCCGGATGCGCAGAAAACCCGGCTGATCGAACCCGCCGGTTTGCTACCGTTCCGGATTTCGAAAGAGCAGGCATTGCAGCGGTTCAAGAGCTGGGTAGGGGATAGCTGGCTGGCGCCGTCGGATCTGGCCGCCGGTGCGATGCTGGATAACCTGCACGGTATCTACATTCCATTCTGGACCTTTGACGCCCAGGCTCACTCGAACTACACCGGAGAAGCCGGGTTTTATTACTACGTTCCGGTGCAGGTGCGCGATGCCAACGGCAAGACGGTGACCCAGCAACAGCAACGGGTTCGGTGGGAATACCGCAGTGGGTCGCACCAGGCGTTTTACGACGACATGCTCGAAATGGCGTCCCGAAAATTGTCGGAGCGGGAAAGCCAGGTGCAGGAAGCCAGTCGCTACGATTTGAAGGAAATCGTCGATTATGATCCGCGGATCTTGCTGGGCTGGGAAGCCGAAGTGTACAGCATCGATTTGCCTGAAAGCGCCCGCAAAGCTGAAGAACAGATTCGGAGCCGCGAAGAAAATGCCTGTGCCTCGCAAATGGGCGGGGATACGCAACGCAACCTGACTGTCGACACGACCCTGACGAATCAGACGTTCAAGCACATTTTGTTGCCGCTCTGGATTTGTATGTATCTCTACAACGGCAAGCAATACCGGTTCCTGGTCAATGGTCAAACCGGACAGATTGCGGGTGAACGACCCAAATCGGCCTGGAAAATTGCGCTGGTGGTACTTGCTTTCCTTTTGTTGGTACTATTCTTTTATTGGCTGGGGAAACGGTAAAAATGCTTGGAGATTTTTCGCACATATGATAAAATCTTATCGCACGGTTGTTCCCGTAATTCCTTAATTTTACACCGTCGGCAAAGACGGTTTTCGTTTGTTATCTACGTAAAGCCTTGTCGATCAATATATTGCGTGCACTGAAAAAGGTCAATATCCATTGCTTGAGTCTATCCATCTTGTAAAATCTTTCGGGGACGTAACCGCCGTTCGGGGCGTTTCATTGGTCATAAAACCGGGTGAGGTGGTGGGGTTGATCGGGGCGAGTGGCTCGGGGAAAAGTACCATGCTCAACCTGATGGCGGGTTTACTCGATGCAACGGAAGGGGCCGTACAATTGAATAATGAACGGATTAAGGGGCCATCTGAACAGTTGGTTCCGGGGCATCCTCATATCAAATTGGTGCACCAGGAATACCAGTTAATGCCCCATGTTTCCGTTCGCGAAAATATTGCCTACGCCCTACGGTTTTACGAAAAACGCTACCAGAATTTCCGGGTCGAGCAGTTGATCAACCTGTGTCGGCTCGAAGCGGTGCAACACCGGCTCCCGCGCCAGGTGTCGGGGGGCGAAAAGCAGCGGACGGCCATTGCCCGTGCCATTGCCGAAAAACCGGCCGCGCTGCTGCTCGACGAACCGTTTAGTCACCTCGATTTGCCCAACCGCGAATTGATCCGCAGCATGTTGCTGGACCTGGTTCGGAACGAAAAAACCGCCTGTCTGTTTGTCACCCACGACTCGACCGATGCCCTGTCCATTTCGCATCGCATCGGGATTTTGCAGGATGGCCAACTGATTCAGATGGGTGCGCCGATGGATGTCTACCGCCGTCCGTACAACGCCTATGCCGCGCAAATGACCGGCCCGGCCAATCTGATTCGGGCCAAACACCTGCCGTTGATGGGCATCATTCACGCCTACCAACCCAACGCCCTGGCGTGTGTTCGGCCGGAAAACATCCGGTTGAGCGACCGAGGACGCTTCGGTGGAACCGTCCGGAATGTGTTTTTCAAAGGCGCTTACCTGGAAGTAGAGGTCGAAATGAACCGGTTTGTCAACCTGACGTTTGTCGCGGCCTCCCACGAAAAAATCAAAGTTGGCCAGTTGGTCGGGCTGGAAATGTCACCCGAATCCGTTCACTGGATGCGCGGTTCGTCGGTCTAGTCGTCTGATTTTTTCTGATTCGAAATCACCGTCTGCGGATTGCCCCGGTGTGAGACATCCGCTCCGCCCCGCGTGTTTTTCTCCAGTCGTTTCGTTACGGTCACCGAGGCATCACTCGCTCCCGACGCCCGGATCATTGCTTCATCGGCCGTTAGTTCATAGGCCTGCAAATCCGAAGCCCCCGAAATGTCAACATCGAGTTGCTTCACGCGGCCCCGCAGTTTGGTGTCGGAAGCGCCGGAGGCTTTCAGCCGGATGCGGTTGGCTGAAATGTCTTTCATCGTCAGGTCGGCGGCTCCCGACAGCGTAATGTCCAGCTCTTCACTGTCGAACGCATCATTCACATCGCCGTCGGAAGCCCCGGAAAGGGTAATGCCACGCAGGGCGGGCATCGTGACCAGCAAGCGGGGCGATTTGCGGTTTTTGCCCGGCATCCAGTTGCCGGCCGGTCGGTTGAACCGGGCGACCAGCACGCCGTTTTCGCTTTTGACGGACAGGTATTCGGTTTCGCCGGGCGACAGATCGGCCACAATGTCAAAAGAGCCTTTCCGGATTTCGACATCAATGGCATTGGCCACGTCGATGCGGTCGAACGATTTGATACTGAACTGTTTTGTCACCGACTGCGCTTCTGAAAAACCGGCCATCAGCGTCGAAAGCAAGAGGGATAAATAAAAACGATGGGTTTGCATGGTGGTTAGCGAATGGTAAGATTTCTGCGAAGAAGATGCCGTCCTGAATCGGAAAGTTGCACCGTTTCTTATTTTCTTTTCTGCCACGGCACGGCCCCGCCCTGTTGGATGTGGTTCATTAACAGGCGGGTCAATTCATCGGCTTTCGCTTTTTCCTGCTTCGCCAGATCGGTGGTTTCTTTCGGATCGTCCTTCAGGTTATACAATTCAAAGGGCGAAAACGGACTGGGTTGCAGCAATTTCCAGTCGCCCAGCCGAACAGCCTGGGTCGTCAGTCCCTTAAAGGCGTCGTTGCCTTCCCGGCGGATGTAAAAAAGCGGTCGCTGGCGGAGTATGTCGAGCTTCTGCGCATCCGGTTGATTCGTTAGCAAGACCGGTACCAGCGATTTGCCATCGACCGGCGTGGTGGCTTGTTGACCCGCCAGTTCCAGAAACGTGGGCATCCAGTCGCTGAGTTGCCCCCGCTCGTCCGACACCCGGCCCGACGGGATGTGACCCGACCAGACCACTCCCGCCGGAATCCGAATCCCGCCTTCGTACATCGTTCCCTTAAAAGCGCGGTAGGGGCCGTTGTTGGCTTTGGCGGGACCCCAGCCGCCGTTGTCACTCGTGAAAACGATCAGCGTATTTTCCAACTGTCGGTTGGCTTTCAGCGTTGCCAGCAGCCGGCCGATGTTGGCGTCCAGGTGTTCGATCAGTGCCACCAGTTTGGCCCGGGTCGGGTCGATGGTGGGTTCCCGCTTGTTCACCCGGTCGAGCCAGTCGGCGGGTGGTTGCAACGGGTTATGAGGAGCGTTGTAAGCGAGGTACAGAAAGAACGGTTTCGGGTTGTTTTTCCGGCTGTTCACATACCGGATCGCCCCTTCGGTAAACACCTCCGTTGCGTGACCGGGCGGATCGATGACCTGGCGGTTGTGGCGCATGAAGTTGTGGCCGTTGCGTCGCTTGGTGTAATAATCATCCATCATATCGCCCAGAAAACCGTAGAATTCCTGGAAACCGCGTTCATTGGGGGCGTTTTCGGGTTCCAGTCCCAAGTGCCATTTTCCGACCAAAGCCGTGTGGTAGCCCGCTTTTTGCAGGTAGCTGGGGAGCAGCAGACCCGGAGCGAGGTAGCCCCAGCTATCGGCCAAATCGTCGCGGATAACGCCCGGAACGCCCATCGCTTCCGGCCAACGCCCCGACAGCAAAGCCGCCCGGCTGGGGGAGCAAACCGGGCTGTTGGCATAAAAATTCGTAAATCGTAATCCGGCCCGCAACAGGGTGTCGATGTGGGGTGTTTTCAGGTCGGTGGCCCCGTAAGAAGAAAGGTCACCCCAGCCGAGATCGTCGGCGAAGATGAAGACGACATTGGGCTTTAGAGCCGCCAAAGGGGGCGTATTACTCAGGAAAAACGTGCTTGTTACGGCGAGAATCAGGCCGGTAAGCAGAAACGGAAACGGACGATACTTCATAAAGGCTGCGGAAAGCCGTGGGAATAGATAAACCTTCGCCCGCAAATTCCGTAACTTTGCCCCATGAATCAAGTACTGAATCAACAAACTGACACCCTGGAGCGGCTTCCTGTCATGGAATCGTTCTACACGTTGCAGGGAGAGGGTGCACATACGGGAAAAGCTGCGTACTTCATCCGGCTTGGCGGCTGCGATGTTGGGTGTCACTGGTGCGATGTGAAGGAATCCTGGGATGTGAACGCCCACCCGAAATACACGATCGATGAACTCGTTGAAGGCGCTTTGCAATACCCCGGACGAATGGCCGTCATTACGGGGGGAGAACCGTTGATGCACGACCTGAGCGGTTTGACGCTGGCCCTTCGGAACGCCGGTTTTCAGACGAATATTGAAACGTCGGGGGTCTATCCCGTCACCGGGCGTTGGGACTGGATCTGTTTTTCGCCCAAGAAGTTCAAGGAGCCCAATCCGGATATTTTCCAAAAGGCGAATGAATTGAAAGCCATTATTTACAACAAAAGCGATTTTGCGTTTGCGGAGTCCTTTGTGGCGTCGCTGCAACCGCATTGCAAATTGTTTTTACAACCGGAGTGGAGTCGTTCAAATGAAATGCTACCTCTGATCGTTGAGTATGTAAAACAGCATCCGCAATGGCAGGTTTCGTTGCAAACACACAAATTCATGGACATTCCGTAAAGGAACCGAAGTGGGTAAAAGGAAGAAGGGAGCGACGGCCAAACCGCCTGTTTCTCCTTTTATTCCTTTTTTCGTTTCCTCCCTTTCTTCTTCCTTCCTATTGCCAGAATAAGAAGGCCGTCGAATTATATAAAAAGGCCGTCGATGCCTTGTCGAACCGGAAAATGACCGAGTCGCTGGATTTGTTTCACCAGGCCGTGGAACGTGATACCGGCTATACCGATGCGTATCTGAAACTGGGGCAGGTATACGAATTCATGCGCCAGCCCGACCAGGCTTTTCAGGTCTACCAACGGGCCATCGGACAGCAGCCCGACAAACCCACAACAGGGTTGGCGTATCAGTTTGTGAGTGCCTATCTACTCAAAAAAGGCAATTATCGGGTCGCCATCCCGCACATCGAACGGTATCAGAAGCTGTTTCCGCCCCAGTCGCTGCAGTGGAAACGGATCGACCGGATGCTGCAAACCGCCCATTTTGGCGAACAGGCGATTCAGAATCCGTTGCCCGTAAAACCGCAACCGTTATCGCCAACCGTTCAGGCGTTTCCGTCCCAGTATTTTCCGGTGTTGACGGCTGATGAACAGACGCTGGTGTACACGGTTTTGAAACCCGAAGGGGATGAGGACCTGATGGTTTCGACCCAGAAGGGCGAGACCTGGAGTCCGCCCGAATCCATTTCGCCCCTCATCAATTCCATCAACAACGAAGGGACGCCCACGCTGTCGGCCGATGGCCGCACACTCGTGTTTACGGTTTGTCAGGGCCGCGCAGGCTACGGAAGTTGTGACCTGTACATTAGTCATAAAACCGGGAATGCCTGGTCGGAACCGCAGAACATCGGGCCGGTGGTCAACACCCGCGCCTGGGAATCGCAACCCGCCTTGTCAGCGGATGGCCGGCGTCTGTATTTTGTTTCGGATCGGAAAGGGGGCGTGGGTCGGCGCGATATCTGGTGCAGCGATCTGGGCGACGACGGTGAATGGAAACCGCCTTATAATCTGAAAAGCATCAACACGCCCTTTGACGAAGCATCGCCGTTTATTCACGCCAACGGTTTGAGCCTGTTTTTCGCTTCGGAAGGACACCTGGGCCTGGGTGGTTACGATCTGTTTGTGGCCGACAGTACGGCTTCGGGCTGGTCGAATCCGCAAAACCTGGGTTATCCGATCAATACTTCCGACGATCAGGCAGCTTTGTTTGTCTCGGCCAACGGTGCTCACGCTTATTATTCGCAGGAACAGGCCGCCAGCGATGGCAAGCAGCGTTCCAAACTTTACGTTTTTGATCTGCCCGAAGCCCTGCGTCAGAAAGTCCGCCCGGTCAGTTACCTGAAAGGGCTGGTGGCGGATGCCCGCACCAAAAAACCGCTGAATGCCACGATTGAACTCATTGACCTGTCGACCAATCAACTGATTACCCGCGTTCAGTCCGATCCGCAAACCGGGCAATACACCGCCATTCTGCCGACTGGTGGCGAGTACGCCCTGTACGTGATCGGGCCGGGATATCTGTTCAAAAGTCTTTCGTTCGATTTTACCCGGAAACGGGAAGGGGAGGGGCTGACGATGAGCGTGCCGCTGGAACCAATCAAGCCGACGGAGGGTGAGGCACCGGCCAAAGAGACGCTGAACAACCTCTTTTTTGAAACCGGCCGATACGACCTGGCCGACAAATCCCGCACCGAACTCGACCGGCTGGTGAAGTTTCTGGAAGTCAATCCAACGGTCAACATCGAGGTTTCCGGGCATACGGATAATCAGGGCGGTACGGCCAACAACCTGGAACTGTCTAAAAAGCGGGCGCAATCGGTGGTGAGTTATTTGGCCAAAGCCGGTGTTGCCCCAAACCGGATTAAATCAGCCGGATACGGCGAAACAAAGCCCGTTGCTCCCAACACCACCGACGAAAACCGGAAGCTAAACCGGCGGATCGAATGGCGAATTTTGTAAAATTTAAAGAAGCTTGAATGGTGAAGCCGGAGCAGGGAAGGGCAAAATGGCCACAAAAGAGCAGGATTTTGCCTTATTTTTTCATTATTCAGAGTTCAGGGCTCATTCTCCTTTAACTTGGTTTCGCCGGGAATTTTTTGCACCTTTGCGCTTGTTTTTTCAGTGTCTGGCTCCGTATTTAAGCAAAAGCCGACCAGATTAAACATTCTATTCTTTGTCAGACGATGACCACCGAACACGTCAATTGCCTTATTATTGGTTCCGGCCCGGCCGGATATACTGCCGCCATCTACGCTTCCCGTGCAGGCATGAAGCCCGTTTTATACCAGGGAATGCAACCGGGCGGCCAACTCACCATCACCAACGAAGTTGATAATTTTCCGGGCTATCCCCACGGTGTTAACGGCCCCCAACTGATGACGGACCTCGAAGAGCAGGCCCGCCGGTTTGGAACCGACATCCGGTATGGTGTCGTCACCGCCGTTGATTTCTCCGGAACCATTCACAAGGCTATGGTGGACGATCAGCAGGAAATTAGTGCCAATGTGGTGATTATTTCAACCGGAGCCTCGGCCAAATGGCTCGGGTTGCCGTCGGAAATGCGCCTGAACGGCCTGGGCGTTTCGGCCTGTGCGGTTTGTGACGGCTTCTTTTTCCGGGGGAAAGACGTCGCCATTGTAGGCGCGGGTGATACAGCGGCAGAAGAAGCGAGTTACCTGGCCAATTTGTGCCGAAAAGTGTATATGATCGTCCGTCGGGACGAAATGCGGGCTTCGAAATTCATGCAGAACCGCGTGAAATCGCTCCCCAATATTGAAATTTTGTGGAATAGTGAAACGGAAGAAGTACTGGGTGAGGAGGAAGTAACCGGTGCGCTGATCAAAAATACGGTGACGGGTGAAAAACGGGTGATCGATGTCTCCGGATTTTTCGTCGCCATTGGTCACGTACCCAATACGGCCATTTTCAAACCGTTCGTTGATATGGATGAAACCGGGTACATCCTGACGGAAAAAGGCAGCACCCGGACCAACGTGCCGGGCGTATTCGCCTGTGGCGATGCGCAGGATAACACGTATCGCCAGGCGGTTACGGCCGCCGGAACGGGCTGTATGGCCGCCCTGGATGCCGAGCGGTATCTGGCCATGAAAGAAGTTGAAATGCACGCGGAAGCGTAAACGATACACAATTAGTAACCACCACAAAGGGCGTTATGAATGATGAACGATGAGTGATGAATGGTGAGCGTCAGCCAATTCATCGTTCATCATTCATTATTCATCATTCTTTTTGTCAAACTTTATCCCCAAGGATGAGAAAACTGGCAGTCTGGTGGCTGTTCGCCAGCGTTTGCTGTTTGGCAAGCGTAACGACCGTAGAAGCACAGGAACGTGGAAAATTCAAGAAGAACCTGAGCATCAAGCCAAAGAAAACAGAGAAAGAAAATCCCAACTTCCCCACGCAATCGCCGGTTCAGGTGCCGGATGAGGAATTTGAACAGGAACCTTCCAACCTGCGGTTTAATAATCAGTTTGAACCCAAAAAAGAGGTGAATCCCGTAGTTGCTGAGGACACTTCTACCATCGATGAAGGTGAACCGGCCGTGGTCGAATACATCGACTCGGTTCAGGTGGGTGACGATTGGGTGAAAATTGCGGATTATTATGCCATCTGGGACCCTCACAACGTCGATCCATATGGCATCGACCCCCTCCAGTTTGACGAAGTAATTGATCTGAAATTATACGACCCGGCCGAAAACCGGTATTGGTCGGCCCCAACCGTCGACGGAAAAGTAACCTCCATGTTTGGCCCGCGCTGGGGGCGGTGGCACAAGGGAATGGATCTTGATCTGGAAACCGGCGACCCGGTTTATGCCGCTTTTGACGGGATTGTGCGGGTGGCAGGCTGGGACGGTGGCGGCTTTGGCCGGTATATTCTGCTTCGGCATTACAACGGTCTGGAAACCGTGTATGGTCACTTGTCCAAGGCCCTGGTCGAATCCGGCCAACTCATCAAGGCCGGCGATCAGATTGGCCTAGGCGGCAGCACCGGCCGCAGTTCCGGCTCTCACCTCCACTTCGAAACCCGGTATGAGGGCAACCCCTTCAGCCCCACGTTCGTTTACGACTTCCCAACCAACTCCCTGATTTCCGACCATTTCATTTTGACCGCTTCGGTCTGGGATTATTTACGCGGGAAAAGTAGCGTCAACTTGTCCGGGTTCAAGCCGCGTTACAAACGCACGGTTCTCCACCGTGTTCGATCGGGTGAAACCCTCACCAGCATTGCCCGGCGGTATGGATTGACGGCTTCGACGCTGGCCCGGAAAAACCACCTTTCAACCCGTTCACGGATTCGGCCGGGACAAAAACTGAGAGTCCACTAACGAATGAAACTGGATTTACTTGTCATTGCCGTTCATCCCGACGATGCTGAATTAGGCTGCGCCGGCACCATTCTTTCCCTCGTTGCACAGGGTAAAAAAGTTGGCATCGTGGATTTAACACGCGGAGAGCTGGGAACGCGTGGAACGCCCGAAATTCGTTTGCAGGAGGCCGATGCGGCTGCCCGGATTCTGGGGCTGTCGGCACGCGAAAACATGGGTTTTCGGGACGGTTTTTTTCGCAACGATGAAGAACACCAGAAGGCGCTGATGGTAGCAATCCGGCGCTATCAACCCGATATTGTGATCACGAATGCCATTTACGACCGCCATCCCGACCACGGGCGGGCGTCGGAACTGGTGGTGGATGCGTGCTTTTATTCGGGGCTGCGGCAAATCAAAACCGTTGATAATCTTGGTGCTGACGCGACGGGGCTGGAGCAGGAGGCCTGGCGTCCGAAACTGGTGTATCACCTGATTCAGGATCGCTACATCAAACCGGATTTCATTGTCGATATTACCGATTTCTACGAGAAGAAACAGGCGTCGCTGCTGGCCTACAAGAGTCAGTTCTATGATCCGAAGAGCAACGAACCCATGAGTTACATTGCCAGCCAGGAATTCATGGAATTTCTGCGCGCCCGCGCCGAAGAGTTCGGCCACGTCATCGGCGTCAAATACGGTGAAGGGTTCACCGTGGATCGGACGATTGGGGTGAAAAATCTGTTTGATTTAAAATAATGATGAGTTATGAATGGTGAACGAGCTGGCTCGAAAATTCATAACTCATCATTCATAACCCATCCTTCCACTACGGCGCCAGCCGCTCAATTACCCAATTATCTTCTTCTTTTCGGTACAAAACCCGGTCGTGCAAACGGCTGGGCCGGCCTTGCCAAAACTCGATGCGATCGGGAATCAGGAGGTATCCGCCCCAGTGTGGGGGGCGCGGAATGGATTGGTTCTTATGGAGTAGCTCCAGTTCCCGCTGGCGGTTTTCGAGTACCTCACGGCTTTCAATGGCTGAACTCTGGTGTGAAACCCAGGCCCCGATCTGGCTGCCCCGTGGGCGGCTCTGAAAATAAATGTCAGAGTCTTCCGGGGATACTTTCTGAATCGCGCCTTCGATCCGGATCTGGCGTTCGAGTTCGGCGTAAAAAAAGGTCAGTGCGGCAAAGGGGTGTGTGGCCAACTCAAAACCTTTGCGGCTTTGGTAATTCGTGAAAAAAGAAAAGCCGTTTTCGTCGAAGCCTTTCAGCAACACAATTCGTCCGGAAGGCCGTCCTTGCGGACCAACCGTGGCCAAATGCATGGCATTGGGCTCCGGAACACCCGCATTCAGGGCTTCCGTGAACCAGCGTTGAAATTGATCGAACGGATTTTGGGTAACATCTGACGGGTCCAACCCGTTTAGGGTGTACTCTTTGCGTAGGTCAGCCAGGGGAGATAGCATGGGTGTTTGGGATTCGATCCGGTGATGCGGTCTGTAAAGAAATAATAATCCGCTTTTTTTCGTATTTTTGCAAAAGTAACGATTCCTAAAGATCGTATGGCGAGCGAAGAGCAAGAAATAACTGAACGCAAGGAACAGAATCTGGACGCATCTCACGAGATAAAACCGGAGACTGAGCCGACTGATGCGGTAGAATCAAACGAGGAACCGACTGACAAAGTGGAACTGGAATCGAACGAAAAACCGGCTGACAAAGTAGAATCGGCTCCGGAACCCGCTGACACGGTGGGGCCGGAACTCAATCAGGAAACAACCGATTTGGGAGCGCCCGAGCCGGAAGGAGCGGAAACGCCGGTAGCTTTGGCAACGGAGCCGACGGTTGCTGACGAATCCGGCCAGGAGGTGGTTTCTGCTGAAGCGGCACCGGTTGCAGAACCTGTGGCTGTTGAAGAATCCGTACCGGAGACTTCGGCGGTGGCAGAAATGCACGTTGAACCCACCGAATCAGCCGAACTGGAACTGGAGGAGGTAACTCCGGCTGCCGATTACAGCCAGCTTTCCCGGGCGGACATGGTCGCATTGCTCGAAAAAAATCTGGCTTCTTTGAAGACGGATGCGGTTTCGGCATCGGACTATCGTCGGGCAGATGACGTCCTGAAAGAATTACGTCCGTTGTTTGATCAATCGAAAGCGTCGGACCGGGCCGAAGCCCTGCAGCGGTACGTGCAGGAAACCGGTTCAGAAGAAGGATTCGAGTTCAAACCCGATGAACTGGTAGGGCGGTTTGATAGTCTGTTCAAGCAGATTAAAGACCAGAAAAATCAGTATTTCCAGCAACTCGAAAAGGCCAAGGATAACAATTTTAACCTGAAAACGGAACTGCTGCGCCGGTTGCGGGAGTTGGTGGAAGCCGACGAAAACAACGCCGGTGATCCGAAGACGAGCTGGAACGGTTTCAAGCACATTCAGGACGAGTGGAAAGCCGCCGGGAATGTGTCGTCGCCCCACAATGCGACGCTTTGGGCCACTTATCATGCCTTGGTTGACCGCTACTACAGCAACCGGAATATTTATTTCGAACTAAAAGAACTAGATCGGAAAAAGAACCAGACCCAGAAGGCGGAGCTTTGTGAAAAAGTGGAAGCGATGGTTCAGGCGAACGAAGGCAGTCCGGTAACCAAAGCGGTTATTGACGAAGCCAACGCGCTTTTCGAAGAATATAAACACGTCGGGCCGGCTCCGAAAGCGGAGCAGGAAGTTTTGTGGCAACGCTTCAAAAAAGCGCTCGATACGCTCTACGACCGCCGTCGCGGGCAGAACGAAGAGATTCGGAAAGAAGGCGCACAGTTGTATGAAGAGAAATCCAAACTCTACGAAGAACTGATTCCGTTTACGTCGTTCACCTCGAACAGCATCAACGACTGGAACGAAAAAACCCGCGAAGTGATGACGATCCAGGATCGTTGGAACAACATTCGGGGGCCGATGCCGCGCGACGAAGGTAAAGAACTGAGCAAGAAATTCTGGGCTGCCCTCAAGCAGTTCTTCCACCATAAAGGTGAGTTTTTCAAACAACTTGAAAGCAAGCGGGAGCAAAACCTGAAAGCCAAAACCCAGTTGTGCGAAGAAGTAGAAGGCATTCTGGAGTCGGGCGAAGAATCGGCCGAAACCACCCAGAAAGTCATTGAATTGCAACGTCAGTGGAAAAACATCGGTCAGGTTCCGGAGAAATTTAAGGACACGATTTTTGAACGTTTCAAAGCCGCCTGCGACGGTTTCTTCAACAAAAAACGCTCCCGGAACCAGGAGGTTGAAAAAGAGTTTGAAGAAAATCTGGCGAAAAAAATAGCGCTTTGCGAGCGGATCGAAACCGTAGCAAACAGTGGTAATGCGGATTTGGCGCAGTTGAACGACTTCAAAAAAGAGTGGTCGCAAATTGGCTATGTGCCGAAGAAAGACATGCAGTCGATTCAGAAGCGGTACATCAATGCGGTCAACTTGTTTGTGGGGGCCAACGGGAAAATTTCGCCAAGAGAGAAAGAACGGCTGACGCTTGAGAATGAAGCGGAGATGATCCGCGAAACCGGTTCATCGCGGGATTTGTACAAAAAAGAAGGCGATATTCGCCGGAAAATGACGACACTGGAAAACGATATTGCGGTGTATAACAACAACATCGAATTTTTCAGCCGTTCGAAAGGTGCGGATAAGCTGCGGGCCGACATCGACAAAAAGATTCAGGTGGCCCAGAAGCAACTGGATGATCTGAAGCACCAGTTGAAAGTGATTCGGGAAGCCCAGTAAACAAAAAAACGGCTTCGGATGGAAAAATAAAGGAGTCTTTCTTTGACCGAAAAGGCAAATTTGCTATTTTTGCACCAGATTTAAAGAAAGCCATCCAGCACGCCCGGTTTTCGGTTGACTGCCCCGGTGGCAGAACACTCAAATCGAATTGCCTCCATAGCTCAGCTGGTAGAGCAACTGACTTGTAATCAGTAGGTCGTTGGTTCGATCCCGACTGGGGGCTCTTGATTATCAGTGAATTAGCCACTCTATAAACGGGGTGGCTTTTTCTTTGATACACCGTTTGATACACAATTTCTTTGGGACATCATTCTGGCGGCCTTTCAAGATGCCCCATAATTAAGTTGATCTTATCTGTCCAATACAACCATTTTTTATCTCCACGACTAAGGTAACCTACCGGCAAAACCGGCAGAACTCCCCGTTTCTTCTTTTGCCGGTTTTGCCGTGTAAGATAAAATACTGACTAATCAATGGTCTGGCCAGATACTCTATTTTTGGGTAGAATGATGGTGTCAGCTGTTAAACCCCCTTATATAGGCTTTGACAGCTGACACCATTGCTTTTTATTACCAGAGCGCCAAAACTTTCTGCGCTTATTGGTAGATTTGACAGATTCAAATTGAAACCATGGGAACAGTCTCTATAGGTGGCCAAGAATCGCCTTCCAAACCAATTGAAGAAATTATAACGGATTCCCTGGAAGCCATTATTGACTCTAATCTCCCAGATACATTCATTAAAGAAATTCCTTTTTTGGGGACTGTCGCGAAAAGTATTCAGGCCTTTAATTCAATTCGTGACCATCTGTTTTTCAAGAAAGTAAAATCCTTCCTTGATAATCTTGATGAATTTACCGAAAACCAGAAAGAAGAGTTCTGGGAAAGGCACAACAATGATGAAAAGGCAAGAGGTCAGTTGGGAGAACAAATTATTATTTATTTAGAACGATTTGACCATGAAAAGAAAGCAGCCTTGTTGGCAAAAGCATTCGGCGCATATATTACAGGGAATATAAATTATGGCGAATTTATGGATCTGGCTATTTTGATCGACTCCATTAAAATACACTATCTTATTGAAATCCTAATTATCCTTGCACATTCCCGCCTTAATTCTTTCCACCGATTAGGCCTACCAACCTATTTAAATATTCATGTACCGTACTGTGAAAAAGCAGGTTTATTGCAATCAAAGAGTGAAATAATAGTCAAAAAAGACTACAATTCTCTCGATGATAAAAAACTCTTATATTTAAATGAAGTAGAATATTGCTCTACAATAATGGCTTCTCATTTTTTGCACTATGTTATTAAAGACTCTTTAGACGGAGAATGTCAAAAGGTTGATGAGGATTTTGAGTTTGGAATCAAATTAAACCGTGATTCTTTCAACTCAGATTTGGAATGGGAACGATCACAAAATGAAAGGCGACAGCGGCATCAATCAAAATAATCAACTTTGTATCTGGAGCTACGACTTTTCGCATACTTACTTGATAACGAAATTGCTTGCTTTTCTCATTTAGCCAAATACTCTTTTTTAGATTGGATTCGGTCTTACCTGAAAGACACTGCCTTTAGCTTTGCACTATTTAGATTTAAGTGTTAACTTACTGTAGGTCAATGGCACCCAGTTTATACCACTTAAAACAACATACCATGAACGCCTTAATTGATTTAAAGCAAATCCAGTATCTGGAAGACGAAACAAACAACCAGGCCCGCTTTCTGAGAGAATCATCTTTCGGATGGGCCAACGTAGATATTGATAACGATGCCTTCAGGGGCATGATGACAGCCCACTTTCAGGCTACAAATCTGAATAATCAGCTGCGGTCACTACACCAGGCCTGCAAAGATTACTCGGTTGGAAATTTCGAACCTTATCTGGATCTTTTTAACCGATATCGGACAGAGTTGGGCGGAACATGGGGATATGATCCTTTTGCCCATTTGGCGCATTATTTTAATGCCGAATATACCACCGCTTTACCCGCAGTAATTGAACAATATGACTGCCTGGTTTATATGGACTGCGGTTACCCCAAAGAGCGGAACGAGCAATTAGAGGGTATAAGGAAAAACAACACCGGAACCAATTATTCATCCAACGTAGTTATCGACATTGAAATCGGGCCGTCATTGAAGGGGTATGATGAATTTTACGCAAGGTGCCTCAGTCTGATTAATGAATACCGGAAAATCGGAGATGTAGAAGAGTGTGCAAAAAAAATTCTTGCATTATTTGAACCGTCCGTTTTCAAATCAAGAACTTCATAATCCAACCCGGTCAGGGATTGGTGTTTTGAACGGTTCTCACTAGATTAGGCGTTAGAAAAGCTCGCCGTTCATGAAAGTCGTCTCGATCCAGAATCAGAACATCGTTACCGGTGATTTTGGCCGGGTTGCAACCAAATTAATTCTGCAATTGCTGCAACTCCATATTAGCAACGAAACCGGCACCGCCTACAAGGACGGCTGGCTGAATTATAGCGTTCCGTTTACCACGAACGGTTTTGACGGTCATTTGAATTTTAAGTTCGTCGAGGAAACCGATGACCAGCTGATCTTTCGCTACCGGGGTACGGCATAGCAAAGAACGAAGGCAACACTTCGTTTGATTTCCGGTTATCCTACTGACTAAACCTTCACTCTATGTGCTACACCGTTAACGCCCAAACACCCCTGGCCGAACTGGTCCGGCAGGTGAAAGCCGCTCAGGCCGCTTCGGACGACTACACCCCGCCCGGCCGGGTGTCTGGTTTTGCGCATCCCCTGCTCCCGGTCATCACCGAAGACGATCCCAAAACCATCCAGCTCTTTAAGTGGGGTCTGATCCCGGCCTGGGCGAAAGAAGATAAAGCGGCTGAACTGGCCAAGATGACGCTGAACGCCCGCGAGGATACCATCTTCGAAAAACCGTCTTTCAAGGACAGCATTGTAAATCACCGGTGTATTCTATTGGTGGATGGTTTCTACGAATGGCGCCATGAAGGGAAATCGAAAATCCCCTATTACATCACCCTGTCGGACCCGAAACCGTTTGCGTTGGGCTGTATTTATTCGGTCTGGAAAAACCGGCCGACGTTCTCCATTGTGACGACGGCGGCCAACCCGATCATGGAATACATCCACAACACCAAAAAGCGCATGCCGTTGATGCTCAGTCACGAGGAGCAGCGTCGCTGGATCGACCCGGAGCTGACCAAAGCCGAAATCAAAGAATTGATGCAACCGCTCGACGAATCGCTGATGAAAACCGAGGTGATTGAGAAATAGCAATTTTGTTGATCATCTGACGCTTGCGGCCCCACAAAGAGAAGCTATTTTTGTCCACGTTGAATCGAAAACCAGAACCTGAAGCTAAGAATTTTTGGTTTTATGATCGGATCGAAATGTCCCTATTCTGTATTAAGAATTGTCCACCCAAATCCTGCTTTTCACACTATCTTTTGTATTTGACAGCAGGCTCAGATCCTGTAGTAACAACTAAATCAATATTTTTTGCGTTATTTGATGAAAAATACGTTAGTATTATCCATTAAGTACGGCGTCATGGCAGCAGTTACTATTCACATCGCTACACAAAGCAAATTTGTAAAGTTATTCGTTTGGCTTATTCGTCTCTGTAAAGCCGAATACAGTATCGAAACAGTTGGTACGAAAACCCTTCGTTCAGTCATAGAGCAAGGCGAGAAGGATTTTGCAGAAGGGAAAGGCAAAGTGATGACTATTGAAGAACTACGCTCAATGGCCAATGAAGTCGCGTAGTGCCAACTTTTCTCCTGAAGCCTTGAACCAACTGGCCGAACTTTCCAAAGTTTCACCCAAACTAATCGCTAAGTTATCAGAACTCTTAAATGAGTGTTTACGGTCGCCATTCGAGGGTAGGGGTAAACCTGAACCGCTTAAAGGTGACCTGAGTGGGTATTGGTCACGCCGAATAAACGACGAACATCGACTGGTTTACAAGGTGGATGATAATTATATATACGTTTTCTCTTGTAAAGGGCATTACGATTGAGATTCGTCCAAATCTCTTAAGAGTTCGCCCTCTTCATTGAAATGATAGGTGAACAGACCTACCCGATACTCTTTCATTTTTTCATCCAATTGGATAAACCGTCCGTGATTAAGAATTAAAAATTCATCATGCGTGATAGGCCGACTATGATGTTTTACATTCAACATGCAAAAGTCTATTAAGCCATAATCTGTCCGGTGAAGCTCCAAAAAAGGATTATTTAATGCACCTGGAGTCTCGCCTAATGCCTCGGCCTGAGCGTTGATTTCAAACAGTACTCGGCTTGGATTATTACCCCAAAACTTGATAGCTTGTTGTTCATAGTCACGGATGAGTGCGGGATTTAACTGATACCATAGCTTTGCCCATTTATTCATTCCATCAGACGACATAAAATCAGTCAGGTAGCCTTGTTCAAATATCAGGTTCAACCCGATTGAACTGGCATGAAATACTCCAGTAAGGCTGGGGTCTTTTAGCTTTAGTACTCTTGATAAAAAATTGATATCTAAAGTCTTGTTTTCAATTCCTGAAGTTAATATCGACTCAACCTCTGGTCCATCAAAGATTCGCTTGAGGTTATGTTCTTTCATGAAATAATCGACTTTAGATTGCTTAAGCGGCCCTTTCGTTGAGTCAGCCAGAACAAATATTATCTTACCACTAAACACCTCAATGCACACATTTTTAACCTGAAAGTCGCTATCCAGCGGTCCCATGCAAAGGTAGAATTGGTCGGGATTATAGTTGAAAAACTTTGCAATGTCGTTAATGCTACCTAAACCAAAATTTTTGTAGTCAATTTCTTTATAATACCCGAATCTAGCTGGAATAAACACGCCCATATTGAAGAAAGTCAAAGGTCTAATCAACAGTATGATTCTAATCCAGTCTAGGTTAGATAGAAAATGTTCCAGTGAGAACTAAAATCATCTGCAATTAATAAAATGTAATGTAACTACAAAATCGTAGGTAAGAATATTTGTGTCAATCACGACTTCAACTGACACTTCCTGGAGACATCCCATCAGCTTTTACACGGTGATGATCGTCAATTATTTCGCTCGCTTCCGAGTGGTTTTTGCTCTGGCGGTAGCCGCTAGCGTGATGATGAGCCAATCCGTCAGGTCGGCCTGTCGAGAAGTGCCAACCGGATCAATCAACAGCCAGCCTTTCATCACCTGTCGGCCCTTCATGACATACGGGCGGGCCCCGGGCCGACCGGATAGCTCGTCGGTCATCTCTTTTTCACAGCGGATCATCAACTCATCGTCTTTTACATGCACCACCAGCTTGTGATCGATGCGAAACGATAAACCACCCCGTTTCGTCTGTTCCTCCAGCGTCGGGAAACTCGCTAGTTCTTCCCGGACGCGATTCGCTAATTTCTCGTTGTAAGCCATTGCTTTCTGTTCTTTCCTGTTTCAGGCTGCCCGAAGGAACGGAAACTCGGGTGGTCCGTAAAGCCACTGATCCTGAATCGGTGCCAGAAAGATTTCAATTCGCGGTACCCGATCCTGGTTGCTCCTTTTTGTTTGCCAGATAATGGGAATGTCAACCACCACGAACCGGCCGGGCAGGGCCTGATCCGGTTGCTGAATGGTCCAAACCGACCCAACGTAGCAATCTTCCGGAAACTTGTCGATGGCTTCCACGTCGCTGACATAACTGAAAGCCTTCCGGGTGGGTCCGGCATAAACGTAGAGTTGCTGATACATGGCATGAATTATTGAGGGATAAGAACGGGTCAATTAATTCAAAAACAGCTCGGTGCCACCCCGCGGGTCCGGTTTTACCGGCAGCTTCTCAAATTTCCGTACCTCTACCGAAGGGCAACCAAAATCGACCACCACCTTGCCTTCGATGCGGTACATGCCCATACCCCGGTACGGGTATTTTTCCAGACTTTGGGGGAAATGGGTGGTGTCGAAATAATGACCTTCGTAATCCACAAAGTACCCGAAGGTCATGGGCTTTCCATTCTTCGTCCTGATGAGTTTGTGCGTGATCAGATACCCTACCAGTGTAACAATCCGTCCTTCCTGCTGTGCCAATTGCCGGGCAGAGGTACCCACCACTTTCGAGGCCAGCAAGTCGAACGGGGATCGCAGCGGAAAACCGAGCAATTCAATCTCGTCGTAGCTGTCTTCTATTTCATCCTGCCATAAAACCGGTAGCGACCAGTTGGTTTCTTCCAGCGCGAACAATTCCTGAATGCCCTCGTGCTGCACGTAACTGTTGACCAGCGCATGGGCGATCCACAGCAGTTCTTTTTTGGTGGAACCAAAGGATCGAAACACGCCCGTTCGGATCAGGATAATCAACTGCTCCAGACCCGCCGGAACCCGCCGGGTAAAATCGTCCAAGTTGGCAAAGGGTTGCTGTCGGCGCTGCTGCAGCAATTCCTGCACCACGGTTTTTTCCAGCCCTTTGATGTGGACAAACCCCAGCCAGATGGTATGTCCCTCAATACGCGTCAGGTACTCACTAGATGCAAGATCGGGCGCTTCGATATGCGCCCCCCACCGCCGGGCTTCGTGCACGTAGAACTCGGTGCGGTAAAAGCCGCCAAAGTTGTTAATTACAGCCACGGCAAATTCCAACGGGTAATACGTTTTCAAAAAAAGGCTCTGGTAACTCTCCACGGCAAAAGAAGCCGAATGCGCTTTGCTGAAACTGTAACCGCCAAAACTCTGGATCTGCCGCCAGACCTCGCGCGCCACCTCGTCGGTGTAGCCTAAATCCCGGCAATTGGCAAAGAACTTCTGCTCGATGCGGACAAACTCCCCTTTGCTGCGGTATTTCCCACTCATGGCCCGGCGCAGAATATCGGCTTCCCCCAGCGTCAGACCCGCGAAATGATGGGCCACCTTGATGACATCTTCCTGGTAGATCATCACCCCGTAGGTTTCGGCCATTAACTCCTGCATCTTCGGATGGACAGCGGTATAATCCGCCGGGTTGTGGTGCCTTCGGACGTATTCGGCCATCATGCCCGACGACGCGACGCCCGGCCGGATGATCGATGATGCGGCCACGAGCGTCAGATAGTCAGCCACCTGAAGTTTCCAGATCAATTGGCGCATCGCGGGCGACTCAATGTAAAAGCAACCCATCGTTTCGTGGGACAACAACTGCCGACGGATGTTTTCGTCGTCTTTAAAATCCTGAATGCGGTGAATATCGACGCTGATCTGCCGGTTCTTGCGTACCAGATCGACGGCTTCCTTGATATGCCCCAGTCCTCTTTGGCTCAAGACATCCCACTTCGCAAAGCCGATGTCTTCGGCTACCCGCATATCGAATTGGCAGATGGGGAAGCCTTTGGGCATCATTTGTAGCGCAGTGTAGTGGTAAAGCGGTAATTCCGAGATCAGAATACCGCCTGCGTGAATGCTCAGGTAGTTGGGAAAATCTTCGAGCAGGGGAGCGTAGCGGAAAATGAACCGGGTGTACTGATTCGGCGGGGCGGAGCGGGGATCTTTAACGAGTGCATCAATCTCAGCCTTCGGAAGCCCAAATACCTTCCCCAATTCACGGTAAGCGGCCCGGTCCCGAAACGTGACGTAATTTGCCATCAGGCAAACGTGATGGCGTCCGTATTTCTTGAAGACGTAATCGATGATTTCATCCCGTTCGTCCCAACTAAAATCGATGTCGAAATCGGGTGGAGACGTGCGCCCGGGGTTGATAAACCGCTCGAAATATAAATCGAGTGCGATCGGATCGACATCGGTGATCTGCATGCAGTAGGCTACGATTGAATTAGCTCCCGATCCGCGCCCGACGTGGTGATACCCGCGCCCGTGGGCATAACTGATAATATCCCTGGTAATGAGAAAATACGAGGTAAAGTCCAGATCGTCGATGATTTTCAATTCCCCCTCGACGCGCCGACGGGCTTCCTGATGATCGGGTCCATAACGGTCCCGCAAACCATCCTCGGCCAGTTTCCGCAGCAGAGCCATGTCGTCTTCCTTGCTGGGGGTATATAGTTTCTTGTTTTTGGGTGTATCAAAATCAAAGCCGAACGAACAGCTATTCAGCAGCGCTCGGGTATTGGTAATAATCTGGGGCCACGATTGAAAAGCGGTTTCCAATTGCCGGGGTGAAAGAATGTACTCGTTTTCCAGCACCGTTTCGTATTCGGCCAGCTTCGAAAGCAGGCAGTTGTGCGCAATGCACCGCAACAGGCGGTGCAGGCTGAAACCTGTTTTGTCCGCATACGACATGGGTTGTAAAACCACTACCTGGTGGGGTTTCAGCTTCTGGCGGTACCGGTACAGTTGGGGTATCCCGGCGGCCGGAATCCCCACAAATTCATGCTCCGCCAAGTCAGTGAAGTGATTGAGACGGTGCAACGGATAAATCACCACGGCATGCTGAAACGAGGGTGCCCGAATCGGAAAGTCTTTGCTGGCTACTAACCAGTTCGACAGGTGTTGGTTTATTTCGGCAAATCCCGCGGTGTTGCGCGCCAGACAGACATATACCAGTTCATTGTGATTGCGAAACTCAACGCCCACTACAGGTTGAATACCGGCCATGCGGCAGAACTTGACAAATTCGAAGATGCCCGAAACATTGTTGATATCCGTCAGTGCCAGCGTCGTAATGCCCATAGCCACAGCCTGATTGACCAGATCCTCGGGGGATAAGGTGCCATACCGTAAGCTGTAGTAACTATGGGCGTTGAGATACATGGTGTTCCGTCCGTCTGGCGGTTAGGCTGCCTGCTGATACGGCGAGTCCGGAAACTCCAGAATCAGGTGCGGGTCCTCAAAGAAATTCCCTACGACCTTGACTTTACTCGCCAACACCCGGTCAAGCGTCAGAAACGGTGGCAACCCCAGGCAATTAGGCATGAACAGGCTGTAGCCACAACGGTCCGGATGATTCTGGACCACCCATAAATACCCTTCACTTTCCACGATGTCATAGTCATAAATCGGGGTTCCGTCCCGGTCGGGTTGACCCACCGACAGCATCAGACGCCAGGGTGTTCCAGCCTCGTACAGACGTTTCTCCGAGGAATTAAAGGTGTTGATCAGAACCAGAGCATCTTCGAGCAAAACGACCTGGAAGTCTTCCGTCTGAGCTAACAAGGATGACAGGTAATGCATGGTTTGGTTCTGGACATCCCAGACGCGGCAGTGTAGGGCAAATGACATAATGTGCGACGTTTAGCGGTTAAATTCCCAAATGATAGCTGTTGGCATGTCCGATGCGGTTTTCACCGTGCTTCAACTTGATGAGGTCGGTTTTCTGGTAGAGGTTGGGCAGCCGGGTTTTGACCACCTCCCCGCTGGCATCAAACAGCGCAAGCTGCTCGGTTCCCCGCACCAGCTTGCTGACACTGACCCCCACCAGCCGGACCAGCAACCGCCGGTTGTAAAGCGCATTGAAAATCTTGATGGCCGCCAGGGTAAGCTGGTGATCCGACGAGGTGGCCGGAATGGTGATTTGCCGGGTGTAGGTTTGAAAATCACTGTAGCGGATTTTGACTGTGACCTTGCCCGCACACCACCGGTCTTTTCGCAGGTCGTAGGCCAGACCTTCCACCATCCTGCTTAAGGTTGCCTGGAGCATCTGAACATCAGTGGTGTCGGTCTGGAACGTCAGCTCCTTCGACATCGATTTCTGCTTATCGTGTGGCAGTACGGGAGAAGGGTCGATACCGTTAGCGCGGTCCCAGAGAAACAGCCCGGTTTTGCCAAAGGTCCGCTCCATGAGTTTACGGGGAATTTGCGCCAGGGTTCCCAGCTTGGTGACGCCCATGCAGCGGAGGGTGTGCGCCATCTTCTCGCCGACTCCCGGTAGCTTCGAGACATCCAATTTCCAGAGAAACGGCTGGACATCGGTCGAAGGAATATAAAGTGCCCCATCCGGCTTATTTTCATTGGCGGCTATCTTGGAGACCGTCTTGGTGTTGGATAATCCCCAACTAACCGATAAGCCAGTTTCGCGGACAATTTTGCTTTTCAGTTCCTTCGACCATTTCAGGCATCCGACAAATTTTTCCATCCCTGTCATGTCCACATAGAACTCATCAATCGACGCCTTCTCCACCACAGGAGCCCGCTCGGTAATGATTTCCGTAACGGACCTGGAATACTTGCCGTAGGCTTCGTAGTCACCTTTAAGCACTAATGCATCCGGACAGAGCCGCCGGGCCAGGCGCATGGGCATGCCGGATCGGACCCCAAACTTTCTCGTTTCGTACGAACAGGCCGATACAACGCCCCGGTCCCCAGATCCGCCGACCATGATGGGTTTGCCTACCAGCTCCGGTTGCCGCAACCGCTCGACCGACACGAAGAAGGTGTCGAGGTCCAGGTGAAGTATGTTGCGTTCAACCACCATTTTAAATTGAATTACACTATGTCAGGATTTTTGACAAATATATGTCAGGATTTTTTACATATCCAAGTCAGAATACTTAACTTTTTTTACGGGAATCTGTTTTTTACACAATTAAACCGGATTTTGGCAGTTTACAATTGTAAAGAATCCTGACATACAGGATAGGATTTTTATAAAAACTTCTTAGCTTTGTTTGTCATTAACGGAATCTGAAACGTGTATGTATCTGGCCGGTAATCTATTGGTTTTGAGACAGTATCGAGGTCTTTCCCAACGGGAAGTAGCCTCTACATTGGGGATTAGCCGACCTTCCCTCATTTCGTATGAAAAAGGAGCGATGCCCACCATCGATACGGCGGGTACGTTATCGAAATTTTACAATGTTACCGTGGATGCGCTGCTGTATGAAAACCTGGGTAATTTATCAGCCACCCAACTCGATCACCTTTTCAAAAGCGGTAATACCAACCTGTTCGGACAGGCGCAGCAGATTCATGAAGTAGTTCGTACGGTGGGCGAAGACAATGAAGAAAATGTCGAGTTTGTACCGGTTACTGCCATCATGGGATACTGTAGCGGAGGCTACAACGATATTGATTTTATTGCGGAACTGCCCCGATTCCGGCTGCCCTTCCTTTCGAAAAGCCGCAAATACCGGATGTTTCCAACCAAGGGAGATTCCATGTTGCCGATTCCATCGGGTTCGTATGTGGTGGGCGAATACATTGAAAAATGGGGTACCATCAAGGATGGAAGCGGAGTCATCGTCATCAGCAAAGAAGGCATCGTCTTAAAGAAAGTAGTCAATGAACTGTCCACGAACGGGCGATTGATCCTTCACTCGTTGAACCCAAGTTACGAGTCCTACGAAATGGCCCACGATGATATTCTGCAATTGTGGAAGTACGACTCGTATATTTCCCGGGAATTCCCCGATCCGGAACCTTCGCTTGGCACTCTGTTGTCGGAAATGCGACGGCTTAGCGAGGGAATGATTGACCTTCAGCGCGGCCAGGGAAAACTTTTAGAAAGTGTACAGAAATGATAAATTGGGAATAAACAACAAGTAAACACAATGGACATTTCAAAACTAACTGCCCCTCTGCTACCTGCCGATATTGAATGGCGGGTCCAGACTCTGATTGAATCCAAAGACAATAAACCGGCAAAAATGATTGTTGTCCCCTACATCAATAACCGGTCGGTGATGGAGCGGTTCGATGAACAGTTCGGCTGGGCTAACTGGACCAATGAAATTAAAGAAGTCGAGGGTGGCTTTTTATGCACCATTACGGTCAAGCTTGCAACGGGTGAAGTGGTCAGCAAAACCGATGGAGCCAGCCGGACCGCAATTGAACCCGTGAAAGGGGGCATTTCCGATGCCATGAAAAGGGCCGCTGTACATTTTGGGTTGGGACGGAGTTTGTATAACTTTCCAAAGGTTTTTATTGAAGTAGGTGGTAAATACATTCCGGACTGGGCGACGCGTCTACTGGACGCACTCGTTGACTCTATCAACAGCGGTAAGCCGCAACGGGACGTCATTGTGCTCAAAGAAGAACATATTTCAAGATTGCAACCCCCAAAGCCGCAGTTGCGGGTTGCAGCCTAATTCTTGTCATTTCTTCCAGGTAAAGAAACGGTCAGTTGCTGCCGGCCAAGTTTCTTTTCGACCAATCAGGTTATCAATATGCTCATCATTTCCGGCGAACACCTGGCTGCCATGCTTCCCGGCTGCTGCTACACGGTGGTGGCGAATTCGGCCATGAGTGGCAACGAAGCCCTGCTGTTCTGCCAGAAGCTGAATGTATCGGGACAGGTTGCCGCGTTGCTCTCCGATGCTGACGTCCGGGATCAGGTGTTTCGCAGTTTGCGCATTGCGATTCCCGAGCACGCGCCCAGTGTGTAAATCAAGCAAATTGTAGTGTGAAATATTCTTGAAATAAATTACTGACATTCATTCAGTGATCGTATTAATATAGTAAAAGAGCTTTTAAATAGCACATTGCTTGTTCTTGCAGTCTTGACGATAGGGCCAACCTACAACGCGTAATCTGATATGGAATGGACTTTTGCTACCATTAAATAAGTGAGACATAAATAAACCATAAATATTTTGAGTAGAAATATTATTTATTTTACCTTACATGACTATAGATTAATCCCTTCAAAAGATGCTAAATACTTGACTTTATTGGCGTTACATAAATAAATGCCAGATATATAGCAGGTGCATTGAAGATATTACATATATTTGCGACCCTTAGGCGAGCATGAGTAAACTATTACAAAAATCAAACGACAGCATTCAAGCGTGTCAGCTGTTAATTGAACAACACAATCTTTACACCAGTAGCATTCACCATGCTTATTACAGCTCGTTCCAACGTTCGATTTATCTACTTCAAATACACTTTCCCAAAAGCTTAATCGAGAAAACCGAAGAGGCCAGCAGTCATGTGCATGTTATAACCACTGTTGAACAGAAACTAGTCGATAGCGGTTATAGATTCCAAGCACTCGATTTCAACCAGCACATTAACACTTTGAAACGCAACCGCGTACATGCCGACTACAAAAATGATTTGTTTGATGAAAAATTTAGCCTCAAAAGCTTAGAGTTGGCCCGCAAACTGAACATTATCATTGACGAATTGACCAATAAATTGTCGTCAATTACTAGTACATAATTCCGACTTGACACGTATAATTACAATTTTATGACTATTGCTAACGAATGGATCATTGGCCTCATCAACCGCATACACGAGCAGTTTCTGCATTGCGGATTTTCATATGTTTACGAAGAAATGTCCGAATTACATATTATCGAAGTAACTGATCCACTGGCTCTTGAGAGTTTTCATTTTAGAGAGTTGGCAGGACAAGAAACTCATAATTTTCTAATGGCGTTTCCTGAAGAAGGTATTTTATTTACTGATCCGGAAAACTGCCTACCGATTGCGCCCCCTATCCTGTATAAAAAAGATGCAATTGTTCAAGAAGCATGGACAGAGCATTCTTACTACCAATCGGATATCCATCTAATTGACTTAGATGTAAAATGGCCTCATAAAGCCGATTTGGAATCTGCGCGGGAACTGTTTGATAGCTTGGTTTACGAAGAAGAAATTTTTCAACAACCCACTGCTACCGTGACTATACCTGGAGATAGTTTTGCTCCAGGGGACTATAACTATGCAATGGCCGCTTAGGATCTGCACGTATGGAATCTAATCAACCGCCGTTTACCCTTCAGAAGGTAGATTTATTAGAAGCGTCTTTCCGGCGCAATGATGTCTACCCATCTGAGTATGTCCAAAATAGATTACAGCTTGAAATTAGTCGGCGGACTGAACTGCCCTTATTATTCGTCATTCTGGAGGTCGAAATTTGGCAGGAACATGGGACAGACAAAGTGATGGAATCCAAAATAAAAATGGGAGGCCAGTTTTCGGTTGCAGAAGGGGTAGACGAAAAGTTGCTTGAAAATTTTAGTGACATCAATGCTCCTGCCATACTTTTTCCTTTCGTACGCGAGACTATAGCATCGTTGACAGCGAGGGCTGGAATTCCCACTGTTTTAGTCCAACCATTCAATTTTGTTGATATGCAGCGCCGTAAGCAGAATCAAGCAAAAGAGAATCAAGCCGATGAAGAAATTTCAGAGGATTCAGAGGGCATCGTAGAAGAATCGGATAAATAGTCCGATTTTTAGTATATTTTCCTTCTTACAAATTCGGATACAAATACACCTCTAAGCCCGCCCTTACCAGGCGGGCTTTTTCTTTACCGTAGCCCCCGCCTGGTGATCACTACTAAAGTCCATGTGCCGACCACTCCGATAAAAACCCAGATTACCCGACTGATGCGTTTTTCCATCGGCTTCCAGGCGTTTTTCTGAGCTTGCAAGTCTTCCTGTACCCGAGCCTGCACCGGATCATAATAATGGGTTGTGTCCGTCGGTGGAACGGTATCTGGCTGAGCGAAAATAAGGACAGAGTAGAGGAGCAGCGTTTTCATACTGCTTAGACGCTGTGACGCTAGGAAAGTCACGAATCAGACGAAAGGACAATTGGTGTTCTCTTCATGGCGTAATCAGGAATTTCGTTTGCGAAAACTGCTGAGATTTTGTAGGTTGAAGGGAAACATTTAGATGAAGTTTCCAATGAAGCCCAAAATACCTCAACTGCATACTGTATCAGAATTAGAAAAGCTGGCCCAGGTGAAAAATCTTGACACCAGGCCATTTATGCGAAGCCCACCGGGGGACGGTTTACTTTTGGTCAAGGATATTCAAAATGGCTTTGAATTTCACTTTGCAGTCACTGACTGGAAGACTGATACAGGTAAAATGCTGTTTCGGATCACTAGATATCCATATAGTTCCGATTCTGTGGATCCTAAAGAGAGTTGGATAGAAGAAAGAAACTTGAAGGAAGTTTGGGAGCGATGGGTAGGATTGGTTGATTATTACAGAACTGTAGACCCATTCGATGGAAGTAAAGACCCAATTCTTGAGCAGTACCAAGATGAGTTTTTTGAAAACTTTGAAATGCTAGATGAGGATGCTGAGACAAAACCATTCGATCTAGATAAGCAAGTATTAATCGACCGTTATTTAGGCGACACTATTCACCGATTGCAGGCCAAATCCAGAGACCCCGAAATTTCTGATGCAGATAGGCAGGTTTATCTTGATTTAATTTTTAAGACAAATCACCTCAAAGAAACCCAAACTACCCAATCTCAAAATCAGACAGTTAAGGAGTTAACAGGAATATGGGCTTACGCGAGAAAAAAGGGTCTAAAATATCTTGAGATTTTCAAGTCCGAAGCAATCAAAGAATTGATGAAAAGCGGTATCAAATACCTTATTGAAAATTTTGAAGAAATCGCCGACGCTTCACGTAAATTTTTTGAATAATCGCTAGTATTGAGCAGCTTATGAATCGGATAGTCCGTTTACTGCTATTTGCTGTTCTATTCGGCCCAGTTGCCTGCCAGAAAGCACTGCAACTAGCTCCGGACACATCCATGCCCACCCGTGACGAGAACCTTGCCCTGGGTAATCCCAGTAACGCAGGTGTCCAGGAAAACAATTACCTCATCGATCGGCCAACCTACGCCCTCAGCTATAACCGCAGCGCCGGTATTGCCAACTGGTGCTCCTGGCATTCGTCAGCCGCCTGGAAGGGATCGGCGAAGCGGTACGCGGGTTTCTTCATTCCGGATCAAACCTTGCCAACCGGATGGTACCAGGTAAGACATGATGATTATACGCTCAGCGGCTTCGACCGTGGCCACCTCTGCCCGTCGGATGATCGCGACTCAACGGCAGAGGAAAATCGCACCACGTTTTTCATGACGAACATCGTCCCCCAGGCTCCCCGCCATAACCGCGAAAGCTGGAGCCTGCTGGAAGGCTACACCCGGAAGCTCATCGCCGACGGCAACGAAGCGTATATTATTGCGGGGACGTACGGTAAAGGTGGCATCGGTGACAACGGGCAAGCCACTACCCTGGCGGGCGGCAAAGTAACGGTTCCCTCTGCGCTCTGGAAGGTGATTGTAGTCCTACCGGTAGGAAGTGTCGATCTGAACCGGATCAACGCTCAGACACGGGTTATTGCCGTATTTATACCGAACACCAATGCCTTCGGAGAAAAGCCCTGGAGTGACTACCGGGTCAGCGTCGATGAGATCGAGCGGTTAACGGGTTTTGATCTGCTGGCCAATGTGTCGGATGCAGTCGAGCGGGAGATTGAAGCTCAGTCGGATAAGGTCGCAGTGAATGGGATGTATCTGTATTCGGATTGGTAACATATAATTGTAAAAACTCCTTACCGGTCAAGGTGAAGAGTTTTTACGCAATGAGGAAAAGCTTCAGTTGAGGGAACAATATGTCCGTACGAGATTGCAATCGCATCGCTGACTTATTCAGGTTCTGGACGCTGACAATCTTCTGACGTTTACCTATGTATGCATCTTTCCGCTTTAAATTCTCACTGGGAAGGTACTGAAAAAATGAGTAAATAGTTGTTCCAGTGTCATTAGGATCACTTAAAGCGCTTTTAAGAACTCTTTGATATCGACGTCATCAAACTCCCCGAAGTATCGTTCGGTTGTGGTGATACTTCCGTGTCCGAACGAATTGCTGATATGTTTGAGCGGAACGCCGGATCGCAGCATCGTGGTCCCGAATGAATGCCGGGCCACATACGTCACCAGTTTCTGACTGATCCCCAGCTTTACCCCGATTTTTTTCATCCACCGGTTGACGCTGCCCAGCATTAAACCAATGGCGCTGGTCTGGCCCTCGGCATCCATTGCGTCGGTATGAAAAGGGGAAATGTAGGGCCGTTTGTCGCGTTGGTAGGTCACGCGAATCTTTAACATTCCTTCCTCGGAATTTTTGCTTTTTCTTGCTTCAAACACCAGGGCCAGCGTAACTTTACTCATAGGAGTTCAGGATCAAGAAAGGTGTGAATGCCATGATATACAATTTCTATTCCCTATCATCGGATTTGAGGTAGTTCAGCAGGTCAGATTTGAGATAGTAGTACTTACCGAATTTTCTAATTGACGGAACCTTGCATGTGGGACTACACAGTTTGCCGTAACTGACATTCAGAAACTTGGCAGCTTCTTTCCGGCTTAAAGGCTTTTCGATTTCGGCCTGTGTCGGCTGAGAACGGACGGTCGTCAATACTTGGTCCAATGTCATTTGTAGATGCATGATTTCCGTAAACAAATCTTCGAAAGGGTTGTACATTTTAGAAGTCGTTAATAAATAATTTTTGCAATGATAATGAGGAATAAATTAGAAATAAAATCGACCGTACGACTCCTTTCTGCATAAAATAATAAGAAAATGCATATGCAGAAAATGTATATTTCTATTGAATTTTATACCTAAAGTTAATTAGATATTATTTCAGGATAATGACTAGTATTTATATGAGGTTTTATTTGAATTAATCTCTAATTTTTATGCAGTAAAAAAATGAAAAATATGAGATTAAGGGTATTTAGGGAGCATTAGAACAATCAATCTCCTCAATCAGATCGAAATCAACCCTGGGAAAATGGGTGCTTTTCTTCGCGATGATTCCGCTTTGGCTGTTGGCTGCGGTTCGACTTCAGCAGCCTAACTCAGGTCAGTGGGTGTTTCAGTCATACGTTTACGGATTTCTTCAACCCCCAGTCTGGTTACAAAAACCGTCTGAAGATTGAACTCGTTACCGCCGGACCACCAGGTCTTGTGTTTGACTTTGAGCCAATCCTGGTCGACGTATTTTTGATCGGCGATGTAGCTGTGGCCATTGTGATTACAGATTTTTTCGTTAAGCAGCCAGGTGAAGAGTGCTTTTTGACCGATGCCGAGTTCTTTGGCTGCGTCAGCTACGGACATAGCGCCGTCATAGACCCTTGCGGGAATTGTCTGTTTTTTCATGGGAATAGATGATTTTTTAGTGGTGCGGGTTGGGCAACGTATTGCCCCTGGATACTTTAAGCGTATCGGTCCAAACTGAATTCTTCCACCATCCCCGTGGATTCGTCCAGATCTGGAGCGATCTCGTCTGCTGTCAGATACAGGTCAAAGATTTGGTGAGCGAGTGTATCCTGCGCTGCCAATACTTCGCCTATGGTCGGTTTTGGTCGGTCGGCAACCTTCTGCTGTATTAGGTTGTCTGTTGCCTGTCTCAGCGGCATGATTGGCCTCCTTTCTTCCGAAGCGCAAACGTTTGATCGATGCGCGTGAAGGATTCAATCAACAACAGTATGGCGGACATCTCGTCTGCCTTAAAGCGCTTCCTTAACTTTTTGGACTCTTGAATATAAACCAGTATCCACCGGAGGACTTCGCCGTATTGGCAGCCCGAAAAAGCATCGAGCAGCTTTGCGACTTCCTGAACGATTACCGTGGATTCCTGGGGTGAAATGGCCCGTAGGATTGTCGATGTAATAACCGGTTTTGCAATTGGGTTTACGGCTGTTTTGCCGAAGGGGTTCATAACTGTAGCGGTCGTTGCGGAGAGCAGCGAATCGTAGGTTTGTTCTGGTGAACGATTCATTTTTGTGAAGAGTAAGACGTGATGGGTTGCCCCTTCGCCAGGAATGAAGCGAAGGGGTGTTTATGGTGGCAGTACGCAGGACTACTTTTTCGTGGAGTCAGCAGTCTGATCGACTGGTTGATTCGGAGAAGGCAACAGGTTGGTCAATTGGCAGTACATTTCCCGAAGGCGCAAATAGGTGCCATCGGCCAGACAGTCCATGGTATTAGCCACGATTTTCAGTTTGCGCACGATTCCGAGAATTTCCTGGGAATCAGCGGGGCCGCGTTCAGACCATTCCTGGAACTGGAGAACGTCTTTGATTTCGGTTAAAAGGCGCTGGTGGTAGAGGGCCAGTGCGTAGTGAAGTACAACAGCGGGGGAGTCTTCGCCGTTTGGGCCGGGCTGGGCGTCGATGGTGATCTCAAATTCTCCACCGGCACCGCCGATGGGATTGGGCAGGAAGCCTGGTAGATTTTGACCTACCGTTTGCTCAAAATTGGCTTTTGGGGTTGCATCTTCGCTCCCCGGTACGTAATTTGCGTCCGTTGACATTTTGAATGAAAGTTTAAAATGGTTGACTTGCATCCCCGTACTGACTGGTCCGCGAAAACTTAGACAGTACGGGGATCACTATTTTATCTCCTTCAAAGTCGCTCCTATTGACCGGGCATCCCTTTCGGGCCTATGCGGTTTTCAGTCTGTCTCTGAATCGAATAAACGAATTTAAGCAATTAATAGACAAAGCGCAAGCCATTGTCTTACATTATTTGAAAATTGATAGAAAGCCCATATAAGAGTGACGCTCCCCAAGTATTGTATTAGAATTATGCAAAATGCGACTTTTCTTCGACTAGACGGATTTTGACCGACTAAGCCTTTCGGCTATTTCCCGGTTAAATTCGGGCTCCTTTTGATCATATAGAAGATTCACCGCCCTTTCAATAATCTCCGCTCCGCTTTCTTTAAATAGCGTTCCAAGCTCCGTTATTTTGCCTTTGGTCTCTATCGGCAGCCTGTATGTTCCTGACTCTTTCGCCATGTGCTTATTTGTTTACCTAAAAATAGTATCCAGTGGCTTACATTGCAAGACATTCTGTATATTTATACCACAGAACAAAAAATGACCATACCGGGCAAGTATGGTCATTGGAGTACTTTTAGGACAACCGGTAGCGATTGGATTTGGACGTCTGCGCTGTGCCGGGTTTAACCAACTCTAAATCAGCAACAATAAAAATGAATGACACGGTAAAGATAGCCGATTTGGGTATTCAAATCAACTTTCCTTCGTGGGAAAAGTTTAACCTCGACGACCTTACAAACGACCATGTTGTGTTGTTTCAATATCTTGTTTTCCATTGCCGAAGTACTGGTGAGTGGACACATTCGGATCCAGCCATTGAAAAAGAGCTTGGAATAAGAGAGCAACGTTTAAAAACTGTTCGTAATTATTTCATTAACTCAGGTATTCTTAAGACCCGAATTGTCAGAAACTCGTCCAATAATAGAGTTACGTCCTATCGGCTAAATTTTGCAGAATTAGCAACCCCCGAGAAACTGAAATTATTCTACCGCGAAAAAACACCTACAGGAAAAGGAATTGACCTTAATCGTTTAGCGGATCAATACGGCATAATTGCTAAACAACTTGCAAAGCTTTCTACAACAGAAAGTCCGTTAGAAAATTCTGAAAATCAACAAGGTGCCGAACAAAAGGGCGCTAAGGCACTGGCCAAAATACTGGAAGAATTATATATAAAACAACGAAATTGGTACAATACATGCCATACAGAGTTGCGAACGAAAGTAAAAGGAATGGTCAAGTTCTCTCCAGCACAAGTTCAAAATTTAGAGGAGGCAATGCGTCATTTTGAAGACGATGAATTTATTCATAACGCTTTTCACGCCTATGCTTATACTGCTATCCATGTGATACTTGGTAACGAACACGAATTGCTTCCCCAAAAACCTCGTGATGTAATAAGTTATTTTCTTCGAAATCTTAAAAACAATAGTGAAGGCGTTGCAAATAATTTTGATGTAATCTACCGGTTTGGCAATTATGCAGTAACACACTTCCGACATGGTGTTAAAGACAGTCACGCCGATCTTATTTCCGAAAAGTCTGATATTTCACAACCAGACCCGAATCAATCAGCCACTATTTATAAAGCGCCGGATTTTAGTAATGATTATGTAATGTGATCAATTATGCGCGCGATGGGTTACTTGAAATCAGGTATCCCTATAAGGTATATTGAAACCAGGTAGCGGTTGCCTGAAACCCAGTAATGTATTACCCGATTTCATGCAACGCGTTGCCTGATTTATAACTTTCTTTTTTATATAATACTTAGACGAATAAAACCTAATTGAAGAAAACAAAAAAAACCAAACCGTCTTGCTGCCGTTTTTGGCTTTTTTGAAAAAAAACAACGAAGAAGAATTAATAACTTCTCTATTACCCAATAATCCGGAGGAGCCAAGTGGCTGGGATTGGTCTGGTTGGTTTAAAAAGGTTTTGCAGTTAAGACCCCAGGCGATTCCCGATTAAAAGGAATTGCGGTCCTGGTTGGTGACTGCACGGCGGAAAACCAACAAAAAACGCGCGCGATCGGGCTTACTGATCCTCCCCAGTTTCTTTCTCTTCCTGTCTCTTCTTTTCAACCTGCTCCTTGAACTCGGGCTCTACGTTTGCTTTGACAACCTTACCGTTTTCGATTTCCAACTGCGCTTGTAGTCTGTGCACCCCATCAAGTTGACGAAGCACCGCTTTGTAGGCAACGGTTTCGCTTCCCTCGGTATACTCACGCTCAATTGCGCTTAATATCCGGTACGCCGTAAGGGCCGAATTGGACTCGTAGGTTCCGCCACTGGCTTGGTTGATGACGGCGTAGGCGTATTTTATATTCATAACGTTGTGAATCAGTCTTAATAACGAACGTCTGTTACGGCGTTTTTGGTATCTGTTATACGGCACAGCTATTGACCCGTCCACCTATTGACCGTTCCTACGTTTGGGCATACACGACGCCCGGGAAGATGAAGAACCAAAAGGAAGCCGGAACGCCGAAAAATACCTTTCGTTACTCTTAATCCTTCTCAAAATCGCGCAAGTGGTTTCAAAACTCTGTCATCAGCAACCATAGCTAAAACAAGACGGGGGCTAATCTGGCTTCAGCCGATCCACTGCTACAATTTCGTCGTACGTAATGGCCCGCTTGCCACCTTTCTGAGCAACTTCCTTGTGTTGTTCTGGGGTTGAATCCAGCATATCAATCACTTTAAACAAATGATCGGGATGCCGGAATTCCATAACGTCCAATACCGATGGCGGAGGTATGTCATAAAACACAACCGGAACGGTCCAGTGTTCAACCCGGTTGTCGGGCGTTGTCACCAGGAATTTAACCAAACTGTATTGCTCTCTCATTCCGTTTTTTTCAACAAGATACCACTTTCAGGTTTTAGCATAAATGCCAATGACTGTTTAACCTATAATTGAACTGACGCGCGATCTGTCTGTTGGCACCAAATCTAAAAGGGATTTTGAATCCCAATAAAAACAACTGGGCGTAATCAGCCAAAATAGCCCCTCTGTTGAACGATCCCGTTTAAAATAGGCAAGTCTAAGTTAAAAATGAGATCAAGGCTCTCCGTTAATATTTGGGGCTAAATAATTTCCATCCATTTGGCATAGACGGAACCTGCTGAGGTAAGACAGACTTACCTCGTAAATGTGGTTAATTGGGTCTTGACTTTCAAGGTTCTTTCAGGCTTTGACAACGTCAGAAAAATTGACGTCGTGAGAATCCGATGAGGGATCCAACAATCAGTTGGATGTTCCTGGCGAATCAGTAAATTGCCGACCAAATCGAGAATGGAAAGATGGAGGTGATGAATAAAATTTACAGCAAATTGCACTATCAGCTCGAGCATGGCTTTGAGTTTGGTCCGGCCTGCCGTTTAATTCAAAGCCTTGACCAAAATAGTGCCGGGGAAGTTACAGTTGTTTTTCCAGGCCTCCTTATTTTGCTGGAAGAGGTGGGTGGGCGAATTATCGTTAAAATACCTGGCGGAGTCCGAAGCACCAACAATGAGCTCCCAACCGATTTGAGTGAATTGTGTGACCAGTTTATTGCACTGGTGAAAGCCGAAGCCGGAAGCGTACCAGTCGACGAAATTCTGGTATAAAGAACTGAGTTTTTTGAATGCCTCCTTGCTTGAAAAGGCAGCCCGATTTATTGCCAGTTCGTCACCCGAATGAAGTAGGGTCGATAGAGATCCGCACTACCCGGAATGTTGAAAAGGTCGTCAAAATTGGTAGTGTTGACACAATACGAAATCATCAAATCCCCATTTCTCGACAGTTCTGGATGAACCAGGGCATTGTAGGTGAAAACTTTGTCCGTGCTATGTTCTGGGGGAACAGTGTAGAGGAGACGCTTTGCAGTCCATGGCCCTATCGGCCTGCTCGACTCCGACAGAAACAGCCGTCGGCCGAAAATGATTTCCTGCGTAAAGAGATAATACTTAGCACCGTATCGAAACACGCTGAACTGATCAGAGGCATCTTTGTAGACCGAAAAGTCTTTCGGCTGGCTTCCCCACTGACTGCCGTTCCAGAATTGCCATGTCGCCGTCAGATCACCTTTCGGAGCGCGGGCGACAACAACGTTCGTCGTGAGGTTTCCATGTATAACGCCATAAATGTAGGTGAAACCATCTGACGCTTCACAGACGGCCCCACCATATCCCCACTGCCCCTGATATTTGTTGACAATAATTTTTTCAATGGCTCCCGTCGAGGCCGAACAGATGGCAATATCGATCGAGGCATTCTTAAAATCCCAGGAGCCTGATCCTGTTTTTTGGACGTGGCTCAGCAGGACTTGAAGTTTCCGGTCGTAAACCGTGGCATCTAACGGCCAGTACCAGTCTTTGCCACCTGGCTGCTTCGCATGGTTAAAGTAGGTTTGACCCGCATTGGTGGTATTGGCCCCTTTATTCAGTGTCTTGAACCCGTCGAATGTTTCGACAGTTTGAATCATCATGGAGTTGCGAACCATAACGTTCTGGTTGGGTAAGCGGGTCCGGTCTAGTTTCACAAGACCCAGGAATGAATCGCCGAATGTCCATACAATTCGACCGTCAGGAAGAGGAGTTGAATAAACTCCATCGCCACCATTCCAGGTAGCATAACGTGTAAAAAAATGGGTGTACTGCGTATCAATCTGTGCTTTTGGCTCCGAAGCCACCCTACCTACCATAGCCGAGGTGTTCGAAATTGGAAAGAACGAAAGCTCAGGTAGGGTTGAAAAACCGGCCAACAGCAGGCTGGCTAGTAGGTAAACAATGAGTTTCATGGAAGAAGGGTTTAGGCAGCAAGAGAAGGAAATGGGTAGGCAAAGATACTTATTCATCAATCGGTAAGTTAAATTAACCACCCACTGCCTCCTGACCCAGCCGATCCCCGCCCCGCCGATCGCTGGCCCCCGCAACCGTGGAGGATTTTCAAATGTTAAAGCCGCCAATTACCCCGCCAAACCAAAAGTAAGGAATCCTTTATTGGCATTCATTTGGCCAAACCCCCGGGGGGTAGAGGAAAAAAGTACCGTGAGCCCCGGCACCCCCGACCCACAGTCCCCACCGACGCTCGTGTGACCATTTTCTAAAAGGGATTCTCACTCCCTTTTAAATGTGTGCCAGAAACACTTTTAAAAGGGAGATGGCAACAGAGGTTTGGTTCAGTAAAACTAACTCGGGAAAGGGTCGTAAAAGTCCCGGCCCATTTTCGTTTTTAAATGCAATCCTGGACTGCATTTAAAAAGTACAAGCCGTTACCACGTAAAAGTAATTCTGGCGTACATTTAAAACGCACCGAAAATTCCAGTGTTTTTTTCCAAGAGTCAAATTGCAAATTTAGAAGGCTTGTTGTCGCCCTTTGGAGTAAAGGACAATTTGTCCGGTAGTCATGCATGCTGAACTACGAATGTAAAACGGAACATTTCCTTGTATTATTCCTTTCCCGCGTTGTGTTTTTATAATGTGGGTATTACCCACATTTAACAGACCCTTAATATCATGATCTGTCTGATGTCAAAGGTATTCAACCCGTGAACGATCTTCCAGGCGATTTTTACGGAGCATAACATCTTTTTCCCCGGCCAAATCCCAGACCCCCGGGGGGTAGGGGAAAAATAGCTGCCAATCTGAAAAAGCGCCAGGTACCCAGTTTTAAAAATGAAGCCATTATTTTAAGAGGCTTTTTATCCGTTTTCAACCTCATTCCTGTTGGAAATCTCAAGATTTTTCGCTATTTTCATGTAGTTCAATCTTCCCCAAAACAAAAAAAATGCTTGGCTACCGAATTGAAAAAGTGATTTCAGGCGGCCAGACGGGTGTTGATCAACTCGCCCTGACCGTAGCTCGAAATCTGGGAATTAAAACCGGTGGCGTAGCTCCGAAAGGATACCTTACAGAAAATGGCCCCGCACCATGGCTGGCGGGCTTTGGATTGGTTGAAGACTCGAGTAGTAAGTATCCACCCCGCACACGTCGTAATGTTGTCGAATCCGATGCGACCGTCATCTTCGGATCTCCAACGAACGGAACCGAATTAACAATCAATTGCTGCACAAAGGCAGGAGTGCCGTATATCTTGAATCCCACCGCCCCAGCACTGGAGGCTTTTATTGTAAACCATGGTGTACAGATTTTGAATGTAGCGGGTAACCGGAAAAGCAAAATGACTCCCGACCAGGAAGAGAAAATAAGAACGATTCTGACGTTGGCGCTTCAGAAATTGAATCACATCTAACAGCCTACCCAATAACCACCCCGACCCTGTTTTTTCCCAGCCCGGTTCTCTTTGACCTTCACCCTTGCAGTTTTATATCTGATATACGTTTGTATAATTCTAGTGATAGAAATGTCTCATTTTATGATCTGAGTTCTACAGCAATTTATTTCTGTTTACATACAGCGTATATTGGTATACGTTAGGAAACTTCCGAATTCTCTGGATTAGCTATACAGTTACCGTATCCATCTTTCTGTTAGATCGTTACAAAGACGCCGTTCGACCAACGGTCGTCTGCCGCACCCCCGCAATTTTCGAGAACAAATGTTTGCAAAATCGCGTTAAAATACTTAACTTGGTGATTATCTTCACATTCAGGGGTTCTACAGGCCAATTACAGAAAATCACACTGTATAAGAGTCATATACAGTCCGCTTATGTCAAAATCTGACTGGAAAACAGGCGAAATCTCGAAATTCGAGCGCCGAATCGTTATTTACGAGCCAACAGTATATAATCTGTCGGTGATCAAAACGTTGGAAAGTGTCGCACTGAAAATCCTATTCGTTTTCGGCGAAAAATTACAGGATGATAACTGTGTTCAGTCCTCCACAATTGAGCTTGCGGCCGAATTAAGACGGTCAACACGTCAAACGAGAAGAGGATTGAATGAATTAAAGAGAGTGGATTTCGTGCAGAAAAAGAAAGGCAAAACTTACAAAGTAAATCCCGGGATCTTCCGGGTTTCGACCATTACTTTCTAATCCTCGGCGACTGCTAGGCCGGGAAATTGATTATTTTTATGAATGCATCAACATCGAAGACAATTCAACCTATACAGATTCCTTCATGGGCTCTAACGAGCCGCGCGATCCTGAGTCTAGCTGCTTGGGCTGGGAGTATACAGGTTGGACAAATAAAATTCGCTTTTGATTATACCAGCGGCAAACTAATTCTCTTTAGAAAGCCGCCTTCGTATCATGAATAGAAAAACAATTAATCAACACTTCATCATGGAACCACTCGTAACAGAGACTTTCCTATTTCCAGATACCTTAAACGGCCAAAACGTCTACGTGTGTAGGCTTAGGTTACCTCCCAAGTCCGTTGAGATTTTTTGTAACAAGGTGCTTCCCCACTTCCAAAAGGAGATTAGCGAAGGAGAATGCAAGTTATTGGAAGATGGTCGGACTTATTATCGCTTTAAGGTGACCTATGAATTTGCCCAGCAATTAAGGTTAATAGTGCTGGGGGCCTTCTAATTATTTCAAAAGGCTAATCAAAAGGATATGTTAAGGTATTCGGTTCTGATACAGTTGCCTGCTTATTCTCAATCGATAACCCCACGTTATATGTAACAAATACACTCAATCACATTGTTAGTTGAGTGTTTTGCAAATGAGCTTAGTCGGCCTGAACAACCGAGATAAACAACAAAGAACATGCTTAACACGGGAAATACGCCCGACTTGTCCAGAGTTCAACAGCTTCAAAAACGCCTGAAGGAGTTGCGAAGTATACCGACTGAAACACAAGAGGAGCGGGAAGAAAAGTGGGCCATTTATCAGGAGATTAGTTTGCTTGGGAGCCGTGGTACAAATCCGGCAATCTCCCAACAACCCATGAAGACCTCCCAGCCGGACCCTGCCCCCCAGCGTTTTGCCCGGGGTGGTGAAGTGTATCCAATGCCCGGACTACATTGGATGATGGATCTTGCCCGGTTTGCCGACATTGGGCCGGTCGAACCAAAAAAAACGGCTCGCACCTCCGACTTTATTCCGCAGATGCGAGCGGTGGGTATTTTGCCACCGGCTCCTACGCCGGGGATCGATCAAGGCAACCAGCTTGCGGAAATTGAAGAGCTATTGCGGACCGCTAAATCAGGTAGCCCGGAGGAATCTTTCTACAGGGATCAGATTCAGCATCTACGTTCGTCTGGCGTACAGACTCCCCTGCAAAGTGGGTATTCGACCTGGTTGACCAATGGCCGGGTGTTGAACTGGGCGTTAAATGCGGCAAATTCCCCTGCACCGGTTTCTTCTAATTCAAGTCCGGCGAGCATCTCTCCGCCACCTCCAACCGATACTTCCGGAAGTGGCAATTTAACCGGTGGCAGAACCACCATTCCACAGGTCTCCCGTCGGGCTTCGGCGTCGCCCACGCCACTTGCACGGTATGTAGGTGATACGTATACGGTGAAACAGGGAGATACAGTGTCAGGCATTGAAAAGATGACGGGAACAACGCGGCCCGAGATGCTCAATTACAACCGTAGTCTAATTGCCAATCCGAATTTGATCGAACCGGGCCAGGTACTTCGGTTAAGGCCAGAGCCGTATGTGCCTGCGGCTCCAATGAGTGAGATTACCACCCGGCGCGTGGGCGGGAAGGAGGTTCAGGCTGGCAATATGTTTACAATGGGAAAACCGCAGATACCAAACTGGGCAATTACGCCGGTAGCGGGAACGTCCTCGTCTTCATCATCGACACCCGGCATTGGATTAGGTACCATGATGGATATTAGCCGCATTATTACCGGGGCAGCTATTGCCAGAAAACCGGTTTCAAACTGGCAGCCATCGACCCTATTTACCAGTTGGCAGCGCGCCGTGGAGGCCAGAAAGAATCAGGGGCTGTCATCCGAAGAAATGGCGCTGGCCAATCAGAACATTGCCGGTAATTATGGCGCAGGTGTGCGGGCTTTAACGCAAAGTGTCGGGGGCGGTGCCAACCCGGGCGTTGTGCTCGCGGGATTGAATAACCTGGGCAGTCAGCAGGCCGGTCAGCAGTCTGTGTTGGCCGCAGCCGATGCGGCACGGCGAAACCAAAACTTTGCCCAGTACGGGAGTATGGCCAATCAAGACCTGGAAATTTCCCGAACCCTGTACGGCAATGATTTGCAACGGGAGCAAGGGCGGCAGGTGGCCGGACTGGGGCTCATCGCGGGTGGAATGCAAAATATTCATGATCGTCAAATGTATAACCAGGCTTACGGCCCGAATTCTACGTTTCAGCAACTCCAACAAAGCCAGATTGATCTGGCAAAAGAATCCGTTAAAAACCAGAAGATAATTATTCAGAATACGCTGAATAATGCCAACCGTATATTGGCGCAACCAACCCCTGATTCGAACGACGACTATGCCCGGAAACAGGCAGACTTTGTAACTAAGTTGACTCCTGAACTCAAGGAACAGTATAAGCAAATGTATCCAGGTCTTAAATTCTAAATGTCCACCGTAAAGAATCCTAGTTATGTGATCGAGCTTTTTATCGATCGGTACAATGTCTTGCCTTATTCGTCCGACAAGTCCACTTCATTTTGACTTTAGATCGACACCTTGCTGACGTTATTCTCTAGGTTCAAATCAATCAGCAGGTGATTCGGATCAATGCCGGAACGCCCGGGCTTTTCTGGAACCGTGAGAATGATGGTCTGCTTACCAGTGCCAATTCGATGCTTTCGAAGGTAGAGAACTTTTTCCGATCTCTGGCCTTTGACAGGTGGTGCGTAAACGCCAATTTCTATCCAATCCTTCATTAGAACGTTGGTTTCCTTGCCGATGCTGTCGACGGTCATCTTCCGAGCTTCCACTTCCAGGATTACTTGCCAGGTACCCTCCTTGAGTTGTTTGGCAGTGGCTGTTTGGGTCTCCAGTTCCCAAAAGGTGTTTGCCGCAAAGAGATCATGCAGCAGTGTTTGTAAGGAATCGGGTGTTACTGACTGCAACTCCCGGTAGAAATCGAGCGTCGTTGGCAAGGGCGGACTGGGCGAATAATCGCGAAGCATCCGCCGGAGCGCATCATTGACCCGATCCTTTCCAATGTACTTTCTCAGCGCGTACAGCGCGAAGGGTCCCTTGCGGTAATTCATGAACTGGTTGTTGGCGCGCAGCAGGGGTGGAGCCGCCCGGGAGCGCGGCACTTCGTACTCCAGTCGCATCTGGGATAAATACCTCAGCAGGTGCTCATAACCCAGTGTTTTTTCCACCACCTGCATCGCCGAGTAAGTCGCCAGGCTTTCGACGAGTACACCGGCGCCTTCGACCGCTGCGGGTGATAGAAAAAGGCCCCACCACTGGTGCGCCACTTCGTGGGCCATGATG
>NZ_VBSL01000199.1 GCF_006149005.1 Larkinella sp. C7 | reverse complement strand
CGCTAGCGTTCATCCTGAGCCAGGATCAAACTCTCCATTGTAAATAACTTAACTTAACATTTTACTGTTATGTCGTCGAATTGGTTGTTTTGGTACTTCTGTCCACTACGTCAAAGAACATATTTTCCACGTTTGGAAAACGGTGACTGAGAACCCGAAAACGGGTGTTTCAATCGGCAAGCTATTTTCTCTCTACTCTTTCCCCGATTTGGGACTGCAAAGGTAAGGGAAGGTTTTGAAAAATCAAAATAAAAAAGAAAAAATAATTTTTGGCTGCTTTTTCTTTTTTCGCTCCTAAGCCTTTGTATATCAATTGCTTAGTTGCCCTTGCCCCGCGTCGTATCCCCGATTTGGGACTGCAAAGTACCGCATTATTTTCCCCTTTGTCAAGACC
>NZ_VBSL01000198.1 GCF_006149005.1 Larkinella sp. C7 | reverse complement strand
CATCACCAAGGACGGCATCTACACCAGCAACCGTAACATCGGGCACTACACGGTCCACGAAGCTACCCTGGTCAGCATGCCAATTTTCTATCGGACACCTGAGGAAAATCGCGATAGGGAATTCGTCAAGACCATGTATATTGATGAACCTGAAATTCTGGATGCGGCCATTGCTAAAATTCCTCAAGAATTTTATGGCCGTTTTACCATCGTAAAATCTCGGCCCTTCTACCTAGAACTGACCAATAAAACTTCCAGCAAGGGGACTGCAGTCCTTCATTTGGCTGAAAAATTGGGCATTGCTGTCGAAGAAACCATGGCTATCGGCGATGAAGAAAATGACCGGACCATGCTAGAGGTTGTCGGCCATCCGATTGTCATGGAAAATGGGAAT
>NZ_VBSL01000197.1 GCF_006149005.1 Larkinella sp. C7 | reverse complement strand
AGCGGTTCAGGAGATGCGCGTCAAGTACCGGTGGGAAGCGCTGGACGCTGAAAACGAAGCCCTTGAACAAGCCAAAGCCACTCAGAGCGCGTATGAGCCCGAAGTACTCTCGAATGGCGATACGCTTAAACAACTGCTGGCTCGCAGCCGGTATGTACTTTATAAAAAATCGGGAGATTGGACTGACAGTCAGCGGGAACGGGCTACACTGCTTTTTGATCGGTACCCTGATCTGAAAAAAGCCTATGATCTGAGTCAAGCCCTAAGCCACATTTTCGAGAATACGACCGATAAACTCTATGGCTTAGCCCGCCTGGCAAAGTGGCATGAAAAAGTCAGGCAGTGCGGTTTCAAGGCTTTCAACACGGTGGCTCGTTCCATTCAAAATCACTAT
>NZ_VBSL01000196.1 GCF_006149005.1 Larkinella sp. C7 | reverse complement strand
TAGTCTTGTCCTCCTTATATATAAAATTATAAATATATAAAAATAATATATATTGCTCTCATCTATAGAATAGTTCTTGATGGCAACTTTGTCAAGGTTTTTTATATAAAAATTTTATATAAAAAATCGACCTGCCAATGAGCAAGTCGATTCTAACGTCTGTTTTTATCAGTTCTCTATCTTTAATTGTGGCCACTTGGCCTGCCAATTTTTTTCGGTCAACCGCTTCTGGTACAGAGCCATTCTATCTTTGTCCGCTTTAAAATGTGGCGTCGGCCTCACGACAAAGTTCAGAATATCTTCTAAGCCATAGGGTAAAAATACTTATAGCTGTCCTTCTTCATCGAGCCTAGCCCCAATTGCTGTACAGCGTTCTGGATATTTACTGATGGCA
>NZ_VBSL01000195.1 GCF_006149005.1 Larkinella sp. C7 | reverse complement strand
ATATCATGGAAAACAAAACACTCGTAGCAAACCTTCGCAAGCAAAAGGGCTGGACCCAAGAACGTTTGGCAGAAAAGGCAGGCCTTAGTGTTCGAACCATTCAACGAATTGAAAGAGGAGATGATTCCAGCTTAGAGACACTAGGACTGGTTGCCAATGCTTTGGATGTCTCTATTAAGGAGCTCTTTCAAGCTGACGAGCCTAGTCCAAAGATGGAAGAAGTTGCTGCCTATTCTGATGAGCAGGCCAGCCAATTGGAAAAGCGGAAAGCTGAAGATAAATTATTTTCTATCTATCGACTAGCCTATGTTTTTATTATGGTTGGGTTGGCAGCCGGTATTGATTTGATTAAGGGTGAGCTTCTTCAAATTGTTGTTGGTCTAATCTGGGTATTCA
>NZ_VBSL01000194.1 GCF_006149005.1 Larkinella sp. C7 | reverse complement strand
TCCGCTTATTTATTAAAAAGTTGGTAGTAGAAGCCTTGCTTTTTAAGCAAATCCTGATGGGGACCTGTTTCAATAATTCTTCTCTGGTCAAGAACAACAATTTTGTCAGTCCGCTCAGAAATGCTGAGTCGGTGGGCCACAAAAATAATGGTTTTCTCGGTCATCTTCATCAGGTTGTCAATGACCTTTTTTCTGTTAAGACATCTAGCCCGCTAGTCGCTTCGTCTAAGACCATAATCGGTGACTTTGTCAGGAGGGCACGTGCCAGAGCTATCCTTTGTTTTTGACCACCTGAGAGTCCCGCCCCATCGGATAGCTCAGTTTGATAACCCAGTGGCATTTGCTCGATATCTCTTCTGATTTCAGCCATCTCACAGGCTTTCATGATGTCCTCTTG
>NZ_VBSL01000193.1 GCF_006149005.1 Larkinella sp. C7 | reverse complement strand
ATTGTCTCTAATTTTGTTCAGCCAAGCCTCTTGTTCTTGGTCTCTCATTCCTAAGAGGAGACGGGCATGGCCAGAAGATAGGCTGCCGTCTTCAAGAGCTTTTTGTAAAGGAGCAGATAGATTCAAGAGTCGCAAAAAGTTAGTGATATAGGGACGCGATTTACCCATGTACTTAGCGATTTCTTCATGGGTCATCCGATTGGTTTCAATCAGATTTCGGTAGGCCTTGGCCTCCTCAATGGGATTGAGGTCAGATCGTTGCAAATTTTCAATGATGGCCTGAATGCGACTGTCTTGATCTGAAAGTTCTTTGATAATAGCCGGAATAGTCTCTAATTGCGCCAATTGGCAGGCTCGAAAACGTCGTTCGCCAGCTATCAATTCATAGCCAAAGACAGC
>NZ_VBSL01000192.1 GCF_006149005.1 Larkinella sp. C7 | reverse complement strand
GGGGGGCCTATTATGCTATCCACCAACTGTCGGATGAAGACAAGGCTAATGGCGTTGTCTGTGCTTCAGCTGGGAATCATGCTCAAGGGGTTGCTTACACTTGTAACGAAATGAAGATTTCGGCCACGATCTTTATGCCGATTACGACTCCTCAGCAAAAGATTACACAGGTTAAGTTCTTCGGTGGGGCTTATGTGGATATTCAGCTAGTCGGTGATACCTTTGATGCTTCCTCTCAAGCAGCTCAAGAGTTTACCAAGGCACAGGGCCGTACCTTTATTCCTCCTTTTGATGATGACAATGTTCAGGCCGGTCAGGGAACAGTTGCCTACGAAATTTATGAACAAGCTAAGGACGAAGGGGTTGATTTTGACAGCATCCTCGTACCTGTTGGCGGCGGT
>NZ_VBSL01000191.1 GCF_006149005.1 Larkinella sp. C7 | reverse complement strand
AAGAAGGCACGGACTTTCTTGAGTTCGCTGGCCTTGTAGCCCAGTGCCTGGAGGGCTTCCATGGCTTCGTCCAGATTTTGATTGCTACTTTGGGCCTGTGGACTTGCCTTGCCAGCCGCTTGAGGCACTTCCACAAACTTACCAGCTAGGTCCAAAACCATCTGCTGTGCAGTTTTCTTGCCAATCTTAGGAAATTTAGTCAGGTACTTGATGTCGCTATTATCAATAGCGGCAACCAAGCCCTCATTATCATCAACAGCAACGATAGCTAAGGCCGTTGTTGGACCGATACCTGAAACAGAAATCAGATTGAGGAAAACGGCCTTCTCCTCTTCGCTATGAAACCCATAGAGAAGCTGGGCATCCTCTCGCACCACATGGTGGAGATAGATCTGGATGTC
>NZ_VBSL01000190.1 GCF_006149005.1 Larkinella sp. C7 | reverse complement strand
GTATTTTCGATATCTGCGGTTGTATTTGTTAAATTACTTAAATCAGCATCGTCCTTAGTTGTCCATTCAGTGGCATTGAGGCCGTCATCACCAGCGTCAATCGTAATGGTACCGCTATTGAGATTGATGGAACGTCCCTCAATGCCTTCGTCTCCAGCGGTTATTGTCAGATTCGTCTCTCCATCAACCGTTGCACTGTCTGAAACAGTAATTCCTTTATCGGTTGATGTTATGGTGATGCCAGAGTCAGTGATGATTAAATCACCCGAATTGACATCGGTATCATCGTCTACTTGGATACCATCATCGCCGGCTGAAATAGTCATTGTAACCTTATCGAGGGTCAAGCTGCTAGTGGCATGAATCCCGTCCTTGTCACTAGAAGTGAGTGCTAGACCGAGG
>NZ_VBSL01000019.1 GCF_006149005.1 Larkinella sp. C7 | reverse complement strand
CCCCGATACCGATTGGACTCCGGTCAGCATCAGACTCAGCAAGACAGGCAGAGAAAAGAATTTCATAGGGATGGGGTTATTCTGTCAAGTTTTATCAATCAGCACCGTACCATTCATTTACTGATTCCAGATCTCCTGAACGGCGACTTCGGTGTAAAACCGGCCCGATGGATCCAGTTTGGAAAGCCGCTCCACGATGTTGACCTGCCGGATGCTTTTTGCCAGCGTCGAATAGCGGCTCATCAACTGATCCAGCGGTATTAGTGCCACCTGGGTCGCGTTGACGTATACTTTTACCCGGGCATTGTGAACAAAATACTGCCCGGCCTGGGTCTGCTTCGAGGTGCGGACGGCATACGTGAGCGACTCATCCGCCAGCGTGTTCAGAAAACCGTTTACGTCGCTGAAATCCGGTCGTTGAGCCGATACCGGAGCCGCGGGCTGTGGAGCTGCAGGGCCGCCGTTCGTGGCAACCATCGCTGGCTGGGCGGGAGCAACTGCGTTGGAATCGACCGAAGCTGACGATGGTGTGGCTGTCGGATTGGCCGGAGCCACTGCCACCTGGCTGTCTGGCCCCGTCGCGGTGGAGTCACTGGCCAATCCAACCGTGAAGATCGACTCCTGTTTGGCCTGGCGGGCTGCCTGAATGCTCCACATCCGGGTTTGGGTATCGTCGAGCAATTGCTCCCAGGTCACCCGTTCGTTGTAGTGGCAGGCATAATCGATCGATTGCAGGAGCGACCAGGTATAAAAACTCCCTCCCGGAGCGGCTCCCGAAACCTGCCCCCGTTTGCTGCTGGCGACAATGACGCCCCCCCGCTGCTGCAGGAATAACTGGCGAAAAATAGCCGGATTACAGGCCGTACCTTTCACCATTGAGCGGTCCTGGGGGACGTTCTCATCAATCACTTTGTTGCAGCAATCGCCGATGGTGAGGCAAAACCGGGGCTTCTTTTTCATCAATTCCTCATGCATGAGCATGAGGGGAAAGTTGCCGTCGCCGGTCGTATCGATCGCCATGATCGGAAAATTTCCGGCATATTTCGTCAGGTTGAAACCGTGCCCGGTGTAATAAAAAACGACAATATCCTCCGCGCCACAGGTCAATCCTAGGATCGATTTCCGGATGGCAGCGTTGCTGAAATTCTCTTTCACCAGCAAGTCCGGTTTATAGGCGTAGCCAATGCTTTCGGCAATTTTACTAAACTGCTCATGGAAGCGAAGAAGATCCAGTTGGCAGGCCCGGGCCAGGGTTTTATCTTCGGTAGCCCCAATCATGATGACATGGAAAGTGGGTTGAGTTTGAGCCTGAAGCGTTGTCAGGCTGACAAGACAAATGCAAAACAAGACGATCGATCGCATATAGAATTTGATTTTGTACCCATCCATGTCCGTGACCGGACTCAGGTTATCACCTTTTTTGAAAAAAATTTGAAAATAAAAACCGCCCGCGACCGAAGGCCGCTTCTGGCCAGGCCATACCTCTATATTACCTAATTCGCGTTTTGGTAAACAAGGTAAAATTAGCCATACCATACAGGCTAACAATACCTACTTTTGGGTATTTCTACTAAGGAAAACAGGACATAATCGCTGTTATCGGCAGGATGTAGATGGACACGCGGATTTGATGGATGCCTGTTCTCTCCGGCTCACTTCTCCCGTTCTGATTCTGAGGATTATATCTCGTTTAGCGTGACTAAAAACTACACCATGTACCACTACAGGAAGGCCTTCGGCTTTCGCCTGAACCAACCTGCGCGCTTCTTTCATTGTCTGTTAGAGATGGAAGTGTTACAGGAATTCTGACTGGAAGTGTGTGGAATGAAACTACGAGTGAAGAGCAAAAATACGTGGTATTCTTACAAATAAATACGGTTTTTGATTAAAATTAATCAGGAATTTTTATTCCCTTTCCGGTTAGGTTATAAAGGCCGGATGGTCAGAATTGCCGTGGAATTAGTGAAACAATACAAACTGATAATCAAACCCTTCTTGAATAATTTCATAAAATTACCCAACCGATCACTACAATTCTATTAGGCAGGCATATGGTTTTTAAGGCTTCACCAGCGACAGAATAAACAGCACCAGCCCGCCAATGAAGAGGATGGCCGAAAATAAAACCGCAAAAATCATCAGAAACCCCTGACTACCGGTTTTGGGCATCACAATCAGGGAATCTCTCTCTTTAAACCGACCAGTTTGCGGATTTATCAACTTAAAACGACCTTCCTGCTCAATAGTAAATTCAGCAATGGGAATAATCCGGCTGCCGGACCCATCTTTCCGCTGCCCGAGCAGGTTGACAAATGCATGCACAGCCACGGTTTTTCCCGTCATTAAATCGGACATTTCAAACGGAATATCCGTCGGAATTATACCGGTTAACGAAGGGCGTTTGACCGCGATTTCGTACGCGCCGGGCTGTTTTAACGGAAACTCAAAATCTGGCACCAGCGCCGAGTCTTCAATTTTCGTTCCGGCTGTATAAACGCGAATCAATTTGCCAATGCTTTTGAAGAGCAGCAGGAAACCCGCTACCATCAGCAAGGCGAATAAAATCGTTGACCAGAATGGAAACATGGGTAAATAGAAATGTTAAAATTCGAGAAGCAATCCCTGCTCAGGAAAAATCAGTTTTAATTTCAGCGTATTATTTTCCCGAAGTTGTTTTTTAATCACGGCTTCGTTGGTTCCCGCCGGTTTGATGTGTGTAATCACAACCGGCAATCCGTCCAGGGCTGCTGCACCGGTCAATTTGCTCAAAGCCGTCAGTTCGTGCATCAGCCAGTTGGGTGTTAAATGCCCATACAACTGGTTATCCGGTTGCTCGTTCGGATACGAAACTTCGATCAATAGCCCCTTTAGCTTTTTCGATTGAACCAGCGGGGAAACCGCCTGCCAGAGTTGCGACAGATGCGTTGATTTTTCAATTAAATCCGGGCCGGTATCGCCCAGGTACAGCATATAATCTTCGCCGTTTCGGATCAGAAAAGCCGCACTCTGGTACGAATTTCCGTGACTCAACGGAAAAGTTCGCACGCTCATGCCCGTCGCTTCGATGGGAATTTCCCTCTCCGGCGAAAGAACCGTATACCGGTATTTGCTCAACGCCGGCTGATCCCCCTCGTTGGCCAGATTGGGCCAGCTTTTCCAGTTGAAATAATTTTTTTTGAGGATGTCAAGGCAAGCCGCCATTGCATAAATCGGCTTCCGGGCGTCTTCCGTCGAGTTGATGATCAGGCCCGACAAATGATCCAGATGGGCGTGGCTGACCAGGTAGGCTTTGATGTACTCTTTCAGAACGGTTTCGGAGCTAACTTTAAACACCTGATTCTGAACCGCTTTCTCAATCCCGGCATGAAGCGTTCCGGCATCCAGGCAGATGTATGCCTCCGTTCCCTGTGGTGCCAGCAGATAAGCCGAAAGATTGCTTTCGTCGATACCGCCTTTCACCCCCAACGGAATCACTTTAAAGGTTGACCCGGACGGTTTTTGCGCGAAGGCTCCGGAGAATACGAATAGAAAAAAGAAGACAGGTAGAAATCGGACAGCCATGGAGCAAACGGGTTAGCCGTTTAAAACTACACGATTTCCGCCACCAATTCAAGGCTTCACCCGATCCCACCACTTCCGGACCGGCCCCAGCCAGTCGGGAGCGTTCAGCAAAGCCGGGTGATGCAGGGCCTCCAGCACCTGCCGGGCAGTCATCCGGCGGTCGGGCGACACCGTCAACAGCCGGTCGATCAGCCGCTCACTGGCCTTCGACAGCCCGGGATTCAGCTTGTGGGGAGCGAGGTAATCGCCTTTCTGAATCCGCCGGCCAATTTCACTTTGCGTGTTTCCACCAAACGGGGGCTGCCCCGTCAGCATTTCGTACAGCAAAACCCCCAGCGCCCAGCAGTCGGACGCGGAACTGCTCCGGCCGGAAAACTGCTCGGGGGCCATCGAAGACGCCGTACCGATCAGGTGGCCTTCGTGCGTCAGCTTCGGTGAAGTAGCCGCCCGCGCCAGTCCAAAATCCAGCAATTTGGCTTTTCCGGGTCGGGCAATTTTGATATTTCCCGCTTTCAGGTCCCGGTGAACGATGTCGCGGCTGTGCAGATATTCCAGCGCCGAGGCAATCTGGGCCAGCAGTTTCCAGGCGGTTTCTTCGGGAAAAGGCCCGTTTTTTCGAATATGCTGCTCGATGGTCGGCCCTTCGATGTATTCCAGCACCAGGCAGGAAAGGCCATTTTCCACAAAAAACTCGTACACGAGCGCAATGTGCGGATGCCGCAGCGAGGCCTGTACGGCGGCTTCGTTCCGAAACCGTTCGGCCTGCTCCATCCGGCTCAATAGCTTGATGGCCACCGTTCGCTGCGTCGCGGTGTGGTAGGCCTGGTACACCTCGCCCATCCCGCCCGAACCCACCCACTGGGTCAGCGTGTATCCTCGTATTGGTTGGTTCATGGCTCACATGCGGTTTTTCTTACCCCAGAACCGTGGCCGCCAAACGGGTCAGGTTCATCGAGCGGGCGTTGGAATCAATGATGTCGCGGTACAAACCACCGTCGCGGTAGAGCGATTCGTGGGTTCCCTGCCCCACAATTTCTCCTTCCTGCATGACATAAATCTGGTCGGCGTCCATGATCTGGCTGATGTTGTGCGAAATGATCAAAACCGTCCGGTTCTGCTTGATCGCATCGAGGCTGTCCTTGATCTGTTCGGTCGTAATGGCATCGAGGCTGGCGGTGGGTTCGTCGAGCAGCAGCACCGGCGGGTTTTTCAGGAAAAGCCGCGCAATCGCAATCCGCTGCTGCTGACCACCCGACAGGGCGCGGGCTTCGGTCTGGTAACCCTGCGGCAACTGCAACACCTGATCGTGTAGACTGGCCTGGCGGGCGGCTTCCACCACAGCCTCAAAAGGCGTGTCGAGCTTGCCATAGCGGATGTTTTCTTCGACGGTACCGGCAAAAATGTGGTTTTTCTGCAATACCAGCCCGACATTCTCCCGAACAAACTCGCTGTCGTAGTCCGATAACAGTTGCCCGTCGAGCAGCACGCGGCCCCGCGTCGGGTCATAAAAACCGGCCAGCAGATTCAGTGCCGAGCTTTTCCCGGCCCCCGACAAACCCACCAGGGCCGTCACCTTGCCGGGTTGCAGTTCGAGCGTAATGTTCCGCAACGCCTGTTTGCCGTTGGGATAGACAAAATCCACGTTTTGCAGGGCAAAATGCCCCTTCCAGATGGGTGATTTCAGCGAACCGCGCTGGAGCATGTAGGTGTTGTTCTCGATCATATCGAAAAAACCTTCGGCATACACCAGGGCCTCGGTGTACTCGTCGTAGATGCGGTGCAGGTGCCGAACCGGCGCCGACACGTTGTTGAACAGCATGATGTGCAGCAAAATGGCACCAACGGACATCTGGCGGTTCAGGACAAAATAGATCGTTACGACAAAAACCAGCACGATTCCTACCTGCTCGGCAACGCTTTTCAGGCCATCGAAGAGGTAATTGGTGCGGTGGTGGCGGATTTCGTTCTCGGCCAGCCGGTGGTTCAGGTCGTGCTGGCGGCCCTGTTCGTAGCCTTCCCGCACGAAGGATTTAACAACAAAAATGGATTCGAGCAGACCAAACAGCGCATTGGCCTTGTTTTCCCGGATTTCCTGAATATTCCGGCGAATCTGCTTCTGGCGATTGGTCTGTTCGCGGCTGATGTAGGCATAAACCGGCAGCACAAGGGTGGCGACAACGCCCACCCCGACATTTTTGTTATAAATCAGAATCAGCGCAAAAGCGGCATTGGCCAGCATCGGCACAATGTCCACAAACAGGTTTTTGACGGTTTTTGTCAGGCTCTCGATGCCCTTGTCGATGCGTTTTTCGAGCTTTCCGGTCTGGTTTTGGCCCAACGCAAAAAAGGACAGGTGGTATGAAACAATCCGCTGGATGGTGTAATCGTAGAGATCGGCGGCCATGCGAAACCGGATGCGGTCGCTCAGAAACTTCTGCCCCAGTTGTACCAATAAGCTCAGGACTTCCTTGGCCAGCAGAATCACGACCAGCGTTCCGACCACCCAGCTTACTTCCTGTTTGTCAATGGGTTGTTTCAATAATTTCTGGACAGTATTGACCGTGTGTTCCATCACCAGGGGCGTCACCTGGGCGAGCAAGGCACCGATGGTCGTCAGCAGCAGGGCCAGGGCCAGACTTCCCCGGTAGCTCCGGACGAAGGGCCACAATTTTCGGATCAACAGGAACGTATTCATCAGATCATCTGGCGGATAAATTCCTGGGTGTTCAGTTTACCGTCGGTCTGGTAGTCGTAGAAAAGCTCGGTCATCGAGGCCACGATGTGCGGATCTTCGGTCAAAAAAGCCGTCAATTTGGTGGCCCGGCCGCTCGTGCTGGAACCGCTGCCGAGAATACAGACGCACAGACCCCGGTAGATTCCCGGTTTGTTTTCGCGGGGGGCGCTGATGAACAATTGAACGGGCAGCGTCTTGTTGGCCTTCGTAATCCGGATACCCAGTTCCTGCATTTCCCGAATCGCCTGGGTGTGTTCGGCATACAATTGATTCACCAGCAGCGCTTTGGGATCGGTCGGTTCGGTTGCCGACGACGGAATTAAAAACCGGTTGTGATGCGGAACGCTGTCGGTTTGGCTCAACAGGGCGTTGCTGCCGGGGCGGTAGGTTTCTACCAGAACATGCTCGTTGATAACTTTGCCGAGGTATTTCAGAAAGGCGTGACTCGCTCCTTCGTTCTGGTCGTTGAGGGTCACGAACTCGACATGGGCGTCGCTGCCCATATTCTGGAGGTAGATGGCGGCTCCTTTCAGCTTGTTTTCCACGTCCGTGCAGTCGCGTTGCAGCCCTTCGGCTTTGCGGGCGTAGTCGAACTGGGTCGCATTCCGGAGTTCGTGCGGTTTCAGGTCGGCGTGTTTGGCGACGTAATCCATCCGAAACGGCGCAATGCCTTCGACCCGGGCAGTATTGGACAGAACGAGCAGATCATTGCCCTGCGACTGTGCCGATTCGACCACCCGGCCAATGCCTTTCAGCACCTCGTCGGAGCCTTCCATCAGCAACACCTTTTCGTTGACTTTGCCGCTCACGTCGATCATCAGTGTGTTGAGCGACTGCGTAGCCTGCACCAGCAGATTGGTCTGGGTTTTGATGTGCTCCATTTCCTGCTGATTCAGCCGTTCCTTCAGGCGGTTGGCTTTCTCCGTCGTAACCGTGACGTACAAACCGATGAAAATCCCGACAATCCCACCGAGCAAACCGGCAATGTCGAGTTCACGGATGTATTTGTCGAGACCCGGATTGAAATACGCCCGGGCATCCGTCCACGTTCCGGTTACGGGATCGATTTGAAAATCAGACAAGTAATGCGTCGTATCGTGAAAGACATAGTACCATTTCAAACCCAGTGAAATCAGTAATGCCAGAAAAGGAATCATGAAAAACGCCGTGAAGAGCAGCGGGTGATTCCGGATAATGTCGTAGAGTACCGCAAAAAAACCGTCATTTTGGGGATCGGATTCGGCGGTACGAACCGGTTGAGGAGCGGGGGTAGAAACAGCGTGCATGAGAGCCTTTGTTAGATGGATTGACCGTAACAAAGGTCTCGTTCTGGGCTCCCCCATTCAATCCGCAAAGACCTACATTTTGGGTACAGGAAAACCTATAGTTTCGGTGTACCGGCCGGAAGAACGGTGAGGAAGAGATGCCCTACCGCCCCCCGGAAGCAACGCCTAAATTGGCTAATTTTTTATACAGCTTTGTAAGTAATTCCTGGGTTGGCCCCAGCCAGAACTCGCTCCAGCTTACCGAAGTCTGCGCCTTTTTTCCCAGAACGGTTTTGAGTGTATTATTCCGACGTTTGAAATAGACCAGATAGTCGTCACAGACCCGAACGATGGACAAAGTATCATCTTTACGTACCTGATTAGTAGTAATCAGCGCAGCAAGATAAGCGCGGGCGTCTTCTTCCGTATCGGTGTAGGTAAGATTCGTGCTGTTGCCATCATAATGGACAACGATATAGTCTTTCATGGTTGATTGGGGCATCTTTCAAAGAAGTATACAATAGTAACAAAAATTGAGTATTTGTACGCAATAAAACTTGATAAAAATTACTATCCCTGGAAAAAATATTATTTAAAGGTTGCCATTATCGTCGATTGGTTGTAACCGGCGAAGCAACCCAGGCCACCCGTGATGGTATTGGGCAATAAAACCGGCTCCGCAAACGGGTTTCCATCCGATTTTTTTTGCAGTTCCAGGGCCTGGTGATACTTGTAATAAGCCTCATCCACATGGAGTAAGCTCGCCTTCACGGTGGCCTTGTCATACAGGTTAACGAACGTCATTTTATCAGACACAGTCTGGGTTGTCGTGGGACTCTGGTTCAGAAGCCCCCGGTACGATTCCAGCATTTTACCATCTCTGGCACCGTCCGACAACAGCGTGTTGACGGTTCCCAGCGATTCAAACAGAACCGGCGTGGTTTCAGCCTTGGGTTTCGTGCCTGCTTCCGCTTTGCAGGTAGGGCACGACTTCGCATAGGCAAAGACCCCAATAGTCTGGTAATAGTTGGTTACGGACGGCGCATCCTGCCAATAATACCGGACAAAATATTCTTTCTGACGGCTGGCGTCCTCCGACGAATCGAGCCGGACCTGTTGCAGGCGCAGGGCCTGCGGAATCGTACAGACACCGGAGGCACTCAGGCCGTCGGGGGTTTGCGCCGTGAGCTGATACGTCTCGCCCGCCCGAATCGGAAATTTTTTCGGATCAGCCTGGTAATAATCGTTCTTGCCGTTATACGTGAGTTGAATCGACCGGCTACCGGCCGTGAGCGTTACTTTGGCATCCCGGACCACGCCGTAATTTGTCGTGTAATTGGGGTCAGCGACGGGGCGGGTACTGTTCACCTTGATGGCTAAAACCGTGTCCTGCGGAGAAATGAATCCAATCAGGACCAGCTTTTTAGCGACTTGCGTTAACCCTTCGGGCTCAATTTCCTGACGCATATTCTGGCAACTGGTGGCCAATAGCATAACAAGCAGAGATACAACGTATATCCGTTTCATGGTAATAAGTGGGTAAGACAGAGAGTTATTCACTAAAACCGCACAAGGAGTACTCCATTGCACTCCTTGTACTTCAGAACCCGCACAACGGTGCTCCATTGCACCAGTTGCACTTTAAAAACCGCACAGGAGTGCTCCATTACACCCACTGTACTTGATAATCAGGGGTACAGGGGTGCTCCATTACACCCACTGCACATTGATGATCGTACAGAAATGCGCCATTGCATTCGCTGTACGGGATTGTATTCAATACTCGGTTTAAAACTTGAACGTGTAACTGACCGTGGGAACGACCGGAAAGAGCGAATACCGATAGAGCACCGACTTCGACGGTTTATTGTCGATTTCCACTTTCCCTTCCAGCGAATAATAAAAAGGATTTCGCCGGTTATAGGCATTGTAAACACTTAATTCCCAAATACTTTCGCGCGATTTTCTCCTGGTATGGTATTGCAGGCTGAGGTCCATCCGGTGGAAGGCTTCGGCCCGGAAACTGTTCTTTTCGCCGTAATCTTTCACGTTTCGGGTGTCGATAAACGGGCTGGCGGTGGGGTTGGAATGATCCGGGTTATTGGCACTCACGGCGTACCGCGACAGCGGAACCGTCAGGGCCTGCCCGGTTCCGTATACCCACGTTCCCGATACCGTCCACCGCTGACGGAGCTCATATACGCCAACCACCGAGAAGTCGTGCCGACGGTCGTAGCGCGGAAAGAATTTCCGGCCGCCGTTCAGATCCGCAAACTGCCATTGCGTCCACGACAGCGTGTAGCCCAGCCACCCGGATAAGCGACCGGTTTTTTTCTGGAGCATCACCTCGCCCCCATACGACCAGCCTTTCCCCGCCGTCACATTATCCTCCCAGCGGGCGGGTGCTCCCGTGGCCGTGGTGTTGGTCAGCAGAAAACTGGCACCCTCCTTGTAGCTGATGTTGTTGGTCATCGTTTTGTGATAGCCCTCGACGGTGAGCGCAATGTCGGCGTTGAAATCTTTCACAACCCCAATGGCCAGTTGTTCAGACTGTTGCGGTTTCACCCGGTCGGTGGTGGGGACCCACAGGTCGGTGGGCAGACCGGCACCCGAACTCGACAGCATGTGTACATACTGGTTCATCATCGCATAGGCTCCTTTCAGCGTCCAGTCGGCTGGCAGTTTGTAGGCCACCGACAGGCGGGGCTCCGGCCGGACATACTGCGCATCTTTGTGCCAGAAATAACTCAGCCGCAACCCGGCATTGATGCGCCAGCGGTTTGTTGGTTGCCAGAAATCTTCGGCATAAACTCCGGATTCAATCACCTCGATGGCCTGATCGGCCCGCATCGACGGTGAGCCGGTTTCCAGCTTGGCCGAAACCACCGCGCTGGGCGTAAACCGGTGAGACGTTGCCTGAAAACCAAACCGCAGTTGATGCGTCGACCCGGCATAGACATCGAGGTCGTGTTTCAGCGTAAAATCCCGGATGCCCGACAGATATTCCAGCCGGAAAACCGCCCCGGCCTGGTTGGCAATCGTGGCCGTTTCTTCGTTGGAAACCCGCATTTTGTACTGACTGAAAACCAGCGCTGTATGACCCGATACGCGATTGGAAAACCGGTGGCTCCAGCGCAGGGTACCCGTTGAATTGCCCCAGCCAAGCCCGGATTCAAGTGTGCGGTCGTTATAAATCCGCTGGCTGGTGAACTGATCGGCTCCCGTGTAACCACTCAGATAAACGCGGTCGCGCGGGCCCAGGTCGAACGAAATTTTGGCGTTGTAATCGTAGAAACCGGAGCGGGTCGGAAGGCCGGATTCCGGGCCCGGCGAGAGTGCCTGCGTCAGCAATCCCAAATAACACTGCCGCGCCGACACCAGAAATGACGCTTTGCCTTTCTGCAACGGGCCTTCGAGCGTTAAGCGGGAAGCAATCAGACCGATGCTGCCCGTACCATGCAGGTTGTTCTTATCGCCTTCTTTCATGCCCATTTCGATGACCGACGACAGCCGACCGCCGTACCGCGCCGGAAAACCGCCTTTCGTCAGTTCGACTCCCTTCAGGGCGTCGCCGTTGAATACCGAGAAAAAGCCGAGCAGGTGGCTGGGATTGTAGACCACCGCTTCGTCGACCATGATCAGATTCTGATCTGGCCCACCGCCCCGGACATAAACGCCCGCGTTTCCTTCCGATCCTTTCTGAACACCCGGCAAAAGCTGGATCACTTTCAGTACATCTTTTTCGCCCAGCAAAGCCGGTATTTTTTGGAGCTGGGCCATCGGAACTTCGATGCGGCTGAGTTGGGCATTGTCGCTGTCTTTTGGCCGGGCCAACTGACTTTTAACCAACACTTCGGTCAGGGTTTGCCCGGGCGTCAGGTATATGTCAAGTGTCTGCTTAGCGTTTGGAAGAAGGGTGCGGGTGATTGTTTCGGAACCCACAAATGAAAAAATTAGTGTCAGGCTATCTTTGGCCGGAACGGACAAGGTATAAAAACCGGCGGCATCGGTAACCGTCCCCGTCTGGTGGCCGGCCCAATAAACGTGAACGCCGGAAAGAGGCTTGCGATTGCCCATTTCCCAGACAAACCCCGACATGGTTGCCGGGGTTTGTGCTGCCGCAGAAATGGTCGCTAATGCAAAAAATAGCTTTGCAAGAGTAGAGGATGCTTTCACAATATCAGACAGAGAATAGTACTAAGTACTTTTACTTAATGCAAAGTAAATACTTTATCAGACATGTTGAGTAACCAAATCACAAAAAAAGTAAATAAAATAATTTTTGCATGCATTTGAAGGAGCAAATAAATACATTTATTTGCTTGAATTACAATAAGTTAATCAATATTTAACAAACAGTAAAAATTTTATTGGACGCTAATTTTAATCGAATTTTAATTTTTTAGAAACTACCTAAAGCAGAAATAATTACCTTTTTCACAACCTCCAAATACTGGAAACAGCATAAATAATTACTAAGTATCAGCTAAGTAACCACCGGCAGTTGATACGGGATGACCCATCGAGCGCGTCCCGCCATCGTCCTTTCCGGTCGGTACGGGAGTTGGTCACAATGCGATTAGAAAATAATAAAACGAAGAAAGACCACTCAATCACTTTTCAAAGTGATTAGTTGTCTGGAGAATTTTTGAGGGTTATTATTGTCTGATAAATACTTATACCAAAGTTGGCTGTCAGAAGTTTTTAACCCGATACTTCTTTAAAAGAAAATATTTCAAGCCAATTTAGTCTTCATTTTGTCCTATCTCTGCACTGAAAGACGCTGTAGCTGTCTGAAAATTCTCAAATAATCAACGAATTATGTTGGTTAAATACAACTGAATAACCCTCGTCATCGGGAAACAACCGGCGATTTCAGAAAAACGCATAAACTGTACTTATTTAATATGGATTCATTTTACTCTCAACGTGTATGATTAGTCTTGTATCCAGGGTTTATTCCCTTCCTTCCCGTGCTGCCGGTACGCGAAAGGACACCCCCAGGGTTTATGCGCGGGTTGGAAAGCGCTTATTTGACCTTTTCCTTACCGGTCTGCTTACCGCTCTCGTGCTCATCTGGCTTGTTCCCCTGATTGCGCTGGCCATCAGCCTGACCTCACCGGGGCCGGTTATTTTTGCCCAACTCCGCACCGGCCGGAACGGACGCCCGTTTCGGTGTCTTAAATTTCGGACAACGGTTTATCATCCCCGAAAAAAATACCACGCTACCCACCAGCAGCAAGCCGACGTCACGCCCGTGGGCCGGTTTCTGCGGAGCAGCCGTCTGGAAGAAGTACCGATTTTTTTCAATGTGCTGCTCGGCGATATGAGTTTGGTTGGCCCCCGCCCCCACACGCTTCAATACGATGCTCAATACTGGACGGTACCCGGTTATCGCGAACGCCAGACGATGCGTCCCGGCCTGACCGGCCTGGTTCAAACCCGCCTGGATACTGCTGCGACGCCGGGACTGATTCAACTGCCATACGCCTTTCGCTACGACCGCTGGTATGCTCGTCAACACTCGCTTTGGCTGGATTTTAAAATCTGCTGGTGGGCTATTACGAGCCGGTCGAAAGCCCTAAGTTGAATCAAGCGGTGGCAACACACGCTAATTAACAGACAACAATTGTGACCAAAAATGGAAAATAGTAACATAATGGCATAGTGTTTGCTAACGTTTAAGAAAGCTATGCACTCATCGTTACTTTTCCATGAATACCGCACGTACCAGTATCAAAGTTAGAGACCGCAGAGGGAGAGCTGTCACGATCTCTGCCAAACAAATCCTCTTTTTTGAAGGCTGGAGCAACTATAGCCGTATTTTTCTCAACAAACAGAACGGTTTTGTTTCTAGTTATACGCTGAAGGAACAACAGGAATACCATCCTTCCTTCTGGCGTATTTCGCGGTCACATCTGGTCAATCCGGAGCATATTATTCAGATGGATTTGCACGATATGCACAATAGCTGGGTTGAATTATCAGACGAAACCCGCCTTTCGGTCAGCCGTCGGAGAGTCAAATCCATTGTCACACTGGCAAAATTCTTCAACCTGCTGGTTTCCTGAAAACAGGCCGATACTGCCTGTCGGGAAACGAATGAGAATGCCCGGTAAGCGGTCGTCGACCCCCATACTGCCATTTACTCAACGCTAAACATGAAAGACAGGCATGGCCTGGTGTGTTGCTGTCTGACAGCCCGGGAGGGCGTTTAGAAGCACCACCGGGCCTGTTGCCGATGGCTTTCAGGCCCCTGCATCGCTTCGGCACGCCCAGCTCCTCCACCTTGCGCAGAGTTGGTTTGCAACGGGCTTATTGTGATTCGTACTCAACGTGTAACGTAAAAATGCTGAATCGGTATCACTGGTTTTATTACCGGCTGCGATCTTTATCGACCGCAGAAGTGGGCTTCCGGCTGCGCCAGTATTTCCAGAAACAAGCTGACAGGCAACAGGTTGGATGGAAAGCAAACGTTTTCCTGGCAACCTGGCCGGAGCGTATATTCGGCCTCTCTTCCGGTAATGTTCCGGCGTTTCCCTTTTTACACGAACAGAAGATTTTTGAACAGACGCTCGACTATCGCTATCCGATCGACTGGCACCTCGACCTGAGTACCAACAAACGGTTTCCGCTCACTTACACGAAGGAAATCAACATTCAAAACGCGGCTTTTGGAAATGTCGAATACGTCTGGGAAGTCAACCGGTTCCTTTTTCTGCCGGCGCTGGCGCTGCGTTACCAGCTCACGGCCGACCCGCGGGAATTAAGCCGGCTTATCACCCTCATTTCGTCGTGGGTGAAGGCAAACCCCTATCTGCTTGGCGTCAACTGGTACAGCAATCAGGAAGTGAATATCCGGCTGATTAACTGGTTTATCTGCTGGAATATTCTGGATGCGTCTGTTCTGGCAAAAACCGACCCGGTTTTTCAGCGTTTTGTCGAATCGGTCTGGCTCCCGATCATTTACCAGCACTGCCTGTATAGCCGCAACAATCTTCCGTTTCCTTCGACTGCCGGGCACCAGCTCATTGCTGGCTATGCGGGTTTGTTTGTCGCCAGTTCGTTGTGGAAGTTTCCGGAATCGCTCGCCTGGCATTCGTTCGCCCAAGGTGGTCTGGAACAGGAAATGCAGCGCCAGCAGGGAGCCAACGGGATCAATCCAAAAGGGACCGCCGGTTCCATTTCTTTCATTACGGATTTGTTTCTCCTCCCCTACCTGACCGGTTTACGCACCGGGAATCCGTTTTCCGCACGCTACGCCCATCAACTGGAGAACCTGTTTTCGTATATGGCCCAGTTGCCCGACGAACAGGGCCACGTTCCTGCCTACGGCGATGAGGGCAGCGGGTATCTGTGGTATCTGGATAACCCGACGCCGACCGGCAATTTCCGGTCGCTGCTCTCGGCTTCAGCCATTCTGTTTGGTGATCCGCTTTCCAAAGAACGATCGCACGGTTTCGATCTGAAAAACCGCCTGCTTTTTGGCGACGAGGGTCTTCCGAAATTCAAGGCTGTTCCGCCCCGGAAAACGAGCCTGGGGAGCCAGTTTTACCCGGCAGAAGGCCATTACATCCTCCGTAAACAGGAGGCCGGTACCGGCGAAATTTACGTCCATTTCAACGCAGCTTCGCTGGATTCTTCGGCCTTGCCCCCCCACGGTCATGCGGATGCGCTGTCGTTTGTCATACACGTCGATGGACAGCCTTTTTTCGTCGATTCCGGCACGTATGTGCAATATTCAACTTCGGATTGGCGCCGGTATTTTGTCAGTACCCGTGCCCACAACACGGTTTGTATCGACTGCGAAAATCAGGCATTTCTGGACGATGATCTGCGGTGGCTGAATCCGTACGTCATCACGACTCACAAAGCCGAAATCAGTGACTTTTCGGACGAAGTCATTGCCTCCCACAACGGGTATGACCGGCTCGGGTGTTCACACCAGCGCCGGATGGAGTTCGATAAACGAAACAATCGCCTGCTGATCGACGACCAGGTCGAAAGCCGTCGGGCCGGGACTCGTACGGTTGAGGTTCTTTTTCACGTTCATCCGGCCATCCGGTTCCGGGCCAAAGGCCGCAATCATTTTATCCTTTCGCACCCCCAAACGAAGCGGCTGGTGGTGCTGCATATCGATCCGGTTTTGCAGGTCGAGGTCGTCAACGGCCAGCAGCAGCCGGACTTGCTGGGGTGGTATTCGGCGGGCTTGTATCAGAAACAGGCTACCTGCGTTTTCAGAGCCTATCTAACCCTGGGGGCCGAACGGCGCGTGGAACTACAGCATCAAATCACTGTGCAATCCTGAGCGAAAACCGGGCCTGTAAAGCGCAAAAGATAGTAACATGGATAGAGTAGTTAAGAAAAAAACCAGTCAATTGACTGGTTTTTTCTTTCAAATAACCTGATATTCTCACTATTAAAAATCTATTTGCAAGGTATTAGTTTCCATACAGCAAACGAAACCCTTTTGTAAACATTTGGCGGGCAATTTCGGGCGAAACCACTAGAAATGACGTATTGTCGCGGGCAACAATCTGGGCGTTCAAACCTTCCATAAAAAACTGGTTCGCACACCCGATGGCTTGCGGCAGGTTCGTAAAACTACAGGACTGCAATTGAGTGCGTGACCGGTTTGAAGTCGTCAGGTAGGATGCGTTCTTGAGCGTGTTCATTAAAAGTACAGTTACGGTAAGACAGTTCAAAGGTAATAATCCGTAAATAAATTAAGTAATAATACTTATCAAATTTATTATTCGGTAGTAAATTTAAAAGCTAGAAAGCATCAAATACGGTTACAAACCAGGCAAATACAGAAATACGTAAATATATTTTCCTATTTTTCAGAACCAAACCGCATTCCAACACAAAGCGCATTTCGAAGTGGTCGTGGGTTGCCTGCAAAGGAAGACTACCGGTAAAAGTGGCCCGGCATTTTTTACGTTTACATACAGCGTTTTACATTTAATTATCCCTTTCGGTTCCACCGGTTTTTCTACAACGAAATACAAAGCCCTTCTTATATAGAAAGCCTGCCTCCAGGGGAAGCAGGCTTTTCTGTTAGTCCAGGTTATTAAATTGATTGTCTCAGGAGACTTACTCCTTGAGTACTTTCAGCGTACGGAGCAGTCCTTCGCCCCGCTGAATCTGGAGCAGATACATTCCGCCCGGCAAGCTGTTCGATTGCACGTTGAGGGTAGCTTTGCCCGGTTCAATCCGCGTGTCCTGGTCCGAAACCGGGAGTTGCTGTCCCGTCGGCGAAACGATTGAAAAACGATAGGGTGCCAGCGGTACGATCTGTTCCTGGGATTCCAGCGGCAGGTTTACCGTGATCTGATCGCGGAACGGATTGGGATAAACGCCCCAGACGGCCGATTCGGCGTTGGGCATGGGGTTCGCCCCCGAAATTTCGGCGTTTTCCCGCTTACCGGAAACATTCCTCACGTAGAATGTAATCAGCCGCGTGACGAGCTGGTTGCCCTGAACATTGGGGTTTTTGTAACCCGTCACTTTCAGCATGTAAATACCAACCAGGGGCGGAATTCCGCCGTTATCGCCCACCAGCGCCCAGGGTGCGAAATTTTCCTGAAAATTGACGTTTTTAGGACCGCTCAATTCAAATTTCACACTCAATACCTTCGTCTCAATTTCGAAAAAGATGTTGATCATCGCCGGCAGCGTATTCGCCATCAAAACCGTTTCGTGGTTCAACTCCTGAATGAAGTTCTGCGGTTCGGGCCCTTTTCCGGCTTTGTAAAGCTTTATGACGATGTTTTCTTTTACCGTCATGCTGTAGGTGACGATCGCAGAACCGGCCTTGTTGTCGATGGCCTTTACGGTCACTGTAACGGTTTGTGCCGTTGTGGGAACACCGCTGATGACACCGGTGGCAGCGTTGTACGAAAGCCCTTTCGGCAAATTGGTCACCTCGACCGACGTGATGCTGCCATCCGGATCCGAAAAATGCGACTTGCCAAGCGTATAGGAATAGGCAATGCTGATTGTTGCTGTTTGGCTGGGAAGTTCACGCACCAGAACGGGCAATTGATTGGCAGGAGCCTCGTTCACCGTGAGCCGGAAGGTCGTCGTCACGGAGCCTTCCCGGTTATCCGTCGCCGTTACCGTCACCGTCGTGGTGGAGGGTGCCGTGGGTATTCCGCTGATCACCCGCGTAGCGGGCGTATACGTCAGCCCGTTGGGCAAACCGCTCACAATGTCCACTTTCGAAATGCTGCCATCGGAATCTGTAAAGACGCCGGCTCCGATGGTATAGCTAAACGCCTGACCGGCCGTTCCGGTCTGATCCGGAATGGACTGTGCCACCACGGGGGAAATATTTTCCGGAACCGGAGCGGGGTTCACCGTTAGCTGGAAGGTGGTGGTCACGAAGCCTTCCTGATTGTCGGTGGCCTTCACCGTCACCGTGGTTGTCACGGGAGCCGTAGGCGTTCCGCTGATCACCCGCGTAGCGGGCGTATACGTCAGCCCGTTGGGCAAACCGTTCACGATTTCCACTTTCGAAATGCTGCCGTCTGAATCCGTAAAGACCCCGGCCCCGATGGTATAGCTGAAAAGCTGCCCGACGGTAGCGGTTTGATTCGGAATCAGGCTGCTGACCTGCGGTGCCTGATTATCCGGCGGTGAGGGCGACGCCACAACCACCAATTTGAATGCCACCGTTGCCGTTTCACCATCATCATCGGTGGCCGTCACACTAATCGTTGCGGTTTCGGGCTCCGTCAGGGTTCCGGTAATGGTTCGGTTACTCTGGTTGTAACTCAGGCTGGCGGGCAAGCCGCTGACGGCCATGCTGGTGATGGTTCCGTCGGAATCGCCAAACGTTTCAAGCGGAATCTGAAAAATGTACGATTGTCCAACGGTAACCGTCTGGTCGACCGGGGCCTGAACAATGGCCGGTGGCAGATTGGGGATGGGGGCCGGTTTGGGTGCAGCATTGACCGTAATCCTGAAGGATGTAGTGGCCGTTGCACTCAATGCATCCGTCGCCTTCACCGTCACCGTTGCCACTCCCTCGGCGGTTGGCGTCCCGCTGATTAGGCGGCTTCCTGCATTGTAGGTCAGTCCATCGGGTAAGCCACTCACCTGCGTAGTGCTCAGGTTGTTATCGGGATCGGTAAAAATACCGCTGGCCAGGGTAAAGGCGAAAGGCTCTCCCACGCGGGCCGTTTGATCCGGAATGGTCTGGCTCACCACCGGCGGGCGGTTTTGGGGAGCCGTTGCAACCACCACCGTGACCAGCGAGGGCGTATACCCGCCCTGACCATCCGATACAATCAAACTGGCCGTAAATGTACCGGCCTGGGTAGGTGTGCCATTCAATGTACGGTTTGCCTGGTTGTAGGTCAATCCAACTACACCACCGGACATGGCATAAACGAGCGTCTGGTTCTCATCGTCCGTAAATTCCGGAATCGTATACGAAAAAGGAACATTGACCGACGCATAGAGGATGGGAATTGGAACCGCCGTGGGGGGCGTATTGCCCGGTTCTGCTACCTGGGCCGTACTGGACGGACAGTTCAGCGTGATCGGCGAGCCCTTCAGATAATAATCCGAATTTTCGATCCTCATGCTGATGACGTGCGGTTTGTCGTCCTTGACGCTGGCCGGGATCAGGAACTGGTACCCGTGCAGACCGTTGCCTTTTTTGGCCGCCACCAGGTCCGGCCGGTTGACATTGGCGGTAAAGGTGCCGATCACATTCAGACCGTCGAGTACTTCCACCGGCATGGGCGTATTGGGCAGATTCCGATCCCAGACCCAGCCCCAGATGTCGCCCTCACAGTTGTATTTGTCGAGATACCCTTCAAAATTCCCGGTCCGTTTCACCACCGGAGCGGTTTCCCGGATGGTAACCTGCAACGGAACCGAAGAGACCACTTCGGAGGGATCGGCAGCCGTATAGGTCAGCGAAAACACGCCCACTGTGGTTGGTGTGCCACTCAGCGTGTTCGTTTCTGCGGAGTAGGTCAATCCTGGCACCGTACCCGCAAGGCGGTGAATCAGGGGTTGCGATTCGGGATCGGTAAACGGTGGCAGCCCGTACGAAAAGGATTTCCCGACTTCGCCCAGGGGGGCAGCGACAACCGGAGCAACCGGAGCCTGGTTGGTTCCACCGGGATCGGTCACCGTCATGCGGAAGCTGCCGGTGACCAGGGCTCCCAGATTGTCACGGGCCGTCAGCGTCACCATGGCCGATTCGACCCGCGTGGGTGTACCGGTAAATTCACCCGTTGTACTCACCCACTGGATGCCTTGCGGCAACCCGCTCGCTGCGACACTCACAATCGAACCATCCGTATCGGTAAAAACCTGCCCAATCGAATAGCTAAAGGGTTGACCCACGGTAGCCAACTGGTCGGCCAGGGGCTGGCTCAAAATGGGCAGGCTATTGATAACCGGGGCTTCATTTCGAAGCAAATCTTCATCCAGTTCAATCCGTACCGGTTTGTTTCCGTTCTGTGCATACCGCTGCCCCCAGCGCTCCTGGGCAATCACATGGTTCTTTAAAATATCGGACAGCTTATAGCCAATGGCTGCCCCGACGGTTTGAACCTGGGTAACCGGCTGGTTCAACAATCCGTTGTTGACCACCATCGTAATCAGATCCGTCAGTTTTTGCCGGGCATTTGTGCCGCCAAAGTTGGCCAGTGTCAGCATTTTGGCACCGTGTTCAAAACACTGGGAAATTTGCTCGTAATATTTCTCGGTCGATACCGACGTGTGGAACATCCCGTCTACGGCGTTGATCATAAACGCCCCCGGCCGGAGATTCGTCCGAACCACATCCATCGAAAACCGGTGATTGTAATCCGGCCCGTCGTTGAACTTCAGACCATCGACCGACTGGCCCAGGTTTTTGAAGGCAAGCGACGCCCGCAAGCCCGAGAGCCGGTCCCAGACGCACCCGTGCTGGTTGACAACAACGATGCCCGGATCGACCCCCTTGACGGTGCTGTTGATCTTGTCGATAAACCCTTTCAACTGGCGGTGCCGAAACACATACCAGTCTTCGCCCCGAACACCGGTGTGCGACGCATACGGGTTCGAAGGAACGTGGGGCAATGGCCGCACGCGGCTCCACTCACTGAAGTCGGTTCCCCAGCGTTGGTTGAGCTGGGCCAAACTGTAGCGAGCCTGCAGATACTGGCGAAATGCTTCCAGTTCCGATAGGCTGTAATCGTAGGGAACCACGTATTTGTTGCCCGACGGGGGATCGTAAACCGGCGAATATTCAGCCTCCAGCGCGGGCGAAGACACCACTGAGAAAAACAGAAGCTGGCCCTGTTCCTGGAGGTAATGGTAGCGGTTGGCCGCTTCCAGCACAAACGCGTTGGCCCGGTCGACGGTTGGTTTGTGTGAAAACGAAAACTGGATGATTCCCTTGGTCAGGTTCCGGGAGCTGTCGGCCGCCTGCATGGTTTCATGAAGCCCCCAGAAGCCGCCAAGCCGTACGGCATCACGACCGACATGGACCCGCAGCGCAATCTTCAGACCCAGCCGTTGGGCCGTCTGGATGTGAGAATCGATCACATCCCAGCTCGCGCTGCTTTCGACCGTAGGATAAACCCGGTCCCAGTTGATGGTGATTTCAACGGCATTACAGCCCGTAGCGGCCGAGTGTTCGATGCGTTCATCGTCGATGCGGGCATCCGTCTCAAAATTAAAAATCGTCAGACCGAGGTAACGCTGACTATCGATCACAGGCGGAGCAAACCGGGCATTTTTCGCAGCATGAGGGGGCGGAGTGTCCGCCGGGCGAGCCATGGCAAACTGAAAAGATGCAACAAGAAGCACTGCTATTTTAAGAACATGCTTCGGAAATGGGACAGGGAAACGAGAACGCCAAATGCGTACAGGTAGATTTGAAATCATAAGTACCGTTGAGCAGTTTTGTGATCCAACAAAAGGGTATTTGCCTAAATACCCCGTTTTCTTCTCTTACACTTCATACAGGCCATCCTTTGCCATTAAACTATGGACATAGGTATGGATTTACGAATCCTTTTGTCTGATAATTAGTACTCGATTTGCTAGCGAGAAGAATAATGCAAAAGCGGTGCCAATGGAATTTTTTGTTATTGTTTGGTACAAATACTTGAATTCCAGATATTTGCAAGCCAACTATTTTATTAAAAAAAATCTAGAGAACGGTTTTTCATTCATTAGCCGCCACGCAAAATCGTGAAACCAGCAAATTTTATAACGCTATAATTACCGATAAATATGGCCGCTAAACGAATTGGCAGGACGACTTTTAACCTCCTCCGCAACCAGCGCGTGGCGATTTCAGAAAGGGTAAATGCTACAAGGAATGTTCCGGTATTGTAGAATGATCGTTCGACTAATGTGCATCGATTTTTAGGCCCACATGAGCAAAAAAACGACTATTTTCAGCCATGAATCGGTGTGAACCGGACCCACCCAATCCGTAGCGTTTAAAGGTTTCCTAAAAACCATGCCACAGTACCGACAGATTAACGAGATCAATTTTGAAGCCCTGACCAACCGGACTTTCCACCCATCGCCCGGAGCCTGGGAAGACCAGGTGCTCTATTTTCTGCTGCTGGATCGGTTTTCGGATGGGCATGAACAGGGCTTTCTGTCGAATGCGGGCGAAATCGTTCATTCCGGCACGACCCCGGTTTTCACCCCTTCCGATGCAGAAAATGCCGTACAAACCGCGTCAGAAGCAGCAAAGTGGCGGGCGGCAGGGCGTCGTTTTGCCGGCGGAACGTTGAAAGGGTTACAAAGCAAGATGGGCTATCTGAAACGACTGGGGGTTACCGTCGTCCGGATCAGTCCGGTTCTGAAACAGGCCCATGCCCAGGAAACGTATACGGGAGATGGTATTCAGAATTTTCTGGCTGTCGAACCCCGGTTTGGCACGCCCGAAGCGCTCCGCGAAGTGGTGGCAACGGCCCACACGTATGGTCTATACGTCATCCTGGATATTATCCTCAACCACACGGGCGATGTGTTTGTCTACCAGTCCGGGCAACCAAACTACCACCAAGGGGACATGCCCCATCCGGTGATGGGCTACCGCGACCAGTATGGCAATCCGTCATTGCCGTTTAAACCCATCGACCTTACCAAACGGCCGGATGCCTGGCCCGACGGCGCCGTCTGGCCCGCCGATTTTCAGGAGCCATCGACCTTTTCGCAAAAAGGGGCCATTCGGGAGTCGGCCACCGCTTCCGAATGCATCGAAGGCGATGTAGCGTCGCTGAAAAACATCCACCACGGCCACGGTTCCGTGGCCGACTACCACCCGGCCCCGGCTTTGAAAGCACTTTGTGAGGTGTATAAGTTCTGGATGGCCTACGCCGACCTCGACGGCTACCGGATCGACCCGGCTTATCTCCTGGCCCCCGGCGCAATCCGGTATTTCACCGGCGTTCTGAAAGAGTTTGCCGCCGGCATCGGCAAAGAGAATTTTTACCTGATCAGCGAACTGACCGGCGAGCGGCAGCAGGTCTGCGCGACGTTGGAACAAATCGGGCTGGATGCGGCTTCGGGCATCGACCATCTACCCGAAAAATTGACCTCCGTGGTGAAAGGATACCGGAACCCCACCGATTACTTTAATCTTTTTCGCCATTCCGAAGCGATCGGCAAAGGGTCACACACCTGGTTTCGAAACCGGTTTGTGACTGGTTTCGACGATTCCAATTCCATTGGCAACAATAAAACCCGGTTCTGCGCCGATCCGGGGGCCAGCCGGCAACTCCTGGCCGCTGTGGGAATCCTGGCCACCACGCTGGGAATCCCGTGTCTTTATTACGGCACGGAACAGGGTTTCGACGGGCAGGGTGATGTTCATTCCATTCGGGAAGCCCTGTTTGGCGGGAATTTTGGGGCTTTCCGGAGCCGCCAGCGTCATTTTTTTCGGGAAGACCAACCCACGTTCCAAGCCATCGCCCGGATTCTGGCGCTTCGAAAACAGTACCTGGCGTTGCGACGAGGGCGGCAATACCTGCGGCCTATTTCCGGCGACGGTATTCATTTCGGGCTTCCTACCCTGCTTGGCGATCCAATGCGCTCCGTTGTGCCCTGGTCGCGGCTTTTCAACCGGCAGGAAATCGTCTGTGCCATCAATACCGACCCGGACAACGAGCAAACCGCCTGGGTAACCATCGACCATGAGCTCCACCGGCCCGGAACGTTGTTAACGTGCCTGTATTCGACCCTTCCCGCCCAGATTCAGTCAACGACCCGGGTGGAGGTTCGCAATGGGCGCGCCATCCGGCTCACTGTTCCGGCGGGCGGTTTTGTCATCTATGCCTGACCCTTACTCCGGGACATACGGGCCACCGGTTTCACCCCAGCCCCAGGTCGGCATCGGCGCATTGGCCTGAACAGGGTTGTCGGTCGCTGTCGAATTCAACACCGCAATCCGGCTTCCCCATTCCAGATACCCCAGCAGGGCAGAACGAAACTCCGGGTCGTCGGGCAGGCCAATTTCATCCGCGCTTTCGAGCAGCAGGCTCATCCACCGACGCCGTTTGGGCTCGTCGAGCTGCTTACCGAGGTGATGCGCTACCATGCTGGCGTGGCTTCCGCCGTCAGTTTCCGTGTAGTGTTTCGGTCCGCCAAAAACTTCGCCAATAAAATGGGCGACATGGCTGGCGTGTTCGGGCGACATGTGCCGGAAGACGGGTTCGAGCAGTTCGTCCTTCAAAACTTTCTGATAGAAGAGCGTCGTCAGTTGTTCCAGTCGGTCGGTGCCTCCCAGCCAGTCGTTTAGCGTGGGGGTGGTACGTTCGTTCATCGTTGTGTCGTCAGTGGCTCCAGCTTCACCAGTCGTATTGAACCAGCAACAGCCCGATCGTAATCAAGGCCGGCAGAGCCTGGGTGAAGAAGATTTTTTTATCCGCCGTCAGGGTTCCGTAGAGCCCGGCGACGGCCACGCAGGACAGAAAAAAGAGGGCCACGTTGGCGTGCCATACCGGGTCACTGATCAGTAGTGACCAAACCAAACCCGCAGCCAGAAAACCGTTGTACAAGCCCTGATTGGCCGCCAGGGCCTTGGTTGCAGGAAATAAATGAGCCGGGAAATTTCTGAATACTTTCGGTCCCCGGGTGGTCCAGGCGAACATTTCAAGCCAGAGGATGTAGAGATGGAGCACCGCCACCAGCCCAATCAGGATTTTAACCAGCATAATTATCGCGTTTAAAGTCTCAAAGCTCAGCTTATCCGTTTACTCCATCAGCCAGATCCGGTCGGTTTCGGCCCCCTGCTCCGTCCATTCCACCAGCACCCGCTGCGATTCCAGCGTGTTGACGCGCTTGCCGATGTAGTCGGGTTTGATGGGCAAATCGCGGTTGTACCGCCGATCGATCAGCACCAGCAGTTCAATCGTTCGGGGCCGTCCGAAAGCCGTCATCGCGTCGAGTGCAGCCCGCACCATTCGCCCCGTCGAAATCACGTCATCGACCAGAATGACCTTCTTATTTTCAATCAGAAATGGCACATGCGTTGTATTGGGACGCAAGGGTGACTCGCGCCGGCGAAAATCGTCGCGGTAAAAAGTCGCATCCAGGTAGCCCAGTGGTATTTCTTTCTCTAACGTCCGGCTCAGTTCACGCGCAATCCGTTCGGCAAAATAAATGCCGCGCGGCTGCATGCCCAGCACCACCGTTTCGGCAAAATCCTGGTGGTTTTCAATCAGTTCCTGACACAACCGGCTGATAACAATCTCCAGCAACGGACTGGCGAGGATAAGGCGTTTTTGGTTCATGAACGAAAGATAGTAGTCGGTTTTCAGTTTTCGGTTTTTCCGCAGGTGTTTTTTGTTGAAAGGTTTCTGCGAACTTTGCAACCGGATTCAATTGATGAACCCCTCAAAAACGGTTTTCTATGAAATTTCTCATCGCCGGGCTGGGCAACATCGGCCCGGAATATATGCTGACCCGTCATAACGCCGGTTTTATGGTGTTGGATCGGCTGGCGGCTCAACACGGTTTTAGTTTTTCCACCAACCGCCTGGCCTACACCGCCGAATGGCGTTACAAGGGGAAAATTATCCACCTCATCAAACCCACGACCTACATGAATCTGAGTGGTCGGGCGGTCAGTTCATACCTGAAACAATTCAGCATACCCACTGAAAATCTGTTGGTTATTACCGACGACAAAGATTTGCCGTTCGGCAAGCTGCGACTGAAGCCGAAAGGTTCGGCGGGTGGTCATAACGGACTGCGCAGCATCGATGAAGTGCTGGGTACGCAGGAATATGCCCGGCTTCGGTTCGGGATTGGCAACGATTTTTCGAAAGGGCGGCAGGTGGACTTTGTTTTGGGAACGTTTCCACCGGAAGAGCTGGCGGAATTGCCAGACCACCTCGACCGGGCTGGTGAGGCCGTGCTTAGTTTTTGTACTTCCGGGCTACAGCACACGATGAATTTTTTCAACCAAAAATAGAACTATTTAAAGATTTTTGCAATTTCTGAAATAAAAATTTCCTTTGGCTAAATTGTGCGATTTGGAGTATATTGTTTCAATATAGCGGTTAAACAGCATAGAAATGGCGCTATAACGTATTACAAATCAATACCATACCACCCATTACCACTACTATTATTAAAAAATAAAATTTGTACTCTTAAAATTTATTGCGATATTTGCATTGTTCTTCAACGGGAGAACAATTGAACAAAATCAGGAATTTCTAAGTTAATTTGAAATAAAAAGATTTTGTTGCGTTACTTCTGAATTATTGTTGCGTCTTAAGTGTAGTTAGAGTATAAAGCTGCCGGACGGTATGATTTAAAAGACAGAAGGAAACAGCTAAGTCATTCAAGAAGAAAAGGTTAAGGGTTTAGGAATAGTCAGTATAAAGCCTCTCGCAATGATCGGGAGGCTTTATCTTTTTTATAGCGATCTGAACCGCCTGAGCGGTTCAGATACTCTTCTTCAGGACACGGTTCCCCCGTTCCAAACCGCTTTATCCGGCCCGATCAGCGACAGGCTGCCATCGCGGTCTTCGGCCATCAGGATCATTCCCTGTGATTCAAGTCCCATCATTTTTCGGGGAGCGAGGTTAGCCAGAAAGGTTACCTGCTTGCCGATGAGGTCTTCGGGGGCAAAATGTTTGGCAATACCACTCAGAATCTGGCGCGGGCCGGTACCATCCTCCACTTTCAGTTTCAGGAGTTTATCACTTTTCGGTACACGCTCGGCTTCCAGGATGGTTCCGATGCGGATGTCCATCTTGGCAAAATCATCGTATTGAATCGCCGGTTTGGCTTCCGGAATGGTTTTGGTGGCCAGTTCGTTCATGCGTTTGGATTCGTGCAGTTTAGTGATTTGTTGGGCAATTACCTCATCTTCCAGTTTCTCAAACAGCAAAACTGCTTCGCCCAAAGCATGGCCGTGGGGCAGCAAATCCGGTTTTCCCGCATTGATCCAGTGAAAAGCCGATCCAACGGCATCCTCGGCCGAAATCTGATCGGTATTCAGCAGTTTTCGTAATTTTTCGGCGGTAAACGGCAGAAACGGTTCGCAAACGATGCTGAGACTGGCCGAAATCTGCAAGGCAATGTTCAGAATGGTGTTGACGCGCGGCAAGTCGGTTTTGGCCACTCTCCACGGCTCCGTCTCCGCCAGATACTTGTTTCCCAGCCGCGCCAGATCCATCAGATACGTGAGCGCTTCGCGAAAACGGTATTGCTCGATGGCCTGACCGATGCGGTCCGGAAACTGGGCGAGTTCGTTTAAAACCGCCTGATCAGTTTCGTTCAGATCGCCTTTGGTCGGCACTTTCCCGTCGCAAAACTTCTGCGTCAGCACCACCGCCCGGTTCACAAAGTTGCCAAAGATGCCGACCAGTTCGCTGTTGTTACGGGTCTGAAAATCTTTCCAGGTAAACTCGCTGTCTTTCGTTTCGGGGCCGTTGGCCGCCAGCACGTAGCGCAGCACATCCTGTTTGCCCGGCAGTTCGTCCAGGTATTCATGCAACCAGACCGCCCAGTTCCGCGAGGTCGAAATCTTGTCGCCCTCCAGGTTCATAAACTCGTTGGCAGGCACATTGTCGGCCAGAATATAGCTTCCCTCGTGCATCAGCATTGCCGGGAAAATAATGCAGTGGAACACGATATTGTCCTTTCCGATAAAGTGAACAAGCTTCGTATCCTTGTCACGCCAGTACAATTCCCAGTCGCGGCCCTGTTGTTCAGCCCACTCCTTGGTCATCGAAATGTAGCCGATTGGCGCGTCGAACCAGACGTACAACACCTTGCCGTCCGTATCGGGCAACGGCACTTTAATGCCCCAATCGAGATCGCGGGTCATGGCGCGGGGCCGCAGTCCTTCTTTCAACCACGACTGGCACTGCCCCATCACGTTGGTTTTCCACTCTGGATGGCTGTTGACGTATTCCTCGATGCGTGGCTGCATCCGGTCCAGCGGCAAATACCAGTTTTTGGTGGCTTTCAAAACCGGTTTGGCCCCCGACAGCATTGAGCGCAACGGTTCTTTCAATTCCGTTGGACTGAGGGTCGAACCGCAGTTTTCGCACTGATCACCGTATGCATTGGGGTTGCCACAAACCGGGCAAACGCCCACGATGTAGCGGTCGGCCAGAAACTGGTTGGCGGTTTCGTCAAAGTACTGCTCCGTGACTTCTTCGGTGAAATGCCCGTTGTGATACAGATTCAGGAAAATCTCCCGCGAGGTTTCGTGGTGAATCGGTTTCGACGTCCGGGAGTACATGTCGAACGAAATGCCAAAATCTTCAAAAGCGCGTTTGATCTGGACGTAATATTTATCGACTACCTGCTGGGGCGTAATGCCTTCTTTCTGAGCGCGGATGGTAATCGGAACGCCGTGTTCGTCGGTGCCGCTGATGAAGGCCACGTCTTTGCCCGTTGCGCGGAGATACCGCACATAAATATCGGCGGGCAGGTAACAACCGGCGATGTGTCCGATGTGAATCGGGCCGTTGGCGTAAATCAGAGCCGCCGTGACGGTATAGCGTTGCGGGTTTTCGAGTGACATGGTATTCGGTTTACGGTTTTCCGTTTACGGTTTACTCCAGAAACAAAAACGAGTTCCTTCTGGTAAAATCGCAGACTTGAAAACCTAATTTTGGCGCGAAATTAGCAAATCGGCGGCAAACGTTGTTATGTTTACAAAAATGCTCGTCACCGGGCGGATCTGAATAACACCATGGAAAGCACGAATAATTTCCTGAACTGGGTTGAAAACCTTCTGAATGACTTCCTCACTCCCTGATATCACCCTCATCACCGGCGCCAACGGACTCATCGGCAGTCACATCATCCGGCGGTATCTCGATGCGGGCCGAACCGTGGCGGCTCTCCGGCGTGCCAACAGTGATCTGAGTTTACTGAACGACGTCCAGGACCGCGTCACCTGGCTCGAAGGCGATATTCTGGATATCCCATCGCTGGAAGACGCGCTCCAAACCGTGCAGACCCGCGGCACCGTCGATGTGGTTCACGTAGCCGCCATGATTTCGTATTCGCCGAAAGACCGCGACCGCATGGACAAAGTCAATGTCGAAGGCACCGCCAATGTAGTCAATCTGTGCCTGGCGAAGGGCATCCGGAAACTGGGCTACGTCAGTTCGGTAGCCGCCGTCGGTCGACCGACAATCAAAGGCGGGAACGACAACGCTGCCATTGTGATCGATGAAGAGCAACGCTGGGAAGAATCGCCCCAAAACTCCTTTTACGGCCAAACGAAATACCGGGCCGAACTGGAAGTATGGCGCGGGATTGCCGAAGGACTCGACGCCGTGATGGTCAACCCGTCGCTGGTGCTCGGCGAGGGCGACTGGACGCGCAGCAGCACGCAGCTCTTCAAGTACGCCTATGATGAAAAACCGTTTTATCCCGCCGGGATTGTCAACCTGGTCGATGTGCGGGATGTGGCCGAAGCGGTTTTTCAGCTCATGCACAGCCCCATCACCGCCGAACGGTTTATCCTGAGCGCGAAAAGCCTGTCGTACAAGGAATTTCTGGACCAGATGGCGGATGCGATGGGCAAAAAACGAACGAAATACCGCGTTTCCCCCAAACTCACGCAGTTGCTGTGGCCCGTCGAAGCCGTCCGCTCCTGGATCACGGGCAAGCCCCCGCTGATTACCCGCGAAACCGCCCGGTCGGCATCGGGAAATTACCAGTACGATGGCCGGAAGATCGAAAAAAGGCTCCCTTTCCGCTACCGCAATACCGACGAAACGATTCACCGGATTTCTGTGTTTTTCAAGCAGAAGCAGTGACCATTGGCCGTGAATCGGATCTAAAATACTGATCACCAATTCATGCGAAAACCGGCCCAAAACCACTGCCTCCTTTTTTTGCGCGAATAGTTGCGGAATAGATTATTAGTTGTATATTTCTACTACATTTCCACGCTGAATAGTGGTGTATAGTATATACGTAACCCCTGTACGAAGTGAATATGGAGCAAGAGTTTGAGGAAAGAGAAAGCGAAATAAAGGCCTCGATACAGCGATTTGAGAGTATGCTGGACGGCTCCGAAAACCAATTTTTCGATCTGGATGTCTACGAGCAGATGGTCGAACACTACATGGAAGAAGGCGACCTCGAAAAGGCCATGAAAGCCTGCGAAGCCGGACTCGGAAATTTCCCCTACTCGCTGGAATTGATGCTGGATAAAGCCCAGTTGCTGGCTACAAACGGAAAATACGAGCAGGCCCTGGGTCTGCTGGATCGAGCCGCCCTGTATAATCCCAGCGACCCGGACATTCAATACATGCAGGGAACAATCAGCAACCTCGCCGGGAATTTCGAACAATCGGTTGAGATTTTGAGCGATCTGCTGGAAACCGCCGACGAAAAAGACGACATCTATTTTCAGATTGGGCAAACCTATCAGAACTGGGGGAAATACGAGCAGGCCATCGAGCATTATAAAACATCGATCAACCACAACATTAACAACGAAAACTCCCTCTACGAACTGGCGTTTTGCCTGGATCTGATCGGGGAACTGGAAAATAGTCTGGATTATTACCAGCAGCTCATCGACCGCGACCCCTACTCGCACAACGCCTGGTATAACATTGGCATTGCCTACAGCAAACTGAGCCGTTATAAAGACGCGGCCGAAGCCTATGACTACGCGACGATTATCAAAGAAGATTTTGCGTCGGCGTATTTCAATCTCGGCAATACGTATATGAACCTGGGCGAGTTTGTGAAGGCGGAGGAAGCCTACCGCAGTACGCTGAAGTACGAGGAAGCCACGCCCGAAACGTATTGTTATCTGGGTGCCAGTCTGGAGAAACAAAACCGCTACGGAGAAGCCATTACGCGCTACCGCGACGCCGTTCATCTCGATAGCCTTTGGGACGAAGGCTATTACGGCATCGGCGTTTGCCTGAGTGAATTGGGCAAATGGCACGAATCCATTCCGTTTTTGCGGAAAGCCCTGAAACTGAACGAGAAAAATGCCGAATACTGGCTCGCACTGGCCGAAACCGAGTACAAACTGGGCAATGGCATATCGAGTCTCGAAGCATTTGAGAAAGCCGTAGAAGCCGATCCGGCCAATGTCGATGTGTACCTGCAATGGTCGCTCGTGCTGTTCGACCAGGGTGACTTTACCCGCGCGCACGAAATCATTGAAATGGGCATCGAGGAATTGCCGCAGGAAGCGGATCTGTACTACCGGGCCGTGATTTACCTCATTCATGCCGGTATGTATCGCGAAGCACTCGTCAGTCTGGAAGCGGCTTTAACGCTCAATTACGACCAGCACGTTCTGTTGTTCGATTTCTTTCCGGAACTGGAAAAACAGAAAGCGCTCTACAAGATCATCGAGCAGTACCGTAAAAATTAATTTGGCACATTCCGCCGTAAAAGCCGCCCTTTTTAGAGTGGCTTTTTTTACGGGCATAGTTTTTGCAATCGACTCATAAACCCAATCCATATGCCAACGTTATGCAGAAAACGTTAATATCTTTCCTGTTTCTCAGTTTAGTAGTCGGATTCGCCAGTATCCAACCCGCCGTTGCCCAAAATCGACTCAAGAAAATCACCTACACCGATGGCACGACCCGGCAGTTTTTTTACGATGCCGACGGTAAACTCAGTAAAGAAGAACTCACGCGCGAACAGGCACCACTCAGTCAGTTTCAGCACAGTTACGGCACCGGTGGCAAACTGACCACCTATTCGATGCGGTACCAAACGCCCGAAACGCCCTGGAATTACGGCTATTCGGAACAGTATAACTACAGCAAGGAAGGACGCCTGAATTCGAAAGAACGCTACCTGCTTCGCAAGGGTCTTTCGCTGGATAAACCCGAAAAATCGCTCTTTTTTACCGACTCGCTGATCTACAACGCCACCGGTCAGATTGTGGGTCGCCAGCGGTATACCTATCCGCCCCGGGGTGAAATGGCCGGGCGCTCACCGGTTACGCTAACCACCAATCAATACCGCTACGATGCCAATGGCAATCTGGTCGAAGAAACCGTGACGACCACCCCCCTGCAACGGAACGCAGCCGCCACCACCACCACCCGCCGGATCGTGTATGAATACGACAACAAACCCAATCCGTATTGTCTGGCCGAATGCCCGATTTTCGATCAGATGAGCTGGTCGAAAAACAACTGCATTCGGGCCTCGACGTATCAGGTAGAAGCAGGGACACAGGCTAAACCAACGGTTAGTGAATATCGCTACGTTTACAACAATAACCTGCCGGTCAGACGGTTATTGGCCGAAAACTCCACCCTTCTGGAGCAGTACGAATACGAAACCTATTGATTCGACGGCCCGGCAGGCTCACTGGCGCGTTTTTTCAGGTCGTAGGTGTGGGGCGGAAAAAGCATCAGCACCTCATTTTCGCCGAAGGCTTTTTTGACGGCCATAATGGCTTCGCTCAACGCTTTGGTGGCGTCAACCTTAGTCGGATCGATCCAGAACCAGACCAGAAACTGGATCATTTCCAGCGAAACGCCCTTGTAGTGCATTTCAACCGATTTGTCTTTCCGGATAAACGGCAGGGCTTTCACGGCGCTGATCGCTACCCGCTGGGCTTTGCTCAAATCATCGAGGTGCGAAACGCCCGCCGTTAGTTCGATCCGCCGTTCGCCGGTGCGGGAGAAATTGGTAATGGGTTTCTGAAAAATATCTTTGCTCGGTATTTCGATGGTTTGCCCCGCCGAATTGTCCAGCACAATCGAACGCAGTTTGATTCGAACCACTTTCCCCAGAAACCCGTTGGTCTCCACCACGTCGCCGACTTCAATCGGTCGCTGAAGGGCGATAATCGTTCCCGAAATAAAGTTGGCCGTCAGGTCCTGAAACGCAAAACCGATGGCCAGCGCCAGCACACCGGCCCCCGCCAGCAACGACGCCACAGTTTTTTCAAGCCCCAGAATGTCCAGGGCGATGAACAAACCCAGCGTCATGACCACCAACTGGGCCACGGTTCCGGTCAGGTTGATGAGCGACAGATTATCACTAAACCGGTCGAAAGCCCGCACCACCAGCTTGCGGAAATACCGGGATATGAAGTTAAAAACGACAATGACCAGCAACGCCACCGCCAGATTCGGCACATACAGAACGGCGGTTTTGGCCCAGCCTTCCAGACGCTCGAAAATGAGTCGCGCTACCTCGCCTACATTCAGCATAGCAATAGAAAAAGTGTAATAGGATGGTAACCGTTGCCGAAGCGGATGTGTTTCAACGGACGTTACGCAGGGAGTCGTTGCATCAGTTGTTCCGTCCGGATTCCGTAGGCACACTGGAAATGGCCCAGCGGACATTTTTTGCGCCCGTGCAGTCCGCAGGGACGACAGTCGAGAATTTCCTCGATCTCGATCTGGTGCGAATCGTCGGCCAGCGGACCAAAACCGAATTGCGGAATGGTGGAACAGAAAATAGCCGTTGTTGGGGCATTCACCGCCGACGCCAGGTGCAAAGGGGCCGAATCGTTGACGTAATTCATCAAAGCCCCTTTCATCAAAGCCGCCGATTCCAGGAACGACAGTTTTCCGGAAAGATTCACCACCCGTTCGCTGCCGACACCCTGCCGAATCCGCTCCACCGCTTCAGAGTCCGACGGAGCGCCCAGCAAATACACCGTCAGCGATGGCGGTAGTTGCCGCAGAAAGTCCATCCATTTTTCTTCCGGATACTGTTTCGTAAACCAGACCGATGTCGGTGCCAGGCAAATGTACGGCTTAGTCTGGTACGGTTTTACACGCTCAAAATCGCCGGTCGATGGATACAACTTGGGTTTCAGTGCGGCATGATTCGTAAACCAGCTAACCAGTTCCGTATTGCGGTTGATCTCGTGAATATCAGGCGCAATCCGATGATCGATACCATAAGTAAAAAAGCGGGAAAACGGATTTTTCTCAAACCCAACGGTTTCTTCGGCCCCCGACAGTGCCGTTAGCAAACCCGTTGCGCCGAAGCGTTGCAGGTTAATCACCTTGTCGTAGCGACGGGGGCGAATGAGCCGGATCAATCGCAGCAAGTCCCGGTATTTTCCGTTCTTTTTATCCCAAATCAATACGTCATTCAGATGGGGGTTATTTTTCAATAGCCCTTCGTTTCCCTTCCGAAGCAAAAAATCGATGGTGGCGTCTGGGAAATGGAAATGGAGTTTTTCCACCAGTGACGTGGCCAAAATCACGTCGCCAATGAAAGCGGTTTGGACAATGAGAAACCGGGGCGGTTGATTCATTTAACAAATTTCAGGATGGCCTTTACCTCTCGTCAAGTTAAGCAGTTCAATATTAGATTAAAAACCCCTGATTCCAAAAACCGGAGATCGGATTCTGTCCATTTGTGTACATCCGCTGTCCGTTTTTGGACAAATTCCCCTTCAGGCCGCAATCAAAACCGGCTCTATTACAACCAGAAAGGCCTTCTGGCAATTTGGCAAGGCATTTGTTTAGCAAATAACAAGGAAATACAAAAAACCATGGGAAGACCATATCTGGGCGAATTTGAAGAACTGGTTTTACTCACCGTTGCGGTGCTGGACGGAAGTGCGTATGGCGTGACGATTGCGGCTGAACTAAAGCAGCGTACGGATCGCGTCATCAGCCTGAGCGGTGTTCACATCGCCTTGTACCGCCTGGAGGAAAAAGGGTTCGTCAGCTCCGAACTGGGTGGTGCCACGGCCGCGCGGGGTGGCCGCCGAAAGCGGTTATTTGGCATCACAGCAGCCGGCAAACAAACCTTGAGCGAGATGCGGCAGGTACGCAACGACCTTTGGGAATCCATTCCAAACCCGTCCTGGTCGAACGTATGAACACGCCCCAACCACCCGCCTGGGCCGACCGTTTGCTGAAGGGATTGTGCCCCCCCGCTTTGCAGGAAGAACTGCTGGGTGACTTGTACGAGCAGTTTGCCGATCAGGTCGCCGAGTTTGGCGTCCGGAAAGCCCGTCGGCTGTACGCGCTGGAAGTGATCAAATTCTGCCGACCGTATTTCCTGAAACGACGAACGGCCCATTTCATCAAACCGTCTGCCAATCCGGTTTCAAAAACCGCTCACCGATACCCGTTACATAACGAACGTCAACCTTTTTTTCTCCAACCAGACATGCTCCGAAATTATTTAAAAATCGCATTCCGCAACCTCTGGAAAAGCAAAGGTTACGCGGCCATCAATGTGGTGGGTCTTTCGGTGGCCTTCTGCATCTGCGTCTTTCTGTTTCTGACGTCCTATCTACAGTTGACTTACGACTCCTTCCACCAGGATGGCGACCGAATTTTCAGGACCTACCTTTTCTCGAATGATCCGGAAAAAGCGACGCGCAGTGCCCATATGCCGTTGCCTTTTGTGCCAGCTCTAAAAGCCGACTATCCCGAACTGGAAGCCGCAACCCAGATTATGAGCGGCCGGAAAAGCCTGGTAGAAGCGAAAGGCAAGTATTTCGATAAGTTGCTGTTGCACACCGACCAGGATTTTCTGAAAATCTTTTCATTTCCCCTCCTCAAAGGAAACCGGGAAATCGCGCTTCGCGACCTGAGCAGCATCGTCCTCAGCGAGAACATGGCGACGGCGGTTTTTGGCACCGAAAACCCGATTGGCAAAACCGTGCTGGTGGGCCGCGACGCCGATCAGAAGCAGTATGTCGTCACCGGCGTCATCGGCGATGCCCCCTACAACAATTCGTCGATTCAGTACGATGCCCTGGTTCGAATCGAAAATGCGCCGAACTATCAGAATAACAAAGAACAGTGGAATGGCCATTTTTATACGGTTTACCTAAAATTGCCGCCCCAGGTCGATCAGGCTACGTTCGAAAGCCGCCTGAAACCATTTGCCCAAAAATACTTCTCCGGTGCGCTGAAAGACCTCAAAGAGAAAAAAGCCCAGCCCGATCAACGGGGTGATTTGTTTGCCGTCCGATTGCAGCAGCTTTCCAAGGTGCATTTTGACCGGGAAATCTCCGGCGGAAAAAGCGCCCCGATTGCCATTGTTTACACGCTGCTGGGCATGGCCGCTTTTATCCTGCTGATTGCTTGCATCAATTTCATTAACCTGAGCATCGCCCGGGCGTTTACCCGCGCCCGGGAAGTTGGCGTCCGGAAATCGCTGGGAGCGCTCAAAAACCAGCTTTTTGTCCAGATCTGGGGTGAATCGACCCTGCTTTGTCTGGTAGGTTTTTTAGTGGGGATCCTCCTCACCTACCTGCTGATGCCGCAGTTCAACGCCACGTTCGATGCCCGACTGAAACTGGAATACATGCTCAAGCCCGGTTTTCTGGGCCTGATTCTCGGCGTATTTGTTCTCGTTACCTTCGTGGCCGGTGGCTATCCGGCCTGGCAAATGGCGAAGTTCAACGCGGTGGAAGTGCTGAAAGGCAAACTGTCGATGAAACGGCCGGGTGTTTTACGCAACTCGCTGATCGTTACCCAATTTGCGATGTCGTGTTTGCTGGCCTGCTGCACGATCATTGCCGCCCAGCAGGTCGATCATCTGCGCACCCGGCCTCTCGGTTTTGAAAAAGAACAGGTCATCAGCATTCCGGTCGGCAATCAGGTAGACGGTCGGCAGGTGCTCGGGCGGTTGCGGAACAAGCTGGCGACCGATCCTGCGATACTGGCCATAACGGGCACGAGCGTCAACATCGGTCGCGGGCGCGATCGGGTCAGCTCGCGCACCTCCGCCGGATTTAAATACAAGGGAAGAGAGGTCGCTACGGATATCCTGCTGGTCGATTACGATTACCTCAAAACGCTGAATATTAAACCGGTAGCTGGCCGTGACTTTAGCCGCTCCTATTCGACAGATTCCGTAAACCGGATTATTATTACCGAAAGCATGGCCAAAATGCTGGGCGAACCCAAACCGGTGGGCCTGTTTATGGGCGACGATGAAGATACGACGGGCACCAAATCGGAAATTATCGGCGTCATTCCGGATTTCCATTTGTATTCGCTGGCCGATGAAAACCGCCCCATTACGATGCACCTTTCTCATTCGGAAACCATCCACTACATTTTTATCCGCGTCACTCCGCAAAGTCTGGCGGGTTCGATGGAGAAGCTGAAAGCCGTCTGGCAGGAAGTAGCCCCGCAATCGGAATTTATCGGCACGTTCATGGATGAAAATGTTGACGCGTGGTACCAGAACGAAGAACAGATGGCAAAAATCTGTAGCCTGGCGGCTGGCATTGCCATTTTGTTGTCGTGCCTGGGGTTGTTTGCCGTGGCGATGATGGTGATCGAACAGCGAACGAAAGAAATTGGCATCCGGAAAGTGATGGGCGCCAGCATTCCAAACCTCATCGTGGTGCTTTCGCGAGACTTTGTCAAGCTGGTGTTGGTGGCCCTGCTGATTGCCCTTCCGATTGCCTGGTTTCTGATGAATACCTGGCTCGACAATTACCGGGAGCGCATTCAGATCAGCTTCTGGGTGTTTGTCGGCGTCAGCCTGTCCGCCATTCTGATTGCGCTGGCGACGGTCAGTTTTCAGACCATCAAAGCCGCGCTGGGGAATCCAGTAAACAGTTTACGCAGTGAATAAAACCAAGCAACAGATCCTATGAAACTCCTTTTGATCAGCCTGTTACTAGCCATCAGCACGACCGCCATGGCCCAATCTTCGCTGCGAATGCGCATTAGCGACGACGAGAAAACGCTCTCGATCCGGATCGATGGCACCCGGAACGGACGCAAAATCCATTTCAACCGGGCATTCGATGTGTCGGACATGAGTGCATTGCGCAAGGAATTGCTCAAATACCGGGTCTTTAAGTCCCTCGAATTGTCGCCACCGCTGCATGAAATGCCGTGGGTCATTCTCTCGATTTTGGGAGTCGTGGTCGTCTTTTTCACGGGGCTTGTGCTCCGGTTCCGGCCGGTAAAACCGGCGCGGCTTCGATCGGTGTAAACATTAAATCGGCCATCCCTACGGAATTTTTATGGGTTTGATAATCCCTTTTCAGCGGGTTAAAACCCACCGCTACAACATAATTCATCCCTCCGGGATTTGTTTGAATTCGACAATTCCTCTTCCAGCGGGTTAAAACCCACCGCTACAAGATGATTCATCCCTCCGTTTTTTTAAATTCGATAATCCCGGAGGGATGAATCATCTTGTAGCCCCCGGTTTCAACCGGGGTAGAGAACGAGATAGGTCTAAAATTCCGTAGGGATGACCGATCAAATTCCAAAGAAGGGTTATTCCTGAAACCGTATACACCAGAAATAGGGCCATTCACCGGCCTTTTAGCGTGTATTGAATCGACGCGACACCCTGCAACGGTTTTCTGCCAACGCCGGCACGTACACCGTGCTGTTCAATACATCCGGCTTTTCGAAGACATACGTATTGGCCTGAATTCCCAAATCAAGGGCCAGACGGGGAGTAAGGTTGGTTGTGATTCCAGTAGTAATTCCCCCGCTTAGAAAATTCTGCCTGTTCTTTCCTTCTCTTTCCAATCGCGGGCATGGGGCCATAACACAATATACAACCGTCGTCGATTTTCCAGCCTGACTAAGATAACCAGCGGTTAGCTGAGGACCGAGATAAATGCGAAACTTCCCGGTTTCGTTCCAATACGCTCTGGCACCAAGCTTCAGGTATGCTCCGCCTGCTGTTCCTTCCCAATATCGATCATACGATTCATTCTGATTGGTTTGATAAAACTTCGGAAAAGAATAACCGCCGTGAAGGAAAATTTCATACCCTGGCGTTCTCAACACCGTCGCATTCACTTCTACGGTTTTATCGAATAACGGCACCCCATTCAGACCGATCTGCGGGCTGAGTCGTTGCGCAAACAACCCATGACTGAAAGCGAGTAAACCGAGCGACAGCAGGTAGATTGTCTTCATAGTTGTATTGGGATGAACTATTCTTTGACTAAATTTAGTTTTTAATTCTGTACCTGCAACTGCACGCGCAGCAAACAACCGCCGGTATTGCTGATTATCAGACCCTGGGCATCCCAACAGGGTTGGAAAAGAATGGAAGATTACGAAGTATACACCTTACCGAACGGAATCCGGATTGTTCATAAACAAGTACCGCATACCCAAATTGCCCATTGCGGCATCATGCTCGACATCGGCAGCCGCGACGAATTGCCCCAACAGGAGGGCCTGGCCCACTTCTGGGAACACATGGCGTTCAAGGGGACCAAAAAACGCAAATCCTTTCACATCATCAACCGGCTCGAAACCGTGGGGGGCGAGTTGAATGCCTACACGACCAAGGAAAAGGTCTGCTTTCACGCGTCGGTTTTGGGGTTGCATTTCGAAAAAGCCACAGAACTGCTGGCCGACATTGCCTTCCATTCGGTGTTTCCCGAAAAGCAAATCGAAAAAGAACGGAGTGTGATTCTGGAAGAAATGGCGATGTATTACGACTCGCCCGAAGATGCGCTCCAGGACGATTTCGACCAGGTGGTTTTCAAGAATCACCCGTTGGGCGGCAACATCCTCGGCACGCCCGAAACCGTCAAATCCTTTACGCGGGATCAACTCCAGTCGTTTATTGTCGACAATCTCGACACCGAACGGGTCGTTTTTTCGTCGGTCAGCAACCTGCCATTCAGCAAGGTCAAAAAGATTGCTTCCAAATACCTGATCGATATTCCGCACCGCACCTCAGAGCGGAAACGGCTGGCCCCCGAAAGCTACGAACCGCAGCGGGTGACGGTTGAACGGCCCATCACGCAGGCCCAGTGCGCCATTGGCCGCCCGTCGTATGCACTGGCCGATCCCCGCCGGTTGCCGTTTTTCATGCTGGTCAATCTGCTCGGCGGACCCGGCATGAACTCCCGGCTGAACATGAACCTGCGCGAAAAATACGGGCTGGTCTATTCCATCGAAGCCAGCTACACGCCCTTTCTGGATACCGGTTTCCTGGGAATTTACTTCGGAACCGACCAGAAACACCTCGACCGCAGCAGCGCGCTTATCACCCGCGAACTGAAAGCCCTGCGCGAAAAACCGCTCACCAAACTGCAATTGCACAACACGAAAGAGCAGTTGATGGGCCAGTTGGCGATGTCGGAAGAAAGCAACCAGAGTTTTATGCTCACGATGGGAAAAAGCATTCTGGACACGGGCAAACTGGACTCGCTGGAGGAGATTTTCAAGGAAATCCGGGAAGTCGATGCCGGTTTGATGCAGGATCTGGCCAACGAGATGTTCGACGAAAGCCAATTGAGCCACCTCACCTTTGTGCCGGAGCCGGATGAAAACGAGTAACGACCGCACTTCCCGTTCGCTCCTATAAAGATGCCATGATAAAATAGGAACGGCTCATTCCCGTTAACAGAATAGTCGTATTTTTACACGATCACCGGGTTTCGTTTTCAACCGCCTAAAGTAAACCGGGCCGAACAGGCTCACAGTCAACCGGCATGGATTTTTTGCCACCTGAAATTTCAGCGTATTCCGAAGCGCACACCTCGCCCGAAAGCGAGTTACTGCGCCAGCTAAATCGAAATACCCGCGCCCGGATGCTCTATCCGCGGATGCTTTCCGGCCACTTGCAGGGGCGGTTTCTAGCCATGATTTCCCGGATGCTCCGTCCCCGCCGAATTCTCGAAATTGGCACCTTTACGGGGTATTCTGCCCTGTGTCTGGCCGAAGGGCTGGCCGACGATGGCGTGCTGACGACCATCGAAAAAGACGACGAACTGGAATCCTTCGCGCGCGCCTACTGGAATCAGTCGCCGGTGGGGTCGCGGATCGACCTCCGCCTGGGCCACGCCCCCGAACTGATCCCGGCCCTCGAAGGACCGTTCGATCTGGTCTTTATCGATGCCGACAAAGAAAATTATAGTTTGTATTACGACCTGGTTTTCGACAAGGTGCGACCGGGTGGCATCATTTTAGCTGATAATGTCCTGTGGAGTGGCAAGGTCGTCCGGCCCGTCGGCAAGGGACGCACGGCTGCCGAACGCCGGGCCGACAAAGACACGCAGGCGGTGCTTGATTTTAACCGAAAAGTGAGTGAGGATTCGCGCGTCGAGCAGGTCTTGCTGCCCGTACGGGACGGATTAATGATGATTTACAAACGATAACAGCGTATGAAAAAGAGACTTTTGACTCTCCCCTTTTTTCTTTTCTTTACCCCTTTTCTTATTCTTTCCGGCATCGCTCAGGTTCCTGCCGACGTTCCCGAATCCATCCGCTTCGCCGATCTGACGGTTCGTTTTGACGACGGTGCCCGCCGAATTATCCGACAGGACATTACTTCTCTGGTTCAATCCAACAAAAAATACTGGGATGCCAAACTCGACCGCGTCGTCCTCTACTTTCCGCTGATCGAATCCATTCTGGCGGAAGAAGAAGTACCGGTCGATCTGAAATATTTGGCCGTTCAGGAAAGCTCGCTGGTTCCCGACGCGGTTTCGTCCTCGACGGCCGTTGGCTACTGGCAATTCAAAAAAGAAACCGCTACCGACCACGGCATGCGCGTCGATGACGAAGTAGACGAGCGCAAAAGCATCGTTGCCTCCACGCGCGGAGCCGCCCGGTATTTCAAACGAAACAACACGGTTTACAACAACTGGGTATCGTCCCTGTTTTCGTATTACCTCGGCACCACCGGCATCAGCAAACTCGTGCCGGCGGAATGGTCTTACGCCCAGGAAGTTACGCTGGACAGCAAAACCGACCGCTATATTCTTCGTTTTTTCGCCCACAAACTGGCTTTCGAAAGCGTTCTGCCTTCTTTTCAGACGGCGAATTCCGTGGCGCTGATCGAATATCCGTATGGCAGTGGAAAAAGCGTGGCCCGGGTTTCGCAAGATCTGAACATCAGCGAACCGGAAATCCGGAAATACAACCGCTGGATTCTGGGCGACCAGATTCCGTCCGATAAAGAATACGTTCTGGCCATTCCGGCCACGGGCGATCAGGCGGCTGCACTCCGGCGTCAGGCCCAGCAAGCCAAGCTGGTCGCGCAAACCAAAGCCCCGGAAGTAGTGACGAGAGCAAAATACGACACCGGTTTTCCGGTTTTGCGCAAGGTCAATTATTCGAAAGGCAAACCGGATGTGGTGTTGTATGAAATCAACGGCTTGCCGGGGATTCAGGCGCTGGCGGGTGACAATGCCTCGACACTGGCCCGCAAAGCCCGGGTCAGCGTATCGAGTTTTCTGCGTTACAACGACATGAGTGACCGCGACCCGGTGACTGAAAATGAAGTCTATTACCTGGCGAAGAAAATGCGGAAGGCGGTTGTTCCGCACCACACGGTGCAGGTGGGCGAAACCGTGCGGAGCATTTCGCAGATGTACGGACTCCGGCTGAAAAAACTTCTGCGCTACAACCGCATCGACCGCTCCGACCGTTTGCAGGTGGGCCGGGTCATGTGGCTGCGCGAACGCCGTCCGGGTAATAAACCCGTCGAAATCATCAAAACACCGACCACGCCAGCCCCCGCTTCCCGACCAATCGCGAGTCAATCCAGCCCGAGCGAAAACCGGATGAGCCAGTCGACGCCTTCCGATCGCCCGGCGAATTCCATTCCCAGAAATGCCTCCGAACGCAAACTGTATTCACCAAAACTGGTCGAATCGAAGGACGCTCCGGCAACCACCCCTTCGCCAGTCCCGGATACGCGCGTAACGACCACCACGCCCAGCAACGCACCCACCAGCCGACCCGTTGAAAATCAGGAGAACGCTGTAAATACCGTGGTAAAACCACCGGTTTCAGAGCCAACAGTCGCCAGCACGCCGACGGTGACCACGCAGAATTCCGGTTCGACGCAACGGGTTGTTATCGTTCGCCCGGAACGCTCGACCGACTTCGACAGCGAACCCGCTCCCAGCCGCACCACGACGTCAGCACCGGTTAGCCGTCCGGCCGAGCGGAAACCGAGTACATCCGCTCCCGTAACCGCCAGTGCCAGACGCCCCGCGACCGAACCGATGGAAGAATCATCGCCCAAAGTGACCCGCACCAGTTCGGCCCCCGCAACGACGACGCGGTCTGCCGGATCGATGGCGCACCGGGTAGAACCGGGACAAACGTATTACAGCATTTCGCGGCTCTACAACATCTCGGTCAATGACCTCCTGGCCTGGAACCACCTGACCCAGAACGACAAACTGGCGGTGGGTCAATCGCTGTTGATCAAAGGCGACGGAGCCGTATCCAAAAGCCAGCCCGCAGCCTCCGGCAGTTCGACGGTCGACGCGAAGGTGTCGGAAGAAATCGTGTACCACACAGTGCAGAAAGGGGAAACCATGTTCCGCATTTCGAAACAATACGGCGTTACGGTTGAGCAAATCCAGACCTGGAACCAGCTATCGGGTGGCGGAGTCAACGTGGGGCAACAGTTGAAAATAATCAAGAAATAAGACTCGTCCGATAAATCCATGATACTCATTGACAATACCTGCATCAGCGATGATGTGGCCGAGAAGTTTTTCGTTTGTAACCTGGACAAATGCAAGGGTGCCTGCTGCGTCGAAGGCGATCTGGGCGCACCGCTGGAGACATCGGAACTGGCGGTATTGGACGAAATCTATCCGCTGGTCAAACCGTACCTGATGCCCGAAGGCGTTGCCGCCATCGAAAAGCACGGTTTGTACGAATCCGACGAGGATGGCGGTTTTGTTACCACCACCATCGAAGGGCGCGAATGTGTTTTTGCTAATTACGACCAACGCGGTATTCTGAAATGCGGCATCGAGGAAGCGTATAATGACGGGAAAGTGGATTTTAAGAAACCCATTTCGTGCCATCTGTACCCGATCCGGATTACCAAATACGACAGTTTTCACGCCCTCAATTACGACCGCTGGCCCATTTGCAGCCCGGCCTGTGACTTTGGCGAACAACTGGGCGTCGAGGTCTACAAGTTTCTGAAAGAACCCCTGATCCGCATGTACGGCCCGGCCTGGTATGGCGAGTTGGTGAAGGAAATCGAAGAGAAGTAGCCCTGATTCGGGTGCGTATGGAACACCGCGATTATTTTGAAGATGTCTACGACGTGGTTCGGCTCGTTCCGGCGGGGCGGGTGACGACCTACGGCGCCATTGCCCAATACCTGAGCCTGCGCGCGGGAGCCCGCATGGTGGGCTGGGCCATGAATGCGGCCCACGGGCGCGATGTGCCAGCCCACCGCGTTGTCAACCGCATCGGCGTTTTGTCCGGCAAACATTTTTTTGGCAGCCCAACCGCCATGCAGGATCTGTTGGCGGCCGAAGGGGTTCTGGTACAGGACGACCGTGTCGTGGAATTCAGAAAAGTGCTTTGGGACCCGACAACCGAATTGCAATAACCGGAAGCTCAGAGCAGCTTGGACCAGCGAACACTGGGCACTTCCAGAAAACAGGCCTGCATGCTAATGACCAGGTGGTTGTAATCGTCCATCAGATTGGGCTTTTGCAAATACCCATTGGCGCCCAGACTGTAGGCTTTTTGCACCAGATCTTCCTCGATGGAGGTCGATAACATCACAGTCGGAATATGCTTTAACGAATCGTTGGTTTTGATCGCTTCCAATACTTCGATTCCGCTCATCCGGTGCATATTAACATCCAGAATGATGAGTCCGCATCGGGCAATTTTCTCTTCAGCACCGTCGCTTTCCAGCAAACTGTGCATCAACTGTTCCCCGTCTTCAAATTGCAGAATCTGGTGTTTTGCCCCCACATTTTGAAACGCCCGATGAATAAAATGGCGATCATCTTCATCATCATCGACGATAATGACATAGATTTTTCGCTGTAAGGAAGGAGAATGCAATAACTTGGCCGACTGTGGCATGTGATACTAATCAGATAAAGGATGCCGTTACGATGGTGTGTGTTCCTAGCAATAAAATTAGTAAACAGACCCGATTAACAGAGATGATTTCATATGAATTAAAGGCCGGAACAAGTCGTCTTAAAATGAAAACCTGCTTACTTTGATGTAAGATTTAGAATGCTTTATAACGATTTTAAATCAAGCCTTTGTTTCGTATTAAAAATACAAAAAATTAACGGTTTTACAAATTTTTAAGGTATGCGCGCCCACCCAGGTAGCGCATTTGGCGGGCAATCTGGCGGGTCCGTTTCTGGGTATAAGCCGACGGTTTTTTGATGGAGAACAAGCGGGGATTGGGCAAAACGGCGGCAATGCGGGCAGCCTCGGTTCGCGTTAGGGATTGGGCCGAATGACCATAATACCGCCGGGAAGCGGCCTCGACACCGAAGGTCAGCGGGCCGGTTTCGGCCACGTTCAGATACACTTCCAGGATTCGTTCCTTGCCCCAGATCAGTTCGATCAGAAACGTGAAATAGACTTCCAGCCCTTTGCGTAGATAGCTGCGACCATTCCACAGAAAAACATTTTTGGCCACCTGCTGCGAAATCGTGCTGGCACCCCGCGGTCGTTTCCGGTGCTGGTTGTCTTTGATCGCATCCTGAATTTCGTCAAAATCAAATCCCCAATGGGTTGGAAACGCCTGGTCTTCCGACGCCACGACGGCCAGCGCCACTTCCTTTGAAATGGATTCGTAGGGCGTCCAGTTCTTGTAGAGCTTGCTGTCCTGATCCTCACCCATCGCTTCCAGTTTCCGCGAAATCATCAGGGGCGTAAACGAAACCGGCAGGTATTTCAGCAGCACCACCCAACCAAACGAAAGTAGAAAGGACAGCGTGATCAATTTAGCAACCAGTCGAACCGACCGCTCCAGCCACGGACGCTGACGGAGAGAAGCCCCCATGCGCGGGGACTGGCCCGAACGGGAGGAAGCCGAAGAAGGGGTTGACGAGCGCAAACGATTGACTTTAGCGGAACGAAGAGTACTCATTAAACGTAAAAATAGTAAAGAGTGATGAGTTATGAGTGAAGAATTAAGAGTTAAGACGGGGCCGCTCTTGTGGTTAGCATACGTCAGCCAACTCATAACGCTTAATTCCTCACTTTTAACTCATAAAAAGCTCCGCAGCTACGCGGTCGGCGAACAGTTTGCCGGCTTCGGTCAACGTCAACCGGTTGTCCTGCAGGATGAGCCAGCCCCGGCTGTAGAGCGTTTGTAATTCAGCCCGATGAAGTGCTTCAAAATCGGTTCCGGCCAGCGCCGTCAGCTCCCGAACATCGCAGCCCCATTTCGTCCGGATTCCCGTCAGGACATACTCGTTTACCTGATCGGCCCGAGACAATTCCTCGACTGTACCCGGAATTTCGCCCTTTTCGATGGCCCGGACATACTGTGCATTGTTGGCGACATTATACTGGCGGCTGTGGTTGTTGAACGAGTGCGCACTCGGCCCAATGCCGAGATAGGGCCGTCGTTTCCAGTAGCTGCTGTTGTGGCGGGCTTCCCAGCCCGGCTGCGCAAAATTCGAGATTTCGTACTGTTCGTAACCATTCGCCACCAGCGTTTGCATGAGTATCGTAAACTGGTCGGCGGCAAATTCGTCGTCGGCAGCCTGCAACCGGCCTTTTTTCTGCCAATTCCCAAAAACCGTCCCTGGTTCGATGGTCAGACAGTAGGCCGAAATGTGCGGGATGCCAAACGAAAGTGCTTTTGCCAGATCGGCCTCCCAAATACCGTTTGTTTCGGCAGGCATGCCGTAAATCAGATCGATCGTGAGGTTATCAAAACCGGCTTCCCGGGCTAATTGCACACATTTTTCGGCTTCGGTGGCCGAATGGGCGCGGTTCATCAGGCGTAAATTCGGCTCGTGAAACGACTGAATCCCAATGCTCAACCGGTTGACGTACTGCCGAAAAAGCCGCAACGGAGCCAGTGGGTCGGCCGCCGGTCCCACCAAGTCGTCCGGATTGGCTTCGAGCGTGATTTCCGCATCCGGCGCTACGGTATAAAACCGGTGAATCGTCTCGAAAAGCTGTTGCAATTCGGATTCGTTCAGCAGCGAGGGCGTGCCTCCGCCCAGGTAAATGGTCTCCAGATGGCGGGTGGGCAGGTAATCTTTTTGCAGTTCGATTTCCCGGCAAAGTGCCTCGACCAGCGCCGTTTTCTGCTTCAGACTGGTGCTAAAATGAAAGTCACAGTAATGACAGGCCTGTTTGCAGAAAGGGATGTGGATGTACAGATGCATCGGCGAAACTACAAATCTGAACCGGATCAAGTTCCCCGCAACCGACGGGGCGAACCTGGTGTATCCGTAGAAAGTCGGGCTTTACAGTGTCTTTTCCAGCACCAGTGTGGTGTGGCTATTGGTACTGGTGATGGTTCCGATAATGTCAAAACCGTGTCGCAGGTTCAGGATGAGCATGTCGCGCCATTGATTGCGGGTGTGAGTCCGAACGGTCTGGTAGCCGTTGGTTTTGCACCAGTCGTGTTGTTGTCGCATCAGTTCGCCCGCGATGCCCTGCCGCCGATAATCCGGGTTTACGCAGCCCAGCCAACTGTAGAAATGACCCGGTTTACGCTGATACCCCATTTTATAGCCCACAATCGATTGATCGTCGGTCGCCACGATCGTCAGCAACCGGCGGTTTTTCATTTCCTCAAATTCCTGAAAAAGCTGTTCGGGTGTCTGACCGGTGAATACCCGCTGGTGCAATTGGATTATTCCTTGCAGCGTGGTTTCGGGGGGAAAACCGTCGTAAATTTCGTAGTGGCATTTCATGCCACAAAGTTGGCAGAAATACCGCTTATCTTTTTACGGTACGGTTAAAAAAGAAGAAGGTATACTGGGAAAAACTTTTACTTTTCGGGGCACTTTTTGCAGTGATTCCCTTTCTTTTTCCATTTTTTGCAGCACTTTTTGAACACACAATCCGCTTCGCCCAGAAAAGGGTTGGCACCAAACGCTTTGGCGTTTTCGGCTACAAAAGAGAACTCAAACGATTTTTCGGTCAATTCATTCATGGCGCTTTCAACATTGCGCAACAAAAGTATTACTTATTTAGAATAAGTACAAATATTGTTTTTAAACGGGACACGAACTGATAAACCCACTAATTAGAATTTTCCATGAAAGATACCTTCGCCCGCCTATCCCGGCTTCGCCCCTATGCGCCCTTCCTGCTCCGGCTGGCGTTCGGCTATCAGCTCATCGATGCGGCCGGGCACACGGCTTTGCATCCCGCCGAAGGGATTCCGGGGTATGCCGACTGGCTGAAAAGTCTGGGATTTCCGTTGCCGTTGGTCGGCGCAACGCTGTCGGCCTATGCGGAGTTTTTGGGAGCGATTCTGATGATTGCCGGATTCTGGACGCGCTGGGCGGCTTTTTTCCTGCTGATCAATTTTGTGTTAGCGGTTTTGGTGGGGCATGTAGCCATTCAGGATACGTACAAAAACACCATGCCAGCCCTTAATTTGGTGGCAATGAGTGTCTTTCTGCTCCTGAATGGCCCCGGAAAACCGTCGGTCGACGAGGGACTTTAAAGTTCGAATTCGCCCGTCAGGTAGAGTTTCACCTGCCCGGCAATTTCAACGCGATCGTCCAGCAATTTACACCGCAAAAAACCGCCCCGTTTGGAAACCTGCCGGGCCGTCAGTTCCGTTTTGCCGAGTTTTTCGGCCCAATACGGAATGAGGGTCGTGTGCGCCGAACCCGTCACCGGATCTTCGTCGATGCCGGACTGCGGGCCGAAGAACCGGGAAACAAAGTCGATGGGGCCGCTTTCGGTCGGATTACCGGGTGCCGTCACGATCACCCCCCGCGCCGGAATGGTTGCCAGTTCGCGGAAGTCGGGCTGCATGTCCAGAATTTGCTGCTCGTTCTCGAAAACAATCAGGTAGTCTGTTTTTCCCTTTAGCACTTCCATCGGTTTAATCCCCCCCAGACTCGTTTCCAGGGCCGGTGGCTGAATGGCAATGTGGGTGCTGTCGGTCGGAAAATCCAGCACGAGCCAGTCGTCTTCGCGCCGAACCCGCAGCAGTCCGCTGCGTGAATCGAACGCGATGGCATCGCCTTCGGCGGTTTTTTCCAGGAAAAACACCACGTAGGCCGACGCCAGCGTGGCATGGCCGCAAAGGTCGACTTCCACCGTGGGCGTAAACCAGCGAATGTGATAAAAACCGTTTTCCTGATCGGTCGGAACATAAAAAGCCGTTTCGGCCAGGTTGTTTTCTGCCGCAATGGCCTGCATGGTTTCGTCGGGTAGCCATTCCGTCAGCGGGCAGACCGCAGCCGGGTTTCCGCCAAAAAGCTGGTCGGTAAACGCATCAAGTTGATAAAGGCGGATAGGCATAGTGGGTTTAGGTTTTCAGCGGGTTATTTGTGTGATTGACAATTGATTTTCCAGTTCCCGCAATTGGGACAGGGTAAACGCCGTCAACGACGGAATTTTCAGCGTAGCCAGGTCGAATTTGGGGTCATCGAATTCGTAATCGGCGGGCACTGAAACCGTCAGCATCTCAGCCGCGTGGGCCGATTTCAGCCCGTTTCCGGAATCTTCAAACGCGATACAGCGGTGGGGCTCAACGCCGAGTTTACGGGCCGTTCCCAGATAAACATCCGGGTGCGGTTTGTTGCGTTTTTCCAGGGTAGCCGAATGCCAGAGGGTAAAATACGACCGGATGTTCAGCCGGTCCAGCACCACTTCGATCAGGTGCATGGGCGATGCCGACGCAATTGCCATCGGAATCCCCTGCTGCTGAAACAACTCCAGAATGGCCGGAACGCCCGGCATCGGCCCCGCGTGTTTTCCAATCTGATCGTAGGCCCCCTGAATAATGTCGGCATTCACCTCCTCCACGCTCCGGTTGTGCCAGGGGTGTTTTTCGTACCAATACCGCACCACGGTGTCGGTGGGCAAACCAGTCGTCCGTTTACACATCTCGTCGTCCATTTCCAGACCAACCGTGCGAAATACCTCAATCTCTACTTCCCGCCAGAACGGCTCTGAATCGACCAGAAGGCCGTCCATGTCAAATATTGCTGCCTGAATCATTTCTTAAATATCCGCCTGCTTAAACGGCTTGATGTCAATTCGTTCCCAAACTTTCCCTGAAATATACACCTCACTCTGCAACCAGTCGTTCAATTGGTCTTCCGTATCAAAATCGAGCAACATCATGGAGCCGATCATCTTGCCCTCGGGATCGAGTAACGCGCCACCCAGGACGAAATGCCCATCGGCTTTCAATTGACGGGCACCATCGAAGTGGTTTGGACGAACAGCCAGACGCCGGTCCATGGCCTGATCGTCGGTATAATCGTAAGCGTGAATAACGTACCGCATCCTTTTTCAATACTAAAACAAAAAATAACACCAAAGTTGGAGGCTCCAACGCTTGTTTTTGTCCAAATCTAATCCTTTTCCCTTTTTCTCGCTAATTTCATTGTTTAAAACCGTACTAGCCTCTTATTCATCAATGAAACAACTACTCATCGGATTGGGTTGCCTGCTGATTGTCAGGGCAACAGCCCAAACGCCGACTGCATCCCCGCTCACCGTCGAAAAAATCATGCAGGACCCGAAGGGGTGGATCGGAACGTCGCCATCGGGCATTTTTTGGGCGGAAGATTCCAAAACGATTTATTTCAACTGGAACCCGACAAAAGCCAAAGGGGATTCGCTGTATAAAATACCCCTCAACGGCGACCGAAAACCCGTCAAAGTGGCCGCTGCGGAACGGCAAAAACTACCTCCCGCTACCGGCGGAATCTACAACCGCGCCCGCACCCTGAAACTCTACGAAAAAGACGGCGACCTGTTTCTGCTCGACTGCAAACCGGGCAAAACCGGCGGGCAAACCGTCCGGCAACTGACCAATACCGTTGAGCGGGAAAGCAATCCAACGTTCAGTGGCGACGAGCAAAAAGTGGTTTTTGCCCGGTCGAACAATATCTTCACGGTTTCGCTGGCAACCGGCGAATGGATGCAGGTCACGCACCTCGACCCCGGCACCAAAAAACCGGACCCCAAAACCAACGATCAGGAAACCTGGCTCAAACGCGACCAACTGGCCCTGTTCGATGTGCTGAAAGAACGGAAAGCGAAGAAGGACGAGGGCGAGAAAATTACGAAAGCCGGGCAACCCAAACGTCCGAAGCAGTTCTATACCGAAGGAAAAACCGTTCAGAATCAGCGACTCAGCCCCGACGGCCGGTTTGTGACGTTCTCACTGCAAAAGTCGGCGCAGGGGGCCAAAACCGCCATTGTGCCGAGCTACGTAACGGAATCCGGTTTTACGGAAGACCTCACCGCCCGCACCAAAGTTGGTGCTCCTCTTGCCAGTTCCGAGTTTTACGTTTATGATATTCAGCGGGATACGATCCAGGCGGTTTCGACCAAATCGATTCCGGGCATTACGGATGCGCCGGATTATGCCAAAACCGCTCCGTCGCCGGCCTCCGTTCCGGATGGCAACCGGCGCGGCCCATCGGCCGCCGAAGTGACCACCGACACGATCAAAAAGACGAAAAAACTGGCGGATCGCAGCGTGACGATTAGTGGCCCAATCTGGTCGGAAGACGGAAAATACGCCGTGGTGATCATCCGCGCCTTCGACAACAAAGACCGCTGGATCATGCGGCTCGACCCCGCCACCCGCCAGTTGAAACTCCTCGACCGCCAGCGCGACGAAGCGTGGGTCAGCGGTTTTGGCCCTCTGACGGGCATGACCGGTTTTCTGGCGGATAATCAGACCTTCTATTTCCCTTCCGAAGCCGACGGTTATTCTCACCTCTACACGGTCAATGTGGAGACGGGCGAGAAAAAGCAGTTGACAAAGGGAAAGTTCGAGGTGCAGCAGATCCAATTGTCGAACGACAAGAAATTCTTTTACCTGACCACCAATGAGCTTCATCCCGGCGAGCAGCATTTTTACCGGATGGCCGTCGATGGCGGAGAACGTGTGAAACTGACCACGATGACCGGTGCCAACGACGTAACGCTTTCGCCCGACGAAACCCAACTGGCCATTCGCTATTCCTACAGCAACAAACCGTGGGAGTTGTTTTTGATGAAAAACGAAGTGGTAAGCCTGAACAAAGGGAAACAAAAACCGTCGCCTGCATCGACACCGGTTCAGCTTACAACATCGCTAACCCCTGAATTTCAGGCGTATCCCTGGCGGGACCCGGCCATTGTAACCATTCCGGCCCGCGATGGACAAACCATTTACGGACGGCTATACAAACCTACCAAACCGAATGGAAAAGCAGTGGTGTTTGTGCATGGTGCGGGGTATCTTCAAAATGCACACAAATGGTGGAGTCAGTATTTCCGGGAATACATGTTTCATAACCTGCTGGCCGACAAGGGCTACACGGTGTTGGACATCGACTACCGCGCCAGTGCGGGCTATGGTCGCGACTGGCGGACGGGCATCTATCGGCACATGGGCGGCAAGGATTTAACGGACAACGTCGATGCAGCCCAGTGGCTCGTCAAAACCCAGGGCGTGGACGCCAAACGGATCGGTCTGTACGGCGGTTCGTACGGCGGTTTTATCACCCTTATGGCCATGTTCACGACGCCCGACGTGTTTGCGGCCGGAGCCGCCCTGCGGCCCGTAACCGACTGGGCAGCTTACAACCACGGCTACACGGCCAACATTCTGAATGAACCGTTTAGCGATACGCTGGCCTACCGCCGGAGTTCGCCCATCTATTTCGCCAACGGCCTGAAAGGGCATCTGCTTATTTGCCACGGCATGGTCGACGTAAACGTTCATTATCAGGATGTTGTCAGGCTCACCCAGCGACTGATCGAGCTTCGGAAAGAAAATTGGGAAGTGGCTTCCTATCCCGTTGAAGACCACGCGTTTGTGGAACCCACCAGTTGGATGGACGAGTACAAGCGAATCCTGAAATTATTTGAAGAACGGCTTTAACCGACACGAACTAAGCGCTTTGGAGCGTTGTTGTCAAAACAGGCGTTTTCTGAATCCGGGAAACGCCCTTTTTCTACCCCTTTACGACCCAACTCATTCGTATGCTTATTAATCGCAAGGCGTTTCTGCTGTCCCTTCTTCTGTCCATCACGGTTCTTCTGTCGGGCTGTGATACGACCGGAACCGGTTCTGACCCCAAGCCCGAACCGGATGTGTATCTGGTTAGCAGTTCCGATATCAACGCATTCACCAAGGATCAGCTTGGCGCGCAGATTGCCCAGCAATTCCCGGTTCAGTACCAGAGCCTTATCAAGGGATTTCTGCGCTACGATGTCAAGGTGTATAAACTGGTTTACAACACCAAACTGCCCGACGGAACGGCCACCAAAGCGTCGGGAGCGATTATTGTTCCGACAGTGCCAACGGCGGTGCCGATGATCAGCCAGCAACACGGAACCATTCTGAACGATGCCGATGCGCCGTCCAATTTCGGGCCGGGCAGCGATGCCGCTTTTGGCGGTACGTTTTTTGCCTCCAACGGCTACATCATGGTTTGCCCGGACTACATCGGTTACGGCGAATCGAAGGCCATTCCGCACACCTACGAACACCGCGAAGGGCTGGCCACGGCCTCGCTGGACATGATCCGGGCCGCGAAAGAATTCATCAAGCAAAAGTCGATCAAATGGGATAACCGGCTGTTGCTCACCGGCTATTCGGAAGGCGGTTTTGCCACGATGTCGTTGCAGAAAAAGATCGAAGAAGAATTTCCGTCCGAATTTACGCTGGCAGCTTCCAGCATTGGCGCGGGAGCCTACCACAAAACGGCCTTCATGAAGTACATCATCAACCAGAAAACGCACGGCATTGCCAGCTACAACCGCCTGTATTTGTGGACGATGCTCACCTACAACAGCTTGTATAAGCTCAACAAACCGATGAGTTATTACCTGAAAGAGCCGTATGCGACGCAGGCCACCCAGAATGGAATAAACATCAACATCAACGTGAGCATCAGCGATATCTTCACGGATAGTTTCAAGAAAGCGGTGAACGACGGCACCGAAACCGGTTTTTTGAATGCAGTCAAAGACAACGATGTTTACGACTGGAAGCCTAAAACTCCAACGCATTTGTATCACGGAACCGCCGACAATCTGGTGTTCTTTTTCAATACGCAGGATGCCTACGACGCCATGCGGAAACGGGGAGCTACCAATGTCGAACGAAAACCGCTGGAAGGAAAGGACCATAGCACGGCGGTTATCGACTACCTCCTGAATACGTATCTCTTTTTCTCAAGCGTCCAGTAATCAGCCGCTTAGCTTTTAGAGCAAACAGAAAATCCTCCTTTGCCGGGAGGATTTTCTGTTTTTACCCAACAATTGCCCCTCGACGCTGGTTATAGAAGGAGATTCAAAATAATTCCAACCAACATCATGAAAAAATTGTGGATTGTTGCTTTGCTGGCCGCATTCGGTTTCACAGCAAATGCGCAGACAGTGAAAGAGGAAGCGAAGGAGACCGCGCATCATGCCGGCCAAACGGTGAAAAAAGCCGCCGATGAGGTAGGAGACGAAGCCCGCGAAACCAAGCAGGAAGCGAAACAGAAAGCCAAAAAAGCCGGTAAGAAAATAGACAAAGCCGCCGACGACGCGGGCGATGAAGTTCGGGAAACGGCCAAAGAAACCAAGCAGAAAGCGCGTGAAGCGAAACGCAAAACCGGCAAGAAAGTAGAAAAAGCCGGTGAGAAAATGCAGGAGAATTAAGAATTGAAGGGTTAAAAATGGTTAGATGGTTTTGATGGCCGAAACGGTTGAAAATTGTTAGTAGCAATTCAACCATTTTAGCCATCAAAACCATCTAACCATTTTCAGCCATTAAAACCATTATTTCTTCCCGGTCATCTTCTTTATAAAAGCCGTTTCGGCCGGGATATACGGTTGTCCGTTCTCGCGGAAAATATCGTGGAACCATACCGGCGGCTCGGCGGTGTACTGCTTCTGCCACGAGTCCCACGGATAAATGGTATTCGATTTACCGGACACAAAGCCCCAGTTCATCATGCCCACATTCTCGGCTTTCGCAATGGGCAGCGATCCTTCAAACGTGCTGCCCGCCGGACGAGCCATGTACTCTGTACAAATCAGCGGTCGGCCAAATTTCTGAAGATCCGCTACCCGCTTCTTGAAATCTTCCGGCTTTCCGTAGTTGTGGAACGTAATCACATCGGAATTCTGAACCAGAAACCGGTTCATGTCATCCATTTTTTCGAGCGACGACCAATCGCCTTTCCAGGGAGCCGACGTAATGGGCTGCGTTGGTTTGGCCTCCCGCGCCCAGCCAAAACCGGCCTTCACCAGTTCGGTGCCGAGTTGGGCTTTGTTGGGCAATTCGGTTTTGATCTTGCCGTTGCGGCCGTAGCTGTTGGCATTGTCGTTATCCGGTTCGTTGACAATGTCCCACGCCAGAATCCGCTTGTCGGCCCGGAATGAACCCACGATGTCTTTCACGTAATTCCGCAGCCCTTCCCACTTGCTTTTATCGCTCAGAATGGCCGCGCCGGGGCCCTGCACCCAGCCCGAATTGTGCCGCCCCATAACCGGCGCATGTTGTTTGCCCAGCTTCGGCAGTGGGTCCCAGCATGAGTCGAACAACACGAGCATGGGTTTGATTTTATGCTTGGCACACAGCGCCAGAAATTGATCGATGCGGTTTTTGAAGCCTTTGGCATCCTGCCGCCACACCATGTCGTGCAGAAAAACCCGCATCGTGTTCATGCCCAGCTTCTCGGCGTAGCCCAATTCTTTGTCGATCGTTTTCGGATCAAAGCTTTCGGCCTGCCACATTTCCAGTTGGTTGATGGCCGTGGCCGGCATAAAGTTACTTCCCACCAGCCAGGGCTGGCTTTTATACCAATCGTTGGCCTGTTTGGGCGTCCACTGCTGCGCCTTTGCCTGGAGCGACAAAACCGCCAGCAAGACCAGAATGGCGGTTTTTAGCTTAAATTGAATTGTGTTTTTCACGAGTTATAAGGATTGTTAACGCTCAATGTAAAATGATGAATGCTAAATGTAAAAGTTAGAAGCAGCCAGCCGATCACTTTTACATTTAGCATTCATCATTTTACATTTATGATTAAAAGGAAACATTACTTCACCGAAAACCGGTATTCCGTCGTGGTTTTGTACGTTTCACCCGGTTTCAAAACCGTCGTTGGGAATTTGGACTGGTTGGGCGAATCGGGAAAGTGCTGGGTTTCCAGACAGAACGCCGACCGTTTGTCGTACGGTTTGCCGCTTTTACCGGTCCGCTTTCCATTCAGGAAGTTACCACCGTAAAACTGCACCCCCGGCTCCGTCGTCAGCACATCCATCGAGATGCCGGTTTTGGGCGAAGTCACCGTAGCAATCAGCCGTGGTTCAGCGGTCTGGCCGCCGTTCAGCACGAAATTATGGTCGAAACCGCCCCCGTTTTTAATCTGCGGATGGTCGGCATCCTGGCGCTCGCCAATGGCAACCGGTTTCCGCAAATCGAACGGCGTTCCATCCACCGGAGCCAGTTCGCCCGTCGGAATCAGGGTCGCGTCCACCGGTGTGTAGCGATCGGCCTTGATTTCCACCAGATGGTCGGCCACGGAGCCGGAGCCTTCGCCATTCAGGTTGAAATAAGCGTGGTTGGTCAGGTTGACGACCGTGCTTTTGTCGGTAGTCGCCTGATAGTCAATTTTAATGCCATTGTCATCGGTAAGCGTATACGTCACATCGACCGTCAGCGTTCCCGGATAATTTTCTTCCCCGTCCGGCGAAACGTAGTGCAGTTTCAGGCCGTTGCTGCCCACCGGCGTGGCATCCCACATTTTGGCGTTGAAACCTTTTTTGCCCCCGTGCAGGGAATTAGGGCCGTTGTTGGTCGCGAGCTGATACGTTTTACCGTCGAGCGTAAACTTTCCTTTTCCGATCCGGTTGCCATACCGACCCACCAGCGTTCCGAAGAACGATTCGTTTTCCAGGTAGTCATCGATGCTGCTATGGCCCAGGTTTACATCCAGCAGTTTACCGGTTTTATCCGGCACCAGAATGCTGACAATGCGGCCGCCGTAGTTTGTGATGGCGACTTTCATTCCGCTGGCATTGGTCAAAACGAATAAATCAGCCTGTTTTCCTTCGACGTCTTTCTGAAAACGCGAACGATCAGGCAAACCGCTGGCTGAATCAGCGGCCGCTGTGCTTGTACTATCCGACATGGTTGACGATTCTTGTTGTTTTTGGGAGTTATTACAGCCGACGAGCATCCCCAGCAGGACGGCGGAGAGAAAGAATTGTTTCATACGAACGTTTAGAAGTATCGGGGTTTATAAACCGGCTATCTCTCTTCGGGTTCGAATGGAAAGCCGGGCATCAAATATCAGACTTATTTTGTAAAAACTATAAATCTGAACGGAAAAGGGCTGGAACCGGTATAACCTACTCCAAACCGGACGCAGGAACTTATTGGTTCATCAAAAGAAATCTTTTACATTCAGCGTTAAAGAGACAATACCATCCTAACGGAATTCATTCATGGCAGATCAGCCCAGCGACTGGCTTAGTAAATTAGGGAATCTCCTGGTGCCGTCCTCCAGTCAGCCCAAAACCAATCCGGTTGCTACCGTTTCCAATACGCGCATTCTGAACGAACTGGTGGCGTCGTTTCAGGATTCCGTGCCGCGGGAATCCGTCGGAAAAAGCATGCTTTTCAATGCGCATTTTTTGATCATTCTGCATCCCGACACCTACGAAGCACGCCAGAATGCGTTCCCGGTGATTGTCAACGAAGCGGTAAATGCCTTTACGACTTTCATTGAGTCCCAAAAGTCGAACTACGAACGCGTGGTGCCGGTGGCCGCCAACTGGTTCTTCAAGTTTGGGGGCGGCCGTGAATTTGGTGGAGAACCGGTCACGCCAACGGATGTCAAAGTGGTGGGTGCCCTGACCGGTATTTTACCCGGAAACGACCCGGCGCAATCACCCGACCGGATTCACGTCACGCGACGGGTCAAACAGACCAACCGGTTTGAGAAAGTGGACATTGATCCGAACACCTTCCAGCACATTGATTTTCGGGAACCGGGTGCGTTTGTCGTGAAGTTTACGTTTTCGACACCGGCACCGACCACCGCACGACCACCAGCCGGAGCCCCCGCGACCCGTCACGCGCCGGGATTGCCCCGCAGTCTGGGTGCCGGACTGGCTCAGATCAACCATTACATTGCGGAATTGAACAAGGAAGATTCGTACCTGATGCGCGACCGCGAAATTGTGGTGGCGCGGAAGGAACCCGATAACCAGCATTTTCCCAACTACCTGTTGCTCGAATCGGCTTATGTATCGAACCCCCACGCCCGAATTCGCTACAACGACGAGATGCAGGCTTTTCAGATTGCATCGTTCAGCCGCAACGAAACCCGGGTGAACGAACAGCTTATTCCGCGCAGCGAACCCGCCAGTCCGCAATGGTACGCGCTGCCGGATCAGGCTCAGATTCTGCTCAATAGCATGGTCACCCTAACCTTTCAACGCCATGATTGATGCCTTGTTTGTCGTGTTGCTGCTCCTGTTTGTGCTGGTGTTGGTTGTCCGGCATTTTCAGGATTTACCCCGATAAAGCCAACAGAATGCGCTGCCAGCGGTTCTATCCAGTAGAACTGTTTCCTTTATCACGTTCCCTTGCTCAATGAATCCGTTTCTCATTGCCGGTCAGACCGATGTAGGCCAACGCCGAAAAAATAACCAGGATACGTTCATCTGCTCGACGATCTGGTCAGAATCCAGCGCGTTGCTGGCCGCCATCGACGGCGTAGGCGGTTATGCCGGGGGCGACCGGGCTGCGGCCATCGCGAAGGAGTCGATCGAACAGTATATGGCGACGCCCAACGGTGATCCGCTGTCGATGCTGCGCGAAGCCGTCGTGTTTGCCAACAACCAGATCAATGCGCAGCGCGAGCAAAATCCCCAACTGGCGCAGATGTGTTGCGTATTGACGACGGCGGTAGCCGATAGCCGTACTCAAAAACTGTATTTTGTGCATGTAGGCGACACCCGCCTGTACCGGTACCGCCGGGGCGTTCTCGAAAAACTCACCCACGATCACTCGATGGTGGGCGTTCGGGAAGATGCCAACGAACTGACGGAAGCCGAAGCCATGCAACACCCGCGACGGAACGAAATTCTGCGCGAAGTGGGGTCGATGGCGCACCGGGTCGATGATCCGGACTTCCTGGAATCCGGCGAAACGGACTTTCTGCCGGGCGATTTGCTGCTGCTGTGCAGCGATGGCCTGACCGACATGATTACCCAGGCCCAAATCCGGAGCGTTCTGGACCAGAACCTTTCCCTTGAAAAACAGGTAACTGAGTTGATTCGGCTCGCCAATAAACAGGGCGGCAACGACAACATTACCGTCGTTCTGGCCCGGAACACGGCACCGGCCAGCCCGCAGCCGGTGGTTCCTACCCCCGCCGACCAGACTTTACAGTCGAAAACCGTGTCAAAACCGGCTCCGGTTGATAATCCCAAGCCGACTTCGGGGAAGACCGAACCGGCCAAGCGGAGCCTGACGGGTTTCTGGATTCTGATCGGGCTGGTGCTGGCGGGAACCATCGCGGGACTGGTGTGGTATCAAAACCAGAGTCCCAGCCAATCCGATCCGCTGGTTTCCGATAATCCACCGATGGTCACTGACCCGGTCGACTCGACGCAGGTGTTAACGCCAGCGGTTTCTCGCTTTGATTCCCTGTTGCAAACGGCGTATCGCAGCAGCGATCACCGGCTGACGCTGCCTGTGGATACAGTTCGGCTGACCCAACCCCTGCTGCTCACCGACTCGCTGCAAAGCATTGTGGGCGCGAACGGACTGACGGTTTTCGTTCCCGCCGATACAGCAGTGGCACAAGTCGCGTTACGGATCACCCGTTCGGGGCCGGTTGCGCTTCAAAACCTGGTCATTAGCGGTTTCAAGACCGGGATTGAGACCAGTCCCGGAACGAGACTGCATCTGTCGAAGGTCTCTTTTCGCAACGTGAGCCAGCCCGTTCAGGCCGTTATCGGACAGGAAACCTTCCGCGATGCCGTTATTGTGGTTACCTTGCAGAACCAGACTGATTCATCCAAAACACTCCCTCGCTGATGTCTACCACTCGGTTTGATACACGGTTTCCCGGCTACGAAGTGCTGAGTGAATTGGGACGCAGCAACGCCCGGATTCTCAAGGCGCGTCACCTGGCTACGGGCGATCTGGTGGCGATCAAGCACTTTGCGCTCAACACGGATGCCGAAACGCTCCGGCGGTTTCAGCGGGAATCGGCCATCATGACCAGCATCGCCCATCCCAACGTAGTCAAGGTTCGGGAGGTGCAACTGGAAGCCGAACTGCCTTACATCGTGATGGAACTGATTGAGGGCGGGAGCCTGAAACAGCTCATTACCGGTCAGCAACGCATCGACGTATCGACCACCATCCGGCTGGGGCTGCAAATGGCCAGTGCCTTCAAGGCCATTCATCCGCAGGGCATCATTCACCGGGATGTGAAACCGGAAAATATTCTTTTCCGCCCGTTGCCGAGTGGTGAACTGCATTTTTTGCTGACGGATTTCGGAATTGCCCGGCTTCACGAACAATCGAGCACGCTGACGGGGCAATCCTTGATGACATACGAATATGCGTCGCCCGAGCAGTTCAATGACCCGAAAGGCGTCGGAACGGCCACGGATTATTATTCGCTGGGCGTCGTGCTGTATGAATGCCTGCACGGAAGCGTCCCCTTCGCACTCGATGATGATTCGGGCATCGTGACATTCATGAACAAAGTACTGACCGAAGCGCCACCAGCCCTGACCTTGACCAGCCAGGACCAAACCGTGGGCCTGTTCGCTGAGCTTCTGGAGGGACTATTGAAAAAGAAAGCCAGTGAACGCCTGAATGATCCGGACGAACTGACTTGGTTGCTGAAACGGGCCGAACTGAATTATTTGCAGGCCGGTCGGATCAGCCCTAAAACCGCCCCTTCAACCCGGGTTACGCAACCGAATCCAGCGAAGCCAGACCCCGAAGCAGCCAGGGTTCCTTCACCCGATCCGGTCGTTGTCAAACCCGAATCGATTAAACCGCCCCAAAGCCAGTCGTCGGGCAAAAGTTTGAAACTGGCGGCTCTCGTGCTGGTGATGCTGGCGGGCGGAGCGGGGCTGTATTATGTTCTTACCGGTTTTGGAACGAAACCCATCGCCAGCGTGCTGGCACCAAACGATACGACCCATACGCCAGCAGGGAATCAGACTGCGGGGACGGATGTGCCGGGTGATCTGGAACAAGAAGAAGACACGGTAAGCCTGCGACTCGCGGAAGAAGCCCGGCGACGGGAACAGTTCCGGGCGCAGGTTCTGGCGGCCGGAAAAACCCTGACCGTAGAGCCCCTCGATTTTAAAGTCGGTTTCTTCGGCGGAATCAAAAAAGCGCAGATTCAACTCAACAATCCCAGTGCCATTCCCTTTCCGGCGGTGGCGGTTCAGGTGAGTTATTTCAAGGAGAAAGGCGGTCTGTATAAAACCGAAAAGATGTTTTTTATGAATGTAAAGCCCAATTCCTCCCCCGTTCGGCCAGCGCCGGACAGTGACCGGGGCATCCGAATCAGTTGCAAGATCTTAAAGTATGATTTACCCAGGAATCTGGACTCCCTGATGCAGACGATGCCCGTCAAAACCGACTCGTTACTTTAATAACTCATGCCAACCATAAGCGTCAATACGCATTTTCCGGGTTATGAAATTATCGGCGAACTGGGCCGCTCGAACGCCCGCGTTCTAAAGGCCCGTCACCTGGCAACGGGTGATCTGGTGGCGATTAAACATTTTACCCTCAACACCGACGCCGAAACGCTCCGGCGGTTTCGGCTCGAATCGCAGTTGATGACCGACATCCGCCACCCGAACGTGGTGCGCGTCCGGGAGGTTCAACTCGACATGCCCATGCCCTTCATCGTCATGGAATGGATTGAGGGCGGCAACCTGCGGACGCTCCTGGCGGAAAAAGGCCATCTGGAAATACCGACGGTCATCCGGCTGGGTCTGCAAATGGCCGAAGCCTTCAAAGCCATTCACCCGCAGGGCATTATCCACCGCGACCTGAAACCGGAGAACATCCTTTTCCGGCTCCTGCCCAGTGGTGAACTGCATTTTTTGCTGACGGATTTCGGCGTGGCCCGGCTGCGCGAACAGTCGCAAACCATGACGGGGCAATCGCTGATGACATACGAATACGCGTCCCCCGAGCAGTTTGACAATCCCCGGGGCGTGGATGTATCCACGGATTACTATTCGCTGGGCGTCGTTCTGTACGAATGCCTGTCGGGCCGGGTGCCTTTTTCGATGGCCGATAACGCCGGCATCGCCACCTTTATGGGGCAGGTGTTGCGTACGCCCCCGCCAGCGTTGGTGTTGCCGACGGGGCAGTTTATGCCCCCCAGCCTCAACACACTCCTCGACTGGATGCTCACCAAAAACCCGGCGGAACGGCTGAGTGATGTCAACGAGCTGGTATTGCTGTTCGGCCAGGCCAATGTGGAGCAATTGCAGGTCGGCCGGTCGAACGATCGCCGGGGGCCGGTGTCGTCGCGTACGTTGGTAGCCGCCGAACCGCTGCCGCAACTGGAACTACCCGAAGAGCCGGAAGAAGAACCCGCGAACCGCCCGACGGGCTGGTACATCGGTCTGGGTATCCTGGTCGTTATTCTGATCGGTTTGGCAGTTTTTTATACTTACCAGGCCAGGGAAACCAACGTCAACACAACGGCGGCACCGGATTCGACGCGGATGGAAATCGACTCCAACGCGTCGGAAACACAAGGCGAAATGGTCGAGGATACTGCAACGACGCCGTCGGATGGTTTTATCGAAAGCACCACCGATTCGACCCAATCGGACAGCAGTCCGGCAACAACGACGGAACCCGAAATCCCTGTCGTCCCGGCATCGCCCCCGGATTCATCGAAAACCGTCGTTGACACCACAAAGACGGGAAATTAACTACTCAACCCATTGCATGAAAGGTACGTCTGTATCGTCTGGTCGTTTGTATTTACTGGGAGCATCCGTCGTGCTGCTTCTGCTGTTTGTGCGTTTGTACATCAACCTGCTTCCCGGTTTGAATCAGGCCAAAGAAGCCCTCGCCAGCGGGCAGGCCATCACGCTGCAGCCCGGTTTGAAACCCACCCCGATCCAGCGTTTACTCAACAGCGGTAATTACTACAGCGATCCGGCCGACCGGACGCTGGTAGCCGACTCCCTGGCGGCTAAACTGGGCATAAACGGCTCACCCGACAACCTGGGAGCCATCAACAAGCGACAATTTTCGATCCGGGCGCCGGTGGCGTGGCGCAGCCGGATTGGCGGAGCGGATTTTCAAAACCGCCTGCAACTGTCCCGCCAGCAAATGGGCTTCGACTCCATCCTGTACGTCCGCGAACTGAGCAATCCAAAACCGTATCCGGCCACCGTAAGCGCGGGGAGCGGAACTGCCACCATTTCGGGACAGGTGGTGCTTACGGAAACGGAACAACCCGTGGCAAATGTGCTGGTGCAACTCAAACGCCACCCCGCCACCGCCCAGCCCGACACGCTTCCCAACCAGTTTACCTACGCCCGCACCGATGCCGGGGGGCGGTTTTCGTTCACCGGCCTGACGACGGATCTAGGCTACAGCGTCGTCGCCCTGAAACCCGGTTTTGAGTTCGGCAGCCGCCGGGGAACGAGCCAACTGACCAGCGATCAATCCTATACCTTTACGGCCCGCCCCCACCAACTGCGGCTGATTGGTTCCGTCGTTTACGGACAACTGAAGTCGGACCACGCTTTCCTTGTTCGCACGCCAACGGCTTTTACCGTACAATTCTGGGTCATCGTCGTGCTGTTTATCGGGGCTTTCTGGGCCGTGCAGGGCGTCTGGATGCTCCGGCGGTTTTACCCCGATCCGCTGCTGCTGTCGGTTCTCTTATTGCTCACCGGCATTTCCGTGCTGACGCTGTTAGCCATTCAGGACCCATTGCAGGACACCTTGTACGCCTGGCAAACCTTGCAGGGCGTGGCGGCTGGGTTGTTCGGCTTGCTCATCGTATCCCAGATCAACATCGGCCGCCTGTATGCCGACTGGCGGTTTGATTGGCTGTTTACGCTTTTTAACCGGTCTTCCGTGCGTTTATCGGGCTGGACGTGGCTGGTGCTCGCCCTCGGTCTGGCGACCCTGACCTTGTTCATCGGTTCGGGGCCGGAAGGCAGTGGCGTCCGCGTAAACCTGTCGGTTCTGGGACTGACGTTTCAACCCAGCGAAATCACCAAATACCTGTTGCTGGTCTTTTTTGCCGGTTTTTTTGCTGCGAATGAACAACAGATCCGGCAACTCCCGGATTTGCGCTGGCGGTTTGCGGTGAGTTTTGGCGCGCTGGCCGGTGCCGGTTTGCTCATGCTGCTTTACCTCCTGCTGGGCGATATGGGCCCCGCGCTGGTTGTCTGCTTCACTTTTTTGCTGTTCTACAGCATTGCCCGGGGCAACCTGCCGCTGACACTCGCGACAGGAGTCGGCTACGGCATTGCTCTGTGGTTTTTGCCGGGCTGGATCGCCACCCTTCTGAGTCTGGCAGTGCTGATGGGGTATCTGTTCTGGCGGGGAGAGGCCCGTTCCAAAACCGCACTGGGTTGGGCCGCTTTGCTGACGGAAGCGCCGGTTCTGCTGCTGATGGTGATCGCGATGTTTGCCTTTGGCGATCAGTTGCCTTTTGTAGGAAGCCGTCTGGCCGACCGCAAAGCGATCTGGCTGAGTCCCTGGAACAACGACGTCTACGGCGGTGATCACCTGGCCCATAGCTTCTGGACACTGGCGTCGGGCGGCTGGACGGGACAGGGTCTGGGCAAAGGCTTTGCGAATGCGATGCCAGCCGCCCACACCGACATGATTCTGCCCAGTATCGGGGAAGAGTTGGGCGGATTAGGGGTCATTGCGGTATTTCTGCTGATGGGTCTTCTGCTGCACCGGACCTTCCTGCACGCCCGCCGGGCGGGTCAGCCGTTCAGTTTTTTTCTGGTCGCCGGGATTGCCATCGCAACGGGGGTGCAGTTTCTGATCATTGCGAGTGGCTCCATCGGACTGCTGCCCCTGACCGGAATCAGCGTACCGTTTCTGAGTTACGGAAAAATTTCGCTCATCATCAACCTCATGGCGATGGGTATTGTGTTCAGCGTGGCCCATCGGCCCGGCCAGGCCGAACAGCGTGAATACCTGGAAAAAAACTACGATGTGGTGCTGATGGCCGGTATTGCCGGTTTTCTACTGGGCGTAGCGGTTTTGATTGGCCGGTTGTTGCCGATTGTGGGCTGGCGCGGGAGCGAATATATTGTCCGGCCCGCCCGGGTCATCACCCGCAACGGCGACCCCATTTACAGCTATAATCCCCGGATTGAACGACTGACCCGCGTTCTGGCTTCGGGTACTATTTACGACCGGAAGGGCCTGGTGCTGGCCACCAGTTCGCCGGAGCGGGTTACCCGGCAATTGTCCCGGCTGAAAAAAAGCGGGCTGGAACCGGATCAGGTGAAGGCCATGAGCCAGAAGCGGCTGCAACGGTATTATCCCTTCGGCGAACACCTGTTTTTCTGGACGGGTGATCTCAATACGCAACTATTCTGGGGCCAGAGCAACGGATATTATGCGGAAGCCACCCACTTCAGCGAGTTGCGCGGTTTCAACAGCCGTCCCCGCAAAACCAACCTCGTGGCTACCAGCTACCGGGCCGACCGCTTCAGCCCAACAGTTGAGCAAACCCGGACGCTGTCGGTTTACGATTACCGGGAACTGGCACCGGCTTTGCGGGCCGGGGTCGATAGCCGGGAGGTCGCGAATCGAAAATCCAAAAACCGTGATCTGTTTCTGAGCGTCGATGCGGATCTTCAGGTGGCGTTGCAAAAGTCACTGGCCCAGTCCGAATACCGGGACAAACGGCTTTCGGTGGTGGTACTGGATGCGGCTTCGGGCGACGTTTTAGCGTCGGCCATGCACCCCTTGCCCAATCTGAAAACCCCGGAAGCCATGCTGCTGTCGGATCGGGAGCGGCTGCAACTGCCCTATCTGGTAACAGAACGGGATTTGGGCATGACCTTTCCGACGGCCCCCGGTTCGACGGCGAAAATTCTGACGGCGATGGCGGCCTTTAACAAACTGGGGTCGTCGGCATCGGCGGTTCGGTATTCCATTTCGTGTCAGGAGATCATCCGGCGGGGTGAGCGGGAGTCGGAGCCCTGTGGAGAATCCGTCGATATGCGGAAGGCCATTGTCCGGTCGAGTAACGTCTATTTTATCCGGCTGGCAAACGACCAGGCGCTGGATAAAGAACTGGCTGATCTGTATTTAGCCACGGGGATGAATGTCGATTACATTGGCGGATACTCCTTTTCGGATACGCACACCGAGGCCGAACGCGTTCAGATTCGACAGCACTGGCGCGATTCTTCGTTTGTCGTTCGCCGGAAGCTCTACCAAAGTTTGCAGTATCCGAGACGGTACCGCGGTGAGTTTTCGGGACTGGCCTGGGGGCAGGGGCAACTGAGTACCACGCCCGCAGCCCTGGGCCGGATGGCGGGAGCGATTGCCAACAAAGGCGTCTTGCAGCCCTCTCGCTACGTGGTGGCCAAAGCAGGACAAACGCAGCCGATTGGAACCGGCAAATCCGTAGCCCGAAGTTCCGATTACGCCGGGCAATTGAAGGAATTCATGATCGAACAATCGAACCCGGCGGGGCGCAGCAAGATCAGCCTGGCGCGGGTAGCGGGCAAAACCGGTACGCCCGAACGGATTGTGCAGGGCGTTCAGGAGAATGACGGCTGGTACGTCTTTTTTGCACCCACGCCCGACGGCCGATCGAATACCGTGGTGACGGTGCGCATCGAGTTGGGAAAATCCTCCGCCGATGCGGTCAACCTGGCCAATACCGTTGTGGCGCCCATTTTAAAACAACGCCGGTATCTGGGCAGTTTTTAAACCCAAACCACCCTTTTTTATGAGCATTCTGGACACGGTAAAGAAACTATTCGGATTTACACCGGCAGAACCGCCAATCGCAGCGGAGCATCCGGCGGAGGTGGTCAGGCGCGTCGAACCGGCCCCTGTTCTGCCCAAACCGGCTCCGTCCGGGCCGCCCCCGGCTGCTCCGCGACGGGAGCAGCTCATCCGGTTTATAATCCATAAACTGCGGGCTTATCAGAACGAGCCGGAAACCGCTCCCGTGGGACTCAAGGTTGTGATTTTTTGTGCAACCCCGGAGGAAGAAGAACTCTACCGCGTGGTTTTGTGGACCAACCAGCCGGGGAAGTTTCAGCGGGAATTAAACCGCCAGCTAGCCGACAATTACATTATTTTGCCCAAAAACTGGCGGTTCGACTATGCCCTTTTTTCGGATGAATGGCCCGCTACGACCTACCGGGAAGGCAACCTGGGTCTGCTGGTCGAGGATCAGTCAAAACCCGACGCCACCCCGCTGCTGGCCCGCATTGTGGCGCTGGTAGGGCAGACGGAGCAGGAAGAATACCTCCTTGATTCGTCCCGAAAAGGCACGTTTTGCATCGGTCGCGGGCATACCGCCCAAACCAACTCGGGCCGGGTGCGAACCAACGACATCGTAATTCTCAACGACGACGATGCCGGTTTTGACCCGGACAAAGGCGCGGGAAATGGGGCGGTTAGCCGGGCGCATGCCACGATCCGCTATGATCCCGGGCAGAAACAATATTCCCTGCTGGTCGATCCGGGGGGGCTGCCCGCCAGCGGCAACAAGACGAAAATCATGCACCCCGACAACACCATCGAGCGGGCCGATATTGCCGGGATGGGCTACCCGCTTCAGCATGGCGATCAGATCGAACTGGGGGGCGAGGTGGTTCTGCTGTTTGAACTTCGGTAAGCGGTTTCGCCATTTCCAAACCCGCGTTCTGTTTTGTATCTTTGGGCATGAGCAATCGAATTTCTGTTCAGCTTTTTGGCATCACCCGCGAGATTGTCGGCTCTTCGGCCCTCACGCTCGACCTGCCGCAACCCGGTCAGGTGGGCGAATTACTGAATAATCTGAAAGAACGCTATCCCGCGCTGAATGGCCTCCGATCCTTGCTGGTGGCCGTCAACGGCGAATACGCCGAAGCGGATCAACCGTTACATCCCAACGACGAAATCGCCCTCATCCCGCCCGTCAGCGGAGGGTAAAATCAGTTAGGAATGAAGAGTTATGAGTGAAGAGTTGGCTGACGCGTTCAATTCTTTTTATCGGAATTAACTCTTAATTCATAACTCTTAACTCATAACTCCTCTATGGTTTCGATTACGACTGATCCCATCGATATGAATGCAGCTTACCGATACGTTTCGACGGATGCGGCAGGAGCCATCACGTTTTTCTTCGGAACGGTTCGCGACAGCACCAACGAGCGCGCAGTCGAGCGGCTGGAATACGAAGCGTATGACCGCATGGCGTTAACGAAAATGCAGGAGATTGCCGACGAAGCCTGCCAGCGCTGGGATGTCCGAAAATACGCGATCATTCACCGCAAAGGTAACCTGGCGATTGGTGACATGGCCGTTCTGATTGCCGTGGCCACGCCCCACCGGGCCGATGCATTCGATGCCTGTCGCTACATCATCGACACCCTCAAACAACAGGTGCCCATCTGGAAAAAGGAAATTTTTGAAGACGGACAGGTCTGGGTCGATGCCCATCCGTAGAGTTCTACATAACGGATATCGAATACAGAATAGCGAACGCCGAATTGTGGAGAAACGGAAAGAAATAACCGTTCTGCGTTTTTTCAATATTCGTTATTTACTTTTCAATCATTTAGAAATCAAACTCCACATGCGTTCGGGGTGTCCGGTCTTTGCTGATTTCGCGCGGTTTGATGGCGTATTGGGCCATAATGGGGTAATGGTCGGAGAATTTGACGTCGCGGTAGGTGACGTAGTTGAGCGGTTCCAGAAACCGGGCGTTGTAAAACTGGTTGTCGATACGCAGAAAACCGGGGGCTTTGTTGTAACTGAAGCCAAACCCGCGCCCGGCATCTTCAAAGGCATTTCGCAGCAGCCGACGCAGCTTTCCGTACGTATAACTGTAGGGCGTGTCGTTAAAATCGCCACAGATGATAATGGGATGCGGGCTGTTTCGGTAAAACTCCTCCACCCTGACAATCTGGTTTCGACGCAGGGTCAGGCCCTGCCGAAGCTGCCGTAAAACCGTACGTGTGTTGCTTTTGACCCGGTTTGTCTCCGTTTGATCCAGCATTCCGCCCACCCGAATGCCCATCGATTGCATGTGGACACTGATCACCCGGACGGTGTCGGCACCCACCTTGACATCCGCCCAAACCAGCCCGTTGAAATTATCGAACACCTCATCACCCCGCTTCACGATGGGGTAGCGTGAAAAAACCGCCACGCCGAAAAACTTTCCCGGCCCCTCCCGCTCCGGCGGATGCAGCACGGCATAATACGGATACCCGGCTTTCTCCAGTCGCCGGATGGTTTTAAAGACGACCGAACTATTGTCGTTGTAAAATTCCTGAAAACACTTTACGTCCGATGGTTCTTTCAGGACCCATTCGATCATCTTATTGGCATCATCGGGGCGCTGGGTATCCACGATGTCATATTTATTGAATCCCATTGCGTTGTAGCTCATGACCTGCAGTGTCGGACGTTTCTCGCTGTTGCTGGCCGGTTGGCTATACGTCAGGGTACGTCGCCAGAACGGGATTCCGATCAGCATTGTCAGCACGGGCAGCACCGCCCGCCAGGGGCGAACCAACACCCAGAACAGGATAAAAAACAGATTGCAGGCCCAGGCGACTGGCAATGAAATCATCAGAATACTGGCGGTCCAGTGTCCAATCGGCACTTCGTAGAGCAGGTAATAAACCAGCAGCGTATACAGAAACAACAACAGGTTCAGCGACCAGAGCAGCGACGAAAAAAACGAAGAAACCAGTACGCCAAGCCTAAGCGAAAATTTCATACGAACGAATCAGATGGGTGCGGGTCACGCAGACCGCCTTTTTTCAGTAACGACAGATGTAGGGCGTAGGAGTACAAAGTTACGAACGTTTGTTCGGAAAATAGCCCGTTTAATCAGCCGTAAAAATTGTTAGCGGCAGTTCGGCAATTTGATTGGGAAACAATTCATAAAATACTTATCTTTGCACCACTTATCAGCATTTGTGCATGGCAGGGAGTTTTCGACTCCCTTTTTTGTTAATTTATGGATGTAAAGGCGAAAGTCAACGAACTGTTACAGCCGTATCTGAACGAAGATCAGTATTTTATCGTTGGCATTCAGGTATCCCCTTCCCGTACTCGTGCTAAAATAACCGTCTTGCTGGATAGCGATACCGGAATCACTATTGAGGAATGCGCGGGAATCAGCCGTCAGTTGGGCAACCAATTGGAAGAACTGGAAGTGTTTGACGGACAGGCATTTACCCTGGAGGTCTCATCGCCGGGTGTGGATGAACCCCTGGTGTTGAAACGGCAGTATCTGAAAAACGTGGGTCGTGAGGTGGAAGTATTACTGAATGACGGTCAGATTCGGAAAGGAAAGCTGGAGAGCATTGGAGACGATCACATTGTGATCACCGAAATACCGCTCAAAAAACCGAAGAAAAACGATCCTCCGATCGAACCGACGGCCATCCCGTTTACCGAAATCAAGAAGAGCACAATACAAGTTTCATTTAAATAAAGGAAGGTCGGTTTCTAAGTCGCGTTTTCAGTTCGTAGTTTCTGTTTATTCTGACTGGAAACCTATAACTGAATCCCTACACTGAAAACTGAGAACTGAAATTATGGATAGCGGAGTACTCATTGAGTCGTTTGCAGAGTTTGCACGGTCGAAAAATATCGACCGCCCGACCATGATCAAAATTCTGGAAGATGTATTCCGGACGATGATTCGCAAAAAATACGGCACTGACGAAAACTTTGACGTTATCATCAACGCCGAAAGCGGTGACCTCGAAATGTGGCGCACCCGCGAGATTGTGGATGACAATTCGGAAGACATCTGGGATTATGACAAAATCCCGCTGGCAGAAGCCCGCAAAATTCAGGCCGACTTTGAAGTGGGTGAAGAGGTAGCCGAAGAGGTAAAGCTGGAGGATTTTGGCCGCCGGGTTGTGCAAACCGCCCGCCAAACGCTGATTCAGAAGATCAAAGATCTGGAGAAAGAAATTCTTTACGATAAATATAAAAACCAGGTTGGTGATTTACTGAACGCAGAAGTTTACCAATTGCTTAAAAATGAAGTAATTTTGCTCGACAATGAAGGCAATGAAATCAGCCTTCCCAAAAGCGAGCAGATTCCGAAAGATCGGTATCGGAAAGGGGAAACCACCAAAGCCGTCGTCCACCGGGTTGAAATGATCAATGGCACGCCCAAGATCGTTTTGTCCCGGACATCGCCGGTTTTTCTGGAACGCCTGTTTGAGAACGAAATTCCGGAGATTTACGACGGTTTGATCTCCATTCGCCGGATCGTTCGCGAACCGGGTGAACGGGCCAAAGTCGCCGTGGAATCGTACGACGACCGGATTGATCCGGTGGGTGCGTGTGTCGGGATGAAAGGATCCCGGATTCACAGCATTGTTCGGGAACTGGGGAACGAGAATATTGACGTTATCAACTATACCGACAACTTTGAGCTGTTGATCAGCCGGGCGTTGAGTCCGGCCAAAATCAGCACGATGACCGTCGACCGCGAAGCCAAACGCGTATCGGTTTTCCTGAAACCCGATCAGGTTTCACTGGCCATCGGCAAAGGCGGTCAGAATATCAAACTGGCCGGTCGGCTGGTGGGTATGGAGATCGACGTATTCCGGGATGTCGAAGGACAGGAAGACGATGAGGATGTGGATTTGTCAGAATTCAACGACGAAATCGACAACTGGATGATCGAGGAACTGCGCCGGGTTGGTTTGGATACCGCCAAGAGCGTATTGGCCCGTTCGAAAGAAGAACTTGTCCGGATGACGGATCTGGAAGAAGATACGGTTGAAGAGATTCTGGCCATTTTGCGCCAGGAATTTGAGTAAAATGATGAACTATTGAGGATGAACGATGAATTAAGTCGATCCATTCATCGTTCATCATACATAGTGTATCATTAAAATGCTTTTTTCATTCTAAACCATTTGTATGGCAGAAGATAAATCCATGCGCCTTAGCCAAGTGGCAAAAATACTCGGAGTAGGTTCGTCTACTGTGGTGAGTCGTCTTTCTGCCAAAGGGATTAAGGTTGATAGTAACCCTAACGGCAAGATTTCTACGGATCAAGTGGAAATCTTGGCGAAAGAATTCGGTAATACTGAACTGTTGAATGGTGGAGCTGTTCGCAAACCAGCTTCAGAGACTTTTGTGCCCGAACCCAAACGTCGGGAAGATGATGATTTGCCGCAATATTTCCGCAGCGAACCCGCCCGGCCTTCCCAGCCGGTGCCACCTCAGCCTGTTGCCAACCCGGTTGTTGCCAAACCTGCGCCTGTACAGGAAGCACCGGCAACGCCGAAACCGCAGCCGGTTACCCAACCAGAACCCGTTGTAGCAGAAAAGGCCCCCGAGCCGAGCCAGCCCAAGCCAGAACCGGCGCCGGCACCTGTGGCTCCGCCCCAGCCTGCTCCTGTTGAAGTCCGTCAGCAGCCCGCACCGGTGGAACCAAAGGAAACTCCTCCTGCGCCGACACCAGCACCTGCCCCTAAACCGGAAGCAGTGGCTCCTGTACCCGTTATAGAGAATAAACCGGAACCCATTCAGCCTGTGGCACCAACACTGGTTGAGCCCCCACGCCCAATCGAAACCCCTCAGGTTGAAAATCGTCCGCAAGTGACCTCACCGGAAAACAAAGAACCCGCCCAACCGGAAATCTCCAGTCCCCGATTACCGGGATTGACGGTTTTGGGTAAAATCGACCTGGAGAGGAAACCCTCTCCGCAGCCCTCGCAACGGGCCAACGACCCGAATGCGCGGCAGCAACAACCCAACCGGAATGATCAACGGAATGCGGGTCCCCGGCCGGATGGCCAGCGGCCCGATAACCGGCCCGGTCAACAACCGAACCGGAATGACCAACGAAATGTGGGTCCCCGACCGGATCGGCCCGGTGATCAAAACCGTGCCGGTATTCCAGGCCAGGGACCGGGTGGCAATCGGCCATCCGATCGTGACCGGAATCGTCCGCAGGACAACCGGGGCCAACAGCCCCCGCGTCCTGTAGAACCACGGCCCGTTACGCCCCGCATGGAAGAAACGCCGGTTCAGTCCGAACCCGTCGTTGATCTGCCAGTCGATGAGCCTGTTGAAACCATCCGCGCCCGGGGTGCACAACTGCGTGGTCTGACGGTTTTGGGAACCATCGAACTGCCTTCCGAACGCTCGAAAAAACAAAATGGCCCGGTTGCGTCGACCGACGAACGGGATAAAAAACGCAAACGCAAACGCCTGCGTCGTGACCCGGTCGGTGGTGCCCCGACAGCCGGCGGAGCAGCACAACCCCAAGGTCAGGGTGGCGCACCGCGCACCCGGGATGCAAACGCACCCACCAACCGCAATCAACCACCGGGTCAGGCCAACAAGCCCGCCACCGGAACGGGCGCGGGTGCTGGAGCCGCTAATAAAGGGAAAGCCGGAGCCCGGGGAGGTACACGTGACCGCCGGGAAGAGCCTACCCAACGCGAAGTAAAAGATTCGATCAAGGCAACGCAGGCCCGGATGACCGGTAACAAACCGAATCGGGGTGCTGACCGTCGCCGGGATCGTCGCCAGGAACGCGCCGAACGCGAACGCGAACGGATCGACCAGGAGAACGAAGAAGCAAAAATCCTGAAAGTAACCGAATTCGTATCGGCCAACGACCTTGCGTCGCTGATGGATGTGTCGGTCAACGAAGTGATTGCTACCTGTATGAGCCTGGGGATGTTTGTATCCATCAACCAGCGTCTCGATGCGGAAGCGATTACGGTCATTGCCGATGAGTTCGATTACGAAGTGCAGTTTGTATCAGCCGAGGAAGAGATCGAATCGGGTCTGGTCGATGAACCGGATAACGAAGAAGATCTGGTACATCGCGCACCGATTGTGACCATCATGGGTCACGTTGATCATGGGAAAACCTCGCTGCTTGACTACATCCGCCGGACGCGCGTTGCAGCCGGGGAAGCCGGGGGGATTACGCAGCACATTGGTGCCTATAGCGTAAAAACCACGGACGACCGCATGATTACGTTCCTCGATACGCCGGGTCACGAAGCCTTTACGGCCATGCGGGCACGGGGTGCGCAGGTAACCGATATTGTTATCATCGTTATTGCTGCGGACGACAGCGTCATGCCACAAACCCGCGAGGCCATCAACCACGCGCAGGTCGCCGGGGTGCCGATTGTCTTTGCCTTCAGCAAGGTCGATAAGGTGGGTGCCAATACCGAAAAAGTACGGGAAGAACTGTCGCAGATGAACATGCTCGTTGAAGAATGGGGTGGTAAATACCAGACACAGGAAATCTCGTCAAAATCCGGTTTGGGTATTTCGGAACTGCTGGAGAAAGTATTGCTCGAAGCCGAATTGCTCGATCTGAAAGCCAATCCAAATAAAAAGGCAACTGGTACCGTCATTGAAGCCGAGCTGGACAAAGGCCGGGGGTATGTGACCACGATGCTGGTGCAAACCGGTACGCTTCGACAGGGCGACATCGTGCTGGTGGGTGCGCACTTTGGCCGCATTCGCGCCATGACGGATGACATCGGTCAGCGGCTGAAAGAAGCCGGACCCTCGACGCCGGTGCAGATCCTGGGTCTGCCGGGTGCTCCACAGTCCGGGGATAAGTTTAACGTGATGGAAACGGAGCGTGAAGCCCGCGAAATTGCCAACAAACGGGAGCAGTTGTTGCGTGAGCAGAACCTGCGGACCCGCAAGCACATTACGCTGGAAGAAATCGGTCGCCGGAAAGCCATCGGTAACTTCAAAGAACTGAACGTGATTGTGAAAGGTGACGTGGACGGTTCGGTAGAAGCCCTTTCCGATTCGCTGTTGCAGCTTTCGACGGAAGAAGTACAGGTCAACATCATCCACAAAGCCGTGGGTCAGATTTCTGAATCGGATATTCTGCTGGCGTCGGCGTCGGATGCGATCATTGTCGGCTTCCAGGTACGGCCTTCGGTCAGTGCCCGTCGTCTGGCCGAACAGGAGCAGATCGAAATCCGCCTGTATTCCATTATCTACGATGCCATTGGCGAAATCCGGGATGCGATGGAAGGCATGCTGGCCCCAACCACCGAAGAGGTCATTGTTGGCAATATCGAAGTGCGCGATGTGTTCAAGATCAGTCGCGTCGGAACGGTAGCCGGTTGTATGGTAACGGAAGGAACCATCAAACGGAACAACAAAGTCCGCGTGGTTCGCGATTTCATCGTGGTTCATACCGGCGAAATCAGTGCCTTGAAACGGTACAAAGAAGACGTCAACGAAGTACGGTTTGGCTATGAGTGTGGCTTGAGTATCAAAAATTTCAACGATATTCTGGTTGGCGACGTAATCGAAAGCTTCGAACTGAAAGAAGTGAAGCGGACGTTGTAAGTCATTCCGGTAACACAATAAAAAGCCTTTCCTGCGATTTGCAGGAAAGGCTTTTTCGATATATTGGAGTTCCATGAAAATTATTACAATCTCTGACCTCCACGGACGCAGCAACTGGCTTCAAATCGATGTCGGGCACTACGATAAAGTGATCTTTCTGGGCGATTATACCGACAGCTACGACCTGACTGATGCGGCTATTTTAGAAAATCTCTCCCAAATTATCCGGCTCAAACAGCAGGCGCCCGATAAAGTTATTCTGCTTATTGGCAACCATGATGCCCAGTACCTGCATTTTCCGCATTACCGTTGCTCCGGTTTTCGGCCGTCGATGCAGCCCGCATTGACATCCCTGTTCAAGGAAAATCTATCCCTGTTTCAGATTGCCTACCAGGAAGGATTTTATCTGTTCACCCATGCGGGCGTAACGAATCGCTGGCTGGCGCATATCCCCAGAGGCAATCTAAGCGCAAAATTGGAACTAAATTTACAGGGCCTGGGTCAATTGGCCAATGCGATGAACCGAATGCACCAGGACCGGATGTTGCGAACATCGCTGTTCGATGTCAGCCACCTGCGGGGTGGTTTCGACGAAGCCGGTGGGCCGTTATGGGCCGATCAACGCGAAACATCGACGGATTACCTGCCCGGTTTACACCAGATTGTGGGTCATACGCCCGTTCCGGAATTTACCACCATCGGCGACGAAACCGGTTCGATTACATACACGGACGTTTTACAGACGCGGCAAGCTTTTTACACCATCGATTTCGACGATATAAATCAGGCGTTCGTCGATTTATCCGGGTAAATCCGGCCAATTCATGTTATCCGCGTGCTATTCTTGTTAAATTCGTAACGGTCAGAACAACATTGGTTTATTTGGCCGTTATAAAAGAAAATAATCGCTACAACGACCCGTTTGAATGAGTTTTCTATATCCTTCGTTTCTCTTTGGGCTCCTGGCGGTCTCTGTCCCTGTCGCCATCCATCTGTTTAATTTTCGCCGGACGCGCCGGGTGTTTTTTACCAACGTCGCCCTGCTCAAAACCGTCCAGACCGAAACCAAGTCGTTCCGGCGGTTGAAACATTACCTGATTCTGCTGTTCCGGTCGCTGTTTGTGATCTGTCTCGTGCTGGCCTTTGCCCAACCGTTTCTACCCAGCAAAAGCAAACTGGGCCTGTCGCGAAAGGGCCTGACGAGCCTGTATCTCGACAATTCGTACAGTATGCAGAATGAGTTAAACGAGAAACGGTACCTGGATATCGCAACCAGCAAACTGGATCAACTGCTGGGTTTGTTTCGCAACGCCACCTCGCTGCAACTCGTCACCAACGATTTCAGCAGCCAGGAACAAACCGTAGGAACCGCCGACGCCCTGCGCGACCGCGTCACCACCGTCCGGTTTGCTCACACACCCCGCACGTTGCCCGATGTATACCGCCGACAGTTGAATCTCCTTGCCTCACACAATCCGACCGGCCCCAACCAGTTGTTCTGGTTTTCCGATTTTCAGAAAAGCACCACCGGCGATTTGTCCCGACTGAAAATTGATACGACCAACCGGCTTTTTCTCGTCCCGCTGGAAACCCAGCCGACCAAAAACGTTTTTGTCGACTCGGTTTGGCTCAGTACACCCTTCATTCGGGAACTGCAAAACAATACGCTCAACGTCCGCGTTCGGAACAGTGGCGATGAGTCGGTGCGGAATCTGCCCATCAAACTTTTCATCGACCAGACGCAGGTTTCCACGGCTTCCGTCACGCTGCCGGGCAAAGGAGCCGCTACGGCCACGCTCAATTTTAACGTGACCCAGAAAGGGTTCCGCCGGGGGCGCATCACCTTCGAGGATTACCCGATTACGTTCGATAACGAATATTATTTTGTCATTCAGGCATCGCCCTCGATCCGGGTTCTGCACCTGTTCGACCAGAAATCGGAAGCCAATTACGTCGAGAATGTTTATGGCAACGACAGCCTGTTTGTCCGCCGGAGTTTCAATGCGCAAAACGTGGACGTGGGCCAGTTAAAAACCGCCGACCTGGTGGTTCTGGAGGGCGTTAACCAGGTGAATGGAACGTTGCGGAGCGAACTCGAACGGTTTGTGCGGCAGGGCGGCAGTCTGGTGATCATTCCGCCGACGACGCCGGATGCGGCCACCTGGTCACCGTTTTTTGCCGGTTTAGGCGTTGGCGGTTTGCAAACGCAGGCTTCTCCCCTGCCACCCCAGCAGCCGCTGTCGGCTCCGAATCGCCAGAATCCGTTTTTCCGCGACATTTTTGAACAGACCAATCAACAAGGCATCGAAAACCTGCCCAATGCGGTTCCGGTCTGGCAATGGCGCGTGGTGGGTGAGCGGCTCCTGACACTACGCAATGGCACCCCGTACCTGACGCAATCCCGAACGGGCGGCTCCACAGCCGGACAGGTTTACATTTTTGCCAGCCCGTTGAATGTCGAATACGGGAATGTCGCCCAACATGCTCTTTTTGTGCCGATCATGTACAAAATTGCCGCCCAGAGCGTTCGCCCACAACGCACGGCGTATTCGTTCGATGATAATACCATTGAAGTCCCCGTCAGCAATGCGTCGCCTAATGCCGTGTATAAATTGGTGCGGGACAAACTGGAGATCATTCCCGTACAGCGCGTCAACGGGCAACAATTGCTGATGGAACTCCCGAAAAGCAATCAGTTGAACGACGGACAGCAACTGGCCTCCGGCTATTACGAGCTGCAATTGAATGGCAAAACCGAAAAGCTGCTGGCTTTCAACCACGGCAACCGGGAGTCGCAGATGGAGTTTTACAAACCCGACGAACTCCGGCGGATTTTTGCCAACCAGCCCAACGTGGAGATTTTCGACAGCATTCAGGACGATGATTTTGTGGAGGAACTACGCCAGCAAAATCTGGGCACCAATCTCTGGAAATATTTCGTCATTGCCGCCCTGATGTTTCTGCTGGCCGAAGTGGCAGTGATCCGGTTTATGAAGGGTTAATTGGAATTTGTATCTTCGTATTCAACTCAGCAGGCTATGAATATGCTACTCACCAACGGGTTTTCTGTATTGAAGATGCCCCGGGACTTTCGTCCCATGACCGATGATGAGTTTTTCTACTACTGTCAGGAAAACCCGGACCATAAATTTGAGCGTGCTGCCGACGGAACAATCATTGTAATGGGACAAACAGGCGGAGAAACCGGAAAACGCAACAGCGAACTGAATGCCGATTTAGCAATTTGGAACCGTAGTACAAAACTCGGTTTTGTATTCGATTCATCAACGGGGTTTATACTGCCAAATAGCGCCGTCCGTTCGCCGGATGCGGCCTGGGTTACGGCCGAACGCTGGAATGCCTTGTCATCCGACGAACGTAAAAAATTCCCGCCCCTGTGCCCCGAATTCCTAGTTGAATTAATGAGCGAATCAGACGTGCTGCGCATGGCAGAGGACAAAATGCGTGAATACATCGACAACGGTTGCCGTCTGGCCTGGCTCATTGACCCAAAAACCGAAACCGTCCGAATCTACCGGTTTGACGGTTCGGTGCAGGTTATCCAGGGCTTCGACAACACCCTTTCTGGGGAGAATGTGCTGCCGGATTTTACGTTTAATCTCAGTCTGTTACGCTAAGAATCACTGTTTTCGCTCCCAAACCACAAAATCAAACGCCACGGCGTGCCGGTCGTCAATGCCATGATGCCGTCGGCTAATCTCCTGCCAGTGACTTTTGTCAACATCCGGAAAGGTGGCATCGCCTTCATAAGAGGCTTTCACTTCAGTCAGGTAAAGCCGGTCGGCCGAGTCAATGGCCTGCCGGTAAATTTCGGCACCCCCAATCACAAAAGCTTCATCGATACCGGTTTTTCGGGCTTCGTCAATCGCTTTTTCCAACGAATCGACCACCACAACGCCGTCGGGCTGGTAGTCCGGATTGCGGGTAATCACAACATTAAGCCGATTCAGCAGCGGTTTGCCGAGGGATTCGAACGTCTTTCGACCCATCAGAATCGGGTGATGAGACGTCGTTTGTTTGAAGTATCGAAAGTCGTCAGGCAAACGCCAGACCAGGTCATTATCCTGACCAATAACGCCGTTTTCGGCCACGGCTGCAATTAAGCTGATTAGCATACGTTAAATTTTATTCCCCCGAAAATACTCCTCTACGGTCATTTTCCGTTTTCCCTCGGCCTGCAATTCATCCACCGACAGCCAGCCGTCGACCGCTTTGATAAGCAGCGTTTTTTTGCCATCGGACCAGGCTTCACCCGGTTCAGCCGGAAGGGGTGAATGATCCGCAAACGAAACCGCATAGATCTTGTACACCTTCCCGTTGATCTTCGTCCAGGCCGTCGGATAGGGCGACATGCCACGCACAAAATTCCGAACGGCTTCGGCGGGCTGAAACCAGTTGATTTCGCAGGTTTCGCGGTGAATTTTCGGAGCGAGTTTCAGTTCGCCGACCTGTGGCTGCGGTTTTCGCGGATAAGTACCTGCTTCAATCGCCCGAACGGTTTTGAGCACCAGCGTGGCACCTTTTTCCATCAACCGGTCATGAAGCGTTCCGGCGGTGTCATCCGCATGAATGGGTTCGGTTTCCTGAAAAATCATCTGGCCCGTGTCAATTTCTTTTTCGATGAAGAACGTCGTCACACCGGTTTCTTTTTCACCATTGATGACGGCCCAATTGATCGGGGCCGCTCCGCGATACTGCGGCAATAAAGAACCGTGCAGATTGAAGGTACCAATCCGGGGCATCGCCCAAACCACTTCCGGCAACATCCGAAAAGCCACGACCACCTGCAAATCAGCCTGGTAGCTTTGCAATTGTTCCAAAAAAGCCGGATCGCGCAGTTTCTCGGGCTGTAAAACCGGAATGCCGGCAGCAACGGCGGCCCGTTTCACCGGCGATTCCGTCAATTGCTGCCCCCGCCCCGAAGGTCGGTCGGGCGCTGTCACCACGGCCACGACCTGGCAGCCGTCGCCGAGCAGTTTGCTCAGGCTGGCGACCGCAAAATCGGGTGTGCCCATAAATACGATGCGAAAAGAATCACTTCTCAAAACAGTAACGGGTTATTTGCTCGAATTGCTGATTAGGACATTGGGAGAATGCCACGGAATTGTTATTTTTGTCTTCCTGAGTTCCACTATGAGTAGTCGAACAGCTATACATACAATTCCGCAGAAAGGCTCCTGACGCTTCCTACAAAGAAACAAGATTTTGTATGGAGAACGGTCAGCGAACCGTTCTTTTCTTTTTTGTAGCCATTTACCACCAAATAAGCGGCTATAGTGGGAATTGTAGGGTCTTGGGAGCAGCGAAACCAAAGGCAAAGAAATTTATAGAGTAGATGTAACATGGGTAAAATTTCGTATTACACTGAAGAAGGTCTAAACCGGCTGAAAGCTGAGCTCAACGACCTGAAGACCAAAGGACGGAGCGATATGTCCCGCCAGATTGCTGAAGCACGCGACAAAGGAGATTTGAGCGAAAATGCGGAGTACGACGCGGCCAAAGATGCGCAGGGACTGCTGGAGATGAAAATTTCGAAGATGGAAGAAATTGTTTCGAACGCCCGGCTGCTGGATGAATCGTCGATCGATACTTCGCAGGTATCGGTCTTATCGACGGTTAAAATAAAAAATCGAAAAAACGGCGCGACCATGTCCTACACCCTGGTGTCGGAAGAAGAAGCCGATTTGAAATTAGGAAAGATTTCGGTGGGCTCTCCAATCGGCAAGGGATTGCTGGGCAAAAAAGTGGGCGACACCACCGAAATCAAAGTGCCAGCCGGAACGCTGGAGTTTGAAGTTCTCGAAATCGGACGATAAGTTTCAAAATGAACACTGAGTTTCGAATCTGGGTCGAATGCGGAGCTGCATCGTAATTCGATATTCAAATTCAGTGTTCATTATTCCTTACCCTCATGGCTTCCATCTTTTCCCGCATTGTCAGTGGCGAAATTCCGGCTTACAAAATTGCCGAAACCGACGATTACCTGGCCTTTCTGGACGTGTTCCCAACGGTGAAGGGACATACGCTGGTCATTCCGAAAAAAGAGGTCGATTACCTCTTTGATCTGGATGATGAGCTGTATCTCGGGCTGATGAAATTTGCCAAGCAGATTGCGCCCGCCATCGAGAAAGCCGTTCCCTGCCAGCGGATTGGCGTGGCGGTGGTGGGTCTGGAAGTGCCGCACGCGCACGTCCACCTCATTCCGATGAACAGCATGGCGGATATGAATTTCAACAACAAGCTGAAAGTGAGCCCGGAAGAGTTTAGCGAAATAGCCGCCCGCATCCGGAGTTTCCTCTAACCTACTTCAATACGGTTTTTAACGCATTCGTCGCCACGACCGGCGACGTTTTTTCGTATAAGACCGTGTACACCATTTCCATAATCGGCATCAGAACACCGTGTTGCCGGTTGATTTCGTGAATGCTCTTCACGGCATAATAGCCTTCCGCAATCATATTCATTTCCATTTGGGCCGACTGTACGCTGTAGCCCCGGCCAATCAGATGCCCGAACGTCCGGTTGCGGCTGAAAGGCGAATAGGCCGTTACGAGCAGATCGCCCAAATACGCCGACGCGCTCAGATCGCGTGGCATGGGATACACCCGGTCGACAAACCGCCGGATTTCCTGCATGGCGTTGGAGACCAGAACCGCCTGAAAATTGTCGCCGTAGCCCAACCCGTGCGTGATACCGCAAGCCAGCGCGATGATGTTTTTCATGACGGCGCAGTATTCCACCCCATAGATGTCGTCGAGCGCCGAGGTCTGGACAAAGCGGCCGTTCAGGAACTGCGCTACTTCCGACGCAAAATCCAGGTTCTGCGAAGCAATGGTCAGATACGACTGTTTCTCGAGGGCCACTTCCTCCGCGTGACACGGCCCGGCAATGACGGCGATCCGGCCCGACGGCACCCCAAATTCCTGCTCGGCCCAATCGGTAATCAACTGGTTTTTTTCGGGAATCATGCCCTTGATCGCCGAAACGATGCTCTTTCCTGCCAACTGTTCCGGTTTGACGCCTTGCAGGGCGTCGCTGACAAAAGCCGCCGGAACTGCCAGAATGATGTAGTCGCTGGTACTGAGTGCGTCTTTGATTTTCGTACAAACCCGCACCTTGCGGGGACTGATCTGAACATCGCTGAGGTAACTCGGATTGTGGTGAAATTTCCGGATATGCCCGGCATCACGCTGGCTCCGCAGCCACCAGCGAATGTGGTTGTTTCCTTCCGACAGAATTTTAATGATCGCCGTGGCCCAACTGCCACCGCCCACGACGGTAATCCGAGCGGGTTGATTCATAGGTGTTTATTGTGGACAAGCGAGGTGAGAATAAGGACCAGAGACTTCTACAACCCGTTATGAAGTCTTTTGTCTCACCTCGATTGTCCTTTTTCTTGAAATTTGATTTCGCAAAATACGAAAAACGCCTGCACCTTTAACCGGGCAGACGTTTTTCGCTTTTTCAACCGTATCGCTCAAGCGGAGTTATTCTTCCGGCTTTTCCGTCTTTTTGTCTTTGTTCGGGTCACGTTTCACCACCGGGTCGCCGTCTTTCAGGCGCTTCGAAACCGCAATGAAGGGTCCGGAAATCACTTCGTCACCCGCTTTCAGTCCCGATTTAACCTCGATGTTTTCAAAGTCACTGATGCCGGTTTTTACTTCCCGCTGAACTACTTTGCCGTTCTGGTGAACGAACACAATCTCTTTGATCTCCTCTTTTTTGGCGGGAGCCTGATTAGCCGGTTTGTCTCCGTTGTTGTTATTGTTGTCGTTATTGTCGTTCGGGCTGCGATTCATCGCTTCCTGGGCAGCTCCGCGCGTCGTAACGGCGGCAATCGGAACGGCCAGCACACCCGGACGGCGATCCGTAATGATTTCAACGGAAGCGGTCATTCCCGGTTTGAGGGGATAGCTGCGTTTGGCCCGCTGCGCCATCAAATCTTTGTACGAACTGTTCAGCACCTTGATGCGGACTTCAAATTCGGTGACGGCATCAGTCGATATGCTCGCTGTAGAGGTTCCGGTTCCGGTCAATCCATTGGCGGTATTGGCAATTTCGGTAACAATTCCCTTAAACTTCCGCCCCGTGGTCGAATACGAATCAACGTCGATGTCCGTTGTATCGCCCAGGCTAACCCGCACAATATCGTTTTCATTGACATTGACCCGAACTTCCATGTTGTTGAGGTTGGCAATCCGGAGCATTTCGGTACCGGCCATCTGCGACGTTCCCACAACGCGTTCGCCCAATTCGACATTGAGTTTGGAAACCGTACCGTTCACCGGCGCGTAGATGGTCGTTTTGCGCAGGTTTTCCGTGGCGTCGCGCAAACCGGCTTCGGCACCGGCGACGTTGAACTCGGCGGCTTTGATGTTCGCCTGAACGGATTCGATGTCCTGTTTCGCAACGTTGTAGTCGGCTTCAATCTGTTCAAAATCCGAGGCTGAAATTACTTTGTCGGCCAGCAGTTTTTTGTTCCGTTCGTAATTGGCTTTCGCCCGAATCAGACGGGCTTCCGACTGCGCGGCCAGGGCTTTGGTTTGCAGATACTGGGCGCGGCTGGAGTTGACCGTGGCGCGGGCGCGGGCCAGCAACGACTCGTAGTTGTCGGGCCGGATTTTGAGCAGCAATTGCCCCTGCTTGATCGAGTCACCTTCGGCGACGTACAGGGCAATGATTTCACCGGAAACATCCGGGCTGATTTTGACCTCCACCTCGGGTTGAACCCGCCCCGAAGCGCTCACCCGTTCGATGATGTCCACTTTTTTGACGGCGGTAAAATCAACTTCGGTCGGCTTGGCCTTCCCGATTAGCCCCGTTTGTTTGGCAGCCACCAGGCCACCCACCAGTAGAATAACAATTCCACCTAAGATCCACCAGATGCGGTTCGATTTGCGTTTCATAGAGATGAACAATGAATAATGAGCATGAATGTGATACGGAATACGCAAACGCCTGAATGGCAGAACTTGCAAATTATTCAATATTCATTATTCATTGTCCATTATTCGTTAAAAAGATAACGGTTTATTTTGGTAAAAATCAAGAATCTTGGTTCGGAACACGTAGTCGAATTTGGCCTGTACCAGATTGGCACGGGCCGTATCCAGGTTATTTTTGGCAATGTTGTAATCCACCGAGTTCAATGCGCCGGCATTAAACCGGCTTTCGGCGGCCTGGAATGCTTTCTCCAGCGACTCCACCTGAATCTGGGTAGCCCGGTAGCGGTTAGCACCGGCCAGCATGTTGGTATAGGCAGTTTCAATATTCTGACGCAGCGTCAATTTCGTATTATCAACCGCAATCTCCGACGTTTTCTGGGTGATTGTCGCACTCGTAATCCGGTTTCGGGCCACAAAGCGGCCGAAAATGGGGATGTTCAGGCTCAGCGATGCCCCGCGGTTAAGGTTGTTGTTGAGTTGTTCTCCGTAGGTATAGTTTACATTACGACCGCCTTCCCGATTTATGTAGACTGGTTGTGTAATATTTCCAATTGTAAAATCCCCAAAGAATTCCTGAACGGTAGTTCCATCCTTCACAAAATAAGGCTGTGCCACACTGGAATAAATAGTATTTATGCTACCATTCAGTGTCAAAGTTGGATACAATCCTCCTCTGGCTACATCCACACCTGCTGCATCACTACGCACTCGTAATTCGGCAGCTTTAACATCAGGCATAAATTGGAGAGCCGTTTCATAAACCGTCTGTGCAGTTGCCGGATACGGTTCCAGCGTCGGATCATCAAGCTGGTATTTTTCCACTTCCAGTGTGCTGGATGCCGGTAGACCATTGCTGCCCGCGGGTACATTCATCGCCTGTAACAACGCCAGTTTAGCCAGATCCAGGTTGTTTTGTGCATTCACAACCGCCAGTTCATCATTGGCCACCTGCGCACGCAGGTCATACAGTTGGGCCTCCGCCAATGTGCCGGCATTGACCAGTTTCGTCGTGCGATCCAACTGACCACGCGATGTTTCAACCTGACGCCGGGCAATGTCGAGTTGTTCCTGGTACGTCAATACGTTCAGGTAGTTCTGAACCACCAGGATAGATACGTTATTCTGGGTAGCCTTTAAATTCTGCTGGGTCGATTGCAAAAACAGATCATTCTGTTTGATGGCATTTCGCAAGGCAAAGCCATTAAATAGTGTTACCTGCCCCTGAAGCTGGTAATTGTTGGATCGAACGGAAGAGGTAACAAATGTATTCGTTGCGGGGTTGATGTTCCGGCCTGAACTGAACGACTGATTGGCGAAGCCGTTCACACTGGGCAACAAGTTTAATCTTGCCTGTCGTAATTGCAAAGCACTACCCTGCACGTCCAACTGGCCCTGCTTGATTTGCAGGTTGTTTTGCAAGGCGATGTCGATACATTGCCGCAATGAATACCGCTGGGAAACCGGGGCCGTCTGGCTGGCCTGAACCGTTGTCTGGGCATTCGTTGCGTTCACGATGAGCCCCAGTAGCGATGCCAGGATCGTTGTTCTAAACCGGATCGCCGGACCGTTGTTGATAGTAAATCGCTTCATGGTTGTTCAATGTTACAAAGTATCTTGCGTACTCATTAACTATTTTAGATAAACGGTGAAAATGCAAATGAACGTGGTTTTAAACGGGGATGTAGTGCCGGAAGACGCCGTTGGGCTACCCCTCAACGACCGGGCATTTCAGTACGGCGACGGCTTGTTTGAGACCCTCCGTTACCAACACCATGAAGTCCGGTTCTGGCCGGATCATTACGACCGGCTTACCCGTGGAATGGAAGCCCTTTCGCTCCGGTTACCTCCCCAATTCACACCCGACAGGCTCCAAAGCCAGGTCATCGAACTCCTGAAAGCCAACCGCCTGCTCAAGCAGACTTCGCGCATCAAACTCCAGGTCTGGCGGCAAACCGGAGGTCTATACACGCCAACGAGTTTTCAGAGCCACTACCTCATTACCGCCCGAGCCGGTTCGGATTTTGCCCTCTCCGAAAAAACCACTGTGGGCTTCTTTGACGCCGTCCGGTTGTCGCCCTCAGCGGTTTCGGCCTATAAAACCCTCAATGCGTTACCTTATGTGCTGGCCGGGATTGCCAAACAGCAGCAACAGGCCGACGACCTGATTCTGCTGGATACGCACGGCCACCTCGCGGAGTGCATTGCATCGAACCTCTTCTGGCTGGTGGCCGATGTGCTCTTCACACCATCGCCCACCAGTGGCTGCATCGAGGGCATTCTGCGCCGACAACTGATCCGGCTGGCGCCCAATCACGGCCTTTCGGTGCAGGAAGGACTCTTCCTGCCCGAGGTGCTCACCAAAGCCGATGCGGTTTTCTGCACCAACATCAGCGGTATTCAATGGATTCGGCGCATTGGCGAAACCGCATTTGACGAGACGCTGATGAATCGAATCAGACCGGTTTTTACTGACTTGTAGCTTTCGGCTGTTTTACTCGCGCTCCAGCGTCGGCACCTGAAACGACTCCAGCCAGCCGTCTTTCAGCCGCAGAATCCGGTTGCCGTATTCGGCGTTCACTTCCGAATGCGTCACCTGCACAATGGTCACGCCGTCTTCCTTGTTCAATTTTTTAAACAGGTCCATGATCTCCTTCGCGTGGTCGGAGTGCAGGTTACCGGTGGGTTCGTCGGCAAAAATCACCTTCGGCTGCGATGCCACGGCGCGGGCAATACCGACCAACTGCTGCTGACCACCCGAGAGTTGGGACGGAAAAAGGTCTTTTTTCGCCACCATGTTAAACCGGTCGAGCAATTCGGCCACCCGGCTTTTCCGTTCCGACGACGACATGCCTTTGTAGAGCAAAGGGGTCTCGATGTTTTCATACACCGTCAGTTCGTCGATCAGGTGATACGCCTGAAACACAAATCCGATATAATTACGGTGCAATTCGGTGCGACGTTTCTCCGACAATTTCTGTACCGGCTGGTCAAAAAACAGGTACTCCCCTTCCGACGGCTCTTCCAGCATCCCCAGAATGTGCAGCAGCGTGGATTTTCCCGATCCCGATGGCCCCATGATGGAGACAAACTCGCCTTCGTTGATATCCAGTGTGATATTACGAAGCACGTACGTCTTACCGAAACCGGCGGGGTAGTACTTGGAAACGTTCTGTAGTGAAATCATAATTTGGTATAGTTGAAAATCGTAAACTCTTCCCTAAAGGAGTTAAAAGTTAAGAGTTATGAGTTAAAAACACACTGCATTGGCGGACCACTCTTAATTATTCACTCCGCAAACTATCCGCCGGGTTCGACAGCGCGGCCCGGTAGGTTCGAAAACCGATCGTTAATCCGCCGAGGCCCAGCAACAAACCAATGCAGCCGCCCAGCGTTTCGAAACCGATCGAAACATGATAGGCAAAATTAATCAGAAAAGCCATTCCGGCCAGATACCCCAACGGGAGGGCAATTGCACCGGCAATGAGCAGTAATTTAACAAAATCCCACGACAGCAGCCAGATAATTTGCCGCACCTCGGCGCCCATCACTTTCCGGATGCCGACTTCTTTTATGCGGGTTTCGGTCGTGTAGGTAACCATCCCGAGCAAGCCCAGACAGGCAATGGAAAAGGCCAGCGCCGTCAGCAAACCCATGAAATTCACATCGTCTTCGTGACTGTGGCGCTTGTAAAGAAAATCGCTATACCATTCGCCCGCAAACGGCTCACGTGGATTCAGACTTTTCCAGACGCGCTGTATCCCGACAAGCGTGGTTTCCGTAGTCCTTTCGGCAATCCTGACGTTAACAAACCGAAACCGCTTTGGCTGATAATTCAGAATGAGCGGTTTGATGGTCCAGTTGAAGGTTGTAAACCGGAAATCTTTCACGATACCGGCAATCTGTACTTCCGTTGTGTCATTCAACCAGAGCGACTGCCCCACAACCTCCCGCGGATTCCCCATTCGGAAGGCTTTGACGGCTTCTTCATTAATAAGCACAAACCGGCCCGGCGAACCTTCTCCGGTTGTATCAGCCACCATCTCCGGCAAATTCTGGCCCGCCAGCAACCTCAGGTCCATGTTGGCGATAAAGTTCTGATCAATGGCCGTTATGAAAACCGCGGTTGAATCACCTCCGGATTTTTGCCGACGAACGTTTTGATAAGCTCCGCCGTGGCTACCAAACAGTTCCGATGTTGCGGATACGTGCTCCACACCCGGTATGCGGTTCAGTTCGTTCGCCAGTCGCTGGTAGGGAACATTGTTCAGGGGAATGTTTAAAATGCGATCACTCCGAAAACCATAGTCCGCCGTCGCCATGTAATTCTGTTGCCGCGCCATCGACAGCAGCGCGATCATGGCAATCAGGGCAATGGCGAACTGCGCCACAATCAATGATTTACGCAGCGTAATTCCTTTAAAAACTTTCAAACCGGTCTGGCTCCGCAAGACCTGCGCGGGTCGGAAACCGGATAATACCCGTGCCGGAACAAATCCCGCCAGTAAACCGGTGACGATACTGAATCCAACAAAAACCGCCCAGAGCGTCGTATCCAATTGCACCCCTCCAATCAGCCACTGCTGCACAAACGGCATTGGTTCGATCAGCATCAGGAACACATAAGCAACGCCCAGCGCGAACACCGATAAAACCACCGATTCGGCCATAAATTGCCCCATCAGTTGCCAGCGTACCGCCCCGGACACTTTCCGGATACCGACCTCGCGGGCGCGACTCAACGACCGGGCCAGCGTGAGATTGACGTAATTGAAAACCGCCAGCAACAGCGTTACCAACCCGACGGACATCTCGGTGGCCAGTTTGCCCCAGCTTGGCTCCCAGGTTCCCATTTGAAGCTCTTCACGGGAAGGGGATAGGGTAGTCATTGATTGTGCCCGAAACGTATACCCTTTTTCAGACCTGAAACGAATAGCCTTGGTTGCCCGCGCGGCAATGGTGGGCAGTATTTTTTCAAACTGATCAACAGAAGCACCTTCTTTCAGCAAGACATACGTATAACCGATCGTGTATTGTTTCCAGTCAATTTGCTGCTGTTTGCGGTTTGCCGTCGAAAGCGTCGGCATCGAAAGCGCCAGGCCGAAGTGTAGGTGCGAACGGATCGGAAGTGTCTGAAAAACACCGGTAACCGTGATCGAACCGAATTCTTTCGTATGAATCACTTTGCCAATTGGATTGGCCAACCCGAAGAATTTCTCGGCAGTTTGGGGCGTCACAACCGCCGTGTTGGGAGCCGTTGCCGGTTGCCCGGTTGCCAGTTTGTATCCCAAAACGGTAAAAAAAGCCGGATCCACGGCGCAGTAATAATCGCCCAGTTTTTTCTGATCAACGGTAAATTCCGTATAATCCCGAATGATGCGTGCGGTTTTTTCCACAAAACCGTACTCCCGCTTCAGTACATCGGCCAACGGCAGGGGCGTCGAGGCAAAAGCGATTTTTTGATTGTCATTGCCGGTGACATCGGTCAGAACCCGGTACGTCCGGTTTGAATTCGGGTGAAAATTATTGTAATCGAAAGCACCTTTGATGTCAATCAGCGCCAGCAGACACACCATAATGCCGGACGCCAGGCCGATGACATTGATGAAGGAAAACAGCTTGTGTTTCCAGAGATTGCGAAAAGCGATGACGACGTAATTGCGGAACATGGCGTTCAGAGGATCAGACTGCTTAGGAAGACTCAAGGCTTATGCCAGAAAACCAAAAGGCTGATAATTAACACCATACGCACATTAAAAACAAAAGAGTGTCCGGTGACGGACACTCTTTTGTTCACAAACGGACAAAGGGAATGATGAAGTATGAATGATGAACGATGAGTGAGCTTCACCAGTAAGCATTCATCGTTCATCATTCATACTTCATCATTATTTTTTACCGATTTACATACACACTCCCGCTGCCGGCGGAGATGCGGACGGGAACACCGCCCCCGTTCAGGCGGCCCCGGACGCGGTCTTTCTCCACCGTTCCGTCGAATTTACTCAGCGGAATATCGACCCGGTTTCCGGACAAATCGAGGTCGATGCCCTGATCCAGCGGCATCCGGACTTTCACGCTGCCCGGACCACCCGACAACCGGACGTATTCGCCCAGCTTCGTAATTTCAACATCCATTCCGCCCCCGCTGGTGCTGGCTTCGACGCTGCCCGAAATGCCCGACAACCGAACCGAACCGCCGGACGTACCGGCTACCAGTTCGCCCTTGATACCGTCGCCTTTCACACTGCCGCCACTGGTGCGCGCATTGACCCGGCCGCTCAGGTTAGCCAAGTGGACACTGCCACCCGACGTCCGCAGGTCCAGGTTGCCGTCAGAATCTTCGGCGTGGATGGAACCGCCACTGGTCGACAGGTCGATGTCTTTCCGGCAACGATCCAGGTGAATGCTCCCGCCCGACGTCCGGCCTTTGATCAGCCCTTCGACACCGGTCAGGTGCAGGCTTCCGCCACTGGTGGCAAAGTTCTGGCTCCCCACTAGGTTGCTCAGCCGGATGCTGCCCCCACTGGTGTGCAGGTCGGTTGCGACGGTTTTGGGCGTGTATACTTTAAACGAAATGCTGATCGACCGTTTCCAATCCCAGTTATCGCGGCTTTTCCGTTTGGCCGTTGCAATGACGGTATTGCCTTCGACGCCCAGTTTGATGTCGTATTCTTTCAGCCTTTCGTCGATTTCGTCTTTGGAGAGTTTGTTGCTCGGCCAGTTGTTGCCCCGTACGTACATTTCAACTTTTACGCCACTCGACTGACTGCCTTCTACCGAGATGCTGCCGCCGGAGGTTTCCACCCGAACGGTGTTCAGGCTACCGGAGAAATTTTTGGTCTCGTAGGGGGTTTCATCTTTGTCCTGGGCAAAGGCATGAAAGGATAAGGCGATGGCACACGCAGCGGTTAAGAGGAAAGATGAACGTTTCATGGTATTTGTGTTTGAGATTGTTGGAGAGTTGGGTAAAAGATGCAGAATACACGAACGGAGTTGCATCGTTTCTGACGAAAGACACTCAAAGAATATACCACAACCAACAAAACCCTCTCTATCAGTGCTTTACCAAATTATCCAATTCCAAAATTGTCCGGGATCGGACGGCTTACTCACTCCGCAGACTCTTCACCGGATTCATCAAAGCGGCTTTGATCGACTGGAAGCTCACCGTAACAAACGCGATGAAAACCGCAACCGTACCGGCCAGCACAAACACCCACCACGGCACATCGATCTTGTAGGCAAAGTCTTTCAGCCACGCATTCATGCCATACCAGGCAATGGGCGTGGCAATGAGAATGGCAATGAGCACCAGCCGGAGAAAATCTTTCGACAACAAGCCCACAATACTGGCGGTGGTGGCCCCCAGCACTTTCCGAACGCCAATTTCCTTCGTCCGCTGCTCGGCCATGAAAGCCGCCAGCCCGAACAGACCCAGGCACGCAATCAAAATGGCCAGTACCGAGAACGTCAACACGATCTGCCCGACGCGTTGTTCGGCGCGGTACATGGCATCGAAACTATCGTCCAGAAAGGAATAACTAAACGGCATTCCCGGTGCCATTTGCTTCCATTTGGCTTCGATCTGTTTCACCAGCGCCGGAATATCGTGGCTGTTGAGCCGGAAGGAGACCGCACCCTGGTTGGGGTCCATCATCAAGGCCACCGAACCGATATTCTGCCGTAGCGACTCAAAATGGAAGTTTTTCACGACCCCAATCACCGTATACGTTTTGAAGACTTTTCCTTCATCGTCCAGCATCCGCCAAACCCGTTTTCCGATGGGATCTTTAAAGCCGAAAACTTTGACGGCGGTTTCATTCAAAATGATTCCCGTCGAATCGGCCCCAAACTCCCGCGAGAAATTCCGGCCTTCTTTCAGTTCCATGCCCAAGGTCGGGATGTAATCATAATCGACACCCCACTGCTGCGTCGAAACCGCTTTGCTTTGCTCTCTCTGCCCCTCCGGAAACAGCGGACTATCGCTGCGGTTCGAGGGTACGGGCAAATAGCCTGACACCGAACCGTTCGTCACACCGGGCAGTTTCCGCACCTCGTCTTTAAAAGTCTGCGTCTGCTCTCCCAGCGCATAGGCTTCGTTGATGGTCAGCACCTGATTGCGGTTGAAACCCACTTTTTTCGTCTGAATGAAGTTGATCTGGCGATAGACCACCATCGTTCCCACAATCAGAATCACCGACATCATGAACTGAAAAACCACCAGTCCACTCCGCAAACCAGCGCTTTTCAGCCCCAGATTGATCTTGCCTTTTAAGACACTGATGGGCCGGAACGACGACAGGAAAAAGGCCGGATAACTTCCCGCCAGCAACCCGACGCCCAGCGGCAGGACGAGCAAAACCGGTAAAAATTGCGGAATAAACAGTTGATCGATGGTCAGTTGTTTGCTTGAAATGTCATTGAAAAAGGGTAACGTCAGCGCGACAATCACCAGCGCCAGCAGCATCGCCAGAATGGCCATCAGCACGGATTCGGTCATAAACTGCCCGATCAACTGCCGTTGCACCGATCCCAGCACTTTCCGGACGCCCACTTCTTTGGCCCGGTTGGCCGAGCGGGCCGTCGAGAGGTTCATGAAATTGATGCAGGCAATCAACAGAATAAAAACCGCCACCGCCGAGAACGTGTAAACGTACTGAATATCACTGTTGGGCGCCAGTTCAATGTTCTGTTTGGAGTGCAGGTGAATGTCGGTCATGGGAATGAGTGAGTATTCGAACCGGTTCCCGGATTGGCGCAACTGGTCGATCGTTGCGCCGACAAACTCCTGAGCCTGTGGCCCCACATATTTCTGAATGACGGTTTCAAAATTCTGACTAAACCGTTGGGCATCAACACCTTTTTTCAGAAGAATATAGGTTTGATGGTTATTGCTAAGCCAACGTCCCCACTCATAATTGTCACTCCGCATGCAGACAAAAAAATCGGTTCGGAAATGGGCGTTGGTCGGCATGTCGCGCATGACACCCGTTACCCGATAGGTAAACGCATTGTCAAACAACAGCGTTTTTCCCAGTGGGTTCTCATTTCCAAAATGCCGTTTGGCCGCCGATTCACTAATCACCACCGTATTGGGTTCCACCAGCGCCCGTTTCGGGTTGCCGACCACCAGCGGCAGCGTAAACACATCGAACAGCGTCGAATCCGCATACATGATGTCGTTTTCCCGCAGGTTATTCGTTTGCCCCGTCTGCTTGACGAGAAACGTACCGCGCCCGTGTAACCGCACGAAATTTTCGACCTGCGGATAATCTTTCAGCAAGGTCGGTCCCATCGGATCGGGCGAAACGGCCATGTGCATATCATTGCCGCCAAATTTGATGTCGGTATTGATCCGGTAAATCCGGTCTGCTTTTTCGTGAAACCGGTCGAAACTCAGTTCGTCCACCACATAAAGCAGAATCAGCAGACAGCAGGCCAGACCGGTGGCCAGGCCAAAAATATTGATGAACGTAAAGCCCCGCTGTTTGCGGAGGTTCCGGATGGCGATTTTGAGGTAGTTTCTGAGCATATTTTTTTAGTTAAAAATGATGACGGGGCCGCCCTTGCGGTTGGCTAACGCATTTTCAACGCTTCATTTTTAATTCTTAACTCTTTATTCCGAACGAAGTGAGGTAACCGGATTCATCAAAGCGGCTTTTGCGGACTGGACCGAAACCGTTGCCAACGTAATGAGGCTGGCCAGCAAACCGGTTGCGCCAAACACCCACCATTCAATCTCGATTCGGTAGGTGTAATCCTGCAACCAGCGGCTCATCAGCCACCAGCCCAAAGGAGCGGCCACCGCAAACCCCAACAGCACCAGCCGACCAAATTCCCGGCCAAACAGCCATAGAATCTGCCCGACATTGGCCCCCAGCACTTTCCGCACGCCAATTTCCTTCGTCTTCGATTCGGCCATGAACGATACCAGACCGTATAACCCCAGACAACCAATCAGAATGGCAATCAGGGAAAACACCTGCGCAAAACCCAGCATGATGGTTTCGGCGGTGTAAAAGCGATCCATGATTTCGTCCATGAACTGGTAGTGAAAGACCAGTTCGGGAAATAAACCGTTCCAGGTTTTTTCGACCTGCTTCAGCGTTTCGGCCAGGTGAGCCGGACTGACTTTCAGGGCGGCCATGCGGTTTTCACTAAACGCTTTGAAAATAACCGTCGGTGCCACCGCCATCCGCAGCGAGTTGACGTGAAAATCGTTCACCACGCCCACCACCGTCCGGTCGATGCCCAGCACATTGAGGTTTTTTCCCAAAATGGCATCGGGCGAGGGCAAACCCAGCCGCTTCACCAGCATCTCATTGACAATAATTTCCCTGGCGACGGTATCACCGGAAAGAAAATTACGACCAGCCCGTAGTTTCAGGCCAAACAGGGGCACATAGTTCCCGTCTCCAATTTTGGTTTGGGTTTCAAATTTTTCCGGCTCGGCCCGGTTGTCAAACGTAAACGGGCTCTTGTTGATGATGGAAGACGCAGGCGGAGTGTTGCCGAAGGCCACGTTCTGAATCCCCCCGATTTCCCGCAACCGGCTCCGCAGCGTTTCCTGCCTGAGCGGATCAGGCGTCGGCACCGGAATGGTCAGAACGGTTTCTTTCGTAAAACCCAAATCGACATTGCGAACATACCGCAACTGCGACATCATCACAAGCACACTGATGACAAAGAGCTGCGTGATGAAAAACTGCACCACGACCAGACCGCGACGTACCGAAATGCCGCCCACCTGCTCGGTTGTCATTTTCCGGCGCAAGGCCGCTATCGGATTGAAACCCGACACAATGAGCGACGGATAAAAACCAGCCAGCCCGATTACGCACCCAATCAGCACCAGAAAAAGCAGCAACGACTTCGGCTGCAGCAGGTCTGTCAGCGAAAAATTGGCGTTGAAAACCGACATCGTCTGGTTGACCAGTGGCAGCCCGGCCTGCGCCAGGGCCAACGCCAGCGCAACAGCCGCCAGCGTAATTAGGGCGGTTTCGGTCATAAATTGCCGGAACAACTGCCCCCGCGTGCTGCCCAGTGCCTTCCGAACGCCCACCTCTTTCGAACGACGGAGTGCCTGGGCCGTGGCCAGATTGACAAAATTGATGCAGGCTGCCAGCACCAGAAATACCCCAACAATCGCCATCGCATACAGCAGTTTTAGCTGCATCCGACCGCCGTAGGTCGTATTGAAGTGAATGTCATGCAGGGGTTGGGCGTGGAAATGATAGAATCGGGCGTTTTCGGGGGTGTAATATGTTTGGATAATGCCCGGAAAAACCGCTTCCAACTGGCCGACCGGCGTATTTTCCGGCAGCGTAACGTAGGTCATTTCTTCGCTATTGAGGTCATCCCAGTTCTGCAACGACCGGGCTTCCAAACCCAACACCGTGCTGTAGGAGATATACACCTCATCGCTGAGATTGGTCGCCACCGGATGGTCTTCCAGCACACCGGTCACCGTCAGATTCAGGTTATTATCCAGTCGCAGGGTTCGACCGATCGGGTTGGCATCACCAAAGTATTTGCGGACGTATTTTTCCGTCAACACCACGGAATTCGGCGCGGTTAGGGCGGTTTTCGGTGTACCGGTTTTCCACTGAAAATCAAACACACTGAACAGGTCGGGATCAGCAAAGCAAACCGTGCGCTCTTCCTGAAACTTCCGGAGAAAACCGCCATCGGCCCGGGGTATACTCAGCAAATTTCCCCGCAGCCGTTTGATCCGGGCGACCGTTTCGATGAAGGGATAATCACGTCGCAACACCCCGGCCAGTGCTTTCGGCGTTCCACGCGAATAGGTGGCCGTTTCGTAGGTCAGCTCCGTTACCACGCGGTAGATCCGGTCGGCCTTCTGATGATAGGTATCGAATCCAAGCTGAAACCCGACGACCAGAAAAATCAGAATACCGCAGGCCAGCCCCACCGCCAGCCCAATCACATTGAGCAGACTGTAGGTCCGGTGCCGCAACAGCGTGCGGAAGGCCACTTTGAAATAGTTTTTCAGCATAACCTTATTCGGAACGAAGCGACTTCACCGGGTTGGCGATGGCCGCTTTGATGGATTGATACACCACGGTGGTCCAGCAGATGAGCAGCGTCAGCACGCAGGCAACCACGAACACCCCGACGCCAATGTCGGTTTTATACGGAAAATGCTGTAGCCATTGGTCCATCGAATACCAGGCGACCGGAATGGCAATCGGGAACGAGAACAGCACCAGCTTCGTAAAATCTTTGGAAAGCAGCAGCACCACGCTCGACACCGACGCACCCATCACTTTGCGAACGCCGATTTCCTTCACCCGCTGTTCGGTCGTGAACGTCGCCAGACCAAACAAACCGAGGCAGGCAATCAGAATCGTCAGACCGGAGAAGGCCGTAAAAATCCGGCCCCGCAGTTCGTCGGCTTTGTAGGCCGACTCGAAATCCTGGTCCAGGAACCGGTATTCAAACAGGCGATCCGGGTAGGTTTCGCGCCATTTCCGGCCAATGAACGCAACGGTTTTGTCGGCATTTTTAGCATCGATCTTAATGTGAATCACCCCGTTGTTTGGCCGATACAGCATAATCATCGGCTCGATGGGCATGTAGAGCGACTGCTGGTGAAAATCCTTCACCACGCCCACAACCTTGGCCTCCGGCGGAGCTGGCTGACCGGCCTGCGGCAACCCACCCAGCAACACTTTCTTGCCCAGCGGTTCTTTCCAGCCCATGCGTTTGACGGCGGCCTGGTTCACCAGCACGCCGTTGGACGTATCCGCCGGAATTTTATCCGAAAAAGCCCGTCCGGCAACCACTTTCATTCCCATCGTTTGCAGGTAGTCGTGGTCGACACCCATCGGTTTGAAGCCCATTTCTTTCAGTCCGGCGTTGGATTCAATGCCGAAAATAACCCGCCCGCCAATGTTGCTGGTGGGCGACGAAGCCGTGGCCACGCTGCGGACGTTCGGATTGGCCAACAGGTCGCTCCGCAGCCGGTTGTAGCGGTCGCGGGGTTGGCGGTCCTGGTAGTCGATGGTCAACACCTGCTCGCGGTCATACCCCAGATCCTTGTCCCGCATGTAGTTCAATTGATCGTACACAATCCAGGTACAAATCAGCATGATCAGCGAAATGGCAAACTGAACCACCACCAGCGTTTTCCGGAAAAAACTGCCGCCTTTGGCATTGAACGAGCCTTTCAGCACGGTGGCCGGTTCGAAGGACGACAGATAAAAAGCCGGGTAACTGCCGCTGATAAAACCGGTAAAAACGACAATGGAAAGGGCAATCAGCATAAACTGCGGCTGAATCAATTCCCGAAACTGAATCTCTTTTCCCGAAACCGAATTGAAAAACGGGAGCAGCAACGCCACAAACAACAGACTCAGCAGGAGCGACAAAACCGTCATCAGCACCGATTCGGTCAGGAACTGGGCCATCAGCGCACTCCGGAGCGACCCCATCACTTTCCGCAGCCCCACTTCCTTCGAGCGTTTGGCCGAGCGGGCCGTTGCCAGGTTCATGTAATTGATGCTGGCCAACAACAACATAAAAAAGGCGACGGCGCTGAAAATGTAGACGTAACTGATATCGCCGTTGGCTTCGCCGTCGAGTTTGGAGTACAGGTGAATGCTCGTCAGCGGCTGCAACTGGTACGTAATCTTGATGCCCATCCGCTTGAAGATCGACGCCATGTTTTTGTCGTACAGTTGCGGGAACTTGCTTTCCAATATGCTGGTGTCGAAGTTTTTCGGCAAAACCAGGTAGCTGACGATGTAAAAACCGCCCCAGCCGTCGGCCTTCCGCTCGTTCGGGCTCAGCGACAGCAGTGCGTTGAACGTAAAATGCGAGTTTCGGGGTACGTCTTCAATGACGCCCGTGACCTGGTACGAAGTCGTGTCGTTGGTACGCAGCGTCTGCCCCAGCGCGGCACCTTCGCCAAAGAATTTCCGGGCGGTTTTCTCGGTCAGCACCACGCTGCCGGGCCGGGCCAAAGCGGTTTTGGGGTCGCCCTCAATAAATTTGTGGGTAAAGACGTCGAATACCGTGGAGTCGGCTGCGTAGACCTCTTCTTCGTAAAACCGATTCTCCCCCTGCCGGAAGGCCACCCGGCCGTTGGGAAAAAACCGCACGTAGTTTTCAACGAAAGGATAGTCCCGTTTCAGTGATGTCACCAGGGGCGGCTGCGTGCTCTGCCACTTGTTGATTTTGTCGGGTTCGGTGATGTACGAGACGATGCGGTAAATCTGGTCGGCTTTTTTGTGGTACCGGTCAAAACTCAACTCATCGGTGACGTAGAGCAGCAGCAACAGGCCACAGGTGACGCCAATGGTCAGGCCCAGAATATTGATCAGACTGTAGAATTTGTCTTTCAGAAGATTCCGCCAGGCGATGGTCAGGTAGTTTCGCAGCATATCATAGGTCCAGTTAGAAAAGCGGTTCGGTTGCCCTGGGTCGCTCAACTTCCATGCCGCGCCTATTATAGTACTGATTATCAATATTTTGTAAATCTATTTTTCTTTTTTTGTCCGAAATCGTACAATCATTTGTCCGCCGATGTACAAGGTTTCATTTCGCACCCCCCACCGACGCCGACCGGCCATCCGGCTTGTCCGTTTTGGTACGTCATAATGTCCAAAACCGGACACGTTTCCCATGCGGCTTAGCTAAAATATGCGTTTAACGCCTGTTGAAGCGGTTTTCTATCAGTTGGCACTGCATTTGATCGGCATTATCGTATCATATCACTGCGCCATGAAAAGGGCTTTTTTAGGAGAATTTGAAGAGGTGGTTTTGTTGACGGTGGCCGTGCTGGACGAAAGTGCGTACGGCGTGACCGTTACGCAGGAAATCGAACAGAAAACCGGGCGGGCGGTGGGCTTCAGCACGGTTCATACGACGCTGCAACGGCTGGAGGAAAAAGGGTATCTGGCGTCGAAAATGAGCGGAGCCACAGCCGAGCGCGGAGGTCGTCGGAAGCGGTTTTTCACGGTGACTGCCGCTGGTCGCAAAGCTCTCATGGAAGTCAAAAGCATCCGTGAGCAATTGTGGGATGCCCTGCCTCCGCAGACGTTGCAGTTGATGGGAGGATAGCTGATGAAAAATGAATATTAAACACTGAATATCGAATAACGAACGAATAACGAACGAATAACGATTGGGCCGCCAGCGCGGTACCAAAATCAAACACCGCAACCCAAATCACGCACTTCGCTATTCAGTGTTCAATATTCAGTATTCGATATTAAAAACTTATGAAGTCTTCTACCCCAAAACCGCCCCGCTGGGCCACCACCCTGCTCGACTGGCTGGGTGATCCCAATACGGTGGAAGAAGTACAGGGCGATTTGCTCGAACTGTATGCGTATTGGGTGAAAACCGTGGGGGTGCAAAAAGCCCGCTGGCGGTATGTCCTGAGTGCGTTGAAGTTGTTGCGGCCGCTGGCCAAACGAAAAAAAGCCGAGTCGAATCCATTTTTCCTACATCCTGCTATGGTACGAAATTATTTCAAAATTGCCTTCCGCAACCTGGTCAAACACAAAGGGTATTCGGGTATCAACATGGGGGGATTGGCGGTGGGCATGGCGGTGGCCCTGTTGACGGGCCTCTGGATTTACGATGAATTATCGTTTAACCGGTACCACCAGCATTACGACCGCATTGCCCGGATAATGCAGAATCAGGTGGTCAATGGCGAACTGCACACGTCGCAATCCCTGCCGTATCCTTTTATTCAGGAACTGAAAAGTAACTACAGCAGTCCCTTTAAACACATCGTAACCTCAACGCACCTGGACGATCACATTTTAACAGCGGGTGAAACGAAGCTCTCGAAACGGGGGCAATTTATTGGCGCAGAAGCTCCGGAAATGCTGACGTTGAAGATGGTAAAAGGCACCTGGTCGGGTTTGCAGGCCCCCCAATCCATTCTGCTGTCGGCTTCAACGGCGAAAGCCCTGTTCGGCGACGCTGATCCAATCAATAAACCGGTGAAGATCAATACGGATTGGCTGGTAAAAGTGACCGGAGTGTATGAAGATTTGCCGCAAAATACCCAGTTCCACGATGCGCAGTTTCTGGCGTCCTGGGAATATTTTGTGGCCCATAACCGGTATATGAGGGAAAAGAAATGGGATAACCACGCCCTTTTAATTTACGTGGAAATTCAGCCGAATACTGACTTTGACAAGGCCACGGCGACCATCAAAGACTCTGAACTGAACGTCATTCGGCACCTGGAGAGCATGAAGGAAGAAGCCGCAACCCGGCCGCAAATGTGGCTGCATCCGATGCGCGACTGGCATTTGTATTCGGATTTCAAAAACGGTGTAGTCGGGAAAGGGCCGGTTCAATACGTCTGGATGGTGGGCCTGATCGGTTTTTTCGTGCTGCTATTGGCCTGCATCAATTTCATGAACCTCTCGACAGCCCGCTCCGAAAAACGCGCCAAGGAAGTGGGCATCCGGAAAACCGTCGGTTCGCGTCGTTCTCAGTTGGTGGGGCAGTTTTTCAGCGAGTCCCTGCTGGTGGTTTTCCTGTCCTTTCTGATTGCCCTGCTGCTGGCAACGGTTTCGTTGACATGGTTCAACAACCTGGCCGCCAAGCAGATGAAGATTCCCTGGGCGAATGGCTATTTTTGGTTGTTCTGCCTTGGTTTCATTGGGGTAACGGGTTTCCTGGCGGGCAGCTACCCGGCCTTGTATTTGACTTCGTTTCAGCCCATTCAGGTCCTGAAGGGGGGTGGATCGGCGCGATTGCAGCGGGGTCGGTCGGCTTCCATACCCCGCCAGATTCTGGTAGTGACGCAGTTCACGGTTTCCATTGCGCTGATCATCAGCACCCTGGTCGTTTACCGGCAGATTCAGTTTGCGAAAAGCCGTCCGGTCGGTTACGCCCGCGATGGGCTGTTGCTGGTGCCGATGCAGTCGGACGATTTTTACGGAAAAACTGCGTTGCTGCGAAATGAACTGAAAAACACCGGCGTGGTGAGCGAAGTGGCTGAATCGCAAAGCCCGATTACGGGTGTCTGGTCGTCGGGTGAGGGATTTAGCTGGAAAGGCATGCCGCCCGGTTTGAACGAGCGATTTGCTACGCTAACGGTTTCGCCCGAATACGCCGAAACCGTCGGCTGGCAATTTATTGGGGGCCGGAATTTCTCGAAAAAACTGGCGTCCGATTCCGCCGGGTTTGTCATTAACGAAACAGCCGCCAAACTGCTGGGTTTTCGGCAACCCGTGGGCGAATTCGTCCGCTGGAAGAGCCAATGGATGACCAACAATGTGGAAAAACAATTCCGGATTTTGGGGGTGGTGAAAGACATGGTGATGGAGTCACCCTTCAAGCCGATCAAACCCACGGTTTTCTTCCTGTTTGGCTCGCCCAACTGGATCAACATCAAAATCAGGCCCGGAGCTGATGCCGGCAACGCGCTATCCCAAATTGAAGCGGTATTTAAAAGGCTGATTCCGGCGGCCCCGTTTGAGTACAAATTTGCTGATGAAGAATATGACGCCAAGTTCCGGGCCGAAGAACGGATTGGCAAGCTGGCGACCTTCTTTGCGGTTTTGGCCATCTTTATTTCCTGCCTGGGTTTGTTTGGGCTGGCGTCGTTCGTGGCGGAGCAGCGCACCAAGGAGATTGGCGTGCGGAAAGTGATGGGCGCATCGGTACTCAACCTGTGGAGTTTATTGTCGAAAGACTTCTTGGGATTGGTCTTGCTTGCCTTCGGGATTGCCACGCCCGTTGCTGCGTATTTCCTCCGTAGCTGGTTGCAGCAGTACGACTACCGCACCGAGCTTTCCTGGTGGATTTTTGCCGCATCGGGTGTGGGCGCGCTGGTGATTACGTTGCTAACCGTCAGTTTCCAGAGCATCAAAGCGGCTTTGATGAATCCGGTGAAGTCATTGCGTTCGGAATGAAAAGTTAATGAATGCTAAATATCAAATAATGAATGTAAAATGATAAAGGGCGGATACTTTATCATTATTCACCGCGCGGGTGGCCTCTTTATTATTTAATATTCATCATTTGATATTTGATATTGAAAAAACATGGAGCCCATCAAACGGCCAGATCATCCAAACCGAAACATTGGACCGCCACCCCGCTGGGCCACCACCCTGCTCGACTGGCTGGGCGATCCCAAT
>NZ_VBSL01000189.1 GCF_006149005.1 Larkinella sp. C7 | reverse complement strand
AAAACTTTTTTCGCTGGGAGGCAAGTTCACCATCAGCGATGAATTGGGCCTGCCCTGCTATCAGGTTGAGGGCAGCCTCTTCAAGATTCCCAAGACCTTTAAAATCATGGATATGCAGGGCAATCTGGTTGGCCAGATTGATAGGCAGTTCTTTAGTCTTCTGCCCAAGTTCCAAGTTAACTTGGCCAATGGCCAGTCTTTCACTATCAAGAAGGATTTGACCCTTATCAAACCTCACTATTCCATTGCCAACCTAGGCATGGAGGTGCAGGGTAATTTCTGGGATATGAATTTCCAGCTCTATCAAAATGGTCAGGCGATCGCTCGAATTGACCAAGAGTGGCTGAAATTGACTTCTACCTACAATATCCAGGTCTTTGATGACGCATACTGTGATCTAGTCATTT
>NZ_VBSL01000188.1 GCF_006149005.1 Larkinella sp. C7 | reverse complement strand
TGCCTTTCAATAAACGATTTGAAGGTCGACATTGAAAAAATGATACCAGCTGGATGCTGACACCGTAGAAAATTATAACACGATTTAATCAGAAAGCAAAACTTGGAAACTGCGTTTGCTGGCCTTGTGGTAGAGCCAGTAGACCGCTAGACCCAGCCAGCTGATGATGGTCAGCCAAAGGGCAAGGGTAAAATAGGTCGGAACTGTAAAGCTAACTGTCAACTTATTGACACCCTTTCTGTCCTTTACAGTAGGAATACCAAAGGCCGACAGCTTATAATCCTTGCTCGTCAGAACCTTGCCATTAAGAACCAGGCGGGTCTTCTTATAGACAGTTACTGGCAGCTCGGTTTGGCTATTTCTGGAGACCCAAGTCATGGTCAGGCTACCATCGTCATTGACAGTTTTT
>NZ_VBSL01000187.1 GCF_006149005.1 Larkinella sp. C7 | reverse complement strand
CTTCAACTTAATTTTAGGAAAACTAAGTCCAAGTTTTCAGCCCTGAATGTCATAAGTTGGGCATGACAAAAGTCATGGGGGTAAACAATTTCTAGGGTCAAACACAAATTAGCCATTATTCGGAGGGGAGTTTTGATTTTAACTTAGTCATAAAAATTCAAAAACAGATTTACACACCAAAAAAGAGAACCATTCTGATTCTCTCTTGATTATGATTTTTGATTAACAAGTCTAGCTTGAGCAAGGGGCTTTAAAAGATGATTGTCACCTCAACTCATAAACTTAGCCGAATTTCTGGCAGTAAGAGTCCTACCGATTATAGATGGAGTACTCCAAACAGCAAAGCCACTAAGAGCACTACTAAATTCGTTACAAACATGACTGGTGCTGCACGCTTGGTGTATGGCTCGG
>NZ_VBSL01000186.1 GCF_006149005.1 Larkinella sp. C7 | reverse complement strand
TTTAATTGGATGACAGAATGATAAAGTGATACTTTCGCCAAAGTGGTATTATTAGCGACAACTACAGTTTTAGCTAATAACGGGAATTTTCGAGACAATGGCTCGAAAATTAGCAATGAAACTTCGTGAGAAGTTTGCTTGCGTCCGCACATTTTAAGAAAGTATCAAAAATGAAAGTTTTAATGTTAAATAAGTATGAAATCANCTTGTGAGGAGTTTGCTTGCGTCCGCACTTTTTAACGACATTCCCTTTTCAAAATTGATATTATTTTGAAAAGGGAAATAGTAAGGTAGCTAGGTAAGTCGCTCTAGCGATTACCGTAGTTCATCAGGGATTTTAATCGCTGATGAACTTGCTACGTTAGAAAGTATCAAAAATAAAAAATTTTGATGTTAAATGAGTATAAGCTG
>NZ_VBSL01000185.1 GCF_006149005.1 Larkinella sp. C7 | reverse complement strand
AAACGTTCATTACCTTCATGGCCACATTCCAAGCCGACGACAATCATCTTTTTGGACCAATGTTCCAAGAAATCATAAAGTCCCCAAGATTTACCATAGGTGGCCATCTGGTCGAAAAAGAGGTTCTGGCCATCGAAGAAATACATGACAGGGTAGGATCCTTGGCTATCATAGTAGTCATCAGGAAGATAGATGTGCAGCTTCCGCCATTTATCAAGAGCTGGAAAGTGAAAATCTTTAAACTCAATCATTCTAAATTGACTCCTTTGGCTTATTCTTATTGCATAAGCTTTATTATAGGGCAAAAATCTGCTAGAAACAAATCTTGAGCAGGTAGAAATGCTGATTTTCAGCTATAAAATCACTGATTTTTTTGATATAATAAGGCTTATGGAAATTGAAAAAACCAAC
>NZ_VBSL01000184.1 GCF_006149005.1 Larkinella sp. C7 | reverse complement strand
ACGAGAAATAAAACGGTTGGTCATCTGAGGCGTCAAGGAAATTTCCGGCACCAAGACAATGGCTGTCTTGCCAAGTTTAAGCACCTGATCAATAATATGCAGATAAACTTCCGTCTTACCAGAACCCGTGATTCCCTCTAACAGATAGGGTTTATTAGGCTGACCAATGTCAGCTACTATAGTTTGGACAGCCTGAGCCTGCTCCTGATTGAGCTTTAAGAAGTCTGTTTTTTGCACCTTATCAAAATAGTCCTGACTACGGTTGACAGGAACCTCTTCAATTTCTAGGGCCCCAGCTTGGACCAAGAACTTGACCTGGTCCCGAGAATAAAGCTTATGCAAGTCAGCCAAGAGAGCCCGTTTAGGATTGGTCAGAAGGTAATCCTTCAATTCCTGTCGCTTTTTGGCTCGC
>NZ_VBSL01000183.1 GCF_006149005.1 Larkinella sp. C7 | reverse complement strand
GCTCTTGAAACTTACGAAGCTGGTAAAGCAGCTGAATTCGTAGGTGCTCAAGTTTCTGCAGCCTTGGCTGGATTGAGCGCTGACCAAGTAGCAGCAACAGTTATCGCTTACGAACCAATCTGGGCTATCGGTACTGGTAAATCAGCTAGCCAAGATGACGCTCAACACATGTGTAAAACTGTTCGTGACGTTGTCGCTAAAGATTTCGGTCAAGAAGTAGCTGATAAGGTTCGTATCCAATACGGTGGATCTGTTAAACCTGAAAACGTTGCTTCTTACATGGCTTGTCCAGATGTTGACGGTGCCCTCGTTGGTGGTGCTTCACTGCAAGCAGACAGCTTCTTGGCACTTTTGGACTTTGTAAAATAATCAATAAGCAAAAATAGTTAAATAAAAAATAGGTTAGAAGTTATT
>NZ_VBSL01000182.1 GCF_006149005.1 Larkinella sp. C7 | reverse complement strand
TCGACGGCAGCGATATTCTGTGCCTCAAGGGCAAAGGCTACCTCGACAGCGTGGTTTCGCTTGTCCCAATCCATGGCGAAATCATAGTCAAAATGCTGCTCCAGCTCCTCCTCCAGAACCGATAAAAATCCGTACTTAGCCATCTGCTCTCCTTCTTGCTTGTTGCTTTTTGTGTTACAATAATTCTATCATAAAAATCTACGATTAAAAGGAGCTGTATGCTATGACAGCAAATCTAGCCTTACGAATGCGGCCCAGAACTATAGGTGAGATTATCGGCCAAAAACACCTGGTCGGTCCAGGTAAAATTATCCGCCGAATGATTGAGGCCAATATGCTTTCTTCCATGATTCTCTACGGTCCGCCAGGAATCGGCAAGACCTCCATCGCCTCGGCCATAGCGGGGACGACCAAG
>NZ_VBSL01000181.1 GCF_006149005.1 Larkinella sp. C7 | reverse complement strand
CTCAACGTAACGATTCGTCACCAAGGCACCACTATCTTTATCATAGTAATGTCTATCTGGTGAAAAAATACTTTCTTTGGCTGGTGCAAAGGCACCCTTGACTTGGACACCATTCTCATCAAAGTAGACCTTGACAGAATCAACCGTTTGAGCACCGATCAACTTATTTCCATTGCCATCAACATAGTACCAATTGCCGGCCACTTCGACATAACGTTTAGTCAACATAGCCCCGCTATCTTTGTCATAATAATGGCCATCAGATTGACTTGGATGCCGTTCTCATCAAAGTAGACCTTGACAGAATCAATGATCTGAGCCCCGGTTAACTTATTCCCATTGCCATCAGCGTAATACCAATTGCCCTGTTCGTCACTATGATAACCCTTAGATTCGGAAGTGACTAAATTGTTTTT
>NZ_VBSL01000180.1 GCF_006149005.1 Larkinella sp. C7 | reverse complement strand
AGAAGGGGAGCACTCTGGCCCTTTTTGATGATAAGGATAGGTTTGTGCAGGAGGTGACCATTGCCAGTCACCGCAAGCATAAGAATTTCGATGTCATCAAGTTCAAGGACATGTACCATATCAATGCTATTGAGAAATTCAAGGGCCATGTCCTCAAGGTGGCCGAGGAAAATTTGACGGACCTGTCCGATGGTGAGTTTTACTACCACCAAATCATTGGTCTGCCTGTCTATGAAAATGATGTTCTTATCGGCAAGATCAAGGAGATCCTCCAGCCTGGGGCCAATGATGTCTGGGTGGTTAAGCGAAAGGGCAAGCGAGATTTGCTCCTGCCCTACATTCCGCCAGTGGTTAAGAAGGTTGATTTGGCCGAGCAGCGGGTTGAGGTCGAACTTTTAGAAGGACTGGATGACGAT
>NZ_VBSL01000018.1 GCF_006149005.1 Larkinella sp. C7 | reverse complement strand
TTTCACCGATACCGATCCGCTGACCTATACCCTCACCGGGTTGCCATCAGGACTCGGTTTCAATGCCGGAACCCGCGTCATTTCCGGAACACCCACCCAGCAGGGAACTTTCAATTTAACCTATGCGGCCAATGACGGAAAAGTCACGGAAACCATGACGATTATGCTGACCGTTGCGGCTGGCGGCACCACGCCCCCACCAGCACCGGCGGGTAATTTCGACGGGTATCTGGCGAAGGAGGTCAGTTGCAGCACGATTTCGGGTTGGGCCTGGGAACGGGCCAAAGGCAATGCGGTGGTCACGGTCGAGATTTTCGTCGGCGCTTCGATTGCCGCCGGTACATCGTTAGGCTCTATTCCCGCCGATGTTTTCAAACAGCACCTGCTGGATGCCGGTAAAGGAAACGGGATACACTGGTTCGATTTCCCGATGCCGGAAAACCTCAAAAATGGCCAGAATCAAACCATCTGGGCACGGGTAGTCGGGTCCGAGTTTACGCTGAAGGATTCACCGAAAATCATCAATTGTGTGGGAAGCGGAACACCGCCAGCCAATGCCGCGCCGGTCGCGCCCGCGGTTTCGGGCTTGTCGGCGACTCTCAATGCCGCTTTCACGGCCAGTGCATTGCCCGCCTTTACCGATGCCGAAAACGATCCGCTGACCTATACCCTGACGGGATTGCCCAACGGCGTCAACTTCGATGTCAATACGCGTGTGATCTCCGGAACACCGACCGTCAGCGGCACCTTTACACTGACCTACTCGGCCAAAGACAGCCAGCACGCACCGGTTTCCACCACCCTGACGCTGACGGTTAACACCGGCGGAGGCACGACTCCTCCCCCCACCAGTGGCGGCAGCGGACCAGGCAATTACGAAGGCTACCTGGATGTGGTCAATTGCAGCAGCATTCAGGGCTGGATTTGGGATCGCAACCGCCCGAACACGCCGATTGCGCTTGAATTCCTGGATGGAAACACCGTAGTGGGTGCGGTCGATGCCAATATTTTCCGGCAGGATCTGAAGAACGCCGGAAAAGGCAACGGGATTCACGGCTACAGTTTTACGGTTCCGGCTTCGCTCAAGGATGGGCAGAACCACTCGATCAGTGGCCGGGTGCCGGGAGGGAATTTCACCCTGAAATGGTCGCCGAAAATCCTGAATTGCCCGAATGGCAGTCGGCAGGGAATAGACGAGCGCGTCGAGTTAAGCATGGAACTCACGGTTAGCCCGAATCCCAGCCGGGGCAAGGTCGAAATCAAGTATATGGTGGAAGCCGATCGCTGGGCCGATTTGCAGGTGGTGGATATGATGGGTCGTTCGATCTGGCAAAAACCCACCATTGGCACGGGCAAAGCGGAGCGCGAAACCGTCGATCTGAGTTCGGATGGAACCAATCTGTACTTAATTCAGTTGCAGACTGCCAAACAGATTGTTACCAGACGCTTGCTAATTAGCCGCTAAAAATCAGCTTACTGCTAAAGTAAAGAACCCGCCGGTGCAAACTGGCGGGTTCTTTACTTTAGCATCGTTTTTGTTTTCAATAACCGCTCATATGGTTTTCTGCCAGACCTGGTAGTCATGAAAATAATCCGGTAACGATACCGCTTGCTCGAAAATACCGTAAATAGTGGAGCCCGAACCACTCATACTGGCATAGACAGCTCCCGCTTGGTATAGTTCTTGTTTCACTGTATTCAGAATCGGATAGACCGGAAAAAGGCTGGTTTCAAAATCATTCCGAATGGTATTTCGCCAGGTTCCAACCGGATTTTGCAACAACGCACGCAGCGATGCAAGGGGCTTTTGGGGTCGAACGTTGGCGTAGGCTTCGGCCGTTGAAATGGCCAGATTGGGATATACCAGTACGATGGTGTAGCCACGGAGTGATACGTTAATATCCTGAAAGCGATCCCCCTTTTCGAAGCAATACAAGGGTCGATTCTGAATAAAAAACGCACAATCGCTGCCTAACTGCCGTGCATACGTTTCTAATTGCTCTATTGACAAGGCCAGGTTGAACTGCTCGTCCAGCAGACGCAGCGTAAAGGCGGCATCGGCCGAACCTCCGCCCAGACCCGCCCCGATCGGGATGAGTTTGTGCAAATACATCTGAACGGGTGGCAACTCAAAATCAACCTTCAGACGTTCGTAGGCCCGCAGACAAAGGTTGGAAGCGGGGTCGCCCGGAATGTCGGTTCCACTGATTTCAAACGACGTTTTCGAAGCCGGAATGATTTCCAGCAGGTCATTTAGCGGAACCGGATAGAAGCACGATTCAAGGTTATGAAAGCCGTCCGGCCGTTTCTCCGTGATCTGCAAACCGATGTTAATTTTGGCATTGGGGAAGCGTATCATTCAAAAGCGAGTATGACCTTTTAATAATTTAATCAAAGCAATTGACGCGCAGCTATGCTACTGATATTCTGATTATCAAAACATTAAGTTTACCGCTTAGTAAATTTAGATTTCTACTAACATTGGACTTATTTGTATTTTTCTTATATTTCCATTCAGTTTCTCATCTGAAATTCAAAATTTCAGTGCCTAAATATACAGTACTTAGCGCTGCTAACTCCTTTTTATCGCCTTTAATGGATTTTTCCCATCTCATTTTACCCCAATTGTGAAGCACGATCTGCGCTGAATGACAACACTTAAGTAAATTTTAACGTATGACAAACCTCTGTACTAAACTCAAAAACTTACTCCTGGCCCTTACACTGGTTACTGTTTTTATCTCGAACGGTTACAGCCAGTATAAGCCCGGCTTTTCAGAAGAAGTTTACGCCAGTGATCTGTCTGGTGCTGTTGGCTTCACTTTCGACAAAAACGGGGCCATGTACGTGTGGGGAATCGATGGCCGGATTACCCGGGTAGACCCTCAGACGAAGCAGAAAACGCAATTACTGGATATATCGTCTGAAATAGGACGATATGATGATTACGGGTTGCTGGGGATGACGCTGGATAACAACTTTCTGACCAATGGCCGGTTTTATTTATTCTATGTCATCAAATATGCTTCCGTCAAATGGCAGGGGACCTACGCCCGGGTTACCCGCTACGAAGCCAACAAAGATGACGGCTTTAAATCGATCAAAGCCAACAGCCGTAAGGTACTGATTGGCGAACCTGACCCCAATAACCCGAGTAAAGGCGTTCCCGGCGACTGTATTCCGCTGACTTCCAGCTCACATGCCGGGGGCGGTATTACGATGGGCGAAGATGGCTCGCTGCTGATTCCGACCGGTGACGGAGCCGCGCCAGCCTTCGACCAGGGATCGTATTCTGAATCGTATTACAGCCAATCGATTCAGAACGGGTTTATTACGGCTGCGGAAAACATCGGCAGCTACCGTTCTCAGGTCGATTATTCATTATCAGGTAAAATTCTTCGGATCAATCCGGAAAATGGCGACGGTATGCCGGGCAATCCCGACTATAACCCCAGTGCTCCGCGTTCGATCAAAAGCCGGATTTTTGCTTCCGGTCTTCGCCAGCCGTTTCGGTCTTCGGTTCGCCCCAATACGGGAAGTGGCGACATCAACGCCGGTAATCCGGGTGCCTTGTATGTGGGTGATGTTGGCTTTACGGACTGGGAAGAAATCAATGTGGTGAAGAAAGGTGCCAATTTCGGCTGGCCTTTTGAAGAAGGCCAATATGCTTCCAAGCGCGCCTACAACAAAACTGAATACAAACCGGCGGGTGTAACATTTACCAAACCGGTGATTGCCTGGCGTTCAGGACCCGGGCAGGTCAACAACAACGGAACCCTGACCAATGTCAATACAACACCAGCGGGGCTTTTGCCGGGTTATTGTGCCATTGGCGGTAGTTGGCACCCCGGTGGCGGAAACTACCCGGCCGAATACCAGAACTCATATTATTTTGCCGATTTTAACGGGGGATGGATTTCTAAAATGGCTTTTGACAGCGACAATCAGCCCCAACCGGCAACGCTGACCAAACTGCTGGATGGGGGTAGTTCGTATCAGTACATTACCTGCATCGCTTTCAACCCGGTTGACAAAAACATGTATTACCTGCGCTATCCGGAGGATGGGGGAGAGCGCGTACGCCGGGTCATTTACAACGGATCGGCCGGTGGTAGTCCGCCGGTGGCCATCATTCTGTCGGATAAAAGCAATGGATCAAGCCCCCTGACGGTTAAATTTACCGGGAACACATCCTACGATCCGGAAGGAAAAGCTCTGACCTACGCCTGGGATTTTGGCGACAATACCAGCAGCACCTCCGCCAACCCGGAACATACTTTTACCACCACCTCGACCTCGACTACCTACACCGTCAAGCTGACGGTTACGGACCCTGACGGAAAAAGCCACCAGACCACCAAAGCGATCACCGTCAGTAGCGCCAACAATTCGGCACCGGTTATTGTCAGCACCAGTATCGATGGGCTGACCCAAATGAACCTGGATGAAATCCGGAACATCAACCTGTCGGCGGTGATCACCGATGAAACCCCCGCCAACCAGTTGAGTTACAAATGGACGGTTTCGCTGTTCCACAACGATCACCAGCACGATGACTTTGTAACTACCAGCCAGACCTCTTCGGCTTCCCTGCCTCCGATTGGCTGCGATGGAACCCTAACCTTCTGGTACGGCGTGAAACTGGAAGTGACGGATGCGGGTGGTCTGAAAACGGAGACGATTCGGTATATCTACCCCGACTGTGCCGGGACATCACAAACCATTACACTCAACGACATTGCCGACCGGGCTCCTAATTCTGCAGCCTTCACGCCGGCAGCCTCTGCTTCGTCGGGAAAACCCATTGTTTTCTACGTCATTGCCGGACCCGCAGTAATTGCGGAAGGCAAAGTGTTTCTGACGGGCCGCCTGGGCAAAGTAACCATTCGGGCCGCACAACACGGAGGAGACGGTTTTAAACCGGCCCGTCCGGTGGAAAAATCGTTCAATGTCGTCTCCGATGCCGCCGATAAGCAACCTCCAACGGCTCCGACGTCTCTGGCACTCAGCAACATTACGCAGAATTCCATGCGGTTAACCTGGAACGCATCGACGGATAATGCCAGCGTAGCCAGTTACGAAGTGTATCGAAACAACGTTAAAATTGGCGACGTCAATTCCGGCACCAGTTATAATGCAACCGGACTGACGGCGGGTACGGAATATTATTTCTTCGTTCGGGCCATCGACCCGACCGGCAACGTGTCGGCCAATAGCAACACCGCAACGGGCACAACCACCGGAACGTCGACGCCACCGGCGAATTCGCCCCCGACAGCCCCATCGGTAGGAGCCCTGACGGCCACCGTTAACACGAGCTACACGTCGAGCCAGCTCCCGCCGTTCAACGATGCGGACGGCGATGCCCTGACCTACACCCTGACCGGACTGCCCGGTACGTTGAACTTCAATGCCAGCTCCCGCGTCATCAGCGGTACGCCGACCCAGGCTACCTCCTACAACCTGACCTACAGCGCAACGGATGGCAAGAGCAGCGCAGTTAGTACGACAGTTACGCTGACAGTCAATACATCCGGCACTGGTAACCCGCCCCCTACGGTTACCGGCAACTTTGAAGGGTATCTGGATGTCGTCAATTGCAGCACGATTTCGGGCTGGGTATTCAATTACGATAGCCCAAATGCACCGTATACCGTCGAATTTCTGGCTGCAACCGGTTCCAATCCGTCGATCGAATCGGCCACTTCATTCGGCACCACGGTGGCCAGTAACTTCCGCCAGGATTTGCTGAATGCCGGAAAGGGAAATGGAGCGCATGGCTACAGTTTTACGGTACCAAACAGCATCAAAACCAACCAGCAACAAACCGTCTGGGGCCGCGTTCAGGGGTCAACGTACGTGCTGATGTGGTCGCCCAAAACCCTGACCTGCGAAGGAACGGGAACCCCCGTGAATCCGCCCCCGGTCCAACCATCGGTTTCACCCTTAGCGGCCACGGTTAGTGTAGCGTACAATTCCGGCCAGCTCCCGGCTTTCACGGATAGCGAACCGCTCACCTACACCATGACCGGCTTGCCCTCCGGGCTGAATTTCGATGGCGGAACCCGCGTGATCTCCGGAACGCCCACCCAACAGGGAACCTTTACGATTACGTACTCAGCCGCCGACAGCCAGAATAAAACCGACCTTTCCATTACCCTGGTGGTAGCGCCTGGCGGAACACCCGTGAATCCGCCCCCGGTAAAACCCTCGGTATCAGCACTGGCGGCTACTATGAACGTGCCCTATACGTATACCCTACCGGTTTTCACGGATAGCGAACCCCTGACTTATACCCTGACCGGTCTGCCTAACAACCTCACGTTCAATCCGTCAACCCGGGTGATTAGCGGAACACCGACGCAGCAGGGAACGTTTGCCCTGACTTATTCGGCCAGTGACAGTCAGTCAAAATCCGATCTGGCGATTTCGCTGGTGGTTTCTGCGGGTGGCGTGGTGACCGGAAACTTTGAAGGTTATCTGGATGGCGTCAATTGTTCGACGTTTTCGGGATGGGCCTGGGACCGGGACAAGCCCAATACACCGATCACGGTCGAGTTTCTGGATGGTGCCACGGCCGCAACCGCGGTGTCCATCGGTTCCATTTCGGCCGACGTTTACCGTCAGGATCTGAAAAATGCCAACAAAGGCAATGGTGCCCACGGTTACGTTTTCACCGTTCCCGAAAGTGTGAAAGACAACCAGACGCACACCATCTGGGGCCGCGTTCAGGGGTCAACGTATGTGCTGATGTGGTCACCCAAAACGATTAATTGCGTCGGAACCGGAACACCACCCGTTAACGCGGCCCCGGTAGCCCCCGCAAGCATCGCGCCCCTGTCGGCCACCATCAATGCCGCCTTCACGGCCAGTGCGCTGCCGGTCTTTACCGATGCCGAAAACGATCCGCTGACCTATACCCTGACGGGACTGCCCAACGGCGTCAACTTCGATGCCGGAACCCGCGTCATCTCCGGAACACCGACCGTCAGCGGCACCTTCGTCCTGACTTACTCAGCAAAGGACAGCCAGCATTCGCCGGTTCCGACCACCCTGACGCTGACGGTTGCCAATCCATCGACTCCTCCGCCAACTGGCGCGTATGAAGGGTTTCTGGATGTAATCAACTGCGATGGCGATATTTTTGGGTGGGTTTGGGATGCCAATCAGCCCAATACGCCGGTGAACATTGAAATCCGGGAAGATGACAACCTCATTGCGACTATTACCGCTTCGCTGGCCCGGCCTGACCTGGTCAGTGCAGGGAAAGGAAACGGACAACACGGTTATTCTTTCATTATTCCGGCAACGCTGAAAAACGGGCAGAACCACAGCATTAGCATGCGGGTTCAGGGAACGTCGTACGAATTGATGGGTTCTCCGAAAACGCTGAACTGCCCAGGAGACGGAAGTCCGCTCCCGAATGACCCAGCCAATCAACCCCCGACCGGCCCTACGCTGGCGATTCAAAACCGCGAAATCGGCGTAGCGACAACGTATACCATTCCCGAGTTTACCGATCCCGAAGCCGGGGCATTGACCTATGCGCTCAACGGTTCGGTTCCGGGTCTGACCTACTCGGCCGCAAGCCGTACCCTGAGTGGATCACCCACCACGTTGGGAACGTTCACGACCAGCCTGATTGTGACGGACCCCAAAGGAAAAACGGCCTCGGCTCTGTTGACCTTCGTCATCACGAATGCAGGCCCACCGGCCAACGTTCCTCCGGCAGCCCCGGCGGTTTCGCCCCTGTCGGCCACCGCCAATGTCGCCTATTCGTCTACCCTACCGGTTTTCACCGATACCGATCCGCTGACCTATACCCTCACCGGGTTGCCGTCTGGATTGGGTTTCAATGCCGGAACCCGCGTCATTTCCGGAACACCGACGCAGCAGGGTACGTTCTCATTGACGTATGCGGCCAATGACGGAAAAGTCACGGAAACCATGACGATTATGCTGACCGTTGCGGCTGGCGGCACCACGCCCCCACCGGCTCCGGCGGGTAATTTCGACGGATACCTGACACAGGAAGTCAATTGCAATACGCTTTCAGGATGGGCCTACGACCGTACCAGTGTCAACCGGGTGGTCACCGTCGAGTTCTTTGATGGTGCTTCGATTGCAACGGGTCGGCTCATCGGGTCGATTGCGGCCGATGTCTTTAAACAACACCTGAAAGACGCCGGCAAAGGAAACGGGGTACACTGGTACGACTTCCCCATACCGGAAGAGATCAAAGACGGCCAGAATCACACGATCTGGGCGCGGGTGCAGGGATCGGAATTTACCCTCAAGTGGGCTCCTAAAACCATCCGATGTGTCGGTTCCGGAACGCCATCGAATGCGGCTCCGGTAGCTCCGGCCGTTTCAGGTCTGTCGGCGACTATCAATGTCGCCTTCACGGCCAGTGCATTGCCCGCCTTTACCGATGCCGAAAACGATCCGCTGACCTATACCCTGACGGGATTGCCCAACGGCGTCAACTTCGATGTCAATACGCGTGTGATCTCCGGAACACCGACCGTCAGCGGCACCTTTACACTGACCTACTCGGCCAAGGACAGCCAGCACGCACTGGTTTCCACCACCCTGACGCTGACCGTCGGCGGAGGAGGAACCCCAACGAATGCAGCACCGGTGCCCCCCGCGAGCATCGCGCCCCTGTCGGCTACCATTAGCGTCGCCTTCACGGCCAGCGCACTGCCGGTCTTTACCGATGCCGAAAACGATCCGCTGACCTATACCCTGACGGGATTGCCCAACGGCGTCAACTTCGATGTCAATACGCGTGTGATCTCCGGAACACCGACCGTCAGCGGCACCTTTACGCTGACTTACTCGGCCAAGGACAGCCAGAATTCGCCGGTTTCGACCACGCTAACCCTGATGGTCAACACCGGCGGAGGCACAACGCCCCCGCCCACCAGTGGTGGCAGCGGACCAGGCAGTTACGAAGGGTACCTCGATGTGGTCAATTGCAGCAGCATTCAGGGCTGGGTTTGGGATCGCAACCGCCCGAACACGCCGATTGCGCTTGAATTCCTGGATGGAAACACCGTAGTGGGTGCGATCGATGCCAATATTTTCCGGCAGGATCTCAAGAACGCTAACAAAGGCAACGGGATTCACGGGTATAGCTTCACGGTTCCGGCTTCGCTCAAGGATGGGCAGAACCACTCGATCAGTGGCCGGGTGCCGGGAGGGAATTTCACCCTGAAATGGTCACCGAAAATCCTGAATTGCCCGAATGGTGGCCGTGAGGGGGTTCCCACGGCGGAATTTACCTCGGATCTGTCGGTCAGCCCGAATCCCAGCAGCGGCCGGGTGGTCATCAGCTTCCGGCTGGCGGCTCAAAAAACCGCCCAACTGCAGGTGGTGGATGTGCTGGGTCGGGTTACGTGGCAACAGGCCGTCATCGGCAATGGTAAGGTGCAGCACCAAACGGTTGATTTGAGCCAGGGCGGAACCGGTCTTCACTTCGTCCAGTTGAAATCCGGCGAACAGCAACTCATCAAACGACTGCTGATTACGCAGTAAAAAATAGTTTTAAGCATGAAAAGCCGCAGACGAGCAATCTGCGGCTTTTTTGTTTCCTGTTTTACGAACAAACCGCCTGGATGCCGGTTTCACTTGATCGACAACACTTTGAATTCGGTCCGGCGGTTTCGCTGGTGCTCAGCTTCCGTACAATTCACTTCATTGGTGCAATTGTTGAGCAGAACCGATTCGCCATAACCGGCCGCGACCATTCGTTTGCGGCTAATCCCTTTTGACGCCAGGTAACTGACCACCGAATTGGCCCGCTGCGCCGACAGATACCGGTTGTAAACCGCATCGCCCCGGCTGTCGGTGTGGGATCGGAGTTCGACCGTGAGCGAGGGGTATTTCTGCATGGTGGCCACCAGCTTATCCAGTTCCCTGGAAGCATCCGACCGAATCGTCCATTTGTCGAGGTCGTAATAAATGTTGTTCAACTGAACAATGTCGCCCACGCGAAGCATGTTCAAATCTGCCGACAGCACTTTGTTTGTCGCCCTGGTTGTCAGTCTTTTAATCCGGTTTGTATTCGTACCATACCGTTCTTTTGAGGCACTGAGGGTGTAGTCGCAGCCTTCGGTCAGTTCAAATTCATACCGGCCATCGACGCCGGTAGTGATTTGCCGGATGGCGCCGTCACAGTCGTTTTTCAAATTGACCGTGACGCCTTCAATCGGCTTCCGGTCTTTTTCGCTCATGACAATACCTCGCACTTTGGCTTTCTGAGAATCGACGATATCCCAGCCGTCATTCGCCGGTAGCGGTATATACTGCACGGTATCAATAATTTTCGGGGGCTGATTCAGCGCAATTTCCAGCCGGGAGGGCGAATCGTCGGTGAGTGAGTTGGTTGAGAAACCAACTGTGCTGGTCACGTAACTATCTTTGGAAGCCCGAAAAATAAAATCGTTGTTGGACTCCAGACACAACTGCACCAACCCGTCTTTTTTGGTCACCACCGTTCGGTCTTTGCGCCCTTCGCCCCGGGCTTTTATGTCGATCAGCACACTATCGATAGGTTGCTTCGTTACTTCATTATAAAACCGCAGTGTCAGGTTCCGGCATCCGTAGAGCGAACTTTCCCGGACAAAACGGAAAATATCGTCGTTGCCTTTTTGCCGGTTGGTGCTGAAATAACCGCCTTTGCGGTTTCCGTCGGTAATTATCCCAAAATCATCCTGGTCGGAATTGATCGGCGCATCAAGGTGTTCGACCGGTCCTACCGGCGTTCCATTGACGAGCGGGGCGTAGTAAATATCGAGCCCGCCCAGCCCTTTTCGGCCGTCGGAGGCAAAATACAGATTGCCCCTTTCGTCGATAAACGGGAATAAATCGTTGCCTTTCGTATTGATTTCCTTCCCCAGATTGACCGGTTTCGACCACTTCCCATTTTCATTCCGGGCAACGTACAAATCCGTCCCGCCGACGCCCCCCGGCATATCGGAAGCAAAAAACAGCAAGCGGTCGTCTTTGCTCAGAGCCGGATGCCCGACCGAATAATCGTCGCTGTTGAACGGTAATTCCTGAATATTGATCCAGGTGCCGTTTTGCTGAACGGCCGTATACAGTTTCAGGTTCGTCACGCCTTCCGTGCTTTGGCGTACCCGTCGGCCATCGTAGTTGTTCCGGGTAAAAACGACCTGATAGCCGTCGCTGAAAAAAGTCACCGGCCCTTCGTGGTAGCGGCTGTTGAGCGCGCGGCTGAAAGGCTGAATGGTTTTCGAAAACCGCAATCCCTCCGAAATATTGATGCCACCATCGTACCCGCCAATCGTGCGGGAATCGTTGGCCGAAGCGCGGCTGCGCGAATTGCCGCCGGACTGTTGGGCCTTGCGGGCCTTTATCGACACCGGTTTCGAAACCGTGCCATCGGCTTTAATCAACTGCGTGGCCTTCAACTGCTGCCGGTCCTGGACGTAAAAGAGGTCGAGATAACTGCCTCCCCCGCCTTTCCCGGACGTTTCGATGGCGGCACTGGCTTTTTTCCCGGACACGAACACCAGCCCGTCCCGGTAATACATCGGACTAAATTCAGCGTCTGAGGTGTTGAGGGCGAGGACTTCCAGCCGGTAGCGAGTCGGTGTTTTTTTGCCGCCCCCCCCCGTTGCTGGGTCTAAAAACGGCGCGGATTCTGCCTGGACGGCTTTTTCTTTCAGTTTTGTGTATTGATCATACTGCTTCTGTGACTCGCTGTATTTGCCATTGGCCGCCAGGGTCTGGGCATAGTGAAGGTAGCTTTCAATCTGGTTTCCGGTCAATTCGGTTGCAGTGGTCAACTCCTGGTAAGCCCGTTCGGCTTTTTTCAGATCACCCGCCAGTTGATAGGAATGGGCCAGATTAGCCTGGGCCGTTGTGCGTTGTTCAGCCGTCAACTTGTCCGGCAAATCGGCCAATAATTGGGTGTAAATCTCAATGGCCCGCCCGTAGGCTTTCAGGGTATACTGCCGGTTTGCCTGCTGCAACAGCGTATCGGATTGCGCATAGCCGATAGCCACCGCACAGAAAAACAATCCGCAGGTGAACCAGAACTTATGCCAAAGTTTCAAAATACAAGTGCCCATACTTGATCGTGCCAAAACCATTTACGATGCCAAAGCCGTCCTTTTTAGACAGGCCGCATTTTATTGTTTGACAAAGCAACTAAAAGTGAGCTGCGGATTTGCTCCATCAACATGATTATACCAATAAAATCCACGGATTGGTAACAAATCTGATGGTACATAAATCATGCCAGCCCAAAACTGGCGGAGTAGATACCAATTTTCGGTTCCCCTGGAAAAGCAAACGCTTCCTACCAATTATTAGCTAAATTCGCTACCTCAATCCTGATCCTTTATTTTTATATTCCATGCCCTCCTTTTTCTATTTGATGCTGTACGGGTTTGCCCTTCTCCTGACTGGTCCGGTCGCCGATTCCAGTCATCCACTCTCACCCGGCCATTTGCCGGTGGTGGTGGCCGAACCCAGCGGCAAGCTGCATCTGACTTTTGGCCAGGATTCGGCGATTTATTACGCGACCACATCCCCCAAAACCGTGTCATTCGGTAGGCCCACCGTGGTAGCGGTTTTGCCAAACCTGGTAGCAGGTGCCAAGCGAGGTCCCCAAATCGCCGTTACGGCCCAGTACGTCGTCATCAGTGCCGTCAACCGGGCGGGTGATCTTTTTGCCTATTCCCTCGATCGGGCAACGGGCCGGTGGTCATCCGCCGTTCGCATGAATGATGTGCCTCAGATTGCCAAAGAAGGTTTTCAGGCCGTTGCCGGGGCGTCCCGCGGAGTCTTTCATGCCGCCTGGCTCGACCTTCGGGACGATAAGAAGAACAAGATTGTAGGAACCACCTCCCGCGACGGGGGCCGAACCTGGTCGGCCAATCAGGTGATTTACCGCTCCCCCGACGGCACGGTTTGCGAATGCTGCCGGGTTTCAATGGCGGCTAAAAACAATGACGTGTATGTCCAGTTCCGCAACTGGCTCGACGGCTCCCGGAATTTATACCTGGCCCACTCGACCGACGGCGGAAAAACGTATGCCCCGGCTCAAAAACTGGGCACCGGCACCTGGCCACTAAAAGCCTGCCCGATGGACGGCGGTGCCGTGGCGGTTTCGGCTGCGGGCCAACCCTTCACTGCCTGGCGACGCGAAAACACGCTGTATACCTGCCAGCCCGGCGAACCGGAGCAAGCCATTGCCACCGGTCGCAACATCACCCTCACTGCCGGACCAACGGGGCCACTCCTGGCCTGGGACGATGCCGGGACGGTTTGGGTAAAATCCGGGACCGAGCCCGCAGTTTCGGTCGGAAAGGGCCAGATGCCCAGTGTGGCCGTCACGGGCAAAACCGCCGTCTGCGTTTGGGAGTTGGATGGAAAGGTGATGACGGGGACGGTGGGGTTGTCAGATTAATCCTGGGTAATCAGTTTAGGCCAGACTACGGAACCATTAATCAGAATATGGAGCAAAACGGACCATATCAATCCGTTGTTAATCCGAATGGTGCTAGCAATCAAGCCCATGAAAAATTGAGGCAGGACGTAGATGGGATATAGATACCATACCGGATAATTAATCGGATCAAAATTACCAAGGTGAGACAGACTGAAAATAACAGAGGAAACGATGATCCATCCGGAGGGTCTTACAGATGAATAAATTTCTACAACTTTCTTGTCAAAGCGACGTATTATTAAAAAAACGATCAGGCAAGCCAGGATTCTGAGGTAGTAAGAAATCCCATCAATATAGTAAACGTCCCCTGTGAAGTAAAAAAGTAATAAAGCTACTGAAATAGCGATTGTAAAACCCGAGGGTTTCAAAAATAATCTAAAGGCTAATTCTTCAAAAATTGGCATCAAAATCGTAATCAGAATCACGCCGTAAAAAAGTCCTATCTCTTTAAGAAGGTCATCGATCTTATAATGTGTAGCGTAAATGGAAGGCTCACCGAGCCAGGGAAGGATTCCCCTATCAACAATTATAATAAAAATAACGGAAAACAGAGCAAATAAAATATGAAGCAGCCATCCCCTAAATACGGATTTAAAGTTATCCTTAGTACTCTTACCTACGTATAATATTTCATTAAAAAAATCTATTAATCTATACATATAAGGCTTTTTTAACAATTCACATACAGAGTAATTTTAATTTTACTTAACCTTTTTCAGTCTTATGTATTCATTAACAAAATTTTCAAAGTGTATCCGTAATAGACACCTCTCAATGAGGTCATGTCTGCTATTGAGCAAAAAATGATTTTTTTACTTGGCAAACTCTTTCCCGATGTCAAAAAAACACCTTAGAATCGCCAATGAAACCATACCCATCCCTATCATACCGAGAAATAAATTAATGTCCTTCTGTGTATCTGCATCTAGGTGCTTCATATAAATGGTATTAAAAATTCACAAGTAGGAAATCCTAAAATCCTACACCTGTACATTACGGCTCGCAACTCACTACGCACATTTTCCATAATATCTGCCTAGGAAATACGCCAGTTGGCCTGCCAGTAAAATGAAAAAACAGAAAGCCATTACTAACAGAGAGATTGTTTTGATATCTAATGTATCAGTGTCTAGTCCACGCTTTAGGTCGCGTTTAATCAGCCTGTATAAATTGGTGATGGTTGTCATTTTCCTGAGCGTTATTTAAAGCGGTTTTTTCCCGAGACCTAATGATGCGCTCCGTGGCATAGTCATACCCCAAATGAAACAACCTGATCAAGGTTAGTATTAACACCGTTAACCAGGCTAGTTTTACTAGTTTTGACGCGATACGCATTCGGTTTTTCTTATATTAGACGCCCTGTAGTCCGGAAAGTAACACTTACGCAACCGGTTTCTTTACAACTAAAAACGGGTAGGCTTGAAACAAAAAACCGCCCTGATCCTCAGACCAGAGCGGCTTTTGTAACGCTCTCTACAATCAATTGCCCGGCTTCACCTCCGCCACGACTTTGATTGTGTTGTAATACAAGGTCGTCAGCCCTTCGAAACCGGAGTCCGTGCCGACCAGCAGCCACAACTCACCGGCACCGTTGGTTTTGGCCGTAATCGGTTGCGTGGTACTGCGCTGGATGAGTTTATACTGCGTTGCGTCGTCCCCGGCACCAATGTTGCCCAGCACCGGCACGGCATCGCTGCCCGTAGCCTGGTTGCCTTTGTCGATGTTCAGGCGGTAGTCGTCGCCTTCCTTCACTTTCTTCGGTTCCGTGGCCGAAACTCCGGCTTTCAAGTAGACACTGCCCCCCGGCGAACCGCCAATCCCGACGCTTTTGTCGGCGTATTGCGACGCCAGTTCCACCTCAAAATCAATCGCATACGTCTGGTTCGGCTTCAAACCCGTCACTTTCTTTTTCAGAAACATGAACAGATCGTCGCTGCGGTTGTGGCCCGAAATCATGAACGACTTTTTGGAGACATCCAGTGGCTCGGGCAATGCCTTGTGGCCCGACTGAAACTCAATAATATCCTCCTGCGCCGTCGAATAATCCGTCACTTCGGCAACCCAGCCGTCGGTATTGGTCCGAAAATCAGAGTTGGTCAAGGTTACCGGCCCATTGGGATCCACTTCACTATCCTGACAAGCTGCGCCCATGAATAACCAGATGGCGGCAAACGTCCATTTTACAAACTTCATACGGGTACTTTTTCGTGAAAAATAAACAAACAGTGTGGTAGTTACCGGTTGAATGACCCCGGTTTTGAAGACACCGTTGGAACGTTCGTTTATTTTTCGGCGGTTTTCTTCGCCACATCCGATCCATGCGACAGAGAATGAGCCAGTTTCACCAGGCGAATAAATTCACTCCGGTAGCCTTCCGGGTCACGGCCCAGCGCCTGTTTCGCCAGTGTTTCGACCTGATTATACTGCGCCTTCCCCTTAAATTCCGAGTCGCGGAGCAGCAACCCGAATTCAGCGACGGAAGCTGCAAAGCGGAAGTCGGCCGAGGTGTTATCCCACGGTTGCGGCTGGCTCATCACGACCTGCTTCATCAACTGGCTGGTTTCGTCATCCGGTTTTTTATAGCGGATTTTCAGCGTCAGCAATTCCGTCTGATGGGCCGTCGAAGGCGTCTGCCGCTGGTATTTCAGTGAATCCACTTTCTGCAAATACCGGCTTTCGACGCCCGCCGGAATGATTTCGTACAAGGCCGTTACGGTATGCCCCGACCCCATTTCGCCGGCATCTTTTTTGTCATCGTGGAAATCTTCGTTGTTCAGCATCCGGTTTTCGTAGCCGATCAGCCGATAGCCCTGCACCCGCGCCGGGTTGAATTCCAACTGGAGTTTCACATCTTTCGCAACCGTAAACAGCGTCCCCCCGAACTCTTTGCCAAATACTTTCTGCGCTTCCTGCAAATTGTCGATGTACGCGTAATTTCCGTTGCCTTTGTCTGATAATACCTCCAGTTTGTTGTCTTTGTAATTACCCATTCCGAAACCCAGCACACTCAGAAAAACGCCCGATTTCCGCTTTTCCTCCACCAGCCTCTGCATGTCGCCGTCGCTCGAAACGCCCACGTTGAAATCGCCGTCGGTGGCCAGAATCACGCGGTTATTGCCGTCTTTCCGGAAATTTTCCTGCGCAATCTGGTACGCCAGCCGGATGCCTTCGCCCCCCGCCGTGGAACCTCCCGCTGATAACTGACTAATCGCATCCTTGATTTTTTGCGGTTCATTCCCCGGCGTCGAAGGCAGCACCAGCCCGGCGGCTCCGGCATACACGACAATCGCCACCCGATCCTGCGGGCGGAGTTGATCGACCAGCAAGCCGAGCGCGGTTTTGACAAGCGGCAGTTTGTTGTCAGATTCCATCGAACCCGATACGTCGATCAGAAAAACCAGGTTGGAGGCAGGCAGGTTGCCGGTCGGAATGCTTTTGGCCTGTAACCCGATGCGAAGCAGTTGCAAACCCGGATTCCAGGGTGAATCGGACAACTCGGTTTTAACCGCCACCGGATCAGTCCCGGTCGGCTGCGGATCGTCGTATTCGAAGTAATTGACCATTTCCTCGATCCGGACGGCATCTTTGGGCGGCAAGTTTCCGCCGTTCAAAAACCGCCGGATGTTGCCGTAAGAAGCCCGGTCTACATCGACCGAAAACGTGGTAACGGGCTGGCTCTGAGCCATTCGAAAGCCGGTTTCATCAATTTTGCTGTAATCTTCGGTGTTGAAACGTGGAGCTGCGGGCATTGAATAATGGCTGGCAGAGATCCGACCGACGGCTCCCGTAAAATCCCGTTTCTGATGCGTTTGATAACCGACAATCACAACTTCTTCCAGTGTTCGTACGTCGGTGTTCAACTTTACATCGATGACGGTTTGCCGGGTGATCTTCACGTTGGTTTTCTGATAACCGACTAACTGAAATACCAGCGTTTGTGGACCTTCGGGTATAGTCAGGGTATAACACCCATCGGAATTTGTAGTTGTACCGGTCAAAGCCTCTTTGAATGAAACACGAACGCCTGACAGTGGTCGATTGGTGACAGCATCCGTCACGCGGCCCGTAATGGTGCGACTGGATCGAACGGTCGATACAAAGAGCAGTCCGAGCATCAGAATTGAAAAAATAGTGCGCATGGTCGTATGGAATTGAGGAGTCTTTTTTCTCCTATGGATGCAAACCGGTTTTGAATTCCATACGGCACCGAAACTTTTTTTTGTAAGTTGCACGGCAGCCGTATCCAGCATATGTTTTTCAGGCAGTTCCGAAAATCCAAACCCATTACCGACGCCGATTACCTTTCGGCTTATAAGGCTACGGGCGATCTGGAACTGCTTGGGGCGTTGTACGAACGGTATATGGACCTGGTGTATGCGGTGTGTTACAAGTATTTGCGCGACGAAGACGAAAGCAAGGACGCGGTGATGCAGTTATTTGAACAACTGATTACGGATTTGCGGAAATACGAGATTCAGAACTTTAAAAGCTGGCTTCATTCGACCGCCCGGAACCATTGCCTAATGCACTTGCGACAACGGAAAATGATCGCGGGAGAGGTGAATGACGAGACCGAAATCAGAGCAATGCCGCTGACGGTTTGGCCTGAAACCGACGGTCTGGAACTGGAAATGAAGTTGAACCAACTGGACGATTGCCTGAAAAAGCTGTCGGAGGAACAACGCACCAGCATTTCTCTGTTTTACCTGAACCAGAAAACCTATGCCGACATCGCCGAACTGACCGGCTACGATCCCAAGCACGTGAAAAGCCATCTGCAAAATGGCCGGCGTAACCTGAAAATCTGCCTGGACCGGAACACCGACGCAATCCATGACTGATGCCAACCGACATAACGACCTCCTGACCGCCGACGACCTGCGCAACTACCGGGCCGGTACGCTTTCCGCTGCCGACCAGCACCGGGTGGAACGGCTGTTGCTGGAAAATCCGTTGTATGCCGACGCGCTGGAAGGGCTGGAAACCGCTGAACAGGAAGGTGTTGCGCTCAGTACGGCGTCGAATGCGTTGCGCGAACGGTTGCAAAACCGCATCGGCGACCAAAAAGTCCGGCGATGGCCGGTTTGGATCCCGGCAGCCGCAGCATCGGTGGTGCTTGTGTTAAGTATTGGTTTGTATATGCGGTGGCATGAAAAACCAGAATCGGAGAACGTAGTTGGTTTGCCAGTTCCCCAGCCTCAGATTTCAGCTTCAAAGGAAGATGCTCCAAGGGTCGTTCCTATTGAAATCCCTCACTCGGAGCAGATTGCAAAAAAGGTTGCACCACCGAAAAGCGCGTTACCAACTCAAAAGAGTAGGATGTCAACTGATAGCCTCACGATTCTAACGAATGACCGAATCGCGAATGCATTAAACCCGGGCCTTCTATACAACATTCAGCCATCAGCAATACCCGCCCCTGCGAGACAACGCATCCGGGTAAATCCTGACGTAATACAACGCCAGATCATAAGCGGTCGGATCGTTGACGAAACCAATCTGCCCCTGGCCGGTGCTTCGATCCTCGTTAAAAATTCCCAACGCCGAAGCACGACCGATACAACGGGACATTTTCGGATGGATCGGGTACAGAAAAGTGATACGCTACAAATTAGTTATATCGGTTATTTGAAGCAGGAGGTACGGGTAAGTGATCTGCCTGCCAACGTTATTCAACTGAGCCCAGATCCACAGGAACTGGCGGAAGTCGTTGTAACCGGGTATTCTGTTCAACGGAAGACCGAGTTGACGGGTGCCGTTGCCGGGAATAATCTTCCTGGAATGGCCCCTCCCTCCGCTCCTGCCAACTTCAAAACCTATGTCGAAGAAAACCGCCGGATGCCGCCAGAAGCGAAGGCGAAAACCGTTACCGGCACGGTGCGCGTCCGGTTTCAGGTCGCTGCCGACGGTTCGGTCAGCCAGTTCACGATTGTTCAATCCTTGGGTTATGGTTGCGATGAAGAAGCGGTCCGGCTCATCCGTGAAGGCCCGCGCTGGAAACCGGCTTTCCGGAATGGCAAACCACTCATCCAGTTTGTAGAACAGGACATTGCGTTCTGAAACCGTCTAACCGGCGGGGCTGTTTTCGGCGGAAATTCCCGGTAACTTGCCATACTGATGTTCTACCCAAACCGGTCACCTGCTCCGGAAAAGACATGCTTCAATCCAAAAAAAAGGCGCAACTACAGGAGACCTACGGCAAACCCAAATCAGAGTCCTTCGATTTTTTCAGGATTGAGCAATTCTTCGCCAACCGGCCGAAAGAAAGCACGGATCACCTGATTTCCGAAAAGACCTATCAGGACCTGGACTTTGATGAGGTTTTCATGTTTGTAGACCGGACGGTTTCGAGAGTGGGCCAGCAATATTTATATGCCAGGCTGCGAACCATCGATTTTTTAGAGGCTAAAAACCTGTCCTTCGAACGTCTCATCAAAACCTTTCAGAACAATGGCGAATTACGGCAGGATGCAGGAATTCAGCTCGCCAGCCTTTCACACCAGAACGCCTACTACATTCCGTCGCTGTTTTTAAAATCCCATCTTCAGCCTCCCGACTGGTTTTGGGTGGTAAAGATGCTTCCTTTTATCAGCGTTTTTCTGCTGCTGTTGCTTCCTTTTTACCCACCCGCCTTTTTAGGGTTATTTGGCGTTTTGGCGATTAATTATGCCATTCATTACTGGAACAAAAATAATGTATACCAGTACATTGCCTCGATTCCGCAACTGCTTCGTTTAAATCAGGTTGCGAAAGACCTGCGCCAACACGAAGCGTTAAAACCGGAAACTGATCACGTCGATCAGGCGATTGAAACCCTCAATGAAATGGGCTATTCCATGTCTTTCTTCAAACTGGAGTCCAAATTGCAGAGTGAAGTGGGCATGATCGTGGAAGTGCTTACGGAACTTGTCAAAGCCTTGTTTCTCATCGAACCGCTGTTGCTGTTTCGGGTACTCCACCAAATCGATGCGAAAAGGGCGCAGATCGACGCGGTTTTTCAGTATGTCGGCAGAATCGATACGGCCCTGTCCATTGCCTCGCTGCGGAAAGGCGTAACGCACTATTGCCAGCCGGAAATCACTGAGAAGGCGAAAAAACTCAGCGCGACGGATTTGTATCATCCGCTGATTCCCAATCCTGTTGCCAATTCCATCACCCTAGTCGATAAATCGGTTTTGCTGACCGGATCGAACATGTCGGGAAAAACGACCTTTATCCGAACGATCGGGATCAATTGTATTCTGGCCCAAACCATTCACACCTGTTTCGCCAATGCGTTTACGATACCTCCGATGCGCATTTTGTCTGCCATTCGCATCGCCGACGATCTGCTCAGCGAGAAGAGTTATTATTTCGAGGAAGTGCTGACCATTAAAGGAATGATCGACGAAAGTCAGTCCGAAATCCAGACCTTATTTCTGCTGGATGAACTCTTCAAAGGAACCAATACTGTCGAGCGGATCGCGGCCGGAAAAGCCGTACTGACCTATCTGAACAAAGGGCCGCACCTGGTTTTTGTTTCTACGCACGACATCGAACTGACTGATTATCTAAAAGATACGTTTGATCTATACCACTTTACTGAAATCGTGGAGGAAGACCGAATTGCTTTTGATTTCAAGCTCCGGGAAGGCAATCTCAAGACCCGGAACGCCATTCGGATCCTGGAACTGAACGCTTATCCGGCGGAGGTGATCCGCGAAGCCAACGCTTTATCGGAGAAAATGAGCAATGCCAGCGGCTAAAATCCGTTGCCTTTTAAAAGCACCGCCGAAAACCGGTGCAACCGATGCTCGTTTTCGTTCCGTGGATTCGGTCTCTTTAAAGCGGCACCGGTTTGCGGAAACCTTTATCTTTGCGCCCTTCGAAAGAATGTCAAACATTTAATGACAGGAACAGTTGTAATGAATGCAAATCAAACTCACCTCACGCGAATGAATCGATTACATTGCACAATGAGAAGAAGTATAGTATTGGGAATGATGTTATTAGTAACCAGCTCGTCTACCCTGCTGGCTCAGCAACGCTGGAGTGCCGGCCCCCGTCTGGGTGTCAATATCTCGAGTCTGTATGGCAAGAGCAGTTATTACAATGCCAAAGTTGGTTTAGTGGCGGGTGGCTTTGTCAGCTACAGTTCGATCAATCACTTTGGTATTTCGGCAGACATTCTGTATTCACAACGGGGTGGTAAATACGATCAGCCCAGCGACCGAAGCAGCCATACGCAACACCTCAATTACCTGGAGATTCCGGTGGTTGCCCGGTATTATCTGAATCTGAGCGGTAATTTCCGCCCCAATCTGTTCATCGGACCCTCTTTGGGAATTTTGCTGAACTCCAAACGGACGAATTCTATTTATCAGGGGCAGGCTTTCCCCGATGCGAAAACCGATGAGGAGTTTGAACCCCTCGATCTGGGCGGAACGGCTGGTTTTCAGGCTAATTTCAAAGTCAAAAATCGCCAGCGTTTCCTGATCGATGCGCGGTATACCCTCGGCCTTACGAACGTCAGAACGAATCCATCGCCCTGGCTCGGTAATTCAACCGTATCGCTTACCCTCGGTTACAGCTTCGGCATTGGCCGAAATTATTAAGCCCGTATCCAAGGGCCGTCTGTGCGGCCCTTGGATACGTATATCACTGTCCGTATAACGCTTTTGAAGCGGCTTCGTATTTATCACCGGCAACCCACTGCGGCCGGGCGGGTCTGTTGGCAATTAACCGGGCGGCATACGAAAAGGCCTGGCTGAACTTGAGCAAATACCCAAAGTCTATCGTCTCCGGGTTGTCGGCCGCCTGGTGGTAATACTTCATAAGTTCCTCATCGAATTTCTTAAAACCGGCTGAGAAAGTCGGGGCCGGGATACCTTTCACCGCAAAATTGACATTATCGGAACGGTCGAACAGGTTTTGTTCGGGGGCCGGATCGGCAAAAACGCTCAGTCCAAACGCTTTGCTGGCGGTTTCAATCTCGGTTTTTGCACCCGTGCGCTCCAATCCTACCACCGAAACGAGCGTGGTGTCATTGTAACCTGCACCATCGCTGTTGAGGTTGAAAATGGTTTGTTTCAAAGGGATCAGCGGGTGTTCAGCGTAATACCGACTGCCCAGCAATCCCGTTTCTTCGGCCGTCAGTGCCAGAATCAGAATCGAACGTTTGGGCCGCTGAGCCTGCAAGGCCTTCGCTGATGCCAGGAGCGCCACGGTTCCAAAAGCGTTGTCCCGCGCCCCGTTGAAGATACTGTCCGCCGACGTATACGGCTGACCGCCCTGTTTGCCAATACCCACATGATCGAAATGGGCCGACAGTAACACGTATTCGTCCTTCAATTTCGGATCCGTTCCTTCAATAACCCCCGCGACATTCACTGCATCGACAAACTGTTGCGAACGCCCCGACGTCTGAACCGTCACCGTTTGGGTAGCCTCTTTCAGTCCGGCCAACTGGTTTTTTCCGTTATCAACCCAAAGGTGCAACAGCGTCGGTAATTCGGTGGACGTGGCCAGTGTCATTTGCTCACCCTGAAACGCACGGGTTACAATCGGCCACGGATACGTTCCGCTTGTATACAATTCTATCAGCCCTACGGCTCCTTTCTTGGCAGCTAGTTTCCGCTTCTGTTCCGAAGCCGCCAGCAAGGCGCGGTTGGTGGTGGCTTCCGGCGAACCGACCTGAGCCACCACGATTTTGCCCTTCACATCCCGTCCATTGTAGCCGTCGGCGGTTTCCGTAAGGCCATAGCCGACGTACACGGTTTCCGCTTTCAGATTGGTTTCCTTCCCGCCAATGACCACAAACTGTTTTCCCGGTTGCAGCGAATCGCTGCCGATTTGCAGTCGGGCGTAAGCGGCCGGTTTTGACCGAAGAAAGGGTACTTTCTGAAAATAATCCGGTTGCCCGGCCACCGGTTTTAGCCCCAGCGTCCGAAATTGTTCGGCAAGGTAGCGGGCGGCCACAAAATTGCCCGGATCGCCCGTCCGGCGACCCTGGAGTTCGTCGGCGGCCAGAAAGCGCATGTGCGCTTCGAGTTCGGTGCGGCTGAGTTTGGATTCGGGAAGTTTAGCCACCGGCTGGGCCACCGCAAGGGCGGAGAGGAAAAAACCGGTTAGGAAAAGGCCGTATGATTTCTGCATGATTGTGAAGTGTATAATTTAATTGGTCTGTTCAAAACGGCTGTTTCCCTGTTCGGCTTTGTCGCGCAGTTTTTGGGTGGGGCGAAACCGCTCTCCGTAGGCATCGGCCAGCCGGTCGGCTTCCTGCACGAAGCTCCTTATGCCCACAAAATCGACAAACGACAACGTGCCGCCCGTGTAGGCCGGAAAACCCCAGCCCAGAATGGAGCCAATGTCGGCATCCAGTTGGGTTCGAATCACGCCTTCTTCAAAACAGCGTACGGTTTCGATTACCTGCCGGTACAACAGCCGCGTTTTAACTTCGTCAACCGTCGGCTGTTGGTCGGCCAGCGGAAAGAGTTCCGACAGTCCCGGCCAGAGGTATTTCTTTTCGCCTTCGGGATACTCGTAAAAACCGGCTTTCGATTTTTTCCCCAACCGGCCCAGAGCCACAAATTTTCCGGCCACCTGGTGCACCGTATCGTCGTCGGTCATCATGCCGTCGTGGATGCTCTGACTGGAAATTTTGCTGATCAAATCCAGCGAAACCTCGTCAGAAACCGCCAGCGGCCCCACGGGCATCCCGGCATTTTTGCCCGCGTTTTCGATCAAGACCGGATTGACGCCCTCTTTCAGCAGTTCCATGCTTTCTGAGGTATAGGTCGTAAACACCCGCGATGTGTAAAAACCGTGGGCGTCGTTGACGACAATCGGCGTTTTGCGGATCTTTTTCACAAAATCCAGGGCGAAAGCGAGCGCATAGTCCGACGTTTGTTTTCCCACAATAACCTCCACCAACTGCATCTTATCGACCGGCGAAAAGAAATGCAGACCGATAAAATTTTCGGGTTTGGCCGATGCCTGCGCCAACCCGCTGATCGGCAGGGTCGAGGTGTTCGACGCAAAAACGCCCGATTCAACCAGCATCGATTCAGCTTCTTTCGTGACCTGGGCTTTCAAATCACGGTTTTCAAAAACCGCTTCAATAATGAGATCACAGCCCCGCAAATCTTCGGCTTCGGCGGTAGTTTTGATCAGACTCAAGGTAGCTTCGGCCTTTTCGGGCGTTCCTTTCCCGCGCTCGATGGCTTTTTTGAAAACCGTCCGCGAATAGGCTTTTCCTTTTTCGGCCGCTTCGACCGACACATCTTTCAAAACCGCTTCGATACCGGCCAGTGCGGTTGCGTACGCAATGCCCGACCCCATCATGCCAGCCCCCAGAATTCCCACTTTTTTAACGTCCGTCGGCGGAATCGTCTTCGGACGGCTGATGCCTTTGTTGACCTCGTTCAAACCCAGAAACATCGTCTGGATCAACCCCTTGGCTACTTTCGAGGTCGCGACCTGGACAAAATACCGGGCTTCGATCACCAGCGCGCGGTCGATGTTCACCTGTAAGCCTTCGTAAACGCACGACAGGATGGCGAGGGGTGCCGGGTAGTTTCCGCGCGTTTTTTCCATCAGCATCGCTGTTCCCGCACTGAAAACCCGCGCCCCCGTTGGGCTTTGCACCGCTCCACCCGGCACCTTGAAATGCTCTCTTCCGACAATCCGACCGGTTTTGCGGTCGCGCTCGTCCCACGGCTGCAAGGGTTCGGGATTGGCGGAAAGCCACGCAAACGCTTTTTCCAGCAGTTCGTCGCGGGAGGTTGCCAGTTCATCCACCAGACCCAGGGCCAGGGCTTCTTTCGGGCTCACGCGTTTGCCTTCCAGCAACAACGGCAGGGCGGCTTCCATCCCGAGCATCCGGGGCAATCGCTGGGTTCCGCCCCCGCCGGGCAGCAAACCGAGCGTTACTTCGGGCAAACCGATGACGGCTTTCGGGTTGTCGAGCGCAATCCGGTGGTGACAGGCCAGGCAGGCTTCGTACCCCCCGCCCAGCGCCGTACCGTTGATGGCAGCGACAACCGGCTTGCCCGATGTTTCGATGGCCCGGAAAACCCGGTTCAGTTCCGCTGAGACTTTCAACATGTCGCCCGGCTCTTTATCATTATTGCGAAGAATCATCTTCAGATCGGCGCCGGCGATGAATTCATTTTTCTCCGACGTAACAATAATGCCTTTGACCTCCGCGTCGTCGTAAGCCCGTTGCAATGCAGCCTCAAACGCCGGAATGGAGTCGTCGTTGAGCACGTTCATGGGCGAGCTGGTCATGTTCCAGCTCAGCATGGCGACGTTTCGGTCGATGGTGTAGTTAATCATGGTCAATGGCTTAGTTGATTCGTTCAAAAACCGTGGCAACGCCCATTCCTCCGCCCACGCAGAGCGTTGCCAGCCCCGTTTGCCGACCGGTTCGTTCCAGTTCGTCCAAAAGTGTTGCCGAAAGAATGGCCCCGGTTGCGCCCAGCGGATGACCCAGGGCAATGGCTCCGCCGTTCACATTCAACCGGCTGTGATCGACGCCCAATTGGTCCATATACAGCAGCGGAACGGCCGCAAATGCTTCATTCACTTCGAACAGGTCGATGTCGCTGAGCTGCATACCGGCTTTTTTCAACACTTTTTGCGTGGCCGGAACCACCCCGGTGAGCATAATCGTCGGTTCGGTTCCAATAACGGCAAAAGCCCGAATGCGGGCGCGGGGTTTCAGACCGGTTTTTTCGCCAAATTCTTTCGAACCAATCAACAGTCCGGCGGCTCCATCGACAATTTGTGAGGAATTGCCGGCGTGGTGAATGTGGTTAATCTGGGCCAGATCGGCGTATTTTAGTAAGGCCAGCGCATCGAAACCGGCTTTCCCGATGGCTTCGAAGGCGGGTTTTAGTTTCGACAGACTTTCGGCGGTGGTGCCCGGACGAACGCCTTCGTCGCGGTCGAGCAAGGTTGTACCGAGCTCATCTTTGATGGCAACCAGCGTCCGGCCAAATCGGTTTTCCTGCTGGGCTATCGTGGCCCGTCGGTAGGACTCGGCGGCAAAGGCGTCGGCATCGGCGCGGCTAAAACCGTATTTGGTCGCAATTAAATCGGCGGAAATGCCCTGCGGAATGATGTTGTGACGAGCCACAATCTGCGGGTTCATGAAAAGAGCCCCTCCGTCGGACCCGATGGGAACGCGCGACATCGACTCCACGCCACCGGCCACAACGGCCTCAAATTGCCCCGACAGGACATAAGCGGCTGCCATGTTGATGGCTTCGAGTCCGGACGAACAAAAGCGGTTTAATTGCACCCCGGCGACGGTTTCGGCATAGCCCGCTTCGATGACGGCGGTGCGGGCTATGTCGGCCCCCTGTTCGCCAATGGGCGTTACGCAGCCCATGATGATGTCGTCGAGAAGGGCTGTGTCGAGTTGGTTCCGGTTTTTGAGTTCGTGCAGAACGCTGGTCAGTAACTGAATGGGCTGGACGTCGTGCAGGGAGCCGTCACTTTTTCCCCGGCCACGGGGGGTGCGAACAGCGTCATAAACAAAGGCCTGGGTCATAGGAATGGTTGCTTATCGGATTTCACAACTGTATGCGGACATACGATCACCGAAAAACAAACTTACCGGTATGGCCAATAGGCCGCAAGCAAATGCCTTAAAATCGACAGGGCAAATTGGTTATTTTCCTGAACTCGTGGAAAGTTACAGTTCAACCGCTTCGGTTTTTTGGGAATCCAGCGCGGTAAAAATGGAGTTTTTGCTAATGTATTCCGGAATGACCAGTTTTATGATCCGCACCAGTTTCGTGGCATCGCCCTCGACCAGGCGATACCGCAATTCTTCCAGAACGGCTTTTATCTCGTTCACATCCGGCGTGTTGACCCGGGCAACCATGATTTTGGGATGGTGGGTCGGCAAGGTTTCTTCGTTGTTGTTCAAGAGTTCCTCAAACAGTTTTTCACCCGGACGCAGCCCACTATAAACCACCTGAATTTCTTTGCCCACGGTATACCCGGAGAGGTGAATCATTTTGCGGGCCAGTTCGGCGATTCGTACGGGCTCGCCCATATCGAAAATGAACACTTCGCCCCCCTTGCCCATCGTTCCGGCTTCCAACACCAATTGACAGGCTTCGGGAATGGTCATGAAATAGCGGATGATGTCCGGATGTGTTACCGTTACCGGCCCGCCGGCCTGGATTTGCTGCCGAAAAACCGTTACGACCGAGCCATTGGAACCCAGCACATTACCGAATCGCGTGGCTATAAACCGGGTCTGATGCAGCTTTCCAGGCTGCTGATTCAGGCTCTGCACATACATTTCGGCCAGACGTTTGGTGGCTCCCATCACGTTGGTGGGGTTCACTGCCTTGTCCGTCGAAATCATGACAAATTTCCGAACACCGTATTGAAGCGCTAAATCGGCCACGATTTGAGTCCCCAGCACATTGACCCGAACCGCTTCGTAAGGATGCTCTTCCATCAGCGGAACGTGTTTGTAGGCGGCTGCGTGGAAGACGTAATCGGGTTTGACATCCTGGAAAATATGGTGCATCCGCACTTCATCGGCCACATCCCCAATTTTCAGGATCAGGTTCGTGGTGGCCAGCACGGTTTTATACGCCCGGCGCAAGTTAAATTCCAGATCGAACAAGGCCGACTCGGCCTGATCCAGCAATACAATTGTATGCGGTTTATGGCAGATCACCTGCCGAACCAGTTCGCTCCCGATGGACCCGGCGGCTCCGGTAACGAGCACCACCTGATTGCGCAGTTGTTCGCCGGTAACCGGATTGACGACCTGAATGGGAGCCCGTCCCAGCAAATCTTCAATCCGAATGTCCCGAATCTGCGAAGATTTTAGTTCGCCATCGATCCACTGCCCCACCGTCGGAATGGTTTTAACGCTGACGTGATGCTGTAGAAAAAACTCGGTTATTTCGTTTTTCTGACGCAGATCAGCGGTTCCCATCGCCAAAATTACCTGCGGCAGAACGGCCTGATTCCGTACATACCGCTCATAGGCTTCCTGGCGCGAGATGACTTTTATGCCCTGAATTACTTTCTGGATTTTGTACGGATTGTCGTCAATAAACGCCAGAATGGTGTAGCGCTGGATGGAGTCCTGGGCTAATGCCTTGCGCGTCAACAGGCCGGTTTCACCCGCCCCATAAATCAAAACCGGCGACCGAACTCCTCCGTTTCCGGCCCGTAAGGTCCAATAAAATGCTTTGGCCATAAACCGGCTGACGGAGAGCAAAACAAGGCAGGAGAAATAGTCGATCAGTAAGATGGAAACCGGGATGTAAAAGGAAACCCGGCCGGTCCATTGCCAGAAAAGAAACGAACCCACCGCCGTGACAACTGCGCTGAGCGTAACGGCATAAACCAACAAGGTGACATCTTCCAGACTCGTGTGCCGGATAATGCCCTGATAAGGCCGAAACAGCAAAAAAAACAGAAACCGAATACCGACAATTACCTGTAAACAATATAAAAAGTCGGCCCGGTTAAGACTGCTGGTTTCAAAATTAAACCGCAAAAGGTAAGCAACTGAAAACGATACAATGCAGATGATTACATCGATACTCAGCACGAGATAACTGGACACGAAGCGTGTTGCACTCGTTTTTAGTAGTTGTTCAATCATTTTTTCACAGGTCGATGAGTACTGGTTACCTCATTGCCAAACATTTCTATAAGTATTTTTACATAATTGTTTGTAAAAGCAATTATAACGATATTAAAATTAATCTGCACTATCGATACGAACTGTTAGTGTAATAAATCCCGCAAGGCTGGCAATAAGTCTGGAAATAGATACTCAAATGTAGTTTCTTCCCGTATCCGTTTATTCAACACATAATTGCCTCCCAGTACGACAATAGCCATTTCACCAAAAAGCAATCGAATGGCAAAGGCCGGTACGCGGGGTAAAAGATGCGGCTTGTTGAGTAAATCTATTATTTGACGCGTAAAAGTCTCGTTAGTCACAGGCTTGGCGGCAACGGCGTTATAAATTCCCCGCCAACGCTCATCGGTAGCCGCCTGAACATACATCCGGCATAGGTCGTCAATGTGAATCCACGACATGTATTGATGCCCCGACCCCAGCGGAGCACCGGCGCCCAGGCGAATGGGCTGCACGAGCTTGGGCAAGGCACCGCCCTCCATCGTCAGCACGATTCCCGTCCGGAGTTTAACGGTCCGAATGCCCAGGGCGGCCACTTCGTCGACGGAACGCTCCCAGGCCCGAACCACCTGCGCCAGAAAATCACTTCCGCCTTCGCTGATTTCGGTCAGCGGGCGGTCGCCGGTATCTCCTCCATAATAGCCGATGGCCGAGGATGAGACAAAGGACTGAACGTGGTGTTTGCCCGAACGCAGGGCATTGGCCAGTAATTGCGTGGATTTGGTGCGGCTTTCGATGATTTGCTGTTTGCGCTGGTCGGTCCAGCGTTCGTCAGCAATACCGGTTCCGGCCAGGTGAATGATGTGATCAGCCGTCAGGATGGCCTGCGGGTCGATATGCCCTTTATCAATGTCCCACTGATAAACTGTTACGTTCGGAATATCTTTTTTGGATGCAGAACGACTCAGCAACGATACCTGAAAGCCCTGCTGAAGTAACATTTGAGTAAGTCGGCGGCCGATGGTGCCGGTGCCGCCGGTAATCAGAATAGTTTTTGCCATGACGATAGAGGATGGTCATGGTTTAACCAACCGTAGAATGAATTTGTTGCCTCACTTCGCTTATTTCAATGCCGATATGAGAGCCTGATTTTGCGACGACGGACGGGCCGCTACGGTTTGCGGGGCGGCAAAAACCGCCTTGCCTTCATCCAGAAAGCCGGCGAAATTATTGACATCCAGGTCATAATTCTTCGGCTTGACCAGCAATTTTCCCATCTGGTCGACGATGCAGTAATGAGGCTGGGCGTTGTTGTTGTAACGCACAATCTGCAAATCGGCATTTTGTGCCCCGATGGTTTTCTTCTGCTTTTTGTCGTAGGTCGAGGTATACCAGGCGGATTCCGGCAATTCGGTTTTGTCATCGACGTACAAGGCCAGAATGACGTAATCGTTTTGCAACCGGCGCAGAATCGGCTCTTCAGCCCACACGCGGGCTTCCATTTCCCGACAATTCACACAGCCGTGGCCCGTAAAATCAATGAAAACGGGTTTGTTCACTTTGGCCGCGTAGGCCAGCGCCTGTTTGTAGTCGAAAAAGCCCTGAAGTCCGTGGGGCAACCGGAACAATTCGCTGTATTTCGGTTTTTCGCCCAACGTATTTTGTTCCGTTGCAGAATTGCTGGCTCCCCGGAAACCAAAATCCTGCGTCGTTTCGGGTGGCAGATAACCAGCCAGGGCTTTCAAGGGAGCACCCCACAAACCGGGAATCATATACACCACAAACGCAAAGGTGACAATGGCCAGCAGCAAACGCGGTACGCTGACGGTTTTGGTTTCGCTGTCGTGCGGCAACCGGACTTTTCCGAGCAGGTAAAAACCGATGAGGGCAAAAATAACGATCCAGAAGGCCAGATACACTTCGCGGTCGAGCAGGTTCCAGTGGTACACCTGGTCGGCAATGCTCAGGAATTTCAGCGCCAGCGCCAGTTCCAGAAAACCCAGCACCACCTTCACCGCGTTCAGCCAGCCACCCGATTTCGGCAGGCTTTTGAGCCACTGCGGAAAAGCCGCAAACAGCGTAAACGGAATGGCAAAAGCCGCCGAAAAAGCCGCCATACCGACGATCGGTTTCAAGACTTCACCACCTGCGGAGGCCACCAGTAAACTGCCAACAATCGGCCCCGTGCAGGAAAACGACACCAGCACCAGCGTGAAGGCCATGAACAGAATCCCGGCCATACCGCCTTTTTCGGATTTGGCATCGATGGAGTTGACCAGTGAATTCGGCAGAACAATTTCGAACAAGCCCAAAAACGACAGCCCAAAAATGAAGAAAATCGCGAAGAACAGGACGTTGGGAAGCCAGTGGGTACTGACGAAATTGGCAAATGCCGGGCCGTTGATCCGCGAAACCACGGTGCCAATCAGCACGTAAATAAAAATAATGGACAAACCGTACAGAACCGCTTTCCACAATCCGTGATCCTGTTTGGTAAAGTAACTGACCGTCATCGGAATGATCGGAAACACGCAGGGGGTCAGCAAAGCCAGCAGACCCGACAGAAAAGCGGCAATCATAAATCCGATCAGGGATTCTTCCGGTTTTTCCGCCGATGCATCGGTCAGTTGGGGTGTAGCGACCGGCGCTTCGGCAGTGGTTACGGTTTCCGAATCCGGGCTGGCGGCTCCGGCTGAAGGGGCAACGGCGACGCGGGAAGTGGTGTCTGGCGCACTCGAAGCAGATGCGGGTTCACCCGTTGCGACGGCTTCCGAAGTTGGTTTTACGGGCGTTGGTGCCGCAGCCGCGCCCACGGTTTTTACCGATACCGAAAATTCGTGTTCGGCGGGCGGCAGGCAATTGGTACCGGAGCAGGTCTGGTACTCCAGCGTTCCGGCGATAACCGGATTGGCTTTCAATATTTTAACCTTCTGAATGAGCGTCGCTTTGTTCTCAAAAAACCGCACTTTGCTGTTCCAGACTTCTTCAAACTCCTCTTTCGGGGCCACCGAAACGAACGAGCCGACTTTTTCAAAGCTGCCGTTTTCCTTCAATTTCAAGGTTGTCGGAATCGGGCCAATGTCCGGATTCAGATCCGAAGCATACATGTGCCAGCCTTTGTCGATGGTCGCATTCATGCGGATCTCAATCACCTCACCGACTTTGGCTTCGGTTTTTGATGCGGTGAATGTCCAGTGCGTCGGATCGGGCTGAATTTGCGCTGTTGCCGTCAGCGTTACAAAAAATACCGTCAGAAAAGAGAAAAAATGACCAACTTGTTTCATATCAATGGCTTACTAAATTGCCCAACCTTACAACACGATTTCTGCAAAAATATCTCCAATCCACGCACAAATCATCCAGACACCAAAAAAAACACCCTGCCGGAGCTCCAGCGGGGTGTTCTGCACAACCAACCTATATTTTGTTTTAGTCAGGATAAAAGAGCAAAGACAAGCGAATACATTTAACCACCGGGTAATCCATTTTTACTCTGTCGTCTCTTGTCTTTCTTCTTTACTCTCCATTCTTTATTTTCTTTCAAACAGCAACGGATTCAGCTCACCTTCGGGCTTGCTACCGATGGGGTAACTCCCCAACCACGTCGTCCAGTCGGCTTCCTGATACGTATTTTGGGGCTGCGTAATCGTTTGTTCGGCATCCATATAAATCATCGTCATCACTTTACGCGGGGTGCTGGAGGTGTTGGGGCCCGCCCGGTGGAACGTCCAGCCGGCGTGGTAGCTCACCTCACCCAGTTCGAAAGGCGTGTCGTTGATGGTAAAATTCTGGTTGGCCAGTTCCTCGGCCAGCAATCGCTCGCTTTCGTCACTGATCTCGATGTTGCGGCCAATTTCCACCTGCTGGCTCTGCTCGGCGAAGGCCAGCGGCCCCATTTCCATTGGCGTATCCTGCAACGGAATCCAGACGGTGACGGTTTTGGGAGATGAAAGAGGCCAGTAGAACTGGTCGGCATGCCAGGGCGTAAAACCGCCCGACGGTTCTTTGTACAGCGCCTGATCGTGGTAAAGCCGAACGGCATCGACACCCATCAGGTCGGCCGCGATTTTGGCCAGTCGACGGGAGAATACGAACTCTCTGGCGGTTTTGTCTTCCCGCCAGAGATTCATAATCTGGAGGAACGCGCGCTCGTAAGTCGTACGCTCTTCCATGGATTTGGTCAAGGTGTTCAGCCTGATCACCAAATCGGTAATCACGTCTCCGTAGTGCTTGAGAACGTCCGGGCTGAGCACATTTTTTAATTTGACGTAACCGTTTTTTTGATAAAACGCGATTGCTTCCGGACTGACGGTATAGGCTTCGTTCAATTCGTCGAGCAAAGAAGTGTTGTCAACGGTCACTGGCATACAATTAACGGGTTTAGGAAAAATCAGTGACACAAATTTGATTCAATTGTTTCTTGTAAAAATTTAATTATTATGCCAATAAGTGTATAATTGTGACTTTTTCTTCCCCATATTACCCGTAGAGAGTAAAAATACTGCATGTTGTGAAAGCTTTGTTTGAAAAAATTGAATTGGGAGATCATAATTCCCTGCGGGTGATGCACGTCGACCTGCCGTATTTCGACGCGCCCTGGCATTTTCATCCCGAATACGAATTGACGTATATCGCCCGAAGCCACGGCAACCGGTTTGTTGGCGATCATGTCGAACCCTTCGATGCCGGTGACCTGGTGCTGCTGGGGCCGGGGCTGCCGCATTTCTGGCGCAACGACGATGACTATTATCAGCCGGATTCCGACCGCCGGGCCGAATCCATCGTGGTGCAGTTTTCCCAGTCACTGGGCGACACCCTGCTCCCCCAATTGCCGGAAACCCAGCCGCTGATGGCTTTGCTGAATCGGGCCCGATACGGAGTGCGGTTTGGAAAATCGAAAATAGACGAGGTGACACCCGCCCTCGGAACCTTATTGACATGCCAGGGGCTCGAGCGGCTGCTTCGCCTGCTTTTCCTGCTCCAGCAACTGGCCAGCGACACCGACGCCGTGATGCTGGCCAGCGACAACTATGAACTGAAAGCCAGCGAAGCCGAAACCGAGCGCATGAAACGGGTGCTGGATTTTATGCTGGCCCATTTTCGGGAAGAAATCCGGGTCGACGACATGGCCTCCGTAGCCGGTATGGCACCGGCGGCATTTTGCCGGTATTTCCGGAAACGAACCCGAAAATCGTTTATCGAATACCTGAACGAACTGAGGATCAGCCACGCCCGCAAATTGCTGGTGCAGTCGGATCTCAGCATCAGCCAGGTTGGACTGGAGTGCGGTTTCAATAATATCTCGCATTTTCACCGGCAATTCAAGCTGCACAACGGCACTACGCCCCTGAAATACCAGTCCCTTCAACATAATAAGTAGAAGACAACAAGAATGCTGTTTTTCTCCGTACTTTTGTACCTGTATCGTTAATTTGTTATCCAACTACGAATAGCCATTCGCTCCGGCGAACCGTTTAGCATGTCGACACTAGTTACTTCCATCACCCGTGATACGCAGGTATTTGAGCTTATCGCCAAAGAACAGCACCGTCAGGAATCCGGTATCGAATTGATCGCTTCCGAAAACTTCGTTTCCAAACAAGTTATGGAAGCCGCCGGAACCGTATTGACCAACAAATACGCCGAAGGCTTACCGGGCAAACGGTACTACGGCGGTTGCGAAGTGGTGGATGAAATCGAGCAGCTGGCAATCGACCGCGTGAAGGAATTGTTTGGTGCTTCGTGGGCCAACGTGCAACCGCACTCGGGCGCACAAGCCAACACAGCGGTTTTTCTGGCCTGCCTGAAACCGGGGGATACCATTCTGGGTTTCGACCTGTCGCACGGCGGTCACCTGACCCACGGTTCGGCCGTAAATATTTCGGGGAAATATTTCCGGCCGACGTTTTACGGCGTTGAGCAGGAAACCGGCGTCATCAACTACGACAAGGTAGAAGAAACCGCCCAGCGCGAGCGCCCGAAGCTGTTGATCTGTGGTGCTTCGGCCTACAGCCGCGACTGGGATTATGTCCGGCTCCGCGCCATTGCCGACTCGGTGGGCGCGCTGTTGCTGGCCGACATTTCGCACCCGGCCGGCCTGATTGCCAAAGGCTTGCTGAACGACCCGATGGATCATTGCCACATCGTGACCACGACGACGCACAAAACCCTGCGCGGCCCCCGTGGCGGAATGATCATGCTGCGGAACGATTTTGAAAACCCGTTTGGCATCAAAACGCCAAAAGGTGACCTCCGGATGATGTCGTCTTTGCTGGACTCGGGCGTTTTTCCGGGAACGCAGGGCGGGCCGTTGGAACATATTATTGCCGCCAAAGCGATTGCGTTTGGGGAAGCGTTGTCCGACGAATTCGGTGACTATGCCAACCAGATCCAGCGGAATGCGCAGGCGATGGCTGCGGCTTTTGTATCACGCGGGTATAAAATCATTTCGGGCGGAACCGATAACCACCTGATGCTGATTGACTTGCGTTCGAAAGGATTGTCGGGAAAACTGGCGGAGAACACGCTCATCAAGGCCGACATTACCATCAACAAAAACATGGTTCCGTTCGATGACAAGTCGCCAATGGTGACGTCGGGGATGCGGGTTGGCACGGCGGCCGTCACAACGCGCGGCATGAAAGAATCTGATATGGAGCAAATTGTCGTATATATTGACGACGTGCTGATGAATCACGATAACGACGCCAAAATTCAGGTCGTAAAAGAAGAAATCAATTCCTGGATGAAAGCGTTTCCACTTTATAATTAATTGTGAATGAGTGAATGAGCGAATGAGTGAATAGGATCAAAGATCACGCTTTTAATCGCGGCAGCTATTCACTCATTCGCTCATTCACTCATTCACTCATTTACTTCAATGAAGCCCATAGACCAAGAGTTTGATAGCGAGAGTGAGGTTGAAGAAGCCGGGGAAATGACCTTCCTCGAGCATCTGGAGGAACTTCGGTGGCACCTGGTTCGGGCCATTGGATCGATTGCGGTATTTTCGCTCCTGAGTTTCATCTACATTCGTGAAATATACGACAAGGTGATTCTGGGACCGTCAAGTCCCACCTTCTGGACGTACCGGATGATGTGTAAGCTGTCGGAGAAAACCGGCTTTACGGACTTATGCGTTGAAAAGCTGAACTTTACGCTCCAAAGTCGTGAGGTGGGTGGTCAGTTTACGATGGCACTGACAGCCTCGCTGATGATCGGGTTGCTGTTCGCCTTTCCTTATGCCTTCTGGGAACTGTGGCGGTTTATCATGCCGGGTTTAAAATCGTCAGAACGCCGGGCTGCGCGGGGTGCCGTTTTTTTTGTAACCTCGCTTTTTTTCTCGGGTGTTCTCTTCGGTTACTACATTGTTTCTCCTCTGGCGCTCAACTTCCTGGCCAATTTCCAGCTTGATCCGCGCATCGTCAATGAGTTCGACATTACCTCGTACATTTCAACGCTCGCAACGCTGACGCTGGGTTGCGGTTTGACATTCCAGATGCCGATTGCGGCTTTTGTGTTGTCTAAAATCGGAATTCTGACCCCCCAGTTCATGCGTGCCTACCGCCGTCATGCACTGGTCGTTATTCTGGTGGTTGCGGCCATCATTACCCCCTCACCAGATGTGTACAGCCAGATTCTGGTGGCCATTCCGCTGGTGCTGCTCTACGAAGTGAGTATCTGGGTATCGGGCTACGTGCAACGACTGCGGTTGAAAGAAGAGCAGGAACTGATGAAAAGCGACGGGTACGAAGATTAACCAGCCGCATCTGCGAACCGCTTGATGTAAAATGATGAATGGTAAATGTAAAAGGGCCGGTTTGGAAAAACTTTTACATTTACCATTCATCATTTTACATTGATCATTCCTGTTGTTTTTCTAACAGTTGAACAACCTACATCTTCCAGGTAGTCTTAGAATTTCCCGGTGATTCCCAATCGGATGGGGGATATTCCCAGGCCTACTTCGGCAAAACCGCCAATTTTCTGGCTAAACCGGTAGAAGCCACCGAGGTGTATGCCCGGAAAAATGCCTTTGGGGCGGGGTTTGAAATAGCCTGCATGGTCTGCCTTATCACGGCGCATGGTGCTGCGTGTGCCGACGGCCAAACCGGCATACGGATCAAATTTATCGTCTCCGACGGCCAGCAGGTTGGCCAGGTGGTAGGAACTGCGGAGGCCGATGCTCACAAACTGCGATTTCCACTGGCGGTCTCCGAATTTAGTGCCGTACAGGGCATAATCGAAAAAACCGCCCACGCTGACCTGATCCGTAAAGCCGAGTTCAAAAGAGGCTCCGTTGCACAATCCTCCCAAAGCATACGTCTGTATCCCCAACCCCATATTGAGCATGAGGTTCACTTTTCGGGCTATTTGCGAAAAGCCGGGCGTTGCTGCCGTGGAGAACCAGAGAAAGATATAGAGTATTTTTAGCTTCACAACGGGTTGATAGTTACGCTCTTCTAGTTGTTTACTGTTCCGGAAAGAGGTCATTCGCGCCTGCATCCATCACGATACGACAAAAGTGGTAACCAAACGACGGGAATCAAATCGGTAAAAGGCTCAATTGGGAAAACCACAAACTGAAACGTATAAAACGGCCCTTCAGTGGTGAATGCCGGTATCGGTTCAGCGGCAAACCTACAACGGAAAAAGCAGAATTAAATTTTACGGGCGAAGAAAGACCCGCGACGGTTTATGGCTTTTTTCTATTGTTTCACCACTTTCTTCTCGAAACGGTTTTGCGAAACCCTATAAAACCGCCCAGGGCATCCTCATACAACTGCCCCGCATCGGCCGACAGAGCGGCTGTCAGATAGGATCCGCCAAGCCAGCGCAACGGAAAACCAGCCTGCACCCAGGTCGACACCTGCGTGGGAGGTCCCGCCAGAAAAACCTCCGGAATCCCGTAATTGCGGCTGTAGGAAACCCGGGCGCGCAGGTCGATCTGCCGGGCCACTGTCGCCCGCAGAGCCGCATGAAACACCTGAACCCGGTTGTTGACAAAGGCCCAGTCGCTGGCGTTTTGATAAGCCGCCTGAATGTCCTGCCGACGGGTTAGAAAGGGCGTTCCGATCACCCGGTTCTGGTACGTCCAGCCTTCCCGGTATTGCGAATTGTTGAAGTAATTATCGGCTCCTTTCCAGGCTTTGTTGGTTTGGTACAAGGTGGGTCCGCTCTGGCTCAGCGTGGTCAGAAATTCCAGCAGCACCTCATTCAGTTGGAAACCGGAAGCGCCCGGACGGTTATTCCGCAGCCGGATCCCGCTCAATCCATCAGGAAGATTCTTGAAAAACATGCCCGTCACATCATCGAAAGCATGTTGGTGATACACAAAAAGGTTCACCGCCGGAAACCGGAGTTCCCCGGCAAAGTCGATGGAACCCAGGTGGTTGCCATATAGATTCACATAATCGAACGAGGTGAGCCGGTCGTTGTTCAGGCCGTTGGTCCGGATGGCAAACAGTACGTTCGGGAAGTCCTCCAGGCGGCCGGGCAGTTTGCCATTGACGGCAAATTTCGGATCGATGTAGTCGGATTGACCACCCCACTGCGCATTGTGGTTGATCCCGGCATACAGCCGAAGCGTTGACGTGGGCTTGCCGATGCGGAAAATCAGCGATTTCTGGTGCAGAAACGAGTGCCGCAAATACCAGGTTTTGGCATACCAGCCGTGGGCGATAAAGCCGTTGATCGACAGCCAGCCCCGCCGTCCGAGCGGCACAAAACCGCGCGTTCCAAACTGTACCTTTGGAAGCGGCAGGGCGTTTCCCGACCAGGCATACGAACCCGACGAAAGCGTGGAATCCACCAGACCAATCACCTCGCGCCGACGACCCAGCACCAACTCGATACCCCGGTGTGCCAGTTTTACGTAGGCTTCCGGCAACAAAAGCTGGCTCGATTTTCCGGCATTGGCCACCACTTCGGCCTGGTATTCCAACCGCCACGCCCGGTTGGGGCGGACCTGGTAGCGGCCCCTTGTCGTGTCACTGAGCAACACGGCTCCAGTCCCGCCAACCCGAAACGTGCCGAATGGCGCCGTCAGCGGTATAATTCCGTATTGATTGGACCGAAGCCAGAACGGCGTTCGATCTGTGGAAGAGGCCAATGCGCCGATTTCCGCGTAAACCCGATTTTGCGGTTGCGAAGGTGATTGGGCAAAAACCGGGTGAAAAGAAAAGAATCCGATCAGACTAATCAGGTAGCGTTGCTTCATGCAGGACGATATTGACAGATATACAGGTAAATATACTACGTAAATCCGTTATCTTTCGCACTTGCTGCACCGATGGTAACGACTTGAAAAACAAAACCCCGGCAAGTACCGGGGCCTGTAATTCTAACCTTTTTATCTATACCTGACGATACGCGGTGGGGTCGGGAAGTGTTGCATAAAAACGGGGTATTTAAAGCTTACTTCATTAATTTTACCTTCTGGTAATGTACATCTATTGTCCCCGCTTTGTCTGATGAGAAACCATTCCATCTGGGTCGGCCTATTGCTGCTCTCTCTTTCGCTGGTCGAGTGTAAAACAAGCCAAACCACGACCGGAAAAACCGTTCCGGTTCTGCGTGCGTCAATTGAAACGGAAAACCTGCTGACCTGCTGCGATTCCGGCACGAAAATGCCCGACGGAAACCCGGTCTGGTGCGAAGCATCGGCGGTTTTGTTCGATAACGGGACGGTGTACGTCGCCAATGACAAGGACATGCCCACCGGTCTCAGTTCGGTGTTTATGAAACCCTGGAAAAGCTTTGCCGACACCACCGTCCGGCCCACACCCCTGCTGGCAAGCGCGTTTCGGGAGGCCCGGAAATACGAAGACTTTGCCACCAACGGCGACTATGTTTTTCTGACCACCGCCTTCGACCGGGTCAAAGCGGGTTCGACCGACTGGGATGGCTATAACACCATTCTGTACTGGAAAAAGGGCAACGAAGCGAATCCGCAGATCCTAACACCGCAACGGGGGGCAAAAAATTCCGTGGCTTACCGGGAACAACTCAGCAAGGTCTTAGCCCAAAACCGCCCGGCTTTTCCGAACGGGATGCCTTATTTCAAAGTGGAAGGACTGGCGGTGATGGATTCGCTGCTGCTGTTCGGGATTCGGGAGGAAGGCGAAAAATACGACCAGTTCGACTACCGGGTTCGGATTGTCACCGTGCCGTACTTTGTGGAGAAAACCGCCGACGGGGAGCGCCTGGCGTTGCGCGACCACTGGCGTATCGTGGCCGACTTCGACCCGGCGACGGTGGCTAATTTACCAAAACCGCTGGCCTTGTCGAGCATCGAATACGACCGCAACCGCAAGCTGTTCTGGCTGCTGACATCCATTGAATCCAACGGCCAGTTAGACGCCTATCTCTGGACGGCAACGCCCGACGAATTGCTCAATAATCGGCCCTTCAAGCCGGTGCGTGATGCGGCTGGTCAGCCCATTCACTTCAACCACAAAGCCGAAGATCTGACGCTGATCGACGCCAATCACCTGTTGGTGATTCACGACGACGACCGCGCCAACACGACCGTAGGAACAAAAATCCGCCAACCCAATCAGGCCGCGTATACGGTTTTGAAAATTAACTGAGGTAGCCCATCCGTCCGCTCTGGTAGTCCGAAACTGCCTGTCGGATCTCCTGTTCGGTGTTCATCACAAAGGGGCCGTAGGAGACGACGGGTTCGCTGATGGGTTCGGCAGATCCCAGTAAAATGCGGGAATCTTCAGTAGCGCGGACCTCAAGTTCATCGCCGTCATGGTCAAAAACCACCAGCGTCCGGCCCGTAATTTCCTGACCGTTAATAACCACTGAACCGTTTAACAGATAAAACAGAATCGTGCGAGACGCTTCGATCCGGCGCGTAAACGAACCGCCCGGCAACAGGCTTACGTTCGCTAATTCAACATCGTAAACCGGCTGAACCGGTCCGGCCATTTCGTCCCAGACACCCGACGTCACGGCCACCGACCCGTTGCCCCCCTCCAGCGTCACGACCGGAATAGCCTCTTTCTGCAACCCGACATAATGTGGTTTTACCATTTTGAACCGGGCTGGCAAATTGGTCCAGAGCTGAATGAGTTCGACGGGGCCACCTTTTTCCCTGAATTCTGCGGAGGAACTCTCCGAATGTACGAGGCCGCTACCGGTGGTCATCCATTGAATGCCGCCACTTTGAATTGTGCTGGAAAAACCGCTGCTATCGCGGTGTTGCACATCGCCCTCATAGATAAAAGTCACGGTTTCAAAGCCCCGGTGCGGGTGCGGCCCGAATGGCAATCCGCTGTTGTGCGCCGGAAACACCGTTGGCCCGTGGTGATGCAGCAGCAGAAACGGATCGAGTTGGTCGATGCCGCTGGCCGGCAGCGGCTGGTGCATGGTCAGAGGCCCCATTTTCTGGGCTTGTGGCTGGATGGTAGTCTGGATGGTGCGCTTCATAGTCCGTAAAGTTAATCAGGATTACGACACTTTTACCGCAATGGAACCGGCTCCATTAACGCATCCTGTCCACTTTGACAAAAACCGGGCGCTCCGAAACGGCCACCCGAACGGAGCCCGCCGTAAGCGACAGTTTTTGAGAAACACCGTGTTTCTGCTTATCCTGTAACGTAATCAGCGTCGCCGAATTCGGGCTTCCTTTTAGGAAAAGTGGATACTCCTTCACTTCCGAGCCATCCGATGTGGAGCACCAGACGGCGTAAATCCCTTCGCCGGTTGCGGGCTTTTTAAAGGCATACACCCTGACCTTGCTGTTGCCGGTTTCAGCTTCTTCCTGAAAAATAAAACCGTCCAACTGCTCCCGAAGCGTATGTAAATAATACCACGACGGTTTTACGGTTGAATCGCCCACAGCTCCGATCAATCCGCTGTTGTCGAACTGGGTGGTGCCGGTCGTTTTCACATCACGCAGCATAAACATCGCCACGCGGTCCATTCCACCCGCAAAACACGCCAGAAAAGCCCGCACCAGCCACTGACCCTGCACCTCGGGCGTAGGGGCCGCCTGTTTGGTCACCGGGTTGGTGTCCCAGCCGAACTCGGTCATCCAGACTTCTTTGTCGGGCGCATACCGGTCTCTAAAATCGGCAATGCGCTGCATGACGGCCCGCAGATTGTCCTGCTCCGGGCTGATTCCGGTGGTCATGACAGCCTGCCCACCCCCGGCATTGCAGTAATGGTGAACGGTCAGCACATCGAAGACGAACTTCCGGTCTTTACGGTTGTGTTCAAACCAGAACTTCATCGCTTTCAGGTAGTCGACGCTCGGAATCGCAATACCGCTCATCACCAGTTTGGCGTTCGGATCGGCATTTTTAATGCCTTTGTCCGGGCCTATGGTCGATTCGTGACCGTCGTAATCGGCACTCGACATGGCCGCGTATTCATAAGGGCTGAAATAATCGCTGCGGCCACCCCACCAGCCATCGGGTTCGTTCCAGTTTTCGTAGTAATCCAGATACCCCAGTCCCGACACTTTGGGCTGGTTCGGAGCCAGTTTAAGCTGTCGATCCGGCACTTTGGTATGGCCGTAGCGGGCGGCATACTGGAACAGGAGATCCGCATGGGCGGCATACGAAGCCGGATTGGCCGGATCGCTCCCCGGTTTTCCCACGGGCTTATGCCGGGAATGTTTGTCGGGTTCGCCGTTTAGCCACGGCACCGTACCCTGAATGCACGGAAAAACCGTAATCCCTGCGTGCTTCATTTCCCGGTAATACCGGTCAAAGTCAACGCCGGTTTTCAGATTTGGATTCCAGGCCGGAATCTCCCCCGCAGCTTTTTTTGCCGTATCGCTTTTGAGTGTGCTGGGATTCCACTGCGTTGCGTTGTTCGGATAGCCGGGATAACCCCGCGTAAAACCACCTTCGTGGTAATGCCAACTGTGGTATTCCCGCACAATACCGGCCACGGCAACTTTGTCCATCGGATCTCCACAATGGGAGTTGATGCCGATGGTATTCTTCAGAACCGGACCAATACGCGCCGGGGCATTCGCTTTTTCGTTTACCGGAGCCGATTCGACAGGATACCCATAAACCACAATTTCCCGCATATCAGCGTCGGTTTCTTTGGAAATTTGCAGATACCGCGTCCGAATGGATTTGACCGAATGCGTAGTCCAGGCGTTGTTTCTCGTCAGCGGGTCGATCAGCAAGGGCGTCCAGCGGAAGGGAATCCCGTAGTTGATGCGGCAGTTTCCGGCAATCCCGTTGCCGTCGTAGAGATAAACGGTCGTGATGATGTGTTCCCGGCCCAGATCGATCACGGCATTGGCGGGCAAATACCACGACAGTTCTCCTTCCGCCACGTTCACCGACCAGTTGGTGACCCGGTTTCCGGTTGGAGCTTCGCCTTTCGGCCCCTGTTCATCCACCAGAAAACCGGCGTTACCCTTGGCAACCTCATTGATTAGCATTGCCGGCGACAGGGCTATTTTCTCAATTTTATCCACACCAAAGCTGTTATTCGACTTGGTTTGGAACGCCATAGTCAGCAAAAGCAGGAGGTAACACAAACGGTTTGGCTTCATCGTCAATTGAGTCAGGTTCAGAATTATCTGGAAGACAGGCCACCGGCCCCATTCATACTCAGTCTTTCTGCTGTATTACCCGTAGCAATGCCTGACCAGATTGCTTCATTAACTTTTATCAACCTACACTTTATTTGAATAGTACAATATTTCGCAACCTAAAACTGCAAGCCTTCGTAAATCTGCCGGACCTAATAAATGTATTTTTTACATCTATTCGAAAAACCGCCATTCGATATACCAAGCCAGAATGCAGTTTTTATATATTTTTTTGGAAAAAATAGAAAAATCTTTATCTATTTGTGTCACCATTGCGGGTTTAGCGGAGGGCATTAAGCCATTTATTCACAGAAAAATACAATTAGACAAATCAGTTTCAGATTTTTATCATTTCAGGTTGATGGAGACTTCTGTTGAAAATAGGGCAGAAAATGGGGTGTGGAGAAATTTCAGAAATGGAGACTCCAACGCCCTGGCCCAAATTTTCAGGGAGCATTACGACAGCCTGTATTATTACGGAATGAAACTGACCCGGGACGAAGATCTGGTGAAAGATTGCATCCAGAATATGTTCCTGAAACTCTGGAGTCGACGCGACCAACTGGGCGAAATCCGGTATGTCAAAGCATACCTCCTTAAAACGCTGCAACGCCACATCAGCGACGAAGCCGTGGCCTCGGGCAAGAAGAAAAACCTGCAGACCGATCTGGTTTACGAGGTCGATATTACGTTTTCCCACGAAGATTTTCTGATTGCGGCCCAAATTTCCAAAGAACAAGGCGAGGCACTAGCCCGTTTCCTGAACCAACTTTCCAAACGGCAGCGTGAAGCTCTTTTTCTGAAGTTTTACGAAGGATTAGATTACGAAAAAATTGCGGACGTCATGGCGCTGAACGTTCAGTCGGTCCGGAATCTGATTCACCAGAGCCTCAAAAGCCTGAAAGAACACAAAGCCGAATTGATGCCCCCGTCTTCGTCGGCCCTCCGCCCGGTGCTCGACAGTGCCTGTTTCGACGGAAAATACGCCAGCCCGCTTGCGCTACTCATCGCGTATTTTTTTGCCGCCTGATTTCCAATTAGTTGCTTTTGCTTCCAGATTAGCCCACAGTAAAACCCGCTAACCGAAACAGTTTTCGCGCCGTCAGGGGCTTCACAGCGCAGCGTCGGTAGACCAAGATGAATCCTTCTCCCCGCGTGCCGTGAGGTACGCAACAATATCCGAAACATGCAGTCGCGTACCTCACGGCACGCAGGAGTTGGGTGGTAGACTATTCCTACCGACGCTGCGCTGTGAAGCCCCTGACGGGGCACAAAACCGCCGGATCGATCCGCTAAAAAAAGTTTGAGTATATAACCGCTTTTGCGCTGTCCTATAGGCAAAAGAGGAGAAGAACCGGTTTGCCAATCAGCCTTTTTTCGTATTTCCACGCGCTTTCGTCATGCATCAGTCATCCCATTTCATACACTATACCAGCGAAGATTTTGCCACCAACGAATCTTTTCAGGCTTTCGTCTACCGCACGAAGGCTGACGAGATTCACTTTTGGGAGGATTTCATCCGGCAACATCCCGAAAAACAACGCGACATCGACGACGCCATCGAGCTCGTCTCGATGCTGTCTCCCAACAAACTGACCACCTCAGACCCGCACAAAAACCGGGAACTGGAACGGCTGCTGGCGACCATTCGGGCGCATGACAACCCGGCACCAACGATTCCGCTGTGGCCCGATGCGGACGAGAAACCGTGGTTTTACCGCTGGCGGGGAATAGCCGCTTCGCTGGCCGGATTCCTGCTGCTGGCGGCTGCCGGGTATTTCTGGCTGAGCCACTCCCGGAACGACGCCATCCTGCTGCAAACCGCCTACGGTGAAAATGCCACCTTCACCCTGCCCGACAGCTCTGTGGTGACGTTGAACGGCAACACCCAACTGCGATACGCCCCGAACTGGGACGGGAAACACCAGCGGGAAGTCTGGGTGGATGGTGAAGCGTTTTTCGACGTAAAACACAAACGGAACCACGCCCGCTTCGTGGTGCATACGCCGGACCTGGATGTCGAAGTGCTGGGAACCCGGTTCAACGTTTTTAACCGCAATGACAAAACCAACGTCGTGCTCAATTCCGGCAAGGTCAAGGTCAACATCATGTCGGCGAAAGATACCAGCCGGGTGATGATGGTCCCCGGCGAAACGGTGGAATATTTCCGGAAAAACAAAAAGGTGATCAAAAACCAGGTGAATGCCGAAGCCCTGACGTCGTGGCGGAATAAAGTGCTGGTTTTTGAAAACACGCCCCTCTATAAAGTCGGCGAAATGATCGAAGACACCTACGGCGTCGACGTGATTTTCAAAGACAACGTGAAAGCCAACCAGAAACTGGTCGGTACCATTCCGAGTGATAACCTGGATGTGCTGCTAACGGTATTGGCCAAGTCGTCGAACCTGCGCATCAGCCGGAACCATAACCAGGTTGTCATTGAAAACAGCATTCCTTTATCCGATCACCCTTAAGATGTTCACCTTATGAAGCAGAACCGATACACGCTGAGCAAGCTATTGTTGTGCCTGTTCCTCCAGGCCGTCAGTAGCTGGCAGGGATACACATACGCCCAGGTAACGGCTTCCATTGACAACTCACCGGTCGATAAGAAAGTGCTGGCCACCGACCTGCATAAGCCCCTCAAACAGGCACTGAATGAGCTGAGTACGCGGTACAATGCCTCGGTGATCTACAACCTTCAGACAGTCGAGAACAAGTTTGTGACCCGACAAACCCAATCGCCCGCCCGAATTGAGGACGCCCTCCAGAATTTGCTGGGACCACTGAATCTGCATTTCGAGAAGGTCAAAGAACATGTGTATGTGGTGGTGCCGCCCAAAGAAAGCCGCAAAGAAAACCGGCCCGACGGAATCGAAGCCGCCCGAACCACCTCCCTGCCCCTGCTGGACAACAGCCTTTTTAATCCCTTGCAGGCCCGCATGAACACGATGTTGCTGGCCCGCATGGAGCAGAAAACCGCCATTACGGTGCGGGGACGTGTAACATCCGACAACGGCGAGGGCCTTGTGGGCGTGAATGTCATCATTAAAGGCTCCACCACCGGGGTCACCACCGACGGCGAAGGGAACTATACGCTCACGGTGCCGAATGGCAACGGAACCCTGATTTTTTCCTACATCGGTTTTCTCTCCAAAGAAATTCCGATCAACAACCGGTCGGTCATCAACGTGCAGCTCGCGACGGATGAGCGGCTGTTGAGCGAAGTCCAGGTCGTGGGATATGGCACGCAGTCGAAGGCTGAAGTGACCAGTGCCATTGCAACGGTTACCGCCAAAGAAATCAAGGACATGCCGCTCGTTGGGCTGGATCAGGCGTTGCAGGGCCGGGCTTCGGGCGTTCAGGTGACCAACAACACCGGCGCACCGGGCGGAGGGGTTTCCATCCGGATTCGCGGAACGTCGTCATTGGGAGCGGGCAACGAACCGTTGTACGTCGTGGATGGCGTGCCGATCAACAATACGCAGACCTTCAACCAGCAAACCGGCGAAGAACGCATCAACGGGATGTCGAACATCAATCCGGCGGATATCGAGTCGATTGAAATCCTGAAGGATGCCGCTTCAACGTCCATTTACGGGGCGCGGGCAGCCAACGGCGTCGTGCTGATCACCACCAAACGCGGAAAAGCCGGGAAGCAGCAAATTGACCTTACCAGTTATTACGGTTTTTCCAAAGCCACCGGTCGCTACAACGTACTGGGTGCTTCCGACTTTGCCATTTTGTCCAACGAAGGGCTGGCTTCCATCAAAGCCGCACCGGTTTTTACGCAGGCGTTTATCAATAACCCCACCACCAATACCGACTGGCAGGATGCCGTGCTGCGAACCGCTCCAACCGCCAACATCAACATTTCGACCCGGGGCGGCACCGAAAAAACGCAGTATATGCTCAGCGCGGGGTATATGGACCAGCAGGGAATTCTGATCGACTCCCGCTTTAAACGCTACAACCTCCGGGTCAACCTTGATCAACGCATCAATAAAAAAGTAAAAATCGGCAACAGCCTGATGGTGAGCTACACCGATAACAACCGACTGCGGAACAACGGAACGCCCCGGTCCGACGCGGGTGGTAATCACCTCTACGGTTCTCCGGTGTTGACGACAGCCCTGACCCGCAGCCCGGCGACTCCGATTCGGCTACCCAACGGCGAATATTCCTTCGATCCGCTGGCTCCGCTGATTGCCAACCCGGTGGCGATGGCCCTGGCGCAGCACCTCGACAACAAAACCATCCGCTTGATCGGCAACCTGTTTGCTGAGTGGGAAATCATCCGGGGACTCCGTTTCCGGACACAGTTGGGAACCGATGTTCGCTTCGAAAACGAGGATTTTTTCTACGAACCGTTCCAGGCAGCAGTGCAGGGCAACGGAACCGGCACCGGGAGTGTGCGGAACTTCAACGAAGTGTTGTGGCTGACCGAAAACTATTTGACTTATGACTTCGGACTGGGGAAAGACCACAAATTCCAGGCGCTGCTCGGCACCAGTTTTCAGGAGTCGCGGCTGGAAGAAGCGTTTTCGTACGTCGGCGGTTTTGTCAGCAAAAACGTCACGACGCTCAACGGCGGTTCCACCATTCTGACGTCGACCTCAAACGCCGAATCCTGGGGCATTGCGTCGTATTTCGGGCGGTTGAACTACAACTACAAGAGCAAATACCTGCTATCGATCAACGCCCGTCTGGATGGTTCATCCCGGTTTGGGGCCAATAACAAATACGGTTTTTTTCCCTCCGCGTCGGTGGGCTGGAACCTCAGTGAAGAGGAGTTCATGAAGTCGTCTACCACCATCAGCAACCTGAAATTCCGGGCGAGCTACGGCATTACCGGCAACCAGGAGATCGGGAACTACTCCTACATTGGCACCTTCGGCGTTGGTGGAGGAGCCAACACGGGCCGCAATTACCTGAACCGGCTGGGTGCGGTGGCCAACAACATTCCGAACGACGATTTTTCGTGGGAACAAACCGCCCAGTTCAACGTCGGAGCCGATGTCGGTTTCCTGAATAACCGCCTGAGCCTGACCGCTGACTACTACATTAAAACAACGACGGACCTGTTGCTCAACCTGCCGCTGCCCCGCACCTCCGGGTTTAGCTCGACGCTGACCAACATCGGAAAAATGGAGAACAAAGGGTTTGAACTGGGCATCAATACCATCAACCTGAACGGCGCTTTTTCCTGGAGTACGAACCTGAATTTCAGCATGAACCGCAACAAAGTGCTTTCACTGATCGGTGGTCAGGACATTGCGGTCAATGAAGCCACGCTGATTCGGGAAGGCCAACCCATTTCATTCTGGGTATACGAACGGGAGAAAAATGTGAACCCGGAAAACGGCACCGTCGTGATTGTCGATCAGGACAAATCGGGCGGGGCCGTCAACAGCCTCGACCGGGTGATTATGGGCAGTCCGCTCCCGAAACACATCGGCGGTTTGACCAACACGTTCGGTTACAAAGGCTTCGATCTGAACATTTTCTTCCAGTGGTCGTATGGCAACAAGATTTACAACCAGACCCGGAAGTGGATGGAAGGGCTGAACCGCGACCTCAATTCCACGATCGGCTACAACACAACGCAGGTTTCGTTCGACAAACGGTGGCAAAAACCGGGCGACGTCACGGCATATCCGGGGGTGTTCTACGACAACCGAAGCGCCAACAACCTGCTGCCCCACAACGGCTGGCTCGAAGACGGTTCGTACCTGCGCCTGAAAACCCTGACGCTGGGCTACAACCTGCCCCGCAGTGTAACCAGCAAACTCCAGATTGCCTCGGCCCGCCTTTATTTCTCGTCGAACAACCTGCTGACGTTCACCCGCTACAGCGGTTACGATCCGGAAGTGAGCCATTTCACCGGCTCGGGTCTGGGCGGAAACGTGGCGATGGGGTATGACTACGGCACCTTCCCGCAGCCGAAAACCTACACGTTAGGTCTGAACATCTCTTTTTAAGCATTGCCAACTTTTAGATTTCAGCAGTGATCATGAAAAAAATACACAACAAAGGCTATCGGCTGGTGGCTCTTCTTCTGATCGGATTCCTAGTGAATGGCTGTAATACGCTGGATCAGAAGCCCGAGTCGGCACTGGCGCAGGACGGTTTTTACTCGAACGGAACCGATGCCGAATTGGGCCTGATCGGAACCTACAACCGGCTGTTTACCGAAAATCATATCGTTGGAACGTACATGTTACTGGATATGAATTCCGATGACCTGACGACGGCTGCCGGGAAGTTCGGCTACATCATGGAAAACCGGGGCGACATGTCCAGCGTCAACCACGGCACCACCGAATCGTATTTTCAGGCCCCGTGGGTGACCATCGCCAACGCCAACCTCTTTCTGGAAAAGGTGAAGGATATTCCACCGACGGCGTTTGTGGGGGCCACCACGGCCAACGACAAGCGCAAGGATGAAGTGCTGGGCGAAGCCCATTTCATTCGCGGACTGTCGTATTATTACCTGACCATGCTGTGGCGCAATGTGCCGCTGATCCTGAACTTTCCGGCGGGGGCCTTGCCCGAAGACAACCAGATTCCCAATTCGACCCAGCCGGAAGTGCTGGCGCAGGTTGTGAAGGATTTGCAGGTGGCCGAAGCGAACCTTCCCAATTCGATGACGCAGTTTTCGGCCAACGAGCGCCGGGGGCGGGCCAGCAAATGGGCGGCCAAAGGCTTTTTATCGCGGATTCGGTTACAGGAAAAAAACTGGCAGGAAGTCGTGAAGCTGTCGGACGAAATCATCAACAGCGGTCAGTATTCGCTGGTCAATCCGTGGACGACGATGTTTCTGGGCGATCAGAACAGTGGCGAAGCCATTCTCGAAATTCAGGCCGAAGCCGGACCCGGTTTTTTCAACATGGGAATCCACGGCTGGTTTTACGGCAATGGCGAGTTTCGGGCCACCGACGATGCCGTGGCGCAATACGAAAAACCGCGCAAGGATGCGCGGTACGAATACACGATCAAGGACGATAAAGTCTCGAACAAGTTTTTGCCACAGCCGCTTTGGGCCAACGAAGGCATTGCGCGGGCCAACCTCGTGATGTTGCGGTTGGGCGAAATCTATTTCAACAAAGCCGAAGCCCTCAACGAGATCAATTACGAAGCCAACAAGCAGGCGGTTTTGACCATTCTGAATACGTTCCGCGCCCGCGCACAGGATGCCAACTTTGCCAACCGCTTCCGGCCCACCTTGCCCGTCGGCACCACCGGGATTCCGCTGCTGACCCTGGCCGACGTCGATACGCCGGAAAAAATGCGGCAGGCCATCCGCGCCGAAAAACGCCGGGAGTTGATGTTTGAAGGGGTTCGCTGGCTGGATTTGCTGCGCTGGGATCCGGCTTATGCCGCGCAAATCGTCAAAGCAAGCAGCCCGGACCGGCTGTATTTCCCGATCCCCGAAAACGAGATTCTGCTCAACAAAGGCGTTCTGAAGCAGAATCCGGGTTGGTAAAACAGGGTTAGCCTCTAAAGCTTTGTACGTGTCCAACTTACCCCGGAGGGGTAGAATGTTAATAGGAAAAAGCTTATCTATCTTTTAGCCCCGGCAGTGTCGTCCTAACGTTGTTAAATGAATTTAGAACGCCCCTGCCGGGGCTTAGTAATCGATCTCACTTGGTTCTTCTATTAACATTCTACCCCCCCGGGTAAATCGGACACGCACAAAACTCCTGCAAGCGTAGCCGTTAGTTTTTGTTCGATGCAAGCCGTACTACTAATTGGATATGCGCAGTCTGTTTTCTACCGGTTTTTGTTTGCTCTGCTGGTTACTGTTCCTCTTTTCCTGCCAAAACCGGAACGAAGAAACGCCCCTTTTCGAGCTGGTTCCCGCCGGGAAAACCGGTATTCAGTTTGCCAACACCATCACTGAAAATGATTCCGTCAATCTGATCGATTACGAATACGTCTACAACGGCGGGGGCGTCGCCGTGCTGGATGTCAACCTCGACGGTCTGCCGGATCTCTTTTTCAGCGGCAACATGGTGCCCAGCCGACTGTATCTTAATCAGGGAAATCTGACGTTCAAAGACATCACCGAATCCGCCGGCATCCGGGGCGACAACTGGGCGACCGGCGTGGCCGTAGCCGACATCAACGGTGATACCTATCCCGATTTATACGTTTGTTCGGCGGGGGTGTATGGCGAATTGCGCCAGACCAACCGGTTGTATATCAACAACCAAAACGGAACGTTCACCGAACGGGCGGCCCAATACGGCCTTGCTTACACCGGCTTTTCCACCATGGCGGTTTTTCTGGATTACGACCGCGACGGCGACCTCGACCTTTTCATTGCGACCTACGCCAACGAAACCTGGGACACCAGCGTCATTCACCCCAAAATAACCGATGGCTCCGGCAAAAGCGCGGACAAACTCTTCCGCAACAACGGCAACGGGCGTTTTACGGACGTGTCGAAACAGGCCGGGCTGCTGGTCGATGGCTACGGCCTGGGCGTGGCCGTCTGCGACATCAACAACGACCACTGGCCCGACCTTTACGTCTCCAACGATTATGTGGACGATGACTTCATTTACCTCAACAACCAGAATGGCACCTTCACCGAAAGCGCGGCTAAATACCTGAAACACACCAGCAATTTTGCGATGGGTAACGACGTAGCCGATGTCAACAACGACGGTTTGCCCGACATCCTGGTGGTCGATATGCTGCCCGAAGACAACGAACGGCAGAAGCTGTTTAGCGGGGCCAAAAATTACGACAAATTCATGATGACGCTGGCGCAGGGCTATTTGCCGTCGTACATGCGCAACACGCTTCAACTCAACAACGGCAACGGCACCTTCAGCGAAATCGGGCAACTCGCCGGGGTGCATGCCACCGACTGGAGTTGGGCACCCTTGCTGGCGGACTTCGACAACGACGGTTATAAGGACCTGTTTATCAGCAACGGCTATCCGAAAGACATCACCAACCGCGACTTTTCGGTCTATAACAAATATGCCGCTTCGCCTGACGCCCCCAACCGGCTACCCGAAAACCAGCACGAGCAGCACCGCATCATGCTCCGCGCCGTCGATGAATTGCAGGGGTCCAAACTTCAGAATTACGTTTTTCGGAACAACGGTGGCGACCGACCGGGTGGCGACCTGACCTTCACCAAAAAATCCGACGCCTGGGGGCTGCGCGAGTTGAGTTTTTCCAACGGAGCTGCCTACGCCGATCTGGACAACGATGGCGATCTGGATCTGATTATCAACAACATCGACGACCCGGCTTTTATTTACAAAAACCGCGCAAACGAACTGAAAAAACATCATTTTCTGCGAATGAAACTCATTGGTGACTCGCTCAATACCGCCGGTCTGGGTGCAAAAGTGTGGGTATATGCGGGTAAAAATGGAGTGCAGTACCTGGAAAATTCGCCCTATCGCGGTTTTCAGTCGAGCGTGGAATCGATATTGCATGTTGGGCTGGGAGCGAACCCCGTGGCCGACAGCGTCGTGGTTCGTTGGGCAGACGGTCGGCAGACGGTTTTGCGGGATGTAAAAGCCAATCAGGTCTTGACCATCCGGCATCAGGACGCGGTTGCCAAGCCGGTTTTACCGGCAAAACCAGGGCCGGTTTTGTTTGAGGAGGTGGCGGCCCGTTTGGGAATCGATTTCAAACACCAGGAAACTGAGTACGCCGACTTTAAAGTGGAGCATCTGTTGCCCCACAAATTTTCGCAGAGCGGCCCCGGTATCGCGGTGGGCGATGTCAACGGCGACGGGCGATCCGACTTTTTTGTGGGCGGTTCGGCGGGTCATGCCGGTACGTTTTTTCTCCAAACCGCCGACGGCCGGTTTACCGGAAAAACCTTCGATCAGGACGTCATGTACGAAGATACGGGCACGCTGCTTTTCGACGCCGACAGTGACGAAGACCTCGATCTGCTGGTGGTCAGCGGCAGCAACGAGCAGATGGCCGGGACGAGTTATTACCAGTCCCGACTGTATCGAAACGACGGCAAAGGAAATTTCAGCCGGGATTTGGCGGCCTTGCCCCGCATGACCGACAGCGGTTCCTGCGTCGTTGCGGCTGATTATGACCACGACGGCGACCTCGATCTGTTTATTGGCGGGCGGGTTTATCCGGGCAAATATCCGTTACCGGCCAGAAGTTACCTTCTGCGGAATGAGGGCGGGAAATTCAGGGATGTCACCGAAAAAGCTGGCGGCCAGGCGTTGAGTCGGATCGGCCTGGTGACGGCGGCTTTGTGGACGGATTTCGATAACGACGGTCAAATCGACCTGATGGTGGCCGGGGAGTGGATGCCGGTAACATTTTTCAAAAATGACAAAGGGCGGTTTACCAACGTCGCTAATTCGATTGGATTGCAGAACACGACCGGCTGGTGGAACAGCCTCGCCAGCGGAGATTTCGACAACGACGGTGATACCGATTACGTACTCGGCAATTGCGGACGGAACAGCCGCTACCAGCCCACCGCCAACGAACCGATTGCCGTCTACGCAAAGGATTTCGACCAGAACGGCACGCTGGACCCGGTTTTGACGTATTACCTTCATGGAAAACAACAGGTGACACACGCCCGCGACGAGCTGATCGGCCAGATGACGTTTATGCGAAAGCGCTTCCTGAAATACGCCGACTACGCCAAAGGAACGTTTGCCGATGTGTTCACGAAAGACGAACTGACCGGCGCGTATGTGTTAACCTGCGAACGGTTTGAAAGCGTTTACCTGCAAAATGAAGGTCACGGGAAGTTTACGTTGAAACCGCTGCCGACGCAGGCCCAGTTTGCTCCGCTCTTCGGAATGACGAGCCTGGATGTGGACCAGGACGGCAATCTGGACCTGCTCGCCGTCGGCAATTCTTACGCAACGGAAGTGACCATCGGGCGGTATGACGCGGGAATCGGCTTGTATCTGAAAGGCGACGGCAAAGGCAACTTCGCGCCCGTTCCAGTCACCCAAAGCGGTTTTTCAGCGACCGGCGATGCCAAAGGGCTGGCGACGTTGCCAACCCGAACCGGTCAGAATCTGGTTTTGGTGACGCAGAATGCCGGGCCACTGCTGGCCTTTGCCCAGCTTATCCGCAAAAGCCAGCGGGTCATTCCGTTGCAATCAACCGATGCCTGGGCAGAAATTACGCTGGCGAACGGGCAGAAACGGAAGCAGGAATTACCGTATGGCTCGACGTATTTATCGCAATCGGCACGGACGCTGGTGGTTCCGGAAGGGGCGGTTTCGGTTACGATCTATTCGTTTTCCGGGAAGCCCAGACGAATTACGGTTTCATAAACCCGAATCGACGTAGAAAATCGTCCGTTTTCGTCAGGATTCCTTCATCAAACAACCGGGCATAATGCGGATCAGGATCGCCCAGATAATGCTGCCGCCCTTCATATTTGTAAATTTCCATGTGATTCCCCAACGCCCGCATCTCGTCAGCAAAAAAACTGACCGTCCAGAAGTCAACCACATGATCAGCCACGCCGTGAAAAGCGATAACCGGCGGCATTTTAGACTTTACATTATGCGCCGGTGAAATGCTCCAGATTTGAGCCCGCTTGTTGCCCAGCAAGCGGTCGCACCACGGATCGAGCGTGTTGACCGTTCCCGACCATGAAATGATGGCATTCGGTGCCGGGCTAACCCGGAGATTATCTTTCGGATCATTGGGCGCGTCGAGCATGGCGGCACACAAAATCAGTTGGCCGCCCACCGATTGACCACCCGCGACAATTTTATCGGAATCAACCCCGTAGTCTCTGGCGTGTTCGCGCAACCACCGCATAGCCGACCGTACGTCGATCACGCAGTCGATGGGCGTAACGGTTTTATCCGGATTATTGCCGGTGTCCGTAACCAGCCGGTATTGAAACGAGATGGCGACAAAGCCGAGGTTCGCATAGCGTTTACAGGCGTTGAAAAACTCGTCCGGTTTGCCGAATGCCCACCCGCCACCGTGGAAAAATGCCAGGGCGGTATTGCCCGTTTTTCGGAGTGTCGACGGTTTATAAAAGACATGCGCCGTTAATTGAACCGTATCGACGGTTTTATAGATTTTTCGGGCATAAACCACGGAATCATAGGCCGTTTGGGCGCGGCTAAAACCCGAACTGAAAAGAAAGAAAGCAAATGCCGTTGCGAGGTATGTCTTCATCAGAAAATTAATTTCGCGCGAATTATTGATGGATCACCGAAAAATCCCGTCATGATGGCTGCCCATATATCCCCCCCAAATCCGGTTCTGCTGAACCGGCACCGCTAGTTTCAGCTTATTGATTTTCAACCCTTTTTTCTGCTTAACCGACAGCAGATCAACCGGGTCAATTTCGTGGGCATAAACCAGATCGAGCAGCCCGTCGGCGTCCAGATCACCGAGCCAGGGCGTGCTGGCGACGTTGGCCCCGTATTGCCGCTTACTGATTTGGTACGTCGTGTCGTTGTGGAAGTCGATCACCATCAACTGGTTGCTGATGGTGGAAAAGTGGTTGTAGTTCAGGCTCAAAAGTGCATCGTCAAAACCGTCCCGGTTGTAATCGAACGCCAGTGGGCTGCTCTCCTGAAAGCTGCCGAGCGAATCCTGAAAAGCAATCCGGCCGGTTTTTCCGTTCACCATCAGTTGCACCGACCGGTTCAGGTTCGGCCAGGTGCCGATGCCGTAGTTCGTAAAAAAATCCGGTATGGCATCATCTGTGAAATAACCGACCGCCAGGGAGCAGTACGCTTCGGTTTTTGGAATTGTCACCCGCCAGAGTACCTGTTCTGTCGCGCCGTCGATGGCAATCATCCGGCCGTTAACGGCGTTGGCGATGATGTCTACAATACCGTCCTGCGTAATGTCTGCCAGAACCGGCGGAGCTACAAAGCCCTTCTCCTGCCCCGACTCCAGCCGCGTTGCCTTCGACAAGTCGTTTTTCATCAAATCTGCGACCGAAGCTTTATACAGGCTGCCTTCCAGCGTCTCCCCGCCCGTACCAAAAATAAGGGAAAGGTTTCCATCCTTCTTAAAATCAGCCACAACCACCGACATATAGATCTCAAAACCGTCGGGCATCACGGCCGCAGCGAGTCGTTTTCCGGTGGCGCTGCTCAACACCAGCAACCGGCCCGGCGGGCGTTTCGGATCGTGGGGCAGCGCTTTGACATACCCACCGGCCGCAACCACCAACTCCTCGAAACCGTCACCGTCCTGATCGGGAATAAACTGCGGACTGAAGAAATTGTAGGTACCGGAATCACTTTCGGAGCGGTTGTCCGAATTCGTGAAATAGTCCCAGATCACCGCGCCCGATTCGCCGTCGATGGCTTTGAACTCGGCGGCTCGCCCACCGATGAATACGTCGGGAATGCCGTCGCCGGTGATGTCGCGAAAGCGCGGAGAGCCGAAAATCTGGTCCCGCGCCCGGACATTCCAGAGCAACTGGCCGGTGGCTCCATCGACGGCTATAATGGCAGAATCGCTCGTCTTGAATTCGATGCCGCCCGCGCCCATGACCAGATCCAGAATACCATCGTTGTTGAGATCGGCCAGTCGGGGCGATGAAAGCGTCCCCAACCCTTTGAAAACCGTTGCCCACTCCTCCCGTTTGACCGCCTTCGGTTTTGGCTTCATGAACTGATACGCCACCAGCAGAACCGTCGCTACGGCGATGAAGGCCAGAAGCAGGAAAAGGGGGCGTCGTTGGGGCGTCATTGCTGTCAGGAATCCGGAAGATCGGCTATACGAAAGACGGTTCAGCGCGTCTTTTATACTCATTTCCTATAACGTCAACCGCTCCGCCCGCACCGGCTTTCCCCAGAACAGCCCGGCTTTCTGTTCAAATTCTTCCGCCGAATCCGTGGTATAAAAGGTCAGTGTCTGCCCTTTGCTGCATTGGGCGTCGATTTCCGGGTGGCGTTGTAAGTAATCCTGCAAGCTGTTGGCCACAATGTCGCCCTGACTCAAAATCGTCAGATTTTCAGGAGCGAATTGTCGAATTTTGGGGAGTAAGAGCGGGTAATGCGTGCAGGCCAGTAAAAGCGTATCGATGGCCGGCGATTGCTGCAACAGCCGGTCGAGGTGTTTCTGAACGAAATAATCGGCACCAGGGCCGTTGTGTTCGCCATTTTCGACCAGCGGCACCCACATCGGGCAGGCTTCCTGATAGACCTTCAAATTCGGAAAAAACTTTTCGATTTCCACCATATACGACTCCGACGTCACCGTTCCGCGCGTGGCCAGAATTCCGATGTGACCGGTTTTGGAATACGTTCCAATGACCTCCGTCGTAGGCCGGATGACGCCTAAAACCCGACGATCGGAAGCGATTTTTGGCAAATCGAGCTGTTGAATATTGCGCAACGCCTTGGCGGAAGCCGTGTTACAGGCCAGAATGACCAGCCGACACCCTTTATTGAACAGGTGCTGAACACATTCCAGCGTGTAATGATAAACGGTTTCGAACGAACGCGTGCCGTAGGGCGTGCGGGCGTTGTCGCCCAGATAAATATAATCGTACTGCGGCAATTGCTGAACAATCGACTTCAGGACCGTCAGGCCCCCGTAGCCGGAGTCGAACACGCCAATGGGTTGGGTTGCTACCATACCCCAAAGATACGGTTTCCGTGCCGTTACTTCCGCACGCTCGTGTCGGGTGTAATGGTGGCGGCTGTTGCAGCCGCTTCTTTTTGTTTGGCCTGCTCTTTGGCCCGGCGCCGGAAAAAACCGCGCAGCAGGAAGTTGTGCTGCAAGGCTTCCAGGTTTTCGTCGAGTTTGTAGCTGCTGCTTTCCAGATTCTGGATCGTATTTTTCAGGTTCTTATTCACGGCCTGGTCGTTGAGCAGAATTCCGATGGCGTTGTCGCTGCTGTTGAGTTTATCGCTCGCCCGCTTGACGTTCTCCGTCGCTTCGGCGGCCGTTCCCGACACCTGCCGCAGCTTGGCCGACGACATCCGCAGGTCGTGGAAAATAACCGTGTCGGACACCAGATCGCTGGCCAACGTGCCTTTTGTGTTCAGTTTACCGGCATACTGGTTCAGGGAGTTCGACACCTGGCTCAGCGATTTGGTGGCCTGAGCCGCCCCGCTCGAAGCTATCTGGAGATTAGCCATCGTATTTTTAAAGCGATTGGCCATCGTAGAATCCCGCAAAACCGCCCCTGCCATGCCTTTTCCTTTCAATACTTCGTCCAGAATTTTTTTGGCATCGGAGGTGACGCGCAGCAGGTTGTTATTGTTTTGCTGGAGCGTCGCCATGATTTCATCCGTATTCAGAGCGGCTTTGGCGTGCAGAATATCGCCGTCTTCTACGGTTCCCGCCTTCATGCTGCCGCCAACGATTTCCACGATTTTATTTCCAATCAACCCGTCGGTGCTCAGGGCGGCCAGTGCATCTTTGCGGATATACTGCTGACTCGATTCCTCGATGTTCATGGTCACTTCGACCTGCGAATTTCCGTAGAACTGAATCCGTCGAACGGTTCCGATTTTCACACCGGAAAACCAGACATTTGCACCGGCCTGCAACCCGCCGACGTTGTCAAAAATCGCGTTCACACGAATGCTTTTGACAAACCGCTTTTGCTGCCCGCCCAGCACCATGATTCCGGTAACCAGAATGACAATGCCGATTAACACAAAAATCCCGACGGTGATGGCCCGCTTATTTTCTGCCGCTTTCATTGAGTCTCTTTTTTGAGGTATGGATTAGTTTCTGGTTTAGTGTTTATGTTTTGTCATTTTTAATGACAAGTATCTGTACAACAGAAATTTATTCAACAACAAACCCTAAACTTCAAACAGATTAACCATTAATTAACAAAGTTGTATTCATAGAACTGTTTTGCACGCTCATCGTTCGAATCTTCAAAAACTTCCTCGAACGTACCCTGCCGTTCAAACCGGCCATCGAGCAACATCGCAATACGATCGCCGACGGTTTTGGCACAGGTCAGGTCGTGGGTAATGATAATCGACGAGGTATTGTGGCGCTCCTGCACCTCGTTGATGAGGTTGTTGATTTCGTTGGACGTAATGGGGTCCAGACCCGCCGTGGGTTCGTCGTACAGCATAATCTCCGGTTTCAAGATCAGCGTCCGGGCAATGCCGATCCGCTTGCGCTGCCCGCCCGACAGTTGCGATGGCATCTGGTTGATGGTTTGACTCAGTCCAACATCCTCCAGGGCTTGCTCAACGGCCTTGTCGATGTCGCTGCGACTCAGATTCCGCACATTCCGGATCAGCGGAAATTCGAGGTTCTCGCGAACGGTCATGCTGTCGTACAGGGCGCTGTTCTGAAAGGAAAACCCCAGCTTTAGCCGCAAAGCATCCAGTTCCCGCTTGTTGAGTTTTGCCACGTCTTCGCCCAGCACATTCACCGTGCCTTCATCCGGCTCCAGCAAACCGGCAATAATCTTGATCAGAACCGACTTGCCCGTTCCTGAGCGACCCAGTACCACCAGGTTTTCGCCCTGGTACAGATCCAGATCGACCCCACGCAGGACGTGCAAATCGCCGAACGAAATTTTCAGGTCCCGAATCACAATGACGGACTCTTTCGGGTGATTAACCGATTTTTTCGTGTTCATGCGTTACGCAGCGCGAATGGCATTGATGATTTGGAGGAACAACAGTTCTTCGATAAAAACCAGGAACATCGACGTAACCACCGAGGCATTGGCCGCTTTTCCGACCCCTTCCGTCCCTTTCGACGAATTGTAGCCTTTGTAACAGCCAACAATGCCGATGGTAAACCCGAAAATAAGGGCCTTCACAACGGTGGAGTTGATATCCAGAAAAGTAATCGAACTGAAAAAGGTTTCAATGAAAGACATGAAACTGGTTTTTTCGTTCTGGGCAACATTGACATAGGACCCCATTACGCCCAGAAAAACGAAGAACATCGCCAAAACCGGTATCATAAACGTGGTGGCAATGACCCGGGTAACAACCAGAAATTTGAACGGATTGGTACCCGAAACTTCCATCGCTTCGATCTGCTCCGTTACACGCATGGAACCCAGTTCAGCCCCGATGTTGGAGCCTACCCGCCCGGAAGCAATCAGGGCCGTTACCAACGGAGCCAGTGCCCGAACCAACGCAATGGAAATCAGCGAGGGAAGCCACGAAGTGGCTCCAAAGGTGGCCAGCGACGGCCGCGACTGGTTGGTAAACACAATGCCGGTGATGAAACCCGTCAGCGAGATCAGCGGCAGCGAACGAACGCCCACCTCGTAACATTGCCGGACAATTTCCTTTCCTTCGTAGGGCGGAACAAAAACTTCCTTAAAAAATTGCCCGACAAACGACGCGACGTCGCTGAGAGCGAGAAACATGCGGTCGAGCCGCCGGGAAACGACCGGTTTAGGGGTGGTATCCGTTTTCGATGGGGTTGTGCTGGCTTGCATCCGTAAAAATAATCACCTGGGGTGTTAAACGGTTTATTCGTTAAAATTTAGGGTTTTACACGGTTGAATGCATTGGAAATCAAGAAAATAATTTGACTGTACCGGGTACCCATATCAGCTAAACGATAAACTAATTTTAGCTATTAACTGGATTTGAGGATACAAGGTTAGATTTTGTTAGATTTGGGATTCAAAAATCATGAAATACTTCCGTATCTTCTTCAAAGTGCTGTTGGGTCTGGTTGCGGCCATTCTCCTGTTTTTAGCCGTCAGCCTGGCACCCGTCGATGATGAGCCGTATCGGAAAACCGACTATTACCGGTATACGCGGCAACAACTGCTGGACCTGGCTCCTCCACCCAATCCGCAGACGGGTTTGCGGGCGGGCTGGGCGAAAACCAACCTGACGCCCCCGTTCACCACGCCGACGGGCGGTTACGGGGCCCGAAGAGGCCAGCACTGGTCAACGGTCAGCGATTCCATTTATGTCCGGACCATCGTTCTCAGCAACGGCGGCACCAAAGTAGCCATTATTGCGCTGGATTTACTCATCACGCCCCCCACCGTAACCGAGCAACTTAAAAAAAGATTGCCGGAAATCGGATTTCAGTGGGATCAGGTGTTCACGGGTGCCATTCACAGCCACAACAGCCTGGGCGGCTGGGCGCCCGGTCTGGTCGGCGAACTGTTTGCGGGCGACTTTGACCAACGCGTAGTCGATCACATTACGGATATCATTCTGAAATCCATTGTGCTGGCGGAGAAGCAGATGGCTCCGGTGGAAGTAGGCTTTTCGCAATTCGACGCCCCCGATCTGGTGTATAACCGGATGAATCAGGAGGGGAAAGTGGATGCCAATGTGCGGCTTTTGAAACTCAAAAAAAATACCGGCGAATCGGCCCTCCTCTGTACGTTCGGGGCACACGCTACGATTTTCCGGGCGGCCGATTATCAATACCTCAGCCGCGATTATCCGGGCGCATTGGTGGACCGACTGGAAAAGCAAACCGGCACCTTTGTGGCCTTCATGGCCGGATCGGTGGGCAGCACCGGGTCGAAAACCACGCCGGGGAAAGACGAATTTGCCACCATCCGAACCTACGCCGATACATTGACCGCACGGATTCTGCCGATATTGCCCCAGTTCAAAACCCAGCCCGACAGCACGCTGGAAATTCTGACCTTGCCCCTGCAACTGCGCGAACCCCAGGCCCGTGTCATGGAAGGCTGGCGGGTGCGCGGCTGGCTGTTTCATTCGGTTTACGGCGACTATCCTTCCGATCTGAAGGCGTTGCGCATCGGTCAGACGGTTTTGCTCGGCACGCCCTGCGATTTCTCGGGCGAGCTGGTGGCCGAACTCCGGCAGGAAGCCGACCGGAAAGGTTTCCAGTTGATGGTTACGAGTTTCAACGGCGGCTATGTCGGTTACATTACGCCCGACCAGTATTACCACAAAAATTCGTACGAGACCCTAACGATGAACTGGTTCGGGCCGGAAAACGGGGCGTATTTTGTGGAAATGATGAAAGGCTTGGTGGATCGCTTATAGAGTTAGGGCATGGTTTCCCACCACCGCCCGGTCGGAACCGTCGAGCCCAGAACGACCACTTCGCCAATCCGGGGCGTGGCGACTTTGGTGCCCAGTTCGGCCGACTTTTTCATCAGACGCTGAATGGGATCACGCCAGGTGTGCAGGGCCAGATTGAATTTTCCCCAGTGAATCGGAATGAGCAAATCGGCTTTTACATCCAGTTGAGCCTGAGCCGTTTGTTCCGGCATCATGTGAATATCGATCCAGTCTTCGTTGTAGGCACCACATTCCAGCAAAGCAACGTCGAACGGACCGTATTGTTCGCCGACGGTTTTCAGACCCGGATAATAACCCGTATCGCCCCCGTAATACACCCGTTTCTGCGTCCCCAGCAAGGCCCACGAACACCATAACGTGCCGTTTCGGTTGGTCAGGCTACGCCCGGAGAAATGCCGCGCCGGGGCACACACCAGCGTCAGATCACCGAATTTAGTGGATTCATGCCAGTCCAGCTCCGTAATCTGATCGGGCGCAATGCCCCATTTTTCCAGATGCGCACCCACGCCCAGCGGCACGAAAAACCGGTTTACTTTTCCTTTCAGTTTTGTAAAGGTCTCGTAATCCAGGTGATCGTAATGGTCGTGCGACAGCACAACGGCGTCTACCGGCGGCAGTTCATCGACGTCCATGTAATGATCAAAAGGAAACCGCTTGGGGCCACTGAAGGACGCAAACGACGCCCGTTCGCTAAAAACCGGGTCCGTCAGCAAGGTTTTTCCCTGAATCCGAATCAACAAAGATGAATGCCCAAACCAGCTAATGGCGACCTGCTCGGGTCCGCCGTTGCCTTCAAAAACCGCCTGGTCGAACGGGATGGTTTGGATGGTATCGGTCGGCTCGGCCCCCGGCACACCCGTCAGCATTTTCCAGGTGGCGGATATCATTTTTCCTGCCGACATATCGAGGCTGGTCGGCACCAGATTCTGAAACGTGCCGTCTTTAAAATTGGGGGAAGCCTGCATGCGCTTCAGCCGCTCGCCCGCCGGATTTTCGCCGAACTGGGGAGCAAAATTCACAAACGCAACGGCGGCAATAACCAGGAGAATGAGGAGAGAAACAAGAATAAGGGCCATTCTTTTTAAGACTTTTTTCATGCAGGGGTGTTGCTCAGCATTGGGCTTCACGTCACAACACCCCGGCCCTTTGGGGAGTTCCTCAACGAACCCGGTCAAACACAAACAAATCGGCGAAAACCCACTTGCCGTCTTTCTGATTGCCGCGTTGAATCACCAGTTGGTTGTCCGAGCGTTTTTCGTAGATAATCCGGATCGAGCCGTCTGATTTCTCAAACAAGGCCTGGTTCTTTTTGGCTTCGATGAACGAATACCGGTCGGATACGTCTTTTTCTTCGGAACCGATCAAACCCGGTTTGAAGTGTTTGACCAGCACAATCGGCCCTTTTTCGGTCTGCTCAAAGATCAACAGTTCGTACATCGTCACTTTGTTGTCTTTCATCATGCGCATAAAACCGGCCAGGTTGTCGCCCTGCGGAGCGGCCCAGGCGGCATCAATCGGCCCGCCGTTGAAGGTTCCTTTCCAGCGGCCTTCCATAAAGCTGACATCCGCCAACGAGCCGGTTTGGGCCTGAGCCGCCTGGCTGACAACGAAATAGAGTGCTATTAGAATGGCAAAAGGAATGGAATCGCGCAAGGTGCCGAAGCGGAAATTTCTAAATCGGTTCATGGGAATAGGTTTTGTTGATCGGCAAGATACGCATCACGGCTTAAAGAGAAAAGACGGGCGAAAAAAGACCATTCACTCCCCCCTAACTGGTCTTTATGCTTTCGTCTCACTTCTTTCATCTCATTTGCTTTTTTGCGTACGCCTGTAGACCTTGCCTTCCGTAAAATACCGCCCTCTACCCTTCTATGATCACCACTACAATCCGTGCGAATCAAATTCGTTCATTTTTGACAGGAATCGTCTGCTGGTTTCTGTTAGGTCCTCAGCCGACTACCGCACAATCGCTCAAAGTCAGCCCGCAGGATCTACGGTTTTCGCAACTCCCCACCCGCTGGGACGAAGCACTGCCGTTGGGAAACGGGGTTCTGGGGGCGCTGATCTGGCAGAAAAACGACCGTCTCCGGTTTTCGCTGGATCGGGTGGATCTGTGGGACTTGCGCCCGATGCGCGGACTCGACCGGCCCGAATTCAGCTATCAGTGGGTGCAGGATCAGGTCATGAAAAAAGACTACAAAATCGTTCAGCAGTATTTCGACAAACCGTATGATGAAGAACCCGGCCCGACCAAAATCCCGGGGGCGGCTCTCGAATTCAACACGGCGGCCCTCGGTTCCGTGCAGTCGGCCCGGCTGCTCATTCAGGAGGCCGTTGCGGAAGTAACCTGGCAGAACGGAGCGGTTCTGCGTTCGTTCGTCCATGCGACGGAACCGGTTGGCTGGTTTCGTTTCGAGAAGATCCCGGCCCACTTCACCCTCGAACTCATTCCGCCGGCTTACGGAAAATCGATTCAGGAAAAAGCCGAAAATGCCGTGGTCGATGGCGACGATCTGGTGCGTTTAGGGTATCCTCAAGGAACCGTTTTACAGCAAAAAAACAAGATTACGTATCACCAGATCGGCTGGGGCGGTTTTTCTTACGATGTCACGGTGCAGTGGACCCAGAAAGGCAGCACGCTGGAAGGAACCTGGACGATTGCATCGGCGTATCCCGAAAAAAAGAAAACCGCGAGTTTGACCAAAACCGCATCGGCGGCCCGAACGTATGCCGCCGATCTGGCGTCGCACCGAAGCTGGTGGCAACGGTTCTGGTCGAAATCGTCGGTTCAGGTGCCGGATTCGTTGCTGCAAAAACAATGGTATCTGGAAACCTACAAGTTTGGCGCCACCGCCCGCGCCGACGCGCCACCGATTTCCCTGCAAGCTGTCTGGACGGCCGACAACGGCCGGATTCCGCCCTGGAAAGGCGATTACCACCACGATCTGAACACCCAACTCAGCTACTGGCCGAGCTATAGCGGGAACCATCTGGAAGAAAGCATCGGGTACATCAATCACCTGGAAGAGAACCTGCCGACGTATCGCGACTATACGAAGCGGTTTTTCGGAACCGACGGGATTGCTGTACCGGGCGTCACCACGCTGACGGGCAAGGAAATGGGCGGCTGGATTCAGTATTCGCTCTCGCCCACGGTTTCGGCCTGGCTGGCTCAACATTATTATTTACAGTGGCGGTATAGCGACGATGCGGTTTTTCTGCGCCAGAAAGCCTATCCGTGGCTGAAAGGTGTGGCGCAGCACCTGGAAAAACTGACGGTTCTGGACTCAACTGGAAAACGGAAACTGCCCATCAGTTCGAGTCCGGAAATCAAAAACAACAGCCTCGAAGCGTGGTTTCCGACCAATACCAACTACGATCTGGCCCTCATGAAGTTTGTGTTTAAAACCGCAACCGAAATGGCAACGGCTATGGGCAACGAAGCGGATACCCGGCATTGGCAGGCTATTCAAAACCAGTTTGGTGATTTTGCGTTGAGCGACCGAAACGAACTGATGTTTGCCGCCAGCTTGCCCTACAATGAGTCCCACCGCCATTTTTCGCACGTCATGGCGATTCATCCGCTGGGCCTGATTCGGTGGGAAGACGGCGAAAAGTCGCAGCAGATTATTCGGAATTCACTCGCGTTGCTCGACCGCGTCGGGCCGGATTGGTGGTGTGGCTATTCCTACGCCTGGCTGGGCAGTCTGAAAGCGCGGGCGAAAGACGGATCGGGAGCCGCCGAAGCCCTGCATACCTTTGCCTCGGCCTTTTGTTCGGTTAATTCGTTTCACCTGAACGGCGACCAGACCAAATCCGGAAAATCGAAGTTTACGTACCGACCGTTCACGCTGGAAGGGAATTTTGCGTTTGCCGCCGGTTTGCAGGAAATGCTGATGCAGAGTTATGCTGGCTTTATCGAGGTATTTCCCGCCATTCCGGCCACCTGGAACGATGCCGGTTTCACGGATTTGCGGACGGAAGGGGCGTTTCTGGTCAGTGCTCATCAACGCGCCGGAACCGTAAAAGAGATTACGGTAAAAACCGACCAGGGCGGCACAACCCGTCTGAAACTACCTTTCAACTCCTACGCTGTCAAAACATCACAAAAGGCTGTCGTTGAAAACGTAGAACCCGGTTTTGTGACGTTAAAGCTACAAGCGGGCGGTTCGATTACCTTGCAAAATCAATAGATTAATTGTCTTTCCGCCGGGTGGTATCACGTTTTTCCAGGGTTGCTCCCACACCAAAGGCATTGGGATCGCTCGGCGGAACGACCCTGACCTTGCGTTTGCCCCTTCCCTCGCGCGGGCTAATGACCTTGCCCGGCGTTGATAAAGGTTCGGCAGCCGGGCTGGTCAGGGGCGCGCTGTTCGAAGGCGTCACCACGGGCGCAATCGTGGTCGGGAGTTGTTGCGGTTTTTGCCGAACGGTATCGCTTTGTCCCAAACAGACACCGGCAGAAAAACTAAAAACGAGAAACATGACAATCGGGCGCATAACAATAACATCATTTGTTCAATGAAACGAATTGCAACCGGTTTTGTTAGAATGAACGGTATAACGCTTCCCAAAGCAGCCTGAAGCGGTGCCGACAAACCCAAAATCATCACACACTATGAAATACAACCTTCTGGGAAACACCGGATTACTGGTTTCCGAGCTTTGTTTAGGCACCATGACCTTTGGCGGAAGCGGCACGGGCATGTGGGCGGCCATTGGAAAACTGGAGCAGGAACCGGTCGATCAGCTTCTGAAACGCTCGGTCGATGCGGGTATTAATTTTATCGACACCGCCAATGTCTACGCCGAAGGCGTTTCGGAACAGCTTACCGGCCAGGCCATCCGAAACCTTGGCCTGAACCGCGATGATCTGGTCATTGCTACCAAAGTCCGGGGTAAAATGGGCGAAGGACCCAATCAGATCGGCCTGAGCCGGAAACACATTGTGCAACAGGCCGAAGAAAGTCTGCGCCGTTTGAACACCGATTACATCGACCTCTACCAGATCCACGGTTTCGATTTTCTGACTCCGCTGGAAGAAACGCTTCGGGCGTTGGACGATCTGGTGAAGAGCGGGAAAGTCCGCTACATCGGTTGCAGCAACCTGGCAGCCTGGCATTTGATGAAAGCGTTGTCGTATTCTGAACACAAGGATCTGGCCAAATTCGTGTCTCTGCAAGCGTATTACACCATTGCCGGTCGGGATCTGGAGCGTGAAATCGTTCCGCTGCTGCTGGATCAGAAAGTGGGCCTGATGGTCTGGAGTCCGCTGGCGGGTGGTTTGCTGAGCGGCAAATACGGTCGCAACAAACAACCGGAAGATTCCCGCCGGGTGAATTTTGATTTCCCGCCGGTCAACAAGGAAAAAGCGTACGATATTCTGGACGTGATGGAACCGATGGCCGAAGAAAAAGGCGTTTCAGTAGCCCAGATCGCGCTCGCGTGGCTGTTGCACCAACCCGCAGTAACCACGGTTATCATCGGAGCCAAAAAACCGGAGCAACTCGAAGACAACCTCAAAGCGATCGACGTCGTTCTGAGTGCCGACGACCTGAAAAAACTGGATGACATCAGCAAACTGGCTCCCGAATATCCGGGCTGGATGGTGGATCGGCAGGCAAATGATCGAAAAAAGTACGTACAGTAACTAAAAAAGGCCAGGAGCGACCTGGCCTTTTTTATGATGTAGATACCCGAAGTTGTTAGTTCATGACCACCAGTCGCGTCGGCGCTTCAACTGGCTCCGAACCCAGGTTTACTTCTTTCACAATGCTGCCTTCCTTCGATTTTACTTCCAGTTCATACTGGCCATCGGGCAACTCCGCAACGTTCAGTTTGACGGCATACTTTTGTTCTTTCTTGCCCACAAATTGCTGAAACATCACCCGGTTGTTTTTGTCGCGCAACAGAACGACCACCGGTTCCAGGGCGGTTTTTTCGACCGCAACCCGGATTTGGTTGTTGATGGTCACGTAGGCACTGGCATCGAACGAAAGGGTTTTGGGGGCCGTCCCGTTGTCAACTGGGGTCGTACTCAGGATAGCAGTGCAAATCAGGTTACTCAGTAAATTCATCATGATATTTGTTGTTTAGTATTGTGTTGTTTATGTCTTAGAGTTGTTGTTTCCTGTTCGATGATCTATAATGCCAACGCCGTGCCAAGGCAATACCAATTTTGTAACTAACTGATAATCAGCAAACAGGAATTTACACTTACTTTTCAAGTGTACGAAGCCGGACAATCCCTGTTCAAATGCGGACAGAAGTGTACGCCCAGCGACCGGTTTTCCAAAAAACTAAACGAAGTCTCCCTGTCTTTCATGTTTGTAAAAACATTAACTTTCTGCGTGCCTATCAGGCCAGCCCAATTCGCTTGAAAAAACGCTAAAAACCATGCTACTATGAAGAAAATCCTTTTCTGTTTTGCGGCTTCGATCGCAGCCATCAGTTATGCGCCAACTGCATCGGCCGCAGCACCGGTTCGAGGTGCCACCATGATGTTTCAAATCAGCTCCGACTCAACGGCAACCCTGCTCGATAAAGCCGTAGCAGCCAATGCGAAAGGCGACAAAACCGGCACCGTCAAAGCGTTGCAGGCCGGCACCACAGCCCTTGAAACCGAAGCCAAAAGCAACACCGGAAGTCTGAAAGACAAATTGCTGGGACAAGTCGGAAACCTGAAAAAATTGATTCCGCTGGCGCAAAGCGGTTTGCTGAAAGGCGATATTTTGCAAAAAGCAGTGAACCTCGCTAAAATGGCCCTCGGAGCAAACCAAGTCGAAAAGCTCATGGGGGGCGGGAACCTGCTCTCGAAAGTTACCGGACTGACCAGCAACCTGAATCTGGTTAAAACCGGCCTCTCGGCGCTGGGCGGAAGCAGTGCCAGTACGGGCAATTCACTCATCACGACAGCCCTCGGCGGACTCTCGAAACTGAGTAAAGGGGGCGTAGCCGCAAAAGCTGCTGAACCCGCCGTGAAGGGCCAGCTGGATAGCGTTCTCGGCTTTGTGAAAGGCGTTCTTTAAACTGAAACACCTTTTGAACTATTGCAAAAAAGCCCGGCGCAAACACACCGGGCTTTTCCAGTTCAACTCTAACCCTTAAACACACACAAACTGTCTTTTAATGAAATAATGTCGAATAATGAATACTGAATAACGAATATCGAAGTGTTCATCGCTCTGTCATGTCTCTAATCCAATATTCGTTATTCAGTATTCATTATTCGATATTGTTTTTTTCTTCCTTCACTGTCCTATGGCAAACGAGTAGCCTATCGACGCGCTGAGTCCGCGGTTGCGGATGGGAAGTTGAAGAAAGGGTAAATCATATTGCCGCGAAAAACCGTGTTCATACCGAGTTTCGACGAAGAATTTTCCTGGTCCGGCTTCGGCACTAAAGCCCAGTCCGCCAATGGCACTGAAATCCCAGCGGTTATAGCCCAATGTATTCATATTCATGTCGACATCGATGGGCTGGCTCCGGAAAATACCGCTGGTGCGGGTGCGAATCCGACCGTTGGCCGCATAACCGGCGGCAGCTCCCGCCAGCATGTAGACTTGAACCGGTCCTTCGTTCAGGTTGATTTTGGCCAAAACCGGTAGTTCTACATAGCGCGTCTGGTAGGCAACGCGGGCACCCAGTGGCAAATCCCAGTTGCCTATCGACAGATCGAAGCCTTCGTCGACCACAAAGCCTTTCTGAACGTACGAAATTTCGGGGCGGATACTCACGCGGTCACTGACCGGAATTTCGAAGAACAACGCGCCGGTTGGGCCGGGCGACAGGCGGAACGTGGGTGAAAAACTGTCTAAAAATTCGGGTTTGGAAACCGCCCCCCAATTGGCTCCTGCCCGAAAGCCGACCTGAACCTGAGCCGATGCCGTTTGAATCAGAAAGAAGGTCAGCGCAGCGAGTGCTGCCAGTGTAAATCGTTTCATGGTCGATCAAAAGATTGGTTGGTTGTTCGATGGCAAACCGGTAGCTTACGTTCTGATCTCAAAAGGGCCGGTTGGTTTTGCAATCTGATGCTTGGACAGGCGTCGGCAGCAATGGATTAATGACCCGGGGCATTTTGTTCAGAATTAGTTAAAATCAGGGATCTTTTAGTACTTTATACCGAAAACATTGCATTGCTTTTGTCGCTTTAGTACCTGCTCAACCATGCCAACGCTTTTGAATAATGACGGAGAAAAAACCAACCCGCTACAGCTTTTTACCAAAACCGCTTGACAGGCTGGACTTTTTGGGGGTTTTCGAAAAAGACCCTTTCGGTAACTCGCTGTTTATCAAACGAATCATGATTGCCATCGTCGGCTGGATCACCTACTTCCGGTATACGGTTTACAACAAAATCACCATTGAGGGGGCTGAGCATTTGAAGGATTTGCCGATCAACAACGTGGTATTTCTGTCCAACCATCAGACGTATTTCGCCGATGTCATTGCGTTTTACCACATTTTCTGTAGCGTCAAATGGGGGTTTACCAACACGATTTCGCCCCCGGTCTATTTGTTCTGGCCCCGCGCCCGCAACTATTACGTTGCCGCCAGCGAAACCATGAAAGGCGGTTTGGTACCGCGTATTTTTTCGTTGGGAGGAGCCATTCAGGTCGAGCGTTCCTGGCGGGCGAAGGGGCAGGATGTAAAACGGGAAGTCGATACGACGGCCAATGACCGCATTGCTGCGGCCCTTGAACACGGCTGGGTGGTCAGTTTTCCACAGGGGACCACAAGCCCCTACGCGCCGATTCGGAAAGGCACCGCACACATCCTTAAAAACAACAATCCGATTGTAATTCCGGTTGTGATCAACGGTTTTCGGCGGGCTTTCGATAAGAAAGGATTACGGATCAAGAAGCGGAATACCCAGTTGAGTGTGCGCTTCAAACCGCCTTTGCACTACCGGGAAGATGAACCCGTTGACACTCTGATCGATAAAGTGCGGGCCGCCATCGAGCAGGACATTCCGAAAGAGAAACTGACGTGGTTGTAGCAAAAACCGGATTTAATCCAAAATCCAGCGGAAAAGCAGGTAAAGGGTGAACGACAGCGTCACGGAAACCGGCAGCGTCATCAGCCAGGCGAGGGCGATGTTTCGAACGGTTCCGCCCTGCAGGTTTTTGATCCCTTTGCTGGCCACCATACTCCCGGCAATCCCCGACGACAGCATGTGGGTCGTGCTGACCGGCGCTTTATAAAGCGTGGCAAGGGCGATGGTCGTAGCGGCTACCAACTCCGCCGAAGCACCCTGCGCGTAGGTTAAATGCTGCTTCCCGATTTTCTCGCCGATCGTGACCACAATCCGCTTCCAGCCCACCATTGTACCCAGGCCGAGCGACAGGGCGATCATCAGAATGACCCAAAATGGTGCATAGTCCGTAAACCGGCGCAACCCTACTTTCTCGTTCAGGTTCGTCGTCAGCGTGTTGATATCCGTCGCACTCAGATCGACATCTTCACTTTCCATCAACTTTTTGACGTTGTTGTTGATCAGCAGCAAGTCCCGGCGAATCTGCAACCGCTCTTCGGCCCTGAACTTCCCATCCACCAGTGGCAGACTAATCACGCGCTGCAAATCAACAATCTCGGCTTTTGTACCGGCCACCCGGCCCCGATCGGTGTCGGACAGCCCCGTGGTATCAATTTTGTTGACGATTTGTGAAATCTGCACCAGATTGCCGCGCATTGTAGTCGGGTCGATGGTGTTGTTGAGGGCAAAATAAGCCGGGGTAATCCCGATCAGAATCAGCATAATCAGCCCAACACCTTTCTGCCCGTCGTTCGACCCGTGGAAAAAACTAACGCCCGTGCAGGTAATAATCAGAATGGAGCGAATCCAGGTCGGCGGGGGCGTGTTTTTTTTGGGTTCTTTAAAAAGGTCTTTGTTGCTCACCAACCGGCGTAACAGAAACATCAGGATAATGGCAAGGCTAAAACCGATCAAGGGAGAAAGCAGCAGGGCCTTCCCGATTTTCGTGGCTTCTTCCCAGTTGACCCCTCCAGGCTCACCCGCCCGACCCATCGTTGAAAAAGCCAGTCCAACGCCCAGGATCGAGCCAATCAGGGTGTGCGAACTTGAACTGGGCAGACCAAAATACCAGGTTCCTAAATTCCAGATAATGGCGCTGAACAGGAGCGCCAGCACCATCGCAATGCTGTGATACACATTCTGGTCGACCAGCAATTCGACGGGCAGGAGATTGACAATTCCCATGGCCACGCCAATACCGCCCAGCAACACACCTATAAAGTTCCAGATGCCTGACCAGACCACGGCCACATTGGGTTTCAGGGAGTTTGTATAAATAACCGTAGCCACGGCGTTGGCCGTATCGTGAAATCCGTTGACAAATTCAAAAGCGCAGGCAGCGAAGAGACAAAGTGCGAGGAGGATAAAAATATCCGTTTCTAATCCGAACATGCAGATACAAGTCTGTGAAACTGAGTCTTAGTAAAAACTCAACAAATCAATTTGGCTCAAAAGTACGGTAAACTTTTGATCGCAATGTTACCTAAATGTTAAGCAATGTACCTGTGGGGTTTTGAAAACCTGGCAGGTCTGGCTAAAGTGATACCCTTCATTGAAATCTCAAAAAAGCTTCTTCTAGACCTGTCAGGTTTCAAAAGCCTGACACGTATGAGTGAGTTACTCGTTACTGTTTCCCGGCCAATTGTCCGCAGGCGGCATCGATGTCTTTGCCCCGGCTCCGGCGAATGTTGACGATAACGCCCCGGTCTTCCAGAAAACCGGCGAACCGGTCGAGTGTCTGGGGGTCGGTATTTTTATAATCGGCTTCCGAAATCGGATTGTACTCGATGATATTGACTTTTGCCGGCACTTTCTTCGTGAATTGCCACAGCTCTTTGGCGTCCTCCAGCGAATCGTTGACGTTGTTGAAAACGATGTATTCAAACGTAACCCGCGTACCGGTTTTCTGGTAGAAATACGTCAGCGCTTCGGCCAGTGCGGGCAGCGAATTGCTCTCGTTGATGGGCATAATCTGGTTGCGCTTTTCGTCGTTGGCGGCATGAAGCGAAAGCGCCAGGTTAAATTTCACCTGATCGTCCCCCAGTTTTTTAATCATTTTGGCAATCCCGGCAGTCGAAACCGTAATCCGTTTGGCCGCCATGCCCAGGCCGTTGGGCGACGTAATCCGCTCGACCGACGCCAGCATGTTGGCGTAGTTCAGCAGCGGCTCGCCCATACCCATGTAGACAATGTTGGTCAGACCGGTTCCGTAGGCTTCTTTCGCCTGCTGGTCGATGGCCACCACCTGATCCACCATTTCGCTGGCTTCCAGGTTGCGTTTGCGGTCCATATACCCCGTTGCGCAGAATTTACAGGTCAGCGAGCATCCCACCTGCGACGAAATACAGGCCGTCATGCGGTCGTCCTCGCTTTTCCGCAACGACGGAATCAGCACGCCCTCCACCAGATTACCGTCATAAAGCCGGAACGACGATTTGATGGTGCCGTCGGCACTTTGCTGCTGTTTCGAGACCGCCAGCGTCCGCACTTCAAAATGTTCGGCCAGCAATTGCCGCGTTTTCAGCGACAGGTTGGTCATTTCCTCAAACGTTCGTACCGAATGTTTCCAGAGCCATTCCTGAATTTGTTTCGCCCGAAAACCCTGCTCGCCGTGGCTGGTCAGCCAGGTTTTCAGTTGGTCGTCGCTGAGCTTGCGTATATCCTGCTTCGTCGTAATCATCCCTTTTTATGCGGTCTTTCCACGCCGGAGTCTTCCGAATCGGTATTGTCGTCGGACCAGTTGCGTGAGAATTCTTCCTTTTGTTTTCGAATCCAGTTCGTTCCTACGGGAATCCAGCCGGAGGTTACATCCATCACGATGGGTGCGATGGGTTTTACGACCGGATACAGATACGTTTCATGCGTGTGTTTCACGGGCATACGGATTCCCATCCACGTTAACAACCAGAGCATTACACTAATTCCGAAAACCCAGGTAAAAATTCCGACGGCCGCTCCGGCTAAACTGTCGAACGTTCCCAGAAGCGTGTATTTAAGCGACTGACGCAGGGAAAAACCGATGCGGTTGATCAGAAAAACAGTCGGAAAAAAAATAATGGAGAAGCCCAGCCACGGCAACAACCGCCGGGCCACTTCCATGCTGATGTACGGTGCCAGCAGGTCGATGCCAAAACCCAGAAACTTAAATCCCACGATCATCGCCACGATAAACGCCACAATGGCCACAATTTCCACCAGCAAACCTTTGCGGTAGCCATTGAACGCGCCATAGAGCAACGTAATCAGGATGATGATGTCGAGGATTTTCAATTCTTTAAAAGAATGGTGTGAAATGGCTGGATGGTTTTAATGGTTAAGGGGTTGGACGGCTCGTCGTAATTGTAACCCTTTAACCATTCTCAACCATCCAACCATTTAAGCAGTAAGCAAATTCTTTACCAACGCTGAAATGGCTTTCCCTTCGGCCTGACCCGCCAGTTCTTTGGTAGCCACGCCCATTACTTTTCCCAGATCCGACGGCCCGGTGGCACCAACGCGGGCGATGATGTCCTGCACGCGGGTTTTCAGTTCGGCTTCCGAAAGCTGCTGGGGTAAATAATGCTCGATGATGGCGATTTCCGCCAGTTCGGCTTGCAAAAGATCGTCGCGGCCCTGCGTCCGGTAAATATCGGCCGAATCCCTCCGCTGTTTCACGGCTTTGGTCAGCAGTTTCAGTTCATCTTCGGGCTTGATGTCGCCCCCGGCCGAACCGTCTTTGGTTTCTTCCAGTAAAATCAGCGACTTAATCGCCCGCAAAGCCCGCAACCGATCCTGCTCTCTGGCTTTCATAGCCTCTTTGATGTCAGCATCGATTTGTTGTTTCAGCGCCATATTTCAGTTAATAATTAAAAGTTATGAGTTAAGAGTTACTTTAACTCCGGAACCAATGACTGTTTGGCAAAGTTACGAAAACAGGATGGGCTTGTTTGCACCTCATAACTCTTAACTGATAACTCTTCACTAAAAAATGACTCGTTTGAGTGTCAATATCAATAAAATTGCCACGTTGCGGAATTCACGGGGTGGCAATAACCCGAATGTGGTCAACGTAGCCCTCGATTGCGAACGGTTCGGAGCGCAGGGCATAACGGTTCATCCACGCCCCGACGAACGGCACATCCGCTATAACGATGTGTTGCAGTTGAAAGAGGTAGTCACGACCGAGTTTAATATTGAAGGCAATCCCGACGAGCGGTTTATTGAGCTGGTAACGCGCGTGCGGCCCGAGCAGGTAACGCTTGTTCCCGATGCGGTCGACGCCATTACGTCCAATGCGGGCTGGAATACGGTTTTGCACCGGGGCTACCTGACGAATCTGGTCAAGCAGTTTAAAGACCTGGGAATCCGGGTTTCGATCTTCGTCGATGCCGATGAGCAGATGGTGCAGGGCGCCAAAGAAGTCGGTACCGACCGGATCGAATTGTATACTGAACCCTATGCGGCTCACTACGCTGAAAACCGGGAAACCGCCATTGCTCCCTTTGTTCAGGCGGCCAAACTCGCCAATGAGCTGGGATTGGGACTCAACGCGGGTCACGACTTAAGTCTGGAAAATCTGCGGTATTTTCACCAGAACATCCCCGGTTTGCTCGAAGTATCCATCGGTCATGCGCTCATCAGCGACGCACTGTACCTGGGCCTGGAAAATACCATTCAATTGTATTTAAAAGAATTGGAATAAAGAGGGTAGACAAGAGAGTAAAGACAAAAGACTGGTATCCAGATTAGTATGTCTTTACTCTCTTGTCTCGCTTCTCTTGTCAACACCATGATTTCATCCGTCGAAACCCCCAACGCTCCGCTTCCTGCCGGGCATTATGCCCAGGCCACAGTCTGGAACGACCTGATTTTTGTATCCGGTCAATTGCCCATACATCCCGTCACGAAGGAGAAATTCACCGGCCCGATCGACGTACAAACCCGGCAGGTGCTGGACAATGTCAAAGCCATTCTGGAAGCCGCCGGGAGCGACCTGGCCCACGTCCTGAAAACGACGGTTTACATCGCCGACATTTCGCTCTGGGATCAGGTCAATGCGGTTTACGCGGATGTTTTCGGTGACCACAAACCCGCCCGCGCCGTGGTACCAACGAAGGAACTTCACTACGGTTTTCTGATCGAAATTGAAGCCGTAGCCGTGCGGACACCCTGACAGCGGTCGAAGACCCTGTCAGGATGTTACAACGAATAATTACCCCGGTATTGCCGTTTTACAAACTGGTTGGCGTAATCGAAGTTGGTAATTTTCATGTTTACGCCGTCCCAAAAAAGCTTCTTGCGACCCGGGAAAGTGAATCCTCCACCGGTTTTCGGTTCCCGGTACAAATAACTACGCGTGGCCAGATTCCCCATCAGGACGGTTTCGGTCAGCGGGCCGGATTCATCGAACGACGAACTGGTATACGCACCATAGCCTTGCTTGCAGGCTTTGACCCATTGCTGCTGATGGCCGTCGGTTTTGCCTTCGACCAGCGGTTTTTCGGCATCCGGCATTTTTTTGTCGCCAAACTTTTCTTCCGGAAACAAACGCGGATTGTTCCCAAACAACTCGGCAACCAGAATGCCTTTGCTGCCGATGAACATCATGCCGCCGTCGATGTTCGTAAATACTTTTTCGTACGGAATGCCGTCCGGTACTTGCGGACGAATCCCGCCATCGTACCACGAAAACTTGATTTCTTTTACCTTTTTGTCATCCGACGGAAAGGTCAGGTGAATGGCCGATGAAGGTGGGCAGACATCATCGTAAAACGCTTCTTTGAAGAAATCGGAATAGACCGAGCCCACGCTGCACTCCACCGAAGTCGGGTATTTCAGTTTCAACGCCCGAAACGGCACATCCATGAAGTGGCAACCCATGTCGCCGAGTGCGCCCGTACCGAAGTCCCAATAGCCCCGCCAGCGGGTCGGCATGTAGGCTTCGTGGTAGTCGCGGGCGGGGGCCGTGCCGAGCCACAAATCCCAGTCGACCTCCGACGGAACCGGCTGCGACTCACCTTTGTCCTTCGGCGACCGAACGCCCTGTGGCCACACCGGGCGGTTGGTCCAGCAGCTGACGGTATGAACGTGCCCGATGACGCCTTTCTGAATCCAGGTTTCTATTTTGCGCGTATCATCACCACTGCTGCCCTGATTGCCCATTTGCGTCACGACCTTGTATTTCCGGGCCGCTTCGGTCAGCATTCGGGCTTCGTAAATATCGTGCGTCAGCGGTTTTTCGCAATACACGTGTTTGCCCAACTGCATGGCGGCCATCGCAATCGGCGCGTGCATGTGGTCGGGGGTCGAGATAATCACGGCTTCGAAATTCTTCGCTTCCTTGTCAAATAACTGGCGGTAATCTTTGAAATACGGGGCCTTGGGAAACTGGGCGCGGAACTTCTTCGCCTGCCGGTCGTCGACATCGCAGAGCGCGACCATGTTGTCCGAGCCGTTGTTATAGGCCATCCGAATGTTCACATCCGCTTTGCCACCGCAACCCACGGCCGCGATGTTGAGCTTATCGCTGGGGGCCGTAAAGCCGGAACCACCCAGCACGTGACGGGGCACAATTGTAAAACCGGCGGCAGCCAGGGCACTACCCTGAATGAATTTCCGGCGGGAAAGGGAGGCAAATTTCATACGGGTCTAGGTTTAGAGAGTGAAATACGGAGAACGAGCGAGCCGTTAGCTCAGTTTTTGACCAATTTTCATGGCCAGACCCATATCGCCCTGGACCTTGAGTTTACCAAACATAAACGCGGTCATGGGGTTCAGATCGCCGGTGCCTAATTTTTGCAAATCACTCAGTGACACCTTGATCGTGCAATCCGCGTCGGTGTCTTCGTTGGAAACAACGGCTGGCACCTGCCGCCCGTCGATATAGATAACACCCTGATCAGTAGCCAGTTTAACGGTGGCATTTAACCCGCTGTCGGTACCAAGGCGTTGCCGGATCTGATCCGTAAATTCCTGTAAATTCATGCGTGTGGTTTGTTTGTGACTCGAAATAGGACAAAAACCGCTAAAACTAGGCGGTTTTTTCGGTAAAAGTAGAAACAATACCGAAATTTTTAGTAAGTTCAAACCTGTTAATCACGCCCTGAATGAATCTGAATTTCTCTGCACTGATGGAAGGTTCCTCCACAGCAACGGTTTATTTAACGGTAAACCCATTTTCTGCAATTCTGACAATTCTGTGTATCTTTACCCTCTCAATCTGTCCGATCAGAATAGATAATCACCTTCCCGTGTTTTCACCGATGGCGGGTACTACTTTGGTCTGCCGGGAGATTCTCACTAACGCCAGAGCGCAAATTCGTGACCAGAGCATTCGGAGTTTGTTGACGAACCAGTGGAGTTCTGCGTCTGATAACTAAGAACAATCAGACTGCTATAAAAAACGTGTATTAGGATGCAAGCTGAACAAACCCTTCTCCGACAACTGCGGAACGCCGACCCAACAGCCTTCAGGCGGGTCTACGATCGGTATGTTCAACGGATTTATTATTTTACAGTAAGCTTTCTAAAATCACCGGAAACCGCTCAACAGATCGTACGAGACGTCTTTACCACGCTTTGGGAACGACGCAGTACGCTTGATGAAGACATCCCCCTGAACGGTTATTTGTTTACCATGACCTACGGACTAGTGCTTTCGGCTTTTCGCGAACGGCACAGCCAGTGCCAGCCACAGGAAATTCTCCAGCGGTTGACCACGCAGTCCGGCACCGATACCGAGGAGCAAGTACTGTATCAGGAACTGGAATTACTCTATCAACAGGCCGTTGGGCAGCTTCCCCCCCGTCGGCGTGAAATCTACTTGCTCAGCCGTCACGAGGGATATACGTCGCAGCAAATCGCGGATCGCATGAACCTCTCCACCCGAACAATCGAAGATCATCTGGCCCAGGCTTACGACACATTGGGCAGTTATTTTCAACGACATACCTATTAAATGAGTGCAGGAGTGAATGAGCGAATGACCGGGCCGCCGGAGCGCTCATTCACTCCTGCACTCATTCTACCATTAGAATGGAGGAATTGCTGGTTAAATACGTCCGGAATGAATGCAGCCCTGAGGAAGAGCAGTGGGTTATTGGCTGGTTACAGAACCCGGACAACGAATCACGTTTACGCGGATTGATGCGGAAACAATGGAGCAATCCGTCGGTTTCCGGGGTCGAATCGCCCGACTGGCAGCAGATGTGGATGGGTATTGCCCGACAAACCAAAGACCTGCCCATGGAATCCGAGCCTCCTTTATACCGTACGGTATGGCGTCAGATAGCCCGCATTGCAATCTGGATTGGTTGCATTATTGCTTTTGGACTTGGCATCCGGTTCCTGCGGGAGGCCCAGTTGCCCGCCGACGTTATCTACCAATCCGGAGCCGATCAATCCATGCGGGTGGAATTAACGGATCATTCGTCCGTCATCCTCAATAAAAACTCCACCTTAACGGTTTCCTCCGACTGGTCAGGGCCAAACCGCAGCATCTGGCTCGATGGCGAAGCGGTTGTTGATGTGGCAGAGCAGCCCATCGGTTTCCGTTTGCTGATTCATACTGCCGACCACGTGGTGACCGAAGCACAAAAAGCCCGGATTTTCGTAGCCCGAAAAGACAAAAAAGTACGGGTCGTGGTGGAACAAGGTCTGGCTAACTTCGTCATTCACTATTCAGGCATGTTGGGCGAAATGAAGAAATATGCCCTGCAACGGGGCGGTATGGCCGAGTACGACGAGAAATCAACCCAACTAATCAGACGCCAGGTTAATCCGCTGACCTACACCTCCTGGGCACAGCCTGAATGAGTAAATACCGGATAATCGATCTACATCCCGGTCTGCGGCTCCACAACCGGCACCACCGTCAGCAGCCGTTGCGTTGAACGCTGCTGAATTCCGGACGACTTTAATTGAAAGGCTTTTTCAATCGTTTCCTCGCCATTGGTGATCTGGAACGTATAAGCTCCGTCGGCCATCGCACTCATGTCAAACCGCTGACGGTATTTATCCAGATTTCTGGGCATGGTTTCTGCAAAAACGATCCGGTTGTTCTGATCGCGCAACCGAACAATGATTTTACTTTTGGGATCATTTTTCTGAATAGCCACCCACAACTTCAGCGGGTTAGCCGACGGGTAGGTAGCGGCTACAAAGGGCTTGTCTTCGGTAGTCGTCTGGGCGAAAGTGGACGGGCCGACCAGGAGAAAGGCACCAAGCAGAAGGGCACCAAGGGGGCGAATGAGCTTTTTCATGTGTGTTCGTATTTGTTGCTTACTGTTCAATTGCAGACCAAAGACAACAACACAGACAGGCCGGCACCGACGGCTGGGAAAAACGGCAGAAAAAAAGGATGAGTGGTTGTGAGTCGGGAAGAACTGTCGAAAAAGCGCGGAGCTTACTTGATTACCGGCACCTCAAAGGTTGAAACCGTCGCACGACGATCCGTGGAAGCCCCCGCCATAAACCGGTCTTTCAAACGCAGGAAAGGTTTCTCGAAGTAGGTATAGGAAAGGTACGCCAACAGAATCGTGAGCAAGATTATCAATGCATACGCCTGCAAATTGAACAGGAAAGAATGGAGGAGCCCGGGATTGTCACGTCGACCGGCAAGCAGATTGAGCACCAGGGTAATCGCAACCGGATGATAGATGTATAGTCCGTACGAAATACTTCCCATGAACTTCATTAACGGGTTTTCAAACTGCACAACGGATTGGGGATTAGACGCCAGATTAATCAATAAAAAACAAAATAATACCGCGTAAAATTCATAATTAATTCCCGGCACCCGGAAACCGGTTGCGATAAAAGCAATCAGAAATAAATACATGATAATCTGAACTGATTTTCGATGTAAAATTTCTAAAATCGGGTGATTTTTAAAAACTAAATAAGCGCCTAATCCACCAATGGCCATGCAACCAATTCTGAATTGTGCCATGAACATCGATACAAAAAATAAAACCGGATGGGTTTGTTCTTTGGCAAGGTGATACGGATTAAGAATGAACCGGTAATAGAAAAAAACCCCTGCCAAAACAAGGCCAATTGCTCCGATTATAATCAATGTTTTTTTGAAATGACGGCTCAATACTAGCCAGGGCCAGAACAAATAAAACTGCTCTTCAACCCCGATCGACCAGACGTGCCCGGAGAGCGGCATGGGCTCGTAAAGGCCAGAGACGAGGTTGGGCAGAACGAGTAAATAGAGCGTTAGTTTCTCGTAAAAGTGATGGAACGTGGTTTCTGACCAGATGGGCATTTGAAGAAGGCCGATCGTGGGAAAAACGAAGAAGCTGAGCAGAACAATCAGGAAGTAGAGCGGCCAGATGCGAAGCATCCGTCGAATGTAGAATTTTGCAATATCGACTGTGCCGGTTTTCTGCTTTTCAGCCAGTAGTAAATAGGTTATTAAAAAACCACTCAGGACAAAGAATAGAGCGACGCCAAATTTGCCAAGTTGGTAAATGACCGGCCGGTCATTTAAATTATCGATTCCAAGAAAAAAGACCGACTTGTATTCTTCAATATGATGAATAATAACAGCGAAAGCAGCAATAAAACGAATACCATTAAACCCCTTAAAGTAAACGGAATCAGTCTTAACAGGAAGCATAAGGAGAACAGAGTAGAGCGTATATTACATAGATAATGTAGTTAATTGTAAATATATTATTTATATGGATACTTTATAGAATGCGACGGTATTAATCTTCAATGTAGTTTAAATCTTTACCATAGGTTTCATCTAATGTCGCTAACGACAAGAAACTAATCATAAAACAAAGCAATCCAACCAGGGCGGCTGCGCCGATCACACCAACCGAAAGTTTGAGCGATTGAAAGAGTGGAATCGTTACTAAGGTAGTGGCCCGAACGTTGTTTGCAATGGAGGTTGTAGCGGTGGCGCGCAGGTTGGTACCAAAATGTTCGGCCGAAACGGTTAAAAACAAGGCGATGTAACCAATCGAGAACCCCAGCCCTACGCAAACGGCATAAAACAGCGGGACGGACGAAATACCGCCAAAGAGATAAATGCCTACGAACACGAGATTCATTGTCATCAACGCCCCAATGGCCCGTCGGCGGGACCGAAACCACTGGCTCAGGGCACCGCTGATCAAATCGCCTACCGCCATACCAATATACGTAAACATGACGGTTCGGCCCGGCGCGATGGGCTCGGCAATGCCCAGGGCTTTCCCGAACTCGTTGCTGAAGGTGGCCAGAATGCCGATTACAAAGTAGGTCGGAACAGCCAGCCCCATACAACGCAGGTAGGTCAGAAAGCGTTTTTGGTTGGAGAACAGCGACCAGAAATTACCACGCCGGACGGTTTGCTCCTTGATTTTGAGAAACATCCCCGACTCGAAAACCGACACGCGCAATAGCAACAACAGCAGGCCCAGGCCACCCCCGATGAAATACGTTGTCCGCCAGTCGAACAGCACGACGGTGAAATACGCCACGACGGCCCCAAACAGGCCCACACCCGCGATCAGCGAGGTGCCATAGCCCCGGAGTTCTTTCGGCAGGATTTCGGAAACGAGCGTAATGCCCGCGCCCAGCTCGCCGGCCAGCCCCAGCCCGGCCACAAAACGCAAAACCGCATACGTATCCGCATCCTGCACAAAACCGCAGGCGATGTTGGCGAGTGAATAGGTGATGATGGACCCGAAGAGCACCGAAAGCCGCCCGCGTTTATCGCCCAGAATACCCCAGAAAACACCGCCCAGCAACAACCCGGCCTGCTGCCAGTTCAAAACCGTCCCTCCAATGACCGACACCTGTTTTTCGTCGAGCCCCAAATCTTTCAGACTCGGCACGCGAACGATGTTGAACAGCAACAGATCGTAGACATCCACGAAATAGCCCAGAGCGGCCACAATAACCGGCAATGTAAACAACGGGCGGTAGGTTACGGAAGGCGAAGAAAAAGTCATGCCAGAGGAAGAAGGAGAATGGTTTAATTTTAAATGAATGATGAATGTAAAATGAGCAACGCTAAATGTAAAAGTAGGCTGGGTGCTTCTGAACCCCTTTTACATTTAGCGTTACTCATTTTACATTCATCATTTTTAACAACGTGTCCCTTACTCCTCCAAGTAATTAAGATCTTTCCCGTGCGTTTCGGGAATGGTGAGGATGGAGTAAAAGCCGATCGCAAAGCTGATGATTCCAACGGCGACGCCCGCATTGACGATGTCGAGAGACGGTTTGAGATACGCGTATAGACTGGTCATCAGGATAACCGTTCCGCGTACCATGTTCGGCACGGTGGTGGCGGCAGTGGCCCGGAGATTCGTACCGAATTGTTCGGCGCCGATGGTGACAAACATAGCCCAGTAGCCGATGCCGAAGCCCATCGCCAGAAAATACATGTAAAGCCCCATGACGGTTTTCGGTGCTACATACACGTAAATCAGACTGACAACCAGGGTAAAGCCCATCAACAGCGAAACCGCCTGCTTACGCGATTTGAGGCCCTGACTGATGACACCACTCGCCAGGTCACCAATGGCCAGACCGATGTAACACCACATGATGGTCAGACCCGGTTTAACCGGTTCGGCGATGCCAAACGCCAGGCCAAATTCATTGCTGAACGTGGCGAGAATACCGATTACAAACCAGGTTGGCAGACCGATGCCGATGCATTTCATGTATTTCGAAAACCGCTCCCAGTTCGTAAAAAACGCAAAGAAATTGCCTTTCTGAACGTGTTTCTGTTCAGACACCTGCGTAAACATGCCGGACTCGATGACCCCGATCCGGAGCAGAAGCAGGCCGATTCCCATGGCACCTCCGATCAGAAACGCATTTTGCCAGTTGAACAGCTCGACGGTGAAATACGCGACGACCGCGCCGAACAACCCAACCCCGGCCACCAGCGACGTGCCGATGGCGCGCAGTTGTTTGGGCAACACTTCGGAAACGAGTGTGATGCCTGCGCCCAGTTCGCCGGCCAGCCCGACACCCGCCACAAACCGCATGGCCGCGTAATAATCGGTCGGGTCCATGAACGTCACGCGGTCGATGAAACCACAGGCGATGTTGGCGAGTGAATAGGTAATGATGGACCCGAAAAGTACTGAAAGCCGTCCGCGTTTATCGCCCAGAACGCCCCAGAGAATGCCGCCGATGAGCAACCCGCCCATTTGCCAGTTCAGAATGTTGGCCCCAACGCGGGAAATCTGCTCGTCGTTCAATCCCAGATCTTTGAGGCTCGGAACGCGGACAATGCCAAATAGCAACAAATCGTAAATGTCGACAAAGTAGCCCAGTGCAGCGACAATGACCGGAAGGCCAAAAAGGGATTTGTACGATACCTTTGGCGGGGGAGGAACTGTAGATTGCATTCGTTTGGTAAAAGGATGTTAGGAAAATAGAATGAATGGCAAGTTACCGATTTAGCCACATTTGACCAACTTATCCGCAAAGGTAGTGCCAGCCCGGTGGTTTAAATCGGTTGATACGGAGTCGGTTGCGCTTCGCGGTGGACGATCACCTGCAGGGCGGTTGCCAGGGTCCAAATTTTCAGCGCGACTCTTGAAAAAATGAAGAGTTGCTGAACAATGAACAGCAGGATAATCGGGAGCCAGCCGCTGGTAACAATCCAGGACTCGATCAGGAAGTAGATAGCAAAACAAACCGCTCCTATACTCATCAGGAGCAGATAATAACCAAAAATTGTTCGAAAATGGGCTAAAACAAACCACAATGCCTGACGGAACGCCAGAAATACCCGAGTGTCATCCTGACGGAACAGCAAAATTTTGGTATAATCTCCCAGGCAAAGCACCAGCAAAGCAAAGAAGGCAAATACAAAAAAACAGGCCATCAGGAGATAAATCATACTTTGCTCATTCAGCAGATTGCTCAGGCTGTAGGCCAGCAAGCCGGCGAAAAGCATACCGACAAAGGCCAACGCCAGCAGGATGCCGGCGATGCCGATAAATAGCCGAAAAAACCGCCCAAAACATTCAACGCAGGCCGATAGAAACCAGCTCAGCCGGAACGCTTGCCGGAGGTGTTCGGCCGAGGGTGCTACGTACAGCAGTATACCGCCCGAAAAAAACACACTCAGAATCAGATACAAGACGCCCAGCCAACTCCCGACAGCCAGCAACGGACCGATAGCCGATTCGCTGTTTTGCATGAAATCGCTGTAAACCGTATAATCGAAGCTATTCAGTAATTTCAAATACGCCAGGGAAGAACCGGCTTCATTTCGGAGCGTCGCATAGGCCGGAAGTAAGACCAGCAGACCCACTAGAAAATGAATAAAATACACCCACAAAACCATACGCCACGAACGAACGACGACGTGTAAGGCACTAAAAATCACCATTTCGGTTCAATAACAATAAATAAAAAGACTAGGGTCGCGTTCATTAGTCCGTGTTAAAATCAAACCAGCCACGCCAGCCACTGCATCCAGTTTTGCGCCCAGAACATCAGTTTTGCGGCATATTTAGCGGCCGGGCTGGCGGGTGGACGGGTCGTAAAGCTGTTGTTGTTCAGATTAATATCGATGTAGATCTTCTGATGCGGATCAACTTTCGCCCAGTCGGCGCGGGTCGTCTGCGTCAACGTAAAGGTGTGGGAGCGGGCCTTGCCGTCCCAGTGCAGAAGTTCTTCTTTTCCGTTCTCGAAATGCACCAAAACCTCTACCGGCAATTGCGCATCACCTTTTCGGTATACCGTAATGGCGGATCGGTACGAACTCCCCTGCTTCGTGCTGCGTACGGCGTGCAATTCGTAGTCACAAACCTGATTGCCGTAGAGCACCTGATTGAAAAACCAGCTCATATCCGGCCCGAACCGGTTGCCTAACCGTTTCTGAACGACCTCATTCACAATGGCGATGAAGTTGTTGGCATTGGGGTGTTTGAATTGCCACCGTTTAAAATACGTCCGCATGATTTCGTCCATCACCGGGCGGCCTACCAGCCCGTCGAGCGTCCGCATCCAGGTGGCGGGTTTGAAGTAGGTTAGTTCACCGTAATAGTCGTCGGGCAGTTGCCAGACATTGCCAAACGAGGGAGCAATCGTCGGATGGTCGAGGTGAACATAAGACGTGCGTGACAATTCCAGATTGCCCATCCGGTAGCCGAACAGATCAATCACCGACGATTTCGGGCCGTAGGTTTCGTCCATGATCCGGCCTTCGTAATACTGGTTGAACCCCTCGTCCATCCACGCTTCCTCAAATTCGTTGGTCGCCAGCAGTTGCATAAAGTACTGATGACCAAACTCATGGATGGTTACCTGCTCCGGTAGCCGCATTCCGGCGGGCATTCCCCAGCTTGTTCCGGCGGTAATGAAAGTGGGGTACTCCATGCCCGACGCACCCAGCGCCCACACGGGCGGGTCCACGATGGTGAGCGTGGCAAACGGATACCGCCCCAGGTGTTTATCGAAATAGGCCAGCGCGACTTTGGCCGCATCGATGTGCCGTTGCGCCTGGCTGGCGTGTTCGGGCTGCATCAGGGCGCGAATCGACACGTGCCGCCAGCGGTCGTCAAACACTTCAAAATCCGGGGAAGCCGTCCAGGCGAAATCAACCACATCTTCGGCGTACCAACGCTGGGTTTTGGTGCCATTCGGATTTCGTCGCTCACTTTTCAACTGACCAGTTGCACCAACGCGGAAGAATGCCGGTGTGGTCATGGCGACGTCGTAGACTCCAAAATCAGCGTAGAACTCCGAATGGGCGTGAAATTGATGGCAGTTCCATTGGCCCTGTGTGGCGTAGCGGGTTCCGGCCGGTTCATACACCCCGATCTTGGGAAACCACTGCCCGATCAGAAAAAAATCGCGGCTGTAGCCGGTTCGGGCAAAAATTTTAGGCAATTTGGCCCGAAACGCAATGTCGAGCGTGATGCTCTCGCCGGGCGCAACCGGTTTGCGGAGCGGTAGGCGAATTACGGTCCGGTCGTCCGGGTTCGCATCGTCGGGCTGGATAAACTGGTAGCTACCCGTCAGATTTTCGGCTTCGCCCGAGGCCCCGGCGCGGGTTTCAATCGACACAATATCGATCGATCCGAAGGCCTCCGGGTCATTTTTATCGATAAATTCACCCCGCAACTGTCCCCCCGATTCCCGCATGAAGGTGGATTGGAGGTTCCGGAAAGCGTTCAGATACAAATGAAACTGTAAGTCATGAACAAATTCGTTCGATGGGTTTTTCCAGACCAGCGTTTCTTTCCCTTCCAGCCGCTTCGTTGCCGTGTTGAGTTCGACCTGAATCTGGTAATTCGCAATTCGCGGACTGAGTGGCACCGCAGAAACGGTTTTCTGCGCGTACACACTCCGGCCAAACCAGAAAATACTGACGACGATTACAAAATAGTTCATGCCCCGTTTGAATCCGGTTTCAACGAATTGACCACACAACCCGCTCTCTATTGATTTTCGCGGAGCCGAATCGGCACAATGGCCTCGGTTTGATCCCAGGCCAGCAGCATGTCGCTTCCGCCCGCCTGGGGCGCGAAACTGATGTAGAACTGTTCGGCCACCGCATTCCGTTTCCGGGCCGCCACCGGCACCCGCAAAACATCTTTGGTCTGGTCGTAACTGGTTCCCCACTGCCCGGTTTCCCGGTTGAAAATGACCATCCAACTGCCTTCCGACGGGATGGTCCAGAGCGAATATTCGCCTTCATCCAGCGGTTGCCCGGCCACGGTAACGTTCTGATCGAGTGTAATAATCGTCGCTTCGTTTGCCCCCGTCCGCCATACTTCGCCATAGGGAACCAAACCACCGAAAATTTTGCGTCCTTTTTTATACGGCTGGCAATATTCCACTTTTACCTGAACGCCATTCTGGTCACTGGTCGCAACCGCTTCCGGGCTGGACGACTTGGTAAACGACCGCAGGCCAAAAAAACCGATGAGTACTAAAACTGCAAGGCCGCCGACGATCCATAAGACTTTTTTCATAAAACAGGAATTTTGTTTAGCTAGCAGGAAAGTTATGAAAATTTGTTTGGTTGCGGGTTTCTAACTTATTATAACTTGCAGATAAACCGGCATGTCATTTGTGCGGATGTCCACGCGAACCGCTTGTCAAGTGGCAGGAAATAAACCCATACCGTTTGAAACCGAACAAATACCTTCTTTTTCTGATGACAACCATCGTTGCGTACGGGCTGTTCGAATTTTATCGCCCGAAACCCATCGACTGGAACCCCACCTACACGAACAAGGACAAAATTCCGTTCGGCACCCGGGTGTTGTTCGACCTGTTGCCGGACATGATGAACCAGCAACCCGTAAAAAGCCTGCGCCTACCGGTTTACAACCACCTCTCAGATAGTACCTTACCCGCCCGTAGCAACTATGTCTTCATTTGTCATACGTTGAAACTGACCGGTTTTGATCGAAAAAAGCTGTTGGAGTATGCCAGCCGGGGCAATACGGTTTTTATTTCGGCCTACGAATTTCCGGATTCCCTGGCGATGCGGCTCGGTTTTCGCGCCGATCTGAAAACGCCCACCTTGCGCGATACGACCTTAGGCATGAATTTCACCAATCCGGGGCTGAAAAACCGGGGCGATTACCACTTCCGGCACGACGATGGGCGGAATTTTCTGGTCACCACCAAAGCCACTCAAACGACGGTTTTGGGCCGAAATGCCCGAAACGAGCCTATTTTCCTTAAGATTCAATATGGTAAAGGTGCTTTTTTTATCCACAACCTGCCGCTGGCGTTTACTAATTTCTACCTCCTCGATCCGTCTACGGACGATTATGCCTACAAAGCCTTGTCGTATCTGCCCGCCCAGCCGACCTTCTGGGATGAATACCAGAAACTGGGGCGTTTCGATGAAGACGAGCAGTCGCTGCTGCGGTATATTCTGACGCAGCCGCCGTTGACCTGGGCCTATTACCTCACGGTCGTGGGCTTGCTGCTGTACGTTATTTTTGCGGGAAAACGAACCCAGCGCGTCATTCCGCTGGTCGAACCGTTGAAGAATACCTCGCTGGCGTTTGTGCAGAACGTGGGCCGTTTGTATTTCCAGCGCGCCGACCACGGGAATCTGGCCCAGAAGAAGATTCAGTATTTTCTGGCGTATGTTCGGGAACAGTTTGGATTGAATACTGCTTTTCCTGACGAAGAATTCAAGCTGGCTCTGGCGCGGAAAAGTGGCGTTTCGGAGCCGGATGTTCAGGCACTGTTCCGTCAAATTGCTTTTTCGCAACAGCAGATCATGAGTGAATATGATTTGATTCGATTGAATGAGTTGATAGAAAATTTTTATATACAGGCAAAAGCGTAACTGCGAATTCACACCATGTCTCCCTACGAAAACCGCTTGGATTTAACCGAACTCAAAACCGCCGTCGATGCCATCCGGGCCGAAATCGGCAAGGTCATCGTCGGGCAACACCAAACCATCGATCTGCTCCTGACGGCCTTGCTCGCCGACGGCCACGTGCTGATCGAAGGCGTTCCGGGTGTAGCCAAAACGCTGATTGCCAAACTACTGGCCAAAACCATTTCGGTCGATTTCAGCCGGATTCAGTTTACGCCTGACCTGATGCCGTCCGACGTTTTGGGAACGTCCATTTTCAACCCCAAAACCACGGATTTTGAATACCGCCGGGGTCCGATTTTCTCCAACATCGTGCTGATCGACGAAATCAACCGCGCCCCGGCCAAAACGCAGGCGGCTTTGTTTGAGGTGATGGAAGAGCGGCAGGCTACCAACGACGGCATCACGTATCTGCTGGCCGACCCATTTCTGGTGCTGGCGACGCAAAACCCCGTCGAGCAGGAAGGGACCTACCGGCTGCCCGAAGCCCAGCTCGACCGGTTTCTGTTCAAAGTCGTCGTCGGCTATCCCAACGTGCTGGAAGAAGTGAACATCCTGAAAGGCCACCACGAACGCCGGAATCTGGCCGACGCGGTTGAAGCGGTTCAGGCGTCGCTGACGGCGGATCAGTTGCAGGCGTTGCGGTCTCAGGTTCACCGCGTTCACATCGAAGATAAATTGTTCGAATACATTGCTCAGATCGTTCAAAGTACGCGCACGCACAAATCACTGTTTCTGGGTGCCTCGCCCCGGGCTTCGGTGGCGCTTCTGAACAGTTCCAAAGCCCTCGCCACACTCCGGGGCCGCGACTTCGTCACGCCCGAAGACGTGCAGGAACTGGCCGCGCCGGTGTTGCGTCACCGCGTGTTGCTTACCCCCGAACGCGAAATGGAAGGCGGTACGGCGGATGAAGTGATTGGTCAGGTGGTGCAGAAGATTGAGGTGCCGCGATGACCATTTTCCGCGCGCTCTACGTTTCAATTCGCGTCTGGCTGTTGCTGATCGCGTTCGTATTGCTGTTCATTCTGGCGTACGTTTTTCCAGTGCTATTCCCATTTGTCAAACTGCTGCTGGCAGTTTTGGTGGCCCTGTGTCTGCTGGACGGCATCCTGCTGTTTCGAAACCCAACCCAACGGGCGGCTTTTTTTGCCCGACGCGAACTCCCCGACCGGCTCTCGAACGGCGACGAAAACCCGGTGACCATTTACCTCGAAAACCGCTATTCCTTTCCGGCAAAGGTCGAAATCATCGACGAAATCCCGTTCCAGTTTCAGAAACGGGATGTGCTGTTTACGGCCACGCTGAAGCCCAACGAAACCAAAGCGCTGCGCTACGAACTGCGGCCAACCAAACGGGGAGAATATCATTTCGGCGCGGTGAACGTCTACGCAATGACGCCCCTGCGGCTGCTGAAACGGCGCTACCAGTTTTCGCAGGACAAGATGGTGGCGGTTTTTCCATCGTTCCTCCAAATGCGGCAGTATGAATTGCTGGCCATCTCGAACCGGTTAAGCGAAGTAGGCATCAAGAAAGTCCGGCGCATCGGACACAGCATGGAATTTGAACAGGTACGGGCCTACAACCGGGGCGACGACGTCCGGACGATCAACTGGAAAGCCACCGCCCGCCGGAGCGACCTGATGGTGAACGCCTTCTGGGACGAAAAATCGCAGGCCATTTATTGCCTCATCGACAAGGGCCGCGTCATGAAATCGCCGTTTGAAGGACTCAGTTTGCTGGATTATGCCATCAACGCGACGCTCGTTCTGAGCAACATCGCCCTGCTCAAACAGGACCGCGCCGGGCTGCTGACGTTCTCGGAACAGATCGGACAACTGGTACCCGCCGAGCGACGGCCGGGCCACATGCAGAAGATCCTGGAAGTGTTATACCGGCAGAAAACCCGGTTTCTGGAGTCGGATTACGAAGCCTTGTACACCAACCTTCGCCGACACATCCGCCAGCGGAGTTTATTGCTGTTATTCACTAATTTTGAGACGGTTAACGCCCTGCGTCGGCAACTGCCGTATCTGCGCCGGATGGCCAAAGACCACCTGCTGATCGTCGTTTTCTTTGAAAATACCGAATTGAAAACGTTATTGGACCGCCCGGCCAATTCGACGGAAGAAATCTACCAGAAAACCATTGCCGAGAAGTTTTATTACGAAAAGAAACTCATTGTCAAAGAATTACAACAATACGGTATTCAGGCCATTCTGACCGCTCCGCAGAACCTGACCGCCGACACCGTCAACAAATACCTGGAACTGAAAGCCCGGGGCATGATTTAGAAAAAATGAAACGACTCCGCTGGCTCCTGATTGGATTGGCTGTCCTGCTGCTTGTTCTGCTGGTCAACACCCTCCGCTTTTCTTCGAAGCAACTGAGCGATGTTCCACCCGCAGCAGCCGTTGCGGTGGGCGATTCGGCCGTGAACCGGCTGGTGGCTGCGTTGCGGCTGCGGACGGTTTCTTATTCCGATGCGTCGCTGACGGATACCACGCAGTTTGAACAATTCCTCGGCCTGCTCCAGCAATCGTTCCCGCGAATCCATAGCCAGCTCAAACGGGAGACGTTTAACCAGTACGGGTTACTCTACGAATGGAAAGGCCGTAATCCGGCGCTAAAACCGGTGTTGCTGACGGGGCATTACGACGTCGTTCCGGTGATTCAGGGCACCCAGAAAATGTGGAAACGACCACCGTTCGACGGGTTGTTGGAAGGCGGTTTTCTGTATGGCCGGGGCACACTGGACGACAAAAGCAGCGTCATGGCGCAACTCGAAGCCGTGGAAGGACTGCTCGCTACCGGTTTTCAGCCCGAACGGACGATCATGCTGGCCTACGGACAGGACGAAGAAGTTACCGGTTTTCGGGGCGCCCAAACCATGGCTGCCGAACTGGAACGGCGCAAAATCACGCTGGAATACGTGCTGGACGAAGGTGGTGTGATTAAAACCGACGGTATTCCGGGCCTGCCCAAACCGGTCGCGCTCATCGGAATCGGTGAAAAAGGTTATGCCAGCATCGAATTGACGACCGTCAGCAAGGGCGGACATTCGTCGATGCCGCCGAAACAGACCAGCATCGGGCTGGTGGCCGAAGCGGTGAGCAAACTGGAAAAGAACCCGTTTCCGGCGCGGCTGGACGCGGGACTGGATCAGATGTTTACGTATATCGGTCCCGAAATGCCGTTTGGACAACGGATCGTGTTTGCCAACCAGTGGTTGTTTGCGCCCCTCATCACCCGCATCATGGCGCAGTCGAATTCTGGCAATGCGACGCTTCGGACCACTACCGCGCCCACCATTTTTCAGGCGGGTGTGAAAGACAACGTGCTGCCGATTGAAGCCACGGCGACGATTAACTTCCGGATTCTGCCCGGCGAAACCGTGGAAACCGTTGCCGAACGCGTAAAGGAAGTCATTGATGATGAGCGGATTCAGGTCAATGTGCTGAAAAAATTCATCAGCCAGCCTTCACCGGTTTCGGATCCGAATGCGCTCGGTTTCGAACGGATTCACCGCACCATCAAGGGGGTTTTTCCCGAAACCATCGTCACGCCGTATCTAACGCTGGGCGGCACGGATTCCCGGTTTTACGCCCGGGTTTGTCCGCAAATCTACCGGTTTTCGCCCACGCCCATGAACGACGAAGACACCCAGCGGGTTCACGGCACCAACGAACGGATCAGCCTGAAAGACTACCGGAACATGATCCGGTTCTACGCCACGCTGATCAGGAACAGCCAGAATTGATCGCCGGTTTACGGTTTTTAGTTTACGATTACTGGTATTTTGTTACCATTTTATAGATAGATAGGATTATTTGTAACTTTATCAGGTAATCAGCCAAACCCTTTCCTGAAAACCGGAATCCTGTCTGTATGGAAACTCTACCAGCGAATCCCCATAGGGTATCTCATTCAGCCAGAAGCAGGGGTTTTAAAGGCTTTTTCTTCGGCCTTTGTCTTCTGTTGCTTGTCCCCTCTCTCCTTTTTGCGCAATCCTTTTCGGTTCGACCCGATCAGCACGGTTTGTATCAGATTCATAAAGAAGCAATGTCTTCTTCCTCAGCCGCCCGAAAGGCGCAGAATGGGGTGATGTCGGTGACGGCTGATTCACGACGGCCTTCCAATACGGTGATGGTTTCAATACTATTTGATGCAGACGTCAATCTGGCTAGTTCCACCTGGTTTACCTTGTCGATCAAAACATCGACTGACTTTCGAGCACCTGCCAACATACTTTTTATTTCCAATACGGCTCTCGACAAGACCACCCGAACGCTACAGGTACCGGTAGGCGGATTGAAAGAAAATACCGACTATTATTTCGCCCTCACCCACTGGACCGGATGCGATGGAAATGAGATTGCCCAGGGACATTACAAAACCGGGCCTGCCCCGAAACGCCCTAAAAAAGTCCTGCTGGTGCTGGATAAGGCGTATCAAAACGATGCGCAGATCGAACAGGCGCTGGCGGTTTACAAAGCCGATGCCCTCCGCGCCGATCCAGGCCTTATTTTTGAACCGTATTATCTCTCCATTGACGCTGCTGAGAAAGGCAAACTCTATGAGCAGATCAAGAGCCGGTATTTCGATTCAGCGGCTCCGCTCCATTATTTATTTTTCATTGGCCGAAATGCCAGTACCTATGTTCGGTCTTACCAGATTGACCCCAAAACTAATCAGGAGGTGCCGGGTGGTGTTACGCACGTTTCCAGCATCAGTGTATATGCCAGGATTCTAACGCAGGATTATCCGTTTGATGCGAAAGAGAACGTTTTTATAAACCGAAGATACCCTTGCCAACTCATTGGAGAAGAGGGCATTCCCAACGATATTGCTTCTACCTATTTCCAGTCTACCACCCTCGATGTTTCCTACGGTGCCATCGTGCCCACCCGCGAAGAAGGCGCGAAAGAATACATCTTGCGGTATTTTGAAAAACTGCATCAATTTAAAACCGGCAAACTCAAATTTGACAAAAAAGTCCTGCTGGCCGACACCTTTCGACATGACGGTAGCTATCCCCAAAAAATAGAGGAGCTGACCGGGCGTTGGAAAAATAATGACACCATCAACGTTGCCCAAAAATACGGCGCCGAATACCACGGTCCCGATGAAAGCTGGCGTCAGGATTATCTTAAAAAACTAAGCACCAACTCATTCGAGATTGTCTACTACATGGGCCACGGTACCCCTTTGTTGCATTATTTCGGAATTGGAACCAACGACATTCGTAATCTTGAAAAACTGAATACGTTGTTGTTCGATTTTAACTCCTGTTCAGTCGGTGCGGTGGATGCACAGGATTATCTCGCCGGTACCTATCTGAGTAAAGGCAATACGCTGTTTGTCAAAGCCTATTCGGTACCCATTGGCATTTTTTCTTACGATAATGAATCCCCACTGCTGGAAAGCTTTAAAGAAAAACAACCCTTTCATTCATTCGCCAAGGGCGCTTATGTCAGCGATGCCTACCGCTATGGCTTTCATTCTGACATCAGCCAGTATCTTTTGGGCGACCCGCTCCTCTTGCTCGATCCGCCCTGTACGAATGCCGAACCGCTGGTGATTTCAGCAGCCGGTTCGCTGTCACTGTGTCCCGGCGATACGGTTTCGCTCAGTGTTCCCGAGACCTTCACCGACTTCCGCTGGTTCCGCAACGGGCAGGAAATCACTACGCCCAAAAGCCGAAAACTGGTGGTGAGTCAGGGCGGCAGTTACACCGCAAAAGCCAACCAATGCGGACAGGAGGTGAGCAGTGAAGCCATGACCATCACGGAAAAACCGGGGCCTGAAACGCCGGTGTTAACGGTCGAAACCTTCCCGGATCGCTACCGGCTGCGCGTAACGCCCGCAGGGGCTTTTACCGGTGGTTTCAGTTGGTTCATCAATGGCGAACGCTGGCAGGAAACCACGCAGGACACGGCCCGGCCCCTTTTGCTGGCCGACTATTCTGTTCGCGTCGTCAAAAACGGGTGTTCAGCGGTGTCAAAACCAGTTTCAATCCGCATCGAACAAGCGGTTTTGACAGTAACGGGCAGCAACCCGGCCTGCGAAGGCGACAGCATCGTGGTGAAAGCCCCCGAAAATTTTAGTTCCTATACCTGGTTGACGAAGGACGGCGCATCCGTGGTGACCACCAGCAACAGCCGGGTTTACAGGCAGAATGCAACGGTGGCCGTTCTACCCAAACGCGGAAATCTGGAAGGCCCCGTTTCGGCCTATGCCACACTGACCTTTAACCCAAAACCGCCTAAACCGACCATCACGTTGGAAAATGCCGGATTCCGGTCGAGCAGCCCGGTTAATAACCAGTGGTTTCGGGACGGAAATCCGTTACCCGATTCGACCCGGCAGCTTTTGCGCAATCCGGGGGCCGGAACCTACCGTGTTCGGGTGACGGATAAGGGATGCTACAACGACTCGGACCCGATGATCATCACAGCCGTGGAGCCGATGCCGGGAACCTTGAAGGTGTACCCAAATCCCGGCAACGGGACGTTCTGGGTGGAGTGGCCCGATGCGTTCCGGTCGGGAGAGCTGGAGGTGGTGGATAACCTGGGCCGCAAAGTCTACAGCCGTTCCTACGCCAGCAGACCGGTGGGGCCAGTGCCGGTCAGGCTGAAAACCGCTCCGGGTCTGTACCTGTTGCGGCTTTCGACTGCCGGACAAGTTCATACGGTCAAGGTAGTGATTGAAACCGATTGATGGAGCTAGCCCCAAAACCGCTGCCATGACCCGTCTGTGGTGTATCGCCCTCCTGTTCATTTGCTCGTTGAGCGTCTGGAGCCACGCCCAGACGGCCCGCCAGCTCCGCTTCGAACACCTGGGCATCAACCAGGGGCTGGCCAATAATGTGGTGTATGCCCTGCTTCAGGACCGCCAGGGGTATATGTGGTTTGCGACCGACAATGGACTCAGCAAATACGACGGCTACACGTTTACCACCTACAAAAAGATTCCCGGAGATACCACCTCCCTCGCGGGCAATTCCGTGATTCAGTTGATGGAAGACCGGGATGGCGTCCTCTGGCTCGGCCTGATGGGGCAGGGAATTTGTAAATTTGATAAACAGACTGAAACCTTTACCTGCTACGGCCCTACTCCCCAAACCCTTCATCATGGAACGATAAACACCCTTGCGGAAGATCGGGAGGGCAATCTGTGGGTAGCGAACGGCACGCCCGAACTCCGGAAGTTCGACAAAAAAACCGGTACCTATTCCCGCTTCAATTATGCGACCTTGCTGGCCGAAAAGTCTTCCACCGGGAAAATCCCGGAAGTCAACACGATATACCGCGACAAAACCGGAACGCTGTGGGTAGGTAGTCAACAGGGGTTGCACCGGATGAGTCGCAACCCGGCCGGAGCCGGAAAAACCGCTTCCGTTAGCTTTACAACCTACCGGCACGACCCGGCCAATTCCCGCAGCCTGAGCCACGATGAGGTGCGGGAACTGTATGAAGACCATGCGGGTATGTTGTGGATCAGCACCGAAAACGGGCTGAACCGGTTTGACCGGAAAAGCGGGACGTTCAGGCATTACCCGTACACATCAGATCCATCGCTGGCCATCAATGCCACCATCAACCGAAAGTTCAGGCACTTTGCCGAAGATCAGCAGGGGAATCTTTGGATTGGCACCAACACGCAGGGTTTGTTTCAGCTCAATTCCGAACGCACGCACTTCACGCAGGTGCAGCACGACCCGGAAAATCCAGCGAGCCTGCGTGGGCCTTTCGTGAACGCCCTCCTGGTGGATCGATCCGGTTTGTTGTGGGTCAGCATTTGGGGGGAGGGCGTTGACCGGGCTCATCCCCGCCAGCAGCCGTTCCAGCATTACCGACCGCTTCCCGCTCCGGTTTCATCCCTGAGCAATAAGTACGTCGATGCCATTCTGGAAGACCGCTCCGGCATCGTCTGGCTGGCCACCGGGGCCGGGTTAGACCGGCTGGACCAACGAACGGGCCGCTTTAAGACGTACCAATTCGCCCCCAACCAGCCAAAGGGGCAGCCGAATCGCCATGTGAATGCCCTGCTTGAAGACCGCGACGGCAACCTGTGGGTGGGTAGCCAGGGCGACCTGGCGCTGTTCAACCGGCAAACGGAAACGTTCATTCCGTTTACGCAGGACACCCTCCGCTATCCGGGCCTCGGTGGCAATGGCGCGATCTTCACCCTTTACGAAGACCACCAGGGTCTGCTTTGGCTGGGCACCAACAACGGGATCAAAAGCTTCGACCGAAAAACGGGCCACGTAACCCACTATGCGTATAATCCAAAAAACGCGATGGGAATCAGCGATGCCTGGGCGCTTTCGATCCGCGAAGACAAGCGGGGAAACCTCTGGATTGGGACGGGGAGCGTGGCGCTCAATCGGCTGGATCGGAAAACCGGGCAGTTTACCCACTACCGCCCGGATCGTCGCAAACCGGGCAGCCTGCCATCGGATGCCGTTCCCAGCATCTTTCAGGATTCGAAAGGGAACCTCTGGCTGGGGACCGCCGGGGGAGGACTGTGCCGATTTGAGTATGAAACGGCAACATTTCAGGTCTTTACGCAGGCCGACGGGCTGGCCGATCATTCCATTTTTTCCATTCAGGAAGACAATCAGGGGCAGTTGTGGTTGGGAACCTCCAAGGGCCTCTCCCGGTTTTCGTTTGCCAACAAGACGTTTATCAATTATGATGTCAGTGATGGTTTACCCGGCGACGGGTTCAAAAAGGCCCATGGCAAGGGAAAAACCGGTGTGCTGTACTTCGGTGGTGAGAATGGATTCGTTGCGTTCGATCCCCGACAGCTAACGACCAACCGCCATGTTCCGCCGGTGGTGATTACGCAGGCCAAATTGTTCGACAAACCCATCCCCGGTCAAATAGAAGCCCGAACCCTGCACCTGAACTACGATGAAAACTTTTTCTCCTTTGAATTCGCGGCCCTGAATTATGTAAATCCTTCCAAAAATCAATACGCCTACCAACTGGCAGGCCTGGAAAAAGACTGGGTGTATAGTGGCTCGCGACGGTATGTGAGCTATACCAACCTGGATCCCGGAACGTACACTTTCCGGGTCAAGGGATCGAACAACGATGGCGTCTGGAACGAAAAAGGAACGTCGATCCGGGTCATCATTCATCCCCCGTGGTGGCAAACAACCGGGTTTCGGCTGGTGTCCATCCTGAGCCTGCTCCTGCTGGCCGGTACTGCCGTCCGACTTTACACGCAGATGAAACTGAGTCGGCAACGACACGAGATGAAACAGGTCTTGCAGGCGCAGGAGGGCGAACGACAACGGCTGGCTGCCGATTTGCACGACGACCTGGGATCGACGCTGGCCGCCATTAAGGTGCAACTCGAAATCGTTCACGAACCCGACGATGCCCTGTTGCAGCCGATCAGGCTGATGGAAAAAGCGATTCGCGACCTTCGGCACATTTCCCACAACCTGATGCCCCCGGAGTTTGCCCGTCTCGGCCTGACCGAAGCCCTGCACGAAACCGTAAACCGGGTCGAAGCCAATTCCGGGATTTACTTTCTGTTCATCTCGTTTGGCCCGGAACGCCGACTCGACAACGAAATGGAGCTGACCATTTACCGGATTGCGGTTGAACTCATTCAGAATGCCATCCGGCACGCCCGGGCAAAGCAGATAACCGTTCAGTTGCTTTTTTACCCACAACAGGTATCTTTATTGGTCGAAGACGACGGTCGGGGGTATTCGGCAACCGGGCACAACAAACCCGCCGGAATCGGGCTGCGCAATATCCGCTCCCGGGTCACGTATCTGAAGTCGAAATTACTGGTCGATTCCGGTGAACGCGGAACAACCATCATTCTGGAGGTGCCTATTGATTCGTAAATGCATGGCTTCTGCTGTTAAACCGATCACCATTCTGATTGCCGACGACCATCAAGTGTTTAACGATGGCTTACGCAGCCTGCTCCGGTCGGTTGGCTCGCGCTATCAGGTGGTCGATCAGGTCTATACCGGAGCGGGCATCCTGCCGGCCATTCAGAACGTACACCCTGATCTGGTTCTGCTGGACATCAACCTGCCCAACCGAATTGGGCTGAATAGGGCCCGCGAGGTCGTTCAGGCGTTTCCGCAGGTCCGGGTCATCATCATTTCGATGTACAGTTACCAGACGTTTGTCGATGAACTGAAAGGCATCGGTGTGGCCGGTTATCTCCTGAAAAGTGCTTCCCAGCAGGAACTGTTCACCTGCCTGCAAAACGTCGTCGACGGTATTCCGTACTTCGACCCGAAATCGGGCAGCAAGGCCGGAACGCTACACCCCGAAGATGATCTTCTGCAACGGTTTAAACTATCGCCCCGCGAGCTTGAAATTATTACGCTTCTGAAACAGGGATTCGACACGCCTGAAATCGCCAAACGGCTTTTCCTGTTGACCGAAACCGTTAAGATCCACCGCAAGAATATCTATTACAAGCTGGCAGTCAACAACCTGGCCGAATTGATCCAGTTTGCCGATGAACAGGGTTTGTGAGTGTTGATAAATTTTCCTTGAAAGCCGCGTTCGGCGAATGTGTAAAAAGCGGGCCTAGAAACCAAAAAGGGTTGGTCTTACGTCCGTGGGTTGATCGATGCTTTCATACCACGTCCCCAGAAAACGAAAAGAACGAAAGCCAGCATGACAAAGTTGAATGGCGTGTTGGCAGCCTCTCCACGGGAAAAATGAAAGACAATGGCACTCACCTGGAGCGCAGCGCAACCCAATGCAGCCCATACCGTCAACCCGGGCCTGATACCGGTAAATGCAGGCAAAATGAGGCCAATGCCGCCAGCTAGATCGAAAACACCCGTTACACGAAGCAGATCCGGGTATTCTCCCGCCCAGGGCCACATCCCGGCGATTGTAGAAACGGGCGTAACCAGCTTGAAAATTCCCGTGCCGATGAAGAGAAGGGCAAGCAGTGCCTGAGTAATCCACAGGATACTGTGGAGAGTTTTTGATTTTTTTGGCGGACTGGTCATAAGGCTTAACGTGAAGTTGGTTCGTTAGGCAAAGGTGACTACTTTTGCTTTCAAAAAGTAAGCAGTTACCTTAACGTAAGCGGTATGATTTTAACGGAAGGCAAAACGAAGCACATTGAATGTCTGGAGCAGATGCTCCCGATCCGGGATGCGCTGGATGTTATTAGCGGCAAATGGAAGATGTTGATTTTGACGTCCATCATGCATGGCAACCGGCGGTTTAAGGAAATAGAGACGAGCATTCCCAAAATCAATCCCAAGGTGCTTTCCAAAGAATTGAAAGACATGGAAGAGCACCAGTTAATCAAACGCGTTGTCCATGACGAGTATCCGGTTTTAATCGAATACATCGCTACGGATTATTCTCGCACGCTGAAAAGTGTAATGATGGAACTGCATGCCTGGGGTGTCAATCACCGGAAGAAAATCCTCGGACAATGATTAAAATGAAAGAGGCCGCCCCTTTTGAGACAGCCTCTGCAGACTTTCAACGCAACCGCCGGTTACGCCAGTGAGGCAGATCATACTAAACACCTGAGTTCCATCCCGCTTATTTCCCTTGCGAAACCGCCCCCATCAGCTTTCCTTCCAGCACCGGGCGCGGGTCTTTGGTATTTGACAAAACCGCCAGGCTTTTCTGGAATTCAAGCCGCAGATCGTCGCCCGAAAACCGGCAGGTTACGTTCTCATAATGGGCCGTTTCGATAAACCGCCACGTCATCGTGAAGGTATTTTCGTCGCTCCAGGCACCACTCCCGGCCAGTTTCGTTTTGGTCTCCTTCGGCACTGCCGTCGGAACAAGTTTCAGCGGAACAGTCGACAAATTGGATTCTCCTTCTTTCCAGTTCCCCAAACCACAAACCACCCGGTGTTCGCCCTGGTCGTCGTGCAGCGTACAGACGCAGGAACCGTTCTGAAAAGCCAGCGAAACCCGTTTGATGTTCAACGAATTGTCGGCCATCTGATACGGTTTTCCCGTCACCCGCGCCACCGTCGGCGAAGTGGCTTGTCCGGTTGGCAGCGGCAACGCCAGCGTGGCTAATTTCTGCTTCAGCGGAACCGCCGGTTTGGCCGCGATGGCCTCCGGCTGAATGCCGGGCAGAATGTGCTTCCAGACCTGATCCAGAATGCCCTGCATGTCACTCGTTTCGCTCGTAATGGCAATCACCGTGTCCTTTTCAGGCATCACAATGCAATATTGGCCGTAGGCACCATCCCCCCGGTACGCGCCGTTGCGGCACCGCCAGAACTGATAACCGTAGCCTTGCAGCCAGTCGTTTTCTTCCTTCGGGCGCGAGCCGCCTTTCGATTGAATCTGGAATTTGGTAGCGTCTTCGATCCAGGCTTCGGGCAAAATCCGCTTGCCGTTCCAGAGGCCTTTTTTCAGGTATAGCTGACCGAACTTCGCAATATCCTCGGTACGCACGCGAAGCCCCCAGCCGCCGGTCGCGATGCCTTTCGGGTCGGTTTCCCAATCGGCTCCTTCGATGCCCAGCGGATCGAAAAGCCGGGGTTTCAGATAAGCCAGCAACGGCTGACCCGTCACTTTCTGAATAATCGCCGACAGCATATAGGTAGCCCCGCTGTTGTAGACGAAAAACGTACCGGGTTCGTGCTCGACCGGCTGCGCCAGAAAGGCTTTCACCCAGTTCTTGTCCGGGTCGGCCCGAAGAGAACCCGTCGAATCCTTGTCATGGCCCGTTGCCATCGTCAGCAAGTCCTTCACCCGCATGGCCGCCAGATTGGCGCTGACCGTAGCCGGAACTTCATTTGGAAAAAACGAAACCACCTTGTCGTCGACCGTCAACCGCTTTTCGGCCACCGCCAGGCCAATGGCCGACGACGTAAAGCTCTTGCTGAGGGAATACAGCGTGTGCTTGAGATCGGGAGCATACGGCGCCCACCAGCCTTCCGCCACCACCTGACCATGTCGCACCACCATCAGACTGTGCAGATTGAGTTTCCCCGCTTCAACGGCATTGACAAAATCCAGCAAACCCGCCGACGACACGCCCTGTGCTTCGGGCAGGCTGCGGGGTAGCCGGAACGAACGCAGCGGAGCCGCCCGGAGCGTCGTCGGCAGGGAGCCGATCAGACCCAGGCCCGCAACGCCCAGACCCAGTTGATGGAGGAAAATTCGACGATTTAAGGTCATGTTTTTAGGAATAGTATGATTTTATCCAGTGATTTTGCCAAAATACACAGAAATTGGCAATCTTTAGACTCACGGTTCCCCATTTAACGACTAAACCCTTTCATGAAAAGAACATTTATCCGGACCATCTGTCTGGTTAGCGCACTGGCAGGCTTTCATCCGGTCTGGGCCACCGGCGACACGCCCGCTTCTTCAACCCCAAAAAGCAAAACCGTGGAACCATCGGCGATCAAACTCCCTGCCGGTTTTTCGGCTTCCATCCTGACCACGGATCTGGGCGCGGCCCGGCACATGGCCGTCAGCAAAAACGGCGACATCTACGTCAAATTGGGAAAACTGAAAGATGGTAAAGGCATTTACCGGCTTCGGGATACCAACAAAGACGGCGTGATCGACGAACAAACCGGTTTTGGCGATTATCCCGGCACGGGCATTTTTATCAAGGACGATTATCTGTACGCATCGTCCAACAGTGGCGTTTATCGGTATCAGTTGAATGAAAAAGGCGAGGTGATGCAGCCGGACCAGCCGGAAAAAATTGTGGAAGGTCTGCGGCTGAAAGAACGCGATCAGTCCAAATCGATTGCGGTCGATAACCAGTCGATGATTTATGTCAACGTGGCGTCGGACAATGATGCCTGCCGCCAGGCCGGAACCGGCAAAGGGCTGATGCCGTGTCCGTTGCTGGATTCGGCCGCTGGCATCTGGCAGTTCAAAACCAACCGGCTCAACCAGTCGTACAGCGATGGCGTCCGGTTTGCGACGGGTTTGAAAAACACCGTCGGCCTGGACTGGAACACCAAAACGAACTCGTTGTTCGTCGTACAGCACGGGCGCGGCAAGTTCCATGATTTCTATCCGGAATATTATACGCCCAAACACAGCGCGGAATTACCGGCCGAAACCATGTACGAAGTAAAAAAAGGATCGGATGGCGGCTGGCCGTATGTGTATTATGACCACATTCAGAAGAAGAAAATTCTGGCGCCCGAATACGGCGGGGACGGTAAAAAAACCGGTGGCGAAAAAGCCATGAACCCCGTGGTGGCCTTCCCGGCGCATTTGGCCCCGAACGGTTTGCTGTTTTACACCGGCACGATGTTTCCCGAAAAGTACCGCAATGGCGCTTTTGTCGCCTTCCACAGCCAGTCGGCGGAACTGCAAAAAGGCTATTTAGTCGCGTTTGTGCCGTTTAAAAACGGCAAACCGTCGGGAGCCTGGGAAATTTTTGCCGACAATTTTGCCGGTATCGACTTAGCCAAACCAACCGGCCCCGTCCAACACCGCCCGTGCGGCTTGGCGCAAGGGCCTGACGGCTCGCTGTACGTTTCCGACGATCTGGGCGGAACAATTTTCCGGATTGCGTACAAGAAAAAATAGGTTTACGGTTCCTTTTTCACTTCGTTATTCGATATTTCGTATTCATTATTCGGTATTGAGTGTACAAAATCATGTAACATCGAATATTGAATAACGAAGTGAGGAAACCGCTTGATCAAGCGACTACACCCTTCAACTCAAACACCTCCGCCAGCAGCCGATACGACTCCAGGCGCTCTTCAAGTTCGGAACCCACGTTGACCAGCATCAGTTCATCGACTTCGTATTGATCGGCATACCTCAGCAGTTGTTTTTTCACTTCCTCCGCATTGCCCATAATCATCCGCTGCCGGTTGTGCTGAATGCGCGCTTCCTCGCCCGGCGAATACGTGACGGTTTTCAGATCATTATAGTCGAACGGATCTACTTTGCCCCGGGTTTCGTATTGCAAAAACCGGTAGTCGATCATGGCCTGCTGCCGGTGTACGGTTTCGGGGTCGTTGGAACAGAAGACGAAAAACGCGACGTTGGTCTGCGGTTCTTCCAGGTTCTCGGAAGGCTGAAACCGCGCACGATATTGCTGCATGGCTTCCGGCCCGCCGTGGGGGTTGATGAAATGGGCGAACGAAAATCCCATGCCAAAATGAGCCGCCAGCAAACCGCTGTGACCGCTGGAACTTAACATCCACTGCTCCGGCACCGACGGCGGAATCGGCATCGCCCGCACCTTGGCCTGAACGCTGCCCGGCGCGTACCGATCATTTAAATAATTCTGTAAATCAAACAGTTGCTGCACCAGATCCTGCTCACTGAAGGTGTTGGTCGGGTTCAGAATGCTGGCCGTAACCCGATCACCGCCCGGTGCGCGGCCCATGCCAAGATCGATGCGGCCGGGGAAAAGTGTTTCCAGCATCCGAAAATTCTCGGCTATTTTCAGCGCGCTGTAATGCGGGATCATCACCCCGCCTGATCCTACACGGATCGTTTGGGTCTGTCCGGCAAGGTGAGCAATCAGGATTTCCGGCGTTGTGCCCGCCAGCGAGGTCACATTGTGGTGTTCGGAAACCCAAAACCGGGTGTAACCCAGTTCTTCCGTTAGTTGGGCGAGTGCCACGGTTTCCAGCAAAGCTTCCCGCGCGTTGCTCCCTTTGCGAATGGGCGACTGATCTAAAACACTTAACTTCATTTCTACTTTGGGTTATGCGTAACCCCGTTTCCCTGGAGGGGACTTGGACGCGGCATCTTCCAGCTGCTAAAAGTCCGGCAGCGGCCGACCATCCTCTGGGGATTTAGGGGCAAAAAATAAGTTCTATTGTTCTAGAACAACAAACAAACAAAAAAAGGTGCCATTCTTCTCATAAACCTTGGCGATTCGGAAGGTAACTAAATCCAGGGCCATGTTTCGAGGAAACGGTCTTGCTTTTTCGAATGCATTCTGGTAAATCGACTGGCTATTCCTCTATTCCTTCCTAAACGATCATGAAATCCATCCTGTTGTTTGCCTTTTTCGGACTTACACTGAACGCTTTAGCGCAATCGTCCTCGCAGGCCCGCGTCGATACGGGAACCATTGGCGGTGCCCGCTACCGGATCGACTTTCCTGCCAACTGGGGCCAGACCGGTTCGCCCAAACGCCTGTTGATGTACGCGCACGGCTATGAAACGATCGGCAACAAACGGGGCAACCTGAGTGGCGGATGGATGGCCCCTTTCCTGAAGAAAGGCTTTGCCGTGGCCCAGTCGGCCTACCGGCGGCAGGGCTGGGCCGTTTCGGAAGGCGTGGACGATACGGAAGCCCTGCGGCAGTATTTCGTCAAAAAATACGGACAGCCCGACAGTACGTTTGTTACCGGCCATTCGATGGGTGGCATGATCACCCTGGCGACCATCGAGAAATTCCCGCAGCATTACCAGGGTGCCCTGCCCTTTTGCCCCATCTCCGGCCATTTGTACCAATCGTTGCAGAGACACCTTTTTGCGGTTCTGGTTACCTTCGACGGCCTTTTCCCCAATACGCTGGCATTGGAAAAGCTGGCAACAGGAACCGGCGTTCCCACAGCACCGGATGCGATCCGGCAAAAACTACAGGCCGACTCACTGACTGGCCAGCAATTCGCCCGCCGGTTTTCCATCAAATACAAAGACCTGCCGGGCGTCCTCTCGTTTTTTCAGGAAATCTACCGCGACATCAGTCAGCAGGCCGGTGGCAATCCGTTCGACAATACGAACCTGTTGTATAGCGGTTTTCCGGACGACGCACTCGTCAACCGCCAAGCCACCCGGCTGACGGCCCAACCCAAAGCCCGAACGTTCCTGGGGCCTTACACGACGTTTAGCGGCAAAATCAGCGATCCGGTTTTGCTGGTTCACACGACCTACGACGAGTTGATTCCGCCCGAAGAAGCCACGGCCTACGACGCCATTGCCCGGCAAGCGGGTAACGACCGGCTTTTTGTCATGAAATTCACCGACGGACAGGGCCACTGCCGGTTTACTCCCAGTCAGACCGAAGCGGTTTTCGATCAACTGCGAAACTGGGCGAAGGCGGGGCAAAAACCCCTGGCGGGGGAAGTGAAGTAGGTTTATCCTCGATAAAATTAAAGAGTATCAGCCCCCGGTTTTAGCCGGGGGATGTTTTTCCACGCTTTGTTCCCCAAATAACCCAACAAAACCTTTTTTTCAAACAAAAAACTAACACATTAGTTGTAAAACTAAATCATTAGTCATACATTTGGTTTAAGATCGTAAACAACCTGATGTCGTATGCAAGTTCGCGAATTGACCAATGCCGAGGAAGAAATCATGAAGGTGTTGTGGAAACTGGAAAAAGGGTTTGTCAAGGATGTTCTGGCCGAACTCCCGGAGTCGCTCCCGACCCGGGCCAAACCAGCCTACAACACCGTCTCGACCATCATCCGCATTCTCGAAAAAAAGGGACTGGTGGGCTACCGGGCCTACGGCAAAACGCACGAATACTATCCGCTGATCACGGAAGAGGAGTACAAACGCTTTGAAATGGAGCAGCTCATGTCCGGTTATTTCGACAATTCGCTGAAAAAGCTGGTGTCGTTTTTCGTCAAAGACCGCAACCTGAGCCTAAAAGAAGCCAACGAAATTATTGACCTTCTAAACCGCCAAAAAGAATCATGAACGCGGCCCTCGAATACCTGCTGAAAGCCAATCTGTTTCTGGTATTGTTTTACGCCTGTTACTGGATGTGGCTCCGAAAACATACGTTTTTCCGGCTCAACCGGGCCTACCTGATCGTCTCGGTGCTGCTCTCGCTCACCCTGCCACTGGTGGAATTACCCGCCGACGCGGCCGAAACCATCCCCGTCCCGGTAGTCGCGTTTTCGCTGCCGGTCGTTATCCAAACGGCGGAACAGCCGACCGGGCCGGATTGGGAAACCATCGCTTACTGGGTATACGGACTGGTCGCCGGGGGGCTGTTTCTGCGGTTGCTGGTGCAGCTAACGGGTGTGGGGCGGCTGATCAGACGCTCGGAACGGCACGATCTGGACGAATACACGCTGGTGCTGCCCGCCGATGAGCGCGTTCCAACGTTCTCGTTCTTCCGGTATCTGGTGCTGTGCCGCCGGGATGCACAAACGGCCAACACACCGATTGTCGCCCACGAACTGGTTCACATCCGTCAGGGACACAGTTTTGACGTGCTGCTACTGGAAGTGGTCCAGCTTTTCTTCTGGATGAACCCGGTTCTGATTCTATACAAACAGGCCATTCAGCAAGTCCACGAGTTTCTGGCCGACGCCCAGGCGGAAGACAAACACGAATACGCCACTTTTCTGATCAGCTATGCGTTTGGCGTACAGCCCAATACGTTGACCAACGGTTTTTTCAATCCTTCGCTGCTCAAAGAACGCATTAAAATGCTGCAACGCCGGGCCACCAGCCACTGGGCGTTGGGAAAATACATGCTGGTGTTGCCGCTCCTGCTGGGGTTACTGGCAATGACGGCCGCCCGCGAGCAACTTACGGAACTGGTGACCCCGGTTTCGGATGAAAAAGGAACGGTTTCAGGAAAAGTTATCGATAACGATGGACAGCCGCTGCCGGGTGCGACGCTCATCGTCCGCAACACGACGAGTGGTGCACAAACCGACATGCAGGGCCGCTACGAGTTGAAGAATGTTCCGTCGGATGCCAAAATTGTGGCCAGTTTCGTCGGCTATGTATCGCAGGAGAAGGACGTAGACGGCAAAAAGACCCTTGATTTTAAGCTGGTTCCTAAAGTCGATTCGCTGGATCGCATTGTGGTTGTCGGTTATGCCTTACCCCCCAAATCCACAAATACCACAACCATAACGGCACCTCCGGCGACGAACAACGCGAAAGACGGCGTTTTTACAACGGTTGAACAAATGCCGGAATTTCCGGGCGGGAACAGAGCGCTGGGCCAGTATTTGGCCGAAAACCTGCGGTACCCGCCGGATGCTCAACGAAACAATACGGACGGGACGGTTTTTGTTCAATTCACCATTGGCAAGAACGGAGCCATTTATGGGATTCGCGTGAAGAAAGGGGTTGGAGACGGATGCGACGAAGAAGCCGTACGCATCATAGGTAAAATGCCGTCCTGGAAACCAGGCCTGCAAAACGGCCGACCCGTTGCGGTTCAATACATTTTGCCCATTCAATTCATGCTGGAAGGCAAAGAAGACAAGCGAAGCGGTCAAGTGATAGACAGCAAACCCAATGCTCCGAATGTCATCCTCAGGGGTTCGGTCGTTTCCGACCCGGATAAAAAACCGCTGTTTATCGTTGACGGTGAAAAACTGGCAAAAACCGAAAGCCTTAACTCTTCTCTTAAACAGAATGATATCCAGTCCATTAATGTCCTGAAAGGAGAATCGGCTACCACCCTGTATGGCGATGAAGGTAAAAATGGGGTAATTCAGGTGAAAACCAAACAAAAAGCGATGAGTGACAACATTCAGCAGGTCACCCAACCGGGCTTCGGGAATCAGCCCATCGACTTTATGCTGGACGACAAAACCATTACGCGGGAGGAATTCCAGAAGCTGAACCCCAGGAATCTGAAAAGTGTCGAGGTTGATCATACCAAATCCACTTACACCATCAAGGCCATTACCAAAAACTAAACCCGTTATGAAGCTTTCCACACCCGTTTCGGCCCGGCTCCGCTTCTGCCAGCGCCGGATGGACAACCGACTCATTGCCTACACGTTCGGGCCGAAACCGTCGGCTTTTGTAACGCCTTTCTTTCAATCTTCCACCTTAAAACAACGCATTCTGATGCTCCAGAAATCCGAAACCAACCGCTGGGCAATGGCCAAATACGGCTTCGTGGTCCTGCTTACCCTGAGCTTATTTGTGTTCGTGGCAGCTTGCGAAGACCAGTCGAAAAAAGATGTGATCAGCAAAGGTCCGGTCACAATTTCCGGCCAGATTTTTGGCTCTAACGACAAACCGATTCCGGGTGCCAATATTGAATTGAAAGGATTGCAAAGGGGCACCAGTACTGACGCAAACGGAGAGTACCAGTTTAGTACAGTGCCCGCCAATGGCACGTTGATCGTTTCGTTCGTCGGCCATGAGACCATCGAAGTGCCGGTCAATGGTCAGGAAGCTATTTATGTTCGTCTGGCCCAGCCCACTGATCACGAACGATCAACCTATTGGGTTAGTAACGCAAAAATTCCGAAACGCTCCACTAATACCGATGTCCGCGATCTGCTCAACCGCAAACCCGTGGATGATGGCAACGGTGAAATTTTCACCGTCGTTGAAAAGAATCCTGAATTTCCGGGCGGGATGGCTGGGTTGACCCGTTTTATCAATGAAAACCTGCGTTACCCGGAAGCCGCCCAAAGAGCATACGTGAGTGGAAGGGTTTTTCTTTCGTTTGTTATCAACACGGACGGCAGTTTTCAGAACATTCAGATCCTGAAAGGCATTGGTTTCGGAGCCGACGAAGAAGCGATTCGGGTGATTAAAGCCATGCCGCGCTGGAAACCAGCCACGCAGGATGGAAAACCGGTGCGGGTGAAATACAACCTGCCGATCAATTTTAACCTGAAAAATTCCTGAAACAAAAAGCCCCGACACGCAAGGTGTCGGGGCTTTTCTGGAGTTACTTTCTCCGGTTTTTGGGGAACAGTTCCATGAATTGCTCATAAAACTGTTCGTACTCATCCGGGGCTTTTCGTTTTTCCCAGCCCACGGCAAACTCGGTTTTAGCTCGCTTCCAGGTTACGGTTACCGCCGGATTCTCCGGTTTTTCCAGTTTGGTGGTTTTGATTTTACACGTCTGCTCCAGCTTCGCGAACACCTTTTGGGTAGTATCCTTTTTCTGCTGGCCCAATTGCGTAAATCCACCCTCGGAACCTTCCCGGTAATACATCAACCCGTTGTCCAGCAGCCGGTATTCGGGCCGGTCGGTATCGCTGCCCAGCGTTACCACAATCTGGCGTCCGGTAAACCGGTTCGGAAACGTTGATCCGGTGGGTGCCGGTGTTTGAGCCGTAACCAGGCTCATTTCGAGCAGATACGTCAGACAAAAAACAAAGAACAATCTTACCAGTCGAAAACTCATTAAACGGATTCAATTTGGGTTAATACTCTCTATTTTAACTGCCTAAACGACAAAAAATTGCCCGATTTTTTGTCGCTGGGCATTCACATTTCCCCGAAAGCAGGCGAATCAAGGTTCTGTCGGCTTGCCGTACGTTTCTTCCTGCAAGCTGACCGATTTGCCAAAAAGGCCATTCTTGATGTTCACAATCAGCAAGTTATCGTGATCGCCCGATTCGATTCTGGTTTTTGTTGGTTTGGTCCCGAGCCCCTGCGCAATCTCCAGAATCGTGTTGCTGTGGCCGACCACCAGGCTATTTTTACCCTTCGTTTGCTGGATCAGTTCTACTACCGCACCAACCGGTTTTGCCGGATACGAGTCGATGGGCAGGTTAAGTCGCTGCGAAAGGGGCCGGGCCGTTTCCTGCGTCCGGCGGTAGGGCGTAGTCAAAATCTGGCTAATCCGCTCGTCCTCCAGCCGGTCGGCCAGGGCCTGAGCGCGTTCCAGCCCAACGGCGGTTAAACCGCTGCTGTCGGCCTCGTTGATTTTCTCCGCGTGCCGAACGATGTAAACCGTAGACGTCGAACAGCCCGTCAGGCCGAGCACCAAAAACAGAACCGGAAGCAATCTATCGATCATCATCGGGCAGTGTTATAAAACTCTTCACTTTTAATTCTTAACTCTTCACTCTCAACTCCTCCAGCGCCAGCCAGCTCATCAAACCGGCCCCGATTTCCAGCGCCGATTCGTCGATGTCGAAAGTGGGCGTGTGAACGCCGGAAATGATGCCCCGCTCTTCATTGCGCGTTCCGAGTCGGTAAAAACACGAATCGACTACCTGCGAATAGAAGGCGAAATCTTCACCCGCCATCCACAAATCAAGGTTCACGACGTTTTCAGGCCCCATGTATTCCGTGGCCGCCGAGCGCATCCGCCGGGTTAGTTCGGGGTGGTTTTTCAGGAAGGGATAACCGCGCACCACCGTAAATTCGCAAACGGCCCCCATCGCTTCGGCCATGCCTTCGGCCATTTTTTTCATCCGGCGCAGGCCATCTTCCCGCCATTCTTCGTCCATGCAGCGAAACGTGCCTTCAATTTTCACTTCGTTGGGAATCACGTTGGTAACGCCGTCGGCAATAAACCGCCCGAACGACAACACCGAGGGATTGGCCGGTTTGCGGTTGCGACTGATGATCTGCTGCAAAGCCACGATGATGTGCGAAGCGATCAACACCGGGTCGATGAGCTGGTCGGGCATGGCTCCGTGGCCGCCTTTTCCAATGACGGTCAGATACAGTTCGTCGGTGCTGGCCATGTACATGCCTTCCCGAAAGCCGATTTTGCCGACTGGCACATTCGGGGCCACGTGCTGGCCGAGCATACTGGCCGGAGCCGGATTTTCCAGCACGCCATCCTTGATCATCAGCGACGCGCCACCGGGGGCTTTCTCCTCTGCCGGTTGAAAAACCAGTTTCACCGTTCCTTCAAACTGGTCGCGGAGTTGCTGCAAAATGCGGGCGGTTCCCAACAGCGACGACGTGTGAACATCATGCCCACAGGCGTGCATGACGCCCTCGACGGTCGATTTGTAGGGGACATCGTTGGCTTCGTGAATCGGCAGCGCGTCCATATCGGCCCGCAGCCCCACAACCCGGTTTTCGGACGAACGACCCGCCCGTCCTTCGATGAGCGCAACCAAACCCGTGTTGGCAACGCCTTCCTGCGGAGTCAGGCCAATGGCTTTGAGCTGTTCGGCAACGAATCGGGCGGTTTTGAACTCATGGAACGACAACTCCGGGTTGGCATGCAGGTGACGGCGGTTGGCAATCAAATCGGCCGCATAGTCCCGCGCTAGTGTTTTGATTTGTTCTTTCATATGTATAAATCCCTGCGGAATCGAGCCGCGCAGGCTTTAAGAGGCTAAAAACTGGTAATCATTGATCAGCGTCCGAAGAAACGTGGTATCGTCCAGTTCCGACCGAACCCCGATGACTTGCTTGACTTTATTGGCGGCTAAACCGCTGATTTCGGGATTATTCATCCGCAAAGCCTCCCGGACAATGTTCAAATCCCGGTCGGAAAGCCGGGACACTTCCGGAAAACGCACCTGGTAATCGTCGGGTAAGGCCCGGTAGGTAATCTGCGCCAGCGTGACGGGACGGGTTAATTTCACTACCGTGGTACCGGCGGCAATGTCGCCAATTCGCTGGCCACGACCGTTGGCGGCAATGGTAATGACGGCCACCATACCGCCAAAAAACATCGGCGATTCGATGATCCGGAGCAGCCAGCGGAGCAGATAAGCGCCCAAACCAGGTTGTGATCCGTCGAGCATCACCACCCGGATTTTCATCGCGATTTTCCCCAGACTCTGCCCGTTCAGAAACGTTTCGCACAGCAGATCATAGAGCATGAACGGCAACAGCAAAAACAGGCCCGTCCAGAAAGGGCTCCGGAAAGCGCCGGGGAGTAGTTTGGTCAGCACAAAATACAGAATCAGCCATCCCAGCAGAATCAGGTAATCGAGCAACAACGCCAGAATCCGGTCGCCCAAACTGGCGGGTTCATATTCCAGCGTAACGTTTTGGGAGGTCTGAATTGAAACGGTCATAGTAATCTGGTTTTCCTGGCAAGGCTTTCAATCAAAGATGATTAAAAATCGTCTCTGCAAAATAAACGTTCGAATTGCGATCGGCTAACTTTTGCAGATTTGTTTTCGAATACGGTGGTGTTTCCGTCAAAATCCGTTCCAGAAGGGCCCGAATCGCATCCGGCGAGGTAGCATCCGTCACGGCCCCCAGTTGCTCGGTTTGCACCAGATGACCCAGATAACCGTAATCTGACGCCAGAACCGGTTTTCCGGAAACCGAAGCCCGCACCACGACCGACGCCATGCCGATGTGGTTCTGGTATAACGCCAAAACGTAGTCCGACAACTCGAAATACACCTGAATTTCCCGCCCTTTTATTTCGTCAAACACCCGCACAATTTGCATGTCGCTCCCGACCTCAGCCATGCTGCGTTCGACTTTTTCCCGAAAACCGGGTTGAATCGGCCCGGCCAGTACCAGACACAACGCCCGTTGCTGCGCCGGTTTCAGGAGTTTCAGCGCTTCGAGCAGCGGTTCAATGCCTTTGCGGTCGTCCAGATGCCCGAAAAGCAGCAGAATCCGGCGGTTGGGTGAAATCTGGAGTTTCGTTCGCAGGTGTTCGACCTCGGCGGGCGCAATGGCATACGATTCGACCGGATCGGCCAGTGGCCAGATTTTCACGTGCGGACTCAACTCCCGCAACCCCTCCACCGCCGAATGATCCAGGCAAAACAGATTCGTTAAGCCTTTCCGATTCAGAACCCCGTTCAAGGTTACTTTTTTTCGGATTCCGTTCAGCCGGGCCTTGATGCCGGGCCGGGTTTTATAATGAAAATCCGGCCGAAAATAAATACCGGAAACCGCAAAGGGCGCCGACCGTCCGAGCCAGGTTGCCAGCATAAACAGATCGAAATACATCAGCAACACGTGCGATGGCTGATGCGTCTGCCCGTATTTCAACACCAGATTCCACTCCTTGAACGAACGGGTCGCCATCGACGCTCCGTGTACGGTTTCAATGTCTTCCTCCGAAATGGGCACGAACCGGATGTTTTCGACACCCGGTTTGGCTTCGAGCAAGGCCTCAAATTGCTTCCCGAACGATTGCTGCGTAACGACGATCAGTTCACCTTCGGGGCGATTTTGCACCCAGTAGGCGATCAGATGCGTCAGGTAATCAGCATGGTGGCCGTCGATGATCGTATCAAAAAGCAGGATTTTCTTCGCTCTGTTCACTTATGCAATACGTTGGTAAACCTGAAGTGTTTGACTCGCCGTTTTTTCCAGCGAAAAATGCTGCCCCCGCTCGCGTCCTTTCCGGACCAGGGACTGGCGCAGTGGCTCGTCCAGAATGATTTTTTCGATTTGCTGCTGCATATCCAACGCCGATTCCGGGTCGAAATACAACGCGGCTTCCCGCGCTACTTCCGGAAAACACGACGCCCGACTTAATACCACCGGGCAACCGGCCGCAAAAGCTTCCAGAATCGGAATGCCGAAGCCTTCGTAGAGCGACGGATAAACAAATGCCAGCGCATTCTGGTACAGCCGATACAGCGTAAAATCGTCGATGTTGCGCTGGCTGATCCGGCCCGTCATGTTCAGTTGCTGAATCCATTGCGTCTCTTCCGGACTGAACGAACCGCCCCCGGCACAGATCAACTGAACATGACCGTGTTTTTTGAGCGTCGGCGCCATCGCCTTCAGAAAAGGAATGAAATTTTTGTAATCGTTGCGGGCACCGACGTATAGCAAATACGCTTCCGGCACCTCAATCTGAACGGCTTCGGGGACTTTCAGCGTCTGAAAAGCCGTCGCGTGGTAAACGACGGTGATCTTCTCCGGTTTGATGTTGAACAGGTCGATCAGATCGGTTTTGGTGTTTTCCGAAACCGCAATGATCTGGGCGCTCCGGTCGAACAGGGTTTGCTTCAACTCCTTCGACGCGTTATCGATGTGGCCGAATTCGGGCCCAAACTTGTCTTTGATGGCATCGTGGTACGTCAACACCACCGGTTTTTTCGTGTGCTTCAGAAAGTACGGGTGAAAAAATGTAGGATGGAAAACGTCGTAATTATTTCGCATCAACTGGGTCACGCTCCACAACCGGTTCACCTGCGAAAAGAGCATATTGGTGGGCATAAACCCCAGAAAATGCGAAAAAGACTGCACCCGAAACGCGTCACTTTCCAGCAGGTAGGCATTGTTGGAAAACAAAAGCGACAACTGGGTTTCAACGCCTTTTTTTTGCAGCGATACCATCAGATCGTAAAAATACCGGGACACTCCGCCATACCGCACCCCTGTAAAGGCCTGATGGTCAAACAATACTTTCATAAAATAGCCAAATACACACAGAAACTACAAACTTACGGAGAAACCCTTTGACAACGGCTATTTGTTGCCGAAATCGACCGTATTGTCCCCGTTCGTATGAGCGGCTTTGAAATATGGCATTTGATTTGCAACTTATCCAACCCAATGGCTTTCGGCCCATAACCCGGTTTTTTCATGCGCGAAGCGGCTTTTATCAAACAGAATACGGAAAAATGGAAGGAGATCGAGAGCGAACCGGTAACTGCCAACGACCGCTCCAACCCCGACGTGCTGACCGACCACTTCATCGAACTGACCGATGATCTGTCGTATGCCCGGACATTCTACCCCACGTCGCCCGTCACCCGGTATCTCAACGGTCTGGCGGCCACGATGCACCGGCGGCTGATGGGCAACAAACGGGAGGAACGCAGCCGTTTTGTCCAGTTCTGGGCGGTAGAATTGCCTTTGCTGTTCCGGAAATCACACCGGCTTTTGCTGGTGTCGTTCGTCATTTTTCTGGTAGCGGCTGCGCTGGGCTGGGTGTCGGCGGCCAACGACGAGTTGTTTGTCCGGCTGATTCTGGGCGATGATTACGTCAACATGACGCTCGAAAACATCCGGAAGGGCGATCCGCTGGCGGTTTACAAAGGCAGCGGACAGGCCGATATGTTCATGGGCATTACCGTCAACAACATCCGGGTTTCGTTCATCGCGTTCATTCTGGGTTTGTTTGCGTCCTTCGGAACGATTGCCGTCATGTTTCAGAACGGCGTGATGCTCGGCGCTTTCCAGTATTTTTTCTACGAACGCGGTTTGCTGCTGCCGTCGGTCTTGACCATTTGGATTCACGGAACGCTGGAAATTTCGGCGATTGTGATTGCGGGCAGCGCGGGCTTGACACTCGGCAACAGTTTGTTGTTTCCGGGCACCTGGTCAAGGCTGGAGTCGTTCAAACGCGGGGCCAAACAGGGGCTCAAAATTGTGATCGGGCTCGTACCGGTTTTCATCACAGCGGGTTTTCTGGAGAGTTTCGTCACGCGGTTACCGCTGCATCCGGTGGTTAGCGCTGCCATTATTCTGGCGTCGGCCGCGTTCATTGTCTGGTATTTTATTCTGTATCCCATCCAACTGGAAAAGAAGTTTACAGTTGATGGGAACACCGATTGAACGGATGCAACGGATTTCCACGGATAAAATCAGTTTCAATCCGTTCAATCGGTGTTCCTATTCATTAAACGAATAACAAACTATGAACCTCTACCAAACGCGCGATTTCGGCGAAAAAATCAACGCCACGATCCAGTATGCCGTCAAGCAAATCCGCAGTCTCAGCACGGCGCTGCTCTACATTGCCGGGGCTCCGGCGCTGATTGCGGGGATTGCGTCGGGCATGGCATCGGCATCGATGCTGTCGACCCAGCCAACCGGGGTGAATCCCCCCCGCATGAATGAGTGGATGATTCGACAAATTTCGAGCCCTTATTACCTGGTGGCCATTGTGTTTGCCTTGTTCATCCCGCTGCTGGTTAACCTCACGGTCTACAGTCATTTGAAAGTCTACAACCGCAACCCAGGCGAGCCCATCACCGTCGAAGCGGTTTGGGCGGAGGTGCAGAGTGCCTTTGGGCGAGCTGTCATTACCTGGCTGATGGTTGGCGTCCTCCTCATTGCGGCCACGCTCTTTTTCCTGATTCCGGGTATTTATTTGGGCGTTGTCTTTTCGTTGGCACTGGCGGTCGTGGTCCTGGAAGACGGTTCGGCCAGCACGTTTATGGGACGATGTTTCGAACTGATTCGCGATCACTGGTGGTCGACCTTCGGGCTGATCATCATCATCAGTTTCATCGCCTATATTCTCAGTTTTGCCTTCAATGTGCCCGCAGCCGGTGTCAGCATGATGGTCGCGCTGAAACTCGTCCCCAGTATGCCGGTTTACGTGACGATTCTGACCAGCATCCTTAGTACGGTCGGCAGTGTGGTAGTTTCATCGCTTATCGCCCTGGGCATCGCTTTTCAGTATTTCAACCTGGTTGAATTGCGGGATGGCCGCAGCATTCTGTCGGCCATCGACAGCATTGGATCGTCCACGCCCCCACCCATCCCCCGTTCCAGCGATGAAGGTGATTATTAACCGTAAGGCGAAAAACCGCCTGACCGGTTTGTTGCTCCTGGCGATCCTGACCGGTTTTCCGGCAATGGCCCAATTGCCCGTTCCCCAGGCCAAAGACACGGCGCAGGCGCAACCGGCTCCCGACGACCGCAGTCCGATCCGGGTGCGAAAACCGTCGACGGCCAAGCTGAACGACTACCGCAACGACCGCGATTACCAGTACGGTCAGGACTTTAAACCGGGCAACAATCTGTGGTCCAAGTTCTGGAGTTGGTTCTGGCAAAAAGTGGGCGAATTTTTGACGAGCAAATCCTACCAGAATTTCTGGCAATATGTGTTTCTGGCGGCTGCCGCGAGTCTGGTAGTCTGGCTGATCATCAAGGCCGAAATCATGGGATTCATTTTCAGTAAAAAATCACAGGGAGCAGCCTTGACTTATGAAACGCTGACTGAAAATATTCACGAAATCGACTTTGAGCAACAGATCAATGCGGCCATCGACCAGCGAAACTACCGACTGGCGGTGCGGTTGCTCTATTTGCAAACGCTGAAACACCTGAGCAACCACAACCTGATCGACTGGAAACCGAATAAAACCAACCGCAGCTACGTCTACGAACTGGCGCAATCGCCGAAGCAACCAGAATTCGAAACCCTGACGACCCAGTTTGAATACATCTGGTACGGCGATTTCCCGATTACCGAAGAGCGGTTTAAACCGTTGCAGGAGTCGTTTGAACGGTTTAACCGGTAATCACAAACCACCGGTTTTTCCACCATCCACCGGCACATTGATTCCGTTGATCGAAGCCGCTGCGGGTGTGCAGAGAAAAGCCACGGCTGCCGCTACTTCTTCTGCTTCTGCAAACCGCCGACTCGGAATTTCGGCTTGCATCTGGGCTTCAATTTCATCCCGTGATTGATTCTGCGCGCTCGCCCGCATGGTCAGCACGGCATCCAGACGGGCCGTACGCGTATAACCGGGCAACACGTTGTTAACCGTGATTCCGAATTGGGCCATTTCCAGCGACAGGGTTTTGGCCCACTGCGCCACCGCCCCGCGAATGGTGTTGGAAACGCCCAGCCCAACAATGGGTTGTTTCACCGACGTGGAAATAATGTTGACAATCCGACCATAACCCGCCCGCTTCATGGATGGGACCACAGCCTGCGCTAAAATCTGGTTGTTGAGCAAGTGCGCGGCAAAAGTTTTGGTAAACTCCTCCAGTTTGGCGTCGATCAGCGGGCCGCCTGCCGGGCCACCGGTATTGTTGATCAGAATATGAACATCCGGAAAGTCAGTCAGATAATCATCGATGGCGGTTTTCACGTCTTCCGGATTGGCAAAATCGGCTACCTGATACCGGTGTTGCTGCCCCTGCTGTGTGTCCAATGAGCCAATGGCCTCTTTCAGTTTCTCTTCATTGCGAGCCAGCAGCGTAACATTCGCTCCTAATAGCGCCAGTTCAATGGCGGTCGCGTAGCCAATTCCCTGCGTGCTTCCACAGACAATAGCGGTTTTTCCGGTAAGCGAAAGATTCATCGTAAAGTCGGTTTAGTCCGGGCCGTTTTTAGCGTATACAACCCATTCATTGATGTAAAACGCTAAATAACGGCATTGCGGCAATATTTTTACTAATTTACCAATCAATTGGTATCCGTAATCAGTTATTCCCCCAAATCACCTGCCACTCGCCTGCGCCGGTTTCCAATCATCAACCCCGGCGGAGGGATTACGGTCGAAAGCGTCCGGCCGTGTAATTTATTGGGATACGGATCCGGTTTTAACGAACTTTGCTAACAAATTAATCGATAAAAAACATGTCTAAAGGTCTTATTATTGGCATCGTCCTGGTTCTGATTTTTGGTTTTTTCGGATGCAGTACATATAACGGTATCGTCGGAAAAGACGCGAATGTAGGTGAAAAATGGGCCCAGGTCCAAACGCAATACCAACGCCGGGCCGACCTGGTTCCGAACCTGGTGAACACCGTAAAAGGAGCCGCCAATTTCGAGAAAAGTACACTGACAGCAGTGATGGAAGCCCGTTCGAAAGCCACCAGCGTTCAACTGACCGCCGACCAACTGACGCCCGAAAATGTTCAGAAATTCCAGGCGGCTCAGGATCAGTTAGGCGGTACGCTGTCGCGTCTGCTGGCGGTGTCCGAAAACTATCCGCAGTTGAGAGCCACGCAGAATTTCTCCGAACTTCAGTCACAACTGGAAGGCACCGAAAACCGCATCAGTGTGGCACGGAACGATTTTAACGCGGCCGTGAAAGACTACAACGTCTCCGTCCGCACGTTCCCGGCCAATATTTTCGCCGGCATCTTCGGTTTCTCAGCGAAAGGTTTCTTCGAAGCGTCGCAAGCCGCCCAGAATGCCCCAGCCGTTCAGTTTTAAGTTAAAAATTAAGAGTTAAGAGTGATGACGGGGCCGCCCGTGCGGTTGGCTGACGCATTCAGCTAGTCATTTTTAACTCTTAACTTTTAATTCATAATTCCTTTATGTCCGCAATCAACCTTTTCACGTCCGAGGAACAGCAGCAGATCATTCAGGCGATTCGGTCGGCTGAACTGGAAACCTCGGGCGAAATCCGGGTCCATCTCGAGCTGCATTGTCCAACACCCGACGTCATCGAACGGGCGGTGCAGGTTTTCCGGCAACTGAGCATGGACCAAACCGCCCAGCGCAACGGCGTTTTGTTTTATCTGGCGACGGAAGACCACAAGTTTGCCGTGTTGGGCGATGAAGGCATCAATAAGGTTGTGCCCAAAGACTTTTGGGTAACCACCAAAGACATTATGCGTGACAATTTTCGCGCCGGTCGGTTTACGCAAGGGTTCTGTCTGGGAATTGAACGGGCAGGACAGCAGTTACGACAGTATTTTCCTCGTCTGGACAATGACTCTAACGAGCTTTCCGACGAAATTTCACACTAAATGAAACTTCCCTTCGTCACATATCGCTTTGCAATACCGGTTCGAATTCTGTTGATTCTTCTGCTGGCCGTGGTTTCTTTCCGGACCTACGCCCAGGATGATGTCATTCCGCCCCGACCCAATCCACCGCGTCTGGTCAATGATTTTGTGGGGATTCTGAAAGCAGACGAACGGGCGAGACTGGAGGAAAAGCTACGGGTTTACAACGACTCGACGTCCACTCAGATCGTCATTGTGATTGCCAAAACCACCGAACCTTACCCGATTGGCGACTACAGTTTTCAGATCGGCCGCAAGTGGGGCGTGGGGCAGAAAGGGCAGAACAACGGCCTGGTAATGACCTGGGTACCATCAACCCGCAAGGTATTTATTGCTACGGGTTACGGCCTGGAAGGGGCGATTCCGGATGCCATTGCCAAGCGGATTGTCAGCCAGATTATTGTCCCGCGTTTCAAGAGCGAACAGTGGTACGCCGGTTTGGACGAAGCGACCGACGAAATCATTCGCCGGGCCAGTGGCGAATACAAAGCCGATCCGTCGGACGATGGCGGTGGCGGTGACGGCATCCTCTTCTTTGTGATCATTTTCGTTGTGATCATCGTCATCATCTGGATCAGCCGGAACCGGGGCGGGGGTGGCAGCAACCGAAACCGGGGCGGGGGTTTCTTTCCGGTTCCTTTCCCGACCTCCACGTTCTCCGGCTGGGGCAGTTCGTCCGGCAATTGGGGTGGCGGAGGTGGTGGTGGCGGCAGTTTCGGCGGCTTCGGGGGCGGCAGCTTCGGCGGGGGCGGTGCTGGCGGGGATTATTAGGACTAATCGATTCCTTGAGTTGTAGTATATAAAACTTCTTAAGCCGACGCTTTCGAGCGATACAGCATGTTATGGCGTTTTGTTAATTAACAGTATACTTGGTTAAAGTAACTTTAAGTTTTTGTAGGCCAGTTTTTGTTCGCTATCTTTCAAAAAATATTCAGATTCTTCTATTTATTCTCACTCTGGCTGAGGTTTTATTGTTTTCTTTAAACCATTCTTCTATGCTAAACGCCTTTACCACACGTACATGCATTGTACTATTCTTATGTTTGCTTGCATCATCAATCTACGCTCAGGTTGGTGTTAATCTGGAGGATCAGGTTTATGCGGGGCCCATTCGTGGTGCAACTGGAATTGTTTTTGATAAAAACGGTAACTTGTACACACATGACGTATATGGAGCTGTGTATCGAGTAAAACGCGGAGAATCTACGCCGACATTATGGTTAGACATCCGAGAAGAAGTTGGTAACTACGGTGACCACGGTTTGCTCGGTATGACACTAGACCGCGATTTTTTAGAAAACGGGCGGTTCTATCTCTATTACAACGTCGATATGTACTGGTATAAGAACGTTGGTAAGCCGGGTTATGATAAAAACCGTTCTTTAGAAAACTATCCGTCATTTGGTCGTCTTACCCGATATACGGCTCATGTACATGCTGATTTTTCTGTAGACCTAAACAGTCGCAAAGTCTTGATCGGCGAAACCCATGACACTGGTGTGCCGGTTCTGACCCTATCTCACCTCGGTGGAGGGTTGGCAACTGGAACCGATGGCTCTATTTTGATAGGAACTGGTGATGGTTCCAGTTTCGAGCAAGTAGACACTGGATGTAACAGTACGACTTGGGTCAATCTGGCTATGCAGGAGGGAATCATTAAATATATTCCAAACCCTGGTACTACGACCCCTGAATCTTGCAGCAAACCGGGGTATTACGATAAAAATAGGGTTACGGAGAATATAGGGGCTTATCGGGCTCAGGCATTGTTTTCGTTGTCCGGTAAAATTCTGCGGATTGATCCCGAAACCGGCGATGGGCTACCTTCAAATCCCTTCTACGATGCCAGCCTTGGTCTCCGGGCAGCTCAAAACCGAGTCTATGCGCTGGGATTACGCCAGGCGTTTCGGATATCTGTGCGCCCTGGAAGTGGCAGTACCAATCCGCAGGAAGGTAAACCAGGGGTTATTTATATTGGTGATGTTGGCTTTTCTAATTGGGAAGAACTCAATGTAGTTACTCAGCCAGGTCAGAACTTTGGCTGGCCTTACTATGAGGGAATCCTGAAAGGCCGGGAGGGCTATTGGAAAACCAAGGCTTTTGAACCGATCAGTCCGGTTAAACCCAGGATTCAGTGGCGGGATAACAAATATACCGAAATCGTTCAGGGCGAAACCGTTATCAACTTAAACAATACGGTTCTTGAAGGTGGTTGTGTAATCGGAGGAGCCTGGCATGAAGGAGGGGGTAACTATCCGATAGAGTTACAAAACACCTATTATTTTGCTGATTACAATGCCGGGTGGATTGCCGGGATGCGTTTTGGCCACGATAATGAACCCGAGGTTAACAGCCTGTTTAAAACAACTAAAAAAATTGTAACTGATGCCGGGGGGCAGCGCCTTACGCATGTTGCGTTCAATCCTTATGACCGCAACCTGTATTATATAACATTTGGTGAAGCAGGCGTAATCCGTCGATTCGTAGTGAGCAACGATCAACCTCCAGTCGCAGCAATCACACAGGATAAAACATTTGGTAATAGTCCATTAAATATTACTTTCTCAGCCAAAGAATCCTACGATCCAGAAGGTAAACCTTTAAAATATGAATGGAATATCAGCGACGGTGCCAAAAGCACTGCGATGAATTATACAAAAACTTTCACCAGTGCTACCCCCAAATCCTACACGATTACGTTGAAGGTTACAGACGAACAAAATAAAACGAACTCGACTCAGACGGTAGTTTCCGTTAACAATACCCCCCCAACAATCCTATCCACCAGTGTGGATAATTTGAACCACATCACTATATCCTCTCCATACACCATTCATCTGAATGCAACGGCAACGGATACCGAATCGCCTGGTCAGTTATCCTATCGATGGACAGTTTATCTGTATCATAACGATCACCGGCATGTGGTAACTACAGTTGCCAATCAAACCGGGGCAGTAACCGTATCGGAAGGAAGTTGCGACGGAACAGCAAGTTACTGGTACGGTGTTGTACTAGATGTAACCGATGCGAACGGTCTAAGCACTACTCATACGAAGTTTCTTTACTTAGATTGTCCAGGAGCTTCTCAGACAATTGATTTTGCATCTATATCTGATCGACTACCGACCGCCCCCCCGTTTAATCCACACGTTTCGGCAACATCAGGTCTACCGACCAGTCTGTTTGCAATTGAAGGACCCGCTTTCATTAGTAACGGACAAATCAATCTCACTGGTGGAATAGGCCGCGTGACGATTCGAGCTACGCAGCACGGGAATAGTAGCTTCCAATATGCCCCACCGGTAGAACGCTCATTTATTGTCACTAAAAATGTAACTCCGACACCTGATAACCAAGCCCCAGTTGCTCCAGTTGCATTTACCCTATCCGCCACCATCAATATTGCCTATAACTCAGGGGCTCTTGCGGTCTTCACCGATAGTAATCCGCTTACATACTCACTCACTGGATTGCCCAACGGCCTTAATTTTAACCCCGAATCACGCGTCATTAGTGGCATCCCTAACCAACAGGGAACGTACCAGCTAATTTACTCAGCCACCGATGGATCGCTCAAAACCGACCTTGTGGTCAATCTCATAGTGATCGCTAATGGAATGCCGGTCGTCACCGGTAACTTTGAAGGGTACCTTGATCAGGTCAACTGCAACACAGTCTCTGGTTGGGTCTGGAATCGTGACAAACCCAACACACCAGTCATCGTCGAATTTCTCGATGGAGCAACGACTGGTAGTGCCATTCCCGTTGGATCGACATTGGCAGACATCTTCCGGGATGATTTAAAGAATGCCGGGAAAGGCAATGGTGCTCATGGATACAACTTAATAGTTCCTGAAAATCTTAAGAACAACCAAACGCACACCATCTGGGCGCGGGTACAGAATTCGGAATTCACCCTCAAGTGGGCTCCCAAAACCATCAATTGTGCCGGT
>NZ_VBSL01000179.1 GCF_006149005.1 Larkinella sp. C7 | reverse complement strand
TGATTTTTTCAAGGAAACAGAGAAACCGAGTTCTTGCAATTCTGCTTCAGCTTCTTGTATTGAAGAGGAAATATAGCTAAATTGATTGAAACGCATGCTCTCACCTCACTAGTAAGCGTTTTATTTTGGGTAATGACTTTACTTTATCTATTATACTTGATAAAATGGTAGCTGTTTAAAAACTTGTTAAGGAGAAAGGAAGTCTAGACGAATGAATGAATTTTTTAAAGCAGCCCTGACACATGAGTGGCTAATTAAGTATGCAACTGAATTTATTGCAACAGCCCTGATGGTTCTGATTGGGAATGGTTCAGTAGCAAATGTTGAACTTAAGGGAACAAAGGGATATAAATCTGGTTGGTTAGTCATCGGATTTGGTTATGGTGTTGCTGTTATGTTGCCAGCTTTGATGTTCGGTA
>NZ_VBSL01000178.1 GCF_006149005.1 Larkinella sp. C7 | reverse complement strand
GTTGTCAAAGTAGTTCAGGATGGTGTCATAGTGATTTTGAATGGATCGGGCCACCGTGTTAAAGGCCTTGAAACCGCACTGCCGGACTTTTTCATGCCACTTTGCCAACCGTGCTAACCCGTAGAGTTTATCAGTCGTATTCTCAAAAATGTGGCTCAGGGCTTGACTCAGATCATAGGCTTTTTTCAGATCAGGGTAGCGATCAAAGAGCAGCGTAGCCCGTTCCCGTTGACTGTCAGTCCAATCACTTGGTTTTTTGTAGAGCACATAGCGGCTGCGAGCTAACAATTGTTTGAGCGTATCGCCATTGGAAAGCACCTCCAGCTCATACGCGTTCTGAGTAGCTTTGGCTTGTTCAAGGGCTGCATTTTCGGCATCCAGCGCTTCCCACCGGTACTTGACGCGCATCTCCTGAACCGCT
>NZ_VBSL01000177.1 GCF_006149005.1 Larkinella sp. C7 | reverse complement strand
ATGGTAGCTGTCGTTACCAGCCTGACCTATCTATCCAACGGTCAGCTCTTCCAATACGGTACCATCAGTTACCGTCCCGATAAATTTACCTTTGTCACTATGGCTAAACGCTAAGACCCAGGAAAAATAAAAGGAATCCAGTCCTTTTTAGCTAGCATAAAAGAGCGAAGTCTTAATTAGGGACTCCGCTCTTTTTATTGGATTAAATCTATTTAAATCGGTTTACCCAGCTATTTGCGAACCAAGCTGATGCGTTCTTGAATATGGTCGTCCGATTCCAGAATATCTACTAGGGCTCTAGCATAGTCAGCGTAAGAAATGACACTTTCTCCTTGATCATTAAGAAAGAATTCTTCACCACCTAGAAGGTAGCTACCGGTTGCTGGAGCATCCGCTTGAAAATCCGCGGCTGGGCTGATAAA
>NZ_VBSL01000176.1 GCF_006149005.1 Larkinella sp. C7 | reverse complement strand
GTAGGTAAGCAGCCAGAGTCTGAAGTTGGAAAGAATATCGAGCGTCTGTCAAAACAGATGAGCAGGATTACAGCTAACTTGCAGAAAACTGAGAATGCCTATATCTCTAATAGCCGGGCCATCGTTACCCAGGAGCGTAAGCGAATTGCTCGAGATTTGCACGATACGGTCAGCCAGGAGCTCTTTGCCTCTTCCATGATGTTGTCCGGTGTTGCTCAGAATCTGGAACATTTGGATAAAGAGCAGTTGCAAGAGCAATTAAGCCTAATCGAGACGACCCTGATCAGTGCTCAAAATGATCTGCGGGTCATGCTCTTGCACCTGAGACCAACTGAACTGCAGGGACGGACCCTCTCAGAAGGGATCTCCATGCTCCTCAAGGAACTCAAAGACAAGAGTAATATTGAAACAGTCTTTAAGGA
>NZ_VBSL01000175.1 GCF_006149005.1 Larkinella sp. C7 | reverse complement strand
TTATTCTTACGTTGTTAGTGCCGTAAATGGTAGCATTTTAGAAATTGATAACGATACCGACAATTCATCAAATCAATCTAACTAAACAAATCAATCTAACCAAACAAGTCAATCATCTCAAACTAGCCAATCCACTGAAACCACTCAATCAAGTCAAGCCTCTCAAGGAAGCTCTACTTCATCAAGTAGCAGCTCTTCTAACCAAGGCGACGACCAACACGGTGATGATGACAGTGACCACGATGGCGACCATGGTCAAAAACATCACGATGGTGATGATGACGACGATGATGAAGATTTGAACGACGAATACGAATAAATTGAAAATTTGAGAGACTGGAACGATGATTGGCTGGCTTTACCTAGCAATCCTTGCCCTGCTCCCAAAATGAGTCAAGCTGGTTTTCCGGCTTGGCTTTTTT
>NZ_VBSL01000174.1 GCF_006149005.1 Larkinella sp. C7 | reverse complement strand
GTCTTTATTCTGGTGGCCCTTGTTATCGTCATGATTTACGCAGCCATGTTGCTGCCCATGTATCACAATATGGAGGTACCTTTATGATGAAAAAATTTCTCAAACGCCTAAAAGGCAAGAAGGTCAAAGCCTTCACCCTGATTGAAATGCTGGTCGTGCTACTGATTATCAGCGTTTTGCTCCTGCTCTTTGTCCCCAATTTGGCCAAGCAAAAGGATAAGGTCAAGGATACTGGCGGTTCAGCCGTTGTCAAGGTGGTGGAAAGTCAGGCGGAACTCTATGAACTCAATCATAGCGATGATGCCACGGTATCAAAACTAGTTTCTGATGGTGACATCACCCAAAAACAGGCGGATTCTTACAATGATTATTACAAGAAACATAAGGAAAGTCGCAACGTTCCGAACTAGAGCCTTTACTCTGATT
>NZ_VBSL01000173.1 GCF_006149005.1 Larkinella sp. C7 | reverse complement strand
CGATAAACCTTGGCAGCCAAGGCTTGGCGAGTTGGATAGCTGGTTTGACCATCTGCTTGCAACTCTTCTAGGACCTTGGTATAGTCGGCAGGGTCAACGACCACGGTCACGCTGGCGTGATTCTTAGCTGCTGAGCGCAACATAGATGGTCCACCGATGTCGATATTTTCCACAGCATCAGCATAGGTCACATCAGGTTTGAGAATGGTTTCCTTGAAAGGATAGAGGTTAACCACCACCAAATCAATCAGCTCAATACCATTGGCCTTTGCAGCTTCAAGATGGCTGTCCAAGTCGCGACGGGCCAAAAGGCCACCGTGAATAGCTGGATGAAGGGTCTTGACCCGGCCGTCCATCATTTCTGGGAAGCCTGTCACATCGTCAATAGCAATGGTGGCAAGACCTGCCTGGTCCAAGGCCTTCTTAGTCC
>NZ_VBSL01000172.1 GCF_006149005.1 Larkinella sp. C7 | reverse complement strand
CGATACTCCTAATCTTATTTTTCTACAGTCTTTTACCCAGTATTTTAAATGCGTTTTTAAAATCAAGCGGCCTTGATATTTTTAAACTCAATCCTATTTATTATGCTTTTATTATCTTTAGCTTAATGACAACGGGAACTTTATCAGAAATTTTACGTGCGGCTATTTTAACTGTTGATAAAGGACAGCTAGAGGCGGCTCAGTCTATTGGTTTAACCACTACTCAGAGCTATTTTAGGATTGTCTTTCCTCAGGCTTTACGAAACGCTCTGCCCAATCTCTGTAATCTAGTCATTAATATCGTTAAGGGGACATCATTGGTGTTTGTGATGACGGTTAAGGATATAACGGCGATTGCCAAGGTAGAAGCAGCTCACGGTTACCAATATTTTGAATCTTATCTGGTAATTTTCATTATTTATATTATTATC
>NZ_VBSL01000171.1 GCF_006149005.1 Larkinella sp. C7 | reverse complement strand
ATATAGTAACCGACCTTGAGCGTTTTGCTTGGCGAAGCGATATTAAAGAAATTAAGGTATTAGACGATCACAATTTTATTGAAGTGACCAAGAGCGGGTTAGAAACTCATTTTCATACGACCAGGTTGGTAGCCTACAATATTTTGGAATTCGACCTCAATAATGAGAGCATTGAAGGTCACTGGATTGGCAGTTTTAGACAGCAAGGACACGAAACTCTGGTGGATTTTACAGAAAATGTAGTCGCTAAAAAATGGTTTTTAAAACCGCTGCTTGCTCCCTATTTAAAGAGACAGCAAAAGCAGTATCTAAAAGACCTTCAGCATGAGCTGGAAAGAAACTCATCAATTTGATTAGGAGGCTTTCTTTTGGTCAAAAAACGGTTGAAAATTAAGACAAGAAAGGACCCCTATGCCAGAATTACCAGAAGTT
>NZ_VBSL01000170.1 GCF_006149005.1 Larkinella sp. C7 | reverse complement strand
GCAATCACGATTTGCAGCCCATTGCCGAAAATGCTAAGCAAGTAGCTAGTGTGAAGCAGTGGACAACCATTTAACTTACTAAATAAAAAAACTAACCTTCTAGTTTTTAAATGAACCGCTCCCTGTCAAGTAGACAGTCAAATAATAAAATAATTTAAGCAACCTGATTCCTGAATTCTAAAGGAGTCAGGTTATTTAGTTTTTCTTGATAACGTTGGGTGTTATAAAAGCTGATATAGTCGTCAATAGCTGTAACCAATTCCTCAAAGGCCTTGTAGTGTTGGAGATGGTAAGACTCTGTCTTGAAATGGCCAAAGAAACTCTCAATTGGGGCGTTATCAATACATTTGACAACCCGTGACATGGATAGGGTGAGCCCAGCTTGGGTGGTGAAATATCGGTTGAGAATAGTCTCTTCATAATATTTATCCC
>NZ_VBSL01000017.1 GCF_006149005.1 Larkinella sp. C7 | reverse complement strand
ACGCAGTGGACGCTCGATCCATTCCAGGAAATCGCCGACATCGATACGGACAACAATTCATTCCCGCGCCAGGCACAAAAACCGACGCGTTTCCAGTTGTATAAGCAGCAGGCCGGCGGCCGTGGGGGCGCACCAAATCCGATGCAGCAACAGCGGCAAGAGACGCAACCGCCAGCTACGCAGGGCGGAGCGCCAAGAAGGTAAAAAAGGAATTTCAAATGTAAAATGATGAAGACTAAATTTAAAAGTGAAGAGCGCCTGGCTACTTTTACATTTAACATTCATCATTTTACATTTGAAATTCCTTTTTTAATTGATTATTGCTTCACCCACCGCCGGTGTTTCCTGCCGACGTTCGCCGATTTGCTGCCGCCACATCGCGTAATACAGGCCTTTTTGTTCGAGCAATTCGGCATGGGAGCCGGTTTCGGCAATTTTGCCTTTTTCCAGTACAATGATCGTATCGGCGTGCATGATGGTCGAAAGGCGGTGGGCAATCAGAATGGTGATCTGTTCGCGCCGGGCCGAAATGCTGCGGACGGTGTCGGAAATGGCTTCTTCCGTCAGCGAATCCAGTGCCGACGTCGCTTCGTCGAAAATCAGCAGCCGGGGATTCCGGATCAGGGCACGGGCGATGGAAATCCGCTGTTTTTCGCCCCCCGACAGTTTCATGCCGCCCTCGCCCAAAACCGTCTGGATGCCTTTTTCGGAGCGGGCTATCAATTGATCGCAGGAAGCTTTGTGAAGGGCTTCCCGGATGTCGTCGTCGGTCGCATCCGGTTTCACAAACAGCATATTTTCTTTGATCGTACCGGCAAAAAGTTGCGTATCCTGCGTCACAAAGCCGATTTGCCGACGCATCGGGTTGTAGCGAATCTGACTCGCCGGCACATCGTTGAAGTAAATTTCCCCCGAAACCGGTTTATACAACCCCAACAGCAACTTCACCAGCGTCGATTTTCCCGAACCCGAAGGCCCCACAAAAGCGACGGTTTCGCCCATGCCGACCCGGAACGAAATCCCGTCCATCGCATTCTGGTTTGCGGTTTGGTGCCGAAAGACGACGTTGTCGAACCGCAGGTGGTCCAGAACCCCAAAGTCGATGGAATCGTCGGGTCGCCGTTCGATGGATTTATGCATGAGCGTATCGAAAAGTCCCAGCGACGATTCGGCTTCGCGGTACGACAGGATGATGTTGCCCAAATCCTGCAAGGGCGCAAAAATGGCCGTGGAGATAAACTGCATCGAAATCAGTTCGCCGGTGGTCAGGACATCCCGAAAAATGAGCCACAGCAAGGCAAACAAGATCGACTGTTTCAGCACGTTCAGGGTGGTTCCCTGCAGGAATGACAACGTCCGAACCTGTTTGGTTTTTTCCATTTCGAGGTCGTAGATCCGTTGCGTATACTGCTTGAGCCGCCGGATTTCCGGAAACGTCAGCCCCAGACTCCGCACCAGCTCGATGTTGCGCAGGGATTCGGTAATGGCTCCGGCCAGCTTCACGGTTTGCCGGTTGACGGCCTTTTGAACGGTTTTGATTTTCTTACTGAGGAGTCCGGTCAAACCGCCCAACACCAGAATTCCGATGACAAAAATGGGAATCAGCGCCCAGTGTTTGGTGACGGCGTACCAGATCAGAAAGCCCATGCCGACGATGGACGAAAAGAGGATGTTGATGAAGGCGTTGATAAACTTCTCGGTATCCGTCCGCACTTTCTGCAACAGCGCCACGGTTTCGCCACTTCGCTGCTCCTCGAATTCCTGAAAAGACAACCGGAGCGTTTGTTTCAGTCCGTCGTTAAAAACCTGCGTACCAAACCGTTGCACAACCAGCCGCATGAAATATTCCTGAAACGATTTGGCCAGCCGCGCCAGTGTGGCGATGCCGACGGCAATCAGCAGCCAGAACAAAACGCCTTTCACCAGCTCATTTTCAGGCCGCACCGCCGGTTTGGTCGCGTATTCATCGATGATCTTTCCAAAAATCAACGGATCAATCATCATCAGAATCTGACTGACACCCGCCAGCAGCAATGACAAACCCACCAGCCACCGGTGCGGTTTCAAGTACATCCACAGAATACCCATAACCTCACATCTAAAATTCGTACCAGCCTGAAAGGCTGCAATCATTATCCCCGGGCATCGCCCGGGGAATGCCGGATGTATGGTGACCATCCGGGAAACATCGGATGTGTGTCCTATTACACCGGAACGCCGGATGTGATCATTATCTACATCCCCCGGACGATAACCAAACCCTGGATAATAACCCAAACCCCGGGTGATACCCGGGGCTAATGATCACAGCCTTTCAGGCTGGTTGGTAGGTAGACTCGAAAACCGGTGGTTTTGTTCGGTTGGCTTTCTGAACCGGCCACGGAACGAATAGGAGATAAAAATGGATTTATTAGTTATTTTTTTATGAAAAACCCGTCCTTTTTGAAATTTTGATACTGATTAATCAGAATACGCTTTATTTGCTGAACTGTACGCCTAAAAGAGACAATGAAAGATCGTGCTTTACTTTTAACCAATGGATTGCTGGCGTCGCCGGATGCGAAAACCGCCCACGGGCTCATTCGGGATAGCGAACGCTACACCATCGCCGGTGTGATTGACCCCCCAACTGCCGGGCGCGACGCGGGTGAGGTGCTGGATGGCAAACCGCGTCAAATACCGGTTTTTGCTTCGCTGGAGGAGGCTCTGGCCGCCGTTGGTCCGGTACAATGCGGGATTGTGGGCGTCGCCACCGTCGGCGGTGTTTTGCCGGAAGAGATTCTGACGTTGATCAAAACGTGCCTGAAAAATGGTTTATCTGTTGTCAATGGCCTCCACGATTTGCTGAACGACCGCCCTGAACTGGTAGCCCTGGCGACTGAACACAATACCCGACTAATCGACATCCGAAAACCCAAATCCCGCGCCGAACTGCATTTCTGGTCGGGCGATGTTTTCAAGATTACCGTCCCCATTATTGCCGTGCTGGGCATGGACTGCGCGATGGGCAAACGCACCACCACCCGGCTGCTGACCCAGGCCTGCCAGGCCGCCGGACTCAATGCGCAAATGATTTATACCGGCCAGACTGGCTGGCTTCAGGGCGGCAAATACGGTTTTATTTTCGACTCGACGCTCAACGATTTCATTTCCGGCGAAATCGAACACGCCCTCGTGTCGTGCTGGCAGGAAACCGGCGCCGATGTGCTGGTGATTGAAGGTCAATCGTCCTTACGGAATCCCAGCGGCCCGTGTGGATTGGAATTTATGGTTTCGGGCAATGCCAAACACGTTGTCCTGATGCACGCGCCCAAACGCACGTATTTCGATTATGACGAGCATTGGGGCGAAATTCCGTCGGTGGAATCGGAAATCGAAATCATCCAAAAGTTCGGCTCTGAGGTGGTGGCGCTGGCGCTAAACACGGAAGACTGCACGCTGGAGGAAGCCAAACAGTTTCAGCAGGAATACAGCGAACGACTGGGCATCCCGGTGTTGCTGCCCCTTCAGGAAGGTCTGGCTCCGGTTGTTCCGATCATCCGTCAACTTGTTGAAAAAACCGTTCATCATGCAGATTAAATCCATCCGGGCCTACCGTCGGGATCTGGCACTCACGAAACCGTATACGATTGCCTACCAGACGATTTCGGCCGTTGAGAACATTTTTCTGACCGTCGAATTAGCCAACGGCATCATCGGTGTTGGGGCCGCCAACCCGTCGCCGGAAGTGGTCGGCGAATCGCCGGATCAAACGTTCGCCAATCTGCAAAGTGACGGCATCACCCGGTTTGTGGGTCGCGACATTCGCCATGCGTTCCAGTTGATCGACGAAGCCGGGCAGCAGTTTCCGAATTTGCCCGGCACGCTGGCGGCTTTCGACATTGCCCTCCACGATGCCCTTGGGCAGTTTCTGGGCATTCCGGTTGTCGAATTCTACGGGCAAAAAATCACAGCATTGCCCACCTCCATCACGATTGGGATCATGCCGATTGCCGAAACGCTGGAAGCCGCCCGCGATTACATTCAGCGGGGTTTCCGGGTGTTGAAAGTAAAAACCGGGCTTGACGTTGCCGAAGACATCGGACGAATCCGAAAGCTCCGGGAACAGTTCGGCCCCGACATCGTGCTGCGTGTCGATGCCAATCAGGGCTATACCGCTGATCAGTTGATTCAGTTTATCGGACAGACCGACGACGCCAGCGTCGAACTCATCGAGCAACCGTTGCCGGTGGGCATGGAGGAAGAACTCCGTTCGCTGCCGTTGCCCCTTCGTCAGCGCCTGGCCGCCGATGAATCGCTGAAAGGGGGTGAGGCCGCGCTGAAACTGGCGCAGGAACCACAACCGTTCGGGATTTTCAACATCAAACTCATGAAGTGCGGGGGCATTCGGGGCGCGTTCGACATTGCGACGGTGGCGCGTCTGAGCCAGATTGAGCTGTTTTGGGGTTGTAACGACGAGAGTATTGTCAGCATTGCGGCTGCTTTACACGCAGCGTTTGCCTGTCCACATACCCGCTACCTCGATCTGGACGGCAGCCTGGACCTCGCCGAAGACGTTGTCAAAGGCGGTTTTATCATTGAAAATGGCCTGATGCGACCCACCGGATTGCCCGGTTTGGGACTCACCGACTTAACCCTGTAACCGATGAAACCAGCCCCTAAATTGGCGCGGGTACTAAGCTTGCCCACGGCTATTGTGCTGGTGATCAGCGTTATGGTGGGATCGGGCGTATTCAAAAAAATAGCCCCGATGGCCGATGCCCTGCAATCGCCCGGCCTGATCCTGCTTTGCTGGCTGCTGGCCGGGCTGGTGAGTCTGGCCGGTGCGCTAACCAACGCCGAAATGGCTGGCATGTTTCCGAATTCGGGGGGTGAATACATCTATTACCAGAAAGTCTACAACCGCTTTTTTGCCTTTATCTACGGCTGGAGCAATTTTACGGTGGTCAAAACAGCGGCCATCTCGGCGTTGGCCCACATCTTCGCCCAGTCGCTGGTTGGTTTGCTGGTGCTGGACGACGGTGCCGGTTTCTGGACGAAAGGAATCGCTTCCGGGCTGATTGTCCTCCTCAGTCTGGCCAGTTACCGCGGCATCCGGTTTGCGGGCGGCATCAGTTGGGTGCTGATGTGCGTCATTCTGCTCACTATTGTCGGGATCACCATCGCGGGGTTCAGTTCTCCGCTGGGCAGTTTCGACCACCTGAGCCGGAATAGCCCGGCGTTTGACGGCGGGGCCATTGAAGGGATGGTTTTGGTCAAAGCCCTCTTCATCGCGTCGCTGGGCGCTTTCTGGGGCTACGACGGCTGGAACAACATTGCTTTTCTGGGCGAAGAGATCCGGAATCCGCAACGGAATCTGCCGCTAGCACTTGGCATTGGCACCCTGGTTGTTGTGGGCCTGTACCTGCTCCTGAACGTCATGTACGTCTACGTATTGCCAATTGAAGAATTGATCGCGCTCAACCAGACGCCCGGCCGGATTGCCGCCGTCGAAGTCATTCGGCGGGTTAGCGGCTCGACCGGGGCCACGCTGGTATCCGTCCTGATTCTGTGTACGACCTTCAACGCCACCAACAGTTCCATTCTGACGTCGGCCCGCTTGTATTACGCGATGGCCCGCGACGGCCTGTTTTTCAGTGCCGTAGCCCGAATTCATCCCCGATTTCAGTCGCCCTCGGTGTCGATTGTCTGGCAGGCGGTTTGGGCCGTGGCGCTGGTCTGGTCCGGCACGTTTGACCAGTTGACGGATATGCTGGTGTTTGCCTCGTTCATTTTCTACGGTTCAACGGCGTTCGGCGTCCTGCTGCTCCGGCGATCCCAGCCCGATTTGCCCCGCCCCTACCGCGTCATTGGCTACCCGGTTTTGCCGGTCGTTTTCTGTCTTTTCTGCATGACGCTGGTGGTCATTACCCTCATCGAACAACCCCGTGAAGCCTTGATGGGACTGGGATTGATTGCCACCGGAATTCCGTTTTACGGGTTTTGGTATCGGCAAAAACCGGGGAAAGTTTAGGCCCGCGCAGATGGGAACGCGGATTGGACGGATGGAACGGATTTAAAAATCTGTTTTGATCCGCTTAATCCGCGTTCCCGTCCAACGTTTCAAATCCGATTTCTGGCTGTTTACATCAGCAATCAAACAGTCTGGATAAAACGGCGGATAAGGACTACAGTTTGTTGCTAGTTTCACGGTTGACGAAATAACAACATACTAATGTCATCTTTCCCTTCTCAACCACCGGTGCGACCGGTTCAACTGGCGATGGCCGGTTTGAGTAGCTACGTTGCCGAACCCACGCCCATCGCCGAATGGGCCGAGTCGTTTCAGGTTCCTGATCGAAAAGATCCTTCCAAATTTCTGGACGGACCAATGGTGGAAAAAGTTTTGGGCGTCCGGTCGAAAAGCTGGGCACCCGACATTTTTCAAAATCAGGAGGTCGTGACGAAGGTGGCGCGGGAAGCGCTGACCAACGCCCAGATTTCGGCCCGGCAGATCGACGCGGCCATCATCGTGACCTGTTCGCCCTATCAGGTACTGCTCGATCAGGATGCGTTTTACTTTTTAAAGCGTTTACGGATTCCGGATTCGGTGGTGCCAATTCAGTTGGGAGCCGGTTGCGCGGGAATGGCGCGGGCCATGCAACTTGCCACGCAATTGTCAGCCGAAAACATTCTGATTGTTGCCTACAGCCTGAGCAGTTTGTATACCCAGACACCACTTTACAAACAGAATTCCGTACATCCCCTGGGCCGTTCGCTCTGGATGTCGTCGGCACTTTTTTCGGATGGCGCTTCGGCCGTTGTGCTGCGCAAAGACGGTTATCGGGGCGGGCTTACGTTCTATTCCCGCGATTCGCTGGCGTTTGGGACCGAAGGCGGTTTTGACGATCCGCTGATCCACTACACGGGCGGGGGCGCGCTGAATCCGCCCGGTCAGACTGACTCCGAATCATTATCCTGTTTCGGCATGGCCGGCGACCGGGTGAAGGAATACTATATGAAAGGCATGATGCTGAATCACCAGACGCTGCTTCAAAACCGCCCGACGTATTTGACGGACGTGCAAAAAATCTATACCCACCAGGCCAGCCCCGCGCTGACCAACGGTTTTCTGACTCACCTGATCGAAACCTGCGCGACTCCGCGCTCCAAGTTTGGCGTCAATGTGGAAACGTACGGCAATCTGGTTGCCACCAGCACCTTGAAACTGCTACACGACGACATGACCGGCGGAGTAATCAAAACCGGGGACGAAATCTGCATTTCGGTGGTGGGTGCCGGGCCGGAACGGGGTGCTTTCATTACCCGAATTGCCTGAGCATCTCTTAACCTGTGCCTAGAGTCCTTTGAGCCCTTTCCCACGAAGGGCTTTTTTTATTTTTATCACTCATCCTGCAAAAGTTGACACCATTTTCCCGGTCAAAAAGGGCGAATGCGAGCACTTTCGGTCCAGAGCCTCCCGCCGGTTGTAACAATTCTGAATTTTGATAGTATAGTTTTTAAGGGCCGGGCTTTCGGTTCCCGCGCCGACAGACTAAAAATTAACCAAAACAGGATGGTATGGTTGTAAAAAACTGCGTTTCCAGATTTCACTTCCTTGCACGGATAATCCTCTTTTTAAGCCCATTACTCCTTTCTTCGGCTCCTTCCCTGTATGCCCAGAAAACCGCCGGAAGCAACGCGGTGGACAGCTTACCGGTTATTCCGCAACCCGGTATTCCCGTTGATAGCATCATTGCCCGGCTTGAAAAAGGGCATACGGCCCTGAACGACATCAATAACCGCACCCGGCGGGGATTCAGCACCTGGCAAATCGAGAACAACCTGCCGGAAGTTCAGTCGTACGTTAAAACGATTCGGACCAACCTGGCGCTGTACCAAAAGGTGCATGACATGAAAAACATGCTCATGTTCCAGGTGCTGCTCGAGGACATGCGAACGCAGCTCAAAGTCTGGCGGGAAACGCTTTCCGGGCATGAAAAGCAGTTGTCGGGCATGAACGGACAGTTGATTTCGCTGGCGCGGGATTCGGTGCTCGTTCTCCCCACCGACAGTTCGTACCGGGCCCTGTATTTTAACTCGCTGAAAGAATTACGCCAACAGTGGATCGACGCGAGTGAATCGACCAATAAAAACCTGACCCGCATCAATAAACTTCAGGCGGCCGTTTCCGACGCTTTTTTTGAAACCGCCGAATTAACCAACGTCGTCAATGAGCGCATTCGGGAATTTAACGTCAAAATTACGGGCAAGGAAACCGATTTTATCTGGGCCATTCCCAAAAGCGAAGGTTCCGACGATCACCTGGACAATTTGATCAAGCGCTCCTACGAAGGGCAGCGGGATATGCTGGCGTATTATTTCGACCGAAGCGCGGGCAATGGACTTTACATGTTGCTGATCGGCGCGGCTTTTTTCGCCTGGGTATTCCGGAGTTTTGCAATTATCAAACGCCACGGAAAACAGCAGGAAGTTCAGAAAGAATTAAAAATAAAATACCTGCGCCCCATTCCCATTTTCCCGGTGTTGGTTGTCGTTTTTAATTTAGCTCCTTTTTTTGATCTTCGTCCTCCGGCGGTTTACGTCGAACTGACGCAGTTTATCCTTTTATTGGCCCTTACCGGCTTGTTTTTCCGAAGCTGGCCCCGGCAGCTTTTCCTCAACTGGCTGGGCATCGTTGCGCTGTATATTCTGGTCATCATCACCCGGACGTCGATCATCGACCCGGGCATCACCTTTCGGCTCTGGCTCCTGATTCTCAATGCCATATCAGTCATTTTCGGTTTTCTGTTTCTGTTCCGAATCCGCAAAACGCTCTCGCTCACCGGTTTTATCAAACAGGTTTCTATTCTATACATCATCCTGAATGTGCTGGCCATATTCTGTAATATTTTTGGCCGGATGAGTCTGGCAAAGATCTTCTCGACAGCGGCAATATACGGACTGACCCAGGCCGTTGGTCTTTTCACACTGATCCAGATTATCAACGAAGCCTTTGCGCTTCAGGTTGTGAGCGGAAAACTCACCGAAGGCATTGCCGCCCGGTTTAATTACGCCAAACTGGAAATCGGCTTGCACCGGATGATGAGCGCCCTGGCCGTGATCGCCTGGCTGATTATTTTCACCAACAATCTCTACATCTACAACGCAGTCTATCAGAACATTACGCACTTTTTAGGCACCGAACGCAGCGTGGGCAGTACGAGCTTTACGTGGGGAAACATCGTGCTGTTTTTTCTGATACTTTACCTTTCCGGTGCGCTGCGGAAGTACATTGGCTATTTTTTCGGAGAAACCGACGACGAAATCGGTGGAAGCATCAGCAATGCCGATTCGCGGCTGGTGATGATCCGGCTTTTTATGCTCATCGGCGGTTTTTTGTTCGCTATTCTGGCTTCCGGCATTGGGCTGGACAAGGTAACGGTGATTGTCGGTGCGCTGGGCGTTGGGATTGGTTTGGGGCTTCAAAACATTGTCAACAACCTGGTTTCCGGTATCATTCTGATCTTCGATAAACCGTTCCAGATCGGTGATTTTATCGAGATTACCAACAAAAAAGGGCGCGTGAAAACCATCGGAATTCGCTCCAGTCGCCTGCTCACAACGGAAGGATCGGAAGTGATCATTCCCAACGGCGATCTGCTGTCGGGGCAGGTCATTAACTGGACGATCAATCACAAAGCCAAACGAATCGAGCTGACGATTAAAGCCGATGCGGAACACGAGTTAAGCACGCTGAAAGCATTGATTAAAGAAGAAATAACGAAACATCCGAACGCCGTTAAACGCCAGCAACCCGAGATTTTGTTATCCACGATCACGAACGATGCCATTGAGTTAAAGGTGCGGGTCTGGATCAATTCGGTCAACAAAGAAGATCAGTTTCGGAGTGAAATTTTACTCAATCTGTACCGGCGGTTTAAGGAAGCGGGGATTAAGATGATGTAACGTTGACAGGAACACGGATTGAACAGATCGAACGGATTTTAATCTGTTTTTATCCGTTCAATCCGTGTTCCTTTTGGAATCAATTCCACTTCTGCCCAAATCGAGGTGATGAACTCCGGGTTACTCGCTCCGTAAACTCCTCACCGGATTCATCAAAGCCGCTTTCACCGTATGAAAACTGACGGTCAGCAAGGCAATGACCAACGCCAGCAGACCGGCTGCGGCAAAAATCCATCCCGAAATGCGGATGCGGTAGGAATAATCCTGAAGCCACTCGCTCATGGCGTACCACGTAATCGGAGTGGCAATCAGAAAGGCCATCAAAACCAGTTTCAGAAAGTCTCTGGACAAGAACGTAACGATCTGGCTCACCGTAGCACCCAACACCTTCCGGATGCCGATTTCTTTCCGGGATTGCTCGACCGTGAAGGAAGTCAATCCGAATAAACCGAGACAGGAAATGAAAATCGCCAGGGCCGCAAAAAGGCCCGCTAAGGTCTTGGTACGCTGTTCGTGCTCGAATTTCTGCGCATATTCCTGATCGACGAACTGATAATCGAAGGGATACGCCGGGTTGTATTTTCTGAAGGCGTCTTCGGCTTTTGCCAGATTTGCCGCCGTCGAATTTGCGGGGTTGAATTTGATGTGCATGGTATTGAACCAGGCTCCCGGACCCTGAATAACCACCGGAGGAATGGGGTTATACGGCGACCCCACAATGTAATCCCTGACCACGCCCACAACCCGCCAGCTTCGCTTTTCATCCCGAGTGGAAAGCGTCTGCCCGATCGGATTTTTAAAGCCCATCAGCTTGACAGCGGTTTCGTTCAACACCACGGAGAAGCTATCCGCCGGGTACCGGTAACCATCGATATCCCGCCCCTCGACCAACGTCATGCCCGCCGTTTTGACCAGATCGGCATCCGAACTGAAGATCGTGATGGCGGTGTTGGTATCTTTCGGATTTTCGCCCGCCCACCGAAGCCCCCAACTCCGCCAGCCGTCGTTCGTCAGGTCCGTCATGGTTTTTGTAACGGAAACCGCAGCCCCCGAACGAAGTAGTTCCTGTTTGATCGGTGCGTAATTTTTCTCAATGTCACCGACAAAATTGACGTGAATCAAATCGTCGTTCGCGTAGCCTTTGTCCCGTTCCTGGCCGTAAATGATCTGGTCGCGAACGATCATCGTGGCAATAACAAGCACAATGGCGAAAGTAAACTGGAGCACCACCAGCACTTTCCGGGGCGATAGACCCAGCTGGCTTTTTTTGAATTGCTTCGTAAAAATGCCGATCGGCTGGAAGGAGGAAAGGTAAAAAGCCGGATAACTGCCCGCCAGCAAACTGGTGAGAACCACAAAACCCAAAGCCCAGAGCCAGAACGAATACTGCTGGTAGGGAATCGAAAGCTGCGTGCCGATGAGCACATCGAACGACGGCAAGGCCAGCATAACCAGCAACAGGGCAAGGGCCCCAGCCAGACAGGCGGTGAGAAAGGCTTCGGTAATAAACTGCCCGATCAACGACCCGCGCCCGGCCCCGGCCACTTTCCGCACGCCAATTTCTTTCGCCCGTTTTTCGCTTCGGGCCGTGCTCAGGTTCATGAAGTTAATGCAGGCAATCAGCAAAATAAAGGCGGCAATCAGTCCAAACACGCGGACGGTTTCGATGCGCCCCCCCACCGGTTTTCCGTTTTCGAACTCAGCGTACAGATGCCACTGGCTCAGCGGAAACAGGAAATGCGTCCAGACATCCCGGCGCCCCGCATACCGCTGCGTCAGGTCTTTGATTTTTTCCGTGAAAGCGGCCGGGTTCGTGTTCGGTTTCAGCAAGACATACGTTGGCGTGTTGTTGCTGAGCCAGTTCTCGTTGCTCCAGCCACTTCCCAATTTTTTCAGATAATCCCAGGGCAACAGGTATTCAAACGTAAAGCGCGTATTCGGCGGCAAATCCTTTAAAACACCGGTGACCACGAAATGATCGACGGAATCCAGTCGAACGGTTTTGTTCAGGGCGTCGGTGGTGCCGAACAGTTTCCGGGCGAGTTTTTCGGTAATGACAATGGACGAAACCGTGGTGAGCTGCCCGTTTTTAGACCCTTCCACCAACGGAAAACTGAACAGTTGCAGGAAAGAAGGGTCTGCAAAAGCCCCCGGAATGCCGGTGAAGCTCTTGTCATCGACCCGGATCAGAAACTGGTCGACGTCTTTTACCCGCGTAACGGCTTCTACTTCCGGATAATGTTGTTGCAAGGTCGGGGCCAGCGGTTGGGAGGTGACCGGTATCGCAACCGCTTCTCCACCTGCGCTGTTGGTCAGACCATAGACCTGGTAAAGCCGATCCTTGTGTTCATGGAATTTGTCAAAACTAATCTCGTTCTGGAGCCACAAGGCAATCATAGCGGCTCCGGCCATGCCCACCGCCAGCCCGCCGATGTTGATGATGGAGAAACTTTTCCCGCCCATCAGGTTGCGGAAAGCAATTTTGAAATGGTTGGATAGCATGGTAATAGGGGTTGGATTCGGATACTCGGATGGTTTACGTTTCAGGTTGGATAGCCGCAGGTACGCCAGTACCTCCCGCCAATACTGCTGCCGGGCCTCGCTTTCGCCCAATCGTTCCGCGCGACGATGAAACCGCTCGTGCATGTCGCCCATCACCTCCTCGCGCAGGTGCGGAGCGATGAGCCAGGTCAGAAGCCTATCAGGCCAAGAGGGCGGTTTTGGGTTAAGTTTCATTCTAATGGGTTTAATATCGAATAGTGAATAACGAATAGTGAATACGGAAGTAAAAACCGTGACGAGCGCTGAGGACTGGTAGCACCACTTCGTTATTCGTTATTCGAAATTCAGTATTCGATATTCTCTTACTTTTCATTATTCCCTTATTTTTTACTCACTTCGCAGACTCTTCACCGGATTCATCAGGGCCGCTTTGATGCTTTGAAAACTCACCGTCAGCAGCGTAATCGCCAGGGCTCCGAAGCCTGAAACCGCGAAAATCCACCAGGAGATTTCTGTGCGGTAGTCGTATTTCTGCAGCCAGTTGTGCAGGAAATAATACGCGATGGGTGTGGCAATTCCGAAAGCGATCACGACCAGCATCACAAAGTCTTTGGATAATAACCGCCAGAGGTTGAAGACCGAAGCGCCCAGCACTTTGCGGACCCCAATCTCTTTGGTGCGCTGCTCGGCCACGAACGACGCCAACCCGAACAAGCCCAGGCAACTGATGAAAATGGCCAGAACAGCAAACACCGATGCCAGTCGGCCGATGCGTTCTTCGGTGGCAAATTTCAGGGCATACTGCTGATCCGAGAACTTATAATCGAACGGACTGCCGGGATTGAACTGGCGAAAGACGGTTTCGATCTTAGCCAGTGATTCACTGGCGCTCTGGTTGGGGTTTAACCGGATATTGATCACACCGGCCCACTCATAACTCAACAGGAAAACCGTCTGATAAACGGGTTCGAATGGCGAGCCCATCACCAGGTCTTTGACTATGCCGATCACCTGATGCGGTTTTCCATTCCATTTGACCGTTTTCCCCACCGGGTCTTTCAGGCCCATGTAGCGGACGGCGGTTTCGTTCAGCACCATCCCCGACGAATCCGTTGAAAAGGCCCGGGAAAAGTCGCGCCCTTCGATGAATTGCCAACCGACCGTTTTCCCAAAATCATGGGTCACGGCAACCGTCCCGAATTGCTCCTTCAAATTGGGATCTTTGCCTTCCCAGTCAAACCCGATCAGCCGTGAATTCAAATTCGTTACCGGGGTCGATGAGGTCGACATCTCCGTGACCGCCCCCGTTTGCAGGAGCTCATTGCGCAAGGCATTGTAACGCCCGTACAATTCCGGTGTATTCATGGTAATCGTAATCAGGCCACTGCGGTCGTACCCAATCGGGCGGTTTTTCGCGTACTGAATCTGGCGGAAAACGATGATGGTACCGATGATCAGCGTGACGGAAACCGTGAACTGGACGACGACCAGCACCTTCCGGGGAATGGAAGCAAACCGGCTTACCCGAAATCGTGACGACGAACCGGTACCCTTCAGCACTTTGACGGGCAGGAAAGACGACAGGTAAAACGCCGGATAACTGCCCGCCAGGATGCCGGTCAGAAAGCTGAAACCGATCCCGGAAAGCCAGAAAATAGGATTGGCCCACAGAATCGCAATGGTTTTATCGGCCACCTCGTTGAAGAACGGCAACAGGAGCTGCACCAGCAGCAACGAGATCACAAAGGCAATCGCTACCACCAGCAGGGATTCGCTAAAGAACTGGCTGATCAGCTGGCTTCGGAGGGAGCCAATGGCTTTGCGGATTCCCACCTCTTTCGCCCGCTTTTCCGACCGGGCCGTCGAAAGGTTCATAAAGTTGATGCAAGCCAGAAAGAGCACAAATACGCCGATGATGCCGAACAACCAGACGTACTGAATCCGGCCCTCTACGTTCCCGGATTTATCCCAGCCGGTATACAAATGCCAGCGGCTCATCGGGTGCAAAAAAACTTCCGGCTTCATATACGCCGTTTCCGGAACATGTTTTAGCCTCAGATTTTTAATTTTTGCCGAAACGGACTCAAAATCAGCTTTCGGCGCAAGCTGAGCCAGAATTTGCCAGGAGTTGTTGCCCCAGTCGGCGTTGTCCTGCGCCTGCTTCACCCACGACTCCGACGAAACGTATAAATCCCAGGGTGCCATAAATGTCATATCCCGAAACTCGGTGTTGTGCGGTAAATCCTCGTAAATACCGGTTACTTTGACGTTCAGTTTATTATCAATCTTCACGATTTTGCCCAGTGGGTCGTCATCGCCGAAAAGCACTTCAGAAACGGATTGAGACAGGAGAATGGCGGACGGATCTTTTAATCCCTCCCGTGTCCCTTTGAGCATCTTCAGGGTCAGCAGATCGGGGGCTTCCGGGCTCATGAAATTCCCCGTTTTCGTCAATTTCGTATCGCCATAGGCCAGGATATGTTCCCGGGTCCAGGAAGACAGCACCACGGATGTAAAATCGTCGGCATACGCGGTGCGAAGTTCATTTCCCAACGGAATGGGCATGTACTCTCCGGCCCCAAACTCCCCGTTCACGACCGCACTTTGCATCACCTTGGCAATGCGGTCGTACTTTTGGTGGTATGTATCGAAGGACCATTCATCGTAAATCCACAGGCCGATGAGCATCGCCACCGCCATGCCCGTGGCCAGCCCGCCAATGTTGATGAGCGAATAGCCCTTGTGTTTCAGCAGGTTTCGTTGCGCGATTTTGAAATAATTTCGTAGCATGACAGGACTCAGAAAGAAAGGTGAAGAATACGCCGATGGTTTTCGTTTCAGGTTCGACAGCCGCAGATACGCCAGCACCTCCCGCCAATACCCTCGCCGGGCTCTGATCTCGCCCAGCCGCTCCGCGCGCCGGTGAAACCGTTCGTGCAGATCGCCCAGCACCTCCTCGCGCAGGTGGGGAGCCACCAGCCAGGAAAGCAGTCGGTCAGGCCAGGAGGGCGCGGTTGGGCGGGGCGTTTTTGGGGTTTTCATAAAATAAATTCCAAATAATAAATGATGAATGTTAAATATTAAAGTGGCTTGGCACGCTTTCAACGTGCTTCCTTGCCCCTACTTTTACATTTAGCATTTATCATTTTTAATTTAATATTTCCTGTTGTATCACTCACTCCGCAGACTTTTCACCGGATTCATCAAGGCGGCTTTGATGCTTTGAAAACTGACGGTCAGCAGCGTAACGGCCAACGCGCCCAAACCCGATGCGGCAAAAATCCACCACGCGATATCAATCTTGTAGGCAAAACTTTGCAGCCACTGATTCATGGCATACCAGGCGATGGGCGAGGCAATCAGAATGGCAATCCAGACCAGTCGAAGAAAATCCCGGGAGAAGAGCATGATGATCTGGCTTACCGAAGCCCCCAACACTTTCCGAATCCCGATTTCTTTGGTGCGCTGCTCGGTCGAAAACATGACCAGACCCAACAAACCGAGACAGGAAATCAGAATCGCCAGAACCGCAAATACGTTGGAAAGCTTCGCCATTACCTCTTCGCTGCGGTACAGTTTTTCGTATTCCTGATCGATGAATTGATACGCAAAGGGGTAGTTCGGATTCAGTTCTTTATACACTTTTCCCAAACTGGCCAGGGCTTCCCTGGTTTTGCCGGCTTCGGTGCGCACGAGGATTACCCCGAAATACTCGTATTCCTTCACATCCATCACCAGCGGTTTGATGGGCTCATGCAGCGAGTGCGTGTGATAGTCCTTGAGGATGCCAATGATATGCCCCTTTTTTTGCCAGGCGGAGATCCATTTCCCGATCGGATTTTTCAGGCCCATCTGCTTCACCGCTTCTTCATTCACCAGGAACGCATCGGTCGAATCGGTCGCGTTGGCTCGGGAGAAATCGCGCCCTTCAGCGATCTTCAGATTCATGAGCTTGACAAAATCGAAGCCCACCGAAGTAGGTTTGAAGCCCACCGAAACATTCTTTTCCTTGCCTTCCCAATTGATTGCATCCTGGCTGGTGTTGGCCGCGCCGTCGTTGGCATCCACCACAAATCCCATGACGTGCGGAGCTTCGCTGCTGCGGTCGACCCGTGCAATACCCGGCATTCTGGAGACCTGTTCTTTGAACAGCAAATAGTTGCGCTGTTTCATGAGTTCACCTTCAATGCGAACATACAGCAGGTTTTCACGATCATAACCCAAGTGCGTTTCCTGTACGTAGCGGGTCTGCCGGGATACGACAATGGTGGCCACCAGGAGAATAATGGCCAGTCCGAACTGAAAAACCGTCAATCCCTGCCGAAACCAGATAGCACTTTGCGTAAACCGCAGAATCCCTTTCAGAATGCGAACCGGTTGTAGCGAAGACAGAAAGAGCGCCGGATAGCTCCCCGCGATCATGCCGGTGAAGACCGTCAGGCCAAGCAGCGAAACCCAGAAGGAAGGTTGGGTGAGGGGCGAAGCAATCTGTTTGTCCGTGAACGCGTTAAAGATGGGCATCAGGAGAACGACCAGCAGCAACGTAACCAGCATGGCCAGAAACGCGAGCAGCAACGCTTCGCCAAAAAATTGCCCGATCAGGTGGCCGCGTGTTGAGCCTAACACTTTCCGAACGCCCACTTCTTTGGCCCGTTTGACGGAGCGGGCCGTTGCCAGATTCATGAAATTGATACAGGCAATGACTAAGATAAAGAGGGCGACACCACTGAAGATCCGCACGTATTCGATGCGGCCACCGTCGGGTTTTCCATTCACAAAATTGCCGTGCAGATACTGTTCGCCAAACGGCTGAAGCCCGATTTGGGTTTTAACGCCGGTATTCCTGGCCAGCCGGGGTTGCAAAAACCGGTTGATTTTCGTCTCGACGGTTTTGGGGTCCGCCGTTTCCGCCAGTTGCACAAACGTCCGAAAGTCGTTGGAAGCCCATTCCAGTTTGGTTTTCTGCGCTTCCCAGGTAAGCAGAAAATCGAATTTCAGCGAGCTTTGCACCGGCAGGTTTTCAAAAACCGCTGTTACCCTGAAATCCAGTTTGTTCTCATACCGCAGGCTTTTACCCAGTGCTTTTTGGGGACTGCCAAAAAACAGCTCGGCCATTTTTCGGGAAATGGCTATACCGCCAATGTCCTTCAGGGCCGTTTCCGCATGACCCGCCAGCAGCGGGTAGCTGAATATTTTAAAGAAATCCTGGCTCGCGCGGGAGCCCTCCAGTTTGAATTTCTTTTCACCCGCCTGGAACGTTTCGGGATGTCCCCACGGAAGTTCATACCCCGTGGCATAAAAGACGGTGTGTTGCACTTCCGGAACCGCGGATTTTACATCTTCCAGTAAGAAAACTGCGCGCTGGTTCACCACCCGCATGGGCGTTCCGTATTTTCCATCCACTTTACCAGGGGTTGAAAAGGTCTGATAGGCCGTATACAGGTTTTTGCCATTCGCATGAAAAGTATCAACGCCTTTTTCGTCCTGCACCCAAAGAAAAATAAACAGGCAACAGATCATGCCCAGCGCCAGGCCAATCACGTTAATGGCGGAAAAAACCATACTCTTGACCAGATTCCGCAGGGCGATTTTTATATAATTGCGTACCATATCAGGGTTTAGGAAAAAAAGGGTTGGGTATTCAGAGGGTTGTCGTCTGATCATCGAAAGTCGTAAGTAGGCTACCGTATCCCACCAATACCGCTGCCGGGCCTTCGCTTCGCCCAGTCGCTGAGCCCGCAACTGAAACCGTTCGTGCAGATCGCCCAGCACCTCCTCGCGCAAGTGGGGAGCCACCAGCCAGGAGAGGAGCCGATCAGGCCAGCGGGGCGCGGTCGGGCGGGGCGGTTTTGGGGTTTTCATTTTAAAGTTTTTAATAGCGAATAATGAATAGCGAACACCGAATAGCGAAGTGATCCGGTGCTAACTTTTCGTTATTCAATATTCATTATTCGATGTTCGATATTCATTGTTCATCATCTAGCTCCATTCCAGCAGCGTGGGCGGTACGATCCGGTCCCAGAGCCGGTTTCGGACCGAGCGGACTTCTGTCAGCACCCGGCCGCCCAGTGCCGAAACGGTGAACAGCCGCTTCCGGCGTCCCCCGCGCTCCGCCGTGGCTTCGCCCAGCACCGAGGTCACATAGCCCTTCTGCTCCAGCCGTTGGAGAGCCGCGTGAACCGCTCCGGTGCTGACGGTCTGGCCGGTTTCCCGTTCGAGTTCTTCCGCAATCATCACCGAATACGCTTTTGGTACCAGCACAGCCACCGCCAGTAAAACCACTTCTTCAAATTCGCCTAAATCACTGCGTCGCATGAGCCAAAAACCAGTTGGGTTAAGAGTCTGATCGATTTCTTCTATTTCCGTATATCAAATCTTTTGCCAAACCGAAAAGAGTGCATTTAAGGCCCATAGACATATGTTTTTAAAACCGGAAACTAATCGTTCTGTCCGTTTTTGGACAATGTCTGTACGCATCTGGACAGTTTGAGGACGGCTGGAAAAAGGCCCGTTCAGAAGCCATTTATTTCCTACTTTTGGAGATGGGAACACGATTTTGACGGATTAAACGGATTGAAACGGATCAAAACAGATTCAATCCGTTTCAATCCGTTCAATCAGCGTTCCTATCACCAGCCAACCGATTATGAATCGTCGTCATTTTATCCAACAATCCGCCGGAGCCAGTGCCGGTATCCTGCTGGGCGTACAGCCGGTTTTTGCAACCCGACAACCCGCTTTCCCGGTGGTTCGGGTGGCCGCCGACCAACGCAATTTTACCAGTGCCGCCGTCGAACGGGCGATTGAACGCGTGAAGAAAACCGTCAAAGATCCCGAACTGGCCTGGCTTTTTGAAAATTGCTTTCCCAACACGCTCGACACCACCGTTCAGTTCAGTGAGGCTGGCGGCAAACCCGATACGTTCGTTATTACGGGTGACATCGACGCCATGTGGCTGCGCGACAGCACCGCCCAGGTATGGCCGTATTTGCCGTTGACGAAAGAAGATGAACCCCTGCGGAAGCTGGTTGCGGGCGTAATCCGGCGGCAAACGCAGTGCATCAAACTCGACCCCTACGCCAACGCGTTTTATTCCGATCCGAAAAAGGAAGGTGAATGGAAGAAAGACATTACCGCCATGAAACCGGGTTTGCACGAGCGGAAGTGGGAACTCGATTCGCTTTGCTACGCGATCCGGCTGGCGTATCACTACTGGCAAACCACCAACGACACCAGCCCCTTCGATGCCGACTGGGCCAACGCCATGCGGCTGGTCGTGAAAACCTGCCGCGAACAGCAGCGCAAAACCGGACCAGGTCCCTACAAGTTTGGCCGCGAAACGTCGTGGTCGACGGATACGGTTCCGGGCAATGGCTACGGTAATCCGACGCGTCCTGTTGGGTTGATTCACAGCATTTTCCGCCCGTCCGACGACGCCACGGTTTTCCCGTTTCTGGTGCCGTCCAACTGGTTTGCGGTCGTGTCGCTCCGGCAGGTGGCCACGATGACCGATAAACTCCGGCCCGATGCGGCTTTTGCAAACGAGTGCCGGGCGCTGGCCGACGAAGTGGAAAAAGCACTGAAACAATATGCCGTTTATACGCATCCGAAATACGGCAAACTATACGCCCTGGAAGTCGACGGTTTTGGCAATCACCTGTTGCAGGACGACGCCAACGTGCCCAATCTGATCTCGTTGCCGTATCTGGGAGCCGTTTCGGCCAGCGACCCGATCTACAAAAACACGCGCCGGTTTTCGCTCAGTGCCGACAATCCGTATTATTTCCGGGGAAAAGCCGCCGAAGGCATCGGTAGTCCGCACACGCTGGTAAACAACATCTGGCCCATGAGCCTGACCATGCGGGCGCTCACCTCCACCGACGATCAGGAGATTCTGGCGCAACTCCGCCAGTTGAAAAAGACCCACGCCAACACCGGTTTCATGCACGAATCCTTCGACAAAGACGATCCGGCAAAATTCACCCGCAAATGGTTTGCCTGGTCCAATACGTTGTTCGGTGAGCTAATTCTGAAAGTGGTGAACGAGCGGCCGCAGTTGTTGAGCAAACCGGTTTAATAGCGATTTTCTTTGGCCATGTCTTTGTCACAGACTCTGGGTAACGGTAAGATCCTTGAGATACTCTTGCACTTTGGTTCTAAACCTTGACCCAATCGGCAGATTGATCGTATCCATCCAGAGCATTTTAGCATTAAACTTGGTAATGTGACTCTTATTGACCATGTAGGATTTATGCACACGCATGAATTGATTTGAATTGAATCCTTTTTCCAAATTCCCAAGATAATCATTGACCACAAAAGTACCACTCTTTGCAATGAGCTTTGTATAGACGCCATAAGCTTTAAGGTAGAGGATCTCTTCAATGATAAATCGCTCGGTTTTACGACCGGTTTTCAAATAGATAAATGGCGTTGATAGTTGGGGCTCGGTGGGCTTATTGACCGGCGGTTGAACAGGTTTGGGGGTAATGTCTGGCACTTGGGCCGGAGCCTCTACTGGCAGAATCGGTAATGACCGGATGAGCGTCTTCTGGATGCCGCCCAGGAAACGGGCGTAAGTTAATGGTTTGGGCAAAAAATCGACCACCCCGCTTTCATAACAGTTTACCGCAAATCCCGGATAGGCCGATATGGCAATGGCTGGGGGAGGATTTGGCACTAATCGCAATAGCTCCAGCCCGGTCATATCGACTAATTTCATATCCAGAAAAATCAGATCGACCGCCTGTTTTTGGAGTGTAATAAGAGCCTGTACGCCATTTGTAGCGTGAAGGGGCAGCTCGAAAAGGTTAGTTAAGGCTAGAAAATCAATTAATTGTTTAATAACTTCCAGGTCATCGTCAATGATGAGGGCAACGAACTTTCTTGTCACGGCAACGCTATTTTAAATGAACTAAATGATGCATGGGCAGGTCAAAAACTGCTCAATACGTTTCAACATATCCGCCTGCTTCCGCTGCCCTAGTTAAAATCAGGGGCTACAGTCAGAAACCCGCTAGACCTTCAATCGATAGTTCTTTTCGAAAAGTATCCAATTTAAACAAAGCACTAACTTTTAGTTACCTTAATCACCCCAGTTGATAGCATTAAAGCTACTAAATTTGATGCCACTTTTCAGGAAACGTCAAAACATGGCGCTGGAAAAGCCCCTAAACCGGCCCCAGTTGATAGCATTTAAGTAGGAATTCACCAAAATAAACGTCATTTCGTATCAGCCAACGGTTCATTGATGTACTTTTAAGCACCTCAATACCGAAGTAGTTTTCACTTGTAGGTCGTAATGTACTAGTCATGCCACTTAACATTACGATTGTCTCTAAAACGCATCATTCACCTCTTCGCTATGAGCGGGGTAATTTTGCTGGCAGACATTTCGCTTAAAACGCTGTAGCTCGTTTTAGTGAAATCGCGTCGAATGGCAAAAATTTACCCGTTCAGGTCTTGTGCCTTTTTTCAGGCGTTCCTCGTCGCCCTGGCCTTTTCGCCGGTGAGCGCTGAGCAAACAGGCGATGGACTTCAGGGTCGAAACCACATTCCCCTAAGTCGGCTCCGGCTTTCGCGTTGTGCGTTCATCCGCAAAACCGGGTTTTCTTTCCTGATTTGCCTGTCTTTTTACGGGTGTCCCAATCCCGATGCGTATGCCGCAGGTACCCCCATCGATCCGCCGGCCGGCATCGGACTGTTTGGCTCCATAACGATTCATACCGATACGCTCGCTGTATGGGGGGATCTGGTTCTGGAAAATGTCCACCTGAACGGAAGGGGTGTACTTGCCCTGATTGGAAGTAAACCCCAACACATTGTATCCCACGACAGCCGGATCGACAACCTGGCGCTGCTCAATCCGAATCGGGTCATGCTCCACGGGCACCTGGTCATCGAAAACTCACTGACCATCGATCAGGGCCGGTTCGAGGTAGAACCGGGCGGACTGACGCTGACGGATAGCACCCGTATCCGGTTAATACGCAATTCAAAGTTGCTTGTACAAAAACTTACATGGTCTTCTCTACCCACTAAAGGAACAACCTCCCGGCTGCCTGACCTGACCTACGATGGGGAAATGTGGCTGACCGGCCACCGCTGGCAGCGGCACGGGTCGGTGCTTAAACCGGTATTTATCCAACCGGTCTGCTATTATGTTGCGGTCCCTGCTGCCCTGCGCACTCCTCCCCCAGAAATGCCCACGGCACGCATTCGCCCTCAATCGGGCGCTTATTTCGCATGGAAAGGGATTTAATACATTACTAATTACCCCAAAAGGGCATAAATCATGAAACTGAAATCACTATTTTTTGGAGTGGCCGGTTTGGTACTGGCCGTTACAGCACAGGCACAGGTGAAAATCGGGAATAATCCCACCACCATTAACGCGGGCTCTATTTTAGAAATGGAAACCACAAACAAAGGGATGTTGATGCCGCGGGTAGCCCTCAGTTCTACGACCGTATGGGGCCTGGCCGGAACAGCGGCTGCTGGAATGATCGTTTACAACACCGCCGATGCAGGTTCGGGCAATACGGCCGTGGTTGCCAATACGCTTTACGCCTGGAGCGGCACTTCCTGGGAAAGGATCGTGAAAAACACGGATAATAACGACAATTCATCGCCATTTGTTATCGGCGAAATCAGAACATCCCGAATGATTGTTCCATCTAGTACATGGACTTCCAGCGGATCTACTATTCTTGTAATGACTGGGACAGCCTCAAACAATACAGGGACTACAACCCGGAGAGCGGCATTCCCCAACGCTACCAATAGCCCCAATGCGATTATCATTAATGGGTTACGCATGGATTTCATTCGATCTCCAATAGCACCGGCAACCAGTGTTTCACCAAAACTATTTAATACAACCAATAGCCCTTTTGCTTACTCTATTTCTACCTTATCCACCAATGATCAATACACGCAAGGAGCAAATACGACTATTGCCCCCAATGCCTATTCCTATTATGTTGATGGAAATGATGATTTGGCTACGTCATCTACTGGTAGTGAATATGTAAACGCCATGATTACTTTTTCAACTGGCGAGTGGTACAACTGCACCTGGCATGCAACTACCGATGGGTTGAATCACTTCTTTTATGTGACGGCGCAACGCTTGAATTAAGGTCCTTCCAGTCGTGAATGAATGCCGGAATCTGGACTTTAACAGGTGCGATTTCTACGATAGAAAACGTGCGGTTATTCATAACGTGTTTAGCCGCTTTCCCCGACTACCTGTTTACGGTTTTTCAGGGAAAGCGCCCTTAAATCCACATTTTGTCCCCATGCATACGCTGTGCATGAATGCCGATATCCTGGAGAATGCCGGTGTACACAGGAGAGTCGTGAGGCTGTGATTCGACTGTATGCCTTACCAGTAAGGCTAACACCGGCTTCACCAGAGATTAATTTGGGTCAATAAGCCGTCAAGATGCGCGGCATCTGTTTCTATTTCGTCAGGGTAACAAAACGGTTTCTGAACATCCGACCGGAGAATCACCAGCCTGGAAATGGCATGGCGTTCCTGCAGGCAAATCACTGTTTTTCAGCCATCAGTTTCGACAGTTTATACTGCAACTCGTTCGGTTTGAAGGGTTTGATCAGGTAATCATCCATGCCAACCTCCCGAATCCGTCGGGTGACATCGCTGGCCACCCAGGCCGTCAGGGCAATAATGTGGATGGTGGATTTCACCTTATCCTCCAGTTGGCGAATCCGGGTGGTGGTTTCATAGCCGTTCATCCGGGGCATGTTGATGTCCATCAAGATGACGTCGAACGAGTTTTTCGCCAGTTTGTCAATGACTTCTTTACCATCCTCCGCGACAGTAATCGTGTTATTCCAGGTCAGAAATATTTTTTTCATCAGCGTCACATTCATCGGATTATCTTCCGCCAGCAATACGCGTAAATGGGCCAGATCCACCTTCTTCATCGTGGAACCAAACGCATTGATCGTATCGGTATTCAATGGCGAGGTTGGGAACGTGATTTCGAACGAAAACCGGGTTCCTTCGTTTTCCCGGCTTTCCAGTTGAATGGCACTGTGGTGGAGATTTAGCAGGTGTTTGACAATCGCCAGACCCAGACCGGTTCCCCCGAACTCCCGCGTAATGTTCGTCGAAGCCTGCCGGAAAGGGTCAAAAATGATTTTTTGTTGATCGGCAGAAATGCCTATTCCAGTATCGCTAACCGAGAAGAGAATCCGGATTAAATCCTTATCCTTACTAACTACACTTGCGCCGATATCAACCTGACCTTCCTGGGTGAATTTAATGGCATTCCCCACTAAATTAAAAACAATTTGAATAAACCGGGTCGGATCTCCGATCACGTTCTGTTTCGCTATTGCCGGGTCAATGACAAGATTACAGACTAATCCTTTTTCTGCGGCTTTAATGCGAAATCCTGAATGGATATCCTGCAACAGATTAGCGATATTAAAAGGAATATATTCAAGCTCAACCTTTTTTGATTCAAACCGATTAAAATCAAGAATGTCATTGATTAAAATAAGAAGGCTTTCGGATGAAAATTTTAAAATATCCAGATTTTCTTTCTGTTCTTTTCTTGGCTTATCTTGTAATAGCACATCGGTAATTCCCATCACAATATTTAAAGGCGTTCTGAGTTCGTGAGACATGGTGAGCAAGAAATCCGATTTTGCACGAGCTGATTTTTCCAGTTGCTTATTCAATTCAGTTTTTTCGTCAATTGTTTCATACAGTGCCGTATGGTAAAAGTGATGAGAAACAATAACAATCAAAAAATAGAAAATAATAGACGTAATAAAAGAAAACGAATTGGATGTAATCGCAGGCTGATGAGTAAATCCACCGTTGTTTAAGTGAATAACGATCGGTAGAATTGATAAAATGGAATAAAACAGCCCCCATTTTCTGCCAAGGCCATAATAGCTGAACATAATGTTCGTAAAAATAACCAGGAAAATATCAACCCTCACGCCTTCGGGATGTTTGAGGATCTGAAACCATAGCGTATATAATGCTATTAGCTGTGAAAAATGAATAAGCTTTTCTAATATACCGGGTCTTGATAACAATAGTTTTAATAAGATGATGGTATATAATAATATAAAGACATCAATAGATATTTTAACCGGATTATAATGCACTACACTATTCTCGTAAATAAGAAGTATTATTCGCGCAAATCCTAGAAAAATAAAGACAAAGAAAATTTTTATCTGAGCGCGAATTAGAGCATCCGGCACGAAACTAAGTGTCTTTTTTAGTGACCAATTTGAGAGAGGCAACTTCATAACATTATATTCAAAAAAAACTTTACAGAGCTGACATTCAACACAATAAATATATAAAAAACAGCAAATATTTATTTAAATATACGCTAAATACTAAAAGAAGATAGCCTATTTTTGTATTCAAAAGTGTCCTATTTAAAAGTAAATCCATCGGTTGTTTGACAGTTTTTTAGAAAATTGTTAAGTTTTTTCCACAAGAAATAGCACAAATTAACGAATTAATAATCATTGAGGTAAAATATATGGACCAAGATTATTTTGATGAACAACGATGGTTTCTGCTCTCAGGAATAGCCTTATTGGTGGTTTCACTAGGGCTAGCTATTTTATTTTTACACAAAGCACGAGAGAAGCAAATCCAATTGATCAATGAAAAACAGGAATTGCAAAGGCAACTTGAAGAGGTATTGGTGGGCAAACAGAAAGAAAGTGAACTTTTTTCAACCATTGCCCATGATCTACGCAGTCCCGTGGTTCGTTTAAAATCCAGGCTTACCCTTTTGAAAATGAAGGACGAAAGCGAACAAATAAATATTCTGGAACAGCATGCAACCCATTTGCTTCATACCCTGGACAATATTCTTCACTGGTCGCTTGTTCAACTCGATAAAATAGAACCCTATCCTCAGTCAACCAATCTATCCCAAATAATCGACAGCCTGATTGAAGAGTTTGCTGGGCTGATTCAACAAAAAGAACTAATGATACGCTTTGACCGTCAACCTGTTACGATCTGGGCGAATGAAATTCTGACATCACTGGTGATCAAAAATGTTCTGCACAATGCCATTAAATTTACACCTGCAAATGGAACAATCCATATTTCAATCCGAAAAGGGCTGACGGCAACCGAACTGGTGGTGGACGATACCGGGCCGGGGATTGCACCCGATCGAATAACGAAGCAACAGTTTGGCCTTGGATTAAACCTTTGTTTTCAGCTCATGAAGCGCACCCAGGGGCGATTGCAAATTGAAAATAAAATGAAGCAGGGAACCCGGGTTACCTTAAGCTGGACGAATACCGGGCTTTGAAGAAACCGCAGGAAATGATTACCATTTCACCCCCACCGTCAGGAAAAAAGCCCGCCCGTCGGACGGCAAAATCCCCGGGCCGGGGTAGCCCGTGGCCCGACGCGTATAATAGTATTCGTTCGTTAAATTGTTGACGCTGCCTTCCAGTTTGAGCCACCGGTACGTCCACGACAGCGAGAAATCCATGATGTGATAGGCTGGTATTCGTCCGACAACGCCCGAAAAACCGCCATCGACGGCGTTCGTCGCGTCGGAAAACTGGTCGGTCAGGTACGTAAACTGGAACGACGCTTTGAGGTTACGATACCCCCACCGCATGCCCGATTTGAGATTGACGGCGGGAACAAACTCCACGTCATTGCCCTGCACGCCCGGAATCTGGCTGTTGACATACCGCGAACGAATCAGGGCCAGATTCCCGAAAACCGACCAGCCCCAGCGATCCGGCTGCTTGTTTAACAGCCGCAGCAGTTCCACTTCGCCGTACGACTCCAGCCCCACGATCAACGCCCGGCCGATGTTGGTCCGTTTGCGCAAAACACGGTCGTTTTCGTCGTAAAACTGCACTTCGCCAATGCGGTTTCCGTAGTTGAGCGCAAACAGACTCAGGTCGTAATTCAACACTTCGTTTTTCTCACCCCGCACACCCACATCTGCCGAAAAACCGCGTTCATCCTGCAAATTGGGGTCGATCACCGCCGACGGGTTCGCGATTCGCATGTCACTGAACGTAATTGATCGGTAATTCTGGGAGATGTTGCCGTAGGCTTCAAGCTGAGCCGACGGCTTGTAACTCAGGCCCAGACCGGCAATCAGAAAACCGCGCGGATTGATCCGTTTCTCCTGCGTTTTGGTAATATCGATGATGTTACCGGCCAGGTCGCGGACGACGTTGCCGTAGAAACCGTCGGCTGTGGTGCGGATGTGCTCGTAGCGCAGACCCGGCGTTATCGACACTTTTGAATTGAGGAAAAGAACATTTTCGGCAAAAAACGAGATGTTCCGGTTCGGAAATCGGTAGTCGGACGATGTGAGTTGATCGGGTTCAACGAACGTAAAATCCGCGTTTTTGCCCGTTGGGCCAACGCCCTGACGACTGTGGTTGAAACCGTGGTAAAACCGGGTTCCGACCAGAAAAACGCCGTCTTTTTGGCCCAGTTGATACCGGTTCAGAAACCGTCCTTCAAAACCCCAATTGCGAAAATCGCCCGCAATCAAATCCCGCTCAAAGCTTTCGTTGTCGACCGTGGCCACGCGGTTGGGCCGAAAACCCAGTGAATACCGCGAAGCCACCACGCCAAACGCAATCAGGTTGATGTCTGACCGGCGGTTTACTTTCCAGTCGTAATGCACATTGAACAGGTTCCAGTCCACCTTAAACCAGTTTCGCCCGCGGTTCGACTGTCGCGGGTCGGCCCGAAACATGTCGTCGCTCAACCCGCCCGGTTGCTGGGCCAGGTAGTCCATGTGCGTCACTTCCAGGCCGATTTTGGCCTCGTCGGTCAGCTGATAATGCAAATCGGCATAGAGGGTTTTGCTGTCGAAATGTGAATTGGGCCGCCAGCCATCTGCCCGTTTATATTGGAAGAAAGCGTAATAACTCAGCTTTTTAGCCGTGCCGCTCACGCTGTTGAACGAGTTGAAAAAGCCGAACGAGCCCACGGTTTGCCGCGAAGTCACTTCAACCGTTCGGTCGGTGACGGGCTGACGCATCTCGAAATTGAGCAAGCCGCCAAACTGCGTTCCGTATTGCAGCGAAGCCGCCCCGCGCACGATTTTGATGCGTTTCAGAGCCTCCGTTGGGGGTGTATAATAGCTTTCGGGATAGCCCAGCGCGTCGGCACTGATGTCGTAGCTGTTTTGCCGGACGTTGAAATTCGACGTCCGATTGGGATCGAGGCCCCGGCCGCCGATGCTCAGTTGCAACCCGCCCCCGTCGTTTTCCCAGATGTTCAGACCCGCCACCCGCGCGTATACCTGCCGGGCATTGTTGGTGGCCAGATTGGCGACCAGATTATCGGGCAAAATCACCTCCGATTTTTTGGCCGCAAAAATGGCCGTGCCTTCCACTTCGCGCAGCCGGGTCATGCCAAAACTGCCCTGCTGGGCCGTAACGGTCACTTCCCGGAGCGTTTTTTCGGAACTTTCCAGCGAAACATCAAGCGTCGTGTCCGAGCGAACCGTCAGTTCGGTTTTGAACGGTTTGTGATTCAGGGAGAAAAACTGAAGTTGGTAGGTGCCGGTTTTCAGATTGGGAATGGTGAACTGCCCCAGACGATCGGTCATAAAAATGTTCCGGGAGCCTTTCAAATACACGCTGGCCCCATCGACGGGCACATGCGTTGTTTTCTCCCGAACAAGCCCCCGCAAGGTGTGCTGGGCCTGACTGGCATTCGTAACAAGAAAAAACAGAATACAGATACTATAAACCTTTAATTTCATCTCCAAAGGGTAAAATCCACTTTTTGGGCCGGAACGAGTCGGTTTCCTGCGCCAGGTTGACCGTCGGGTCAATGTACGGTTTGCCCAGCCGACCATTCAGACTGACGTAAGTATCGGCAAAAACTTTCGGGTTTTGAAAACCCTTCCGGGTGTACTGATCCCGCAGATAGTGCGCAAACTGAACCAGCATATCCGGCTGCGTCGCCATCATTTTTTCCTGCAAAGGCGTCAGGTATTCGTGGTTGTTGACGACGGCCTGCCGCCCCGATTCGTCCACGACTTTGAATTGCACATGCCCCATTTTCTCCATCAGCATCACCCGCCACGAAAACCGGTAGCCTTCTTCCGACCAGAATAACTCGTTGGGATAGAGCACATACCGAAACGGAAAAAGGAGTTGGATCGCAAAAAACACCGCCAGCCCCGCCAGAAGCGCCCGGGTTCGCTGCGGGCTGTATACCCGTATCTTCTCCGGCCCCGGCAGGTGATCCGGGAGTCGCAGCCAAGACCGGAAAACCGCAATGATTTTCTGGTGAAAACCGGCGGAGAAAAAGATCAGAGCCGCCACGATCATGATGTACGGAAACATGCCGATCGGAAACAGGATGACGGTCAGCACGTGAAAAACCACCACCGCCACATAGGCAAACGGACGCGTAACGCGGTTGAGCAGCAAAAACGGAATGCTGAGGTCGTAGAGCGCGCCCAGCCAACTGAACGCATACGCCGTCTCGCGGTAGTTGAACAGAAAACCGATGATCGGTAAATCGTTGCGACCCGGCAACCAGATCCGGAGCGGCAGCGCTTCCAGCAGCCAGTCGGAGTTCAGTTTGGCCAGACCGGCGTAGAGATAAACAATACCCATTAGCAGCCGCAAACTGTCGATCGTCCAGCGGGGAACCTGGTCGTAGAAACCGCTACGGTTTTGGTAGGCATCGACCGAAAAATAGGCGTTGGCGGGCAGGAAGATCAGCAGAAACGCCACCAGACTCACAAAATAATAGTGATTCAGGTAGGTGCTTTTGTCCATCAGTTCGATGTACGTAAAGCTCAGAAAAAGCAGGACGGAAGCCATTCGGTAGAACCACCCAAGGGCCACCAGCAGCGCGCTAAGACCGCAGACGGCAAACAGCAGATACGTGTATTCGCCGAGCGGCTTGACAAACTCAAAACCGTAATACGGAAAGAAAAAAGAAGGTTTGATGTAAAGCTCTTCGATCCAGCCTTTCGACCAGAAACGAACGACGCTGCCCAGAAGCATCACGCCGAAGGCGATTCGGAAAACGGCCAAAGGAGCCGCTGAGGTATATGTCCGAAAATACCGGCCCATCAGTCGCCGTCCGTGTCCACATAGGTAATGGTAATGCTCATGGCCGACGTCATGTCCACTTTCAGCATCCGTACGGCTTTCTGCATTTCGGTGTACACCGCCACCACCGCAGCGTTATTGGTCTTGATTTCGTCGTGCAGGTTCGGTTTCAGCGCGTTCAGTTTCGCGTTGGTCGATTCAAACTGTGCGTTGATCACCTCCACCAGCGACTTGCCGGTCTGGCTGTCTTTGGCACCGAGGGCGTTGAGGTAACTTTTAAAACCGGGCCCCTCCTGCCCCGTTTTTATGTCTTTTCCGTTGAAAAAATCAATGGCTGCCTGGTGAGCGGTTTTGGCCAGAACCAGCGACAGGTCTTTTTTGTAGAACGCTTCCACTTTTTCAGGAGCCGGAGTGCCGCTGGCCATCACGCCCGTCGGAATCCCGAATTTCCCCGAACGAATATACCGCTCATAATGAAGTACATAGCCATTGACCAGTTTCGAAGTCGAGCAACCCGCGTCGATGCCGGTGCAGTTCACAAACTTGTCCCGGTAGCCACCGGTCGTCCACTCGGTCAGAACGGCGGTAAAAACCGTGTTCATCTGGGTTGTGATTCGCTTCAGGTAAGCAATCCGTTTGGCGGCATCCGCAGCCGTCGTATACCGCAGCAGGATGGCATCGTCGGTGGCCGCAAGACCATTGATGAGGTAATCCAAAGCCGGAAAACCCTGTTTGGGGTACGCGGCTGGCAAGTCCATCACCGCCGAACCGGAAACGATGTTTTCTTCAATCCCGGCCACATTGGCCGGATAGATGTTGAAAAAATACCGCAACGTCTGCGATTCTGCCGGTCCGACGTCGAACAGCTCCACTTTTTGCCATTCGGTATAGGCATCGACCCAGGCCTGCCGGAATTCTGTCAGCGTGGTTGGGTCGGGTTTGGCCGCAAAGGCCTCCGACTTCGTCCGCATCAGGTCGAATTTGGTCTTGAAATTGGCGTAGCCCGGTAGAATGATATTGTCCGCCAGGTGCGTCAGCATCGCCTTGCGGTCGGTGCCCACGGGCGTAGTAGGATTCGGATCGGGGTCCGGATCGGGCGTATCCTTGCTGGTCGAACAAGCCCAGACCAGCCCCAGAAAAGCAAACAAAAAACCGACGGTTTTCCAACTGAGATGTGCCATACTTAAAAATGGTTTACGGTTTTCGGTATACGGTTTACGGTGGCTGACGTTTATGAAACGCGCGTCAGCCACCGTAAACCGTATACCGAAAACCGTAAACGCTACATTAATTCGTGATCTTGAACTTCGTCCGGATGGCCGCAGCGGCTGCGTCGATTTTGGTGTTGGTCAGCCCCCAGAAACCGTTGGGAGCTCCGATCAATCCCGCCAGGATGGTGTCCGAGAAAGCGGCATCAGCCCCGTTTACTTTGCAGAACCGCAGCGAGTAAATGAATCCCAGTCCTTCGCCAATGGCGTGGGCGCGGGCCGCATCGTTGGTTGCGTTCGTTTTCCATTTCCCCAGGTAGCCCAGAGCCGCACCAGCCAGGGCTTTTTCCATCGCCGGGCGCAGAATAGCAACCTGCGCTTTCAGGGTCGTCGGGTCGTTGTTGACAATGGCCGCCCGTCCTTTCAGCAAGGCCGTGTGGATTTTGGGGAAGTCTTCTTTATTGTATTCCCAGAGGTAGGAACCGATGAAACTTTCGCCGGACGACGTAGCCGTTGCTTTGCTGCCATAGACCGGATTGGCCGTCAGCAAGCCGAAAATCTGATCCCAATTGTGCTCCAGTTCGGTGTATTTTTTACCGGTGACCACTTTTGAATTGTCCAGGGCCAGGTTCTTATCGCTCAACAGCACGTTGCTGATGTAATCGACCTGCAAGCCGCCAATCATGGATTTCTGGATAATCTGAGCCCATTCGATGCCTTTGGCATCCACTAAATATGTCCCGAGCTTGCCCGCCTTGCCTTCGGAAGCAGTGGCCGTTACGGATTTGCTGGCGGTGGCAATCGGTCCAAAAGCGGCTTCCAGGGTTTTACGCTCTTTTTCGGCATCAGCCGCCGGCAGTGACGAGGCAAAGATCGACCGCAGGTTAACGCCGGATGTATTCAAAGCTGCATCCGTAAAGGGATTGCCGGTATTGGAAAACATGTTTTTCAGTACGGTCGAATCCAGCGTGGCGCCGGTTCCTACTGCCGTACCGTTGTAGGTGTTGATGGCGCGGAACATCAAAAGCTGGGTGCTGCCCGGTGTCAGATCAACGGTTTTGGCACCGCTGTTATCCGCAAAGAAGTTGGCGTAGGCCGTGGTATCCGTCAATTTGGAATAGTCGATAGCAGAACGCAGGTTTTCAGGTGGTGTGATGCCATTGTCATCGTCGTCTTTGTTACAGGCAATCAGACTGGCGGTTACCAATACAATGGGAATGTATCGGGCAAGTACATTTACGTTGAACATGATGGATTCGATAAAAGGTTATTCTGCCGTAAATGTAATTACTATTTAGACTGGTTATAATATTATTAGTAAGAATGTTTTTAAATAAGATTTCAACTTACTGAATATAAGCTACTTACTATAAACACGAGAAATCCGGTGTTGGTCAGATTTATAGTCAAAACCGGATTTGCTCTTGATGGGAATCACCGAACAGACTGGAAACCCAGCCGCAGACTGACGCCCCCCGCACCAAGCATCAGGTTTTCCCGCGTGAACGGTCCGATTGGATATTTCAGATACGGTTCAGCGGATAACCGGAATCGGGTGCCAATCCGGCGCTCCACGCCAATCGATAGATTGACGATCCGCCCCCAGTAAATTTTCTGAAAAGACGGTTCGGCCTGGTTTATCGTTTCCTGCGCCGTCACGAATTGCGTCGTCGTTTGCTCCTGCCCGTTGGTTCCCATCACCACCACCGTCACCTCTTTTTGCTGCTGGTAGGTATACGCATAGTGTTCATTCAGAAAGGCGACGGACGACAAACCCACTTCGGCATAGAAACCTAAATCAGCCGATTTTTTGGTCCGAAACCGGATATTCACCGGCAGATCGACCGCCGTGAGTCGAATGCTGGTCGCAACCAACTGGGGAACCGTCGAAACAACGAACAACTCCGGCCCGGCGGTTCCGAGTTTTTGCTGCGCCATCGACAACCCGGTCGACAGGCTAAACCGGCGGCTAATCGGGATTTCGGAAAAAAGTCCGCCCCCCAGGGCTGGAGACGCCGAACTTCCGGCGGCATACACCGACTGCGGGGCCAGACTGACGCCCCAAATGGGTTTCTGTCCTGTCCTGGCGGGATCGATTTTTGCCACCGCCGGTTGGGAAGTCCATAGACTCAAGGGAAGTCCTAAAGGTCGAAGTGGACGTTGGGCGACCGGTATGGATCGTGGCGTGATGAATTCAAACGAGCCGGTTTGGCTGATTGATTCGTCCGATTTGGGCAAATCCGTATCCGTTTGAATGCGAATAGCAATTGGGTTTGGCTTTGCCCCTAAAGTCGTGTGCGACTCCGGCCCTAAAGGGTACTTCCTGAATCCAGCGGTTGCCGCGTCCAAGTCTCCTTTAGGGACAACAACGGGACCACGCACAGCTTTAGAAGTAATAACCGAAAGCAGCGGTTTTCGATCAACCTCAAAGTGTTCCTTTTTTCTGGTTAAGCCCGCTCCTTCTGCCCGACGTTTCTCCACCAGCGACGGAGCGGTTTTCTTTCCCGAAAAACCGGTTTTGGGTTGATTGACGGCCAACGGTTCCGAATCCTGCCGACCGACATACAGCCAAACCGGCACGCCCAGAACGCCGAGCAACAGACAGGCCGCCATCGCATACCGGAACCAGACCAGCGGTTGCCGTTGCTGCCGTTTGCGCCGGAGCCGCTGAAATTCCTCCCACGAACCGGGCTCGTAAGCCGGTTCATACCGCCCCATCGTCTTTCGAATCTGATCGGTCAGCCGTTTATGGATAGAATCTTTCATTGTGATTCGGGAAATAATTTTTCACCAACCGGGCGAGTTTTTCTTTCGCCCGAACCAGGTAAACCCGCGACGAGCTGACCGACAGATTGAGTTGCCGGGCAATTTCGTCGTGCGAATACCCTTCGATTTCGTATAAGTTAAACACCATGCGGTAGTGGTCGGGAAGGTGCTGGAGCAGGTTCAGAATGTCCTCCGCCGTGAGTTGGCTAATGACCGACTCTTCGAGGGCCACAGCCTGGCTGTCGGCCTGTTCCGGATCGAGGGTGTGGGCGTGCCTGGTCAGTTTCCGGTAGTGATCGAGGGCGGTGTTGACTACGATCCGGCGCAGCCAGCCTTTGAACGTTTCGTCAAACGAATACCGGTCGATCCGGTCGAAGACTTTCATAAAACTATCGTTGACCACGCTGCCTGCTTCCTGCCGGGCCGGGTGGTATCGCAACGCAATGGCCATTGTAAACCCGTAAAAATGCTTGTAGAACATTTCCTGGTGCTGCGGGTTGCCTTTCCGGCATCCTTCGATGAGTTGTCGTTCAAAAGGAGTACAATCTGGTGCCATATCACCGGCTGCGGGCGATAACAAAGAACGGTGAGCCCAACGGCCCACCGTTCCGGGTATGAGTGGTATTTTACCGGTTGGAATTGGAAACGGTGCCGTCCGGGTTCAGCGTGGTGTCCTGCACCTTCGACCCATTGTAGACGACAAAGGTTGTATTGGAATGATCGCCTTCGCCAATCACTTTGGTAACGTCAATTTTGAGCGTGTGTACGAGATCGGTCGGGCAGCCGGAAACTTCGCCCGTTTCATGAATCAGCGCCAGGTGGATCGTCGGCGGATAAATCATGATTTCGACCCCATTCCAGACCGCCTTAAAGGATTCGGGCGAACAACCGCCTTTCACTTTCACCGTCAGGATGTTGCCGTCACGGGTGACGTTCTCGATGGTAAACTGCGTTCCTTCGGCTTTGGTACGGGCGTTCATGGCCCGGTCAAATTCTTCGGGGCTTTTTTGCAAACTCGTCAGGTCTTTGTCCGACGGGGCGGGTTCGTTGGCCGAATCCTGGTTACAGGCCCCGAGCGTCAACAGGACGGCCAGGCTCAACAGAGCGGACATTTTTCGAACCATCAGGAAGCTGGATAAAATGGAATGGATTTTCATGGATGTAAAACTGTTTAGTGGTTACTAAACCCATGACGTAGCGCGCGAAACGAACGCTACAACCCCTCGCATTTTTTTCAAAAACCGTCAGTTCAACGCCGTTCCGATCACGCACGTCCGGTTATACGCTTCCACGATTTCGCCAAACCGGTTCCAGTCCCGGCGCGTGGCGGCCGGAAACTGCCGCACAAAGGCCGGGCAGTCGCCAAACAAAGCCTCGTGTTCGTCGTCGATGGTTCCTTTTTTCACGATTCGGGCGTTGGTCTGGTCTTTCACCACCACAAAGCTGAGGTCTCTCGGATTGGTGCCGATCGTGAAATTGCCGAAGGTATACTCCGCGCTTTTCTTCCAGCCGCTGGCGTCGAAGTACAGTGTAATTTTGCCCGGATGGCTCAGTCGTTCGAGTAGGGCGGTTTTTCCGTCTTTGCGCGGATTGGGCACCCGCTCAAAAACCACCTGCTCCCGTTCGCGGGGAATGGCCCCGGTGGCATAGGCAAATTTCGGAATGTCCTGGGCCACCAAACGGAGTTTCTCGCCTTTGAAGGTTACTTTTTTGTCGTCGGCCGTGCGAACCACAACGCTGGCCGGAGCGTCATTCACCATCGCGCCCACCCGGACTTTCCCGCGAATCGTATCGTTGTCGGTCGTTACGACATAGCCGTCGGTCCACGACGTGATGGCGCCCAGCGGAACATATTGGGCCATTCCAACGGTGCTGCTCAGCAGAGCCGCAAAGAAACTGATTTTTAACGTGTTCATGGTTGTTGTTTACTTGGTTATTAAAAACAGGAATTGAAAATGTAAAATGATGAATACTAAATGTAAAAATTAGGGACGCGGGCGTGAAACTTTTGCATTTGGCATTACTCATTTTAACGCAAACGGTGAGATCATTGACCCCGGAGGGGTCCTACGTGCCGCTGGCACTTAGACAACTGGTAGGCATGGGCATCATCTCATAGTTGACGGATTTTAACTTCTTTTCAATCACTCCCTCCGCAACAGCGGAACCGTCACCCGAAACTCCTCGCCGTCGTCTTTGATCTCCAGCGCGGGCAGGCCCAGCCGACGAAAGCGGTCGGTGAGCGTCCCCAGTCCGATGGGAATGGCCGTAACGCGGAGCGGTTTGCGCTGAATCGGATTGGCAACCAGCAACTGACCGTCTTCCAGGGTCTGAATCGTCAGCCGCAACGGTTTTTCGGGCAAAATGACGTTGTACCGGATGGCGTTTTCGACCAGCGTCTGGAGCGTCAGCGGAGGCAGCATATCGTCCAGAAACCGGTCTTCCACCCGAATGTCGTACGAAATGGCCGAACCAAACCGCGTTTCAATCAGAAACAGATACGACCGGATAAACTCCACCTCGCTGCGGAGCGACGTCAATTCCCGCTCGCCTTCCTGCAACAAATACCGGTAGACGCTCGCCAGTTCGTCCAGAAACGCCCCGGCCTGTTTTTTGTCTTCGGTAATCAGCGACGACAACGAATTGAGCGAATTGAACAAAAAATGCGGGTTGACCTGGTTTTTCAGCGTGTCATACTGGCTCTGCAAGGTCGCTTTTTTGAGTGCTTCGGCTTCCGTGATCGCTTCCCGGTTTTTCTGGAGGTAATACATGCTTTCGTAAATCGCCCCCACCAGCAGGGCAAACAAAAGCGCCATGCCGATGTGAATCAGGTAAACGCGCGGAAATTCGGCTGGCGTTACCATCCCCGTAAAATCCACATGGCTCACCACCCAGGTTTCGATGGGTTGCACAGGAATGATCAGCAGCGAATAACCCAGAAACGTCGTCAGAATGCGTTGCCGGAACTGAGTCCGGTCGGCATAGCGCACCCGCACCTTCATCACCCACCACCGCAGCAATTGCCAGGCACAGGCGGTTGAGACCAGTCCCCAGAGAAAAGCCTGGGCAAACAGACGCCAATCGTAGCCGTATTCATTCATGTAAAAGAACACGAACGGCAAAACGGCCACCGGTGTGCCGATGATTTGCAGCCATTTGTCGTTGATGGGCTCGACCCGGTTGATGGGTTGGGTCATGGTCACTTTGTTCACGGAATCGGGTTGTTCTCGTTGCTTATCCGCCGGATCCGAAGGCGTTAAACCGTTTGCTAAAAGTAGTTTACCGGCAATCTGTTTCAAAAGATAGTCGGTTGAATCCGCATTTTTAGCCCACAGACCGTCAGATTTCGGTATGGATTTTTCCCGTACGGTTTTATTTCATTATTTTCAGGTAAAAGTAGAGTATTCCTACACAACATAAACTATTCCTATGATTACCAACTCCTTAATCAGAAGATTGTGCCGACTGTCCGGACTGATCGTCCTGATCAGCACGCTGGCTTTTATGCCGAAAGCGGATCACAAAACCCTGGAAATTGGCGCTTCGGCCCCGGATTTTTCGCTGCCCGGCGTCGACGGAAAACAGTACAGCCTGAAGAGTTTTGCCGGTTCGCCCGCGCTGGTCATCGTGTTCAGTTGCAACCACTGCCCCACCGCACAGGCTTATGAAGACCGCCTGATTCAGTTGGTGAACGACTATAAACCGAAGAAGGTAAACTTCGTCGTGATTTCGCCCAACAGCCCGGCCACCGTGAGCCTGGCCGAACTGGGCTACACCGATCTGAGTGACAGTTTTGCCGAGATGAAGGTCCGCGCCAAAGCAAAGGGCTATAATTTCCCGTATCTCTACGACGGTGACACGCAAACCACGTCGGAGAAATACGGCCCGGTGGCGACACCCCACGTTTTCATTTTCGACAAAGACCGCAAGCTTCAGTACGCCGGGCGGTTCGATGCGAAAGAAAAACCGGGATCGGCCAATGCCGAAGACGCCCGGGCAGCGCTGGATGCGGTATTGGCCGGACAGAAGGTGCCGATGGCCACCACCAAAACCTTCGGCTGCTCGGTCAAATGGATCGAAAAGAGCGATTACATCAGGAAACAGCAGACCGAGTGGGCCAGGCGACCAGTTTCTCTGACCGATGTGGACGTAGCCGGTCTGAAAAAACTGATCAAAAATGATTCCGACAAATTGCGGCTGATCAACGTCTGGGCGACCTGGTGCGGACCGTGTGTGCAGGAATTTCCGGAGTTCATCACCATCGACCGGATGTACCGCGAGCGGGATTTCGAGCTCGTGACGGTTTCGGCCGACAAGCCCGACAAAAAAGCTAAAGCCCTCGAATTTCTAAAGAAGAAAGAGGCTTCCAACCAGAACTACCTGTTCAGTTCGGACGACAAATACGCGCTGATCGAAGCCATCGATCCCAACTGGCAGGGCGCACTCCCCTATACCATTCTGGTAGAACCGGGCGGCAAGATCGTCTACAGCAAACAGGGGCAGATCGATCCGCTGGAAATGAAACGGAAGATTGTGGAAAACCGGCTGATCGGGCGGTATTATTGAGAAGCGGTGTTTTAATAATAAATGATAAATGTAGAATGATAAATGTAAAAGTGTTCCAGGCGCGTCAGGCCACTTTTACATTCATCATTCTACATTTATTATTTATTATTATTATTCCCCCCAAAACCTCTTCATTTAATTAAAAAGTACATTTAACGATCAGGACACCGCTCCGATTGATTTTCAGTTATAAATTTGTTTTCTCTTTCCGGGCTTTGACAAAACCCACCTTGAAAACCGCGAGTCTTCTGACAGGCCTGATTCTTTGTTTTTTTACGCTGGCAAACGCCCAGCAGTTCGCGGCCTCGGTGAAACACTACGGGCCGGAAAATGGCCTGTCGCACCGCGAGGTGAATGCCATTCTTCAGGACAAACAGGGATTTATGTGGTTCGGAACCAAGTTCGGGCTCAACCGCTTCGATGGCAAAACCTTCACCACATTTACGAAAGACCACAACGGCCTTGATTTTGATGATATCCAGTCGATTGCCCGGGATGCCGACGGGAATTTGTGGCTCATGGGTCCCAAAAGCCAAACCAACATTGCGGTATTTAACCCGCTGACAAGTCAGGCAATAGCCTTTCAGAAACGGTTTGAAAAGCAAAAACTTCCCGATTCATTTACGGATCTTCAGGGCTTATTGAATAGTGACAACGGGACCATCTACTTAACAAATTACCAGCCCGCTGCGCTCCTCTCGTACCACCCGACGTCGGGTCTGCGGGTGGTTTCGCTTCCGCAGTTTAAGACGCTCGGCACCTTTCGGGCCACCGCCCACAACACCGTCTGGGCCATTGCGGATGAAAACCGCATCGTGGAACTCACCGCCGATGGACGTATTGTCCATCAGTTTTCGCATGGAAAAGACGTCGTCAGCTGGTGTTGGGGGAAGCGTAACGCCGGGATTGAATTCTTCTACACGGTTTATAATCCGGCCCAAAAACAGCGTCACCGGTTTTTTAGCGTCGACGAATCGGGGCATCGGCGGGAGTGGTCACCGGCTTTGCTCGAATCGATGAAACGGTATAAAGGCCCCGTTTGCTATCCCTTTGATCAAACCGGTTTGGTCTGGGATGGCATCAGTTTACGGGATTCAACCAACCGAACGTTACTCACCATTGCCGGACAAACATCCGGCGAAATCATTGAAAATCGGGATTTTTATCGCGATCAGAATGGGCAATTCTGGTTGGGAACCAGTTTTGGGGTTTATCAGGTCAAGTTGACGAAAAACCCCTTTCAACGATTCTTTTATCAGGAAAATAATAAAGCCCAGCAAGTAGCAACCCGGGGCATCACCGTGCTGGGCGATCAGGTCTTCGCTAATCTGGAAAAACGGGGTCTCTTTGCGGTTCCGAAAGCGGGCAGTTTACCCAAAAAGTTGTACGGGAACACGGTTTTTGCGTACGGTTTAGCCTCGGATGGGCAGGGGAAAATCTACGCCGGAAACGGGAATCAACTGGTTCAGTATAATTCCCAATCGCGCAGTTCTTCCACTATCCAGTTGCCCGATGCGTCCTTTATCTGGGCTCTCCATCCGATTACCCCGGCGTCCTGGCTGGTCGGAACGTCAACCGGCCTTCGGTGGGTGGATACCCAAACCGGGCAGTCAAAACCATTTACGGCCTATCATCAATTTCCGGAACTCGCTCAGGCTCATGTGCTCCACATCGCTCCCGACCGGCAGGGCACCCTCTGGATTTGCGCCAATTCGGGTTTGTATGCAATTGATTCTACCGAAGGCGTCACGGCCCGTTACTGGCGTGGTGGCAAAGGCGTTTTTTACCTGCCCGCCGACAATTTTCAGCATTTCTACCAGGATGCGAAAGGCATTTACTGGCTGGCAACGGCCAACTCCGGCCTGATCCGCTGGGATCGCCCCCAAAACCACTTTCGTCAGTTCCGACGTTCGGAAGGCTTATCGAATGATAATATTTACGCGGTTTACCCGGACCGCCGGGGCAATCTGTGGATGAGCAGCGACTACGGGATTATGCGGTTCGATCCGGTTCGGCTGACCACCCGGACGTATTTTGTGCAGGATGGCATTACGCACAACGAATTCAACCGGATTTCGCATTTTCAGGATAAAACCGGACGGATTTATTTCGGTGGCCTCAACGGGATTACCGCTTTTGATCCCCAGAATTTTGAAGCCGAAAAACCGCCCATTCCGCTACCGATGCGGATTATTTCGTTTCGTCAGTTTGATAGTCCGTCCGATAAACTGATCGACAAAACCGGGGAATTAGTGAAAACCAACGAAATTGTTTTACAACCGGATGACCGAACGAGTGTCCTTGATTTTGCGCTGCTGAATTTTACCGACGCCGAAAAAAACGTCTATGCCTATCAGTTTAAGGGCCTGGATCAGGACTGGACGTTTCAAACCGAGTCTTCCCTGCGGCTGAGTAATCTGCCTTACGGTACCCATCAATTATTGATTAAGGGACAGGCTGCTAACGGGCAATGGTCGGCCAATACGCTGACGATTCAGGTCGAAGTTCGCCGACCTTTTTACCTGCAAATCTGGTTTATTGTCCTGACGGTTTTGCTGCTGATTGGCGGGATCTGGGGCTGGCTCCGCTGGCGCATCTGGAACCACCAGCAGGAACAGAAACGACTGCAAACCGAGATCCGACAGGCCACCGCCCAAATTCAGGACGACAAGGAAATCATTGCCCAACAGGCGCAGGTGCTGCAGCGGCTTAACGAAACCAAATCCCGGTTTTTTGCCAATATTTCCCACGAATTCCGCACCCCGCTGACGGTTATTCTGGGCATGTCGTCGGAACTGAAACGGGATGACCCCTCCAACCGGATTCGACAGGCATCCGACCTGATCGAACGCAACGGGAGCAACCTGCTGCGCCTGATCAATCAGATTCTGGATCTGTCAAAACTCGAAGCGGGCGAAATGCAACTCCAGCTCGTTCGGTCGGATCTGGTTCGTTTCAGTCGGTACCTCGCCGAATCGTTTCAGTCGATGGCGGACCGGAAAGCCATTCAACTCCATTTTTACACGGATGCAGAAACCTGCGAAACGGATTTCGATCAGGATAAACTGCAGGACATTCTTTCAAATCTGTTAACGAATGCCCTGAAATTTACGCCCGTGGGGGGTGACGTGTATTTCCACCTGTCCACCCACGTCAACTGGAATCCGCCGGGCGAGGGTTTTTACGAGGACATTTCTCCCACCAAACACCGTGATGAACCCTGGTTTTCGATCCGGGTGCGCGACACCGGGCCGGGCATCGAACCCGACCGTTTGCGCCACATTTTCGACCGGTTTTTTCAGGTTTCCACCCGTCCGGTTTCTGAAACCGGCGGAACTGGTATCGGGCTATCGCTGGTGCGCGAACTGGTTTTGCTGATGAACGGTGGGCTGGCGGTGCGGAGTTCACCCGGTGAGGGTGCCGAGTTTGTGGTCAGTTTCCCCCGCACCCAAAAGGCCCCGTTAGCCGACGTTGTGCCAACCGGCCTTGTTCTGATCAGCCCGCAAAACCGGGTCGCAACCGAAGTGGAGGCTCCCGTTGGCGGTGAAAAACCGCTGCTGCTGCTGGTGGAAGATAACGACGATGTCGCCACGTACATCCAATCCTGCCTTGGGAACGAGTACCGGATTCTCCGGGGCGAAAACGGCCAAACCGGTATTGATCTGGCGTTTTCAACCATACCGGACCTGATTTTGAGCGACGTCATGATGCCGCAGAAGGACGGTTTTCAACTGTGTGATGAATTGAAGAACGATCCGCGCACCAGTCACATTCCCATCGTATTACTGACCGCCAAAGCCGCAGCCAGCGACCGCATCAGCGGACTCCGGCGGGGCGCGGATGCCTACCTGACCAAACCCTTTCAGCGGGAAGAATTGCGGGTGGTGCTGGAGAACCGGCTGCAGGCCCGGCGCGTCCTGCAAGCCCATTACAGCCAGCTGGCGCTAAAAACCGGCTCTCACGATCCGGCGGTTGCTGAAGAAGCCGATCCACAGGAAAGTCTTTTTCTGCTGAAGCTGCGGACGGCGCTGGAAGCGCAGCTGGACAATCCCGATTTTTCGATTGAGGCCATTTGCCAGCGGATGCGCATGAGTCGCTCCACGCTTCACCTCAAGCTGGTTGCCCTCACCGGCATGTCCACGACCCGGTATATTCGGGCGCTTCGGCTGGGCAAAGCCAAAGAGCTGCTGGTTGCTTCGGATCTGAATATTTCGGAAGTGGCTTACGCCGTCGGTTTTGAAGACCCCAAGTATTTCAGCCGGGTATTTTCCGACGAATACGGCATTTCGCCCGCTACTTTTCGCCTTTCGGGCCAGCATTAAACAATAGTCCACCTTTTCGGACAATAGTCCACCTCCCTACACACCTCGCTTCCGTATCCTTGTGTCGCTAACCAGGGCCCAAAAACCGGTCACTGGAAACTGCATTTTCCACCGGCAGGTGGCTCCTGCCCTTATTTAAAACAGCGACCATGAAAGAGTTAGACAAAACGGATTCGGATCGAATTCTGGATTTTCCAGCCGCCGGCATGTGGTGGCAAATTACCAAAGACACGAAAGAGACCAACGGTGCTTTTTTTGAAGTCATCAATGTGCTGGTGCCGGGTTTTGAGGGGCCTCCGCAGCACATTCACCCCCAGGCCGAGGAAAGCTATCAGGTGCTGGAAGGTACGCTGGATGTGTGGATCGACGGACAATGGCGGCTGGTCAAACCGGGCGAAACCGCAACCGTTCCGGCGGGTGTGCCGCATACGCTCAAAAATTCACACCCCGAACCGGTTCGGCTCCTCAATGTCCACAAACCCGCCCTCGGTTTTGAGCGGTTTTTCCGGCGGATGCACACCCTGATTGCCAGTGGAAAAATGACGCTGCCGCCAAAGAACTTCGGTTCCCTGATCCGGATTTCGATGCTTTTCGTGGACCACGAAAAAGAAATCAAGTCGGCCAACCCGCCCCACGGGCTCATGCGGTTTCTGGCCTTCGTGGGCAGCACGCTCGGCTACAAGTTGCCGGACTGACAACCCGTAAAAACCGACCACCACGCATCGAACCGATGCTCCGGCGGTTTCCATTTTTCGTCCTTAATCTGTCCTTGTACCATGAAGAAACGTTTTACTTCCCTCTTCCCGACCCATGCCGTTGCAGCATTGCGTACCCGGTTTTTATTACTGGGTTGCCTGCTCGGTTTTTCGCTGGTCGTTTCCGCCCAGACGACCACCCGGTTTGTGTCGACAACCGGCACCAACGGCAATCCGGCGACGGCCACCAGTTGGGCCACCGCCACGTCTAATTTGCAGGGCGCCATCAACTCGCTCAGCGCGGGCGGTGAGGTCTGGGTAGCCGGGGGAACCTACAAACCCACCACCGGATCCGACCGCACTATTAGCTTCAGCATGAAGAACAACGTGGCCATTTACGGCGGTTTTGTGGGAACCGAAGCCAATCGCAGCGAGCGGCCCGCCATCGACCTGACCACCCCTTCCAGCACCACCCTGAGTGGCGACATTGGCACAGTAGGCGACCCGGCCGACAACAGCCTCCACGTCATATGGAACATAAACATTGCCAGTACGGCCACCCTGGACGGGTTTGTGATTACGGGAGGGAATGCCAACTATAATAATGCGAACGATCCCAGAAATAAGGGTGGGGGAATGTTAAATACGAGCTCCAGTCCCAGCCTGACCAACTGTAGCTTTACGTTCAACACAGCTAATGGTGGAGGAGGGGGATTGCGTAATAATGATGACTCCAGTAGTCCGAGCCTAACCAACTGTAGCTTTACATCAAATACTGCTAATGCGGGAGGAGGTATCTCAAATAGTGCCCCCAATACCAGCCTGACTAACTGTAGATTTACGTCCAATTGGGCTGATGCAGGAGGGGGAATGAGTTCTGATGAAAGCGGCAGATTGACCGACTGTAGCTTCACGTCAAATATGGCTAGACTTGGAGGGGGTATCTATTTAGTTTACTCCAGTTCCAACCTAACCAACTGTCGGTTTACGTCAAATACCGCTATTTGGGGAGGGGGAGGGATTTATAATGCTACCTCCAGTCCCATCCTGACCAACTGTAGTTTTGTGTCAAATACTACTACTCTGGGAGGAGGTGGAGGTGTCTTTAATATATACGTCAGCAATCCCAGTCTTATCAATTGCCTCTTCTGGAACAATGGAGGAAACAATACGCTTTATAATGATAATGCTACGACAACGGCCAGTTATTGCCTGTTCGAGCCTGAGGTAGTCAACTATATTGGCTCCAACAACCTGACCACCAATGCATCGCCCTTCGTTAGTTTGGATAACCTCCAACTGACGGCCTGTTCCGTGGCCGTCAATGCCGGTGATCCGGCCAGTGCCACGGCGGTTTCCGGGCCGTACAGTGTCACCGCCCTGCCCCAGACGGATCTGGCCGGGAATGCCCGCATCTACGGAAACCGGGTCGATATCGGGGCTTACGAGTTTCAGGGCGAACCAGCGGCTAGCATCACCGTGTCAACCCTGGCTTCTTCCGCCAGCGTCACCATCGGGCAACCCGTAAGTCTGTCGGCAACGGTAACGGGCGGCAGTAACCTGAGTTTTAGCTGGGCCGCCCCGGCCGGAGCTTCCCTAGGAAGCACCACGACCAACCCCGCGAGTGCCACCCTGCTCACCAGCGGTCCCAAGGCGTTCACAGTGACGGTCACCAATCTCACTTCGGGCTGCACCGCCACCAGCAGTGTTACCGTAACCGGCACTGCCGTGACCTCGACCACCCGGTACGTGTCGACGACCGGCACCAATGGCGATCCAGCAACGGCCACCAGTTGGGCCACCGCCACGGCCGATTTGCAAGGGGCCATTAACTCGCTCAATGCGGGCGGTGAGGTGTGGGTAGCCGGAGGAACCTACAAACCCACCACCGGAACCGACCGCAACATTAGCTTCAGTATGAAGAACAACGTGGCCATTTACGGCGGTTTTGTGGGAACTGAAGCCAATCGCAGCGAGCGGCCCGCCATCAATCTGACCACTCCTTCCAGCACCACCCTCAGTGGTGACATTGGGACACTGGGCGACCCGACCGACAACAGCTACCACGTCATATCCAACCTAAATATTAACAGTACGGCCATCCTGAACGGGTTTGTCATTACGGGAGGGAATGCCAACTATGATAATACGAACGATGACAGGAGTGTCGGTGGGGGAATGGCAAATAGTGGCTCCAGTCCCAGTCTGATCAATTGTCATTTTACGTCAAATACCGCTTATCATGGCGGGGGGGTGTATAATGTTAATCTTTCTTCTCCCAGTCTGACCAACTGTAGCTTTACGTCAAATACCGCTGGTTCTGGTGGGGGTATGCACAATGCGAGTGCCAGCCCCATCCTGACCAACTGTAGCTTTACGTTAAATTCAGCTAGTTTTGGTGGGGGGGTGACAAATAATACCTTCCAATCCAGTCCCATTCTGACCAACTGTAGTTTTACGTCAAATACAGCCACTGTTAATGGAGGAGGAATTTATAATGTTAATTCGAGCCATTCCAGTCTCATCAATTGCATCTTCTGGAACAATGGAGGAAATAAAACGATACATAATAATAGTAGTGGTACAACAACGGCCAGGTATTGCCTGTTCGAAGCGGAAGTGACCGATTATACCGGCTCCAACAACCTCACCACAACCACCTCGCCCTTTGTCAGTTCGGATAACCTTCAACTCACCACCTGTTCTGTGGCCATCAATGCCGGTGATCCGGCCAGTGCCACGGCGGTCTCCGGGCCCTATAGTGTCACCGCCCTGCCCCAGACGGATCTGGCCGGGAATCCCCGCATTTCCGGAAATCGGGTCGATATGGGAGCCTACGAGTTTCAGGGAGAACCGGGAGTTATCACCGTGTCAACCCTGGCTTCTTCCGCCAGCGTCTGCGTCGGGCAATCGGTTAGTCTGTCGGCAACGGTAACGGGGGGCAGTAACCTGAGTTATAGCTGGGCCGCCCCGGCCGGAGCAAACCTGAGCAGTACCACGACCAACCCCGTGAGTGCTACCCTCCTCACCAGCGGCCCCAAGGCCTTTACGGTGACGGTCACCAATCTTACTTCGGGTTGCACCGCCACCAGCAGTGTCACCGTAACCGGCGATGCGGCTTCTGCTCCCCCCAATCTGACCAGCACGACCGTTACGCAGGGAGCACCAACGATCATTCTTACCGCCAGCAATTGTGCCGGAACCCTTACCTGGAACGGACCGGGCGGCTCGTCGGGAACCGGGGCCATTTCCGTTTTGACCACAAACCCCGGCACGTTCGTCTACCAGGCCACGTGCAACGTCGGTGGTTGTATCAGTAATGCCGCCAGTGCCACCGTGGTGGTCACCGCGCCGACCGTCACCGGTTCCTTCGATGGGTTCATCTACGGCGCCGACTGCTCGAGTTTCCGGGGTTGGGCCTGGGATCGTAATAAACCCAATACCGTCGTCTCGGTCGAAATTCTGGTGGATTCCGAAAGCAAGGGGACGGTTCTGGCCAACGAGTTTCGGCAGGATTTGAAAGACGCGGGCAAGGGCAATGGTATTCATGCCTTTCGGTGGAACATCCCGGATGAGCTGAAAGATGGCGAAGTACATACCCTCTCCGCCAAGGTGGCCGGTAGCGGTTTTACCCTCAAAGACGGACCGAAAACCATCCGCTGCCAGAACGGAACCCCGCCACCCCCGCCGAACAAGCCGCCCGTCGCTCCCGCGATGACGCCATTGACCATCCAGCAAGGGGTAAATTTTACCACGACCTTACCCGTTTTCACCGATCCGGAAAACAGTACCCTGAGCTACGCGCTGGCGGGCCTGCCCAGTGGCCTGACCTTTACCAGCAGTACCCGGCAGATTAGCGGAAAAACCGAGATTGCGGGAAACTTCCAGCTAACCTACTCGGCGACCGATGACAGAGGTGCAACCAACAGCGTGAGTTTCAACCTGACCGTCAATCCAGCCGAAACCGTCGTCACGGGCAGTTTCGAAGGCTATCTGGACAAACTCGATTGTGGAGGAATTCGCGGCTGGGTCTGGGATCGCAACAAACCCAACACCCCACTCACGGTGGAATTTTACCTCGAACCCAGTCCGGGAACCATCACGCCTTTGGGAAGTACACTGGCTAATATTTACCGGGTCGATCTGAAAGATGCCGGGAAAGGGAATGGTGTTCATGCCTACAACTTCACCCCGCCGGGCAGTGTCACCAATGGCACCAAGGTGTTGGCGCGGGTGCTGGGTTCTACGTTTATCTTGAAAGGCTCTCCGAAGGAATACCAGTGTAATGCTCCAACCCGTCTGTCCGCCGAATCCACGACTGCGCTTGAGGTGACGGTTTTGGGCAATCCGGTCTTGGATCAGGTTGAGGTAGAAATCCGCGGAGCCGAAGGAAAACCGCTGCAGTTGCAGTTGACTGACGTCAATGGGCATCTGATCCGTGAGCAGCGGGTACCGCAGGCGGCTGTGGTTGACCATCTCCGGTTCCCGGTTTTCCAGCAGGCTCCGGGCGTGCTTCTGTTGCGGGTCAGTACGCCGACGCAACAGAAAACCGTCCGGATTTTGAAAGGAAAGTAAGGCAGGTACAAAAGGTATTCCGAAGCCATTCGTTGGTAGAAATGCCATTTTCTTTTTGAGGGGGTTAAAAGTCCCTGATTGAGACTTTTAACCCCCTCAAAAAGTGGTAGAGAATATCGGTTTTCATTTCCCATTCAAACCGAATCCTTCTAGGCAATGCGATTTTATGAAATTGCTTTTTTGCAATTCCGGTGAGTGGTCTTGTCCTGATCAAAATTTGATACCTTTTTGAACCTGTTATTTCTTCTCACAGTACATGAGAAATTTGGCTCTTATAGTGAAACCTTCACCAGATCCTTCAACACCGGTGGTGATCAACCGTCTAACTATGTTATGAACGAAAAGCTTAGGTTCGTTGAACCCTGATCGAGCTGGTAACCAACCTGCTCCCTTAACCAGGTCCATTAAACTACGTATGAAACGTTCGCTACACCCCGCCCTACTCGCTTTTGTTTCCCTGTTCTGGGGAAGTAATTGGATGGCCTGCGCCCAGTCAACCGAGATAGACAGTTTGAAACGACAATTGATCCAGCAACGCGCTGATACCAATCGGGTGCGTCGGCTGAACCGGCTGGGGCGTCTTTATCTCGACATCAAACCCGACACTACCTATCGACTCGCGCAACAGGCGTATCGGCTTGCGCAGCAATTGGACGACAAACCCGGTCAGGCCAAGGGACTTAGTATGATGGGCAGCAGTCTTTCCAGTCTGGGAGATTATCCGAAAGCCATTCGCTTTTTTCAGCAATCGCTTCAGATTAGCCGATCCATTCACGATCTGCCTGCCATTTCCGCCGTACTCAACAACATGGTTTCTCCCTATCAGGCGCAAAAGGACCACAAGCGCTCGCTCCGTCTGCTTAAGGAATCCCAACGAGTCTTTGACCAGGTTCACCGGAACGATCCACAAAGAGCCGTCCTAAATTATGCTATTCTATACAGCAACCTGGGAGAAGCTTACCTTCTGATCAATCAGTTGGATTCGGCCGACTATTACTTGAAAAAGGCCACACTGTTGACTGAACAGGAACAAGGCCGAATCGTTCTGGACCATAACCTCTACGTATTGGGCGATTTACACCTAAAGCGTCACGACACCACCACCGCACTTTCGTATTACCGCCGGGCTCTGGTGGCCGCCGGGCAAAGTAATTCGACGGTTATTATGGCGGATATTTATTTGAGCATTGCCTCCTTATACCACGCAACCGGCGCTATAGATTCCAGCATCGTCAACGCCAGCCGGGCACTCGCAGCCGGACAGCAAACGAATTACCTCGATGGCATTCTATCCGCCAGCGAACTCCTGACGAAGCTCTACGAAGGGCGCAACAATACGCAGGCGCTGCGCTATTACAAAGTTGCCGTAGCGGCTAAGGACAGCCTCTTCAGTCAGGAAAAAATCAAACAACTCCTCACGCTTGGCTTTGAGGAACAGCAGCGTCAACAGGAACAGGCCGCTCTGGAGGCATCCTATCAAAACCGCATCCGTCTGTATGGGCTATCGGGGCTGATCGCCGTGGTGATGCTGGTGGCCGGGTTGCTTTGGCGAACCAATCAACGTCAACGACGTACCAACCAGTTGCTGACTCGTCAAAAAACCGAACTCGATCAGCAGCGGGGCAAAGCGGAGCAGGCACTGGGGGAACTCCAGACGACGCAGGCTCAGCTGATTCAAAAGGAAAAGATGGCCTCTCTGGGTGAACTCACGGCCGGAATCGCTCACGAAATTCAGAACCCCCTGAACTTTGTCACGAACTTCTCGGAAGTAAGCGGAGAGTTGGTGCAGGAACTAAAAGAAGAAGCTTCAGCGGGTCGACTGGAAGATGTGCTGGCGATCGCCGACGATTTAACCATGAACCTTCAAAAGATCAACCACCATGGCAAACGGGCGGATTCGATTGTCAAAGGCATGCTGGAGCATAGTCGCAGTAGCACCGGAGAGCGGCAAGTCGCCGATCTTAACGCGTTGACGAATGAATACTTGAAACTGGCCTATCACGGGCTTCGGGCGAAAGATAAAGACTTTAATGCCGAACTGGTGACCAACTTTGATGGCAATTTATCGCCCATCGAACTGGTTCCCCAGGACATGGGCCGGGTGTTGCTAAACCTGTACAATAATGCCTTTTATGCCGTTGCGGAGCGGCAAAAGGCGACACCGGAAGGGTATCGGGTGACGGTGAGTACCCATCGCAGCAACGGGAAGGTGGAAATCCGGGTAAAAGATAATGGTACCGGCATTCCGGAATCGGTCAAAGCCAAAATCTTTCAACCCTTCTTTACTACTAAGCCCACCGGGCAGGGAACCGGGCTTGGTTTATCGATGAGTTATGACATCATCACTAACGGACACGGTGGAAGCCTGGAAGTGGAAACGAAGACGGGTGATGGCACCGAAATGGTGGTCAGGTTGTCGGCGTAAATAGCGATTTTTGCCCGCAGTTAATCACAACAAATCCACACTTAATTTAGGAAACGCATCCTCTCGGTGGTAGGTCTAATCGGCCCCTTAGCCGCTGGTGGACAATCAAAATTGATTTTTAATTCCCAGTTTGGTAAGGCGATCTTATCTCAAATCCTGGCCAGTCAAACTTGGAGAATCGGGTCGGTATGACCTGAACTCATATCCTGATCTGTCATCAAAAGCAGTAACAATTACCAAAACGGTCAACGGAATTCAGGACGAGACACTATCCCAACCCGTTAGCCGAAGTTTCATCCCTTCCCTATGGACCCTCACCTACTGCTAAAAACGTTACGGGAAAGGCACCATTTTCCCCAAGAAGAGTTCCAGAAATTTATTCTGCTTTTTCAGGAGCGATTTGTTCCTAAAAATGAATTGCTCTTTCAGCAGGATTCTGTGGTCAAACACCTGGCATTTGTCTTGAAAGGTTGCCTCAGACAATACCACAACACCCCGGAAGGAACCGAACGAACCATATTTTTTGCCGAAGAAGGATGGTGGTGTGGCGAAATGGATAGCTTCATCAACCGCACTCCCTCAACCATGAGCATGCAGGCGCTGGAAGATTGCCAGTTGATTTATCTCAACCGGGAAAACTGGGAATATGCCACCCGAACGATTCCGGACTATGCGCTTTACCAGATTATCAACCGGGGGCACACCGTGGCCAAGCTTAAAAACATGCTCAGCAACATGGCCACGGAAACGCCGGACGAAAAATACCGCCGAATCCTGAAAGAATCCCCCCACTGGATCAACCGTATTCCTCAATACCACATCGCCAGTTATTTGGGCGTAACCCCCGAGACGCTCAGCCGCATTCGAAAAAGAAACCGGCACTTATGAACTTTCTTGATTCAAATCAATTTTTTACCGGCTCCCGGTAAGTTGCTTTGTCCTATCGCCAAAGAAAATGCTATGAAACCTTGTGAAGTAATCAATCTGGGCAATGGCCTGGAAATCCATTTTTGTTTAGATGCGGCCGACACCAACGCCCAGTTTACGCTCTTCAAAGTCGTGATTCATCCCCATGCGAAAGTGCCAGCTGCGCACTATCATGACCATTTCGATGAAACCCTGTACGGCTTGAAAGGATCGCTTACCTTGACGGTGGATGATCAGGCTCTGCAACTTGGGGCCGGTGATCATTACTTTATTAAAAGAGGCCGGATTCACAGCTTTACGAACGACTCCGACGAAACGGTGGAAATCCTGGCCTACGCCAATCCCGGCGTGTTCACAGCCAATTACTTCAAAGACATTCTTGGCGTATTAAAGGCCGGTGGTCCGCCGGATATGGGCCGATTGAAGGCCATTATGCTGGAGCATGGCCTGGTGCCCGTGGCCAACTGACCAACCGGTTTGAGGTTGTAGTAGGCGGTTTTTTGGGCTACCGAAACCCGGCTGTTCCCAGCGTATCCACCGGGTTGGTCAGCAAGGATGATCGGTCCGCGCCAAATGCGGTTGGTTTTCGATATAACCGCTCATCAATTCGTGCCAGCCGGTTTCAATTCAATTCATGGCCACATCAGCATTCCCTCGTTCGGACGGATCTAGTGGCCCCTCTCCATTCGATATGACTTTACATTCTACTATACATTGGCAACCAGTTTTATCTGCTGGTCGTTTTCCTTGGCTTTTCGATGGCCGTTTCGGCGATGGATAAGGAGCCAGACAAAGCAGCTACGGGGCAGCCGGATTGGGTGGATGGGACCAATTCCAATCGCAACGCTGCCGCCGAAGAATTTCGGGTCCCCTGATCCGGATTTCGATGCTTTTCGTCGACCACGAAAAAGAAATCAAGTCGTCTAATCCCCCCCACGGACTCATGCGGTTTCTGGCCTTTGTGGGCAGTACGCTCGGCTACAAGTTGCCGGACTGACAACCCGCAAAAACCGCCTACCCATCCGCTCACCGATGCTCCGGCGGTTTCCATTTTTCGTCCTTAATCTATCCATGTAAAATGAAGAAACGTTTTACCTCACTATTCCCGACCGAGGCCATCGCGGCATTGCGTACCCGGTTTTTATTACTGGGTTGCCTGCTCGGTTTTTCGCTNCGGCGGTTTCCATTTTTCGTCCTTAATCTATCCATGTAAAATGAAGAAACGTTTTACCTCACTATTCCCGACCGAGGCCATCGCGGCATTGCGTACCCGGTTTTTATTACTGGGTTGCCTGCTCGGTTTTTCGCTGGTCGTTTCCGCCCAGACGACCACCCGGTTTGTGTCGACAACCGGTACCAATTCCAATCCGGCGACGGCTACCAGTTGGGCCACGGCCACGTCTGATTTGCAGGGGGCCATCAACTCGCTCAGCGCGGGCGGAGAGGTGTGGGTAGCCGGGGGAACCTACAAACCCACCACCGGAACCGACCGCGAAATTTACTTCAGAATGAGGGACAACGTGGCCATTTACGGCGGTTTTGTGGGAACCGAAGCCAATCGCAGCGAGCGGCCCGCCCTCAACCTGACCACCCCGTCCAGCACCACCCTGAGTGGCGATATTGGGACGGCGGGCGACCCGGCCGACAACAGTTACCACGTCATTTATAACGTATCCCTCACCAATACGGCCATTCTGGACGGATTTGTGATTACGGGGGGGAATGCCGATAATTCGAGCGATTTCAAGGCTAACGGTGGGGGGATGTTGAATTTAGGGGCCAGTCCCGGCCTAACCAATTGTCATTTTACGTCAAATACCGCAACTTATGGAGGGGGATTGTATAATCACGCATCCTCTAATCCCATTCTGACCAACTGTAGCTTTACGTTAAATACCGCAACTTATGGAGGGGGGGGCTATAATTCTAGCTCCAGTCCCACTCTGACCAACTGTAGCTTTACGTCAAATACCGCAACTGATGGAGGGGGAATGATTAATAGTGTATCTAATCCCATTCTGACCAACTGTAGTTTTATGTTAAATACGGCTACTGATGGAGGAGGGGTCTATAACTATTCTGCCTCCAGTCCCAGCCTGACCAATTGTAGCTTTACGTCAAATACCGCAGGGGATTTTGGCGGGGGGATGTTTAATGTTAATTCCAGTCCCAGTCTGACCAGTTGTAGATTTACGTCAAATACAGCTGGTTCTTTTGGGGGAGGAATGGTGAGTCAGAGTTCCAGTTTCAGCCTGACCAACTGTAGCTTTACGTCAAATACCGCAAGTTATGGTGGGGGAATAGAAACTAATAACTCCAGTTCCAGCCTGATCAACTGTAGCTTTACGTCAAATACAGCTATAAATAGCAATGCAGGGGGATTCTTTAATTCTAACTTCAGCAATACCAATCTCATCAATTGCATTTTCTGGAACAATGGAGGAAGTAATTCGATATATGTCGATGCAACCTCAGCGACAACGGCCAGCTACAGTCTGTTCGAGCCGTCGGTAACCAACTATACCGGCTCCAACAACCTGACCACCACCACCTCGCCCTTTGTCAGTGCGGTTAACCTCCAACTGACGGCCTGTTCCGTGGCTGTCAATGCTGGTGATCCGGCCAGTGCCACGGCGGTCTCCGGGCCCTACAGTGTCACGGCCCTGCCCCAGACGGATCTGGCCGGGAATGCCCGCATCTTCGGAAACCGGGTCGACATGGGAGCTTACGAGTTACAGGGAGAACCGGGAGTTATCACCGTGACAACCCTGGCTTCTTCCGCCAGCGTAACCATCGGGCAGCCCGTTAGTCTGTCGGCAACGGTAACGGGCGGCAGTAACCTGAGTTATAGCTGGGCCGCCCCGGCCGGAGCCTCCTTGGGTAGTACCTCGACCAACCCCGTGAGTGCCATCCTGCTCACCACCGGCCCTAAGGCCTTCACGGTGACGGTCGCCAACCTCAGCTCGGGCTGCACCGCCACCAGCAGTATCACCGTAACGGGCAATCCCGTGACCTCGACGACCCGGTTTGTGTCGACGACCGGCACCAACGGTAATCCGGCGACGGCCACCAGTTGGGCCACGGCCACGGCTGATTTGCAGGGGGCCATCAACTCGCTCAGCGCGGGCGGTGAGGTTTGGGTGGCCGGGGGGACCTACAAACCCACCACCGGATCCGACCGCGAAATTAGCTTCAGCATGAAAAACAACGTGGCCATTTACGGCGGTTTTGTGGGAACCGAAGCCAATCGCAGCGAGCGCCCCCCCCTCAACCTGACCACTCCTTCCAGCACCACCCTGAGTGGTGACATTGGGACGGTGGGCGACCCGGGCGACAACAGTTATAACGTCATTTCTAACACAAACATCGCCAGTACGGCCATCCTGAACGGGTTTGTGATTACGGGGGGGAATGCCAACTATGATAATCTGAACGATTTAAGGGATTTTGGGGGTGGAATGTTCAATACCAATTCCAGTCCCAGCCTGATCAACTGTAGCTTTATAGCGAATAGAGCCAATGTTTCAGGCGGGGGAATGTATAATCACATGTCCAGTCCCAGCCTGACGAACTGTGGTTTTACCTCAAATACTGCTCTTGCTGGTGGTGGTGTCTATAATGCCCTCGAACAATCCAGTCCCAGTTTTACCAATTGTAGCTTTATATCAAATACCGCCAGGCAAATCGGGGGAGGAATGGCCGGTGGTTATAACGTATATCTGACCAATTGTCGTTTCGTCTCCAACGCTTCTGGCCCTGGTAATGGCGTTCATTTGGGCGGTGGAGCGGTGTATAATGAAACTGGCAACACCTTCTTTACCAACTGCAGCTTTGCTTCAAATACATCAACAGGTACTGGCGGGGCTATTTCCATTAGGGGGGGCATCACTGCCAGTCTCATCAATTGCATCTTCTGGAACAATGGGGGAAGTAATACGCTATTTTATGATAATGGTGGGGCAATAACGGCCAGTTATTGTTTGTTCGAACCTTCGGTAACGGGCTATACCAGCTCTAACAGCCTGATCACCACCACTTCGCCCTTTGTCAGTTCGGATAACTTCCAACTTACCAACTGTTCCGCGGCCATTAATGCCGGTGATCCCGCCAGTGCCACGGCCGTTTCCGGACCCTACAGTGTCACCGCCCTGCCCCAGACGGATCTGGCCGGAAATCCCCGCATTTCCGGAAATCGGGTCGACATCGGGGCTTACGAGTTTCAGGGAGAACCATCGGCTGGCATCACGGTGTCAACCCTGGCTTCTTCTGCCAGCGTCTGCATCGGGCAATCGGTTAGTCTGTCGGCAACGGTAACGGGCGGCAGTAGTCTGAGTTATGGCTGGGCTGCACCGGCCGGAGCCACCCTCGGCAGTACCACGACCAACCCCGTGAGTGCCACCCTGCTCACCACCGGCCCCAAGGCATTTACGGTTACGGTCACCAATCTTACTTCGGGCTGCACCGCCACCAGCAGTGTCACCGTAACGGGCAATACGGCTCCCACGGCCACCATCACGCCCTCAAGCGCGACGCTGACCTGCGCCAGTCCGACCGTCAGTCTGACCGCCAGCGGGGGAAGTTCTTACCGTTGGGACGACAACTCCACCAATGCCGTTCGAAGTGTCAGTGTTGCCGGACCGTATTCGGTCACCGTCACGGCGGACGGGGGGTGTTCGGCTACCACCACCCTAACGGTTTCGGGCAATGCCTCCGCTCCCACGGCCACCATCACGCCATCGAGCGCGACGCTGACCTGCGCCAGTCCCACCGTGAGCTTGACCGCCAGCGGGGGAGTTTCCTATCGTTGGGACGACAACTCCACCAACGCCATCCGAACCGTCAGTGCCGCCGGACCCTATTCAGTCACCGTCACGGCGGGCAACGGTTGTTCGGCTTCCACCAGTATAACGGTTTCGGGCAATTCATCCGCTCCCACGGCCACCATCACGCCATCGAGCGCGACGCTGACCTGCGCCAGTCCCACCGTGAGCGTGACCGCCAGCGGGGGAGTTTCCTATCGTTGGGACGACAACTCCACCAACGCCATCCGAACCGTGAGTGCCGCCGGACCCTATTCAGTCACCGTCACGGCGGGCAACGGTTGTTCGGCTTCCACCAGTATAACGGTTTCGGGCAATTCATCCGCTCCCACGGCCACCATCACGCCATCGAGCGCGACGCTGACCTGCGCCAGTCCCACCGTGAGCTTGACCGCCAGCGGGGGAGTCTCTTACCGTTGGGACGACAACTCCACCAACGCCATCCGAACCGTCAGTGCCGCCGGGCCGTATTCAGTCACCGTTACATCAGGCAACGGTTGTTCGGCTTCCACCAGCGTGACGGTTTCGGGCAATTCATCCGCGCCCACCGCAACGATTACACCGTCGAGTGCCACGCTGACCTGCGCCAGTCCGACCGTCAGTCTGACCGCCAGCGGGGGAGTCTCCTATCGTTGGGACGACAACTCCACCAACGCCATCCGAACCGTCAGTGCCGCCGGGCCGTATTCAGTCACCGTTACATCCGGCAACGGTTGTTCGGCTTCCACCAGCGTGACGGTTTCGGGCAATTCATCCGCGCCCACCGCAACGATTACACCGTCGAGTGCCACGCTGACCTGCGCCAGTCCGACCGTCAGTCTGACCGCCAGCGGGGGAGTCTCCTATCGTTGGGACGACAACTCTACGAATGCCATCCGAACCGTTAGTGCCGCCGGACCCTATTCGGTCACCGTCACGGCCGAGAATGGTTGTTCGGCTTCCACCAGCGTGACGATTAGTAGTAATGTACTTTCCGTCTCTACTCCCAATCTGGCCAGCACGACCGTCGTGCAGGGCTCACCTCCGGTGACGTTAACCGCCAGCAATTGTGCCGGAGTCCTTACCTGGAATGGCCCGGGTGGTTCGTCGGGAACCGGAGTCATTTCAGTTGAAACAACGAACGCCGGAACCTTCGTCTACCAGGCCACCTGTACCATCAGTGGCTGCGTCAGTGATCCCGCCAGTGCCACCGTGGTAGTCACTGCGCCGACCGTCACCGGTTCTTTCGATGGGTTCATTTACGGAGGGGATTGCACTAGTTTCCGGGGCTGGGCCTGGGATCGCAACAAACCCAATACCGTCGTCACGGTCGAGATTCTGGTGGATTCCGAAAGCAAGGGGACGGTTCTGGCCAACGAGTTTCGGCAGGATTTGAAAGATGGCGGCAAGGGCAATGGGATTCATGCGTTTCGGTGGAACATTCCGGACGAGCTGAAAGATGGCGAAGTACATACTCTTTCCGCCACTGTGGCCGGTAGTGGTTTCACCCTCAAAGACGGACCGAAAACCATCCGCTGCCAGAACGGCACCCCTCCGCCCCCACCGAACAAACCGCCCGTCGCTCCCGCGATAACGCCATTGACCATCCAGCAGGGAGTGACTTTTACCACGACCTTACCGGCTTTCACCGATCCGGAAAACGGTACCCTGAGCTATGCGCTGGCCGGCCTGCCCAGTGGCCTGACCTTCACCAGTGGTACCCGGCAGATTAGCGGAAAAACCGAGATCGCGGGAAGCTTTGCGCTGACCTACTCAGCAACGGATGACAGAGGAGCGACCAACAGCGTAAGTTTCAACCTGACCGTCAACCCGGCCGAAACCGTTGTCACGGGCAGTTTCGAAGGCTATCTGGATAAACTCGATTGCGGAGGCATTCGCGGCTGGGTCTGGGATCGCAATAAACCCAATACCCCTCTAACGGTGGAATTTTACCTCGAACCCAGTCCGGGAACCATCACACCTTTGGGGAGTACATTGGCTAATATTTACCGGATTGACCTGAAAGAGGCCGGGAAAGGCAATGGGGCTCATGCGTATAATTTCACGCCACCGGGCAGTGTCACCAACGGCACCAAGGTGTTGGCGCGGGTGCTGGGTTCCACGTTCGTTTTAAAAGGTTCGCCAAAGGAATACCAGTGTGCGCCCGGTTCCCGGTTGTCGGCCGAAACCACTTCCGACCTACAGGTAACGGTGTTGGGCAACCCGGTTTCGAATCAGGTTGAAGTAGAAATCCGGGGAGCCGAAGGAAAACCGCTGCACGTGCAATTGACGGACGTCAGTGGCCATCTGGTCAGTGAGCAGCAGGTGCCGCAGGCGGCTGCCGTCGAACACCACCGATTACCGGTTTTCCATCAGGCACCGGGCCTCCTGATGTTACGGGTCAGCACCCAAACCCAGGCAAAAACCGTAAAAATTCTCAAGACACAATAAGTTGATGGTAGCTAAAATCGCCTTTTGGTAGAGAAGACCATACAATCGGGTTACACACCATCCCGGTTTATCGGTCTAATGTACCAAAGGGCGATTGCCAATGCCTACGGTTTTTACGCCAGCACCACCTCCTCTGTCGGGTCGATCCGCAACCAAAGCAGGCAACTGCACAGCAGCAGGAACGCAATCAGGAACAGCGGCAGGTTGAAGTCGCCGGTGAGGTTGACGATGTAACCGAACAGCACGCCCAGAAAAACCGCCCCCAATTGCCCCACTGTATTCATCGCCCCCGACACCATACCCGACTGACTCCGGCCCACATCGTTGCAAACCGCAAACGAAACCGGTAATGTCAAGTCTTTGAAACCCATGCCCATCGACAGAAAAATGGCGGCCGTTTGATTGTCTTTGGTCAGTGCCGACAGCAGGATCATCACCGCAGAAAGCCCCAGTCCCACGATGCCCACCACCCGCCGACCGACTTTTAACCCGTAGCGTTTCGAGAGCCAGTCGCTCAAATAACCGCCCGTGAAACAACCGATGGCACCCAGAAAAAAAGGCAGGGTCGAAAAAAGCTGCATGTGTTCTTTATCGAAATGTCGTCCTTCCTTGAGGTAGGTGGGCAGCCAGCCCGTGAAGAAATACGCGCCATACATGTAAAAATGGAACATCAGCATGATGGCCCACATGTTCTGACTCCGCAAAACCGCCCGCCAGGGAATGTGGTGGCTGGAAATGCGAAACCGCCGGTTTTCTTCGATGTGGGCGAGTTCATCGGCGGTGATGTTCTTTTTTTCGTTGGGAAAATCGCGAAACCAGATGTACCAGCAAACCGCCCAGACCAGACCCAGCAAGCCCATCGCGTAGAAAGATGCCCGCCAGCCAAAGTGCGTCGCCATCGGCACCACGATCCAGGGTGCCAACATTCCGCCTACGCGACCAGCGGCCCAGATATAGGCCTGCGCCCGGCCGGTTTCCTGCCGCGGAAACCAGCGGGAAACCACGATGGAAGCATTGGGATAGGCCCCGGCTTCGCCCGCACCAAACAAAAACCGCACGATGACCAGATACAACCAGCTCGTGGCGGTGCCGGTGAGCGCCGTGAAAACCGACCACCAGCCCACCACCCGCGTCAACACCCGCCGGGGGCCGAGTCGGTCGCCGAGGGCACCGGTTGGCAGTTCAAAAAGGGCGTAGGAAAGCGCGAAGGCACTCAGGATCCAGCCCCACTGATCGTTCCCGATCTTTAAGTCACTCTTGATGTCCGATGCGACCAGCGAGATGCAGGTTCGGTCGATGTAGGTAATGGTGGAAAGCGCGAATAAAAACGAGAGTACCCGGGAACGGTAATTCATGAGAAGGGCCGTGGTGAAATCCGGTCTCAAAGTAGTGAATTACTAGACAGGATTGTAGTGATTTCGTGAATTACACAAAATCCTCCCGCATCGGCGTAAACACATCCACCAGCACCCCGGCTTCGAGGGCCACGGCACCGTGGGGCACATCCGGCGGCAGGTGATACACATCCCCGGATTTCAGTTCCCGCGTTTCGTCGCCAATCGTGATGGCAAACCGCCCGCTTTCGACGTAGCTCATCTGCGTGTGGTAATGGTGGTGAATGGCCCCAATGCCACCCGCGTCAAAGGCCACTTTCACCAGCATCAGGTTGGCGTCATACGCCATGATTTTGCGCCGGACACCGGGGCCGACGGCTTCCCAGGACAGGTTTTCATCGTTGATAAAAAGAGGATCGAGCGTTGACATCCGAGACTGGTTTTTACGTGAGACTTTCCCGGCAAAAATACCAAAATACGCCATACCAACCGCCCGGATTGGAAGAATACCCTGAATACGGCACTGGCTGGCCCGGTTTTCGGGAAGGCCCTAACGATAGATTTTCGCTTTTCGGGCAAAAAAATCAACAATTAACCGTTTATCTTAGTTGATTAAACCGGATATACCAGCCCCTGATTGGGTTGATTTGAAATGGATAAACCACCTCTGGATTCAACTCAAGACCCCCTAGTGACCGAAATTTCCCGATTGCGTGCGTTGATGGACAGCGCCCAGTCGGCTTTATTCCTGCTGCAACCGGTTCGGAATGATCAGGGCGAAATAACGGATTTCCGGTTTACCATTGTCAATAAAAAACTGGCGACCTTCGTCGATCAGGAACCCTCCGCCCTCCTCGGCGAGCTCCACAGCCGGTGGTTTCCGACCTACAAAACCAACGGCATTTTCGACCATTATTGCCGGGCCATGACCCAGAACGAACCCATCAAGCTCGAACACCACTACAACAGCGACGGCATGGACCGCTGGCTGACGGTGGTGGCCGACCGGTTTGGCGACGACCTTCGGGTTACGTTTCTGGATATCACCGAAAACAAACGCATCCAGCATCAACTCGAAGCCACCATCCACCAGATCCGGAATTCCAACGAAAATCTGGAGCAGTTTGCCTACATCGCGTCCCACGATTTGCAGGAACCGCTGCGTAAACTACAGGCTTTTGGCGATGTGTTGCAAAGTCAGTTTGCGGATAGTCTGGCCGATGGCGAAGTGGACCTCGTCCGCCGGATTCAGAATTCGGCCAAACGCATGCAGGTGCTGGTGCGCGACCTGCTGACGTATTCGCGCCTGTCGACCCAAACCGAACCGTTTGAAAACATCTCGCTGGCGCGGCTGATCAAGGAAGTGCTGGGTGATCTGGAAATGTCGATTTCGGAGAAAAAAGCACTTGTCAAGGTGTCTCCATTGCCTAATTTGCTCGGCAATCCGCTACGCTTGCGGCAGCTGTTCCAGAATCTGGTCGCCAACGCCATCAAATTTCAGAAAGCCGACCAGAAACCGGAGATTCAGATCAATGCCCGCTATCCCGAACCCGAAGAGTTACCGGAAGAACTGCGGAGCCAGTCCCAGCGGCTTTTTCTGCTGGTCGAAGTGGCCGACAATGGAATCGGTTTTGACGAGAAGTACAAGTCGCGGATTTTTCAACCCTTCCAGCGTCTGGAAAGCCGGTCAGCCTACAGCGGTACGGGCATCGGGCTGGCAGTCTGTAAAAAAGTAGCCGAAATTCACGGCGGAGCCATCGACGTATCCAGCCAGGTCGGCAAGGGCGCCACCTTTAAGGTGTTTCTGCCGGTATATGGCAAAAATGGTTAAGCTACCGCCTGATGCTCCGGTTGCGTATGTCTGAAAATGTCGTGGTATGCTAAGAAAGCCCGCTGAGCCGCTTCAATAATCTGATCGTGGTCTGCCTCGTTCTGAGCGGCTAAAATTGTCCCGAACGCCTTCCATTTGTTCAGGGCTTCGGCGCCGTATCCCCGGTAAAACCGGGCGTTCGCGAGCAGGGGCTGCAATGCCGGACTTTTCTGCAAATAATGCATCACGGCTTTCCCCCCCAACATCGAACCTTCGCCCACGTAAGCCGCTCCCAGCAGGTCAAGGGGTAACCATTGCCTGAACAGATCGGGCTTGCTGTCCGGCACTGGCATATTCAGTTCGGCCAGGTCTGCTTCCAGCCAGGGCGTTTTCCGGCGATCATCCTGATCGTAGGACTGAAAAAAAGCGGGATTTTGATCGATGGCGGTTTCCAGCGCCTGGTGAAACGTCCAATGAGCCCGCAACAAATGCCGGTATTGCTCCTGATTCATCGTACCAGTCCGCAAGGGATCATGGTAGAGCAAGGCTTCCGTTTGTTCATGTAAGGCACGGGTTTCGTGCCGCAGTCGTTCCGCTATCGTCATCATCGGTTTACCACATTGTTATCGATCAGCCAGAAGTCGCACAGCCGACGCAGCAACTGCCCGATCGATTGGTACGTACCGGGTTTGACGACGTAGGCATTTGCGCCGAGCTGAAACGACTGGCTAATGTCCTGCGGATTGTCGGAGGTACTGAAAACGACAATCGGTAACAGCCGTGTCCGGGACAGCGAACGTGCTCTTTCGATAATATCAAAACCGCTGTATTCCGACAAATCCAGGTCGAGCAACAGCAGTTTGGGCAGGGGAGCCGTCTCGGTCTGGTATTTTCCTTCGGCACTCAGGTAATCGAGGGCTTCGGAGCCCACATTGATCACTTTGTAGGAGATCGTTTTCTCCATTTTCCGCATCACCCGACCAAAAACGTCGGCATCATCCGGATTATCTTCAACATACAATAGATCTAACATCGTCGTACAAGTTTACGGAGTCTATTGCTCCTTTGGAAACGAAACTGAAAACCTGGTTTCGCGATTCGGTTCGCTATGAAACCAGATTTTTCCCCGGTGCCGGTTGATGATCCGTTTGACAATGGCCAGTCCGACCCCGGTGCCTTCAAAGCTGGCCGCATTTTCCAAACGCTTGAAAAGGTCAAACATTTTAGCGGCATGCTTCATATCGAAACCAATTCCATTGTCTTTTACGGTATACGTTACTTCGTCGCCGGTTTCCCGGCCTTCCACCCGAACCACCGCTTCCGGGACTCGCTGGGTATATTTGGTCGCATTGGAAATCAGATTCGTAAACACCTGATTCACCATCGTGGGGTCACCGTAAATCGACGGCATCTCGCCAAATTCGATTCGGACATTCCGGTTCTTATTCTTTTCGGTAATCAGAATTTCGTCCCGAATTACGTCCAGCATTTTGGGCATATCCAGTTGTTTAAAATTCAACTCGGTCCGCCCCATCCGGGAATAATACAAAATATGCCGAATCAGGGATCGCATCCGCTCCGTCGAATCCAGGATTTTCTGGAACATCACCCGCGTATCGTCGTCCATCGTGGCACCCTGTTCTTCCAGAATGATTTCGGAATAACAGCGGATCGACGACAGGGGCGTCCGCAAATCGTGCGAAACCGTATAACTGAACGCATCCAGTTCTTCGTAGGCAACCCGCAGCCGTTCATTCAATTGCCGGACTTCGTTGGCTTTGCGGGCCACCACCTGCAGCACGTCTTCCCGCAGTTTGATGGCGACCGATCGTTCGGCATCCCGCCAGGGCTCCGACGTATTGCGAACGGTTTGCGACCACGCTTCAAAACTCTTGCGCGGGTGCAAATGCTTTTGGCCGTTTTCCGAAACCGTCACGGGTTTATCCGGATTGCCCGCCCAGGTTACCTGCCGAATCTGCTCCGGTTTAAACCAGAGCAAATATTCATCCAGTTCCTTCGACAAAGCGACGGCCAGCATCCCAGAAGCCACTTCCCGAAAGGCTTCGGCCGGTGAATAGAGTTCCGGCAGGCGGTCGGTTTCAAAAACCGTGTCGAATTCCTGCGTTTTTAACCAGTTTGTGATCCCGGCCACCGCCGATTCGCCAGGGGTTTTGCCCATGGAATAAAAGGTATTGTCGAATGCTAACACTGCCCCGGTAGCACTGGTGATGTGTAAAACCGTCAACGGATGTTGGGTCAAACCCGCCACAACATCCCAGTCTTTCAGAATCTGGCTGTTCAGCGTTTGCCCGTTCTGCTGAATCTGAAACAGAAGCGACTGATCCTCTTCATCCTTCCGGAATTCGAGCGCCGACGACAGCAACTGGCTGACAAATTTAGCCGCCTGCCGGGCCGGAAAATCGACAAACCGGGGCGTCGAATGGTGGCAGGAAATCAGCCCCCACAATTCACCGCGGTACAGCAGCGAAATGCTCATGGAGGCCTGTACGCCCATATTTTTCAGATACTCGATGTGAATCGGCGACACCGCCCGCAGCACCGAGTGGGTCAGGTCCAGCGGCCGGGTTTCTCCCTGTTCACCATCACGCAATGAATAGATGGGCGAAGGGGCACTTTTCACGTCGGCAATGATCCGTACCAGATTGGTTTTATACAATTCTCTGGCCTGCCGCGGAATGTCCGAAGCCGGATAATGCAGGCCCAGATACGATTCCAGGTGCGATTCTTTTTCTTCAGCAATCACCTCGCCGTGCCAGTCGGCAGCAAACCGGTAAACCATCACGCGGTCGTAACCGATGATCTGCTTTACCCGCCGGGCAGTATTCTGGATCAGCTCGATCAACGACCGGTTGGATTGCACTTCGGTCAACGCATCGGCAATCAGTTGCTGCTCAAAATTGGCATGAGCCGCCACCGCCGATTCCCACTCCAGAATGATCAGGTTATCGTGTTGATGGGCAATCAGATTCCATCCTTTCCCGTTGATGTGAAACCGGTGTGGATTCATCCGCGACCAGGCGTTCTCCCGTTTTCCCACGTTCAGAATCGCCATCAACTCCGCGACCGGCAGATCGGTTTCGGTCAGTAAGGCATCGAGCGGTTTTCCCAGCAGATCGGTCGCCGACCGGTTTACAAACGTGCGGCAGTTCTCGCTACAGTAGCGAATGATAAAATCGTTTGCCGAAAGGGCCACTAAAAAACCGTGGCCCTGAATATAACCGGGAATGTGAATAGGCTCTGTTTCACAGTTGGTCAAATTGATTTCTGAAGGGGCTATGTTGGCTGTTGGTACAATCATTTTATAGGGTTAACCGACCACTCTGGTCTCTATTCTGTCTTATCTGAGGTTTCGAAAGCAAACGTATAAGGTAAAAAGGGAGGTCGTATCCGAGCAAATAAAACTCAAAAAACTTAGTTTGGGTTTAGAAAACCGGACTAAAAATAAGGAAAAACTTTGATGACAATTGCGTAAACATCAGCGCATTCGTGGGATGATCTTACCGAATCCGGGCCTTTTTGCCGGTTTTTCGACCATTTCCGAACCGTATTTTCCAAATCTGCCGCGAACTTTTACTTTTACCATTCTATTTCAAACCGGATTGTTGATGACTCCGACTTTCTATCTGCTCCTCTGGCTGTTTGCCATACCGCCCGGTCCACCAGCCGCCAAATGGAAGCTGGTCTGGGCCGATGAATTCAACACACCCGGTCCGCCCGATCCAAAGAAATGGGCGTTCGAAACCGGTTTTGTCCGCAACAACGAACTCCAGTGGTACCAGCCCGACAATGCCCGCTGCGAAAACGGTTTGCTCATCATCGAAGGCCGTCGGGAAAGCCGCCCGAATCCTACTCATCAGCCCGGCAGCACCCATTGGAAAACCAGCCGCGACTCCATCCGGTATACGGCCGCCAGCCTGCTGACCAAAGGGCTGCACCAGTGGCAATACGGCCGGTTTGAAATGCGGGCACGCATCGACACCCGGCCGGGGCTCTGGCCCGCGTTCTGGACGCTGGGCGTATCGGGCGAGTGGCCGGCCAACGGCGAAATCGACATCATGGAATATTACCGGAACATGCTGCTTGCCAATGTTGCCTGGGGAACGAATGAGAAGTGGAAGGCAGAATGGCGGACGACGAAAAAAAACATCACCGACTTCACCGATCCAAAGTGGTCGGAGAAATTCCACACCTGGCGTATGGATTGGAACCAGGATTTTATCAAACTGTACATCGACGATCAGTTGCTCAACTCGGTGGCGCTGTCGACCACCATCAACGGCGACGGCAGTGGTAAAAACCCGTTCCACCAGCCGCACTATGTACTCCTGAACCTCGCCATCGGCGGTCAGAACGGCGGTGACCCCTCGGCAACGAAATTCCCGGCGCGGTTTGAAGTCGATTATGTGCGGGTTTATCAGCAATGAGCGGTTGTTACACAGGGTTTATCAGAGGACACCAGGGTTAACCAGAGAAAAGCGCTGTGTACCTCTGATTTCCTCTGATAAACCTTGTGTAACAATACATCACTTCCGCAAAAGACGTTGCTCCAGCGCCTGCCGGTAGCTGGCGGCCAGCGGGATGGTGACGTGGCCTACCGTTACCTGGTGTCGTTCCAGTTTGCGGATGGCTTTCAGCGCCACGACATACGATTTGTGGACCCGGATAAACTGGTCACCGGGCAGCATTTCGATCATTTCCGACAACGTCATGCGGGTTGATACCTGCCGGTTTTCTTCATGAATGAAGAGCAGGTTTGTGTCTGAATGGATGTAGAGAACTTCGTTCAGATTCACCCGCACCCAGTCGTAGCCATCTTTCACAAAAATGCTCGACGGCTCCCCGCGTTGCAGCAGATACTGCGTGTAGGCGCGGTTGCAACTCTGCAAAAACCGGCCGAAGGCGATGGGTTTCAGCAAATAATCGAGGGCATTCAGGGCAAATCCTTCCAGGGCATAGTCGGCGTAGGCGGTCGTAAAAACAATCGATTTATTGAGCGGAGCGATCAGTTGTGCAAAATCCGTCCCGCTCAGATCCGGCATTCGAATATCCAGAAAAATCAAATCAACCCGTTGGGTGTGCAGGAAATTCAGCGCATCGGTCGTATTCAGAAAAGGTTGAACCAACTCCAGAAACGGCACTTTTTCGGCATACCGGCTCAAGACCTCCAGGGCTGCGGGTTCGTCATCGATGGCAATGGCTCGGAGCATAGGTGATTATAAATCAATGCGTAAGGTAACGACAAATGCCTGATCGGTTTGCGAAATCTGCAACTCATGCCGGTTGGGATAGAGCAGTGCCAGACGCTTGCGGGCGTTGGCAATGCCGGTTCCGGAGCCGGTTTTCGTACCGGCTCCGGAACCGATTGTATTGACAACGCGCAACTGGAGCTGTCGGTTTTCGACCGTCACGTCCAGTTCCAGCTTCGCCGGGTGAATGAGACTGACGCCATACTGAAACATGTTTTCGACAAACGGAATCAGCAACAGGGGCGGCAGTTGGGCGGGTTGTCCGTCCCACTCCAGCCGGGTGTGCAGATGCAACGTGTCCAGGTGCGGTAACCGGGCGCGTTGCAGGGCCAGGTATTTTTCCAGAAACTGAAACTCCTGTTCGATGGAAATCGTAGGGCGCGTCGAATCCTGCAAGGTAAACCGCAGAATGCCGGACAACTGTTCAATCAGATCAGCCACCGATTCGTTTTCCGACTGCTGCGCTTCGTTGTAGATAGTATTCAGCGCATTGAACAAAAAATGGGGATTAATCTGGGCTTTTAAAGCTGTTAACTCAGCTTCCGTTTTTTGCTGGATCAACTGCTGCTGTTGCCGCCGGGTTTGCAGTGCATCGGCGATAAAACCGTAAAGGATCATAAAGCCCGCCAGCAGCACAGTAACCAGAATGTTCTCGTCCACAAAAGCGGGTTCCTGATCCGTGCGAATCTGTAACCCTTCGAAGAGCACCCACGCAAAAAGACACAACCAGCTCCAGTAATACGGCCGGGTGGTGTCCTGATGCATCCACCGCCGGAAAGCCAGTCGGTAATTCAGGTAGGCCAGTACCCCAATACAGAACAAGAGAAAAAGCAGGCCCAGCAGATACCGCGCCAGGCTCCCCAGATCGGGGAGCGCCTGGTCCCGTTGGGGCCAGACAACCTGATAGAGCCGCCATCCCCAGTAGGTAAGCAGGGCCAGCAGGGAAACCGCCAGCGGCAGGGATGACCGGAGAAACACAAAACGTCGGTTCATGAACGGGTGACCTTAATCGGGTTGCCGGACTGGCCGGGCGGTTTCGGGTTTCATCCGGCGAAGTTCCTGCCGGGCCTGTTGCGGATCGACCGGCGCCATCAGCATCATGGAACTTAGGAAATCGACCTCCACAACCGCCTTGATGTAATACGTTTGACCCGCCTGCACCCGTACCCAAAGGGGGCGGCTATCGGTAAAATAATCACTAACGAACTCAATTTTAATCCGACCCGGCGTTACCGGAAGTTGAACATACCGATTGGGCGACAGTTCGCCGGCTTTTTGATCGTTTATTTTGAAGGCATACGCTTTACCCAATCCTGAAATAAACTCTTTTTCGCGGTATAAAATCACCTGCGCCGGTTCGGGCTGGTTCGGGTGCTGGTTGTCATTTGCCATAAAAACCGACAGGAGCAAACTGAACAGAAGCGTTTTCATGGCTTATGGCGCGCCCTATAGTTGCGGGCAATGTAGAGCCCAACCTGAAAATAGAACTGACCCAGGCGTTCCTGCGGGGCATCCACGAGTTGATAAGCCTCAGAATGCCAGGGGGTACGTTGAAAACTGCGCCGGTAACCGACCCGGCTAACCCATTGAAACGTATTAGGCCGCTTTTCACGTTGCGCAACCTCCACATTCACATCCCAGAAACCGGTGGTCTGTTTTAAAGAAGGTACACTTGCGGGTGGCGTATATTGGAGTATATTCTGAAACGAAACCACCTGACTGCTGGGTCGAAACAAGCTGTATTCGTAGTTAATACTGCCCAAACCGGCGTTGATAAAGACCCGTTTGTTGCGCGTATTGGCCACATCGTATCCCAGTAGGAATGTCAAACCGCTGACACTCTGGCTCCGGGCAAACAGGGATGTGCCTTTTTTATCGGGCGGTAGTAAGCTTTTGTCAATCCCAAAAAACGCTTGCAGTGTCATTTTAAAACGTTGTCGCCGATAGGCAAAAGCTGCCAGCGCCATCCGATCCAGCGACTTGTCTACTTTAACCTGATTGTCACGAAAATACCGCTGCATAGCAGGCAGATGAGTTACCGCATACGCAAACCCGGGTTCCATGATCAAGCTGGATCTGAAATTGCTTTTGGCGGGAATGACGGGGGCGGCCGTGGAATCGTCGGATTGTCCCCAAACCGGAGAAGCGGCCAGAAGTGCGATTAAAAAAGTGAGTTTCATAGGTGGTTGCCTGAAATATTGTACTTCAAAAAAACCGGCAGAAAATTCCGTTTCCAAACGGGTGTGGGTAATGCCGCAAAGTTTGTGGTCAAACCGCTCAACTATGTGTTCATGATCCGGTAAACGTTACTTTAACATTCCCTTTACACCGAACGATTCGTCGGTAAAATTGAAATGATTAAGTTTGTCCGCTTACGATTCGACTATTCTTTTTCCCTTATGAAACGGTTTTACGTACTCGCCTGCCTGTTCGTTTTCGGAAATGTCCTGATCAGCTACGGTCAGACGGTGGGACAGCCGCTGCCAGTCTGGCAGGAAGGCTATCTGGACATTCACCAGATCAATACCGGTCGCGGCAATTCGGCGTTTTTGATCCTGCCCGATGGCACCACGGCCCTGATCGACGCCGGGGAACTGGACCTAACCGACCCGCGAACGACGAGCCCGCGCAACACCCCCGCCAGGCCCAACGGCGACCGCCATGCCGGGGAGTGGATTGCGCGTTATGCCCGCAAAGCCCAAAGTTTTCGTTCCGATCCGGCCATCGACTACGCGATCATGACCCACTTTCACGACGACCACATGGGCGCGCCGTCGTCAGCTTCCAAAAAATCGGCGGGCGGTTATCTGCTCACGGGGGTTACCGAAGTGGGTGAACACATTCCCATCCGAACCCTCATCGACCGGGGCTGGCCGGACTACAACTACCCCCGCTCCTTCGAAAAGGACCCGCTGGTGACGAATTACCGCCAGTTTTTAAGCTGGCAAATGCAGAACAAAGCCCTGAAAGTGGAGCGGTTGCAGCCCGGGCGTAACGATCAGATTCAGTTGTTGAAACAACCCGCAAAATACAGGGACCGGTTCGAAATCCGGAATCTGGCCGTCAACGGTGAGATCTGGACGGGCGTCGGGTCGGTCACACGCCAGCATTTCCCGGAACTGAAATCACTGCCCCCCAATCAGTATCCCAATGAAAACATGTGCAGCATGGCCCTGCGGCTGAGCTACGGCAAATTCGATTATTTTTCGGGGGGCGACATTCCCGGCGTCCTGCAATTCGGTGCGCCGATGTGGCACGATGTCGAAACGCCGGTGGCGCGGTCGGTTGGACCGGTGGAGGTGCAACTGCTCGATCACCACGGCAACCGCGATTCGCAGAACGGTTTTCTGCTCGGCAGCCTGAGCCCCCGCGTGCTGGTGATTCCGGTCTGGTCGTCCGACCATCCGGGGCATGATGTGCTGGCGCGGATTTACTCGCAACAGGTCTACGCCGGCGACCGCGACGTGTTTGCCACCGACATGCTGGAAGCCAACAAACTGGTGATTGGTGAGATGCTAAACCGCCTGAAAAGCGATTCCGGGCATGTGCTGGTGCGGGTCGATCCGGGCGGAGACACGTATCGCGTCATCATTCTGGAAGATACCGACGAGTCGTTCCGGGTGAAAGCCATTCACGGCCCGTATCAGTCGCGGTAATTTTTACAACAAAAAAAAACGTCAAAAGGAAATTTCTTGGGTCAAATACGTCGCCTGGTTGTCGCCGTTGATCCTAACCGTCGCCGTTTTTCTGGCCCAGTCGATGGAAAACAAGCCGTAGTTCAGGTCGAAAACCACCTTGCCAACCCGCAGCGCATTCGGCTCTTCACGGGGTTTTGAGGTGTGCGTCAGGCCACTGCTGGTAATGTCGTACAGATCGTAGCCTAGTCCCGGAACCGTGATTTTCGACACTTCGGCGATGTGCCGGTCACCACTGATCAGCATGGCCCCTTTCGGCTTCGTTTTGCTTAACAGATCGAAAAACCGCTGACGGGCGGTGGGGTAGTTCCCCCATTTTTCGTAGATGTGTTCGTTGGCCAGAAACTGAATCCCGCATCCAATGATATGGACATCGGCGTCTGAGTGGGTCAGTTGCTGCTCCAGCCACTGCCATTGCGCTTCGCCCAGAATATCCCCGGATGGATCAGGCGTATTGACTTTGTTGACTTTTTTCAACGGATCACGGAAATACCGGCCATCGAGCAGAATTACCTTCACCCGCTGACCTTTCGGCCCGTAGACGTGCGAGGAGTAAGCCCCTTCCTGCTTGCGCAGGGGGCTGCTGGCGGGTACGTCCAGAAAATCCAGCATCAACTGCTGGCTTTCCTTCCGGCGCGGATACTCCTTGCCGCCATCGTTAACGCCGTAATCATGATCGTCCCAAACGCCAATGATTTTGGTGGACTGTCGCAACTGCCCGTAAACCGGGTTGGATTTCTGCAGGTCGTATTTGGCTTTCAGCGTATCCAGGTTTTCCGAATCCCCGTAGATGTTGTCGCCCAGCCAGATCCAGACGTCCGGTTTTTGGGCCACAATATCATCCCAAAGCGGTTGGGGCCGTTTCTGATGACTGCACGAACCGAAGGCAATTCGGGTGACGGGTTGCTGACTGGACGAAGCCGCCGTTTCGGTTTTCGGGGTGCGGCATCCCGCCCAGACCAGCAGGCCAAGTAGAACTAGTTTTTTCATAGAGGAGGGTTGCGTCGATAATTCCTGTAAATGTAAAAAAGTTGATTCGTTTCCGAATCAACTTTACCATTTGTTAACAGAAGAAAAGGAGCTGATCACTTCCCGGTTTGCGACGTAAACGTACTCTCAAAAATCTTATCGGCATTACCGGCTTCAAAACCGTCGCGCCGGTGTTCGCGCCGGATCTGGTCGGCGGGCAAATGCTGGAATTCGGGCAACACCCGGCGTTCAGCAAATTCGACGTAGGAGCCGGCAATGCGGTGGGTCTTGCCGTCGGCAAAGTCCGCATCGATCATCTGGGCAACGGTCGACGCCTGTAGCAGTCCTTCGTCCGGGCTGGTTTTGATCGTACCGCCCGCCGTGTTGAGTTTAATTCCGCGCCGTTCCAGAAAAGCGACAAAGTCCTGAATGGTGTTGTAACCCGGTTTCAGGTTGTGCACACTGATCGTGAAGTGGTTGAGGTAATAGCGGTTATAAATCACCCAGGCGGCATATTCGCTTTCGTTCAGCAACGTCCGGTAGTCGTCAAGCGAGGGAATCTGCCAGAGCGGCTGGTGCAAAAACTGATCGACGGCCCGGGCATCGTCCAGATCCAGCGCATCGACCGGGTCAAAAACGACGGTATCCGTATACTTGTAAATGACATGCTGAGCGGCATCGGACAAATCCCGCACCCGCAGCTCGCTCACGAAAATGCGCGGATAATGCGGTTTTGGCGGACTGTACCAATAGGCGTTCAGTTTCTTTTCCTTAAAGTCATACGGTTCGCGTTTTCCGTAGCCATAGTGCAGAAAGATCTTTTCGAACGACTGGATTCCAAGGCTCGGCACACCCATCGTCCGGAACGCAATGTGATCATTTTCAATGTCATCGACAGCCTGAATCACGTTTTCATCAATGAGCGCATCGACGATTTTCAACACGTCGGGAACGCGTTCCCGATACCGGCTCATCAGCCCGTCGAGGACGGTGTCGAGGGTTTTCAGTCTTTCGGATGGAGTGGTCATGTTGTAATCGGTTTCTTTCAAGTAAAGATACCAATTTTGTCATTCCACCACCACCTCATCCACGCTAACCGCCGTCGGCAACCCTTCCCTCGGTAAACCCGCCGGAGCTGCCCCTGCATTTTTGGCTTTGATGCGCACATACCGCGCCCGGGCGGTTTTGAAATCGGCCACCACCGGCAACATGCCCCACGATCCTTCAAGCGGATATTTGACCGGCTGGCTGATCGCATCCTTGTAGGTTGTGCCGTCCTGCGACAAACCGATTTCGACAGCAGAAGGTGGAAAATCGTTGTACGAAATGCGCTTCAAAAAGTTGGCCGACACTTTGGTGACGGGCCGCACCTCGCCGAGATCGATCGTCACCTCCAGATCTTCGCCGGTTACGCTGACCCATTCCGACTTGTTGCGGGGACTTTGGGCCACCTGCCCATCGGTCAGTTTTTTCTTCGTCGGGTCGGCTTTTTCGGCAGCGGTATTGGCGTAGGTATACGGTTTCCCTTTCGCCCGGTGAATGTAAAATGTTTCCTCAAAGCGGGCTCCGGCGGTTGTCACGGCTTTGATCGTCGTCGTTTTTTTCAGCGCAATCGGCATCGTGTATTCGGTCGAGGTCGTGGACGGTTGTTTGCCGTTGGTCGTGTAGTAAATCTTGCTGTCGGAATCGAGTTTTTCCAGCCGAACCTGCAACTGGTCGGCATCGGTAAACTGCGTCACGGCCCGCACATCGAGCAGTCGTTTGGAATAGTTTACGTTCAGGTACGAAAGCCGCTTGAGGTGTTCTTTCAGGCGCATCGCAAAATCCTCAAAATTGCGCGGCCCCTTTGGCATCCAGCCGATTTCGGCCAGCGCCGACGCACGCGGAAAAACCATGTACTCGACGTGCTGCGTCGTCGGAATGTATTCGGTCCAGACGTTACCCTGCACCCCCAGAATGTATTTTTGCTGGTCGGGCGTCAGTTCGGCGGGCGTCGGCTCGTAGCTGTACACTTTTTCGATGGGCAAATAGCCGCCACCCGCCAGCGGTTCCTGGGCCGGGTTGCCCTGGTACTGATCCAGATAGCAGAATTCGCCGGGCGTCATCACCACATTGTGTTTCTGTCTGGCGGCTTCAATCCCGCCTTCGGTGCCGCGCCAGCTCATCACCGTCGCATTCGGTGCCAAACCACCTTCCAGAATTTCATCCCAGCCGATGATGGCCCGGCCTTTCGAATTCACAAACTTTTCGATGCGCTGAATGAAGTAACTCTGCAACTCGTGTTCGTCTTTGAGCTTCAGTTTTTTAATCAGGTCCTGACAGAATGCACTGGCCTTCCAGGCGTCTTTCGGGCATTCGTCCCCGCCGATGTGGATGTATTTGCCGGGAAACAACGCCATCACTTCCGTCAACACATGCTGCAAAAACGCGAACGTTGGCTCGTTGGGGCAGTAGACGTCTTTGAAAATACCCCAGCGCGTCGCCACTTCGTATTTTTTGGCCGCATCGCACGAAAATTCGGGATACGAAGCCAGAGCCGCCAGCGCGTGGCCCGGCATTTCAATTTCGGGAACAATCGTCACGTGCCGGGCGGCCGCATACCGAACCACATCCTTGATCTGTTCCTGCGTATAAAAACCGCCGTACTCTTTTCCATCGTACTGAAATGGGTAGTTGGCGGCATTGTGACCCACCACGGTTTCCTTGCGTTTGGAACCAATTTGCGTCAGTTTGGGGTATTTTTTAATTTCGATCCGCCAGCCCTGGTCGTCGGTCAAATGCCAGTGGAAGGTGTTGAGTTTGTGCATCGCCATCAGGTCGATAAACCGCTTGACAAACGACACCGGCATGAAATGGCGACTAACATCGAGCATCAGCCCCCGGTAGCCGTAGCGGGGCCGGTCAAGTAGCTGGCAGGCCGGAATGGTCCAGGCCACGTTGTCGACTTTCGTGGGGCTGAAAACCGCCGTCGGCAAGAGCTGAAGCAAAGTTTGAACGGCGTAGAAATACCCTTTGGGCGTTTCGGCTTCCACCACAATCCGTTCCGGTTTTACATTCAGAACATAGCCTTCCGGGCCACAGCGACTGGCTTTGTGCGCCTGAAAAACGATGTGTTTCCCTTTGGCCAGCGCGGGTGTTGCCGACGCCACCGTAACTGGAAAACCGCTGGCGAGTTTCAGTTGGCCGGCCAGCGTTTGGGCGGCTGCCCGCTGCCCTGCGTCTTTGGCGGCAATGACGATGCGCGTAGCGGCCGAAACCGTAAAGTGACCGTCGCTGCCCGCAAACTGGGCCGGAAAAGGAAGCAGGTTGTAAGCGTTGTCGGATTGGGCAATCAGGGAAAACGATAGCGTAAGACAGACCAGGAAGGCAACAAGGTGTTTCATGAAGAACGGACGGTGGTTGGCAAAAATCAAAGGTAGGCAAAAAGGGATTTCTCCCTTCCAGATTCATAGCGAACGGCTCAAACGGGTTCCTGAAGCGTCAGTGGCAGTCGAATCACAACCTGCGTTCCGGCCGGTTCGCCGTCGTCATTCCGTTTGTCGATGATTTTTGCTCCCGCTTCTTTTCCGCTGCGCTGCTGAATCAGTTGCAGCCGTTCCTCCGTCACTTTCAGACCAACACTCTGGTGCGACGAAGCCGCGTGGCTTTTGAGGGATGCGGCTTTTTGCCGCCCCACCCCATCATCGTCCACCATGCACTCCAGGTGTTCACCGACGGGTTTGATGCAAACCCGGATGGAGCCCCGGCTTTTTTTGTGGGCCATGCCGTGCAGAATCGCGTTTTCGATATAAGGCTGAATAATCATCGGCGGAATGGAGACCCGCTCCTGGTCCAGCGACGGATCGGTTTCAATCGAAAAGTCGAACTTGTGGCCAAACCGCAGTTGTTCCAGTTCCAGATACAACTGAAGCTGTTCGGTTTCGCTGGCCAGTGTTACCCACTCCTGCCGCGAATTGCCCAGAATCAGCCGCATCAGCCGGGCAAATTTGACCAGATACTTATCCGCGTTGTCACTGTCGTTTTGGAGCACAAAAAGTCGGACGGCATTCAGCGAATTGTACAGGAAGTGGGGGTTCATCTGCGACCGCAGCGCCTTCATTTCCGAGGTGGCAATCCGTTCCCGCAACTCGCTTTTCTCCTGTTGCTCCTTTGCCACCCGGCGGTTGCGCCACTGGGCAATGAAAACCACGAGGGCAATGAGCGCACCGATGGCCGAAAGCCGGAACCACCAGGTTTCCCAGAAGGGCGTCCGGATCGTCACCCGCAGCCGGTAGCCTTCCCGGTTCCAGATGCCATCGTTGTTGGCCGCAATAACGTGCAGCACGTAGTCGCCGGACGGCACATTGGTGTAGCTGGCAAACGGGCGGTTTCCGGTCTGGTTCCAGCGTTCCTCGAAGTCTTCGAGCCGGTAGGCATACCGGTTGGCACCGGGATTGTCGAAGTTCAGGGCCGCGATTTCAAAGTTGAACTGGTTTTGGTCATAATCGAGAACGATGTCCGGCGGGTTGGCCGAAACGTTCCGCAAATACTCCCGTCCGTTGACTTTGAAGGAGGTCAGATACACCGGCGGAACAAAACGGTTGATCCGAACCCGGCCGGGCTGAATGTAGACCAGCCCCCGCATGGCCCCAAAATAGAGCCGCCCTTTCAAATCGCGCTCGCTCGACCCCGACTCAAATTCGGTCATCGGCAAGCCGTCGGCTTCATCGAAGGGAATAAAACGAAGCTGGCGAATATCGGTGACGGCAACCCCGTTGGACGTGCTGATCCAGAGCGTATCACCCGTCAGTCGCAAAGCGGCAATGTCGCTGTTGGGCAGGCCGTGCCGGGTCGTAAAAACATCGAAGCGTTTGGTTTGTTCGTCGAGCCGGGCCAGGCCATTGTCCGTACTCATCCACAATTTGCCGGTTTCATCCTCGGCAAAGTCCGTTACACCATCGTCGGGTAAGCTGTGCGGATCGTTTTGATCATGCACATATTCATCCAGCAGTTGGAGATCCGGGCTGATTTTATAAACCGGCCCAAACCCTCCTACCCAGAGATTGTTGAAGCGGTCGATATAGAGCGTATTGTAGTTTTTGCCGGGTAATTTCCGGATTCGTTCGTCGTTGAACCGGTTGAGGAACGTGCGGGTTCGGGGGTCGTAAATGGTCAATTTTTCGTTTGTCCCGATGAAAATCCGCCCATCCGGAGCCTGTGCGCTGTAAAACACCTGACTACCGGCCACAAAATCGCGTCGGTTCGGATCGAAAGGCGGGTAATTGGCCAGGTTGTCGGCAGTGGGCAAACAACGAATTTGCTCGAACTGGTGCGTGGCCGTATCCAGCCGACTCAAACCGGTAAAATGACCCACCCAGATTTTCCCGTCCCGATCGGCCAACACATTGTAGGTCAGATTATTTCCGATGCTGGTCGGATTTTTCGGGTCATGCTTGTAAATCCGGTAGGACTGTTTCTGCGGATCGATCATGACCAGCCCATCGCGCGAGGCAACCCAAAGCCGGTCGCTCCGGTCGAACGATAGCGACGTGGCGTCCAGGCCCAGGGATGATGCCGGACTGTAACCCACATCGTCGTAGAGCGAGCGGAACTTATCAATTTTCGGGTTGAACCAACTCAGTCCGGCATCATCGGAACCCACCCAGATAATCCCGGATCGGTCTTCGAACAACACGCGCAGGGAATTGGAAACCAGGCTTCGGGGGTTATTTTCGTCATTCTTGTACCCCAGAAAGCGGTTTTTGGAGGCATCGTACCGGTATAACCCTTCACCGGCGACCGCAGCCCACAGATTGCCTTCCTGGGTAATCAATAACGATGCGATGCTCTGGCTGGCCCCGATTGGCAGGGATCGAAACTGGCCCGTAGCCGGATTCAGGATGGCAATCTGCCCCTTGCGGGTTCCAACATACAAGGCTCCCGAACGGGGGTGCCGGGTGATTGAAGCAATATGATCATCGGGCAGCGAGGTGGCCACGGATGCGTCATGACGAAACCGGCGGAATTGTTGCGTAGCCGGGCTGTAGGCGTAAAGACCGGCTTGCGTGCCGATCCAGATTGTTGGGCCATCGAGTACCAACTGCCGGATAAAGTTTGCGGTTGGTCGTTCGGTAGAGTCGGACGGCATGGTCAGCAACCGGGATTTTCCGGTTGCCGGGTCAAATGTCACCACCCCACCGCTGGTGCCAAACCACAGCAGGCCGTTGGCCGTTTGAACGGCGGTCCGAATCAGGTTGCAGCCCTCGCCCAATGATTTGAACGAATACCGCCGGAACGACTGGGTCTGGGGGTCAAGCCGGGCCAGTCCTTTCTGGGTTCCTACCCAGAGAATACCATCCCGGGCCTTGAACACACAACGGACGGTACGGTGTGGAAGTGACTGCGGATTACCGAATTGAGGACCATAATTGGTGCAGCGTAACCCATCGAACCGCGTCAGACCCCTGACTGTTCCGATCCAGATAAATCCGAGATCATCCTGAGTAATGGCACTGACATAATTCGTGGCCAACCCCTGGCGCAGCGATAGGCGTTGAAACGACAGCGTGGGTGACTGGGCCAGAACCTGCGTAAACAACAACCAGAAGGTTACTAGAAACGCCGGGCGTCGTAGGGTAATCATTGAAAAAAGAAAGGGGTCGTGGGCGAAAACGCTGGTTTGTTGTACCGGTTTTCAAATGACGCAAAAATAATACTAAAATGCATCATTTGAGCCCATTTCCCCACTGGGTACGCTACGCAGCCCGCAACCGGAAAACCGCCCCGTCCATCGACTCATCGACGCGCAACTGGCACGCCAGCCGACTGTCCGAATCCGCATCGGGCAGGGTATCCAGCAGGTCGCCTTCCGCATCGTTCACCGGCGGCAAGCGGTCGGCACCTTCCCGCACGGCTACGTGGCAGGTGGCGCACAAGGCCATGCCCCCGCAGGTGGCCAGAATCGGGTATTCAGAAGCTTTCAGCACTTCCATCAGGCTCAGGCTGATGCCTTCCGGTATTTCGATTGGCTGCTGCCCGCCGTTTTGGTCTTCAATGGTGATGTGGATCATGGTGTAGAAGTGAGCGGATAGACAAGAGAGAAGAGACAAAAAATGCCGTAGTCGCCGGTCTTTACTCTCTTGTCTATCCTCTCCTGTCTAAATATTAAAAAGTTGGTATTCCGTTGACGGTGGTGTATTTAAAACTTAATTTCTGACTGGGATATACGTATTTGAACGCGCTCTGACACATCAAAGCGGCTTCGTGAAAACCGCACAGAATCAGTTTCAGCTTGCCGGGGTACGTATTGATGTCGCCGATGGCATAAATCCGTTCCACGTTGGTGGCATAATCCGTGGTATCGACCTGAATGGCTGATTTGTCGATCTGGAGTCCCCAGTCGGCGATGGGGCCGAGTTTGGGCGTCAGGCCGAAGAGCGGAATCAGGTGGTCGGTGGCACGGGTCGTCACGGTTTTGTCTTTGCCCGTAATGGTGATCTCCTGCAAATGGCCGTTGCCGGAAACGCGGGTGATGTTGGATTGCAGAATCAGGTTGATCCGCCCTTCGCGGGCGAGTTCAAACACTTTTTCGGCCGAATCGGGTGCGCCCCGAAAGCTGTCGCTGCGGTGAATCAGGGTCACTTCTTTGGCGATGTTGGCCAGGAAAACCGTCCAGTCGAGGGCCGAATCGCCCCCGCCCGCCAGCACCACCCGCCGGTCGCGCAACAGCTCCGGGTTCTTGACCATGTACGAAACGCCTTTCCCTTCAAACGCTTCCAGCCCCTCAATTTCGGGTTTACGCGGCTCGAAACAACCCAAACCGCCCGCAATCACCACGACCTGGCAATGTACCACGGTTTGCTCGTTGGTGGTAATGAAAAACGATCCGTCGGCCTGGCGTTCCAGATTTTCCACCCGTTCGCCCAGCGTGAACGTCGGGTGAAACGGATTGATCTGTTCCATCAGGTTATCCACCAGTTCCTGCGCTTTGACGTCGGGAAAGCCGGGAATGTCATAAATCGGTTTCTGGGGGTAGATTTCGGATAACTGGCCGCCCACCTGCGGCAGGGCGTCGATGAGGTGGCACCGCATTTTCAGTAAACCGGCTTCAAAAACAGCGAACAGCCCTACGGGACCCGCGCCAATGATGCAAATGTCTGTCGTGATCATGGTATTTGTTTGTGTTTGCTCATCAGGATGGCAATTCTCGACCAGCTTTCCTGACTTCCGCAGGGCAAAGGTAGTCGCCAAATCTGCGAAAGGTCATAACAAAAGGTATGATAAAACAGAATATGGTATAAGTACAGGGAATAGCCGAAGCCATTTTTCAGCCGATTGAGCGAGTGGTCACGGGGTGGCGTATAAAGTCTCTTTTTTGTCGGAAAATGCGACAGCCGCAATCCGATGAATCCCGCACCTTTGTACCCGTAGTTGAACGCTACTTGCAAAAACAGTAAACAACATCAAATCATGAAAAAACGAATTCCTGCCGCGATTCCATTCGCGAAAAACTCCGCGTGGGTCAACACCGTATTTACCCAGCGCGCCTTTGCCATCCTCCTTTCGGCCACGTTCCTCGTAACCGGTTGTAAAAAAGACGACGTCGATCCAACCCCCGCTCCCTCCAACACGGTGACGGCCAATGCCGGTGCCGATCAGGAAGTGCAGGTGGGCGAAACCGTGAAACTCGATGGCAGTGCCTCCGTCGACACCAAAGGGGCCCCGTTGACCTTTCAGTGGACGATTGCTTCCAAACCCGCCAAAAGTACGGCAGCCATTTCGGCAGCCACCACGGCCAAACCCACCTTCGTCGCCGATGAAGTGGGGGATTATGAACTCGAACTAACGGTTTCGAACGCCAACGGAACCAGCAAGGATAAAGTAAAACTGGCCGCTTCCGTCGCCCAGCCCGTTGCCATCGACAAGAGCATCACCGTTAAAACCGTGCTGACCGACCGCATTGCCAACCCCGATTATCCGGATTATATCGTCACGAAAAGCATCACGGTTTCGCACGAACTGACCATCAACCCCGGGGTCGTGATCGCCTTTGAACGGGATACCCGCATGGACATCAACGACGGCGGTGGCTTGATCATCGCGAAAGGAACGCCGGAGAAAAAAATCCGTTTCATTGGTGCCGAGAAAACCAAAGGCTACTGGGTCGGTATCATGATCTACTCGGGCAGCAACGCCAACGTGTTTGAAAACATTGAAGTGATGCACGCCGGAAGCCGCGCCCTCATCAGCGGAACCAAAGCCGGGATGGCCCTGTTTGGCGGTGGAAAAGCCCAGATCGCACTGAAAAACAGCCTTTTCTCGCAGAACGATGGCTATGGCCTGCTGGTGCAGGAAGGCGGTATCCTGCGCGAATTTGCAACCAACAGCTTTACGAAAAATACCGAAGCCGGGATTGTTCTCGATCCGGCCAACGTCGACAAACTGGATGCGGCCTCGGTGTTCACGGGCGAAAACGGCCGGAATGTGGTTGAAATCAAGGGCTATTACCTGCGGGAAGGCAGCGATATTACCTGGGGCGGTTTTAAAGACAAAACGCCCTACCGTCTGGCCGGTGATTTTGCAGTCGAGTCCGGCTTAACACTGAGCCCCGGTGTGACAATCGAAGCAGCCCGCGATGTGGTCATGATGATCAATAGCAAAGGCTATCTGATTGCCAAAGGAACGGCCACCGAAAAAGTGACCTTCACGGGCGCCGACCGCACTTCCGCGTCCTGGAAAGGCCTGATGATTTACTCGAACAACTCCCGGAATGTGATTGAAAACGCGGAGATCAGCAACGGGGGGAGTCTGGCCATCGTTTCAGGCAAAAAGGCTAATGTAGCTTTGTACGGCGGCAATTTATCGGTCAAAAATACCACGATCGCCAACGGTGGCGGCTACGGAATCTTCGTCAGTTACAGTTCAAAACTCAACGCAGATGCCTCGACCGTCAACACCTTCAAGGCCAATGCACAGGACAATGTTCTGCTTGAAAAATAAATTGTAAGAATTTGAGATTAAGGGTTTAGGGATAATTCAGACAGCCCGGTACTGCTTGTGCCGGGCTGTTTTTTTTGTCACAAGTGAATGTAAAATGATGAATGATAAACGCTAAATGTAAAAGTTGCCGTGCTATTCACTTTTACATTTAGCGTTTATCATTCATCATTTTACATTCACTTGTCCTTAACCCTGCGCAATCCAATTCTGCACCACCTGTCTGTAATTTTTCCCAACCGGCAACCGCTTCCCGTTCCGGAGCACAATCGAGTTGCCTTCGATAAACTGCACATAGGGTTTGTTGAGCAGGTAGGATTTATGAATGCGAATAAACGCATCCGCAGGAAGCTGGCTTTCAAAACTGCTCAGGGTGCGGGGCGTCAGTAAAAAACCGGTTTCCCGCCAGACTTTCACGTAATTGCCCAGGCTTTCCAGGTAGTAAATCTCGTCCAACGTGACCAAAACCTGCTTTTTGTCGGACTTGATGTAGATCTGTGCGGGAGCGGGAGAAACCAAAGCAGGTGAAATAGGCACCGGTTCCTGGCGGGCGAAATCAGCCAGCGCCCGGTTGACGGCTTTCAAAAACCGGTCGAACCGGAAGGGTTTCAGCAGGTAATCGGAAACATCCAGATCGAAGCTTTCCAGGGCATATTCTTCGTAGGCCGATGTAATGATCACCAGCGGTTTGCGGGTCAGGGTTTTTAACAGATCCAGGCCCGTGAGCCGGGGCATCCGGATGTCCAGGAAAATCAGATCGACCGGATGCCGGCTCAGAAAGTCAAGTGCTTCCGTGGCCCGGTAACACTGCCCGCAAATCTCGAGAAAAGGCACATCCTCCGCATACGTCCGAATGACGTCATGCGCCAGGGGTTCATCGTCAATAATCAGACAACGCATTTTCATGAGAATAACAGCGTTAATTCGGCCGTAAACCGCCGGTCCGTAGCGGTGATGATCAGCGTATGCTTTCCCGGATACAGCAACGCCAACCGCCTTTGAAGGTTTTGCAACCCAATCCCGGTCTGTTTTTTTTCCGGCGTCTCAAACGAGTTTTCACAGCGAATAGAAAGCTGCCGGGTATCGGATCGAACCAGCAGGTGCAAAAAGGCCGCGTCCTGCGCCGGTTCGATCCCGTGTTTAAAGGCATTTTCAACCAGCACAATGAACAACAGCGGGGCTACAGGCCACCGATCGTCGGTGATTTCCTGTTCAAACCGGATGTCGACCTGCCGTTGAAGCCGGAGTTGCTGCAAATATAGATAGCCTTCGATGTAGTCGATTTCCTGCCGGATGGTTACCTGCCGTTCCCGGCCTTTGTAGATGACATACCGCATCAGCTCGGCCAGTTTCAGGATGCTCTCCGGCGCCCGCTCCGATTTCTGAAGGCTCAGGGCGTAGAGGTTATTGAGCGTATTGAAGAAGAAATGCGGATTCAGCTGTTGTTTTAGCAAATCGAGTTCGGCTTCGGTTTTTTCCTTCTCCAGCGACACGATCCGGGCGTTCTGGTTGAACCACTGCAATGCCAGCACCACGGGCAGGCTCACCAGCATAACCGCCAGAGCCGCAAACGCATTTTCCAACTGAAACGGATTGCTCGAAAAAAAACCGCCCAGCCGCTCGTTGATGGGCAACAGCAGCAACGCCTGGGCAACCAGCGGATACAGCAACGCGATGGTGGCCAGCACGCTCAGGGCGTAAAACACCAGCCCCTTCTGTTTCAGAACGTGGGAAACCAGAAAGTGGCTGTTGAGGTAAAAAAACAGATAACCGCTCAAATACATCAGCAAAAACTGCAGCGTATAACTCAGGAAAGTGCCGAAATGGTGGAATAGCTTACCCAAATCCAGCGTAAACGCAATCAGCAACTGCTCCTTCGTATCGTATAGTGGATTGCCCATACTCGAAACGGCCATGGCCGCCAGTGTGACGGAAATCAGCGTCATGCTGATGATGAGGGCTTCTTCCAGGCCGAATTTTTGCAGCCACGGAACCCGCCGGAGCTGCTTTTGCAGGTAGGCGGCACTTTCCAGCAGCAACTCGAGCAGAAGCGCGTAGAAAGCGGCCAGGATGAACAACGAACCGGGCAAGCCAAACGGGACGAAATAGACCAAAACCGCCGTGCTGAGCGGGAGGTAAAATGCAAAACAGGCCAGCCACCGTTGCAGATACCGACGGCGGGGCAATTGCCGTTTCCAGTGCGGTTTGTTTCCGGAAAATACCAGAACCGGCAGGAGTAATACGCTGACAGACAACACGGATTGGCAATAGGTCAGCCAGGTGGTCGATCGGTTGGTCAGGGTATTGGCGATGCTTAACGCGCTGGCCATCCCCAGAAAAAGTCCGATCTCCAGGTATCGAAGCAGCCGTTCGGGTTGGTAAACTACGGTATTCGTGGTCATGGGAAGATCAAGAAAGCGGGTTGCGATGGAATCCACAAATCAAAATGACGAACGGATCGAAGCCGGTGACGAACGTCGCCGGAAGGCTAAAATCAGGCCGTACGCGTCGTTTGTCACGAAACCGGCTGCGTTGCTCATGTAAACCGGTCATTGATGGCGATCTCCACTACTTTTCGACTCTCTTTCGTTACGAACCAACTTCGTATGAGTCGCTTACAAATCAACCAACTCAGCAAACAATACGCCAACGGCGTGAAAGCACTGGACGCGGTTTCGCTTACCATCCCGAACGGTTTGTTTGGCCTGCTGGGTCCGAACGGCGCGGGCAAATCGTCCCTCATGCGAACGCTCGCAACCCTCCAGCAACCCGACAGCGGTACGGTTTTCTTCGATGGCGTCGACATTCACCAGCATCCGCAGCACTTGCGCAGTCAGTTGGGCTACCTCCCGCAGGATTTCGGCGTGTATCCCAACGTGTCGGCGAGCGAACTCCTGCATCACCTGGCCATTTTGAAAGGACTGCTGAACCAGCACGACCGTCGTGAACAGGTCGATGCGCTCTTGCAGCAAACCAATCTGTATACCGTTCGGAAACAGGCCGTCAGCACGTTTTCGGGCGGGATGCTGCAACGGTTCGGGATTGCGCAGGCACTGCTGGGAAACCCGCAACTCATCATCGTGGACGAACCAACGGCGGGTCTCGATCCCAAAGAGCGGAACCATTTTCACGATCTGCTGAGCGAAATCGGCGAAGAAGTAGTGGTGATTCTGTCGACGCACATCGTGGAAGATGTCTACGAACTGTGTCCGCAACTGGCAATCCTGGCATCGGGAAGAATCATTGCGCAGGGTAGTCCGGCCCACCTCACCAGCCTGCTGCAAGGCCGGGTCTGGGGCAAAACCATCCCGAACGACACGCTGCCGCAGTATCAGGCGGCCTACACGGTTTTGTCGACCCGTCGGTTTTCGGGAAAACGCCAGGTGCTGGTGCTGGCCGACGAATGCCCTGAGGCTGGTTTCGAACCGGTTTTGCCCAGTCTGGAAGAAGTATATTTTTCGGTTTTACCGGAACAGAAAACCATATGCTAAGCCGCTTACTTCGCTTCGAAAGTTGGTATCACAGCCGCCAGCTCTCTTTCCGGGCCGCAGCCGGGTTGTTCTTCCTGTTTGGTCTCATCGCCGTGCGGGGCGGTTTCGGGGGCGACGCGGTGTATACCAATGCCCCCTACATCGTCAATGCCCTGGTGGCGCTGCTTTCGCTGTTCTCGATTCTGGTCAGTACGTTGCTGTGCGCCAACGTGGTGTTGCGCGATACCACCTACCGGATGGACGCGCTGGTGGCCACGAGTTCCGTCCGGCGGTTTTCTTACGTTGCGTCCCGGTTTTCGGGTTTGTTTCTGGCGGTTTTCAGCCTGCTGGGGCTGGCGGTTCTGGGCCTTTTCGTGGGTTCTTTTCTGAGCGATCCAGCCCGGCGGGGGCCGGTTCACCTGGCTTTTTACGCCTGGCCGTTGCTGGTGTTCGGGGTGCCGAATCTCTTCTTTTCGGTCAGTCTCATTTTTAGCACTGCCCTGCTGAGCCGGAGCCCACGGGCGGTTTATACTACCGGCGTGTTGATTTACGTGCTGTATCTGCTGGGCTCGGTTCTAGGCAATTCGCCCCTGATGGCGGGTTCGGCACCCCGCGCGGATTCAGGTAGTTTGTTGCCGTTTCTGATGGACCCGTTCGGACTGGCACCGTTTTTTCAGGAAACCCGTTTCTGGACCGTCGATCAGCGAAATCATCAGCTTTTTCCCGTCAATGGTCTATTCGGTATCAACCGCCTGGTGTGGAGCGGACTGGCCCTGCTGGTGCTGGCGTTCAGTTATCGCTGGTTTTCGTTCGGCGAAACCAAACCGGTCCGTTCCCGAAAAACAAAACCGGAGTTGCCCGTTGGCCCACGAACGCCGTATCGCCGGTACCGACTGACGCCCGGCACATTGCGGCACACGGCAATGGCGTTCAGAGCGCAACTAAAAGCAGAAGCCAGGGCAGTTTTTGGAAATTTCCCGGTTTGGGTGATGCTGATTCTCTGGGTTTTCCTGACCGGAATCGACCTGAAAGACCACCTGCGCAACGGCTGGTTTGGCATCGTGACGTATCCGGATACGGGGGTAATCGTCGAATACCTCTGCTCGATCCGGCCCGCCCTGTTGCTGATCATTTTCTGGGGAGCCGAACTGGTCGGACGGGAGCGATTGGGTCAGCGGCTGGCATTAATCACCAGCACACCCGCACATCCGCTCGTTTTCGTCGGAGCCAAACTGGCGGCTTTAGCCCTGCTCATTGCGCTGATTGTCAGCATCAACATCGGGATCGGGTTGTCGATTCAGGGAATGGCGGGCTATTTCGAACCTGGCGTCCTGCTTTACGGGTCGCTTTACTATTACAGCGGTTTGCCCCTGCTGTGGTTTGCGGTCCTGGTTGTTTTTATCCAAACCCTCAGCCCGAACAAATACTTCGGCCTGCTGCTCAGTCTGGTGGTGGCAGCCCTGCTGGTTTTCAGCCGCCGACTCGGCATCGAACATTACCTGCTCCGGTACGCCATCGTTCCCGAATTGAATTATTCATCGATGAACGGTTTTGGTCATTATGCCCCCGCTTTCGATGGGTATATGGCCTACTGGGGCTGCTGTGCGGTTTTGCTCACGATTTTGTCCGTCGGCTTCTGGCCCACTACGCTGCACATCCGGGCGCGGCACCGCCTGAAAACCGTCGGAAAACAGATCGGAAAAACCGGGAGAATCCTTTTCGGCGGAGCATTCCTGCTCGGATTGCTGGTGGGCGGATTGGTTTATTACCAGACTAACGTGATTGGGAAGTACCAAAGCAAAACCACGCGGCAGAACTGGCAAATTCGCTATGAACAGACCTACAAACGGTTTGCAAACCGCCCCCAGCCAGTGATTACCGCCCTGAAAATGCAGGTGGATGTGTGCCCGGAACGTCGCCGATACCGGGTAAAGGGACGTTATCAGCTTCAAAATCAATCCAAAACACCCCTGAACCGGATCTGGCTGGGTGTCGACCCGGAGGTTTCGGCCGTTCGACTGACGCTCCCCGGCGGTCGGGAGAAAACCTACGACCCGGTTTTTCATCAATACCAGTTCGAACTGGCAAAACCGCTGCGGCCGGGCGAAACCACCGCGCTGCATTTCTCGATGGAGGTTTTGCGGACCGGTTTTATGCCGTTCAACAGCGAAAACTCGGTGGTCGAAAACGGTTCTTATATCGAACTGGAGAAATACGTGCCGTTTTTCGGCTACAACGCCCGGCTGGAATCTGAAGATGAAGCCGTTCGCCGGGCAGCAGGCTTGGGCCGGCAAACCGTCCTGAACCCTTCGAACCACTACCACCTGATCGATCTGGAAACCACGATTTCAACGGCTGCCGACCAACAGATTGCCACGGTAGGAACGCTGCAAAAATCGTGGCTTCAGGGCGACCGACGGTATTTTTCCTATAAATCAGGCCACCCGGTACCGTTCATGTTTGCACTGAGTTCGGCCCGGTATGCCGAAAAAACCGACGTTTATAAAGGGGTGACCTTACGCATTCTGTATCAACCGGGGCAAACCGCCAATATCCCGGCTATGATGCAGGGTTTGAAGGATGCGCTGGCCTACGGCATCCATCATTTTGGCCCGTATCCATTCCGGCACCTGACGCTGGCGGAAATTCCGCAGTATGGCGGTTCGGCAACGGCCTATCCGGGAACGATTTTCAGCCGGGAAAAACTCAATTTCCTGACGGATTTTCGGGAGACCCGAAAGGTGAATTATGCTTACGCCACCGTCGTACACGAAGTCGCCCATCAGTGGTGGGCGCACCAGCTTCGGCCGGTTTCCGGGCCGGGCGATCAGCTGCTGACGGAGTCGCTGGCGAAATACACGGAAGCGACGGTTCTCCGAAAACGGTACGGCAAAATGCTTTTACGGCTTTATTTTCAGGGAGATAAGAATTTTTATTTTGCCAGCCGCCATCAGTCGGAAGTGGAATTGCCGTTGGTTGTCACGGAGAATCAGCCGTTTGCCGGGTATCAGAAAGGCGGCCTGGTGCTGTGCCGGATTCAGGAACAAATGGGTGAAGAGCGTTTCAACCGGGCGTTGCGCCAACTGCTTTCCGACCACGCCTATCCCCGGAAAAAGCCAAAACCCGACGATCTGGTGCAGGCCCTGAAACGGGAAGCAACGAAAGAACAAAACCGCCTGATCGACGAGGGTTTACGGCAAGTCGTCACCAACGCCTTGTCCATTCAGGTGCTTTCCTGTAAACCCATCACCAAAGGTCAATTTGTGCTCACGCTGGAAGTCAATACAGCGAAAACTGAGCCTGGAAACGATGGAAAACCGGTAAGCCTGCCACCCGACGACGTGTGGGAAATCGCGGTTTTTGATCAGCCTTCGGACGAATGGACAGCGGTTACCAAGCCGGTTTACAGCCGACAATACCGCTTCATAAAACCGCGTTCCATCGTTCAACTGACCATCGACAAAAAGCCAAAAGCCGTCGCAATCGATCCGTATGGTTACGCGTTGGACGAAAATTCGCAGAACAATGTGGCGGATATTAACGAGTAATGAAAATCCTTACACGGACCAACCGGTAGCGGTTCTCGCTACCACCCTGCAAAAAGTCTTAAAAACATTGCCGGGCGAGAAGCCCTAATGCACAAGCCTTTAACCCGGTTTTTGCTGGAACCTTCGGGGCTATACGATAAGATTAGCGAAACAATTACAACTACTTCCCGGTCTACAGGGTCTTATAGCAAACAGTGGGATCGCATGCGGGGGTGGATAACCGGTTTTTCGAAGTCGAACTCTCCCTCTAAACAATTGATTAGCAGCCTGGTTTTGTGACTTCATGGTCACGCCAGCCTGTCCGCATGGCGCAGTCTCCAATAAAAAAAACGTGAATGAATAGCTTGACTGCGTACGATAAGCATTTGGCCCGGATTGTGATGTTTGCATTTTTACTGCCCAACCGGGTGCAGATTTTTGTTCTGATGGGAATCTTTTTATTTTGGGTCGTCAGAGACATTTTTTTCAATAAAAACCGATCTTTCCGACCCTACGGCGGAGTTCTTTTACTGGGCAGTGTCTACTTGCTCTACGCTTTCCATGTCCCGTTTACCGATCCCGCCAACCGCTCCGGCGTCCTTTTTGATCTTGAACAGAAAGCCAGCCTGTTTGTGGTGCCGTTTGCCCTTCTTTTTTTACAGCCCCAAACGCGCAAAATCCTTTCCGGTGAGCTGATTTATTTCGTATATGCCTGTTTTATTTCCTGTTTGGCGGGCAATCTGTTTTATCTGCTCGAATACGGCTGGCAAATCAGCGGCCCGGAAGCCCACATTCAATACCGGCTTTATTTTGAAAAAATCACGAGCTTCCACCCGACCTACATGGGCATCAACCTGTGTTTTGCCTCCGCCATTCTGTTGATTTCGCCGAAGCACCGGCAGCAACTGAAAGGCTGGAAACTGGGCGCGGTGCTCTTTCCGCTGTTTCTGTTTTTGATGGCGCTGATGCCCAAAGCTCCCGTCATTGCGCTGTTCGTGATGCTGCTCTATTACGCCTGGATCAACCGGGCTCAAAAATACCGGCTTGTTCCCATTCTGGCCGTACTGGTTCTCTCGGTATCGGTTGCCTGCATTTCCATTCCGTTCAGCAGCCAGCGGATCGGGGAGTTTTCGGCTTTGATCAACGCCAAACCAACCGACAATCCCAATGCCAATTCGGTGCAGATGCGGCAGGTAATCTTATCGGTCGATCTGGACGTTTTGAAAGAACATTGGGTGGCCGGGTTGGGTCCCGGCTATGTAGATCAGGCGTTGCGGGCTCAATATGAAGTGTATTCAAAACTGTTGCACATTCCGCTGGTGGCCTATGATACCCACAATGAATACATCAATCAATGGCTTTCGTTTGGCCTGATTGGCATTGGCTTACTGCTGGTCATTCTGGGGGTTCAATTTGCCAATGCGTTCCGACGGCGCGATCATCTTTACGCCATTCTGCTGATGATTGTCGCCATTACCTTCTTCACCGAGAATGTCTGGTCGCAACAACACGGGGTGGTGTTTTACTCCTTTTTTACGTCTCTATTTTTCCTGACCGGGATGAAACTGCCTCCAAATCCGGTAGAGCCGGAAGTCATCAAAACGAGAACCCGGCCGGCAAAAGTCCTGCACGAAATGGGATAAAACCGCCGTAACGGCAGTTAATAGCCAAAAACTTCCGTATTTTACCCCGGTTTTTAAACGATCAGAATCAATACCCAATGACCGTACGCCTGGCGACTTTAAACGACATTTCGGCTTTACTTCACCTGGTCCGGCGCGTAGTTCCACTGATGCAGGCTACTGGTAATTTTCAGTGGGACGACCAGTATCCGAACGCTGCGGTTTTCGAAAAAGACATTGCGCAGAACCAGCTTTGGGTCGCTGAACTGGACGGAAAACCGGTCGGGGTGGCCGCCATCACCACGGCTCAGGAGCCGGAATATGCGCAGGTGGGCTGGGATTTGAGCGAAACGGCCATTGTCGTGCATCGCCTGGCGGTTGATCCCGACGTTCGGGGCCGGGGCATTGCCGCTCTGCTGCTGGTGCAGGCCGATGAGGTAGCCCGCCAACGCGGCATCGACGTGCTCCGAATCGATACGAACACCCAGAATGAAGCTACGCAGCGGCTTTTTCCGAAGGCCGGTTATGTATTTGCCGGTGAAATTGGACTGGGGTTCCGGCCTGGTTTGCGGTTTTACTGTTATGAAAAGCGGCTGGGGCTTGCGTGAGAATCGTCCCTAAATCCCTACTTTTACGGTAAAAAGTGAACGATGGTACGACTCCTGTTCGCCTTGACGCTGCTCTTTCTGGCCGTTCTGACGGCTTTTCGGCCCACTACCCACCGGAAAGATGCCCGACCAAACATCGTCCTGATTGTGGCCGACGATCACGGACGCGAAGCCGTGGGTTGTTACGGCAATTCGGTCATCAAAACGCCCCATATCGACCGGCTGGCTGCCGAAGGCACCCGGTTTACAAACGCCTTCTGCACCACGGCCAGTTGCAGTCCCAGCCGGTCGGTGTTGCTAACGGGGCTTCACAACCACGCCAACGGCATGTACGGTCTGGAGCACCGGGAACACCATTTCAGTTCCTTCGACACGGTTCGAACCCTGCCGGTTCAACTCGAAAAAGCTGGCTATCGAACGGCCCGGATCGGCAAATTCCATGTGGCTCCCGAACGAACCTATCATTTTCAGCAGGTGCTGAAGGGCGGTGGCGTCAACGACCCGGTGTCGATTGGCCGCAGCCCGGTTTCGATGGCCGATCTGTGTTATTCGCTCTTCTCCGAATCCTCCGAAAAACCGTTTTTTCTCTACTTTGCCACCGACGATCCGCACCGGAGCAATGCCGTGTCGGCGGGTGGTTCGCCGGTTTTTAAAAGCGATCAAGCCAATCGGTTTGGCAACCGGCCGGGCGGTTATCCGCAGGTTCACGACGTTTTTTACCAGCCTTTTCAGGTTCAGGTGCCGCCTTATCTGCCGGATACGCGGGCGGCCCGGATGGAGTTGGCGCAATACTACGAGTCGATCAGTCGACTGGATCAGGGTGTGGAACGGCTGGTGGCTTTGCTGAAAGAAACCGGACAATATGACAACACGCTGATTGTGTACTTATCGGACAATGGCGCCCCATTTCCGGGATCAAAAACGACGTTGTATGAACCGGGGATGAAACTGCCGCTCATCGTCAAACTGCCGAAACCGCAAAAACCGGGATTTGTGCAGGATGCGATGGTTTCGTGGGTCGATCTAACGCCCACTTTGCTGGATTTTGCGGGCGCGTTGTCAGATACGCACAGCCAGGGCCGGAGTTTCAAAGCGATTGTGGAACAGGAAAAGGTGACGGGCTGGGATGAAGTTTACGCGTCGCATTCACTGCACGAGGTGACGATGTATTATCCGATGCGCGTCTTGCGTGAACGACGCTACAAGCTGATTTTCAACCTCGCTCATGCGCTGCCGTTTCCGATGGCGCTCGATCTGTACCATTCGTTTACGTGGCAGGATGTGCGCAAAACCGGTCGTACGCAATACGGCAAACGGACCGTGACCGCCTATCTGAATCGCCCGCGGTTCGAGTTGTATGATCTCCAAACCGATCCCGACGAAGTCCGCAATCTGGCCAATGACCCCAACCACCGGGCGACGTTGAAACGGATGCAGGAAAAGCTCAAACAGTTTCAGCAGCAGACGAAGGATTTGTGGGTGAGTAAATGGGAATTTGAGTGATCCTGCTAAACCAGAAACCCATGACCAGTAGCCTCGAAGCGGGTATTCACTCTATTGCGGAACTTTCGCGGGGCGCGTCCGATTTGTTGCTCCACTCTACCCGGCAAAAACCGCTGGCAAAAGGTCAGGTTCTGTTGCCGGAAGGCCAGGTTTGCAAAACGATCTGGTACGTTGAAAAAGGGTATCTGCGAACGTTTTACAACAAAGACGGCAAAGAAATCAACACCCGGTTTTCGTTCGAAAACGAATTTGTGACGGATTTGAAGAGCCTGCGTTCGGGGGCTCCGTCGGCCTTCTGGATTCAGGCGGGTGAAGCCGCCGTCGTTTGGGAGTTTGCGAAAGAAACCCTGCTGGATTTATACCGCCAGTCGGCCGAGATCGAATCGTTTGGACGGAATTTGCTGGAGCAGATGCTGGTCGTTCAGGAAGACCACGCCAATCTTTTCCGAATTCATTCCCCTACTGAACGATACGCCTACGTGGCCCGCCATTTCCCGCAGTTGCTGCAACGGGTTTCGCTGTCGCAGCTTTCCTCCTATCTGGGCATGGCCCGGGAAACGGTCAGCCGAATCCGTAAAAACCGGTAAGGAGTTTCATTTTGTGATTTATGTCACAGGTTGATTCAAGAAGATAGGCCGAATTTTGCTGCCGTTTCACGCTTTAACGACCAAAACCACATGGATACGCCAGCCAATTCCCGCACGATTGTTGCTCATTTTATCGAAAACATCTGGAATAAAAACCGCTTTGATACGCTCGATGATTATCTTCATCCGGAATTTATCGATCACTCGCTGCCGGCGTCGTTCCCGGCCAACCAGCAGGGGTTGAAACAATGGATTCTGGCTACCAGCGCGGCATTCGAACACAAAACCGGCATTGAAGAGCAGGTAACCGAAGGCGATACCGTCATGATCAAATTCACCATGCAGGTGCGCCAGATCGGCATCTGGCGTGGCATCGAACCCATCGGAGCGGAAGCCTCCGTGGTGGGCTATCGGTGTTTTAAAGTAACCGATGGAAGAATCAGGGAACACTGGGCATTACTCGACGGAAATTCACTGGAAAATCAACTGAGAAACAGCACTCACGGCTGCAAAATCCAGGTGTGAATGCTGGAAACAAACGTCTGCCATGTACAAGGAAACACAACATTTTCGTCAACCCTGGCTCTGGGTGCTGCTGCTCGGCAGCCTGGCCCTGGTCATTTATCGCTGGCAACCCATTAATGTGGGCATTATGGCGGGGGTTATGGGGTTGTTCTGGTTCCTGCGGTTGGAAACCCGGATCGATCAGAAAGGAATTGCCTACCGATGGTTTCCGTTTTAGTCAACCTTCCGGGTGATTAAATGGAGTCAGATGGAACACGTTACTGTCCGCAGCTATTCGGCTCTCGGCGAATTCGGCGGGTGGGGCATTCGTTTTTCCTGGAACGGAACCGCCCATACGGTTTCCGGCAATTGGGGAATCGACATCAAACTGAAAGGGAAAAAACGGACCTTACTGGTCGGAACGCGGCATCCGGACGAGATCCGTCAACAAATCGGGAACGAGCAGTTGGTTGGTAATTAACCATTTACCTAAACCGCAACGCGATTCATCAGCGAAAAAAAATAGCCTGCTGTAATAAATTAAGCGCACTTTCCAGTAAGTTTAACAACAAAATTCCCCATTTTCAGTAGTGGTTCTATAGCCGGGCAGTGTGTTTGATTCAGTACGCTCTACCAGGTGACTGGCAGACGCCGAGCCTGCGCTGTTGACCCGTTTTGCACGATGCAGCAAGTATTTGATTTTTTCCAACGGCTCGCCGATACCAGCGACTGGCCGCCCCGCTGGTATTGCGGTACCTGGACCGATTTTCATGGCTGGCTGTATATTCTTTCCGACCTGACCATCTGGCTGGCCTACATGGCAATTCCGCTCATTCTGATTCGCTTCATTTTTATCAAAAAAGGAGTACCCTTGGCCGGTGTTTTCTGGCTTTTTGGGGCCTTCATTCTGTTTTGTGGCCTCACGCACCTGATTGATGCCGCCATGTTCTGGATTCCGGCCTACCGCATCAACGCCCTGATCCGCTTTCTGACGGCGGTGGTTTCGGTGGCAACGGTCGTTGCCCTGATCCGGTATTTCAACGAAGCAATTGGGCTGCGCACATCGAAAGAATACGACCGCGAACTGTCCTACCGCCAACTGGCTATGCAGGAACTGACGCGCTCCAATCAGGAACTGCAGCAGTTTGCCTACATCGCGTCGCACGATCTGCAATCGCCCCTGAAAACGATCGCCAACTACCTGTCGCTGCTCGAAAACAAACACGGCGATCAGCTTGATCCGGATGCCCGGCGACTCATTGGGGTGTCGACGGCTGCGGCCGAGCGCATGCGCAACCTGATCAACGATTTGCTCGATTTCTCGCGCGTTGGCAGTGAAATTTCGCTACGGCAGGTCGATCTGCAGGAACTGGTCGATGAAATTCTGGAGGAACAGCAAGCCGAAATTCAGGCCACGGGGGCCGTGGTGGATCTGGGCACGCTGCCTACAATTATGGGGCATCGCACCGACCTGAAACAGTTGTTTCAAAACCTGATTTCCAACGCCCTCAAATACCGCCGACCCGACGTGGCTCCCCAGGTCAGCATCCAGGTGACGGATGAGGGCCACCAGTATCGCTTCGCCATCCGTGACAACGGCATTGGCATCGAACGCCAGTATTTCGAGCGGGTATTCCAGATTTTCCAGCGGCTTCACGGGCGCAATCAGTATTCCGGTACCGGCATCGGGCTTGCTACCTGCAAAAAAGTGATCGACATTTACGGGGGACAAATCTGGATCGACAGCACCGTTGGTCAGGGAACGACGTTTTATTTCACCATTCCGAAAGTGATCAAAATGCTTCACCACTTTGTCCAGACCGATTCTCTGCAGTCGCTGAACTGACGCGTCGTCTCCTACTCATAGTGGTAATAAACCGTACTGGCCGGAAACGGCTTCGTCGTCGTCATCTGCTGGGTTTTGTGCGTCGGATAGCCTTGTTGGTTATACTGATACGTCAGGGTCAGCACCGAAATAACCGACTGATTATCTGCCCGTTTGACGGTAATTTTCCCCGGGTTGTTGACCATCGTCCGCTCCTGGGGTAGATAGGGATACTGAACGAGCGGTTGATGCGGATTTTTCCTGTCGTCATAGCCTTCATACAAAACCGTTTCCCAGGCTTTAAAAGACGCACTCCCCGGTTTTCGGATGAACGATTGGGTCTGCGTCACGTTTCCCCGGCTGTCATACTCATACCGGTATTTGATAAACGTAGCGGTATCAAAAGTGTCGTTGTCGGTATCGTGAATCTGATCGAGCAGTTCGACCAGTCGGTCTTCCGCGCCAAAAAGGTAAAAATGCGAAACCACCAGCCGGTTTCGATGATCGTATTCTTCGGTTTTGTCGAGCAATTTCCCTTCGTAATAAAACTTCACCGACAGGCTTCCATTGCTGATGATGCGGCTCAGGCGGTTTTCATTGTCGTATTCCAGGTCTGCATTCAGGATCGCTACTGTGCTGTCGGTATACGCCCAGTTCGATTGAAATTTGGCTAAAAGACCGGCTGAATTGTAGTGATATTGCTGGAAGTTCCGTTCGCCAGCCGTAATTTTTTTCAGTCGCGGGGCGGCCGGCTCCGGCTCCGGCGAAAGCGTGGACTCGGGCGAACAGGCGCTCAGGTTCATCAAGACGAAGAAACCCAATAGCAAAAACCACGGGCGGTTTTTCTGCAAGGCGGAAGTGATCATGGCTGGTGGTGGAGCGTTACAATGACAGCAGCCTCCGCTTACTGACCGGCGAAGTGGCTGATAAAACGCTGCAAAACTAGCCTCAGGAGCGCGTTTCTCCAGATGGCTTTGTCATCAATGGCTGATTAGGGGCATTGAAGCCGCAGAAAAAGGGACTGAATGGGACAACGAAATCCGATGGCGAGCTACGTCTGAATCACGCCTACATTAAACGCCTTCGTGATCGGCGCGTGGTTGGCGGCTTCGATGCCCATCGAAAGCCAGGTGCGGGTGTCGAGCGGATCGATCACGGCATCGACCCAAAGCCGCGAAGCCGCGAAATAGGGCGAAAGCTGTTCGTTGTATTGGTTCGTGATTTTTTGCAGCAATTCCTGCTCCTTCTCCGGCGTGATGGTTTCGCCTTTGGCTTTGAGCGACGCCACCTGAATCTGCAACAGCGTTTTAGCCGCCGATGCTCCGCTCATTACCGCCATCTGCGCCGTGGGCCAGGCCACAATCAGCCGCGGGTCGTAAGCTTTGCCGCACATGGCGTAGTTGCCCGCGCCGTAGGAATTGCCCACAATGACCGTAAACTTCGGCACCACCGAGTTCGCCATCGCGTTGACCATCTTGGCACCGTCTTTGATAATACCGCCCTGCTCCGAGCGGCTCCCAACCATAAAACCGGTGACGTCCTGCAAAAACACCAGCGGTATTTTTTTCTGGTTGCAATTCATGATAAACCGGGCCGCTTTGTCGGCTGAGTCGGAATAAATGACTCCGCCCATCTGCATTTCGCCCGGTCCGGAAGCGCCACCCGCCCCCGTCCGGCCTTTTGCCTTCACGACTTTCCGCTGATTGGCCACAATGCCGACCGCCCAGCCGTTGATCCGCGCGTAGCCGCAGAGGATGGTTTGCCCATACAGTTCCTTGTATTCATCAAATTCGGACTTATCCACCAACCGGGCAATCACCTCGCGCATATCGTACGGTTTGACGCGATCGACCGGAATCAGGTCATACAGTTCCTCCGGATTTTTGGCGGGCAAAACCGGTTCCGTGTAGCTAAAACCGGCCTTTTCGGGTTCACCCAATTTATCGAAACTTCGCCGGATGGCATCCAGACAGCTTTTTTCGTCGGGGTATTTGTTGTCCGTTACGCCCGAAATCTCGCTGTGGGTGCTGGCTCCGCCGAGGGTTTCGGCATCGACCTCCTCGCCCACCGACGCCTTGACCAGATAGGGACCGGCCAGAAAAATCGATCCGGTGCCTTCCACAATCAGGGCTTCGTCCGACATAATCGGCAAATAGGCTCCCCCGGCCACACAACTGCCCATAATGGCCGCAATCTGGACAATGCCCATCGCCGACATCTGGGCGTTGTTCCGAAAAATCCGGCCGAAATGTTCTTTATCAGCAAAAACTTCGTCCTGAAGCGGCAGATAAACGCCCGCACTATCGACCAGGTAAATGATCGGCAGGCGGTTTTCCATCGCAATTTCCTGCGCCCGCAGGTTCTTTTTGGCCGTAATCGGAAACCAGGCCCCGGCTTTCACCGTCGCATCGTTCGCCACGATGACGCACTGTCTTCCCGACACGTAGCCCAGACCGACCACCACGCCCCCCGACGGGCAACCGCCGTGATCGGCGTACATCCCATCCCCAACGAACAATCCGATTTCAATAAAGGGAGAATCCGTATCGATCAGATAATCAATGCGCTCGCGGGCAGTCAGTTTGCCTTTCCGGTGCTGATCCTCGATTTTCTTCGGTCCACCACCCAGTTGCGTAATGGCAGATTTACGGTGTAATTCGTCCAGAAGCGGAGTCATCGTCGTCAGGCAGGTTAGATGGTTTACGGAAAACCGTAAACTAGTTTTTGGTCGAATCCGAAACCGGCACCACAGTCGTTGTGCTCTGGGCCGGTGTGGTAACCGCCTTTTCCTTTTTGCCGAACAGCGAAAAATGTACGTATCGCTTCGGATGCTCGCGGAAATCGGTCAGCAATTTGTCCAGACTGGCGGTGGCGTTGTTGACGTTTTTATACAGGGCCTCGTCGCCTTTCAGCTTGCCCAGCGTGCCTTTGCCGCTGTTGATATCGGCCAGCATCTGTTGCAGGGTTGCGATGGATTGGTTGGCGCTGGCCAGCGTCTGGCTCAGTTTCAGGGCGTTGAGCGAATCCGCAAAGGTACTGGCTTTCGACAGCAGCGGTTTGATTTCTTTCTCGGTTTCGGCCAGTGATGCCGACAGGATGCCGAGGTTGGTCATCAGACGCTTGATGCCTTCGCGGTTTTCGCCAATGGTGAGTTGCAGGGTGCCGGTGGTTGCTTCCACGCCTTCGAGCGTCCGGTTCAGCACCAGGCCGGTGCGGTCGAACTGCTTGACGATCCGGTTCAGGTTGATGGTCAGGGAATCGACGGTGTTCAAGACCGGCAGGGTTTTCTCCTTGATCAAGGCCGTCAGACCCGCTTCCTTTCCGCTGACCAGCGTATCGCCTTTGGCCAGTTCTCCACCCGACTGATTAATTTGCAGGATGATGAGCTTACCGCCCAATACTCCGGCATCGGCCAGAATGGCTTTGGAGCCTTTGCCCACCTGAATCCGTTTGTCGATGTCCAGCGTAACCAGCAAGCGATTGCCCTGCTGTTGCATAATATCGATCCGATCCACCCGCCCGACATTCAGGCCGTTGAGCTGCACCGGGTTTGAGGGCGTCAGCCCATCGACATTATCATAAACGACTACGTATTTATTCGATCGGGAAAAGATATCGGCACCTTTGAGGTAATTGAATCCGAAATAAAGCATCGCCAATGTTACCACTGCCAGAATGCCCACCTTTGCTTCTTTTGAAATTTTCATGCGGAGTGTGAATGGATGAATGGTCAGATGGTCGCCAATGGTTCAATGGATAAAATGGATTGGATAACTAAATAACCATTGAACCATAAAAACCATGTAACCATTCATCCATCCAACAATAAAAACCGTTGCGAAGTTAACAACAACTTACTTACTCTACTGCATCTACTTCGTCTTTATATGCCTTAAAGGCCCGGAAAATGGCATTTGCCATTTCGTCCTGCCCTTCTTCCGAAGCTAAATACCGTTCTTCGTCGGGATTGGTGATATAACCGGTTTCGACCAGCACACTGGGCATGGTGGTTCGCCACAGCACAATGAAACCCGCCTGCTTGACGCCCCGACTGGGTCGTTCGGCATTTTTCTTGAAACTCCACTCCACTTTCTGGGCAAAATCGACGCTGCTGTTCATGAAGGCATGCTGGTAGTTGGCGAGCATGATGTGGGCCAGTGGCGAGTCCGGATCAAAGCCCTGGTAGTTCTCCTTGTAATTCCTTTCTTTCAAAATAACCGCGTTCTCGCGTTTGGCAACATCCAGATTTCCAGTGGTTTTGTGCAGCCCCATCGTGTAGGTTTCGGTTCCGTTGACGCGGCTGGACGATGGGCTGGCATTGACGTGGATCGAGATAAACAGGTCAGCTTTGTTGCGGTTGGCGATGGCCGAGCGTTCGTTCAGTTCAATAAACACATCCGTTGATCGGGTGTAAATCACTTTGACATCCGGCAGTTCCTCCTTGATTCGCCGACCCAGTTCCAGCGCAATTTTCAACACAATCCGCGATTCGCGGTTGCGTTTGGTCATGGTACCAGGATCTTTCCCGCCGTGGCCGGGGTCGAGAACGACCGTTCGTAGCCGACCGGGTCGGGCCTCCGCCTGCTCCTGTTTTGGATTATCCTGCGGTAAAACCGGGGTCATACCCGGCAACGCCAGCAGACACAGAACGAGGACCACCAAAGAAGAAGCAGGCAACAGGGTCCGGGCAGTCGATTTCGGGGCCGTCCGGAATAGTTTAATAATTTTTAACAGGTTTAACCGTTTCAAGGCAGTATTGGAATGAAGTTAGCGACTAACTTTGTAAACCGGAGTAGGCCGGAACCCTCTTGGCCATTCGACCGGACGGGCTGACAGCGGAAGCCAGCGCTGGATTGTGAGCAAATATAATTTTTTTGATAAAACTGAAAAATCCATACTTTATTATCCGGAATCTGGTTTGCTGCCTGATCGCCCTCTTTCCCCTGGTGGTTCACGGTCAGCAACAACCGGCGCGTCGTACCGTTCCGGCTTTTAACCCGCGCTCGGCAACTCCCTCCTCCGCTACCGTCACCGGCAATTCGGTGGTGGTCGATACGACGCGGGGAACGGTGAGCCGCCCGGATTCGGTCGATAACGGCAGTAATTTACAAACAACCGTCAACTATTCAGCCAAAGACTCCACGCTCTTTGATGCAACGGGCCAGATTGTCGAACTTTTCGGCGATGCCAAGGTCGATTACGGCGATATCCACTTAACGGCAGCCTACATCAAACTAAACTGGACCACCAACGAGGTTTTTGCCAAAGGCCGCTACGATTCGACCGCCAAAAAAATGGTCGGTCTGCCTATTTTTCAGGATGCGAGCGGCCGGTACGATACGCAGGAAATCCGCTTCAATTTCAAGACCAAAAAAGGCTTTATCAAGGGCGTCATTACGGCCCAGGGCGAAGGCAATGTTCGGGGAAAAACCGTCAAAAAAGACGCTGAAGACAATTTATACATCCGAAATGCCATTTACACGACCTGTAACCTGACCACCCCCCACTTTCACATCAACGCCAGCAAGATCAAGGTTGTTCATAATAAACAGCTCATCTCCGGGCCTTTCAACTTAGTGATTAACGACATTCCGACCCCTTTAGCGCTCCCATTCGGCTTTTTCCCGATTCCCAAGAAAAACGAAATCGGAACCTCGGGGCTGATTTTTCCGCAATACGGTGAAGAACCCAACGGACGCGGTTTTTACCTCCGCGACGGCGGCTATTACTTCGCCATCAGCCAGTACATCAGCATGAGCCTTCGGGGGCAGATTTACTCCAACGGTAGCTGGGGGCTCGGACTTTCGTCGGAATACCTGAAACGATACCGCTTTGGCGGTAACTTTGCCCTTTCCTACGCCCGAAACCGCACTACGTCGCTCGTCGATACAGCCACGAAACCGCGCAACGACTTCAGCATCGTCTGGTCGCATTCGCCCCGGCCCCGCGGCAACTCGCAGTTTTCGGCCAACGTCAACGTCAGCAGCAACAGCTACAACCAGTTGAATACCTCGCTGACGTCGGGCCGCTACGTTTCCAATGCGGCCAACTCCGGCGTCAACTACAGTCACAAGTTTGGGCAGTATGTGACCAGTTCGGCCAACATCAACGTCAGCCAGAACTTCGGGAAATACAATCCGGTTACCAACCTGCGCGAGAGCGGGCAAACCAACATTTCGTCGGGCTTTAACCTCGGCGTGGCCCAGATTGCGCCCTTTGCCCTGAAAGGCGGCACCGGACGATGGTTCGAAAGTTTCCGGCTGGGGCTGGATTTCAACGCCCAGGCCACCGTCAACAATACTCTCCGAACCGTGGATATTACCAACCTGGGCTTCCCGGTGGTGACCTCACTGACAATTCGGGGGGATACCTTGCAACGGCTGCGGGATAGTCTGGCAGCCGTGGCGAATCAGGAGATTTATACCAACTCCAACCTGATTCCGATGACCGTTGAAAACCTGCCGACCATTCTGAAGAACGCGCAGGTACAAAGCCGGTATTCGATCCCGATTTCGTTACCCAACTTCAAGCTGGCCCGGTACCTCAACTTTACCCCGGGGGTGTCGCTGAGCGGTGATGTTTACACCAAAAGCCTGCAATATACCTACTTGCCGGATCGTAAAGCCGTGAAGGTGGATACTGCAAGTGGTATTTCTGCGACGTATTTTCTCTCTTTCAGTGCCTCGATGAACACCCGGGCCTACGGTACCTTCTTCATACGGGCGGGGCGGCTGGAAGCCATCAGGCACACCATTGCGCCCTCGATTTCGGTCAGCTACACGCCGGATTTGTCCAGTGCGTTTACGACCACCCTGTCGCAGTTCCGCGACCCGTACGATACCACAAAAGTACTCAAGATTTCGCGCTACCGGGGATTGGGCGGTACGGCGGGGGCCTCCAGTTTTACGGGCCGGGCGGCTGCCATCAGCTATAACATTGTCAACCAGATCGAAATGAAAGTCCGGGCACGGAGCGATTCCGCCAAGGAAGAATTTGAGAAAGTGTCGCTCTTTGACAACATCAGTTTGTCGGGTTCCTACAACCCCTACGCTCCCCAGTTCAAGTTTTCGCAGGTAAATTTCAGCGCCAATACGCAGATTCTGAAAAAAGTCAGTTTCAACTTCTCGGCGGTTTTCGATCCGTATGCGTACTCTGCTGATGCTAAAACCCCAACCGGTGTTTATTACGTACCGGACCAATCTATACTTTACCAGACGGGGCCGTATGTCAATACCTTCCGGCTCAATAAAATCGACAAGCTGGCGATCACCCAGGGGCAGGGACTCGCGCATTTGCAGAATCTGAACTTCTACCTGAGCACGCAGTTCGCGCCCAAGGACTCGAAGAAACCAAAGGTGGTGCCCAATGCCAAGACGCCTACCGACGCGGCCGAACTGCGGCACATGAACCGGAATCCGGAAGACTACGTCGATTTTAACATTCCGTGGACCGTCAACCTCAGCTATACCTTTAGCCTTACGAAATTTACGCCCATTGAAAGCCAGATTCTGCAAACGTTGCAGGTAACGGGCGATTTGAGTCTGACTCCCAAATGGAAGTTTTCCCTCCAGACCGGTTTCGACTTTTCGGCCAAAGCCCCTTCGCTGACCACGATCACGCTGCACCGCGACCTGCACTGCTGGGACATGAACTTCAGTTACACGCCGTTTTCCGGCAACCGGTATCGGTCTAATTTTTACTCGTTCGATCTCCGCGTGAAGTCGGCGATTCTCCAGGATTTGAAACTCAGCCGTCGCCGGGGTACCTCGATCAACTACTAGGGAAACCGGTTTATAAAAGCCAAAAAGGCATCCTGCGTTTGCAGGATGCCTTTTTGGCAGTATCGAATGGTCTTCGTTTGCGTATTAGCGCGAAGTTTTCGAGCTCTTCTTCTTGCTTTTTTCTGCGGCAGGAGCAGCGGCTGGTGTCGCGGCAGCGGTAGAAGCACCTTCTTTGGCGGTTACTTCACCCGTCAGGTTCAGGGGAATCGATGCCCGTTCTGCATTGCTCACCACGGTCACGTTCTTGTTGAATGAACCCATCGAAGCCGCATTGTACGTGGCTTTCACAAATCCTTTCTGACCGGGCAAAACGGCGCTCTTGGTCCAGTCAGGCGTTGTACAACCACAGGAAGGTTGGGCGTTCGAGATCACCACGGGGTCAGTGCCGGTGTTGGTAAACTCAAACGTGTAGGTAACGGGCGTACCTTGTGGAACCTTGCCGAAGTCATGCGACTCTTTGGTGAATTTAATAACGCCTTTCTGAGCGAAAGCAATGGTCGTAATGGCAAAAAATACCACGATTAGTGAAAAAGCCTTTTTCATTTCTTTTTAAAATTTAGTTACAAACAAACGGGTAAACTACGTTACAATCCTAGGTATATACTACAAAAGGTTTGCCAAATAAAAGTTTGCCAGGCAAATTACGGCATATGTTCGCTTAACAAAGAAAGTCAAAAAATCGTTTTTTTGAAAGCTGTCAAACTTTATATTATTTTTACTCCGATCGCCGGAGTTACTTTGTTTGTTCAATGATCATCGGTTTTAGATATCACCCTGAAAACCACCAACAAACCCTTGAACAGGCAATTAATCGAGCTAACTGGAACCTCTAAAACTGTGGCCGTTCTGTGATTGCAAACGAACAATTGAATACGACCGATACGCTGACGCAGGAAAAAATCCTGCAAGATTATCGACTGGCTTGTGAAAGCCGCCACGCCAGCCTCCTGGGCCGACGCGAGGTGATGGGTGGACGAGCCAAATTCGGCATCTTCGGCGACGGCAAGGAAATTGCCCAGCTTGCAGCCGCTCATGCCTTCAAAGCCGGTGATTTTCGTTCCGGCTATTACCGGGATCAAACCTTTGTGACAGCACTCGGCGAACTTCGGTGGACCGAATTCTTCGCCCAGCTTTACGCCCACACCGACATCGAAGCTGACCCTAACTCGGCGGGCCGCCAGATGAACGGCCATTATGCCACCCGCTGGCTCGACGAAAAAGGTCTCTGGCGCAATCAAACCGAACTTTACAATTCCGTGGGTGACATTGCCCCGACGGCAGGCCAGATTCCAAGATCAATTGGGCTGGCCTACGCATCGCGGCTGTATCGTCAGAACCCCCATCTACATCTTTTGACGACGTTCTCCCGAAATGGTAACGAAATTATTTTCGGAACCATCGGTGATTCTTCGACTTCGCAGGGCATGTTCTTCGAAACGATGAATGCCGCCGGGGTTTTGCAGGTTCCCCTGCTGATGTCGGTCTGGGATGACGGCTATGGCATCTCCGTGCCGGTAGAATACCAGACAACAAAAGCCAGCATTTCGAAAGCCCTGGCCGGTTTTCAACGAACCGATACCGAAAAAGGCATTGAAATTCTGACCGTGAAAGGCTGGGACTATCCGGCCCTGGTGGAAACCTACCAGAAAGCCGCCCGCATTTGCCGGGAAGAACACGTTCCGGTATTGGTTCATGTTCAGGAAGTTACCCAACCACAAGGCCATTCCACGTCCGGTTCGCACGAACGCTACAAAACCCCCGAACGCCTGGAATGGGAACGCCAGCACGATTGCAACCGGCAGTTTCGCCAATGGATTCTCGAAAACGGATACGCCAGTCACGACGAGCTGGATACCATCGAACGTGAAGCCGCCCGGGTCACCAAAGTGGCCCGTCAGGAAGCCTGGAATGCCTATTTGGCCTCCTTAAAAGGTGATTTTGACGAGGCCATGCTGCTGCTGCAACAGGCCGCCGAAACCGCCCGGCAGGGTGAGCCGATTGCCCGGATCCGCGACCAGTTGCGCACCACCCACGTGCCGATCCGGCGGGATGCGACGACGGCGGTAAAAAGGGCTTTGCGGTATTTACGAACCGACGAGTCGGAAGCCAAACAGGGTCTGCTGGCCTGGCTGGAGCGCACCACCGCCGAAAACGAAGAACGCTATAGTTCGCATTTATACAGCCAGTCGCCGGACTCACCGCTGAACGTAACGCCGGTAGAAGCCCGCTATACGGATGAAAGTCAGCTAATCGACGGCTACCAATTGATGCAACGGTATTTCGACAGCCTCTTCGGCCGCGACCCGCGCGTGGTGGCCCTGGGCGAAGATGTCGGGCTGATCGGCGATGTGAACCAGGGCTTTGCCGGTTTGCAGGAAAAATACGGCGACCTGCGCATCACCGACACCGGGATTCGTGAAACCAGCATCATTGGACAAGGCATCGGCATGGCCATGCGGGGCCTGAAACCCATCGTTGAGATTCAGTATTTCGATTATATTTTTTACGCCCTGGCGACGCTCACCGATGATCTGGCCACACTGCATTACCGCACCAAAGGCGGTCAGAAAGCGCCACTGATCATTCGAACGCGCGGCCACCGGCTGGAAGGCATCTGGCACTCGGGCTCACCCATGAGCGCGATGGTCAATAGTTTACGCGGTTTACACATTCTGGTACCCCGCAACATGACCCAGGCCGCCGGTTTTTACAATACCCTCATCAAAGGCGACGATCCGGCCCTGGTGGTCGAATGCCTGAACGGCTACCGGCTAAAAGAACGGTTGCCGCAGAATCTGGACGAATTTTGTCTGCCCCTCGGCGTTCCCGAAATCCTGCGCGAAGGTTCCGACATTACCATTGTGACGTATGGATCGATGTGCCGGATTGTGCTGGAAGCCGCCGAGCAGCTTCGCCAGTTCGACATTGAGGCCGAGGTGATCGACGTACAGACCTTGCTGCCGTTCGACCGGTCGCATTCCATTGTGGAATCCATTAAGAAGACCAGCCGGGTGTTGTTTGCCGATGAAGATTTTCCGGGGGGCGGTTCGGCCTACATGATGCAGGAGGTGATTGAAAAACAAAATGCTTACCGCTATCTCGATTCGGCTCCCCGGACGCTGTCGGCCAAAGCACACCGCCCAGCCTACGGTTCCGATGGCGACTATTTCTCCAAACCCAGTGCCGAAGACGTTTTTGATGTGGTGTATGAACTGATGAATGAAGCCGAACCGGCCCGTTTTCCGAAATTATATGGAGAGAAAAGAGGTTAGAAGAAAGAAGAAAGAGCAGATTGCTTAGCGCCAATGTCTTTATTCTCTATTCTAACTTCTTTCTTCTACACAAAATGAGCCAGTATTTTAAAGACATACAGGAAGGTATCCAAACGACGCTGACAGGGCTGAAGCTCACGTTTCGGCATTTGCTGGATGCCCGCCAGAGCCGGAAACCGATCAATGTCCAGCAAACGGATTATTTCGGGCAGGACACGGGCATTGTCACGCTGCAATACCCGTTTGAGACGCTCCAGGTGCCGGACAATGGCCGCTACCGGCTCCACAACGAAATGGACGACTGCATCGTCTGTGATAAGTGCGTCAAAGTGTGCCCGGTCGATTGCATCACCATCGATGCGATTAAGGCGACGGAGGAAGTCGGAAAGGCGTCGGATGGTTCACCGATTCGGCTGTATGCGGGCAAGTTCGACATCGACATGGCCAAGTGCTGCTATTGTGGCCTTTGCACGACGGTTTGCCCGACCGAGTGCCTGACGATGACGAAGACCTACGACTTCAGCGAGTTTGAGCTGGGCAACATGACCTACCATTATGCCAACCTGACGCCCGAACAGGCGGATGAAAAACGAAGGTTGTACGAACAGTTTGTGCTGGAGAAAGAAGCAATGAAGGCACAGCAGGCCGCTGCCAAAGCCGCTCCAGCCCCTTCGCCGACGCTGGACACGCCGAAAAAACCGGTCTTCCGGCCCGGCATGAAGCCCGCTCCCAAACCGGCCGAACCGCCTGCTGAGCCAACCGTTACACCGGAACCGTCTATTGAAGCGGCTGAAACCACGCCGGTGGCAGAACCGCCAACGCCTAGACCACGTCCGGTTTTCCGGCCAACGCTGAAAACGCCTTCTCAACCGCCGAAAGAGGAAGAAAAACCGCTGACGGAACAAAATTCGGCGGGTTCGGTGGCTGAACACCCGCTGACCGACGTAACCCCGGACGAAGCGGAAAAGATTGCGATGGAAGGCCTGGAAAAACCGGCTGAAGAAGCCAAACCGGTCGCGGCAAAGCCCGTTTTCCGACCAACCTTAAAACCAAAAACCGCCCCGACAGCCGAAGAAGTGAAACCGGCGGAAGCGGTTTCGTCGGAGCCAGCCAAACCTGAAGAGCCGAAGCCGGTGGCAGCCAAGCCGGTTTTCCGGCCAACCTTAAAACCGAAAACCGCCCCGGCTCCGCCCGTTGCGGAATCGAAGCCGACAGAAACGGTTGCAGAACTGCCAACCACACCGGCGGACTCAGAACCGCCCGTCGATGAACAAAAACCGGACGAAGCGCCAAAGCCGCGCCCGGTTTTTCGGCCGACGCTGAAACCGAAGCTACCACCCAAAGAACAACCCTAATCATCCGGTAAATCCGTTACAGCAGTGGTTCAGATCGTTTTCTATTTATTCGTCCTCTTCACGCTCGGATCGGCCCTGGCGGTTTTGCTGACCAAAAATGTGTTGTATGCCGCCTTTTTTCTGCTGCTGACGCTACTGGGCGTTGCAGGGCTGTTCGTGCTGGCCGGTGCCGATTTTCTGGCCGTTTCGCAAATCATGATTTACGTGGGCGGAGTGCTGGTACTGATCATTTTCGGGGTTATGCTAACGCACAAAACCGATACCGCCAAAACCGATTATACGGAACCGAACTTCATTCTGACCAAACACCGGAGCTGGCTGTGGGCCTTACTGGTGGCGGGTGGTATTTTCAGCGTGTTGTACCGGGCACTGGTGCGGGGAAATTTCGTCTTGCTGAATCAGGGCGAACCTTCATACCGATCGACGGTCGATACGATTGGGCGGCAGTTGATGACCGAATACCTCATCCCGTTCGAAATAGCGGGCGTTCTGCTGCTGGTGGCACTGATTGGTGCCACGACCATTGCGGCTTCATCCCGAACTAAATAACGAACCGATGGAAATCAATTCCGGCCTGTTTCTGCTCGTGGGAGCCGCCTTGTTCAGCATTGGGCTGGCGATTGTGATTTTAAAACGCCACGCGATTATGGTTCTGATGGGCATCGAACTGATGCTGAATGCGGTAAACCTGAACCTGATTGCGTTCAGTCAACACGACCCGGTTCGGTTGCAGGGGCAGCTATTCAGCCTGTTTGTGATGATTGTCGCAGCCGCCGAAGCGGCTATCGCCCTGGCGATTATTTTGCAGGTATACCGCCATTTCAACACGGTTCAACTGGATGAAATGAATGAGCTGAAGAAGTAAGCGACCTTTTTTCTGTACCACGGATCATTCCCATCACGCTGAAATCAAGTATGAAAGCGATCCAACTTCTCGTATTCCTGGCAATGTGTATTCTCGTATCAACGAGTACATCCAGTTGCCAAAAAGAGCCTAAACCCGACTGTTGGGATGGTACCTGCTGTGACCAGGATAAAAATCGATATCAATACATTCAATATCTTGAAAACGCGCCCGCTGATTTAAGCGGCCCTCCAGAATTTTCTGGATGGGGATTCGTTTTGAAAGATGCTATACGCATTGGTCAGAGAACTCCTGTGGCAGCCATTCTGCTTTGCGATTATTGTATAAATAAGGTACAAGAGCTGCCACCTACCTATACAAAAGAAACGTATCTAAATCCACCACGTGCCTATCGGGTTTGGGGTAAAATTGTCGAGGATAAACTTTCAACCTCTTTTACAGGACTCCCAAATCTCTCTATGTATGTGGATCGAGTTGAAAAAGCCCAATAATTTTCACTCCATGAACCCGTTAAAAATCGCCTGGCGATGGGTTGTCACGAAACGTTCCCGTTAATCCGTCGGTACCGTGGTCTTCTTAATGGCTGCAATTCCCCCTTCCACATTCACCAGGTTGTCGAACCCTCTGGCTTTCAGGATCGAAGCCGCCACCATCGAGCGGTAACCGCCCGCACAGTGGATGTATAACCGCTCGGTTTTGTCCGCTTCCGTCAGGTGCTCATTCAGCGTATCGAGCGGCCAGTTCCTGGCATTCCGAACGTGTTCGACGGCAAACTCATCGGGCCGACGAACATCCACGACGATTCCTTTGCCATGCTGTTGAGCAAACGCACCGGCTGAGACGGAGTCGATGGCATCCACTTCTTTGCCGGCTTTTTGCCACGACGAAAAACCGCCTTCCAGGTAGCCGATGCTATGATCGTAGCCCACGCGGGCCAGTCGCCGAACGGCCTCTTCTTCTTCACCAACGGCGGTAACGAGCGCGATGGGTTGTTTCAAATCCGAAATCAAGGCACCCACCCAGGGGGCAAACTGGCCGTCTAGCCCAATATTGATCGCGTTGGGAATAAAGCCTTTTGCAAAGTCCGGCGCGTCGCGGACGTCGAGTACCAACGCACCGGTTTCGTTGACGGCCGCTTCAAAAGCCTCCGGCGACAGAGCCTGATGGCCGCGTTCCATGACGTCGTCGATGGCTTCGTAGCCTTCCTTGTTGAGCCGGGCATTTTCCGCAAAATACGCCGGTGCTGTGGTTAACCCGTCGAGTACGGCCTTGATAAACTCCTCTTTCGTTTGTGCACGCAGTGCGTAGTTAAACCGCTTCTGATTCCCGAGCGTATCCGTCGTTTCTTTGCTCATGTTCTTCCCGCAAGCCGATCCGGCCCCGTGCGCCGGATACACGATGACGTCATCTTCCAGCGGCATAATCTTCGCATGAAGGCTTTCATACAGCATTCCGGCCAGATCCTGCTCGGTCAGATTGCCTTTGATGGCCAGATCGGGACGACCCACGTCGCCGATGAACAGTGTATCGCCGGTAAAAATCGCGTGGTTTTTGCCGTTTTCATCCACCAGTAGATACGTAGTCGATTCCAGCGTGTGACCCGGAGTGTGCAAGGCTATGATGGATAGTTTACCGAGCTTGAACACTTCACCATCCTGCGCATGATGGGACTCAAAACGGGTTTGTGCGGTTGGGCCGTAGACAATCGTCGCGCCCGTCTTTTTGGCCAGATCAACATGACCGGAAACAAAATCAGCGTGGAAATGCGTCTCAAACACGTATTTGATCCGGGCACCATTCTGTTCGGCTTTTTTCTGGTAAGGAGCGGTTTCACGCAAAGGGTCGATCACGGCAGCTTCGCCCTCACTTTCAATATAATAGGCTCCCTGAGCCAGGCATCCGGTATAAAGTTGTTCGATTATCATCACGATTCATTTCCGTGCCCAAAGTTGGGAAAACTTTGGCAAAGCAAGGGGTCATTTAATAAAAAGGCCTAAAACTGGGTAGAGTTTTAGGCCTTTTCAACATCACAATAAGGGTATTGTAAATGTAAAATGCTGAATATCAGATGTAAAAGTGCGGTCTTGGGTTGTTTTTTTACATTTGATATTCAGCATTTTGCATTTATAATTATTTAGCCCTCAGCTTGCTATGATACCGTCCGTAGACGAAGTAAATCAACAAACCGATGCCCATCCAGACGATCAGGCGGGTCCAGTTTTCCCAGCCCAGACTCAGGATCATGGCCAGACAAATGAGCGCACCGAGCGGACAAACGATCATGTAGAAGGGCGTTTTGAACGGACGAACCAGATTCGGGTCGGTTTTGCGCAGAATCATGATGCCCAGACACACCAGCACAAAGGCAAACAGCGTTCCGATGCTGGTCATGTCACCCACGACGCTATCGGGAATGAAGGCAGCAAAAATGGAAACGAAAACAAAAAACACCCACTGCGAACGGTATGGTGTTTTGTATTTCGGGTGCAGTTTTGAGAAAATAGCCGGCACCAGCCCATCTTTGCTCATGGTGTAGAATACGCGGGTTTGGCCCAATAGCATCACCAGAATTACGGAAGAAAAACCGGCCAGAATCGCTACCGTTACCAACGAAGCCAGCCATTCATAACCGGGCATATAATTCGTAATGGCATAAACAACCGACGCTTCGCCCCCGTGACCCATGAACTCTTTGTAGGGTGCCAAACCGGTCAGAACGTGCGAAAACAGAATGTACAGGAATGTACAGATCGCCAGCGAAACCAGAATACCGACGGGCATATCTTTCTGCGGATTCTTGGCTTCCTGCGCGGCTGTTGAAACCGCATCGAAACCGATGAACGCAAAGAACACGATACCAGCGCCCCGCAGTACACCCAGCCAGCCGTGGTTGAGCGGATCGGCGTAGTTGTGAATCTGGCCGGTGCTCAGCGTAGCCGTTCCCGCATCGGCCGGAATCAGATACGGCACGTGGTTGGCGGGGTTGATGAATTTCCAGGCGAGAGCGATGATCAGCAAAACAATGCTCACTTTCACAATCACAATGATGTTGTTGAACGTCGCAGACTCCTGCGTTCCCCGGATCAATAACAGACTCAACATCAACAGAATAAAGACCGCAGGCAGGTTAATAATCCCGTGTACACCCGCTTCACCGGCATACATACCCAGCCCGTCGCTGATCTGAAAGGGAGAGTGACACCATTGATAGGGTATGTGAAACTTGAAGAAGTCGTAGAACAGCGCATTGAGGTATTGCGACCAGCCAATCGAAACCGTGGCCGCCCCCAGCGCGTATTCCAGCACCAAATCCCAGCCAATAATCCAGGCGATAAATTCGCCCATCGTGGTATAACTATAGGTATAGGCACTACCTGCAATGGGAATCATCGACGCAAACTCCGCATAGCACAACCCGGCGAGCGCACAGGCAAAAGCCGCAATGGCAAACGAAATGGTAACCCCCGGCCCGGCATGACCGCCAGCCGCGGCTGCGGTTCGAACGAATAACCCGGCACCGATGATGGCCCCAATCCCGAGGGCAATCAGGTTTGTTGAGCTTAAGGTGCGTTTTAAAGTTCCCTCCTGACTAATTGGATCCAGACTGTTGGGCTCGGCAGCCGTCTCTTCCATGAGCTTGCTGATCGACTTCTTGGCCCAGAGTTGATTTTTAGTTTGGGTTGATGCTTTGGTAGACTCCATATAGAACCGAATAAAATTTTACGGATTAAATGTTTTGCAAAATAAGGCTTTTGTAGTTGTAGTCAATACAAGAAAACCGAAATATAAAAAAGGGATAAAGACGATCATAGTCCTTATCCCTTTTTTCATGCATCACCCTTAGGCTTTGGCGCGGGCTGCTTTGCCGGTTGCCGGCGGTTCCGGCGTGGCGACTACTTCGTTGAGCTGGTCGCGGCTCAGGGCATCGACCACAATCGGCGTCGCGACAAACAGCGACGAATACGTTCCGACAATGACCCCGATCAGCATCGCAAACGAGAACCCACGGATGGTTTCGCCACCGAAGAAGAACAACACGATCAACACCAGCATGGTCGAAAGACCCGTTACGGCGGTGCGGCTCAGGGTGCTGTTCAAAGCGTTATTGATAATCACCGGAATGCTTTCCTTGCGGCCTTTCGTATCGTTCAGGTATTCCCGAACGCGGTCAAAGACGACGACGGTATCGTTCATCGAATACCCCATGATGGTCAGCAAGGCCCCGATAAACGCCTGATCAACATCCAGTGAGAACGGCAGCCAGCCATTACCAATCGAGAAAATAGCCAGAATGATCAGCACGTCGTGGAACAACGCGACGACGGCACCGTAACCAAAAGCCAGCTTCTTAAACCGGATCAGAATGTAACAGAATACCACGGCAACGGCCAGCAAAATCGACCAGAGTGCCGAATAGATCAGGTCATTGGCAATGGCCGGACCTACTTTCTGCGAGCTTTCAATGTTCCCTTTATTACCCTGAATTTTGGTCAGACCGGCGAGTAATTTTGATTCCGTCTGTTTGTCGGCTTCCGGTGTGGTGGCATCGGCCAGGTAGCTGGTCGTAACCCGAACCTGGTTGGCCCCGCCAACACCGGTTCCGCCGTAGGTTTTTACTTCGAGTGAACCAGGCAGTTCATTTTCCAGTGCATTCCGCACATCATCGGTGCTGACGTTGTTTTCGAAACGAACGACATACGAGCGTCCGCCTTTGAAATCGACCCCCAGACCGAAGCCTTTGAAAATCACCGAAATGATCCCCAAGCCGATGATGACCGACGAAATCGTGTAGTATAATTTCCGGCGCGATACAAAATCAAACGACGAATCTTTGAAGAGGTTTCTCGACCAGCTCGTTCCGAAAGCCAGCGTTTTACCATTCTTCACATATTGTTCCAGGATAATCCGGGTGATGAAGATGGCGGCAAACAGCGATGTCAGAATACCGATGACGAGCGTGGTGGCAAAACCCAGAATCAGACCCGTTCCGAAGATGAACAGGATCACACCGGTTAACAGGGTCGTTACGTTCGAGTCGATGATGGACGAATAGGCATTTGTAAAACCGTCGGCAATGGCCTGTTTGAACGGTTTCCCTAATGCCAGCTCCTCCTTGATCCGCTCAAAAATCAGTACGTTGGCATCGACCGCCATACCGATCGTCAACACGATACCGGCGATACCGGGCATGGTCAAAACCGCCCCCAGCGAGGCCATGATGCCCAGCAGGAAAAACAGGTTGACAAACAGGGCAAGGTCAGCAATGAAACCGGCGCTGCCGTAGTAGGCTACCACGAAAATCAGAACGATGATCAACCCCACCACCGAAGAAAGAACCCCCGCCGAAACCGCTTCTGAACCCAGGGTAGCACCGACAACCGCTTCTTCCACAATGTTGGTAGGCGCAGGTAACTTACCGGCTTTCAGGATGTTAGCCATATCTTTGGTTTCATCCACGGTGAAGTTCCCCGAAATGCTGGAGCTACCGTTCGGAATCTCGTTCTGCACCGTTGGCGCGGTATACACCAGGTTATCGAGGATGATGGCAACCGGGCGGTTGATGTTGGCCGCCGTCAGCGCACGCCATTTGCGGGCACCTTCTGCGTTCATCCGCATGGTCACTTCCGGACGACCCCGGTCGTCGTAGTCGTTGGTGGCATCGACGATCACATCGCCTTCCAGCGGTGCTCGGCCCGCCGGTTTACGAATGAAATACAAAGGAAGAATCTCTTTGTTATCGTTGGTAACGATGGCTTTCCGGTCCCACATCAGAACCGCATCCGCCGGGAACAGTGCTTTCACGTTGGCGCGGCCCAGAATGTCGTTGGCACGAGCCGTATCTTTCAGATAAACACCCAGTTGGTTCTGCGACATCGGCACGAACAGGCTCGTCAGGGCCGCGTTCTGGGCCGCTGTTGCCGAGGTATCCGACTTAGCGCTGTCGCCTTTGGCGGCCTGGTTTTTCTGCGCCAGCTGAGCCGCCAGCGAGTTGTCTTTTTTCGTCGTGTCCGTGGTGGTTGCTGTCGTTCCAGCCGGTTTTTGGGTAGCCGCGATTTTCCGTTCGGCTTCCATCTGCACGAGATATGCGCCCAGTTGATCCAGCCCACCAGCCACATCGTTCAGGGTATAGACTTCGGCAAATTCCAGTTTGGCCGCCCCCGACAACAGACGACGAACACGCTCAGGATTATCGACACCCGGTAATTCGATCAGAATCCGGCCCGAACCCGGCAACCGTTGAATGTTAGGATTGGCAACCCCAAACTTATCGACCCGCGCCTGAATGATCTGGAACGCCCGGCTGATGGAACCGTCGACTTCGTCGTTGATCAGTTTGCGAACTTCGGCATCCGACGACTGAAAGTTGATTTTGCCCCGGTTGGTGCTGTTGGCAAAAATCGTCGCCAGTTTCGTGTTGGGTGCCACCTCTTTGTAGGCGCTGATAAAATTATCCACAAATTTCGATTGCCCCGACTTCTGGGCTTCGGTCGCCTTTTTCAGCGCCTGTTCGAATTTCGGATCACGGGTGCCACCGGCCAGACCGCGCAGGATTTCGGAGGGCGACACTTCCAGAACGACGTGCATACCGCCCTGCAAGTCAAGACCCAGGCCCAATTCGCGGGTGGTTACTTCTTCCAGCGTGTTGCCCAGATAAACCGGTTCTTTCCAGAGGGAATCGATGTAATGCTGTTTTTTGGTGATATCCACATCACCCTTCGTGTTGGTAGCGTAGGTGGTCGCGTCATTTTTGATGCTGTTCGACACGAACGTAAACGACAGATAGTAAATGCACAATAGCGCAACTACACCCGTCAGAATGAGTATTCCGACTCGGTTTTGCATTAGTAATGAAGAATAAAGAGAAAAGATGTGAGACAATAGAAAAAAATAGCAGCATGAGAAAGATGAAGAAATGACATCGTAACCCGGTGAAAGGCGGTTTTTGTCTTTACCTTCTCACTTCTGAAAAAAATCAGGGCGCATTGATGGCGATGTGATGCCCGAAAACGTAGCGAAAAAACGAGAAATAAAAGTAAGGAACTTCCGAATACCGGGGAATAACCGTTTGTTTGAGGACAAAAAACAAGACGGGCGGTGGCAGCAGATAAACCGCCTGCGCGAAGCCAAACGTCAACGCGGGCGTGACAACAGCATCAAACGAGGTCGCCTGAACGACAACCTGCTGAGCATCGGCGGCTTTCTTTTCCTTCTTCGGCGTTTGAACAGTTTGCTTTGCCGGAAGTTGTTCAACAGACAACCACGAAGGCCCGCCCGATGCCACCAGGAGTAGCAAGCCGGTCAGGAAGAGGCTCATCAAACGAATATAATCGTTACGCTGTTGCTTCATGGACGTTTAAAATGGTTCGCCGGAACGAGGGGAACAAATTTCGTGATAGTTCGGCAAGAAAGCAAATCGGTTTTTTTCGGGTATTTTTTCAAGAAGTCCACTAACTTTCGCCGAAATAATTAAAAATGACATTACAGGAGTTTATCAAACTGGCCTTAGCCGAGGATATCGGCGATGGCGATCATACCTCGCTCTCGACCATTCCGGCCGATGCCCATAAGCGCGCCCGGCTTTTGGTGAAGCAGGACGGCGTGCTGGCGGGTGTTGAAGTGGCCGAAGCGGTTTTTCGGGAAGTGGACCCGGACTTGCAGGTTCATGTCAACATCCAGGATGGCTCGGCCATTCATTACGGCGACATTGTGCTGACGGTCAGCGGTCGGGCGCAATCGATTCTGAAAGCGGAGCGGCTGGTGCTGAACTGCATGCAGCGCATGAGTGGCATTGCAACCCACACCCGAACGATGGTAAACATGCTGGAAGGCACCAAAACCAGGCTGCTGGATACGCGAAAAACAACGCCGAACTTCCGGATTTGCGAAAAAATGGCGGTAAAGATTGGCGGTGCCATCAATCACCGTTTCGGCCTGTTCGACATGATTCTGATCAAAGACAACCACCTCGACTACGCTGGCGGGATCGAAGCGGCCGTTACCAAAGCCGTTCAGTATCTGAAAACCACCGGTCGCACCCTGCCGATTGAAGTGGAAGTGCGAAACCAGAAGGAAGTGGAAGAAGTGCTGCGCATCGGGCAAATCGACCGGATGTTGCTGGACAACTTTGCACCGGCGGAACTGAAACGGATGGTGGAACTGATCGACGGGCGGATGGTGACGGAAGCATCGGGCGGGATCAACGAAACCAACCTGCGCGACTATGCGGATTCCGGCGTCGATTACATTTCGTCCGGTGCTCTGACGCACCAGGTCAAAAGTTTAGATATGAGTTTAAAAGCATATTAACTTTCTGATCAACTCTGTGTAATAGTTAAATTTGTTACACAGAGTTGATCAGAGAACATCAGAGGTAGTTTTTTATACACTATGGCAACGCTCCCACTCACTTTAGATGAAGAAATCCGGCAAATCGGTTATATCAGCCGTTCCACGCCGAAAGAAAAAGACGTTTTAATGGACGAAATCCGGCGGATGAAGAAGGAGAAAAACGCCGTGATTCTGGCCCACTATTACGTCGATAGCGACATTCAGGACCTGGCCGACTACATCGGCGACAGCCTCGGTTTGTCGCAGCAGGCAGCCGCCACCGACGCCGAGATGATTGTGTTCTGCGGGGTGCATTTCATGGGCGAAACCGCCAAAATTCTGTCACCCCACAAGAAAGTCGTCATTCCCGACATGAACGCCGGTTGTTCACTGGCCGACTCGGCCCCGGCCGATCAGTTTGCGGCTTTCAAGGCCCAACACCCGGACCACATCGTAATCAGTTACATCAACTGCTCGGCGGAAATCAAGGCGTTGTCGGACATCATCTGCACGTCTTCGAACGCGGTGAAGATCGTAGAGTCTTTACCGAAAGATCAGAAAATTATCTTCGCGCCGGATGCCAACCTGGGGCGGTTTGTGGCCAAGAAAACCGGTCGGGATATGGTGTTGTGGGATGGGGCCTGCATTGTCCACATCGATATTTCGCTGGAAAAACTGACGGCTTTGCGGCAGAAATACCCCGAAGCCAAGTTCATTGCCCACCCCGAATGCCAGGAACACATTCTGAGTCAGGCCGATTTTGTGGGTTCGACCACAGCCCTGCTGAAATACGTGACGGATCAGCCCGACGAGGTGTTTATTGTGGGAACGGAAGCCGGTATTCTGCACAAGATGAAGCAGTCGGTTCCGAATAAGAAAATCATTCCGGCTCCGGCCAGTGAGAACAACACCTGCGCCTGTTCGGAGTGTCCATACATGAAAATGAACACGCTCGAAAAGCTGTACAATACGTTGTATTACGAAAAACCGGAGATTTTTGTCCCGGAAGACGTGCGCGTGAAAGCTGAGGCTTCGGTGTTAAGGATGCTGGAAATGAGTAAGGGATTGTAAATTAACCAGCTATGAAAGACTTACTGGGAAAATATACACAGTTAAGCGACGAACATCAAAAAGAGGTGATTGACTTCGTTAACTTTTTCCTGCACAAGCAGGAAAAACCAGTCCAGTTCGATATGGACGCCTACCGAAGAGAAATACAATCCGTATCGGTTTGGTCGGATCGGGATCTTACTCCAATTTTGGAGGGTAAAGATCAATTATTTTAATTCTTTATGACCAGTCACAACATTGTTGTACCTGGTTACATAATTTTTTGGCAATTCATTTGAAGGGTATAGACAATCTTCTCATATTTTATAGAGTACGAACTTAATTTAGAATTCAAGAAACCTTATATAAGGTTTCTTGAATTCTAAAAACTAATCAAATTAATGCTTCAATCAACCAATAATACTATTTACTTTAAAGCACTTCACTTAGATAACGTGAAATGCTTTAAAAACACATATACAATAAATTTTACTGATAAAGATAAGAACCCAAATCAATGGTCAGTAATTATTGGGAATAATAATACTGGAAAGACGACCCTTCTAAAGTTGGTAGCAGGTTTACAACCTAAAAGTGTAGGTAATTTGGTCAAGGATACGGAGGTTAACGACGATCATAGAGTGGCTTATGTACCTACTGGCTTTTTCTATAGAGGTGAAATCTTTGGAGATAGTTCAGGCCATGTAAGGGCTGAATTTACTATCCCCTTAAATAAAATATATAAAGACTTTGTAGACTCCTATTATTATAGTAATGAAAGTGCTGGTATCGCTAAAAACAGCGAGATTACTGATCTCATCATTTGTTCTTATGGAACATCAAGGCGTACTGCATCAACAAGTTTTAATAAAAGTGAAATTAACGATCCACTAGAAGACTTAATAAATGATAAGACCGAATTAATTAATACTGAAGAGTGGCTCCTTCAAACTGATTATGCAGTAAAAAATGGAAGTGCATTCGCTAAAAAAGTTTATAAAAATATAGAGGATGTTCTTATAAAAAGTCACATTTTACCTGATATCAGAAATATAAGGTTTACGACGGATGAACATCTTAAGTCGTTTGTTGAAGTTGATACAATTTATGGGTGGGTAAAATTATCATCACTCGGTTATGGATACCAAATAACAATTTCTTGGCTTGCTGATTTAGCCAAAAGAATGTTTGATCGCTATCCTGATTTAGAAAACCCTCTTCACGGCCCCGCAATCGTTTTAGTTGACGAGATAGATTTGCACATCCATCCGGAATGGCAACGAAAAATCATAAAATACCTCAGTGATTTATTTCCAAATACCCAGTTTATCGTGACCGCTCACAGTCCACTCATCGTCCAATCAGCAGAGAATGTTAATCTGGTTATGCTGGAAAAAGACGAAGCGACGGGAAGTATTAACATTCGCCAACAGTTTGGGTCATTTCAAGGTTGGACAGTGGAAGAAATTTTGCGGGAATTGATGGATTTGGGCGAGAAAACCCGTTCAGATCGTTATTTAGAATTAATGCGGGAATTTGAAGATTCGTTACTGGAAGAGAATTACGCAGGTGCTAAAACCGCCTACGAAGAACTTGATAAAATCCTTTCTCCTTCCAGTCACCAACGAAAAGTATTGCAAATTCAAATGTCTTCGCTGATTCCCGTTTAAAATATGATTCGATTAGTACGCACGGAGCCACCGGTCGAAATGACTGCCGAATGGGTTGAGAAGCAAACCGCCAAATTCATTTCAAATCAAGAATTACGGGTTTGGGATTTCTCTTTCCTGAAGAAAGCATTGCTGGAAATGTCCGCTTACAAATGCGCTTATTCGGAAATCCAATTACACGAAGAAGGGAAATTAATGGAGGTGGAGCATTTTCTTCCAAAATCAATCTATCCTAATCAAGTTCTGGACTGGCTGAATTTGCTTCCTTCTAGCCGTCACTGCAACAATGCCAAGAGAGAGAAGGACCCGAATAAATATCCGCTTGTTAATCCGATAACTGACAATCCGAAAGAGCATTTCTACATGCTTGATTACATTCTGTTTGGTCGAACACAAAAAGGAAAAAATTCAGTTATTGTTCTTAAACTGAACGATGAGCAACAATTGATCAGTCCACGCCGGGAAATTGGAATTGCTGTTCGTACGGAATTGCACAAGCAGTATCAGCAAGTTATCAAGCTGGCAGATGACGGTTTGACTCCTGATGAAGAGATAAGAATAACCGCTTCGTTAGAAAACCTAATGAATTTAGGCAAAGCTACAAAACCGTACAGTGCAACCGTCGCGACGGTTTTGCTGGATGATCCTCATTTTAAACGCATTAAAACATTCTTTGTAGGTAACGCTCTTTGGTCCGATGAGCTACAACTTCTGGAACAGGAACTCGCTAACCTACGATTAGACACCGCCCCTTAATCATGCCCCAACACTTCGATTTCCTCGTGATTGGTTCCGGAATTGCCGGACTGAGTTACGCTACCAAACTGGCGATTCACTTTGAAGAAACCGGCCAGCCCGTCCGGATTGCCGTCATTACCAAAGTCCGGGCCGACGAGACCAACACCAAGTATGCCCAGGGCGGTATTGCCGCCGTGTGGGCCGAAGAGGATTCGTTCGAGAAACACATCGAGGATACGATGATTGCGGGCGACTTCCTGAGCAAACGCGAGGTGGTCGAAATCGTGGTGCGCGAAGCGCCCGAGCGGATTCGCGAACTGATCGACTACGGTACCCGGTTTGACAAGGAAGACGACGGCGACTATGACCTCGCCCGCGAAGGTGGCCACTCCGACCACCGGATTCTGCACTTCAAAGACATTACCGGGGCCGAAATCGAGCGGGCGCTGCTGGAAAAAACCCAGTCGCTGCCGGCCATTGAGATTTTTACGCACTACTACGCTGTCGACCTCATCACGCGCCACCACCTCGGCGAAACCGTCCACCGCTACGACAACGATAACCGCTGTTTTGGGGCCTACGTGCTGAATACGCACACCGGCCAGGTCGAAATGTTTCTGGCGAAAACCACGCTGCTGGCCACGGGCGGCATTGGCAACGTCTACCAAAGCACCACCAACCCGACCATTGCCACGGGCGACGGCATTGCGATGGCCTACCGCGCCAAATCGATCTGCAAGGACATGGAATTCATCCAGTTCCACCCGACGGCCTTGTATGAACCGGGCAAAAAACCAAGCTTCCTGATTTCCGAAGCTGTGCGCGGTTTCGGCGGAATTCTGAAGACGATCAAGGGCGAGACGTTCATGGAGCACTACGATGAGCGTCTTTCCCTGGCTCCTCGCGACATTGTGGCCCGTGCCATCGACTCCGAGATGAAAAAATCCGGTGATCCGCACGTGTATCTGGACGTGACGCACTGCGATTTCGAGAAGTTTGTCGAGCATTTCCCCAACATTACGGCCTACTGCCAGGATAACCTGGGCATCGACATCCGGAAAGACTATATTCCGGTGGTCCCGGCGCAGCATTACCTCTGCGGAGGCATCAAAGTAAACGAATACGGCCAAACGAATATCAATTTCCTGTATGCCGCCGGAGAATGTTCCTGCACCGGTTTACACGGAGCCAACCGACTGGCTTCCAACTCCTTACTGGAAGCGGTGGTTTTCGGCCACCGGGCGTATCTGAAAACCGTCGAAAACTTCAACGAAGCCGCGATCCCGGATAACCTGCCGGAATGGAACGACGCCGGAACGACGCACCCCGAAGAACTCGTGCTGGTGACGGAAATGCAGCGCGAACTGGAGTCGATCATGTCGAACTATGTCGGGATTGTTCGCACCAACCGGCGGATGAAACGGGCGATGGACCGGCTGGAACTGATTTATCTGGAACATGAAGAGCTCTACCGGCAGTCGAAAGTCTCGAACCGAATTTGCGAACTGCGGAATATGATCGAAGTGGCGTATCTGGTGATCAAAGCCGCCATGGCCCGGCACGACAACCGGGGACTGCATTTCAACCAGGATATCGAGAAAGAAAGCACTTAAACGTCGACTTCGCCGGTTTCGGCTTCCGGTTCGGCGTTGGAGGGGTGACCGTGCAGCACTTCGAGCAGTTCCTTGACCTGATAAATCGACTTGTTGTAGCGGTTGCCCAGCAGAATGATCACAAAATCGTCTTTCGGGCTGAACCAGAACAGGCTGTTGTAGCCTTTCCACCAGCCGGTGTGGTAAATGTATTCCGGCTGGTTCTGGTTGTTGACGTACATCCGAAAACCGTATCCGTAATTTTTCGTGCCTTTGCGTTCGAAACTGCGGGGCAAAAACGCTTCGGCCAGCAGGGATTTCCGCATCAGACAGTCGCCGTTGAGCGCACGATACCACTTGAACAAATCGCCGACAGTCGAGTAGATTCCCTTGTCACCCACCACGTTATCGTAATAATCCTTCGGAATCCGGCGGTTCCACTGGTAGCCCGCCGTGCGAAACTGGTTGATGGAATCGTTGCGGGTGGTGGCTACCCAGGTGTTCCTCATGCCGAGCGGTTCGAAGATGTTTTTCTTGGCAAACTGGTCGAACGACATGCCTGTAATTTTCTCGATGATGGCCGCCAGCACGCAGTAGTTGGTGTTGCTGTAGCTGAACGTGCGGCCCGGAATGTTGTAGCGCTGGGGTGTAGGATGCACATTGGCGAACCAGTACATGATTTCGCTGTTGTTCGGATACGGTTTTTCGAACTTGTAAAAATTCGTCCGCATGCTGTCTTCAAAAGCGTAGGCATAGTTGGGCAAACCGCTTCGGTGCGACAGCAGGTTCTCGACCGAAATGCCGTGGTATGGAAAATCCGGGAAGAATTTTTGAATCGTGTCGTTCAGTTTCAGCTTCCCGGCTTCGATCAGTTTGAGCGTAGCCACCGCCGTGAAGGTTTTGGAAAGCGACGCCAACTGAAATTTGGAGTTTTCGTTGAGCGAGTCGCGGGAAGAGCTTTCGAAATGGGCCAGCCCAAACGTGTTTTTGTAAAGAATAACGCCTTTCTGCGCGATCAAAACGTTGCCGTTGAAACCCGCCCGCACCTTGCCGCGAATGATGGCTTCAATTTTCGCAATTTTCGCATCGGCTCCAATTTGTTGCCGGATGGCACGCTCCTCCGCCGAACTCAGGGTCTGCTCCTCGGCGCAATTGTGCATGGCATTTGCCGAACGCTTCAATTTTTTCTCTTCACTCGAATCGCACCCAAGAAGGATACATATGGCAATAATTCCCGCCCAAATTCCCGAAACTCTCATTCCATTACGTTGATATGCACTGACGCGCCCCTGAACTGTTTTTTGCACTGAATAAAGCAAAAATACATTTTTTATGCCGAGATCGGAGGGCTTTTTTATCGTATCGTCTGCGAAAGTGTTGGGATGGGAACACGGATTAGGCGGAGCGAACGGATCAAAACGGTTTTTATCTGCTAAAATCTTTCTTACCATCTGTGCAAATCCGTTCGATCCGCCCAAGCCGTGTTCCCATCAGTATTTATAATCCGTCAGTTCTTCTTTTTCCATTTTACCGAAGGCTTTCTGCATTTTCGCCCGGTCAAACTCTTTCTCATTATTGGCGATAAAAATCGTGGCCACGGTGTTCCCAATGATGTTGGTAATGGAACGGGCTTCCGACATAAACCGGTCGACGCCCAGCAGCAGCGCCAGCCCTTCGACCGGGATCACCCGCACCGCCGTCAGCGTCGACGCCAGCACGATAAAACCGCTGCCCGTCACGCCCGCAGCGCCTTTCGACGTAATCATCAGAATGCCGATGATGGTCAATTCCTGCCCCAGCGTCAGATCCACACTGAAAACCTGCGCCAGAAAAATCGTCGCCATCGACAGGTAGATGGTCGTGCCGTCCAGGTTGAACGAGTAGCCTGCCGGAATCACCAGCCCCACCACCGACCGCGAACAGCCCATGTTCTCGAGTTTATCCATCACCTGCGGCAAGGCTGATTCCGACGACGACGTCCCGAAAACGATCAGCAGTTCTTCCTTGATGTATTTCAAAACGCTCCACAAACTGACGCGGTAGTAGCGCAGAATCAGGTTCAGAATCACGAAGATGAACAGGAACATGGTCAGATAAACCGTTCCCATCAGTTTAGCCAGTGGCAGCAACGTGGCCAGTCCGAATTTGCCGATGGTGTAAGCCATACCGCCCAGCGCCCCCAGCGGAGCCAGCGTCATGACCACGTTCAGGATGTTGAAAAACACCCGCGACAGCTTTTCGAACGTCACAATCAGCGAATGGCCCCGCTCGCCCATGCGCGTCAGTCCGACGCCAAAAAACACGGAAAAAACCAGCACCTGCAGGATTTCCCCCTCGGCGAAGGCTTTGATGGCGTTGTCGGGAACGATGTGCATGAAAAACTTGACCCAGTCCAAGTCTTTTCCCTGCGATGTATACGCCGAAATGTCACCACCCTGCACCGAAGAGGCATCCACCCCGGCCCCCGGTTTCACCCAGTTGGCAATAACAATCCCGATCACGAGTGCGACGGTCGTCACGATTTCAAAATACAGCAGCGCTTTCCCTCCTACCCGACCCACCTTTTTCAAATCACCCATATTGCTGATTCCCAACACGATGGTCAGGAAAATGATGGGTGCAATCACCATCTTGATCAGATTGATGAACAGGTCACCCAGCGGTTTGAGTTTAGCCGCCGTAGTGGGAAAAAAGTGACCGATCAGAATCCCGAGCGTAATGGCGACCAGAACGCGAAAGGTCAGGTTGTTTAGAAGTTTGCGCACAGCAGGGTAGGTTTATGAAAATGGTTGGGGAAGCAGACCTGCCAGGTTTTAAACACCCAACCGGTCTGTAGATTCATTCACTCACAAGGATTGTTTCTGAAGCACCGGTTCCAACACTTTCCAGACGTTTTCGGCAACAATTTTATGGCCTTCCGCCGTGGGATGAATGCCGTCAGATTGATTCAATTTCCGGATTCCACCTACATTTTCGAGCAGAAATGGAATCAACGCAGCCTTGTTTTGGGCGGAAATGTCCGTGAAAATCCGGTAAAATTGCTCGCCGTAGTCGGGTCCGAGATTCGGCGGAATGCGCATCCCGGCAATCACGATCTGCGCCTGCGGGCTTTTCAGCCGAACGGTATCGATGATGGCCTGTAAATTTTTGCGCGAATCCGCCAGTGGAATACCGCGTAGCCCGTCGTTGGCACCCAATTCCAACACAAATACATCGACCGGTTTTCGCAACACCCAACTGATGCGGCTTTTGCCACCCGCCGTGGTCTCACCACTCACCCCGGCGTTAATAACCTGATAGTCATAACCTGCCGCCTTGGCTTTTTCGCCCACCAGGGCCGGAAAGGCTTCCGCCGGGTCCAGGCCGTAGCCCGCCGTCAGGCTGTTCCCGAAGAATAAAATCGTTTTCTTCGGGTTGTCGGCCGGTTGGGTGCTGTCGGCCGCAGCCGGTTTTTCTTCCTGCGCCTGACTGGTTTCAGTTTTGGAATTACAGCCTACCACCGACGCCAGCAGCGACAAACCGGCTATCCAGACCTTGTAATTCGGTATGGTTTTCAATAAATTCATTGTTTACGCAATTTTCAGGATGAAGTTTCAGCCGATTACCAACAAAAATAAGGGTAATTTATCCATTTAGACCCATTTCCTGCCCTTTATCAAATATTCCGTCCCTCGCGGTGAATAAAACGGCAACGAATTGGTTATCTAAGCATTCCGTTAAGCTACTGACTTATGAGTATTCTGCGTGCCGAGAATCTGACAAAAACCTACCAAAGCGGAGGTCGAACATTAACCGTTCTGAATTCCGTGAGTTTCGAAATCCAGCCCGGTGATACCTTTTCCATCGTGGGGCCTTCGGGCAGCGGTAAAACCACCCTCCTCGGCCTTTGTGCCGGGTTAGACCGGGCCTCTTCGGGCAGCATCTATCTGAATAACATTAAATTAGATACCCTCAGCGAAGACGAACGCGCTGCCGTTCGCAACCAATACGTCGGATTTATTTTCCAGAATTTTCAGTTGCTGCCCACGCTGACAGCCCTCGAAAACGTCATGGTTCCGCTCGAATTGCGGGGCGAGAAACGGGCGGGCAAAACCGCTCAGGAATTGCTGGAACGGGTGGGTCTGGGCCAGCGCGGTCACCATTACCCCACCCAATTGTCGGGGGGCGAGCAGCAACGGGTTTCGCTGGCGCGGGCGTTTGCCAACCGGCCCAAAATCCTGTTTGCCGATGAACCAACCGGCAACCTGGACACCGATACCAGCGCCACGGTGGTTGACCTGATTTTCGAACTCAACCGCGAAGCCGGAACGACGCTGGTGCTGGTGACGCACGACCTCGAACTGGCCTCCCGCACCCAGCGCATCATCCGCATCAAGGGCGGCAATCTGGTGTCAGATACATTAACCGGAAACCGCATCGCTACCAACTGATGGATCGTGAAATTCCCAACATAAAACCGCAGGCTGCCTCGATTTTCGATCCGTGGCTGTGGAAAATGGCCTGGCGCGACAGTCGCCGGAGCCGGCAACGGCTGTTTTTATTCATGTCGGCCATTGTGCTCGGCATTGCAGCCCTGGTCGCCATCAATTCGTTCGGCGACAACCTCTCGCGCAGCGTCGATGAGCAGGCCCGCGAACTGATCGGTGCCGATCTGGTGCTGTCGTCCAACAAAGAAATCAATAAAAGCACGGAGCAGTTTCTGGCCAAAATCAGCCCGGAACGCAGCCGGGAGGTGGCGTTTCCGTCGATGGTTCTGTTTCCGCGTTCCCAGGGCGTCCGGCTGGCACAGGTGAAAGCCATTCAGGGCAAATTTCCGTATTACGGGGCCTGGGACACCCAGCCCGCCGATGCGGTTGCGCTCTTTCGGAAAGCGAACCAAAACCGGCAGCGGGTTGCGCTGGTCGATGATGCGCTGCTCGTGCAACTGAATGCCAAACCCGGCGATTCGGTAAAAGTCGGGAAGCTGATGTTTTACGTGGCCGGTCGGGTGATGAAGATTCCGGGGCAGTCGGCGGTCACGACCACGGTGGCGCCGACGGTTTTTATTCCGTACGGTTTTCTGCCGGAAACGGGCCTGCTGCAACGCGGCAGCCGGGCGACCTACCGGTCGTATTACCAGTTTGCACCCGGTACTGATGTTGACAAATACCTCAAAACGATTTCGTCCCGGCTCGACAAACTGGGCATCAATTCCGACACGGTGACGGAACGCAAAGAACAAACCGGCCGGGCTTTCGCGGATTTGACCAAGTTCCTGAATCTGGTCGCTTTTGTTGCCCTGTTGCTGGGCTGCGTGGGCGTGGCCAGTGCCGTACATCTCTACGTGAAAGAGAAAGTGGCTTCGGTGGCCGTGCTGCGCTGTCTGGGTGCAACGGGTCGGCAGGCGTTTTTGATTTACCTCATTCAAACCTCGCTGATGGGGCTGCTGGGTGCCATCGTCGGGGCGCTTCTGGGTTCGGTGGTGCAACTGATGTTGCCTGCGGTTTTCGGGAGTTTTCTGCCGGTCGATGTGGTTACTGAAATATCCTGGAAAGCCGTGGCCCAGGGCGTCGGCGCGGGCTTGATCATTGCCATTTTGTTCGCGCTGCTGCCGTTGCTGGTGATCCGGAAGGTGTCGCCCCTACGCACGCTCCGCAGTTCGTACGACGACGATGTGACCGGCCGTGATCCGCTTCAGTGGGCGGTTTATTTCCTGATTGTGCTGTCGATTACCGGTTTTGCCTACTGGCAGATCCGCGACTGGAAGATGGCCGTCGGTTTTACGGCCGGTTTGGCTTTTGCTTTTGGTGTCTTGACCGGCATTGCCCAATTGTTGATGGTTCTGGTACGCCGGTTTTTCCCGGTTTCGTGGAGTTACATCTGGCGGCAAAGTCTGGCGAATTTATATCGACCCCAGAATCAGACGCTTATTCTGGTGATTTCGATTGGGCTTGGGGCATTTTTGATTGCCACGCTGTACCTGACGCAGACGCTGTTGTTGAGCCGGGTGCAACTCTCGTCCAGTGGCAATCAGGCCAATATGGTGCTGTTCGATATTCAGAATGAGCAGAAAGCCGGGGTTCAGCAACTGGTCAAAAACCACCGTTTGCCCGTTCTTCAGAACGTTCCGGTGGTCACCATGCGGCTGACCGAAATCAACGGGCGGACGGTGGAAGCCATTCAGAAAGATACGAGTGCCAAAATCCCCGACTGGGCCCTGACCCGCGAATACCGCGTGACCTACCGCGATTCGCTGATCAGTTCCGAAAAACTAACGGCGGGAAAAGCACCTTACCAGACCAATGACCAGGTTTACATTTCGGTGGAAAAAGGGTATCTGGAGCGGATGAAACTGAAGCTGGGCGATAAACTGACGTTCAACGTGCAGGGTTTGATCGTGCCGACCATCGTGGGCGGAACCCGTGAGGTGGACTGGAACCGCATTCAGACCAATTTCCTGGTTGTTTTTCCGAAAGGCGTGCTCGATCAGGCACCGCAGTTTCACGTGTTGATGACGCGCGTTGGTGACACCCAGCAATCGGCCTCGTTTCAGCGGGATCTGGTCACTCATTTCCCAAACGTCTCGGCCATCGACCTGGGGTTGATTTTGCAAACCATCGACGAAGTACTGGAAAAAGTTTCGTTCGTGATCCGGTTTATGGCGCTGTTCAGCATCATTACCGGTTTGCTCGTGTTGAGTAGTTCGGTGATTATCAGCAAATACCAGCGAATTCAGGAAAGCGTTCTGCTGCGAACGCTGGGTGCCAGCCGCCGTCAGATTCTGCTCATTACGCTGATCGAATACCTGTTTCTGGGCCTGCTGGCAGCCTTTTCGGGTATCGTCTTGTCGTTGTTCGGCACCTGGGCGCTGGCTTATTTCGTCTTCGAAGTGCCGTTCAGTCCCAATTTTGCGCCCCTGCTGGCCGTTGTGGGCATCGTCACCAGTCTGACGATCATCATCGGTTTGCTGAACAGCCGCGGGGTGCTGGTGCGTCCGCCGTTGGAAGTGCTGCGGGCCGAAGCCTGATTCCCAAACCGGTCAATTTAGTTTTACGACTTTAACCGTTTTGCTCCGGGTCGGCGTACTGATCCGGAGCAAAAGCAGACCCGCCGGGTGATGATTCAAGCCCAGCATGTGACGCTCCACTTCCTGCGCTTGCTCCAGTTGTCGCTCGCTGATGAGTCGCCCGTTCAGGTCGTTCAGCTGCAGACGCAGCGGCTGACCGGCGGCTCCCCGAACTTCTACCACCAGTTCATCGCCGGTGACGGGATTTCCCCGAATGATCACCTCCAGCCGAGACTCTTCGGAGGATGCCAATAAGCGGGCGGCAGAAGCACATTGTAACGCTATCGGGGAGCCTTTGAGCGTGTAGGTGCTGCTCTTCACCTTCGCACTGATCTGGTGATTGACGTTATCCCGCACCGCCGAAGGCGTTTGAAAGACGTACCCGTGTTCGCCATTGCCCTTGCCGGCATCTTTCAAATCCTGCCGGTAATTTTTGGCTTCGACGGTTCCGATCGCGTTGCCATCCGCAAAGAACTCGACGGTCAGGGGTGTGTTCGGTTTGTTTCGATCCCAGACCCAGCCCCGCATTTCCTGACAGTTCACCACCGACAAATATCCTTCAAAATTACCGGTCACAACCGGCGGAGGAGCAACCGTTCCATTGACGGTCAGGGTCAGCGTAGTCGAAACCGGCGTGTGTTTACCGTCCGTGGCCGCATACGTCAGGTTGAAAGTCCCGGGCTGCGTGGGCGTCCCGCTGATCACCCGGGTAACGGCATTGAAACTCAGGCCCGACGGCAGGCTCGTTAGGGAATACGACAATGGATCACTTTCGGCATCCGAGAAAGCAGGCAGGGCGGCCGAAGTGTAGGCCACGTTGACCGGAGCCGTCAGGGCTGAAACCGCCGGTGCCACCGGGGCCGCATTGGTCGGCGGGAGACCCGTGCCTACGCAGTTGATGGTTTTGGGAGCCCACTTCAAAATGTACGTCGAGCCTTGTACCCGCCCCCAGATCGTGTGCGTCTGGTTGTCCTTCAGGCTTTCCGGTACAACAAAACTATACCCGTGTTCGCCATTGCCTTTGTTGGCATTTTTAAGATCCTGCCGGTAGATATTCGCCAGCGTCGACCCGATCAAAACCGCCGTGGCACTCGTGGCACCGTCCAGAAACTCGACGGGAAGGGGCAAATTGGGTTTGTCCCGGTTCCAGACCCAGCCGGAAATGGTACTGCAATTGACCACATCCAGAAAGCCTTCAAAATTGCCGGTGACGAACGCACCGCCCGCAGCCACCGTCAAAGAAATCGACAAGTCGGTTTTCAGGAAACCGTCGGTTGCTGAATAAACCAGCGGAAACGTGCCTGACCGGGTAGGCGTCCCGCTGATCTGGCGGCTACCGGCGTTGAAGGTCAGCCCCACAGGCAAGCTTGTCAGCGCATAGGTTAATGGGTCAGCATCCGAATCGGTAAAAACCGGCAGGGTGGTTGTGAAAACCTGACCAACCGTTGCGGCCAGTGCAGGCGGGGAAGGCGCTACGGGCGGACGATTCGTTACCACCGGTGATTCGGTCGTTGTGATCCGGTACAACGAACCCTCATTGAGCGTCAGAACGTAGAGTTCGCCATCCGCCCCTTCGCCAAAACCAATGGGATTCACCAAGGCTGGCGTTTGCAGAATCGTCTGGTACGTGTTGTTGGCCTCCCGGCGCAACAGCCACAATTTTCCCTGCGCATAGTCCCCATATACATACCAACCCCGCAGGGATGGATAGGCATTGCCCCGGTAGACGTAGCCCCCCACCACCGAAGCCGACTGGTTGCCATTGTTGGAAAAACCGGCGTATTCGTGCAGGGGCATCACCAGACTTTGCGCCGGGTTACAGTCGGCCGTTGCATACGGATGCGCGCCTTCGTAACAACGCCACCCGAAATTCTGGGCCGCAGGCACGGTTTTACTGGCATTGGCCGCCACAAAATCGACCTCTTCATACCCGTCCTGCCCATTGTCGCCCAGCCAGAGGTCACCCGTTTCCCGGTCAAAACTACACCGCCAGGGATTGCGCAGACCGCGGGCCCAGATTTCGTCCGGAATCCCATCGCCGGGAGTCAGATACGGGTTGGTCGGCGGAATGCGGTATGGTGACCCGCTGTTGACGTCGATGCGCAGAATCTTTCCGTACCATTTCTGAAGATTCTGCGCGTTGCCCAGCACATCGCCCATTTGCCCCCGGCCCACGTTTCCATCATCGCCGACAAAAATGTACAGATAGCCGTCGGGTCCAAACAGGATTTTGCCCCCCCGATGGCCTTGATCCGGAAAAGGAAAGGTCATGAGCACCCGCTCACTCGCCAAATCCGCGACATTCGGATTGCTGCCATTCCGGGAAAACCGGGAAAGAACACCTTGTCCGTCTTTCTGATTATAAAAGACGTAGAAATAGCCATTGCTGGCAAAATTGGGATGGCAAGCGATGCTGTAAACCCCATTGAATTCGACATCAATCAGTCGATCGGCTGGAATATGGAGAAAAGGCGTTGAAAGAACCGTACCGGTCGACTCGATAATTTTGATTTTACCACCCATTTCGGCGACAAACAGCCGATTTGTACCGGCACTGACGACATCGACCGGTTTGGTTAGTCCCGTCGCAACGGTCTGCAAGCGAAGTTGTGGCGTTTGCGACCAACTGACCACGCTGATGACATACAGGCCAATACTCAAAAATAAGGTAGCGTATCTTTTCATAAGAGCGGGAGCTGGGTTTCTAAAGATACCCAAAGTTCCGACCCTTATATCAGATAGCCTGTCAATCCTGTGCCAAATGCTGTTGATCCTGTGCCAAATTCGCCCAATCAGCCATTTTTATCCAAAAAACCAAAAAAACCGCCGTCAAACTTCGTTATTCGATATTCGGCATTTATTATTCGTTATTCGATTTAATATCCGTTCACTCCGAACGCAGCGTCTTCACCGGATTCATCAACGCGGCTTTGATGCCGTGGAAACTGACTGTCAGCAGGGCAATTCCGACCGCCAAAAGCCCGGCCAAAGCAAAAATCCACCAGTCGATTGTAACCTTGTAGGCAAATTCTTCTAGCCATTGGGTCATGCCCCACCAGGCAACCGGAGAAGCCAGTACCAGCGCGATCAGAATGAGTTTGAGAAAGTCTTTGGAGAGTAAGGCCACCACACTGCCCACGGATGCGCCCAGCACTTTCCGAACGCCAATCTCTTTCGTACGTTGTTCGGCGTTGTAGGTTGCCAATCCGAATAGCCCTAAACAGGCGATGAAGATCGTCAGGCTGGAGAAGAGAGTTAATACCTGTTCTATTTTTTGCTCATCGACATAAACCTGTTCAAACCGGTCGTCCAGAAACGAATAGGAAAAAGGGGCTGCGGGCGAAAATTCCTCCCATTGCTGCTTTAAGGAAGTGAGAAGCTGCGGAAGGTTATCTGTACGGGTTTTGACCAGAATGTTGCCGGAGTTTCTACCCAAAAACATGGCCAATGGCCCGATTTTCTGCCGCAGGGATTCGAAATGGAAATCGCTTACCACGCCAACTACCCGGTAAATTACATATGCGCCCTTATCGTCTGTGGAGCCGATCAACTCCCTTCCAATCGGATTCTTCTGCCAGCCCAATGCCTGAACAGCGGTTTCATTCAGAATAACCCCTGAAGCATCAGTAGGAAACTGTTTTGAAAAATTGCGCCCCTGGACCATATGCATTCCCAAAGTAGGAATGTACTCCGGATCAACAAAGTAGAACCGGGTCATAACGCCCTGATCCGGATTTTCCTTAGCCCTGACGGTGGTGTTATCCAGGTTGGTTTTCCCGACAGGAACCTGCCCCGAAATACTCCCCATGACGACTTGCGGAGATCGGATGATCTGATCGCGAAATACGGTTTCGTTGCTTCGAAGCATGTTCGAATCATGAATCACCAGTACCTGTTCGCGATTAAAACCCACTTTCTGGCTTTGCATGTAGCGCAGTTGTCGATCTGCCGTAACGGTGGCAATAATCATTGAAATGGTGATGAAAAACTGAAAGACCACCAAACCGCTTCGCAGGTTGAAACTCCCTCTTCCGGCTGTAAACCGCCCTTTCAAGACCAAAACCGGCTTAAAGGAAGACAGGTAAAAAGCCGGGTAGCTACCGGCGAGCAGTCCCACCAATACCGTTCCCGCTACCAAACCAGCCACTATGTAAGGCTCGGTCAATAAATGGATTGTCAGGGTCTTGCCAGTGAGTTGATTAAAGTAAGGAAGTGCTATCCCAACAACCAGCAAACCAACCAACAGTGCCAACAGCGCCAACAGAACCGATTCGAGCAGAAACTGTTGCTGCAGTTGTCCTTTCACCGACCCCATCACCTTACGTACCCCAACCTCACGCGAACGACGGACCGCCGTGGCCGTCGACAGATTCATGAAGTTTACACAGGCAATCAGCAACATAAAGCCGGCGATGGCTGTCAGCACGTATATGTACATGATATTCCCACCCTTGTTCGATTCGGTCCTGGAATACAAATGGATTTCGGTGAGTGGTTGCAGTAAAACGCCGAAATCATCACCCCGCTCACGAAACTGTTTCGGGGTCAGTTTCAGGAATTGCTGTATTTCACTCCCAATCTGTTTTTCGGTGAGTTGGGGAAGTTTGGCCTCCAGCCGTTTATAATCGTAGCGCTCGGGCAGAAGCAGATAGGTTTGATAGCTCATGTTATACAACCAGCCCGACCCATCAATGATTTCGTCACGACCGACCAGCGTCGCCAGCATATCGAACTGAAAATGAGAGTTCGTCGGTACATTTCGGACCACGCCTGTAACCCGATAGGGCGTCTTGTCGCTGCCGAATGACAGGATTTTTCCGATCGGCTCCTGATTACCGAAGTATTTCCTGGCGGTTTCTTCGGTCAATACCACCGTGTTTGGCTCTGTCAACGCCCGCTTCGGATTCCCTTTCAGGAACGGAATGGTGAATACTTCGAAAAAAGAGGAGTCGGCAAGCAGCAGGTTATCTTGTCGGAATGAGGTGGTTCCATAGCTGACGAACTCACTTCCCCCGCGGATACGCGTTGCGTTTACTACTTCGGCGAATTCCTGTTTCAAATTTCGGGCGGCATTCTGGCCTAAACCGTCTCCACCAAGGTCCTTACCGTTCAACCGCAAGTTGAGTCTGACCCGGAAAATCCGATCTGCTTTCTCATTGTACCGGTCGTAGGATAATTCATCCTGCACGTATAGCATAATTAGTATGCAGGTAGCCAATCCGATGGCTAACCCAACTATGTTGATGCCGGTGGAAACTTTTTGTCGTTTCAGGTTGCGAAAGGTGATTTTTAGATAATTCCGAATCATAGAAATACGCAGGTTTGAAGGGTTACTATAGTGATGTTTACGTTGTCGTCGGCGCACAAACGGCGGCAAAACTGACAGCACATTGAGCAAATACCGTAAAACCGCCTGAGTTTCCCCCGCTCGGTTATACCAATACGTATACAATTCGTCCAGATCGCCCTCGACTTCCTCCAGCGTTTCCGCCGGATGAAGCCAGGCCAGAAGCCGCTGCGCCCAGCGGGGAGGATTTGGGGGATTTGTGGAGGTCATCTGAAATTTTTTAATATCAAATGATAAATACAAAATGATGAATGATAAAATGGCCTTGTATACGTTCGACTTTTACATTTGGCATTTATCATTTGGTCTTTATCATTCCTTTCTTTTTCACTCGCTTCGCAGCGTCTTCACCGGATTCATCAACGCGGCTTTGATGCTTTGAAAGCTCACCGTCAGCAGGGCAATTCCGACGGCAAGGATACCGGCCAAAGCAAAAATCCACCAGGACAGATCGATTTTATAGGCAAAGTCGTCCAGCCAGGTCGAAACCGCATACCAGGCAATGGGTGCAGCCATGACGATGGCGATCCCCACGAGTTTGAGGAAGTCTTTCGACAGCAGGGCAACAATACTGGCCACCGATGCGCCCAGCACTTTCCGAACGCCGATCTCCTTGGCACGCTGCGAAATCGTATACGACGACAAGCCGAACAGGCCCAGCGACGCAATCAAAACCGCTAAGAAAGAAAAGAACGTGGTGATTTTACCAAACACCTGATCATCCCGGTATTGGTGGTTAAATTGCTCATCCATAAAGAAATACGAGAAATTATTACCGGGGAAAAACTCCCGGTATTTCTGTTCGATCTGGTCAATCGTCTTTTCCGGATCGGTTGCTGCGATTTTGAACGAGTAATAACCGCCGTTGGTGTAGAAAGGCTGGAAAACAATGGGTTCAATCGGGTGCCGCAACGATTGCTGGTGAAAATCGCTGACCACGCCGACAATTTCCCAATCCCGGCCAAAAAACGTGATTTTCTGACCAATGGCCGAAGCCGCATCGGGCAAGCCCAGCAATTGGGCCGTGGAGAGATTGATCACCGTATTTTTTACTTTTCGGCCATCCGGGTTGGCGTCGGTGGGGATGAAATTTCGACCTGCCAGCACCTTGATCTGGTAGGTGTCGAAAAAGTCCAGGTCAATCGCCATTCGGCTAACGGTTACGCCCTTTTCCTGATTTGATCCGAGCCGTTTCACATTGAACGAACGCGGCAGGCGCTTTCCAAACAGGTTCATGGAAGCCGAAGCGGCTTTGATAGCGGGATACTGTTTTGCTTCCGCTTTGAAGGTATTGATCCGATCGATGGCGGTCGAATCCCAGCGGGTCAGATCGGGGCCGGAAACGACCAACACCTGATCCATGTTGAAACCGAGGTTTTCTTTGCGCATAAATTCGAGCTGCCTGAACACAATAAACGTCCCGATAATCAGGACAACCGAAGCGGTGTATTGAAAAACCACCAGCGATTTCCGAACCCAGATTCCTTTGGCCGACCGCTTGAAACTGCCTTTCAGCACCTGAATGGCCTGAAAAGCCGACAAGGCAAAAGCCGGGTAAAAACCGGATAAGAACAGCCCCAGCGCAAACACGCCCACCAACGCCATTGCCATGGCACTTCCACCGTAGCCCTGACCAGTCAGCAACGACAGCGACAACGGCTTCTCAACCATCTCATTCAAAACCGGTTGCAGCGAAACCGTTAGTATGATGGCAAGAACCAGCGCAAACAGATTCAGCAGAACCGATTCCGACAAAAACTGCCCGATCAGTTGCCCCGACGTGGCCCCGGCCACTTTTCGCACACCCACTTCTTTGGCCCGCTCCAGCGACCGGGCCGTGGCCAGATTAATGTAGTTGATCCAGGCAATGAGCAGGATAAAGGCCGCAATGATCAGCATCGTCCAAACCGCCTTTCCGTTGTTGACAATGCCAATTTCATATTCATAGTCGGAGTACAGATGCGCTTGCCGCAGGGGTTGCAGGTAGAACTTCTCGACGCTTCCCGACACCTTGTCGCCCTGGAAATACCGGTCACTGAACGCCGGGAATTTTTGTTCCAAAGCAGCCGCATTGGCAGTCGGTTTGAGTTTGAGGTAATGCCACATGTCCGATCCGTCCCAACTGGTTTTCACCCAGTCGCCCCAGGTTCTGACCAGGGTTTCGTACGAAATCAGCGTCTTGAATTGCAGGTGCGACGTGGCCGGAATCTCTTTCAGAATGCCCGTGATGCGGAACGGTTCAGTGTCCAGATCGACATACAGTGTTTGGCCGATCAGTCGGGCGTAATCCTTTGGTTCGACGCCGAAAATCCGCTTCGCATTGCTTTCGGTCAACACCATACTGTTCGGCGCTTTCAGGGCGGTTTTTGCATCGCCCGCCAACAACGGGAAGGTGAAAAAAGTCAGGAAATGATCATCCACATAAAAGAGTTGTTCTTCCTGAAAAATCGACTTCTCCCGCCGAATCTTGACCGTTCCGCCGTTGACCATCGTGGTGTAGGAATCCACTTCCTGGTAATCCTTCGCCATGGTTTTGCCGATGGTTGGATACGTAATGGTACCGTGTTGAACGAGTTTTCCCTGCTGGAAACGGTCGTTCGTGACGCGGTAGATCCGGTCGATGTCGGTATGAAACTGGTCGAAACTCAGTTCAAAACTGACATACTGCAAAATCATCAGACAAGCCGTAATGCCGACCACCAGTCCGGTCAGATTGACCAACGAAAAAACCTTGTTTTTCAGCAGGTTGCGAAAAGCGATTTTGAGATAATTGCGGATCATATCCGGGCGAAGCGACGAGGGTTGGGGGTAATAAACTTTTTGAGGACGTCGGCGCACGAACGGCGGCAAAACCGACACCACATTGAGCACATAGCGCACCGTGGCCTCGGTTTTGCCCGCCCGCCGATGCCAGTAGGTGTACAATTCATCCAGATCACCCTCGACTTCCTCCAGCGTTTCCGACGGATGAAGCCAGGCCAGAAGCCGCTGCGCCCAGCGGGGCGGATGTGGGTGATTTGAGGGATGCATCTGAAATTTTGTAATGTCAAATGATAAATACAAAATGATGAATGATAAAGTAGCCCTGCACGCGTTTGACTTTTACATTTGGCATTTATCATTTGGTCTTTATCATTCCTTT
>NZ_VBSL01000169.1 GCF_006149005.1 Larkinella sp. C7 | reverse complement strand
GCTAAAGCTAAGATTGATAGGCCTGTCGCCAAAAGGGGGATTAGTTTTTTCATCTACTTGTCCTCCATTTTTTATTAACTTATTTAAAATCATTGTAGCCTAAACTCTAGTTGCCTGTCAATTTTAAAACTTGTAGTTACCAAAAAGTCACCCAAGGAAAACTTGGGCGATATCTTTATAACACAGTTTTCTTACATAGATTTGTAAAGCGCAACAGCATTGTCAACTGTAAAGCCATACTCTTCAAAAATCTTATTACCTGGTGCTGAAGCTCCCCAAGTGTCAATGGTCAAGGTCTTGCCAGCGAGGCCGACATACTTGCCCCAACCAAAGCTAGAGCCAGCTTCGATAGCTAGACGCTTGCTTACAGCTGATAGCAAGATGCTTTCTTTGTAGGCTGCATCTTGCTCATCAAAGATATTTTGGGCTGGCATAG
>NZ_VBSL01000168.1 GCF_006149005.1 Larkinella sp. C7 | reverse complement strand
GCAGATGTTATCAAATTGAAACAAATGCGACTGCAGGACCTGAAAACGGATAAAATCAACGGAGTTATCATTTCCAACCCCCCTTATGGTGAGCGATTGCTTGATGACAAAGCAGTGGACATTCTGTATAATGAAATGGGTCAAACCTTTTCTCCGCTAAAGACTTGGAGCAAGTTTATTTTGACCAGTGATGAAAATTTTGAAGTAAAATATGGGACAGTTGCTGACAAGAAGCGCAAACTTTATAATGGGACCTTGCGGGTTGATTTGTATCAATATTTTGGTCAGCGTGTCAAACGTTCGGAAATGTAGAGAGGGAAGAGATGGCTAAGGACAATGGTAAATTAGATTTTGAAGATGCCAAAGATATGACCGTTCAGGAGGCTCTTCAAAAGCATAAGGAAATTGAAGCTGGTGTGACTGAGGACGATGGACTCCT
>NZ_VBSL01000167.1 GCF_006149005.1 Larkinella sp. C7 | reverse complement strand
CCGCCCTATGCTAAGGAAGAAATTGTCAAGACTATTGGAAAACTGCAGGAGCACGATTTGCTGTCCCCAGAGGTCATGATTGTCTGTGAAACGGATAAGTCGGTTGACCTGCCGGAGACTCTGGGTGATTTGCGACTATGGAAACAAAAAGTGTATGGAATTAGTAAGGTGACGGTTTATGTCAAATAAAATCGGCTTATTTGCAGGCTCTTTTGACCCTGTGACCAAGGGCCACCTAGATCTTATCAAACGGGCTAGCCAACTTCTTGATCAGCTCTATGTTGGTATTTTTTATAATCAAAATAAGGCGGGCTTTCTCCCCCTAGCTAGGCGTCAGGCCCTGTTGGAAGCGGTAGTCAAAGGCCTTCCCAATGTTTCAGTCATTACCTCCCATGACCAATTGGCGGTTGATGTGGCCAAAGACGTGGGGGCTAGTGTC
>NZ_VBSL01000166.1 GCF_006149005.1 Larkinella sp. C7 | reverse complement strand
TGCGTTTGCGGAAGTCCAAAGGTTTGGTGAACCTTTTGAGCAGCTTGCCCAAAAATGTGAATGCAAGCCGAACTCTTATTCTGCCTTACGTTTCAATAGAGCAACACATTCTATGTGGTGCGTCTGAGGGAATAAGTCCACCGGTTGTACCTTCTCTAGCTTGTAGCCCAGTTCTTGGTAGAGTTTGATGTCACGCGCCATGGTGGCTGGGTTGCAGGAGATATAGGTGATTTTTGCGGGGGCGGTATCAACGCTGGCCCTGATAAAGCTTTCGGTCAGGCCCTTGCGAGGAGGGTCAACTATGATGACAGTCGGTTTGATACCCGCCTTGACCCAGTCTGCCATGGTTTTCTCGGCTGGAGCACAGACATATTCAGCATTGCTGATGCCATTTGCTTGGGCATTTTCTTTGGCATCTTGGACCGCCTTCTCTACTACTT
>NZ_VBSL01000165.1 GCF_006149005.1 Larkinella sp. C7 | reverse complement strand
CTCGGGATAGCCGATAGGGTTAATAGATGATTGGAGGTGGCTCTTATGCCGAGCGTTTTTAATAATGATGACCTACTTAGACAAATCAGGAAGACCACGACTGGTATGGACAAGGCCTTTAAACTGGAAAATATTAAGCTGGATCTGGGTAAGGTCAAGGATGAGACTGGCCAAGAAATCAGCGGTAATGCTTATCTGGACCATTTGGTTGAGGCCGAAAAATTCGACCAGGCTGAGGAATTTATCAGCCAGCAGCTCAAGCATCTGAGCAACTACCAGTATGACCATCTGGTGGATAACTTTGTTGCTTACTTGCAGAACTTGGCTCCAGAAGTCCAAGAGCGTAATGGCCTAGATGCTGCTAAGATAAAAGCGATTCGTCAGGGCTTGCGTGATTTCAAGTGGTAAGCTAGTTGAAGTTGCTGGGTTCTTCACGGTTC
>NZ_VBSL01000164.1 GCF_006149005.1 Larkinella sp. C7 | reverse complement strand
TGCCTGCCATAGGAATCTGCCACCTGTTTGACACTTTGAGCCTGCCACGGAATACCTAGCCAAAAACGACTGGTCCGAAATATTGTCCTCTTACCGCTCCTATCAGTAACAAACAAACGATGCATGAGTAGGCCTGACTTAAATTGGATGGATTGAATCTCCTCATTAGGGATAAAGGTGTAGTCCTCCTTGATTAGTTTATTGGTTGCCTTGCTACGTTTAATGAGAAGCAGGCCGTTTTGCTCAAAAGACAGATTGTAGTAGTCCCGAGCAAACATGGTTAAATAAGAAATCATAGCTGCAGTATTACCGGGCCCTAAAAAGACTGTCAGATTAAGACTATTGGGATTGAAACCCAATTCAGCCTTAGCTTGATTAATGGTGTTTAAATCATAGACCTTAAATTTCATTTCCTAAGCTCTCCTTTTCCTTAAAATCTACTT
>NZ_VBSL01000163.1 GCF_006149005.1 Larkinella sp. C7 | reverse complement strand
CCAGGTTGTAACTTTTTATCAACCCACTACAGTTGACAAAGAGCCCTTATCAAACGAAATGCCTTTGGATTTCGGAACTTTGAAAATTTCAAAAAACGGATTTTCATCGCTCTGAACATCAAAAAAGAAAGGATGAAATGTGTCCTTTCTCGATTTTAGCTTTTCTTCAACCCACTACAGTTGACAAAGAGCCGTCCTTTTTTACTTATTTTGTTTTCTTGACACTGATGATTTCTACGTCATAGCTTCCGGCTGGTGACTCAATAGTTGTGGTATCGCCAACCTTTTTACCAATCAGGGCTTGGGCAATTGGGCTTTCGTTGGAAATCTTACCAGCGAAGACATCAGCTCCTGCTGCCCCAACGATGGAGTAGGTATCTTGATCCGTAGTGCCGACTTCTTGAACAACAACCGTTTTCCCGATAGCTACTTCATCAGAAGCGAC
>NZ_VBSL01000162.1 GCF_006149005.1 Larkinella sp. C7 | reverse complement strand
CAATACCGTCTTTAACCCAAATAATTTTTTCTAAGTTAAGGTGGTTCTTTAATTTGACCTCAATCTCTTCCTTAGTCATATCTGGATTACGACCAGGACTGAGCAAACACATCTCAGTCGTGATGAGGGTTCCTTCACCATCAACCGTGATAGAACCGCCTTCTAGAACGAAATCATCCGTCCGATAAGTATCAATGCCTTCGATTTCGCAAATCTTTTGAGCAATTTGCTCGTCCTTGTCCCAAGGGAAATAAAGACCATCTACCAGACCACCCCAAGCGTTGAAGGTCCAGTCGTTGGCGCGAATTTGACCTTGGTCATTTACCAAGAAGGTCGGGCCAGAATCCCTTACCCAAGAGTCATCACTGGCGATTTCAACAACCCTGACTTGACTAGGAAGCTGAGCCCTAGCATTTTGATATTGGCTAGGGTTAACACACATGGT
>NZ_VBSL01000161.1 GCF_006149005.1 Larkinella sp. C7 | reverse complement strand
CCCCGATACCGATTGGACTCCGGTCAGCATCAGACTCAGCAAGACGGGCAGAAAAAGAGATCTCATAGTGATGGAGTAATTTGGTTTGCGCGAAAAATGATTGTTTTTAATTTTAATCCCGAAGGGTGACATTCATGGTGGCCTTCTTAAACAGAACCACCCAATTTTTCTCTTTATAAAAAGGGGATTCCTGAACACTGAGAACCGGCTCAGCACTGATAATCTGCATGTTCTCGTATTTGAGCAATTTAACTCTTTCAAGATATTGCCGCACCGGCATTGTGTGTGTCACCCCAGTCCTGCTATTTAAAATCTGAAGAGTAGCTTCTTTCTCAAACATCCCAAGAGCCTGCCGGATGGCTCCATTGCGTTCATCGAAAGGACGGTCTTTGTCCGCGATGATTCCCAGGTAATCCACAAAGGCTTTGATCCGGATTTTAGCTTCT
>NZ_VBSL01000160.1 GCF_006149005.1 Larkinella sp. C7 | reverse complement strand
CGGTCGACTGATTGAGGTTTATCCATCGCTCTTTATCGTTGAGTATAGCGACCAAGCCAGCCAACCTGGTGAAATCAGCAACACCTATGTAGAATCCTACACTTACTCAGATATTTTGACCCAAAAGAGCCTGATTCGCTATTTTGATGAAGATTAAGAAGCCTGCCCAAGGGCTTTTTTCTTTACTTATACTCAACAAACATCAAAATTTTCATTTTTGATGCTTTCTAACCTAGCAAGTTTATCAGTGCTTAAAAGTCACTGATAAACTACGGTAATCGCTATGGCGACTTACCTAGCTACCTTACTCTTTCATTTTCAAAATAAGATCGATTTTGAAAAGGGAAGGTCGTTTAAAAGTGCGGACGCAAGAAGAAATTATCCAGCGGATGATTTCTTGAAAACTAGGGAGTTTCATTGCAACACGAGGTTAGGCCAGTCGATTTTACTGGCTT
>NZ_VBSL01000016.1 GCF_006149005.1 Larkinella sp. C7 | reverse complement strand
ACCAAAAGGACCTTACATAACAAACTTACTCACGTATCAATAAAGGCGTATTGGGTTTGTTGCGATCCCAGACCCAGCCGCGAATCGTTCCGCATTCGACCTTGTCGAGATAACCCTCAAAACTACCCGTGACTATGGGTGTCGACCCGGCTACGGTCAGGTTAAAACTCACGCTGTTGGTAGCGCCCTGCGGATCGGTGGCTGAATACGTCAGCACAAAACCGCCTTCAACCCCGGGTTTTCCGGTAATCTGACGCGTGCTGCTGGTGAACGTCAGACCAGTGGGCAGGCCTGCCAGGCCATAACTGAGCGTTCCGCCTTCAGGATCGGTGAAAACCGGTAAGGTGGTTGTAAAATCCACGCCCTGCTGGGCCGTCAACGCTGGGACAACGGGAGCAACGGGCTGCTTGTTGGGCGGTGGCGGAACCGTACCGGTTTGGCACAGGATGGTTTTGGGGCCATCTTTCAGGGTAAAACTGCTGCCGGATACTATGGCAGAGAGCGTATGCACCTGCCCGTCTTTCAACTCTTCGGGAATACTCCAGCGAAAGGCGTGGATGCCATTGCCCTTGCCCGCGTCTTTCAGATCCTGCCGGAACTCATTGGCCGCTATTGAGCCCTTGAAAGTTGCCCCGTCGTAGATATCGACGGAGAAAACCGTGTTGGGTTTGTTGCGATCCCAGGCCCATCCCCGGAAGCTGCTGCAATCGGCGCCGTACAGAAAGCCGTCGAAACTGCCGGTCACCGTCGGGGCGGGGTTGACGACGACGGTAAATGAGGCCGTTGGACTGGTACAACTGCCCTGCTGGCAATAGACGGAATATGCGAATGTGCCGGTGGTTGACGTAGGGATCGAAATCGGCGAACCGCTGGGCGATCCGGGTCCGGTCCAGACCAGTGTTCCTGCACACCCGGTGGCGGTGAGAGAAACCGGACCGGTATTCTGGAGCACGGTCATCATACCCGGACCAGTGGCCGTCGGACTGCTGGTGATCGTCGGTGGTAGAATCGACTCTCCGACCGTCACGCCGGTCGAAGCGGTGCTCGAACACAGGCTGGCATTGGTAACGGTGACGGAATAGGTTCCGGTTGTCGTTACGTTGATGGAGGACGTGGTCGCAAGCGTGCTCCAGAGATAGGTACTTCCGCCCGACGCGGTTAGGGTAACCGATTGACCGGCGCAGATCGTTGGAGAAGAAGGGGTTATGCTCGTGGAGGGCAGGTTATTTACTACGATGTTAATCTCCTGGTATTCGAAACAGCCATTCGGGTTGGTTACCGTTACGGAGTACTTCCCGGTCTCAGTCACGCTGATGGCGGACGTGGTTGCTCCCGTATTCCAAAAATAGGTACCTCCGCCCGACGCGGTCAGGGTGGCCGACTCTCCGGCACAAATTGCCGTAGCCGATGCCTCAATCGTGACCGTGGGATGGGGTATTATGGTCAGGTTGAAGGGCTCAGACGTGATGGAACCGCACGCATTGGAAATCACCACGCGATACGCGCCGGAAGACTGATCCGAAGTATACATAAAGAAAGAGTCATCGACCCCAGCTTCATACTCATCATATTTGACCCCGTCCTTATAATATTCATAGGTAACAGTCCCCTTCCCCCCTAGATCCAATGCTACCTGTGCAATTGTAGGCAGATAACCGGTTGGCGTCGCACAGATCGTTAAACTCGTTGGAGCCGGATTGATGAAAAAAAGCGCATCTGTTTCGCCCTGAAACTCAAACGCTCCCCGATCAATGTAATCACCGTACACACGGTTTTGCCCGGCCATATCTGTACCCGGACCACTCACCGCCGTGTAGGAGTTGAGGTCCCCCGAATTAATGGCAAATGAACAGGCCGTCAAGCTCAGGTCACCGGTTGCTTCGTTCGCAAAAGCCGGGTTGGAAACTTGATTGCCCAGGCCGGGAAGATCGTCCTGATTAATGGTGTGTGTGACGGTGAGCGTTCCGTCACCAACCAGATCCAGCCCATCATTTCCCTGAATTTCACCGTCATAATTGGGTTGGTTATTCCACAGGATGCTATTGGTCAGGGCGAGTGTGCCTTTGTTCTGGATGGCATTTCCGGTAGTGGACCGGTTTCCGACAAAGGTACAGTTGATCACGGTCGCTACGGAGCCTGAAATCGTCATGGCTCCGCCCCCTACATCCCCGTCCGCTGTATTTTTGAAGAATACACAGTTGATCAGCAGGGGATGACTGTCTGATCCCTCGGAATAAAAACCACCACCACTGCTGGCCTGGTTATTGGTGAAGTAACAATTCCGGATGATAGGATCACCATACCCACAGCCACTTTCATTGAATACTCCTCCTCCGTGAGCATCGTTATATTCCCCGTGGGCATTCCCCCCGGTTATAACAAAACCGTCCAGAATCGTTGACCGACTGCCCCTCACCAAAGCCACAACGTGGTAACTATTGTCCGATGTAGTGCCCGGATCGCCGATTTCCCCGCTCAGCGTGGTGGAGGAGGGAGAAGTCAACACCCGCTCTTCAAGGGAAGTTTCGCCACCCTCAAATCCGCCATAAACCGATATCCCATCGGTCAATTCAAACCGATGCCACGGTTCAGGACCTGGTTTATAGATTCCTCTCGCTACCCAGACCTGATCGCCGGAGCCGAACTGGGAGGCATTGATCATGGCCATTAAATCCCCCGAAGCATCATCCCAGGTCAAGCCTTCACCGTTACCTCCTTCTTTCACGTAACGAATCGTCTGCGCATGAAGGCTCGTCAGACTGGCCAGGATCAAAACGTGAGCAAACAAAAAAAGGCGAAGGGGTGCCCATCTGCCCATCCATTGGAAGGGTAATCGTAAAAGATGTTTCATGGGATAAAATGGTTTAGTAGACAGAAATTGCGTGGCCGGATCAGAACCGGCGGAAGACGTTGAGCGGTTTCCTGAATAGTGCGTAAACGGGTTGGTTGCGGGTTTGGAACAGCCCCGACGCGTAGTGTATACGTTACTATTATTACTGCGAAAATAGCAAATGAAAAGAACAATTCTAACAAAATGGTAAGTATAAAAAAAGCTGTTTGACTCCGATTCAAAACGGAGTCAAACAGCTTAAAGTGAACAACTTGTCAATGATGGCTTCAATGCTTTCAAAACTACCTGTCTGGAACCGCTGGCAACGTGCAGCAAGTACGGTCCAGCCGCTCGCTGGTGAACAGAGATTGATAAACGTTCGACGGTTTTTGCGTTTTCAATGGCGTGTTCACCCAATGAGCGTAGCGACAAAGCCCATCGCGGGGGGCCATTCAGATAAAGCCCTTAAAACACCTTTCCTGTTGGGTAAGAGCCTCCGCATTCAACGGTCGTTTATGGCTGGTGAGAAAACCCCAAATTGACAAGACTCTGTTCGGGTTACCATTTGTGCGGTCAATTTTTACTGAAAGGAAAGTGGTCTTCAATCCCCGTGCGGCCCGTCACGGTCAGGGTTTTCGGCGGTTTATGGCTACCTTTCCGCTCTGAACTTTTGCCGAATGCGATTCGATCATGAAACTAATCCTTGTATCCGCTCTGCTCATGGCTTCGATGATGGCCTGTAACTCCAAAACCGGACAGGAAAACACGGCTGCCAATGCCGATTTCGCCCAAACCGTCGATACGTACTACGAAGAACGCCTGAAGCTGTTTCCGATTGAAGCGACGTATCAGGGCGACAACCGCTACAACGATTTGCTGCCCAACAGCATTTCGCAGGAATTTCTTGGCCAGACGAAGGCATTTTACACCGACTATCTCGACAAAATAAAAGCCTTTGATCGCGAAAAACTGTCGGATCAGGACAAAATTTCGTACGATATTCTGAAACGCGAGCTGGAGCTGCAGTTGGACCAATTTAAGTTTCACCTCGAATACGTGCCGTTTTCACAGTTCGAAGGGCTGACGCTGTCGTTTGGTCAGTTGGGCAGCGGAGCGGGGGCGCAGCCGTTCAAAACCGTCAAGGATTACGACAACTGGCTGAAGCGGGTTTCGGCCTTTCAGGTCTGGGGTGATACCGCCGTGGCCAATTTCCGGAAAGGCATGGCGACTGGCCTGATCTGGCCGAAAAGCCTGGTGGTGAAGATGATCCCGCAGATGACCGATCTGGTGGTGACCGATCCGACTCAAAGTCTGTTTTACGGCCCGATCAGGAACCTGCCGAAAGAATTTGGCGAAGCGGATAAAAACCGCCTGACAGCCGCTTACAAGACGGCGATTCTGGAACAGATCGTGCCGACGTATAAAAAACTGGGCGATTTTCTACAGCAGGAATACCTGCCCAAAGCCCGTACTACCTCGGGCATCGATGTGGTTCCACAGGGGCCGGAGTTGTATAAAGAGCTGGTCAAAACCTGGACGACCACCGACAAAACGCCGGATGAAATTTACCAGACCGGTTTGAAAGAAGTGGCCCGGATTCGGGGTGAAATGGAGAAAGTAAAAACGCAGGTCGGTTTTCCCGGTTCGCTGAACGATTTTTTCACTCACCTCAAAACCGACCCGAAGTTTTATCCCTACAAACAGCCGAAAGACGTGCTGGCGGCTTTCAACACAATTCTGGCGCGGATCGAGCCGAATCTGGCGAAGATGTTTACCCAAACGCCAAAGTCAAAATTTGAAATCCGGCAAACGGAGAAGTTCCGCGAAGCCTCGGCGAGTGCGGAATACAACCCGGCGTCGGCGGATGGAAGTCGCCCCGGCATTTTCTACGTTCCGATTCCGGATGCGACCCAATTCAACGTTACGTCCGGCATGGAGTCCTTGTTTTTGCACGAAGCCATTCCCGGTCACCATTACCAGGTGTCTTTGCAGCAGGAAAACACGGATTTGCCGAAATTCCGGCGGTTTGCGTGGTATGGCGCCTACGGCGAAGGCTGGGCGTTGTACTGCGAGTCGCTGGGCAAGGAACTCGGCATTTACACCGATCCGTACCAGTATATGGGCGCTTTGAGCGACGAAATTCACCGGGCGATCCGGCTGGTGGTCGATGTGGCGATTCACACCAAACACATGACCCGCGAAGAAGCCATCAAGTACATGATGGACAACGAACCGATTGCGGAACAGGGCGCGGTGGCCGAAATCGAGCGGTATATGGCCATTCCGGCGCAGGCGCTATCGTACAAGATCGGGGCGCTGAAAATCCGGGAATTGCGGGCCAAGTACGAAAAACAGCTGGGCGACCAGTTCAAGCTGGCGGCTTTCCACGACGAATTCCTGAAAGACGGTTGTATGCCGCTGGATGTGCTGGAACACAAGATGGATGCCTGGGCCGACCGGCAAAAGCAGTAAAAAGGGCTTGAAAAACCGTTTCGAATGATACAAATTGGAAAAATAAATACCCTGATTGCCCTCCGCGAAACCAGCGTCGGGGTTTTTCTGGGCGACGATGAGGACAATGACATCCTGCTCCCCAACAAATACGTGCCGGAATCGCTGCGGGTCGATGATCCGATCGATGTGTTCGTTTATACCGACTCGGAAGACCGGATCATTGCCACCACGCTGACGCCTAAAATCCAGCGCAATCAGTTTGCGCGTTTGCAAGTAGTTTCGGTCACAAGCGTGGGTGCGTTTCTGGACTGGGGGCTGGAAAAAGACCTGCTGGTGCCCTACCGCGAGCAAAGCCGCCCGATGGAAGTGGGCCGCTGGTACGTCGTGTACCTGTACCTCGATCACGAAACCGACCGGCTGGTGGCGTCGAGCCGGCTCAACCGGTTTCTGGATTCGGAAGTACCCAACCTGACGGAAGGGCAGGAAGTGTCGCTGCTGGCCTGGGAACCGACCGATCTGGGCATCAACGTCATCATCAACAACCGCTACCGGGGCCTGGTCTACGCGAATGAGGTGTTCCGTCAGGTGTATCCCGGCGACCGGCTGACGGGCTACATCAAGACGATTCGCGACGACAACCGGATCGATGTGAGCCTGCAAAAACCGGGGTATGAAAACGTGGAACCGAACGCGCAGCGGATTCTGGCCACGCTGAAAGAGCAGAACGGTTTTCTGCCCCTCAACGATTACAGCGAACCGGATGCCATTTACCAGACGCTGGAGATGAGTAAGAAAACCTTCAAGAAAGCCATCGGGGCGCTGTTTCGGGAACGGAAGATTGCGATTAAGGAAGACGGTATTTACCTGGTTTGAGTCAGCGTTTTCAGGAAAAAATAGCGGTCTTTTTTTCTGCTAAAAGAGACGTTTTTGCAGGAAACAAAATGGAATCACAATCTGTTGGGTTGGTAAAATCGTAAACTTTGTACTACCATGGCACGACCAAATCCTGAACTGATCGATGCGCTGCGCCGGACAGCCCGGAAACTACAGGAAGGCGCTCCTTATGAATGGGGCCACATGGGCGGTTGCAACTGCGGCAACCTCGCTCAGGAATTGACCAAACTGACCAAAGCCCAGATTCACGCCTACGCCATGCAACGCTATGGCGACTGGAACGAGCAGGTGGCCGACTATTGCCCCACGAGCTACATGCCGATTGATCTGGTAATCAGTGAAATGTTGCAGGCCGGTCTGGCGATCGAAGACCTGAAGAACCTCGAAAAACTGACCGACCGGCGGGTGTTGGATCGTTTCCCCATCGAAAAGCGTTACCTACGTCATAACCACCGCGACGACGTTGTGGCCTATCTGATTGAATGGGCGGCTTTGCTGGAAGACGAACTACTGGCCAAAATTGAGCTGCCGAAGTTTGACGACGCGGCATGGCAACCCGTTAGCTAATCAAAAAGGCATCAGGTAATTCTGATGCCTTTTTGAAGAATCGTGGCGGAATCGACTGTTCCTTACTGCCCTGTTGTATAAAATTCGTACGAAATCTTCCACGTAAACGCCTGTCCCGGTGCCACATTGATCGCAATGAAGGGTTCGGGCGACAGGTTTTTCGGGTTCGACCAGAATGCCAGTTTCGACATGGGCCGGTCGCTCCGAATCCGGACACCCGCGCCGGTTTTGGTGTTTTCAACCCGGATGTCGTAATCGCTGGCACTGGCGCCGTAACCTTCCACGAGCGTGTAAATGCTCTCCCGGTTCTGGAGCGGTCTCAAAAAGGTAAGCTCCTGATTTTTACTGGCCAGAATGTCTTTCAAATCGCCGGTCGGTTTGGCCGGAAACCCAAACTGAACCCGAAAATCCGGCCCCGACGGCTGCTGGTCGATCACCAGAAAGTTGTGGTTGTAAACGGCGGTTTCGATGCGCTGTTTGCCGGTATTTTTCAGGCGGTGCTCCAGCACCAGTTCGGGCTTGCCTTTGGTGAGCTTCACGGTTTTTTCGTATTCGTAGGAATATCCGGCCGCATCCTTCAACACATGGGTAAACCGCACCTGATCGGCTTTTTTCTGAACCGACCACTGCCCTTTATCCACGTGTTGGTAGGGCGCGACAAACTTGTACGGTTCACTGTCGATCTTCCGCAGGCTCCCCACGCCAATCTTCACGAACAGGTCGCCGGGTTTGGCCTGATCGTAACCAATCGGGTCAAACGCTTCGACCGGGCCGCTGATGGCGTCGTGCAGATACGGATCGTATTTGTCAAACCACTTCCCAAAATAGCTGTGCCCTTTGTACTCCAGATTGGCAATCACGCCCGACCAGTCGAAGCGCGTGCCCCGGTAATACCCGGTGGCGGTGTCTGGCAAATACAGCGTTGCCTTGATGGAATCGTTGGTAATCACCGCCTGGGGAACATCGTCGATGGTCCAGGAAATCAGGGAGAAAGCCAGCAGGAGGGTGGGTAGGTATTTCTTCATAATGGAGTTTGGGGTTTATGGTTTACGGTTTTCAGTCTACGGTTTACGGTGCGGTTCTCCACCGGGACTGATGCACGATTGTGAATGCGCCAGCCAACTGTAAACCGTAGACTGTAAACCAACTTTATAACACCTTCAGCAAGCCCCGGCGACGGAGCAGCGGTTTGATGTCGGGTTCGGAGCCCCGGAAATTTTTATAGAGCGTCATCGGTTCGTCGGTGCCGCCCTTTTCGAGGACGTTTTTGCGGAACGACTGGGCGGATTTCTGATCGAATAAACCTTTTTGCTTGAACACTTCGAAAGCATCGGCATCCAAAACCGCCGACCAGATGTAGCTGTAATAACCCGCCGAATAACCGCCCGCGAAAATGTGCTGGAAATACGTGCTCCGGTAGCGCGGGGGAATCTGGTCGATCAAACCGATTTTATCCATCGACTGCTTTTCGAAAGCCAGCACATCCGTCGGCACCTCGCCGGGTTTCAGCGTATGGTACTCCATGTCGAGCAACGACGCGGCCAGGTATTCAGTCGTTTCAAAACCCTGGTTAAACAGACTGCTTTTGTTGATTTTCTCGATCAGCGCATCCGGAATCACCGCGCCGGTTTTGTAATGTTTGGCGTAGAGTTTCAGCATTTGCGCTTCCTCCGACCAGTTTTCCATGATTTGCGAAGGCAGTTCCACGAAGTCGCGCGGCACCGATGTTCCCGACAAACTGGCGTAGGTGACGTTGGAAAGCAAACCGTGCAGGGCGTGGCCGAATTCGTGGAAAAACGTCCGGGTTTCCTCCAGACTGAGCAAGGCCGGGGCGTCGCCCGACGGACGCGAGAAGTTGCAGACGATGGAAATCACCGGCGTGATTTTCTGGCCTTTTTCCACTTCCTGCCGCCGAAAACTGGTCATCCACGCTCCTCCGCGTTTGCTGGCGCGCGGGTGAAAATCCATATACAGAATCCCGATGTGCCGTCCGTCGGCTTCTTTCACTTCGTAGCTCTGAACTTCTTCCTGATAGATTGGTAAATCCGTTCGCCGTTCGAAGCGCAAACCGTAGAGCCGTCCGGTGAGCATGAAAATGCCTTCGCGGACGTTTTCGAGCGAGAAATACGGTTTGAGCTGTTCGCCATCGAGGGCGTATTTTTGCTTGCGGAGTTTTTCGGCATAATACCGCCAGTCCCAACTCGCCAGCTTTTCGTTCTTTCCTTCCTTGTCCATCAACGCCTGCAACTCGGTGGCTTCCTGCTTCGTCACGGGCACCGTTGCGGCCCAGAGTTGATTGAGCAGTTCGCTCACCTTGGCGGGCGTTGAAGCCATGCTTTCTTCCAGCACAAAAGCCGCGTGGTTTTCGTAGCCCAGCAACTGCGCCTTTTCGGCCCGAAGCGTTACCATTTTGGCCATCAACGCCTTGTTGTCACGCGCGTCGTTGTGATTGCCGCGTTCGAGATAGGCCCGGAAAATCTGCTCGCGGAGTGCCCGGTTGTCGGCATATTGCAAAAACGGCATGATGCTCGGGTTTTGCAGGGTAAAAATCCATTTGCCGTCCTGATTTCGCTTTTTGGCTTCGTTGGCAGCCGCGCTCACCAGCGAAGCGGGCAAACCGCTGAGGTCTTCCTTTTTGTCGATTACCAGCGTGTAGGCGTTGTTTTCGGCCAGCAGATTCTGACCAAACTTCAGGGTCAGGACCGAAAGCTCTTCATTGATTTTCCGCAGCCGATCCTGTTTTTCGGCGGTCAAAGCGGCTCCGCCCCGGACAAAATTCTTGTACGTTTTTTCGAGCAACTGCTGTTGTTCGCCGGTGAGTTTAAGCTGGTTTCGCTGGTCGTAAACGGTTTTTACCCGCTTGAACAGGGCCGGATTCAGCGCGATGTCGTCGCCGTTTTTCGCCAGTTTGGGCGCAATGGTCTGGGCGATTTTCTGAAGAGCATCGCTGGTGTTGGCGTTGTTGAGGTTGAAAAATACCGTGCTCACCCGACTGAGCAGATCACCGCCCGCTTCCAGGGCTTCGATGGTGTTGGCAAAGGTGGGTGCCTGGGTCTGGCTGGTGATTTTCGCAATGTCAGCCGCCTGCTGTTTGATGCCTTCCTCAAAAGCCGGTTCGTAGTGTTCCGGCTTGATTTTGTCGAAGGCCGGTACGCCAAAAGGGGTGGTATAGGCGGTGAAAAAAGGATTTTCAGTAATGGATTGGCCGTTCACCGGCGCGAGATCCGTCAGAAGCATGGTCGTTATCAGAAGTGTAAGCGTTGATTTCATCGAAGAACGCGTTGTTTGGGGTTACTCAAAACTACGGAATCGCCGGGCGAAAGCCAAACGGACATTGTTGTCCGGCAGCGAACAGCACCTGTCCGGCTTCGTACAGTTTGATTGCTGGAGAATATTTTTTATATGCTGATTATCAGGTTATTACGATATTGGCACGGCGTTTGGAATACAAGTAACCGAACACGTAAGCAACACCTTTTGAATCATACCCAACAACAACAAATACTAAACGTAAACAACACCATGTTCAATCTCCTGAGTAATCTGATCTGTTCCGCGCTGTTGAGCGCCCCGGTTTTGAGTGACCCCGCTACGCCCAACGCACTACCCTTTGGCGCCAGTGCCTACGTCACTTCCGAAAACAAGATTCGGGTATCCGTCGTAAAATCGGCCGCGGAGCCGGTGACGGTTCTGCTGCGCAACGACAAAAAAGAAATCATTTTTCAGGAAACGATTTCGAAAAAAGAATTGAAATACGCGGCCAAACTGGACATGAAAAATCTGGCCGATGGTGCCTACGAACTGGAATTCAAGTCGGCTCAGGGCGCGATTCGCAAACAGGTGAACGTGGCTACTCCGCCGGTTTCCACACCCGCCCGGTCGGTGGTTTTGAACACCCCCGCCGAGTAATACCGTAGAATTAGACAAACTGGAAAACCACCGCTGCTGTGTAGCGGTGTTTTTTTGTTGGGGTTCGAATCCGGTCTACAGAAACTTATTCATCCCGTATCTGTTGTTTTTGGAAGATGACTCAGGGAAGTCAAAAGGGTTGGAACGGTTTTTCAGGAATATTCTACTAATTCGCACTCGCATTGGACGTGACCAACCACTACCCGGAGTCCAGCGTACACCACCATGAAATTCGACGATTATTATATTGCCCCCGAAATCAAGCGGAATCTGGAAGGGTTGGGCTTCAAAAAACCGACCGACATTCAGTTTAAATCGATACCGCCAATTCTGAAGGGTGAAGATGTGCTGGCAATTGCCCAAACCGGCACCGGAAAAACGGCAGCTTTCGCTATTCCGGTCGTCAGTATGCTGCATGAACGGAAAAAGCAGAAACGGGCGGAGGGTATCAAGTGTCTGGTAATGGTGCCAACCCGTGAACTGGCGTTGCAGATCGCCGGGGTGTTCGAGCAGATTTCCCGGCACATGAACCTGAAAGTGTTTTGTGTGTTTGGTGGGGTGGAGCAGGGCCCGCAGATTGCGCAACTGGAAGCGGGCATCGACATTCTGATTGCGACGCCGGGCCGGATGTTCGATCTGGTGAGCCAGGGCTACATCCGCTTGCAGCGGGTCGAAATCCTGATTCTGGACGAAGCCGATCACATGCTTGATCTGGGCTTTATCAAAGACATTCAGGATTTGATGAAATTCCTGCCCCGCAAGCGGCAAACGCTGTTTTTTTCGGCGACGATCAACGAGAAAATCAAAAAGTTAGCCTATTCGCTGGTACACAACGCCATCCGGATTCAGATTTCGCCCAAAGATCCGGTGGCCAAAAACATCGACCATTCCGTGGCTTTTGTCGGGATGGACGACAAGCGGTTTTTTCTGGAACGGCTGATTCAGGAACACCCCGACAGCAAAATTCTGGTGTTTGTCCGGACGAAAGTTCGGGCCGAGCGGGTGTTGAAAGCCCTGGAACGCGTTGGGATCAAAAGCGAAACCATTCACGGCGACAAGGAACAGAAAGACCGCCTGCAGGTCATGAATCAGTTCCGAAGCGGGGAGGTTAAGGTTTTGATTGCCACCGACATCAGCGCGCGCGGTATCGACATCGCCAACGTAGATTACGTCGTGAATTACGACCTGCCCGAGCAACCCGAAAACTACGTCCACCGCGTGGGCCGGACGGGGCGGGGGACCCAGAAAGGTCAGGCGTTCTCGTTTTGCAGCCCCGAAGAAAAACCGATCCTCGACGAAATTGAAACGTTTCTGGACAAACCCATCCGCGTGGCCCAGATCGACCAGATCGACTACCAGGAAACCGTCGATGCCAGCAAAGGCGCGCAGTTTGACCTGAAGGCCTTGATGAAGGAAGCGGAGGAGCTGCAGTTGGGTCGGAAGAAACGGAAAAAGAAGAAGTAGGGATTTTCCAGGTCTCTATTTCTCCGCCAGAAATTGCCTGATAAATCCATCAAAATCACCATCCACCGAAAAGCCAAGCTGAAGCGCCCGGCGGTTATCGACGGCGGTTGGCCAACTGCTGACAATGGCGTGAACGGCGGGATCGGGCCGGAACTGGACCCGGTTGGCGGTTTCCCGGTCCGTGTGCCGCTCCAGAGAGTGGAGCATTTCCCGGATGGTAACCGAAATGCCGGGCAGGTTGACCGTCCGCCAGTCGCCAAAGGCACTGCTTTCCAGCCTGGCCCCATGCAGGATGTTGCGAATGATCGTGTCAGGGCTGGATACCAGCACGGTCAGATCCGGCGAAACCGGGCAAATAGCGGTTTCGCCGTGAATGGGTTCCCGAATGATGCTGCTGACAAACGAAGAGGCCGCCTGATTGGGTCGGCCGGGCCGGACACAAATGGTGGGCAACCGCAGCACCCTTCCATCGACAAAATTTTTCCGGCTGTAGTCATTGACCAGCAACTCCACGATGGCTTTCTGAATGCCGTATGAGGAACGGGGCGTAATGACCGTCCTTTCATCGACCACCGCCGGGAGGTCTCCACCGTAGACGGCAAAACCGCTGGCAAACACAAACCGGATGCCCGGATGCTGGTGGCGGCAGGCTTCCAGCAGGTGCCGGGAACTGTCGAGATTCACGCTCCAGCCCAGATCGAACTCCTTTTCGGCCTGACTGCTCACCACCGCTGCGAGATGAAATAGAAGCCCGGTTCTGGACGACACGATGCTTTTGGCCGCGCCTTCTGCCGACAAATCGATCTGCTGGCAATGCACCCGGCCATCGTTTCCCGGATTCATTGGTTGGATGAGATCGACCAGGAGCAATTCTTCAAAAACCAACGAACTGTTCAGGAGTGCTTTGGCCAGCCGCTGACCCAGAAAACCGGCACCGCCGGTAATGATAACTTGCATGGGTTGAAAAAATTGGAGAGGAGTAAATAAGTCAACAAGTTCGCATAAAAAAACTATATTTATCCTTGAAGAAAACATAAAAGAGTATAAAGATTCGTCGCCATGACATTGGAAGAGGAGATAGCGATCGTCCGATTCGGGCAGGGAGTTCTTTCGCATGACGAACTGCTGGCGCATTTCGGTCAACTGGAGGAGGACCTGAAAATGAAGCGGTTCTTTGAGCTTTATCATCTGATTGACCCGACAAAACTGCTTGATACTGATATTGAGCAAGCCCTCGCTGCCAGTACTCTGGGGGCAGACTACCAGTCTTGCGTTGTGTTGCGTGGCAATCGGTTATCGCGTGTGCGATTAAATATCCCCGAAAGTGCTATCGAAAAAGACTATCTTTTACTCCTAAACCTGTTCAAAATAGCGTATCAACGTCGCCTGGCGTCAGTAAAGGAGGAAAAATCGAAAGAGTGGCGGTATCGGGATTTATCAGATGATGAGACCGTAAAGGCGCTGTTGTCGGCACACCGTAAACTCGTAGACGAGGTCTATAACAACTCCAGCTTTCGGAGTGAATTTGCCAGCCTTGCCAAATTGTGGAAAGCCCATAACGCCGTCAGTAAAGCACGAGACCAGGAGTCCGCGCCGACAAGAAAAAGCCAAACGGGTTTTCTAAGTTATGATGAGGTAATGACAGAAAGCGTAGAATCTATGAAGTTTCTGGAAGAAATGAACAAATATTCGCGCGTAATGGCCATGCTGAACCACGCTCTGAAAAAAGCACTGTCGATTCAATATGGTTTAGGCTCTTCCCAAGCTGATCGATTAATCAATGACGTTATGAAGCGGCATGCGTAAAACCGCCTTTTCAATACCGTTTTCCGTCGCTGTGTAGTTTGTTGCGGACAATCAGCGGAAGTTCAGTAATGGATTCGATCTCTTCAAGCGGAATGTGACGACTATAATACGTGATCGCTCCCGTGAAATCATACGGGATAATCGAGAAAAAGCGTCGTTTGCCTTCTAAATAGGTGTAAAAAAGGATCGGACGAGTCGCCGTAGGCAGCGGATCATGCAGTTTGGCGGGCTTAACAGGTGGCTGATCGCCTTTGAGCTGAATGGTAACGTAATGACTGGAAGAATCCAGATCAAGAGCCCGAAATTCGTCAAGTGTCATGGTTGGATGGAGAATTTAAACTCAAAATAGCAAAATGAATACGAGATGTAAAAGGGTTCAGATCCAGAACTTTTACATCTCGTATTTTCTACGCCATCATTTCCCCTCCGTCAGCCGGTTATACTTTTTCAAAACCGCTTTCAGCCGGTCGTGGGGCAGGCCGTATACTTTGTGGTGATCGATGCCTTCCATCGTTTCGGCTGCCACCAGGGCATTCAGAATGGCTTCTTCCGTGGCTTCGACGGTCGCTTTAAAAACCGCATCCAGACTGGATTTATCCACGGATCGGTACGTGGTCGTTTTGGTGTCGGCATCATACGCGGCTTTCTGCGTGGAAAAGGCCATGAAAATATCACCCGAACTGTTGGTGCCGTAGGTTCCGGTGCGGGCCAGGCCCATCGTCACCCGCCTGGCCACCAGATTCAGTTGGGAGGAAACGAGTGGCACGTCGGTTCCGACGATGGCGATGATCGAGCCGTCCTTTTCATTGATCACCGGCATCAAATCCGTCACTTCTTTCCCGACCGGCACCCCCGCCATCACCAGATCGTCGCGCCGACCAAAGTTGGCCTGCACCAGCACACCCACCGTATAGTCCTGACTACCAACCCGAATCTGTCGCGAAGCCGTGCCGGTTCCTCCCTTGAAACCGTAGCAAACCATGCCCGTTCCTCCGCCGACGTTGCCTTCCAAAACCGTCCCCGAAGCCGCGCTTTCCAGCGCCTGGAAGACGTGTTCTTTTTGGATGTGCAAGCCGTTGATGTCGTTCAGCACCCCGTCCCAGGTTTCGCCGACCAGGGGCAAACCGAATGAAAAATCGAGTGCCTTTTTGGTCGAAAACTGCTGGTGACACCACCCACCGATGGCGTCGCGAACCACCCCGACGCTGTTGGTGTTGGTGATGCCGACCGGACCGAAACCGGTGCCGTAGTCGTGGAGGTAGGGAATGCCGGTCATTTCACCGTCGCCGTTGAAAATGAAGTAACCCGCCGGATAAGTCCGGTCGGTTTTCCCCGTGGGCAGCACCACTGTGACGCCCGTTCGGATCGGCCCTTTCCCCAACGCCCATTTTCCGTGGCCCTCAATCCGGGTTTTGTAGCCCACCAGCACACCGGGAACGTCGGTGATCGCATTGAATGGCCCCGGTTTTCCGTTGAGCGGAATGCCGAGGTCGCGGGCGCGCGGTTTGGGGGCTGGTTGCGAAAAAGCCGTTGTAGAAAGCAGCAGAAGCAGGAAAAAAGTTTTCACGGTTTTGTGCGAATCAGGTTGGGTGCTGATGAACAGACCTCCGATTCTATGGAATTGAATCAACAAAACCAAACGAATCACTGGCCGTCTGTGATTGATGTCTGTCTGTGTCAACCTGTTCTATTCTGGTCCTTCATGTTGAAGAAGCCATTAAAACCATGCTGTCGGTCAGGAATCATCTCTTGTACGAAAGGCGTTGGAACAAAAACGGGAGCAAACCGTCGCTTGCTCCCGTTCCGCATGCAGTAGTTCCGGTCCTTACTCAACCACAACCTTTTTGGTGATCAACGTCGTTTCGCCCTGCACCGAAAGCAGGTAGTTGCCCGGTGCCAGTTGACCCACCGGGAAGGCATACGCCGTCGTCGAAACCGTTACCGGTCGTTGCCGGAGGACGCGTCCCTGCAAATCGGTTAGTTTCAGCTCGACAGCTTCATTCGTCCGAAAACCGCTCAACGACACCATAAGGGTTGTTTGTTGCCGGTCGACCGGGTTCGGATACACCCGCACCACCGGTTTGCCGTCGGGTTCCGCCGTGGCCAGCCGGGCCGACGAAGAAGCCGCTGAAAGCTGAAGATCGTCCACGTAGAAAACCGAATGGGTCGCTCCGCCCGTGTCCTGAAAATAGAGATCTTTCAGGGTGGCCGGGCTGCCCAGGTTCGTGAGGGGAATGGTCACCAGCGTCCAGGCGTTGGCCGTTGGCCGAACCGTGTACCCCTGCGAGCTGCTATTGAGCGTCACCTTGAACTGCTGCCCGCCCGTGGGGCCGCCGTGTACCCAGAACTGAAGCTGGGCATACGAAGCCAGCGGAACGGCGGACTCGGGATGGAGGTATAAACCGCCCCAGCCCCCTGTATACTGCAACGCCAGCGATTTGTTGCCGGCTTTCACCGGGGTGCCGTTGGCGTAATTCCGCGAAATACTCCACGACCAGTCGAGCCAGCCCGTTTTCAGGGCGTCGTCATAAATCAGCAAACCGCCCGGTAAGGGATCGGTTGGCGGGGGCGTGGTGCTGCCGGACGAAACCAGGTGCATCTGGTCGATGTAAACCGCAGCCTGAGCTGAATTGGTAACGTCCTGGATGAAAATATCCCGCAAAGTCGCCGGGTTTCCGAAGGCGGAGAAAGGCACCGTAATCAGGGTCCACTGGTTTGCTTTGGGCGTAAATTCATACGATCCGCTGCTGTTGATTACCACCTGCATCCGCTGCCCGGCATTGGGGCCACCGTGTACCCAAAACTTTAGACTCGGGTACGTACTCAACGAAACTGCGGTTTCGGCATGGAGATACAAGGCTCCCCAGCCCGCCGTGTTCTGGAGAGAAAGCGATTTGGTTCCGCTGTAAACCGGCGAGGTCGCGTTGTAATTCCGGGTCATGCTCCACGACCAGTCGACCCAGCCGGTTTTGAGCGCATCGTCATAAATCAGGAGCGAAGCTGGTTCCGGACCCGGATTGGTTCCCGTTACAGATACCACGGTCGTCGTCGTTGCCTGGCAGCCATTGCTTCCAACGGTCAGTGTATACGTTCCGGCGGCTGTGGTCGTGACGTTCGCGATGGACGGGTTTTGAAGGGTGCTGACAAACGCATTCGGCCCTTTCCAGCTATAACTCGCTCCGTTGCCAGCCCCGGCGGCTGTCAGATTCAGCGTCTGACCAGCCGCAACGGGGGTGTTGCTCGAAGCCGATGCCGGGGGCAGGGCGTTGACCGTGACGGTGGTCGTCACCGTTTGCGCCGTTCCACCGGAAGGCGTCACGGTCAGCGAGTACGTCCCGGAAGCGGCCGTCCCGGCATTGGGGAGGGTCGGATTCGCCACCGTTGCGGTAAAACCGTTCGGGCCGCTCCAGAGGAAAGTGGCCCCCGTTGGCGCGTTGGCCACGGCCAGACTCAGGGTTTGTCCGCTGCAAACCGGGCTGTTGCTCGACGCTGAAATCACCGGTGGGGGCGTAGTTCCGCCCGGACTGGTAAAATACGCCACCAGAAACGTATACCCCGCCTGGTTGTAGATGGCCGGTTCCGTGATTTCCCACGAAGGTTCCGGGTAGCTGGTGTTCCAGTTGCGGTATGCTTTCATGGCCGGTTGGTTTTTCGGAGGAGCTGACGAGCCGCCGTAATACACATTGGGGCCACCCACCAGAAAACCGGGTGGCGGACCGAACTGCGACGACGCCCCGTCGTAGCGCGCCGAACCATCCCGGAACCAACTGTGGTAAAACTCATCGACGCTGTTTTCGGCTCCGGCGTTCGCTCCCCGGCTGCCCATGTTGCTGAGGTAGGTCCAGGAGAGCGGGTTGCGTCCGTGGAAATAATGCAGGTACTCTTCCGCAATTTCCTGGTAGAGCGCATTTTTGGCCGGATTGACGTTCAGATCGACCGCCAGTAGGGGAAGAATCGCCCACAGCGCCTTTTGCAAATTGGAGCCCCAGGAATAGTGGCCGGTCCACATAAAACCCAGGTAGGGGTCGCTTTTCTGCGCGTGATACGATTCAAGGGGCCAGTCCATCGTACTTTTGAACTTGTCCCTGATCGCCGTGACAATGGCGGGCGTAGCGCCGGAAGCTTTGGCATAAACGTAATAGGCCCGGTTGAGTTCCCAGCACAGGGAGGCATCCAGATTACCGTTCGAGAACGGATGAAAACCGTTTTCACTCGTACCGTTCACGTCGTTGTAATGGGCTTCGAAATACGATTTGTATTTGGCCGTTCCGGTGGTGGCAAACAACTCGGCCGCAGCCGCAACCCGTCGGCGTTTGTCGTCGTTGGCGTTGGAACCCGCATCGGCAGCCGCCGTTGAAGCGCCGTCGGTTCCCGAAGCGGGCAGCATCGTCGGGTTGGCTTCCAGGTAGGTCCAGGCTTTTTCGGAAGCCGCGCGCAGGGTATTGACGTAACCCGGATACTGACCGCCGTAATTCCCGTAAAGCCGGGCCGCATGGGCGGTGATGGCCGCAAATGTGGCTGTCGACCAGGTGGTTATCGCCGTGTAATACCGGGGCTGAACATCCGTTGCCGGATCATCGGAACCGTTGTCGTAGCTCGTCACCGTCACCCGGTTATGGACCCCGCCGTTGTCGGCCTGCATCCGCAGCATCCAGTCCAGCTCCCACTTCAACTCGTCCAGCAGGTCCGGTACGCCGTTGCCCGACTCCGGAATGTTGGTGTTGTCGGGGAAAGCCGAGGGCCGGAGTTCATAACCAACCATGAGGTTCCACATCGTGCTGCTCAGAAACGGGATGTACTTGTTGTAGTCACCGGCGTCGTACCAGCCACCGGTTACGTTTCGTTGCGTTCCGGCCTGGGCCGACGTGGTGTACAAGAGGGCGTTGGCATCCTGCGTATGGGCCGGGCCGTGGGTCCAGTTGCCGCCGTGCTGCGCCGGGATGGCCGTGCCGGAGCGCTGGTAGTAAAACGTCCGGGCCGATGCCTTCAGGGCGGCCGCGTAAATGTCATCGCGCACCTCAAATTCGTACGAACGCAGGTTGTTCGCCGGGTCGTAGACGTAATACTGGCCGGGCGTGGTCAGGCTCGAAAAATCGCCGTGCCACGCTTTGTCGCCCGAGTCGGTGTGGAGATTTCCGTTGTTCCAGATGGTTACATTTCCCGTCAATACCGTCGAATTGTCAGACGAGCGACGAATCTGAAACTGACTGCCCGGCGTGTAGGGCGAGCCGTTGTTCTGGCCATTAACCGGGTTGGCAAACACGACGATTTTTTTCGCCGATGGTCGCCAGCCAAACTGGTCGACGATGATCTGTTTGCTGATGGACTGGGCTTCGGCCACCGAAATGGCCAGCCACCCGGCAAAAAGCCAGTGCAGTGAATACAGGAATCCGGTTCGAAAACGCTGATTTAGTTTCCTCATGCTTTTGTTGTTTGGTGAATAAAAAGATTGAATCTGTAAAGTAGATTCCAAAACAACCAGCACTATAGAGGAAGCACGCTGAAGTGCATAATTCAGGCATTCAATTGTCTATTTTACCGGCTCAGATCACGGGCGTGATTTTTAGATTGCCGGACAGAAGGGCTTGTGATGAAGGTTGTTGTATCGCAGAAGTGAGCGGAGGATATCAGAGTTTATTAGAGAAAAAAACTCTGCTGCCCTCTGATATTCTCCGCTTAACTCTGCGATACAATTACTCTTAATCCACCGGCTTCACGTTGTCGTCAGACACCCGGTCGATCAGCTTGTTGTAGGGGTCGATACCTGCTTTGGCGGGTTTGCCTTTCACCACGAATTCCAGTTTATGAACCCCCGGCGCTAACCACTGCTTTTTCAGATAGAGCGGCACCTTTTCCGTCATGCCTTTCTTGTTTTTCGCATCGGCTGCGAAAATGCCGATCTCGATCAGGTCTTTGGTTTTGCCTACCCCGGTTTCTTTTCCGGCCTTGTCGTAATACAGCTTTTTGGTCTGCACGGTCATCGTCACTTTGTACTGATCGTTTTTCAGCGGCTCGGCTTTGGCTTCCGTGATGCGGTTTTCGTAAAGAGAGATTTTTTCGAAATTATCGGTCAAGAAGTAGTGCAGGGAGTCGGGCGTGGCGGCTTTGATGTAGCGATACCAGTCGCGGCTGGTCGTAAAGGGCGCTTTTTGCTGAAAAGCATCTTTCTCCACATAGTCCCGGAAAGCGCGGTTGAGCCGTTCTTCGCCGATGTAATCCTGCAAGGCAAACAGTACCACCGAGCCTTTGTCGTACCAGACGTACGCCCGCGTATCGTTGTCGAGCAGGGTTTCCTCAAACTTGTCTTCCGACGACCGACCGCGCAAATAGCGGTCGAGGCTGTATTTCAGACGCGACTGCATGATGTTGTCGCCGTAGGTCTTTTTCAGCACCATCAGCGACGCATATTCCGCCATCGACTCCGAAATCTGGTTGGCGCCCCGCGTGTTGCTCGGCATCACCTGATGGCCCCACCACTGGTGCGCCACTTCATGCGCGGTCACGTAATAGGCATAGTCGGTTTTGTCGGGATCGCGGAAGTCGCCCACCCAGCCGAAACTCTCGGCATAGGGCACAGTATTCGGAAACGACTGCGCAAAACCGGCGTAGCGCGGAAACTCCATAATCCGCATTTGCCGGAACTGATACGGGCTGAAATACTGGTTGTAATAATCCATCGATGCTTTCACCGAATTCACATACCGGTCGATGTTGCGGCCGTGCGCGGGGTGGTGATACACTTCGATGTTGACGGTTTTTCCATCCGGGCCTTTCCAGACATCGCGTTTGACGGCATAGCGGGCCGAACTGACGTTCATGAAATAGGCGATGGGCGCGTCCATTTTGTAGTGATAATACTTGCGTCCGTTGGCCGACCATTCCTTTTGCAGATACCCCGGCATGATCGCAATCTGGTCGGGCGCGGTGCTAACGGTGCCTTCAAACGTAATCCAGTCGCCGTCCTGCGTAAACAGAAAATTGCTGCGGCCCCAGGCATCGGTGTAGGGCGGCTGCTGGTATTGCTTGATGGGCAAACCGAATTTTTTGCGGTATTTGTCGCTGGTCAGCTCTCCGTTGGGGTTGTAGCCAAAGGTCGGGAAAATGCCCGTATCGAAAAACGTGCCGTTGTAGACCAGTTCCCGGTTTAAGCCGCTGTTGGTGAATCCTCTGGGTTGGGCCGTAATCGTGACTTCCATGCGGGCCGTATCGCCGGGCTGGAGGGTTCGGGGCAGTTGGTAGATGTAATACCGGAAAACCGTGTCTTTCAGCAGGATTTTGGGGTTTTTGCCGTCGATCAGCAGCGTTTTGGTTTTTGGATGATTGTATTCCGGCGAACTGAACAGCAGGTGCAGCGAATCGAGCGGGCGGGCGGTTTTGTTGACAATCGTAAAAATACCGTTGGCCGTCACGCGTCGTTCTTCCGGCACGAGGTCGATTTTTACTTTTAAATCCGTGATTTTCGGGTGCGCGACGCGTTCGTAGCGGCTGTATTTTTTCTCGTACTCGGCCTGCAATTCCCGGGTTTCGTCGGCGGTCTGGTACTTGTTCAGCACGCTGACGTTGTAGTAAATCCAGATGCCGGAACCCACAAAGATGAGCAGACAAACGACCAGGGCCATCAGCGGCAAGCGGGTGAACCGCAGTTTAGCCAATCGCCAGCGGGTTTTCAGGTCGCCTTCCGAACCCCGGTTCCAGAACAGATTGCCGACGATCAACAGCGCAAAGCCAAACGCCAGCCAATAGAGATTGAACCAGAGCAGCGGTTTCAGAAAATGCCCGAAACCGTTCATGTCCGAGATCCGGTAACCGGGCGTGTAACTGTAGAAAAACAGGTTATAGTCCAGTTCCGCAAAATTCCGCAGCGCGATCAGCACAACCCAGATTCCGATCGTGATGATGTGACCCGTAAACTTGCTGTTGACCATAATGTGGACAAAAAAAGCCAGCATCAGCAGTTGCAGGTATTCGGGAAACTCGATCAGGTAGAGATCGGTAAAGTACTGGTTGAAGTCATACTGGAAATACCCTTTGACGGTTTGGTTCAACACGCCACTGACAATCACCAGATTGACCAGCAGAAAACAGATGCCGACCAGGGCCAGAAACTTCGATCCGTAGGTCACCCAGTTCGGGACGGGCAGCGCGTCGGCAATGTTATCAAACCGAACGGCTTTGTCGCGGTGAACGCTCTCGCCGGTGTAGAAAATAATGAGAATAAAGACAAACAGAATGTAATCGAAGTCTTTTACCTCAATCATGTAATAGGTCGTCGGCAGCGAGCGCGTTCCCATAATCTGGTCGGCAAACCAGCCATCCAGAAACAGAAACAACACGCCCCCCATCAAAATGACCAGAAAATAAACGTCTTTGATGATGTTGCCGAATTCCAGTTTCGTCAATCGGAACAGGTGCGTGAGATACGCCTTGGTGGAATAGATTTTCTCGGCCACGGGCAGCGTAGCGAGCGGTTTTGCTTTTTCCGTAACCCCGTCGGCTTTCGATTTCTTACCCAGTTTGATGGCCAGAAACCGCTGAAAATCAAACCGAAAAACCGTATACAGCAGGGTCGCCAACCCAATTCCGCCCCACAACAACCGGTTCAGCAGTACATTGCCTTCCAGCCCGGCGTGGAGTTCGTTCTGTTCGGCGGGCGTCCAGTATTTGGTCGCGTTCGTGAACGTATTGAGCGCAAACGGATCGAGCAGATCGACAATGTCCTTGTTTTCCAGATCCGACGCCAGCGTAATGCCCAGCAAATACCCGATGAAAAGCAGCAGACTCCCGGCATAGGTCACAAATACGTTGCGGGTCAGCGCCACCAGGCTGAAAAACAGACTTCCCGTAAAAAAGATCGTCGGAATGACGAAAACCAGCATCGGCTGCACGTAATCCCACAGCCGGATCGGGCCGTAGCGTTCCACGTTGTCGGCCAGGTTCAATACCGGTCCCAGCAGCGACCCCAGCACAATACCGACGCAGGCACAGCTCATGATGGCAATCAGGATGAGAAATGAACCCAGATACCGCCCCAGCAGGTAGCCGCGTTCGCTGATGGGGTAGGAGAAGAAGTAGGAGCGGGTGTTGTGTTCGATGTCGCGGTAAACCGGCACGCCCATCACCGCCGAACTCATCATGGTGGCGAAAACACTCATGAGAATCAGCAGGTACGAAATGGCGTAGGGCGAGTTGACGTTCGCTTTTTCAGAAGCCGGGCCGTTGCCGTAAATCAGGATTAGAAAAGCGTATAAAAACAGGAGCAGGCCATATAAATACGTGGCCGGACGCTTCAGCCGATAGGTCAGTTCAAAAGTAAAGATGTTCCAAAACATAGAGAGTAATGAGTTAAGAGTGATGAGTTAAGAGTTGGCCGCCCGAGTGGTTGGCGACGCGTTGAATTTTTAATTTTGAACTCTTCACTCTTAACTCATCACTCTTACTTCCTGGTGGCTGGTGATTTTGGAGAAGTAGACGTCTTCCAGGTCGGCTTCGACGGGTTCAAAACCGAGTTGCGGACTGTCGCTGTAAATGTGAATCTGGGTCCTTCCGCCCTTGAGTTGTGTCGAAATGACCTGGTGGTTGGCCTTGTAATTGTCCAACTCGGGTTTTTCGATGATCTTGCGCCAGATTTTTCCCTGAATGGCGGCCACGAGGTCGGCGGGGTGCCCCTGGGCGATGACGTTGCCGAGGCTGATGATGGCCATGTCGGAGCAGAGGTTGGTGACGTCTTCTACGATGTGCGTCGAGAGAATGACGACCGTATTTTCACCGATTTCCGACAACAGGTTGTGGAAACGGTTGCGCTCGGCGGGGTCCAAACCGGCGGTGGGTTCATCGACAATAATCAGGCTGGGGTTGCCAATCAGGGCCTGGGCAATGCCAAACCGCTGTTTCATCCCGCCCGAAAACGTGCCCAGATTTTTCTTTTTGACGTGCGCCAGATTCACTTTTTCGAGCAGGGCTTCGACGATCAGTTTGCGTTCCCGGCTGTTGCTGATGCCTTTCAGGCTGGCAATGTGGTCGAGCATGGTTTCGGCCGACACCTTCGGATATACGCCAAATTCCTGGGGCAGATAGCCCAAAACCCGCCGGATGCTGTCTTTCTGACGAAGCACGTCGATGGTTCCGAAGGTGGTATCTTCCAGCAGAATCTGGCCGCTGTCGGCTTCCTGCAGGGTGGCGATGGTGCGCATCAGTGAGGACTTGCCCGCGCCATTCGGCCCCAACAGCCCAAACATGCCCTGCGGGATGGTCAGGGTGACGTCGTGCAGGGCTTTGACCCCATTTGAATAGGTCTTATTCAAATCCTGAATCGTAAGTTTCATTCCGGAAAAATTTTAGGTTATGTCGCTGAAAACCGGGTCGGTGGATACGCTTTTTGAGTAGGCGGTAAGTATATCAAATATTCGGCATTTTTCTGACTGCGGTACTAAATCTTTCTACGCACTTTTTCGGGGAAACTACGCATTTTGAGGCCCAAATACCCGATTCGGTAGAAGTTTAAAAATAAACTCATTTATGATAATTTTATAATTTTTACGATAAAACAAGCTTATTTTTTAAGTATAAAGTAGGAATTATTATAAAAAGAATATAAATCTACTTTCATTCAGAAAGCATTTTGGAAATTTTGACTATTTTTGAAATGACGAAATTGGATTTGGCTTTATTCGGAAATAATAAAATCTTATCGTAGTTTAGTACAAAAACTTACCAACTCTACGAAATCATGGATCACCCCATCACCCGCAGGAATTTGTTACGCACCGGTGCGCTGTTTACCGCCGGATTATCCCTGAGCCGGACCGCACTGGGTCGGGCGGTATGGAACCCGGTTGCCGCCAATGCCCTGCATGAACAAACCCTCATCGATGAGTTTGCTCAACTGGGCCGGGAAATGCCTAAGCTAAAGGCCCGCATTGCATTCAACGAAAACCCGCACGGGATTTCCCAAAAAGCCAAAGACGCCATCCTGAAAGCCGTCGAAACCAGCAACCGGTATGCGATGTTCGAAGGCCAGGAATTGAAACAACTGATTGCCGCCCGTGAAGGGGTTAAACCCGAAAATATCATGCTCTCAGCCGGGTCGTCGGAATTGTTGACGGCGATGGCGGTTTATTTTGCCGGCAGCGCGGCCAAAGGCGCGGGCGGAACCATCCTGACCAGCCAGTTTACCTACGACGATTTTCTGGGATGCGCCAAGAAGTTCGGTGCCAAAATCGAAGCCGTTCCGCTGACGAAAGAATACCGCTACGACCTGGCGACTATGAAGGCGAAAATCACGCCGGATACGAAGCTGGTGTACATTTGCAACCCCAACAATCCGACCGGCACGGTGGTTCCGGCGGCCGAACTGGTGGCTTTCTGCAAGGAAGTTTCGCCGAAACTTCCGGTATTCATCGACGAAGCCTACATCGACTTTCTGAAACCCGAAGACCGCCCGGCGCTGCCGAAACTCGTGGCCGAGGGTCACAACATCTTCCTGACCCGGACGTTCTCCAAAATCCACGGTTTTGCCGGTTTGCGGTTGGGCTACGCCATTGGTCCCGAAAAATTCCTGACTGAACTTCAGAACTATTCCCGGGGCGAATGGAACCCGAGTGTTACCACCCTGAAAGCCGGTATTGCCAGCTACCAGGACCTGGAATGGCAGAACTTTTGCCGCACTGAAAATGAAAAAGCCCGCGAATTGCTCTATAAAGGCCTGAAAGAGAAGGGCTACGAATACGTTCCCTCGTACGCAAACTTCGTCCTGTTTCCGATTCGGATGAAAACCAAAACCTTCGAAAAGGAGATGTTTGGCAACGGCATTCTGACCTCAACCCGCGAACACAACGCCCAGCCCTATTGCCGCGTCAGCATCGGCACTGTCGACGAAATGGGCCTTTTCATGGATGTCTTCAAGAAAATTGCCTGATAGAGTGAAGAGTGATGAGTGAAGAGTTGGTGACTTGTACGGTTGACTGACGCGGTTTTTAAATTCTTAACTCATAACTCATAATTCTTAACTGATTAAGGATGACCCGACGTAATTTTATTGAATCAACCGGAGCGACGTATGCTACCTTGCTGGCCTGGGGACTGCTGAAACCAGCCCCTGCCGAAGCGTTTGATTTGCCGGTCAATGGCCTGAAAGACGGAAAAGCCCGCAAAGTGGTGATTCTGGGGGCGGGTTTGGCCGGTTTGACCGCAGCCTACGAACTTGGCAAACTGGGCTACGACTGCACGGTGCTCGAAGCCCGCAGCCGTTCCGGTGGCCGGGTCTGGACGGTGCGCGGAGGAACAAAGGAAACGGAAGTTGGCGGAGCCGAACAGGTTTGCAAGTTTGTTGACGGTCAATACTTTAACGGCGGAGCCGCCCGGATTCCCCACAACCACCAACTGACGTTGCAATATTGCCGTGAACTGGGCGTGCCGCTCGAGATTTTCAATGGCTCCAACGAGTCGGCCTGGCTCTATAACGACGGCGGAACGGGCGCGCTGGCCAACAAACGGATGCGCATCCGGGAATACCACAGTGACCTGCGGGGCTACACGAGCGAGTTGCTGGCGAAAGCCCTGGATCAATCGTCGCTCGACCAACAGTTGACCAAAGAAGACGTTGAAAAGCTGATCGACTTTCTGAAAAATGAAGGCGATTTAAATACCGGCAAGCTCTACAAAGGCACCAACCGCCGGGGCTACAAAACGATGCCTGGTGCTGGTTCGATGCCCGGTGATCTCGAAGACCCGTATGGCCTGACAGAATACCTGCGTTCGGGCTACATGCAACCGGTCTTTTACAACAACGGCGATTACACGTTCGAGCAGCACTCGACGCTGCTGCAACCCGTAGGTGGTATGGATGCGATTCCGAAGGCCCTGGAGAAAAAGCTGACCGGAAAAATCCAGTTCAATGCGCCGGTGAAAGAGTTGAGAAAAACAGAAAATGGTGTTCGGGTGGTTTATCAGAAAGACGGCAAGCCGACCGAGCTGACGGCGGAGTTCTGCGTCTGTACGTTGCCGCTGCCCATTCTGAAAAAGATTGAGTCCGATCTGTCACCGATGGTCAAACGGTCGGCGGATTTTATTCCCTACATGAAAACCGGTAAAATCGGCCTGCAATTCAAACGGCGGTTTTGGGAAGAAGATGATGCGATTTACGGCGGAATTTCCCGTACCAACATGGATATCAACCAAATCTGGTATCCGTCGTTCGGTCTGATGGGTAAGAAAGGCGTGTTGATCGGGTATTATAATTTTTATGCCCGGGCGGGCGCCGTGGGGGACATGTCGCTGGCCGCCCGCGAAAAAATGGCGCTGGAGCAGGGCTACAAACTGCATCCGCAATACCCGCAGGAGTTTGAGAACTCGTTTTCCCTGGCCTGGCAGAAAATCCCGTACAACGAAGGCGGCTGGGCGCTGTATGACGATGCCGTACGGAAAAAATACTATCCGTCGCTGCTCGAACCGGATGGGAACATTTACTTTGCCGGGGAGCATACGACCTATCTGACGGCCTGGATGGCGGGCGCGTTCACCTCCGCCCGGCGCGTGGTCGATTCGCTGCACGCCCGCGTTGGCGAGTACACGAAGAAATAACCGGGTTACCTGAGAAAATAAGAAATATCGACTAGTGAATAACGAATGTTGAATAACGATCTACCATGAAAACTAACCTACTTCGTACATGTCTGCTTGTCTGTTGTGTGATCATCGCGCAACTGGTTTCTTCCCGTGTTTGGGCGCAAACCGCCAGCATGTCGCTGGATCAACTGAAAGCCGTCAAAGCCATCAAAGTTGGGAATCTGGAAAAAGATACCTATTTCAAATCCGGTGATTTCATTCTGGATCGCTACGAAGAACGCCCGGCCTATGTTTTCAATTACAGCGATGGGATTCCCCGGAAAATCTATCTGTACAAAGTTTTCACGGCGGCCGATACCAAAGAACTGGGTTTGCTGGCGATCTATGAAAATGGAAAAACCAAAGAAACCAAACCGTTCGTCATTCCCGGTGCCAGTGCCGACCGCAAAGCCTGGGATGCCTACATCGACGATCTGAAGTATGTGGGCGAAAAAGAAGCTGGTTTGATGTCGGCACTCGGTTTTGTACTCTCCCGCGAAATGGCCCTACTGATGGGGGGTGGCGGTGCGAAGGAAGAAGGCGGTGACAAGAAGAAGGAAGAATACAATTTCTGTTTCCCGGCCGACGCCGTGGTGACCCTGGCCGACCGCCAGACCAAAGCCATTCAGGACGTCAAAGCCGGTGATGAAGTGATGGCCTACGATGCCAAAACCCGGCTGCTGGTTCCGGCGCGGGTGCAGGAAGTGACCATCCACGCGAAACCCAATCTGGCCATCGCCGGGGTTTGGATGACGCCGGTTCAGGACCTTTCGGCCAGCAACACGGCAGCATTGACCAAGCCGGTTTTGCTGGAAGCCACTGCCAACCACCCCGTTCAAACTGCAACCGGTGCGAAAAAACTGGGTGACCTGCGCAACGGCGACGTGCTGTACCGCTTCGACGGCGCTACCCGCACCGTGTCGGCCTGGAAGGTGGCCACCGTTCAGAATACGGTTCGTACGGTTGACAAAGTCTACAACCTGACGACGGACAAAGGAAACTACCTGATCAACGACGTCGTAGTTCTGGATAAATAAAGTTTACGGTATTCGGTTTACAGTTTACGGTATTCGGTTTACGGTATTCGGTGGCTGACGCATGCTTAAGAACGCGTCAGCCACCGAATACCGTAAACCGAATACCGTAAACTACATCCCCCAAACCGTCATCCCGCCATCCACCGCAATCGTCTGACCGGTGATGTAACCCGCTGCGGGCAGGCACAGAAAAGCGACGGTGGCGGCTACTTCTTCTACTTTTCCGACGCGACCCATCGGCGTCCGTTTCAGAATGCCTGCCAGTTTTTCGGGATTATCGAGCACCGGTGCGGCCAGGGGCGTGTAGATGTACCAGGGCGCGACCACGTTGGTCCGAATGCCATCCGTGGCCCATTCGACGGCCAGGTTTTTCGCCAGTTGGTGCAGTGCCGCTTTGGTCATGCCGTAAATGGAACCGCTGCTGGTGTGCGTCAGGCCCGATACCGACGAAACAAACACAATACTGCCTTTTCCCGACGCTTTCAGGAGTGGATAAACCGCTTTGGAAAGTTCATATCCGGCCCGCAGGTTGGTGTTCAGAAGAAGATCGAATTCGTCTGTTGAATACTCTGTGGTGGGTTTTCGAATGTTCGTACCGGCATTGTTGATCAAAATATCCAGACGGCCCCAGCGGTTTTGGACGGTTTCGGCCACGTGCTGCACCGCCCCCGGCTGGCTGATGTCGGCGGCCAGCCCATCGACCGAAAAGCCGTTCTGCCGGTATTCAACCAGTTTTTGCTGCAATACATCATTGTCGCGGGCCACGATAAACACCTCCGCGCCCAGTTCCAGTAATTGGTTTACAATGGCTTCGCCAATGCCTTTGGTTCCGCCCGTCACCAGGGCGCGGGAGCCGGTAAGTTTCCAGAAAGAATTCATGTTGCGTACTTGATTACAGGTTGGTGACCGTTCTTCTCCGTTTGCAAGAAAGGAACCTTCGCCGGTTTTTCTAGGGATGGGGAGAATTCTTTTCCAGGGTTTATTGGAATGGATTGAGAATCATCAATGCAAAATGATAAACGCTACCTATAAAAGTGACTGATTGCGGAATACATTTGCATTTGGCGTTTATCATTTTGCATTGATGATTGATTTCCTCCCATGAAAAACTTCTCGACCCTTGCTCTTTTTGTCCTCGTCAGCCTTTCCGGTTTGGGACTGGTGTTGCGCCCGGCCCACCAAACGCCTGAGCCGCCCAATATTCTCTGGATCACCTGCGAGGATATGTCGCCCCACCTCGGTGCGTTCGGCGATCGGGTGGTAAAAACGCCGAACCTCGATCGGTTGGCGGCCGAGGGAGTCCGATATTCGCGGGTATACTCCACCGCCGGGGTGTGTGCGCCCAGCCGGTCGGCTCTCATCACGGGCATGTACCAGACCTCGATCGGAACGCAGCACATGCGAACGCTCCAGGCCGATCCATTTCCCCACAAATCGTCGCCGGTCAAATCGTATTCCGCCGTGCTGCCCGCGGAGGTGCGTTGCTTCCCCGAATATTTGCGGAAAGCGGGGTATTATACCACAAACAATGAAAAGCAGGATTACCAGTTTGTGCCGCCCGTGACGGTGTGGGATGAGAGCAGCCGGAAAGCCCACTGGCGAAACCGCCCGGCCCATAAACCCTTCTTTTCAATTTTTAATCTGGTAATCACGCACGAGTCGCAGATCTGGGCGCGGGACAAGGAAACGCTGCTGGTTCGGCCGGAAGACGTAACCGTACCGGTGTATTATCCCGATACCAAAACCGTTCGGCGCGACATTGCCCGGCATTTGTCCAACGTCATGCGCATGGATTCCATCGTGGGAACGATCCTGCAGCAGTTGAAGGAAGACGGGCTTTATGACAACACCATCATCTTCTTTTATTCCGACCACGGCGACGGTCTGCCTTTCGTCAAACGGGAGGTGTATGACCGGGGACTGCGTGTGCCGATGATTGTCCGGATTCCGGAAAAATTCCGCGTAAAGGGTTCCAAACCGGCCGGGAGTACTGATGACCAACTCATTAGCTTTGTCGATCTGGCACCCACGGTTCTTTCCCTGGCGAATATTCCCCTGCCGGGCTATTTGCAGGGACAGGCGTTTTTAGGGCCGAAAAAAGCCGCAACACCCCGGAAATACATTTTTGCGGGTCGCGATCGTATGGATACCGAACTCGACCGGGTGCGGGCGGTGGGCGATGGACGGTATAAGTACTACCGCAACTACATGCCCGAAAAACCGTATTACCAGAACATCAACTACCGGCGGGGCATTCCGATGATGAAGGAATTGCTGCAGTTGCAGGAGGAAGGGAAACTGAATGCGACGCAACAACTGTGGTTTCGGAAAACGAAACCGGAGGAAGAATTGTGCGATACCCGGACCGATCCGAACGAGTTTACCAATCTGGCCACCCAGCCTGCTTACCGGGCCAAACTGCGGGAGTTGCGCGCACAGATGGATGCCTGGCTGAAAAACGTGGGCGACAAAGGGGCCATGTCTGAAGCGGAAATGCTGAAACAGATGTGGAACGGGAATTCCGAACCGCCCAAAACCGCTGATCCTGAGCTGGTAAAGTCGGGAAATGCCGTCGCCCTTCGCTGCGCCACGCCGGGGGCTTCAATCGGGTATGTGCTGAATCGGGGTGCTGACCAGCTCAACGTCTGGCAGGTTTATGCCGGAAAGCCGATCCCCGTTCAACCGGGCGATTCGCTGCGGGTGGTGGCCCACCGGATTGGCTATTTACCGAGCCGGGAAGTGAAATTATAAACGGGCAGTCTAGTCTAAAGTGATTTTCATCAATGAACCGCGTTGTTTTTCGCCCCGTTAGGGGCTCAACAGCGTAGCGTCGGTAGAAGACACGGTATACCACATCTGCTACGGCGTGCCGATAGGTACGCGACCGAACGCTACCACAAATCGTTGCGTGCCTGACGGCACGCGGAAACATGGGAATTCCGTATCTTCTACCGACGCTGCGCTGTTGGGCCCCTGACGGGGCGAAAACCGGCGGGGATCGTTGATGAAAACCAGATTGGACTTTACCTGTGGATCATTCCCGAAACCCAAAAAAACGATTTGAAAATATATTTTGCACAATCTTGAGTATTAGTTGAATTTTATCACCTATTAACCACCAGTCGTATCCTTCGACCGCGTACGTGCTCTGACTGCCTATTCTGAATCCGGTAAATTGTAAGGACCATGCTGAAACCCGATATCCATGACAAACGTCAAAATGCCTGGGAGAAAACCGACGAAACGCTGCTGTGGCAGCAATTCCGGGAAGGACCGCAGGAGGCTTTCCAGGCGTTGGTGCAGCATTTTTACCGGGAACTCCACTTCTACGGCGGCCGGTTTACCCGCGACTCCGACCTGCTGAAAGACTGCATGCAGGATCTGTTTCTGGATTTGTGGACCTACCGGGCCAAAATCGTGCAGACGCAGTACATCCGGCCGTATCTCTACAAATCACTCCGGCGTAAAATCCACCGGGAAATGATGCGCCATGCGTCGGTGACCGGCGATGACGGGTTTACTTTTGATGACCTCAGTTCGGAAGAAATTACGGCGGAACAGGCCCTGATCCGGACGGAATTGTCGGACTACCAGACGGCCCGGCTGAACGCCTTGCTGGAACAACTCTCGGATCGCCAGCGGGAAGCGATTCACCTGAAATTTTACGGCGAGTTATCGAACGAGGAGATTGCCGATATTCTGGCCGTGAACAAGCAGTCAGTTGCGAACCTGCTTCACCGGGGCCTGCGCCGGTTGCGGGAAAGCTGGCCTTCGCTGCTGTCGTTGATGGGCTGCGGGTTGCTGGCGTTCGGACATAAATAAACCGCACGCCCTGAGTATGACGCGCCAAAGCCTTCCTATTAACGACCGAAGCCCTTCCACAACACCACGATGAAAGCGTATCAACACTATACCGTCGAAGATTTCCTGCTGGATGCCCGGTTTCTGGCCTGGGTCAAACACGGCCAGCCCGAAGCCCGGCGGTTCTGGGAACAGTGGCAACGGGACAATCCGCACCAGCGCGCGACGCTGCTGCTGGCGAAAGACATGGCCGAAGCCCTGAAAAACCGCCCGCATAGTCTGGCTCCCGAGCAGGAACAGCTGGAGGTGGAGCGTATCGTCAAACTGGCCCGCTATGCCCCGGAGCCGTCTCGCTGGCAACTGGTTCAACGGTCGTTCAGCAACCGGTTTTGGCAGACAGCGGCAGCCCTTGTTGTGCTGGTAGGCGTAGGTTGGGGCGTGTTTCAGTGGCAGAATAAAAGAACCTCTGATTCAGAAACCGTAACCTTTGCTGATTCGGAAAAACCGTCGGATGAACAGTGGATCAACCAGGTCAACGGCACGTCGCAACCCGTCCGGCTGACGCTGCCCGACGGTAGTAAAATGACGCTGATGCCCAACAGCGAAGCGCGGTATCCCCGCACGTTCGACGCCGGTCAGCGCGAAATCCAACTGAAAGGGGAGGCCACGTTTGCCGTGGTACACGAAGGAAAACGGCCGTTTCTGGTCTACAGCGGTCCGCTGGTAACCCGGGTGCTGGGCACCAGGTTTCGGGTACAGGCCCGAACGGGCGACAAGCAGATGAAGGTGTCGGTGTTGTCGGGCAAAGTGTCGGTGATGGACCGGCGCGACTGGATGGCATCCCGGCGACCCGATAAACGCGAAGTGCCTGGTGTTGTATTGACGGCCAATCAGCAGGTTACGTACGATGCCAGCCAGAATCATTACCAGAAAGAACTCGTCACACAACCTGCCTTGATAGCTCCTGCGGAAAACCGGGAAAGCTTCGGTTTTGAGGATACTCCCGCTTCCGAAGTGTTTGAACGACTGAAAAAAGCCTACGGTGTCGAAATTATCTATGATCCCACGGTGCTGCGGAACTGCACCCTGACGGCGTCGATGGCGGGTGTACCGCTCCACGATCAACTCCGGCTGCTGTGTGCTTCCATCGGTGCCTCCTACGAGGTGGTCGATGCCCGGATCATTGTTTCCAGCCGGGGCTGTCCGTAAATCATCCAAAAAAAAGCCCGCTATGGTGCGAACATAGCGGGGAAATCTGACCGGTCCGGCGATCCGGCGATCCGGCGGCACTTTTCGGGCCACCGCGGACCGGTGTAGCTACTCCTTTGCCCGGAATAACTAAACCACCCCCAATTTATGTACAAGTTTACAAACCACGAAACGATTCGGATGCTTATGCGACTTTCGTTCCTCCAGGTAGTACTGACGGCGCTGCTGATCAACGGCGCGCTGGCCGCCCGGGCGCAGGAATTACTCGACCAGCGGGTGAGCGTTCGGCTGGACAATTACACCGTCCGGCAGGCCTTGCTGACGCTGGAAAAAACGGCGCGCGTCAAGTTCGTCTACAGCCGTCAGGTGGTTCAGATCGACCGGAAAATCTCGCTGGCAGCAACCGATGAACGGCTGGTGGATGTCCTCGACCGATTGCTGAAACCGCTGCAACTGAGCTATGTCGTCACCGGAAGCCAGATCGCGCTCGTCCGTTCCACGGTTCCCGACGGCATGGGGCGTGTTCAGCCGACGCCCAAATTCGAAGAAACGGCCCAAACCGCCGACCGGTCGGTGGGCGGAAAAGTAACCGACGAAAAAGGGGAGGGCTTGCCGGGCGTGAGTGTGGTGGTCAAGAATACGACGCGCGGCACCACCACCGACGGCAACGGCGCGTTTCGGCTGAGCGTTCCCGACGAAACCGCCGTGCTGATTTTCTCCTTTGTGGGCTATGTCAATCAGGAAGTTAGCGTCGGGAGTCGGACGGTTTTCGACATTCAGCTTGCCCCCGATCAGAAGGCATTGGACGAGGTGGTGGTGGTGGGGTATGGAACCGTCAAAAAGAGTGATTTAACAGGTTCACTGTCGCAGGTCAAATCCAAAGACATCAACTCGTACCCGGCCACCAACGTGTTGCAGGCGTTGTCGGGCCGGGCGGCTGGGGTGCAGGTGTTGCAGAATACCGGGGCGCCGGGCGGCAGCGTCAGCGTCCGGATTCGGGGCACCAACTCCATTCAGGGGAGCAACGAGCCGCTGTATGTGGTGGACGGTTTTCCGATGTCGGGCAGCAATCCGACGGTGTTGAACAACGCCGATATTGAAAACATCGAGATTTTGAAAGACGCTTCGGCCACGGCGATTTACGGGTCGCGGGGCGCGAATGGCGTGGTGCTGATTACGACCAAACGGGGGAAAGCCGGTAAAACCAGCGTCGATGTGGAGACCAGTTACAGCAGCCAGACGCTACGGAAAAAACTGGATCTGATGAATGCGAAAGAATACGCGACGTTTTACAACGAGCAGGCCACCAACGACAACCTGAAGCCGTATTTCACCCAGGCGCAGATCGACGCGTTCGGAAACGGGTCCGACTGGCAGGATCTGGTTTTTCAGAAAGCCCCCATGAAAACGGTTGCGCTGAACATCAGTGGTGGCAACGAAAAAACGCAGTTTTCACTGTCGGGCAGCACATTTAACCAGGACGGTATCATCCGGGGCAGTGACTACAACCGGTATTCGCTGCGGGCCAACATCAACCATGCCATCAGCCGGAAGCTCAGCGTCAACGTGGCCAGCACCCTCACCCGGATCAAATCCAGTGCCCAGAACAGCCAGGGAAGCAACCGGGGTGGTTCGCTGATTGCGGGGGCGGTTTCGGCCCCGCCGGTTCTGGGGCCCTACAAGGCTGATGGAACCTACGAAATGTTCGGAACCACCTACGCGTTCATCAATACGCAACTGCGGAATCCGATCAACACCCTCAATGAACAAAGTAACGCCACCCGGGGAAACCGGGTTATGACGAATGCCGCCTTTGTGTACAACCCCATTCCGGAACTGACGATCAAAATTTCGGGCGGTATTGAAAACTCTGATGACCGGACGGATTCCTATACCACCAACAATTTTTTTGGTTCACAGGGCGGGGCCAGTGTCAGCACCAGCCAGTTTACGAGTCTGCTGAACGAGAACACGATCAGTTACGCCAAAACCATTCGGCAAAAGCACAGCGTTTCGGCAGTGGCCGGGTTTACCTACCAGGATTTTGTCAGCACCTCGTTGAGTGGGAGCGGTCAGGGCTACATCAGCAACACCAGCCAAACCTACGACCTGGCTGCGGCCAGTACGCCGGGCATTCCCAGTTCGGGTTATTCCAAATCGTCACTTCTGTCGTATCTGGGGCGCATCAATTACGCCTTTGACAGCAAATACCTGGCGACGTTCAGCTTTCGGGCCGATGGCTCTTCCAAATACAGCGAAGGCGATAAGTGGGGGTATTTCCCGTCCGGGGCGCTGGCCTGGCGGATTTCCAACGAGGATTTTCTGAAGAACAGCCGACTGGTTTCAGACCTGAAACTGCGGGTAAGCTGGGGACTGACGGGTAGCCAGGCCATTGGGGCCTATGCGACCCTGAATCAGCTCGTTTCGGCGAAAACCATCTTTGGCGACGCTCTTTATACCGCCTATGCACCCGGCACCAACCTGCCCGGAAACCTGAAATGGGAAACCACCGAGCAGAAGGACATCGGGATCGATTTCGGCGTTTTGGGAAACCGGATTCTGGTGACGGCCGATTATTACATCAAAAACACCCGCGATTTGCTCAATACCGTCCAACTGCCGTCCTCGCTGGGCTTTGTCACCACCATTCAGAACATCGGGGAAGTGCAGAACAAAGGACTTGAACTGGGAATCAACGCCAATGTGCTGACCGGCGCTTTCAAATGGAACGTCAACACCAACGTGGCTTTCAACCGCAACAAGGTCATCAAACTGCACGGCGGGCAGGATATTCTGGGCGGCTTTGTCGATCTGTCGGCGATTACCGACACCCGGAACATTCTGCGGGAAGGCCAGCCGATGGGTCGTTTCTGGGGCTATCTTGAAGACGGATACGACGAAAAAGGAAAGATCAAATACCGGGATCTGGACGGCGATAAAGCCATCACGGTGCGGGATAAAACCTACATCGGCGACCCGAATCCGAACTTTATTTACGGTTTCAATTCCAATATGTCGTACCGGAATTTCGACCTGACGATCTTTCTACAGGGCACCCAGGGCAACGACATCTTCAACAGCAGCGCCATCAACAACACGGTCGATTACGGCTACGGCCTGAACATGCCCCGCGAGGTGCTACGGGATCACTGGACGCCCACCAACACGACCGCCAAATACCCGGTGATCAGCAGCACCACGCGGACCAACGTCTCTGACCGGTTTGTGGAAGACGGTTCCTACCTGCGGCTGAAAAACATTGTGCTGGCCTATAACCTGCCGGTTCAGAAATGGGGTGTCAACTGGATTCGCTCGGCGCAGTTCTACGCCAGCGGCCAGAACCTGCTGACGTTTACCAACTATTCCTGGTGGGACCCGGAAGTGAACTCCAACGGCGGTGCCAACTCCACTGCCCAGGGTTTCGATCAGTACAGTTATCCAACCGCCAAATCGATCACCTTCGGCCTGCGGGCGGGATTTTAAAAATTATTGAGTGATTGAGTGGCGGGGCCGCCCATGCGGTGGGAGATTGTGTGATTTTTTCACGATTACCGAGATGTATAAACTCATTCAATTGCTTCATGTCCCTGCACTCAATCGCTCATTCACTCATCGCACCGGCGACCCGGTCACTCATTAGAAAGATGAAAGCAATACAATTCCTTCTCCCCATGCTCTTCCTGATGTCCTGTGAGGATGTTTTGAAGGAGGAGCCGAAAACGCTGGCGGTTGAAACCTTCTACAACACGAAAGTAGAGGTAGAAGCGGCCACCAACGCCATTTACACCCCTTTGCGCAGCAGTTCGACCAACGGCATGGGCGTCTACATCGCCGTACTGGAAGGCCACATCGATTATGCGTATGGCCGGGGCAGTTACGCCGTCCTGAACAATTTTCAGGGACTCGATAACGTCAACATCAGCCGGGTTTCGGGTGCCTGGGAAGCCTATTACCTCAGCATCCGGAATGCCAATCTGGTGATTAAAAATGCCCCCAACGGCAACGCGATCAGCAAGGCCGATGTCGCCGGTTTTGTAGCCGAAGCCAAATTCCTGCGGGCATTCAGCTACTTTCACCTGGTACGCAACTGGGGCGGTGTGCCGATCCGGACGGAAGCCAACATGACCGAGATCGACGCCAAACGCAATACCGTCGACGAAGTCTACGCCCTGATTCTGGCCGATCTGAAAGAAGCCGAAACCAACCTGCCCGACCAGGTGACGCAACCGGGACGACCCACCAAGTGGGCCGCGAAAACCATGCTGGCGGATGTCTATTTGCAATTGGCAAAATTTGCCGATGCCCGTGACAAGGCCGATGAGGTAATCAAGTCGGGGAAATTTTCGCTGATTCCGGTGACGACGTCCGACGACTTTCAGAAGGTATTTGGTCCGGATTTGATCACCACGCCGGAAGAGATTTTCTACCTGAAATTCTCCCGCCAGCCCGCGCAGGGCAACCTCTTTCCAACCTTGACCAATCACCCCGGAACCAAATTTCTGGGCGGTGGCGGTGGCGTTTTTGGCCTGCATGGCGACAACACCAATCCGGTTTACAAAACCTGGGATAACGCGGATTTGCGCAAGGGAATCTGGTATTCCTGGAACATCGGCATCGGTGCTACATCGTTGCTGAGCAAAAAATTCATCGATCCGAATTCGCTCGAATTTGCCGGTGCGGGGAATGATGTGCCCTGGTACCGGTATGCCGACCTGCTCCTGATTTATGCCGAAGCTGCGGGCCGGGCCGGAAATGTGCCAACGGCGGCCGCCATGGAAGCCCTCAATCAGGTCCACCGCCGGGCGTATGGCAAGACCCCAACAGCGGTGTCCACCGTCGATTTCAAGCTGGAAGACTATCCGACAACGGCGGCTTTCCTGAATCTGGTCGTCAAAGAGCGCGGCTATGAATTTCAGTACGAAGGCAAACGGTGGCTGGAGTTGAAACGGACGGGAAAAGCGCAGGAGATTATTCTGGCCGCCAAAGGGAAAACCATTGCCGACAAACATTTTCTGTGGCCGATCCCGGTTTCTGAACTGAATTACAACAAGGCAATCGATCCGGTGAAAGACCAGAATCCGGGGTATTGATTTTTAACGACTTACCAGCAAACGCATCATGGAACCCAACGATAAAAAAAACGAACTCTCCTCTCTGTTTAACCTGAACCGCCGGAAATTCCTGCGTTCTGCGGCCCTGGGCACCACGGCTCTTTCCGGTCTTGGCTTAACAAATGGGGAAGCTGCCGAACCAAAAGACGCTACCAAATTTTCGGAACCTTCCCGCGATCTGCCCATTAAAGGTGATGTCGATGTCATCGTATGCGGGGGCGGTCCCGCCGGGATTGCAGCCGCCATCGCTGCCGCCCGCGCCGGTGCCCGAACGCAGTTGCTCGAAATCCACGGCTGTCTGGGGGGCGTCTGGACGGCGGGTTTATTGACGTACATCTTTGACTTTAACAAACCGGGTCTGACGAAAGAGATCATCCAGAAACTCGACGAACGCGACGCCCGGCGCAACAAGGTTCCGGATCAGTTTGTCTATGCGCCGGATGAGATGAAGGTGCTGCTCGAAGAAATGTGCGCCGAAGCGGGCGTAAAATTCCTGCTGCATACCCGCGTGGCAGCTGCTTACAAAGACAAAAATCAGGTGACAACCGTCATCACCGAATCGAAATCGGGGCGGCAGGCCTGGAAGGCGAAAGTATTTATCGATGCCACCGGCGACGGTGATCTGGGCGCTCAGGCCGGCAATAGCTGGGAAATTGGCAAAGGCGGTGATACCTGTCCGTGTCAGCCGCTGACCCTCAATACGTTGGCGGTTGTGAAAGATGCCGCTGCGCTGAAACCGTACATTTCGTTTTACCAGGACGACAACGGCAAAGCCAACATGGACTGGCACGTGAAAGCGACGAAAGAATTTATGAAAGAGATCAACCGCGCCGGTATTACGCCTTCCTACGGGATGCCCACGCTGTTCCTGATTCGCGATAATCTGGTGATGGTGATGGTTAATCACGAATACAACATCAAGGCCTTCGATGCCGATGAAATTACGGAAGCCACTGTGCGGGCGCGGGCGGAGGTATACAGCATTGTCCGTGGTCTGAACAAACTTGGCGGGCCGTGGGAAGGGATTCAGATAGTGGCAACCCCCGAGCAGATCGGCATCCGGGATGGTCGCCGGATACACGGTCGGTATACGGTTACCAAAGAGGATCTGGCGATGGGTGCCCGGCACCAGGATGCCGTCGTTCGGCCCACGTTCGGCGTCGATATTCACGCTTCCGACCGCAAAACCAACGAGACGGAAACCATTTCGCGGGGTGGTATTAAAATGATCCCGTATGACATTCCCTTGCGGGCGCTGATTGCCAAAGACGTCGACGGGCTGATGATGGCCGGTCGTTGCATCAGCGGTGATTTTACGGCCCACGCCAGCTACCGCGTCACCGGCAATGCCGTGGCAATGGGCGAAGCCGCCGGGGTGGTGGCCGCCCTGGCCGCTAAAAGCAAGCGATTACCCCACGAGGTGCCATGGAGCGAAGCCGTGGCAGTGTTGACCAAACTCGGCATGCGCGGCTGATGAAAACCGCCCTGCTGCTGTGGCTATTGCTCCTTTCCCGTGCGCAGGCCGAGGTGGTTTTGCCTTCGATTCTGGCGTCGGACATGGTGTTGCAACAGGAAACCGACGTGGCCCTTTGGGGCTGGGCGAATCCGACCGAAAAAATAACCGTCACCGCCAGTTGGGATCACCGGCCGGTGAGCGTCACCGGTGCAGCCGATGCGACCTGGAAAATCCGGTTGCGGACGCCGAAAAGTGGTGGGCCGTATGTCATTACGATTCAGGGAAACAATACGGTTTTGCTGACCAACATCCTGATTGGCGAAGTCTGGCTGTGTTCGGGGCAGTCGAACATGGCGTTGACTGCGGCCGGAGGGGTGAAGGATGCCCGGGCTGAATTGCCAACGGCCCACAACCCCAACATGCGGTTTTTTAAGATGAACCGACGGGCGGCCGCTTCGCCCCAGAACGATGTGGGCGGAAACTGGTCGATTTGTGATTCGGTCAGTTTGAAACGATTCAGTGCCGTCGGGTACTTTTTTGGGAAGAAACTGCAAGCCCAACTCGGCGTTCCGATTGGCCTGATCGATATGTCGTGGGGCGGTTCCAAGATGGATACCTGGCTGCCCGAATCGCTCGTCAATCTGTACCCCGAAACCCGCCATTCGGGCCGGACGATGGTCAAAACGCCCTGGGCACCGAACGTTCCGGGCGTTTTGTTCAACGGCATGGTCGCGCCCATTACGCCGTTCGCCATTGCCGGGGTGATCTGGTACCAGGGCGAGTCGAACCGGCATTATGCACCGGCCTATTACCAATTGACGCGTTTGCTCGTGGAAAGCTGGCGCGGACGCTGGCAGACCGATTTTCCGTTTTATTTCGTCCAACTGGCTCCGTATCGCTACGGCGGAACGTTTGAAACGGCCCTGATTCGGGAGAATCAGACGAGGGCGATGGCTATTCCGAAAACCGGCATGGTGGTGACGACCGATCTGGTCGATAACCTGGAGGACATTCATCCGGCGTATAAAAAAGAAGTCGGGAACCGGCTGGCCAACTGGGCGTTGGCCGAAACCTATCATCAAAAAATCGATTCGTACAAAAGTCCGCAATACCGTTCCCTGCGCATCCACGGAAACCGTATGTGGCTGACCTTCGACCACGCGCCCAACGGCCTGATTGCCAGAACCGGGGTGCTGACGGAATTTGAGATCGCCGGAGCCGATCGGGTTTTCAGGAAAGCCCACGCCCGGATTCAACACAACACCGTAGAAGTTTGGGCCGATGGCGTCGAGAATCCCGTCGCCGTCCGGTTCGCGTTTCGGGACGCACCTGAACCCACATTATTCAGCCAGGAAGGTCTGCCGGTTATTCCGTTTCGGACGGATGATTGGGATCTGGGGCTTTTTAAGAAGGAATGATAAATGTAAAATGATAAACGCCAAATGTGAAAGTGTCCCCAGCTTGCACTTTTACATTTGGCGTTTATCATTCCCTTTTCTTTTCTTCCTTTTTTCGCAAAACTTTTTCTAAAAAAATCCCAACCGCCACTACGTATATTCGGCTTTGAATTTGTCTTTATTCCAAAGGGACTAAAAACCGGAAAATAGAAGTTTAAATCGTCGTGTATGCGGGCTGCTTTTACGCAAGAATCTTCGGAAAATACCGGTCGGAACAACGGCAGTGAATCGATGGCACACCGGCCCGGCGAGTCGGAGGAGACCGAACCGGTGACCACGCTGGATTCCGAATTGTTCATTCGCCGGACGTTCGGAACCGATCCGAAAAAAGGCTGCGAATTGCTTTTTCGGCTGTATTACAAACCGATGTGCACGCATGCCACCCGGTTTGTGTATTCCCGCGAAATTGCGGAAGATCTGGTGGCCGACATTTTCTACAACTTCTGGAACACCCAGGCATTCAGTCAGGTACAGCATTCGTACCGGGCGTATCTGTTCCGTTCGGTTCGCAACCGGGCCTACAATTACCTGATGAACGAGCTAAAAAAAAACGATCCGCTGGAGTCGGCCCTGCAGCAGGAATCGGCTTCCTCCGATGCGCCCGAACGCATGATGCAATTCGAGGAATTGTACCGGAAGGTGGACGAACTGGTGGGAACCTTGCCCCCGCAATGCCAGAAAGTGTTCATCATGAACCGGTTTGAGGGGAAGAAAAACCGGGAAATTGCCGACGAACTCCACCTGTCGATTCGTACCGTGGAAACCCACATCGGGAAAGCCCTGGCAACTTTGCGCAGTGGCCTGAAAGACAGTTGGATGTGGATGGCTTTGCTGGCAGGAATGACCGACTGGCCGGCCTGAAATTCCTCTTTTTAGGCCCTCCAACTACGTGTAGATCCCGCCCTTTTTGTCTAGCTAGAAACGGCGTTAAAGCAACAACCGCTTCCGACGAGCCAAACCATGAATCCGATGATTACGAAAGAACTGATGTTCGCGCATTTTGCCGGGAAGACCACCCCCTTGCAGAAGCGGCTGATCGAACAGTGGCTGCACGACGAAACCAACCAGGAATCGTTCTACCAGTGGCTGGTGGAATGGGAACGCCTGGCACCCCCGTATGTGCCGGAGCTGGACCAGGCCCTGGAGCGGTATGTGCAACACATGCAGGCCCATCCGTCGGTGGCAACCGTCAGCAGCGTGGAAACGTTGCGGGAAACCGGTCGAAGCTTCCGGTTTCCGATCCGCTGGCTGGCTGCCGCAGCGGTATTGATCGGGCTGGTTTTTGCGGGCTGGCTGGGTCGGAATCGGATTTATTACCAGACTTACCGGACGGATTTTGGGCAAACCCGCTCGCTGACGCTGTCGGATGGCAGCAAGGTGACGCTGAATGCCAATTCGGAATTGCAGGTGCCCCGGTTTGGGTTTGGAGCCGAAACCCGCGAGGTCGTTTTGTTCGGGGAAGCCTTCTTCTCAGTTACGCACCAGGCTGGACATCAGAAGTTTCTGGTGAAAACCCAGGGCGATTTTAACGTAACCGTTCTCGGAACCGAGTTCACCGTTTATTCCCGGACGCGGGGAGGGAAGGTGATGCTTCGCCGGGGAAAAGTGGAACTGAGTTACACCGAAAACCGCCAACGCCGGCAGGTGACGCTGAAACCGGGCGATCTGGCGACGTTCAGCCGACAGAGCCAACTGCAACTGCGGAGTCAGGTGGAGCCCGAAAAATATACGGCTTTTACGGAAAAACGCTTCGTTTTTGAAGACATGTCCCTGCGTGAGTTTGGCGATATGATCACGGAAAATTACGGCTTGCAGGTCGAAATCAGCAGCGACCAGCTCGCCCGGCGCACGCTGGTGGGATCGTTCCGCGCCGACAATGTAGACGATTTGCTCAATACCATTTCCGAAGTCTTTGGCATTCGGGTTGTCCGGCACGACGACACCGTCCGCTTTGTCGAAGACCACTAACCATTCCTAAACCCTTTTGATGTCATGAAAAGACCCTTACGAAAAACGCTCTGGGGTGGCTGTCTGTTTGCCTTGTTTTCCCTGATGAGCTTCCCAAACCGGGCCCAGACGTTTGCCCGCGCCCAGCAACCCACCGCCCGGCAGGAAAGCAATCCGGAAGTCCGCAAGCTGCGCGACGTGCTGAAGGATTTGAAAAACCACTACGGCGTGGATATTCTGTTCGAAGGCGGTTTGCTGGAAGGCGTTACCGTTCCGGCGGGGCGGCTGAATTACAACCGGAAGCTGGAAGTTAATCTGGACAAACTACTGAATGCAACCGGATTATACTACAAAAAAGTACAGAACGGCGCGTACCTGATTCTCGACAAAAAACAGGATCGCCGGAATGCCGACTCGCCGGAAGTGCTGCACCGCGTGAATGAAACCACGCCCGGTTTTTCTGCCCCCTTAACGGCCACGATTCCGCCGGTTCAGGAGCTGGTGGCATCCAGCCAGGCGAAAAATGCGGGCGATCAGACGATTGGCGGAACCGTCACCAGCGAAACCGGTGAAGGGCTGCCGGGTGTGAGTATCGTCATCAAAAATACCACGCGGGGAACCACCACCGATGCCGACGGAAAATTTAAACTCAGCATTCCAACTGGCGATGTGATTTTGATTTTTTCATTCGTCGGGTATCTGAATCAGGAAGTTGCGGTCGGAAACCGGACGGTTTTTGACGTTCAACTCGCTCCCGATACCAAGGCGTTGGGCGAAGTGGTCGTTGTCGGCTACGGCACCCGAATCAAAAGCTCCCTGACCGGGGCCATTGCTTCCGTCAAAGCTGAGGAACTGAAAGCAACGCCGGTAGCCAACCTGGCACAGGGGCTTCAGGGGCGCGTGAGCGGGCTGGACATGCGGCAAAATTCGGGAACGCCCGGCGGCAACATCAGCGTGCGCATCCGGGGGACGAACTCCATCAATGGCACTTCGGAACCGCTGTATGTGATCGACGGGATTCAGATTTCGGCTTCGTCGGGTGTCAATGCCGCCAATCCGCTTTCGCAGATCAATCCCTCCGACATTGAATCGGTAGAAGTGTTGAAAGATGCGGCAGCCACGGCCATCTACGGAGCCAGAGCAGCCAATGGCGTGGTGTTGATCACGACCAAACGGGGCAAAGACGGGGTGACGAACGTTTCGTACGACGGCTACATCGGTCAGCAGGAAACCACCCGGAAGCTGGGCATTCTGAATGCGACGCAGTTTGCCCAGTTGGAAAACGCCACCTATAGCCCCACTGTCGTCTATCCCAATCCGGAAGCCGTGGGTGCCGGAACCAATTACCTGGATTTGATTTTTCGCCAGGCCATGATTCAGAACCACCAGCTCTCGGTGAACACCGGCACGAACAAAACCCAGATTGCGCTCGGCGCGAATTATTTTAGTCAGGAAGGCATCATCAAAAAGACGGATTATGAACGGTATGCGCTCCGGGCCAACATCGACCACCGGATCAGTGAGCGGGTGAAGGTCGGCACCAGTCTGTATTACACCGCAACGGGTGAAAACCGGGTGAATGCGGGCGGAACGGGCGTAAACGTCACGAGCGCCCGTGAAGGGATTCTGGGCCGGGCCGTGGCGGCTCCGCCCACCTTGCGCCCTTTCCGACCGGACGGCAGCGTGTATTCCTTTGCCGATCAGTTCAACGGACGCTACCGGGAAACCGTCAATCCGATGGGCGAGCTGGCGAAGAAAAATTACACCAGCGGCAACCGGTTTCTGGGCAATCTGTACCTCGAAGTGATGATTTTCAAAGGGTTTACGTACCGCGCCAGCTTCAATGCCGATCTGTCCAACAGTTTGCAGGAACAGTATTCGCCCCGCTCCATTGTCGATTCGATTTCGCTGAACAATCCCAACGCCGTGAACGGGTCGGCCAGCAACAACAGCAGCTACGCCCGAACCTTGCTGCACGAAAGCATCCTGACCTACAAAACCCAGTTCGGTCAGAATCATACGCTCAATGCGACCGTGGTGTACGCAACGCAGTCGGATATTTTGCAGACCAATAACCAGACGGCTTCCGGTTTTGGCAACGACTTCACCGAAAACTGGTCCACCGCGAATGCCACGGTGTATGCGCTGTCGAGCTTCCGGAATAAAAGCAGCCTGAGTTCGTGGCTGGGGCGGGTGGGATATGGTTTTAAAGACCGGTATTTTCTGGATCTGACGGGTCGGGTGGATGGGTCCAGCAAGTTTGGTGCGAACAACAAATACGGTTTTTTCCCGGCAGTGTCGGCAGCCTGGCGGATCATCGAGGAGGAATTTATGAAACCCGTCAAGTTCATCAGTGACCTGAAGCTGCGGGCCAGTTACGGCGTGACCGGAAATGCGGGCGCCATCGGGCCGTACCAGTCGCTGGCAACCGTGAGCGGACAGGGTTACAACTACAATTTCAACAACATAACCCAAACTGGCATCAACCCAAGCGGGATTGCGAACCCGGATTTGAAGTGGGAGCAAGCGACGCAGCTTGACATTGGTCTGGATGCGGCTTTTCTCAATAACCGCTTGACTGTCGTCGCCGATTATTACCACAAACGCACTGATAACCTGTTGTTTACCAAAGCCCTGCCGATGTCGTCGGGCTACACGACCATCACGGGAAATTACGGTTCGATCCAGAACAAGGGGCTGGAACTGGGCCTGAGCGGCAAGATTCTGACGGGCGCGGTCAAATGGGAAGCTTCGGGAAACATCACGTTCAACAAAAACAAGGTGCTGGCGCTGGACGGTATTCAAAACGAAATCGCCCTGTCGAGCTATTCCATTCTGAAAGTCGGGCAACCGCTGGGCATCTACCGGACGTATATACTGGACGGCATCAACCAGACCGGCGAAACCTTTCTCCCCGGCTATGACGCCCGAACGGGTGGTTTTAAAATCAAGGATGTCAACGGCGACGGGAAAATCAGTACGGACGATCAGGTGATCGTCGGCAATGCGCAGCCGAAGTACTTTTTCGGGTTTTCGACGCTGGTGAAATACAAGAACTTTGAGTTGAGCGGTTTTGTGCAGGGCGTGCAGGGAAGTCGGCTATTCAACGGGTTCCGGTTCACGTTCGAAACGCCATCCGGGCAGGTCAATTTGCTGGAAGGAACGGCCAACCGCTGGTCGGCGACCAATCCCAACAACGAGTATGTCAAACCGGCGCAGGGCACGAATTTGCCGGTGGGCGATCGCTGGGTGGAAGACAATTCCTACATCCGGGTCAAAAATCTGACGCTGGCCTACAACCTGCCGCGCGTCAAATTTACCAAAGGTATTCGAGCCTATGTGGCTGGTAACAACCTGTTTACGCTGACCAAATACCAGGGATGGGACCCCGAATCCAATAATTACGGGAGTGCCAACGCGCTGTTTTACGACAACGGCACCTATCCGGCGGCCAAATCGTACGTAGTGGGTCTTCAGTGTACATTCTGATCCTAAACTCCTGACTTTCATGAAACGACCTTTTTCAACATCCATTCTGGTGGCGGTTCTGGCGGCCTTCGGGTTTAGTGCCTGCCAGGAATTAGACGAAACCGTTTATTCGTCGGTCATCACGACCAATTTTTACAAAAGTGCGCAGGACGCTGAAGCGGCTTTGACAGCGGCTTACGGGTCGATCAACGACCTGTTCGACCAGGCTCCCATTGTCTTTGCCGGTGATTTTGCCGGGGATCAGCTCTGGGTGAAACCGGTGGTGGGCCGCAATGTCTTTGCCGTTTACACCTACGATACCGATTATTCGGGGCCGAAAAGCTTTGGCCGAACCGCCGAAAGTCCCTACGGTTTATGGCAGTTTTGCTACAAGGGCATCGAGAACGCCAACTGGGTGATCGACCGGGTGCCGGCCATCGCGATGGAAACCAACCGCCGGAATGCCATTGTGGGCGAAGCCCTGTTCCTGCGGGCGTTCTACCATTTTACGCTGGCGAAAAACTTCGGAGATGTGGTCGTCCGGACCTCGCCCAGCCAGAGTGAATCGGACGCGCTGGTGGCGAAAAGTCCCAAAGCCGAGGTCTACAAACAGATTTTTAAGGATCTGGACGACGCCATTGCCAAGTTGCCGTCGTATGCGGCCTCCACGATCAAAGGGCGGGCTTCCAGAGAAGTGGCCATCGGGCTGTATGCTAAGGCGGCTTTGTATGCGGAAGACTGGACAACCGCCAAAACAAAATCAATCGAGGTCATCACGTCTGGAAAATACACGCTGATGCCGAATGTGCTCGATGTGTTCGACGTCGAAAAAGAGGATGCGGCCCGGCAGGAAAACATGTTTGCGTTTGAAGGCGATAACGCCACCCGGGCGCGCGGCACGACGTTGATGGGCTTCTGCGGCCCCGCCAACAGTGCCAGCCGGGATTACGGAAACACGACCTTCGGCTCCATTTTTGCCTTCCAGGCGTTTTTCGATTCGTTTAGTCCCACCGACAAACGGCGGCAATTGCTGGATACGAGCTTTGTCAGCGTCGCGGGGAAAGTGGTTCCGCAGAAGGAAATTACGCCCTATACCGTAAAAGGTGTGCTGATCAAAAAATACATGGATCGAAACTCGGTTGGCGCAAAAGGACGGAACAACGTACCGATGCTGCGGCTGGCGGATTTGTACCTGATTGCGTCGGAAGCAGAAGCCCGGCTGAACGGCCCGACGGCGACGGCCTACCAATACATCAACGCGATTCGAAACCGGGCGGGGCTGGCCAATCTCCCGACTGGGCTGAGTAAAGATGATTTTATCAAGGCGGTTTTGCAGGAACGGAGCTGGGAGTTTTTCGCCGAAGGCGACCGCTGGTACGACCTGACCCGCACCAACACGTTTCTGACGGTGATTCCGAAAGCGGTCAACGAAGTGTATCCAACCCGCGCCCCCCAACCCAAACACCGGTATTACCCGATTCCGCTGGATGAAATCCGGGCAAATCCGAAGCTGGAACAAAATCCGGACTGGAAATGAGGCAATATCGGAAAAATACGGTTTTATGTTTCGTCGGATTGATCCTAATGGTATTCAGTTCGTTTCAGCTAAAAACCGTAACGGTTTTCGAAGAAGCAAACCGCAAACTGGAAGCGAACGACAGCCTGAACGTTGAAAAAGCGCACCAGGAAATCTGGCGACGGTTTATCGACGAACATGCCATTCTGATCGATTTTGCGGATTTCAACGGCCACTTTGACCGTCCGACGGCGGCCGAGTTTCGGGAAAATAAACCCAATGCGCTGGGTTGGTGGACGCCGACCGAAAACGGTTCGATGTTTAACGGCTTGTATCTGGACGGCATTTGCCAGCGTTGGATGCACCGACGGAATGAAGCCGACCGGCAAAAGGCGAAGCGACTGGCGCAGGGTCTTTTGTTTCTGGCTTCGGTGGGCGACACCCCCGGTTTTATCGGGCGTGGCGTGGCGACGGACGGTAAAACGCCCCCGGCGATGGGATCGAACGATCAGACGTCACCCTGGTTTTACGGCCTCTGGCGCTACCTCGATTCCGGCATGCCCGACCCGCCCGAACGGCGGCAGATCATTGCCAAAATGACCGAAGTCGCCAACGCGTTGCTGGCGAATAACTGGCGGTTGCCGACCATGTCGTATGCCCCGGCACGGTTTCGCAACTCGTTTGCCACGTTCAACTGGGAGGGCGCGCCCCGCTTGTTGTTCATCCTGAAAGCGATGCACCAGTTGACCGGCGACGCTAACTGGGATAAACGCTATCAGAAAGCGGCCCGTGAAGTGGGCGGGGAAGCCCAACGTAGCCGTCTCCAGATTTGTGCGGAAGGCATGAAATTCGATGTTCCCAAGCAATTTCGCTGGACGGGCGTGTCGAGTACCGTGGATGTGCGGGCATTGTGGGAAATGGAAAAAGACCCGGTTCTGCGAAAAGCGTACGAAGATGGGCTGAATGCCAGTGCGCGCAGTGCCGCCAGCGGGATCAGTCTATGGCATCAGTTCGATCTCAACGATCAGAAAACGTTTCTGCACGACTGGCGGACGCTGAACCAGTGGTGGAAACCGCAACACAGCGAACAGGACGCGCTGGACGTATCCCAAACGGAATTGAATGAGCTGGTCAAATTGTCTCCGCGCCGGAATCAGGAACTGGGCTTCGTCCGCGAACCGCTCTGGATGGCGTGGATTGTGACGATGGCCCCCGACCGGAAGCTGGTAGACCCGCATCGGGCCGAAATTCGGGGTGCCCTGGCTCATTTTCGGGCCGACAAACTCTATTATTCCCAATTTTTTCCCGCCGAAGCTGTCTGGTTTCGTCTTCAGCATCCGTAACGAATCAAAATGAAAAAGGATCTCCGGCTTTCTCAAGGGGTTTTTACTACGGTTTTATCAGTGATTGGTATACTGTTTTTGTCACCCGGCTGTGCCCAAAACCGGTCAGTTTCGCCGTCCGATGATTCGCTCGGGAATCAGATTGAGTTGGCTAGCCAGGAAATTGAAAAGCGGTTTCTGAGTCCGCAAACCGGTATTCTGTACGATTACGCCGGACGGGACGGTACCAATTTTATTCCAACCCCGGAAGAATGTCAATCGGATAAACCGAACGGGCTGGCGTGGTGGTCGCCCATCGAAAACGGGGCATTTTTCAACGGGATTTACCTCGACGGACTGTGCAATCGCTGGAAAATAACCCGAAAAAAAGAGGATGCTTTGGCGGCCCGCAAGATAGCCGATGGCCTGGTTTTGCTGGCAACGGTTGGCAAGGCCCCCGGTTTTATTGCGCGGGGCATTTCGACCGATGGAAAGAGCCACCACGTCGCTGGTTCCGACGACCAGACCGGGCCGTGGTTCTACGGTTTATGGCGGTATATCAAAAGTGGTATTCCCGATCAGAATGAGAAAATCCGGTTGATCAATCTGATGGAATCGGTGGGAAAGGCCCTGGAAAAAACAAACTGGCAGTTGCCGTGTGACCGGGATGGGTACGGTTTTCGTGGAAACCTGACCGATAAAGGCTGCCGGATTTCGGTCCGGCTGGTGTTTATTTACCGGGCGTTGTACGATGTGACGAAAAATAAACACTGGCTGGACGGCTACCACCAGCGGTTAAACGAGATTCCCGAAGGCGATTCGATGAACCGACTGGAAGTGTGTTCGGCGGGGCTTCCATACGAAACCGTCAATCCGGAAAAAGGCAACAAAACCGAAAATGAATTCTGGATTACCGGGATTTCACAGGCCATGCTGAAGGCCCTGGTCGGACTGGAAGAAAACCCGGAACGGCGTGAAAAATTCCGGAAAGGCTTACTGGCGGGAGCTGAACGGGCGGCTCTGCATTTGTCACGCTACAAAAACTTCGACAACGCCCACGACCTGGCATTTACCGAAAACTGGCGGGTTATGAATACGCTGTGGAAACCGCAGCCCGACATTGCCACCACGCTCGAGGTGGCGCTTCAACAGGTTCGGGAGTGGAATAAGCTGTCACCCGCCCGTGGCTATGAAGACAAACACATGCGCGAACCGCTGTTCGCCTGTTGGGTAGTCCTTTTGTCTGGCAACAAAGAATTGGTTGCCCGGTATCAGCCGGAATTGAAACGGATGCTGAAGCATTATGATTGGAAGCGGTTGTATACGTCCCGGTTTTTTGTGGTCATCCCGGCCTATTATGAAGCGAAGCTTAATGAGCTTTTATAATGACGATTCCATTAAATAATCGGTTTCGGTAGGAAAAAGAACCAGTCCTGAAAAATTAAAAAACCGTTACGTTTTGAAATATTTGGAGATTTGTTACAATTTTGGTAATAAATCGCCCCGTAAATGCCCCGCCAGGAACGCACTGATGCTGAATTGTTAGACCTGCTCCGCGACGATGACGAACAGGCTTTCAGGGAGTTGTATGACCGGTATTGGTATAAAATGTACGTCGTGGCCCACCGCAAACTTCGGCGAAAAGAGGTGGCCGAAGAACTGGCGCAGGAACTATTTGTGATGCTTTGGCAGAAGCGTGACTCCCTCCGTATTCTGAATTTGTCGGCTTTTCTGGGTATCACGCTCAAAAACCTGATGGTAGACTACATCCGTCGGAACATTCTGGAAGAACACTACCTCGATCAACTCCGGTTGTTTTTCCCGGTAGAAACGTTTACAACCACCGAAACCGTCCAACTGAACGAACTGACGGAAGCCATTCAGAACACACTGGCGCAGCTTCCTGAGAAAACCCGCGAGGTGTTCATCCTTCGGCGGTTTGAGCAATTGTCGATCCGCGAAATTGCCCAGCGGCTGGAATTGTCCGAAAAAGCCATCGAATACCACCTTTCCCGTTCCACTGCCTTTCTCCGCCAAAACCTGCGCGATTTCGTCGCGGTTTGGGTGTTATTTTTTCTTTACCCCTAAATCCCGAAACATCGGGTTTGCTACAAAATGGACCATCCCTACGGGATTTTTTAGATTTTCCTGTGGGACGTGATTTCTACAAAATGGGGCATCCCTACGGGATTTTTTGTTTTTCTTGTAGGACCGGGTTTCTACAAAATGGACTATCTCTACGGGATTTTTTAGATTTTCCTGTGGGACGTGATTGCTACAAAATGGGCCATCCCTACGGGATTTTTTGAATTTTCCTGTAGGACGTGATTGCTACAAAATGGGCCATCCCCACGGGATTTTTTGAATTTTCCTGTAGGACGTGATTGCTACAAAATGGGCCATCCCCACGGGATTTTTTGGTTTTTCCTGTGGATGTGGTTCTACAAATTGGGCCATCCCCACGGGATTTTTTGAATTTTCCTGTAGGACGTGATTTCTACAAAATGGGCCATCCCTAAGGGATTTTTTGGTTTTTCCTGTAGATGTGGTTCTACAAAATGGGTCATCCCCACGGGATTTTTTGGTTTTTGATGTGGACCCGGGTTTGCTATAAAATGGACCATCCCTACGGGATTATTTTTGGTTTTTTGCGGGTGCGGTTTCTACAAAATGAATCATCCCTACGGGATTTTTTGATTTTTTCCTGTGGATGCGTTTTCTACAAAATGAGGCATCCCTACGGGATTTTTTAGATTTTTTTGCGGATGTGGTAGCGCCATCCGTCCCGTAGGGATGGTTCATTTTGTAGCAAAGGCGTTCGTTTGTAAATGAATGAGTCCCGTAGGGATGATCCATTTTGTAGGGTTTTTCTGGAAACCCCAATCGCTTTTAAGGGTGTCAAAAGAATAAATCTCAAAAAAATCGAATCAGACCCTTAGGGATTTTCGAGAGTTGTTCGTCTATGCCTTTTGAACGAACCACGCAGCCCGATGGATAGTGCGAAATACCAGGAATTACTGGCCAAATACCTGAACGGTGATTGCTCCGATGAAGAGCGGGCGCTGATTGACCAGTGGTATGCGTCGCTGGATGCGGAGGTAGATTTGCCGGCCACGGCTGATGAGAAGAAGCAACTGCTGGCCCGAAACTGGCAGGACCTGAGCCAGCGAACGCTGAAATCCAAACCGGTCCGTCCACTTCATTTCCGGCCTTACTGGGCAGCCGCTGCGGTTTTGGCGGTATTGTTGGGCGTCGGCTGGTATTTCCAGCGTTGGAAAAACGCTACCGTACCAGCACAACCGTTCGGAATTTCGGCGGCAAAACCGTCCTTTCTTGAGAAGACCAATACCTCGACCCTTCCCGAGCGAATCACCCTGAGCGACCGGAGTGTGGTCACGCTGGAACCCGGTAGCAAAATCCGGTACCCGGCCACGTTCACCGGCCAGAAGCGGGAAGTCACGCTGACGGGCGAGGCTTTTTTCGAGGTGCAGAAAAATCCGCACCAACCGTTTCTGGTGTATTCGAATGATCTGATAACCAAAGTATTAGGGACCAGTTTTCGCATTAAAGCCAATGCGGCCAACCGGAACATCACGGTGTCGGTGCGGACGGGGCGCGTGTCGGTGTATTCCCCCACGCTGGCAACGGCGGCCAAAACCAAATCCGACCCCGAAACCATTGGCGTGGTCCTGACGCCGAACCAGCAGGTGACCTACCTGGATCTGGAGCACCGGCTGGTGAAAACGCTGGTGGAAAAACCGGTCGTGCTGGTTCAAAAAACCGAACTCCCCACCTTCACGTTTCAGAACGCGCCGATCTCGGTGCTGATGACGGCCATCGAGAAAACGTACGGCGTCGATGTGGTGTACGACGAGGAGGTGATGAGCAACTGCTTCATTACGACCTCGCTGGAGCAGGAAGACCTGTACGACAAACTGAACATCATTTGTAAACTGCTGGGAGCCAGCTACAAGGTGATCGACGCCCAGATCGTCATTTCCGGGCCGGGTTGCCAGTAGTGAAAACGTTCAGGGGCAACAGCGAAAGTCTATGAAATTTACCACGGGCCAGGAGGCTCACCGTTCCATTCTAAACTAAAACGCTAAACCATTAACACGAAACCGTAAACTAAAAACCAAAAAAGAAGGTCGGTGATGGGTCCAAGCATCACCGACCGGATCAAGCCCCAGCCGCCGGATCGTGTTCCGACGCATCTTTTCAGATGTGCAGGGCTTCTTTGTCTTTGCCTAAATCCTCAAACAAAAACATCCAAAGGTATGAAATTACCTCGAATCTCTCACGCATTCGTCCTTACCCTTATGCGTATCACGTTTACCCAACTGATTTGCACTTTTCTGGTCGTGGGGGTTACTTACGCCAAAACCGTCAGCGCGCAGGCGCTGCTGGAACAACCCGTTACGCTGTCGATTGAGAATAAGGAGATTAGTGTCGTTTTATCCAGAATCGAAAAGGTGGCGAAGGTGACGTTTTCGTACATCCCGCAGCAGATTCATGCCGACCGCCGGGTGTCGCTCAACGTCACCAACCAGCCTTTGTCCAGCGTACTGGATCAGCTTTTCCGCAATGCCGCCGTGTCGTATGAAGTCGTGGGCCGGAAGCAGATTCTGCTCAGCAAACCGCCGGTTTCGCCCGCCATCAATCCCGGGTTTTCACCAAAAAGTACCCAGATCGAAACGGAAAAACCGCTGGATCGCGCCATTACCGGAAAAGTGACGGACGAAAAAGGCGAAGGCTTGCCGGGCGTGAGTGTGGTGGTCAAAAACACGACGCGCGGCACCAGCACCGATGCCGACGGGCGGTTTAAACTGAATGTGCCGGACAATGCAACGACACTGGTTTTCTCGTTCGTGGGCTATTTGAGTCAGGAAGCTGAGATTGGAAACCGCACGGATCTGGCGGTCGATCTGAAAGTCGATACCAAAAGCCTGGAGGAAGTGGTGGTGGTGGGCTACGGAACCGTTAAAAAAAGCGACCTGACCGGTTCGTTATCGCAGGTCAAATCCAAGGAACTGAACGCTTTTCCAAACAGCAATGTGTTGCAGGCGTTGTCGGGCCGGGCGGCTGGCGTGCAGGTTTTGCAGAATACCGGCGCGCCCGGAGCCGGAGTCAGCGTTCGGATTCGGGGTACCAACTCCATTCAGGGCAGCAACGAGCCGCTGTATGTCGTGGACGGTTTTCCGATTTCGGGCAGCAATCCGACGGCCCTCAACAACTCGGATATTGAAAGCATTGAGATTCTGAAAGATGCCTCGGCCACGGCCATCTACGGGTCGCGGGGCGCTAACGGCGTCGTGATCATTACCACCAAACGCGGAAAAACCGGCAAAACCAACGTCGATTTCGAGACCAGTTACACCAGCCAGAAGCTGATCAAAAAACTGGATCTGATGAATGCGAAAGAATACGCAACGTTTTACAACGAACAGGCCCTCAACGATAAATTATCCCCTTACTTCACACAGGCGCAGATCGACGGTTTTGGCGAGGGGTTCGACTGGCAGGATCTGGTCTTTCAGAAAGCACCCATGATCACCTCGGCGCTGAACATCAGCGGGGGGAATGAGAAAACCCAGTTTTCGGTGTCGGGGAGTGTGTTCAATCAGGATGGTATTGTCAAAGGCAGCGATTACAAACGGTATTCACTGCGGGCCAATGTCAATCACGAGATCAGCAAGAAGTTCAGTGTCAACCTCTCCAGCACACTGACGCGGCTGAACACGGGGCGCAAAGACAGTGGGGGAGGGAGCCGGGGGAACTCGATGATTTCGGGGGCGATTTCGGCCCCGCCGACGCTGACACCCTACAAGGATGACGGCACGTATCGTGTGTTGGCCACCTCGTATCCCTTTGTCGCGACGGATTTGATCAATCCGCTGAATTTTATCAATGAACAATCCGACCAGATCAGGGCAAACCTGGCGCTGGTGAACGCGGCTTTGATTTTTCGTCCCATTCCCGATCTGACCATCAAGATTGCGGGCGGTATCGAAAACCGGGATGACCGCACCGACTCCTACCGTACCCGCAATTTTGTGAACTCGGCGGGCGTCGCCAATGTCAGTACGAATCAGATTACCAGCCTGTTGAGCGAAAATACGATCAGCTATACCAAAAGTTTTCAAAAGCACTCGGTGTCGGCCGTTGCCGGGTTTACCTACCAGGATTTTGTGAGTACGTCCCTGTCGGCGGGCGGGAACGGTTTTCTGAGCGACATCTTCGGCACGTATGACCTGAGTGCCTCCATCACGCCGGGCATTCCCAATTCCGGGTATTCCAAGTCGGTTTTGCTCTCGTATCTGGCCCGCGTCAATTACGGTTACGATGGGAAGTATTTACTGACGGCCAGTTTTCGGCGCGATGGTTCGTCCAAATACAGCGAAGGCGACAAGTGGGGCTTTTTTCCGTCGGCAGCTTTTGCCTGGCGAGTCTCCAACGAGGATTTCCTGAAAGAAAATACCGTTATCTCGGACCTGAAATTCCGGGCGAGCTGGGGGTTGACGGGCAGCCAGGCCATTGGCGCGTATGCCACCTTAAACCAGCTTTCGTCGGGCAAAACCGTGTATGACAATGCCTTATACAACACGTTTGCGCCCGGCACGCGCCTGCCCGGCAATCTGAAGTGGGAGACCACCGAACAGAAGGACGTAGGGATCGATCTGGGGATTCTGAAAAACCGGGTGACGTTTACGCTCGATTACTACATCAAAAATACCCGCGATTTGCTCAATACCGTCGTCCTGCCGTCGTCGCTGGGCTTTACGAGCACGATTCAGAACGTGGGGCAGGTGCAGAACAAGGGCTTCGAACTGGGCGTCGATTCGCGGATTCTTACCGGCGCTTTCAGGTGGGATCTGAATGCCAACCTTTCCCTGAACCGCAACAAAGTGGTGAAGTTGCAGGGGGGCGAGGACATTCTGGGCGGAACCGTGAGCGTCGTTGCGATCAACGATGTGACGAACATCCTGCGCGAAGGCCAGCCCATCGGGCGGTATTGGGGCTATGTGGAAGAGGGCTACGATGACAAAGGCAAAATCAAGTTCAAGGATCTCGACGGCGACGGGGCCATCAGCATCAAGGATAAAACGTACATCGGTGATCCGAATCCCACGTTTACGTTCGGCGTGAATTCGGCCATGAGCTACAAAAACTTCGATCTGACCATTTTCCTGCAAGGCGTTCAGGGCAACGATCTGTTCAACGCCAGCTCGATTGTCAACACGATGGACTACGGTTTTGGCCTCAACATGCCGAAGGAGGTTTTTTACAACCACTGGTCGCCCACCAATCCGAACGCGAAATACCCGATCATCAGCAATTCCAGCCGGACCAGTGTGTCGAACCGGTACATCGAAGACGGTTCCTATTTGCGGCTGAAGACCATTCAACTGGCCTATAACCTGCCGTTGCAAACCTGGGGTGTCAACTGGATTCGGAACGCGCAATTGTATGCCAGTGGACAGAACTTGCTGACGCTGACCAATTACTCGTGGTGGGACCCCGAAGTAAACTCCAACGGGGGAGCCAACTCGACCAGCCAGGGCGTTGATTTCAACAGTTATCCATCCTCCAAATCCGTCACCGTCGGCGTGCGGGTAGGGTTTTAAAATTATTGAGTGATTGAGCAAATGAGTGATTGAGTGAAAAGACCAGCGCTATTGTAGCTTCCAGGCTCGCCCAATTGCTTGATTATGTTTCACTCAATCACTCAATTACTCAATCGCAATTGAATTATGAAAAAGATATTCCTTCTCCTCTCGATACCCCTGCTTCTGACGGCTTGCGAAGACGCGCTGGTGGAAGCCCCCAAATCCATTGTGGTCGAAACGTTTTTTAACACGGCCAGCGATGTCGAAACGGCGGTGAATGCGATTTTTTCACCCCTGCGGAGCACCATGTATTCCAATTACGAAGCGACGCTCGAATGCCAGGCCGACTATGCCTCCGGGCGCGGAAGCTGGGCTCCGTTGCACGAGTTTCAGGGCTTCAACGACGCCAACATTTCGCGGGTGTCCGGTTTCTGGAATTCGTTTTACCTCAGCATTCGGAATGCCAATCTGGTGATTAAAAACGCCCCCACCGGTACGGCGATCAGCAAAGCCGATGTGGATCGGTACGTCGCCGAAGCGAAGTTTCTGCGGGCGTTCAATTACTTCCAGCTGGTGCGCAACTGGGGGGGCGTTCCGATTCGGACGGAAAGCAACATGACCGACATTGATCTGAAACGCAGCTCCGTCGATGAGGTGTATGCCCTGATTCTGGCCGATTTGAAAGAAGCTGAAACCAACCTCCCGGAAAAACCGGCTCAGGTGGGCCGACCGACGAAATGGGCCGCCAAGACCCTGCTGGCGGATGTGAATCTGCAACTGGGAAAATTTGCCGAAGCCCGCGATAAAGCCGAGGAAGTCATGAAGTCCAACCTGTTTTCGCTGGTGCCGGTGGCCACCAAAAATGACTTTCAAACCAAGGTGTTTGGGCCGGATCTGGTGTCGACATCGGAGGAGATTTTTTACCTGAAATACATGCGCCAGGTTGGCCAGGGGAATTACATGCTCTGGATCAGCAACCACCCGGATACGAAATTATTCAACTTCGGGGGCGCGTATGTGATTTACGTCGATGTGACCAGTACCTATTATAAATCCTGGGATGCCGGAGATCTTCGCAAGAGTATGTGGGATTTGATCAACTTCGGGCTGGGCGCCAACACGCTCGTGAGTTCGAAGTTTATCGACCAGGCTGCGGTCGGACAAAACGGCGCAGGGAACGATGATCCGGTGTATGGTTATTCGGATGTATTGCTGATCTACGCCGAAGCTTCGGCCAAAGCCGGGAATGGCCCCACGGCCGCTGGCATGGAAGCCCTGAATCAGGTGCATCGCCGGGCGTTCGGCAAAGCCCCCGCCGTGGCGTCGACGGTGGATTTCAAACTGGCCGATTACAACGCTGCGACGTTCGTTGATCTGGTTTTAAAAGAGCGGAGTTACGAATTTCAACTGGAAGGAAAACGCTGGCTGGACCTGAAACGAACCGGAACCGCCAAAGCCGTGATTCTGGCGGCCAAAGGCAAAGTCGTCGCCGACAAACACCTCCTATGGCCCATCCCGGTTTCGGAAATGAATTACAACAAAGCCCTGAACCCGGCGACGGATCAAAATTTGGGATATTAATGACCGGTTATACGGTTTTCAGTTTACGGTTGCTGACGCACGAAATAAGACGCGTTAGCAACCGTAAACCGTAAACCGTAAACTGAAAACCGTAAAAACATGGAAAAAATAAAAAGAAGATCGGCTTTAACCTCGCTCGGCGCACTCTCTTTCGGGATGGCCGTACCGACCTTATCAAAAGGCGAACGGCTGCGTGCGCCTTACAAACTGGTTCAGCAAACGCTGAAAACCGACATCCTGGTGATCGGCGGGGGAACGGCAGGTGTGGTGGCGGCCATTCAGGCGGCCCGGGCCGGACGCAAAACGATGTTGGTCGAAAACGGCAGTCAACTCGGTGGCACGACGACGACCGGCGGGGTGAATTATCCGGGGATCTTTTTTGCCTGGGGCAAGCAGGTCATCGGTGGCATCGGCTGGGAAATGGTACAGGAAGCCGTCGCTCTGAATGACGATACCTTACCTGATTTTTCAATTCCCCACGGCAAAAACCACCCCCGTCACCAGGTTCGTTTGAATGGGCAGTTGTATGCGATGCTGATCGAGGAAAAAGCCGTTGCCGCGGGCGTTCAAATCCGGTTTTACGAAACCCCCACCAGTGCAACCTTTCAGAAAGGAAGCTGGACGGTCCAAACCGTCGGCAAGGGAACCAGTACCCAAATCATCTGCAACCAGTTGATCGATTGCACCGGAAACGCCTACGCGGCTTCGCTGGCCGGTTTTCCACTGCTGCGGGAATCGGTCACGCAGCCCGGAACGCTGATGTTCCGGCTGGAAGGGTACGATTTTAAATCACTGGATCTAAAGCTGATCAAGGGCCGGTATGAGGAAGCCATCCAGAAAGGCGAACTTGTCAAAACCGACTTTCGCAACAACATCGTGGGCCTGTTGAAAAGCGCCGGGGACAACATCCAGCACGTGATGGGCGCCGATTCCACCACTTCCGAAACCCATACCGTGGCGAATTTGAAAGGGCGGTCGTCGCTGTTGACAACGCTGCGCTTCCTGCGAACGCTGCCCGGCTGTGAAAAAATCCGGCTGGCGGACGTGCAAAACGAAACCGCCGTGCGCGAAACCTACCGCATCGACGGCCATTATAAAATTACGCACGAAGATTATGTCACCGGGAAAGTCTTCGACGATGCGGTTTCGTATTCGTATTATCCCATTGACGTCCACGACGAAAACGGCGTTATTCCCGATCATTTAAAAGAAGGCGTGGTGCCGACGGTGCCGCTGCGGGCGTTGGTGCCGAAAAACAGCCGGAATTTTCTGGTGGCCGGACGGATGGTGAGCAGCGACCGGCTGGCGAATTCGGCGCTACGGGTGCAGGCATCCTGCATGGGCATGGGCCAGGCCGCCGGTGCTGCTGCGGTTTTAGCCAATTTGCAGAACAAAACACCGCTGGACGTGTCGATGAAAGACCTCCGGAAAATGATTGAAGAACACGGCGGAATCGTGCCGGTTTCGGCTCAAAAAGGGTGAATTTTGGTATGCGAAGTTGGCTCAGCATTGGTTTACTCAACGCGGTTATTCTAGCAATACTCCTGCTTTCGGCTTACCGGAAGCAGGACAAAATTCGCTATTTCCAGTCGCAAACGATTCCGCTAAAACCGGATACGATTCAAGCGTTTGTCAGCCAGTTTAAAGACGATGCGGGCAACGATACCCTGTTTCAGGTGCGGTCGAAAGAAGGGTATCCGGTTTCGTATTTCCGGAAAATCAAAACGAGCGTCTGCTTCGATAACAAATGCCGGTTGCTGGACATTGTGCTCTACTGGAACGTCACCGGGCGGTATCTGGGGTATGAACTGCCGGAAGGGGAATTCCTGAGTAAAACCGAGCACGAACCGTTCAAACCCGCCGAATACGCCCGGTTGAACGACCTGTTGGCCGATCCGTTTTCGCCACTGGCCAATTATTCGTACGAAGAACTGGTGCCCAAAGCGGATCTGGCGGCTTCGGGACTGGATGCGGTTTCGTCGGCAACCTCGAAAAATGTGCTGGATTACGTGGTCGAAGGGGCGGTGTATACGACCTACAAAATGTGGCATTTTGTGTACGGTGCCGCGCAAAAAGAAGTCATCAAATTGACCGAGAAACGGTTGTCGCCCGGTTTTCTGTTACAGGTGCTGGAAAGTCAGGATTCCAGCGATAAGATCTGGGCGCTGAACCACATTCGCGGGCAGGTCGAGCTGACGCCCGCGCTGCGAAATACCGTCCTGAGTTTCATCGATAACAACCGGTTTAATCTGGCCGAACGCGCCATCAACGCCTTGAGTCCGACCGAACTGAAATCGGATTCCTTGCAAAAAATGCTGTTTGAAAAATACCCCAAAGCGAATTACAGCCTGAAAAACCTGATCGTTACCAAATACAAAGAAGCCCCTCATCTCCATAGTTCGGTCAAGACCGCATTGGCCAATGCCCTGAAGTTGGCCAATGGTGAATTATTGACCAATATTCTGGATTTGTTCAAACAACACCGGGTGTCGGATCGCGAAACCGGTAGGATCATTGCCGACCTGCTGCAAAGTGACAATAATTTCCTGGCCCAAAAAGCGTTTATCTACCTGAAAAGTGCGAATATTGACGATCAACGTGTGACGGAGCAACTGAATGCCTACAAAACGAAGCACCATTTATAGTCGAAACAACGCATGAAAGGACTGGTGTGGCTGCTTGTGCTGGTTCCATTTTGGGGCAAACCGCCTGCTTTTCAGCGGCCGGCGGAGGTTCCGATGGTCAGTCTGGAAGGCGAAGCACAGGGCACTACCTACCACATCAAATACCGCGACGAACGCCAGCGGAATTTTAAAAAACCGGTCGATTCGCTGCTCATCGAGATCGATCTTTGTCTTTCCACCTACCGCCCCGATTCGGAAATTTCGCAGTTCAACCAATCCGAGTCGCACCGGTTTCAGCGGCCTTATTTTTACCCGGTTCTTAAAAAATCCGAAGAGGTGTATCGGGCCACCCACGGCGCATTCGATCCGACCGTAAAACCGCTGGTCGAAGCCTATGAGTTGGGCAAAAAGTCTCGCGAACCCTGGCTCCCCAATACGGATTCGCTGCTGGAATACGTTGGATTTCAGTATATTTCGTATGATACGGTTTCCGTAAAAAAGCGCAAAAAGAACGTCCGGCTGGATTTCAACGCGCTGGCGCAGGGCTATACCGTCGACGTGCTGGCGGTTTTTCTGGCGTCAAACGGCATCGATCACTACATGGTGGAAGTGGGCGGAGAGGTTCGCTGCAAGGGCGAACGCAGCCCCGGCCAGTGGTGGAACGTCGGGATCGAAAGCCCGGTGCGACCGGGTGGGCTGCAGTCGTCGGTTCGGATGGCGAACCGGGCGATGGCGACGTCTGGCAATTACCGCAACTTTTACCGGCAAACCGGCGAAACCTTCGGCCACATCATCAACCCCAAAACCGGCTTTTCCAAACCCGATGCGCTGCTGAGTGCCACGGTTTTTGCCCAAGACGCCATGACTGCCGACGCCTTCGCGACGGCTTTTCTGGTGATGGGCCTGGTCGAAACCCGGCAGTTTCTGGCCCAACACCGCGAACTGGATGCCTATCTGATCTACAAAGACGATGCGGGAAACCTGAAAACCGTTGCCACGGACGGGATCAGGGAGTTTATCAACTAACATTGGGGTTTTATTGCTACATTTACACGTTTTATTCCAACCCTCACAAACCTTACGGGTCGTTTATGAACTCAACTCGTTACTCTTCTTTTTTCCGGTTGTCACGGCGGGCTTTGGCCTGGTCTACCACCGGGCTGATCGTCGGGGGCGTCCTGGTCGGCGCCTGGCAAAACGACAACCTCAATCAGGCTTCTACGGAATACCTTAATCGCTTATTCGCCGGACTTTCCGACGACGACAAGCGCGATCCAAAATACGCGGTGGGAAGTCTGAGCGTGGCGCCGGGTCTGGAAGCCAGGCTTTTTGCCGCCGAACCGATGCTGACGAATCCGACCAACATCGACGTCGATGCCCGGGGCCGCGTCTGGGTTTGCGAAGCCTATAACTACCGCGCCAACATCAGCGGAAACCCCACCCGCCCCGAGGGCGACCGGATTCTGATTCTGGAAGATACCAACGGCGACGGGCAGGCCGACGTCACCAAGACGTTTTACCAGGGGCCGGAACTGGTTTCCCCGCTGGGCGTTTGGGTGCAGGGCAACAAGGTCATTGTGTCGGATAGCCCGAATGTGTTTGTGTTTACGGACGAAAACGGCGACGATAAAGCCGATAAAAAAGAACTGCTGTTTACCGGCCTCAGTGGTGCCGACCACGACCACGGGATGCACTCGTTCGTTTTTGGACCCGATGGCAAGTGGTATTTTAATTTCGGGAACGAAGGCAAGCAAATCCGCGACAAAGACGGCAAAGCCATCTTCGACCGCACGACCGGCAAGGAGATCGACACCAAAAATTACCGCCAGGGTATGGTTTTCCGGTGCAACCCGGATGGCAGTGACATGGAAGTGCTGGGTCAGAATTTCCGGAACAACTTTGAAGTCGCGCTGGATTCTTACGGAACCATGTGGCAGTCGGACAACGACGACGACGGCAACAAGGGCGTTCGGATCAACTACGTGATGGAGTATGGCAACTATGGCTATACTGACGAGATGACCGGTGCGGGCTGGCGTGTAAACCGCACCAACCTGGAGGCTACCATTCCGCTGCAACACTGGCACCTGAACGACCCCGGCGTGGTGCCGAATTTGCTGCAAACCGGCGCGGGTTCGCCCACCGGCATTATTCTGTATGAAGGGAAATTGCTGCCGGAAGTGTTTCAGGGTCAGATGATTCACTGCGATGCCGGACCGAATATCGTCCGGTCGTATCCGGTCACGAAAGACGGCGCGGGTTACAAAGCCACCATCGTACCGCTGCTGGAAGGCGTGCGCGACCAGTGGTTCCGGCCTTCGGATGTGTGTGTCGCGCCCGACGGTTCGCTGCTCATTTCCGACTGGTATGATCCCGGTGTGGGTGGTCACCAGGCGGGTGATCAAAACCGGGGGCGGGTCTACCGCGTAGCCCCACCGAATACGCCGTACAAAATACCGAAAGTCGATCTGGCTACGACCGCAGGCGCCGTTGAAGCCCTGCAAAGCCCGAATATGGCGATTCGCTATGCCGCCTGGAACAAACTCCACGATCTGGGTGTGAAAGCCGAAAAAGACCTGGCGAAACTCTACAAAACGTCACCCGATCCGCGCATGAAGGCCCGCGCCCTCTGGTTGCTGAGCAAGCTGGATGGCAAAGGCAAAAAATACATCGAAACCGCGCTGAAAGAAAGCGATCCGAACCTGCGCATCACCGGTTTGCGGGCGGCTCGTGAATTGAAAACCGACATTATTCCCTACGTGAAGCAGTTGGTCAATGACACCGATCCGCAGGTTCGCCGGGAATGTGCCATTGCCCTGCGCCGGAACACATCGCCCGAAGCACCGGATTTGTGGGCGCAACTGGCGGCCAAACACGATGGCAAAGACCGCTGGTATCTGGAAGCGCTCGGCATTGGGGCTGATGGTCAGTGGGATACGTATTATGCCGCCTGGTTGAAACACTCGGGCGCGAATCCGGTGGCAACCGATGCCGGGAAAGACATCGTCTGGCGGGCCCGCACCAAAGAATCGGTGCCCTTGCTGGCCAGCCTGGCGGGCGATTCGAAAACCGATCTGACGAGCCGTTTGCGGTATTTCCGGGCCTTCGATTTCAATCCGGGGGCTACCGAAAAATCGACGGCTTTGCTGAGCATTCTGAAAAGCAACCCGAACGACGTACAGATTACCAAACTGGCCTTGCGCCACCTCGACCAGAACTTCGTGAAAAATTCGCCGGAAGCGATGGCGTCGTTGACCAAACTGCTGGACGAAACCTACGGCAAGCCCGAGTACATGGAAATGGTGAGCCGGTATGAACCCGTAGCCGAAAATCCACGCTTGCTGGCGCTGAGTCAGAAGCAGTTCAACGACATTGTGGGCCGCGATGCCACCCGCCAATTGCTGAAGCAGGGTGGTGGGAAGCAGGTCTGGGAAATCCTGAATGGCAGCAACCCGGAAGCCGCCATCAACATGGTGTCGGCTTTGCGCTGGGTAGGGACTAAAGAGTCGCTCGAAATGCTGAAAACCATTGCGTTGGACGAGAAACGCCCGACGCTGCTGCGGAAAGAAGCCACCCGCGCCATTGGCGGCAGCAACGATGGGGAAGAAATGATTCTGGGACTGCTGCGCTCCGGCCAGATTAAACCGGAATACAAAACGGCGGCTGTTCAGGGCGTTAGCAACACCTGGCGGAAGAAAGTCCGGACGGAAGCCGCCAGTTATCTGGACGGTGCCAAAGGGGCTGAGGGCAAGAAACTGCCCGCTATTCCGGATCTGCTGGCCATGACCGGCGACGCGGGTCGGGGGATGACGGTTTTCAAAACGAATTGCTCCATTTGCCACCAGATCAACAGCGAAGGCATGGATTTTGGCCCCAAACTGTCCGAAATCGGGAGCAAACTGCCGAAAGAAGGCCAGTATCTGTCCATTTTGTATCCCGATGCCGGGGTTAGCTTCGGCTACGAAGGATTTGAGGTCAAGTTCAAAGACGGTAGCACGGTTTCCGGGATCATTTCCAGCAAGACCGAAACCGACCTGCAAATGAAGTTTCCGGGTGGCGTCGTGAGCGATTACAAGATGAGCGACGTCGTTTCCATGAAGCAGATGGATGCCTCGATGATGCCATCCGGTTTGCAGGAAAATATGTCTACCCAGGAGCTGGTCGATTTAGTGGATTATTTATCGAGTTTAAAGAAAAAATAGAACCTTCCTTTATCATGATTCAACGACGCGATTTTGTCAAATCAACGTTAGGCCTTGTCGGTGCGACGCTTGCCGGCAATGCCCTGGCGGGTACGAACGCTGTACAGCCGCAGACGGTGGTGAAAAACAAGTTCAAATTACAATATGCCCCCCACTTCGGGATGTTTACGAACAGTGCCGGGAAAGATGTGATCGACCAGCTAAAATTCATGGCCGACAACGGTTTTACGGCCCTGGAAGACAACGGCATGATGGGCCGTCCGGTGGAGGAGCAGGAGAAAATCGCGAAGGAAATGACCCGCCTGGGCATGAAAATGGGCGTTTTTGTGGTCGATAAGGGCGGAAATGGTCAGAATACGCTGGCGGCTGGCAAGCAGGAGTTCATCGACATTTTTCTGAACGGCTGCAAAAAAGCCGTCGAGGTGGCCAAACGCGTGAATGCGAAATTCATGACGGTGGTTCCCGGTGATTTCCAGCGCAATCTACCCATCGGCATTCAAACCGGCCACGTGATCGACGCCCTGCGCCGGGGCTCCGACATTCTGGCTCCGCATAACCTGACGATGGTGCTGGAACCGCTGAGCGACACGCCCAACCTGTTTTTACGCACTTCCGACCAGACCTACGAAATTTGCCGCGCGGTCAACAGTCCGGCCTGCAAAATCCTGTTCGACGTCTACCACATGCAGAAAAACGAAGGGCACATCATTCCGCACATCGACTGGTGCTGGAGCGAAATCGGCTATTTCCAGATCGGCGACAATCCGGGCCGGAAGGAACCGACGACGGGCGAAATCAATTACAAGAACGTTTTCAAACACGTGTACGAGAAAGGTAAAGCCGAAAACAAGGACTTTATCTGGGGCATGGAACATGGCAATGCCTATCCGGGGAAAGAAGGCGAAACGGCTTTGATCAAAGCCTACGTCGAGTCGGACAGTTTTACGGTTTAGTATGCATGGCGTGCCAGTCTTCCACCGACTGGCACGCCATTCGATGGTTGAATCACGGTTGCTTCCCCCAATCAGGCTGGCTGAGGTCCAGAAAATCGTGATAGGTCTGCATCTCGCTGATCAGGCGGTTTTCCAGCAGCTTCTTTTTTTTCGCAAAAACCGGGTTGTTCGCCAGGTTGTGAACTTCGTAGGGGTCTTTATTGAGGTCGAATAACTGTGTGGTTTCCTGCCGATTGACGTTGTATTTGATCAGTTTCCAGTTGTCGTGGGTTCGCACGGCCCGCTGAAAATCCCGGTAGGCGTAATAAACCGACGCCCGGCCCGGCTTTTTGGTTCCATTGATAAAGGGGAGCAAAGTCTGACTTTCAACCGTTGCCGGAACCGGCAGGCCGAGAAAATCCGTCACCGTTGGGAAAATATCAGCCAGATAGGCCAGTGCATCGACGCGTCTGTTTTGCGGCAGGGCCGGATGGCTCATGATCAGCGGTACGCGCATACTGTGTTCATACAGATTCTGTTTGCCTAGCAGTCCGTGACTGCCCACCGCCAGGCCGTTGTCGCCCGCAAAAACGATCAGTGTCGTTTCGAGTAAACCGTTCTTTTCCAGCACATCCAGAATCCGGCCAACCTGGGCATCCAACTCCGAAATCATGCCGTAATAGAGCGCAAGTTCCTCCTTCGCCTGTTCTTCCGTTAAAGGTCGCGGCAGCAGTTTTTCATCGCGCACGTTCAGTTCTCCATTGTCGAAGGGGTGCTGCGGGAGAAAATTAGCGGGCAATTTCATCCGGTCTTTCGGGTATAACTTCCGAAACGCTTCCGGCGGGGTGCGCGGGTCGTGGGGTGAAGTGAAGGCAACGTAGCAGTAAAAGGGACGGTTTTCCGGTTTTTGGTTATTCAGAAAGGCGATGGCTTCGTTGGCATACAGTTCCGACGAATACACATCGGCCTTTTTAGTAGGCTCCTTAAATTGCCCGGAGGGGTCAAAATTGACATACTGCGGATGTTCCTGACCGCCTTTTTCCGGGAGGTGCATGCCGCCGAAAAACAGGGCGGCACCCCCTTCATAACTCCTCGAAAACGAAGCTTTGTCGTTGTGCCATTTGCCAATCGCGTACGTTTGGTATCCTTTCGTTCGGAGGTATTCGGGCAGGGTGGTGTGTTCTTTGGGAATCACATCGCCGGTTTTGTGTAAACTGTGTAAGTAACGACCCGTGTGCAGCATCGCCCGGCTTGGCGCACAGAGCGCACCGTGTAGTCCGCCCATCGTCTGCGCCCGCGTAAAGGCGACCCCCTTTTTCACCAGGCGATCCAGATTGGGCGTCAGAATGGCGTCATTTCCCAGGGTGTGAATCGTGTTGTACCGCTGATCGTCGGAATAAAGAACCAGCACATTCATCGGTTTTTTCTGCCCGAAAACCGGGTATAAAAAACCACTTAAAAGGACAAGGAGGAGTCTGTTGACGTATTTTCTCATGCTCGGGCGGAGGTTCGTTGTGGCTGACTACGGCCACCAAACCCCAAAACTACGGTCAGATCCCTGATAAACAAGATAGCCCGATCTTACGGTCGGGCTATCACACGCGTCCGACTGTGGACACGAAATGGAAATCAATTACAAAGCAACCACCGAATTTTCGTCAGCGGAAACTCCGCTGCTAATGTACTTATCGGCTTCCGAATCGTTCAACCAGGTTGCCCCATCGATCAGATAGCGGAACTGCGTTTCCTGACCCACCGGAAGTTCAACCGTTGTTTTGTATGAACCGTCTTTTTGTTTCTTCAGAGCCGTAGCCGACGCATCCCAGCCGTTAAAATCACCAACCAAAGCAACCGCTTTCGCACCATTAACGGCGTCAGCAGGCAGCGTAAACGTTACTTTGCAAATTGTAGGCTTGCTTTTTACATACTGTTTTGCAAGTGCCATATAGAGTAGAGTGTTTGGTTTACGGTTGTAAATTTATATGGAAAAATGAGTAATGCAATGGTTATCAAATCATTAAAACTGGGCTTTCTTGTTATTGTTCTATTATTCGATACAATAATTTAAAAAATCCAGCGATTGAAATAGAATTTTTCCAATAAACGATCCAGCCGTTAAATTGTTTGAGCCGGTTAGATTCAGTGGTAAGGACAGGATCAAACCGACAATCGTTGCACCAGGTAGTGTCCTTTACCGAACCGTATAACGGATGCCCAGAAAACCGCGGATGCCCTGATTCGGAGCAAAGACGTAGTTCGGGTCGAAGGTCAGCCGGTATGGATTATCGGGCGTCGCCACCACCTGCCCGTTCCGATCGAACACGACGCGCTTGTCGAACGGATCGTTGGCGCGGGCAATGCTGTTGGCCGGGGGCGTAAAATTCAGCAGGTTTTTAACCCCGCCATAAATCTCGAAACCACTGTTGAATTTTTTGGTCAACTGAATGTTCTGAATACTCCAGGTGGGCGAATATTCGGCCCGCGGATCGTCGGAACTCAGCAGCGGCAACCGCATCGGGCCGTACAGATTGCCCGTGTAGTCCGTCGAAAAACCGCGTCCGAAATCATACGAAACCGTCCAGGTACCGGTGACACGTTCGGTCAGCAACTGGCGGGTTTTAACGGCTTTTCCGTCGGCATCGTCTTCCACTTTATACACGTCCATGAGCGTAAAACCGGCGTTGACTTTCAGCGGAAACGCAAAATTGGCGTCCAAATTCACACTGACACCCTTGGACGTCGAATGGCCGTTCAGGTTGTCGAAGAAAATCTTGTTGGGGTCGGTGTCGTAGTCGGCAATGATGCGGTTGGTAAAATAGGTGTAAAACAGCGATGCGTCGATGCCCAGAAAACCGCTCCCGAACACAATCTGTTTGGTGTAGTTCAGGTTCACATTCCAGCTTCGTTCGGGTTTCAATTCATCCTGTACCACCACCTGCCGGGCGCCGGTCAGGGCCGCGTGGTCTTCGGTAAAGAGGTTGACAACCCGGTACCCCGTTCCGGCATTCAGCCGGATGATGTTGTCGCGGTTGGGTGCCCATTTGTACGAAAACCGGGGCGTCAGGATGTTGCCGTGCCGCGAATTGTAGTCATAGCGCAAACCCAGCAGCAGTTTATGTTTTTCATTGAACGTAAACTCGGGCTGCACGAAGACGCCGGGCAAAACCGTCCGGTCGGGCTGGTTGGTGGGGCGCAGCGAATCGGCCGATTGGGTGGCTGGCGTGTTGTCGTCGTAAAAGGTGTAGCGGAAGGGCGTTCCGACCAGCAGGCTAACCCGGCTGTTAAATTCCTTCGTCCACAGCAACTGGGCAAAAAAGATCCGCTGGGTCGCGTTGAAGGAAGTCGTGCCATAATACGAATTCTGGTTGTGGCTGTTGTACGACGACTGGAGCGTGATGTTTTCCGTCGTCGGAAGTTGGTAAGAGCCAATCAGTTCCAGTCGTTTCGTGTAAATGCTTTCAGCATACAGGCTGTCCGTGCCCCGGAGCTCGGGCGTCCAGTTGGTTTGACCGCCCCAGCGGTTTTCGTAGAAATACCGTCCGGCAATGCTGGCCTGGCGGTTTTCTTTCCGTTCGAACTGCCATTTATTGAACACCGAAATCCGGTGTTGCAGCGTCACATCCGTAAATCCATCATTGTTTTTGTCGTACGGATTCTGGTAGTTGTAATAATTCAAACCGATCAGCGAATTGGCTTTTCCGACCCGGTATTTCACGCCCAGATCCGCGTTGTATTCCTGCCAACTCGTGCCGAACACATCCGCCGTCACGGTCGGCGCTTTCAGCGGATTTTTCGTGATGATGTTGATCAAACCGGCCACCGCTTCCGAACCGTAGAGCGTCGACGCCGGGCCTTTCACCACCTCAACCCGCTCCACCAGCGAATTCGGAATCCCGGATAAACCGTACACGGTCGACAGCGAGCTCACAATCGGCATCCCGTCGAGCAGCACCATCGTATACGGCCCTTCCAGCCCGTTGATGTGAATGTCGCCGGTGTTGCAGACGTTGCAGTTCAACTGGGGCCGAACGCCGTTAATGGTTTGCAGGGCGTCGTAAATATTGGGCGTGGGGTTTTTCTGGAAAAATTTCGGCGTATAAATCTCCACCGGAACGGGGCTTTCCAGTTTGGAAACTTCCTTCATCGTTCCCGTAATGACCACTTCGCCCAGCGTGTTGGCGGCTTCGCGCAGATCGACATTCTGGCGAATAGTCTGGCCCGCCGTTACGTTCACGGTTTTCTGAAAACTGTCAAATCCCACCAGCGAAACCACCAGCTGGTAGCGACCCGCCGGTATACCGGTCAGGCGAAAAGCCCCCGATGTGTCGGTCAGAACGCCGAACCGGGTGCCTTTCAGCGCCACCGTGGCCAGTTCGACCGGTTTCTGTTTGGAAATTACTTTGCCTTCGACGGTGGCCGTCGACTGGGCACGGGCAAAGAAGGTACTGCCTAAAATAAACAGAACCGATAGGTATATCGTTTTGAACATGGTTGTATGGGATCGATCAGAAGGAATGAAGGCCCGAATGCTGGCAATACGCGATGATTCAAACGGTTACAAACCGATACGCATCAAAGCTACTGGCAGCAGGGCAATGAAAAGGAATCGCGGGTGCGATTCATCAGGAAACGATCATCCGACAACCGGCGGACCCCGGCGGGAGAAGTAGGGGAAGACGTACGCACTCTGAAACGTATAAACCGACCAAAACCGCTGGATGGCCGGTGCGGTCAGAACGATGCAGGCAAATACGAACGGCGTCAGGCCGTCATAGAGAACGTTGGTAAAGTTTTCGAGCCAGACTAACTCGTTGGTCGTGTGCGTATTGGGCTGGTAGGGACTGTCGCCAACGGGCTTGAAAGGGTGGGCGTGAACGATAATCCGCCCGCTGGCCAGTTTGTGCGCGTGCCGGAAAACCACCGAATTGACCATCATCAGGCTGAAGAGAATCAGCAGGACGCGGGCAATTTTTCGTCGATAAACCGGCAACCAGTACATGGCTCTTTATAATAAGTTGTAGATTGCGTCTGTAACCATTTTAACAAATATAGAGAATAGATTTAGACTTGTCTAAATTTTTTGCAGGATTGAATTTATTCGCTTAAATTTCCTTCGACACATGCGAAAAATTGCCATGCTGGGTTCCGGCTTCATTGGCCGGTTTTATGCCGAATCGATCCACGGTCAACGCGGACGTGACCGGGTGGTTGCCATCTACGCCCGCCGGGAAGAAAGTGCTAAAAAATTTGCCAACGACTACGGCTGTTCCATCTGGGGGACGGATATGGAAGAAGTGATTGCCAATCCAGAAGTCGATATGGTGTGCATTGCGCTGCCCAACAACATCCACGAAGCCGCCGTCATGCTGTGTGTCAAACACAAAAAAGCGGTGGTGAGCACCAAACCGCTGGGACGCAACGCCGACGAGGCTTTGCGGATGATGAAGGCCGTGGAAGAAGCCGGTATTTTTGCCGGGTATCTGGAAGACCTCTGCTACACGCCTAAATTCCTGAAAGCGCTGGAGAGTGTGAAGAATGGGGCACTGGGCCGGATTCTCTGGGCCAAATCCCGCGAAACGCATCCGGGACCGCACAGCGACTGGTTTTGGGACAAGGAGCAGGCCGGTGGCGGTTGTATGCTCGACCTCGGTTGCCATTGCGTCGAGATTGCCCGGAATTTTATCGGCAAGGACGTCCGACCCGTTGAGGTGATGTGCTGGGCGGCCACGCAGGTGAAACCCATCGACGCCGAGGACCACGCGATTGCGCTGGTGAAATACGAAAACGGCGCCATCGGGCAGTTTGAAGTAAGCTGGACGTTCCGGGGCGGGATGGATTTGCGCGATGAAGTGATGGGCACGGAAGGCACCATCTGGATCAACAACTTCCTGCGTACCGGTTTTGAGATGTTCACGACCGGAAAAGGCGCGGATTACGTGGCCGAGAAAGCGGAAAGCACCACCGGCTGGCTGTTCCCGGTCGGCGACGAAGTGAACGATTTGGGCTACAACCACATGTTCACGGACATGTTCAACGCGGCCGACCAGGGGCGCGAACCGGCCGAAACGTTCTACGACGGCTACGTGGTGAACGCCATTCTGGATGCCGCCTATCGGTCGGCGGAAACCAAACAGTGGGAGCCGGTGAATCTGCCGGTTTGGCGCGGTCGCGAAGGGCTGACGCAGGAATCGACCCTGGTCGATTACGACGAAGAATTTTACCTCATCAAAGAAGAGGTTACGCACGATGGCCGTCACAAAGTGATCCTGAAGGACAAGCAAACCGGACGGATTTCGGAGCGGGATTTGACCTAGAGAATCGGTACTTCTAACACCACTACCTTGCCGGTGCCTTTCAATAGCCTGAAATCCGGTTCCGATGAACTGGATTTCGAATACCTGCCCGGTTTTGCCCAATTCCTCCTGGAACACCACCTCGATGAATTGGCGGCCGAGTTTATTCGCTTGTTCCGGGAAGTCGATCTTCCGATGCTGGCTTTTTATAAGTCCCTGTCGGAAGATCAGCTTCTTGCGCTGTCGGTGAAAACGACTACGCAATTGTTGACCGCGTTCATCGAGAACCGGACGGTTGCCAACATCAACGCGACCTTGGTGCGCTGGGCGCAGGATCAGCTACCGATGATTGGCCGGAACCAGGTGGCCACCAGCGATATGGGCCTCATCAGTTACGTTCGGAAACAGGCTCTGACGGTTTTTTTGCCGCGCTATACCACCGATTTGTCGGTATTTATTCAGATTATCCGGGAACTGGATCGGTATGCGTTCGAACTGCAAAGCCGGATGATGGCGCAGTATATCAGTTTGTTAAATACCAGCATCAACGAACAGCTCCATTTTAATGCGAAAATAACCGACACCGCTCCCGCGATTATTGCGACGTACAACATCCATACCGGGAAGTATCTGTTTGTCAGTCAGGGAATTGAACTATTGCTGGGCTATTCACCCCGCAAGGTGCTGGAGGAGGGTGCCAGTTTCTTAATGACCATCCTTCATCCTGACGACCTGCCCAAATTGGTGGAAGACAATAACCGGGCACTGGAAAAAGCCAATCGGCTGTCCGGAGAACGGGCTGAAAGTGAACAGGTTGCGGAATTTACCTACCGGATGCGTCACCGAAATGGACACTACCGGTGGTTTCAGACGTACGGTACCATTTTCGACCGCAACGGCGAAGGAAACGTTGAGCACGTGCTGAACATCTCGCTGGATATTACGGACAAAGTGGAAGCTGAACGGCAGGCACAGGAGAAAAACCGCCGACTCGAACAGTCGAACGCCAGTTTGCAGGAATTTGCCTACATCGCCAGCCACGACCTGAAAGAGCCGCTGCGGAAAATAATGACCTTTGGCGAGCGACTGCTGAGCCAGGCAACCCAACTCAGCGAAGAAGGACAACTGTATTTGTCGAAAATCATTGACGCGGCCCAGCGTATGCACGAACTGATTGGTGATGTGTTGTCGGTTTCCCTGATCGCATCCGATCAGACGTTCGAAAACCAGAGTTTACAGCGGCTACTGGAGGAGGTTCTTCAATCGCTGGAATACCAGATCGAGCAGGTAAACGCCAGCATTGAATCCGATGGGCTGCCGGTTGCTACTGTCGTAGCGGCCCAGTTTCGGCAGGTATTCCAGAACTTGTTGACAAACGCCCTGAAGTTTGCCCGGAAAGACACGCCCCCGGTGATTCGGATTTCACACCGGTTTTTATCCTCAAACCAGGTTTCGATACCGGGTCTGACCAAAGCCCGGCGGTATCTGGAGCTGAAAATTTCGGACAATGGCATTGGCTTCGATAACCGGTACGCCACAAAAATCTTCGCCATTTTTCAGCGTTTACACGCCAAGAAAGACTTTGAAGGAACCGGAATCGGGTTGGCGATCTGCAAAAAAATAGTGGAAAACCACGGCGGCATCATTACGGCGGATAGTGCGCCCGATCACGGGGCTACGTTTACGATTGTCATGCCAGCCTGACGCTCAGAACCGTCCGTGCAAAATATACCGATCCGTTCGGGCGTATAACGAAGAATAAAAACTGAAATCGGGCCGGTTGGTATCGAGCCGTTTGTCGAGCCGCAAAACCGGGTTGCCCATTGGAACGCTTAACAACCGCGCCAGATCGCCGTCAGCCGCCACGGCCAGCACTTTCTGCTCTCCGCCTTTCACCAGCAAACCGTATTTGGTTCGTAACAAATCGAACAGCGAGCGGTTTTCCAGCCGCTGACGCGAAAAACCGGGCAAATAGCGGTTCGGCAGAATGATCTTCTCAAAAAAGACCGGCTCTTCCTCCACGGCCCGCAGTCGTTCCAGAAAATAAAAACCGGCTTTCGTATCGTCTTCGGTGGGCGTAAACAGAAAATCGTCCGGGAAAGGATGCAACTTCGGTTTGGTTAGAATGGCAGTGGTCATCCGCTCGGTGCGGCTCGCGTTGGCCGTATTGGCCAGCCGCCCAACAATGGACATTACGCCCAGACCAATGGGCAGGGGCTGCACAATGCTGCCTTTGCCCTGGTGCTTGCGGATGTAGCCATCCTGCACCAGCAGCCCCAGCGCCTGCCGAATGGTGGGCTGGGTCAGGCGAAACTGGTTCTGGAGTTCTTTTTCAGAAGGCAACAGGTCACCCGATTTGAAATCGCCCCGGATAATCTGCTGGCGTAATGATTCATAGAGGTACTGATACTGGGGAATGCGGGTGGGCCGATCGTTCATAGAGAAAGGTTGTTGGTGAACAAGTATACGAAAATCTGTTTAATCTGAAACTTATTATAATAAGTTGTTGCAATACTAAAATTGCCTTTATACCTTCGTCGTTCGTAGTTTAACCGTTTATTTTTTCAGGATGGATCAACTCTGGCTGGCCAACAAACGGATCGTGGTCATTGGTGGAACAACAGGTTTGGGGCTGTCGGCGGCCCACGCCTTTGTCGCGCAGGGTGCGCGGGTGGTGGTGGTGGGCCGGAATGAGGAAAGCTGCAAAGCGGCCGAAGCCCAGTTGGGCGGTTACGGGTTCGCGCTGAACGGCGACGCCACCGAACCGGCCACGGCGCTTTCGGCCATTGCGCTTTGTCAGGGAGAGTTTGGCGGTTTCGACGGACTCTATCATGTTGCGGGCGGCAGTGGCCGGCGGTTTGGCGACGGACCGTTGCACCAGCTAACGCTGGAAGGCTGGAACAAAACTTTCGAACTGAATCTGACCTCGCTGATGCTATCGAACCAGGCGGCTATCCGTGCTTTTCAGGAGCAGAATACCGGCGGAACGATCCTGAACATGGGATCAGTGCTGGGCTATTCGCCGTCGCCGAAATACTTTTCGACCCACGCCTATGCCGCCACCAAAGCCGCGATTATCGGTTTTACCAAATCGATTGCCGCCTATTACGCGCCCCACGACATCCGCGTGAACGTGCTGGCGCCCGGTTTGGTCGAAACGCCGATGGCCCAGCGAGCCGCCACCGACGAGACCATCCTGAAATTTGTCGCCACCAAGCAACCCCTGGACGGCGGTCGCATCGGCCAGCCCACGGATTTAGACGGCGCGGCCATCTATTTTATGTCAGATTATTCCCGCTACACGACGGGTCAGGTGCTGTCTGTCGACGGCGGCTGGAGCGTCAGCGAGGGTCAATATTAAGGACGGTATTCGGTGTTCGGTATTCGGTTTACGGTGGCTGACGCATCCGTATTCTCGCGTCAGCCACCATAAACCGAACACCGTAAACTAAAAACCGTAAACCAATTTATAAATGAACGCAATCGGCATCGACATTGGCGGTACCCGCATCAAAGGCGTTTTGATCGACGTCGAAACCGGCGCGGTGTTGCACCGCGTGGTTTGCCCGACCAACGATGGGCAGGACGGACAATGGAAACAGGCCGTTGCCGATACATACCAGCAACTGAAAACCGCTACGCCCGAACCGGTAACGGGCGTGGGATTGTCGGCACCCGGTTTGCCAACCCCGGCCAACGATGCCATTGCGTGCATGCCGGGCCGACTGCCGGGGTTGGAAGGCTTTGTCTGGTCGTCGTTTCTGGGCGTGCCGGTGCGGGTGCTGAACGACGCCCACGCGGCCCTGATGGCGGAAGCCCGGTTTGGGGCCGCGAAAGGCATTCGGAACGCCTTAATGCTAACCCTGGGAACAGGTGTTGGGGGCGGGTTGCTGATCGACGGAAATCTGTACCAGGGCTATTACCAGATGGCGGGTCATTTGGGTCATGTGTCGGTGAATGCCGACAGCAACCAGTTGGATATTACGCAGATACCGGCCAGTCTGGAAGATGCGATCGGCAACGCGACGGTTTTTCGCCGGTCGTATGGCACGTACCAGACCACGCAGGAACTGGTCGATGCCTACCGGCAACGGGAACCGCTGGCCACGCTGGTCTGGCTGACGTCCATTCGGCAACTGGCTGTTACCATCGCCGGTTTTGCGAATGCTTTTTCGCCGGAAGTGATCGTGCTGGGCGGGGGAATTACGCAGGCCGGGGAGGCTTTGTTCAATCCATTGGAAGCCTTTCTGGCGGTGTTCGAATGGCGACCGGCCGGTAAGAAAACCGCCATCCGCAAAGCCCATTTTGAAGATTGGGCCGGGGCCATCGGGGCCGCTGGTTTTGTGATTTAATAAGTTCGGAGATCCATCAAAAGCTTGTATGATAGCAACGTATTTAGAAAAATGCCGCCAACTGATCGACACGGTCGAGGAGCAAAAATCACAACTGCAACAGGCCGCCCAGTGGTTTGCCGAAACGATTCTGGCGGGTCGGATGGTGCATGTCTTTGGCTCAGGACACAGCCGGATCATGGTTGAGGAAATGTGGCCGCGCTACGGTTCGTTTCCGGGTTTCAATCCCATTGTCGAATTGTCGCTTACCTTTCACAATTTGGTTGTGGGGGCCAACGGCCAGCGGCAGGCGATGTTTCTGGAAAATGTCTCCGGACTGGCCGAGCGGATTCTGCGCAATTACGATCTTTCAGAACAGGATACGGCGTTGATCATTTCATCGAGTGGCTGCAACGTCGTCCCGATTGAAATGGCGGAAGAGTTTCAGAAACGGGGCGTGAAAGTGGTGGCCCTCATCACCAAAGAACATTCGGACCAGAGCACCAGCAAACGTAAAGACGGCCTGAAACTGAGCGATTTCGCCGACCTGATTCTGGACACCGGCGCACCCGTTGGCGATGCGATGGTGACGGTTCCGGGACTGGAAACACCGGTGGCACCCGGCAGCACGGTCGGGGGCGCGTTGATCGTGAACAGCATCAAAGCCGAACTGGCGCGTTTGCTGACCGAAGCCGGTCAACCGCCTAAAGTGCTGACGGCCACCGCCCTGGTCGGTGCTGAACGGGCCACCGAACTGTTTGAATCCGCCTATGACGAACACGCGCACCGGCTGGCGAAGTTGTATGCCGAGGTTGGCAAAAAGACCTTTGTTCGCTAAAAAGTACGTCAAAAACCTTGAATGGAGTCCTATGAACCGTCGTGACTTTCTTGCTTCCAGCACCCTGGCGCTGGCTACACCGGATGTTTTTTCCACCGTCGATCGCAAACCCGTCGTTGGCCTGCACGTTTGGATTTATTCATCGGACAAGCCCGCTTATGATTGCTTTCCGGTTTTGGATCAGGTGTTTTCGGACGCAAAATATGCCGGCATTGAAGCCGTCGAGTTGATGGAAGTCAACTTGCGGCACGATGACGCCGTCGGCCGGATTGGCGACAGTTCCCGGAAGAGCGGGGTTGCCGTCATCGGTGCCTCGTATAGCCAGCCGATGTGGGATAAAAGCAAACAGACGGAGATTCTGGACGATGCCGAGAAGGTGGTCGAACGTCTGGGTAAACTGGGTGGCCGAACGCTGGGCATCTCGGTCGGTAGTACCCCGAAAAAGAAAACGCCCGAGCAGTTCGATGTTCAGGCCGAAACCCTGAAACAAATTCAGGAAATTTGCCGGAAGAATAAGGTCGTTCCCAATCTGCACAACCACATTTACGAAGTAGCCGATGATTTGTATGATCTGCAAAACACCTTGCAGCGCGTACCCGACATCGCTCTGGGACCCGATCTGGATTGGCTGTTTCAGGCCAAAGTGGACGTTCTGACGTTCCTGCAAAAATTTTCCGATAAAATCGTTTATCTCCACCTGCGGGACCACCTTTGGACGGGAACCCGGTCGGAGGCTCTGGGCGAAGGCATTGCCGACTGGGGAGCTGTGGCCCGGCAATTAAAGAAAAACCGGTTTGCGGGTGATATCACCGTTGAGCTGGCTTTTCCCCCCGGTTTTAAACCAACCCGGCCCATTCGGGACAGCCTGAAAATGAGCCGTGACGTCATCCGTCAGAAATTTGGAGTCTAAATTCAAAAACCGGAATATGCTAGCCGCAGATTGGCCGTCCGTACCCGTCACATGCATCCATTCTTAAACCATTCCCACATACCGTTGCTGGCAGAAACCGACATCCTGGTTATTGGGGCCGGGTCGGCGGGTTGCGTGGCTGCTTTGGCGGCTGCCGAAGCAAGGCGGTTTTCGGTGATGCTGGTGGAACGCTACGGTTTTCCGGGCGGAACCTCCACGCAGATGCTGGACACCTTTTACGGTTTTTTTACACCCGGTTCCACACCCCGCAAAGTCGTGGGGGGCTGGCCCGACCGCGTCGTGAATGAACTGGATAGAGCCGGGGCTGTTTTTCTGCGTCCCAATACCTACGGAGCCGGAACGGGCGTCAACTACAACCCGGAACGGTTAAAACTCGTCTGGGATCAGTTGATTCTGCAAAGCGGTATTCGGTATGTGCTTCATACGACTTTGGTGGATGTGAGTCCGGAAGGAGAGCGCTATGCCTGTATTTTCTGGAACAAAGCCGGTTTTTGCAAGGTGCTGGCAAAACGGGTTATTGACGCGTCGGGTGATGCCGATTTTTGCCATCTGGCTGGTTTTGCCTATGAAACGGCGGGCGAAAACGAACCGGCGCAGAGCATGACCACCACGTTTCGGATGAGCAACGTCGATCTGGAGCGCTACGAGCGGGAAGGCGGCAAGAAAATGCTGGGGGAGCAAATGCGGATGGCCGTCGAAACCGGTCATCATCGCTTACCCCGGAAAAAAGGCTCGGCCCATGAGATGAACGCGAAAGGCTGCATCTCGACGGTGGCCGTGAAAGTGAGCGGTTTGTCAGCCCTGAAAACGGACGAACTGACGCAGGCTGAGGTCGAAGGGCGACGGCAGGCGTTTGTCTACGAAAACTTTTTTCGGGATGCCGTACCTGGTTTTGAGCAGTCGAACATCATTGGGCTGTCGCACCAGATTGGCGTTCGTGAAACCCGGCGCGTCTACGGCGAACACCGCCTGACGAAGGAGGAATGTTTGTCGGGCAAATTGCCATCTGACCGGATTTTTCTCTGCGGAGCGCCCATCGAGGACCACCGTCAGGGCCTCAATGGAGAAGACGAAACGCACTGGGAATACATTCCCGGCGACGGCATTTACGGCGTTTCCTACGGTACGATTGTGCCCAAAAGCAGCCAGTCGGTCTGGGCGGTGGGGCGGTGTTTTTCGGCCACCCACGATGCCCACGCGTCGTGCCGGTCGATGGCGCAGACCATGTCGATGGGCCAGGCTGCGGGGCTGGCGGCTGTGCAATCACTGGCGCGTGATGAAGCCGCTAATCAGCTTACTGTCAGTTTGTTGCAGGAGAAATTATACAATATTGGGGCGGTTTTGGAACTGCCGGATGCGATGGCCGATATAACAAGAAATGGCTGGAAACGATGAGCTTTGTTAGAACGGTTTTGGGGGACATTGATCCGGAGCAATTGGGAATCACGTATTCGCACGAGCATGTGGTGATCGACGAAAGCTTTCCGACGCGCGGCAACCCGGATTTTTTGCTGAATGACATCAACAAAATTTCGGAGGAAGTACAGCGGGTGTATGACGCCGGTGGACGGACGATGGTCGACGCGATGCCCGCCAACTGCGGCCGCAATGTGCTGAAACTCGCAGACGTTTCGCGCCGAACCGGTATGCAGATTCTGGCGCCAACAGGGCTTCATCTGGAGACGTATTACCCGCCTGACCACTGGCGCTACCGGTATTCGGAAGATCAGTTGACGCGTCTGTTTATGGCCGATATCGAAGAAGGAATCGACGCGTTTGACTACAGCGGGCCAGTCGTCGAACGAACCCCGCACAAAGCCGGTCTGATCAAACTGGCTACGGGCGACGAACCGTTCACCAAGCACCAGGAGACGGTTTTTCGGGCCGTAGTCAATGCGCATCGGGCAACCGGTATTCCGATTTTGACCCATACAAACGAAGGCAAACATGCCCTCGCTCAGGCGGAATTATTCGCTAAACTGGGAGCAGATTTGCAGCATGTGGTACTCTCGCATGTCGATCGGTACAAAGACATTGCCTACAATCGGGCGGTTTTGCAAACCGGTGTTCGGGTCGAATACGACAGCGGTTTTCGCTGGAAGCCGGATCAGCAAAACTGGACGTATACGCTTTTACAAAATCTGCTGCCCGAATTTCCAAATCAGATTACCGTGGGCATGGATGCTGCCCGAAACACCTACTGGCAGTCGTACGGCGGAAAACCGGGCCTGATGTGGCTCCTGACCACCTTTCGCGATGATTTGCGGAGACTGGATCTGGCGGCCTATTTTCAAAATGTATTTATTGATACCCCTAAACGACTTTACACATGCAACCCAATCCCATCCGCACCACCGTCATCGGCAGCTACCCGTTTCCGGGCTGGCTAGAATTTGCATCCCAGAACCTCGACCAGTTTGGTCAGGCCGACATTGAGGAAATGATCGAAGATGCCGTCGTAGCGGCTGTTCACGACCAGACCACCGCGGGTTTGGACGTAATTACTGATGGCGAGCAAACCCGGCTGGACTTCAATCTGTCGTTTTATGGCTACATCAAAGGCCTGCAACCCAACCATTCGGAGACGCGTAAATTTGGCCCACCCGCCCACGACCAGCGCGGCAAGCACTCCATTGTGGAAGAATTAACTGCGCCGAAAGGGCTGGGAGCCGTCCGGGAATTTGAACGATTGAAGAAGCTGGCGCCGGCTGGCCCCACGCTAAAGGCTTCGATTCCAGGGCCGTATACGCTCAGTGGCCGGATGCTGCCAAATGATCGCTACAAAGATCGCTACGACATCACGGAAGCCCTGCTGCCGTTTGTCCGGAAGGAACTGGAAGATCTGGTGGCGGCAGGCTGTACGGAAATCACCGTCGATGAGCCGTCAATGTCGTGTTACGCCTACAAGGAGGACACGAAGCGATTTGTCGATATTTTTAACCGGACGGTGGCACCGGTCGTTGGGAAGTGTCGCCTGTCGACGCACCTCTGTTTCGGAAATTTCAAGGGGCGACCGGTGGGGTACCGGAAAATTCACCCAATGCTGCCGGATTTTCTGGATCTGGCCGTCGATGAGGTGCACGTTGAAATGGCCAATCGCGAGTTTGACGAAATTGAACTGATTGCGGAATTTGCCCGGAAAATGGACGTGGCTGTCGGCATTATCGACGTGAAGAATTACTACATCGAAACCGTCCAAGACGTGATTGAGCGCATTGAGCGGTGTCTGAAATACATTCCCGCCGAAAAACTGGCCGTTGCTCCCGATTGTGGATTAAGCCAGACCGCCCGTTGGGCCGCCCGCCAGAAACTGACGAATATGGTAGCTGGCGCCAAAAAAGTGCGCTTGGGGTAGAAAACCGGTGTTCAATACCGAGTTCGCTACGTCGCCGGTTTGACCCGAAAACCGTTGCTGGTGAGGGTGGGTTTTATGAGCGTAATATTGATTGAAAATCCATTGTATGAACGATTTAATCCCGGCTTTCCAAAAAGACCAGACCTTTCTTTCGGATCTGGAAAACGCCCGTTCCCAACCCGATCAGCTCCATATCTGGTGGTTGGGGCAGAGCGGTTTTTTGCTGCAATGGCAGGATCGGCGGCTGTTGTTCGATCCGTATTTGTCCGATTCGTTGTCGGTTAAATACGCTCAAACTGACAAGCCGCACGTTCGGATGTCGGAACAAGTCGTTGATCCGGGCCAACTCACCGGGATCGATGTCGTCACGTCGAGTCATAACCATACCGATCATCTGGACGCGGAGACCTTAACTCCGTTGTTCAATGCCAATCCGGCAATCCAGTTTGTCATTCCGGAAGCCAACCGGTCTTTTGTAGCCGACCGGATCAAACGCGAACCCGGTCTTCCCATCGGTCTGAACGACGGCGAAACCGCCGAGGTAGCCGGTTTTACGTTCCACGGCGTTCCGGCGGCTCATAACAGCCTGGAGCGCGACGATCAAGGCCATTGCAAATTCATGGGGTTTGTGGTGCAGGCCGGACCGTGGACGGTGTACCACAGTGGGGATACGCTGTGGTATGACGGGATGGCCGAAACGCTAAAACCGTATCAAATCGATGTGGCCTTTTTGCCCATCAACGGCAACAAACCCGAACGACGCGTGGCCGGAAACCTGAATCCGCAACAAGCCGCCCGCCTGGGAAAGGAAATCGGGGCCGGTCTGGTTATTCCGCATCATTACCACCTGTTTGAATTCAATACCGAAGATCCCGCCCATTTTGTTCACGAAGCGGAGCGGCATCAGACGCCCTATAAAGTGCTGCGATTGGGCGAGCGCTGGAGCGGAAAAAAGGAATAGGCTGGAACTGTTGATTATTGCCGGGTGAATGCCGAATATTGAAGAAAGGTCTATCTACGAACCCTGCCTTTCTTCCCATGAAAAAAATAGCTGCATTTTTTCTGCTTGCCGGGCCGCTCTACGCCCAAAATCCCAATTTCAAGATTCAGGTGGTTGATAATCAGATTGATATTGGCTACGGACTGGCCATCGGTGACGTCGACGGCGACAAAAAACCGGACATTCTGATGGCTGACCAGAAAGAAATTGTCTGGTACCGCAACCCGGGAAAACCGTCTGACGCCTGGCCACGGCACGTCATGGCGCAGAATCTGACCCCGCAGGATAACGTCTGCCTGGCTGCCCGCGACATCGACGGCGATGGCAAAGTAGAAGTGGCGGTCGGAGCGGGCTGGAACCCGTCTGAAACCAACGATTCTACCAAATCCGGGGCGGTTTTTTACCTGATTCGCCCGAACGATCCGACCCAAATCTGGGAAGCCGTTCGGCTGCACCACGAAGTGACGACCCACCGGATGCGTTGGGCCAGAGTGGCACCCAACCGGTACCAACTGATTGTGGTGCCTTTGCACGGGTTGGGGAACAAAAACGGTGAGGGGCGGGGTGTGCGGATTTTGGGGTACGAAAAACCGAAAAATCCCCGCGATCCGTGGCGGATGCAACTGGTCGATTCAACGATGCATATGACCCATAACTTTGAGATCTGGGAAGATGGCAATGAAACCCGGATGCTGATTGGCAGCAAGGAAGGCGGAAAAACGGTGTCGTATCGAAGTGGACAATGGACGCCCGTGGATCGCTGGATTGGGGCCGGAAACGGTATGGGGGAGGTGCGCCGGGGTTTTCAGGCTGCTAAAATGCCCTTTGTGGCCGCTGTCGAACCCATGCACGGCAACAAACTCGTGGTGTATAAAAATGGCCCGATTGCCGATGCGCCCGACAAGCTAATGTACGGTGTTCAACAAACGCTGACCGAAAAACTGAGTCAGGGACACGCGCTGGCCTGCGGGGACTTCCTGAAACTCGGCGTCGACCAGATTGCCGTCGGCTGGCGCAATCCGAATGCCGAAAAGAAAGTAGGTGTGCGCCTTTTTGTGCCGGATAAAACGCTGCAGACCTGGCAGGAACACGTTCTGGATGACAGTGTGATGATGGCGGCCGAAGACCTGCAGGCCGCCGATTTAGACGGTGACGGTGATCTGGACTTGATTGCATCCGGCCGGGCTACGCTGAATCTGCTGATTTACTGGAATTTAAGATAGGAACACTGATTGGACGGATGGAACAGATTTAAACTGATATTATCCGTGAAAATCTGTTCCATCCGTCCAATCAGTGTTCCTATCATCTATCCCCAAACACCAACGATCAGTGAATTAAATACCAAACTAATGAACAACCAGCGTCATAACCTCATTTTCGCAATGGAAGAAACAATGAAACAGCTCGACGAAGTGGAAATCATTGATTTCGATCCGGCCTATCGCGAACAGTTCAAGCAATTGAATCTGGCCTGGATTGAGACGTATTTCAAAGTAGAAGAACCCGATATTCGGGCTTTGAGCAACCCGGAAGGGTACGTGATTGCCAGAGGTGGACGCGTATTTTTTGCCCGGTATCGTAACGAAATTGTGGGAACCTGTGCGCTGTTGAAAAACAGCAACGAAATCTATGAACTCGGCAAGATGGCCGTAGCACCGGAAGCACAAGGTAAACAGATTGGGAAGAAACTATGCTTACATGCCCTGGAAATGGCCCGGCAAATGGGGGCCAAACGAGTGTATCTGGAATCGAACACCAGCCTGACACCTGCGTTGGAACTGTATAAAAAAGTGGGATTTTACAAAGTCGAATCCCGCCCGTCACCTTACCAGCGGTCGAACATCAGGATGCAGATTGACCTCTAAAACCGCCTTACGAAAGCTGAATGGCTAGATTACGCAAAGCTGCAGCAAGCGCTTCCAATTGTGGAGGAAGTTCCCCTTCAGGCCCCACTTGGGTTGCGAATTCGGTTGTATCGTCGGCAATTTCATTCAGGAGACGCTGGGTCGTAGCCTGATCCGGCGATTTAGTGGTCAGGGCATCGCTCAGCTCCGACAGTTTTTCACCCAGTGGCTGCGTGTTTTCATTCTGTTTCAGAATGTCGACCCATTTCTGAAGCAGGTTGGTGTCGGCCTTTCCCGTTTCCGGATCAATGCCGTCGGTCAGGGTATCGATCGTATTTTCAAGCAGTTCGCTTGTTTTGGGAAGGCTGTCTAAAAAATCGTTTTGGGGCTCCATTTTGCTCGAATGCTATGTCGTATTCCTGTAAACTGAACCGTTGGTATCGGGGATTGTTTGTAGCTTTGTCAAGTTTTTGCAGAACATGGACCCAACCCGACTATACCCCGAATTACAATTCCAGTTTGCCCGCAGTGGGGGCAAAGGCGGTCAGAACGTGAACAAGGTAGCAACAAAAGCGGAATTATACTTCGACATTCCCAACTCGACAGTATTGACGGAAGAAGAAAAAGCGGTTTTGCTCGAAAAACTGGTCAATAAAATTACGACCGAAGGCGTGTTGGTGCTCTATCACCAGACCGAACGAACACAACTGGGCAACCGCGACAAGGTTACCGAAAAATTCTACCAGCTTATCCGCAAGGCGTTTGAGAAAGAAAAGCCCCGGAAAGCCACCCGGCCGACGAAGGCGTCGCGGGAAGAAAAACTGGTGGCGAAGAAAAAAAGGGGCGAAGTCAAGGAACGCAGAAAAAAAGTTGATTTCGACTAAAACCGCATGGACGATCTGCTCAGACAACGCGTTTCCTCGGCGCTACAGGCTCTTTTGGGCGACCGGGTGACGGACCAACCGGAAATCCGGAAGCAACACGGAGCCGGGTTTAGTTACCACACTTGTCAGCCACCGGATTGGGTGGTTTATCCCCAGACGACGGAAGAAATTGCCGCGATCGTCCGACTTTGCCAGGAACATCAGCTTCCCATCATTCCATTTGGTGCCGGAACCTCGGTGGAAGGCCACGTTCTGGCGCTGAAAGGGGGCGTTTGTGTCGATCTCCGGTTGATGAATCAGATTCTGGAAGTCGATGCGGCCAATCGGTGCGCTACGGTTCAGGCGGGAGTGACCCGAAATCAACTGGATGCCTGGCTGGAAGGCAGCGGTTTCTTTTTTCCAATCGGCCCCGGCGTCAATGCCACGCTGGGCGGTATGGCCAGCACCCGGGCGTCCGGAACGAATGCGGTTCGCTACGGAACCATGAAAGACAATGTACTGTCGCTAACGGTGGTATTGCCAGACGGCCAGGTGATCAGAACGGGGAGTAAGGCCCGAAAATCCTCGACCGGTTATGACCTCACCCGGCTCTACATCGGTTCGGAAGGCACCCTGGGGATTCTGGCCGAACTGACCCTGAAATTGCACAGCTACCCGGAGGCCATCTATGCGGCTGTTTGCTCCTTTCCGGATGTGGAAGCTGCCGTCAATACCGCCATCCAAACGATTCAGGCTGGCGTGGCGATTGCCAAAATTGAGTTGCTGGATGCGCTGATGATGCAGGCCGTCAACCGGTATTCGGGTCTCGGGTATCCCGAAAAACCGACGTTATTTCTGGAATTTCACGGTTCCCCGGCCGAAATCGAAGGACAGATCCAGCGCGTAGAGGCTTTTGCGAGTCGGTTCGAGGGGACTGATTTGATCTGGGAGCAGGAAGAAGCCGCCCGCCTGAAATTATGGCAGGCCCGGACGGATGCCGCCCCGGCCGCCCTGGCGATGGTGCCCGGTTCCAGTATGATGTCGACCGATGTGTGCGTACCGATTTCGCGGCTGGCTCAGTGCATTGTCGATACGCAAGCTGATCTGGCCGAAACCGGACTTTTTGCTCCCATTCTCGGACACGTGGGCGACGGCAATTTTCACCTCACCATCCCGATTGACCCCGCAGACCCCGGCCAGTTTGAAAAAGCCAAAGCCCTGAACAAGCGGCTGGTGCAGCGGGCGCTGGCGCTGGAAGGAACCTGTTCGGGGGAACACGGGATTGGCATCGGGAAACTGGCGTATCTGGCTCAGGAACACGGCGAAGCCCTCGACGTGATGCGGGCCATCAAACAGGCCCTCGACCCCAACAACCTAATGAACCCCGGAAAATTGCTGCCGCCGGTTTCGTAATACCCTGAATCATGGATAAAATAAGCGGCAAGTGGCTGACTTACTGGCACTGGTTGTCCATCAACAGGCTACAACATTGACCATCCCTACGGGATTATACGCGTTGACTTTACTGTCGTCTTTTATTTGTGCTGCGATTTGTAATGTTCCGCCAGCACATCTTCGCCAAAGTCACTGGTTAAATCCCGCACTACGGTGTGGGTATGGTTGGCCTGATTCTGCGCATTGTCGTATTCGATCAGCAGTGTGGGGCCGTGAATGCGGTAATACTGGCCTTTGCCGGGACCAAAACCGGGTTGCCGGTCGCCCGCCCAGGCAAACACCAGTTTGTCCAGGCCGATTTTTTTCAGCTTGTCCATCTGCTGATTTTTCAGCGTCACGTGGTAGTTGTTCAGGTAGGTATCCAGCAACGTCAGAAAGGTTTTCTGCTGGCTTTCCGTCAGTTTCGGAAACGGAATGCCCTCCATTTTTTCGATGGATACTTTCCGAACGTTGGTGGAGAAAATTTCCTGGGGGGAGGTTTCACTCATGAGGGCCATCTTTAACTGGTCGCTGTTCAGGGAGTTAACCAGCGCCAGCCCCAATTCGGCTTCCTGTTTCAGAATTTGTTTGCCTTTCTGGGGGACATCGACCCGAACGATGTCCGGATTGCTGCCGAGAAACGTGGGTGTCATGCCCGATATTTTGCCCGTCAGCGACGAAAATTGCCACAATAAATGGTGCCCATTGAGCCGCCAGCCCCAGGGTTCCTTGCTGTTCGGTTCGCCAAAAAACGTGAAAAAGTAGTTGATTGGATCGCGGTGGGTGTCGTTCGGCGGGCGGTTTTCCTGTACGCGCAGCACATTTTCCATGTCCATGATGGCCGCTGTCTTCTCAAATCCCTGTTCACTCATGGCCAGTTTCACCAGGGCCATGGCGGCTTTTTGCTGCTCGGGTGTCATTTTTTTCATCGACAGCCCTTTGCGCGGAACCGGCGTGTAATACCACACAAACCGCTCATCATCGTTGAACGGATAGAGCGCCAGTTTGCGCTGCTCTTCATCCAGGGTTTTCAGGAAGGAGGTCACGGCGGCTGCCATTTCCTTGCCGATGGGTTCGCGGGTAGGGGGCGTAAAGGCGAGCAGAAACCCGGTCAGGAGAATGAAGTACTTTTTCATGAAGGCTTAGGAATTTTGGGGGGAAGATACGGAATTTTACGGTTTGTGGTACTATAACTTGTTTTCCGGAACCGGTCTGAGAGCCGAAGCCGCACCCTCCCTTCTTTTCATCCGCTACAAACCCCCGTTTGAATAATAGAAAATCCAGTTCAGCCATTTGTGCTTAATCCCCGGATTTCAGATGCTGTATTTTGTCTGATAAATAACCGGCTCAATCTCTTTTTTGACCCTTCGTCCGGACGTTCAGTATAACAACAAAACAAGTCCACTATTCACTTATCATTTACCACCGTGCCACAACCTGTAAACAACAACCGGTTTCGGAGCTTCCGGCTTCTGAAACCGAGGCTTTTCTGGAAGTCTTCCCTGTTAGGCCTCATGCTCATTTTGTTAAGTCGATACGCCTACAGCCAGACCCGTGTCAATTTTAGCATCAATCCACAAAATTCCCGCAAGCCAATCAGCCCGCTGATTTACGGCACCAACGACCAGTATCCCTACGCGACCGCCAAACGGCTGGGCGGCAACCGCATTACGAACTACAACTGGGAAAACAATGCGTCGAACGCCGGTTTCGACTGGTTTCACGAAAGTGATAACTACGTCCCCGGACAACAGAATGTGCCTGAAAATCAGTACGATGTTCCGGGAGCTGCCCTGTCGACGTTTCACCAGCGGTCGTTGAACCAGAACGCTTACTCGCTGGTGACGCTTCCCATGGCGAAATACGTGACGAAGGATAAAAACGGGGCCGTTACGCCGGAACAGGCCGCCCCGTCGAGCCGTTGGGCGGCCGTCAAATACCGTAAACCCAGCCCGTTCACTCTGCTGCCCGATGTCAACGATGGCGACGTGTACGTGGACGAGGAACTAAATTACCTGCAACACCACTTTGGCCGGAGCAATACACCCCGGGGTGTTCGGGGCTATGCGCTGGACAACGAACCGGGCTTATGGGCCAGCTCCCACAGCCGGATGTGGGGAACAACGCCGGTCAGCGTTCGCTACCTGATGGACAACTCCTTTGAATTGGCCCAGCGCATCAAGGAAATGGACCCCACCGCCGAAGTTTTTGGCCCCGCATCGTTTGGGATCTCGGAGTTTGAAAACCTGCAGTTTGCGCCTGACTGGGACCAGGAAAAGGGCAATTATCCCATTTTTCTGGATTTGTACCTGGGGAAAATGCGGGAAAAAGAGCAGCAGGGCGGAAAGCGTTTGCTCGACGTGCTGGACGTACACTGGTATCCGGAACGGAGAAATGACGGCCTTCGCCCGACTGACAACCGGACCGACTACGCCAACAATGCCGCCCGCATGGCCATGACCCGTTCGTTGTGGGACCCGACGTATAATGAGGGGACGTTCGTGAGCGATGATCCGGTCAAACGGCAACTATTTTTGCCTTTTCTGCCCAAAATGCACCAGCACATCGCACAGTATTATCCGGGAACGAAACTGGCCATTACCGAATACAGCTACATGGGGCTGACGCACGCTTCCGGCGGAATTGCCCAGGCCGACGCGCTGGGGATTTTTGGCAAGCAGGGCGTTTACCTGGCTACCTACTGGGGTGGCGTCGTGGATTTTATCAAATCGGGCTTTGACCTGTACCGGAACTACGACGGGCAGGGTGGTCACTTTGGCGATACTTCGGTGGAATCAAGTACGGGTGATCTGGTCAATACCTCGGTTTTTGCGGCCATCAACGGCAGCGACGATTCGAAACTGCACGTCGTGGCCCTCAGCAAAAACCAGGATGGCCCCATAACCGCCACGTTTACCATCGGCGGCAGCCGGTCATACAAAAGTGCGACGGTTTGGGCGTTCGACAATTCCAGCCCGGTGCTGAAACAATTGAAAAGTGTTCGGACCATCAACGACAATACCTTCGAATACGTCCTGCCAGCGCTGACGGCCTGCCATTTCGTTTTGTCGGAAGAAAATATTGCCATTTATCCCGACATCACCGAAACGACGATCAATCCGTCGGCGGGCTATTCCGACGGGACGGCAACGTTTGAACTGACGGCCAAAGTCGCCGATGGCGACAATGATCTCGCGGGTGTAACGGCCGATCTGAGTCCGCTGGGCGGTGGTACTGCCGTGGCATTTACCCCCAGTGCGACGGCAGCGGGGTTGTATCGCCTGTCGGTTCAGGTGCCCGCCGGAACCGCGGCCGGATCGAAATCCATTAAAATTACCGCGAAGGATGCGGCCAATCACACCGCCGAAGCCGCCGTTTCGTACCGGGTCATCAAGCGGACGGCGGAAACCGTGATCTGGGATGGCGACGAAATCAAGCGGGGCACCGGCGGGTCTTACTACGATCCGAGTGATACGCAGGCGCGAAATGCAAAAATAGAACGGCGCGAAACCGGTGGCCAGCATCAGCCGGGCAGTCTGTTCATGCACTTCGAACACGCCAATAACCGCTACAACACCATGACCTGGCGGCTAACGGATAACGACAATCCTGCCGACGCCCGGGACATCCGGGATTTCGGAGCCCTGGAGTTCTCCCTCAAATCGAATGCGCCCGAAAATTCCGATATCGAAGTGAGTCTGCGGGATGCCACGGCGCAACTGCACACCTCCAATACCGTGTGGCTGAAGCAGGGCGGTTACCTCGGTTCGCTGAATTCCAGTGGCTATACGCGGGTTAAAATTCCGCTGTCGGCCTTCACGACCGACTCGCAAATTGATCTCGGACAGATCTGGCAGTTGAATTTTAACTGCAACACGGCCCAGAAACCGTTCGATGTGTGGATCGACGACGTGCGGGTGTTACCGTATTCCAACCCGGTTTTGCAACCCGTTATCCGCGAAACGGGGATTACGCCGACCGCCGGATATGCCGATGGGAAAACGACCGTTACGATTTTTGCCCAGGTAGACGATCCGGACAACAATCTGCGGACGGTAACCGTCGATCTGGCTCCGCTGGGGCTTACCAATAAACAGGCCATGACGCTCGAAAATGGCCGGTATGCGGCTACGGTAACGGTTCCGTCGGGCGTTGTCAAAGGCGCAAAGCAACTCAACATCGCGGCTGTGGATGCCGAGGGTAACTCCGCCGATGCGTCGGTTCAGTTCACGGTGAATGAGCCAGCCAGTTCCGTGGTTCTGTGGGATGGCGATGTGGTGAATACCGGAAAACCGACCACGCTCAATGCGGTGACGACCTGCGTGGTCGATGAAGCCAACGGCAACAAGGCTCCCAAAAGCATGAAAATGCACTTCGATATGGCCGACAACGGTTTTGCCGCGATGGTTTGGGACTGGAACGAAAATACCAACGACGAAGCCATCAAAGACCTGAGCACCAAGGGTTACGTAACGTTTTACGTGAAAGTCAGCAACCCCGGAGAAAACTTCGATTTTCAGGTGTTTCTGAAAGATCGCTCTGCCGCCAGCACCTCGCCCGTGCCGGTGCGCGGAGGAGGGTATGTGACGGGTTTTACCGGTGATTACCAGCGGGTTCGGGTTCCGATGAGCGCGCTGCTGGCGGGTGACAAAATTGATACGAAACAGGTAACGCGGATCGGTTTTCTGTCGACCGGACTGGACAAGGCCTATGATTTCTGGGTCGATGACATCGAAGCGGGGGGCAGCAACGTTGCGGATGTCAAACTGACGACGCAAAATGCCGCCTGTGGTTCTACCGGAGCCATTCGGGTGGTTTCCATCAACGGCAGTGAAGCGGTTTCGGGGTATACGTTTTACCTGAACAACGTGGTCAATCCGGCCGGGGCGCATGTAGCGGTTTTCAGCAATCTGGCCCCCGGAAAATACGATTTACGAATTGAGGGGAACGACGGTTTTCTGTATTACGAAAACGTACCCGTCGGTGGGGGCACCAATCCGCTGTCGGCGGCCATTGTGCAGAACCAGACGACGCTGGATCTGACCGTTTCGGGCGGTAGCGGTTCCTACAGCTATCGTTGGTCGAATGGCGGTACGACGGAAGATCTGACCAACGCAACGCCCGGTACGTATCGCGTCACGGTGACGGATCAGGTGAGCGGCTGTACCATCGAAGCATCCATAACCGCAACGGGAGGAACCGCCAGCGCGGACTTTGTGGTGACCGACGCGACGTGTAAACCCAATGGCCGGATTGAGGTACAAAATGTTACCGGCTCGGGAGGTAACACGAAGTATGCCATCAATGGAAAACCGAATCCGGCGGGGGCCGACCAGCCGGTTTTTAGCGACCTGGCTGTGGGCGATTACGAGATTGTGGTTACGGGCGACGGCGATTTCCGGTTGGCCAAAACCGTTTCCGTGCAGGACAAGGGCGAAAAACCGGTCGTTCAGGCGGAGGTCAGTATCGAAAATGAAAAAGCGTACATTAATCTGAATGTTACCGGTGGCAGTGGAATTTACATCTACAAATGGTCGGAAGGATCGGAATCCCAAAATCTGTGGGAAGTGCTCGACGGCACGTACCAGGTGGAGGTGAGCGATGCGGCTACGGGCTGTAGCACGACGGCGTCCTACACCATCGTCATTCCCGGAATCGAACTGACCCCGGAGAACCCCAGTTGCGCGCCCAACGGAAAAATCCGGGTAACCGCCGTGAAGGGTTCGGGTGGGAATAATAAATACTACATCAACGGTGAGCCGAATCCGGCCGGGATCAACAACCCCGAGTTTGGCGGGCTGGTGCCGGGGACCTTCCGCATCAAAGTAGAAGGCGAGGGCGGTTTTCAGATTGAAAAAGAGGTGACGCTGGAAGGGTCCGGTTCGGCACCGGAAGTCACGGCCAACGTCAGCTACCTAAACGGCAAGGGCTACATCAACCTGAACGTTACGGGCGGGAGTGGTATCTATACCTACGAGTGGTCCAATGGTGCCACCACCCTGAACATCTGGGAAGTTCCGGCGGGTACGTATTCCGTCGTGGTCACCGACCTCGTCAGCCAATGCAAAACGACTTATTCAGCAACGCTGAGTGACGCCAGTGAAAGCATTATGATTTACCCCAACCCGGTGGTGGGTCAGGAACAGGTGCTGGTTCGCTACAATTTTGTGGATACCCAGGTTCGGAAAGTGGTGTTGAAAGATCACGTTGGCGTGGTGGTGTATACCGCCGATGTAGCCGAACATGCTACTGAAATAACCGTGCCGGTTCGGAATCTGCGGAGTGGGACCTATCTGGTAGTTTTGGAGGGAAAAACGCTGATAACGAAACACTTGATTGTTCAGTAGGGTAGTCGTTCTACCCGGTTTTACACGGCAACCCGCACGGGTTGCCGTGTATTTGTTTAAAAGAAAGGGAGGAGTGTAAGAAAAATTGCTTTGCCTTTAAAGAGAGCCGCCCGGGACCCGGCTATCGTTGTTCTGTTCATACATGAAATTCACCATCGATCGCTTGTTGCAGACTTCGGGTCTGCCGCTGACCGTCCGCCAGTTCTGGTGGTACAGTTTTTTCTACTGGAGTTTTTTTTCGCTGATCTGGTATGGTCAGGCCGCTATGGTCTGGTTGCTCACGCCCAATGCCCGGCTGTATTTCACCGACACGCTCTACTGGCTCATCGAGTTGTTGTACTGGTGGGGTGCAACGCCCCTGATCATTTTCTGCGCCCAGCGGTTTTCGCTCCTCAAAACCCAGCGTGCCAGCCGGTTCATCACCCAGGTGCTGACACATCTGCTGATTGCTGCGGTGTTGTATGGGATCGAACTGGTGGTGGAACACCTGCTGCTGGGGGCCGCTATTGCCCACGAGCAGGGAAAGGTGATCACCGTCCGGCGGGTGATGACGGTTTTTTTCCTGAGTTTTGGCAACGCGTTTGCCCAGTACATGCTGCTGGTGGTTTGTTATACCGTGTTGACGCACGTCTACCAACTGCAATCGCTGAAACAGCAACATTTGCAGGCCGAACTGGTTAATGAACAGCTCAAGAGCCAGTTGGCCAATGCGCAGTTGCAGGCGTTGAAAATGCAGTTAAATCCTCATTTTCTGTTCAATACGCTCCATACGGTGGTCAGTTTGATGCTGCGGAACCAGACCCGCCGGGCCGCCCTGATGGTGACGACGCTGAGCGACCTGCTCCGGAGCGTGCTGGTCCGTCAGCAAGCCAACTTCATCTCGGTGCGCGATGAGCTGACGCTGACCCGGCAGTACCTGTCGATCCAGCAAATTCGTTTTGAAGACCGCTTGATGGTCGACTATGAGATTGCGCCTGAAGCGGAAGAATGCCTGTTGCCGCAGTTGATTCTGCAACCCATCGTTGAAAACGCCATCACCCACGGTATTGCCGACCTCACCGAGGGCGCGCTGATTCGCATCACGGCGCAACGGCTTGGCGATACCGTCGTAATTCAGGTGTTCGACAATGGGTTGGGTCAGGAACAACTGCACGATACGTCCGGGATGGGTCTGGGCCTGTCCAACACCCTTTCGCGGCTGGAGAAAGCGTACGGCGAACAGGCGACGATGCAGTTCGATCAGCCGCCGGGGGGCACCACCACCGTCAGCTTGCGGATTCCCTGCCAGTGTTCCTTGTTAAATTCAACGGTATCCCATGAACCCGTATCACACGCTCATCATTGACGACGAACTGGCCGCCCGCGAGGTGATCCGTACGTTGCTGGCCGACACGCCCATGCTCCGGGTGGTCGACGAAGCGGCCAATGGCCTGGAGGCTGTGCAGAAAATTCTGCTTCACCGCCCGCACCTGATTTTTCTCGACATTCAGATGCCCCGGCTCGACGGTTTCAGCGTGCTGCGGAAAGTCTGGCCCGACCACCAGCCGACGGTGGTGTTCACGACGGCCTACGATCAGTATGCCCTCCAGGCTTTCGAAGTCAACGCCATCGATTATTTGCTCAAGCCTTTCGACGAGATTCGCTTCGGGCAGGCGCTGGGCCGGGCCATCGAGCGGCTCAACAACCAGAACCAGCCCAAAATCGAGGCCCTGCTGGCCCAACTGCTCAGTGCGCACACACCCACACCCCCGCGCGAGTACCTGTCGCGGGTGCTGGTGAAGGAGCAGGGCCGGATGTATTTCGTGAATCTGAACGACGTGCAGTACCTGGATGCGGACGGCAATTACATCACCCTGCACACGGCCACCGGCAAACACATCGTGTACGACAGCCTGACGAAGCTCGAAACCCGACTCGATCCGAACCAGTTTGTGCGGATGCACCGCTCACACATTGTCAATCTGGCCTACGTTCAGGAAGTGGAAACGCATTTCAACGGCGATTACATCGTTCACCTCAAGCTGGGGCAGACGCTGAAATGGACCCGCAATTACCGGGACAAAATTCAGGCGTTTCTGGGGTAAGGGTTCTTTCTACGTTATAAAAACGGGTCGTTGCCGGGCGGTTTCAAAAACCGTCCCGGCAACGACCCGTTAACAAATCCTCTAAAATCCTACAACTCCCGAATCCGGATGTTTTTATACCAGACCACTTCTTTCGGGCTGTGGTTTTGCAGCGCGATTTTGCCTTTGGCGTGGGCTTTGGCATAATTCCAGTCTTTGAACTTGCTGCCGGCCACCATCTTCTGCCACTCGTCCCCGCCGTAATGGTATTCCACCACTTTCTTGCCGTTCAAGTAATGCTCGACATGGTTGTTGTTCACCACAATCCGGCCTTTGTTCCATTGCCCGGCGGGTTTGTTGATGGTCAGGTCATTGGGCGCAATCATGTCGTAGTTGGCACCGGTCAACTGGCTGCCTTTCAGTTTGGCACCGTCGCCCAACTGGTAGCCGGTATCGTCGATCACCTGGTATTCGGGGCCGGACCAGTACGTGGCCTTGTTCGCCGGATCTTCGATCACTTTGTAAACCACCCCGCTGTTGCTTTTGGGCGGCAGTTTGAACTCAAACTCCAGCTCGAAATTCTCGTATTCCTTGTCCGTCACGAGGTCACCGCCGGTGCCGTCGGGCGTCAGCGTTCCGTCTTCGATGTTCCAGCCAATGGCCTTGTCTTTCAGGTAACTGTGCCAGCCTTTCGTGGATTTTCCGTCGAACAGTGACACCCATTTGCCGGGTTTCGAGCCAGCATTCGAAAGGCTCATGAGGGTAATGACGCCCGCCAGCAGGGCCAGGGCAAAGGTTGCTTTTTTCATGGTTTTGTAGGGTTTGTTTTTCCTTCAATATTCAATATTCGTTATTCATGATTCGATATTGATACCTTATTGTCAGGTACTTATTGGAAAATTGACTTCTTAATATCGAATATTGAATAACGAATACAGAATAATGAAAGGGAAACCTAAACTGCATTCATAATTTTCATGGCATTCGGATCCCAGTTGACGATCTGCTTTTTAAACAGACTGATGTTGCCACACTGCGTCGGTCCACAGGCCCGAAGCCCGAAGGTTGCATCTTCGGCCACCGGTTTCTGGTTGCGAACCGAATCGAAGAAGTTGACAAAGTGTTCGTAGCGATCGCCTTTGTAATCTTTCGGCGTCTTGTAGACCATTTCGCGCGGGCCTTCCATTTCGGGGCGCTCGGGATACATTTTTTTGTATTCCTTCAGGTACGCTTCCTGCTGGTCTTTCGGGAAATTGCTGATCGACAGACCGGGCGCTTTGGGCAGTTTGTGGTGCCGAACCGTCAGGCTATCCCAGCCAACCGACAGATCGCCTTCCGTACCGACCAGCCGAACCAGATAACCGCCACCGCCACCATCGACGAAGTTGCTCCGCGTCGTCAGGTTAAATTCCGGATGCTCGGCGGTTTTGGGATAATCGAAAATAGCAAGGTGGATATCAGGCACATCGCGCCCGTCTTTCCAGAACCGCAGCCCACCGCTGGCATACACCCGGTTGGGGCCTTTAGAACCCGTGATGGTGTGGAGCGTCGTCAGCAGGTGAACGTAGAGGTCACCGGCTACACCCGTTCCATAATCCTGGTAGTTTCTCCATCTGAAAAACCGCTTCGGGTCCCACTCACGCTTTTTAGCGGTTCCCAAATAGGTGTCCCAGTCAACGGTTTGGGGCGATGCATCCGGCGGAATGGAATATTGCCAGGCACCCATCGCACTGTGACGGTCATATTGGGCTTCGGCAAAAACCAACTCGCCAATATCGCCAGCTTTCAGGAGGTCTTTGGCTTTGGCGATGATGATGGAACTGGCAAACTGGCTGCCCACCTGAAACACTTTACCGGTTTCTTTCTGAACTTTGATCAGGGTATGGCCATCTTCAACCTTCTGCACCATCGGCTTTTCACAATAGACGTGCTTGCCTTTGCGCATGGCGTCGGTCGAGATTTTTTCGTGCCAGTGGTCGGTCGTTCCGTTGATAATGACATCGACATCCGACCGTTCGAGCACCTGGCGGTAGTCGCGGGTGGTGAACAAACCGTCGCCCCACAACTCTTTGGCCCGGCGCAAACGACCGTCGTAGAGGTCACAGGCGGCAATAATTTCGGTTCCTTCGACCATCAGCGCGGTCTCCGTATCCCCAATGCCCATACCGCCCGTTCCGATGAGTCCGATGCGGACTTTATCGTTAGCGGCTGTGCTGCTATGACTTTTCACTAAATGAAGGTACATCGGAGCCGTTCCGGCCTGGGCGAACGAAGACGGAACGGCCGCGGCTGCGGTTCCGGCCAATCCTAATGTTTTTAGAAAGGACCGACGAGAAGGAACCTGTTCAGGGTTTTCCATAGAATTAAATTAGGCGTTTACAGGAAGCCGTAATTTACGACTTTTTAGTTTACGTCGGGAAAAACACCCTGCGAAATGAGGTGATTGGGCGCGTGATGGTCTTATTAAGGGGAAAAGTAGTAGTATTGTAAATCCACCCGAAAATGCAGAATTAGGCCGTATTTTTCATCCCTTCGTTATTCGGGATTCAGTGTTCAATATTCGGGATTCAGTGTTAGTTATTCAATATTTGTATTTTTTAGAACCAAATAACGAATATTGAACACCGAATACCGAATAACGAAGGGGACTGACTATAACAAACTGACGAGATGGCAGTAAAAAAGACCCCTTCAAGACGTACCTTTCTCAAAAACTCGCTGGGAACCCTGGCGGCATTTTCCATCGTTCCGCGCCATGTGCTGGGCAAAGGCTATCTGGCGCCCAGCGACCAGCTTTCCAAAGGCATCATCGGCGTTGGTGGCATGGGACGGGGACACATTCCCTACGCCGGAACGCGCGTGGCGGCCATTTGCGACGTCGATACGCGGCACCTGGAACTGGCCAAAGGGATCATCAAAGACCCCGCGCTCAAAACCTTCAGGGATTTCCGGGAATTGATTCAACTGCCCGAAGTCGATATTGTCCACATTGCCACCCCGCCCCACTGGCACGGCATCATGGCGGCTGAAGCGGCCCGCGCCGGAAAAGACATCTGGTGCGAAAAACCGATGACCACCACCATCGGCGAAGGCAAGCGGGTGATGGAAGCCGTGCAGCAACACGGCCGGATTTTTCGGCTCAACACCTGGTTTCGGTTCGAATCCAATTTCTACGGCATGGGAACGCCCGTCAAACCCATCAAGAAGCTGGTCGACAGTGGTTTGCTGGGCTGGCCCCTGAAAGTAACCGTGAGCAAACACACCGGTTTCGACTGGAAATTTTACTGGGTCGGAAAAACCGACCTGGAGCCCATGCCGGTGCCACCCGAACTGGATTACGAAACCTGGCTGGGTCCGGCTCCCTACAAACCGTATAACGAGCACCGGGTTCATAATACGTTCCGGGGCTATTGGGACTATGACGGGGGCGGACTGGGCGACATGGGACAACATTATTTAGACCCCATTCAGTATTTTCTGGGGAAAGACGACACCAGCCCGGTTTCGGTCGAAATCGACGCGCCCCAGCAACATCCCGACGCCGTTGGCACCTGGCGACGCATCGAGTATACCTACGCCGATGGCTGTAAAATCATTCTGGATGGCGAGGGCAAAGACGTCAACATGCCGTATATCGAAGGGCCGAAAGGGAAATTGTATCAAGGTTTCAAGTCCGACATTCCGGATTTGCAAAAGAAACTGGCGGCTTTTCCCGAGCCGTTGCCGCAGCAAACCGACTTTGTGGACGCCGTTCGGGGGCGCAAGCGGTTTGCACTCAACGAAGCCAATGGCTACCGTTCCTGTACCCTCATCAACATGGGGAAGATCGCCCTGCAACTGGGCCGATCACTGAAATTTGATCCGGTCAATCAGGTATTTGTCAACGACGAGGGCGCCAATCGGCTAATTGACCAGCCCATGCGCGCACCCTGGATTCTGTAATAACTGCCGTTGGCCCTTTTAACCTCGTTATCCTGTCATGAAATTTCCTCAGATGGCCTTTGCGGGCCTGTTTTTACTCACTACAACCAGTTGGGCGCAACCCAAACCCGATCCGCGCCCCCTCGAAAACCGGGTCGCTGACGAGCTGGCGCAACTACCAGCTTTAGACAGTAAGCAGTTGATCGCCAGCATGGACGCGATGGCCGCTTTGGGATCGGCCGGCCTTCAGGAAATGATTTCACGGCTGGCGGCACCCGGCAAAGGCGATAACACGGCCCTGGAATACGCGCTGGGCGGTTTTTCCTATTACGTTACCAAACCGGGCAAGGAAGCACAACGGGCGGTGGCGGTACGGGCCTACGGGCAGTCGCTGGAGAAACTAACCGACCCGGAAAGTAAGGCGTTTATCCTCAGTCAATTGCAGATTGTCGGGAAAGACGATGCCGTTGTTTTTCTGAAACCCTATCTGACCGATGAACGGCTTTGCGCTCCGGCGGTTCGGGCGTTGGTCAAAATCAATACACCCTCGGCTCAGAAAGCGGTGTTGCAAGCCCTGGCCGAATCGCAGGGGACCAGCCGGTTGTCGCTGGTGAAAGCCCTGGGCGACACGCGCTACCAGCCCGCAGCTCCGGCGCTGATGCCGTTGGTGGAGCAGAGTGATCCCAAACTCAGCAAGGTGGCGATGTATGCCCTGGCCCGACTGGGGTCTTCGGCTGCCGGAGCGGTTTTGGCCAAAGCCGCCGAACAAAGCGGTTTTACGTATAATGTAACGGAAGCTACGGCCAGCTACCTCGATTACCTCAAACAACTCTCGGTGTCGGGCAAAAAAACGCAGGCCGACGCCCTGGCCCGGAAGCTGCTGGAACAGTGCACGGATGCGAAACAGGTTCATACGCGCGCAGCCGCGCTGAAAATTCTGGTCGATAACAACCGGGAAAAAAGCCTGCCCCTGCTCACCACGGCGGTGCAGGACCCATCGGGTGAATACCGGGTTGCGGCTTTGAAACTGGCGACGGGTTTGAAGAATAAACCGATCAATCTGCAACTAGCCAAACTGATTGCCAAAACCGCCGGCGATGTGCAGGCGGATTTGATTACCCAACTGGGACTAACCGGCGATACGGCTCTGACACCGGTTTTGTTAGCGGGTCTGAAAAGTGACGATCAGACGGTTCGGCTGGCGACTATTTCGGCCCTGGCCCGCACCGGGCAGCAAAGGGTATTGCCCGATTTGCTGGCGTTGATGAAGCGCGGAACTTCGCAGGAAATAATGGCGATCCGGGATGCGGTGTTGACCCTGAAAGGCGCGGACGTTGTGGCCCAAATCACGCACGCGCTGCCGAGCATGCCCGCCGAAGCCCGGGCGGCTTTGCTGACAGTGCTGGGAACCCGCGCTGCCGGATCGAGCGTGCAACAGGTACTGGCTCAGGCTCAGGACAGCGATACCACCATCAGTCAGGCGGCCGCGGCCGCGTTACCGTTTCTGGTTGGACCGGAGCAACTTCCGCAACTGGTGACTTTATTAACCACTGCAACGCAGCCCAAAACCATTCGCTCGTTGCAGCAGGCACTGGCAGCCGCGACGGTTTCGGTAGGCGACTCGCTCCAACGGACAGACTTGTTACTCAGCACAATGCAGCAGTCGCCAACAGCCGCACAACCGCGTTTTCTGGGGGCTTTTGCCGATATCGGCGGGCCGAAAGCATTACAAATCGTGCAGGAATCTTTCGGGAAAGGTGAAGGTATTGCCCAGCCTGCTGCCGTAGTGGCTCTGTCGGAGTGGTCGACGCCCGAAGCGGCTCCGGCTTTGCTGGCGATTGCGCGGCAAAACAGCGTGGTTTCCGAATCGGCCTTGAGCGGTTATCTCAAACTGATCGACCGGTCAACTTTTCCGGCCGACCAGCGTTTGCTGCTCCTCCGGGATGCGATGGAAGTAGCCCGAACCCCGCAGCAAAAAACCGAAATCCTGAAATCGGTCAGCCGCTGCCGGACGTTTTTGGCGCTGGTTTTTGCCGGAAACTATCTGGACGATCCGGCGGTGCAGCAACAGGCAGCCGCGACGGTTTGGTCGGTTGCCGCATCCAGCCGGGATTTTACGGGGGATGTGGTGCGGAAGTTGCTGGAAAAAGCCAGCCAGGTCATCACCGGTCCCGACAGCGACGCCCAGCGGCAGGCCATCCAGCGACGCTTGCAAACCCTGCCCGCTGGCGACGGTTTTGTGGCCCTCTTCAACGGAAAAGATCTTTCAGGCTGGAAAGGGCTGGTGGAAAACCCGGTCAAACGAAGCAAGCTGAGCGCGGATTCGCTGGCTCTGAAACAGCAGAAGGCCGATGAAATCATGCGGGCAGGCTGGTCGGTCAAGGACGGGTTACTGGTTTTTAACGGCCACGGAAACAACATCTGCACGACAAAACCGTACCAGGATTTCGAGATGCTGGTCGATTGGAAAATTACCAAAGAAGGCGACGCCGGTATTTACCTGCGCGGCACCCCGCAGGTACAGATCTGGGACCCGGCGCGGACGAATGTGGGCGCACAGGTTGGCTCGGGCGGATTGTATAACAACCAGAAGTTTGCCAGCAAACCGCTGAAACGGGCCGACAATCCGGTGGGCGAATGGAATACGTTCCGGATCATCATGAAAGGCGAACGCGTGACGGTTTATCTGAATGGCGAACTGGTAACGGACAACACGGTTCTGGAAAACTACTGGGATCGCAGTCAGCCTATTTTCCCATCGGAACAGATTGAACTTCAGGCACATGGTACTTACGTGGCCTACCGGAATATGTATATCAAAGAATTGCCCCAACCCAAACCGTATCAAGTGACCGAAGCCGAAAAACAGGACGGTTTTCAGGCGTTGTTCAACGGCCGCGATTTCAGTCAGTGGACCGGCAATACGAAGGATTATGTCGCCGAAGACGGCGACATCGTCTGGTACAACAACGGGGGGAAAGGCAATCTGTATACGAAAAAAGAATACGCGGATTTTGTGTTCCGGTTTGAATTTCAGCTAACTCCCGGTGCAAACAATGGACTGGGCATCCGCGCTCCACTGGAGGGCGATGCGGCTTATGCAGGCATGGAACTCCAGATTCTGGATAATGACGCAGATATTTACAAAAAGCTGGAGGTATATCAGTACCACGGGTCGGTCTACGGCGTGATTCCGGCGAAACGCGGGGCGCTCAAACCGCTGGGTGAATGGAACTATCAGGAAGTAACCGTAAAGGGTAATCAGGTGAAAGTGGTGTTGAACGGGATTCAGATTCTAAACGGCGACATTGCCGAAGCCAGCAAAAACGGGACGCTGGATCACAAGGAGCATCCCGGTTTGCAACGCACCAAAGGCCACATCGGTTTTCTGGGCCACGGCTCCGTGCTGCGGTTTCGGAACATTCGGGTGAAGGAACTGTAGAAGGGGGAATTTAATTTTAAATGTAAAATGATGACTGCTAAATGTAAAAGTACCCGCGTAGGGAACACTTTTACATTTAGCAGTCATCATTTTACATTTAAAATTCTTTTTATTAAACCACGTCTTCCCGGGCCGCAGCCGGATCGTTGTATTTTCGATCCAGTTGATCGGTCGATTTCATATCCGACGGTGCCTGGGCGGTGGATTCCTGCATCGGCTGTTTTTTGATCGCACTTTCGTCCAGCGTTTCCTTCGGCTGATCCAGCATCTGGGCGGTTTCTTCCGGGCGCTCGGCGGATTGATACGGTTCCTTGTCTTTCTCGTTAACGTCGTAGGGATGTTCCGAAGAGCCCGTATCCGGGTTTTCGGTCATGCCTTCGTCGGTTTTGGGCTTGATGTAATTGGCCGGGCCGGGACCCTCGTTGGCGTCGGAGTCGACCAAATCCGGGGCTTTTTCTTTCTCTCCGGGCTGCTGGCTTTGCGTTGGCACATCCGCGCCGGGCATCGTATCCGCCAGTCCGCTGGTGGGCGTGTCTTTCGTGTTGCCCTCATTGGAAATCTGGCTATCGACATTTCCGGCATTGTTCACCTCGTGCGACCGTCCCGGTTCACTGGGCTCCGTAATTTCGGGTTTGTCCGGTTTCGGGGTCGACGGCAAATCCGGGATTTCGGGGCCGGGCGACGGGGGCGGAGTAGGCTGGTTCGGAAATTCGGGCGACGACGGAATCGGATTGTTCGGGTCGGGGGTCGACGGAAGCTCCGGAATCATATCTGCCTGGGGATGATCCGATTTGATATCGACCACATCGAAAGTCCGTTGGTTGGGCGAGTTCAGTCCACGCTCCACATCGTCGGTATACCGATCGCTCAGGTCGTCGGTTACTTCTGTTTCGAGGTGGGCGGTCGGCACTAATTTCCCATCGACCAATTTGACCATATGCGTATCGGCCTGATCCTGACCGTATTTTGTATCAGCGTTTTCGTTGGATACCAGATCCGCCTGTTGCGAATCATGAAACACATTCGATTCCATACCGTTTGTTACGAGTTAGTGAATAGAAATTCTTCCAAGACTGCGGTTATCAAAAACCGTTGTAATGTCCTTATAACTTCCGGTATAGCAAAAGGTTTTTGATTAAATCAGATAAAAAAATCCCGGAAGGATTCTACTGGCTTTACCGATGAAAGCGGCTGGAAGGGGTGGAAGCTACGCGCAACCAGAAGTTGCAGAGGTCCTCGACTACGGATTTGTAATCATTGAATGAATCCGGTTTTTTGACGTACGAGTTGGCGCCCAGTTCATACGCCCGGTCGATGTCGGGCTGGGAACTTGACGTACTGAAAATCAGGACCGGCATCAGGGTATACCGGGGGTCGGCGCGTAGTTTTCCCAGCACCTCAAAACCGCTCATCAGGGGCATGTTGAGGTCAAGCAGCAAAAAAGAAGGCAAAATCTTTACGGTTTCCAGCCGTGACAACAGATCCATTCCACTGGTCGCAATCAGTACTCTCTCCTCGTTCAAACACACTTTAAATGCTTCCTGTATCAAAAATAGATCATCATCGTCGTCATCTACGACGGCTATAATCTGTTTGTTTTTCATACGATATTGACCAAAAAACCGCTGGCTATTGACAGCCCCGGTCGGGACCCTCAGGCCCAACGCCCGCGGTGATGCTGATTCAAATTTTGGGTTGATAATAAACTGTCTTCTACTTTAATGGTAGGCAGGGCAACGCGTTTTTTCCAGTAGGAGCAAAAATGCGCCATCGATGCTTCCCAGTTTTCCGGCCTGGGCATGTAACAGGTTGCGCCCCACCGGTATGCCAGCCTGACCTGCTCCGGATCGTTGCCGCTCCCGTAGATGATCACCGGAATCCGCCGAAGCACCGGATGCTGTTTCAACAGTTCCAGCATTTTCTCCGGTTTGCCGGTGTCCCGATCCAGCATAATCAGGGCTGGAACAAACAGCGCATCCGCCAAACCCTTCTGAAAATAGGCATTCAGGGTAGCATCTTCCTGGGCCGACAGATGCCGGTTTGGGACGCCATAGCTCCGAAAAGCGTCTGCCAGCGCCTGGCGGTCGGGGTTGTCGGAGCCAATGAGTAAGATGGATAAGGGGCCGGTCATGGTTTCAAAAAATGAAATGTAATCCAGGTCATTAATCAAAAATAAAACGAGCCAATGGAAAAAAAGTTAGCCTAACCGCCTAAAATCCAATACTTAAAGCATTAATGCTTAGCCTAATCTTCTAATAATTAAACTATTGACGAGGTCGAAGAAAGCGGCTGGCTTCAAGGTACGCCAATTGTCGATCTCATCCAGTGTACCGCCAAAATTCATGTAGTAATCGAGCCGGAAGCGTTTCCATTCGCTCTCGACAAAGTCCCGGAAATTGACGGCGGCAATCCAGCCATCCTCCACATCTTCAAACCACTCTTCATAATAGCTGTCGTCGGAACCGTGGAAGTTCAGGATGTTTTCGCCCACCAGAATGAATTTGTTGATCTGCTCATTCACCAGCGGATCGATCACCTGCCGTTTCAGATACATGATGTCGTTGTGCAGCGTGTCGTTCCACTCGCCGAAGAGTTCGATCACCACAAACCGGCGGTCGTAGTCGGCAAAGAGAATTTTGCAGTACAGCGTCTCCGACCCGATTTCGTCCCAGAGCGGGTGAATGTAATACCCATAAATCGTATTGGTGTATTGGGTCATGTTGTAGACGCGGCCAAAAAAAGGCGAATTCGGATCATCCGACGCGTTGTACCATTTCTCCCAATTATAGAAAGGCTCAATCTCGTGCATAGAAAACCGGCGGATTACGGGAAGAACCGGCTATAACAAAGATAACAAAAGTATTTCGCACGAAGGGTCAGAAATACCAACTGTCTGCCAACGAAAAAGTCCAGTAGCTGAGCCTCTGGACTTTCTGTCGGAAACGTGTATGGCTGATGAAGCGCGCTACCTCCATAGTACTCTTCATCGCGTGTCACATACCTACGAATGACCCGGATGTTTAGATTGCAGGAATTTGAAAAAAGTTAAAAAAAATTATTCTGTGTGAAATTATTTTCCTTAACCAACTGATAAATAGATAGATAAAAGATAAAATTTTTTTTTACTTGTACTGAAAAAAAGCTGTAGCCTCGCAATCTTTGTTGCTTTTGAACCGAATCCAGCGGGCCTGGAAGCTTTTCGGAAAGGTGTGGCTGAACGTCTGGCCAGGTTTAACCGTCACTTCCTGGTATGTCATCCAGGGACCGTTGCCCACCGGATCGACTTCAATGGTGAACGTAACGGGGGACGTTGCTTTGTGGGAAAGTTGCAGACTTCGCTGGTCGTAAAAACCGATGAGGTACGGGTCGGAGGAGTCATTGGCTTTAACTGCGGAGTTTTTCCACGGGCCGCCGTGACCGGTCGGTTTTCCCAGTTTCCACAAATCATCGATGGCCCCGGCCCAGATGGCGGCTTTTTTGTCATCCGACACCACAATGTGGTCGTTCTGAGTGGTCAACTTGGGGTCTAAGCCGGTCATAATCAGCAGGCCCCGGTATGATGCGTAGTCGTTGATGCGGAGGCTGTGCGACGAAACCGGGCGGATTTTAGCGTAACCGTCGGCATTTTCGGCGGGCAGTTCATAAAAAGTGCCGTGTGCATTGAACAAATCACGCTCCGTGGCCACTTCCCGGCAAATGCGGAGAGCCGCCTGGTTGGTCAGGCTGGTATAGGCGTCGTTTCCGAGCGGGAGCCGCCAGCGTCGGCCCTTGCCATCGACCACCAATACCGATGATTCCTCGATGGTCACGGCCTGTTGCGGAATGGCAAACTTGCTTTTGATGAACGCCATGGCTTTGTCATCTTCCTTGCGAACCAGTTTCATGTCGCCGTCCAGTTCGTAATACCCAACTTCAGTGGCTTTTCCACCCGCGTAATCCAGTGCGGCCATGCCCAGCGCACGCCGGTTGTTGCCCAGGCCGTAGATCAAACCGCCGGAGGTGTTGGCGGCTGTTACGTTGCTTAAACCGGCAAAAATGGAATTTTGACGGGTCGCCCGGGTGTCGTTTGCCGAATAGAAAAAGTGCGCCGATGCATTGGTTCCCTGACTCGGTTTGATCCGAATCCATTCGCCGGGATCGTTGGCCGTAAACTCCAGATTGACGGCTTTTTTGGCACCAACCGCTACGGTTTTCAAGGTCGTCCAGGAACCGTTGCCGGTTTTGTCCACCTCAAAAACGAAGCTCACATCGGTGTCGCCGTGGTTCTGAATCCAGGCCGAGCGGTTGGGCCAGCCCGCAAACAGAAATGGCTCCGAGGTCTCTCCGGTTTTGACGGCTTCGTTTAGCCAGACGGCCCCTTCGGCGGTGTTGGGTCCGAGTTGATCGGGCAGACTGGTGGACGTAAACCACAGGTTGGAATTCGACTGGCCGGGGCCTTCAATGTCGCCTTTGGCTTTCCGTTTGTTCAAAAACTCCTTCTGCGCCGAATCGTCGCAGCCAAAAACCAGTTGGTCGTTCCAGAGGGTGTAATCACCGATCACTTTCAGATAGGCCGACCGGGGCCGGATGCCTGCCGAATTTTTAGATGAGAACTGGCCGGGAAACCGCCAGAACAAACCGTGCATCGTCATCAGATAGTCCGGTTGCTGGGCGGTGCCGACGTCGCGGATGCGGGGCCATTCGGTGTTCCAGCCGTGGGCACCGTCGTAGCTGTGGCTCGCTTTCGGCAGTCGGAAAAAACGCCATTCACCGGCATCACGAACGCCCATCAAAACCGATTTATGATCCCAGCCCGTGGCCCAGATCGGATCGGTGGCGGGGTTTTTGTTGCCGTAAATACCGCCGGGTCCGGTTACTTCTACGAACTGGTTCCGGCGCACTACCTTCCAGTTCTTGCCGTCCCACTCCGACAAAGAACCGGCCTCGATGTCAAACTGCTTGAGTGCCTGCGGACCGGGCTCGCCGTTGTTGGAATACACCAGCACGCCCTGACCGGAATACAGCCCCTTGCCGTGTGCACCGGGGAGCAATGCCCCCGCGTGGTTGTTCGATTCGTCGGCTCCTTTTTTGGTTTTGACGTTGCCATCTTCATAGAGCAGCGTAGGAGTCAGGGTTTTGACATCGACTTCATAAAAACCTTCTTCCATCGTGCCGTAATAGATTTTGCCTTTCGGGTCGGTCAGATGTCGGGCGTTACCGGTATGGCGGCCGGGCATGATCTTGGGCGAAATTACCCGCACGGTTCCTTTGGCATCGATGGCGTAAGGCCCGATAAAAAGCTGGTTGCTTTCCGGGTGAATCATCCGGTTGGCGGGGGTACCGCCGATGCTTTCAGTCCGGACAATTTGTTTCAGATCCGGCGTTATTTCGTAGAGTTTATCCGACGAGCCAAAGGGCAAATGCGGCCCGTAGGTGACGGCCCAGAGCTTGCCGGCCCAGGGCACCACCGCGCCGGTGCCACACTCGCCCTCGTTGTTATACATGGCCAGATGCGGGTAAATACCGCTGTAGGATTTTCCGGTTTTGGATTGGGCGTTTGCCGAATTAAGATTGACCGTTCCGGCGATTAACGTGCCGATGAGGTAAGCGGAAAGAATGTTTTTTTTCATCCTTGAAGGAATTGATTATTGTAATCGTTAAGCTGTTTATAGGAACGCTGATTGAACGGATTAAACGGATTTACACCGATTAAAATCCGTTTTGATCCGTTGAATCCGTTCAATCAGCGTTCCTATCCTATCAATAACCGGGATTTTGAACCAGGCCACTGGTTAATACTTCTTTCGACGGAATGGGCCAAAGGTATTGCCGGGTGGCGTCGAACTTCCGGATGGTCAGCTGCTTGATGAGTCCGGCGCTGAACATGGGCGTAAAATCCGCCACGCCGTCGTCGTCGATCTGCGGTACCTGCGGAAAAAACCATAAACCCGGTTTGACTACTTTCGTCCGCAAATCAGCCGGGTCGAGCAGCCCGAAATTGAGCTTATTCAGGACTTTTTCAGCGAGTTTCCAGCGAATCAAATCCATGTAGCGAATGCCTTCCAGCGCAAATTCCATCCGCCGTTCCGTCCGCAGAATTCTGCGCAAAGCCGCCTGCGTACCGGTTTTCACCGCCGGATAGGTCGTTGCCGTCGCACTGACGCCATACGCCCGCGCCCGAACCGCATTGATGGCATCCGGTACTGACTGGTCAATTTCATTGAGTTCAATCTTGGCTTCGGCATACATCAGCAGCACATCGGCGTAGCGGATGAGGATTTTGTCGGGCTCGGCGGTCCAGGAGTTCAGCAGCCAGTCGGCGTCGATGCCTTTTTTCCAGATCAGCCCATTGAAAGACGCAAACTGGGCAATCGATCGGGTGTCGTTGTTGTTGACCAGGGTATTGTTGCTGGTCCGCAGTACTTTGACTGAATCCGGGTGCGGTTGAAAAATAAAGCCTAGGTGGGGCGTCTGGAATTCAACGATGGTGGCCGTGCAGCGCGGATCGCGGTTCAGGAACGGTTTTCGCGGATCGAAAAGCGGGGATTCGTCGATGGGCAAACCGTCTTTGCAGAGGAACGCACAGAACAAATCCCACGAAGGATCTTTGGCCGCATAACCGCCCGCGTTTCGGGGAACGTAGTCCTGAAGTCCGCCCAGCGTCACTTTCAGCGCCACCGAGCGGGGCAGGGCAAAAATGGTTTCCGGTGAATTCTTGGTCTTCGATAAAAACAGGTTGTCAAAACGGTCGTGGAGCCTGTACACCTTCAGGTCCATGCAGGCTTTGGCGGCATCGCGCGCGGTTTTCCAGTCACTCATCTGCAACGCAATCCGGGCTTTCATGGCGTAGGCGGCTCCGGCCGTCGCCCGTTTGAGTTCCGAGGTGCTGTAGGTGGTTTTCAGGTTGGCGGCCGCAAAATCGAAGTCGGCGTAGATTTTTTGCAAAACCGTCTCTTTGGGCGTCTGTTTCAGCGCCAGGGCTTCATCGATGGTCAGCGTACTTTCCGTATAGACGATATTGCCATAGTGTGAAAGCAGCCGCGAATACTGACAGGCCCGAATAAACCGGGCTTCGGCAGCATAGCGGTCGATTTGTTCCTTCGACAAAACGGCGGCCGCCCGGTCTACGCTCTGAATCACGAGGTTGGCTCTGGCAATAGCCTTGTAGGTGTCTGTCCACCATTTCGTTACAAAGTCGGTTTCTCCGTTGATGGTGGCACCGGTAATGGCCGTGGTGGCATCCCGGTAGGTCCAGTCGTCGGTCCACTCGTCGGAGTCCTGCATCCAGAACGCATCTTTGTATAAGCCGTTTAACGACATTTCGATTTCTTCGGCGTTGGCATTCCAGGTTTCGCCGGAGCCGTCGGACAGCGGATTCAGGTCCAGACTGTCGCAGGCAGTCATGAACAGCAAACTCAAAAAGAAGATGGATAACTTTAGTTTCATGGCGGATCGGGTTAGAATTTGACAGAAGCACCAAAGACAAAGGACGTGGTGATGGGGTAGCCCAGCGACGTCATTTCAGGGTCCCAGCCTTTGGGGAACTTGCTGATCGACAGCAGATCAGTCACGGAGCTGTAAACGCGGATGCTCTGCATTTTCAGTTTCTGCGTGAACCCTTTCGGAATGTTGTAGCCCAGGCTGATGTTTTTGAGCCGGAAATAACCGCCGTTGATCAGCCAGTAGTCGGACAGGGCGTAGTTGTTGCCCGCCGACGTGTTCGAATACCGCGGGTATTGTGCCTGCAAATTCTGGTCAGCGGTGTTGTAAGTGCTCCAGGCGTTGCCGTCCAGAATGGCGGGAAAGGTGCCGAAATTTTCGCGCAGGGGCTGAACGATGTCCACGCCCAGCCGGGAGTTTTGTTTGGCAACACCCTGAAGAACCAGCCCGAAATCCCAGTTTTTATACCCAACATTGAAGTTGGCCCCGTAGGTCAGCCGGGGCAGCGAACCGCCCAGCAGCACGCGGTCATACTCGGGTGAAATCCGGCCGTCGGGTACACCGTTCGGGCCGCTGATGTCGCGGTAACGCACATCGCCCGGTTTGACATTGGCGTTCAGTTTGGGCGAGTTGGCCACTTCGTCGGCGGTTTGAAAAAGGCCGTCGGAGACGTAACCGTACCATTCCCGGAACTGGCTGCCTTGCCGGATAATCTGGTCACCGGTGAAGACGGTTCCGCCCAAATCGCCCATAACGGATTTAAAATCAGAGAGGTTGACCGACGCACTGTAGGTCAGATCACCGGCGCGGTCGTTCCAGCTTGCCTGCATATCCCAGCCCGTCGTATACATTTTTCCGGTATTCTGAAAAGGATTGTCGAAACCAACGTAATCGGGGATTTCCAGTTCCAGCAGCATATCCCGGGTGGTTTTTTTGAAATAATCCGCTGTAACCCGCAGCCGGTCGCGGAAGAAATTGACGTCCAGACCGAGGTTGTAGGATGAGGTCGTTTCCCAGGTAATATCCCGAATCGCATACTGAAACTGGGCTGCAGACTGTGCCGAAACCACGGTGTTGCCCTGATAGAACAGGGAGGAGTTTTCAAAATTCAGAATGGCCTGGTACGGATAGAAGTTACTGCCGATCCGTTCGTTCCCCAGCGTACCCCAAGAGGCCCGGAATTTCAGAAACGACAGCCAGGAGGCACTGGTTTTCAGAAACGGTTCCTCCGAAATCACCCAACCCGCCGAAACCGAGGGGAAGGAACCCCAGCGATAGGCCGAAGCAAACCGCGAAGAGGCATCGTAGCGGATGTTGGCCTGGAGCAGATACTTGTCCTTGTAGCCGTACATCACCCGTCCGAACCACGAGCGATACGCATTTTCACTGGCACTGCCGCTGTTGTCGCGGAAGTCGAGCGGGCCGAGGTTTAAGTAGGGATAGGAATTCAGAATGTATTGCCCGCGCGACGCACCCAGGGACTCGTTGAACGCGTAGAAATATTCGTAACCGCCCAGCAGATTCAGGTTGTGATCACCGAACTGGCGGGTGTAGTTGGCCAGCGCCTGGGTGGTGTAGCGGTAGCTGTCGTTGCGGCTTTCGTCCAGCCGGGTTTGCGATTGGCCTTCAATGTATCCTGCGATGGTGTTCGGGCTGTTCCAGAGGGTATACGGTACCTTCTTCGTAAAGACTTTAACCTTGTCGAAATTGAAGAAGGGCGACAGTACTCCGGTGATTTTCAGGCCTTTAATCGGTGTAAAATCCAGGCTGATCTTGCCGCCGACCTGGTTATACCAGGCGTTGTTGAAACCGCCGTTTTTCAGCCGGGCGTAAATATTAGCCCCGTCTTTTCCGGAACCGATGCGCCCATCCGAAAACGTCGCGGCATACACCGGAGGCATGATGCCCATTTTGTAAAACGGATAAGAGCCGCTCCGGTCATCGGTGATGGGCTGGGGCGAAAAGGACCGCCGGAAGTTGAAGTCGACGCTGGCTGAGAGGTACTTCGTGATGGTGAGGTCGTTGTTGACCCGGGCCGTAATCCGCTCGTAACTCCGGCCGTCATACAACGCATCGGTTTTGTCGTAGCCCAGCGAAACCCGCGACCGCAGCGATTTGCCGGAACCGGAAATACTAAGCAAATGGGTGCGCCGGGGTGCATAATCTTTCAGCATCAGACTGCGCCAGTCGGTATTGGGATATTGGTCGGGGTCCTGCGCGTGCAGGTTGTCATAGTTATCGATCAGGTCTTTGGGGTAGGTTGGATATTCGTTTGCATTGTTGCCGTTGTCGTTCCACCGAAGCTCGTTGGTAAGCTGCATATACCGTTTGGCGTTCACGTAGTCCGGCAGTCGCGTTGCTTTTTCAAAACCGTATTCCGCCGTGTAATCCAGGCTGAGCTGACCGGTTTTGGCCCGTTTGGTGGTGATCAGAATGACCCCGGCAGCCGCCCGGGAACCATAGATCGAAGCCGACGCGGCATCTTTCAGAACCGAAATATTATCGACATCATTCGGATTGATGGAGTTGATGTCGTCGATCGGCACGCCGTCAAGGATGATCAGCGGATTGGAACCGGCATCGCTGATCGTCGTGATGCCCCGCACCCGGATGGTGGCGGTGGCACCGGGGGCGCTGTTGTTGCGGGTCACGGTGACGCCCGGCACGGCCCCCTGCAACGCCTGGGAGATCTGGGTGGTTTTGCGGGTGGTGATCGCATCGCCCTGAATCGACGCAACGGCCCCGGTCAGGTCTTTTTTCTGCATGGTTCCGTAGCCCACCACGACGACTTCTTCCAGCGTTTTCAGATCCGGAACCAGTTGAATCGCGAAAGTGGACTGGTTGCCAACGACCACTTCCTGATTCTCATACCCCACAAAAGAGAACACCAGCGTAGCCCCTCCGTCCGGTACCGACAGCCGAAATTTGCCATCCATGTCGGTCGAGGTGCCGCGCGTCGTGTTTTTGATCACCACACTAACGCCCGGCAACCCCTCGTCATTTTCGGCGGTGACGGTTCCGGTAATCGTCCGGTCGACCGCTTCCGGAACACCGTCAGTATTCAGGTAGGCATTCGATTCAGAAGCTGGTAGGGCCGCTGGCGGAAGCTGAATGACGATCTGACCGCTGATGACCTGATAGGTCAGACCGAGCGGTTTCAGGAGCGATTCGAGCACCGCAGCCAGTTTCTGATTCTGGGCATTCAGCGACACTTTCCGGGCCGCCGGAATAGTGTTGGGGCTATACACGAAATCGACCTTCGCAAGCCGTTCCAGCCGGGTAAGAATGTTCTTCAGGGCCACCTCATCCGCCTTGATCGAGATCGGGCGCTGGAGCATATCCTGCGCCTTGCTGTCGTAGGCCAGAGTCGATCCGGCCAGCAGCAGACTGAGGAAAATAGGGAATAGAGAGATTTTCATGACGGTTAGAAGGGTCAAACCGAGCATTCGACAAAATTTCATACTTTTGTATGTTTTGTTGGGAGAAAATGAATGAATTCGACAAAACAAATCCCTGTTCATCCTGGCAGATGAATGATGATGCGCATCAAGGGAAAATTCCGGGCCGACTGTGTAGCCGCACTTTCGGCCTTTTTTTGGTAGCTGTTGGTTACTTCATAGGTTTCAGGGGATTAAAGTGGGTCAAAAGAAGAGGGGTCGCAGCCAACACCCGTGATGAGAATGCGGTTTCCCTGCACTTCATACTGCGCATTGATCGCCCGGCACAGCAGTTCCAGTTTGCTGTAGAGCGGCTGGTGGGTGATCTTCCCCGTAAACCGGCAATGGGCCAGGGAGTCGTTGCCGATCACCATTTCAATACCGTACGTTTTTTCGAGTTGCTTCAGCACGTCTGGCAACGTGCTGTTGTCGAAGGCAAACGTGGCCGGTTCGGGGCGGATGGCACTCGGGATCGGTTCGGGCTGATCGATCAAGCCGCGCGTCAGGCGGTTTTCATCCAGAAAAATGGTTACTTTCTGATTGGGCGTTAACACCACCGATGCTTCCCGGACGTCGGCGTTTTCCGTTTTTGGCGTAGACTGCTGATTCTTTTTAAAGACCGCCACTTTGCCGGTATGAACCGCTACCTCCACGGTTGGCGCGTTGGTAGGGGCCGTGATCCAGAAACTCGTTCCCAAAACGCGCGTCACGATGGCACCGCTATAGACCAGAAACGGACGGCTGGCGTCTTTGTGGACCCGGAAAAAGGCCTTCCCGTTGAGCCATATTTCCCGTTTATGGGGAAGTGTCTGGGTGCCATACCGGATCGTACTTTGCGGTTGCAGGTGAACGATGCTGCCGTCGTCCAGCGTGATAATGAGGGGTTTAGCGGTTTTATTGGCTTGTTCGACAAAACCATCCCCGGCAGCAACCGGATTATTTTCTATTGTTCCGGGCGTCGAATGATACCGGTAGAATATCAGGGAGCCAAAACCGATGAGCGCAACAACAGCCGCAGCCGCCACCCACCGCCGGAACCACGGCCACCGGAGTACGTTCTCTTCTGCATCCGTAGACGCTGCCACATCATCAGACGTTTGTAAATCAATCTGATGCCACAGTTTTTTCTTTAATTTTTGCCGGTCTTCTTCGCTCAACGCCAGCGCGCTGCCGGTTCCCAATTGATCGTACCACCGATCGATCAGCCGGATTTCCGCGTCCGTGCATTGACCGGCGTTGTATTTCGTAAGCAGTCGGGCAAATTCTTCTTTTTGCATGGGCCGTTGACGCTGTCATGTACTGCCTATGTCGATCAAGACCCCGCTTTACCCTAAATGTTTTTATAAAATAGGGGATTGTTTATAGAAATAAGACCAATTTGGCGATATATTATTTCTTTAGTTCAATTGGTCAGGCTATTGCAGAGCCGTATCCTGAAGGGTGGTTTAACTCCTTTGGCACTATTTTGTAAAAAAATGGTAATTTGGTCTTTCTTTAATCGACGCGGGTGCACACATGTCGGCAGATTTACGACTTTCTTCGCTGAAAGAGTGGGATGATGAGCAGGTACTGAGGGCATTGACCGATGGCAATCGGCTGGCGCTGGCAGAACTGTATGAGCGGTATTGGTATGCCCTCTACCGGGTTGCTTTTCAAAAAACAAAATCGCCGGAAATGGCCGAAGAACTGGTGCAGGATTTATTCGTTCAGCTTTGGCAGAAACGGGAATCGCTGGCTGTTCGGCGGGTCGATTATTATTTGTTTGGGGCCCTGAAATATTCGATCATCGATTCCATCAAAAGCCGCATCGTTCACGAGAAATTTCAGGAATACCAGCAGTTCTTCGCGCCACAGGCCGATTTTTCGACCGAAGATCAACTGTCTTACAACGATTTGCTGGGAACGATCGAAACCGAACTGCTGAAACTCCCGCCCAAAACCCAGGAAGTGTTCCGGATGAGCCGCTTTGAGGGGCAGACGATCCCGGAAATTTCGCGCAAACTCGCCCTGACCGACAAAGCCGTCGAATATCACCTTTCAAAAGCCCTCAAACTGCTCCGAACGCAACTGCGGGATTATAGTTTTGTGCTTTTTTTGATGCTGGTTTGCCGGTAGGGTTGTCCCCTCTCCCCGGCATATCCCACATTCCCGGCCTATTCCGCATTCCCCACATATTCCCGTTCACCCCGGCATATCCCCGTATTCCCCGGATTTCATCCGGGGCTATTGATTGAAGCCTTTCAGGCTTGGTTTTGGAGGTTTGTTTCGGGAGGATTTAGGGCTGCTGAGTGGATGGGGCGACTCAATACGTCTTTGTCATATCGGCTGGAATGTGCAGGATAAAACTCGCCAGATTCTGGTTGGCTTTGTCGGGTTTCGTCACGTCCGGTACTTCGACCGACGCGATGGTCACGATGTTGAGATCCGGCTGTTTTTGGCGCAGATACCAGATGATTCCTTCGAAATTGTTGGAATGGTAGGAACCGTTAAAATGCAGAAAAGTAGAGCCGGGTTTGCGGTTTTGCAGGATAAAATGCGCCATCGTCGCATCTTTGATGGCCTGCGCACGGGCAAAATTGGCCGCCTGGTCGGAGGGGCCTTTGCTGGCGGAGGGCGAAACCGCATCGCCGTGCATCATGTCCAGCATGGCTTTGTAACCGGGCAGGGTCAAATCGACGGTTAGGGGCAGGGGGGCCATCCAGACCTTTTGGGCCGTCGGAACCGTATCGAGTGACGCCAGTCCCTGCCGCGCGACGGCGCTGGCATACCGGCGGGGAACATTCGTTGCCACCACCGAAAGCTTGTGCTCCCGCGCAAAATCGACCAGCGGGCGGTAGTCGGTTTTGTAATTGTTCCAGAGCCGCGCCTGTTTGGGAAATTCCTTGTCCGTCGTTTTGCCGGAGACATAATCCGACAATGCCGTCTGGTTATCCGCTTCAAACATTTCGGCACCCAGAATCAATTGTTCTTTTTTCTGCTCGTATAAATCCTTCGTCAACTGCAATTCCAGCCAGTGACAGATCGGATTGTTGTGCAATTCACCAAAAAAGACGATATCGGCTCCGGCCGCTTCTTTCAGCACTTTCTGATAACTCGTGGTTTTTAGTTTCTGGTTGTAAAACTGGTAAGCCGGTTTATCGCTGGTGAAAGCAAAACAGGGAAGGAGGAACAGGAGCAGGTATTTCATTGCAGGGTGTTTATTTAGACGCAATATAAACAAGGATGGCCGAGATATGGCAATAAAAAAGGGTTATTTCGCAGAGTTGAGCGGAGGTAAAGGGAGTTAATCAGAGAAAAACTCTGCGTAACTCCTTTTAAATCTGCTTAACTCCGCGAAATAACCTCTTCCAGCAACTCAGTCTTATAACTCCCGAATCCAGATGTTCCGGTAGCCCACCGGATTGCCGTGATCCTGTAACAGGAGCGGGCCTTTGCCGTGGGGTTGCAGTTTCGGATACCCGATGTACTCCGTCGTGCCTTTGATGTTGGTATTGTTCTGCACCAGAATACCGTTCATCAAAACCGTCACTTTGCCCTGTTCCAGCATCATGCCGTCTTTGTTGAACCGGGGCGCAAAGTAGATGATGTCGTAGGTCTGCCACTCACCCGGTTTGCGGCTGGGGTTGACCAGCGGAATCGCCTGTTTGTAGATCGAACCCACCATCCCGTTCGAATATGTCGGGTTGTTGTAGCCGTCGAGCACCTGCAACTCGTAGCGACCCTGGAGGAAAATACCGCTGTTGCCGCGTCCCTGTCCGCTGCCTTCCACTTTTTCCGGCGTCCGGAATTCGATGTGAAGCTGGAAATCCTGGAACTCCTGCTTGGTTCGCAGGGAAGCGCCTTTGGCCGAATACATGGCTCCATCGCGGATCGGCCAGGGGTTGGATCCCTCGGTGACGCCGTTCCAGTTGCTGGCGCTATACCCATTAACAGACACCCATTTGCTGCCATCCTTGCCGTCAAATAAAACGATCGCATCGGAAGGAGCCGTGGTGCCGGAGGCCGTAGCGGGCGACAAAACACCCGGTGTAACCACGCGCGGAACCGGTTCCCAGATTTCAGAAGATTCCGGATTTTGTTTGGGTTTCTCCTGAGCTACTGCCCATTGGGCCAGCCCCAGAAGCAGGGCAAAGGCTAAAGTACTTTTTTTCATTCGTAAAAATAGGATTGTGTGAACAATGATTTGCACGAAATACCGCCTTCAAAGATAGCGAAATGTCAACGCATTGCCCGTTTTACCTCCATAACTTGCTTGCCATTGTTGTTGATCAGAAAGCGGGAGACTTTTTGATCGGGGTCTTTCACGAATTCCACCTGAAAATTGAACTTCCGCCTAAAGAATTTCGTCTCGGCCCAATGACTGGTTCGCCAAAGCTGGAAAAAGGGAGAAAAAGCGACAACTCAGCCCGTGTTCAAAATCAATTCAAGTGTGTTCAAAACCGTAGGAAGGTCATTGCCATGGTTTTAGGAGGGAAGACGGTTTTTTGTTGAAAAGCCGTTTTTAAAAAATTGTGACCGAAATTCGCGGTGCCGGTAATGTAAAATTGTATATTGAAAAAATACTGTTTCACTGGGAAGGGAATCTATTTTTTAAAAAATTTAAAATATGGTAACTTTCCGACTCAAAATAAAACCTAATGAAGTCAACCTCTATGAACACAACGTTCGCCCGTTTGGTGATGGGTGTTGGGTGGGTCTTTAGCGCCGGACTGGTGATGGCCCAGCCGAAAGCCGACCAGCCAACGGCTCTTCCGCTCAACGATTTAAGTGCTTTTCAAAAACCGGGCAACAACTGGCGGATCGTCGGTGATGTGACCGCCGATCTCAACCAGAAGGATGTGCTGAAAAGTACGCCGGGAACCGGCATTCTGGCTAATCTGCCCGCCAAAGACGGGAACATCGATCTGGTGTCGAATTTTCAACACGGCGATGTCGATCTGGATCTGGATTTTCTGATTGCGAAAGGATCGAACTCCGGCATTTATTTGCAGGGTCGCTACGAGATTCAGCTGCTCGATAGCTGGGGAACCAAAAATCCCAAAGCGGGCGACAACGGCGGTATCTACGAACGCTGGGATGATGCCAAACCCGACGGCCAGAAAGGCTACGAAGGCCATCCGCCCCGCCAGAACGCCAGCCGCGCACCCGGTTTGTGGCAGCACCTCAAAGTCTCGTTTCAGGCACCACGTTTTGACGCCAGCGGTAAGAAAATCGAGAACGCCCGCATGTTGCTCGTCGAACTGAATGGCGTGGCGATTCACGAAAACGTGGAACTGTCCGGCCCAACCCGGGGGGCGCTCGGCAAAGACGAAGTAGCCAGCGGACCGCTCCGGATTCAGGGTGATCACGGGCCGGTAGCCATCCGGAACATCATCGTGAAAAATTACGACAAACCGCGTCCGGAACTGATGAACCTGAAATATGCGGTTTACAAAGGAAGGTTTGACAAAGAACCGGATTTTAGCAAACTGCCGCCGGAAGCACAAGGTTCGTCGGTGATGCTGACTGCCAACGTCACCCGGATTCCGAACGACTTTCTGATTCGGTATACCGGTACGCTTCGTGTGAAAGAAGCCGGTGAATATGCCTTCAACCTCGGTGCTGCGGGTGGTGGCGGCATGATGAAAATCAACAACAAAGCCGTGATCACGCCCGGCGACCGCAGACAGCGTGGCAGTGTTACCCTGCCCGCAGGGGATGTCCCGTTTGAGTTGTTGTATGCCAAGATGGAAGACTGGGCCAAACCGTCGATTGGACTGGCCGTAACGGGGCCCGGTATTCGCGAATACGTCATCAGTGATGCCAGCGGAGCCACCAACGGCGATCCGACCGACCCGATCCTGGTCGATGCGTCGTCGAACACGCTTCTGCGGAGTTTCATGGATATGCCCGGTTACAAAAATGCCCAGGGCCGCACCTTGCGTGTCGTTCATGCGGTTTCGGTGGGAAGCCCCGAGCAGGTGCATTATACCTACGACATGGACAACGGCACGCTGGTGCAGGTGTGGCGGGGTCAGTTTCTGGATACGACGCCGATGTGGCACGAGCGGGGCGATGGCTCGTCGCGCCCGATGGGCATGGTGCAGCGGCTGGGTGCGCCGGTGCTTGGACTTGCCAAACTGTCGTCGCCGACAGCCGCCTGGGCCACCGACACAACCGGCAGCGGTTTTCGGACCCGAGGCTACGTGCTCGATGAAAACGACCGCCCGACATTCCGCTACCAATCCTACGGCGCCACCGTTACGGATGCCATTCGCGTGCTGGACAACAGCCAGGGCGTTCGCCGGGAAGTGACGGTCCAAAACCCGTCCGCCGATCTGTATGCCCGGCTGGCCGAAGGCAGCACGATTGCCCCGCTGGAAAACGGGATGTACCTCGTTGACGGAAAAGCGTATTACGTACGGATCGACGATGCCGGGGGGGCCACACCCGCCGTCCGGAAGGTGGGCGACCGCCAGGAACTGATTGTTCCGGTGAAGGGGAAATTGACTTATTCGATCTTGTTTTAAATCCTGATGAAACCAATGTATACATCCATTCTTCGCCGGGCGGTGGTTGGCACGATGCTGTCAGCGGCTGCTTTTTCGGTGGGTTGGGCGCAGGAATCGCCCAAGGAAGAAGATTTTTATAAAATCCTGAAGGTGTCGGCACCGGAGGGAACATTGCTGGAAGTCGGCGGTTTGGCCGTGCTTCCGAATGGTGATCTGGGCGTGGCCACCCGTCGGGGCGACATTTTTATCGTCGAAAACCCGACCAGCCGCCGGCCTTTCTTCCGGAAATTTGCCTCGGGTCTGCACGAAGTGCTGGGGCTGGCTTACAAAGACGGTGCGCTGTATTGCGCCCAGCGCGGTGAATTGACCAAACTGGTCGATTCGAACAAAGACGGCAAAGCGGACATCATCGAGACGGTGACCAACATTCCGGTATCGGGTCACTACCACGAGTACACGTTCGGCCCGAAAATTGCCCCCGATGGTTCGTTTTTCATTTCCGGAAACGTCGCGTTTGGTGACGAAAAATGGTGGGCGGGCGAAAGTCGCGTCCCCTGGCGGGGTTGGATCATGCACATCACCAAAGACGGTCAGATTGAGCCCTGGGCAACGGGTGTTCGGTCACCAGCCGGTTTGGGCATGATCGACGGTGAATTGTTTTACGCGGATAACCAGGGCGACTGGATCGGCTCCGGTGGCGTTTGGCACGTAAAAAAAGGCGCGTTTATGGGCCACCCGGCGGGTTTACGCTGGAGCGCTGACCCAAAATCGCCGGTCAAACTGACGCAGGAACAACTGTACGCGAAGATCAATCCGCGCGACAACCGCGACGAACGGGGCCGGGCCATTAAACCGGAGAATGTGGTGGACGAAAAATACGTCACGCTGTTCGAGATGAAGAAAGAGTTTCCGGAAATTCAGTTGCCCGTTGTCTGGTTGCCTCACGGCGTTCAGGGAATTTCCAACTCGGAAATCGTCCAGATTCCTGAAGGGTCATTCGGGCCTTTTACGGGGCAATTGCTGGTCGGTGATCAGGGCCAGAGCAAGATTACGCGCGTGTTCATGGAAAAAGTGAACGGCGAATTTCAGGGCGCTTCGATCGATTTTCGAAGCGGTTTTCGCTCGGGCGTGTTGCGGATGGCGTGGGCCAAAGACGGCTCGCTGTTTGTCGGCGAAACCAACCGGGGCTGGGGCTCGGCGGGGGAAGCTGATGAAGGCTTGCAGCGCCTGACCTGGAACAACCAGATGCCGTTCGAGATGCGGGCGGTTCGCGCCATGCCGGACGGTTTTGAGGTAGAGTTCACCACGCCCGTCGACCGCAAATCGGCGGAGGATCTGGCTTCGTATTCCGTTGAGAGTTTTATTTACAAATACCACCCGGTCTATGGTAGCCCGACGGTAAACAAGGAAGCCTGCGCGGTGAAAGGGGTGAAAGTGTCGCCCGACGGACTGAAAGCCCGCGTGATTGTCGACAACCTGCGCCAGTATTACATCCACAACCTGACGCTCGACGGCGTTCGGGCGGCTGAGGGGTCGTATTCACTGGTTCACCCAACGGCCTATTACACGCTGAACAACATCCCGGAGGGCCAGAAACTGGCGATGACGGGCGTTAGCACGTTCAACTCGGCGGCTTCGAAAACAGCTCCGGCCAAAAAGGGCGTTCCCGCGAAACCGGGTTTAAAAGCGGGTGCGAAAACAACGGCGGTTTCCGGCGCCAAAACCGGTACGCTGGTTGCCAAAGCACCGACGTTCGAGGAGGTAAAACCGTTGCTCAACCGCCATACGTGTTCGGCTTGCCACAATGCCGAGAAACGGCAGGTAGGCCCGGCTTTTGCCGATGTAGCCAAAAGAGGGTATTCAAATGAGAAAATTGTCGAGCTGATTTACAATCCGAAACCGCAGAACTGGCCGGACTATTCGACCGAAATGCCGCCCATGCCGCAGGTTCCGAAAGCCGACGCGCTGAAGATTGCCGCCTGGATCAACTCGCTGTCGGGTGGCAAAACCGCAGCCGCGAAGAATGCGGATCAGCCCTAAGGCGTTAAGAGTTAAGAGTTAAAAGTTAAGAGTTAAGAGTTGGCTAACGAACGCATACATTTTTAACTCTTAACTCTTAACTCTCTAAACAGGAAAGCCCGGCCAAAGTGGTCGGGCTTTCTGTTTCCGGGGTATTGATCGGTCGTTACAGCGTACGACGGCGAATCGCTCCGGCGGATTTCCTTCAGTTGGTACCACCAACCGGTTTGATGGGGATGGCGATGGAAGCCATGTCCCAGGCAATCGATACTTGCGAATCGGTTGGGGTGATGGTCAGTTTTTCAACCGGCGTTGCGTTGGTTTTGGCCGGAACCTTGATTTGGGCAACGTCTTTTTTCTTCAATTCGACGCCTTTTACGGGGTCGATATAGTCATACGCGCCCCACTGGCCCAGTTTGCTATTCAGAATAACCGTCCATTCTTTTTCGTCAGGAATGGTAAAAAGCGTGTAAGTTCCGGCTTTCACCATCTTGTCGCCAAACATAACATCTTTGGTAAACGTAATTTCGGTGGCTTCATCCGCACCCGTGCGCCATACTTTACCATACTTTTCCAAACCGTCGGCCCCAAAGATCACCCGGCCCCGCTTGGATGGCTGGCCGTAAACGACTTTTACGCTTTTACCGGGGCTTTCAACTTTTAAGTGTGGACTTTTTGCCTGTGCAAAAACAAGGGTGGAAGTTGCTGTAATCAGCAACGCCAGACATACTAATAATCCCTTTTTCATAGGTAATAGAAAGTTATTGGTGAATGATTCATCACAAAGAAAACAAATCTTAGAGCAAAAAGATACGGCAATGGTTTAATCGGCGGATAAAATACGTTAAGTGGTCTGCCGAAATAGTTCAAGCAGGTAAACAAATACTACAAAAAAAACCGGTCGGCAGAATCTCTTTTGTGTTTCCGAACGTTTGGTTTTCCCATTGCCGTGGAACCGTTTACCTTTGTGCTTCTTTTGAGAATTGCTATGCCGCTGATTACCCCTTCGGATTACCGCCCGCCCGCGCATTTGTGGAACGGACACTTGCAAACCATTGTCCCGGCTTTGTTCCGAAAAGTCAGCGCATCGTATACCCGTGAACGGATTGAGACCCCGGATGATGATTTCCTGGATCTGGACTGGAGTTATGCACACCGGCCCGGTTTTGAAAACCAGACGGGAGCAAAGCCGCTGGTCATTCTTTCCCATGGCCTGGAAGGGGATTCCCGGCGACAGTATCTGGCCGGGATGGTTCGGCATCTGACGGCCAACGGGTTCGATTGTCTGGCGTGGCACTACCGCAGTTGCAGTGGGGAGATGAACCGGCAGGCCCGGTTTTACCACCTCGGCGAAACCGGTGATTTGCAGTTGGTGATTGAGTATGCCTTGCAAAAAGGGTACAAACACATTAACCTGATGGGGTTCAGCGCGGGTGGTAATGTGACGTTGAAATATTTGGGAGAGCAGGCAACGGCGATTCATCCGGCGATTGAGAAAGCTGTGGTTTTTTCGGTGCCGCTGCACCTGACCACCGCGTCGCGCCGGCTGGAAGCCTGGGACAGCCAGGTCTATAACCAGCGGTTTAACCGGACCCTGAAGCGCAAAGTTTTTGAAAAAGCCGCCCTGATGCCGGGCGTTATTCACACGGAGGGATTGCAAAAAGTCCGTACTTTGCGGGAGTTTGACAATCTGTTTACGGCCCGCTTACACGGTTTTCGCGATGCGGAAGATTATTACCAGCAGAGTAGCGCCTTGCCATACCTAGACAAAATTGCGATTCCGACCTTGATTGTTAGTGCCAAAAATGACCCTTTTTTGTCGCGCGAATGTTTCCCGGAAGAACTGGGTCGCCAACTGCCCAACGTCTGGATGGAATTTCCGGCCCAGGGCGGGCATTGCGGTTTTACACCCGCGGGCTCCAATAAAACCGTGTACTGGTCGGAAGAGCGGGCCTTGCGGTTTTTGAAGGAATAGATTATTGTACCAACGCACCAACTGGTGATTAAACTGATTTACTAATTATAAATGTAAAATGTTAAATAATGAATGTAAAAGTAACGGCTGCGCGCATGAAGCACTTTTACATTTTACATTCGCCATTTTACATTTATAATTAAAAGTATTGAAAGCAGTCCTCAATTATGTTAACCAAAACACTCGAACAGACGTATTTCGTCATTGACTTCGACAGCACCTTTACCAAAGTCGAAGCCCTGGATGTACTGGGAGAAATCTCCCTGGCGGGTCACCGCGACCGGGAAGCGATTCTCGAAAAAATTAAAATTATCACCGACCGGGGCATGTCGGGCGAAATTTCGCTGTCGAAATCCATCGAATTGCGGCTCGAACTGTTGCAGGCGCACCGGGATCATCTGCCCGCGCTGATTGAAACGCTGAAAACCGAAATCTCGGATTCGTTTCAACGGAACCGGGAATTTCTGGCGGAACATGCCGATCAGATTTACATCGTGTCGAGCGGTTTTAAAGAATTTATCGTCCCGATCGTGACGTCGCTGGGCATCAAGGAAGAGAATGTATTTGCCAATACGTTCGTCTACGATGCCACCGGCAACATTGTGAGCTGCGATTGTGAAAATCCGCTCTCGTCCGACAAGGGAAAAGTAAAGCTGATTCGGGATCTGAAACTCGAAGGCGACATTTATGTCATCGGCGACGGCTATACCGACTACGAAATCCGGGAGTCTGGTTTGGCCAACCGGTTTTATGCCTTTACCGAGAATGTCATGCGACCGAAGGTCATCGAAAAAGCCGACCATGTGGCGCCGTCACTCGACGAGTTTTTATACCACAACAAGCTGAGCCGCAGCCAGTCGTATCCCAAAAGCCGCATTAAAGTTCTGTTGCTCGAAAACGTACACCCCGTAGCGGTGAAACTGTTTGAGGGCGAAGGATTCAATGTGGAAATTCTGAAAGGGGCGCTGGACGAAGACGAACTGATTGAGAAAATCCGGGACGTTTCCATTCTCGGCATCCGCTCCAAAACGCAGGTGACCAGCCGCGTGCTCGAACACGCCAACAAGTTGATGTGCGTCGGTGCGTTCTGCATCGGTACCAACCAGATCGACCTCAAAACCTGTACCGAAAAAGGCATAGCGGTTTTCAACGCGCCCTACAGCAACACCCGCTCGGTGGTTGAACTGGCCATTGGCGAAATCATCATGCTGGTGCGGAACATTGTCCCGAAAAGCAATAAAATGCACGAAGGCGTTTGGGATAAATCGGCCAAAAATAGCTTCGAAGTCCGGGGTAAAAAGCTGGGTTTGGTGGGCTACGGCAACATCGGCACCCAGTTGTCGGTGGTGGCCGAAGCACTGGGCATGGAAGTGTATTTCTACGATATTGTCGATAAACTGGCGCTGGGGAACGCCCGCAAATGCAAAACCCTGGACGAATTGCTCGCCATTTCCGACTTCCTCAGCCTGCACACCGACGGTCGCGCCAGCAACAAAAATCTGATTGGCGCCAGGGAGTTTGCGCTGATGAAAGAAGGCGTTATTTTCCTCAATCTGTCGCGCGGACACATTGTCGACATTGCGGCCCTGGTCGATGCGGTGAAGAGTGGCCACGTGGCAGGTGCGGGAATCGACGTGTTTCCGTATGAACCGAAAACCAACAACGAGGAGTTTATCAACGAGTTACGCGGTTTGCCGAATGTCATTCTGAGCCCGCACATTGGCGGCAGTACGGAAGAAGCGCAGGAAAATATCGGTAATTTTGTGCCCGGAAAACTCCTGGAATACATCAACAACGGCAGTACGTACGGCAGCGTTAATTTCCCGGAAGTACAATTGCCACTGTTGAAAGACTCACACCGCTTGTTGCATATTCACGCCAACGTGCCGGGCATTCTGGCGAAAATCAACGCTATTTTTGCCAACTACCACATCAACATTCAGGGTCAATACCTGAAAACAACCGAACAGGTTGGGTATGTGATTACCGACATCGCCAAGGATTATTCGGACGAAGTGGTCAACGAATTGCGGAATATCGATAATACAATCAAATTCAGGTTGTTATATTGATAAAAAAGAATGGGAGAGGAGGTAAAGGAAACGCAAATGGAATGGCCACCTTCGAAAGCATTTCTGATTGCGTTTATGCCTCTCCTGCTTCTTCTGGCTACCATACCGAAACTGTACACGATTTACGAACGGAGGCAAATACGGAAAGAACCCGCTTTTGCCGCTGGAACAATCTCGCGTTTTGAAACCGGTCAAACCCGGTATCGAAAACGGGTCTACCGCGTCGAGGTGCGGTATCTGATTAATGGAAAATCATTTACGGAGAAATGCCGTGCTTTTCATTCGTTGACGGAATGGCAACTTCATTCATTACTGGAAAAACAATTGCCGGTTATTTATGAAAAAGACGATCCGTCGAATGGGGTTGTGCTCTCAACAGAAGAACAGTTTGGACATTTCGGATTTACATTTCCGGATAGCTTGATTTGGACAAGGCAGTATTTTTATTGATCAATTATGAAACAAACCTACTTCACCGCCGGGCCAGCGGAACTGTACCCCACTGTTTACCAACACCTTCAAACGGCGATGGACGAGCAGATCGGGTCGATTTCGCACCGGAGCGCCAAGTTCCGGAGTATCTATCAGTTTTGTGACGAACAGTTGCGCGAGCTACTGACGATTCCGGAATCGCACGGAATTTTCTTCACCGGCTCGGCTTCTGAAGTATGGGAACGCATTCTGCTCAACTGCGTCGAGCACGAAAGTTTTCACCTGGTGAACGGGTCGTTTTCGAAGAAATTCTGCGATTACGCAACGGCTTTGCAGAAATACGCCCACAAGCAGGAAAAACCGTTCGGCGAAGGGTTCGATTACAGCGAGATCGAGGTGCCGGAATATGCCGAACTGATCGCGGTGACGCACAACGAAACCAGCTCGGGCGTGCAGATGCGGCCGGTCGACATTCATAAGCTGAAGCGCAGTCACGCTAAAAAGCTGATTGCGGTCGATATGGTGTCGTCGGCACCGTTTCCGGATCTGGATTTTTCACTCGTAGACACGGCTTTTTTCTCCGTTCAGAAAGCGTTTGGCCTGCCCGCCGGTTTGGGGGTGTGGATTGCCAATGAGAAATGCCTCGAAAAAGCCGAAACCCTGAAACACGGTGATCAGCACATTGGTGCTCATAACAATTTGCCCACGCTCTGGAAAAACTACAAAACGTTTGAAACACCGGCTACGCCCAACGTTCTGTTCATCTACCTGCTTGGTAAAATTGCGCAGGATTTCAACCGGGTCGGCGTCGAAAACCTGCGGAGAGAGACGGAGGAAAAGGCTAAAATGCTGTACAAATTTGTGGAGAGCCACCCGCAATTTTCACCTTTCGTGAAAAACGACCGGCACCGTTCGCGAACGGTGGTGGTGGCCAATACGCAAAAACCGTCGTCGGAGATCATCAGTAAAGTCAAAGAATCCGGGATGGTCGTGGGCAGCGGGTACGGACAGTTGAAAGACACCCAGATCCGGATTGCCAATTTCCCGGCGACCGATGTGGAGCAGATCGGCCGATTGATCGACGTATTGGGGAAGATCTAGTTTTTGATACATGAATCAGCACCGGGTTGGGCCAGACTATCCCCGCGTTTTGTGAGGATGTTCTGTTCAAAACCGGTGCTAATTGCATTTAAATAAACTTTATTCCCGCAAACTGGTTTTACGTAGACAACTCAGCGTAATTCCATGAAACCGTACTCTTACCGACTGGCCCATCTGATCGTTTTTTGTCTGCTCACAACTGTTGTTGTACAAGCGCAGGAAACAGACACCCTCCGACGGGATGTTCCCACCGCGCCATTACCAGATACGACGTATCGTTCCCGGGAAGTATTTTCGGACGTAAAACCTTCCTATTTCAGACGGCCGGGATTGCCGTGGTTTCAAAAGGGGGCCTTCATGCTGGGTGCCGCCCTGGGTTTTGCCACGGGAAAAGGGCAGGGGTTGTATACGGCTTTTAATCCCCGCGCCAGTTTTTTTATTCAGCAGGGACTGTCCGTCGGCCTGCGGGGTGCGTTTGAAGGCCGGGCTTCCACCAGCTACCGCGCCAATTCCGGGGGTGCCTTTGTGCGGTATTACCCGGTTCGCAACAACTTCTATGTCTTTGGTGAAGGCGGTTTTAACATCGGAAAATTTCGTTCCAGTGACGTCGGACCCAATGATAACCGGGGTTTCAGCAGCCTGAACATTGGTCTGGGTCTGGGCGTGAAAGCGATGGAGAAATTGAGCTTCGAACTCATGATCGAGAACAATTATTACGATAAAGCCCCGGTATTTGCGGGCCACAACCGCGGCCCGCAAATCAAACTGGGGGCTAATCTGCACTTTGGCCGATGAACTTACCAAACCCGGGTTTGATCCACTTCCGGCTTATACATTCGTTCGCCCGGTTTGACATTAAAAGCCTGGTAGAAAGGTGCAAAGTTGCTGAGGGGACCGTTGACCCGGTATTTTGCCGGTGAGTGTGGATCGACCTGAACGTAAGCCCGCTGGGTTTCGTCCCGGATTTTGATGCGCCAGACCTGCGCAAATCCCAGGAAAAACCGTTGCTGGGGCGTGAAACCGTCGATTTTTTCATCACTTTTGCTCTGATCGGTCAGTTTAAACGCATCGAAGGCAATGGCTAATCCGCCGAGATCGGCGAGATTTTCGCCCAACGTCAAACGTCCGTTGAGTTTCAGGTTGTCCAGCACCGTGTAGTTGTTATACTGATCGACCACCTGATTGGCTTTGGCCGTAAACTTATCAGCATCCGACTTTTGCCACCAGTCGCGTAAGTTCCCCTGAACATCATACTGACGGCCCTGATCGTCGAAGAGGTGCGTGAGTTCGTGACCGATCACCATACCGATGGCTCCGTAGTTGATGGCATCGTCGGCGTCTTTGTCAAAAAACGGAAACTGCAGAATACCGGCCGGGAACACGATTTCGTTGAATGACGGATTGGCGTAGGCATTCACTTCCGGCGGGGTCATCATCCATTCGGTGCGGTCGACGGGCTTGTCGATTTTGGCAAAACTTTCTTTCGAGGCATGAATGCGGGCCGATTGCACATTTTCAAAGTAAGCATCGCGTTTGACAGAAACATCCGAATAATCTTTCCACTTATCGGGGTAGCCGATTTTATTCATGATGCCGTCCAGTTTGACCAGCGCAATTTTTTTGGTTTCCGGCGACATCCAGTCCAGCTTTTCAATCCGGTTCCGGTAGGCTTTCTGAAGGTCGGTGACCAGCGTCAGCATCCGTTCCTTGGCTTCGGGCGTAAAATATTTTTTGACCCACAACTGTCCCAATAATTCCCCCAGATAGGCATCGACATTCTGAGAAATCCGCTTCCACCGTTCCGACTGGACGGGTTGTCCGTAGAGTGTTTTGTTGTAGAAGTCAAATTTAGCCTGTACAAACGGGCTGCTCAACAAAGACGCATTGAAGTCGATGTACCCAAAAGCCGCTTTGTCTTTGATGACGTCGATGGGCGTTGCGGGCAGGGCCGCACTCAGGGCCTGGTAATATTCCGGTTGCCCCACCAGAACGGTATCGGTTTTTACCGTCATCGCGGTCAGAAACGATTGCCAGTCGATGTTGGGCGTGCGTTGATTCAGTTCGTCTACCGACAGTTTGTGGTAATTTTTGATCGGGTCGCGGAGGTCGGCTGCGGCTTTGTGGGCCTTCGCCAGCGTGGTCTCAAACGCCAGAATGCCGTCGGCTTTTTTCCGGGCCGTCGTTGAGTCCGTGCCGGTCAGTACAAAAAGTTTGGTGACATAAGCGATAAAAGCCGCCCGGATTTTTTTCGTTTCTTCGTCGGTTTTGAAATAATATTCTTTTTCCGGCAAACTCAACCCGCTCTGGCCGAAACTCAGCCGGTTGATCGTGCTCTGACGGTCGTCGGGTCCAACGCTCATGCCGAACAAAACGCCCCCCCGGTTAATTTCGTCGGAGGCCATGTAAATCAAGGCTTCCTTGTAGTCTTTCAGACCCGCAATTTTCGCCAACTCGGCTTTCAGAGGGTCGTAACCCCGTTTTTCGATGGCAACCGTATCCATACCGCTGGCGTAAAAATCCCCCACTTTCTGCTCGACACTGCCATTGGCGGCTCCGCTGGCGGCTGCTTCATCCAGAATGGACTTTGTTTTTTTCTGATTCTCCTCGTGAAGTTCGTAAAAGGAGCCCCAGCCGGTCTGATCATCCGGGATTTTGGTGTTTTTTACCCAATTTCCATTGGCATACGAGAAGAAGTCATTGCCGGGAACGACGGTGGTATCCATGCCCGATTTGTCAAAAAATACCGTGCGGGCGGTTTCGTCTTTTTCAGTTTTGCAGGCCGTAAGCCATACCATTCCGCCAACTGCCAGCAGGAGAGATTTTGGGAGTTTCATAGACTAGTTTGTTCGTTGACTCAAACAGAAAGGGGTAAAAGTAACTTTTTTACTACTGTCTATTCCTACCGTAAATTGGGTGATATTGACCGTTCGTATAATTTCGGGAAGTTTGGCCCGTAGTGTTCTCACGGCTAACCGTTTATACCGACAACCGCTGGAAAAAGAATAAATTTGGTTCTATCTTTACGACGGTTTAAAACAACTGCCTCTGAATATTTCACTTCTTTCCGGCTTCCTGCCTGGACTGGTTTATTGATTGATTCGTCCGGATAACGCATCACCATTCGGCTGGTGTGATATTCTATTGTCTTTATTTTCAATCATTTACCAGTTACTACAATGACTTCTCTTTTCTCAACACGCTTGCAATTAATTCCATTGCCCCTGACGAGTCTAGAACAGCTGGCCATTAGCCGGACTACCCTGGAAACGGCCCGTGGATTAGAAATTTCGAACCTTAGTCTCAGTGGGGATCACGATTTCATGGCAGAATTCGATGTAGCACTGCCGCAGTATATTATCCCGAACGTTATCGCTCATCCTGACCACTGGTTTTGGTATACCCACTGGCTGATCGTCCATCGTGAATTGAACCTGACCATCGGTGGGATTGGCGTGGCCGGAACACCGGACGCTACGGGGCAAACGATGATTGGCTATTTTATGGACCAAAAGTTTGAAGGCCAGCAGTTTACCACCGAAGCCGTTGCCTGTTTCCTCGATTGGATTTTCCAACATCCGGACGTGAAGACGGTCGTGGCCGATACGCCCACCCAACACATTTCATCGCAGCGGGTGTTGCAGAAAAACGGTTTTCAGTTGGTTGGTGCGGTGGAAGAAGGGGTGCGCTGGGAACGACGCCATTCGGCACCGCCGGTTCAGGTATAACGCCAGGCCCACCAGATCAGGACGCCCTGCAGCGGAAGCCGCCCCCAGCGAATCCAGGCCGGTATGGACGAAAATTTGTCGGCCGTCGCCATGTACAGATTAGCCGGAAAAATGGCGATCAGCAATAAAATCAATCCCCATGCAGCCAGTGACCGGGTGACCGGAAACAGCAGACCAATGCCCAGTACCAGTTCGGCAATACCGCTGAGAATCACCATCAACGGGTGGTAGGGAATGTAAGGGGGCATGATGCGAAGGTAGGGTTCGGGGCGGATAAAGTGCAGGATACCCGACACGATGTAGACGGCGGCAATGGCGTAAAGACTCAGGTTGTTCATGAACGGGGAAAGCGGTTTTGAGGTGAACAACCTGGGTTTTGAATGAATCCTGAACGGTGCATTTACTGGAGAAGTTGGAAAGAATTTGCTGAATTTTCTAACAAAAAGGACGAAGTACAGGTAGATAAGTCAGGAGAAACGTAATCGATTGACAACATGACGAGTCAAGATAAGGAATTTACCGGAAAAGTAGCACTGGTAACGGGTGCCGGTTCGGGAATTGGAAAAGCTACCGCCCTGCTTCTGGCCCGAAACGGCGCAAAACTGGTCGCGCTGGGCCGTACGGAGAGCGAGTTGGAGGAAACGGTGCAGGAAATTCAGCAGGCGGGCGGAGAAGCCATCGCTTTGCTGGCCGATATTTCGAAACCGGAGGACATGCAAAAGGCATTCGAAGCCATCAAAAGCCAGTTTGGCGGGTTGCACATCGTTTTTGCCAATGCGGGTGTCAACGGCGTGTGGGCTCCTATTGAAAATCTGGAACCGGACGAATGGGACAAAACCATGAATATCAACCTGCGCGGTACGTTTCTGACCGTCAAATACGCCATTCCCATGTTGAAGGAAAAAGGCGGTTCTGTCATCATCACGGCTTCAGTGAACGGTACACGGATTTTTAGCAATACCGGTGCAACGGCCTATTCAACCACCAAAGCCGGCCAACTGGCCTTTGCAAAAATGGCTGCGCTGGAACTCGCCAAACACCGCATTCGGGTGAACGTCGTTTGCCCCGGTGCCATCGATACTGCCATCAATGACAGCACTGAAAAACGCAAACTGGAATCGGCCCGGGAACCGGTTGAGTTTCCGGAAGGCGTCATTCCGCTGACCGACGGTGTACCCGGCACCAGTGAGCAGGTGGCTGAAGTGGTCGCGTTTCTGGCTTCGGACCGGGCCAGCCACATCACTGGCACACCCATCTGGATCGACGGCGGGGAGTCGTTGCTTATGGGGTGAGATTTCTAAGATTTAATATTTTTTTTAAACTGAAACAGTGATCTGCAAAAGCCTGCTTTTTTATTTTAAAACTTTTAAGGTGAATGAACTAATCTGTATATAATATATAATCTAACTGAATTTTATATGATTTGTTATTTTTGAAAAAAATAACAAATGGTTCACTACTTCCCATTAATCTTGTTGGGTGGACACTGTTCCAAAATAATGTAGAATCTGAATTTAAATAATAAGATGAAGTGTCAGGTCTACCTAATATTTCAAGCACTTCTTTTTGAGTCTTACCAATTAAAAAAGTATGATCTTTTCTTAAGTCATTGAGCATTGTATGTCTAACGATACCTGTACTGTCATTTTGCCATATATCCCTGTTAAATGGTTGATTAGGAGGTCCTTCAGATGCTAAATCTAGGAATCTTTCGCCACAACTCTTAAATAAGTAAATAATTACAACAAATAAAATTATTCGAAATGTAACAGTAAGTAGCTGAATATCTGGATGGGCCTGATCTGTATGTGGTAGAACTTTAAACGCTAATTTTTTAGATTTTAAAAGTAGCAAGAATAAGAAAAATATACAAATAATTATAAGGAACATGAAATGTAAAAGTTAATGATTTACATAAGTAGTAATCTGAATGCTTTAAAGAAGAGATACTATTGATGCTCCTATTTGCCTACTTTCTGAAATCTTCTATTCTACCACATGTCCGACAAACTGCGCGCCATTGTCCAGAATGGCACCCCCGCGCCGGAAACCCAAACCGCAACTTTCGCCAACATAAAATACCCCGGCCTGGTAGCGTTTGCCGGTTCCGTCGGTCGGTAGCTCCACGTATTCCTGGTAGATTTTCGGGTACTCGTCATACTCCCCGTCGGCTTCGGCCTGCACGCGCCCCTGCTCGTCCAGAATGCGGACGTTGGCCCCTTCGCGACCAAACAACACTTTCTCGACGTACATCCGGTCGGTGAGGGGCTGGGTGTCGGTTTTCAGCAGCAGCGGGTGAAACGGGTACAATTCCCACAAAATCTTCAGGATGTATTTCGACTGAAACAGCAGCGCGTACGCAGGGTTTAGGATCACCACCTGCCGACGGCGCACCGCTTCGGTCAGAATGTGCGCCAGATCGGATTCCTCGTGACCGATGTATTCCCAGGGCACCAGCTTGAACCAGAAATCGAATTTGTCGAATTGCCCGTTCTCGGTATTTTGCTTGAAAATGCCTTCATCGACCGAGAATTCAACCTTGTCGATGTACTCAAATTCGACCGTAAAACCGGCTTCACGGGCCGCTTCGCCCAAAACCGCCAGGTTGCTGTCATCTTCCGGAAAACCGCGCATGGCCGATAGCAACAGCGTCGGTTGTTTGTCTTCGTTGTGTAGCAGGATGTCGCGGAACTGCTCCACCAGCGTTTCGTAGACGGAATTAAACTGCTGTTCTTCGTCGAGGCCGTTGGCCCGCAGGTGGGCGTATTGAACCACCGCTGTTTCGGGAATGCAGGTTGCCGTGTCGGCATTGAACTCGATCAGTTTGATGGGCTGGCCGTCGATGCCGCCCGCGAGGTCGAAACGGCCGTAGAGCTGAAAGTGCCGGTCGTCGCTCCAGGAAATTTTGATCAGGTCGACGAGGTTGTCCGGAATGCCCAGTTCGCTGAACCGGTTGGTGTCGATGACATGCTGCCCGGCTTCTACCAGCATGGTAAACAACTGATTGCCGGCTTCATAATACGCATCGGCTTCGGCCGGGCTTACCACAACGACTTCGTTGGTTAGATACGACAGCGTGTCGGTTCCGAGCATCCAGTTCCAGCCAATGTTGCGGAGTTGCTGATCCGGTGAAACCGGTAAAGAGCGGGTGTTTATCATGGTTGTGTGGTTTACGGTTTACGGTTTTCAGTTTACGGGGCTAACGAGCGATAAAAATGCATCCGCTATCGAAACATCGGCCCGGCAAAAACTGAAAACCGTAAACCGAATAAAGATTTGGGTCGGGTGACGATAAAATAAATGGATAGACCGGCCAGCAGGGCCGACAGCCCTTCACGAATGGGCCATTCGGGGGCAAAGAAAATCCGGCTGCGTTGTACAACGGCCTGTGGTTCGCCATCGGCACTGCTCCAGAGCCAGCGGCTGCGAAACACGCTGGAAGAATTGAAGCGCAGTTCACGCCCGTCGTCAAAGGTCAGGGAAAGGCGTCCCCACCAGCCGGTGCGAACGGTGGCAATGGATGATCCGCCCGCATCGGTCACGGCAATGATGGTCGATGGGATTTGCCGCTGAATCCGATAGCTGCCAAAGCGGGAATCGAGCGTTGCGTAATGGGGTGCTTCGATGGTTAAAACCGCCTGCGGGAGTCCCAGTTCCGAATAAATCTCGTACCGTTCAGCGTCGGAAGGCTGAATCCAGTTCAGGATGGTTCGGTGCTGGGGTGTAGGATGCATGGATCGGTGTTTTGCCCCAACCCCCTGATGGGGGCTTTATGATCCGGTAAAAGCCCCCATCAGGGGGTTGGGGGTGTTTAAAACCAGCCTGCGCCGGGAATGCGGAACGGCCACGGGATCGAAATCAGAATGACGATCAACCCTAATCCAAAGAAGATGAAAACCGTCCGGTGTTTCTGAACCGGCCCGCTGATCCGGCGCGATTTTGAGCGACCAATTGTAATCAGTGTTACCGCAATCAGCATTCCGATGATGTGTTCGATGGTGTAAAACCGGTACAGCGTAGTTTTCATGATGGTACCCATGTCGATTCCTGCATCAAAAAGGGGCACTTTGGGGCTGATAAAATACAAAATCAAGCCAATCAGAAACTGCGTGTGCGTAGCAATTAAAGTGAAAAGGTACAGTTTGTTATTGCCCGGTGTGTATTCATCGCGGCCCTGCCATTTCCGAAATGCGGTGACGATGGCGGCAAGCAACAGAATCAACACAACCCAACGAAGACCCGAGTGGGCACGAACCAGTATATTGTAAAACATAGAGTGAGTAAGTTTGTCGTAGAGCAAAGAAACAACATTTGTGGCTAAGACGAATGAGAATAGCTGCAAGATTGCGGACAAAAAGCACGAAATTGCTGTTGCATTCTGGTGGAGAGACCCTTTCTCTGATCACTTTTCTCCTCTCTGATCTCTAAAGTATGATTCTTTACAACCTGACGATTAACATTGACAAAACCGTTGAGCGGGAATGGTTACACTGGATGAAAGCCGAACACGTGCCGGCCGTCATGGCAACCGGCCTGCCGCTGAGCTACAAAATTTTGCATTTACTCACCGAAGTCGATAACAACGGCGCGACGTATACCTTCCAGTATTCCTTTCGAATCAAACTGGATTTTTACCGCTTTCAGAAATACCACGGCGATGAACTGATGGATAAAATCCAGGAGCGGTTTGGCAATCAGTACGTCTCGTTCCAGAGTTTGCTGGAGGAAGTTTGAAAAGAAAGGAATGATGAATGTAAAATGATGAACGCTAAATGTAAAAGTTGGCTGATGCGTCCAAACACTTTTAGATTTAGCATTCATCATTTTACATTCATCATTTTTTACTCCCGTTAAGCAGCCTCATTGTTCAAAAGCTCCTTCCGGCTTTTGCGTTTGTCGAGCGAGAGCAGGAAAGCGGGGAGTAGAATCAGGTTGGCGGCCATGCCCATCAGCAGGGTGATCGACACCAGAACACCCAGCGCCACGGTTCCCTGAAAGGTCGAGAAGGCGAAAATGGCGAAACCGGCGAAGAGGATAAAGGCCGTGTAAATCATGCTGATACCGGCCTGGTGAATGGTGTTGGTGATGGCTTTGGAAATGCTGAGGCCCCGCCGGAGTTCTTCGCGATACCGGGCGATGAAGTAGATCGTGCCGTCGGACGCAATCCCAAACGCCACACTGAAAATCAGGATGGTCGACGGTTTGAGCCGAATTCCGAAATAACCCATGATTCCCGCCGTGATGATCAGCGGAACAATGCGGGGCAGCGAGCAGATGATGATCGTTCGGACGTCGCGGAGTAAAAGAGCCAGCAGTGCGGTGATCAGAATTACCGCCAGATACACGCTTTCCTTCAGGTTATCCACCAGGTACTCGTTACCTTTCGTAAAAATGCTGCTGCTGCCCGTCAGCCGGACGTCGTACATATCGCCGTTGGAAACCCGTTTGCCGGTTTCGCGGTCGATGTTAAAAATGGAATCGACCCGGGGTTGGAGGGTGGTCAGCAACTCCCGGATGCGCACCGTACCGACGTCGGCCATCTGGAAACTCACGCGGGTATAGCGGCTCGTGCTGTCGATAAATCCTTTGAAGAGATTGGCTTTTCCTTTCATCTGTGGCGCATAGCTGGCCACTTTGGCCATTTCCAGCGCACCGGGCAGGACGTAATATTTCGGGTCGCCCCCACGATACGACTGGTACAGAAACTTGGCTGCTTCAACCACCGACAGCGGGCGCGTGAACTCGGGATATTTCTCAAATTCGCGTTGCAAAAGCCGCATCTTGGTCAGCGTTTGGGGGGTCAAAACCCGGCCCGGCTGGCGGGTGTCGATGGACACTTCGAAAGGCAGAACGCCCCGGAAGTTTTTCTCGAAAAATTTCAGATCGGTGTAAATCGGATCGTTCTTTGGCAAATCATCGACGACGTAGCCAACCGCCTGGATGCGCATGGCCCCGATTAGGCTGACGATCACCAGAACACCGATGAAGGCATAGATGGCCCGACGGCGGTGGTGAACCGTGTGGTTGACCCAGTTCAGAAACGAAACCACCCAGCGGCTTTCCAGATGACCGCGCTGCCGCGACGACGGCTCGGGCAAATAGCCGAAGACGATCGGAATCAGCACCAGACAGAGGGCGTAGGTCACGACAACCCCCAGCGAAGCCACCAGCCCAAACTGGGCGAGCATGGGGCTGCTGGCGAAATAGAAAACGAAAAAACCGATGGCAGTGGTGACATTGGCAAAAAATGTCATCTCACCGATGGCTTCCGTGGCGGTATTCAGCGCCCGGATTTTGTCGCCGTGGTGGCTGAACTCTTCGAAGTATTTATTGATGAGAAAGATGGTGTTCGGAATACCGATGACAATGATGAGGGGCGGCAGCAAACCCGTCAGCAGGGTGATTTTGTAGCCAAACAGCACCAGAAAGCCCAGCGACCAGACCACACCCACCCCGACGATGCTGATGGCGGCCAGAACGGCTACAATGGACCGGAAGAAAAAGAGCAGAATGATGGCCGTTACGCCGAACGCCAGCGCCATGAACAGCACCATCTCATTGCTGACTTTGCCCGTAAATTTAGTCCGGATGTAAGGCATACCGGACATGTGAACCGGGATATTATGGCTGGCTCCGAAGGCCCTCACTTTTTTCTCAATTTCCAGAACAATCCCGATGCGGTCTTTGGTATTCAGCTTTTTCTGGTCGAATGTGACGGCCATCAGGTGCGACCGACCGGCACTGTCGGAAACAAAACCCTGGTAAAAAGGCAGGTTAGCTACTTTTAAACGGAGGCTGTCTACCTCAGCCTGTGTGGTGGGCGGCTGGGGAACGAGGGGCAAAAACTGGAATTGTTTGATGCTGTCGTTGCGGACGATGTGAAACAGACTGGCGGCCGACAACACATTCTGGACACCATCCGTTTTTTTAATGGCCTGATTCAACGCATACCAGCCGTTAAAAACCGGTAACGTATAGAGGTTAGGTGTTTCAATCCCGATGACCATGACACTGCCGTCTTCGCCAAACCGTTTTTTAAACGATTCGTAGAGTTCAAAGTCGGGGTCGTTGGAAGGAAGAATCCGGGCAATTTCGTAGGAAAGCTGGATGCGGGTGGCCTGGTAGGCCATAAATACCGTTCCTACGAAAATGACAATGAGCAGGAGAATGCGATTTTTTAAGATGAAATCCGAAACGCGGTGCCAGAACATCAAGCCAGAACAGAAGTTAAGCGCGCAAGGTACAAAATTTGGGTGTGTTTTTGAAAACGAAGGTCGAACGTTCGGCTTTGACGTTGGTTTCTGTTCTAAAAAACCGGGCCCAGGATAACTTCCTCCATAAATAAATTAAACAAGTGTTGCTATTTGTAGTTAATCAGTATGCGTCCATACATAAAAGGTCGGTCATTCTTTGCTTAGTTAAATTACAAGTGCACCAGGATTATTTCTATACCATTATTTCCACGAATAATTATGAATCTTGCTACCCTACAAAACGTATCCCCTAGTGTGCACATGCCCACCAGTGTGGCATTTATAGGCGATTATTTACCCCGAAAGTGTGGGATTGCCACTTTTACTTCTGATCTATATAAATCATTTACAACGTATTATCCGGAATCGTCGGCGATGGTCGTGTCGGTCAACGACGTGCCGGAAGGCTACGATTATCCGGATGAGGTACGGTATGAATTTTATCAGCATGATTTGAATTCGTACAAAAAAGCCGCCGAATTTCTGAATTCCATGAATACCGAGGTGGTCTGCCTGCAGCACGAATACGGTATTTACGGTGGAACGGCGGGCAACTATATTCTGACCCTGCTTCGGAATCTGACGATGCCGGTGGTAACGACCTTTCATACCGTGTTGCGCAATCCGGATCAGGACCAGCTCATGGTGCTGAAAACCATCGCCGATCTGTCGGCGCGGGTGGTGGTGATGACCGAGAAAGGCCGTCAGTTCCTGAAAGATATTTATGAAGTTCCTGAAGACAAAATCGACGTCATTGCGCACGGGATTCCCGATATGCCGTTTGTCGATCCGCATTTTCACAAAGACCGGTTTGGCATCGAAGGCAAGCAGGTATTGCTGACCTTCGGGTTGCTGTCGCCCAACAAAGGCATCGAAAACGTCATCAAGGCGTTGCCCCGCATTGTCGACCAGTTTCCGAATACCGTCTACATCGTGCTGGGCGCGACGCACCCCAATCTCATCCGGGATCAGGGTGAAGTGTATCGCGACAGCTTGAAAAAACTGGCTGCCGACTGTGGCGTCAAAAACAATGTGCTGTTTTTCAATCAGTTCGTTGAGCTGGACAATCTGATCGAGTTTCTGGGCGCGGCTGATATTTACATCACGCCCTATCTGAATGCGGCCCAGATAACGTCCGGAACACTTTCCTACGCTTTCGGATGTGGCAAGGCGGTGGTTTCGACTCCCTACTGGCACGCTGAAGAATTGCTGGCCGACGGCCGGGGCGTTCTGGTGCCATTCAACGACTCGGAAGCCGTTGCCGATGCCATTATCAATCTGATGAGCGATGAGCCCCTGCGGCACGGAATGCGCAAGAAAGCGTATATGCTGGGACGCAGCATGATCTGGGAACGCGTGATGGAACGCTACGTTCAGTCGTTCGTACAGGCGCGTCAACAGCCGATTGCGCTACCGGGAAGTCCGCTGGCGTTAATCAATGGCAATGGGGGAGGCACATACAAATTACCGCCGATTCGGCTCGACCACCTGTATCGTCTGACCGATTCGACGGGAATCATTCAACACGCCCGCTACCATTTGCCGCACTACGAAGAAGGCTATTGCACCGACGACAACGCCCGCGCGCTGATTCTGACCGTGATGGTGGAAGAAGCCGGTATGGGCGATCGGAAACTGGCCAAGCTCACCGACGATTTTGCGGCTTTTCTCAACTATGCCTACCTACAGGGGCGGGGTCAGTTCCGGAATTTTATGGGCTACGACCGCCGTTGGCTCGAAGAAGTGGGCTCCGACGACAGCACGGGCCGCGCCATCTGGGCGCTGGGAACCTGTGTCGGTCGGTCGGCCGACAAAAACCTGATTACCTGGGCCATGCCGATCTTACACCAGGCACTGCCCTCGCTGGTCGACCTGCCCTCACCCCGGGCCTGGGCTTTCGGCATCATGGGTGCCTGTGAGTACCTCAAACGCTTTGCGAATGACCGGCTGGTAAAAACCATTTTACAGCAGTTGGTGGATAAATTGCTGCTGCGGTATCAGGACGGAAAATCCAAAGACTGGCCGTGGTTTGAGGGTTATTTGACCTACGACAATGCGAAATTGTCCCACGCGCTGATTTGTGCCGGAGAAACCTTGCAGGACTCGAAGGTGACTGATCTGGGTATCAAAACACTGGAATGGCTGATCAGTTTGCAGATGACGGGCAATGGAATTGCCAGCACCGGTTATTTTCAGCCCATCGGTTCCAACGGTTTTTATACCAAAGGTGGAAAACGGGCGTATTTCGATCAGCAGCCGGTGGAAGTGCAGGGGTCGGTTTCGGCCTGTCTGGCGGCCTACCGGATCACCCGCGAAGCCGTCTGGCTAAAACGGGCTACGAAGATATTCAAGTGGTTTACCGGCCATAATGATCTGGGCCTGTCGGTTTATGATCCCAACACGGGTGGTTGCCGCGACGGCCTGCACGTCGATCGGGTAAATCAGAACCAGGGTGCCGAATCGACGCTGGCGTATTTAATGGCGCTGACTGAACTTCATTTAACCCAAAAACAAATTTCCGACGCTGAAATTGCAAATACGGCACTAACCTTGTTAGTTTAAACGTTGAAGGCAGAGACAATGAGGGAATGAAACGCACTGCTTCTAAAACAGGCGTTCATTCCCTCATTCCATAACCCTGCTGTCTGTCAACATTTTAGTACTTATGATAAAGGCAACCCGTACCGGCATTGTACTGCGCCCTGACCCAACGCGCGTTCTCTTTCGGCCCTTTGAACACAGTAGCTCAACGCGAACCCTGAAAATTATTGCCCGGGTCAATGCCATGACCGAGGAAGAAGCCGAGCGGAAGTTAGGCGAGGTGATTCGTGAATTTGGCAGTCGGCATTATAAACTGGAGCGGTTTTTCCTGAAACGCTTCAACCACATTAAATCCCAGCTCCTCACCGACGAACCGTTGACGCTGGAGCGGAAATTGCTGCTGGGCGCGTATTTCACCATGGAATACTCGCTGGAATCGGCGGCATTGTTCAATCCGTCGATGGTGTGGCACCCCGATCAGACCAATGTTCCGCCGGGTTTCAAGCGGTTCATTCTGAGCATGCGCGCTACGGGAGAGGGACATATTTCGTCGATTACGTTCCGCATGGGCTATATCGATCAGGATAGCAAGATCATCCTGCGAAAACCGTCGCGCTACGTTACTTCCCCGGAAATCGTGCCGAACCACCGGTTCAACCGGGCGCAGTTTGAACGGAAACTCTACGAACTCCGGTTGTCGAATCCCATTTCGGAAATGATGATGACCGGTTTAGGCGAGGAATTTGCGCTGGAAGAAATGGAAGACCGGCTGAAACGGGTTCTGAGTCAATACCGGCATCACGCTGAATACGAGGCTATTGCGAGTAGTTTGCGTACGCTGGCCCGCTCCAATTACGAGCTGGATTTTGACGAAGACCAGAGCCTGGACGAACGGTGTATTTTCCCGACATCGCCCAATGAAACCAACGGAATCGAAGATGCGCGCTTCGTGCGGTTTGTTGAAGACGACGGCGAAGTGACGTATTATGCGACGTATACTGCCTACAACGGCCAGGTTACGTTTCCGCAATTGCTGCTTACCCGCGACTTTACCCACTTCAGCATCAGTACGTTGAATGGGGCCGAGGTGCAGAACAAAGGCATGGCGTTGTTTCCCCGCAAAATCAACGGGCGGTATGTGATGCTTTCCCGTCAGGACGGCGAGAACATTTACATCATGTATTCGGATGACCTCTATTTCTGGCAAACAAAGGAAATATTGCTGAAACCGACCTACCACTGGGAGTTCGTTCAACTTGGGAACTGTGGATCGCCCATCGAAACCGAGGCCGGTTGGCTGGTGCTGAGTCACGGTGTTGGGCCGATGCGAAAATACGCCATCAGTGCCTTTTTGCTCGATCTGAATGATCCCGGTAAAGTCATTGGTCGCCTGACCGAACCGCTGCTGAGTCCCGACGAAAACGAACGCGAAGGCTATGTACCGAATGTTGTATACAGTTGCGGGGGCCTGATCAACGGCAATGAACTCATCATTCCGTACGCCATGTCGGACTATGCCAGCAGCTTTGCCACCGTCAATGTGCAGGAACTCCTGAACGAACTGACCGGCAGCCAGAAGCAGGTCGAAGTGAACGTCGAAGAACAAAGTTTATAAGATAACCGACTGATAGGAAAAACCGCCCCTGGCAACGGGGGCGGTTTTTCGTTTTTACAGGAAATAGACCGCGTCTAAATTGTTGTCTGATTACAAGAAAAAATAGGTATTATCTATTATTTTGCAGTACCTTAGATCCTGATAGAAACAAGGCCGTAACCAGCTTATGATCAGGCAATCCATTGGCAACCAATCACTAAGGTCGCTTTGCGTGCTCTGGGTGGTCCTGCTGTTGTTCAGTTGTGATGCCTGGGTATTGCCGCGTAAACAATTTGTGGTAGCAACGGGGCCGGTAGGCTACTATCCACTCAACGGCGGCACGCTCGATGCCAGTGGAAACAACCTGCACGGGGTCCTGAAAAATGGGGCCACGTACGGCTCGGATCGGAAATCGAACGCAAATTCGGCCCTAATGCTGGACGGCATCGACGATTATTTTGAAATTCCCGACAATGTGCTGCTGCGGCCGGCGGTCCTGTCCATCAGTCTCTGGATAAAACCGCAGCGGGTTACGTCAACGACCCAGATCTATTCGAAGGCGGTTTTTAAAGACAACGTCAACAACCAGTACACGGCCCGCATTACCCCGCCTTACACGACCGGTTCGACAACGGGGTACGAAATCATCGCGGATATTGAGCAGGACGGCAATTGTGAGCAGGAGGACAAAACCAAAAAGCGGGTTTTGTATTTTGATCCAGGCTTTCAACTGAATCAGTGGGTGCATATCGTCACCGTTTTTGAAGGCAAAACGGGTACTTTTTACCTGAACGGGCAAAAACAAATATCCAATACCGAATTCAAGGATGGTCCGATCGACGCCTGTTCGGGGAGCCCGTTGCGGTTTGGTGTGGCCTGGGAGGGCGATCTCAATCAATTTAGCGGGATGATGGACGACATCCGCATCTATAACCGCGCTTTGACGGAATCTGAAATTAAAGCCCTCTACCAGCAGTGAACCGGCTCTTCCTGTTACTCGCTCTCCTCCTGACCGGCACCGCCTACGGGCAACCGCCGGAGAATGCCCGGCTGACGCTTTCCAACATTCGCGTCGAACTGGATACGCAGCGGGTGAAAATCGTCTACGATGTGGCCAATCTGATCGCTACCGATTCGGTACTCATCCAGGTGGAAAGCCGCCGGAATGGTTTTTTCAAGCCCAAAACCGTGACCGGAGCCGTTGGCACAGGCGTCTCATCCGGACCAAACCAGACGATTTACTGGGATTACCGCCTGGATGGGGTGACCATTAACGATGAAATCCGGGTGACGGTTCTGGTCAAACCGGCTGTGCCATTGGTTTCGGGCGGAGGACCCGCCAACGCGCTGCTGTCGGCGCTGGTACCCGGTCTGGGAAGCATCCTGGTTCAGCCCAATCGGAAGATCGGCTGGCGACCGGTCATCACGGCAACCTACGGTGGGTTGCTTGCCTACGGTCTGGTGCAACGCAGCCGGTCGAAACAGGCTTATCAAACCTACGAAACCCAGACCAGCGAACAGCAGGCGGAACCGTATTACAACCAGGCAACGCAGCACCACCACCGGTATTTGGTGGCGACGCGGGTGGCGGCTGTGGTCTGGGCCGCCGATGTGGCGTATGTGGTGTTGAAAGGGATGAAAAACAGGAAGCAAAAGCGGGTGTCGGTTCGAAATGTCGTGGCCGGTTGGGTGGGAAACACGTCAACCCTGGGGTTTTCGATGCGGTTTTAAAAACCGCTGATAACCTTTTCTTTTTTTGAAGATATGCTCTGTACCGGGTTTTGGACCATCACTTATGAAAAACACACTACCTTATCTACTTCTCTTCCTGATCTGTTCCGGAACCGGAATGGCCCAGCAGCCTCCGACGGTTTCGGCGCAGAGCGGTTGGGTGAAAATAACCAAACCGCCCGCCGTCGCGCCACGCATCACCTGGCGAACTCCACTGGCCCGGCGGGTTTCGGAGTCCAAACCGGTTTACCGACTGAGCGTGTGCATCGAATCGGCGGAGCCCGTTACAAAACTTCTGTTCTTTCACAACGACAAAGAAATCAATGGGTTACAACGGGGTATCATCAAAGTAGCGTGCGGTACGGAATACGCAGAAGAAATTCAACTGGTGAGCGGTGCCAATGCGGTTTATGTCGTGGCTACCAATGTCGCCGGAACGACCACATCGGAGACGCGGCTGATTATCAACCAGCCCGAAAAAACGGAGATTGCCGTCAAGTCGGCGGCTCCCAAACGGCTGGCGCTCATCATTGCCAACGGAAAGTATCCGAAATATCCGCTCAAAAATCCGGCAAACGACGGTAAAGCGGTAAAAACGCAGCTCGAAAACCTGGGATTTGCGGTTACCTACAAAGAAAATCTGCCGCTTCGGGAGCTGAAAACCAGTTTTGATACCTTTCTGGCCGAATTGGGAAACCACAACATCGGGCTTTTCTACTACGCCGGACACGGTTTGATGGTCAATGGTGAAAACTATGTGCAGCCGGTGGACGCCGACCCGACCGCCGAGCCGGATGTCGAGTTTGAGTGCTACCCGCTGCGGAGGCTCGTGGCCCGTATGGCCGATACCAATCCGAAGGGATCGAATGTCATTTTCTGGGATGCCTGCCGGAACAATCCCTATCGGTCGTGGCACCGGGGGGCGGGCGAACCGTCTTTTGCGCCCGTTCAGCCCGCCGTCGGAACGCTGATTATCTACGCCACCGAGCCGGGGAAAGTCGCTCACGATGGCAACGAAGAAAATGGCCTTTTTACGAGTGAACTGGTCAAACACATCGGCCAGCCCAACGTCGACATTTTTGAGATGATTGACCGGATCGATCGGGGCCTGGAAGAACGCGGTTTTAAACAGCCGACCTACATCGAGGGCCGGTTGCGGGGAAAATTTTTCTTTAAAATGCCATGAAAGCAGGTGGTTACCCAGCATTGGCGGTTCTGTTCTGGCTGATTTTCAGTACGTGTGGCCAGGGTCAGACGTTCTATGCCATTGTGGTGGCCGATACCAAAGACCCGGTTTTGATCGATGCCTGCAAGCGGGACATGGACGTGATGCACCGGCAATTTGTTCAGATGGCGGCCGCCATTCAATACCCGCTGGACGAGCGGATGGTGGCCCACGATGATTTCGGCCAAAAACGGCTCCAGGCCGTGTTGCAGGAAATCAGCCCCCAACCGAACGACATTGTTTTCCTGTATTATACCGGCCACGGCTACAACCTGAAAAACCGCACCGACCGGTTTCCGATTCTGATGCTGGAAAAAGAGGAAGCCCTGGCCGGGCAGAATCCGGGCCTGTTGAGCATTCATTCCCTGCTGAAAAAGAAAGGAGCGCGGCTGTGTATCACCCTGGGAGATTGCTGCAACGAAGTGATCGATGCCACCCGCACCACCGGGCGCAAACGGATTCCGCCGAAGCCGCTGGTGCTGACCAACGATTCCCTGAATCAGGCGTACCGGAAACTCCTGCTGAATGTCACCGGCGACGTTCTGATTGCCAGCAGCCGCCCTCCGCAGGAAGCCTGTGCGCACCCGGATTCGGGCAGTTTCTATACGCGTGCGTTCGATGAAGTACTGGAGGTGGCGGCTCGTTCGGGAGCCGATCTGTCGTGGGAAACCGTTCTGAAAAATACCCAGACGCAACTGTCCCGCTACATCGCCACGCGTTTCAAACAATCGCTGTATGAAGCCAACCTGCGCGAAACCCGGCCGTCGGCGGGGCGGCTGACGGTGTATGCGTCGCCGGAACAGCCCTTGCTGAACCGGGAGGGCGTGGTGGAGGAAAACCAGCTTACCGAAAAGCAGCTTCTTGATTTCCGGGTGTTAACGGAACAGAAAGTGAACGAATTTCAGCGCTATTTAGCAGTTATTGCCGATCCTGAGCAGCAGGACAACATCCGGGAACTGGCCATTGAAAATGCTTTGCAGTTGTTTTTGCCCGATGCCACCATGCAGGTCGGTTCGTCCAATCCCAAACCGGCAGTGAAAACCTACCCGCTCGCGATTTACCTCAGAAGGCTGAAAAACCTGGAAAAGCGGTATTTCGACATCGACATTGCGTTCTATGATCTGGCGCTGGTGGCCGACTGGGAAAAAACCGTCAGCGGTTATGAAACCACGGCGACGTACTTTCAGCATTTTCAGGCCTTTAATCCCAAAGGACAACTTGTTTATGCGGCCAAAACCGCCAAGCAGATGGCGGTTGATCTGCAATCCCGGAAAGACCCTTTCTACGAAGAAAACCGCTGGACGGTGCTGCTGGGTGATGTCAGGCTCGCGGAAAGAGGGATTGGAAGCGGGAATAAACATAGTAGAAGGGAGAAAAAAGACCCAAAAAAAGGCAGCCACCCGTAATCGGGAAAGCGGAAAAGTTTCTTAGGCGCTTCCGTTACTCGCACATTCAAAATGAATATATCGGTTTTTCGGATTGTTCTGTTTTCCAGCCTCTTCGCTGCGTTTGAATTGGCGGTTGCACAGACGTTTTTGCGGGCTGACCAGCTGAAAATTGCCGACAACGCCCGTCGGCTGGTGCGCGACCGCTATCTGACCAATCTGGAGGTATTGACGCACTACGAGGCCAACCAGCCGTTTGAGGTGTTACGGAGTCAGCTCAACGGCTTGCTGAAAGACGCGTTTCGAAACCGGGAGGTGCTGGTGTACAATGAATTTCGACCGGGGGGCAATGCTTACACCACGGTGGAAGAATACGTGAAAGATGCCCGGATTTTTTCGTCCGGGAAACCGGTGACCAACACCCTGACGCTGGATGAGGCACGCTACCGAATCAGTCGAACGCAAGACGGTTTTCCGTTCGTCAGTCTATACGTCGAGAAACTGGCGCAGGGTGTGGGAAAACAGGGAAAGACGTTTCGGTTTCAGAACCGGGTCGAATTTCGGATTCGGTTTGTGTTCGACCCGGCGCTGAATGCATTTCATTCGTTTAAAATTGCCGGCATCACCAAAGTAGACGCGTGGCCGCCCGATGTCTTTGTCTTGAATGCGGGCGATCTGGAACAGGCTGAGAAAATCGAAAATGACCTGTTTACAACCCTATCAGCGATCACGGAGAGCTTGAAAAAAGTGCTTCCGGCCGGTTCTACCCGCCTGGTTCTGGATCGGTTTACCTACAACCGTTGCGGAATCAATGACCCGCTGTCGGACCGGATTTTTGCCACGCTGCACAGTTGTCTGCAAAAACAGGCGGCTGTGGCGGTCGTGCCGTCGACACATAGTTCCGACTCGTTGCTGTGGATTCGGGGCTATTACCGGGAAGAACTGAACCACCTGCAAATGGTCGCGGAGGTGTTTGATGCCCGTAGTAACCGGGTGCTGGCGAAAATTGAGAATACCGCATTGCCGCTGGCCTGGATCAGCGGGCAAAACCTTCGGCTGAAACCGGAGCAGTACCAGCGGGTGCTGGCCGTGCAGGATACGATCCTGCAACATTCCGTGGCCGGTGCAACGCCACTAACGGTGGAAATCCGAACGGACCGGGGCCGAAACGGGGTCGAATACTGGCCGGGGAATCAGATCACGATTGAAGCGCGGGTAAACCGCCCCGCTCATTTGCGGCTGGTGTATGTGCTGGCAGATGGCACCAAAACCCTGCTGGAAAATGATTTTGAAATCAAGGCAGATCAGGTGAGCGAGTATGTTCGGATTGCGCCGGATGCGTCATTTGTCTGCGCGGAACCTTTCGGAACGGAATACCTGCTGGCGTATGCCAGCCAAACCGCTTTTTGCCCGATTCCGACCAAACCCAATCCTCAACTGTATCTGCGACATGAGAACGGTTATGGCATTCTGGTGGGTTCACTGGCCAAGATGCTAACGGCTCTGCGGTGTACAAAAGCTCCAAATTCAGTTGCTGAAGATCAGATTCAGATCACGACACGGACGGTTTCGAATTGAACGGACGTGGTTTTCATAGCTTTTTTGAACCCATCCGCCCGGTTGAAACGCTCCTGGCCCCTGCCAGATGAGGAAGTAAACAGGTATTTTTTTTTGATGACTAAGTAAAAAAGTCCGCCACGCTATGGTGTACATTCAAGCAAAATTTGGATAAAAGAAAGCTTGGTGAAATGGGGTACGAACAGTTATCGCATATCTTGCTTTTGGTATAAGTAATTGATTTTCAGGGGTATGATAGGGTTTTTTTCGGTATGTAGTGACCCGTTTCTGTTTTTTAATGCGCCGTGCGGAAATAAAATAAATTGGATTCGAAATTTCAAACGAAACGGCTACTATTAATTTATTAATATTTTTTATTAATAGTGACTAATCGTAGGCAATTAGAACCTTACTATTTATTAGTTTTGCAAAAGATAATCATGTTTCTTTCTTACTAATTCTACCACTCTAATAAACCGCCGTGTCAACGGTACACAACATCTATGGTAAAACTCTTACTACCGCAAGCCCGGCTTGTCAGGATGATGAGATTATCCATTCCTCAACTCCTGCTGGCTTTTGTCTGCACGAATGTCGCTCTCGCAGCGAAAGACCCTAACACGGGCACTTCATCGAAAAACACGTTAGCAGTCAGTACGGTTGACAGAACTCTCTCCGGCAAGGTGACCGATGAGTCGAATTCTCCTTTACCGGGTGTGAGTATTGTTTTGAAAGGTACTCAACGGGGTACAGTGACGGATGCGAATGGTCTTTACAAGATCGAAATTCCGGATAACGGTGCTACCCTGGTTTTTTCATTTGTAGGGTATCTGTCTCAGGAAGTGAATGTCGGAACACAGACTTCCGTGAATGTCAGCCTGAAAAATGATGACAAAGTACTGGAAGAAATCGTTGTTATCGGTTACGGTACGGCGAAGAAAAGCGACTTGACAGGGGCCGTTGGTTCCGTGAAAGAAGCCGAATTGAAAGAGCGCCCGGCGGCTTCGCTGACGCAGGCGTTGTCGGGTCGGATGCCGGGTGTACAGGTCAACACCAACTCGGGTCGTCCCGGTGGTCGGACCACCATCCGCGTTCGCGGATTTAGCTCCATCAACTCGTCGAACAACCCGCTGTATGTGGTCGACGGAGTAATGCTGCCACAAGGGAACCAGAACCAGTTCAGCTCGGCCATCGACTACATCAACCCGAACGACATCGTTTCGGTGGAAGTGTTGAAAGATGCCTCCTCGACCGCCATTTACGGGGCGCGGGGTGCGAACGGGGTTATCCTGGTAACAACGAAAAAAGGGAAATCGGGAGAAGGTCAGGTGACTTATAACGTCGATTTCAGCGTAAACACGATCGGACCCAACCGTCCGGAGGTATTGAACACCGCCCAGTACATGGCCGTAGAAGATCTGGCCTGGGCCAACATGGCGAAATACGATCCCGTCGGCTGGGCCGCGGGCAAATGGGCGTATCTGAACCCCAAACTGCGCCGGATCGATCCCCGCGTCTGGAATTCCGATGGCAGCCCCAAGTTTGATACAAACTGGCTGGAAGAATCGACTCAAAACAAACTGTCGCAAAACCACCAGTTGGGTTTCAGCGGGGGTAACGACCGCACGCAGTACTCGGTTTCACTCGGTTACCGCGATGACCAGGGGTTGATCAAGACCTCGTACATGAAACGCTATTCGGGCCGGTTTACGATCGACGATCAGGTAAAATCGTGGTTGAAAATTGGGGGTACTTTGAGCTACAACAACCAGTCGGAAAACATTGTGGATCAGGGTGATGCCGTTGCCCGCCAGATTGTGGAAGATTTTCCGTTCCTGCCGGTTAAATACGAAGACGGAACCTACGCCAACAACCGGGATTTCCCCTTTGCGGAAGGAACCATGAGCTCGGTTCACCGGTTGATGGGTCGGAAATACATTCTGAACACCCAGACGACGATCGGTAGCCTGTACTCCAACATCACGCTGGCCAAAGGACTGGAAATGCGGACGATTTTGGGGGCCAATGTACAAACCCAGGAAAACAACCAGTCGCAAACCCGGACGCTGAACATTGGTGGAAACGGTAACGCGTCGGCCAGCAACCGGAAAGAAACATTCTGGTCGTTGGAAAACTACCTGACGTATAACAAACAGATCAACGAAAAACACGCCATCAACGCGCTGTTGGGGATTTCGTGGCAGGAAACAGATGTGTTCAGCATCAATGCGGCTGTCAACAACTTCGCTACCGATTATTTCGAGTATAACAACCTCGGTGCGGGTGCCACCAACCCCAGTGTGGGTTCAGGTGCTTCACGTTCGGCGTTTAACTCCTACTTCGGTCGGGTGAACTACAGCCTGATGGAAAAATACCTGGTGACTTTCACGGGTCGGGCCGATGGTTCTTCGAAATTTGGGGAAAACCACAAATTTGCATTCTTCCCCTCGGCGGCTCTGGCCTGGCGGGCATCGGAAGAGGAATTCCTGAAAGGCAATTCCATCATCTCGAATTTGAAAGTGCGGACCAGCTTCGGTCTGACGGGGAACTCGGAAATTCCGGCTTACTCTTCACTCTCACTGCTTAGCTCGAACTACGCGACGATTTATGGCGATGCCCGGGTGTCGGGAACAGGTTTGAGCCGTTTGGCGAACCCGGATTTGCGTTGGGAAAAAACCGCTCAGACCGACTTCGGTGTGGAACTGGGCTTGTTGAAAGGCCGGATTTCTCTGGAAGCGGACTACTACTACCGCAAAACCACCGACATGCTGCTGGATGCCCCGGTACCCCGTACGAGTGGTTACGCGACCATTCGCCGGAACGTAGGTTCGATGGAAAACAAAGGCTTTGAATTCGGGTTGAACACGGTCAACATCGACGCGGGTGGTTTCCAGTGGAATACGACCTTCAACATCTCTTTCAACCGCAACAAAGTACTGGCTCTGGCGACACCGTCGGATATCTTCAACGTAGGTGGTCCGAACTTTACCAACCCAACCAACGTGATCCGCATCGGTGAGCCGGTGGGTTCTTTCTGGGGTCTGACGCGTCTGGGTACGTGGAGTGAAGCGGAACGCGAAGAAGCGGCCCGTTTCACCAGCTACCGGAACGGTTTGACGATGTTACCGGGTGACATCAAGTACCTGGATGTGAACGGTGACCGTGCCATCACGGATGCCGACCGGAGCATCATCGGAAACGGTAGCCCAAAATCCTGGGGTGCCATGACCAACAACTTCCGTTACAAAAACTTCGACCTGACGCTGGAATTGCAGTTCTCGTACGGTAATGACGTCATGTTGATGAACCTGCACCCGAGCGAAGACCGCCAGGCACTGGCCAACAGCTACACTTCGGTGTTGAACGCCTGGACGCCGACCAACCAGAATACGATGATCGCTGAAATCCGGGATACCCGCGCTGGTTATGTAACCAACGTAGACAGCCACTGGATCAAGGATGGTTCGTTCCTGCGGGGCCGGAACCTGCTGTTCGGCTACACCTTCCCAAGCAACGTAACCAACAAACTCAAACTGAACCGCCTGCGGGCTTACGCTACCGTGCAGAACTTCTTCCTGCTGGTTGACGACAAAATCGTAGGTGATCCGGAAGTGACCCCGACCAACCAGGGTGATGGCAACAGCGCCTTCTCACAAGGGATGATCTGGCACAACTATCCGAAACCGACGACGTACATGTTCGGTCTGCAGATTGGGTTTTAATTGATTAAACGTATTCAAAAAGACAGTTGACGATGAAACATATAGTTAGTAAAGTGAGCAAAATCGCCCTGCTGGGG
>NZ_VBSL01000159.1 GCF_006149005.1 Larkinella sp. C7 | reverse complement strand
ACGGCGTGCAAGAGCTGCTGCGGTGAACACAGTTCCTACTTCATCAGGAGCTGCAAAAGCTATTGGACTTGTGATTCCAGAACTGGACGGTCTATTAAAAGGTCATGCTCAGCGTGTTGCTACTCCCACTGGTTCTCTTACAGAGCTTATTAGTCTCGTAAAAAAACCTGTTACCGTTGATGAAGTAAACGCTGCAATGAGAGCTGCACAAAATGAAAGTTTTGCCTATAATGAGGATTTAATTGTTTCCAGTGATATTATTGGGGATACTCATGGTTCTATTTTTGACGCAACTCAAACGGAAGTTACAACAGATGGAAAAAATTATCTAGTTAAAACGGTAGCTTGGTATGATAATGAAATGAGTTTCACAGCTCAATTAATTCGTACTTTAAATTATTTTGCTAATATCGCTAAGTAATTTAAAAATATTATTTCAATCCTATTGACTAGGA
>NZ_VBSL01000158.1 GCF_006149005.1 Larkinella sp. C7 | reverse complement strand
AGAGCTATATCGGTTCCTATTCGCTCAATATTATATAAATCTGGATTTTTACTTGATTTACCATGTCCATAGTAATCAATAGCAATCACATGGAAACTTTTTATAAGTTGAGGTAAAACTGAACGATAGTCTTTCCAATCTACCATCTGTCCATGTAATAATATGATAGTAGGACCATTTTCAGGTCCTTCTGCATAATTTATTACGTTCCCATCATCTAATCGAAATTGTTTTTCTATAATTCCAAGCTTTGGCGCTTGGTTTTTTAGAAATTTTTCTCCTGAATAATCATAATTGATATTTCTAACGACAAAAAATATTACTGCCGCTAAAAGGATTATAACAATCACGGCAATTATTTTCATAATTTTACTCCTTATCTTCTAAATCTTCTTCTATACTCATAAGTATCTTTGTTGCAGACTCACCGTTCATAATCACCAACCCTCTTCTTTC
>NZ_VBSL01000157.1 GCF_006149005.1 Larkinella sp. C7 | reverse complement strand
CCTTGGAATATAAATGATGAGGGAGCTTGGAATCATACCCACCGCCTAGCTGGCTTTCTCTGGGTTCTAGGTGGTTTGATTATCATCGTTGATGGCTTTATCGATTTTGCTTTTGTTTGGGTTTTCTTTGGCAGTGTTATTCTAATGGTTCTTCTGCCGATAATTAATTCCTATCTCTATTATCGTAAGCATAGATGAGAACTCTGAGCAGAAACCTGCTTGGAGTTTTTTTAGGAAAATTCTTCTTTGTGTTAGCGGTTTTATTAACCTTTACCTAATAAATAAGGGAAACCTTCAGCGACAATTATTACAACTCGTTATAAATCAGAATTTTTGTAAGAACTTTGAAAATATGTAAAAAATCACTTAAACTCCTCTTAAAAATTGTTTAGCTTAGTAAAATATGCTAGAATGACAAGGATTACAAGGAGGAATGATATATGTCACTGGAAAAACA
>NZ_VBSL01000156.1 GCF_006149005.1 Larkinella sp. C7 | reverse complement strand
TCAAAGAAAGTCACACTTGGCAATCGTACACTTATGAGTTGAAACAAGAGGCTGTAGAAGCCTATCTTGACGGCAAAGGGGCTCTGACTGAAGTCTGTCGAATGTATGATATTTCCGATCCCTATGTTCTCAGAAGCTGGATAAAACGCTATACTAGTGGTAAAGAACCAAAAGCTACCAGTAAAGGATATAGTCGTATGAAACAAGGACGTAAGACAACGTTTGAGGAACGTGTCGAGATTGTCAACTACACCATCGCTCATGAGAAAGACTACCAAGCAGCCATAGAGAAGTTTGGCGTCTCCTACCAACAAGTCTATTCTTGGGGTAGAAAGTTTGAAAAACACGGCTCGCAAGGGCTGATAGACCGTAGAGGAAAAGGGCTAGAAAGCAAGCCTAATCTCACCGAAGCCGAACAGCTCCAGCTCAAAATCAAGCAGCTAGAGGACCGCAATCG
>NZ_VBSL01000155.1 GCF_006149005.1 Larkinella sp. C7 | reverse complement strand
GCTTAACCCGAGGAGCCGATTGACCCAGAATGACCATCTTCTTGAGGCCCTTAATATCTGGCACCAGCTCATCAAATTCATTGCCCCGGTCCAAACCACCAGCAATGAGAATAACCTTGCTATTATCAAAGCCAGATAAGGCTTTTTGAGTTGCTAGAATATTGGTTGATTTGGAATCATTGTAGAAGGCCACACCCTTGACTTGGCCCAAAGATTGCAGACGGTGCTTGACGCCACCAAAACTTGCCAAAGTTTGGGAAATCACCTCATTAGCCAGGCCAGAAAGTTTGGCGATAGCAATGGTAGCTAGGGCATTTTCAACATTGTGACTGCCAGGAACACCGATAGCGTCAGCGGCCATGACTGGCTCGCCCTTGAAATAGAGGTAGTCATCCTTGAGATAGGCTCCATCTACTTCTTCCTGGGTTGAAAATGGGACAACCGTCGCCTGCGTTTTC
>NZ_VBSL01000154.1 GCF_006149005.1 Larkinella sp. C7 | reverse complement strand
CTCAACACCCAGAATCCCGAAATTGAAAAAGCCCTGGCCCGCGCCGAAGCCGAAGCGAAAGCCAAAACCATGAGCAAGATTCGCGACGCGGCCACGAAAGACCAGTCGGTGGTAGCCAAAGACTCGACCATGCGCGATTTCTACAACAGCTACGACCCGTTTGCGGTGACGGATGCCGACAAAAAGAAATACCAGGATTACCTGGCGTCACTCAACGAGGAGGAGCGCAAAACGCTCGAATCGAAGAACAACTTTTATACGCTGACGCTGAAAAACAAGGGCGGTTTGCCCATGCCGGTGATCATTCGGATGCAGTTTGAGGACGGCACGGATTCGGTGGCGCGGTTTCCGGCGGAGATCTGGCGGTTCAACGATGCGCAGATCAACAAGGTGATTGCGACCAGCAAGAAGGTGACGCAGTGGACGCTCGATCCATTCCAGGAAATCGCCGACATCGAT
>NZ_VBSL01000153.1 GCF_006149005.1 Larkinella sp. C7 | reverse complement strand
AATCCCCGGGTTAAAATAAAATTTAATAAGAAGATTTCTGTCGCTGACCTTTCCAAAAATGCTTCCATTGTTTTAGGAGAAGCGGTCATGGATGGTGATATCGAAATTGAAGGTTCGATTCAAGAGCTGATTGTCTCGGCCTATCGGGCTTCTGATAGTTTTCTTAAAAACAGTAAGTTTACCCGCTTCTTGCCCAAGCAATCCCACACCAAGGAGGACAGTAAGTCAGATGTTCAAAGCCACTACGATATTGGTAATGACTTCTACCGCCTTTGGTTGGATAAGACAGCAACCTATTCTTGTGCCTACTTTGAGCACGATGATGACAGCCTTGAAGAGGCGCAGAACAATAAGATTCACCACATCATCAAGAAACTCAATCCTCAGCCTGGAAAGACTCTCTTAGATATTGGTTGCGGTTGGGGGACCCTCATGCTGACGGCCTGTGAGGAATACGGAT
>NZ_VBSL01000152.1 GCF_006149005.1 Larkinella sp. C7 | reverse complement strand
TGATGACAAGGGCATCATTTCGGCCTTGGCCTTTGACCAAAGGGGGGCCCTCAAGCGATTGATGGCTCAGTACCAAGATGCTGAGACAAGCGTTGCCCAAATGGAAGAGTTGAAAGTGTTGGTGGCAGAAGAATTAACACCCTATGCTTCATCCATGCTCTTGGACCCTGAATATGGCCTGCCAGCGACCAAGGTTTTAGATAAAAATGCTGGTCTTCTCTTAGCATACGAAAAAACGGGCTATGATACTACTAGTACCAAACGTCTGCCGGATTGTTTGGATGTCTGGTCGGCAAAACGTTTGAAAGAGCAGGGGGCTGATGCTGTTAAATTCTTGCTCTACTATGATGTGGATAGTAGCGAAGAGCTCAATCAGCAAAAGCAAGCCTATATTGAACGGGTTGGCTCTGAATGCCTTGCCGAAGATATTCCTTTCTTCTTGGAAATTCTGGCCTATGACGA
>NZ_VBSL01000151.1:253-462 GCF_006149005.1 Larkinella sp. C7 | reverse complement strand
ATTTGTCGCAGAGACAGAATCTTTGGCACACCCTTTTCAATGGCCAGCATGTTGAAACTAAAATTAGTTTGCAGGCTGGTCAATTTGAAAAGGTTGTTGAGAATAACATTAGCCGATGCATCTCTGCGAACTTCGATGATAAAACGAACCCCTTCTCGGCTGGACTCATCACGAACCGCTGTAATCCCTTCAACTCGCTTCTCTTGAGC
>NZ_VBSL01000151.1:0-229 GCF_006149005.1 Larkinella sp. C7 | reverse complement strand
GTCACAACAATGCGTTCACGACCAGACTTGGTTGTTTCAATCTCGGTTCTGGAACGTAGAACGATGGAGCCCTTCCCCGTTTCATAAGCACGGTGAATACCTGATTTCCCCATAACTAAAGCCCCAGTTGGAAAATCTGGCCCAGGCATGACTTCCATAATTTCCTTGGTGGTTGCCTCTGGCTTATCCATCACCAGTTTGACAGCGTCAATGGCCTCGCCTAGATTAT
>NZ_VBSL01000150.1 GCF_006149005.1 Larkinella sp. C7 | reverse complement strand
CTTCAATAACGGTACCGATAGCTCGAACGGTTGGATCAGCCTTGAGCTCTTCCATTTCAGCAACCAGAAGGACAGTTTCCAGAAGTTCATCAATATTTTGACCGAATTTAGCTGAAATTTCAACGAATTCTGATTCACCACCCCAAGCGGTCGAGATAACACCGTGTTCAGCCAGCTCACCGATAACCCGCTCAGGGTTGGCACCTGGTTTATCAATCTTGTTGATGGCAACAATAATTGGCACACCGGCAGCCTTAGAGTGGTTAATCGCTTCAACAGTTTGTGGCATAACGCCGTCGTCTGCAGCAACAATCAGGATGGTGACATCAGTAACCGAGGCACCACGAGCCCGCATCGAAGTGAAGGCCGCATGTCCTGGGGTATCTAGGAAGGTAATCTTTTTACCGTTGGCATTGATTTGATAGGCACCGATGTGTTGAGTAATACCACCGGCTTCACCTGTG
>NZ_VBSL01000015.1 GCF_006149005.1 Larkinella sp. C7 | reverse complement strand
ACCGGCACAATTGATGGTTTTGGGAGCCCACTTGAGGGTGAATTCTGAATTCTGTACCCGTGCCCAGATGGTGCGGTTCGTGCTGGTTTTAACGCTTTCCGGGATCGGGAAGTTATACCAGTGTTCGCCGTTTCCTTTGCCCGCATCTTTCAAATGCTGCTGGAAGACGTTAGCCACAATAGACCCCAGCGGAGTACCGGCGGCAATCGAAGCGCCCTCAAAAAACTCGATCGTAACGGGGGCGTTGGGCGTCGTCCGGTCCCAGGCCCAGCCTGAAAGCGTGCTACAATTGACTTCCTGCGTCAGATACCCATCCAGGTTGGCGGTCGGTATGGTGGCTGTTCCATTGACCGTCAGCGTGACGAGGGTCGTCACCGCCGGGTGCTGGTTATCCGTGGCCGAATACGTGAGCGAATAGGTTCCGGTAGCGGTTGGGGTGCCCGTAATGGTTCGGTTGGCAGCATCGAAATTCAACGTTCCGGGTAGACCCGCCAGCGAATAGGTCAGCGCGTCGCCTTCCGGATCGGTGAAAGCCGTGAGCGCATTGGATGTGTAAAGGACATTGACCGTAGCCGCATTGAGCGAAAGTGTGCCGGGAACCACCGGAGGCTGGTTGCCGGACGGAGCGGCCGCGGTGGTCGCATTGGCCGTGTTGCTGTTGCCTGAACTGTTTGAAGCCGCATCCCGCGCTACCACATGGAAGGCGTAAGCGGTGCTGGGACTCAGCCCCGTAACGGCAAACGTAGTACCCGAGACCAGGTTGGTATTGATTTTTGTCCCACCCTGGTAGACATCATAGCCGGTTACGCCCACATTATCCGACGACGCGTTCCAGTTCAGTTGCAGCGACGTGGCCGTAATGTTGGAAGCGGCCAGACCGGAGGGGGCCGAAGGATTCTGTGTATCCGGCGTCGAAGGCGCATTGTTGGTTACCATAAAAGACCGCTCGACCGGCTGCGCGTATTTGTACTGACCGTTTCCGTGTTGGGTGGCCCGGATCGTTACCCGGCCAATACCGCCCGTTAACCGGACCTGGCCATTTTCGATGACGGCGGGGCCATCGGCTACATACAGGGAAATGGGCAAACCGGAAGTAGCCGAAACCGGGGGCCTGAACGTCGGGGCGGTGGGAGCTTTGTCGCCAATCGGATCAAAGGTGATGGATTGTTGCTGACCCGAACAGTTCAGGTAAACGTATTTGGTGTAGGTTGTTGTCAGACCACCCCCGTCGGTAACGTCCAGAACCAGACCATACCAGTAGCTGGCTTCGCCGTCACAGTCGCCTTCCGTCAGGGTAACCGTTCCGGTTGGGCCGTTGAAAATAGAGACTGAATGCCGGTGGTCATTGTGGTAGAGATAAACGTTCCACTGGTATTTCAACTGGTCCGCCGGGGTCTGGCTGTCCGTCGCCGTCGCATTCAGGTTGATCGTTTGCGGCAGCGAAATCGAGTTGTAGCCGTCGACACTGGTGGTTTGAATGGTTGGGGGCGTGTTATTGAGCGAAATAACCGTCTGCGTGGTGTTGCTTTTGCCCTGCGCATCCGTCACTTTCAGCGAAACGTTGTAGGACTTTTGGCCTCCATTTGTAAAGGTTTTGGCCGGCGGGTTTTTGGTCAGGTCTTTGGAACTGCCATCGCCAAAATTCCATTCATAACTCAGATTGGTTCCTTCGGGATCATACGAATCATTGGCGGAAAAATTAACGACCAGCGGACTGTTGCCAAACGATTTATCCTGAGTGATGACCGCGGTTGGCGGTTGGTTGGAGGTAAAGGCAAACTGACGGACCAGCGATTTTTCGCCCAGCGTAACGTAGTAAATGTTCCGGTCGTAGGGGTTGAACGCCATGCCCACAATCCGCTCCGAGAAGGGCGTGACGGTCATTTTCGTGGCCATTTTAAAAAGGCTTCCCGCTTCCGGATTTTCGTCATGCCCAAATTTGGCACCCGCAATCCAGCCCGTTCCGTAATCGGCAAAGTAATACGTGTCCTGAAATTCTTTCGGGTAATTTCCGCCACCTTCGTGCCAGACTCCACCGATGATGCAGTTTCCTTCGAGCGGCCGTTTGTCGGAGCTAACGACGGTGTTGCCCTGAATGATTTCCGTGTTCTTATTTTCCCGGTACTGAATCCGGGGTTTGATGGGGTTGGCCGGTTTGAAAACTTCCGTTTTCCAATAACCGATCCGACCCTGAGCGTGGCCTTCGTAGTAGGGCCAGCCAAAATTCTGGCCCGGTGCCGACACCACATTCAGCTCTTCCCAGGACGAAAAACCCACATCGCCGACGTAAAGAACGCCCGGATTGCCGCTGGATGGATCAGGGTTACCTGTATTGGGCCGTACCGACATTTTGAAGGCTTGCCGGAATCCGAGCGCATACACGCGGTTCTGGGCCAGTTTCAGGTCCGAACCGGCGCCTTTGTAGAAGGGATTTGAAGGGTAGCCATCTCCGTTTTCCGGGTTGATCCGCAGAATTTTACCGCAAAGTGAAAACAGGGCCTGCGAACGATAAGCACCGATGTTCTCCGTAATTCGATCCGGGCTATAGGTGTTACAGCCACCGTATCCGTCCGAAGGAATGGTTTTGATGATTTTTCGGTCGATAGCCTGTAGATACCAGGTCGTATTGTTACAGCCGATGTCGACCTCCACAAAGCTGGCGGCATCGCCCGTGCCCAGCAGAATACTGCCATCGGTCCCGGTGGTTAGCCCACCGCCGGCGTGCGAAGCGGTAACAATCGGGATCCCGTCCTCCAAGGTTTCACCGATCAGGATTTTCCGGCTGGCCGGATCGGCCTTGTACTCATTGTTGGGATTGACGGTATACCGGACCAGCCGCCCGATGGTTGCGACATTATCGGTTGACTGGTTGGGTTGATAGCCTGGTTTGCCGACATTATCGTACCAGTATATATCGACGGTGTAGTAAACGAAAAACCGGCCATTCGTCAAAAAATCGCGGTCCAGTGTAAACCCCAGCAGGCCATGGTCGCCATACCCCGCTACTTCTTCCTGAATATCCAGAATAACCGTGGCTTTGGTCTCGCCCCTTTTGACCCGGTAGACCAGTCCATACCGGCACGCAACATACAGGTTGCCGGCTTTATCGAAGACCAAATTGGTGGCGGCTTTGAAACTGACAGCGGGATTCGGAGCGGGGGTAACGGAATTAATGTAATCCTTGTCTTCCATATTTATCCCCACTTGCCCGTATCCGATCAGCGACAGGAATACAGACAATATCAGAGCAGCACAGGTACGTGAAGTAAAGGAGTTGAGCATAGAAAGATGAGTTAAAAAATACCAATAGGCACCTCAGGCAGATAGCGGGACGAATAGAAGAATCTTAATATTTTGGAAAGATAGTTAACAAAAATTGGGCCGCAAAACTTGAAGTTACTTTAACTTAGTATCTGGTTATCCATAATCACCTCAATATATTCCTGTTTTAAGTCGGAATTGGCTGTATTAATGGATTTTATAAAGATAAAAGACGGTTTTTTCATGGGTTGCCAAACGATTTAATGGCAGTGCAGTAACATGCTTTAAATTGGATGGTAAAGGACTTTATCCATCCCGAATCGTGTTGTATTTTTACAAACTGCCAAACGCGCCAAACCATTTTTGGCCAGTTTGCGTTTCGCAAACAAACCTTAAAACCGTGGTGGTGTCGCCCGATGGAAACCCGTCGCCAGAATAACTTTATGACGCGTCGCCGGGAGCCCAAGCGCTTCATGCTGTGGCTGTGCATTGCCGCCAGTGTTTTCAGTTTCACCGTTCTGCTGCTGGCTTACATCGCCCGCAAAGTTAGTTCCGACTGGCGTGATGTTCCCCTGCCGACGGTCTTTCTGGCCAGCACGGGCGTTATTCTGGCCAGTAGTCTGACGTTGCACATTGCCAACGGCGCTTTTCGACACGAGCGGTTTACCCAATACCGGCTGTATCTGGGCACGACGCTTTTTCTGGGCACCCTGTTCGTGGTGTTGCAGATCCTGGGTTGGCGTGAATTGATGCTGAAGGGCGTTTATCTGCAAACCACTCCATCCGGGAGCTTCCTCTTTGTGTTGTCCGGGCTGCATCTGCTGCACATTGTGGTGGGCTTAATTTTTCTGTCCATTGCGTTTGCCGAAGCAATGCGCCGAATCCCCTATGTCGAAGCCTTCGTTTACAGCGTTAATCCGCCCAATCTGCTAAAAATCAAGTTGTTTACGCTGTTCTGGCATTTTGTCGACGTGCTTTGGTTGTGTCTTTTCTTATTTTTATTGTATCACCACGGCGTGTAAACTTCCCCAATCCGAAATGAAGTTCGAACGAATCCAGCCGCCAGCCTGTCTCAAAGACTACGTCCGATACTTCTGGGTTCTGGAAAGCAGCGATACCGACCGGGCTCCCAAAACCTTCCTGCCGCTGGCCGACGGTTGTCCGGGTTTGCTGTTTCAGGAGCCCGACCGGGGCGCTTTTTACGGACCGATGCAGCAGAAGTTACCCGGTATTTTTGTCTACGGCCAAACCGTCAATACCATCGAGCTGTATTCGGTCGGTAACGTGCGGATGATCGGCGTCTATTTCCGGCCCGATGCGCTGAACTCCATTTTCGGGCTCAATGCCAGCGAGTTTACCGACACCTGCCTGGATCTGAATGCGTGGGCCGAAGAGCAGGGCGTTTCATTGCTCGAACAACTGGTTGCGATCCGTTCGACATTGGGTAAAATCGAGCGGCTGTCGGCCTACCTGATTGACCAGGTCAAACGGAATACAGTTCGTCCGGATGCCATGATTCCGTATGCCGTGGCCCGGATCATTCAGTCGAAGGGAACGGTTTCACTGAAAGAACTGCAAAAAACCGCCCACCTCTCGGAGCGAAGCTTCGAACGAAAGTTTAACCAGCGGGTGGGGATTTCGCCAAAAGTTTTTTCCCGGGTATGCCGGTTTCAGGCTTCCCTGAGCCAATTTCGGGCCGATGACTTCAACCGGCTTTCAGACATCGCCTTCGATAATTTATATGCTGACCAATCGCATTTTATCCGGTCCTTCAAGGAATTTTCCGGTTTTTCTCCCAATCAATTCCAAAAGCGGTCGTTCGAATTAGTCGAGAATTTTCCCCAGTTGATTCAGTAGTCCCTGTCGGTTTTGTTCTATTTTTCGCTGGTCAGCCGCCCTAGCTTTGTCGAAAAAAAACAAAACGATGAGCAAGGGCATTGAAAATCCAGCGCAGAAGACGCTGGTATTGGGTGGTACAGGCAAGACCGGCAGCCGGGTTGTCCAACGATTAACAGAATGCAGCTGGCCGGTTCGCATCGGTTCGCGTTCGGCGAACCCCGCCTTCGACTGGCTGAATGAAGCCACCTGGGAACCGGTTCTTCAGGGCGTCGATGCGGTTTACATCACATTTCAGCCCGATCTGGCTGTTCCGGGGGCGGTCGCCAGCATTCAATCGTTTGTCAAAACGGCCGTGGAAACCGGCGTTCGGAAGCTCGTACTGCTGTCGGGACGTAGTGAACCGGAAGCCGAAGCCTGTGAACAGATCGTGATGAAGGCCGGGGTCGACTGGACGATTCTGCGGGCTAGCTGGTTTAACCAGAATTTTAGTGAAAGCTACCTGCTCGATCCGATCCTGGCGGGTTATGTCACCCTCCCGGTTGGTAACGTAGCCGAACCGTTCATCGATGTGGACGACATTGCGGAGGTGGCGGTTGCCGCTCTGACGGAAAATGGGCATACCGGCCAGCTTTACGAACTGACCGGACCCCGGTTGCTGACGTTTGAAGAAGCGGTAGGGGAAATTGCCCGGACAACGGGCCGATCCATTCAATATGAGCCTATTTCGATGAGCGCGTATGCGGCCATGCTCAAAGAATACGATATTCCGGAAGCGTTTGTGGCGCTACTGACTTATTTATTCACCGAAGTGCTGGATGGGCGGAATGCCAGCCTGGCCGATGGTGTCGAGCGGGCGCTGGGTCGGAAACCCACCGATTTTTCCGATTACGTTCGCAAAACGGCTATCGCCGGTGTCTGGAATTGATGAATTCGTAATAGATTAAAAATCAAGGTTATGAGGCCGGTTTCCATGAATGAACGGGGTCGTTTATCCCGTAGGGATTGTACAGCGAAGCGTCGGTAGCAACCGATATCATAAATCACCCCCGCGTGCCGTCAGGTATGCGACCAAGCTGCAAATTGTTGCGTGCCTGACGGCACGCGGGGCTTGGAATAACCTAATTTGCTACCGACGCTGCGCGGTTGAACCCCTGACGGGGTTACTAAAAATCACCCTGACAGCGGTCGAAAGACCCTGTCAGGGTGATTTTTAGTAAGAAAAGAACTCCTTCAGCAAAGTCGCAGCGTTACGAATCCGTATTTTTGAAAACCATCAACAGTTTCAATTTGACCTTTTCATCGACCGGGACCATCATTAGAGACGGTTTTTCCACTTTGTAATCGGACAAATTGATGTCGAATTCTCCTTTGATGGTCACCTGCGCATTGTCGTCCTGCCGGGTTCCCAGAATAACGACCGGTTTGGTGACACCGTGGAAGGTTAGATTGCCTTTAACGGTTAGATTCGCCCCCTGCTGCTGCACATCGTTGCTGGTGAAGGTTACCTTGGGATATTTCAACGCTTCCATTTTTTCCAGTGCGTGGGAGTCGCGGTTGGTGTTATCGCTGTCGAAGCTGGAGACTTTGGTGGCAGCCGCGACGCTCTCGATCTTGTTGGCGTCGTCGATCACCATCACGCAGGCCACATCGCGGCTGACGCCTTCAAAACTGTGCATGGGATGCGACATGGCGTAGGTAATCGTCGATTTGGTTCGGTCGGCCATCAGCTTCCGTTTGGCTGGTGCCGGCGCATAGTCCGGTTGGTGAAACGCCACCAGTCCGGCGCTGACGAGCAATACCCAACCCGTCAGCTTCTGGTATGAAAAAGCAGTCATCGTAGTAATCCGGCGTGAAATGAGTGAACTTACTTGAGTTTGATGGCGATGATTGCGGCCGCATACGCTCCAAACGTGGTGTAGGCGGCTGCCCGGTGGTAGGGCTTTAGGTCGGCATTGCTGCTTACTTTACGAGCCAGAATGTTGGTGGCCACCATGCCCGTCAGGTGAACAACGGCCAGGGCACGGTGCAACTTGATCGAACTGAACCCACGTTTCCGGCTGGCGGTAGGCAAACCCGGTGGCGAGGTGAGCGACAGCAATGCTGTGGTGCCATACGAAAAGTTGATGAGCGTCGCCATCGTTTCGTGCTGCTCCTTGATTCGGGAATAGTCCAATCCTTTGGCTTTATAGAGTTTCGAACCCAGAATGCCCTGGGCCACAAATCCGGCCAGTGTGACAAACCCCAGAACCTGGTGGCTCACCAGAAACGTCCGGCGGATTTTCAACTCTTTTTCGCGGCCCTGGGGCGACAGCGGAGCAATGTTGGTGAGCCGAAGCAATCCCTTCGGCCCCCAAAACGCCCGTTGTGTGAAAACCATCTTTTTGGGTAACAACTCCTGTGCATCCGCTGTACTGTCGCCCAGCTCGGCCAGCAGGTCGTTGGCGTCGGTCGGTTTAATGCTGGTATCAGCCGGCGTTTTTACGCGCGTCGAGTCCTGCGCCCAAAGGGGCCAATAGAGAATGGTAAGCAGGCAAACAATCAACAGGTGCTTCATACGTTAGGCTTCAAATACGCGCAGACTGGTACCGGTCAGGGTTGTGCTATACTTTTTCAGGTTAGCCTGATTGTTGACGACTGGAACGGTAACTTTACCGGCGGAATCGTATTCAGAACCGTGGTTGGGACAATAAAAGTTGTCAACGGTAGGACGATACGTCACCAGATTTCCTTCGTGCGTACAGATTTTGGCCAGCGCAACGTAGGTGCCGTTCTTGATCTGGGCAATCAGCACATCGTCTTTATACACAAACTTCTTGGTGGCATCTTTCAGATCGGCATATGTACTGCTATTGAGGTCAATCGTAAAATCAACTTTACCGGTAGGGGTGGGCGTTGGATCCGGATCGTCAGAACCTTTTGAACAGGAGGTCAGTGTTCCCATGCAGTAAAACGCCATCAATGCCGCACTGCTCAATCCCAGGCTCCGAAGGAACTCACTTCGTTTGATTGGTTCTTGTTGGTTGGTCTCCATAAATTAATGAGTAGGTTGTTAATTAATGTACATACAGTATTTACGACTAACGATTTGGCAACCGCAAAAAGTGTTGATCAAAGCCGGTAGCGCAACGAGAAAAATACGCCGGTACTCGTCAACCGGATTTTACCGTAGCCCAGTTTGGACAGCGGGCTTTTCAGGAACGGTTCAATCTGCCAGGAAAACCGGCGCAGCAGGCCCTCGGAACGGAAATTGCGTTCGTAGCCAACCGATACATTCAAATGGCTAAATCGGTGAAAACCGGTGCTGCCTGACCATTCGACATATTTTGCATTACTGGGGATAACACCAGCGGGATAATTGTATTCGTAGTATTCTTTCTGCATGATATACGACGAAACCCCCGAACTAATAAACAACCGTCGCCGGTTGTTCAGCATCACGTCAAACCGCAGATTGACCGGAATGTCGAGAACCGTACACACCGCACCGACACTTTCGTATTTTGGTCCGTACCAGTGAGCCGGTTTGGCGTAGTCCGACGCCGATGCCGTGTATTTTTTGACGGATCGCAGGACGCCACTCTGGATTGTAAACCGTCGTAAAAAGCGGTATTCGGCCATTATGCCCGTTTGAAAATCTCGGGCTCCCTGACGGCTTTTTCCCACAAAATTCAGATCAGGAGCGGCAACGAACCGAACCGATAGCGCGGGATACCCAATGACCGGAATCGCCGGGGCAACGACTCTGGGCCCAACCGGTGGCCGAACGGGTTCCAGATCCAGTTCCGGCAGCGACGGCAAAACCGGTTTTGCCGGTGGCCGGGCTGGGATGGATGACAGGTTCGCCAGCCAATCGAGGGGCTCGCTTTCCAAAACCGGTACCCCGGTTTCCGTTGGCTGTGCCGAAAACGTTTCACCGGGAACCACTGCCGAATAGGCGGGCTTATTCAAGTCAGAAAACGGTTGGGTTTGGCGACTTTTTGACCTGGACGGAACGGCAGCATAGCCAGCATTTTTGGGTAATCGAATTCGGGTCAGCCTTTTGCTTTTGTCTTCAGAAAGAATCGAAACCGTCTGATCTGCGTTCGTTGCGTTATCTGAAACCGTTGCGCCAGTCCGTTTCCGTACCCCGCGGGCCATTTTCTGCGGACGGTTTTTCAGAACAGAACGGTTTTCATTCGTGGGCTTCAGAGATGCCATTTCAATCGCCTTGCTACCGGGCACTTCCGGAACGGGTGGTCGTACCGTAGAACCTGCACCGGTTTCCAGCGTCGACTCCGTCCGGCCCGAAGCGACTTTTTCAGCCGGTTTTTCGGATAGCGTTTTATCACCAGCCGTTGCCGGATTTACTGCGTCAGTGCCTGGTGCCGAGGGTCGTCCGGTTTCCGTTGCCGAAACCGACTCCGCCCGGGTTCCAGTTTTTGACGCGGGTGGTCGCACGTCGTCCGGCTGCACCACCAGCGAAACCGTGGTCAGCAATAGCAATAGCAGCGGCAGGCCCCAATAAATAAACCGGTAGAGAAACCGCGACCGGTCGTCTTCGTCAAGACGTTGGCGCAGGCTGTTCCAGTCGTCAGCATTGTAAGGCGGTTCAAACTCCTCGGCTGACGACCGGAAGAGCTTATCCAGTTCGTCATCGGGAAGTTCTTGCAAACTCGCCATGGCATCTACGTTTTAATAATTGTTTCAATTGTTCACGGGCACGCGCCAGATTTGATTTGGACGTCCCCATCGAGATATTCAACTGACCGGCAATCTCCTCGTGGGTGTAGCCATCAATGGCGTATAAATTAAAAACCATTCGGTAGGCTGGCGTCAGCAACTGGACGACTTCCATCAATTCCTCATAGCTCAGCTGGTCGAGGGCGCTGGCTTCGACGTCTGGTAATTGACCGGCCTGATCGATGTCTTCGTGGTAACGGTGTTTCAGATTCAGCCGGTAATAATCAAGAGCGGTATTGATCATGATCCGGCGCAACCACATCTTGAAAGGTACTTCGGCGCGGTATTGATCCGAGCGGGTAAACACTTTCATAAAGCCATCGTTCAAAATCTCCACAGCCTCGTCCCGGCTATATGAATATCGCACACAAATTCCCATCGCATACCCATAGAACTGCCGGTAAAGCTGCTCCTGGCTTCTGCGATTGCCTTGCTGGCATTCCTTCAAGAGTCCGGCGATATCTGGGGAGGGAACGGTCATACGTCGGTTTTCAATCGTCAATACGATGATCAGCGCAAATGGGTTGCGTCAATCGGTCAAAATAGTGGCGGTCTTCAGTGAGCAGTTCTCATTTCAGATAGATTGGCAGGACAGAGCAAGATACAAAAAAAGCGAGAACTGACTCACCGAAGACCGCAACTAACCGATCAGGGTGCCGGAGCAACCGGGGTGTCTTTATTGATGATGGGCCACACGCCGGGTTGTGGAAAACTGATGCCTTTGTTCAAACCGCGTTTTCCGTTGTCCTGCTGGAAATAGTACAAGGGCCAGCCTTTGAACGTTAACTGCTGGCGTCCGAAAACCGTAATGCTGCCAAACAGCGTTTTATCGATTGTAGAAGGCACTTCTTTCAGCGTTTCTTCATACAAAGGCCAGACGGCGTTGTTGCTGAAGTCGGATTTGGTGAAGTTGTTCTTCATGTTTTTATCGTTTCTGAAACCGTACAGCGTTCGACCCATGCCGTCGGTAAAATAAATCGTTTTACCGGTTCCTTCCTTGTAATCCGCCGTATAGGATTTGCCATTGTGGCCCACCAACTGGGCGTTGGCGATCATGATGGAGTAATTCGGTTTGGCAACAAACCAGATGTTGCTCACGTTTTCGCCTTTCACATCGCCCGATTTTGCGTCATCCTTGAAGTAGTAGAGTGGCCAGCCTTTGTAGGTGGTTTGCTTCGCGCCGTCGGCCCGGGTAAGGGTTCCGAAATCGGTGGCCGTCAAACCGGCAGCCAGTTTGGGGGTTGCGCGGTAAAATACCGGCCAGTTGGTCAAACATCCGCCGGTGCAGGTCGACGCGCCGGTACTGTCGTAGTCATTCGAAAAGAAATAGAGCGTCCGGCCGGTTTCGTCGGTCATCACGTTGCCCAGTGAGGTGCTGGTCAGATTAATGGCGGGTTCCGGGGGCGTTGGGGTGGCTTCGTCCGGATCATTGTCACACGACTGGGTTAACAAACCGACAACAAGCAACAGGGCGGCCACAGGGGTCGCCATCCATCTTGATTTCATAGCAAATAGATAGAAAGATTAGAATTAGAAATGGTACCTGTCGAATCGATTCGATGGCAGTACGACACCAACTGAGAAAGGGTTGCGTGTCCGGTAAAAAAGGGCAAAAAAAAGCCCGTCAGTCATGACGGGCCACACTAAACGATGGGGGTTGTTAACCGACCTGATCGGTAAAATGACTGAGTTCGTGACCCATTTTGTCCCGCTTGGTTCGTAAATACACTTCGTTATGCGGGTTGGGACGAATATCGATGGGGACGGTTTCGACAATTTCGAGACCATAGCCCATCAGTCCCGCCCGTTTTTTGGGATTATTGGAAATCAGGCGGAGCTTGGTGATGCCCAGATCCCGCAGAATTTGCGCACCGACGCCGTAGTCCCGGGCATCCATCGGCAGGCCCAATTCCAGGTTGGCTTCGACGGTATCGCGGCCCATTTCCTGTAGTTTATAGGCTTTCAGTTTGTTCATCAGCCCAATGCCGCGTCCTTCCTGAAACATATAAAGCACCACGCCTTTGCCTTCCTGTTCCACCATTTTCATGGCGGCATGAAGCTGTTCCCCGCAATCGCAGCGGCAGGAACCAAAGATGTCGCCCGTCACACAGGACGAGTGGACGCGCACCAGCACGGGTTCGTTTTTCTCCCAGGTGCCTTTGATCAGGGCCAGGTGTGTGTCGTCGGTGTTGAGTTGTTTGTAGGCAATCAGTTCGAAATCGCCGTACGTTGTGGGCATGTTCACCCCAATTTCGCGTTTGATCAGGCTTTCCTGTTGCAGCCGGTATTCGATCAAATCCTGAATACTGACCAGTCTCATGCCGAATTTGTCGGCCATCGTCCGCAGTTCAGGAAGCCGTGCCATGGTGCCGTCTTCGTTCAGCACCTCGATCAGCACGCCTGCCGGTTGCAAACCCGCGAGTTGGGCGAAATCAATGGCGGCTTCGGTATGTCCCGCCCGGCGGATGACGCCCCCATCGACGGCCCGCAGCGGAAAAATGTGCCCCGGACGGCCCAGATCTTCCGGTTTGGTTTCCGGATCCACCAGCGCACGGATGGTTTTGGCGCGGTCGCTGGCCGAGATGCCCGTGGTGCAGCCATTGCCCAGCAAATCGACGGATACCGTAAACGGCGTCGTATGAACGGAGGTGTTGTTGCCCACCATCATTTCCAGGCCCAGTTCCAGGCAGCGTGCTTCAGTCAGGGGAGCACACATCAAACCGCGGCCTTCCTTGACCATGAAATTGACCATTTCGGGCGTGATTTTCTCCGCAGCGCAGATCATGTCACCCTCATTTTCCCGGTCTTCATCATCCACGACGATAATGATTTTTCCATCGCGAATATCCTGAATCGCGTCTTCAATCCGATCCAGCAGACTCCCGGGATTGGTATTATTATTGCTCATCATAATTTATAGTAAAGACAAAAGAGGAAAGACAGAGATGTGAGATATAGGACAGCCAATCAGCGGTTTACCCCAGCTTTCCGTCTTTCCTCTCTGGTCTTTTCTCTCACGTCTTTATGAACATTGTTCCACAAAGATACGTTCGATACGCTAAATTTGTGTTTTGCGCGTTTTTATCTGAAATAGCACCTGTAGTTACGAAAAAAACTTTACCCTTGTGAGAGCAGTCAGGAAATGGTCAGCCGGTTTGGTAGGAATGGTCCGGCATCAGGTCCGGTTTTTCCTGCTGGGAGCCTGTTTTGTTCTGAGTTTACATACGTTTGCTCAAACAAACGACTGGTGTGCGACGCCCCCTTCTAATGCAGGGAAAGGCAGTTTCAATGTCTCAGCGAAGAAAGGGTGCGCTCCCATGACCGTGACGGTGAGTAATACCACCGGAATTCCGGATAACATTTTTCTCTACGTATACGACTACAAAGGTGGCGATCCGGTGGCCACCAAATCCGGCGTTGCCGCCACGACTTACACCTTTACGAAACCGGGAAAATACAAAATATTGCAGTTAGGCAGTGTCGGGACCGGCTCCGTGGCCTGTCAGGAAATAGAAGTTCTGGATGCCACACCGCCCAATTTTCGGGCCTTTACCTGTTCCGACCGCCGGGTGCTGGTCGATATCGTTAACGATGCGGTGGCCAGCCAGTACGACGAATTTATCATTGACTGGGGGGATGGAAGTTCTCGGCAAACCGTTCAGAAAACCGCCATTTCGGGGCTTATTCACACCTATTCGTCGCAGGCAACCCGGACGATCAACGTGCAGGGCAATTACCGGGACATTTCGTGCGGGGGCATGACCCAACAGTCGGTAACACCCGGCGGCACCATCATGCGACCCACCGTATCCAGCCTGAAAACCACCGGAACCACGGTGACTCTGCAAATTCAGGTGGCGGCTAATCAGGTGGTTGTCGTCCAGAAAAAAAACGCATCGGGTACGTTCGAGAACACCACCACCACCCGAACCGGCAGCGGTTCAGTCAGCATGACCAACGTAACCAGTCACCCGACCTGCTTTAAAGTCGTGTCGCAGGATGGCTGCGGCAACACCGTGGCGTCGGACGAAGTGTGCAGCATCGGGCTGGAGGTGGAAGCGAAAGATCAGCAGAATGCCGTGGTGTGGACGGTTCCCGGAAGTCCGGTCAATTTTCAGAAATATACCGTCTCCAAAAACGATGACGTCTTTCGCACGTTTACCAGCGTCGGCACCAGTTCCGTCACGGATTCGGAAGGGCTGAATTGTAACGAAGAGTACTGTTATCAGGTAACGGCGCTGGTGGGAACGACCGAAATCATTTCCGACCGGAAATGCGTAACGGTTCGCTCGTCGGCCATACCGCCCGCTTTTTCAACGGTGCAGGTATCGGTCAATGGCGATAACCGGGTCGATCTGCGGGGTTTGCCGCCCGTTCCGACTTCGCAGAGTCCGAGCTATAAAATGATCGTTTTCCGTCGGGATAATCCGGGCGGCTCGTTTGTGCAAACCGGCGAGGAAGTCGACCGGAACATTCACCAGGATGGCGGAGTGCAACCCCAGCAGCAGTCGTACTGCTACCAGTTGGTGTATCAGAATGCCTGCGGGGTGTCGTCAGAACCCTCCAAAATGGTCTGCACGATTTTCCTGACTTCCCATTCCGCTTCCACCATCGACTGGACGTCCGATCCGCCGTTCGCGGACGAAGCAATCGACCGCTATATAATTGAAAAAATCGACGACAGCGGAGTGGTTTGGGAAGAAGTGACCGTTGGCTTGCAAACCTCCTACCGGCCTGCTAATGAGCCGGATAGCCAGCGGTTCCGGTTTCGGGTCAAGGCGGTTTCCAAATCCGGTTCCATCAGTTATTCCAATTTCTACACCTTCGTGCAGGCTTCCCGGGTGTTTGTTCCCGATGCGTTCAGCCCCAACGACGACGGCGTCAATGATCTGCTGGAAGTAAAAGGCAGTACGTATCTGGCATCGATTCAGCTAACGGTTTACAACCGCTGGGGGGAGGTCGTGTTTCGTTCCGAAAGTCGCGAAGGATGGGATGGAAAAATCAGTGGTCAGGCTGCTCCGGCCGGAACCTATGCCTATCGGGTCAGTGCAACCGATCAAAACGGTTTGAAAACAGAAAAGACCGGTCAGGTGTTACTGATTCGGTAAACCACAGAGGAAAGACAAAAGAATGTGGAAAGCAGGGCAGACTGTTCATTCCTTGCTACCTTTGTTTAGACAATCCCATTGTGTTGTTGGTTTTCTCTTGTCTAGTCTCTCACTTCTTTTTTTGTAAGTTATGTTCAATATGATGGATATGTTCGGCAAGGTAAAGGAATTTCAGGCCCGTATGAAAGAAGCGCAGGCCAGCCTGAATACCATTACCGAATCGGGAGAATCAGGTGCCGGCATGGTCCGTGTGACCGTTAACGGGCTGAAACAAATTGTGCGGCTGAACATTGACCAGGATTTGATTCGTCCCGACGATCGGGAGATGTTGCAGGATCTGGTTGTGGCGGCCACCAACAAGGCACTCGAAAACGTGGAACCGAAAATCAAGGCTCATCTTCAGAAAGCAACCGAGGGGTTGTTGCCCAATATTCCCGGTTTCGACCTGGGCAACCTGATGTCGTAAGGAATGGACGAGGTTGCCATCGTGATTCTGAATTACAACGGAAAATCCTTTCTTGAGCAGTTTTTACCTTCCGTTCTGACGCACTCGGAAGGTTGCCCGGTTTACGTTGCCGACAATCATTCTACCGACGATTCGCTGGCACTACTGGAGGGGAGATTTCCGTCTGTCCACCTGATCCGTTTGGCGGCCAATTTCGGTTACGCGGGCGGTTATAACGTGGCGTTGACACAGATCGACGCCACCTATCTTCTTTTGCTCAATTCCGACGTGGAAGTCAGTCCGGGCTGGCTGGCACCGCTTGTGGAACGAATGAAAGCCAATCCCCGGATTGCGGCCTGTCAGCCTAAAATCCGCGCCTTCAAGAAACCGCATTTGTTTGAATATGCGGGTGCTGCCGGGGGCTACATCGATTACCTGGGGTATCCGTTTTGCCGGGGCCGCGTGTTCGACACGGTCGAAGAAGACCAGCAGCAGTATGACGATGCACGGGAAATTTTCTGGGCAACGGGGGCGTGTCTGCTCGTTCGATCGGATGTTTTTCTGCGTTTGGGCGGATTTGATCCCCGGTTCTTTGCCCACATGGAAGAGATTGACTGGTGCTGGCGGGCCAAAAATGCCGGTTACCAGATCTGGTATTGTCCCGAGTCCACGGTGTATCACGTCGGGGGCGGAACCCTTCACAAATCCAATCCGCGCAAGACGTTCCTGAATTACCGCAACAGCCTGGCGATGCTTTACAAGAACTTGCCGACAGGCCACGTCTTTCTCAACATCCTGATCCGGTTGGTTTTAGACGGTATATCCGGGGCGAGGCTCCTGATGGCTGGGAACTGGCGGGATACGCTGGCGATTTTGCAGGCTCACTTTACCTTTTACAGTTGGCTACCCTACCTTCGGAAACAACGGAATGCGCTGGCCGATCTGCGCAACAACCGCATCACCCACCCGCAGATTTATCCGCACAGCATCATCTGGCAGTATTTCGTAAAAGGCCGGAAAACCTTTCGGGAACTGTTGGGAGGAAAAGAATACTAACGAATAAGGCAGGGGCGGATCGCTTCTCTTTCTTCCAGCCTCTTTTTTCTGCGTGTTATAACTCCCAGATGGTCGGGTGATTATGCCGCCGGAGGTGTTTGCTCATTTCCATCCAGAAAGCCATAATCAGATATAACACAACGGGCGAACCCAGCGTGAGACACGAGGTGTAGATAAAATAAAGACGAATGCTACTAGCCGAGATGTTCATCTTCTCACCTAGTTTGGTGCAAACGCCAAATGCCTGACTTTCGACGAAATACCTGAGTTTATTCATAGTAGTAACGCTCCTGATAATCAGTGCTTCGCTGGAAATAGAAAAGGGTACCTGTTAAACCCGTTCCGTAGCTTGCTTCGTTTACCAAAGATACGCGGAACCAACTGCATCAACAATTCAAGTAACGAATTGTTTGTGCTACTTATTTAGCGGTAAGCTCATTTCGTACAATTATCTCTTTAAATAAGGCAATTAAAATCAAAAAAAATTGTTTAAAAATTCGTAACAAATTTTGTTACTTTGTGTTTACTAAGGCGTTGTCTTATAAAAGTTACGTTTTTTTTGCTATTCAACAAAGTCAATGCATAGACGGTGTGTTCCATCCGTATCGCCCATTTCGTGTGTTAACCTGGAACCTGTTTGAAGACTTTTGTTAAGAATACTCCAGTCAGTAATGTTTTATTTTTAATTTTTTAAGTTTTATGCAAACAGGTGTTGTCAAATTTTTCAACGAGAGCAAAGGCTACGGGTTCATCGTCGAAGATGATACGAACCGTGACATTTTCGTACACATTACTGGCCTGAATGGTACCACTATTCGGGAAACAGACCGGGTCTCTTTCGAAGTAATCGAAGGGAAAAAGGGCCTTAATGCTGTGAAAGTTAAAAAAATTGAAGGAGCCTATTGAAAAACCACTCCTTTACAAACATAAAAACCCCGATCGGATGACCGGGGTTTTTGTTGTTTAAGGGGAGATGAAAGCGCCTAGACAAGAGAGGAAAGACTAAAATCGTTACCCATCCCCTCTCTCTATTCGCTTCTCTATGTTCTTTCATCTTACTGCCAGAATTCGGATCAGCTTGCTGTTGAAAACCACTTCGTCACCGGCTTTTGCGTGATTCAGTCGGACGCCAATGGGCGAAGCGGCCGAAACCGCGAAGTAATCGGTTCGGTCCACGGTAATTTTTCCGGCGCTGATGGCGATGAAATAATTCCCCTGACTCGTCAGCACCAGACTCCCCGGCTGAACGGCGGAATGGATTTTGCCCGCGTCGATGCGGGCCAGTTCCTGCTCCAGCTTCCGGGCTTCGGCCAGTTGCTGGGCGTGGTGGTCGCGCTCGATCTGCGCCATCGCCCGACCGGTTTCGTATTTATCGCCCGCACTGCTTTTCGACTCCTCGTTGGCCGCCGACTGTGCGGCTTCCATCGCGGTTTTGGCCGTTTCGATGCGCTGCTCTACGTACTGGCGGCAATGGTCAAAAAGCGTTTGTTTGAGGGGGGCGGAATCGATCATCGGCGGTTTTGAATCATTGGCCCGTCCAGCTTTTCACCTGATCCAGCGTCGGCATCGTCACATCCAGTTTCAGTTTCTTCCGCATCCCGCCCAGATCGTTGAAAATCTTGTTGGCATTGGCACCGTTCAGCTGGCTGACGTGCTGAAAACCCATCTTCTGCAAGGCCGGAATCCAGCCCGCCGGAATGCCCAACTGTTCGTAATCGGCATCGGTCGACAGCTCAATTTTCTTCTCAGGACGCATTTGCGGGAAAAACAGCACATCCTGAATCGACGGCTGGTTGGTCATGATCATCGCCAGCCGGTCAATGCCCAAACCGACGCCCGCCGTGGGGGGCATGCCGTATTCGAGCGCGCGCAGAAAATCCTCGTCCATGGCCATCGCTTCCTCATCACCGCGTTTCGCCAGTTCGAGTTGTTCCTCAAACCGGGCGCGCTGGTCGAGCGGATCGTTCAGCTCCGAATAGGCGTTGGCAATTTCTTTTCCGTTGCAAATGGCTTCAAACCGCTCCACCAGACCCGGTTTGCTCCGGTGTTTTTTAGTCAGGGGCGACATTTCGACCGGGTAATCCGTGATGAACGTCGGTTGAATCAGATTGCCCTCCACGGCCTCACCGAACAGTTCGTCGATGAGCTTCGATTTGCCCATCGTGCTATCGGTTTTGATGCCCCGGCCTTCGGCCACAGCCCGCAGTTCGTCTTCGCCCATCGCCGATACATCGACGCCGGTGTATTCCTGAATGGCTTCGAACATGGTGAACCGCTTCCAGGGGCGCTGGAAATTGATGAGTTTGTCGCCCACCGGCAACTCGGTTTTTCCGTGGAGGTCCAGCGCAATCTTCTCGACCATCTCTTCGATCAGATCCATCATCCAGTTGTAGTCTTTGTAGGCGACATACAACTCGACCTGCGTAAACTCCGGATTGTGAAACCGGCTCATGCCTTCGTTGCGGAAATCTTTCGCAAACTCGAACACGCCGTCGTATCCACCCACGATCAACCGCTTCAGATACAGCTCGTTGGCAATCCGCAAATAGAGCGTCATGTCGAGCGTATTGTGGTGCGTCCGGAAGGGCCGGGCCGCTGCGCCACCGTGAATCGGTTGCAGAATCGGGGTTTCCACTTCCAGATAACCGTGGTTGCTCAGAAACGTCCGGATCGAATTGACCAGTTGCGTCCGCTGAACGAAGGCATTCCGAACTTCGGGGTTCACAATCAGATCGACGTACCGCTGCCGGTAGCGTTGCTCCGGGTCCGAGAAGGCGTCATACGTCTGCTTATTGCCCTGTTCGTCAACCACCTCCTTCACTACCGGCAAGGGCCGCAGCGATTTGGTCAGCAGTTTGAACGCCGTTACGTGGATGGAGATTTCACCGGTTTGGGTCGTAAATACATACCCTTGCACGCCGATGATGTCACCAATGTCCAGCAATTTCTTGAAAACCGTATTGTAGAGCGTTTTGTCGTCGTCGGGGCAAAGGTCGTCGCGCCGGAAATACAATTGAATCCGGCCCGTGGCGTCCTGCAACTCCGCGAAGGAAGCCGAACCCATGATGCGGAAACCCATCAATCGGCCGGCAATGGCAATGCTTTTATAGTCGGTTTTGTTGCGTTCGTAGTTTTTATGGATGTCGGCCGCCGTGACGTTGACTTCGAATAATTCGGCAGGATACGGGTCAATGCCCATCCGCATCAGTTCCTCGCGCTTGTTGCGCCGGTTTATCTCCTGTTCGCTCAGTATCATCTTGAAATAAAAAAGATTTGCAAATATAGGGGATTGGAACACGGATTCAGCGGATTGAACCGATTCGAACGGATTACTTTATCCGACTTCAGAACGCATTCCCCGTAAAAATTCACCGCACATCCGAAATCCGTTGGCTGGGAATCAAAATAATTGCTACTATTGTGATATCAAAATACTATCACAAACTGCCATGAATGAAAAGAACCTTACTTCCCTTTCCGGCTATGTTCTGTTGCTCATAGCCCTGATTTTACTCGGTGTTTCGGCCTACGGATTTTTTTTACGCGCGTTTTGGCTTGGTGGTCTTTCCTTCTTTGTTTCCATGGTTCTGATGAGCGGACTCGCCGTGATCAATCCGAAAGAAGCCGTTGTCACCACGTTTTTTGGTGATTATACCGGAACGATGAAGCAAACCGGCCTTCGGTGGGTCAATCCGCTGTACAGCAAGAAAAAAATCAGCCTGCGCGCCCGCAACCTGAACGGCCAAACGCTGAAAGTGAACGATAAAATGGGAAATCCCATCGAAATTGCCGCGGTTGTCGTGTGGCAGGTGGCCGACAGCGCCAAAGCCTTGTTTGAGGTAGACGATTACACGCTGTTTGTGCAGATTCAGTCGGAAGCGGCTGTCCGGCACCTGGCAAGTACCTGTTCGTATGATAGTATGGAAGACGAAGATGCTCCGGTTACGCTCCGCGACAGCACCGGCCAGATCAACATCCTGCTGGAACGGGAACTGAACGAACGGCTGGAACGGGCCGGGGTCGATGTGCTCGAAGCCCGGATTAGCCACCTGGCCTATGCACCCGAAATTGCCGGAGCGATGTTGCAACGCCAGCAGGCCACGGCGGTCGTGTCGGCCCGGAAGCAGATCGTGGAAGGAGCCGTCGGAATGGTTGAAATGGCCCTGGCGCGACTCGCCGAAAAAGGGGTGGTGCACCTGGATGAGGAGCGGAAAGCCGCCATGGTCAGCAACTTACTGGTTGTTTTGTGCGGAGAAAAATCCGTCAGCCCCGTTGTCAATGCCGGAACCCTTTACAATTAAGAGTGATGAGTTAAGAGTTAAGAGTTGGCTGATGCACTTGTTTTCTGCTTGCGTCAGCCAACTCTTAACTCTTAACTCTTAATTCATCACTAAAGAATGGCTGCGGAGAAAAAAGCATTTGTGTTGCGGATCAATCCCGAAACGCTGAAAGAACTCGAGCGCTGGGCGCAGGAAGAGTTTCGCAGTGTGAACGGACAGATCGAGTATATCCTCAATGAAGCGTTGAAAAAACGAAAAAAAAGCTCGCATTCCGATCCCAATCCCGACGCCGATCCGGAGGTGGGTTAAACCCGCAAACCCACTTCCCGAATGCCGTCCAGGGTTAAATTCGGAACAATAGCCGCAAAATCAGCTTCTAAAGTTGGGATAGCGGTCGCCATGCCACCCGTGGCGATGGCGATGCAATTGCCGTTCAATTCGGCCCGGATGCGGTTGAGGAGCGACCGGACCAGGCCTTCGTAGCCCAGGACCACACCCGCCTGAATGGCATGGGCGGTGCTGGTGCCCAGCGCCGATTCGGGCATCACCAGCGGTACTTCGGGCAACTGCGCCGTGGTGGAAAACAGCGAACGTACGGCGGTTTTTAGCCCCGGTGCAATGGCGACGCCGAGCATTTGACCAGCCGCCGAAACCGTCGTGAAGGTTAGCGCCGTTCCGAAATCGACGACGACACAATTCTCTTTGTAACGAATATGAGCCGCCAGCGCGTTGGCTACCAGATCGGTTCCGATGGCGTAGGGCCGCAGAATCTGGAGTGGCAAGGCGTGGTAGATCGCCGGGCCGACCACGACCGGTTCCAGACCAAAAAGCCGGGCAAGCGTGGTTTTCAGCGTTGGGGTAAGTTCCGGCACCACGCTGCTTATGACAATCGACTGAATCGCACTGAGGGGAATATTGGCTTCCAGAAACCACAAACGCAGCAGTCGCTCATACCGGTCGCGCTCAGCCGGAACGGCATCCGTATCGCCAAATGGTCGGTCACTGAGGTGAAAAGCCATGGGTTCTTCGAGCAACGAACGCGTCCGCCAGACGTGTCGCCATTGCTGCTGATCGTATAAACCAAAAACGGTATCGGAATTGCCTGCGTCGACGGCGAGGAACATAGAGGGTATGGTATTTCAGTAGAATTTGCAAAGATAGCACGAAACCCCGTTCTGAAAATGAAGTGTTTGCGCAATGCTGTTATTTTTGACACCGGATTTGCTCAACAATCGTTTTTACTACGAACCGGAATGACACATGGTATGAAAGGCTTCTGTTGGTTAGTGCTGCTGGGCTTGCTGGTAGCGGGCTGTCGGAAAGGCGATCAGGACGTTACGCCGGACAAACCCCTGACCTGGTTCGACACGTTTGCAAAAGCCCTCGATGACTCGCTGAAAACCAAACAGATCGGCTACGGTTTTGTGATTCTGGAAAAAGGTGACGTGCGGGCGTCGGGCCGTGGCGGTTTGAAGTCCCGAACGACGGAATCGGAAGGGGAGAAAGCTTTTACGCTGGATACCAAAACGCACATGGCCAGCATGAGCAAAACCATCACGGCAATGGCTTTTCTGCACCTGGCCGCAGAGAAAGGCCTGAAAACCACCGATAAAATTGCCCCCTACCTGCCGCCGTCCTGGCCGAAAGGCGAGAATATCGATCAGATTACGTTTCGGGATTTGATGACGCACCGCAGTGGCATTATTGGGTTGGGCAACAATTGCGTCAATGGGGCTTTTTCCGAAAACATCTGGTTCGGGTTCAAACAACTCGTGCAGCAGGGCGTCAAAACCGCCAACCGGGGGAATTATTGTTACCAGAACGCTAATTTCGGTTTGTTTCGGGTTCTGATTCCGGGCATTTTAGGCTATTCGTTTACCGGCGACGACAGCATCGACGATCCGCAAACGCAGCAACGGTACATCGACTATGTCCAGAAAAATGTGTTCGAGAAGGTCGGTCTCACCAACATCCTGGCCAACCATCCGCCCGGTGACCCCACTTACACGTATTCCTATTTGAAGACGGGCATAACGGGCTGGAACCCCGGAAATTTTACCAACACCGTCGGGGCGTATGGCTGGTATATGACACCCACCGAAGCCGGTAAATTGTTTGCCACGGTTCTGTCCACTACCGACCAGAGCGTGCTGACCACCGCCTGGAAAGACACCCTGCTGACGCAGCGGCTGGGAACTTATGCCGGTACGATTCCGGGCGGGTCCATCCAGTACCATGATGGATGGTGGTATCTGAAACTGGCTCAATACCAGGGCGTCCGCACGGTTTGGATGACATTTCCCAATCAGGTAACGGCGGTTCTGTTTGTCAATGCGCTGCACCATTCGCGCGGGAATTTTCCGAGCGACGATGGCACCGATATTGTAACCTATCTGAGTCGTGCGTATACGCTGACCCGGCAGATGAAAGGCGGGCGGAAGTCGGCGGCAAAAGTGATTCTGGAGCACGACGAACCACACTGATTCACCCCAAAAAAGGATGGAAATTAACCCGCTTCGTTGTATCTTTACTAATTGATTTTCAGGAGATGAGGATTGCTTTGCCGATTAAATGAACGGCACCCGGTTACCAGGTAAACAATAAATACGAATCTATGTACCCGGCATTGCTAATTGCCAGACAGTTTATAAACAAGGGCGTTGCCGAAGGCCGTCCCCTGACGCCGATGAAGCTGCAGAAGCTCATTTATATGGCGCACGGGCTGCACCTAGCCCGGCACGAAAAACCGCTGATTGCCGAAAAAGTACAGGCGTGGTCGTATGGCCCTGTGATTCCCGACGTCTACACCCGCTTCAAACGGTTTGGGAATAACCCGATTACAACCCCGATTCCGACCAGCGACTGGGACGAAGAACTGGATCCGCAGGCGCAGGATTCCATCAATTTTGCCTGGGACATTGCCAAAGATTACAACGCCATTCAGCTTTCCAACTGGACCCACGTCGAAGGATCACCCTGGTATCAGTCGGTTAGTCGCAGCGGGGATGGCACACTGGAGCAGGAACCCATCGATAACGACTTGATTAAAGACTATTTCACCGAAATTATCAGACGCGATGTCGGAGAATGAAGGCAGCGAAAAGGCGAAAGAGAACTTCCGGAAACTGATCGAATCGTCGTCGACCAACCCACTCAACAGCGGACTTTCCCAAAACGAGTTCGAGCAATATGACAAGGAAGAACGCCGGACGCGTCTGGTAGGGCTGGCGCAGGACATTCAGGAACGGAAGAAATTCGCCCAATGGATTTTCTGGATGGTGGTTTTCTGGCTGGTTGTGATTCTGGGGATCATCATCGCCGAAGGGCTTCATTATCTGGATATTCCACAGGCCGTCACCATCGCCTTGATCGGTTCTACAACGGTTAACGTGACCGCATTTTTTGTGATCGTCACCAAGTATTTATTCCCCGGAAAATAAGGATTATGGTTCTTAAAATGCCTTTGCTGGCCCGATTGCGGGCTTTCATGGCACTAAATGGCGGCAAAAAGAGTAAAGCGAACCGGAACCTTTGCTTTTGGTTATTTAATCCGCCAGTTATGCTTGTCAATACCGCCGTATTCCGGGTTCGTGCCTTCGTATTCTTTCTGCTGCTTTTCGTTAGTCGGATCGCGGTTTCCCAAACCGGCGCTCCGGCGTTTTCCGACGCAAAAAAGAATGGAAAACCGCTCCATCTGTTCATCATCGGGAACAGTTTTTCGGGCAATGCGGCCAAATACCTGCGGGAACTGAGCGAAGAAGGCGGCCATGCGTTAACCCTGGGCCGGGCCGAGTTAGGCGGTTGTTCGCTGCAACGACATTGGGAAATTGCGGAAGCCGCCGAGGCCGATCCAAACGATCCGAAGGGAAAAGCCTACAATGGCAAGTCACTGAAAATGCTGCTGGCGGAGGGCGTCTGGGACGTGGTGACGCTGCAACAATATTCCATGCTGTCGGGCGACGTGGACACCTTCCAGCCTTACGCGAAGAAGCTGGTCGACTACATTCGAAAGCTGCAACCTTCGGCCAAAATTGTGTTTCATCAAACCTGGGCGTATCGCTCCGATGCCGACGGTTTCGGGCAGATTGCCGCCGGAAAACTGGCACAGAGCGAAAAGGAAATGTGGGCGAAATCACGGGCGGCTTATCACACCATCGCCCGCGAACTGGGCGCGTCCGTCATTCCGGTTGGTGATGCGTTCTGGCGGATCAGTTCAGACCCCAACTGGGCGTACCGGAAAGATGCCCAGTATGATTTTGCCAAACCGCAAGCACCCAATTTGCCGAATCAGGACCATTCTTTGCACGTGGGATATAGCTGGAAAGACAACAAACTGGGTTTTGATTCGCACCACGCCAGTACCGCCGGGTGTTATTTGGGGTCGCTGGTCTGGTACGGTTTTCTGTTCCATGAATCACCCGTCGACCTGAAATTCGTTCCCGAAACGGTTCCCGCCGATTTTGCCGCTCACCTGAGAAAAACCGCCTGGTCGACGGTGAAAAAGACGGGCAAGGGTGTTAAAAATTAGAAATTACTCCGCTCATTCTTTTGGTAACCGTCAGGATTTGAACGCGATAGATCAGGATCTCACCCTGAAAAAGAACCGCTTGTAATTCAAAAATTGTATTCTGCATAACAATCCTCGCGGTCATCTAAACGATCGGTACCTTACAGCCCAATCGGCCGTAGAAGTCCGAATCGTGTTCAACTCATAACCTGACGTGCAATGGATATTCGATCAATTACCCGCTATTTGCTGGTGCTGGTTGCTACGTTCTTTATTTTGAACGGGACGTTTGCCTTACTGAATCAGGCTAATTCTTTCCTGAATTTTGCCGGTTTTGTGCTGATCGCATCCTGGATTCTGCTGGTGGCTGGCACAAAAGGTTTTACAAAACTCCCACTTAAAAATCGAAAACACCACAATGGAAACACTCCCTCGTAAACGTCTGGTTACCATCGGTATAACCGTGGTCGTATGCCTGATCCTTTTCTCGTTTATTGGCCGGTTTTACACCCGCATCGATGCCGGACACGTGGGGCTAAAGATTAACATGTCGGGGTCGGATCGGGGGGTGAGCGACATTACGGAAGTGACCGGTTTTGTGTGGTATATTCCCTGGCTGACTAAAATTGAAGAATTCCCGACCTTTACCCAGACGGTCGATTACCAATCTTTTACGGTGAACACCAATGACGGCGCTTCCTTTACGGTGGACCCGACGCTGACGTATCACCCCAATCCGGCGGAGGTTCCCCAGATTTACCGGCAATACCGCCGGCCGTTGCCGCAACTCGAGCAAACCATCATCCGAAACATGGTATTCGATGCTTACCGACTAACCACCAACGAGTTTAAATCCGATAGTCTGGTGGGGCAACGGGCGCGTTTCGAAGCGAAAGTGGAAGCCGAGTTGCGTAAATCGCTCAAGGAAGACGGTTTTATTTACGAACGGTTGACTTCCGCCGTCACCCCACCGCCTTCTCTTCAGGCTGCGATCGATGCCAAAAATACCGCCGTTCAAACGGCCATGGCCCTTCGGAACAAAATTGAGTCGGAAAAAGCCCAGGCCGAAATTGCGATTACCCGCGCAACCGGAGCCGCCCGGGCGCGGCTGATCAATGCGCAGGCTGAATCCGAAGCCAATACCCTGAAACAACGTACGTTAACGCCCATGCTGATTCAGCAGCAATGGATTGAGAAATGGGACGGCAAACTGCCTACCACCTCGACGGGATCGGCCAGTTTGATGCTCGGCATCAAACCCTGAAACGAAGTTTGGTATTCTGCTTGTAAATTGTCCCGTTCATCTAAAGATACCTGGACACCATAATTCCTTTTTATGAATCAAGTTCCTGCTTCCATTCATCGTCTGGCTAAAAAACTATGGGACTACCACCGGCTACACCAGCCCCTCCAGCCTGCCGACGCCATTTTCGTCCTGTGTAGCTACGATAAGCGGGTCGCAGAACGGGGCGCGCAGCTCTGGCTGGACGGCTGGGCTCCGCTCCTGATCTTTTCCGGTGGCCTGGGCGTGATTACCCGAAACCTGTGGACCGAACCTGAAGCGGATCAGTTTGCCGAAATTGCCCGGAACATGGGTGTGCCGGACGAGGCCATGCTGATTGAAAACCAATCCACCAATACCGGGGAGAATGTCCTGTTTACGCAACAACGGCTTGCAGAGCGCAACCTCGACCCAACTCATTTTCTGCTGGTTCAAAAACCGTACATGGAACGCCGGAGCTATGCTACGTTTCGGAAGGTTTGGCCCCAAAAACAGGTGCGCGTTACGTCCCCACAGGCTTCTTACGAAGAATACCTGGAAATGTATTCAAATCCGGAACTGTCGCCGGAGCAGGTGATTCACATCATGGTGGGGGATTTACAACGGATCAGGGAATATCCTCAGAAGGGGTTTCAGATTCCGCAGGAAATACCACAAGACGTCTGGGATGCTTATGAAGCCCTGGTGGCCGCCGGGTATGACCAGCACCTGATTAAAATGTAACGGTTTTCATAGCTGCCCCCATCTCGCCCAATTCGTCAACGCACAAAAAAGGCCACTGATTCATGGAATCAGTGGCCTAAAGTAATGTCAGTTGCCGGGGAAGGATTCGAACCCTCACAAACAGAACCAAAATCTGTCGTCCTACCCTTAGACGACCCGGCAATTGCGAGTGCAAAGATAGCGGTTCTGTATTTAAAAAAGCAAGAAGCCCTGCAAAAAAGTTAAGAGTTAAGAATGAAGAATGAAGAGTTGGCCGACGCACATTTTTAACGCTTAACTCTTAACTCTTAACTTTTAACTAGTTACGCCCTGCGTTTCGGCAGTTGGAATAATTTTCTTCACCAAACCCTGAAGCACTTTACCCGGACCGCATTCCACGAAAACCGTGGTACCATCGGCGCTCATGGCTTCAACCGATTGCGTCCAGCGGACGGGGGCGGTCAATTGCGCGATGAGGTTGGCTTTGATCGTTTCCACATCCGTGGCGGGTTTGGCATTGACGTTCTGGTAAATCGGGCAGCGCGGCTGGCTGAACGGCGTTGTTTGAATGGCCTGCGCCAGTTCTTCGCGGGCCGGTTCCATCAGGGGGGAGTGAAACGCTCCGCCCACCTGCAACGGCAACACCCGTTTGGCACCAGCTTCTTTCAGTTTTTCGCCCGCCATCCGAACGCCCTCAAGCGAACCCGAAATTACGACTTGACCGGGGCAGTTATAATTCGCCGGAATCACCACTTCTTTAAATCCGGACCCGGCGGCCACTTCCAGACAGATCCGTTCGATGGTGGCATCGTCGAGCCCCAGCACAGCGGCCATCGTCGACGGGTTGAGTTCACAGGCTTTCTGCATGGCACTCGCCCGCTGGGCCACCAGCCGCAAACCGTCTTCGAAAGACAGGCCGCCAGCGGCAACCAAAGCCGAAAATTCGCCCAGCGAATGCCCGGCCACCATATCAGGGGCAAAATCCTCGACGGTTTGGGCCAGAATGACGGAGTGCAGAAAAATGGCGGGTTGGGTCACATTCGTTTGTTTCAGCTCCTCATCGGTGCCTTCAAACATAATCTTCGTAATCTCGAAACCCAGAATGTGGTTGGCCTGCTCGAAGAGGTATTTGGCTTTTTCGGATTGCTGGTATAAACCCAGTCCCATTCCGGGGAACTGTGCGCCCTGGCCGGGGAAAATGTATGCTTTTTTCATGATTGAATAAGGTCGTCTTGAATTGTATTTGCAGAGAGTGAAGGATTCAGAGGATTGAACGGTTTGTCAAGTAATCCTCTCATTCTTTTCATCCATGCAATCCAGTTCAGGGCAAAAGTAACAGCCTTCCGGTAATTATTCCAAAAGTCGCGCTTTTACTGCCGGAGCGGGAAGGAATAGGGTAATCGAAAAAGTTCAAAATTAAAAAGAGGGCAGGAGGAATATACGCTGTTCAGAAAGAGTCTATACGTTTTAATGGCTTAAAATAATCCTATTCAGATCGTCGAATAACAAAACAAAATCGGTTTACAACCCGTTAGCCGGAGAAACGGAACAACGACCTTTTATTAATTCCAAATAAGCGTAAAAATACGGGGTTTTTTTGGTTCGAATCGCTTTGTGCTGTAGTTTTGACCTCTACGAATCGGTTAATTTTCAAGCCGCTTTACTAAACAAAAATTTCTTTACACGCTATATGTCTTGGGTAACAACAACACTTTCCAGCACCCTCGGTCGCAAAGTTGTCATGTCGCTGACGGGGCTGTTTTTGTGCTCGTTCCTGATTGTTCATTTGGTTGGGAACCTGCAATTGTTCAAAGGCGACGAAGGCCGGGCCTTCAATGAGTACAGCTACTTTATGACCCACAATCCGATCATAAAGACCATTTCCTACTTACTGTACAGTTCGATCATCGTTCATGCCCTGATGGCGCTGGTGCTGACGCGCCACAACCAGGCTTCGCGCCCCGTTAAGTATGCCTACGCAAAACCGGAAGCCAACAGCCCCTGGACCTCTCGCAACATGGGTATTCTGGGAACGATCATTCTGGTTTTCATCATCATCCACATGCGGACGTTCTGGTACACGATGCATTTCGGGCCGGTGGTGTTAAACGGCGAAACGATTACGGCCGGGAGCATTCCGCAGGTAACGTACGACGGCGAACCCATCAAGGATCTCTACGCCGTAACCGTCTTTGCCTTTTCCTACCTGTGGTATGTCGCGCTGTATGTGGTGTCGATGATCGCCCTGTCGTTTCACCTCGTACACGGTTTTCAAAGTGGTTTCCAGACGCTGGGTCTGCGCCACAAGAAATATTCTCCGCTTATTGAATTTTTGGGTACCTACGGATTTGGGATCGTCATTCCGGCTTTGTTTGCCGCCATGCCGGTTTACATTTATCTGAAAGCGCACCATATTCTTTTTTAATCAGAACAGGGTTTTATCGTACAAGTATTGAACCGTATCTGTCTATGTTAGACGTATTAGAAGAGAAAGAAACCGGGATGAAGCTGGAGTCTAAGGTTCCGGAAGGCCCCCTCGCTGAAAAGTGGGCGAAGCATAAATTTAATCTGAAGCTGGTCAATCCGGCCAACAAACGAAAATACGAGGTCATCGTGGTCGGCACCGGGCTAGCCGGGGCCTCAGCAGCGGCCGCTTTGGCCGAACTGGGCTACAACGTCAAGGCGTTTTGTTTCCAGGACAGCCCCCGTCGGGCGCACAGTATTGCGGCCCAAGGCGGTATCAACGCGGCTAAAAACTACCAGAACGACGGCGACAGCGTTTTCCGGCTGTTCTACGACACCATCAAAGGCGGTGACTACCGCGCCCGCGAAGGCAACGTTCACCGGCTGGCCGAGGTCAGCGTCAGCATCATCGACCAGTGTGTGGCGCAGGGTGTCCCCTTCGCCCGCGAATACGGTGGTGCCCTGGCCAACCGCTCCTTCGGTGGTTCGCAGGTATCCCGGACGTTCTACGCGCGGGGCCAGACCGGGCAGCAGTTGCTGCTGGGTGCCTACAGCGCGCTGAGCCGGCAGGTTGCCAACGGAAAAGTGAAACTGTATCCGCGTACCGAAATGCTCGATCTGGTGATCGAGGGCGGTAAAGCGCGCGGGATCATCACCCGAAATCTGGTTACGGGCAAAATCGAATCGCATTCAGCGCACGCGGTTTTGCTCTGCACCGGGGGCTACGGCAACGTCTTTTACCTGTCGACCAACGCCATGGGTTCCAACGTAACGGCAGCCTGGCGGGCCCACAAAAAGGGAGCCTTGATGGCAAATCCGTGCTTCACCCAGATTCACCCGACCTGTATTCCGGTGAAAGGAAACTACCAGTCGAAACTGACGCTGATGTCGGAATCGCTGCGGAACGACGGCCGGGTTTGGGTGCCGAAAACGAAAGAGATTGCCGAGAAAGTCCGGAAGGGTGAAATCAAGGCGAAAGATATCAAAGAAGAAGACCGCGATTATTTTCTGGAACGCCGGTATCCGTCGTTCGGAAACCTCGTGCCACGCGACGTCGCTTCCCGCAACGCGAAAACCGTCTGCGACGAAGGCCGGGGCGTTGCACCGACGGGTCTGGCGGTTTACCTCGACTTTGCCGATGCCATCAAGCGGGACGGCCGGAAGGTGATTGAGGCCAAATATGGCAACCTGTTCGAGATGTACGAGAAAATCGTGGACGACGATCCGTACGAAACGCCGATGAAAATTTACCCCGCGGTTCACTACACGATGGGCGGTTTGTGGGTCGACTACAACCTGATGACCAACGTTCCGGGCCTCTACGCCCTCGGCGAAGCCAACTTCTCCGACCACGGTGCCAACCGACTGGGTGCTTCGGCGCTGATGCAGGGGCTGGCCGACGGTTATTTCGTTATTCCGTATACCCTGGGCGACTACCTGGCAACGATTGGTCCGGCGGACAAAATCGCGGTCACGCACCCGGTTTTCAAAGAAGCGGAGCAGAAGGTGCAGGACACGATTGCGCGCATGTTGGCCATCAAGGGCGAGAAAACCGCCGAGGAATTCCACCGGCAGTTGGGCCACATCATGTGGGAATACTGTGGAATGGCGCGGAATGCAGAAGGGTTGAAAAAAGCCAAGAAGATGATTCAGGAGTTGAAAAAAGAATTCTGGAGCAATCTGCGCGTCACCGGCACCGATCTGGAACTGAATCCGGCCCTGGAACAGGCTTCACGCGTGGCTGATTTCATCGAACTGGGGGAACTGATGGTCGACGATGCATTGAACCGGAACGAATCCTGCGGAGGACACTTCCGGGAAGAATATTCGACCGAAGACGGTGAAGCCAAGCGTGATGATGAAAATTACACCTATGTAGCCGCCTGGGAATACAAAGGCCCGGGTCAGCCCGAAAAACTGCACAAGGAAGAGCTGAAGTTTGAAACCGTCAAGCTGACACAGCGGAGTTATAAATAAGGATTTAACGTTTGGGGTTTAAGGTTTAAAGATCGATCCGGCAGGTATCCTCTTTAAACCTTGAACCTTAAACCTCAGACATAAAAAGAAATGGATATTGCCTTAAAAGTCTGGAGACAAAAAAATAGCCAAACACCAGGCAAAATGGTGGATTATAAATTGTCGGATATTTCGCCGGATATGTCTTTCCTGGAAATGTTCGACGTGTTGAACGAAGACCTGTCGCACAAAGGCGAAGAACCGGTTGCGTTCGACCATGATTGTCGGGAAGGAATCTGCGGATCCTGTTCCATGTACATCAACGGTCGGCCACACGGTCCGCAAACCGGCACCACAACCTGCCAGTTGCACATGCGGAGCTTCAACGACGGCGACACCATTGTGGTGGAACCCTGGCGGGCGCGGGCTTTTCCGGTTCTGAAAGACCTGATTGTGGATCGCGATGCCTTCGACCGCATTGTGCAGGCTGGCGGTTATGTGTCGGTCAACACGGGTTCGGCCCCGGATGCCAACGAGATTCTGATTCCGCGCGAAGTGGCTGACGAAGCCATGGATGCGGCTCAGTGCATTGGTTGCGGAGCCTGCGTTGCGGCTTGTAAGAATGCGTCGGCGATGTTGTTCGTAGCCGCGAAAGTGTCGCACCTGGCGGTTTTGCCGCAAGGCCAGGCCGAGCACCAATTGCGCGCTGAGCGCATGGTCGCGCAGATGGACGCCGAAGGATTCGGAGCCTGTTCATTCACGGGAGCGTGTTCGGTGGAATGTCCGAAATCAATTTCACTGGATCACATTGCCCGGCTGAACCGCGAATACCTGGGTGCCAAACTGGCTTCGAATAACGTATAGATTTCGATTTAAAAGCAAAATTCAAACGCCCGGCCGTCATGGTCGGGCGTTTTTTGTTACCAATTCAAGTAAATTATAACTTAATATGTGACTTCAGGAGGTATTCTGCGTCTGGATTACATAAGCCACTCGGATGAGTGGACGCAAGTAATTCACCGTAACTAAACACATCGCTCTGAAGTCATGGGAATCCTCGTTACAATTTTAGTGGGTGCCGTTGCCGGCTGGCTGGCCGACCTGGTTTTCAAACGGTTTTCGTTTTCGATCTGGCTCCAGATTTTAATTGGTATCGCCGGCAGTTTTGTCGGCAGTTGGGTGTTGGGCAATGACTTGCAGGTCATGTTCGGCCTGCCCGACCTGCTCGCCCGTATCCTGACGGCTTTCCTGGGAGCGCTGGTGATCCTGGGTATCGTGGCTTTCTTCAAAAGCAGACAGAATAGCTGATCATCTTATTATAAGGAAGACCGGAAGATTTCTGTAACTACTATGTGACTTTTCCCGACGTCCTGCGTCTGATTAGTGACTGAGAAAGCTAACAATCTTTACCAATGGAAAAAATCAAACGCAATCGTGCGCAGACTTCGCAGAGAATCATCAATGCCCTGGAAGATGTTATCGCAGAAAAAGGCATTGACGGAATCGGAATTAACCGGATTTCCGAAAAAGCGGGTGTCAGCAAAGTCCTGATCTACCGCTATTTTGGTGGGTTGGATGGCTTGCTGACGCATTACATCAAAATGGGTCGCTTATTCCCGTTACTCAGTCCGGCTACGCTGGAGCAACTGCGCCCGGTTCATGAAAATGATTTATCCAAACTCTGGTACAAACAACTCATCCATACCTACCGGTTTTTTCGGCAATTCCCGGCGGCTTTTCAGGTATTGAAAGCAACCGTGGCCGAAACCAGTCCAATGGCTGACGAAGCCAGTGCCGCTTACGATGAAGAGCTGACCCGCATGGTGGGGCAACTGGCGTACATCAAAGGAGCCGACTACCAGGCGGTTTCGGCCATCATGGCCGGAGCGATGTCGTATCTGACGTTGCTGTCAAAAAATAACCGCACCATCGTTGGCATCAATTTAACCACCGAAGAGGGCTGGAATCGGGTTGAGGATGCCGTACGAATCATCTACACCGCCCTGAACCGGATGGCGGTTCAATCGGATAAAGTATCGCTCGAGGTGCATCAAACCGGCATTCCTACTAATTTCTGGTAATACGTAGATTCACCCCAGTTTCAACTGGGGGCTACAAGATGCGTCATCCCTACGGGATTTAACCCGCCGAAAGGATTATCAAGTCCAACGAATCCCGTAGGGATGGATCATTTTGTAGCGGTGGGTTTGAACCCACTGAAAGTAGGATGAATCCCGTAGGGATGACCGATTGAAAGTTTCTTGAAGATATAGGTGCGTTACTCTTCCCAGGACGAACGGTAATACGAGCGGATGAACAAAACCGCAGCCGCCACCAAACCGGTGGCGGCCAATCCCCATACGGGTAACCGGTACATTATCAGGAGGAAGCACCCAATGAGGGGCCAGAAGAGCTGCGACATAAACCGGTCGCGGGGCTGATGGCGGGTCAGCAAGGCGGCATATTGCAGGAAAAGCAGACTGAGGCCCCAAAGCCACACGCCAAGTATTGCCGGAACCGTGACGTCAACCGGGTGATTTTTCAGCAGCAAAACCGCTTCCGGGCTGATTACCAAAGTAAGGATTCCTGTATACCGTAGAAACCGGCCGGAAAGAGAGACTGGTAAATTCCGGAGCAACAGCAATTGAGTGGCTTCAAACCGGTATAATTCGAAGACAATCCCGGCGTGTAAAGCCGCTGACAGCAACATTCCCAACGACAGCAGCCGGATGTCGTACTCGTCGGTAGGATACAGAGCCAGCACGCCAATCGTCACCAGACACGAGCCAACTTTGGTTAGAAACAGCGTGGCCGGTTGTTCACGGAAAAGATAGCGGATAAAAAAGAGGAGATAGGGCGTGGTGAACCGCTGCCGAAGCCAGGCTCCAATGTGGCCCGCAAACTGCTCCGGGTTGGGATGTCGCAAAGCCCGTTCCACAAACGGAAGCGGCAAAACCGACAGCAAGCCCATGAACACAACCACCACGACATTGGCAGTTGTTGTGCCATGCTGATTGCCAACCCAGACCATAAAACCGCCATAGAAAACGACGGGAGCCAGCAATTGAAAGTGCAGGAAATACAGAATGGCGACTCGTTTGAAAGACGGAATGAGCCGGAAAAGCTGGAGCAGATCGGTTTTCTGAAAAACCTGCAAACTGAACCGGATCGTGTGAACCGCATACATTACCCAAATAATGCCGTAAGCCGCCAGAAAAGCCCAGTCGTGCACGGCGTAACTCGCCAGCGCAATGTGCTCGGCTGAACTCAGAAATCCGAAGGCCAGCATCATCACGACCAGAAACAGACCGGTATTTTGCAGATAGAATTGCCTGACAATCAGCTTTTCCGGTACGGTCCACAAAGCACTCATAAACCAGCCGGTTGGGTGATGGATTCCAGCGACTGATTTTGAACGACCCAAACAGAATCGACTGGCAGTTCAGCAGCGTCGACGTCCTGGTGCGATGACAGCAGAAAGCTGGTGCCTTGTTCCCGGCTTTGCCGAATGCGGTCGATCACGGCTTTGGTGGTCGCGTGATCGAGGGTAATCAATGGTTCATCGAGCAAAATCAGGCTGGGTTTTCCCAGAAAGGCCAGCACCAGCGACGTCTTTTTGAGCATCCCGCTTGAATAGGTTCCGATGGGGGTTTTGATGAAATCCCGGATTCCGAACAGGTCAATCAATTCGTCGATCTGTTGCGTCGGTGCCTGTTTGGTCGTTGCTACCCAGCAGATCAATTCCCAGGCCGTTAGAAATTGGGGGTAAAGCGGTTCGGCTTCCCCGTAATTGACCCGAAGCCGGTAGTCGACTGGTTGCCGCCGAATGTCATATTTTGCCTCCAAAACCAGACTTCCGTCGAAGGGCAGTAACCCGGCAACCGACCGAAAAAAGGTCGTTTTTCCGGAGCCATTGCGGCCCTTCAGCCAGTGAATGCCCGGAGGAAAATCCGCCTGTGGAATCGCCAGCACCAGCCGGTTGTGGTATTCTTTGCGGAAATTTTGGACGGTGAGCATCGATTCCCGGTTACTTAGGCGCTACCGCCACCTCTTTCTTCGAAGTCAGTTTTTCCACCACGTATTCACCCACTTTTCGCCCCTGGATGTTACCGAGTTCCAGCGCATCCCGGAAGTGAATACCGCCGTATAACCGGCTATAAGAGGCTTCCACGGCGGCTTCGCGGAACGATTTAAACGAACGAACGCCGTGGCCGTACGGATTTTCGGTCGAGTCCGTGAACGCGATGTTGTCGCCGTAGAGGATGGTCAGCACCTCGGCGGCAGCGGCCGAAATCACACTGTGTCCGCTGGTATATTCCGGAAATGGGGGCGTTTGCAAATACGGCGTCCACTTCGGATCGATAAATTTGTTGATGACGGTTTCGGGCCGGATGCGGTTGCTGCGGTATTTTTCGTCCCAGCAACTGATAAAACCGTCGGCTAACGCAAAGGACGTTAACGTATAGGCTTGTACCGTTTGGGCAAAATTGGCCTTTTGCTGACGGGATGCCGTGGCTGCGATGGCCAGCCAGTGACCGCCCGGTGTCATTTTTTTGGATGCATACGAAACGTGACCGGCGACGTTCATCACGAAGGCATTATCGTCCCAGAAAAAAGCGATTTTCCGTTCTTCCTCGGTTTGGCGAAGGCTCATTTGATAGACTTCATCCGCCAGTTTATAAAAAGGACTCCCTTTCGTCATGTTATACGGAATGGCCGGCGGAGGAATAAACTGCGAGCAGGTATCCATCACCCAGCAGCGAATTTGCATCCACTTCGGCTCGGCGGCTTCCATGTAGGCTGGGGGCGTCGGCACCCAGGTTCCTTCGGCGTTGGTCACGGTATGCTTGAATCCGCGCGTTTGCTTATACGAATCCTTGCCCGCAAACTCCATGATGTGTTTGGCCACCGCTTCACCATACGCCATCGAACGTTCCATCACGTCGTCGGGAATTCCCATGGCCTTGTATTGCTCGTAAAAGTCTTTTTCAAAACCGTCGAACATGTCCCCGGAAAACGTCAGATTGCGACCAACCGTCAGAAACGCCCGGGTGCTGGCCAGCGGAAAGCAGTATTCCTGACCCGGTTCCGGTTTGGGCGGAGCGGTAAATTTCCGGAGTTTGCCCGCCAGCGATTCATAACCGGGTTGTCCCGGTAACATGGCCTCGTAACCGGCCAGATTGGCATATCCATAAATCCGGCTGGCGACCGGCGGAGAGAAAATATCGTGAATAATCACATCGGTCAATTGCTTGACACACTGGTGATAACGCTCCGGTTCAGCAGCTTTGGCATTGTATTCTTCCGGAGTGGCTTTGGGTTGGCAACCGGCAAAACTCCATAGGCCGCCAAGAAATAAAACCCACAGGATTCGATTTTTCATAAAGAACGCTGGCAATTAATGGTACAAGAGGACTACAAATTTACCTTAAAAAAAGTATATCCTGTACGCGTCTGTGGATTGTTTACGGTTTTCCGGCGAGGCCAGTCCGAACGAGCTTTGCTTTTTGAAACACCTGAATCGTTGTATCGTTGCGGGCGACCAACCAGCGTAGCGCCCCCGCTGCCCGAATCGGTTTGATATCGCGCACTTCGCCATCGAGCCGAAAACCGCTGGAGATCGGCGAAAGCGCTATGAATCGAGCGGTGTTGCTGGCTGTCTTGCCCGTGTTTTGGAGCATCAGCCCATCATTCGCGTCGTAACGCCCCTGATAGGTGCTGACGCCGTAGAAATTGCCACCCGCCAGAATATCGGGGTAACCGTCGTTGTCAATGTCATCGGTTCGGAGCGCAAACAGTTTGGAAACCTGGGCCAGCATCGGCAGTGGGTGAACCACAAAACGCCCGTCTCCCGTGTTTTCCAGATACACCGAGGCAAACTGGTTGACTTCGTATTCTTCGGCCCCGTTCAGTTCTTTTTTCTCAAACAAATCCTCCACCGGTTTTCCGGCGAATGACGTATAGTTGGTAAACCGTTTGTTGATAATACCGGGCATCTGTCTGCCCAAGTCATCCTTGAAATTAACGGGATACCAGTCTTTTCCGTCGCGCTGGTAGGCCAGAAGCTGCTCAACGCTGCTGTTATTGTCAAAATCCTTCACCCACATTTTCAGCCGGGGTTCGGTCTGTTTGATGAATTTGGTGTTCAAGCCCAGATTCCCGGCCAACAGATCCAGATCGCCATCGCGGTCGAAGTCGGCGGCAGACAGGCACTGCCAGAAACCGTTCAGGGGTGTCTTCTCGTCGGTGATGCGTTGAACCGCTTCCAATTTACCGTTCTGATTGGCGAACACCCGAATCGGCATCCAGTCGCCAGCCACGACCAGATCCAGGTCCTTGTCCTGATCATAGTCCATCCAGAGGGCGTCGGTCACCATCCCGGCTTTGCGGAGTTCGGGGGCGAGCTGGTCGGTTTTGTCCGTAAAACGCCCTTTGCCATCGTTGATCAGGAGATACGAATTCGGAATCTTTCCGTAGGCAAAAGGAATAACCCGCCCGCCCACGAACAGATCCAGATCACCATCCTGATCCAGATCGACCGGACGAACGCAGCTTTTGTTGGTGTACATGGGCGGCAATCCGTTCGAGCGGGTGAAGTTTCCCTTGCCATCGTTCAGATACAGCCGGTCCAACTGTTCGGGCATTCTCTCGAAAAACTCATTGCCGCCTGAAACCACGTATAAATCCACATCCTTGTCGCCATCGGCGTCGAAGAAAACCGCATCGACATCCTCGTACGTTGAATCGACCCGAAAAGCCGGTTGGTTGCTTGGCAAAAACCGGCCACCGGGTTGCTGAATCTGCAAACTGCCGGCCTGCCATTTGGCACCAGCCGCGTAAAAATCGTCCAGCCCATCGCCATTGACATCGCCGACCGCCAGCTTCGGCCCTTCCATCGACACCTTGAACGGCATCAGCGATTCCCGGACAAAATCGAAATAGGTATTTTCCTGGTGCTGGTACACCATTGGCGACTGGCTCGTGATGTCTTCAAACAGGGGTTGAGGATCGGGAGCCGTGAACCGGAAATTGCCAACATCCTGTTGAGCCGCCGTTTGTTTTAGCGTCAGCGTCTGGTTGGTCTTCACACCGGTCTGAATTTGCATCTTCTGGTTCGGCCAGATCACGATCAGCGAGTCAACCGTGGCAGTTTCGCCTAATCCAAACGTCAGTACCGGCTCGACGGACGATTGAAAACCGCGTGTCGGCATCAATTGCTGGAGTTGCAGACCGGTTTTTGTTTTCAAGACGACTTTGGCCCCCACCCCAAAAGTATTCGCCGACTCGCCCTGAAGTTTGATTTTCAGATACGTATGGGTTGGGAATACTTCATTCGCCTGATTCTGGTAGACCCCCGCTGGATCGTTGATGTCGTTGGTCACCAGATCCAGATCGCCGTCGTTGTCCAGATCGGCATATACCGCGCCACTCGAAAACGTCGGTTTTTCGAACCCCCACGCCAGCGATTTATCCGCAAATTTCAGCTCTTTCGACCCCTGATACAGGTAATTATGCACCTTGCCTTCGGGCATCAGCGAAATCGCTTTTTGATCGATGGCTTTAGACGTTTCCATCGCATACCGCAGCGAATCGTCGGACGCGTACTTCACGTAATCGAGGTCGTTGGGTCGCCGGACGATGCCGTTGGAAATGAACAGGTCCTTGATGCCGTCGTTATCGTAATCGGCCAGCAGGGGCGACCAACTCCAGTCGGTGGCAGCAATCCCGGCCATCGCTCCAATTTCCATGAATTTCTGGCCCGACTGGCTGATTTGCAAACAGTTGCGGCTATACTGATTCATGTAGCCAAAACTCAGTTTATAGAGGTAAATGTCCAGCGGATCTTCGCCCAGCGACATTTTTTCGATCCGTTCGTCTTCGGGATACATGTCGAGCGTGACCACATCCGGGTAGCCGTCGTTGTTGACATCCGCCACATCATTCCCCATCGAAAACCGGCTGGCGTGGGCAAACGCCTTTCGCATGCTTTCCGTAAAACCGCCTTTGCCGTTGTTGAGGTAATAGTAATCGTCTTCGTGAAAATCGTTGGAGACGTAAATATCTTCCCAGCCGTCATTGTTGAGATCCGCCACCGAGATGCCCAAACCGTAGCCCATAGCCGCGCCGAAAATCCCGGCTTGCTCGCTGATGTTGGTAAAACGAGCCTTCGGATTTTTCGTGCCGTTGCTGATCAATTCGTTCCGGTACAGGTAATCGCCCGATTCGTTTTGTCGCAGATTCCGGGCTGTGACGCGGTCGTAACTGCGGGAAGTATGCACGGCGTGGTTGAGCAGATACAGATCCAGATCACCGTCGTGGTCGTAGTCGAAGAAAGCCGCCTGGGTCGAAAAGCCGGTAAAGTCTAATCCGTATTCGGCGGCTTTCTCGGTAAAGGTGCCGTCCTGATTATTGATATACAACTCATTGGAGCCTTCCAGGCCTTTGAAGTTGCCGACCGCGCACACGTAAATGTCGAGCCAGCCATCGCCGTTGACATCCGCCATCGTTACGCCGGTTTGCCAGTCCGAAAACCCTTCGACTCCGGCTTTTTCGGTAATGTTTTCAAATTTTAGTCCGCCCTTATTCTGGTACAGCGTATTTTTTCCCTGATTAGAGACGAAATACAAATCGGTCAGGCCGTCGTTGTTGAGGTCACCAGCCGCCACACCCGCCCCGTTGTAGAAATACAGGTAGTCGATGATGTTGAATTGGTCCGTATTGCGAACCTGATTGACAAAACCGATGCCCGTCCGGGTCGAATCCAGCACCTGAAACAGCGGTTTTTCGGAAGAACTATTCAGTTGTTTACAGCCCGTAAAGAACAGCGTTACGGCCGCAAAAAAGATACTAATTCGTTTCATAGGTTGATTTCTGAACCGGAATTGAGCTGATTTGACTGATTAAGTTGATAAAAACCGAATAAGAACAATTCGTTTAATCAGTCAAATCAGCTCAATTCCGGCTGTAGACTTGCACTTTATCCTTATTTTTCCCTAACACAAACTGTCCCTGTTTCAGCCGCGCGAGTTGCCGGACCTGCCCGTGAACGATGAAGCCGGAAACCGCCGGGTCGAGGGGCTTCCAAACGCCGTTGCCTTTTCCGAGCAGCACCAACCCGTAACTGGCATCATAGCGGCCAATTTCCGGCAAAACATCGTAAAAGTTTCCGGTTAATACCAAATCCATCTTTTTGTCGCCATCGACATCCGTAATTTCAATACCGCAAACCGGTGAGAACTGCGCTTCTTTCGGCAGGGCTTGAATGGTGAATTTTCCTTTTCCATCATTCAGCAAAATCACCGATTCGCCCGTATACGCCCGTTGCACCACAGCACTTTGCAACTGCTTTTCGTCCAGAATTTCGTTCAGTTTCTTGCCCGCATAATCCGTAAACTTGAGGTATTTCTTTTTAATGGAAGGCATCTCTTTCTGCAAATCCTGCTTCAACACCATCGGATACAAGGTTCCGGTTTCGTCGGCGCAATTGATGATTTGCTCCAGGCTGCCATTTTGGTCAAAATCAGCCGTGTAGAGTTCCGCCGGGATTTTGGCCGTTGCCTTGATCCGGGAATTAAGTCCCAGATTGCCGACCACCAGATCAATATCCCCGTCATCATCGACATCCCCGGCTTTGACGCAATTCCACCAGCCGGAAGCTGGGGTAGTCGAATCCGCCAGTTTCGGCGTTTCAGAAGTGGCCAGTTTTCCGCGCTGGTTTTGAAAAACCGTAATCGGCATCCAGTCGCCGACCACGATTAATTCAGGGTAACCGTCGCCGTTCAGATCGCTCCAAGTCACATCGGTCACCATGCCCAACTGATCAGCGTTCGGCAGGTAACGCCGGGTGTAGTTCTTGAAATTGCCGGTGCCGTCGTTGGTCAGCAGATAACTCGCCGGATTGAAACCGTATTTTCCCGGAATCAGCCGGGTTCCGACAAACAGATCGATGTCGCCGTCGCGGTCATAATCGGCAGCCGCGACGCAGGAACCGCTGGCTTTCAGGTTCGGCAAACGGTCGTCGCGGACAAAACCGCCTTTGCCGTCGTTCAAATACAGCCGGTCGAGCAATTCGTCGGCTTCGGCTTCAAACTCGTTGCTGCCCGAAACGACGTAGAGATCCAGGTCTTTGTCGCCATCGGCATCGAAGAAAACCGCATCGACGGCTTCGTAGGTCAAGTCCTGTCGCAAAACCGCCGGGGTTTTATCCACAAACCGGCCGTTGGACTGTTGATAAAACAGATGATGCGGTTTTCCGAAGGCACCACCAAAAAACACATCATCCAGCCCGTCGCCGTTGACATCGCCTGTCGCCATTGCCGGGCCTCCGGTCGAGAGCATCTGTTTCAATAATGGGTCGCGGTTATAATCCACAAACGGACTTTCTTCATGGGTATAATCCAGGCCGGAAACTGTGGTAATGTCCTGAAAAAGAGCTGGTGAGGGTGCTTTGGCTCTCCAAATGGCAGTAGCTTCCGGCTGTTTCAGCGTCAGCAATTGATTGGCTTTGGGCTGTCGTAGGGTTTGCATCCGGTCGTTCGGCCAGACCACCGTTACCGAGTCGATCACGTTGCCGGTTCCCAAGCCAAATAGCAGATTCAGGTCAACGGACGACTGAAAACCGCGGTTGGGCATTTGTTGCAACACCTGCATCTGGCCTTTCTGATACAAAAACACCCGCGCGCCGATGGCATTGCGGTTTTTGGCCTCACCCACCAGTTTGACCCGCAGGAAGTTGCTTTTGTGGTTCTCGACCGATAAATTTTTGAAAACCGATACCGGAGAGTTGACGTTGTTGACCACCAGATCCAGGTCGCCGTCGTTGTCGAGATCGCCGTAAGCCGCGCCGTTTGAGAAATTCGGTTCGCCCAGGCCCCAGTTGGCGGCCTGGTTGGAAAAAGTCAGGTTGCCATCGTTTCGAAAGGCGTAATTGGGAATGGGTTCCGCGGGTGCCTTATCCAGAAACTCCTTGAAGTTGAAAGCGCGCTGACGGGCAATCTGGGCCATGTTTTCCCGGTCGGCCAGGAAGTGAATAAAATCCTGATCGGTCACTTCTTTGGCAATGCCGTTGGCGACAAAAATATCTTTCCGGCCATCGTTGTCCATGTCGAAAATCAAGGCGCCCCAACTCCAGTCGGTGGCGTGAACGCCCGAAAACCGGGCGATGTCGCTGAACATCGGAATGGCGGTTTTTCCGGTTTTTGCTGGTTCGTTGCCCTGATTCAGATGCAGCATGTTCTGCATATACTGGTAGTGGAAATCCCGCGACAGTTTGATTTCCTGCAAGTCGTAATTCTCGAAGGACGAATTCTTTTTCAAGCGAACATCGTTGCCCGGCAGCATATCTGTCACGAAAATATCCAGCCGGCCGTCGTTGTTGATGTCGGCCACATCGGCGCCCATCGACGACAGGCTGAGGTGCGGCATGGCGTCTTTCACCGATTCCCGAAAGGTGCCGTCGTGGTTATTCAGGTAGAGGTAATCCCGTTCGTAAAAATCGTTCGAAATGTAAATGTCCAGCCAGTTGTCGTCGTTCACGTCGCCAATGGTGATGCCGAGGCCAAAACCGATCAGGCTGCCGTAAATACCGGCTTTCTCGCTGACGTCGGCAAAGCGTACACCGTCGTTCCGGAATAACTTATGACCGCCCAGTGAATCGCGTTCGGAACGAATGTTAGCGTAGCCCAATTTCCCGACGGGCATGAAGCTGTTGTTGAGCAGATACATGTCCAGATCGCCGTCGCGGTCGTAATCGAAAAAGGCTGCGTGGGTCGAAAAACCGTGGTCATTCAGGCCGTAGTCGGCGGCTTTTTCGGTGAAGGTCACTGTGCCATTTTTGCCAATTCCATTGTTGATAAACAGCTCATTGCCCCGATCGTCGCCGGGACGAATGCCGGCGTTGCAGACGTATAAATCCAGCCAGCCGTCGCCATTGACATCGGCAAAGGTCGCGCCGGTGCTCCAGGCGCGTTTGCCGGCGACACCGGCTTGGGCCGTAATATCTTCAAATGCCAGTGAAGTGGCACCCGGTTTTCCCTGGTTGAGATACAGGCGGTTTTCACCCATGTTCGCAATCAGGAAGACGTCCGGATAGCCGTCGTTGTCGACATCCCCGATGGCGACGCCCCCGCCGTTGTAGAAATTCCGGTAGTTAAAAATGTTGAACTCCGGGTCGTCGACGACCGAATTGGTGAAATTGATGTGGGTTATTTCCGGCGATAGTTTTTCAAAAAGCCGATCTTCCGATGGCGTATCCACAGCACCACAACCGACAAGAAAACCTACTATTAAAAAGAAAACCAGATAGCGCATGAACTGTAGCGAACTGTCGAATGACGTCTTAAAGGTACTCAATAAATTGCTTTTGGTTGGCGGTTTTATCCTATTGAACGCCAATACTCCGGAATGGATTAAAACAGAAAAAGCCCGGAAACCCCGGGCTTTTTACAGGAAAAGGCTTTTCACTAATTGTAACCTGGATTTTGCTTTAAGTTGGGGTTCAGCGAAATCTGATCTCTCGGAATGGGAAACAACTCCCGGTATTTTTCCGAAGCGGGTTTGAAACGCCACGCTTTGGTGAACTGCCCAAACCGGATCAGGTCCTGACGGCGGTGGTATTCCCAGGCCAGTTCGCGGCCCCGCTCGGCCAGAATTTCATCCAGTGTGAGTTGAGCGGCTGTATAGTCCGGCACACCCGCCCGTTTGCGGATCACGTTGAAATCCGCCAGCGCATTGGCCGTTCTGCCCAGCCGGAAATTGGCTTCTCCGCGCATCAGATAGACATCCCCCAAACGGAAAATAACGAAATCGTTACTCATGTCGTTGGTGGTGTTGTTTCGCTGAATCTCGTATTTCTGGCTCCGGGCTCCGGCCAGACGACCCGCGGGACCCGCTGGCATTTCGAAAGCCGGAATTTCGGGGGTGATCACCATCGGGATGCCATCGTCGTCCATGGGTGCTCCGGTTGCATCATACTGCTGACCAACGATCCACATTTTTTTGCGCAAATCCTGCGCCGTGAACGAGTTGTAAAACTCAACCACGGTTGCGTAGCCATTCCAGGGAGAAGCCGGAAGGTTATAGGTCAACTGGTGCTTGTAGTGCAGGGTTGCCATATGGACGTTGAATCCACCCCGTTTCGAGTTATCGAAAGGCGTTGCCAGGATAATTTCCGGTGAGTTCTGATTCTGCACTTTGAAGTTGTCCAGCAAATCAGCCGTCAGGGAAAACTTACCCGACATAATAATGCTATCACAACGTGTAACCGCATCCGCCCAGCGGGCCGTGCCGGTATAGACCTGCGCGTTGAGATACATCTTCGCCAGAATCATGTTGACCACCGGTTTGTTGAAACGGCCATAATAGGCACCGCCCACGGTTGAACTCAATTTGGGATACACCTCCAGCAATTCCTTCTCGATCCAGTTAAACACCTCGGTCCGGGTTTTCTGAGCCGGGGTGGAGGTTCCCACCTGATCGGCGATGATCACATTGCCGAACATATCCATCGCCTTGTAGTGGAAGAAAGCCCGCAATGCCCGAAGCTCGGCTTTCACGTTTTCGTCCGTAATGGAACCCAGTTGCTGGTTGATGGACGTGATGTTGTTGTAACACCAGGTCCAGGGGCCGTTGAACTGGCCGTTGTCGGTCGTCGGGTCCCAGGTATGCTGATAAAGCCGTTTCCAGTTGTCGCCGTCTTTCCAGTCACCACCCCGCGTCGGAACAATCTGTTCGTCCGTTACCGCGTTCAAACCGGCACTGTTGCCGTAATAATCGGCCAAACCACTGTAGAGTGGACCGATCAGCGCAGCTTGCTGAGCCGCTGTCTGGCCAAACTGGTCGGTCGGAATAACGTCGTAGGTTTTTTCGTCGAGGTTCGTACAGGCCTGGCCTGCCAGCAGCAGAGCCAGACAGACGCCCCAAACTCGTATGGTTGAATTAAACATCTTCGTAGTTGGTAGTTAGTTGATTAACAACGGTCAAAACGTCAGGTTAAGGCCCAGTTGGAACGAACGGGTTTTTGGATAGATATTGCTAAAATCCATCCCGATGTTGTTGGGTGCTTGGCTTTCGTTCTGCAAATCCGCTTTCACCTGAAGTTCCGGATCGACCCCTTTGTAGCTCGTCAGCGTAAACAGGTTGTTACCACCGAGGTAGACCCGGGCGGCCGACAGGTATTTGCCACCAGTCCGGATGTTGTACCCGATTTGCCAGTTATCTAGACGGGCATAGGTTCCGTTTTCGAGCCAATAAGTCGACAACACGTTGGTGCCATACCCACTCGGAAGATCCGCTACGCCTTGCAGCATGTTGGTTTCCAGGATCGACCCCGGAATCAGGAGGTTCGAGCGCAGGTTGTTCAGGATTTTGTTGCCAAACGAACCCCGAATCTGGAAGTTCAGGTCGAATCCTTTGTACGTAAACGAGTTGATGAAAGAGGCCGTCAGGAAGGGTTGCGGGTTGCCCTGGGAGATGGGGTTCTGCGTGTTGATTCCCGTAGCCGCATCGGCCTTGCTCACATCGGTGGTGGGCTGATCGCCCGTTCCCGGTTTCAGCAGCACTTTGCCATCGGCGGTATAACTCACGAACGTTGGAACGTTGTTGAATTCTCCCAGCGGACGACCCGGCCAGAGGTAGGATGCAAACACATCCGACAGACCACGGCCACCAAACGCATTGAAACGGATCAGACCGGAGTCGAATTCATCGCTTTTCAGGTTGACAATCGTGTTTTTGTTATACGCCCCAACGATGCGGGAAGTCCAGCTAAAGTCTTCTTTCTGGATGAGGTCGCCCCCGAACGACAGCTCGATACCCCGGTTCCGCATGGTGCCTACGTTGGCCCAGATGAAGTTGGTGAAGTATTTAACCCCATCCGCTGGCACCGAATACCGGTACAGCATGTCCTTGGTCGTCTTGCTGTAGAACTCCAGCGTACCCGAGAAACGGCCGTTCAGCAACTGAAAATCCAACCCGGCGTTGGACGTTGTCAGCACTTCCCATTTCAGGTTCGGATTGGCATTCTGGGTAATCCCGTAGCCCGGCAGGAAGTCGGCTACCCCACCATCGTAATACGTGCCTTTCTGACCATACAACTGGAGCGACTGATACGGTTTCAAGCCTTCCGAATTTCCGGTTTGTCCCCAGCCCAGGCGCAGTTTCAGGTAGTTCAGCGTGGTTGATTTCGGGAAGAAATCTTCGTTCGTCAGCGTCCAGCCTGCACCCACCGATGGGAAAAGTCCCCATTTGTTGTTGGCCCCAAATTTCGAACTTCCATCGCGCCGTACCGTGGCTGTCAGGTTGTACTTGTCGTTCATGTTCACCGTAGCCCGGGCAAAGAAAGACGCCAGCGTGGTGGCATTCCGGTAGGAGGTCGCGTAGTTGGACGCCGGACTCAGCAGCGTACCGGCCCCCAGCCCCAGATTGTCATACGAGAGCGTATTGGTCAGAAACTGGGCGTTACGGGCCTGAAAACCGTCATAAACAATGTTCTGGTACGAGTAACCGCCCAGTACATTGAAGTTGCTGTTGTTCTGGCCGAAGGCTTTGGTATAGGTCGCAGTCAGTTCCAGCAGCTTGTTGTTGACCTGATCCATTTTCCGGTAGGCTTCGCCATTGGTCGTCTGGAAGGCCTTGATGCTGCGGTCGCGCGAGCGGCTTTCGTCGGTATTCTCGTTCTGGAAAGCGCCGTTAACGCCCAGGGTCAGCCCGTCGATGATCTCGTAGCGCAGGTTGACCCCACCGATCAATAATCGCTTTTGCTGATCGAATCGCTGGTTGTTGAGCATGGCAACGGGGTTGAAGAGGTCGAAACTACCGCCTACTTCGTAATAACCGCCCACGTTGTTGGCCCCCGTCGGATCGGTAATGGGCAGGGTTGGCAGGAACGTAACCGCCCGGGCGATGATAGCGTCGTCGTTCAGTTTGGAGTTGGTGTTGGTCACCGACAGGTTATACTGGATGTTCAGGCGGTTATCGAGCGCCTTTTGATCCAGGTTGATGCGGGCTGTTACCCGATCGAAGCCCGTGTTTTTAATGATCCCTTCGCGGCCAATGTAGTTGAGAGAGCCCCGGTAACTGAAGGCTGGTGATCCCCCTGAAATGGCCAGGTCGTGGTTGGTCGTCACGCCCATCCGGGTGATTTCCTTCACCCAGTCGGTGTTGTAGTTGCCGGCAGGAAAACGGAGCCGGTCCAGACTTAGTGTAGAGTCTCCTTTCAGGGTACTGACGGCCGCCCGATAACCGGGGCCATCCAGCAAATCCAGCCGGTTCGAAATGGTTTCAACGCCAACATAATTATTGAAGGTGATCGTGGTCTTGCCGGATTTTCCGCGTTTGGTCGTCACGATGATGACACCATTGGCCGCCCTTGAACCGTAGATAGCAGCTGCGGAAGCATCTTTCAGGACGTCCATCGACTCAATATCGGTTGGTGAAACCGTCTGAATGGGAACACCGATCACGCCGTCGACCACATACAGGGGATCACTGCCACCCGCCAGCGAGGTATAGCCCCGCAAACGAACGGTCGGCGCCTGGTTGGGGTCACCCGAAGGCATCGTAATCACCAACCCGGCTACTTTGCCCTGAATGGCCTGCAGTGGGTTGGGAACAATACCAGGGTTGAACTCCTTGGCGGTTACCTGCTGAACCGAACCGGTCAGGTCTTTGCGCTTGGCCGTACCGTACCCCACGACGACGACTTCCTCCAGCGATTTGGTGTCGGAAGTCAGAACGGCATCGACAACGGAGCGGTTGCCTACCGCGATCTCCTGGTTTTGGAGCCCGATGAAGCTGAAAACCAGCGTGGCATTGTCAGGAACGTTGGTGAGGGAATATTTCCCGTCGGCGTCGGTATTGGTGCCGCGGGTTGTTCCTTTGATTTGAACAGTAACACCGGGTAATGAAACCTTGTCTTCCGACGATGTAACGGTTCCGGTGACCGTCCGCTCCTGAGCAAATGCCTGGCTGAAGCCCAGGCTGAGAATGAACGCAAATGACAACAGAAAGGCTGGGAGCAACGCTTTCTTTCTGACTTGAAACACCCGGTATTGGCGCGGGCCGTTTACTTCTTTACGTTCATGATTGAATCTGATAAAGTGATCCATCATAGGTTAACAAATTAGAATAGGTGAACTGAAATTGGTAAGCAGATGCAGAACCATGATACAATGAAATTTCAGCGCAGTACAAATGAGGAAAACCCAATCAATCAGTAGGGTTACTGTTCGACCGGGTCTCTGTCATTTTTTTACGTATATAGTACCGTGATGATATTTTATAGAACATATTTCTGAACTGATTAAGCAAATTACAATAAATAATCTTTATAATACAATGAAGGAAAGCTGAAAATTATCTACTGAATTGTTATGGTAATGAACGACAGGAATTCCCTTCGGCAGGCATCCAGAAGGTGCAGTAGCCTAAATTGCATAGTGGTCAGTAGTTAAATACGGTAAAGGGCTCGCTATGAAGCGTTTCCTGGTAGGCTAGGTCGGGGATTAAATAGCACTATTTAAATACGAAGTCCTGTCTGGTATTTACCGGTTTGGGACTCTGTACTGGAAAAATTTGTACCTTTAAGGTCGGGAACCCGATTTTTTTTGCAAATTAACTTTGTCCGGTCTTGGACGAAGACTCTTATGGTCAATCAGGAGACGCTACAACAACTTTCTGCTCAGTTAGACGGTGAATTTTACACCGACAATACCCAACGTACATTGTATGCTACCGATGCGTCGGCCTACCGCGAAATGCCGCTGGCGGTCGCCATTCCGAAGTCGATCAATGATCTGAAAACGCTGATTGCCTTTGCCCGTGAAAACCGCACTTCGCTCATTCCGCGTACGGCCGGCACCTCGCTGGCCGGACAGGTGGTCGGCAACGGAATTATCGTCGATGTTTCCAAAAACTTTACTAAGATCCTCGAAATCAACGAGCAGGAACGCTGGGTGCGCGTGCAGCCGGGCGTAGTTCGCGATGAATTGAATTTCTTTCTGAAACCGTATGGCCTGTTTTTCGGGCCGGAAACCTCGACGGCCAACCGGGCGATGATCGGGGGCATGGTCGGGAATAATTCCTGTGGATCCAACTCGGTCGTGTATCGCTCAACGCGGGAGCATGTCCTGTCCGTCAAAGCGCTGCTGGCCGATGGGAGCGAAGCCGAATTTGGCCCTTTGGAAACTACTGCGTTTGCCCAGCGGATCGACGCGGGTATGCACAAAAATGGCAGTGCGTCGCTGCTGGATAAAATTTACCTGAAAACCAACGAGATCCTGGCGAATCCGGACAACCAGGCCGAAATCCGGCGGCAGTTTCCCAAACGCAGCATCGAACGGCGAAACACGGGTTATGCGCTGGATGAACTGCTGGAAACGGCCCCCTTTACAGAAGGTACCGAGCCGTTCAACTTCTGCAAACTCATTGCCGGTTCGGAAGGAACACTTTGCTTTCTGACCGAAATCAAGCTGAATGTGGTGCCGCTGCCTCCCAAAGAACTGGGGCTGGTGTGTGTGCATTTCAACAACGTGGATGAATCGTTGCGGGCCAATCTGATTGCGCTGAAATACCAGCCCCGCGCCGTCGAACTGATCGACCATTACATTCTGGAGTGTACGAAAGACAACATCGAGCAGCGCAAAAACCGCTTCTTCGTTCAGGGCGATCCAGGCGCCATTCTGGTGGTAGAACTGGGGGCGGCCAATCGGGAAGACATTGCACAGCGTGCGGTTGAAATGGAAGCCGAAATGCGGGCTGCTGGTTTGGGCTATCATTTTCCGGTATTGTATGGTGAGGATGGTAAAAAAATCTGGACGTTGCGGAAGGCGGGGCTGGGGTTGCTGGCGAACCTGCCGGGCGATGCCAAAGCCGTTGCCGTAATCGAGGATACGGCCATCGACGTACACGATTTGCCTGACTACATCCGGGATTTCAACGCGATTCTGACGAAGCACAGCATGTCGGCGGTGCATTATGCCCACGCCGGTTCGGGCGAAATTCACCTGCGCCCCATCATCAACCTCAAAACCGAAGAAGGCCACCGGCAATACCGGATGATTGCCGAAGAAATTGCCCGGCTGGTGAAAAAATACGACGGTTCGCTCTCGGGCGAACACGGCGACGGACGACTCCGGGGCGAGTTTATTCCGCTCATGGTGGGGCCGAAAAACTACGAGCTGATGCGGGAACTCAAGCAGGCCTGGGACCCGTACGGTATTTTCAATCCCGGCAAAATCGTGGAAACGCCCCCGATGGATACGTTCCTGCGGTATGAAGCCGGGCAGCAAACCCCGGATTTCAAGACGTTTTTCCGGTTTCAGGATCAGACCATTCTGCAACACGCCGAGCAGTGTAACGGCTCAGGCGATTGCCGGAAAACCGAAATCTCGGGCGGAACGATGTGTCCGAGCTACATGGCAACCCGCAACGAAAAGGAAACCACCCGGGCGCGGGCCAATATTCTGCGGGAAATGCTGACGCTGTCGCCGAAAGAAAACCGCTTCGACAACAAAGAGATTAAAGAGGTGTATGACCTCTGTCTGGCCTGTAAAGGCTGCAAGGCCGAATGTCCGTCGAATGTGGATGTGGCCAAGCTGAAAATGGAGTTTCTCCAGCATTACCACGATGCCAACGGCGTGCCGGTGCGCAGTCGGCTGATTGCCAATTTTGCGCGTTTGTCGGGGCTGGCATCGCTGGTGCCGTGGGCGTATAACGCGGTGCTGGGCACCGAATCGCTTCGGCGGGTAGCCAATCGGGTGATTGGATTCCACCCCGACCGGACAATGCCGCTGCTGCATAGCACAACGCTGCGGAAGTGGGCGAAAGGCATTGAAAAGAGCGTGGGAACGGCGGGGAAAGTTTACCTTTTCTGCGACGAGTTTACGAATTACAACGATGTCGAAGTGGGTAAAAAGGCGGTTTTGCTGTTGAAAAAACTGGGTTATGAGGTGATCATTCCCGAACACGGCGAAAGCGGGCGGGCGGCTCTGTCGAAAGGCTTGTTGCGGCAGGCTAAACGGCTGGCCGAAAAGAACGTTGAGCTGCTGAAAGCATTGATTACGATTGAAACGCCCTTGGTGGGCATCGAACCGTCGGCAATTCTGACGTTTCGGGATGAATACCCGGATCTGGTCGATGAGTCGATGGTGGCCGATGCCCGGCGGATTGCTGAAAGTGTGCTGACTTTTGAGGAGTTTATCGCCCGTGAAATCGACAAGGGCGCTATTTCGAAAAGTGCGTTTACGACTGAAAAACGGTTGATCAAACTGCACGGACACTGTCAGCAGAAAGCAGTATCGTCGCTGGTGCCGTCGAAAAAAATGCTGTCACTGCCCGAAAATTATACCGTCCACCTGATTCCGTCGGGTTGCTGTGGCATGGCCGGGTCGTTTGGTTACGAAACGGAACATTACGATGTATCGATGAAAATCGGAGAACTGGTCTTATTTCCAACAGTTCGTCAGCAAGCAGAGGAGGTCATCATTGCCGCAGCCGGAACCAGTTGCCGCCACCAGATCAAGGATGGAACGGGGCGCAAGGCCAAACATCCGGCCGAAATACTCTACGAAGCTTTAGCGATGAAGTCATGAAAAATCGATTCCTGTGGCCGTTGACGGGGATTTTCCTGATGATTGGTTCCGGTCTGGCGCTTACCTACGACCTGCCGTTAAGGTATGATGTAACCTTCGGCGACGAAATGACTTACCTGGCTTCCAGCCTGACCTACACCTTTCCGCCTGCGCCCCATCTGGCGCAGTGGGGATCCTTTTACGCGGCCTGGCTGAAGGCCCTGCAGGCGTTTACCAATGACACCCTGGTCTTGTTTTACCTCAACTGGCGGTTGTTGATCCTCATGACCGGGTCCTTGCTGTTTTTGTATCTTTACCTGCGGAAGTCGGGATTTATCGTCAGTCTTTTCTGCGCGCTCTGCTTTCAGTTTTCAGCCCTGAATGTGCAGCTTGATCCCCGGATTTCGGCTTTTACACTCTGTCTGATTATGGGAGGCTTGTGTGTGGTGCAGGCCTGGGAGTGGTCGACGAGGAATGTGTTGCTGATTACTGCCCTAACGGCTCTCGTATGTTCCTATGTTCGGCCGGAGTTTTATATTTCCATGATGACTGCGGTTGTCGTGGCCATCGAAACGTATTTTCCCCGGAAATACCGCAGCCGGGAGCTGACCCTGAATTCTTTTTCCGGCCTGTTGAGCTTTGCTGTGCTGGTAATTGCTATGCGGTTGCTGTTTGGTAATCCTTTAGGGCAGAACCAGGAAGGCACCAACCGCAGTTTCGACGCATTCGTTCAGCACTTCAGCATCAATTACAACACCTGGAATAACCGGCCCATCGACATTCCGATTCCGGATCAGTTCAAATTGGTGGCCAATGTGTTCGGGAGTGATGTCAAGTCGATGAGTGCGGCTTTTTTTGTTCATCCCGACTTGGTTTTGAGGCATTTATGGACGAATGTTGTCAACACGGCGACCGCGGAATTTCGAATTTTGAACGGTTTGTTTTTTAAGACACCCTTGATGAACCTGAACTCGCCCTACCGGAAATGGTGGTTACTGGGTTTGCTGGTCATTGTTGTATTTGGTTTGCTCGATTTGTCGGGCACGTTCCGGCGACTGGCTACCAAATCCATCCGGCTGAACAGCAAGGAACTGGCTCTTTTTATTTTGCTTTTCCCTTCGATAGCATCCGTGGTGCTGGTTTTTCCGCGAAATCATTATCTGTATTTCCACGCCTTCGGCTTGATTATCATCGTTGCTTTTCTGTTGGGATACATCAAATTACGCATCGTTCAGTCATCGGTCTGGATGGGAAGTCTGGCGAGTCTGATGATGATCTGGGTAATTTACCAGACTGTCCGGCAGCAGGAAGAACTCCGCCCTACGCCGGTGGCCGATAACATCCGGTTTATTCAGGCGCTTTCCATTAACGGGCCGGTATCAACGCTGGAACGGGACTGGTATCGGGTGTTTCTGTATAGCCAGGAACAGAAACCGCGCTGGATTCCGGTAGAATTTTACCAACCCAATACCAACTTTGGACAGTTTTTAAACGAGAATCATGTCAATTTCATCCTGATGACGAAAGATATGCAAGCGTATTTTGCCGGCGATCGCGGTTTTGCCGCCTTCATGTCAGGAGAGGATGCCAGTCAGTTTGTTCGTCTGGAAGCCCCCGAGCCGGGCAGCTATTTGCTGGTTCGCCCGGAATTGCTGTCGAAACCACCGACGGTTTCGGCCTTGCTGGAGAATTAATATCGGAAAGTGCAACAGGATCGTGGCCCTCGTTTCGTTACTATCTATTACCCCGTGTTCCTGCGAAAGGCGGGAACACATTCGAATCAACTTCATGAACAAACTCTTTTTTTTTATTGGCATCCTGATTTCGATTGCAGAAGTCCATGCCCAGTCGAAGACAAATTCAACCTACGACGCCCACGAACTCTTTCATCCGCTATTCAACATGCAGCCCGGAAACGATTACCGCGCTGGAAGTGGAGCGCCCGGTCCGCGCTACTGGCAAAACCGGGCCGATTACAAAATCAATGTTCGTCTGGACGACGAGAAAAACGTCCTGAGCGGAGAAGTCGAAATTACCTACAAAAACAACAGCCCCGAAACGTTGCCGTTCCTCTGGCTTCAGCTCGATCAGAACGCGTTTTCGGACACGTCCCGGGCCGCCAAAACGACGCCCTTGCGCGGTGGCCGCTACGGAAATGCCGGCTTCTCCGGCGGGTATGCCATTCAGTCCGTCACGATCGATCAGGGCAAAACCAAAACCGTCGATTATCTGATTACCGACACGCGGATGCAGGTGCGGCTGGCCGAACCGCTGAAACCCGGTGGCGATGTGGTGAAAATCAAAATTGAGTATGCCTTCAAAATTCCGGCCTACGGTTCCGACCGCATGGGTACGCAGCCGACCCGGAATGGGTTGATTTACGAAATGGCGCAGTGGTATCCGCGGATGTGTGTATATGACGACATCGAAGGCTGGAATGTGCTGCCCTATCTCGGGGCCGGGGAGTTTTACCTGGAATACGGGGATTACGAATACGCCATCGACGTGCCCTGGAATCACATCGTGGTCGGTTCCGGCGAGTTGCTGAACGCGCAGGAAGTGTTGACGTCCGATCAGCAGCGACGAATGACGCAGGCCCGGAACAGTGACAAAACCGTCTTGTTGCGGTCGAAAGACGAGGTGAACGACCCGCAAAGCCGACCGAAGCAAACGGGTCGGCTGACGTGGCGGTTCCGCTGCCAGAACGCCCGGGATGTGGCCTGGGCAACCTCAAAAGCGTTTGTGTGGGATGCGGCCCGGATCAATCTGCCGAGTGGAAAAAAAGCTTTGGCTATGTCGGTCTACCCCGTTGAAAGCGCCACCGACGATTCCTGGAACCGTTCGACGGAATACGTCAAAGGCAGTATTGAGTTTTATTCGGATTACCTCTTTGAGTACTCGTATCCGGTCGCTACCAACGTCGCCGGTATTGTGGGCGGAATGGAGTATCCCGGTATTATCTTCTGCGACCGGCGCGACCGGAAAGATGCCCTCTGGGGCGTTACCGACCATGAATTCGGGCATAACTGGTTCCCGATGATCGTGGGCAACAACGAGCGGAAGTTTGCCTGGATGGACGAAGGGTTCGACACCTTCATCAATATGCTCTCCACTGAAAAATTCAACAAGGGGGAATATAACCGCCCGAAAGGAACGATGCACGACATTGCACCGGCCTTGTTCAACATCGACGAGCCGATTATGACCACCCCTGATGTGCTGCAACCGATGAGCCTGGGCATTATGGGGTATTACAAACCGGGCATGGGTCTGAAACTGCTGCGTGATGTGGTGCTGGGGCCGAAGCGCTTCGATTACGCCTTCAAAACCTACGTACACCGCTGGGCCTTTAAGCACCCGACACCCTATGATTTTTTTCGAACGATGGAGGATGCGTCCGGCGAAGATTTGGGCTGGTTCTGGCGCGGGTATTTTTACGAAAACTGGAAGCTGGATCAGTCGGTGAAAGACGTCCGGTATGTGGAGCAGGACCCGCAAAAAGGCTCGGTAATCACCATCGAAAACCTGGAAAAGTGGGCCATGCCGGTTATTATTGAAGTAGAAGAAGTGGGCGGAAAGAAAACACGGGTCAATCTACCGGTCGAAATCTGGCAGCGCGGTGGTACCTGGAGTTTCAAACAACCGACCACTGCTCCCATTCGCTCGGTCACCATCGACCCGGATGAACAACTGCCGGATATCAATCCACGGAACAATACCTGGAAAAACACCTCCGCGCCGTCGTCTTCAACGGCGAATTAGGAGAGGGAATGATGAATTATAAATGATGAACGATGAATGGAAAATTAGATGCGCTTAGCCTCTTTTCCATTCATCGTTCATCATTTATAATTCATCATTGCTTTACTACACTTCCACCAGCATGGCGCCGAACGAGTAGCCTCCTCCGAAGACGGTCAGCACAATGTTTTGCCCTTTTTTGAATAGAGCCCGGTTTTCGGATAGCGCGATGGCGCAACCGGCACAGCCGGTATTCCCTAGTTTCTGAATGTTGGAAAGCAGCTTCGTTTCGGGGAGTTTGAGGGTATTGATAACGTTCAGACTGATGCGCAGATTGGCCTGGTGCGGAATCAGGTAATCCACATCGTCGATGGTCAGGTTGTGTTTCTCCAGTACCTGCAAACTGACTTTGGGCATATAGAGACAGGCATTGATGAAGACGTCACGCCCGTGGGGCATCAGGACGCCCTGCTCGAGCGGTTTCAGCATCACGCCGGTTGTTGCTTTGCCGCTGGTGGCCGCTCCGCCCGTGATGATCGTGTGAATCGTCATGTCTTCGTCGCTGATCCGCTCTTTCGAGATCAGCAGAGCGGCCGCGCCATCGCCCCACAAATGTCCCGATACGGTATCCGTCTCGTTGTTGTAGGCGGTATTGTGTTCCGACACCACCACTACAGCCAGCGTCGCTTTATTCATTGCAAAATATCCCTCAACAACCTCGACGGCATTGATCAGCGAGGAGCAGGCCGTCGATACCGAAATGACCGGAATATCGGGAACACCCAGATTGTGCTGGACAACGTGAGCCAGGGTGACGATGGTATCGTATGGCGTATAGGTCGCACCTACAATGAGGTCTATTTGAGAAGGGTCAATCGCCGTTTGGTCGAACAGCCGCCGGACGGCTTCGAGGGCCATCGTGTTTGTATTCTCGTCGGGTGCCGCTTTGCGTCGTTCCCGAATGCCGGTACGTTCGGTAATCCACTCGCTCGATAATCCATTGAGCCGGGTAAAGTGTTCGTTGCCAACTACTTCGCTGGGAAAGTAATGACTAACTGCATGAATATACATCATACGAAAGTAAAGAAGGGAATCAACTTTAGTGATTCCACACCGAAAATTAAGTATTTCCGGGAAAGCGTAGTATTGAAAATTGGAACAATACTACAAAATCTTTCTTTCTTTATTGGTTTTGTAAAATATTTTAAAAGTTTATTGTAACTACACGAATTTGCCCCTGAAACGGGTTCATCCTGCGGTATGCTTAACTCAGCAAGCCAACGGTTTGTTCGTAAATGTCCCGCAGCGAAAGGGTCAGATCGAGCGTCTGAATGGTCAGGGAGTCGTCCACCGCGCCGGTTTCCTTCCGCAACGTCCAGAAGCCGTTTTCCGGTTTATACCAGGCTTCTACCCGAATCTGTTCGGAATCGACCAGAATGTATTCCTGAAAAGTGGGAATGTTGCGGTACAACATGAATTTTCCACCCCGGTCGTAGTCCTTTGTGCTTTCCGACAAAACTTCAACGAGTATGGTGGGATTCAAGAGCGTATCAAATGTAGAATCCAGCAGTTCCGGTTCTCCGCAGACAATGACAAGATCAGGATACGTATACAGTGAGTTCGAAGGAATGTGAAGCCGCATGTCGGATGAAAAACTCTGACAGCGTTTTCCTTTCAAATAGGAACCTATTCCAATCGACAGATTTTCCTTAATCCGATTGTGATTGCGGGATGCACCTGCCATCGCAAATATCTCACCTTTGAAATATTCGCTCTTGTACGCGGCTTTGCGTTCAAGTTCCAGATAGTTTTCCGGGGTGTAATACGGTTTTGGCTGGATTAACATGGTTTTCAGATTTACGGTATTCAGTATTCAGTTTACGGTGGCTGACGCATACTTAGAACGCGTCAGCCACTGAAAACCGAATACTGAAAACTTTTACTCAATCAAAACCGCCCGGCCACTTTGCACGTCGTTTTCGACCACTTTGTATTTGACATCCCGCTTGATGGTGCCGTCCATGTACTGAACGCTCACTTTCTCGTTGCGGTTGGCAATTTTGACGGCCCGAACCGGTGCCTGTTTCTCCGCCGTCGCCATCTTGCGGGCGTATTCTTCGGGGCCGCCCGCTACGGGTTCTTCGTGATCTTCTTTGTTGGTGTGCAGTTCCGGCTGCGGTTCCGGACGCGGGTTTTTGGGCGCCTGCCGCACTTCCTGCTGCACCTCTTCGGCTTCCTGACCCGGAATATCGGTTTTCGTCAGGAAACTGATCGTGTCGAAATTGACCTTGCTTAAAAACCGCTTGAACAACTCGACCGACTCAAATTTATAGACCAGCAATGGGTCTTTCTGTTCGAAAACCGCGTTCTGTACCGACTGCTTCAGGTCGTCCATTTCGCGCAGGTGTTCTTTCCATTCCTGATCGATGATGGAGAGCGAAACCGCTTTTTCCATTTCCGTGATCAACTCGCGACCTTCCGTTTCAACGGTTCGGCGGAGGTTGTTGACCACCGTCAGTTCGCGCAGACCGTCGGAGAACGGCACCACAATGTCCTGAATGGTGGCACCCCGCTCGGCCAGAATGGATTGCAGAACCGGCTGCGCTTTCTGCCGAATGGCGTTGTTTTTTTCGTGGTAGTGCTTGTCGGCTTCTTCGTACAGCTTTTGCGCCAGGTCCTTCGGTTTTAGCCGACTGAACTCTTCGCGGCTCATGCTGATCTCAAAACCGAGTGCCGTCAGCGTTTGCAGGGCCAGTTCGTCGTAGTTGCCTTCGGTGTTGTTGGCCAGATCTTCGCAGACGTCATACATCGTGTTGGCAATGTCCAGCGCCAGCCGGTCGCCAAACAGCGCGTTCCGACGGCGTTTGTAGATGGCCTCGCGTTGGTAGTTCATCACGTCATCGTATTCCAGCAACCGCTTCCGAATCCCGAAGTTGTTTTCTTCAACCTTCTTCTGCGCCCGTTCGATGGATTTCGTAATCATCGAGTGCTGAATCACTTCACCTTCTTCCAGACCCATCCGGTCCATCACTTTGGCAATTCGGTCGGAGCCGAAAAGCCGCATCAGGCTGTCTTCCAGCGACACAAAGAACTGCGTGGTTCCGGGATCGCCCTGACGACCCGACCGACCGCGCAACTGGCGGTCGACGCGCCGGGATTCGTGCCGTTCCGTACCAACAATCGCCAAACCGCCCGCAGCGCGTGACTCTGGCGTCAGCTTGATGTCCGTTCCCCGACCGGCCATGTTGGTGGCAATCGTTACGGTTCCCGGTTTTCCGGCTTCGGCCACGATTTCGGCTTCCCGCTGGTGTTGCTTGGCGTTCAGAACCTGGTGCGCAATTTTGCGCAGCGACAGCATCCGGCTTAACAACTCCGAGTTTTCAACCGAGGTTGTACCGACCAGCACCGGGCGGCCTTTTTCAACGAGTGCGACGATCTCATCGACCACCGCGTTGTATTTTTCCCGAACCGAACGGTAAACTTTATCTTCTTCATCTTTCCGAACGATATTCCGGTTCGTTGGAATCACCACCACGTCCAGTTTGTAGATCGTCCAGAATTCCGACGCTTCGGTTTCGGCCGTACCGGTCATCCCGGCCAGCTTGTGATACATCCGGAAATAATTCTGGAGCGTAACCGTCGCGTAGGTCTGGGTAGCGTCTTCTACTTTGACGCCTTCCTTGGCTTCAACGGCCTGGTGTAAACCGTCCGACCACCGCCGACCTTCCATGATCCGGCCCGTCTGCTCATCCACAATCTTGATCTTGCCATCCATGATGACGTAATCGACGTTGATTTCGAATAGACTATACGCTTTCAGCAACTGGTTGACGGTATTGATCCGCTGGGTTTTGACCGAATAATCGCGAATCAGCGCTTCTTTGTGGAGAATCTTTTCCTTCTCATCCAGTTCCGTGCTTTTCTCGATGTTGTTGATATCGATGGACAAGTCGGGCAGGATGAAGAAGTTGGGATCTTCGCCGGAACCGGTGATGTAGTCGATGCCTTTTTCTGTCAGGTCGATGCTGTTGTGCCGCTCGTCGATCGTGAAATACAACGGTTTGTCGGCTTCGGGCATCAGCTTCTGGTTTTCAGCCAGGTAAATCGACTCGGTTTTCTGCAAAACCGCCTTGATACCGGTTTCGCTGAGGTATTTGATCAGCGGTTTGTATTTGGGCAGACCGCGGTGGGCGCGGAAGAGGGCCAGACCGCCTTCTTTTTCGTCACCGGCGGCAATTTTTTTCTTCGCTTCGTTCAGAAAGTCCTGCACCAGTTTCCGCTGCACCTCGGCCACGCGGGCCACGCGCGGTTTCAGTTCGGCAAAATCCTGTTCGTCACCGCGCGGCACCGGGCCGGAAATAATCAACGGCGTCCGGGCGTCATCGATCAACACCGAATCGACCTCATCGACCATTGCGTAGTGGTGTTTGCGCTGAACCAGCTCGTCGGTACCGCGCGCCATGTTGTCGCGCAGGTAATCGAAACCAAATTCGTTGTTGGTACCGTACGTAATATCGGCCAGATAGGCCTGTTTCCGCGAGAAGGAATTGGGTTGGTGCTTATCGATGCAATCGACGCGCATGCCGTGGAATTCGAACAAAGGCGCCATCCACTCGGAGTCGCGTTTGGCCAGGTAATCGTTAACCGTTACGATGTGGACCCCGCGTCCGGCGAGGGCGTTCAGATAAGCCGGGAAGGTAGCGACCAGCGTTTTTCCTTCCCCGGTGGCCATTTCCGAAATTTTTCCCTGGTGCAAAACCGTCCCCCCGATGATCTGCACATCGTAGTGAACCATATCCCACTTCACGAGCGTTCCGGCCGCATCCCAGCTATTGGCCCAATAGGCTTTGTCGCCCTGAATGGTAATGTGTTTTTTGCGGGTAGCAAATTCACGGTCGAACTCCGTGGCCGTTACTTCCAGTTGTTCGTTTTCTTTGAACCGCTTGGCGGTTTCTTTCACGACGGCAAACGCTTGTGGGAGAATATCGAGCAACACCACTTCCAGCTCCTTGTTCCGGTCGGTTTCCAGCTTGTCGACCTGGTTGAAGATGCGTTGTTTGGCATCGACGTCCATATCGGGCTGGTCTGTAACCTGCTGGTGAAGATCGGCTAGCTGGGTATCGATAGGCTGCAACCGCTGCGCGATGATCTGCTTCAGCTCAGTGGTCACATTCCGGAGTTCGTCGTTGGATAAAGACTGTAATTTCTGAAACTCGGCGTTCACCTTGTCGACATACGGGAGCAGGTCGCGCATATCCCGATCTGACTTGGTACCGAAGAGTTTCGTAATGCTCTTGGTTATGAGGTTAATCATTCTAAATGTCTATTAAACGAATGTTTCAATACGTTATGCAAAATTAGGGGTTTGCGCCATAGAATAGTAACAATTTCTGAATCAGTTTCATTGCGATGGACCGGGAGTTTTCGGAAAAGCGACTCTATTTGGGTATAAAGTAGCCTTATGCCCCCACAGACGGTTTTTTGTCGGGCATTAAAGTCGGCCCGTAATCCACTAATTTAGGGTCAGATTATCCTTTGTATTCGCCTGTTATCGGCCCGCAGCGGTGATCAGCCCTACTTTTTGCGGGTTGGTTCCGCCGGTTTTTCGTCAATCCCCATGGTTGTCAGCACTGGATTCAGGGTCTGGGGAACAATGCGGATGCGGAAAACTTTGGCCCCGGCGACGTCGAAATCACACTGGTAACTGCCACGTTGCTTCAGGCTGCGGTAAACGGCGGTATAATTCACCTTAATCGGCCAGCCATTCAGGGCTAATTGACCAATGATGGTTTCAACGGCTTTTTTAAGATTGGAGAAGAAAACGATAAAAGGTTCGCGCTGGCGGAGCGCATTGAGGGAGCCAATATACAGAATCGTGACTTCGTAGATCGTCTGGGATTGTTTTCTCATAACGGGCGAACCCGGTTTTTATTGTCTGCCTTGAAAAACTGCGGGGTAATATGGCAAAAAAAAGCCCCTACAGACTCTTGTCCATAGGGGCAATCATTATCGGGATGAATAATTTGGTGCTTCTTTCTGAATCTGAATGTCGTGCGGGTGGCTTTCGCGAACCCCGGCCGACGTGATTTTGACGAACTTGGCGTCTTGCAGTGTTTCGATGTTTTTCGCTCCGCAATAGCCCATACCAGCTTTCAAACCACCTACCAACTGGTAAATAATCTCGGCCACCCGGCCTTTGATGGGAACCCGACCCACGATGCCTTCCGGCACGAGTTTCTTGATGTCGTCTTCCGCATCCTGAAAATACCGGTCTTTCGAACCTTCTTCCATGGCCTCGACGGAACCCATGCCACGGTAGGTTTTAAACCGGCGACCTTCGTACAGCACCACTTCGCCCGGAGCCTCTTCGGTTCCGGCCAGCAGCGAACCCACCATGACGGTGTAGGCACCACCCGCAATGGCCTTCGTAATGTCGCCCGAAAAGCGAATACCGCCGTCGGCGATGATCGGGACGCCCGTGCCTTTCAGGGCTTTCGCCGATTCGTAAACCGCCGTTAATTGCGGCATCCCAATACCGGCAATGATCCGGGTCGTGCAGATACTGCCCGGCCCGACACCTACTTTGACGGCATCGGCACCGGCATCGGCCAGCGCTTTGGCGCCTTCGCCCGTCGCGACGTTGCCGGCAATGACATCCAGTTTCGGGAACCGCTCTTTGATGCCGCGAACCGCGTTTAAAACACCAATGTGATGTCCATGGGCCGTATCGACGCTGATGACATCGACACCGGCTTTCACCAGGGCCTCGATGCGCTTGATCAGGTCGGGCGTGACACCCACGGCTGCCCCCACGCGCAGCCGGCCCAATTCGTCTTTACAGGCGTTGGGATGGCTTTTCTTTTTCAGAATATCCTTGTAGGTAATCAGGCCGACGAGGTGGTTCTGATCGTCGATGATCGGCAGTTTCTCGATCTTGTACTGTTGCAGAATGCTTTCGGCTTCTTCGAGCGTGATTTTTTCCCGGGCGGTAATCAGGTTTTCCCGGGTCATGATATCCGTGACGGGCTTCGACAGCTCCGTTTGGAAGCGCAGATCGCGGTTGGTCAGGATACCGATGAGTTTATTGGACGCATCGACGACAGGAATACCACCGATTTTGAATTCACGCATAATCTGGTGGGCATCGGCCAGCGTGGCCCCTTCCATGAGAGTGATCGGGTCGATAATCATGCCACTTTCCGAGCGTTTTACCTTCCGAACCTGCTCCGCCTGCAGTTCGATGCTCATGTTTTTGTGGATGATACCGATACCGCCTTCCTGCGCCATCGCAATAGCGAGGTCGGATTCCGTAACGGTGTCCATGGCCGCCGAAATGAGCGGAATGTTCAGCCGGATGTTGCGGGTAAGTTGGGTAGTTGTCTGTGTATCGCGGGGGAGAACCTCCGAAAAAGCAGGCAAAAGAAGAACGTCGTCGTAAGTAAGCGCTTCGTAGAGGAATTTCGAGGAGTCTAAGCTCATAGCAAATAAACACGATAGGTTATTTGCCGGGTAAAGTTACTAAAAAAAACTTCCGAACTCAGATTAATTTTATTGAAATCTTTTTTTCCGACTCCTCGACACGTACCCGGCAGTCGTCAAATGCGGGTCCTGACAGGCTTGGGCGGAAATTGTTGCTGAACCCATAAGGCTCTTTCGGAATGCCAAACATCTTTTTATCCAACTGGCCGTTGCCATTTACATCGTGGAAAAGGGCAACGGCGTAGTCGCCGGGTTTCACGCTAAACGTGATGCGGGCGGTGTTTCCAGTTACGTCAACCAGGTGACTGATCAGGGGTTTGCAGCCGATCGGGAAGTCGGTGCAGGGTTTGTAGAGGCCGACCCGGATTTGTCCGGTATGGTGTCTGATATTCTGAACATCAACCACCAGTTTCGTTTCCGCTGAAAAGGAATGAAAGGCCAGAAGCCGGAGCGCAAGAAAGAGGAGCATGCAGACAGGAATTTGATTTTTTAATAAACGCAAATTTCAGACCCTTGTTTTGGGTCCTGCTGAAAAAAGGGTAGAGAATTGTTACCGTTTAATTTTAGATGAATCGTTATATGACAGAATAGTCAATAATTATAGAATATGAACTATTTTTTCTTATAAAGCGTGTGACTTCAGTCCTGTACTTACGTCTACTTCTGCAACGAGTGACTTTTTTCACAACTACTCCCTGGCTCCATGAAGGAAGAACTGTACGACCGATTTATTGCGGCTTTACTAGGAGCCTGCCCAATAAATGAAGAAGTAATCCGGTATATCCGGCAATACCTACTGGTGAAAAATTTTCCGAAAGGCACTCATCTTCTATCAATCGGAAAAACGGCTGATAAGTTATTTTACATTGGAAAAGGACTCGCTCGGAGCTATTATTACTTAGATGGAAAAGAAGTAACATCCGGCGTTGCGGCTGAGGGCGACATGGTGTTGTCGATTCCGAGTTTTTTAAACCAAATTCCATCCTCAGAAACGATCGAATTAGTAGAAGATTCGGAACTTCTTTTTCTGTCGTATCGCGATTTACAGCGCCTGTATTATAAATACCCGGTTACGAACGTGATCGGGAGGATTATTTGTGAAAAATACCTTGTTATTTTTGACGAACGAATCCGGTCTCTGAGGGTGCTGAACGCTGAAGAACGCTATTATCATTTTTGTAAACAATACCCGACAATCTGCGCGAGAATGCCCCTGAAGCATATTGCTTCTTACCTGGGACTATCCCGGTTTACCCTGAGCCGTGTAAGGGGGCAGAAAATAAAAACCGGTTTGCTAGATTAAACCAGCTCAAAAAAAAACTTGCCTGATATGAAACAATTGCTTTTTAGCAACTGTAAGTAAATGAGTGATGTGTATATTTGCTCCACTTAGATTAAATCAAATACGACAGCCTCATTTTTTTTAATCAAGGTATTTTAAGTAATAACTACAAAGATCGTAAAGACTATCACTACTGGTGATAGTCTTTATTTTTATGGTAAACCCTATTGGTTATAACAAAGATTAGTAAATATTCCGTGAAGTCCAATAAGGCCGCAAAAACATTTTCATAATTTTCGCAGAGAATTCTTTTTAAAAGAATTTATCATTGCGCTTATAAAAGCGAAAAGCTAAATAAGGTAACTTAACGTTTACCGTTTTTAGCTTTTCGCTATATTAAAACAGGAATGTTACTCCTTTTTCTGGTTGGTTAATTACTAAATTAATTCTGGTTCTTCTGCAACCGTGGGTACTTTTAAATCAACACGGGGCGGTAACAATTTGTACAATACTGGTGTTACAATTCGCGAGAGAAGGGTTGAGCTAATTAACCCGCCGATCAGCACCAATGCCAGGGGCGAATAGAGCGGGTTTCCTTCGATGGCCAGCGGAATCAGACCACCAATGGCGGTGAGTGAGGTCAGGACGATGGGCACGAAGCGGATTTCACCCGCCTGCTCGATGGCTTCGATTAGCGGCATTCCCTGTTCCCGGAGTTGGTTGGTGAAATCGACCAGCAGAATGGAGTTTTTGACCTCAATACCGATCAGCGCAATCAAACCGATGACGGCCACAAACGAGAACGGATTCCCCGACAACAGCAGGGCTGCAATGGCACCAATGATGCCCAGCGGAATGACCGACAACACGATCAGCGTACTTTTGAAGGTGCCGAATTCCAGGATCAATACCGCCAGAAAACCGAAGACAGTGATCAGAATGATGGTGCCCAAACCGCCAAATGATTTTTCCCGGCTTTCCAGTTCACCAGCCGCTTTGTAGCGAAAATCGCTGGGAAACTTCAGCGCGTCGAGCTTTTTAATGACTTCATTGTAGACATTATCGACCAGATAACCGCTCTTGACAAAACCGGTCACGGTGACGTAACGGTCTTTGTCGTAGTGACGGATCTGGTTGGTCGAGGTCTCGAATTGCAGGTCGGCAATCTGGCGCAGTGGTACTGAGCCGCCCGTCAGCGTGTTGACATACAGATTGTTCAGGACGCGCAAATCCGCTACCTTTCCTTTGGGTAATGTGACGTTGATCAGGAAATCGTCTCCCGCTTCGTCCTTGAACACGCCCACGTTTAAGCCCGCAATGGCCAATCGAATGGTGCGGTTGATGTCGGCTACCGACATGCCCAGTAACCCGGCTTTTTCTTTGTTGATTTTGACGCGCAGGTCGGTTTTACGGGTCGCCAGCGGATTGTTGATGTAAATTAAACCGGGCGTGGTTTTCAGTACTTTCTCCACATCGGCGGCCACGGTTCGGAGCGTATCCAGGTTTTCGCCAAACACCCGGATGGCCACCGGCGCTTCCTGGTCGGGACCCTGCTCAAAGTCTTTGACTTCAATTTTGGCATTGGCATAGAACTTGAATTTCTCCCGCAGCTTGTCGATCAACTGGCGTTTTTGAACCGGCGGCATATCGTGCAGTTGAACAAAAAACTGGGAGAAATTGGTAGCCTCGTTCCGCTGAATGATGTTGTAATAAATCCGCGGATTGCCTTTGCCGACGTTGGTTGTGAAATACTTGACGTCGGGTTCGTTCCCCAACTGGCTCTCGACGTAGCGGGCCACGCGGTTGGTTTCCTGCAAACTGGTGCCTTCGGGCGTTTCGATGTTAATCAGAAATTGTGGTTTTTCGGACGCCGGAAACAACGCGAAACCGACTTTCGGAACCAGCGATAAAGCTCCACCAAAAATCGCCAGTGCGCCCAGCAGCGTGATAACCGGATGACGCAAGGCCGTGTGCAACAAGCGACTGTATGACCCACTGATGAGTTTTTTTAAGGCCCACATGAAAATATTGCCTTCCGGATTATGCTCTTCTTTCAAAATTCGGCTGGAGAGAAACGGAACGATGGTCAGCGACACCAGCAGCGACGCCAGAATGGTGGTAACCACGGCGGTTGGTAACGAACGAATGAAATCACCGGATGCTTCGGGTAAAAACATCAGCGGTAGAAAGGCCAGAATCAACGTAACCGTACAGCCAATGACAGCCAGTGTAATCTGTTTGGTTGCCTTGATCGCAGCTTCCCGCCGGGAAAAACCGTCGCGCAAATACCGCTCGATGTTCTCGACCACCACAATCGAATCATCGACCAGAATACCCAGTGCGACGATCAATCCGACAATGCTTAACTGGTTGATACTGAAACCGAACATATTCAGCAGCGAAAGGCCGATGGACAACGAAAGCGGAATCGAAATCATGACGACGATGGCCGCCCGGATGCCGAGCGGTAACAGCGTTAGGGCAACCAGCAAAATGGCAATGCCGAAATCTTTGGCAAACCGACTCAGCCGGGCGTTCACGCTGGCGGCCTGGTCGAAGTTTTTGACGAGCTTGATGTGGGGCGGCAGGGTTTTCGCGAAATCCTCGATGACCGGGTTTAATTGTTCGCCCACTTTGGCAATGTTTTCGCCCAGTTTTTGACCTGCCGTTACCAAAACCGCCCGGTGTCCGTTCAGGCGGGTGATGTGGGTTTCGTCTTCGTAGTTGAAATCCACGTCGGCAATGTCGCGGAGGTAGATGATTTTTTGCCCGTTGGTCGAAACCACGGTATTTTTGATTTCATCGAGTGACTGGTAATCCCCGCTGGTTTTGACATTGAATTTCCGCGTACCGGCCTGAATGCTGCCGCCGGGAATGTTCAGGTTTTCGGCCTGCAATGCGCCAATCAGCCGATTCACGGCAATGCCTTCCTGCGCCATCCGCTCAATGTTCAGCGAAATGCGGACGGTGCTGGCCGGGTAGCCCCAGTCTTCGACGCCTTTCAGACTTTTGACTTTTTCCAGCCGTTCTTTCAGCGCGTCGGCATAGTCGCCCAGTTCTTTGTTGGAAGCCACTTCCGACTGCAAAGCCACCTGAACGATACTGACGTCGGTTGGTGAAAATTTGCGGATTTCGATGTTGAAAATGTCCGTTGGCAGTTGCGCCCGGAGCGCATTGACTTCGCGCACCATCTCCTGGTATTTCTCATCCGGATCGACGCTGTAGTCATACTCCACCCGCAAAACCGCCAGACCGTCGTCGATGGTGGTGATGACGTGGCTGATGTCGTCCAGGGAATTAAAGCGCGCTTCGGCCGGATCGACCACCAGTTCTTCCATATCCTGCGCGTCGGTTCCGGGATACACGATCACCACGGCAAAGGAGGGAGCCGTAAACTCGGGGTCTTCGCCCCGGGGCATGTTGAACAGCGAGTTGACGCCCAGCGCCACCACGGCGATGAACAGGACCAGCATGAACTGCCAGTTTTTGACGGAAAATTCGGATAAGTTCATAGTGGAAGTGTTTTCTTCGATAACCTCCGATGATCTCTGATCAACCCTGTGTACTAATTTTGCTGTTACACAGAGTTGATCAGAGGAAATCAGGGTTGATCAGAGGAGTTATTTGAGAACAACGGTTGACGTTTCGGTCAGATAGGCTGAACCGGCCGTTACCACATTTGATATTCCCGATAAGCCGTTCGTTAGCAGGACTTTGTCGTTGTCGATAAAGCCGATCTGCACCGGTATTTTGCGGACACGCTTCTGGTCCTCAGTCAACACGAACACAAAACCGTCTTTGCCATTTCCTTCCACAATGGCTTCAATCGGAACCAGCGCATAACTGCGGCTCTGGGCAGGTTGCAGGCTCACTTTGGCGAATAAACCGGGTGCAAACCTGACCGCACCGGGGTTGATGCGGATTTCGACATCGTAAAGCTTGTTTTGCGGATCAGCGGCCTGGGCCAGTTCGCTCACGGTGCCCACAAACGTCTGGTCTGGATAGGCTTCCAGCGTGATGGTGGCGCGATTGCCCACTTTTAGCCGCGCCCAGTCCTTGTCGGCCACGCCCACCCGAACAATCCAGTCGTTTTTCCGGGTCGACGAAATCATGAAAACCGCCCCGCCCGCCGAGGCAAATTCACCTTCGTTCATCAGTTTCCGCGTCACCGTGCCATCCACCGTCGACCGGATCTGGGCATAGTTCTGGTTGAACTGCGCGATGGTCAGGTTCTGTTTGGCAACTTCGTGGCCCGTTGTGGCATTCTGCAACTGTTCGAGGGTAGCGGCCGTGTCGGCATACAAGGCTTTGACGCGGTTGAGGTCGCGTTCGGCTTTTTCGTTCGAAAACTGCGCCTGGCTCACCTGGGCGTTGATTTCCGTCAGGTTGAGCGTCGCCAGCAGTTGCCCTTTCCGGACGGTCTGGCCTTCATCAACGTACATTTTTTGGATAATACCGCCAATTTTGAATGACAGTTTGGCTTCTTCCGACGACGACACCAGCCCCGATGCCACCACCGGTTCTGAGCGAACCACCGATTCGACTTTGGTTAGTTTGACCGGTATGGCCGTATCATCGGTTTGTTCTGTCGGCTTTTCTTCCCGGCTTTCTTCGGCTTTCGTGCCGCAGGCCCACAGCCCGCCCGCCAGGAGTACGATTAGAAAATACTGGATGACTTTCATTGGAATAAGTAAGTTTATAATCAGTGCAGTTAATCGTGTAAATGACGAATCGGAAGGCAAAGCGGGTGTTATTGAATGGCCGTAACCCGATCCAGCGCGGCCCGTTTCAGCAAGACATCATAGCGCGTCAGAACCTGCTGAATCTGAGCCGTTAGCCGGTCGTTCTGGAACCGCAGGTATTCCACCAGCAGCGCCTGCCCGTTGCGGTATTTGCTGTCGACTAGCCGGAAGGTTTGCTCGGCATTGGCAAGGCCGGTTTGGGTGGCATTCAGACTTTCGTTGGCCGCATCCAGTTCATAATAGGCCTGCAGGACCTGCAACTGAATCTGTTTTTCAACCTCTGTCAGCTTCGTTTGCACGAGTTCGGTCTGGATTTTGGCCTGCTGCACCTTCGAGCGTTTTTCGTAGCCTTTGAACAAATCCCAGGACAGGCCCACCTGCCCAACCACATACGCCTGATTGCTAAAGGTGTAGCCAAATCCCTGAAAACCAGCATTCCCGCCAACGTAAACATTGGGCAATTTGAGGGAAGCTTCGTTCATTTTAATGGCATTTTGCGAAGCCCGGAGCGAACCACCCAGTTGCTTCAATTCCTGGCGGCTTTGCAGGGCGGTTTGCTGCAACTCACCCAGCGCGGGAGGAGCCGGTGGCAGCGTTTGGGTCAGCAGGGAATCGACCTGAATGTCGGCAGTCAGATCGCGGTTGAGCAGAAAATTGAAATATGCTTTGGCACTCTGGCGGTTTTTGTCGGCAACGGCCAGTTGCTGATCAATCTTGCTGATTTCGTAGCGGGTTGAGGTCACAACGTCTTTGGTGGCTACATTGCTGGCGACCAGTTTTTCGTTCAGTCGTCCCAGTTCGCGCAACACCGCGCGGTTGTTGTCGTAGATCCGGAACGCGTCGAGCGTTTGTAAATACTGGTAATACGCCGTGGCGATGGTATACCGCAACTCGTTTTCGACCACGCGCTTGCGGGCTTCCTGAGCGGAAAGTAAATCTTTTTGAATCAGGTAGTTATACTGAATGTCGGTGTTGAAAACCGCGTACTGAACGCTGAGTTTGGTGTCGTGAAAATTGTTGGGAGCCAGCAGTTCGTTGACGTTTGGAATGTTGGTGGGAAAGCGGTCGGAACCGGCGAGTTGATTGAGCGTGGCATACACCGGATTGAGCAAATCGCCGACCGGAAACTGCAACCGCCGACCGCCAGCCGCCAGCGAATACGTCGGATTGAACGTCAGCCGGGGATAAAAGAGGGCTTTTGCCTGGGTGATCGATTCCGTTACCCGGCTGATTTCCAGGGATTCCTGTTTCAGTGCGAGGTTGCTTTGTAAGCCTTCCTGAATGTAAGCGTTCAGAATGGCCGAAGGAGCGTCGGCTGATTGAGCCGGACTAACGCGGGGTATGATTGTTAAAAGCAAAACCAGCAAATAGCCGATTCGGAGTTTTGTGACCATATATTAGTATATTAACACTGTTCATTAGCTTGGCAAAATTTTTTACAGACCCTTTTGGATGGTTTTGATAAACAGATCGAATGCTTCTTCCATCAGCTCTTTCCGGCGACTTTCTTCGAACATATCCAGTCGTTTCCGCAGGAAAAGGGCGGTATACCCGTGGACGGAGCTCCAGATCATGATGGCGGCCACTTCAGCATCCTGGTACTTGAACACCCCGGCGTCGATGCAATCCTGTACGCACTTCACCAGCAACCCGAAAGCCGACCGGCCTTCATCCCAAATGTCGTCCCGGCAAGCCAGCGCATCCATTGGAGCATTCATAATAAACATCAGATCAAAGAGTTCCGGATTTTCGAACGCAAACCGGAAATACCGGCGGCCCATTTCCACCAGCCGATCAAAGGGGTCTGCCAGACTGAGGGCCGGGTGAAACTCCTCAATCATCTTCTGAAAACCGATGTTGTGAATGGCGTATAGCAATTCGTTTTTATCCTTGAAATACAGATAAATCGTCGCCGGACTGTATTCAATGGCATCCGCAATATTCCGAATGCTTACTTTTTCGAAACCGGTTTCTAAAAACAGCTTTTGAGCTGCTTCCAGAATCAGTTTCCGCATTTCCTCTTTCTCGCGCTCTTTTCGCTCAACAATTCCCATATCTGTTAATTAACGTTACAAATGTAATGAACACTGTTTAGTAAACAAGTGTTGTTTATTGATCGGTTCTAAAAAAGGGGATGAATGGTTAGAATCCGGGTACCAACCGTCAGAAAGAGGCAGTGAAAAAACGAACCATCAACTAACTCCATACTTGAATTAAGTGACAAAAAGGTGCCGATTACAACCGCGACGGCGTTCCGTTCGGCGACAGAAGGGTTCAAGATTGCCAATCTTGAACAGAGTTGCTACATTCGCAGTTACTCAATCACTGCATAAACCGCGACCGGATTTGCTTTGTTTTTCAGCAAAACCTCGCCCAGCGGTTCGCATCGAAAGGAGTTTTTGACCAACTGGTAAGCGGCATCGCTGATGATGATTTGCCCTTCCTGGGCATACGACTGCAGGCGTTGGGCCGTATTGACTACATCGCCGATGACCGTATAATCGAGCCGCCGGAGCGTGGCCGAGCCAATGTTGCCCGAAATCACTTCGCCGGTATTGATGCCGATGGCCACTTTGGGGGTATAAATGGGTTCGTCGGGAAGCGTTTCCTCCATCGATTCGATGTGGTTCCGGACGGCCAGGGCGGCTTCGATGGCCCGGTCGAGGTGGTAGTCGCCCCGGAAAACAGCCATGATGGCGTCGCCCATAAATTTATCGACAAAACCGCCCTGGGCGATGATTTCCTTCACCATCACGTCGAAATACAGGTTGATCAGTTTCACAACCGTATCCGCACTTTCACGTTCCGTAATGGCCGTAAACCCGCAGATGTCGATAAAAACCGCCGTCGCCTGAACCGTTTCGTTCATCATCAGTGACGACTCAAACTCCCGGCGATCCATGAAATTGAGCACCGATTCATCGACGTACATCCGCAAAATGTTGTTTTCCTTGATGGCTTTCAGCGTTTCCCTCAGTTGCGCCACGTGCCGGAGGGTTTTCTGCATCGTCACGTCCAGGTCTTCGAAATTGACCGGTTTACAGATAAAATCGAACGCACCCCGGTTCATCGCCGTCCGGATGTTGGCCATGTCGCCGTAGGCCGAAACGATTACGGTTTTGGTCAGCGGACTCACATCACTGATTTTTTCCAGCAACGTCAGGCCGTCCATTTCGGGCATATTGATATCACTCAGCACGATATCGATGTCGGGATGCTGCTGGAGTTTGACCAGCGCATCAACGCCATTGAAAGCAAAAACAAACTCATATTGCAGTTCGCGGATTTGCCGGCGAAACTTTTGCCGGATCAGCAGTTCCAGATCGGTTTCGTCATCCACGACCAGAATTTTAGACTTCATAGGGCGCTTTTGAGTTTTTCTTTCAGGTTGTTAAAATCAAGCGGTTTGGTCAGAAACGCGTCGGCTCCGAGCTGCATCGCCTGGTCGTGGCTTTCGCTATCACCATACGCCGTAATCATCATCACAACGGGCGGAGGGGCCGGATACGTGGTTTTAATCAGGCGCAACAGTTCCAGACCGCTCATGCCGGGCATGTTGATGTCCGACAGAATCAGTACATATTCAGAAGGATGTTCGTTCAGGTAAGCGAGGGCTTTCTCGCCCGAATGGGCAAACGCAAAAATGAGTTCACCCGCGCGGATCTCGCGCCGAAAGCGTTGTTCAAAAAGTATTTGTACGTCCGTTTCGTCATCTACCACCAGTACTTTCATCTCAGGCGTATTTAGTAAAAAAATAAAAAGGGTTTATTCTCAAAGGTACGCAAACTCGGCCTTTATGTCGGTAACTGAATGATGAACTCCGTAAACTCACCTTCTTCGGTTTCGACAGTCAGCGCTCCGCCGTGGCCCTTGGTAACGATGTCATAACTCAGCGACAGACCCAGGCCGGTTCCCTGGCCCGTCGGTTTGGTCGTAAAAAACGGCTGGTAAATTTTGTTCAGGACGGTTTTTGGAATCCCGCAGCCATTGTCGCGCACCCGGATTTCAATCTGCTCGTCGGACAGGCGTTTCGTGCTGACCTGCACCGTGGGCTGGTAGCCCGCCAGACCGGTTTTTCGTTTTTGTTCCGTGGCATAGAAAGCATTCGTAAACAAATTGAGCAGTACCCGACCCATATCCTGTGGCACCACAGAGACCTTGCCCAGGTGCTCGTCGAAATCCATGATCAAAGTGGCATTGAAGGACTTGTCGCTGGCCCGCAAACCGTGGTACGCCAGCCGCAGGTATTCATCGGCCAGGTTGTTCAGATCGGTGGGTTCCCGCTGGGGCGTGCTCGTGCGCGAATGTTGCAGCATGCCCTTCACAATCGAGTCGGCGCGTTTGCCGTGGTGCGTAATTTTTTGCAGGTTTTGCGTAAGGTCGGTCAGCAGTTCTTCTTCCAGTTCGATGTCCCGGTCTTCCCGTCTGCGTTCTTCCTTCAACTCTTCGATCAACTCCACCGATACTTCCGAAAAGTTGTTGACGAAGTTGAGCGGATTCTGGATTTCGTGGGCGATGCCGGCGGTTAGCTCCCCCAGCGAGGCCATTTTTTCGCGTTGAATCAGTTGATCCTGCGTGGCCTTCAGTTCGGTCAGCGTTTGTTCGAGTTCTTCTTTCTGGCGGGTCAATTCGGCCGTACGCTCCGCAACCAGTTGTTCGAGCATCACGTTCTGACCGGCAATAATCCGACTTTGTTCTTCTTCCTGGAGTCGTTTCAGGCGTTCTTTTTCGAGGGCTTTCTGCTGCCGTTGCGTACTGACCCAGGTCGCAATCAGCCACACCAGCGTAAAAACTTCGGCAATCTCAATAACCGTACTAATGGATTTATAAAAATCCGAATCGATCAACCTCGCGATGTCTTTGAACAGCGAAACCAGGATGTAGGGGCCAACCGCCAGCCAGACATTGCGAACCGGCCGGAAATCTTTCAGGAGATAAGCCGCTCCGACCATTCCCAGCAATAGGATGTGCCAGAGCCATTTGGTAATGCTGGAATCGAGAAAGACATCGGCGGCCAATAAACCGGATGCCGCGTACTGGACGATCACCAGGATTTTTTCCCATTCCGGAAACCGCACGGCTGTCTGGAGTGAGGTCCGGATGTACCGCACCATAAAAAAGACAATCAGAAAAGAAGCTAGTTCCATAGAAAATCAGACGGCAGTGGGGCAACGAACGGTTTGGTCCTCAAATTAAGCGTTCCGGGGTAGACTTACAATTCTATTTGCAAGACAGCGGTTGGGTTCCGGAAACCGTATGAAGCAGAAATTGATATATTTGCTTCGGGCATTAAAAAAGAGAAACCGCTGCCTGGACCCATTGACGCGTGTTTTCTGCAAAAAGAAGAACCGGTAAAAAGCTATTTATAACTAGTTTACGGTTTTCAGTTTATGGTTATAATGATTGATGCATGCGGACAAGAACGCGTCAGCCACCGTAAACCATAAACTGAAAACCGTAAACATCTTAACAAAATGGAATACAGACAATTAGGCGCTTCGGGACTGAAGGTTCCGGTGTTGAGTTTTGGAACGGGCACGTTTGGGGGCGGCACGGATTTTTTTAAAGCCTGGGGCAGCACACAGGCCGATGAAGCGACCCGGATGGTCAATCGTTGTCTGGATGCCGGTCTGACGCTGTTCGATACTGCCGACGTGTATTCAAAGGGCCTGTCCGAAGAAATTCTGGGCAAGGCCCTGACCGGTTTACGCGATAAAGCCCTGATTTCGACCAAGGCAACCTTCAAAATGAGCGACGAACCCAATGATTTTGGCTCGTCACGGTTTCACCTGGTCAAATCCTGTGAAGACAGCCTGCGCCGGTTAAAAACCGACTACATCGACATCTATTACATGCACGGTTTCGACGGCAACACGCCCGTAGAGGAAACGCTGAGTGCGCTGAACCATCTGGTGCAGAGCGGAAAAGTGCGCTACATCGGCTGTTCTAACTTCTCCGGCTGGCATTTGATGAAATCGCTGTCGGTTTCCGAACGTTACGGCTGGTCGAAATACGTGACACACCAGGCGTATTACTCGTTGCTGAGCCGTGAATTTGAGTGGGAATTGATGCCGCTGGCACTGGATCAGAAGGTCGGAACGGTGGTGTGGAGTCCGCTGGCGGCCGGACGACTGGGCGGCAAATACCGTCGGAGCAATCCCGCACCCGCCGACAGCCGGATTGCGCAGGGAGGGGGCGAAGGGCCGGTGATTCCGGAAGACTACTGGTTTACGATTGTCGATACGCTGGACGAACTGGCGGCCGAAACCGGTAAAACCGTCGCCCAGGTGGCCCTGAACTGGTTACTGCAACGCCCAACGGTTTCGAGCATCGTGATCGGCGCGCGAACTGAAGAACAACTGACCCAGAATCTGGGCGCCATTGGCTGGAATCTGTCGAGGGAGCAGGTGGCCCGGCTGGATGCTGCCAGTAACAAGGAGCCGATTTATCCGTATTGGCACCAGCGCAAAAACCCGGATCTGAATCCGTTGCCGGTTTGATAAAACACCAGGCCGTATTGCCGGCGAGTACCGGAATACGGCCTGTTCAACGGTACAGGGGTTATTTGGTTAGTTTATAAAAGTGCGTGATCAAGCCACCGGCCGTTAATGAATTGATCTGGGTCGCCTTGCTCGTTAAGGGATCGTAGCTGTAAATACCGTTTAGCTTCTGCTCGGCATTGTAGACCGGCATGTAAATTTTGCCATCGTATTTGTAGGTAATGGGGTATCCGTAGCCGGCCGTCAGCGGAATATCCTGAATAATCGTGGCGGTTTTGGCGTTCAAATCCAGCCTGGCCCAGCGCTGGTTGGCTCCGTAGAATGCCAGGTTGGAAAGCTCCTGATACTCCGTGGCCGTGATGGTGTTCGTTGCCAGTTTGGCGATCAACTCCAGAAGTCTTGGCGGGTCCTGTTGCCCGGAAATACAGGCATACGCAATCCCGTTTGCGTCATAGACCCCACCCAACACCAGTTGAAACATCAGATTGGGCAAACCCACCGCACTGACCGGATTGAAACTGTAGGTTTTGTCGAAATCCGTACTGCCCGCCGGTATTTTCAAGATCTGGGGGCGCGACCGTTTGGCGGCATTGGGACCGAGCTGTCCGTCGAGACCATACTGCCCCTGCGTAATGACGTAGATATTACCGTTCTCGTCGACCAGGCTGTTTTCGGCTCCGCGCGAAACGGCATAGGTCGCCTGCTCGAATACGGCCGTTTTTTCCCATTTTTTGGTGCTCATGTTAATCACTTCCACATACACATTCTGCGCATCATAAAACTGGCCGGTTTTCGAGCTATTGGTATATAAAGACGCAAAGAGCCGGTTGTCGCTGGCCCGGTACGTCAGATGCGGATAGATGTTGGTTTCATGATCGGGAAAATTCTGGGCGGATGACATATCAATCTGACCCAGGTTTTCCATGGTGGCCGGATTGAACATAAACAGGGCCCGATTGCCCCCCGTCGAATAAACCCCCAGTTGATCGTTGATGATCAGCACCCGGGATATGTAGTCGACCAGCGGAATACTAGCCACTTCCTCAATGGCCCCGGTTGCCTTTACAACGGCCATTTTTGACAACTTCTTGTCGGAAACGAGCGGTTGACCAAACAGGTAGTTTTTCCAGGTTGCGCTCGGGTAAAAACTGGAATAGCTCGATTTGGCGGTTAGGTCCACATTGCCGGAGGGCAACGTGGGAAAATACCCGGCGTAAAATGTGTTGCTGGCCGAGGTCTGCGAAATGGACGCCAGTACGTAGCCTTCCTCCTGGTATTTGGATTCGGCAGCGGGCGTGTCGGGGTCACTGGTTTGACACGACAAGAGGGTACCTGCGATGAAAATAGAAACGAGTAAACCGGTTTTCTTCATGGTTATTTAAAAATTAGCGATTTCATAAATGATCTTGACATTGAAGCTCGTACCCGCCCGGGGTACCAGAAAGTTGTCGAATAACTCGGCATTGAAAATATTCAGGACGTTGACCGAGGTCGTCAGGCCCTGCTTGTTGAGCTTGTAGGAGACGCCGGCATCGACCCGGTTCTGCGTGGGTACATACGCCGTTGGTGTTTTGCTGGGGCTGTTGTCTTTGCCGACCTGGATGTAGTTGAACGTGGCGATGTAATTGTAAAAAACGTAGGCCCTGAAGTGGTCATTTTCGCTGAACAGCTTGCCTTTCTGCCACGAAAACTCGGTATTGGCGAAAAAATTGGGGTTGTTGGGAAAAGCCGCTCCGACCAGAAACTGATTTTCCGGTGCTTCGATTTTGGCGAAGGTTTTCCGCATAAACGTCGCGTTCGTTTTGAGCGAAAAGGCGGTTTTATAGGTTAGCAACACGTCGCCTTCAACGCCCAGCGTGCGGACTTCATCGGCATTTTCGTAGCGGGTAAAAATCGTGTTTCCCAGAAAAATCACATCGTGCTGTTTGCGATAAAAACCATTCACCGCGCTCGCAATCCGGAACGTTGGAGAAACCGGACGATCCACCGTAACGCCCAGATTCAGGTTGTCGCTGCTTTCGGGCCGCAGATCGGTGTTGCGCAGCACGTCGGCACCGTTGCCCACAAACTGGTAAAACTGCGGGATCAGATACCCTTTTTCGAACGACGCCCGCGCAAAAAGTCCCGGACTCAGGTCGTATTTCAGACCCGTATTCCAGCCCCAGAATCCGTTCTTTTTCCGGATCAACTGGAGGGTGAAATTTTCCGCGCCGTTCAGGTTGAAATCAAATCGTTTGGCGGCTGCGGTGAACGTGAACCTGTTGAAGAAAAAAGTTTCATACTGCAAACCCGCAATGTTTTTGGTCAAATCCTGCGGAATTCGCAGGTAATCCCGCGCCGGGTCAAGCAGGTAATTTTTACCCAGAATCGTTTGTCTGGCGTAGAGGTTGGACAACAGCAACTTGTGTTTGGCAGCCAGTGCCACCGTCAGCGTACTGCGGTTTACCCAACTGTCCGTATAGGTGTCGGAATGGGTGTTGGTGTATTCTCCCGGCGAACTCCTCCGACCCACAATCGCCCCGCTCCAGCTATAGACGTTTCGCGTTGTATCGACGTAGTTGATGTGTTCACGGCTGTAATTGCCGATGGTACTGAAGTGGACTTTTTCGTTCAGAAAGGATTTGGTATAGTTCAGGATCGCCGACAGGTTGTTGGCGTGATAAACTGCTTCGCCAAAAGCCGTGTTGGTAACGCGGGCACCGTTCATGAGTTGTTTGTAACCACCCGACAAATTCAGTGATACTTTCAACTCATCCGCCCACGGTTTGCTATGCGTCCCCACGGTAATGCCGCCAAAAGCCATCCGGTATTGGTCGTGAAACCGCCGGACCTGCTCCACCTTGTTTTTCTCAAAAACCAGCGCATTCATCCTGTAATCGTTATCGGAATAATTATACGCCCCCGAAACCGTGACGAAGAAATTCTTCGAATGGGCCAGGCTCAGGGAGAAATCGGCGAGGTGGGTGTTGAACGAGCCGACGTTGTACGACGCCCGCAGCGAATTGTGCATTTTCTGCTCCGTAATCAGATTGATTCCCCCGCCCATGGCATCCGTGCCCACATCGACGGGCAGCACGCCTTTATACACATCGACCCGTTTGACCTGTCCGATGGGCAGCGTTGAAATATCGAAGCGGGGATAGATAAATTCCATCGGCAAACCGTCGATATACACGCGAATGGCGGTTCCACGAATCCCGTTGATGGAAATATCAGAACCGTCGCCCAGCGAACTCGACCGCCGGATGCGCACGCCCGACAAACGATCCACCACGTCGGTGAGCAGAACATTCTGCGCGACCACGTCTTTGATCTGGATGCTGCTGATGGTAATGGGTTTGGTTTCCTGAACCTTGGTCTGCTTTTCGGCCTTCACCGACACCTCGGCCAATTCCTTCGCCGTGTTGATCAGCACAATGGTTTCCAGCGTCGTATTCGTCCGTAAATCAATTTCTTTCTCGATGGTAGCAAAGCCCAGAGAGCTGATGACCAGCGTGTGTTTTCCACCGGTAACATTGGTGATCTGAAACGTTCCTGCTCCATCACTCAGCGTTGTGTATTTAGTATTTTTCAGGTAAACCGTTACGGACGGTAAAGGATGGCCAGCCTCGTCGTGGATTGTCCCTCGCAACATATGCTGCTGCGCCAGCGCGAAATTTGCTGTAACAGAGAGCAAGGTTAAGCGTATAAATGTTCTCAAATTCATTGGTTATTAATGATTTTATTTCGGCAACAAATCTATTTGTATTTAATCTAAATAAATATAATTTTGTCAAAAAAAGTTAAATGGCAATTTTTTACCTCTTCGTATTCGGGGTATATTTGTACTATTGCAAGTCGAAATATTTCCCCGCCGGGATTTACAAGTTCCCGGCCTCGTGGTCGTCCTGGCTGGGACTCGCTTTGTTTGCCACCGGCACCGCGCTCTACGTGAGCAGCGAAGGCTGGGCGAGCGGTATGCTTCTGGCCTTGTGTGCCGTGACGGTCGCACTGATGCTGATCCAGTTTGCCGCCATTTTGGGGAAGTGGTATTTCTACGGCCTGGTGATTCTGACCCACGGTTTGGCGCTTATTGACCTTGTATCCTGATGCCGGCTAAAAAAGAATACCTGACCACCCCCGGCCAGCGGTCGCTGAAAATTTCCGCCGGGATTCTGGGCGGTTTTGTTCTGACCACCTGCCTGCACCTGCTGCTGGCGGTTATCACCCCTTTCCGCGAGCAAATTCTGCTGTCGGCCACCTTCACGTTTTTTTTGTGTTGGGTTGCGCTGATGATTCTGGCATTTCTGGCCCGCAACGGCTGGAAAATCTGGGGGATTTATCTATTGAGCAGCGTCGTATTTTCAGGAATCATCTATTTCGCCCGATAAACCATGAAACTCAAAGGCTTAGGAAACCGGGCTTACCACATCATGTTCCATACCCACACGGTATCGGGCATCGTGATCAGCGTGGCGTTGTACATCATCTTCTTTGCGGGGGCTTTTACCCTTTTTCGGGAAGAATTTTACCAGTGGGAAAACCCGTCTTCCCGTATCAGGGTTGTAAATCACATTGATTATCAGGAGATAATCCGGAAAATAAAAATCCTCGACCCGGCTTTTCTGGTCGATAAGGAAATTCGGATGGTTCCGCCCACCGAAGAAAATCCGCTGATCAGTGTGTATGGGATGGTGGCCAAATCCAACGGAAAACCGGAATATGAAGGATTTCGGTATAATCCCCTCACCAAAACCGTTGAAGATCACGAATGGCACGAGTCTACCGTGGGGGAAACCCTTTTCCGATTGCATTTTCTGGATCAATTGCCGTATGTCGGCCGGTGGATTGCAGGCTTTGTGTCCTTGTTTTTTCTGTTTGCCGTCGTGACCGGTGTGCTGGTTCATTGGCGGAATATGCTGACCAAGTTTTACGGTTTTTCGCTGAAAGGCACCCGGAAACAACTCTGGACCAACGCCCACACCGTTTTTGGTTTGATCGGCTTGCCGTTTCAGATGATGTACGCCGTTACGGGCGCGTTTTATCTGCTCACGCTGCTGATTCTGCTGCCCGCCGTAATGGTGTTGTATGGCGGTGATCAGCAGAAAATTTTTGCGCTGATCCGACCCAACGAAGCCGTTAAACTGAATGAGAATGCAGCCGTTACTACCGGAAATGCATCCATAGAATCTGTTTTAAACCGCATCAAAACAGATTATCCGGGGTATGAAGTTCATTATTTTACGGTGGAAAATCTGACGCGCGAAGATGCGTTGCTGTCCGCCCGGATTGTCGATAAGAAATCATTTACCGGTGATGGCATTGTTTCCATTTTCATGAAAGATGGTAAAAAGGCCGTTGAGGTGATTCCCGGTCGGAAGAAGTACGTTGAGTCGGTGGTCGACGGCATTGCCCGCGTGCATTTTGCCCAATTTGGCGGGCTTTTGCTGAAAGGAATTTACTTTGTGCTGACGCTTTTCACCTGTTTCGTAATCATCAGTGGTGTTTTGTTGTGGAAGGAGGCCCGGAATAAAAAAGGCTACACGGAAGCGCAAAAGCGGTTTCATCACCGGGTAACGATGATTTATCTGGCTATTTGCTTCGGTTTGTTTCCGGCAGTGCCGGTTTTGTTCATGGCCGAATTGGCGATTCCTGCGCAGGTTGCATCGCATGCCTTTCAGGTCAATGCGGTTTTCTTTCTGTCGTGGCTGGGGTTTACGGTCATCGGATTATTCCTGAAAACCGAAGCCCGGCAAACCCGTCTCTTTCTGTTGCTGGGCGGTTTATTATCGGTTCTGGTTCCAATCATCAACGGTATTCAAACCGGTGACTGGTTGTGGAATCCGGCGACCAGTCGGTATGTCCTGGCGACGGATTTGTTCTGGCTATTGACCGGAATCGGTACACTGGCAATTTATGGTTCCATGCTGAAAAACCGCAAAACCGTACTGGAAGGAAAAGCAGTAAAAGAAACCGCGATTGTTTAGGCGGTTTTCACTTCATTATTCGGTGTTTGTTGCTCGTTATTCGATGTTTGTTGCTCGGTATTCATTATTCGGTGTTCGTTATTCGATGTTCATGATCCATTATTACAAGAATCTTACTACCGAATACTGAACATCGAATATTGAATATCGAATACTGAATATCGAAGTTTAATGCTTTACGGAGGTCTGAATCAAATTCGAAGATGCTTTGGCGATGATTTTGCCATCAGCCGCCGTGATCTGGCATTCGGCATGCACGATGTTTCTACCCGCCCGCACCACCTGAGTCCGGGCCGTGACGGTTTCGCCCAGCCGGGCGCTGTGCAGAAAATCGACGTTCAGATTCACCGACGTATACAGATGTTCCCGGCCCAGGGCGTAAACCGTCGTGCCAATCAGTTCGTCGATGATGGCCGAAGCGGCTCCACCGTGCAGAATCCGCATCGGATTGGTCATGTCCTCCCGGACTTCATATTCGACTGTTAGCGATCCTTCTTCGGCCGCCAGCAGCGTACCATTCAGCCAGCGACCGAGGGGCGAGGGGCTCTGAGCCATAGCCTGGCCGATCATGGAGCGGAAGAATTGCAGCCGGGGGTTGGTTTCGGGAGTAGACATAAGCGGGACTATTTTTACAAAAATAGCATTTAACCAAGTAGAAAACGGTTTAATGAACTATATTCCGTGGATTTTCTTGGGAGGTAGCTGGACTTGTGTTACTTTTGGGCGTTTTTTGCGCTAACACGCTTTTCCCCTCAAAATGAATTATACGCTTTCCCACATTCCGGAACGGACCGTAAAACCCCGGCAGGACGGCCTGACGATGGTTATGGACAAGGGGCTTAGTATCAGACAGGTCGAAGATTTTTTATCCACATCGGCCGCCCACGTCGACATTGTAAAGTTAGGCTGGGCCACGTCATTCGTAACGCCCAATCTGAAAGAGAAACTGCAGGTTTATAAAGATGCCGGCATCCCGGCCTATTTTGGCGGAACGCTGTTTGAAGCTTTCGTGATCCGGAACCAGTTCGACGACTACCGACGATTGCTCGATACCTTCGATTTACAGTATGCCGAAGTATCGGATGGTTCCATCGAGATGAATCAGGACGACAAATGTGAGTACATTCGTCAGTTGGCCACCCAGGTAACGGTTTTGTCGGAAGTAGGCTCAAAAGACGAAGCCAAGATCATCCCGCCCTACAAATGGATTCAGTTGATGCGGGCTGAACTGGAAGCAGGTGCCTGGAAAGTAATTGGTGAAGCCCGCGAAGGCGGCACCGTCGGTCTGTTCCGGGCCAGCGGTGAGGTTCGCCAGGGGCTGGTGGAAGAAATCCTGACGCAGATTCCCTCCGACCGAATCATCTGGGAAGCCCCGCAGAAAGAACAGCAAGTGTGGTTTGTGAAGCTGCTGGGTGCCAATGTCAATCTCGGCAATATCTCGCCCAATGAAGCCATTCCGCTGGAAACCATTCGGTTAGGTCTTCGTGGGGATACCTTTTCTCATTTTTTGAACGGACTCGGGCTGAAGACCGGCCAGGAACCGTCGCATTAATCAACCAAGAAATCACACCTATGGAATTCCTTCAGTCGGTTCTCGACTTCTTTTTGCATTTGGACAAACACCTGGCCGACATCATCAATGAGTACGGCACGTTGACCTATGCCATTCTGTTTCTTATCATTTTCGTGGAAACCGGACTGATCGTCATGCCGCTGCTGCCGGGCGACTCGCTGCTGTTTGCCGCCGGAGCCCTCGCGGCTTCGACCGGTTCGCTGGATATGAAAATCATGATTCCGTTGCTGATTGTGGCGGCCTTGCTGGGTGACAATGTCAATTATTTCGTCGGTAAATTCCTTGGTAATCAGATTAAAATGCGGGAGCGAATCCTCTTTTTCAAGCGGGAATACATTACCGAAACGGAGAATTTTTACCACAAACACGGCGGCAAAACCGTCATTATGGCCCGGTTTATTCCCATCGTTCGCACGATCGCGCCATTCGTAGCCGGTGCGGGAAGCATGGATTACGGCAAATACATCGGCTATTGTGTAGCTGGTGCCATTCTGTGGGTTGTGGGCGTGAGTATGCTCGGGTATCTTTTCGGGAATCTGCCCTTCATAAAAAATAACTTCGAACTGGTCATTTTTGGCATCATCGGCTTGTCGATCGCTCCGATTATTTTCCAATTCATCAAGTCGAAGATGAGCCGGACGACGGCGTAAAGCGACGAATTGAATCGTTACGGCAATCGGGGTAATCATCCATTGGGTGGTTACCCCGATTGTCGTTTATGATCATGATCTATGAATCGTATTGTCGCCCCGCACATTTGATCCGAAAGGGAAAAGAGTGGACATGCCAATTCGACCAACGCAAAAACTACGCTGATAAGGTCTAAAAACCGCTAAATGATTTTGGTGGGAGTGGACACAAGAGAATATGAAAGCAATGAATGCTTGCGTGCCACTTTGCTGGAAAGAAGGAGAGAAAGCCGGTTAGCCTTTAAAAATATAATCCCTGAAAGCTAACCGGCCGTTGGTTACCGGGCCCGCTTAACGTTCGTTGCATTCAACCCTTTCGGGCCGCGCTCTACTTCGTAAGTGACTTTGTCTTGCTCCCGCAGTTGGTCCTGGCAGGCAGACACGTGAACGAAAATGTCTCCACTTGAGTCATCAGGTACAATAAACCCGAATCCTTTGTTCTCATTAAAAAACTTAACTGTACCCGTTGGCATGATTTTCAAGAATAAAAATTGAGTTGTAAAGTAACGGTTTCTTCCCGGTAGTTTTCACTCTGAAGGTAAAAAAATATGCAAAGTGTGAAAAAAAAGTGTCCAGGGCGGTTCTAAGGGGTTTATTGCGACAGCTATTGGATTATTTTTTGGCAAAATATTTTCCTTTTTAGTCCTCAATGATCGTTCAGCGGGAGGCCGCGCCGTTGAAATTCTTTCCAGTTGACGTATTCCTCTCCCTTCCGCTGCTCTACCATCGTGATGCAATCGTCGACGGGGCAAACCAGTTTGCACAGGTTGCAGCCAACGCATTCCTCCTCAATGACGGAATACGTGTTATACGGTTTTCCATACGCCAGCTTGATCGACTGGTGGGACGTGTCCTCGCAGGCGATGTAACACAGCCCGCAGTGGATGCACTTATCGGGGTTGATTTTAGCGACGATGTGGTAGTTGATGTCGAGATCTTCCCAGTGTGTAATGGTGGGCACGGATTTGCCAATAAAGTCATTCAAAGTTTTGAAGCCTTTTTCGTCCATCCAGTTGCTAAGCCCTTCGCACAGGTCTTCGATAATCCGAAAACCGTGTTTCATCACCGCCGTGCAGACCTGCACCGTGGTAGCACCCAGCAACAGAAACTCGGCAGCATCTTTCCAGGTGCTGATGCCGCCAATGCCCGAAACCGGCACCCGCGACGTAATGGGGTCCTGGCTGATGGTGGTGAGCATCTTCAACGCAATCGGTTTGATCGCCGGACCGCAATAGCCGCCAAAAACGGATTGCCCCGCAACGTACGGATTGGGCACCAGCGTGTCGAGATCGACGCCGGTGATCGATTGAATCGTGTTGATCAGCGAAAGCCCGTTCGTGCCGCCCTCCACCGACGCCCGGCCCGATGGCACCACCGAATGGACATTCGGTGTCAGTTTGGTAATCACCGGAATTGTGGCTTTTTCCATCACCCATTCCACCACCATCCGGGCAATTTCGGGGTCCTGACCAACAGCCGCGCCCATGCCGCGTTCGTTCATGCCGTGCGGACAGCCAAAATTGAGCTCCAGGCCATGCGCACCCGTATCTTCTACCTGCCCAATCAACTCGTGCCATTTTTCCCGGCTGTTGTCGGCCATGAGTGAAACCACCATCGCGCGGTCGGGAAACAGGCGCACGCACTCCGCAATTTCGCGGAGGTTGATGGCCAGCGGCCGGTCCGAAATCAGTTCGATGTTGTTGAAACCCATCATCCGGCTGCCGTTGTAATCGACGGAAGAATAGCGTGACGACACGTTTTTGATCTGGCTTCCCAATGTTTTCCACACCACGCCACCCCAGCCGGCTTCAAACGCCCGCAGTACGTTGTATTTTTTGTCTGTCGGTGGAGCGCTCGCCAGCCAGTACGGATTGGGCGATTTGATGCCGAGGAAATTTGCCGATAAATCCGCCATAGTTGGTTTATAGTTTGTCGTTTACGGTTTTCATTTTTAGCCATTTACCCATGAAAACCGTAAACTATTTTAAAAATTTCAGAATCGCTTTGGCCCCGTCTTTTCCGGCCTGAACCGCGTCGACGACTTCTTTGCCGCCATTTACGCAGTCACCACCCGCAAAAACGCCCCGAAGGTTGGTGGCACACGCGTCATTGATGCTGATTTTGCCTTTCCGGTTCTCCAGATGATTCTCGCTGACCAGGGCTTCAAACGGCATTTGTCCGGCAGCTTTGATCACCATATCGACGTCCAGCGTCATCGTTTCACCGGTTTCTACGGGCGACCAGCGGCCGCTGGCGTCGGGTTCACCCAGTTGCATCAGACTGCAAATCAGTTGCGTAACCTGCCCGTTTTCGCCGATGATTTCCTGCGGAGCGGCCAGCCACATGATCCGACAGCCATCCAGTTTGGCAATATTCAGTTCGGTTTCCGTGCAGGGCATTTCGGCCTGCGTTCGGCGGTAGACGATGGTTACTTCGCTGGCTCCCAGTCGTTTGGCTTGCGTTGCGGCATCGATGGCCGTCATGCCCAGTCCAATTACGGCGACTTTATCACCCACCGGTATGGCTGGATAACCCTTGGTTCGGATGTCGTAAATAAACCGGATCGCATCTTCGACGCCGTTGAGATTTTCGCCGGGAATGTCCAGTTGCCGGGCGAGTCCGACGCCGACGCCCAGATAAACGGCATCGTAGGTTTGCTGCAAGTCGGCCAGCGAGACGGTTTTGCCCAGTTCTTGATTGTAGTTAATCGCAATTCCGCCCAGGGACGTGATGAAATTGACCTCATCCTCGCAGAACTGGGGGGTTACTTTATAAGCCGCAATGCCATACGTCATCAGTCCCCCGCCTTTGCTTTCTTTTTCGAAAACCGTCACGTCGATGCCTTCGCGACTCAGTACGTGGGCGCAACTCAAACCCGCCGGGCCTGCACCGACCACGGCGACCCGCTTGGTTGTAGACGGTTTTCGCTGAAACAGCGGCCACTTTTCCGCAATGGCTTTTTCGGTGGAAAACCGCTGGAGTTTGGCAATCGGAATCGGTGGTTCGTCCATTAGGTTATAGACACACGATCCCTCACATAACTTCTCCACCGGGCAGACTTTCGAGCAGCCGCCACCCAGAATGTTGGCGCTGAGAATGGTATAAGCCGATCCCTTGGGATTATCGGTCGTAATCTGCCGGATAAATTTCGGAATATCGATACTTGTCGGACAGCTTTTAATGCAGGGCGCATCGTAACAAAACAGGCAGCGGTTGGCTTCTACCAAAGCCGCATCGCGTGTTTCGAACGGTGGATGAATGTCACTGAAATTCTCCCCGTACTGTTCTGCCGTTAAGCGATTATTGACAAGAGCCATAATTAAGAGTTATGAGTTAAGAATTAAGAGTTGAAAATTAAAGAGGCAACGCAACCGCCAGCGGCCGATGCTGTATCGTCTTAATTCTTAACTCATAACTCTTAACTAATTAGGGTTCAACCAATTTGGTGTATGTTTCGGGTCGTCGGTCGCGGAAGAACTGCCAGACGCTGCGGACTTCTTCAATCAGATCGAGGTCAAAATCAGCAATCAGCAGTTCGTCCCGGTCTTCCGAAGCCGTCGCGAAGATTTGCCCGCGCGGATCGACGAAATACGATGAGCCGTAAAATCGGCCGAGGTTCCAGGGTTTTTCTTCGCCCACCCGGTTGATGCAGCCCATGAAATAGCCGTTGGCGGCTGCGTGGGCGGGTTGTTCGAGCTTCCAGAGATATTGCGACAAACCGGCCACCGTTGCCGAAGGATTATATACAATTTCTGCGCCATTTAATCCCAGGCATCGGGCACCGTCGGGGAAGTGACGGTCGTAGCAGATGTAAACGCCCACTTTTGCGTAGCGGGTCTGGAAAACCGGATAGCCCAGATTACCGGGTTTGAAGAAGAATTTCTCCCAAAAACCGGAGGTATGCGGAATGTGGTTCTTGCGGTATTTGCCCAGATATGTTCCATCGGCGTCGATCACAGCCGCCGTGTTGTACAAGACACCGGCTTGCTCTTTCTCGAAAATGGGAACGATCATCACCATGCTGTATTTTTTGGCGTACTCCGCCATGTGGTCGATGGTCGGCCCCGGAATGGTTTCCGCCGATTTATACCATTCCCGGTCCTGTCCCGGACAGAAATAGGGCGTGTTGAAGATTTCCTGAAGGCACAGAATCTGGACCCCCTTCTGCCCGGCTTCGTCGATCAGCGGCAGGTGCTTGCGCACCATCGCTTCTTTAATTTCCGCAATCGTGCCTTCGCCTTCCGTCAGCGGCAGACTCATCTGGATCAATCCCGATCGGATCATTCGTGGCATAGTGGTGTGGGTTAAATCGTTCCGCTGACTTTATTTCGTTTGATGAATTTTCCGTATCCTTTTTCAACGAGACAGTTTCCATTGTCGATGGCAACTGTCCCGCGCAGCAGGACGGTTTTTACTTTCCCGTTTATTTCCCTGCCTTCATACGCCGAATAATCGACATTCATGTGGTGCGTTTTTGCCGAAATCACATGCTTTTCAGCAGGGTCGAAAAGGACCAGATCGGCGTCACTTCCAACGGCAATCGTGCCTTTTTTCGGAAAAAGTCCGAAAATTTTGGCCGGATTGGTGCAGGCCACTTCAACGTATTTATTCAGCGTAATTTTTCCGGTATGAACTCCCTCGCTGTAGAGCAATTCCATCCGGTTTTCGATGGCGGGATGGCCGTTGGGGATTTTTGAAAAGTCGTCTTTGCCCATCAGTTTCTGTTCCCACATAAACGGGCAATGATCCGTCGCCACGACCTGCACCAGCCCCTGATTGATACCGGCCCAGAGCGTCGTCTGGTCTTTTTTCTCCCGCAGGGGCGGACTCATCACCCACTTGGCGCCCTCAAAATCATTTTCGTAGAGTGATGCGTCCAGAATCAGGTACTGAATACAGGTTTCCACGAACACTTTCTGGTTCCGGCGGGTGGCATTCCGAACGGCGTTCAGCGCGCCCTCGCAGGTCAGGTGAACGATGTAGGCGGGGCAACCGGTGTAGTCGGCCATGTCGGCGAAGCGGCCGCTGGCTTCGGCTTCGGTCATTTCCGGCTGCGAAAGGTAATGATACAACGGAGCCAGCTTGCCTTCTGCCCGATGTTTGGCCACGAGGTAGTCGATGACGTCGCCGTTGGTCGCGTGAACGGTTACCATCCCGCCCTGCTTTTTCACTTCCTGCATTAGGGCCACCATCTGCCGGTCGTCGATCATCAACGCACCTTTGTACGCCATGAAGGTTTTGAAAGAAGTAATGCCTTCCTGTTCAATCATTTCCCGGATTTCGGCGCGGGTGTTTTCGTTGAAATCGGTGACAGCCATGTGGAAACTGTAGTCGCCCACGGCGGTTCCTTCGGCCCTCGAATTCCAGTCGGCCAGGGCGTCTTTCAGGGAATGCCCCTGTTTTTGGAGGACAAAATCGATGACGGTCGTGGTGCCGCCGTGGAGTGCCGCCCGGGTTCCGGTTTCGTGGGTGTCGCTCGAAAACGTGCCCATGAACGGCATGTCCAGGTGGACGTGCGGGTCGATGCCGCCGGGAAAAACCAGCAGGCCGGTGGCATCGATGGTTTCGTCGGCGTGAAGCGACAAGTCCTTTCCGATGGCGCGAATGGTTTCACCTTCCACTAGAATATCAGCGACATATGCGTCGGTCGCCGTGATAATCCGTCCGTTTTTAATCAAAAGCGACATGCGGGAGGTCGTTAGAAGGAAGAGGTTGGTACGAACGCATCATGACCAGATAAACCAGGCCGCTGACCAGAAAACCGACAAACCAGGCGTAATTGTAGAGGTGCGAAATCCAGGCCGGAACGCTGTCGGCCGGAATCAGTTGGATCGTGGTCAGAAAACCGGGTACGTTGGGCAGAATTCCCAGCAGTAAAGCCACCAGAGCCGCCGGATTAAAACCGTTTTTAAAGCGGTAAATACCGGTAGCGCTGTACAATTCGGAAGTGATTAATTGCTGTTTTCGAACGAAGAAATAATCCGCAATCATGATGCCGCCAACCGGTCCAAGCAGACTCGAATAACCGACCAGCCAGGTAAAGATATAGCCGCTTGGATCGGCAATAAGTTTCCACGGAAATATCAGAATCCCGATGACGCCGGTGATATAACCACCCATTCGGAAGGTGATTTTGGCGGGGGCCAGGTTCGCAAAATCGTTGGCGGGACTCACCATGTTGGCGGCAATGTTGGTGGCCAGGGTCGAAATCGCCACCGCAATCATGGCCATACTGACGATGAGTTTGTTCTCGAATTTTCCGGCCAGCACGAGCGGGTCCCAGATCGTGGTGCCGTAAATAATCGTCGTGGCCGACGTGACCACTACGCCGATGAACGAGAACAGCGTCATGGACGGCGGCAGTCCGATAATCTGGCCCTTGATCTGCGCCTGCTGGCTTTTGGCGTAGCGGGTAAAATCGGGAATATTCAGCGACAGCGTGGCCCAGAATCCGACCATACCGGTTAAAGCCGGGAAGAAAAAGGCGAAGAAATCGGCAGTACTGGCAAATTTGGACGGCTGTTCCAGGATGGGTCCCAACCCGTTTCCGGCCGAAATCGCCCAGAACAGCAATGCCAAAGCAGCCACGGGAAGAAAGAACGCTTTGAAGACGAGCAGCTTTTTGATGCTTTCGACGCCGAGGTAAATAACGTACATATTGAGCAGCCAGAACAGAAAGAAGCAGATCGCGGGGCCGGTTTGCAGCCCGAAGGAGACCGGGAAAACCGGGGGCAGCGTTTCCAGGGTGGGTATCCAGAGCCGGAACATCTGGTAGAGCGCAAAACCGCCGATCCAGGTTTGAATGCCAAACCAGCCGCAGGCCACGATGGCCCGGAGCAGGGCGGGGATGTTGGCCCCGCTGGTGCCGAAACTGGCGCGGGCCAGCACCGGGAACGGAATGCCGTATTTGGCGCCCGCGTGTCCGTTTAATACCATTGGAACCAGCACGATGGTATTGCCCAGGAAAATGGTCAGAATGGCCTGCCACCAGTTCATACCGCCTTCGATGAGCGAACTGGCGAGCATATACGTTGGAATGCATAAGCTCATGCTGATCCACAGTGCCGCGTAATTCCAGGTCGTCCAGGTGCGTTTGTCCACCGGAATGGGGGCCAGGTCTTCGCTGTAGAGTGTGGAAGCAGGACGTGGATGTTGAATTTCGCCGGTACGACTTTGCATAAACAAGCAGCAGGTTTGGAATAGACAGTTTCCCGTTGAATCGGAATGGGTAAGGTAGAAATAAAGCCCCGGATTATCAACTACCGTATACTCACCTGATTTAGGGACGATGCTTTTCCTTTTCGTCTGATTATACCGGGTTTTCTTCGTAAAGAGATAGGCTTATTACTGAAAAAAATTATATTTTGGCATCAAATTTACTAGCACGCCAAGCGGTAAGAAAGACTCAACGATGCAAAGGGGCGATCAGAATGAAGAGGATATCGGGCTATTTCAGCGTATGAAACAGGACGATGCGCGGGCGTTCGAAGCGATTTATAACCGCTACTTTCTGAAACTATCCAACACGGCTTTCAAACGCCTTCAGGATCGGGAAACGACGGAAGAGATTGTGCAGGAACTGTTCGTGAATCTCTGGCTGAAGCGCCACCGGCTCCCGGATCTGAAAATCCCCGAAAGCTACCTGCAAACGTTGCTCCGCCATGCCGTGATCGACTGGTTTCGGGCGCAGGCCCGGCAGAATGGTTTTGCGGCCGAGATGCTGGCCCAGCCGGATCGCCAAACCGTCAATGCTACCGAACAGCACATTCTTTACGCCGATTTGCAGCAGGCTTACGAATCGACCGTCGGGCGGCTTCCGGAAAAATGCCGGCAGGTATATGCTCTTCATCAGCAGGGGCGGTCGGTGGCCGACATTGCCGACGAGCTTCAGATTGCGCCCAAAACCGTGGAAAGCCATCTGCTCAAGGCCCAGCACACGCTACGGGAGTTGCTGAAAGACTATTCCGCCGTGGCGGTGGCGCTAATGATCTCGTTTTAAAAATTGCAAAAAAATTAAAAACCGACTAAGGTTTTCCCCCCACTTGTTCGTCTTAAGGGAAATGGATTGGATTTTACCGTCTTAATCTAGTATCCTGGATAGAATGGACAACCGCTACCCGTCTCCCGAATTACTGGAAAAATACCTCGCCGGCCGTTGTTCGCCCGACGAAGCCCGGCAGGTCGAGCAATGGTATGACTCATTTGAAAACCAGCCGGATCTGGCGCAGCAGCACCCGCAAACGCAGCAGCCTGACTACGCCCGCAAGATTCTGCAACAAATCCGTCGGCGAATTGAAGAAGCCGACCCGAAACCGGTGCGTAGGCTGCTTTGGGGTCGAAACGGTTTCTGGGCGCTTAGTGGCGTTGCCGCTGCGCTGCTTCTGTTAACCGTTGGAATCTGGCAGTTTCAACGTTCCGAAACCGGCGAAAAACCTGCATCTGACGAATCGCAAAGGCTGGAAATGGCGTTGCTGGAAAATACCGGCAGAACCATTCAGCGTCACCAGCTAGCCGATGGGAGCGTGGTTTGGCTGAGCCCGGCCACCCGATTGCGGTATCCAAAGCCGTTTGCGCCGTCGTTGCGGGCCGTTCAGTTGGAGGGCGAAGCTTTTTTTGAGGTTCGCCGGGACACTACCCGCCCGTTTGTCATTCAGTCGGGGAAGCTCAAAACGGAGGTGCTGGGCACGACTTTCAACGTTCGGGCGTATCGCAACAGCCCCCGGTTCGAGGTGTCGGTCGTGACGGGAAAAGTGGCCGTGAGTGTCGCCAACCAGAAGGCGGTTTTGCTGACGGCGCGTCAGCAGGCGGTTTTTAATCCCAAAGCCGAGTCGCTTGCCAAAACCGGTTTGCCCCGCTCGGCCAAGCCGAAACTGTGGGAGCCCACCACGATTGCTTTCGAATGGGCGTCACTCCAGCAGGTGGCCGATGCACTTGAGGAATCGTTCGGCGTCCGGATTCATTTCCGCAACCCGGCGCTTCAGCACTGCAAACTCCGGGCTGACTTTTCGAACATGCGCCTGCCCGTCATCCTGAATGTACTCTGCAAAACAACCGATGCAACCTATACGCTCGATGGCCAGACGATTGAGCTCGATGGCGCGGGCTGTCCTTAATGTGCTTTTCTGATAACCTAATTCCAAACCTGTTTCACTAGTAAAACTATGAAGAATCTTTTTTACGTCCCGCCAGGCGGCAGGGCATGGCCGTTTCGGTCGATGTTCTTCCACCTGCTTTTGGTGGTTTTCGTGTCATCGGCCACCTTCGCCGGTCATCGGTCCGGCCAGGACGAACTCAGCCGGAAAGTGGCCCTGAAAGTCGAAAATGCACCTTTGCGCGAGGTCCTGATGCAGATTGAGCGGAAAGCCAACATCAAATTTGTGTACAGCAGCCGCATCATCCAGGAGCAGCGGGTGAGCTTTCAAACCCACAACGACCGGCTGGCCGAGGTGCTGGATAAATTGCTCATGCCCCTCGGAATTGCCTACGAACTGGTTGATAACCAGATTGTATTGTCTAAAAAAGAAACGCCTGGAGCCGAACCCGCAGCCACCTCGAATGAAGAAACAACGGAGGTCAGTCAACCACAAGCGGTGGTTTTTTCGGTACGCGGGGTGGTGAAAGAAGCCAGCGGAACACCCTTGCCGGGGGTCAACGTCGTTGAAAAAGGCACGACCCGCGGAACGAATACCGACGCCAACGGGGCTTTTCAGCTCGATGTGACGGACGGAAACGCCACGCTGGTTTTCAGTTCCATCGGGTACAGCAAAAAAGAAGTGCCGGTTGGCAACCAGAGCACGATGGAAGTGAGTCTGGTATCGGACGACCGGAGTCTGGAAGAAGTGGTGGTCATTGGGTATGGAACGGTCAAAAAAAGTGACCTGACCGGTTCTGTAGGGGCTATCAAGGGCGAAAAACTGCTCGACCGCCAGGCCACGAACATCGGGCAGGCCTTGCAGGGCCGGATTCCGGGCGTCGATGTGGCCGTGATGTCGTCGGCCCCCGGTTATCAACCACGCGTTCGGATTCGGGGGGTCGGTTCGATCAATTCGAGTCTGGAACCGCTGTATGTGGTCGACGGAATTATCGGCGTAACCAACGCCAACCTGATCAATCCCAACGACATCGAGTCGCTGGAAGTCTTGAAAGATGCGTCGGCAACGGCCATTTACGGCGCGCGGGGTGCCAACGGGGTCATTATCATTACGACCAAACGGGGCAAATCCGGGGCGACGCAGGTTTCGTATGATACCTGGGGATCGTACATCACACCCGCTAAATACATCGGCGTGCTGTCGTCGGACGAATTCATGTCCGTTTACAACAAAGCGTATGATAACGCCCAGAAGTATGATCCTGAAGGGTTTGCCAGCGGGAAATACGTGCGAAATGATCCGAAAAACTTCCCGAATCTGTTCGACAGCAACGGCAAACCTCTGTATAACACGGATTGGGAGCGGGAAATCTACAAACCGACCTGGGCGCAAAACCACGAATTGGGCGTTCGGGGTGGGAGCGAAAAAACGTCGTATAGCCTGGCATTGGGCTACACCGATCAGGGCGGTTTGATGCTGAACTCCTGGTTCAAACGGTATTCGGCCAAGTTTACGCTGGACACTGACGTGAAGAAGTGGTTGAAACTGGGCGGAAGCATGTTCCTGAACCGGACCAACCAGCGCGAAGTCGACGATGCCTCGGGTGGGTTGAACGTGCCGCGGATGGTGATGGAAGCCGTCCCCATTTTGCCGATCCAGTATCCTGATGGAAGTTGGGGGCGCAACAAAGACTGGCCGGGTATGGAAGGGGGCGAAAACCCGGTACGGATTGCGAATCAACGCATGCGGATCAACCCCAAAAACCAGATGCTGGGGCAAATTTATTCGTTGCTGACCTTTACGCCCGACCTGACGCTGCGTACCAATTTCGGGTATGAACTGAAGTTTGAGAAAAACAACTTCTATTCGGGCCGTGACCTGAACGCGTTGTCGGCCGATCAGAAAGGAACCGCCGACATCTGGAGCAATCAGGAGTACTACTGGCAGTTTGAAAACTACCTGAACTACAACAAGACCATCGGAAACGACCATACCATTTCGGCCTTGGCGGGGTTATCGTGGCAGAAACGCTCCTGGGAACGGTATTTTGCCGCAGCCCAGAATTTCATCGACGATTTCTGGGGGTACCACAACCTTGGCGTCGGAACCAGCTTGCAAAAACCGTCTTCCGAAGATCAGGAGTGGTCGCTGAACTCCTACTTCGCGCGTTTGAATTACAATTTCAAAGACCGCTACCTGTTTACGGTCACCGGCCGTTACGACGGAGCGTCGAAGTTTGGGGCCAACAACAAATATGCGTTTTTCCCCTCGGCGGCCATTGCCTGGAACGTGAGTCAGGAGGAGTTTCTGAAGCCGGTTTCGTGGCTATCGAACCTGAAACTACGCGCCAGCTACGGAAAAACCGGTAACCAGGAAATCGGGCAATACCGGTCGCAACAGTTCCTCGGCACGGGCGATGTGTTGCTGGGTGGTGTGCGGCAAACTGGCATCTGGCGCAGTTCGTTCGGAAACCCGGATCTGCGCTGGGAATATACCAACCAACTGGACATCGGGGCCGACATCGGGTTGTTCAACAACCGCGTCGATCTGACGGTGGATTACTACCACAAAATCACGAAAGACCTGCTGCTGGATGCCCCGATTCCGTGGTCGACGGGTCTGAGTGTGATTACGCAAAACATCGGTTCGGTGGAAAACAAAGGGCTGGAAATCGGGATCAACACCCGCAATGTGGCTACGAGCAATTTCTCCTGGACGACGAACCTCGCGTTTTCGACCAACAAAAACAAAATCCTGAAACTGGGGGCCAACAACGACGACATTTTTCCGGGACCGTGGTTCCTCGGCCAAACCAACATCCTGCGGGTCGGGCAACCGATCGGGTCGTTCTGGGGGCGCAAACGGCTGGGAACCTTCAGCACCTCGGAAGCCGATCTGGCGGCCAAATACAACCGCCTGCCGGGCGATATCAAATGGGCGGATCTGAACAATGACGGAAAAATCGACGGTTCGGACGAAACCATCATCGGTCGGGCCTATCCCAAATGGAACCTGAACGTGGGCAATACGTTCCAGTTCGGCAAGTTTGACCTGTCGTTCGACATCCGATTTGTGATGGGTGTCAACACCGTGAATGCCACAAAGCACTCGGTGGAAGACCGGCAGGCCATCGCCAGCAGTTCGCGGACGGTTCTGGGGGCCTGGACGCCGGAAAACCAGAACAGCATGATTGCCGAAATCCGCCACTACAACGCCGGGTATGACACCGCCATGGACGACTGGTGGATGGAAGACGGCTCGTTCATTCGGGGGCAGAATCTGGTGCTGGGGTATTCGCTGCCCACCAAAATCGGCAAGGTCAATTTCCAGCGTTTGCGGGTGTATGCCAGTGCGCAGAACTTCTTCCTGGTCTCCGACTATTCGGGCTACGATCCGGAAGCCCTGACGGCATTTGGCGGGCCATTGATTCAGAATATCGAGTTCTTCCAGTATCCCCGACCGCGTACGTTCAGCGTCGGTCTGAATGTCCAGTTTTAATCCCCGAACCTGAAACCATGAAAAAGCAACTCATGTATACCCTGGCGGCACTCGGTTTGACACTGACGTCCTGCGAGGACTTTCTAAAAGAAGAACTGACGGGGTCACTGACCACCTCGTCGTCGGTTTCCAGCCCCGAAATTGCCCGGGCTTTTGTCAACGGTGCGTATTCCACGATCGGTACCTGGAACAACGGGGGCGGAGGCTGGGGCGGCAACAACGCTTCCCTGCTGGAGTTTATGACGGGCAAAGCCGATGGTAATTCCCAGACCGAAGCGTTCAAATTCTACAACCTGGAATACGACGCCCGGGCGTTTTACATCGACAACTGGTGGTCGGGTTTGTATGCCGGTATTGCCCGCGCCAACCTGGCCATTCAGAAAATCGGCGAATTTACGACCCTGCCTGCGGCCACCAAAACCAACATGATTGCGGAAGCCAAAACCATGCGGGCGTTGTATTATTTTCAGCTGGTGCGCATGTTTGGCGATATTCCTAAAATAACCTCACAAATTACGGAATTGAGTCAGGTGCAGACGAACCGTTCGCCGGTTAAAGAGATTTACGACGAAATCATCATTCCGGACCTGCTGGAAGCCGAAAAGTCGACCTTGCCCTGGCGCGATACGGAAGGCAAAATATCGATGGGGGCTGTCAAAGCCATTCTGGCCGATGTCTATCTGACGTACGCCGGTTATCCGGTCAGAGCGGGCACGCAGGCTTATGCCGAGTCGGCCAAACGGTCCAAAGAAATCCTCGACAATGGCACCTATACCTTGTTTACGGAATATACGGACATGATCAATCCGGCCAACCGCAACCAGAAGGAGTTCATTTTGCAGGTGCAGCACGAAAAAGACATCCGCCACAACGGCATGACGCCCGTAACCCTGCCGGCGTTCCGGGGCATTGCGGCCTATGCCGATGAATACGGTGGGCTGATTCCACGGAAAGAGTTTGTCGAAAGCTACGAAAAGGGGGATAAACGGACGGAAGAAAAGCAGTTCTATTACACGTTCTACAAAGGTCATCCGTCGGATTATCCGCTGGGCGACCCGCGTCGCGACAAACTCGAACTGGGCGGTTATTATGTATACAAGTACTTTGATAAACAGGCCGTTGATAGCGACGCCAAGGCCAACATCAACTACACAATTTACCGGCTGGCCGATGTCATGCTGATGTATGCCGAGGCTGCCAACCGGGCGGAAGGCAGTCCCAACGCCCAGGCGCGGAAGGCGCTCAACGATGTTCGAGCGCGGGCCAAACTGGCTCCGGTGACGGCAACGGGCGTCGATGCGTTCGAGCAGGCGGTCTGGGCGGAGCGGTATTACGAACTGGCGTTCGAGAGCAAAATCTGGTTCGATATGATCCGGACGCGGAAAGTGCGCAACGATGTGACCAAAGCCTGGGACAATTTTGTGGGTCATACGACGGTGTACGGCAAAACCTTCACTGCCAACCAACTGCTGCTGCCGATTCCGAAGCGCGAGATCGACAACAACCGCAATCTGGTGCAAAACGCCGGTTTTTGATTTTTCCTGACTACTTCCTCACCCTGGCCCCGTTGGTGTAATCCGGCGGGGCTTTTTACTGGCGGTCTCCCGACTCCTTATTTAACAAACCTTAACTTGGAGAAGGCCAGCCGGTTCTTATACCTTTACCAGCGTACTGAAAACCACTTCGACAGTGAAATTTCTCCTCGCTATTCTGTTCGTTAGCACCCTGACAAATCCCGTTTTTTCACAATCTTCGCAACGCGCTCTGGGCGACTACACGGTTTTCACCATTCCCTTTCAGAGCGATTCCATTACGTTTGCCGTGGTCGCTAAAAAGGGAGAACTGAACAACCGGAAGCCCATTTTTCTGTTTCGGCAGGGGTCGTTACCCATTCCCCTGTTTACGATCAATCCGAAGACCAGCCGACCGGCTTTGACGGAACTGCCCAGGACCTGCTACGACCACGAAGCGGAGTATTACAGCATCATGATCGCCAAACCCGGTATTCCACTGGTTGTTAATGATTCGTATCTGGATACCCTCTTCAGCAGCCCGTCGGCTCCCAAAACCGGAATGTATCCGGCGGCCTATCAAACCCGTAACTACCTTGACTATTACGTCGATCAGACGAACGCCGTGCTGCGGTTTGTCTTGAGCCAGCCCTGGGCCGATCCAAAACGGGTCGTTATTGCCGGTGGTTCGGAAGGCTATCATGTGGCCATCAAAACCGCTTATACCAACCCGCAGGTGACGCATCTGATTGGTTTTTCGGGCAATCTGGACGGTCGTTTTCAATCCATTTTGCTCACCGAGCGAATGAAAGGCTATACGGGGGAATACACGCAGGAAGAAGCACAGCGCCGGGTCGAAGACTTGCAAAAAGACTGGGCGGCCCTGTGCCGGGATTCCCTGAACACCAACGCAGCGGAAGGCGATCCCAACCGGACGATGTACTCGTTTTCCCACGGCCACAATCCGGATTTTTTACTGGCGCTGACCATCCCGGTCTGCATTCTCTATGGCACCGCCGACGTGGGGGCAACTTCCAATGATGTGTTGCCGCTGGCGTTTTCCCGGCGGGGTAAGACCAACCTGACGCTCCGGGCCTATCCGAACCACGACCATACGTTCCACAAATTAACTTTCGATGCCAGCGGCAAGGTGGTTGACAAAGTTTACAACGGCGCTGCCGTCGAAAAAGACTATTTTGACTGGTTAAGTCAGCATTGAGTCTCTGGATAGAGCCCTGAGGTCGCTTCATTTGCTCTTTCAGGCCTTTCTTTTATCTTTTTTGCGGCACTCAAATTATTAATTAACTTTACAGTAAATGGATTTTTGTTTACTTTAGAGTACTGATCTCGTTTACATTGAAAATCGAATGAAAGAAGATTCACTGGCCAATAAAGCGTATACCGAACTAAGAAGAAAAATTCTGTCTAACCAACTTGTATCCGGAATGCGGCTCAAAGAAGATGTCTGGGCCAGCAAACTGGAAGTAAATCGCATGGCCATTCGGGAAGCACTCACCCGGCTTCTGGGCGAGCAGTTGGTAGTTCTGGGCGAAAAAGGCGGTTTTTTTGTGAAATCGCTCATTGCTGCCGATATCCAGCAGATTCGGGAGTTGCGGGAAATCCTGGAGTTGGGCGCAATCCGGTTGGCCATTCAGAAAATAGACCAGCAACACATCGACGAACTGGAACGAATTTGCGAGGATTTTACGTCCATGATTCAGCGTGGTTATTTCGGCGGAGCCTGCGAAGCCGACGTGAAATTCCACGAAACGTTAATTGATAGTGCCGATAACGAAAAACTTAGAAATCTGTACCAATCCGGCAATATCCCCCTTTTTCATCAGAAGTTAGGACAAGCCCAGACCCACATGGATGACTATGAACTCACGGACATGGAACACCGGCAAATCCTGAAAGCCCTCAAAGAAAAAGACCTCAAACTCGCCGAAGAAACGCTCACCCGGCACCTCATCCGCGGTGAAGTCGCTACACTGGATCTCGATTGAGGTCTATTTTTTTATCTCCCGATTGCCCCTCCCTCTTCCGCTGCCTTGTTTTACCGATAGCCGCTCCCTTTAGCAATTCTGCCCTTTCTGTAGTCCATATTCCACACGCCTGCCAATGAACGCTCCGCTTCGAAAAACCGGCGTATAGGTCCGGCAGTTCTACACAATTCGTACAAACTGAAAAAAAAGAATAGAATATTTTTTTGTTAACAAATTGACCATATATTTGTAAGCATAATTAGAGTATTTAATACCTCGGCTCGTTTCCTGACTGAGTTCTAATAAACCGAATGCACATTTCTTTTATGTTCTGCCCCAATTGAATGAAGGTGAACTACCAGAGCATAAGAGCCCGTTAAAGCCATCGACTTTACACCAAGCCTGGATCGTCTGATTCGGGATTTGTTTACGATTCTCTTTTTGAAGTAATCCTGTATCCATAATTCAGTTCCTGAGAAAGGGCCTGAGCTAGTGAGTTCCCCGCGTACGATTGCTAAGTAGTGAGTCAAGACCCCTTAATCAACCTCAAAACGTATTGGTGTATGAAAAGAAGAAAGTTTTACCAGATAGGGCCTTGCTTTGTCCTGCTGCTTGCCTTTTTCCTCGGTACATACGGGCCGTTGTCCGCACAGGACGCCCGGGAAATCCAGGGAACAGTCGTGGACAATAATGGTCAGGCGACCTTACCCGGCGTTAACGTCGTGATCAAAGGAACCAGCCGGGGAACGGCCACGGGTGCCAACGGGCAGTTTACCATCAGTGCCAAGCCGAGCGACGTCCTGATTTTTTCGTTTATCGGTTACGTGACCAAAGAGGTTACAGTGAATTCGCAAACTACTATTAATGTCAGTTTGACGTCTGATTTGCAGTTGCTTAACGAGGTGGTCGTGACCGGATATTCGAGCCAGCGGAAGAAAGATATCACGGGTTCGGTGGCGGTGGTCGATATGAAAGCCGTAAAATCCTTTCCGGCGGGTTCGGCGGTTCAGGCGCTGCAGGGGCAGGCTGCCGGGGTCAATGTCATCACGTCGGGGGTTCCGGGTGCGAGCAGCAACATCTTCGTTCGGGGCGTTACGTCCTTCGGCAATACGCAGCCGCTGGTGCTGGTCGACGGGATTCAGGCCGACCTGAACAACATCAGTGCCGATGATGTGGAGTCGATTCAGGTATTGAAAGATGCCGGTGCAGCCGCTATTTATGGCGTTCGGGGTTCCAACGGGGTGTTGATCGTGACCACGAAAAAGGGCAAATCCGGCAAGCCCACCATTACGTATGATGCCTACTATGGCATGCAGATGCCCTTGCCCGGCAACCCATTCGACCTGCTGAACTCCGAAGATTTTATGAAAGTGGTGAAAATTGCCACACCCAATAACATTCTTTTTGCTAACGGAATGCCGGATTATTTGTATGCAGGACCGGGCGTTGCCGGTGTGGCCAAAGCCGGGGACCCGGCGGTCGATCCCTCCAAATACAGTTATGATCCGATCAATACCGCCAATAACTATTTGATTCAGCAAGTCAATAAAACCGGTACCAACTGGTTTCAGGAACTCTTCAAACCGGCACCCATGACGAGTCATAACCTGACCGCCAGCGGGGGGACCGATAAGTCCAATTATCTGCTTTCACTGGGCTATATCAACCAGCAGGGTACCCTGATCGAAACGTATATGAAACGCTATTCGGCGCGGGTCAATACGGCTTTTAAAGTGGGAAAAAATATCCGGATTGGGCAGAACGCAAACGTATTTTACAGAGACAGCCCCGGTTTTGGAAATCAGGCCGAATTTGGAACCCTTTCTGCGGTTTATAAAATGATGCCAATCGTCCCGGTGTATGATATAAAAGGAAATTACGGAGGTACGTTTGCCGGGCCGGGACTGGGAAGTAATCAGAATCCGGTAGCCATGCAGAAACGGAATATTAACAACCGTTCCAGTTCCTGGAATATTGTCGGGAATGCCTATGCGGAAGTTGATTTTCTGAAAAATTTTACGGCACGTACGAGCTTTGGTGCGACAATCGATAACAACTACGGTCAGAGTTTTAATTTCACGCAATACGAGAACAAGCAGGGAAACAGCAGTCCGAACAGCTATTCGGAAAACGCCAGCTTTAACAGCACGCTGACGTGGACCAACACGCTCAAATACGAGACCCAGCTTGGCAAACATTCGATTCAGGCCCTGATCGGTTCGGAAGCCATTAAAAGCTCTGGTCGGGGGGTTGGCGGGAGTTCGCAGCGGTTTTTCTCCACGAATTATGACTACCTGGTTCTGGGGAACGGAACCACCGGGGTTACCAACTTCAGCAATGCCTATATCAACAGCCTGTTTTCGGTTTTCGGGCGGGTCGATTACGCCTACAACGACAAGTATTTGATCGGTGCCACCATTCGCCGGGACGGTTCTTCCCGCTTCGGTAGCGAAAAACGGTATGGCGTTTTCCCATCCGTTTCGCTGGGCTGGCGGGTATCCAACGAAGCCTTCATGAAAGACATAAGCTGGCTGAGTGACCTGAAAATCAGGGGAAGTTATGGTATTCTGGGTTCCCAGAACAACGTGGCGCCTGAAAATGCCTTCAGCTTATACGGTGGCGGTTATGGCACGGCCTACTACGATATTGCCGGAACCAGCAATACCGTTCAACAGGGATTTATCCAAACCCGGATTGGCAATCCGAATGCGGGCTGGGAGGAAAACATCGTCTCCAACCTGGGTTTTGACGCCAGTCTGTTCAACAACAAACTGGACGTTTCGGTCGAATATTACAAGAAATCCATCAACGGATTGCTGTTCACGCAGCCGCTGCCGGCCACGGTTGGCGGTGCAACAGCGCCCGTGGTCAATATTGGCGATATCCAAAACAAAGGGGTCGATGCGGCATTGACCTACCGCGGTACGATTGCCAATGCGCTACAGTTTTCGGTTGGGGCCAACATCACGTCCTATAAAAACCTGGTGGTCGATATTCCGAATCCGGGCTACTTCGAGGTGTCGAGTTTGCAGGGCATGGGCAATCTGGTTCGGAATCAGGAGGGTCAGGCCGTTAGTTCATTCTTTGGCTATGAGGTTCTGGGCCTGTTCAATTCGGCGAGCGAAGTGTCGGAGTCGCCCGCGCAAAGTGGTGCCGCTCCCGGCCGTTTTAAATACCGGGATGTCAACGGCGATGGCGTGATTACACCCGCCGACCGGACTTTCCTGGGAAGTCCGAATCCGGATTTTACGTACGGAATTAACCTCGGGTTAAATTACAAAGGATTTGATCTGTCTACCATTTTTTACGGGTCGCAGGGGAATGAAATCGTCAATACCATTCGGTCTTATACCCACTTTTATGCCGGTTATGTCGGAAATAAAAGCAACGTTTTGCTGAATGCGTGGACACCGACCAATACGAACACAACCGTTCCGATTATTGAAACCGGTACATCGTTAAGCACATCCGGCGCGCTGAATTCCTACTTTGTGGAGGACGGGTCTTACCTGCGGATGCGGTCGTTAATCCTCGGATATACACTGAAACCAACGCTTTTACAAAAAGCGGGTATCGGTAAATTGAGGATCTATGCGCAGGCGGCCAACCTGTTTACGATTACCAAATACACCGGGCTGGATCCGGAGTTAGGCGGTAGCAGCTCGGCTTTTGGGGTCGACTTTGGGAATTACCCGAACAACCAGCGGAATTTTCTTTTCGGCGTCAATCTATCCTTTTAAAACACCTCCTGTTAAAAAATAGAAATCATGAAAAGAAGTTATCTAAAACCGATTTTAACAGGCTGTCTGGTATCGCTTTTGTCGTTGTCAGCTTGTACGGAAGAGTATCTTGAAAAACAACCCATCGGTTCGATCAGCGAAAGTACCCTGGCGAATAAGTCCGGCATTAAAGGTGTTCTGATCGGGGCCTACTCACTGCTCGACGGCGTAGGCGCTACGGGCGGAAGTTTCTGGAGCAGTCCGACGGTTTTGTCGAGTATGGCGTCCGACGATGCGCACGTGGGAACGGAGCCGAACGGTTTGCTGGCTTCCTACGAAGCTTATACCCACGACCCGACCAGTTCGTCGACCAACGAACGCTGGCAGTTTTTGTATGCGGCCGTTCAGCGGGCCAACGATGTCCTGCGTTTACTACCCAAGGTTAGTGAACTAACGGCCGACGAAGCGGCCCAGACCAAAGCCGAAGCCATCTTCCTGCGGGGCGTATATCATTTTGAAGCGGCCAAGCTGTGGCGTAATGTACCGTTTGTGGATGAGTCGATTGGCTATGACGCCGGGAATTACAATGTCTCGAATACTGAGCCTATCTGGCCCAAAATTGAAGCGGATTTTAAATACGCGGCTGACAACCTGACACCGACCAAATCCGACGTCGGTCGGGCCAACAAATGGGCCGCCAAAGCTTTTCTGGCAAAGGTGTATATGTTCCAGCAAAAATTCACGGAAGCCAAACCGTTGCTGGCTGAAATCATCGCCAGTGGCGTAACGTCCAACGGCAAGAAGTATGCATTGGCCGAACAGTATTTCGACAATTTCAGAACCGATAAAAAGCACGGACCCGAAGCGGTTTTTACCGTTCAGATGTCGGTTTATGACGGAGCCAACGGTTCCAATGGCAATGCCGCCGATATGTATAACGGGCCGTTTGGTGGTCCGCCGTCGTGTTGCTACGGCTGGTTGCAGCCTTCGTTCGACCTGGTGAATGCCTACCAAACCGATGCCAACGGGTTGCCGCTGATCGATTCGTACAATAAAAATCTGGTTACCAACGATCAGGGGCTGCAATCGTCGGCACCGTTTACGCCTTATGCCGGAACGCTGGACGCCCGGCTGGACTGGGTGGTGGGTCGCCGGGGCATACCCTACCTGGATTGGGGCATTCACCCGGGTATGGCCTGGATTCGGCAGCAGAATACCGGTGGGCCGTATAGCGTCATCAAGAACATTGCCTGGCAGGCCCGCATCGCCACCGATCGCGAAAATGCAAATACCAACAACCCCTACAGCCTGATTCGTTTTGCGGATGTGTTGCTCTGGGCGGCTGAGGTCGAAGTGGAAATCGGGAGTCCGGCGCAGGCGGAAGCCTACGTCAACCAGATTCGGGCGCGGGCGGCCAATCCGGCGGGTTTTGTCAAGAAATACATCGACAATGCGGCTCCGTTAAAAGGATTTACCAACGAACCGGCAGCGAACTACAAGGTGGGACTCTATACCGGCCAGTTTGTTCAGAAAGGCAAGGCGTTTGCCCGGGAAGCCGTCCGGTTTGAACGGAAACTCGAACTGGCTCTGGAACACCACCGGTTTTTCGATCTGCAACGCTACGACAACGGCACCGGGTATATGGCGACGCTTTTGAACAACTACCTGAAGTACGAAGCGGCCGTTCCGAAGTACTTTAACCAGGATTACATGAAAGGTGCTTTTTTCACGAAAGGAAAGAACGAACTTTATCCCATCCCGCAGGCTCAGATTGATTTGAGCACGAAAGATGGCAAGCCGACACTCAAACAAAATCCAGGGTATTGACGGGTGTATGGTTTTTAATTGCCAACGTACAGCCATAAACGTTAAACCATAGACCCTAAACTGTAACTCATTCTGACTATTTCCGCTATGACTAACTCCAACAGCAACCCGCAGGCTTCGTCCGGAGAATCGGATGGGACGCCACTGAACCCGAAGGAAACCAGTCCTTTCAACCGCCGTTCGTTTCTGCAATCGCTTGGGCTGGGTGTTACGGCCCTGGGCGTTTTGCCCGGCTGTTCGACCGGAAAGCAACCCGCTCAGGCTGCTGCCGGAAAACCGACCATTCAGGGCTTTGAACGGACGCAGGAAACCGCCAGCGCGGCCAAAAAGTGGGTGCCGGTTTCGGATCGTAAAATCCGGGTTGGTATCATCGGCTACGGCCTCTGCAAGTTCGGGGCGGAGTTTGGTTTCCAGAACCATCCCAACGTCGAGATTGTTGCCGTCAGCGATCTGTATCCGGACCGTTGCGCCCAACTGGCGAAGGCGTGTAAGTGCTCGAAAACGTATCCGTCGCTCGAAGAACTGGTAAAAGATGACAGCATCGAAGCGGTTTTCATTGCCACCGACGCGCCGAGCCACGCCCAACACGCGATTCTGGCGCTTCAGCACGGCAAACACGTGGCCACGGCGGTTCCGGCGGTTTTTGGTTCGCTGGAAGATGCCGACCGGCTGTATGAAGCGGTGAAAGCCAGCGGCAAAAAATACATGATGTTCGAAACGTCCTGTTTCCACGAGGATCTATACGCCATGCGCCAGATTTACAACGCGGGCGGTTTGGGGAAACTCGTTTATTCGGAAGGCGAATATTATCACTACATGGATGATCCGCTGCCATCCTACAAAGAATGGCGCGTCGGTTTGCCTCCGCAATACTATCCGACCCACTCCAACGCGTATTATGTGGGCGTCACCAACGGCAGTTTTACCGAAGTTTCCTGCCTCGGCATGCCGAGTATTTCCAAGCAAATGCAACCCGGCAGCAACCGGTACAACAACCCGTTTGGCTCCGAAATCGCGATGTTCCGCACCAGTGAAGGCGGTTCGTCGCGGATGGCGGTGAGCTGGGATACGCCCGGTGACCACGGCGAACGGGGCCGCGTTCGCGGACAGAAAGGATCGTTTTACGGCAAATACGAAGGGCTGGAGAAAAACCTGCCCGATCTGATTCGGCCCGCTTTGCCCCCCGGCGTTGAATCGGGTGGTCACGGTGGCTCGCACGGACGACTGACGGACGAATTTCTGACGGCTATTTTGCAGGATCGTCACCCACTTGTCAACATCGTCATGGCGCTGAACCTGACGGTTTCGGGCATCGTCGCTCACCAGTCGGCCCTGAAAAACGGCGAGACGCTGAAAATTCCGCAGTACAAGCTTTGGAACGTTTGAGGTGCCAAAGTTCATACGATAAAATTTGACTAACCCTAAACCGGAAAGCCCCGACTTTGACACGTCGGAGTCGGGGCAAAATCTTACTCGTTTAATCTCCACGGTATGAATAGCAAAGTAACAAAGCCTTCCCTCAATCGTCGCGACTTTCTGAGCCTGGCCGGTGTATCGGCAGCCGCACTGTCGGTGTCTTCCCGGTTTGCGTTTGCGGGGAATTTGGCGGCTGATCGGAAAGTCCGGATTGGCATTGTCGGCGGTCGGTTTGGCCTCGGTTTTTATTTCCACGAACATCCAAATTGCACCGTCGAAGCCGTCAGCGACCTGCGTTCCGACCGCCGGGACGCCCTGATGAAAACGTACAAGTGTACGAAAAGCTACGAATCGCTCGACAAGCTGTTGCAGGACCCTAAAGTCGAAGCGGTTTTTCTGGCTACCCCCGCACCCGATCACGCCAATCACGTGCTGGCGTCACTGAAAGCCGGGAAACACGTTCTCTGCGCCGTTCCGGCGGCTTTGAACCTGGAAGATTGCGCCAAATTGCGGGATGCCGTCAAGAAATCCGGGCTGACTTACATGATGGCCGAAACCAGCGCCTTCATGCAAAGCACGATTTCGGTTCGGAAAATGTTCAAAGCCGGGGAGTTTGGAACGCTCTTCAGCGCGGCAGCCGAATACAATCACCCCGGGTTGGAGGTTTTGTATTTTGAAAACGGAAAACCAACCTGGCGCCACGGTTTGCCGCCCATGTTGTATCCGACGCACTGTACCTCGTTTTTGATTTCGGTCACTGGCGAGCGCCTGACGCACGTCAGCGGCATGGGCTGGGGCGACAACAGCCCGGTTCTGAAAGGAAATCCCTACAAAAACCCGTTCTGGAACGAAACCGCCTTTTTCAAAACCAATAAGAATACACCGTTTCGGGTGGAAGTCAACTGGCGCGGGGCATTGCGGAATGTGGAGCGGGGCGAATGGCGGGGTGAGAAAATGAGCTTTTTCATGCCCCAGGCCGAACCCGGCGAATCGATTATCGTTCGGTCGGATGCCAAAGAGGGTCTGGATCACGGCGGGTTTCAGGTGGCCAAAAACACCACCGAGACGTTTAAACAGCCGAAGTGGTGGGAAACCGATATGCTACCGGCCCCCATGCGGCACGACAGCGGCCACGGTGGTTCGCACACGTTCATTACCCACGAGTTCATCGACGCCATCGTCAACAACCGTCCGCCGTTGGTCAACATTCACGAAGCGCTGGCCTATACCGCGCCCGGCATCGTCGCCCACCAATCGGCATTGAAAGATGGCGAATATTTGAAAATCCCGAGTTTTGATTAAAGGGGTATTCGGTTTTCAGTAAACCGAAAACATAAAAACATCAACTGTATCAACCTGAATTGACAATGAACAAGTGGCCGAAATCGCAGGAAATTCTCAAAACCAATGAGCAGTGGATACCCGGTGGGGTCGTATCGCTCAACCGGAAATCGGACCCCAATATCTGCTTTACGAAAGGGTCGGGTAGCCGGGTGTGGGATATTGAAGGAAATGAATACATTGATTATCAGGCTGGTTTTGCGGCTACGTTCCTCGGCCACAACGATCCGGACATCAATGAAGCCGTTCGGCAGGCGCTGGGCGAACAGACGGTTTTGATGGGCGCGGGCCCGACCGATCTGGAAGGCCAGTTTGCCGAGTTGTTCTGCAACAGCGTGCCTTCCGTCGAAAGTCTGCAAATCACGTCGACCGGCTCCGAAGCTACCTACCACGCCATGCGCATCGCCCGCGCCGTTACGGGCCGCGATCACGTCATCGTGATTCAGGGCGGCTACAACGGCTGGCACAACGACGTGGCCTGCAACGTCATCAGCAGCCTCGCCGACGTCGGGCCGCGCGTCAGCCCCGGCGAGTATCCGTTCGACGCACTTTCGGCGGGGATTCCGGAGGTTCATAAATCACTGGTCCACATCATTAACTACAACGACCTCGACTCCGTCCGTTACGTGTTGAAGCGGCATCCGGTCGCCTGTCTGATTATTGAACCCATTTTGCAGAATGTGGGCATTGTAAAACCGCAACCCGGTTATCTGGAAGGACTGCGGCAACTGGCCAACGAGGCCGGTTTTCTGCTCATTTTTGACGAAGTAAAAACCGGTTTTCGCCACGCCATTGGCGGTTACCAGAGCCTTTGTGGCATCCAACCGGATTTAAGTACGTTCGGAAAAGCCGTCGCCAATGGCTATCCGCTGGGCGTCATCGGTGGAAAAAAAGAATATCTGGATTATTTTATTCATCCCGACAAAGCCAAGCGGGTGCTGATTGCAGGCACGTACAACGCCTTTCCGCTGACTACCGTAGCCGCCATTGCCACCCTCAAAAAACTGCTTTCGCCGGTGCATAACGTCTACGACCACGTCAACGCACTTGGTCAGATGCTGGAAGATGGGCTGAAAACCATCTTTTCATCGACGGGCCGACCTTTCCATCTGGCGCGGCAGGGCTCGGCATACTGTCTGTATTTCATGGATCACGCGCCCGTCGATTTTCACGATATTGCCGAACACCATGATTTCGTGCTGGATAAAACCTACCGCGTGAAACTGATCGAGAAAGGTGTTTTCAACTTTCCCTTGCCAATCAAACAAGGCAGCATTTCGTTTGCCCACACGGTTCAGGATATTGAGGAAACCCTGGAAAGAACCGAAGATGTGGTCAACCACCTGTTTAAAAAAACGCTGTCCACCCAAATCGCCTGATTAACAGTACCGAATAAAATGAAGATTACGGCCATTGAAACACAGGTTTGCCATGCCCGGATGCGGAATTGGATTTTTGTGAAAGTGATTACCGATCAACCCGGTTTGTGGGGCTGGGGCGAAGCGACGCTCGAATGGCATACGCGTTCGGTGGTGGGAGCGATTGAAGACCTGTCGCAACTGCTGATCGGCGAAGATCCCCGGCGCATCGAACACCTCTGGCAGATGATGTACCGACAGCATTTTTGGCACGGCAACGGCATTGTGCGTGGCACGGCCATCAGTGGCATCGACATTGCGCTCTGGGATATTCTCGGCAAAATTCACGGGGTTCCGTGTCATGAGCTGTGGGGTGGTCGCGTTCGGGACTACATCCGGCTGTATTGCCACCTGGGGGGCGGGAAAATGGAAGATTTCTACCAGACCAAACCCGACGACGCCAACCGGTTTGGCGAGCTGGCGCAACAGGCCGTAGCCGACGGTTTTACGGCGTTCAAGTCGATGGCGGTTCCCGAAACCATGTCGCTGGAAGGCTTGAAACCCGTTCATTACGCCGAAGCCTGCGTCAAAGCCATGCGCGAAGCCGTCGGCAGCGAAATCGATATCATGGTCGATTGCCACGCCCGCCCGTCCCCGCGCATGGGGATGCAGTTTGCCAAAGCCCTGGAACCGTACGGATTATACTTTTTCGAAGAACCGTGCTGGCCGGAAACGATGGATGACATTGCGCTGATTCAGCGCGCCGTCAAAACGCCGATTGCCAGTGGTGAACGGCTGATTGGTGTTCATGCGTTCCGCGAAATGCTCGAAAAACGGGCTGTTAGTGTCATTCAGCCCGATATTACACACTGCGGAGGACTGAGCGAAGTACGCCGGATTGCGGCCCTGGCTGAAGCCTATCGGGTTTCCGTAGCCCCGCACAATCCGCAGGGACCGGTCAGCACCGCAGCCTCCATCGAATTCGGCTTTTCCACACCATCCTACATCATTTGCGAAAGTGTCCACAACGACGTTCCCTGGCGGGTCGATGTGGTCAGCGAAGGGTTCACCGTTCAGGAAAAAGGCCGGATTGTCTTTCCGAATCAGCGTCCGGGGCTCGGCATCGAAATCGACGAAGACGAAGTGAAAAAACATCCGTTCCAGCAGGAAGTGTTGCAGCGGACTTTTTACAAGGACGGCAGCGTGGGCGATTGGTAAAAACTGACCGCCCTGAAATTGCCGAAGGCAGTCTTGAGGATAGGCTAATCCTGGATGCTTTTGTTCACCCCGGAGGGGTAGCCTGTTAATAGCTGCATGGAGTTAAGCCATCAGATTTAAGCCCCGGCAGGGGCGCCCTAAAGGGGTTCTTGTATGTAGGGCGCCCCTGCCGGGGCTTAGACAGGGCTTTGTAAACGATTTTTCTATTAACAGGCTACCCCTCCGGGGTGAACAAAAGCATCCAGGGTTAGCCGAATGAAAGCATGACGTTACATGAAAGAATAAAACCGTAGGTAGCGTGGACAAAGTATTTACAAATAAAACCGTCCTGATCAGTGGCGGACTGGGGGACATTGGCCGGGCGACCGCGCTGGAGTTTGCCCGGAACGGGGCCGCCATTGCCATCGGCGACATCGCTCCAACGACGAAGGCGGAAGCATTTCTGGCTGAATTGAAGTCCTATGACGTAGCCAGCCACTACACACAGGTCGATGTGACGGACGCCGGTGCCGTGCAGGACTGGGTGCTGGCGGTCGAAAATACGCTCGGGGTGGCGGATCTCATCATTGCCAATGCCGCCACGGTTACACCGGCGGGTATTCACGAGATTACGCCGGGGCAGTGGGCCAACGAACTGAATGTCAATTTGAACGGAGCTTTTTACCTAACCCAATGTGCCACCGCCCGGTTGCTGACCCACCAGCTTCCGGGGCGGGTGGTGTTCGTAGGTAGTTGGGCCGCCCACGCGGTGCATCCGCATATTCCGGCTTACTGTGTTTCCAAGGCTGGTCTCCGGATGCTTTGTCAGTGTCTGGCGCTGGAACTGGCCCCGCACCAGATTCTGGTGAACGAAATCGCGCCCGGTTATGTCAATGCCGGTTTGAGCGCGCGGTTTTGGGAAGAAGACCCGGCGTCGAGCGAGGTGGCCCGAAATCAGGTTCCGGTAAAAAAACTGATCAGTGCTGAAGCGGTTGCCAGACAAATCGTTCAGCTTTGCCACCCGGATAATGAGCACATGACGGGCAGCACATTGCTGATGGATGGCGGACTTTCCTTATTGACTTAAACCCTACCACTATGGCCTTTAGTCTAACCAATAAGCAGGTTGAATCGTATCATGAAAATGGCTATTTGATCATTCCCGGTTTTGTAAACGCCGGCGAAGTGGCGAAACTCTATCGGGTTGCCATAGAAGATGAAGCGATCCGAAAAAACAGTTTTGATCTGGACGATAAAGCCGGTAAAAAAACGAAACTGGCCTTGTGGTTTACGCCCGGAAATGATGTCTATGGCTTGCTGACCCGCAGCGAACGCATGGTCGATTCCGTGCATAAACTGCTCGACGGAAAGGCACCGGTTTGTCACTTTCATTCCAAACTGATGCAGAAAGAACCGAAGGTCGGTGGGGCCTGGGAATGGCACCAGGATTACGGCTACTGGTACAAGAACGGTTATTTGTTTCCGGATCAGATGATTTCGGTGATGATGGCCGTGACGGAAGCGACGAAGGAAAACGGCTGCTTGCAGGTCATTAAAAAGTCGCATAAAATGGGCCGGGTCGAGCACGGTTTTTCCGGCGAACAGGTCGGGGCTTCCATGCAATATGTGGAGTTCGCCTTGCAAACGATGGAGCTGGTGTATGTCGAATTAAAACCGGGCGATTTGCTCTTTTTCCACAGCAATATTTTACACCGGTCGGAAGCGAATTTATCCGATACTGCCCGCTGGTCGCTCATTTCGGCCTATAACCGGCAGACCAATCCGCCCTATATCACAGAAACACCTTCCAGCATTACGCCTTTGCAAACGGTGCCGGATGATGCTTTACTTCTCCACAATGACGCGTCCGGTATTCTCGAAAATACGACGCAGTTTTTGAGTGTGGAGAATGCCAAAGTAAAAAAATAAACTCAATAGTTGGTCAGGTCCAGTTTGGAGAAAAACGGCGAAAACCATAGACGATAAACCCTAAACCAGACACTGAAAATGGCTTTGGTACTCACGGCAACCGACGCATTTTCTTCCGGCAATTTTGCGTATAACAAAGCCTATATCTACCGAATCAATGCGATAGCGGCTTTGGGTGGAATTCTGTTCGGGTTCGATACGGCCATCATTTCGGGGACGATTCATTTTTTCAGTCAGCATTTTCAACTGAACGACCTGCAAACCGGCTGGGCGGTGGGTTGCATCAGCGTTGGGGCCGCCATCGGAGCCTTATTCTCCGGGCGATTGAGCGATCTGGTGGGGCGGAAAAAGATGCTGTTAGTCAGTGCTTTCCTGTTTGCCATCACCGGTGTTGGCACCGGCTGGGCAACCACTTTTCCGGTTTTTGTCGCATTCCGAATGGCAAGCGGGATCGCCATCGGCTGTGCCGCTCTGGTCTGCCCGATTTACATTGCCGAGATGGCCCCGGCTCCCTGGCGCGGGCGGCTGGTTTCATTCTATCAACTGGCCGTTACGATCGGCGTTTTGCTGGCTTATCTTTCCAATTATCTGCTGCTTTACACGGGTGATGATAACTGGCGCTGGATGTTTTCGTCACAGTCCATTCCTGCCTTATTGTTCTTTCTCGGGTTGTTTTTCGTGTCCGAAAGTCCGCGCTGGTTGATCCGTAAAAACCGGGAAAATGAAGCCCGGACGGTGCTGACCCAGATTGGCGGCAGTGCGTATGCTGAAGCCGAAAGCAAAACCATCCGCACCAGTTTCTCTGCAATTATGAAGGAAGATCTCCGCTTTTTATTCCGGAAAGACGTTTTTCTTATTGTTCTGATCGGAATCGTTGTTGCGTTCTTTTCCCAAATTGGTGGTCCGCTTGTTGCCTACGCACCCGAAGTTTTTAAGCAAGTCGGGATCGCCGAAGATTCGGCTTTTTTGCAATCGGTTTTGTTGGGCATCATTCTCTGCGTATTCACCTTTGTCGCCATTGCGACCATCGATAAAGTGGGTCGCAAAAAACTGCTGTTGATTGGATCTGCTTTTTTGTCCGCCGATATTCTGGCCCTGGCTTTCGCCTTTTATTTTCAGCTTCCCGGCTTTTGGGCTTTGCTTTTTATTCTGCTGTTCATTGCCGGTTATGCCGCCACCATTGGTCCGGTTACGTGGGTGATTCTTTCCGAAATCTTTCCCAACCGCATCCGGGGCAGCGCGATGTCGCTGGCAACCCTGTCGTTGTGGATGGCCAACTTTGTCGTGATCGGTTCGTTTCCGGTCATGAAATCACAGTTTGGAATGCCGCTTACCTTTGGAATTTACGCGTTTTTGCTCCTGATATATTTCGTATTCATACTCCTGACGGTTCCCGAAACGAAAGGGAAATCGTTGGAAGATATCGAACGGTTATTAATCCGTAAAACCTGATTAAAGTACGAATAATCAAAGGATTGCCCACGGTTTCAACCCTGGGATTACGCGAAACGAAAAAGAAATGTGGCAACCGTTTTAACGGTTTCAGGATTTTAAAACGGTTGCCGGTAATTCGCAAATTACGTTTCTAGCCCCACGGCTGAAACCGTGGGCTGGTAATTATAAAACCATTAACTACCTGAAGAATGGAATCTCAAAAATACCCGGCCTTTAAACAACCCTCGTTCGCCGGTTTGATCGGTGTTTCCCAGACGGACATAACCCCGCCGGTGGGGATTTATGCCCGAAACTGGGGAGCCGCTACCCACGAAGCCGCCGAGGGCATTCACCGGCCGCTGATGCTGACCTGCGTGACGTTTCAAACCGCCCGCGAAGCCGAACCGCTCGTGTTAATTGGGGCGGATTTGGGCTGGTGGCGCAGTTCCGACGACGAGCGGTTTTTGCGGAACGGGATTCTGGAAGCCGTATCGCTCGATCCGGCGCGGCTGATGTTCTGCCTGTCACACACCCATGCCGGCCCCAGCCTCAGCCGCGACGACGCGTCGAAAGAGGGCGGTCACCTCGTAGAGCCGTACCTCCGGTTTATTCAGCAAAGTGCGATTCAGGCCATTCAAACGGCGTTGTCAAATGCAGAGTCGGCCACGCTGACCTGGAGTTATGGGAAATGCAATCTAGCCAGCAACCGGGATTTGCCAGACGCCGATCAAAGCCGGTTTATCTGCGGTTGGAACCCCGACAAAAGTGCCGACGACACGCTGCTTGTCGGGCAAATCGCCAACGATAACAATCAAACGCTGGGAACGCTCGTCAATTATGCCTGCCATCCGACGACGCTGGCCTGGGAAAACCGCCTGATTTCACCCGACTACATTGGTGCCCTGCGCGAAGTGGTGGAGAAGACCACCGACGCACCGATGTTGTTTCTGCTGGGCGCTTGCGGAGAGTTGGCACCGCGCGAGCAATACGTGGGCGACGTCGGCATTGCGGATGCCTACGGACGGCAGTTGGGGTATGCGGTTTTGTCTACATTGGAAGCGATTTTGCCCCCCAAAAAACAACTTTCGTTTGCAGGCATCGTCGAGTCGGGCGCGCCCCTGGCGGTCTGGAAAAAAGAGCCGTATGAGCCTTCTTCGGCTCTTTCGGTTGAGATGATCGAGGTGGAACTGCCGTTAAAACCGCTGCCGTCGCTGGCGGAAATTGAAACGCAATGGGCCGAATGCGAGGACAATGTGCTGAAGGAACGCATCTGGCGAAGACGCGGCATCCGGAAAACCGTCGGCGATGGCACTACGACCCACATGCCTCTCTGGGTCTGGCGGCTGGGCGATTCCGTGCTGGTGGGGCAGCCCAACGAAGCCTATTCCGAATTCCAGCAGCAACTGCGGGCAGAACAGGCCCCGAATGCCGTCGCCGTGATGAATATCGTGAACGGTTCAACGGGCTATCTGCCCCCCGAAAATCTATACGCCGAAGATATTTATCCCGTCTGGCAATCGCCTTTCGAAAAAGGTTCGCTGGAACTGCTGACCGAAAAAGCCATCCGTATTACCCGTTCATTACTCCAACATGAATCTATCGACGCTTGACCTGATTATTTTTGGCGTTTACATCCTGGGCGTTATTTCATTGGGCATTTATGCCTCCCGCAAAGGCAAACAAACCAAGCGCGATTATTTTCTGGCGGGCGACAAACTGCCCTGGTGGATGATTGGCGGCAGCATCATTGCGTCCAACATCAGCAGTCACCATTTGGTCGGTGCGATGGGCGTGGCCTACAGCCGGGGATTTGTTGCGATTGCGATGGAGTGGGGGGCTATTCTGATCGGATTTAACGCCTTGCTCTGGATTTTTCTCCCGTTTTACATCCGCAACGGGTTTTATACGATCCCCGAATTTTTGCAAAAGCGATTCGGCGCGGCCGCCCGAACCACTTACGCAACGCTGATTCTATTGACGTATGTTTTCGTGGAAATTGCGGCCGTTCTGTATCTGGGGGCCCTTTCCCTGCATTCGCTGCTGGGGTTTCCGGTTATTGCCAGCGTGCTGATTCTGGCTATTTTCACCGGTATCTACACCATCGCGGGCGGTTTAAGGGCGGTGATCTGGACTGAAATGCTGCAATTGATCGTCCTCGTGCTGGGCGGAGTGGCGCTGACGGTTGCCACGGTCAATGCGGCTGGCGGTGTGTCGGCCGTCATGGAAACGTCCAAAGACTGGGACCTCATTCTGCCCGCCAACGACCCGGATTTTCCGTGGACGATGTACCTCGGCGGTACCTTGTGTATCAGTATCTTCTATTGTGCCACGAACCAGTTTATTGTGCAGCGGGTGCTGGCGGCCAAAAACGAGTGGCACGCGCGGATGGGCGTCGTCTTTGGTGATTACCTGAAATTTCTCATCCCGATCATCATTACGGTTCCGGCACTGGTGGCGCCCAAACTATTTCCAAACCTTGAAAAACCGGATCTGCTTTTTCCCACGCTGGTCGAGAACCTGCTTCCGGCGGGGCTGGTAGGGTTGGTGATGGCGGGTCTGATTTCGGCGGTGATGTCGCACCTTTCCGGGGCCATCAACTCCTGCACCACAATTCTGACGGTGGATGTGTACCTGACCTATTTCCGAAAAGACGCGTCGGATGCCCAGGCGGTGCGGTTTGGCCGAATTGCCGGGGCAACGATCATCGTGCTGGGCATTCTCTGCACGGGCTTGTTCATGACCCAATCCGACAAACCGGTTTTTCTGTATCTGATGAATGCCTACGGTTTGTTCACGCCGGGCATTGCGGTGATGTTTCTGCTCGGTATTCTCTGGAAACGCACCACCCACGCTGGCGCCTTAACCGCTGGTATTCTGACCATTCCGCTTTCCATTGCCCTCGAAATGATCTTTCCGACCATGCCGTTTTTCAACCGCACCGGCATCGTTTTCTGGACCTGCATGTTGCTCTGCGTGCTCGTCAGTCTGGTCACCAAACCCAAGCCTGAGGCCGAATTGGTGGGTCTGATCTGGAACAAGGAAAGTCTCTCGCTTTTGCCCGCCGAACGCGACCAGCAACGCGGTTTGCGAAATCCTTTTATCTGGTGGGCGATAGTTACCGCGATGGTTCTGTACTTTTACATCCGGTATGCTTAAAATACGTTTACAGTATTGAGTATTCGGTTTACCGTTTATGGTGGCTGACGCGTGCTTTTTAGGCTTGCGTCAGCCACCGTAAACTGAAAACCGAAAACCGAAAAAATACCGTAAGCCGAAAACTTATGAATCAGAACAACTGGGAAATTGTATTGGAACATTCCTGCCAATTGGGCGAAGGCCCGGTTTGGGATGCGGAAAAGCAACGCATTTTATGGGTGGACATTCTGCCGGGCGAAATCCATTCGTTCGATCCGGGCAGTAGTGAACACCGGGTTTTTAAAACCGGGCAGATGGTGGGCGCCATTGCCATTCAACCCGCCGGCGATTTGATTGCCGCACTTCAGCACGGTTTTCATACCATTTCGCTGGAAAATGAAACCGTCGTTCCGATCACCGATCCGGAAGTTCATCTGCCCGGCAACCGGTTCAACGACGGAAAATGCGACCCGGCCGGGCGGTTTTGGGCGGGAACCATGTCGATTACGGACGAACCCGGCGCTGGCGCGTTATACATGCTGAACGAAGATCATTCGGTTTCGGTCAAAGTCGACAAGGTCACCTGTTCCAACGGGCTGGCGTGGAGCCTCGACCACCGGCTGTTGTATTACATCGACTCGCCAACCCGGCAGGTGGTGGCCTACGACTATGACGTACACACGGGTACGATTACCAATAAGCGGGTGGTCATTCAGTTTGAGGAAGCGGACGGTTTTCCGGATGGCATGACCATCGACGAAAAAGGCATGCTCTGGATTGCGCTTTGGGATGGCTGGAAGGTGGTTCGGTGCAACCCCAACACCGGCGAACGGCTTCAGCAGATCGACTTGCCTGCCGCCCGGATTACGTCCTGCACGTTCGGGGGCGCGTCGCAGGACGATTTGTACATCACCTCCGCCAAAACCGGATTAAGCCAGCAGGAACTGGCCGAACAACCGCTGGCGGGCTATCTGTTCGTGGTTAAAAACACCGGCATCAAAGGCGCAGGTAGCCCGGAACTCTGATTGGTGGGGTGTGAGTGCCTACACCTCCGAAATCGTAACCGCTTCTTTGGGATAATCACCGGTTTTGTAAATCTCGACCATAAATCGGGCGACGTTGGAGCGGCTGATGGTCAGATTGGGTTTCGGCTCATTGTTAATCGTAATCCGGACTTGTCTCGGCTTCTTTGAATTCGTCAGCCCGACGGGGCGAACCGCCGTCCAGTCGCTCGGCGAAGCGGCCAGTAAATGCTCCTGACGCTCGTGATCGCGGTAGGCGACGCCCACGTTGCTGTAGTTGATGACGAAGCGGAACCAGGCGGGAATGTCTTTTTTGGTTTCGTTGACGCCCCAGGCGGTGGTGACAATAATCCGTTTGATGTGCAGTTCGTTGGCGACCTCGAGCACGTTGCGCATCGTGTTGGAGAGAAAGTCCTTCGGGGTTCGCAGACTGCTCCACGGAAAATCGGAGGTTCGGGAGATGTTGAGGGTACTCAAAACCGCATCGCAGCCGAGCATGGCGAGCCGGAGCGCCGTTCGGTCGAGCTTTTTGCTTTCGAACAACTTGAGGTTGCGGGACGTCATTTTTACTTTATCGATATCCCGGACCAGCGCGTGAACGGAGATACCGGCTTTCAAAGCCTGATCGAGCAATTCTTTTCCCGTGCGACCCGTGGCACCGAGTATCAATATTTTCATCGTACCGCTAAGTTACGTGTAAAGAAAACAAAAAAGCCGCCATCAGAATGGTCTGATGGCGGCTTTTTCAGGTGTCGATAGGATTACTTCTTACCGTACCGTTTCAAGAATTTATCAACGCGACCCGCGGTGTCGAGCAGAACGTTCTTGCCGGTGTAAAACGGGTGTGATTCCGAACTTACTTCGACTTTCACAACCGGGTAGGTGTTGCCTTCGTATTCGATGGTTTCCTTCGTTTGAATGGTCGAGCGACTCAGGAATTTGTGATCGCTGGTCAGATCCCAGAATACGACGTCTCTATATTCCGGATGGATGCCTTTTTTCATGACAATGGTAATATTATAAAATAAATCAGTTCTGGAACGGTCTCACCACCAGCACAGTTAGAACGTGTCGGTAGATTTAAGGAGTGCAAAGGTAAAGAGTTTCCGACTGGATTCCAACCACTTCGCTCGCTTTTGTTTAAATCAAAAAAAGTATGTTACTCTTGATTGATTTTTTAGTGCTTTTTCGGTAATTTGGGTAACAATTCAGTAACAATCAGAGTTTTAGCACAGGGTCTATACCGTTCGCTAAATTTAGCCTATCAACTTTTTTAGACCATATTTTCGATAGGCTTTCGATAAGTTATTCTGCGTAAGGTCTTAACAGTTTCTTAACACAGCCACCTGTTTTAATAATTCCAAGTTCGCAGAGCACGAGTGAACATTCCGCTTTGCTTTGTTGTAGTACTGCTTAGTACCTTTAAGCAACCAATCGAGAGGCATCATATCCTATATATCTACTTTACAACATTCCATATCATATTATGTACGTACTCAAGCGTGATGGCCGCAGGGAATCGGTCAAGCTCGACAAAATCACCGCCCGGATCGAAAAACTGTGTTACGGTTTAGATCCGGCCTACGTTCAGCCGATCGAGGTATCGATGAAAGTGGTGAACGGGATCTACGACGGCGTCAAAACGACGGAACTGGACAATCTGGCGGCTGAGACAGCGGCTTCGATGACCACCCGCCACCCGGATTATGCGATTCTGGCTGCCCGCATGGCGATCTCCAACCTGCACAAAGAAACCAACAAGTCCTTCTCAGGAACCATCAAGCGGCTGTACAACTACGTTGACCCCAAAACCGGTGAAAACGCAGCCCTGATTTCGAAGGAAGTGTATGACGTGGTTCGGAAAAATGCCGCTCTGCTTGATTCTACGATCATTTATGACCGGGATTACGGCTACGATTATTTTGGGTACAAAACGCTCGAAAAATCGTATTTGCTGAAGATGGAAGGCAAAATTGCCGAACGTCCGCAGCACATGCTGATGCGCGTGGCCGTCGGCATTCACATGGCCGACGTCGAAGCGGCCGTTGAAACCTACAACCTGCTGTCGGAAAAGTGGTTTACGCACGCGACGCCGACGCTGTTTAACGCCGGAACGCCAAAACCGCAGATGTCGAGCTGCTTCCTGTTGTCGATGAAAGACGACAGCATCGAGGGCATTTACGACACCCTGAAACAAACCGCCAAGATTTCGCAGTCGGCGGGTGGTATTGGTCTGAGCATTCACAACATCCGCGCAACGGGTACGTATATTAAAGGAACGAACGGAACCTCGAATGGGATCATTCCCATGCTCCGCGTGTTTAACGACACGGCCCGCTACGTCGATCAGGGCGGTGGAAAGCGCAAAGGTTCCTTTGCGGTTTACCTGGAACCCTGGCACGCCGATATTTTTGATTTCCTGCAACTGAAGAAAAACCACGGCAAGGAAGAAAACCGCGCCCGTGACCTGTTCTACGCCCTGTGGGTGCCGGATTTGTTCATGAAACGCGTGGAAGACAACGACGTCTGGTCGCTGATGTGTCCGCACGAATGCCCCGGCCTGGCGGATACCCACGGTGAGGCTTTTGTGGAACTCTACGAACAATACGAACGCGAAGGGCGGTATCGTCGGCAGGTAAAAGCGCAGGATCTGTGGTACGAAATTCTGGAATCGCAAACCGAAACCGGAACGCCGTACATGCTGTTTAAGGATGCGGCCAATGCCAAATCGAACCAGAAAAACCTGGGTACGATCAGGTCGTCGAACCTTTGTACCGAGATCATCGAGTACACTGCGCCCGACGAAGTGGCGGTTTGTAACCTGGCGTCGATTGCGTTGCCGAAGTACATTGTGAAAGGGGCCGACGGGATTTCGCGTTTCGATCACCAGAAGCTTTACGACATCACGCGGGTTGCGACCAAGAACCTCAACAAAATCATCGACATCAACTATTATCCGGTTGAGGAAGCCCGTCGGTCGAACATGCGCCACCGCCCCATCGGGCTGGGCGTTCAGGGGCTGGCCGATGCGTTCATCATGCTGCGGATGCCGTTCGAATCGGAGGAAGCGAAGCAGTTGAACAAGGATATTTTCGAGACGATTTACTTTGCCGCCATGACGGCGTCGATGGAGCTGGCGAAAGTGAACGGCCCGTATGAAACCTGGAAAGGCTCGCCGATTTCGCAGGGCATCTTCCAGTTCGATATGTGGGGCGTTACGCCGGACTCGGGTCGTTGGGATTGGGAATCGCTGCGGAAAGAAGTGGTTCAGCATGGCGTTCGGAACTCGCTGCTGCTGGCACCGATGCCAACGGCTTCGACCAGCCAGATTCTGGGCAACAACGAATGTTTCGAGCCGTTTACGTCCAATATTTACGTCCGTCGCGTGTTGTCAGGTGAGTTCGTGGTGGTCAACAAGTATTTGCTGCGCGACCTCGTGAAACTCGGCATGTGGAACGACCGGATGAAAAACATGCTGATTGCCGCCAACGGCTCGGTGCAGAACATTCCGGGTATTCCGCAGAACATCAAGGATCTGTACAAAACCGTCTGGGAGATCAAGCAGAAAACCGTCATCGACATGGCCGCCGACCGGGGTGCGTTCATCTGCCAGTCGCAGTCGCTGAACATTCACATGGTGGATGCCAACTTCGGCAAGCTGACGTCGATGCACTTCCACGCCTGGAAGCGCGGACTGAAAACCGGGATGTATTACCTCCGCACGAAAGCCGCAGCCGACGCCATCCAGTTTACGGTGGAGAAGCAGGCCGAGTCGCAACTGGAGCCGGTGTTGGCCGAAACGATGGAAAAACCGTTGAACTACGAAAAATACGCCCAGGAAGGAGCAGCCGCTCATCCGCAACTGGTCAGCGACGCCGAAACCGCTTATGCCGCGATGGTGTGCTCGATTGACAACAAGGATGATTGTGAGGCTTGTGGGAGTTGAGATGATTAAAAAAGAAACCCAGCCTTTAAGCTGGGTTTCTTTTTTATAAGGATACTTGAATTGGAATGAGAGCCTTTTTTATATTTTACTTATATCCGTAACTTATGAATTTTAACTTTGAATTGGATTCCAAAGGCTATTTAAAAAGAAGAGAAAGTATCGACTTAGAATACAAGCAAAATTTCCATAGAGAAGAGATCGCTAAATATGCCAAGACCATAGCGGGAATGGCTAATAATAAAGGTGGACAAATTATTTTTGGTGTAAAGGATAAGCCTCATATTCCTATGGGAATGACTAATGGCAAATTCCGTGATTTCGACCCTGTAACATTAGAACAATTTATCAGAGATTATTTTTCTGAAGAAATACACTGGTCTTTAGATATATTACCTTATGCAGAGAAAGAATTTGGCAGAATAATTATTGAAGAAAGCAACCGCAAGCCAATAGTATGCAAAAAGACTAAAGATAACCTACTTAGGGAGGCTGCGGTATATTATCGCTATAGAGGTGAAAGTAGAGAGATTGGCTATTCTGAGCTAAGGAATATTCTTGATAAGGAGCGTGAAAAAGAACGCTTATTATGGATGAAGCATATAAGTGCTATTTCATTAGCTGGACCACAAAATATACATTTACTGAATTCTCATTTAGGGCAATTAACTATTGGCGATAAACAGGTGGTACTTGACAAACAAGTACTAAAAGAAATAAATTTTATAAAAGAGGGCCAATTTACGGAGTTAGATGGCGCTCCAACGCTGAAGTTAATAGGTGAAATCAGATCAATTGATCAAGAGGAATTAACGGCTGTTTCAATTGATGTAATGTATCCTAACTTCACGGCAGACTTAATCAGACGGTTAAACTTGAATTCTCATGAACTCAAATGTGTAGTATGGAAGCTTGAATTAAGACGTAATCCAATTTATCATGCTGAAGTCAGCTTAGGACCGAAATCGAATTCAATATCAAAATATTCTGAACAAGCAGTTAAACATATATTAGATTGTATGTCAAGTGAGGTTTTTATTACTACTTGCTTAGAAGAGTACAAGGCCTCACATCCATATAAAGCTCCAATACGTAATAGAAGGAATAGAATAGCTTCGTCCAGAAATAATCTTGATCGTTAATAACGACATAAAATGCACATAAATAAAAGCCGAATCAGGGAAAAATAAACCTAAATACAGCCTGAAATCGGCTATATGAAGTACAAAGGTATTGGTGTGGAAAAGCCTGTGGTTGGGCCGAAGATCTAAATGAAATATCCTAAATTGACGGCGTATTTGACGAGTGTTAACTATTGTAACTGCAAAAAAACTATTAAATAATCTCCCGAATTTGCCAAAACCGGGTTTTATAAAACGAATGAAGAAACTGTAGCCGCGAAAGTCCGGCTGGTTGAAAATATGCCGGCAAACGCTAATTGGAAATCGTTCAAGAAAGCTGATAAATTACTTTAAATACACTCAAGAAAAGGCATTGTTAGTGAGGAGTTTACACCTCCGAAAGAAAGCTTTTTATACGTCGAATAAAAGTTTCGGCATTAGTGATCACTTGATTGGCATCCTGTTCATTTGCTTCGTAGCGAATTTCATAATCACTTAACTGACGCTGACGAAAAGCGTTTGAAAGCATGCGACCGTATTCGGGTTCAAGAAAACCGTCCTTGATGAAATGTTTGGAAAATAATACCGACAACCCTTTATGGGTGACTGTTGTCTCTCCTCTGGTTAACAGAGCCGCTTCCGCAGCATAAAACATCGCGTAATAAGCTCTGGAAATAGCTGCTTCATAACTTTTTCGCTCAAAATAAAGATACTGAGCATCTTCCAGTGCCTTATCGGTTTTCTCAAGTAGAAGTGAAATTAAATCATTCATAAAGCCCGGCCTTCCCGCTTTATATTATAATACAAAGGACTGGTCGATGCACCAAACTGCTGCTGGGTAGTGGGAACAATCTGAATCGATTTTTCGTAAGCCAGTTCCAATTCAAAAGCAAAATCACCCATTGCGTCGAGTTCCTTAAAAGGTGAAATGGTTTTGTCACGTAGCACGACCAGAATGTCTACATCCGAATACTCACCAGCGTCACCACGAGCATAGGACCCAAACAAATACAACGCTGCCAGACGATCTTGGTAAAGCCGCCGGGCTTCTTCTTTGAAGGAAGTCAATAAAGGCTGAATCGTGGTTTGGTCCATCATTGTTAAATAGCAAGGCTAAAATACAAGTTTACTGCGCGAATACCGCTTTATCACCACACAACGTCCCCACCGGCCCCCTTATTTTTTATGCCTAGCCAGCCACCGGTCCACGGTGCCGGTGATCGAAAACCGGACGTCTTTAAACCGCTCGGGCTTGGGCGTATTCAGGGCCTGCTGGAGCTTGACGATGCTGGGGTAAAAATCAGCACTCCGGTTGAGGAATTGCCCATCGAGGGCGCGCAGCAACTGGTCGATGCCGTACATATCGAAGCTCCAGTGCTGGAGGTTGTTGCTGTCTTTGATATCCGCCCGAATGCTGGCCGATAGCCGACCAATGCTCGCGTTCAGGGGACCGACAAACTGCTCGGGATGCTCCACCGCGTTGCCATCCAGAAAATAATACACCTCCTTATACCGCCAATCACTCTGCAGCAACGCAATCAGTTCGGCTTCCCAGTTCGGATGTGCTTTGATTTTGGCGAGAGCCGCCTGCCTGACGTCATCGGACTGATACCGACCGGAATACCCCAGCAGGTTGACAATCGGATCATCGACTTTTTGAGCCGCAATCGTCTCCAGATGCTCCCGGTGAATGCGGTCTTCCTGCTCGGCTCGCTGGGCCATTTCGGCCTCGGCCGACCGGGCAGATTCACGAACGTAACCCACCAGTAAACCGCCGGAAAATATGACACCAAGGCCCATTGCTACCCAAAACGAACCCTTGAGGGCGGTGAGCGGAAGCAGCGAGGGACCAGCAGAAGGAAGCGAGAGAAAACACGGGATCAGCCAGAACAGCGGTATCCAGACCTGCCCCTGCCGGACGGCCAGCCCGTGCAGAAAAGCCGGATAGAGCGTATCGCTGTGCCACTCCCATTTGAATAGCGCACAAAAAAACGTGGTCAACGCCACCACCAGCCAGGCAAAGAAAACCAGCGGAGTCCGGGTGCCTCCCTGGATAACCCAATCAAACCCGCCCCGGACGTTTAGCGCAATCGTTAGGATCAAACTGGTCAGGACAAAACCGGCCCCCCAAAAGAACAGGCCCAGCCCGTAGCCCATGGCGTTTTCGCCAACCAGCGAAGGTTTGGAGGCCGTAAACAAGGTTAGGCTAATGAAGCAGACGGTCGTGAGGACCGCAAAGATGTAGGCAAGCATGGTGATTTTAAGGTTACGGGGGATGGGGCGAAATATAGCGGTTTAGGGGGAATTCTTAAAAAGTTTGTTGTGCAAAGCCAAAGCCATCTGTTAGGTAACTGAATTATTGGTACTGGTTACTTTTTTCAAAATATAATTTTACAAACCATGGATTCGATCTGTTAATGTACTGTTGAAATTAGTATTTTTGAAATTATATCTATTTTTGGATTGTATGTTTAAAGGCCGTCAGCGGTATTCCCTCCTCATCCCCTTTCTGATCATCGTTGCCATTTCGTTCATGGGGATTGGCGGGTATATGTACATCGAAGAGTACAACTTCATCGACGCCCTGTACATGACCGTCATTTCGATTACCACGGTGGGCTACACGGAGGTAAAACCATTGTCGCCCAATGGACGGCTTTTTACGGTTCTCCTGCTGATTTCCAGCTTTACCACGTTTGCTTATGCCCTGGCACTCATTACGCAATACGTTGCCAGTGGCGAATTGATCAACTATTTTAGACAACGGAAAATGGTTAAACAGATTGATGAACTCACCAACCATGTGATTCTCTGCGGGCTGGGGCGAAACGGACAGGAAGCGGCCATCACGCTGCGCCAGAACAAAGTGCCGTTTGTGGTGATCGAGCAAAACGAGGAACGCGTTCGGTCGTATATGGCTAAAAACGAATCGCTGCTGTATTTGATCGGGAACGCTACCGAAGACGAAACGCTCCAGAAAGCCGGCATCGCCCGGGCGAAGGCCTTGCTGACCGCCCTGCCCACCGACGCCGATAACGTCTTTATCGTGCTGAGCGCCCGCAGCCTGAATGAGAAACTGACCATCATCAGCCGGGCGTCGCAGCACTCGGCGCTGAATAAACTGCGCAAAGCCGGAGCCAACAAGGTCGTGATGCCGGATAAAATTGGGGGCGCCCACATGGCCAGCATCGTGAGCCGCCCCGATGTCATGGACTTTCTGGAATACCTGACGGGCTACGCTGAGAGCGGTTCCATTGTCGATGTGATGGAAATTGGTAAGTTATCGAAAGATTACGAGGGCGTTTCGCTCCAGCAACTCATCGATGACCACCTGGCCGAAGGCATCGTCATCGCCATCAAAACTACCAGCGATTACCTCATCACACCCAGCCCCAATTTGCCCCTTGAACGAACGATGAAGTTGTTTTTTCTCCATAAAATCAACGTCCGGAACGGTTCGATGGAAGTGGTGCAGAAAGCCTGACCAACGACGGTTTTTAGAGAATAGGCAGCCGTGACCGCCGGTTCGATTGCCGGAGCAGAATCCGATGACTACCTTTGCCGGTCCTCTGAAATTATCCCCAAACCGGTAATGTCTTCCCGCCTGAGTCTGATTATTGGCATTCTGTGCATCAGTATTTTTCCGGTTCTCATCCGGGCCACGCCGATTTCCGGCATCAGCGATGCGTTTTACCGCATGAGCATTGCCACGGTGCTGATCTGGCCTTACGTACTTTTAAGTGGAAAATGGCAGGCTAAAACCCTGCGCTACTGGAAACCCATTCTGGTATGCGGGCTGTTTTTTGCGTCCGATATTGTTGTCTGGAACCTGTCCATCCAGGAATCGACCGCCACGCAGGCAAGTCTGCTCACCAACCTGTCGCCCATCTGGGTAGGAATCGGCACGTTCCTGTTTTTTCCCGACAAACCGACGAAATACTTCTGGATCGGGACGGCCACGGCGCTGGTCGGACTGGTCCTTTTGATGGGCGTCGAAGTGTTCCTGACCATGCAATTTGACCGGGCGTTTTTCCTGGCTGTTCTGTCGGGGCTGTTTTATGCCGGGTATATTGTCGTCAGCAAGACGGTTTTGGATAAAGTCCCGATTCTGAACTTTATGGCTTCGAGCATGACGGTGTCGAGCCTGTATCTGGTGCTGCTGTGCGTCGTGTTGGGCGAGCCGCTGTGGGGCTTCGAACCCCGGATTTGGGGCTCCCTGGTGGTTCAGGCGGTGGTTTGTCAGCTTTTGGGCTGGATTGCGGTCAGCCATGCGCTCCAGAAAATCGATGCGCAACGGGTTTCGCTGAGTCTGCTCAGCCAGGCTATCGTGACCGGTTTTCTAGCCTGGCTGTTTATCGACGAGAAAATAACGTTTCAGATGGTTCTGGGCGGAATCATCATTTTGCTGGGCATTGCGATCACCTTCCGGCGGCCGGTTAACCCGTAACCTGCCGCACCATCGCTTCCAGCTTCTGAAGCGGCAGTACACCCGATTGCCGCCAGATGATTTTTCCCTTGTGAAACAAGATCATCGTCGGAACGCTCTGAATCTGGTAGGTGCCGGAAGCCCAGCGGCTTTTGTCGACATCCACTTTGATGATGCGCAATTTGTCGCCGGTTCGTTCGGCGAGTTGTTTCAGCGTGGGGGCCAATACTTTACAAGGCCCGCACCAGTCGGCGTAAAAATCGACCAGCACGGGCTTGTCGCCCCGGATAATATCATGAAATGATTCGTTCTGTGTCGTGTTTGCTGTGTTGCTCATACCCATTGCCGGGCAAAAGAGACACCGGCAAAGGCATAACAACGCGATTCGTCAGGAAGTTTTACCAGGGACGATTTTGACTTTATTTACCGGATTGCACCGTTTGATTGTTCAGGTTGGTGAGGGCGCAGACGTGAATAATCTTCCATTTACCACCGATTTTTTCAACCACCCGGGATTCTTTCGAGGTGGTTTTGCCGTGGCTGTCGATCAGCATCTGGTCATACCACACAAAGGCCATTTTTCCGTTCTGGTGAATTTCGTAGTTCGTGTTGTAGATGGACACACTGTCGGCCGGCCTGGAGCTGTTAAACTGGCTCTTGAACTGCTTTTCCATGTTGTCCCACCCTTTGATCAGGGTAAAATCTCCGCCGTATAAATTAGCCGCAAAATAGATGTAAGGTGTGTGTGCCCAGCAATCCGCCCATTTTTCTTTGTCTCGCTTGAAGAAACCCTCCGTCTCATCGTAAAGAACCTTTTTGATGGCTACCTGATCGTTCTGTCCCCATCCGGGAAGAACCGTGCCAACCATGACGACGCATAAAACCAGAAGCTTTTTCATGATCGTATAGGGGAATGGTATAGGATGAAGATATAGACTTTTATTGTAGTAATCAAGTATTATTTTGTATTTTATCGGCTCATGCGTCTACCATAAAAATCAATCCGTACTTTCGGCTCCATGTCAAATCAAACTGCTACCAGCCGGGCTGAAATGCCAAAGGCTGCCAACCCGGTTCTGGATCGCCGAACCGTTGAAAATGCCAACCGGAATTTGTTGAAACACCTGAAACCAGGCCTGTCGGTATTGGATGTGGGCTGCGGTTCCGGAGCCATCACGCGCGGCATGGCCGAACGGGTGGGGCCACAGGGCCGCGTGGTGGGCATCGACCCGAGCGAAACCCTGCTTTTACAGGCCCGCCAGCAGGCTGGCAATTTCCCCCAGCTCACCTTTCAAACGGCGGATGTATACGATTTTGAAACCGCTGAACAATTCGATCTGGTCACCTGCGCCCGTGTGCTGCAATGGCTTGCCCGCCCGGAAGACGCCCTGGCCCGGATGGCAAAATGGGTGAAACCGGGTGGGGTGCTGGCCGTACTGGACTACAATCACGAAAAGGTGGAGTGGACGCCCGAACCGCCCGATACCCTGACGAAATTCTACGGGGCGTTTCTGAAATGGCGGCAGGAAGCCGGTTTCGACAATGCCATTGCGGACCATCTCAAAGACCAGTTTCTGCGGATTGGTTTCGAGAAAATAACGATTGAACCACAGTTTGAAATCAGCAAGAAAGAGGATGCGACCTTTGTGGAAACCAGCCGTATCTGGTCGGAGGTGGCCCATCTGCGCGGACCGCAACTGGTGAAAGACGGATATATTTCGGAAGAAGACCGGACGGCCGCCATCGAAGACTATGACCGGTGGATTGCCACAACCGGCGAATCCATGCAGTTGTATTTACTGGCGGTTGAAGGGCAGAAGAACGGCTAAAACCGGTATTCGGTTTACGGTGGCTGACGCATGCTTTCTCAATTTAACGCGTCAGCCACTGTAAACCGTCAATTTACTTGGCCGATTTAACGGTTATTTCAAAAGCCAGAGGTGTATAGGGAGGGACGACGTAATTGCCTTTGGAATCAGAACTGCCCTGCGCGCCATAACCGATTCCGGACGGGAAAACCAGCAGGGCTTTGTCGCCAACCGAAAGCAGAGAAATCCCTTTGTCAAAACCAACGATGTATTGTCCGGAACCCAGTTTGATCGTCAGGGAGTCGCTCTTATCAAAAGGAGCCGTTCCTCTCAGGGTATTGGCAGTGTAAGCGACGGTAACGGTTTGCCCGGCCGTGATCCGTGCCCCCGTTCCTTTGGAAAGCCGGTAGACCCGAACACTGTCAGAACCTTGTGCTAATGCGATCGTGTCTGGGCTCGGCAGCTTTTTGAGGATAGCGTAATCGCCCATCTGCTGAATTTGTGAGCGGGAGCGATTGAGCTTGACGTCAAAAATAACCGCACTGTACTCCGGCATTTTACCACTACGGTCGTCGCTGCCAAAGGCCAGGTTGTTAGGCATAAAAAACCGACCCGTCTGGCCTTCTTTCATCAACAAAAAACCTTCTTCCAGCCCTGGAACAACCACGCCGGCCAGAAAAGGAATATAAGCCGGTTTGGTTCGGTTGGCGCTGTCAATCAAAACCGCCTTTTTCGTGGTCGGATCGATGTAGGACAGCGTATAGGTAAACTCCAGTTCTTCGTTTGGCGTCGCAGCTTTGGCGGTCGAGGGTGTGGGCGTAATAATGTAATACAGCCCTGAAAGGGTTGACGTTACCTGATCCTGTAACTGGTTAGCTGTCAAATGATCCTTGATCTGCTGGATGTTTTGTTCCACCGTTCCGGCACTCGGATCATTGAAATTATTCATACAGGAAACCAGTCCGACCGCCAGAAACAAGGCAATAAGCGCACTCAGATGTTTAGAATTCATGCTCGCAATTAAAATTGAATTGATAAGGTGTAACTGTATCCATGACCCCACCTTTTGAAAAACCGTTGCAACGGCCGGCAAAAATTACGGTACCAGGCGGCCTTCACCTTCCCGTAAGGTCCAGAAACGCGTGGCTAGTTCAGGCCTGGTGGTGAGGGCTTTACGCAATTCCTCGACGGGTTCGTTTTCCCCGTCGTCGGCCAGCGGAAAGGTGCCGTAATGAATGGCCACGCTCTGTTGCGACCGAATGTCGTCGTGAATCCGGACGGCCTCGGCGGGCGAGCAGTGAATGGGCGACATGAACCACGTCGGCCGAAAAGCACCAATCGGAATCAGCGCAAGCCGGATGGGACCAAACTGCTCCCCGATTTTCCTGAAAAACGAACCGTAGCCCGTATCTCCGACAAAATACAACTTTCCGGCCGCCTGGCTATCGATCAGAAAACCGCACCAGAGTGTGGCGTCACGATCGAACATGCCCCGCCCGGAGAAATGCTGTGCCGGAACGCAGTGGATCTTGGTGCTGTCGTTATAGGCCAGCGAGTCGTTCCAGTCCATTTCAGTCACGTTTTGGCAACCCTTTTCTTCCAGAAATGCTTTCACCCCCAGCGGGCAATAGACTTTAGGCTGGTCGCGCCGACAAAGTTTCTGAACCGTCTCAATGTCCAGATGATCCCAGTGGTTGTGACTCAGCAGCAGGATATCAATTTTGGGAATATCCTCGAAACGAAGGCCGGGCGGGCGGTTTCGCGCCGGACCTACCCACTGAAAAGGGCTGGTGCGTTCGTACCAAACCGGGTCGGTCAGCACGTTCAGGCTGTCGAACTGGAGCAAAACCGTTGAGTGATTGACAAACGTGATGCGCACCGGAGAGCCGCCAACGCGACCGGGTGGGCGAGGACCGGGCGGTTCGTTGCGGAAAGCCCCCCACGGTTTTTTGTCGCTGCCCGACAACATCCACTCGAGGGCTTCCATCAAGCCTTTGGCTTTCACACCGTTGTAATTATGGAATTGTTTCCCATCGAAATGGTCGGTAACCGGTCCTTTGTATCCAGGTGCGGAAATTAAATAACCAATCGTAAGAAGAACGGCAACGGCAACGACGATAAAGACCAGTAAACCCAGCAGAATTTTCGGAACCATACGGTGGGCAGATTACAGCAACACCTTGTCGATCTTGTGAACAACGCCGTTGGTTGCGGTTCTGTTGGCGCTGGTGACAGTGGCCGGCGAAGTCAGGCCTTTGCTCTTCACGGTCACCGTCGTGCCAGTCGCGGTCACCGTCAGTTTGCCGGTGCTGTACGCCGTCACCTCACCCGTGGTCAGATCATTGGAATAGAGACGACCCGCTACGACATGGTTGGCCAGAATGGCGGTCAGGGCTGTCACCGGCACTTTATTGATCGTATCGGCCGTGCTGAGTTTCAACGCCCGAAACGCGCTGTTGGTGGGCGCAAAGGTGGTGTAAGGCTGCGTTCCGGTCAACACGGCCGCCAGCGTTGGGTTGACGGCGGCAATCCGCAGGGCGGCAACCCCCAGCAACGACAGACTGGTGTCGGCCTGAACCACGCCCACCAGACTGCCTCCGCTGCCGGTTGGGGGTGGCAACAGGATGCGGTCGATGACGTGCATGATGCCGTTTGCGGCTTTTACGTCGGGCGTGATCACTTTGGCGCCGTTGATGAATAAACCGCTGGTGCCGTTGGTAACGTAGGCGACAACCGCCTGGTTGTTGATGCTCAATGAGGTTTGAACCGCCTTATTCTTTTCCATCGGAAAACCGGAGGAGGCCACGGCGGCTTTCAGAACATGGTATTGCAGAATGCCGGTCAACTGTTCTTTGGTCAGGGCCGTCAGTGAGGTCGCATCCGCAACACCCGAAGCGCGGAAAGCCGCGTCGTTGGGGGCAAAAACCGTCAGATTTGGATTTTTGAACGCATCGAGTTGACCCGCCTGGAGAATAGCCGCTTCCAGAATGGTGAAGTCGTTGCTTTCAACGATCAGATCAGCAACGGTTTTGGGTTGCGCAGATGCCGTATCTTCCTCTTTGTCACAACTGGTGGTGAATGTAAAAAGAGCGGCTACAACCGCCAGCAGCAAGGCCCGGGACCGGGGCGTGGACAAACGTGTTTTTTTCATGTAAAAGCGATGGATGAGTAAGATTAAGTGGACAATCAGGTCGGACAGATGGATCAGCTTGCTATCTTTATGCCGGTACAGTTCAAAACGAAACCGGTAGTATGTTTATTGGACAAAACCAACCGGTTACAACTACGTTACAAAACTACCAAATCCTTTGTTAAACTTACTTTTTTGATAACCCATGAAAGAAAAATTGCTCGTATTGGTTCTCCTGGTTGTGGTGTCGGTTGGTTTTATGGCACCAACCAAAAAAGTCCGGCTATTCAACGGAAAAGATTTGACGGGCTGGAAAATCTACGGTACTGAAAAATGGTATGTGGCGGATGGTGAACTGGTCTGCGAAAGCGGCCCCGACAAAGGCTACGGGTATCTGGCGACCGATCAATTTTATAAAAACTTTGACCTGTCGCTGGAGTTCAAACAGGAAGCCAACGGCAACAGTGGCGTTTTCATCCGGTCGACGGTGGAAGGAACGAAAGTGAGCGGCTGGCAGGTCGAGGTGGCGCCCCCGAACCACGATACGGGCGGTATTTATGAGTCTTACGGCCGGGGCTGGCTGATCCAGATTCCCGACGAAAAAGAGAACATCCTGAAGCCGGAGCAGTGGAACAAACTGCGGATTCGGGCCGAGGGCGACCGCGTGCAGACCTGGCTCAATGGCCAGCAGATGGTCGATCTGAAGGACGAAAAAATCGGGAAAGGCGAAGGCGGAGTGGCCTTGCAGATTCACGACGGGGGCGGTATTAAGGTCCGGTGGAAAAACCTGGAGCTGAAACCATTGTAAATGAAGGGACGATCACCTTGCCAATTGCCTGGAGCGATTGGCAAGGTGACAACAAGTCCTGAACTATCTATTTGGTATGATAGCAGCCCCTGGCCTACTGAGCAGGAATCTCTTTAATTCTTAATGATAAAAGCGGCCTGATCACCGCTGTTTTTTTTGTTTAATTGCCGGGCGAGCCGTTTGTATTTTTCTTTTTTTAATTTTCGGTCTATATAACCTGAGTACAGGCTTTTTGAGTCTTCGTAAAGCCCGATGTTATTTTTATATTTTTCGCTGTTTGTAAATTGCGCATGGGTAGAATCATAAATAATATCTTCCAGTTTTAGCCCGGCCTTTGAGATTAGCAACTTCATGCTTTCTACCGAGTGAAGAAATAAATGTCGGGGCGCATCCAGTTGAAACCAATCGGTTCCGTAATGTTCCCAGGCGTATGAAGTAACCGTTGGGATCCGAATGACACAAATTCCGCCCGGTTTTAACAATTTAGAAACCGCCAGTAAATGTTCCAAAGGATCTGGAACATGCTCAAAGGAATGATTATAAAGGATAATATCCCATTTTCCTGTAACCGTATAGATTTGATTCTTAACAACTTTATAGCCGTTTGGATAAATGATAGTCTCCTTTATAAAAGGATCTACGCCTTGCACCTGCTTCATTCCTAATTCGTATAAGGGGTATAAAAAAGCCCCCTCACCACTGCCTACATCCAGTATTTTAGACTGCATGGTCAGCGACAAAGAACCTAGAATGTCATATTGCTTTGCCTGAAAAAATACATTTAGAAAGCCGGAAAAAGCGGTTTTCGGGAATAAAGCGGCCTTGTATTTGTACTTTCTGATGACGCCTTTTATTCCTCCGAAAATATCCTTTTCAGGAGCCTCGAATCCATTGTAGCCTTCGGGATAATACTCTGATAAATTGTCGGGGATTTTTTCTATTTGTAAACAATCGCATTGTCCGCACTGGAAGTATATAAATTCTTCGCGTGTACCAAGCATCATTTCTTTTGCTTTGAAATATTTTTTTTCTTGTTCACTTCCGCAGATACGACACTTCATACGACAATTTTAATAAACTTTGTTTTTGACTTTATTACGGTTTTAAGACTAGTTTTAAAGCCTGGTTTTAGAATCGAAAAAATTACTTTTCTTTTGACGAAGATAGTGAACAATCTGGGGAGTATGTACAATAAAGGGTAAATAACATCCATTCAGGGAAGTATACCTGCCGGTGATCGCTACGCTCACGGACTGCGAGTGGCCACGAAACAAAGGTTTTCGTAGTATTGTAGTTCTTGTAGCTTTACAGAAAAATGCACCCGTCATGAAACCGCGTCACTACATTGCCATCGCCGTCCTTGCCGTTCTGGGCATCATTTGGGTTGGACCTTACTATACGGTTTATCAACTCAAAACGGGTGTGAAGGCCAATGATGCGGAAGCGATCGCTGATCAGGTGGACTTTACCCGGTTGCGTCAGAACCTGAAAGACCAGCTCAACGCGCAGGCTGCCAATGCCGTCAACGACCCTAACAACAGCCCCGCTACAGCCATGGTGAAAGGATTGACCGGCCTCTTTGCCGGAGCGGTAGTCGACCGGATGGTAACACCGGCCGGTCTGGCAACGATGATGCGGGGGCAAAAAGTGAACCCCCTGAAGAAGTCCACCGGAGGAACGACCGAGCCGTTCGGGAAAGTGCGTTTTCGGTTCAATTCTTTCAATACGTTTTCGGCCTATGTTCCCGACAAGGACGGGAATGAAATCCGCTTTGTGCTCACGCGCGACTGGTTCGATTGGAAGCTGACGAATGTGATTCTGCCGCTGGAGTAAGGCGGTTTTACCAACTCGCGGCTGACCCGTTCCGGTCTCCGGCCTGCGCTATTTCGTACGGTGAAATTTCTGAAAAATCTAAAAACAGCGTCTATGATGACTTCCCGGAATCGACTTTTATTCGGTTTGATCCTACTTGGCAGCGGTTGGCTGGGGCTCGCCGTAACGCCCTCCCCGGTGGCTACCAAACCCAACGTCATCATCATCATGGCCGATGACCTGGACAGTCGGCAGTTGAGTTGTTACGGCGGGAAAAACCTGAAAACGACCCACATCGATGCGCTGGCAAACGAAGGCTTGAAATTCAATCACATCTACGCGTCCGAAGCCATGTGTGTGCCGACGCGGGCCTCGCTCTTTACGGGTTTGTATCCGGTGCGGCACGGATCATTCCAGAACCACAAGCCGGTTTATGATACGCTGAAAAGCGTTGGCCATTACCTGGCGGATCTGGGTTACCGGGTTGGACTAACGGGCAAAGACCACAGCACCAAACCCAAAACCGTCTTTCCATTCGAGATCGTGACCGGTTTTGAACCCAACTGCGTGGCCCCGACGGACGACTACCAGTTGAACGATGTCCGGAAATTTATCACCCGCACGAACCAGCCGTATTGCCTGTTTGTCATGAGCATCAATCCGCACACCCCCTGGACGGTGGGCGATACCACCGAGTTCGATGCGGACAAATTGATTCTCCCCGCCAATTGGATCGATACGCCGGTGACGCGCCGGCAGTTTGTCAAATACCTGGCTGAAGTCCGGCGACTGGACGAGCAGGTGGGCGAAATTACCCGCTTGTTGAAAGAAACCGGTCAGGACAAGAACACCATCGTCGTGTTTCTGGGCGAACAGGGCGCGCAGTTCCCGGGCGCAAAATGGAACCTCTGGGATGTGGGGCAGAAAAGTTCGATGGTGGTCAAATGGCCCGGAACCGTCAAAGCCCGGACTGAAACCGACGCGCTGGTTCAATACGAAGACATTACCCCAACCCTCGTGGATCTGGCGGGTGGCAAACCCATTGCCGGGCTGGACGGCCAGAGTTTTCTGCCGGTTTTGCTGGGGAAAAGCCCGAACGCGCGCCCGTATGCCTACGGGATTCACAACAACATTCCCGAAGGAAATCCTTACCCGATTCGCAGCATCCGCGACACCCGCTACAAACTCATTCTGAACCTGACACCCGATGAAGCGTATTACAACCGGTTTATGATGAACGCGAAGCAAAAAGACCGCAATTCGGTCTGGTTCTCCTGGATCGATCAAGCACCGAACGATCCGAATGCCAAGCGGATCACGGACCGGGTTGTGAAACGGCCCGCCATCGAATTTTACGATACCCAGAAAGACCCCTGGGAACTTACCAATCTGGCAACGGACCCGACTCACCAAAACCGGATTAGACAATACCGGCAGAAACTGGAAACCTGGATGAAACAGCAGGGGGATGCCGGAGCTGCACTCGATATCGTTTACGCTAAAAAGAAGGAATAACGGTTTGGAAGGCCGGGAAACCGGCTCGGTTCGCTTTGATTTTCTTAGCAGTTGGAAGCACGGTTTTGAGGTACGCTGAAAAAGTAGAAATGCAACCGTTTTGAGGAGGGAAAAAGGTTATAAAGAATCTCTGAGACGGTTTTAGGTCACTAAGTGGTTTTTTGTTAACGCCGTTATCGTTCGCTTATTGCGAACGATAATAGAAAGAAGGTAGAATAGGTGAAAATTAGAAAAAGATATTTAAAGTCCTTACAACGCCAACTGTATTTTTTTTAGTCTTTACACAGAACTGTATTCATTCATAATTCTATAAATAGACACGTTGTATAACTATCATGAAAATATCTTGTCGTTTTATAGCGGTTATTTTTTGTCTTGGTTCCATCTCCTTAAAGGCACAAATTCTTAAGGATATAAAATGGGGATTGTTGGGGAGTATTTCTAATACAAACTTTAATAACATTAGACCTTTTTCTCGGTACTCGACTACTGGATTTAAGAGCGGTATTTTTGCGAATCGACAACTTAACTCCCAGTATGAATTGTTACTGGCATTAAATGTATCTCGTTATGGTGGTGTATCTTATTTATCAACACGAATTATTGTTCCGCAAGCAAATTACGATTCTACCTTCCATACGGTTGATAAATACTTGTTTACATATCTGAACCTCTATCCCCAGGTAAGATATTATCCGAGTGTTTCTGGAAAAATAAAACCGTTCATGGGATTCGGTTTATTGGCTGGTTATTTGTTGAAAGCAACAGGTTATCAATACACTGACAAAGGCGATCTATATCATTCGTCCAACGAGCGTTTTGCATTTTATAAAGTCAATTTTGGCGTTAATATTGATGTAGGGATAAAAATGCTTATAGGCAATGAACCGGTTTGGCTTTCTATTTCTTATGAACCTGGCCTGACCAACAATGGCAAAGGTTGGAGGTATAATGCAGATATCAAAGGTTTCAGGACTCATGCTCTAAGTTTGAATCTTTTTGCCCAATTAGCCACTAATTTTATCCGCCACCCAAAAAAATAGCACCAGGAAGATCCCGGTGCTATTTTGTTTGTCAATTTAATCGGTACTCGAAAACGATCTATCGTTGCCTATTTATCCCACCAGACAACGCTGGAAAGCGTGTTGGTGCCGCCCTGCCGTGTTCGTGCTTCGATGAAATTGGTTTTGTTGTACGTTTCTTCTGAATCGGGAACCACGAAGCGGGTTGGGATTTTTCCGCCCGTCAGGTTGCCCGGATAATTGGTCGGCGTCAGCACCGGATAGCCGGTCCGGCGCCAGTTGGCAAAAATCTCGTATTCGTCTTCCAGGAAAAGCGATACCCACTTTTGGGTCTGGATCTGTTCCATTTGCTGCGCTACGGTTCCGCCGGTTTTATACGGATTGAGGGCCAGATACGCGTTGATCTTGGCCTCGGAAATCACCCCACCGGTTCCGAACAGCGACCATTGCCGCATCCCGGCTCTGACGGCATTGGCATACGCCGTTGCCGCCGTTGTTCCGCTGGCCCAGCCGCGTACGGAAGCTTCTGCCAGCAACAGGTTCGTTTCGGCATTCCCAAACACGATCAGGGGCGCACTGTATTTCAGCAGCGTATTCGGATTCGGTTCAGAAAACGAGTTGAAGTTGGCCGGCAGGTTGTTGAAAGCCGCGTTGGGCATTCCGCTTTGCAAAGCCGTTGTGGTGTCGGCCGTAAACGTTTTGCCATCGGCGGACGTCCAGACAATGGAAATCACGTTCAGACGCGGATCTTTGGTGTTTTTCAAATAATCGATCAGCGTTTTGGCAAATTTGCCGCCTTCCACGTTGTCGCCACCGGGCGTGATGTAGTCTGTACTGAGCAAACCGTTGGCGATGAAATTCCGGCTGGCGGTTTGCGAACCGTCCACGTAGGCAATGACGGCCCGGTCGGCATCCTCCAGAATCACGCCCCCGGCGATGGCTTTTTCCACCCAGGTTTTGGCCGTGGCCGCATCCACTTCGGTCAGGCGCATGCCCAGCCGCAGCATCAGCGAGTAGGCGAATTTTTTCCATTTCACCACGTCGCCCCCAAACATCAGGTCGGCTGAGCCGAAAGTCGCTTTGGTTGCATCGAAAGCTGCAATCGACTGTTCCAGTTCTTTCAGCAGATCCGCGTAAATAGCCTGCTGGGTGTCGTATTTGGGGCCGTAATTTTTGTCAGAAAGCGCTTTCCCGGCGTCGAAATACGGAATGTCGCCGTACAAATCCGTTAGCCGGTGGAACACGTACGCTTTCCAGATGCGGGCTGCCGAGAGTTTATTTACACTGGCTGGATTGGTCGAAACCGCATCGATCACCTGGCGGATGGAAACGACCGCTCCCTGCCCGGCACCGGTTCCGGCGTAGGCATTCCAGTTGCCGGTCGAATATCCGAAGTTAAAGTATTTGTCACCGGCCGCTGGTACCTCCTTGTAAGTAGCAAAGTGCTGCATCGACTGTCCGATGGTCAGGTAAGCCGCCCCCGTAAAGTTGGTGCTTACGCCGTCCAGCAAGGCGCGGGTGAACATGTATTCGGGAATGACTTCGGAATATTTATTGGGGTCCACGTTCATTTCCTCAAAACCCTTGTCGCAGGAAGACAACAGGAGGAACAACGGGGCCGCACACAGTATTTTTTGGATCAGACGCTTCATCGTGAGATAGTTTTAATTAGAATTTCACCATTAAATTCACACCAAGACTGCGGGTTCTGGGTACCCCAAAGGCTTCCAGACCCTGGGCGTTGGTGCTCGTATAGCCCGATTCAGGATCGAAATACTGGTTCTTTTTGTCCTTGTACAGAATGGCCAGATTCCGCGCTACGAGGGAAATCGAAGCCGATTGCAGTTTCAGGAACGACAACTTGCTGACGGGCAGGTTGTAGCTTAAAACCACCTGACGAAGCTTCACAAAGTCGTTGTTGAACATGAACATGGCGGTGTAATTCTTGTCGTTGTCGTAGTAGGTGTCCACCTCTTCTTTTTTCCAGGTTTTGGTAAACGGATTGCCTTCGGGGGTTACACCGGTTACGGTTACGCCGGTTTCACGACCCGGCAGCGTTTCCTGCGGCAGACCAAACCGGTAGGCATACTGGTACAGGTTCGAATACACGATGCTGCCGAATTTGCCGTCGATCAGGAAGTTGAGCGAGAAGTTTTTATACCGGAAATTGTTGGTAATTCCCATCGTGAGCGGAGGAGTGCCCTGCCCGATTTCCTGCAAGTCGCCCCGAACGGCATAACCGCTGGCGGTGTTGAAAACCACATTGCCGTTGGCGTCGGTTTTCTTGCGGTATCCCCAAACGGTTCCATACGGCCGGTTCAGGACGTTCCGCACCAGACCACCACCCACACCGCTGCCGACGTCGATGCCGGTCAATCCTTGGGCCAGCCGCTCGATTTTGCTTTTGTTGTAGGCCATGTTGTAGCTAACATCCCAGCCAAAGGCACCCTGGCTAATGGGTGTGCCGGTCAGCAGCAGCTCAACGCCTTTGTTACTCAGTTCACCCACGTTCAGCAGGGCCGAGGTGTAACCCGACGACAGGGCAATGTTGGACGTTACGATGTCGTCCGTGGTTTTCCGGTTATAGAACGTCAGGTCGATGCCCAGACGGTTGTTCAGGAATTTGGCTTCAAGACCGCCTTCGTAGGTGGTCGAAGTCAGCGGTTTCAGATCCGGGTTGGGCACCTGCGACGATGACAACACCTGCACCGGACGACCGTTGTGACCACCCTGCTGCATCGAATAATACTGATAAATCTGGTAGGCATTCACCGTGGCACCGCCCACCTGCGCCCACGAAGCCCGCAGTTTGGCAAAACTGATGGCTTTCGGCAAGCGGAACGCATCCGACAGAATCAGCGAGCCACCGATCGACGGGTAGAAAATGCTGTTGCTCTTCGGGTTCAGCACCGAGAACCAGTCCTGCCGACCGGAAACCGTCAGGTACGCCAGCCCTTTGTAGCCAAAATCGACTGAACCAAACACGGAATTGATCGCACTTTTCAGATACGTCGGCGTGGTCGTCGATGCGGCCAGGTTGGTGTAGCTGTAGAAATAAGGCACCGTAAACTCGCTGCCCGCAATCACCGTCTGGTCATAAATGGCACGTTGCGAATTGGCTCCCAACATCGCCGTGAAACTCAGTTCCTTGAAAAACGTGGTGTTATAGTTCAGCGTCAACATGCCGTTGGTTTCCGACGATGTCGTTTTCCGGGCTTCATACGTTCCCAGCGGCTGGTAGGCGTTGTTGGTCGGCTGTACGTATTCCGACGAGAAGCTGTAATAATCCTGGCTCACGCTGCCTTTCAGATACAGGTTGTCCAGAATGTCGTAACGAATGCTTCCCTGACTCAAGAACCGGTTTTTGGTGTCGTCATTTTTGAACTTGTTGACCACAAAATAAGGGTTCGGGGCGGCCGGGACCGGGTTCCATTCCACTTCTTTGCCCGTCAAAGGGTCATACCCCGGCGAAAGGCTGCGAATATCGACCACGTTGGCCACCAGATACGTCGCCCAGTGCGGGTTCATGTCGGCATACCCCACTTTGGGGCGGTTTTTGCCTTCTTCGAGGTTATACTGGAACACGGTTTCGATGCTCAGTTTTTTGCCCAGAAAGGCGTTCAGGTTCAAATTGGCGATTCGGCGGGTGAACGACGAGTTCGGCACAATGCTGTTGGAACTGGTGTTGTTCAGGCCCAGGCGGAAATTGACCGATTCGTTGCCGCCCGTGAAAGCTACCGAGTTGATGTAGTTGCTTCCGGTGCGGTAGAAGTTTTTTAGGTTGTCTTTCTGGGGCGAATACGGGTGCAACTGGCCGTCGACCTGGATGGTGGGCTGGCCATCCATCCGTGCGCCGTACGACAGGCGTCCCGTACTTTTGGCTTCGGTCAGCGTGGTCGGTTTTTTGCCGTCCAGACCCTGACCGAATTCATACTGCCAGTTCGGAATCACGGCGATGTCTTCAAACGTCGTGTTGCTGTTGATTTCCACCCCGATTCCCTTCTGACCGCGTCCTTTTTTGGTCGTGATCAAAATTACCCCGTTGGAAGCCCGGGCGCCGTACAGAGCCGCTGCGGGGCCGCCTTTCAACACGCTGATGGATTCGATGTCGTCGGGGTTGATCCCGCCAATGCCGTCACCCCGGTCAACGTTCATCCCGTTGCCGTCCGAAGCCGTGCCACCACCCGGGATGCTGTTGTCCATCGGCATCCCGTTGATCACATACAAAGGCTGGTTGTTGCCGTTCAGCGAACCGTTCCCGCGGATGATGATGCGGCTCGAACCACCGGGGCCGGTGGCCATACCGGTTGCGTTTACGCCGGCAATTTTACCGGTCAGGGCGTTGGCGACGTTGTTTTCGCGGGCCTGCGTAAATTCACTGCCTTTCACCTCCGAAACGGAATAGGCCAGCGCTTTTTTCTCCCGCGCAATCCCGAGAGCCGTTACAACCACCTCGTTCAGCGACTTGGCTTCCGGGGACAATTGCACCGAAAGCGTTGTCTGGTTGCCCACCGTTACTTCTTTTGAAGTATACCCTACGAAGCTGAAAATCAGGACGGCAGTCTGGACTTCCGCATCCGGAATCTCCAGTTTGTATTGCCCTTCGGCGTCGGAAGAAGTTCCCCGCTGGGTGCCTTTCACCAGAACGCTGACGCCGGGGAGTCCGACGCCGTTTTCGTCCGATACCTTCCCCGTCACATTGCGTTTGGGCGCTTCTTTGACACTAGCTGGTGCGACTTCGACCGGACCCGGAGCGCGTTTCAGGATAATTTTGTCCTGCACGACTTCGTAAACCACCTTGTGCGGGGTCAGTATTTTTTCCAGCACTTCCGAAAGCGCTTCGTCCTGGAACCGGAAGGTGTATTTCTGGTTGCTGAAAACCTGGGGATTGTACATGAATTTGACTTTCGTCATCTTCTCAATTTTCTCCAGCGCCTTCTCGACATCGACATTGGTTAGCAGCAGCGTTACTTTTTGTTCCAGCACTTTCTGACCCCGCACGTCATGGGCGTGCGCCAGCGGAGTTAAAATAATGAATAGAGACAGTAGGGATTGATACAGAGCAACGCGCATAATCGTCTGTAAAACAGGATGAACATGTAAGAGTCTTGACATAATGTTGGTCTTGTCGGTTAAAATTCGGCACACTGATTCCCGATCCATCCGCTGGGGATGTAGCAAAATGAACTTAAAAGCGAAGGGGATCAACAGACCGATAATGGTGTCACATTATCGGCTTTATTAAATAGTCAGCAATGAAATTTCTTCATAGGCTTCCGTATTTTTTGTCCACAGGATCGTTAGGTTGGTAATTTTTTAGGGTTGTTGGTCTATTTACAGTGGCTAACGCGCCAGCCACCATAAACCCAATACCGCAAACTGAAAACCGTATAATATGGCAGATTTGAGCTAAAGATGCAGTAACCGGTAGTCAATACTCTTTTTGCTGAAATTATTTTTGGGGTAATTTTAGAAATTTGAAATAATATATGGCGGAAAGGCCAGAAATGCGGCTTACTTCTTAAATTTTTTTACAAAATAGGATTCACGGGCTCAATCATCGGCCATTTCCCCCGGTTTATTCCTCCAAAATAGTTCTTCGTCGGAAACCGCTTCGTCTCTCATGAGTTGGCTCCTAGCTTTGAAACCGTACTCGAAGTGATCCGCCATGAAACAACCATTACTTTGCTGTTGCGCCCTATTTTTTTCATCGTTCGTCTGGGCGCAAACGACGATCACCGGTAAAATAACCGACCGCAGAGGGAATGGATTAGCCGGGGCCAACGTCTTCATCGCCGGTTCCTACGATGGCGCTAATACCGATACCACCGGCGCGTTCAGCTTCCAGACCAGCCAGCCAGACACGGCCACCATCGCGGTGAGTTTTGTCGGCTACGAACCGCTTCAGCAAAAACTCCGGCTGACTCAATCCGTGATTCTCTTCACCGCGAAATTGCAGGAAACCGCCACGATGCTCAATACCGTCGTCATTACGGCGGGTGCCTTTGAAGCCAGCGACGAAAAACGCCAGACGGTTTTGAAACCGCTCGACATTGTGACGACCGCCAGCGGGGGAGCCGACATTCCGGCGGTGATGCAGTTGCTGCCCGGTGCGCAACGCGTCGGCGACCAAACCGGGTTGTTTGTCCGGGGTGGGTCGGCTTCCGAAACCCGCACCATCATCGACGGTCTGGTGGTTCAGAATCCGTTTACGAGTGGCGGACCGGATGTGTCGCAGCGGAGCCGGTTTTCGCCTTTTCTGTTCAAAGGAACAGCGTTCAGTACGGGCGGTTATTCGGCCCAGTACGGTCAGGCGCTTTCGTCGGTGTTGTCGCTGAACACCAAAGACCGGGCCGAGGACAACGACGGCATCAGCGTGGGGTTCAATGCGGCCGGCATCAGTCTGTCGGCTTTCAAAAAAGAGCGGATGACGTTTTCGGTGAATTATACCAACCTGAATCCCCTGTTCAACGTCCTGAAACAGAACATTAACTGGATTCACGCACCCGAATCGGGCGGCACGTCGATCATCCTGACGCAGCCCATCGGCAAACGCGGGTTGCTGAAACACTACACCGATGTGTCGGCCAGCTACCAGTCCCTCTCATTCCGGAATTTTACCGGCGATTTCCGGGCGTCGCCCTTCACAGTTCGGAACCACAACGCGCTTTCGATGACGACCTTCCAAACGACCTGGGACGAAGGGCGCTGGGGTCTGCAATCGGGCCTGAGCTACAACTACAACCGCGACCGGTTGGGCATCGATACTGTTCAGGCCCGGACGCAGGAACAGCGGATGCAGGGGCGGGTGGTGTTGACGCGCTCGCTGAGCGACAAGGTTTCGCTGCTGGCCGGGGCCGAACTGCATCGGTATACCTACCAAAACCGCTACGGAATCTGGGGTGGTTCGCTGACGGACTGGTATTCAGCGGTTTTTGTCGAAACTGAAGTTTTTTTTACTCGAAAACTGGCCGTTCGGGCGGGTTTGCGCGGGGAGCGGACGTCGGTCATTGACCGGGCAAATATCGCTCCTCGGTTGTCGATGGCCTATAAAACCGATTCCTACGGACAGGTCTCGCTGGCCGCCGGTCAGTTTTACCAAACGCCCGACCAGACCTACCTGCTGACCAACCCGACGCTGCGGTTCGAGCAGGCCAATCACCTGATTCTGAACTACCAACGCATTCGGGATAACCGGACGTTCCGGGTCGAAACCTTCTACAAAGATTACCGGCATCTGGTGCGGGAAAACACCAACGGTTTTTATGATCCGAACACGTACCGGTTTCCAACCAGCCGAACCAGCAACAGCGGTTTCGGCTACGCGCAGGGTTTTGACGTGTTCTGGCGCGACAAGCAGTCGATGAAAAACGTCGATTACTGGGTTTCGTATTCGTTTCTGGATACCAAACGCCTGTTCCGGAATTATCCGGTTGAAGCCATGCCAACCTTCGCGGCCACGCACACGCTGAACCTCGTTTTCAAGAAATATATCCCGGCGCTGGGCATCAATACCGGGGCCACGTATTCGCTCGCCAGTGGTCGGTCTTATTACAATCCCGGCAGCGATCAGTTTCTGGGCGACAAAACCCGTCCCTACAGCAGTCTGGGCCTGAACATGAGTTACATCCGAATTCTGCCGCGAAAATTTCTGGTCCTTTACGCATCGGTGGAAAATGTGCTCGGAACGAAAAACAACTATGGCTACCGGTACACGCCCGACGGCAGTCAGAAGTTTGCGGTCGTGCCGCCGTTTTACCGGTTTTTCTTCGTCGGAGCCGTGTTGAGCCTGACCCGGAAACCGATTGATCCTGAATTGATTAGTAATCCATAAGGTGCCCGAAGACTTTAACCATTCAACCCTCAAAATCATCTCTCTCAACCATTTCTAACCAGCTAAAACCATGAAAAAAACCGTTCTTTTTCTGACCCTCGCCCTGGTAATTGGGGCCAATGTTCACGCACAAAACGAGAAGTACACGAAAGCGATGGAAGGCGCGATTGCTACTGTGAAATTCATGACGCCCACGCCGGAATTGCAGCAAGCTGCCGGGCAGTTCGAGCGCATCGCCAATGCCGAAACCGCAGAATGGCTACCAGCTTATTGGGCGGCTTACACCTACGTGCTGCTTTCGTTCAAGGAAACGGATGCCGCTAAAAAAGATGCGCTGCTCGACAAGGCTGCTGCGTTTTACCAGAACGTCGCGCAAAAACAGCCGGATAACGACGAAACGATGGTGTTGGCGGCTCAACTGGCCACTGCCCGGCTGGCCGTGGACCCGGAAAACCGCTGGCAGCAATACGTGCCGGAATTTGAAGCAGCTCTCGGCAAAGCCAAAGCAAAAAATGCCGAGAATCCGCGTATTTACGCGCTCCAGGGCCAATCGCTTTTTTACACCCCCGAGCAATACGGCGGGGGAAAAACCGTGGCTTGCCCGTTGTTGAAACAAGCCGCCGAAAAATTCGCTACTTTCAAACCGGCATCGACCATTCACCCCAGTTGGGGCGTGGAAACGAATCAGTATTTGCTGAGCCAGTGTGGTAAGTAAAAAAACGAGCCATCTTTTCTTCAGGTTACATGAGCATCATTCGTCAGCTATCGCAGCGCAGCCCGACGGGCATTATACTGGCTTTACTGGTCTGCGTGATGGGTGTCTATGGCATGAGTGCCATCGTTTACTTTACAACCCAGCTAGCAGCTGATAGACCGGACGAAAATGCGCCGACGCTGTTTGTGGTGGCGAATAATTTGTGTGATGCCTTGTTAGTCGTGGTGATTAGTCAGGGATTTCTGCGGATCGAAGACCGAATTCAGAAAGCATGGGTTCGGCATGTGCTGCTGACGGCCACGATTGTGGTGGTGTCGATGATCGAAAGTATTATCCTGTATGCACTTCTGGGCAATTCGGTTGAAAATGCTTCCGGTATTCCGGGTTGGGTCAGCATTTTTTACGTGTTACCGTCGCCCATTGTGGGAAATCTGTTGTATTATTTCCAGAGCCAGGCCCGCAACGTGACACGCAAAATTACCGAACAGGAATACCAGTTGCTGCACCTGGAACAATTGAAAACCCGGGCCGAACTGGAAGCCCTGCAAGCCAAAATCAATCCGCATTTTCTGTATAACGCCCTGAATTCCATCGCCAGTCTCGTTCACGACGAACCCGACCGGGCCGAACGCATGGTGGTGCTGCTGTCGAAACTGTTTCGGTATACGACCGGCATGAAAAACCGGTATTTCAACCCCATTGCCGACGAGCTGGAGATGGTTCGGACGTATCTGGACGTGGAGCAGGTGCGCTTCGGCGACCGGCTGACTTACCGCATCGATCTGCTCAATCCGGCTTTGAACGAGGTTCAGATTCCGCAGTTTCTGCTGCAACCGCTCGTCGAGAATGCCATCAAACACGGTATTTCGAAAGTGGCTGGGCCGGGTGCCATTATTCTGCGGATTACGGAAGATGACGGTTGGCTCAGTTGCCGGATTCACGACAACGGCCCGGTTTTTCCGGAAGAACTTGTGGCTGGCTACGGACTACAAAGTATTCAGGACAAGCTGAAACTGTTGTACGGCAACGATGCCCGTTTGATTGTTGAAAACAAACCGCGTAAAGAAGTGGTCGTTCAGATAAAGAAAGAACGGCTGAACAACCCGCCGGATGCAATTCAAAAAACAATGTCTCTCGAAAAGCAGTCAATTAAATCATGAGAATGGCCGCTGAATTTCCCCTCCGAACCTTGTTGGCGGACGACGAACCCCTGGCCATCAACCGGCTCCGGCGTTTGTTGGGTGCGTATGGCGACACGTTCGAGATTGTGGGCGAAGCGGGGAATGGGCTGGAAGGTTTGAAAGCCGTGGAAGCCCTCGAACCGGATCTTATTTTTCTGGATATTGAAATGCCGGGACTGAACGGTTTCGAGATGCTGGCGAAACTGCCTTATCTGCCGATTGTGGTTTTTGCCACGGCCTACGACGATTACGCCGTCCGGGCCTTCGAAGAAAACTCCATCGACTACCTCCTGAAACCCATCGAACCGGAGCGTCTGGAAAAAACCGTCGCGCGCATCCGCAAATCGCATTCGGCACCGACGGGTTCCAGTCCGGACTTACGGCATGTGCTGGAACTGCTGAAACCCAAAAAAGAACTGCATTCCATTTCCGTCAAAACCGGCGACCGCATTTTGCTGATTCCACTTGCTACCATTGCCTATTTTGAAGCGGAAGATAAATATGTGTTTCTTCATACCGTTGATGGTCAGCAGTTTTTGACCAATCACACCATTTCGACGCTGGAAGAAAAATTGCCGGATTCGTTCACCCGGATCAGCCGCTCGACGCTCCTGAACTCCCGCCATATTCAGGAAATTCAGCGGCATTTTAACGGGAAGTATGCAGTTATCATGCGGGATAAAAAAGCCACTCAGCTATTAACCGGAAGCAGTTTTCACGATAAGCTGAAAAGCCTGATGGAGTTATAGAGTCGGCTACGACGATACTTCCGCTGTTGGGAGATGGGTTGCCGGATAGCAGCCAAAGCGATTCAGAAAAAGCCGCGAAAAATAGACGACATTCTGACAACGGCGCAGCACACTTCCTTAACCGTCCCATACTGCTGGTTTTCGAGCCATTCACGGACGGTTTGAAGCCGGATTTCCTGCATAAACTGATTGGGTGAAAAACCGGTCAGTTTATGTAGCAGGGTTTCCGGGGATTGTTTGGCGAAAAAAGTGAGGCCCGACACCCGTTGTAACATTGCTTGCTCCGACTTTATTCGCAGGAAGGCCTAAAGGCATGAGGGAGTGAAAGATCGACGGTGTGAAAATATAAATCACTCCCTCGTTGCTTCGCTCCCTCATGCCTTTTAAAACCGTGTGCTTTTTAGTAACTTGCAGCCTGATTTTGATCGGCCCACCTCGTCGGGCCGTCTTTATGTTAAAGTTTGTTAAAACGAATCCGGCTGAATGAAAGAACTCATTGACCTGAGCAATCTGCCCCGACACATCGCCGTTATCATGGACGGAAATGGACGCTGGGCCAAAAAGCAGGGAGCTGCACGGGTGTTCGGCCATCGGAATGCAATCAAAGCCGTCAGAGAAGTAACCGAAGGATGTGCAGAATTGGGCGTGAAGTACCTGACACTCTATACTTTTTCCACCGAAAACTGGAGCCGTCCCAAGATGGAAATCGATGCGCTGATGCACCTGCTGGTGCACACCATCCGGGGCGAAGTTCCTACCTTGATGGAAAACAACGTTCGGTTAACGGCCATTGGCAGCATCAGTACGTTACCCAAAGATTGCCGGTCGGAACTGATCGAAGCCATGCGGTTGACGGAGAATAACGACGGCCTGAATTTGAATCTGGCGTTGAGTTACAGCGGAAAATGGGATATTCTGGAAGCCACTAAAAAGCTGGCCCGACAGGTACAGGACGGAACCCTGACGCCCGACCAGATCAATGAAGACGTGTTTGCCGGCGCGCTGGCAACCGAAGGCATCGACGAGGTCGATCTGATGATCCGGACGGGTGGCGATCACCGCATCAGCAATTTTATGCTCTGGCAATTGGCTTACGCAGAACTCTATATTATTAATGACGTGTTGTGGCCCGATTTCCGTAAACCACATTTGTGGGAAGCGATTCTGACTTATCAGAACCGTGAACGGCGTTTTGGAAAAACCAGTGAACAACTCGTAAAGTGACGTATGAAAGGAACTCCTACCACCTTGGTATTTTTGAGCAGGAAACGATTTTTGGCGGGAGTGGTCTCGCTGACGCTGTTCATCGCGCTGTCGGCGCAGGCGCAGGTTCGGCCGGGATTCGGGGGCGGACGTATTACGACGGGCCAGTCGCCAATCTCCTCAACGCCTTCCCTCATCGAGCTGAACTACGCCGATCCGAAAGAGTACGAAATTGAAGGGCTTACCGTAACCGGAAACAAATACCTCGATCCCAACTCCCTGCTCTCGCTGACGGGTTTGAAAGTCGGTGATAAAATCCGGATTCCGGGCGAAGCCATCAACGGAGCCATCAAACGTCTGATGGGACAGGGACTGCTCGAAGATGTCGAGATCCTGGCCACCAAAGTCGACGGTTCGCAGGTAACCCTCAATGTATCGATCAAAGAGCAACCCCGCCTGTACAAGGTAACGTTCGTCGGGATTAAAAAATCAGAACAGGACGCGCTGAAGGACAAGATAAAATTGAACCTGGGGCGTCTGATTTCCAACACGTTAATCAAAAATACGCAACTGAGTGTCAAGAAGTATTTCGTTGAGAAAGGCTACCTGAACACGAAAGTGAAAATCCTGTCGGTGCCAACCGATAGCACCCGCAACCAGGCTACCATGCGGGTGTCGATCGACAAGGGAAGCAAGGTCAAGATTAACAACATCGAGATTCGCGGCCGGGAACTGGTGGACGAGTCGAAAATCCGGATGAAAATGAAAGGTACCAAGCAGATGCGGTTTGGCCGCCTGTTTACGCCTTCCAAGTTCGTTCCGAAGAAATTTGAAGAAGACAAACAGAAGATTGTCGAGTTTTACAACAAAGAGGGCTACCGGGATGCCGCCGTCACCTTCGACTCGGTCTACGCCCACGACGACCGGACCGTCAATATCATCATGAACATTGACGAGGGGCAGAAATACTACGTTCGCACCATTAGCTGGGAAGGCAATTACCTGTATACCGACGAACAGTTGACGCAGGTTCTGGGGCTGAAAAAAGGCGATGTATACAGCAAAGAAGACATTGAGAAAAAGAAAAACGGGATTCCCGGCAGTGACCTGAGTTCAGCTTACATGGACCGCGGGTACCTGTATTTCAACGCCGAAGACGTGATCAAAAGCGTGGAAGGCGATTCGCTCGACATTGAATTCCGGATTTTTGAAGGCAAGCAGGCCACCATCAACCGGATCATCCTGAACGGAAACACCAAAACCAGTGACCACGTCGTGTTGCGGGAAATCCGGACACTGCCCGGTCAGAAGTTCAGTAAAACCGACATCATCCGGACACAGCGCGAATTGTCGACACTTGGTTATTTCGATCCGGAAAAGATCGGCATCAACCCGGTTCCACAGCCCGATGGCACGGTAGACATTGAATATACGGTCGAAGAAAAACCGAGTGACCAGATTGAATTGTCCGGTGGCTGGGGTGGTTACGTCGGATTTGTCGGTACGCTGGGTCTGGTGTTCAACAACTTCTCGGCGCGCAACATCACCAACATGAAAGCCTGGCGGCCGTTGCCAGCGGGTGACGGGCAGAAACTGGCCCTGCGTTTTCAGGCCAACGGACGGCAGTTCCAGACCTACTCACTGACGTTTACCGAACCGTGGCTGGGTGGAAAACGGCCTAACTCGTTCTCGGTGAGTTTGTCGCGCACGGTCTATCGCATTTCGGATTATAACCAGTTGTATACCAATCCGAGTGCTTACGGTAAAAACTTCCTGGGATCTTACGGAAACACCATGATTTCTCTGGGTCTGGGCCGCCGATTGCGTTTCCCGGATGACTTTTTCCAGTTGAGCAATTCGCTGACCTACCAGCGGTATGAATTGAACAACTACGATATTTTCGGCATCGGTCTGCGCGACGGTACATCCAATAGCATCACCTTCAACAGCACCCTGGCCCGGAACAGCATCGATAATCCGCAGTTCCCCCGGTCGGGTTCGTCGATCTCCCTGCTGGCCACCTTCACCCCGCCTTACTCGGCGTTCTCGAACAAGACCACAAATGCGAATGTGGACGTGAAAGACCGGTACAAGTGGGTTGAATACCACAAGTGGATGTTCGATGCCAGTTGGTTTGCCACCGTAACCGGTAAACTGGTTCTGAATGCCCGCGCCCACATGGGCTTCCTGGGGCGGTATAACAACCGGACGGTTTTCAGTCCTTTTGAGCGGTTTGTGTTGGGTGGTTCAGGTTTGGCTGGTACAGGACAGTTTGCGCTCGCCCAGGACATCATCGGTTTGCGCGGGTACAATGACCGCGATGTCTACACGGGTCTGAACGGTGTTTCACCCACCCCATTGGAACGGTCGCAGGGCGGTTTGGCGTTCAGCAAATACGTGATGGAACTCCGGTATCCGGTCTCGCTGAACCCGTCGGCAACGATTTTCGTTCTGACCTTCCTGGAGGCAGGAAATAACTGGGGAAGCTTCAAAAGCTACAATCCGTTTGACCTGAAACGGTCGGTGGGTGCAGGGGCACGGATCTTCATGCCCGCCTTTGGGTTGATCGGAATTGACTATGGTTACGGTTTCGACCGGATGCCGGGATCACCGACCCGCGTCGGACCGGGCGGTCAATTCCACTTTACAATTGGGCAGCAGATCAGATAAGAAATCGGGCTTTGAGACGTTATTAGGAGATGCAAAACAGGTAACTCGTTGACCGTAATGGGTTCATGCAGAATAAAATAATGTCGAAGCACACTGGTTTTGTTTCAAAAAATGTCATGAAAAAAGGACTTATTTTTGTAACTTTGCTCTCCTTTTCGGCTTTTGGGTCGGTACAGGCGCAAAAAATTGGGTATGTTGACTCGGAATTTATTACGAGCAAAATGCCTGCTTACCAGAAAGCGCTGACGGAGATCGACAAATTTGCCGAGAAATGGTCGAAGGATATTCAGGATAAATATTCGGAGATCGACAAATTGCAAAAGACCTATCAGGCCGAAGAAATCCTGCTGACGGAAGACATGAAGCGGGATCGGTTGCGGATCATTAGCGATAAAGAGCGCGAAGCACGGGAGTATAACAACAAAGTGTTTGGGTACGAGGGCTTGTTGTTTGAGAAAAAGAAAGACCTGATGAAACCCGTGACCGAAACCGTGATCCGGGCCATCGACAAAGTGGCGGCTCAGAAACGACTGGACATGGTGCTCGATAAAGCCAGCGAAGGGGTTGTCCTGCTTTTTACCAATCCGAAGCACGATTACACCGACTACGTCATGGAAGAGTTGGGGTTGACGGCCGATCAGAAAGCCAAAAACGCCCCGGCGTCCGAACCCGTGAGTACCAATCCGCCGGAGAAGGAATTAAACCCGGCGGGCAATTCTAAATCTAATACCAGTAAACCTACAAAACAACCAAAATAACGAGGTAGAAATGAAAAACAAACTCATTGCACTGGCAGTAACTCTGCTATTAGGAGGTAGCCAGGTGTGGGCACAGGCGCAACAACCGGCCACGACAGCGGCCCCGACGGCTTCTGTGAAGATTGGTTATACGAATATGGAATACATCCTGCAAAATATGCCGGAAAGCAAAGATATTCAGAACCAGATTACCATTCAGCGTACGCAGTTGGAGAAAAATTACCAGGAAATGTCCAAAGAATTTCAGGACAAACTGGCTGCTTACGAGAAGGGTCAGGCCCAGATGTCTGATTTGATCAAAGCGGATAAAGAAAAGGAATTGCAGGGACTGCAGCAGCGGATTCAGGAGTTCCAGGCAAACTCGTCGACCCAGTTGCAAACGAAATACAACCAGTTGGTCAACCCGGTGATGCAAAAAATCCAGAAGAACATCGACGCGGTTGCCAAAGAGAGCGGCTTTACGTTCATTTTTAACCTCGATGCAGGTTCCGGTACGATTCCGGTTCTGCTCTATGCCCCCGAGGAAAACGATGTGACGGAGTTGGTGTTTAAAAAGATGGGGGTTGCTCTTCCGTCGAAACAGGCCGCGGCACAGCCGGCAGCCAATCCAACGACGGCAAAACCGACGACTCCCGCTCCGAAGAAAAACTAACCGATACCATCAAGAGAACGGAAGCCGTCCAGCAATGGGCGGCTTTTTGTTTATCAGCCACCCGCAGACCTTAAATTGAACGAAATCGTGCGTCAACTTTTTCTTAAATTAGTACAAAAAAGGTGGTGCATTGAGAATCGTTTCATCAATTATACGTTGTGTTTACGGTTTCCATGAAATCTATCTATTATTTTTACGTTACACTTACAAACCATCGGTGACGATTCCTCATGTTTCAAAAAATAGGGAGTATAGTTACTTTATTCGTAATCTTAACCAGACTGACCGCTTTAGCGCAGGAAGCTAAATCTCTTCAAATAATCCTACCTCATCAGTTGGACCGGCAAAACGCGAACTGGAATGTCGTCTCAGAAGGCCAGACCATCGATGTGCTGATCAGAGCCGGGGGCAGCAAGACCGATTCGGTGACCTATGCCATTAAGCAGGGACAGATGGAAGGAATGACGCTGGACTCGACGGGCCACTTCCGGTGGACACCGGGCTTTGACCTAGCCGACCGGATCAATACAACCAAAAGCATTCCGCTGATTTTCGAAATTCGCAATAAGCAGGGCGAAACCGCCACGCAGTCGGTCGACATTAAAGTACAGCATGTCAACCGACCGCCGATTATTGGTGATTTGCGGCCTTTTTACGTTCGCAACAAAACGCAGAATGTTTATAAAATCGATGCGGCTGCCGTTCGCGATGAAGACAATGATCCCGTAGTTTTTATTCCCATTGCCGACCAGATGCCGGAGAGTTCGAAACTGACGGCGCAGGGCGAATTTACATGGCAGTTATCTCTCAACCAGTTCAACCATTTGAGGGCCAACAAGGGGCAATACATTGAGTTCTGGGTCGAAGATCAACCCGCCAAATCCCGGACGAAAGGGCGTTTGAAAGTGGAAGTAACCCAGATGGATGTGCCGCCGGAAATTACCCTGATCCCGGAAGAACCGCGGGTAAAGATCAAGGAAAATGCCACAGTCAACCTGAAGTTTTACCTGGGTGATCCCAACGGCGACGACGACATTACCACCTTCGATTTTCTGTCGGAAAGTCAGGAGGTACCGAAGAGCGCGCTGCGGAAAAATACCGAAACCAATTATGAATTCATCTGGAAACCCGGTTATGATTTCGTCAAGGACCCGTTTGATTCACTGGCGTTTCAGATCGTGTTTTTTGCCCTGGATAAAGGCCAGAACCGGGCAGAGCGTAAAATCAATTTTACGATCTACAATGCGGTTAACGAAGATGAAAAAGACCGCTATTTTTACGCACAATACCGTCAGGCTTTGGTGACGGCCTGGAATTTACTGGAGCAGTTGGGCGAGAAAGAAGAAGAACTGAAAAAAAGCTACCGGCGCGCCAAAAAAGGGAAGCGAAATCGTTCGGTTGCCAATGCATCGCTGGGTGCCGTAACGGGCGTAACTCCCGCCGTTATTGCCAATAACAAAAGCACAACGGTTCAAACCAATTTGCGCTATGTTTCGGCGGTGGGCGGAACGGCGGTTTTGACGATGGGAACGCTGGAGGCTACGGAAGTAATTGGAAAATCGATGAAAGATCTGCTCGACCGGTTTAATTACGTGATGAGCAAAAAAAGTGAACTACAGAATAAAGGCGATGTCTTTGCACGGGAGTTTGCGTTGAAGGCCACGCGCCGGAACCAGGATTTTGTGCGGAAACTGGACGATTTTCGCGCAGCACTGAGCCTTTCCGGGCTGGTTGCCCTGGAGTTGGATGCTGCCTGGAGAAGCAAGTCGGAAGCAAGTGACAAAGCCCTGAAGCAAATGTTCAAGGACTTCACACCGCTGGAAGAGAAACAAACCAGCAGCCGCCAATAGGAATGCCCCAGTCCCAATTATGAAACTACAGTCCGTGGGGGCTGTCTTCCGGCGAGTTTCGGGGGCGTTGCGGGCTGGATTGCGGATCGTCGGTTGAAACCGGATCGGGATCTTTTTCCGTTGCATCGGAGTCGGTGGGCGTCGTTTCGTCAAACTCGCTGGCGGGAAGCACCGACGCCGTATCGGGCGACAGATCGTCGGGCAGCAGGCCATCCTCTTCGTGTTGCTCCCGGAAAAACCGGCGTTGAAAAAACAGGATGATACAGACGCCGACGAAAATGCAGGAATCCGCAATGTTAAAGATCGGGGTCGAATAGTATTGTCCGCCCCAGATCGGTATCCATTCGGGCAAAAAGCCCTCCCAGACATCTACAAAAACCATGTCGATGACCTGCCCGTGAAACCAGGGCGTGGTGGAACCATAGGGCGCATTATCGAGAAAAACACCGTAGAACGTGCTGTCGATGACGTTGCCTACGGCACCGGCCAGAATCATCGCCATGGCCCACAACAGCCCGTTGGGAGCACCCCGGTGGGCCAGATGCACCAGATACCAGCCAATGCCGGCCATGGCCACCAAGCGGAACAAACTCAGCAGCAATTTGCCGTATTCGTGGCCCAGCTGCATGCCAAAGGCCATGCCTGGATTCAGAACGTAATGCAGTTTAAGCCAGTCACCAACCAATCGGATCTGCCCCGCAAACCCCGGTTCCATATTGAAATGCACCAGGAGTTTGGAAGACTGATCGATTGCGATTAACAACAGACTTAATAAAAAAAACTTAAGCGGACTTTTCTTTACCATGACTTATAACATAAAAATCACCCGGTTGGTCAGACTTGGTCAGCGGCCAGCCGGGTGACGGTTTTGGAGTGTAAAGCTCCTAAAATCGGTCTATCTACTTATTTTTGACAGCTTTTCCGACGTTTCAACTCATTCTTCACGAGGAGATACTCACGGCTGCTTTGTCCGGCAATCGACTTGTTTTCGGCGGCCCGGCGGAATAAGTAAGGCATTACGGCTTCAACGGGGCCGTAGGGAACGTATTTGGCCACGTTGTAGCCGGCATATGCCAGATTGTATGAAATATTGTCGCTCATGCCCAGCAACTGGGCAAACCAGATGTGCGTATCGTTGGGTGCAATCCGGAGTTCCTGCATCCGGTTGATGCAATAATGGCAACTGTATTCGTTGTGGGTCCCAAGACAAATCGACACGGTATCACGGTTATCGAGGCAAAACTCGACGGACTGGTTGAAATCGCGGTCGGTTTCGGCTTTTGTGTGGTGGATTGGGTCGAGGTATTCTCCTTCGTGGGCCTGAATGCGTTCTTTCTCAATGTAGGCACCCCGTACGAGTTTAGCACCCAGAAAGTAGCCTTTGGAACGGGCCATTTGCGTGCTTTTTTTCAGGTTATCGAAACTGTCGGAGCGATACAACTGGTACGTATTGTAGACAATACATTGCTGGTGGTTATACCGGTCCATCATTTCGTAGGCCAGCTTGTCGATGGTATCCTGAATCCAGCTTTCTTCGGCGTCGATAAAAATCCGGACGCTGCGCTCGCTGGCTCTTTTGCAGAGGATATCGACCCGTTGCCGAATTCGTTCGTAGGCATCCTGTTCTTCATCACTCAATTCCGTTCCGGACTGGGCTTTTTCCAGCAGGTCGGTAGAACCGATTCCGGTAACTTTGAAAACGCAAAACGGAATGTCGTTCGATTCACTGGCGCGCTCGATGGTTCGCAGAATTTCCAGAACCGTTTCGTCGAAAGACGCTTCATTGTCTTCCCCTTCAACGGAATAATCCAAAATAGTGCCGACGCGCCCGCTGTGCAGTTTTTGGATGGTTTTTTCACAATCGCGGATGGTTTCGCCCCCACAGAACTGCTCGAAAATCGTACTCTTAATGAGTTTTTTTACGGGAAGTTGAAGTTTGAATGCCAGTTTGATAAAAAAAGTGCCTAAATTTACCAGCCAACCTTGATTCATCAACGCAAATAACCAATACGTTTTACGAAGTTTCCCGTTAGACTGGGAAGAGAAGGCAATCGATGTGTCTTCAAACGAGACGGACTTGGTGGTTGTGGCCCGCTGAACAATCGTTGGCATAGAAGAAGAACTTCGGTTTGACATAATCACTGTCTGATGCACCAACTTGTGATCCGAAAGTTAAAACTTGTTTTCGGTATTCCTAACACTGACCTATAAACTTGTTTTGACCTCGTTTTGTTGTCAGCGCAAAAGGGATGTAAAGTTAACTGAAAACGCCTGTATCTACAGCTAATATACTAAAATTTTTTAATAAAAAGTTCCCGGTAGAGTAATAGGAGTATTAAACGATTGAGTACGAGTATGAAGCCAAGTTTAGAAGTCCTGCCGCTGAATAGCTGGATAGAGACGAACGGAAAACCGCTCATTATATCGGGGCCGTGCAGCGCCGAAACCGAAGAGCAATTAGTTGAAACCGCCCGCCAGTTGGCTCAATTGGGTGCGGTTCATGTCATTCGTGCCGGTGTATGGAAGCCCCGCACACGCCCTGGCAGCTTTGAAGGCATGGGAGAAGCGGCTTTGCCGTGGATTCAGCGCGCCAAAGCCGAAACCGGGTTGCCGTTTGCGGTGGAAGTCGCCACCCCCGAGCACATCGAACTGGCGTTGAAATACGGTGTCGACATCCTGTGGGTCGGTGCCCGCACGACGGTAAACCCTTTTAATGTACAGGAAATTGCGGATGCACTGCGTGGTGTCGACGTACCGGTATTGGTAAAAAATCCAATTAACCCGGATCTCGCCCTCTGGATTGGGGCCTTCGAACGGATTGCCGGAGCGGGTATCACCAAACTGGGCGCAATTCACCGAGGTTTCTCTACCGGTGAGGCTTCGAAATACCGCAACATTCCGCTGTGGCAAATTGCGATCGAACTGAAATCGATGTTCCCGAACCTGCCCATCATCGGCGATCCGAGCCACATGGCCGGCAAGCGCGCGTATTTGCAGGAACTGGCACAAATGCAGATGGATCTGAACTACGACGGTCTGATCGTCGAGTCGCACATCGATCCGGACAATGCCTGGAGCGACGCGGCTCAACAACTGACGCCGGCGGCTTTCGGCCAAATGCTGGAGCACCTGCACATCCGCAAAGTGGATTCGCAAAACATCGAATTCCAGGGTGCCATGGAGCAAATCCGGAGCAAAATCGATAACGTGGACCGGCAACTGGTCGAGATGCTGGCCGCCCGCATGGCCCTCGTCGAGAAACTGGCCGAATACAAGCGCGAAAACAACGTAACCGTCTTCCAGCCCGATCGTTGGAAAGAAGTACACGAAACGCGCGCAAAGCAGGGCCAGAAAATGGGCCTGTATCCGGAACTGGTGGAAGAAATCTTCAAGATCATCCACATGGAGTCGATCCGGAAGCAGACGGAAGTGATGAACAGCAACGAGCAAAGCGCGTAAATACCACACGCTTTACCTGATAAATCAGACCTGTAAGTAATTCTTGCAGGTCTTTTTTATTGCAGTATAACCGTCTGTGTCGAGCGGCTGTAAGCGCCGAAGCAACCTAAACCGCCCCGGATGTTGGTCGGGATCGGTACGGGTTCGGCAAATGGATTGCTTTCCACCTCTTGTTGCCGTAGCAGAGCTTGGTGATACCGGTAATAATCGGCATTCAGATGACGCAAATCGGCTGTCAACACAAACGGTTTGCTGAACAGCGTCGGAAAAAAAGGCTGGTTGGACGGAATCGAAGCGCCGATGTAGCCGGGATCAGAAACCATCCGCCCGCCCTTGCTTTCCCGATCGGTATACAACCCCTGTTGCCCAACAAACCGAACCGGTTCGCGGATCGTCTTTTCGGGCGAACAGCCGAAACAGTGGTAAGTGACGATTCCTTCCGTTTGGTAATAACCGGTTTGGCCGGGACGGTCGGACCAGGCATACCGCGCGAAAAACCGTTTTCGCACCTGATCGTTTTCCAGAACCACTTCCGAATCCAGCCGGACCTGCTGCAACGAAACCGCTTCGGGTACCGTGGTGCTGGCTTCCACCGATTGTCCATCCGGCGTTTGTATGCTTAACTGATAAGTCTCTCCGACCCGAATCGGGAACTGGTTCGGGGAAGCCCGGTAATAACGGAGCCGGGGGTGATAGGTCAGGACAATGCTGCGGGAGCCGGTTTGCAGCGTCACGGTTGCGTTGGCAATCTCCAGATTGGTCACCGTTTCATCGTCCAGAATCGGGCGGGAACGGGCCACTTTGGCCGCCAGTACGGTGTCCTGGGGGGATATAAAACAGGCCACCAGCAGTTTGACCGGTTGGTCTGCCAGTTGCTGCGGTTGCACTTCCTGCCGCAGATTCTGGCAGGAAACCAACCCCAAAATACCAAGAAGCCATCCAAACTTTTTCATACCCTTGTCTTCAAAATGAAACCGTATAACTGACCGACGGCACCGCCGGGAATAGCGAATATTTGTACAGCACGCTTTTGGAATGTTTGCCCGCCCCCTGGTCTTTGCCTTCCAGCGAATAGTAAAAGGGATTCCGGCGGTTATACAGGTTGTAGACCCCGACTTCCCAGGTTCGGGCAAAGTGTTTTCGCTGTTTGTAAAACCGGCAACCGACATCCAGCCGGTGATAAGCCTCCGCCCGAAACCCGTTTCGCGGGCCGTATTCCTTGACGTTGGGTGCCGTTCCGAACAACTGCTGTTGCGGATTGCCGGAGTTCACCGCAGAAGCGGGGCGGTTTTCATAGCCGGAAAACCGGGAAATGGGCAACGTCAGTGCCTGTCCGGTTCCGTAAACCCAGGTACCGGATAGCGTAATGCCGGGTTTGAGTTCGTAGAGACCCACCAACGAGGCATCGTGACGCCGGTCGTAGCGCGGATGAAATTTCACGCCCCCATTCAGGGCCGGAAACTGCCACCACGTCCAGGAAAGCGTGTAGCCCGCCCAGCCGGAAAACCGCCCGTTTTTTTTCTGCAAAAGCACTTCGCTCCCGTAGGCCCAGCCCCGGCCGGCCGTAATGTTGCTTTCCCAGGGTTTGGCTTCGGTGGTTTGCGCGGGTTCGGTGGTCAGAAAACTCGCGCCTTCGGCGTAGCTGATGCTGTTTTTCAGGCGTTTGTAATAGCCTTCGAGCGTCAGCGTCAGGTTGCGGGTGGTTTTTTCGGGGTGAATAAAGTCTTTCGCTAAACCGACCGCGAGCTGTTGGGCCTGTTGCGGACGAATCCGGTCGGTGGTCGGAATCCAGAGGTCGGCGGGCAAACCGGCGCCATTGTTCGACAACAGGTGCGTATACTGCGTCATCAGCGCGTACGACAATTTCAGCGAGGTCGTACTATCGATCTGGTAAGCCATCGACAGCCGGGGTTCAGGCCGAAAATACTGAACCGGCCGACCTCCGGTGCGCGGCCCGGGAATTTCGGGCTGCTCGACCGACTTTCCACCAACCGAACCCGTTCGGAGCAACAGGAAATGGCTGAGTCGAAAACCGGCATTCAAATTCCAGCGGGAAGCCGGTTTCCAGGTATCTTCGGCATACAGCCCCGATTCCAGCACGTCGATGAAAAGCCGGGACGAGGCCGGGTCGACATCGCCCGTTGTCACCACGGCTCCGGGAGTAAACCGGTGTTGTGTGCTTTGGATTCCGACCCGAAAGTGGTGGTTTTCCGGGAAATAGTCGACGGCATATTTCAGGGATAAATCCCGAATCCCGGAGCGGTAGCGGAGTGAATACCGAAGGACCGACGTATCGCGCCTGCCGCTTTCATTGGCAACTGCCAGGCGGTATTGATTGTAAACGAGCGAGAGATTGGCCAACCAACGTTCGGAAACCGCGTGAGTCCAGCGGAGCGTTGCCGTTGCATTGCGCCAGGTAAGGCTTCCCTGCAACGGGCTATTACCAGACTGCTGGCGGTTGAAAAACGCATCCCGGCCCCAATAACCGCTCAGGAACAGCTGGTCATTGCCGTTCAATCGGTAGTTCAACCGGGCATTCAGATCGTAAAAATAGGTGCTGTTCCGGGGCGACTCCGATTGGGAGGATGCGGCAAACGGGCGCGTGACGAGATCGATGTAAGTCCGGCGACCCGCCACCAGAAAGGTAGCCGGGTGCTTCGCCGACTGTTTTTTGCCGAGCGGCCCTTCCAGCAGCAGGCGCGAAGCCACCAGCCCCAGACTCGCTTCCCCAACCCGTTTTTCCTTGTTACCTTCTTTCGTCGTCACTTCGATGACCGACGACAGCCGCCCGCCATACCGCGCCGGAAAACCGCCTTTGGTCAGTTCGACGTTCCGGACGACGCTGCCGTTGAAGGCCGAAAAAAAGCCCAGCAAATGGCCGGAATTGTAGAGCACCGCATCGTCGAGGAGAATCAGATTCTGGTCGGGGCCGCCCCCCCGTACGTAAATGCCGGTCGTGCCTTCGGAGCCTTTCTGCACGCCCGGCAGGAGTTGTAAAACCCGCAAAACGTCTTTTTCGCCGAGCAAAGCCGGTATTTTTTCGATTTGCCCGCCCGAAATGCTGAGCTGGCTCATTTGCGGAATGCGGCTGATGATGGGCTGACTCGCTGCTGAAAGAACTGTCAATTCCCGAAGCGTTTGCCCGACCGGCAGGAAAACCACGAGCGACTGCGGAGTTCGGAGCGAGACAGTTTTGGTTACCGTTTGATAACCTACGAAAGAAAAAACCAGTGTCAGACTGTCGTTACCCGGAAGGGTCAGGGTGAAAAAACCGTTCAGATCAGTTGTTGTGCCGGTGGTTTTGTCGGGCGTGTAAACGTTGACACCAGCCAGCGGATTTTCCCGGCTTTCTTCAAAAACCGTCCCGCTGACGGTATGCCGATCCTGTCCCGGACTGCTGAAGCCGGAAACAAGCAGGCACAGCACGATCAGCAGGCGTTTCATCCGGCAGCGCGTTGATGATGAATCGGTTATCCAAGATACGATTTATCGGACAATGTCGATGACCTTACCTCGCATTGCTGTGTACGAAAACCGCCCGGTTTTGGATGCGTAGCCGTGATTATTTCAGGATTTTTGTAATCGTCGAGCGGTTATAGGCTCCGAAGCAGCCCAGACCGCCCTGGATGTTGGTGGGAATCAGAACCGGTTCGGCAAAGGGATTGCCACCGGTTTGGCTCTGGCGTAGAACGGCCTCCTGATACTGATAATAATTGGCATCGACGTGGAGCAGATCGATGGTACAGTGGGCGCGTTGGGAATACTGGAACAGGATTTGTTGACGGCCTCCGAAAATCCCTAAAAAACCGCGTGCTGAACTCAGGATTTCGCCATCGCGTTGCCGGTCGTCCGTCAGGTCGCGGGTTTCGCTGTTCCGACGGTAATCGATCAACGTAGACTGCCACTGGGGTTCGGGGGCATTGGGATAGTCAGGCCGGATCGGTAAATAGTTGAGTGTGCCGGCAACCCGGTAAAAATTTTCTTCACCCGCCGGGTCCTGCCAGTTTACGCGCACAAAATAGTCTTTACCGGAAAAGCCATTCTCAAAAGTTGGGATCGAATCCAGTACCACTTCTCGGGGAGCAACCGCCTTCGGAACGGTGCAAACCGCTTCAACTTTCCTGCCGTCGGGGATTTGAACCGTCAATGTATACCGTTGACCAGCGACAATGGGGACCTTCTTCGGATCGGCCCCGTAATAATATTGGCCCTGGTATTTACCGTCACGGCGTTCGAAGACAATCGAGCGAACGCCATCCGAAAGGGTAATGGTGGCGTTGCTCACCCGCTTGTCGTAACCGCTATTTTCGCCCAGAACCGGTTTCGACAGAGAAACCTCCGCCGTCAATACCGTATCCTGCGGAGCAATGAAGCAGGCTACGACGATCTTCTCGGCTTCGGCATTGATCAGGGCCGGGTCCACTTCCTGCTTCAGACTTTCGCAGGCCATCAGGCCGCTCAGGCAACACAAAACAGCGATACAGTTTTTCATACGGTTTTCAGAACTTGAAATTGTAACTGATCGATGGCACAACGGGGAAAACGGAATACCGGTACAAGACGGTTTTGCTGGGCTTCCCTTGTCCCTGATCCTTGGTATCGAGCCCGTAAAAGAACGGGTTTCGGCGATTGTAGAGGTTATACACGCTGAATTCCCAGGTGCGTTCGTGGTACTTTTTCTTTTTGTGAAACTGAACACTCAAATCCATGCGGTGATACGGTTCGGCCCGGAAACTGTTCTTCTGGGTACCGTATGCTTCAACCTGATTCCATAAGTTCAAATAAGGGGTATTATTGCTGTAGTAGGAATCATACAGGGGTTGGTGCGTAGCGGCCTGGTATTCGCTGGTGGGCACGGTCAGGGCCTGGCCGGTGCCGTATACCCAGGTTCCGGATAGCGTAATGCGGGGGCTGATTTCATAAATTCCAACGACGGACGCATCGTGCCGACGGTCGTAACGGGGGAAGAATTTCTGGCCAAAGTTCAATTCGGCAAACTGCCACTGCGTCCACGACAGGGTATAGCCCACCCAGCCTGAAAACCGGCCGACCTTCTTCTGTAACAACACTTCCGCTCCGTACGACCATCCTTTTCCACGGGTTACGTTATCTTCCCACCGCACTTTTTCGGCCGAGGTGGGGTCATTGAGTAATAAAAAGCTGGCTCCTTCGCGGTAGTTGATGATGTTGTTCATCGTTTTGTAATAACCTTCGACGGTCAGGGTGAGCCCCCGGGTGGCGCCTTGATCCGCAAAATCTTTGGCAATCCCAACCGCGATTTGTTCGGACTGCTGCGGTTTGATCCGATCGGTGGTTGGCACCCACAAGTCGGTCGGCAAACCGATTCCGGTATTGGACAGCAAATGCACATACTGGTTCATCAGCGCATACGACGCCTTGACCGACAAACTGGGCTTGAGGATATAAGCCGCCGAAACGCGCGGTTCGGGCCGGAAATAATTCACCTGCTTCTGCACGAAATGGCTCAGCCGCAGTCCCCCGTTGATTCGCCAGCGGCTGTTTGGTCGCCAGCTATCTTCCGCGTACAGTCCCGACTCCAGGACATCAATGGCGTCAACTTCCTGCTTAAACTGGTTGATGTCCGTATTTTTCAACACCACGGCGCTGGGCGTAAACCGGTGAAACGTACTCTGAACACCGAACCGCAAGGAGTGCTGGGGGGACGGATAAAAATCGACGTCGTGCTTGATCGAGAAATCCCGAATACCCGAACTGTAGCGTAGCGAAAAGGCCTCCTGATCCTGAAAATTCAACTCATCAGATGAAATCTGAAATTTGTAATTGCTGAAAATGAGCGAGGTATTGGAGAAGGCTTTCTCGGAAATAAGATGATTCCACCGCAAGGTAGCCGTGGCATTCCCCCAGTTCAGTCCAATGTTAGTGCCTTCTTTTTTGTCGTTGACGTAAAACCGGTCCTGGCCGAAATAACCGCTCAGATACAGCTTGTTTTTCGGCCCGAAATCGTAATTGGCTTTGGCATTCAGATCATAGAAGTAATAACCCGCTATCGTCTCCCCATTGGATTGTTGCTTGATGAGGGGCCGGGCCACAAAATCCAGGTACGTCCGGCGGGCCGACACCAGAAACGACGACGACCCCGCCCCCGATTTCTTTTTGGTCAGCGGGCCTTCCAGCGTCAGCCGCGACGCAATCAGGCCAATTCCGCCTTCGCCGTGGAGTTTTTCCTTGTTGCCCTCTTTCATGTTCATCTCAATCACCGACGACAGCCGCCCGCCGTAGCGCGCCGGAAAACCGCCTTTGATCAGCTCCACACTCTTGAGCGCGTCGCCGTTGAAAACCGAGAAAAAGCCGAACAGGTGATTGGCGTTATACACCACGGCATCATCCATGATCACCAGGTTCTGGTCGGGGCCGCCCCCGCGGACGTAAATCCCGGTGCTG
>NZ_VBSL01000149.1 GCF_006149005.1 Larkinella sp. C7 | reverse complement strand
CGAAGTTCAGAAGCACTGAAACTCAAGCGTCCTTGACTATCTGTGTATTTATATTGACTACTTGACACATCGCGATCATTAAGGTAAGTCGCAATGCCATCCTTGGTTGATAGCAAGAGAGGACGGTAGGCTTGATTCTTATGCGCAGCCCCCATGCTGAGAGTTACGCCGCTAGAAGCTTGGAAGTTAGGCATATTGTTAATCAAGACAGCCATACCAGATGTGCGGGTTTCACTAGTCCCACGANACCGGCCACATATTTGATACGAGCTTTAAGCATGGTTTCAATGGCATTGTAGAATGGGGTTTTAGTTGCCATATACTGACCGTTGTCAGTATACATATCACCATAATAAACTCGAGTAACCGTATCCTTGTTTTGCAACATCCAAGTATAGGCCATAGGTAGGTTGTTGATATAATACTGCTTATCAACTGAGTACATATCCTGATTATAGATAGCAA
>NZ_VBSL01000148.1 GCF_006149005.1 Larkinella sp. C7 | reverse complement strand
GATTCTCCCGTTCCATAGGCACTAAAATTTGAATCCCTAGAAGATTGGATAGGCCGATGAAAAAAAGAGTCGGCATAATCAGCTGCATGGGCAGGATAGCCCCCGCATAATCTGGCCCAGACAGAAAATCTATTCCCTGCTTGGCAAAGAGGGTAAAGTAGGCCCAGAGCGGGATAGAAATAAAACCGATAAACTGCAGGGAACGCACGGTCAAAACTCTGAATTCGTCCTTTTTGTCATGTTTGACATAGTAAGACANGACAGCCGGGGAAGGAGAACACTCCCCATGGAAGTGACCAGACTGACCAAGATGGCCTTGATTTTGACCGAAGCATTATAGTAACCAACCGCTACATCATCCTTCATAAAGCCCAGCATTACAGCGTCCAGATTGGTATAGATGGTCGTTGCTACTGTCATCATAAAGAAGCTAAAAATCGGCTGAATATGCTGCTTGAGATCCATACCG
>NZ_VBSL01000147.1 GCF_006149005.1 Larkinella sp. C7 | reverse complement strand
CATGGGTGGCCTCGAAGTTATCAAGGCCGACTAAGAACCTCCTGAAAGAAAGGTAGAAAAGAAGCGAGAGTCCTAGCCCATAAAAGGTCAGGAGCCGTAGATAAACTCCACAGCAATCACCTACTTTCTCAGCGAAATTCAGGAACCGCAGGACAATTTGCTCAGCTACAAGATAAGCTAAAAGCCAAGCAAGAGAAATTTTGCTTGGCTTTTTAGCTTTAAGATTTTGTGATTTGATAGTAGGGCAGGAGACGGTCAAAGTCCTTAGCCAGCTGAGAGACCAGGGCTCCCTTTGAACCTGATGTCTCAATGGGAATATCTGCCTTAACCAAGACCTTCCGAACCTCCCCTTGATTTAGGGCCTCTTTCAGGGCTTGACGATTGTCTTCGCCTCCTTCAACTCGACGACTCTGTCCATCCTTTTGCACCCAATAATAGAGACCTTCTTCAAGCGGTAGGTCCAAGACCTTGGCCTGCT
>NZ_VBSL01000146.1 GCF_006149005.1 Larkinella sp. C7 | reverse complement strand
GTTATGTCTCCAGCAATAAAGATTTGACCGTCGCTAATATCACTCTCAAGAAAGTTGATGGTTCTTCCTATGCTATTGCTCTGCCTAAGGGCTCAATTGCCCTGAGAAACCGCATCAATAAAATCATTACGAAGTTGAAAAAAGAAGGTAAGATTGATGATTATGTTAAAAAGGCTAATCAGGAATCAGAAGCCGGAAAATAATTAAGGAGCTGGCAAAAGTCCGGCTTTTTTTCGTTAAATTAGTAGTAAACCTTGACATTCCTGACAAAATTCGATAATCTAGTAAAGAACGAAAAAACGTTACATTATTCTTGAGGAGGTGAAATCCATGGCAAAAACAGTGGTACGTAAAAATGAATCACTTGATGACGCTCTTCGTCGTTTCAAGCGTTCAGTCACAAAAGCGGGAACTCTTCAAGAAGCTCGTAAACGTGAACACTATGAAAAACCTTCTGTAAAACGCAAACGTAAATCAGAG
>NZ_VBSL01000145.1:268-480 GCF_006149005.1 Larkinella sp. C7 | reverse complement strand
TATAAATAGGTAGCCGCTGTAGTTAAATGGTATAATAGAGCAATGGTAATGCTCCGTTCCGAGTTCGATTCTCGGTGGTGGCAGTCTAAGTGAGAGGGTTGAAACATTTGTTTCAGCCCTTTCTTGCTTTTTTATCATACTCAATAAAAAGCAAAATTTGATACTTTCTTAAAAGTGCGGACGCAAGCAAACTCCTCTCGGAGTTTCATTGC
>NZ_VBSL01000145.1:0-203 GCF_006149005.1 Larkinella sp. C7 | reverse complement strand
CATTGCTAAATTTTGAGCCCAAGACTCAAAATTTCCGTTATTAGCAATAGCTGTGCTTGTTGCTAATAATACCACTTTGGCGAAAGTATCACTTTAGAATTGTTTCATTAGTTAAAGCTACATAGTAGTTTTTCAGATGTGATCGTGTTGAGGCAGTAAGATACTGGCTTTGAACTTTAAAGAGTATCAAAAGCTGGGACAGG
>NZ_VBSL01000144.1 GCF_006149005.1 Larkinella sp. C7 | reverse complement strand
AAATACTTTTGACTCAAATGGTCAAAAGCTTTCGACCGACGCCAAAGGTATTACTGGCAATCAAGTTTGGACTTACGGAAAAAAAGGCGATAACTTTAGAACCGTTCAACTCCTTAACTTGATGGGCATTAACTCTGACTGGAAGAATGAAGATGGTTCGGCAGCCAACAAGACCCCAGATGAGCAAACCAACCTGACGGTTAAGTATGCTCTGGGGGATGTCTCAATGGAAAATGCTCAACGGATGGCTAACCAAACCTATGTGACCTCTCCAGATGACTGGTCTAAATCTAATCTGCAAAAGGTTTCTGCATCTGTAAAAACTGACGAAAATGGTAAACCTGTTTTGGTTATTAATGTGCCTAAATTGACTCTTTGGGACGTGGTCTACATCTCCAATGCCGACCAAGAATCTGCTCCTGAAGCTGATCAAGCTCAAACACCTGCAGCTCAATCTAGCGATGATAAAGTTGCTGAAAAC
>NZ_VBSL01000143.1 GCF_006149005.1 Larkinella sp. C7 | reverse complement strand
AATCAGGCCTTAGCTCACGCACATCTTTTTCTGATGGCAGCAAACAGACTAAATCCCTCGCCAGCCAGGCCTCTTGAGGGCGAACACCCAAAACCGCTTCCATCTCGTCTGTCACAGCAATTTTCTTCAAAGGATAGGCCGGAAAGGTCATTTCATAGAGGTCGCCTTTTCTGGCTACATCAAGTTGACCACTCAGGGTTTGAAAACTAACCTCTTCAACATCCTTTTCATAGTAATTCAAAAGGACGAAGGCTGTTGCCAGAGTGGCATGGCCGCAGAGATCAATTTCTCCACCTGGAGTAAACCAGCGCAGCTGATAGCCTGCCTCCTCTTTGACAACAAAGGCTGTTTCTGACAGACGATTTTCTTTGGCAATGTCTTGCATGAGCCCTTCAGATAGCCAATCCTCCAAGACACAGACTGCAGCAGGATTACCATGTAAGATTTCATCTGTAAAAGCATCAACAACATACTGTTTTATC
>NZ_VBSL01000142.1 GCF_006149005.1 Larkinella sp. C7 | reverse complement strand
GCTCAGTCCGCTCAGGCGGACACATAACCAAGACCTTGTGGGCCTCCTTGAGGCTAGCCAACTGGTCCAGGTCGGCAATCTGAGACTTGAGGCCAACGACCACTTCTTCATTGTGAACCAAATTGTGGGCCTGTTGGGAAGAATACCAAGCCTTGTAACTATAGATATTCCAAGCTAGATCTTGGCCTAACTTTTCAATGGTATGGCAGACCGAGAGGACCTCAGTCATGGCCATAATCTTGCTATCGACAACCGTACCATCCTGGGCCTGAATCAGGGCCCCATTATAGGCGATGATGGGGCTGGGGATACCAATCTCATCAATAATTGGGCGAATAGCCTCCGGCATCCGAGCTGAGATGGGGACAAAATATAGTCCCTTATCTACGCATGCCTTGATGGCTCTTGCCGTTGCCCGAGTCACCTGATGTTCCTGATTAAGCAGAGTCCCATCTATGTCACTGAAAATAATTTGCATGAGTTTT
>NZ_VBSL01000141.1:224-485 GCF_006149005.1 Larkinella sp. C7 | reverse complement strand
CGCCCCATCAACGGTCAAATCGATGACATCCACCTCATCAACAGACTTAAGTGGAATCCCTAGAGACTGGGCTTGAACCGTTGTCCCGCTTGAGGTCGTCACGCCCACCACTTGCAGGCCTTCCTCTTGCACCCTGCGACCAATTTCAGCCACAAAATAATAAGCGGTTGAGCCTGTTCCCAGACCAAGAATCATTCCGTCCTTGACATACTGGGCTGCTCTGATACCCGCTTGTTCCTTCAAGTCATCCATCTTTTGCAT
>NZ_VBSL01000141.1:0-201 GCF_006149005.1 Larkinella sp. C7 | reverse complement strand
TTTTCCCTCTCTTTTTAGTCAATTCATTATATCATGAAAAGGCTCCAACTACCAACTGGGGCGGTGATTTTATGACTTGCTATCCCTTAGGGCTTGCGATACAATGACAGTATCTCAATCAAGAAGGAAGACTTATGTCCATTACCAAAGAATTTGATACCATCGCGGCTATTTCAACCCCTCTGGGTGATGGGGCCATCG
>NZ_VBSL01000140.1 GCF_006149005.1 Larkinella sp. C7 | reverse complement strand
ATGGGTGACAAATTCATTGATAAAATTTTCCGCTGTAATATAACGAACCCTAGCATTAGGATTATTTTCCAAGACGGTATTACCAATAGCATTGAGAAGGTGGGTTTTCCCAAGTCCAGGACCTCCCCAGATAAAAAGAGGGTTGTAGGTAGTCCCAGGACTATTGGCAACAGCGATTGAAGCTGCCTTAGCCCACTTATTTTCATCCCCTTGAATAAAGTTTTCAAACTGATACTTGGGGTTTAAATTTGAAGAAACAGGCGGCTGGGCTGTTTGAGTAAGACTTTGCTGGAAATAGGCTCCTGCCTGCCCCCCTTGATTGGAATTGGATTCATTAACCAGAACAGTCTCAATCTCAGCACTTTCAAAAACATATTGGGCTCTAATTTGTTTATTAAAGACTTCAAATCCAGCGGTAATCAAGACCTGCTGGAGATTTTTTTCCCAAAAGAGTTCCTTCATGCGGTCAATATAGATGATAGCTGT
>NZ_VBSL01000014.1 GCF_006149005.1 Larkinella sp. C7 | reverse complement strand
TAATTTGTTAATCCATTAATTTATCCACTAAAACAGCAATCTATGTACATCAAAAAAGTTCCTCGATTGAGAAAAGCAAGATGTGTTTTTGTCAATACAAAAACTGTTTCGTACTTTGGCGGTACGAACCATGATTCAGCCTCCGAAGTCGGCTGAATAAAACAAAAGACGATGGAAGGATCGACCAGAAATAAAGGGGGAAGGCCCGAAAAAGAGGAGGGCAAGAAAGCCATAAGAATTCTTCAGGTGCGATGGGAACCCGAAGAGTACAATCGTCTGGTAGCCCGAAAACTGACCACCACAGCGCGGAGCCTATCCGACTTTGTGCGTTCGGTTTGCCTGGAAAAACCCTTGCTTTTTAAGAACGAGGTATCAACGCAAGATGAGAAAATGCTTTCATTGTTACGGGAAATCCGGATTGACCTGGTGCGGATTGGCGTCAACATTAACCAGTCATCCAAGCGCATTAACAGCACAACTGACTATCAGGACCTGCAACGCGAAACCTTACTTTTAAGTGAAAAAGTCGTCGCAATAGAACAGCACTTCAATAGCTTACTGGCCAACTTTGGGCCTCAATTAGTGGCGGGCAATGGTGACACGGATCAGTAGCGGCAGTAATCCCAAGGGGGCAGTCTATTATAACGAAATGAAAGTGGAGCAGGGAGAAGCGGAAAGGTTGGCATTACGCAATTACGTCGGAATCCTCATCGATCCGGATCTGATGCAAAAGCAGCAGGTTGCCTATATGCTGGAACAGCAAGCCGCCCTGAACCCGCGTATTTCGAAGCCCACCTTTCACGTGAGTCTCTCACTGGCACCGGGAGAAAAGCCGGATGCTATGGAGCTACTGGCAATTGCCGACCGGTATATGGATGGCATGGGTTACGGTGGACAGCCGTATGCGGTCTATCAGCATTTCGATACGGATCATACCCACGTTCACGTCGTTTCGATTCGGGTTAATGAGAAAGGGGACAAGGTGCCCGATAAGTTTGAACGGGAGCGGTCCAATAAGTTGCGGCAGCAGATCGAGAAGGAATTTAACCTGGTCGAGGCCGAGAAGGTCGCCCTAAAGAAATCATTGCCGCATCTCAAGCCGGTTCACTATGGGCAGGGCGATCTCAAGCAGGCTATAACCAATGTCGTGCTGACGGTTCTCAATGACTTCAGGTTTAGCAGCTTTGCCCAGTATAATCAATTGCTGAACCTGTATAATGTACAGGCTGTGGAGGTGCCACTGGAAGGCAAGAAGCCCGGCATGGTGTACACCGTTGCCAAAGAGCAGGAGCGGGAAGGCATTGCGTTTAAGTCCAGTAGCCTGCGCCAGCAACCCACCCGGGAAACGGTTGAGCGCCGGATTAAGGCAGGAAAGAAGGCAAAGCAGGATGCGGCTCCCCGAATGCGGAGACTGATCGAGGAGCGCCTGACGGATGGCGGCTCGTGGGTTGAGTTTCAACAGAAGCTACACCGAATGAATATCCTCATCTTGCCTCACCAGGGCAAGGATGGCAACCTGTTTGGTATCAGTTTTATTGACGCCAAACAGAAAATGATCTATAGCGGAAGTGAATTGAGCAAGGATTTGTCCGCTGGATCGCTCAAAAATCGTTTTAGTGACCGCTTCGTGGTATTACCCAAGGAAGATATCAAGCCAAAGGCTGAACGCGTCATACAGCCTAAAATTGAGCACAAAACGCCCGCCGAGGAACCGGTGCCGGATTCGGACACCTCACTAATCCGCCGACTTTTGTATGCAGCAGTCTACATGGATGATCAACAGGAGAGTGAACAGGAGTTAAAAAAGATGACCAGAAAACTAAAGCCAAGATTATGAAAACGGAACGTAGAGAGTTAAACAACCAACTGGAGATTTTCCTGTGGATATCGACTGGCATCTTTTTTCTTCATCTATACCTGGAGCTTTATGATGTATTCAAATTATTCGGTTTTACTCAACCGTTCGTCGAAACGCTTTTAGGTCGCATCATCACCAATTCCGGTATACTTCGCACGCCATGGTTATTAAAGACCGTAGCCGGGGTAACGATCCTCATCTATGCCGGTGCCAATCGGGGCGTTAAGTCACTTTCACTTAAGCCGATAACGGTTTTTGTCACCCTGCTTATTGGCCTTACTTTCTTTTTTGGAAGCACGTTTATGCTCCGGGATACCGGACTATGGGTTGTTAACTCAATCGGAATCTTCTGGACGGCCGTGGCTTACTTTGCCTTGTCGATGTTCGGCTATCTGTATCTGATCAAAGGTGGACAGGGTATTAACCGGCTGATGAATTCCCCGTTAGGCAAAGACCCCTTTAACGTTGAAAATGAAACCTTTCCCCAGGAGGAGCGCCTGCTCACCAATGAGTACTCCGTGAACATTCCCACCGAGTTCACTTACAAAAAACGGCTGCGGCGCGGGTGGATCAACATTGTCAACCCATTCCGGGGCTTGATAATTGTAGGTAGTGCGGGCTCGGGTAAGACGTTCAGCCTGATTTATGCCATCATCCGGCAGCAAATCGCCAAGGGGTTTTCGATGTACATCTATGATTTCAAGTTTGCGGATCTATCGATTGTCGCCTTCAATGCCCTTATGCGCAACCGGAAGAACCAGCCCAAGAATATGCGATTTTACTGCATCAACTTTGACAATCCTGCCAAGTCGCACCGCTGCAATCCGTTACATCCGGTTTACCTGCCGAGCATTGAAGATGCCGAGGAAAGCGCCAAAATGGTGATGTTGAACCTCAACAAAAAGTGGATAGGGGAGGAGGGCAAGTTCTTCGTTGATACGCCCATTTCGTATGTTACCTGTGTGATCTGGCTACTGAGAACCTACAAAGAGGGCATATACTGCACCTTTCCACACGTAATTGAACTGCTTTGTGTGGATTACAAAAAAGTTTTTCCGTTGCTGGTGAATCGGCCGGATCTGGAAACGCGGGCCTCAATCTTTGTTTCGGCTTTTGAAGGTGGTGCCATGGAGCAGCTGGAGGGACAAATGTCCAGCGCCCGAAGCGGCCCGGCCAAACTATCCAGCCCCAGTCTCTATTGGACGATGAGCGGCAATGATTTTATGCTCGACATCAATGATCCCGACGAGCCCAAAATTGTCTGTATCGGTAATAACAGCAAGAAAAAGAAGATTTACGGGGCCGCCCTGAGTCTTTACAATGGCCGCATTCTTCACCAAGTCAACCAGAAGGGTAAGCGCCCGGCAGGCATTGTGATCGATGAGATACCTACTATGTTTTTCGAGGGCATCGGCGATCTGATCAATACGGGTAGATCCAATAAGGTTGCCGTTACCCTGGCTTTGCAGGACTACTCTCAATTGGATGCCGAATACGGGAAGTTACAGGCTGATGTGATCAAAAACAGTTGCGGCACCGTGCTTTGTGGGCAATCATCGGGAGCCACCGCCGAAGCGATGCAAAACCGGCTAGGCAAGAATGTGCAGCAAAAAGAGAACATCAACATTCAATCGGAAGATACGACGCACGGCATCTCGACGGAAATGAATTTTATTGCACCGGTTTCTAAAATTAACCAGCTCAGCCAGGGGCAGTTCGTGGGCGTGATTGCGGACACCGCAGAGCAGCCTAGTGAATTGAAGGCAGTCAGAGCGAAAGTGCTGGTCGATGAGGCCGATTTTAAAGCGGAGCAGAAACATAAAGAACTGCCTAATTTTTCTAATTTTGCTAAGGAGGAGGACCTGAAGCAAATGATAGAAGACAACTACCTGCAAATCAAGGCTGACATAAAGTCGTTTATTGAATTAGAGACTGTCCGGATCGCTGCGGAACACGGTATCCCCCTGTCATCCACCAAAAAACAAGGCAAGCCGTGATTAAAGAAAAGGTTGCTCAGCGACTGGTTACTGTTCGCAAACACTTGGGGAATCGCCTGGGCGAAGACCTGACGGCAAAGGAGGTTGCTCACCAGTGTGGACTTGCCGACTATACCCTAAATCGACTTGAAGATAAGCTCAGGGGTAGTACCGAGTCGCTGGTCATCCTGCTCCGGTACTACCGAAAGCATGGCTACAATCAGGACTGGATACTGGAGGATGACAACCAGTCAACCCCCATGATTATCCCGCCGGGGCGCGACCTGATGGCAATCAGTCAGACACTAACTGAAATCGAGGAGTGTGTTGGCGCTAAAAAGAATCAACTCACGGTACAGCTACGCAAGTTAGGTCTTCATTCGTCCGACGAAAGCCGGGTGTCCACCGAAGAGCTGATTGTTCCTGATTCAAGTCCTCTTTGAAGAAGGTATAGTCGCCTTCTGAGCAGATAACAAAAATGCAGGGGATCAACAGCCTGCCCATTCTTGCTGATCACATAATGCAAATGTGGTCCGGTTGAAAGTCCCGTTTGCCCAACCCTTCCAATCTCGTCACCTCGACACAGCTTTTGGCCTGGCTGCACACAGTAGCCCGACAGGTGGCCATAAATCGTTTCAAATCCGAAGCCGTGCAAAATCTGCACGAAGGCTCCCAAGGCTGGATCATACCCCACTTGCTTTACAATCCCCGGCGCGGTGGACTTTACTCGCATTCCCGACTTTGCCCGCACATCAATGCCGCCATGAAACTGGGTCTGTTTGTGGATCGGGTGCCGGCGAACTCCAAAGGGCGACGTTATACTAAACTCTTGAATTGCTACCGCAACGGGCAATATCGAAGGGACGTGATCCAGGTATTCAGAATTCAGGGGTATGGTCTGAATCAATCGATCTACCTGCTCATAGCTCCGGGTTGTTTTCAGGATTTCAACTTCCAGTGAATCCAGAACAAGCCTTAGGGGATCTTGAGGGTAGGATGCCTGCCCCGTAACCGATGCAACAAATCCAAAAAGGAATAAGGCGATTAGGCACACTTTTTGCTCAATCAAAAACATATTCTGTTGCTGTTTGATAAACAAAAATGCAAATTATGTAGATAATTAACCACAATAGTATAGTTTTACTTGCGAAGTTTATCTTGCACTACGAACTACCTCCTCCCATGCAAACCAATGAGTACGCCCGAACCCAGGCTGATGGCCTTGACAACATTACTCCAACTCAGCAGCAAGCCGCAGCAGCATCACAATATGCTGTAACCGACAACTTCTTAAGCTCTTCCGAGCAGGAGGCTGTGTTGCGTCAGATCGCTACCGAACGACAAGTTCTTCAAAAGAAACTGGATGAGGTCGGTATAACCCGCGATTATTTGGCCGCAAACCCCGATGTGGAACGAGTCCTATTTTCCGGAAAGTCCACTCCCGTACTGACTATTGATTTGCCCAATGAGTTGAAGCTGGAAGGCAGGTTGCGTATAGCGGTCACCGAGAACGGCCCTCAGCTTCGGATCACTCCGGTGCATTCAGAGCTATCCATTCCGGATAAAGTAGGTGAGCTGAAGTTAACCCAGCAGGAGCGTAGCGAGCTGGAGCAAAAAGGGTACGTTGATCGGTCCATTACTATCCCTGAGAACGGGGGCTTTGTTTCGGGCTTTTTGCACGTCGACAATCAAACCAATACCGTGGACTTCTGGCGGGTTCGTCCCGAAACACTGCCTTCAAAGCTGTTAGGAATTGATTTAACGCGCGATCAGCAGATTGCCCTGGTGTGCGGCCACCCCATCAAACTAAGTGGCTTAAAAGACAAGCAGGGGGAACCGTTCGACGCTACCGTGTCTGTTTCGGCGGGCAAACAAGGACTTCAATTCAATGATATAGGCCGCCCGGAAATGACCATAAAGCCAGATGAGAAGCACCGTAATCAATTGGCTCAGAATAACGAAGGAGCCAAGACGGATCAAATCAAAGGTCTGGAAGAAAAAACAGGGCACACAATCATCAACACTGGACAAACCGAAACCATTAAGCGCCTGATGGACCCCGAAAAGGAGATCCCTCAACACACTCAAAAGTTACGTCGAAGTCATGACTAAGTTTGATGAGCTGAAACAGCTTTATCCCAATTTAATACCGGTACCAGAACTTCGGGCTAACGTCTCAATCGTTGAACTGGCGGCACAATACGGATATGAGCCAAAGCCCGAAAAGGGGCTAGGTCGTCCCGTCCTTCAGCACCCTAAGCACGGCGACACGATCATTATCAAAAACCCACAGGATGCCAGCCAGCAGGTCTACCAGCGTGCTGGCGACTTCTCGGATTCTGGAACCATCATTGACTTTATTCGCAACCGCCTGCCGACCGTGTTTTCAATGTTCAATCGGCCCGGGCAAAACGAATTTAGAAGTATTACCAATGTCCTCTATGATTATCTGCGTATTGATCCTACCCAGGTAGCGCAAAACCGAAAGGTGATCGATATCAAGGCCAGTGAGGGTCAAAGGCAATCATTTACCCGAGACTTATTTGATTTACGTCCTTTAGTGAAGGATAACTATCTTCTAAAACGCAACATTGATCCGCGGATTATCAACGGCCCGGAGTTTGCCGGGAAGGTGTTCACCCAGGTATCTTACCTCAACGCAGAAACAGGACACACGGAAGATTTCCTGACCGCAAAAGCACACCCGGATCGGAGGTATATTACGTTTCACAACGTGGCCTTCCCGTATTATAACGGACTCTCTGCGGAAGTCATGGGCCTTGAGTTGCGCAACGAAAACCTAAAGCAGCATGCAGCTGGTAGCGATCGGTATAAAAGTGTGTTCCTTTCCAATATTCCCGAAAAGCCGGTTCATTTCGTTGTACTGGAAAGCGTTCTCGACGCGATGGCGCATAAACAACTTCGATCTATTCGGGGCGATGACGCTTTTGATTCGGTTTACTTTTCAACGGGTGGCCAGCTCACCCAGGAACAGACCAACACCATCACCCGGTACGCAGTGGGACTAAGTAAAGGCGAAGGCTGGAAGATTGTATTGGCGTTTGACAATGATTTGAAGGGCCATCAGTTCGACCTCCAGTTTGTTCAGCAACTTGTATCCCCCCATTTCCCTATGTCACCTGCGGTGGCTACCGGTGACCGCATTGGTTTGGTCTTACCCTCCGATGAGTCGCACCGCCCGGCCGTAGATGCTTTGCTGAAACGGATGGAGCTTTTCAACAATACGATTCGTGGCCAGATACAGGCGCCAGAAAGCGACGATGTAACTAAAAAGGAGTTGAGTTGTCAACTGATAAACATCGCAACACAGGCCAATGCACAGCTATCCCTGCACATTCCTAGCACGATTGCTGCCATGAAAACAGTAAGCAGCAGTCTTTTGGATATTACCGGCTTATCGAATCGCATTCTGATAGATAAATCCTGTAGTAAAGACTTTACTGATGATCTGAAGCGGCACGTAGAAAGAGGAAAGAAGTTCGCCTATAGCATCACGGACGAGAGTGGCAAATCATGCTACACCAGTAGCTCAGCCGTAACGATTCAACGGGCGTTAATCCACTTACAACACCAATATACAGGGGAGGGGGGGACCAAAACCTTTACGGTTCAGCAGCAGCAACCAGACGGTTGGCTCAAACAACAAGCCCACTTAAACATAAAAGATGGGAAGGTAGTTAGTGCATCACAATTGCCTGATTTCAAGAAACAAGTTCTGGTAGAAAAGAGTGGACATGCCGAACAGGTAGCTGAAAAGCGTCAGGAAGTTGCAGCCAAACCTGAAGTAGATTCCAGCCATAAATCTGCTTCGATAAAGATCAAGCCGCAATGAGTAACCTTGACACCGAACAAGAAGAGTATCAAATGTCTTATGTTATCAATATCGAGGATGGTGCCGGACGCGAATACTTTATTAGCGAAAGCGGCACCGCTATTGCCTTAGACGCAAAAGGTGGGGATAAGCCCATGATTTTTAAGACCGATAAACAGATCATCAAAAAGCGGGAAGCACTGGAAGCGGAATATCCCGCCATCTGCATGGTGTATGTCATAGAACGTAAAGAGTTCGAGGCCCGACGGTCGAAACACATCAGCCCGTCCGAAGATTAGCTTTGTTTAAGTAACCTTTTTAGTAAACCCCAACCCCTTAAGATGTCATTTGTAATTAATCTGACGGATGCTACCGGACGGGAGTTCTTCTTTAACGAAGCCAATGATTGCATCCCCCTGGACTCACCCAGGCCCGACAGTCCGGTGATACTCAAAAATCACAACCAGGTGGTAAAGAACCTGGACAGCCTCAGAAAAAGATTTTCGTGCTCGTGTAAACTTTACGCTGTTGAGCGAAGGGAATTCGAGCAGCGCAGAAAAGACCAGTCCAGTCCGCCCAAAAAGTAGTTCTGAGACAATGAAGCAATACCAGCCTCCTGAATAGGGGGCTTTTTTTGTTGAAAAGGGGAAAGGGGTGGCACTTTATTACACTTTCTTACCTTTTTTACGTTTATAAAATTGTTTATTAAGTAAATTATGCTTACTTTGGGTAAACATTTAAGATATAATCATCATGAAAAGCACCCAGAACGCTAAAGCCAAGGCTGATGCAAACGCTACAATTGAAGTAGTCGCCCCCGATTCCAACAACCAGGTTGCCCTTTTGCCTTACCAACAACTAGACACCGATTCGGGCGAGGTGTCCGACGTGTTTAAATACCTCGAAGGTCGCCCTCGTCAATACCGCTTTGATGCCAAGAAGGGCCAGTTTAATATCAACGGCACAGAATCACAGGGTAGCACCATCACTTTCCAGCCGATTGCATGGCGCATTTTTGTGGATGACATTTTGAACATGGGGCCAAAGAACTGGATTGAAATCTTTTTCATTGACAATAGCAACAGTGTTTCGGCTGTACTCTTTCACGGCTATTCGATTGATAATGTATTCAGGCTGATCGAGCCACTATTTTACGATAACCTTACACTGGCGGATGTGGTCATTACCGCAGTTGCTGAGAAGAAAGAAAATACCAAGATTCAGCCAAAGGGTGTTTATTACATTGCATCGTTCTCCTATAAGCTGGCCGACGCGGAACAAACCAAAGTGTATAAGCAGTACGCCAATGCACAGCGATTGTTCCGGCAAGATTCCACTACGCCCCGAGCATCGATCAAGTCTACCTATAACTGGCACAATCCATTTGATCAACCGGAGGTACAGGACCAACCAGACCAACAATGGTTAGCTGCCTAAGCCAGTTTACCCTACCAAAACAAGAGAGGTCAGTCGAATAACGGCTGACCTCTTCCACATTTAAGATATAATATTCCCACAAAGTTACAAAAGGGGTTGGAAAGGGGAAAGAGGTTTTATTTATGCACAAAATATTACCTTTTTTACATTTTTAAACTTGTTTATTTAGTAAATAGTGTGTATCTTTAAGCAAGCATTTAAGATATAACAACTATGAAACTCATCAAGATTGACCCCGCAGCCCAGACCATTGAGGTCATCGAAACGACTGCAACCCTCGGCGATTTTTATCAGATCATTGGCTGCCGGATGATCGACGTTTGCGCCCGTCAGGGTGATGGCGACGCCCTCACGGTAGACGATGAAGTCTTATTTCAGCGACCGCAACCACTGGCCTTTTCCTTTGGGGGATACGGACCCATTCACGGCATAGCCGTTCTGAGTGGCAGTGATGAGGAAGGGGAGACTACAGAGCCAAGAATGGGCATTGAACAGGCCCGGAAACTGGTAAACTGGCTGGGTGCTGCTTACACCGCGCCTTACCTAAGAGTCACTTCTTTTTAATCTCACCGGGTAGGCTGCCACGGGTGGCCTACCCCAAACTTTCACTGTCATGTCATATCAGATCGAATCAAGCATAGAAGGCCGTCGGGGTTGTGGATTCCGGCAAAAGGGAGGCTATTACTTCGTAGCTGGCAAATCGTCCCGCCCCTGTGGCAAATTACCGATCGAGGTTAGTACCTGCCCTTGCTGTTGTCAGGGTATCCAGTTTAGCCGTGGATTTTCGTGGGTATCATCAGCCCTCATCGAGCAGCAGTCCTGCCGGATCAGTGGCTGTTCAGATTGCTTTCCTTTCAAGGTTATGAAGCGTTACGGCTTAATGTGGGTAGGAGAGAAGTACTATAAAACACCCGCGTATTTTACGGAAGAAACGGCCCGGATGGGTATCTCAAAACGTCTGCCATTTATCCCGAAGGGTTTTAATGTTGGTATGGACTGGATTCTGCTGGCGCACCGCAAATGCCCCTTTGAAACGCTAACGGGTACGGATTTTAGGCCCGGCATCTTTACTGCTTTTTGCCCGCAGCAGATTGATTACATCGTAAAAGGGGACGAATCTGACGAGTTTTTGCAGGAGGTGTACGACAAGGGTATTCACCTCGTCGATGTTATATCCGAAGAGGATTCCGCCAAAGGAAAAGTTGTTCCGCTTCACCCCGAACTAGCCTAATCATTCCGACGGGTTGCCCCAGTGGTGACCCGTCCTTTATCCCCTTTCCAAATGTACTTCTCAAAAATCACCACGCTGCACAGCCCGAAAAATAGCCTACAGACCTATCTCAAGCAACAGGTTGCCAAACTGGACGGTTTAGCCGTTGAAGACCCCGCCGAATTTCACGCCCATTTGCACAGCCTTGTGCTGAGGGCTAACGCCCGATACTCACGCTGCACGCCCGTACAAGCTTACCTGATGAAAACCCGCGTAGAGGGTGATCGGGTTGCCGGTATACATGGATTGGTTCAGATCGAACTGTACTTGCAGAGGGGTGTTTTTGCACCTCTGGAGGCAGGGAACCCCGCACATTCGACAGAGGCTATTCAATCAACCCTGTTCACCTAGCTGGTAGCCAATCGGCAACTATTAACAAAATTTTCATAACCATCATTTAAGATCAGAGCCATGGCAACTCAAAAATATAGAACCCCCGAAGGCTTCCCAAGCCGCTTTAAAGCATTCATGAAACATCTTGATCTAACGCCCACCACCCTTGCGGAGGTTGTCGACAAAAAACAAGACCTACGCGTGAAGTATAATCGATACCTGACCGGCGAATATGAACCCAAGATGGAGATACTGCAACGTATTTCTGAAGCCTTTCCGATCAACCTTCACTGGCTATTGACTGGAAACGGACCAATGTTTCTCAGCATGCCCATAGATACGCAATGGATAAGTACAGAGTCTAAAGAGCAAAGCCATGATCAGCTGGAAGCAATCGCAAATTGAAGTCCTTTTTAATTCGGTTGAGGTGGAGCTGTCAAGACGCCGGGCTTTTGGGAATGTTCCCTATTCATTCACCCAGCGGCCAGAGACGGCACTTCGGTACCTGGTCAAAGGATGGTGGAATCTTTACCATGAATCGAATTGCGCCATCCATGGCTAGGATCGTACCCGGTGGGAGCGAAGTAACTTTTTGCCTGCCGTTGCCCTTAATGCTCCCGCTTTACGGTTCAGCCTGGAACAAATCAAGGAGCAGATCCACATCGGCGCCATCGCAGAATACAGGGAGATTACGATCGCTGAAGATTCGGCAATGATTGTCCTGTCTATTTTGATCAATTAGTACACACCACAAGCCAACACCGTTCCATCATGGAAACATTTTCAGTAGATTTGGCCCAAAATGATACCTCATTGGCCGAGTTAGAAGATTACATAAGGAATACTGCCCGTCAGTACGTAAGTGCCTCAGAACGCGCAAAAACGCTATTAGCGGAGGTTGGCAAAGAGACGGCTAATAAGCTGGCAGCCGGTACGCCTGGCTATGTTTATTTGAAGCAGTTAGGGCATAAGCCGCTGGCCACGGAAGACATTGAGCGGATCATCACCGCACTGGGCACGGACGAGGAAAAGGCGGTGGTTGCTGAATTTCCGGCCGCTCAGCGCACGTTGAATGATCGATTGAAAGGAAACCCCGTCATTGGTTTGATTCTCAAGCAGGCGAAGATTTCTTACGATCAGTACTACCAAAGACAGAGCCTTCCGGAGCGATGGACACCCAGCCAAATGATTGCTATTATTGATGTTTTGGAGCGCCTGCGCGTTTGAGCAATCCCGTCATTTATAATTAGGTTCAATCGTAAAATCCAGCGGACGAGGCGGGTCTGGAGTCGGCCCGGTTTCGGGGCCGGAACGGCGGTCGGCCAAAGGAATTAGCGGCCAAGTATCAGAAGATTGCCCCGGCAGAAAAGAATCTCTACGAATCGGGTGATCAGTCTACGACTCAGATTATGAGCTACTTCCAGATTAGAAGCCGATGTATACTTTACAAAGTGTTGCGTTATGCTAGCGTGGTGGTTACACCGATAAGCCGGGGTCGGCGCGAGGCGAAAAAGCTTTAGCGTAATTCTTTGCGGACGTCGCACGGTCCGTTTACTAAAACAACCCCCTCTTCGGTTAGAATCAGCTTTTCAATCAGGAATTTCACCTGCTGGAAATTGATCTGGTTTAGAGCAACAAAACCACCCTCCACGGTGATGGACTGCTGAGGATTGTCGAGACTGGGAGCGGTTCGATCAACCTGAATAAGTACCTAATTTTTTAACCGCCTTAAAAACTTTCCAGCAGTTCCAATTCCAACGGATGGCTGGAAATATCCGTGAGCCGGAAATCCTATTTTTGGGTGAACGGGTTCTGAATCATCATCGCTGTTGTTTCTGCGTATCCCTATTTACTAACAATGATTCAACCATGGCCATCCCTGATCAGCTTAAAGAATTTAATAAAAAGCGATTCAAACAATACCGGATCCGCAAAGGGTATACGGTTGCCCAGGCTCGCATGATCCTATTTCGATTGTATGGCCTTGAGTGCGACCAGACGGCCGTTGATGCTGAAGTTGATCCAATTGTAGATCCTGAACTGAGCAGCCAGGTACGGGCTCAACTGGTGGCCAATTATCCTGATAAAGAATAGTTGGCACGGTACTTTCCTCGTAAATGTTTTTACATGAACGAACTGATTTTATTAACCGATGGCAAACTATTTCGTAGATTTGGCTCCTACAGAATCAGTTGAATGTACCGCCTTGAGCCAAATCGAAGAATACATAAATCAGGTGGCTAAAGTTGACCTAGCCGCGGCCATTCATGCCAATGAGTTATTACCTAGGTGGCTAATGAGTTGCTGGCGGGTACACTGGGCACGATTGAGTTAAAGCGGTATGGGCATCAGCCTTTATCTCAGTAGGATATCGAACGGATAATCAATACGCATGGATCGGTCGTCGATAAAAAGGCTATCGTTGATCTTGGCGATGCGCAGCGCGCGTTAACAGAACGTCTGAAAGAGACTTCACGCGTCGGTTTGGTGATCGAACAAGCTGGTCTCCCTTATACTCAGTATTACTTACGAGTGCAAAAGCCAGAGCTATGGAAGGCTGATCAAATGATTGCGGTTATTGAAGTCTTGAAACGTCTGAAATTATAATAGTTGCTCTTCAAATAGGAGTCGACTCACCCTTTATTGGCCATATTTTCAAATATAGATCCAATCGATTGTAAGGAGCCTGAACGGGAAATCGAATCTGGAAATAAGGGCGTATCAGATACTGCCTTTAATTTGTGTTTTTTAACTTGATCAATGCCAAGCGATTTAATAAGATAGGCCGTTGGATTCTTTACACCTGGGCGTAGGCCGTTGGTCAATTCCGAATGGATTCGGTAAAAAGTGTCGAGTAAATTAAAGTCAGAGATAATCAAATCCTTCTGCCAGGCGACTAATTTATACTTGGCCAACAGTGGCCACGCCAGACGAATGGCCTCTTCCATGGAGAGCCCCCGTAATGCCTGCCGATCCTGTTCAACACCTTCAGCAGCTAGTTGCCGGTCAGTTTTAATCGTGAAAAGGAGCTCTAAAATGCGTTTACCCTCCTTTTTACTGGGCTCCCAATCCAAAACGATGTTAGCTTTCTGCATTAGCTCCCGTTGTGCTACCTCCAGTGCATTGATTTTGAATTCAACATATCGGTAAGTATCCGGACAGTTGAGAAGCATTCTTAACCGGTCAACGGTATAGGTAAACTGGCGCTGGCCACGATTATAAAACATGCTGACGATCTCAAACATTCGCTGGGCATAAACAGAGCTCAGGGAAAGCATAATATCAATATCGTACTTGGTATACCGCTGGCCTAGCTCTGCAAAGTGAGGCACAACCTCTGCAAACATTGTAATCTCAATGACTTTTTTGCCATCGGCCATTTGTGAACGTACACGCGGAAAAGGAGTAATAAAATCAAAACTCTCATCTTCACTATTACGGTACATCAGCCGTTTTGACTGAAGTGATTCTGCGGCCGCGCTAATCTGATCATAACGCTGCTTTGTTAATTCGGAATAGGGAATCTGAAACTTAATGTTAACACCAGGCTTTATATCCCCTTTCAAACTCATATTACCGATCTGGTTGATTACCAGGGCAACAATCTTTTTTTCCAGTTCTGTAAATTCCTGTCGAGATTCCGTAAAGAGATTCGGCTGATAGTTGGTAGGGTTTTTACTAAAAATTGGTGTACTGAGTAATTTTGCAGGGTCTTGGGTAGATTCCATAGTCTCATGATTGATTATGATTCAATGAGGCATAAATGTATAAAAGTGAGTTTAATATTGCAAACTCACTTTGTGTAATTTTTTAGACCTACTAAACCTCACTTTTCTAATAAACAGCAGTGATTACTGATGTACAAATAGGTTGAGTTAAGGAGCCTAAAGGGCATTTTTTTCTATCAAAATCCATTAAAAGGAGCGAAACCTACCAAACCTCACTTTTCTAGGTCGCTACCTACTAAACCTCACTTTGTGACCTACCAAACCTCACTTTATGACCTACTGAACCTCACTTTATGAACGCTATAAAACCTACCAAACCTCACTTTGCTACCTACTAAACCTCACTTTTCTCTTCAGAAGCTACTGAAATTCAAGGCTTTATAAGCTTTCTAAATCAATCAAATAAAAAAGATAAAGATTAAAAATCAAAAAAGTGACTTATTGGAAAGGGGAAAGAGGTTCAAAAAGAATATATTTGTTTACTTTTACGGTAAACAATACAGTATTTAGCTGTTATACTAACCCTAGTAATAGAAATAATAATTTATGCTATCAATCTTTCGGTAGAGTAGGAACCAGTTCGATCTACTCTAAACATTCAATCCCTTAGCAACTATGACCAAACGCATTGATTCAGCTCCGCTGGCTGCTATTCGCTTAGCGCTGAAAGATCAGGCCATAACCCTGCAACCGGTCATCAACCAGGTTTCAGCTTTGCCCGTTGATGCCGATCTGGAATATTATTTCGTGCCCGCCGACTTTATGAAATTTTACCAGCCCTACCATCGCCCGGGGCAGCCACTTAAAAACCTAAAACTCATCAATTACGAGCGACCCGCTATTTCCCTTTCCTTCTATTTCAAACATAAGTACAAAATTAAACGGGATATCGACCCCCAGGAGGTCATGCGGCACTTGAGAGAGCACCGCGAGGATCTGCTCAATAAATCTCTAACTAGTGTGCTTAGTATTAGAGAGCAAAAGGAACTCCAGGAAACGGATGACCTGCTGCGGCAGATCAGGGACAACCCTGAAGCGTACCAATACTGCTTTAGTAACTACCATCACTACTACAAGTACTGGTATTGCTCCTACCGGTTCTTTGAAGATGAGGATAAAACACAGGCCGCTTCCGGAACCGAGCACTTATTGAAACACACCGAACGATTGGAAGGAAATCACATTGAACGCCTGAATATCATTTTCGTTGATCCCTACTACATCACGCGCCAGGTACCTCAGGATAATAAGCTCATCGACCGGGAACTGGATTCTTATCCGACCCGAATCAGGCAGGGGACGATTACGCTTTATCTCCGGAAAGTATAATCCTTGGTTAGTTAAGAAAATCTCCAGTATACTGTTGCCATTTCAGAAAAAACCTGACCTGGTTTACCAGACACTGCCTAAAATTTGGCTGTCGAGGATTTTGTTACAAATATTTTAGTATTTTTGGACTCGATGAAAGCAGTGGCCTTACTTTTATGCATTCGATTAGCGTTGGTAAATTTTTTACCCAACCAAGATGTGCATGAACTTTCCGGAGTTGTGGCCCTCATTGAACATTACCATGATCATGAAAATGCTGATCACGATCATGATTTCAGTCTTTTTGACTTTCTAAGCCTGCATTATGCTGACCAGACTCACAAAAATGCGGCAGGGCACGAAGATCTTCCATTCCAGCACAACCATTCCAACCTGATTGCCAATTATTATTTGGCACCTATTACCCGTATTGCCTTTGCAGTCCCTCACTTTTTCGTGGTTGTAAAACCCACGTTTCTTTTTGAACCTCGTCTCTTTTCGAAGTTCAGCTTTTCGATCTGGCAGCCGCCAAAATTCTAACAATTTAATTTCTGGTAATTACCATTCATTCCCTGGTGCCTAAGCTGCATCATGGGAGGATTGATTCTTTTTACTATATTAAATTGTTCAGAATGCTGGATCGAATCATTCATTTCTCCATATACAACAAACTCATTATCGGTATTTTCACCCTGGCATTGATTGCCTGGGGTAGCTATTCCGTTACCCAGCTCCCCATCGATGCCGTACCGGATATAACCGATAACCAGGTGATGGTCATTACCATTACCCCCACACTGGCGGCACAGGAGGTGGAACGGCTCATCACCTTTCCGGTGGAACAGACCATGGCCAGCATCCCGCAAATTGATCAGATGCGCTCTTTTTCCCGGTTTGGACTTTCGATTGTCACCATCGTCTTCAAAGAAAACACGGATATCTACTGGGCTCGTCAACAGATCGGTGAGCGGCTGTCCGAAGCCGGAAAGCAAATACCCGCCGGTGTTGGAACACCGGAAATGGCACCGGTTACCACCGGTCTGGGTGAGATTTACCAATACGTGATTCATCCGGAAAAAGGGTATGAAAAGCAGTACGACGCCATGGCGCTTCGAACCATTCAGGACTGGGTGGTCAAACGGCAATTGCTGGGAACGCCCGGAGTTGCCGAAGTAAGTGGATTTGGGGGCTATGTCAAAGAATATGAGATCGCGGTCAATCCGGATAAATTACAAAGCATGGGTGTCACCATCACGGACATCTTCAATGCCCTGGAAAAAAACAACCAAAACACCGGAGGAGCCTATATCAACAAAAATCCAACGGCTTATTTTATCCGGAGTGAAGGGTTGGTTAAAAACCTGGGTGATCTGGGCAAGATTGTCGTCAAAAATACGGAAAGTGCTCCTATTTTCATTCGCGATGTGGCCACGGTCCGGTTTGGCAATAGTGTCCGCTACGGGGCCGCGACCCGAAACGGAGAAGGGGAAACGGTGACCGGCATCGTCATGATGCTCAAGGGAGCAAACTCTTCTGAAGTGATCGACAACGTCAAAGAACGTATTGAGCAAATAAAAAAAACCCTTCCGGAAGGGGTAACGATTGAACCCTTCCTGGACCGTAAAAAGCTGGTGGATAGCGCCATTCAGACGGTGGGAAAAAACCTGATTGAAGGCGCCTTGATTGTTATTTTTATCCTCATCCTGTTTCTGGGTAATCTCCGGGCGGGGCTGGTTGTTGCCTCCGTGATTCCGCTGGCCATGTTGTTTGCCATCTCGATGATGAATCTATTTGGCGTTTCAGGTAACCTGATGAGTCTGGGCGCTATTGATTTTGGGTTAATTGTTGATGGGGCGGTCATCATTGTGGAAGCCACGCTGCATCATATCGTGGGAAAAAAATATACCCACCGACTTTCCCAGCAGGAGATCGACGATGAAGTCTACCACGCTACGGTCAACATTCGAAGTTCGGCAGCTTTTGGAGAAATTATTATCCTGATGGTGTACCTGCCGCTGTGCGCCCTGGTTGGTATAGAAGGTAAAATGTTCCGCCCCATGGCCCAAACCGTCTCGTTCGCCATTCTGGGTGCGTTTATTCTTTCTTTGACTTACGTTCCGATGATGGCGGCTTTGGGATTAAGCAAAAAAACCAACCTCAAACCCACCATTTCGGATCGGATGATGCACTTTTTCCAGCGTCTGTACACGCCGGTCCTCCGAGCCGCCATGCGGGTAAAAGCCGTTGTCGTCCTGCTGGCAGTTGGCCTTTTCGTCATCAGTTTGCTGGTTTTATCCCGGCTAGGGGGTGAGTTTATTCCTCAGCTCGACGAAGGGGATTTCGCCGTGGAAACCCGGGTGCTTACCGGCAGTTCCATTGACCAGATGTTGGACGTATCCAAAAAGGCACAAAAAATCATTCTGAAATTTCCGGAAGTCAAGCAAGTGGTCAACAAGATTGGTTCCGGCGAAATCCCAACCGACCCGATGCCCATTGAAGCCGGGGACATGATGATTATTCTGAAAGAAAAATCGGAATGGACAAGTGCGTCGTCCCGGGAAGAGCTGGCTGAAAAAATGCAGCAGGCCCTGGCGGTCATTCCCAATGCCACCTTTGGTTTTCAACAGCCGATCCAAATGCGGTTCAACGAACTGATCACGGGGGCCAAGCAAGATGTGGTGCTGAAAGTATACGGGGAAGATCTGGACGTGCTTTCCCAACTGGCCGGGCGTATCGGAACGTTGATCCGGCATGTAGACGGTGTACAGGATCTATATGTCGAAGAAGTGACCGGTCAACCGCAAATTCAAATTGATTTTGACCGGGACAAAATTGCCCAATATGGTCTGACGATTGACGATGTCAATCAGGTTATTCGAACCGGTTTCGCCGGGGAGCAGGCGGGATTGGTTTACGAAGGCGAAAGACGGTTTGCGTTGGTGGTTCGGCTCGATACGACGAGCCGTCGGGATATCCAGGACGTTCGAAACCTGTACATGAACACCCCTTCCGGTCGGCAAATTCCATTACAGGAAGTGGCCACGGTGGAATACAAGGAAGGTCCCAACCAGATCCAGCGGGACAATGCAAAACGTCGGATCACGCTCGGTTTCAACGTCCGGAGCCGTGACGTTGAAAGCATTGTGGGGGATATTCAGCAAATTATCGATACAAAAATGAAACTCCCGGTAGGGTATTACGTTACCTACGGCGGTCAGTTTGAGAATTTGCGGGCTGCCAAAGAACGGTTATCCGTAGCGGTCCCGGTCGCCTTGGCCTTAATCCTGCTGTTGCTGTATTTTACCTTCCATTCGATTAGCCAAAGCCTGTTGATTTTTACCGCCATCCCACTGTCGGCCATCGGTGGCGTGTTTGCCTTGTACTTTTTGGGGTTGCCTTTCAGTATTTCGGCGGGGGTTGGGTTCATTGCCCTTTTTGGGGTTTCCGTTTTAAATGGCATCGTTTTAATTGGTGAGTTTAACCGCCTGGAAAAAGAGGGTGTAAGAGAGGTATACCAACGGGTGATCCAGGGAACCCAAATCAGACTCAGGCCCGTACTGATGACCGCTGCCGTTGCCTCACTCGGGTTTCTGCCGATGGCACTATCTCAAGGCTCCGGAGCGGAAGTACAGCGCCCCCTGGCAACCGTCGTGATTGGCGGTTTGATATCCGCAACCCTGCTTACCCTGATTGTTCTACCGGTCCTTTACATCTATCTGGCTACTCTAAAACCAAAGAAACCGAAGGTGTCCGCTGTTTCAGCATCCATCGGTCTGGTTACTTTCCTATTTTCCGGTTCATTGCTGGGCCAACCGTCCGTTCAACAACGACTACCGGAAAGCCGGGTTGTAACGCTGGAGCAGGCAATTGAACTGGCGCTAAAGAATAATACCGGTCAGAAAATAGCGGCTTTTGAAACGGATCGGGAAAAGGAACTTAAAAAAGCCGCTATAAACCTTCCAAAAACGGACTTTCTTTATTCCCAGGGGAATATCAATAGCCAGGAGCGCGACAACTCGTTTAACATTACCCAGCGACTGGCCTTTCCGACGCTTTATGAAAGTCAACGGAAACTGGCCATGGCCCGCGTAGAGAGTAGTCAGTGGCAACAGGCCGTCCGTAGCAACGACCTGATCCGAAATGTAAAAGCCGCTTATGCCCGGCTGGTTTATTTTAAAGCCAAGCAGTTGCTTTTCACTGAACAGGACAGTATTTACAGCGGCTTGCAGAAAGCCAGTGCGCTGCGCTATCAATCGGGGGAGACGAATCAACTGGAAAAGGCCACATCGGCTGCCCAGGCCATGGAAGTCAAAAACCAGCTCCTGCAAAATCAATCCGATTTGACCATTGCCAGTCAACAATTGCAAACCTTGCTCAATACCCGTGAGCCCATTACTACGGCTGAGCAGAGCTTTGCTAAACGGACGCTCACCCTTGCACTGCCCGACAGTAACCCACTGGCAAAAAATCCGCTGTTACAGTATTTAAAACAACAGATCGCCGTAGGCCAGCAACAGGTGTTGGTAGAAAAACAGAAAAAGCTGCCGGAAATCATTGTGGGGTACACCAATCAATCGTTTCGGGGTGTTCAGATTGCCACCGGAAATCAGGAAGTTTTTACACTCTCGGACCGTTTTTCCGTCGTACACGCCGGAGTTGCCATTCCCTTGTTTCCCGGCGGCTATCGAGCCACGGCGAGTGCCGCAAAAATTTCGGAGCAGATTGCACATTCGCAACTCGAATACGAGAACACGAATCTTTCGGGGGAATTCAAAGCCCTGGTTTTGGAATACGCGAAAGTTCGGAGTGCCGTCGATTATTATGAGAATACGGCGCTACCGCAAGCCCGGCTGATCACGGTTCAGGCCCAACAGGGTTTTCGCAGCGGAGAAACATCCTACCCCCAGTTCCTGCAAAGCCTATCGGTCGCCAACCGGATTAAATCCGATTACCTAGATAAACTTTATTTCTACAATTTGGCGATCCAGGAAATAGAAACGCTGGCCGGTTTGCCCTACTAATCATCGACTTCAAAACTTTCACTATATGAATGATTTCAAAAAACTCGGTTTGAGATTAGTCTTTGGCCTTGGTCTACTGACCGCCTGCAACCGAAGCCCCGAAAAGGCCGATGACGACACCGTTCAAAAGGATAGTACGCAACAAACCGCTCCACCCGATCGGATTACCTTTTCCAAAGATCAATATACGATGGCGAGTATTCAGACGGGAAAAGTAGAATCGCGCCATTTAAGCAGCCTCATTAAAGTAAATGGGATGATCGACGTGGAGCCATCCAGCGTGGTAACGATCTCGGCCCCACTTGGTGGTTACGTCAAAAGTGCTGGTTTACTCCCCGGACAGGCCATTCGAAAAGGGCAGGTCATCGCTACCCTGGAAAATCCTGAATTCATCAATATTCAGGAGCAATATCTGGAAAGCAGTAGCCGACTTACGTTGTTACAGCAGGAATATGAGCGGCAGCTACTACTCAGAAAACAGGATGTCAATGCGGCCAAAACACTGCAGCAGGTTACCTCTGATCTCCAGGTGATGCAGGCGAGGGTAAGCGCCCTCGAAGCTAAAATTACCATGGCGGGGATCAGCAAAAAGGGGCTGAATGATGGGAAGATATCCGCATCCGCCAGCCTGTACGCCCCTATGACTGGGTACGTAAAAACCAGCAACGTCAATATCGGCAAGTATGTCAACCCGACCGATGTATTGTTTGAACTGGCCAATAAAAATGCGCTTCACCTGGCACTCAATGTCTTCGAAAAAGACATCGACCAGATCCGGGTTAGCCAGTCGATCCGTTTTGGTCTGGGCAGCGACCCTCAAATGAACCGAAGGGCGACTGTATTTCTAATCGGTCAGGCGACCGCTGAAAACCGGATGATCCCGGTTCATTGCCATTTTCCGAAATCGATGAGTCAGGGTTTGTTGCCCGGCATGTACGTCAAAGCCTGGATCGAAAAGGCCGGGCAAACCGTGCCCGTTCTGCCCCTTGAAGCGATCGTCCAATCCGAAGGCAAAGATTATATTTTTAGACAAGTCGCCCAGTCTGATCAGGGATTTACGTACCAGATGATCCCCGTCAAAAAAGGCATCCAACAAGATAATCTGACGGAAGTCATCCTTCCGTCAACGGTATCGGCCCAAGACGCCATCATCGTCACCAAGGGTGCGTATGCCATTCTATCCGCATTAATCAATGCCGGAGAGGAAGAATAATTGCATTTCCATTTAGTACGAACCATAAATCAAATCAAAATGAAAACGATCAAATCGATTGCCTTGGCTGTCGCCCTGCTACTGGCCGGCTCAACCCTTTCTTTTGCACAGACCAGCGGTCATTCACACAAGGCTACGCACGGGGGAACCGTTCAAACCGCGGGTGACTACCACATTGAAATGGTCATCAGTGAAAATATGCTGAGCTTCTATTTATTGGATGGCAAAGAAAATACCCTGTCGAATAAGGGAATTACGGGTGATGCAACGTTCGAATTTGCCAGCAAAGCAACCACTAAACTCCCCCTTAAAACCGGGGATAAAGATGCTTTTCAAGTAGATGTACCGAAAGCGAATTTATTCGCTCACTGTACCGTCTCCCTTACGGTAAAAGGGAAAACCATTTCCAGCAAATTTAAGAATACGGCCGCTTCGGAGGCTGATATTAAACACGGTCATAAACACTAATCCGTTTGCGAACCCGTATCAAACCAACTCTTCTCTTCTATCAATTTGTATGGAAGAGAAGAGTTGATTAAAAATCAAAACAAGAAGAAATACAGTCACTCCGAGCACTATTTGGGTTATGCTAACTCACTATAGCAGTTACGACAAGCTCTGACTATCAAGTCCAACCACCGAGTAAGGCGATTTTTCTTAGGAACCGTTTTGCTGTAAATCTAGAAATTATGAATGTCAAAAAGCTTATTCTTTCGGGTCTTGTATTCCTGTTGGGAATAACCGGTACTAGCGTTTTCGCCCATGGGGTGGATGACAAAACCAAAGCCTTTTTGCTGGGGAATGAAGGACCGGCCTTTTTCCCGTTCCTGTATATTGGAGCCCATCACATGTTAACCGGCTACGATCATCTGCTATTTTTGGTCGGCGTAATTTTTTTCCTTTACCGCCCGAAAGACATCCTGATCTACGTCAGCTTCTTTACCATCGGCCACAGTCTAACCTTACTGCTGGGCGTTTTGGGTAATCTTTCAGTAAATGCCTACTTGATTGATGCCATCATCGCCTTTTCGATTGTGTATAAGGGGTTTGATAATTTAGGCGGATTCAAAAAGCTATTTGGCTTTCAGCCGGATACAAAAGCCGCCGTTTTGATTTTTGGTCTGTTTCACGGATTTGGGCTGGCCACCAAGCTCCAGGATTTTAAATTCGGGCAAAAGGGATTGGTGACCAATCTGATCGGATTTAATCTGGGCGTAGAAATTGGTCAGTTCCTCGCCCTGACGTTTGTCCTTTTACTCATCAGTGTCTGGCGAAACTACAACAGCTTCAAACGCTTCTCCACCCTGACCAACACACTGCTCATGGCCGCCGGTTTCATTTTAATCGGTTATCAACTCACGGGTTATTTCGTTCAATAAAAATTCTACAAAAATGACTGATGTCAATCCTCCACTTTTGGAATCAAAACAAATTATCAAAGCAACGCTTGCGGCCCTGATTTTAGGGGGCCTCATCTTCGTCGTTGCCGTCCTGCCAGCCGAGTACGGAATAGATCCGTTGGGTACCGGAAAGGCATTGGGGTTTAGCCGCCTATACCAACCGGATGACCAAACGGATATGATGGTGGTTCAAAATGGCGCGCTCCAGGCCTTCCCCCGGTTAAAACTAGAAGACGCTGGTTCCGGGCCTGAAGTTCCCATGCCCGCCGAAGCTAATAATCCGGCCCCCGCTCACCAATATGCCGTACGGGAAGATAGCATTACGATTCCGGTTCCGGCCGGGAAAGGTCTTGAATACAAGATGATTGTTCTAAAATACGGAAAAGTAAAATACGAGTGGTCAACCAATCAGGGCGTACTCTATTTCGATTTTCATGGCGAGGTTAAAGAGGCCAATCCGGGTAAAGACACCTACTTTGAGAGTTACACGGTAGCAAATTCCAACAACATGATTGGAACTTTCCTGGCCCCCTTTGAAGGACGCCACGGCTGGTATTTTAAAAACAGGAGCAAAACAGACATTATTGTTACCCTCCGATTAAAAGGTCAATATGCTCTTTAACACGCATCGTATAGCCCGTTATATGAAACAAAACCGGATTGCCATGGCCCTGCTTTTGGGTCTAGTGGGTTCCGCCTGGGCTCAAACGCCTTTGACTTCGGCGCAGTCAGGCCCAACGACACCCACCCGTTCACCCTTTCGGACGATAACCAGCACGCAGTACACCGAACATTCCGAACTGTTTGCGGAGTTTCGGCCACTTCTGCTCAACGTTCCCGCCCGCTTTACGGCGCACCTTACTCAGGTTGGTGAGTCATTTAAACCCTATACGGATGCCGTCGTGACATTCACATTAATGATTGACGGAAAAACCGCCTGGCAGCAAACCCAACAACATCCCGTTGCTCCTGGTACGTATCGTTTCCCAGTGAAATCAGAGATCGCAGGAAAAGGGACCGTGACGATTACGCTTAAAATGCCCACCTATTCCGAGCAATTTGTCATCGATACGATAACCGTGTATGCTGATGAAGCAGCCGCTCTGGCCAGTCAGGCCAACTATCCGGCCAACGAACCAAAGGACAAGGTGAGGTATCCCAAGGAAAAGTCGTGGGTGGAAACCTTCGCTACAGCAACCGTAACCCAGGTAAAGAAAGCCGAATTTGTCCCCCAAACGGCCATTCAGACCGACAACGGTGTCTTGTTCGTATACGTGCAGGAAGACCCGGAGCATTTCAGGAAACAGGTCGTTCAACCGGGTAAACGTACCGGCAAGGGTATTAAGATAACCAGCGGGCTTCAATCCGGCGACCGGATCGTTACGGTGGGGGCCGACAAAATCAAGTAATTAAGGAGTATCATGAAAACGATTCAACGGGTATTTTCCCGTTTGCTTGAACCGCTTCAGGCGTTACGTAACCGGGTATTCGCCCGGTTATACTTTGCCCAGACAATTAGTCTGCTGGGCGATGCCTTTACCTGGGTCGGCCTAGCCCTGCTGGCGTACCAGTTTGGTCGGGAGCGGTCAGCGGTTATTCTATCCACTGCGCTGACGCTTCGGGTAACCGCCTTTATTATCTTTTCACCCTTTGCCGGTGTTCTGGCCGACCGAATAGACCGCAAAAAAATCCTCTATATCACTCACTTCCTACGCATGGGCATTGTAGGATGTTTGCCGTTTGTAAACGCCGAATGGCAGATTTACGGGCTGGTATTTCTACTGAATGTGTTCAACGCTTTTTTTACACCCACCTATAAAGCGATCATCCCCCAGGTGGTGGACAAAGCTTACTACCGGGAGGCTATCGGCTTATCAACCGCTACGTTCCAGCTTCTTGGCGTCCTAGGTCCGGGCCTGGCCGGAATTCTGGCTGTTTGGCTGGGTGCCCGCGATATTTTTCTGGTCGACGCAGTAACCTTCGTGCTAGCCGGAATTCTGATTCTGGGATTACCCGGTGCTCAACTGAATTATACCCCGGCGACAACTGAAAAGCTGCTCTCAACCTGGGTCGATGTAGTCAATGGCGCGCGGCTGTTGTTTGGGAATCCACTCATCCGTTTTGCCCTGGCCATTGAGTTTGTTTCTGCCATTGCCGGGGCGCAGATCCTGGTCAATACGGTGGGGCATGTCAAAGACGGACTTGGGCTGACGGATGCCGCTTACGGCTGGGTAATGACGGCCTTTGGGATTGGAGCAACGGTGGCGGCCTTTGGCGGAGGCTTCGACAAAACAACGAGTCGGCGGGCGTCGCTCATTGGCGGAGCGTTGTTACTGGGACTGGCCATCACCGGAGCAAATTTCATTGGGTATTCGTTCCTGCTGGTCTTGTGGGTACTGGCGGGACTGGGCCAGAGTCTGGCCGAAATTCCATCGGAAACACTCATTGGCGAACAGATCGAGGGTTCTCAGCAGGGGAAAGTATTCGGATCGCACTTCGCTTTTTCCCATTTATGGTGGGCCATTGCTTACCCAATTGCTGGTTTTACGGGCAGTCAGTTTCCGGGGCAAAACTTCCTATACGGTGGGCTTTTGACGCTGGTGCTTCTGGTCATTGCCCTCATCGTTTTTCGACCAAAACCAACTGCTCACATTGCTAAAGCTCCCTGATACAATAAGGAAAGAAGTACCGGAAATCCCTACTAATTCAAGAATACCGATGCAGATACACAAAAATATTCCGGCCTCGGATTGGCCCCGACTCATTGCCCGTCCAATCAGCCAAATTCGAGAGCTAGAACACCGCGTTCAGCCCATTCTGGATGCGGTAAAAGCCCAGGGAGATCAAGCCGTTTATGACTTTACCCGGCAATTTGATGGCGTGTCCCTAACTGCTCTGGAAGTCACACAGGAGGAAAAGGACGTTGCGGTGGGGCAAGTTGATGAGCAATTAAAAAAAGATATTCGGCAAGCTACGGCGAATATTACTGCTTTCCATGAAATTCAACGGGAAGCGACACACACCGTTGAAACGATGCCCGGGGTCCAGTGCTGGCGGCGATCGGTTCCAATACATCGGGTTGGTCTTTACGTGCCGGGTGGTTCGGCGCCGTTATTTTCAACCGTATTGATGCTGGGCATTCCGGCTATCCTGGCCGGGTGCTCCGAAATTATTATCTGCACCCCACCCGCCAAAGATGGCACGGTTCATCCGGCCATTTTGTACGCGGCCCAGTTAATTGGTATTGAAACAATTTATAAAATCGGCGGGGCGCAAGCCATTGCGGCCATGGCCTACGGAACCGAAACTATTCCCCGCGTTTCTAAGCTATTCGGCCCTGGTAATTCGTATGTGACGGTCGCCAAGCAGATTATTAATCGGGAAGGGATCGCAATCGATATTCCGGCTGGACCTTCGGAAGTTCTGATTTTGGCGGACACTACGGCCAATCCGGTTTTTATTGCGGCCGATCTGTTGGCGCAGGCCGAACATGGTCCGGATAGTCAGTGCCTACTGATAACCACCTCGGAGCTGCTGTTGCATCAGGTGGCGGGCGAAGTTGCCAGGCAAGGGCCTGTTTTACCCCGTCATGCCATTATCTGGAAGTCGATAGAAAACGGCAGGCTTATTCTGGTTCCCAATCTGACGGCAGGCATCGCCCTGACCAATTTATACGCCCCTGAGCATTTAATCATTGCTACAGAAGAGGCTGAAAAAGTTTCTCTTCAAGTTTACAATGCCGGGTCCGTTTTTCTAGGAAACCTGACCCCGGTATCGGTGGGTGATTACGCGTCCGGCACCAATCACACCTTGCCTACCAACGGGTTTGCTACCGCTTACAGCGGGGTCTCGCTGGATAGCTTTATCAAAAAGATTACGTACCAGAAACTAAGCCCCGAAGGTTTGCAAACGATCGGACCGGTAGTCGAGCGGTTGGCCCAAGCCGAAGAGTTAAGTGGGCACAGTGCTGCCGTTTCGCTTCGACTCCAAACGTTGGAGCACCCTTAAACTCCGTTTTCACTATGTCTCTATGCGTTCAACGAGTGAACAAAAACCACTGATCATCCAACTACTGAATTAGAATTCATCCATCCACCACTCCCGAAAGACTAGTAAACCTAAATAAAACAAATTCAGCATGGAACCTCAAATCAATCGAGAAGAAGTAATGGCCATTGAACACTTTATGGCCCGGGCCAGCCAGGGAAAACTACAGCAACAAATGCAAACGGGGGATTATGTTCAAGACGATTTTGACCGGGTATTCCCTGCCATTCTAAAGTTGTTGGAATTTGGTGCCAAACAAATCAATGATGCCCCCCACAATTTCGAGCTGTACCATACCAATAGCAAAGGCAGTCCTATGTTACTCTTTGGGCTGACCATTAATAATATTGAGATGATTCGCGATTTACTTGCCTTGTACCTGACAACCGAACGGAAGGCCCTAAAAGAGAAACTTTTTGCAATGAAAGTTTCGGAAATGACCGGTGCAGAGTTTGCGGAATATCTGACTCTTTTAGAAGACAAAAACCCCACTCAATGATCTTAACTGAATAAAAGGGAAAGAGACGACCATTAATCGTTGTGATGCTGGCGATTATTGATAAAATCGTAATCCGTTAACGTTTGCAGAAAGAGAATAATATCCTGTTGTTCCTGCCGGGTCAATGGTATTCCGGGTTTTCCATTTCTCATTAAGATCGGATCTAATTGGGGATCAGCCTGAATGCCCGTGGCGTAGTGGTTGAGGACCTGATCCAGCGTTTTAAATCGACCATCGTGCATGTAGTAAGTCGTCATCGCAATGTTGCGCAGGCTGGGCACCCGGAATTTGTTTTTGTCTTCTGGTTTCTGGCTGATGCCAAAGCGTCCCAGATCCGGTATGGGGACATAAGGGCTGGGAAGGAGACCATTATTGCGAAAACTTTGGTCCGTAAATAATTCACCGCTGTGGCAGGCGGAACAATTGGCATTGAAGAGTTGCAATCCGCTCAGTTCCTGTTCGGAAAGTTGGACACCTTCATTTCGGATATACTTATCGTATTTAGACGTGGCCGAAACGAGGGTAAGCATGTATTGAGACAGTGCTTTTAAAAACCTCTCGGAGGTGACTTCTTCCGAACCATACGCGGCTTTAAACAGGCTCCGATACTGCCCGCTACTTTGCACTTTTCGCAAAACGTTAACCAATGAATCGCCCATTTCAATGGGATTTTGAATGGGCGAAATGGGCAATTGATCCAAATCAACAATCCCGCCATCCCAGAAGAACACCCGGCTCCAGGCCATATTTTGAATACCCGGCGTATTACGCGGTCCAATCTTGTCATTGATCCCGTGACTCAGGATATGATCGGTATGCGCAAAGGCGACTTCCTGTTGATGGCAAAAGGCACAACTGATGGTGCCATTCTTGGACAGCGTGGGATCGAAAAACAGGTTTTTTCCCAACAGAACCCCTTCCTGAGTCAGCGGGTTTTGGGTAAAGCTGTAAGCAGGGTCGGGAAAGTTAGCCGGTTTCTTCCAGGGGTATGGCGTTGGTTTGTACGCAACCGGTTCGGTTGGAAAGGGATCCGTCGGCGTAATTTCCTTGGAGGGCTCTTTTTGGCAGGCGGTCAGGCTAACGAACAACCCGACTACGGCCCCAAAAGCTAAAAGTTTAGGTCGATTGATCACGTTTTAAGAGTGGATAATTTATTCGAAACCAGAATGTGCTGTAGAATGGATGATGACAATAATATACATTGGGTTGTTAAAAGAACAACGAAATATCCAGCATTTTCTTTTAGGTTACGCTACAACCAACAGAAAGTATAGTTACAACAATTAATGTAAATAGCTGCTGCCAGTAACTTGCTAAAAACTTAAATGCAAACTATTGACTGTTAGTTCGTTGAATGGAATTGGGGCCTAAAAGCCAACGTTAACGTTCTGCCAGGATATACACAAGTGAGGTCAATGTACTATTTTTTCTATCCTGACGCCAGATCATGTTTTAGTAAAAATTCGGTGTCCGTAGTTAGTTATTTATTTTTGACTCCCTGTTGCAAACGGGTTTGTCGTATCTTTGCCCCATGAAATCGGTGTTTTGTCTCGTTATGAGCTTGTATGTGTTGTTCCTGTCGGTGCTGCCCTGCGCCGATGGTTACTCCTATGTGCTTGCTGGGGACCAACCGACTCAGCTCACCAACGACCAGCACACTCACGACAGCAAATCCGCCACGGGCGAACTTTGTTCTCCCCTTTGTAGCTGCGATTGCTGTGGTACCGTGCTCGATCAGCCCCTTATTTTACCCCACACATTTCAGGAATGGCAACCCGTCGCACAAACCGTGCCGATGCTGACTGTGCCTGCTTTACCCTCGGTCGTGCTCACGACCTGGCAACCGCCCCAATTAAGCTAAGACTGGATACGTGCGTCTTTACCATTCGCTGCAACCCTGTTGCAGGATAGCGCACGCCTACTTTCTCTTGTTCCATCTTAGCAAGTTCGTATCATGTTGGATGCCATCATCCGTTTTTCCATTCAAAACAAACTCATTATCGGGCTTTTCACCCTTGCCCTGGTTATCTGGGGGGGGTATTCGCTAACCCGACTGCCGATCGACGCCCTGCCCGACATCACCAATAACCAGGTGCAGGTCATTACCCAAAGCCCGGCCCTATCGGCTTTGGACGTCGAGCGGCTCATCAGCTTTCCCATTGAGCAGACCATGGCCACGCTGCCCAATTTGGTCGAGGTCCGGTCTATTTCCCGCTTTGGCTTATCGGTGGTCACCATCGTCCTGAACGACGATGTTGATGTCTATGTCGCCCGTCAACAGGTATTCGAGCGGCTCCAACAGGCCCGCTCCCAAATACCGACCAACGCGGGCGATCCTGAATTAGCCCCCGTCACGACGGGCTTGGGTGAAATTTACCAATATGTTCTTCGGGCTAAGCCTGGTTTCGAGAAACGTTATCCGGCCATGGAACTGCGCTCGATTCAGGATTGGATCGTTCGGCGGCAACTGATGGGCACCAAAGGGGTCGCCGATGTCAGCAGTTTTGGGGGCTTTCTCAAGCAATACGAAGTCGCCGTCGATCCGCAGCGGCTCCGGGCGTCGGGCGTAACGATGGATGAATTATTCACCGCCCTTGAAAGCAATAACGAGAATACCGGCGGGGCCTACATCGACCGTCGCCCGAATGCGTACTTCATCCGGTCCGAAGGGCTCATCGGTACCCTCGAGGACATTGGAAAGATTGTCGTGCGCCGAGCCCCGAACGGTATTCCGGTACTGGTGCGCGATGTGGCCCAGGTTCAACTCGGCAAGGCCGTGCGCTACGGAGCAATGACCCGCAACGGGGAGGGCGAAGTGGTGGGAGCCATTGTGATGATGCTCAAAGGAGACAATTCGTCCGAAGTGATCGGTAACGTCAAGCAGCGCATTGAGCAGATCAAAAAATCGCTGCCCGAAGGCGTCGAAATACACGCCTTTCTGGACCGGACCAAGCTGGTCAACCGGGCCATTGGTACCGTCGAAAAGAACCTCATTGAGGGAGCGCTGATTGTTATCTTCGTCCTGGTGCTGCTCTTGGGTAACTGGCGGGCGGGTTTGGTGGTGGCTTCCGTCATTCCACTGGCGATGCTGTTTGCCGTCAGTCTGATGAATCTTTTTGGTGTATCGGGGAATCTCATGAGTCTGGGGGCCATCGACTTCGGCTTAATTGTCGATGGGGCCGTCATTATCGTCGAGGCCACCCTGCACCACATCGCCCTGAAGAATTTTCGGCACAACCTTTCGCAAGTCGAAATGGATGAAGAGGTGTATGTGTCGGCCAGCCGCATCCGTTCCTCCGCGGCTTTCGGCGAAATCATCATCTTGATTGTCTATCTGCCGATTCTGGCCTTGATCGGTATTGAAGGAAAAATGTTCAGGCCGATGGCCCAGACCGTGGCTTTTGCCATTTTTGGGGCGTTCATTCTTTCCCTGACGTACGTGCCGATGGCTTCGGCACTGCTCCTGAGCAAGAAACCCGTGAAGGAAGGCACCAAAACTATTTCTGACCGCATCATGGGGGTTTTTCACCGGGTCTACGATCCGGCTATCCGATGGACGTTAGGCCATAAAGGCTGGGTTACCGGGCTATCGGTCGCCCTATTCGCCGGGGCACTGTTGATTTTTAGTCGACTGGGGGGTGAGTTTATCCCGCAGTTGGACGAAGGTGACTTTGCGGTGGAGACCCGCGTCATGACCGGCTCATCGCTGTCCCAATCGGTCGATGCTTCGATCTTGGCAGGCCGGGTGTTAAAAGAGCATTTCCCCGAAGTAATCGAAGTGATCGGAAAAATTGGTGCCAGCGAAATTCCAACCGATCCCATGCCGATTGAGGCCACGGACTTGATGGTGATTCTGAAGGATCGCAAGGACTGGACCTCGGCTACCAGCCGGGAGGAACTGGCCGAAAAAATGCAGGATAAGCTCAACCAAATTCCGGGGGTCAGTTTCGGGTTTCTGCAACCCATCCAGATGCGTTTTAGTGAATTGATCTCGGGGGTAAAGCAGGATATTGCCGTAAAACTTTATGGCGAGGATCTGGGCGTGTTAGCCGACTATGCCGCCCGCATTGGCCGGGTGGTCAGTACGGTACCGGGCGCGGAAGATTTGTATGTCGAGCAGGTATCGGGTCTGCCCCAAATTGTGGTGAATTACGACCGGGACGCCCTGGCCCGCTTTGGCCTATCGGTAGAAGAGGCCAACCGGTATCTACAAGCGGCCTTTGCCGGGTCAACGGCCGGATTAGTTTACGAGGGCGAACGACGCTATGATCTGGTCGTGCGCCTGCAACAGCAGAGTCGTCAACGGCTGGAAGACGTGCAAAACCTGCTGGTTACGACCGTAGACGGCCAGAATGTTCCCTTAAGTCAGATTGCCGAGGTATCCTTTCAAAATAGCATCAATCAGATTCAGCGGGAAGATGCCAAACGACGCATTATTGTAGCCTTCAACGTACGGGGGCGCGATGTGGAAAGCGTGGTGAACGAACTACAGGGTAAACTGGATACGCAAATCAAATTACCGGTGGGGTATTACGTGACCTACGGTGGCCAGTTTCAAAACCTGCAGGAAGCCAAAGACCGGCTCAGTATCGCTGTGCCAGTTGCCTTGGGACTGATCTTTCTGTTGCTGTTCTTTACTTTCGGGTCGGTGCGGCAAAGTTTGCTGATCTTTTCGGCGATTCCGCTTTCGGCCATTGGCGGGATCATTGCCCTCTGGCTTCGGGATATGCCATTCAGTATTTCGGCCGGAGTGGGCTTCATTGCTCTCTTCGGGGTTGCGGTGCTAAATGGTATCGTACTGATTGGTGAGTTCAACCACCTCAAGGACGAAACGGATCTGAGCCTGCGGGAACGCATTTTACAGGGCACCGCTACCCGGCTCCGCCCGGTTATGATGACCGCGTTGGTGGCCTCCTTAGGATTCCTGCCGATGGCATTAGCCACCACGGCGGGGGCCGAAGTGCAACGACCGCTGGCCACCGTCGTTATCGGTGGACTGGTTTCAGCAACGCTGTTGACCCTACTGGTATTGCCTTGCCTGTACTGGTGGGAACAGACTACCGGGGGCGCGGGTGCCTTTGGAAAGAAGAAAAATACAGGAATGCCCACAGTTGCCGGTAAAGTAGCGGGTTGGCTGCTCATTGGAGCATTGAGTATGGGGTCGGCTCTATCGGTTCAGGCCCAGGGCCCGCAAGCCGCGATGGGTAGTCGGACAATCCTGCCGCTGTCGCTCGATGGGGTCCTCCAGTTGGCTATGACCAACAACGGGACGGCCCGCATCAACGCATTGACGATCAGTCAGCAACAGACCGGTCGGCGGGCGGCCCGCGATATGGGTCCCACTAATTTTTCCTGGATGGGAGGGCAGTACAATGGCCCTAACTTTGACAATAATTTTACCCTGTCACAGAGTATACCCAATCCCAAACTGGTTCGCCAGCTCGGTCGGCTGGCCGACGCCAATGTGGTAGGGAGTGAAGGGCAGGCCCGGATTAATCAGAACGGTCTGCGGGCGCAGGTAAAGGCCGCTTATTACGACCTGCTGTATCTAGTCGAACGGCGTCGGCTGCTCCGGTCACAGGATAGTTTGCTGGTCGCCTTCCGGTCGGCTACCGACCTGCGGCTCAAAACCGGGGAAGGAACCGCCATCGAAGTGGCGACGGCCACCAATCAGCTTGGAGAGGTGCGTAACGGAATGGAACAAACCGAAGCGGACCGGCAAATTGCGATGAGTCGGCTGCAAACGCTGCTGAATACCAACCAGCCCCTGATCCTTTCCGATAGCATCCTGACCCGCCGGGCTCTACCAAGCATCACGGACTCTGCAACGCTGGCCCAAACCCCTGAATTAGCCTTTTTACGCCAGCAAATCGAGGTTGCCGCCCGGCAAACGGACGTAGAGCAGGCCCGGTTGCTGCCCAGTTTTTCGCTGGGCTATTTCAACCAGTCGCTTATCGGTACCTATACGGTAAACAACCAAGAAGTGGCGTATGGAGGTGGCAGACGGTTTCAGGGGGTCACCGCGGGGATTGCCGTTCCGCTGTTTACCAGACCCCAGCGCGCGCGCGTCGAAGCAGCCCGGCTGGGTCAGCAACTGGGAGAAGCCACCCTGGCGTTTACCCAGCGCAATTTGCAGGGTGAGCTATCGACGACAATTCAGGAGATCCGCAAGTTGCAAAGCAGCCTGACCTATTATGAGCAGACGGGCCTGCCGACCGCCCGGCTGCTGGCTGATAAAGCAGGGGTTGCTTTTCGAGCGGGTGATATTGGGTACCTTCAGTATTCGCAGGCCCTCACCCAGGCTTACCAGACCCGTGCCAGTTACGTCGACGTACTGGGTCAATACAATCAATCCGTCATTCGCTTAGAGCAAGTTCTGGGCTTACCCTGATAACAATCATGAAACGAATTCTTTTGAGTATCAGTCTCCTGTGGCTAGCCAGTGCCTGTCGAGAATCCACTGAAAAAGACCCCACTACCACCACGGAGACTAAACCCACTGCCGAGGCTACGGAGGAAAAGTCCGGCCACGAGGAAGGCCCGGCCGACGTCGTGGAACTAACCACCGATCAACTCCGCATTGGAGCCATTAGCCTGGGTAAAGTTGAGTACCGCAATCTGGGTCAGTTGCTCCAGATCAACGGGCGGTTGGCCATTCCTGCTCAGAGCCAGGTGGCTATTACCGCCCTGCAAGGTGGCTTTGTCCGCAGTATTCCCTTACTTCCGGGGCAGCCGGTCCGTAAAGGGCAGCTGCTGGCCCGCATTGAAAACCCGGATCTGGTTGGTCTCCAGCAGGAGTACGCCGAAAATCAGAGCCGCCTGACGTATCTGGAGGCCGAATATGCCCGCCAAAAGGAACTGAGCGAACAGAATGTCGGAGCCCTGAAAGTATTCCAGCAAACATCCGCCGAACGAAACCAGGTCCGTTCCCGGCTGGGTGGTCTGGCCCAGCGCCTTCGACTGGTCGGAATTTCCCCCCAGGCTGCTTTAGACGGGAAGTTTAGTGCCTACTATGACGTAACGGCTTCGGTGGCGGGTGTGGTCACCCATGTCGCGGTGAACGTTGGCCAATACGTGCAACCCGCTGATATCATGGCGCAGCTGACCAGTAGTCAGGGTCTATATGCTGAACTGACCGTATTTGAAAAAGACCTACCCCAGATTCGGGAGGGACAACGGGTGAGTATCCGGCTCAACAACGAGGATGGCAAAGAACGGTCGGGACGGATCGCCTACATCAACCGGATCATTGACGCCAATCGGTCGGTGCGGGTGGTGGCCCGGCTTGATCAGCCCGATGCCCGTCTGGCGCCCAACACTTTCCTGAAAGCGAGTTTAGATCTGGGAAATAGCCGGGTAACGGCCTTGCCCGAAGGAGCCATCGTTTCGGCTGAAGGGAAGGATTATATTTTTGTGGTAACGGATGAGAAAGCCCCCGAAGAACACGAACATGAGGAAGGTGAAGCCCAACATTCCGAAAAAGAGGAACACGCTCACCAAGCGGGGGAAACCGAACAACACGGTACGACCTTTAAGCAAATCCCCGTGCGCCGGGGGGTTACTCAGGAAGGGTATTCGCAGGTTACGTTGCCCGCAACACTCGACCTGAGTAAGGTACAGGTCGTCATCAAGGGGGCTTATGCCGTCCTATCGCAACTTCAGGTAGCGGGTGGCGAAGAAGAAGGTCACGCGCATTAACCGGTTGGCCAGCGTGAGGTATAATCGGGGTCACGCTGGCTCTTAAATCCCAACACTCATGGAAAAACTACAACTTGATTTGCCCGTACTGCTGCCGGACTTACCCGACGCGCGGGATCAGTGTGTTCAGCGGTTAATGGATCTGCTGGAGGATCGACCCGGCATTGACAAAGTTCACGTCCGGTTAGCGGAAGAGGATCAACCCAACGGGAGCCAGCTTTGTATTCATTACGATCCTCGAATCATTTCACTTGACCGCGTGCAGACACTGGCCCGGCAGGCCGGGGCTGACATTACCCAGCGGTACGGTCATTTCGTGGGGTATTTGTCGGGCATCCGTCATGCCCGACACGCCCGTACCGTGTCGGAACAAATTGGACGCTGGCCCGGGGTACTGGAAGCCGCCGTTTCCGCATCGGGAGCGATTCATGTGGAGTTCGACCAGCAAGAGATTCAATTAACGGAATTATTGGACCGGTTAATTCAGAACAATACCCCTGCTCAGGGGAATCAACAAAGCGATGCTCCTACCAACGAAAAAGATCTCCCACCGGCTCCGGCTGATCAACACGGTCATCCTCACCAGGAGCATCAGCACGCCCCGGGTGAAAAACATAGTCACTCCCACGAAGATAATAAAAAAGCCTCTGGTGGTGAGGCCCAGGCTCATACGCCGGGCGATGGGCATAATCACGAGCACGGCGGTATCTTTGGCCCCAACACGGAACTGATTTTTGCCGGTCTGTGCGCCGTCTGTCTGGGCAGCGGCTTCGGACTATCGTTTGTGGCCGGCCTGCCACCCTGGGTTAGCCTGAGCCTCTACGGTCTGGCCTATTTTTTCGGCGGATTCTTTACGGCCAAGGAAGCCGTCGAAACCATCCGACAGGGTAAATTTGAGATTGACTTTCTCATGCTGGTCGCGGCAGCAGGCGCGGGTTTTCTGGGCGAATGGGCAGAAGGAGCCTTGCTATTAGCCCTCTTCAGTATTGGTCATGCCCTGGAACACTACGCCATGAACCGCGCCCGCAAGTCCATTGCTGCTTTGGCCGATTTAAGTGCCAAGACGGCGACCGTCCGGCGAAATGGCAACACCGAGGAAGTCGACATTAGTGCGCTGCTGGTTGGGGACATTATCATCGTCAAACCGAATAGCAAAATTGCGGCCGACGGAGTTGTTGTCAAGGGAAGTGGATCGGTCAACCAAGCCCCCATTACGGGCGAAAGCGTCCCGGTCGACAAAGTGGCCTTATCCGATGCGAATGCCGATCCGGCCCGTGCGAAGCCCGAAAGCCGGGTTTTTGCCGGGACCATCAACGGGACCAGTGTCCTGGAAATTAAGGTGAGCAAAGCCGCCCAGGATTCTACCCTGGCCCGGCTTATCAAACTCGTCAACGAAGCCGAATCCCAGCAGTCGCCCACGCAACAGTTTACCGACCGCTTTGAGCGCTGGTTCGTTCCCGCCGTGCTCATCCTGGTGGTGGCCCTGTGTTTTGCCTATCTGGTGATTGATGAACCTTTTTCCGTCAGTTTTTACCGGGCGATGGCCGTGCTCGTAGCCGCCAGCCCTTGTGCCCTGGCTATATCCACCCCTTCAGCCGTGCTGAGTGGCGTTGCGCGGGCGGCTCGCGAGGGTGTACTGATCAAGGGCGGAAGACCACTGGAGGATCTGGGTGAGCTGACGGCCGTTGCCTTTGACAAGACGGGTACACTGACCCAGGGCAAACCCAAACTCACGCAGGTACTTATTCTATCCGGAACGGAGGAGCAACTATTGACCTTGGCGGTGGCCGTGGAGATCCAAAGTGATCATCCCCTGGCGTCGGCCATTGTCCAGGGCGGCAAGGAAAAAATAGGCGATAAACCACTGCCTGAGGTTAAAAATATTAAAGCGTTAACCGGTCGCGGATTGCAGGCCGAGGTGGATGGCCAGCCCATTTTTATTGGAAACAAAGCGTTGTTTGAGGAACAGAAAACGCTAACCGAAGCCGTGCGCGGGCGAGCTGACCAGTTGGAAGCGGACGGAAACACGGCCATGATCGTAAGGCAGGGTGAAACCTTTTTGGGAATAGTGGGGGTCATGGACACCCCCCGCCCCGAAGCGCAGCGTACGCTGTCCGATTTGAAGGCGCTGGGCATCCGGCGCATGATTATGCTCACCGGCGACAACCAGCGGGTAGCCGATGCCATTGCTAAACAGGTTGGGCTGACGGACGCGCAGGGTGATTTACTACCGGAAGCCAAGGTGCAGGCGGTTCAAAAACTGCGTGAACAGGAAGGCAAAGTAGCGATGGTGGGTGACGGCGTCAATGACGCGCCGGCCATGGCTAAAAGCACCGTTGGTATTGCCATGGGAGCGGCCGGTTCGGACGTTGCTTTGGAAACGGCCGACATTGCCCTGCTGGGCGATCAGCTGGAGAAATTACCTTTTGCAATTGGATTGAGTCGGGCCGCCCGGCGCATTATCCGGCAGAATCTGTACATCAGCTTAGGAGTGGTTGGCGTACTGATTCCGCTTACTATTTTGGGTATTGCCCGAATAGGACCAGCCGTGATCGCCCACGAAGGATCTACGCTGGTGGTCGTTTTTAATGCGTTGCGCCTGTTAGCCTATCAGCAAAAAAAATGAGCAAGGAAGACAGCGTTCTGCTAACGCCCTGGGGCGACCGGGTTCACTTCCACGCCCGCGACAACATCCAGGCGGTACGGATTATCCGGTTGGTGTCGGAAAATGAACAGCCGTTTGCTTCCGATTCGGCTCTGTCACTGGCAGTCGTGGACGAAGCGGGCCTGGTCCTGTGGCGTGAAGAATTGTCGAGCTTCGCTCGTCCCGATAGCCCCCAGGTAGCGGTGATCGAACGAGATTTTGCCGTTTGGGAGAGCCTACTAATTGCGGTAAACCGAACCGGTGGTAAAAGTACCATACCGGAGCATCAGGAACCCGTGGATTTCCTGATTCGATTGTACTATACGACCAACCCGGAAAGGATGCTAAACGACGCACGCAAATGAAGATCCTGATCAAAGGAGGTTATGTGTTCAGTTTGGTTCTCCTAACGGCCGGGTGTACAACCTCGCAGTTTCAGCCCATTCAACGTTCGGCGGGTGTGCAGGGGCCGTCGGATTCCGTTACCGTACGAATCTTTCTGCTGGAGCGCGATCTTCCTGCCAAGTTTGATCCGTTAGGAACGGTCGCCATTCATATCTATGGCTCCGTTTTCGGCATTCATCAGAAAGTAGAGGCTGAATTGCAAAAAGTGGGTTGGCAGAAAGGGGCGAACGGAGCCTACCGAATTGGGCATGGCACGTATGACCACGATAAAGAGGGAATTGTGTCTTATTTACTGTTTCGATACCCATCTGACGAACGGCCATGACTCCTCTGTTTCAACAAATTATCACGTACGCCCTGTTGCCAACGCTGGCTTTAACGGGTGGGGGCCTGCTGGCTCTGTTTATTCGCTTTGGCCTGCAGGCGCGATCGGCTATTCTGCATTTTGCGGCCGGGGTCGTCTTCTCGGTGGTAGCCGTTGAAATTCTGCCCGACGTGGTGCGCTTGCATGATCCACTCCTGACCGTAGTTGGATTTGGAATGGGAATTGGGCTGATGTTGCTGATACGCCGACTGACCGAACCGCCGGGGGAAGTCTCCCCCGGCGATGGAGTAACGAATAGCACTACTGTCCCCCGCGGACAGTCAGTTCCGTCGTTTTCGGTAGCGTTTTTACTGACCATCGGCGTGGATATTTTTATTGACGGGCTACTGCTGGGGATCGGCTTCGCGGCCGGGGCGAAAGAGGGCATTTTGCTGGCGTTGGCGCTGGGCGTCGAGGTACTATCGCTGGGACTGGCTACCGCCACTTCCCTGTCGGAGGCTAACATGTCCCGTCAGCGAATCATTGGCTTGCTGCTGGGTTTGTCGGCACTTTTTTTTGCCAGTACCGTAGGCGGGGCAACCCTGCTGCATAATTTACCCGAAACGGGCCTGGATATTGTCTTGTCCTTTGGTCTGGCGGCTTTGCTATTTCTCGTTACCGAAGAATTGCTGGTCGAAGCCCATGAGGGGCCGGAAAAGCCGTGGTTGACAGCAACCTTTTTTGCGGGCTTCTTACTTTTTTTAATCCTGGGTATGGTGGCCTGATGGCGCTGCCCTTGTTGAACGATTGCTTATGTACGCGCATTTTATTCAATGAACCTGGTCGGCTGGCTCTGCGTGTTGCCGATTACATTACGACCGATGATTATACCGATCTGCGGCCGCTTTTAGATACGGCCCTGCACAGTTCCGATACGGCCCGTCTCTATTGGGAGATGGACTACTTTCGAGGCTGGAAACCCGATGGGCAATGGAAGGATTTGCCGTTCGATGGGACGGTAACGGCCGATTTTGCCCGCATCACCCTGGTCGGTACGGTGGATACCCTATCGCTCATCCGTCCCGTTATGGAGGCCATTTTTCGAGCCGAATTACGGGTCTTCACCCTGGACCAGAAGACAGTCGCCTGGGATTGGTTTGTGGAGGGTTCATCAGCCTAATCGGATCACGATCAAACGTAAAGTTGGCATATAGCCTCATCCTATTTCCCCTGACTTTTTGTTGCCATGAAGAAAAAACCGAACCGCCGACCGGCCCTGACTGCTTTTTACCGGTTGCTAATTGCTCTTGTCATTGGTATACTGATCTGGATTCTAACCGGAGAATGGTTTATCTGGCAGACGCGATTCCTGCTATCGTGTTTGGGGTATGCCCTGACCGTGTTGGGCTTTGTCTGGTACATCATTGGATGGGCGGATGCACGACAAATGGCGCAACGGGAAGACAATAGTCGGGTCGCTATCTTTCTTTTTACGATCGGAGCCGCTTTGATTAGTCTGTTTGCCGTGGTGGTACTGCTTGGTTCTTTAAACCAAGTAGCTCCATCAGAAGCCTCCCGGCACGTCGTGCTATCCGGTTTTACGGTGGTTAGTGCCTGGACGCTCATTCACAGTATTTTCACGATGCACTACGCCCACCTTTACTACTACGACGCCAAGGATACCCGCCAGGTAGGCGGCCTGGACTTTCCGGGCAAAGTACCGCCTGATTACCTGGACTTCGCTTACTTTTCGTTTGTCGTGGGCATGACGTGTCAGGTCTCTGATGTAACCGTTACCTCCCAGCGAATCCGACGGCTGACGCTTTTGCACGGCGTGCTCTCTTTCCTGTTTAATACGCTCATTATTGCCTTGAGTATTAATACCGTTTCCAGTCTATTGTAGCGAAGCCTTTTGTTTATTTTTATGAAGACAACACTACTACCACAGATTGATAAGGAATTTCGCCAGAATCACTTGAAACGGGCAAAATTTTCAGCCTACCCGTATATCATTGAAACAATCGCCTGGTTGATCGCCGATGCGTGGTATAAAGACCATAAAATGATCGCCTGATTATGCACCAGACCCTTCAGGCGATAAAAGCTTTATTTGGTTTGGCCGTTACACTGGCCGTGATGGGATGGTGCCTATACCGCCTGTGCATTTGGTTTGGTAGTATACCGGTTAAGCGATCACCCCGCCGATTCAAGCGTCGAGCGAATAGGTAGTCCTGGTAAGGGTGGATAAGGCGGACGCTTTTGGCCGTATTAGCCAAGTTAAGTTGGCCAATACTGAATACAACAGGGGTACAAAATTTAATATTCACTTAATTCCATCAATTATAACCATGAAAAACTGTTTAATTACGGGCTTGTTGTTTCTTCTCCCCTTTTTAGTTACCGCACACGGCTACTGGCTCGAACTGGACGGTACCGGCAAAGTAGGTTCCGAAGTGAAAGTGAAAATGTTTTTTGGCGAATACGAAAATAACCTCCGCGAACAGGGCGTTCGGCTGTCTGGAATGAAAGATTTTCGGGCTTATGTTATTGACCCATCCGGGAAGCAGCTGACTATACCACTCGTTCAAACTCAGACCTGCTGGGAAGGTCGGTTTACACCCACCGATGCGGGTTTTTACCAGGTGTTCGGGGTAAACGACACCCGCGAAGTGCAGGATCTGACTTCACACGGTCTGGGCATTTTGCGCCCGATCGCGTATCTCCGCGCCAACTATCTGGTTGGCAATGGAAGATCGGCTAACGAGACAAAGCCACAAACTGATCTGGACATATTGGCCCGGAATGAAGGTGGGCAGCTGATGTTAACTGTTTACGCACGGCAACAGCCATTGGCGAAAACCAAACTGACCGTATTGAACCCAAAGGGCTGGGAAAAGACCCTTACCACAGGTGATGATGGAACGGCCCACTTTACCTCGTCAGGACCAGGATTGTATATTGTGGAAACCGAGCAAATTGATAAAACGCCCGGTCGATACAAAGGCAAAGATTATCCTGTCGTGAGAATAGCGCATGCCCTCTCCTTACAAGTTGACTAATGGTGTAGCCAGAGCATGAAAGTGTTCATCCATTTTCCTAGTTAGAAGCGGCTAAGCGATTTACGTTCATGAAACAGGGTAGGCTTTCTGCCCTGTTTCATGAACATTCCAGCAGGTTAATCAATGGGATCGCTGTGGGTTTTATCATGCCCTTCCGCGTGGTGTTCGGCAGCGGCACTCGCATGATGATCCGCCAGGTTATGGTGACCGTAGGCTTGATACGCTTCGTGGGCTTCCTGCTCGTGGTCGCCCGATTCGTGCAATTGTTGGGCTTTCTGGTGGTGCTTGGCGGCTTCCCCAAAGTGGTAAGCAGCTTCTTTGTGATGATCGTGAGCCATTTTATAAAACAGGTTTTGTTGTTGATCCATAACTTCCTGAAAGGGGAAATGTTCGGACATTCATAAATAGATTTACAGATTGTAGTTCCGTTCAAACCAATGTTTGCCGGTTTACAAGAATCAGTTTTAGTCATACAAGCTGAGACATGGAATCTATTGGACCTACAGTTTGAATGAGACGCTGATTTTTTCCTTCATGCTTTTTAGAAATGAATCTTTTGAGATGCCTGATAAAGCCAATGGCAGCAATGGGAAGAATTTAAGCAGCTAAACCACCAGCGTAAGTAGATTACGAACCACCAAGGGAAAGAATATGAACATTCAAAATGAACCGTACTAAGGATAAACCTAGACCCATCAACCAGGAAGAAGCTAAACTCATCATTAAGCAGCTTGTTAATGACCATCCGGTTGACCTAAACTATAGGTGCTTTACCAGATACGCGACAACCTTGGGTCGCCTTTGGATTACAGTAGGTAATCTTGACGTGGCGGCATCCATTTTTATAGAAATTGTCAATCAAGCGACCGAATTGGATAAGTCCATGGAGTGGATTAATAGTGAATTAGGCTTTGAGCTTGTTGCGACTCAGCAGAAAGATAGACGACGGGAAATGATTCAACAGAGATTAAAGGAGGGTAACGGTAGCGATGCTGCCCTCGATCTGTATAATGAACGCTTAGCCCGTTTCAGTGGTTACGGACCAAATAGTCCAATTTGCACCTGACCTCCCCGCATAACTGAAAAAGCGCTGATGCAATTTGTGTAACTTTTGGTGTGATCCGACTCTGTGGTATCCGTATTTTCAAAATGCAGAAGTCCAGACCGATGGGATCTTTTTTCGCTTGACACTTTTGCTTTGGAACAAATGTACCTCTCTGCCATTGCAATCATTGGTTAGAGTATCGATGTCGCCATCCCAAATGGCATGCTTACCTGTAATTTAACTTTCCATTAGCTCCAATTAATAAGCGGTCTTCTTCCCATTTTAGCAGGATTGTACTCTGCGCCAAGGGACCTTGGTGGAGAATCTCACCGTGGTGACTGTACATGACAAATGTGCTTTTTTCAGACCTTGGCATAATCAGGTACAGGACAAATACTTCACGACCTTTGTACCGATTCTGGTGCATTTCCCAACCAGCCCGCTCGGCATACGCCTGAACATTGTCCACAAGTTGATGGAGCCAACTCAATTGTTCAACCGGGTTCTCGCACCAATGGGAAGAGGAATGAAACGATACACGTTGACAGGATGTTATGCATACCGCAAAGAACAGAAGTGCTTTCATATAATATCCTAATGAACAGCATATAGTTAATCTGCAAACTTATAAATCTGACAGGATTGATGGTGTAGCAACCGGGAAATAAGCCCGAAGGAGTATCCTTCGGGCGTGCTGATTTTAGAAATACGTCGAAAAGCCGAATTGAAACCCAGCGGTTCGGGCGGGTGGGTTGCCTAATAAATCCGTGTGCCAGAGGTAGCGATAATTAGCCCGGATGACCGTTGTGGGTGAAGGCCGGAAGCTGATTCCCGGTACCACCGACCAGAGTTCATCGAAAATGGGGTCGTTGGTTTCCGTGAACTTCCCGACATTGTAATCTACCCGTTCGACCCGCAGCGCGAGGCTCAGCACGGCAGTGTTCCAGCCAAAAACCCGGCGTCTGACGATCGGATGAACCACATCCAGCCAGCCGCCCTGTTGCATCCGCCCAAATTGCTGGGAAAACGTGGTCGGCACGTCAACGCTAGCCCAGCACCATTCGCCATTGATAACCGTTTTGGTGGGCAAAACGCTGTTGAAATCGATTGCCAATACATCGACGTGACGGCGTTTGTCCAGTACCAGACCATCGTCCTGAAATTTGTTAAACACCCCGCCCATCCACGAAATGCCGATCTCACCAACCCGACGGCGTTTCAGAGCGGTTTTCAGCGTAACCATGGGTACCCCGTTGAAACTTTCTTCAAAGCGGTCCTCGTTGGCTTTGGTGGCGGGGAGCCAGGTACGGTTTTCACCGTTGACAATGATCCGGTCATCAAACCCATTGGTCACGTAGCCTTCGTAAGCCCAAACCCAGTTGCGTCGGTACACTTTCCCATAGATTCCGAATCCGACGTTACTCCAGGTGGAAGGAATAATGGTTGTCGAGGAAAGTGGCCGGTCGATGAACTCCCACTTGGGGCCATCGTGGTTTTGGTTGAACGATCCGATGGGGTTCATGATGATGCCCCCACGCAGGTTCAGCATCGGATTTAGTTCGATGTCCAAAGCCGCAAATTCGATGTTGATCTCTTTGGTTCCGTCTTCGAATTCCAGTTCCGTCAAAAATTTGATCCGCCGGTTAATCGTCGAAGCCAGGAATATCGTCATCCGGCGCATCTGAAACGAAAGCCCTTCGGTGACGCCGTCCGTCTGCATGTATTGTGTATTGGCCTCTAGATAGCCACCGACCGACACGGGCGATTTGCCCACCGACAGAAACGGTCGGTCATACGTGGCGTCCATATTCAGTTTGAGCTGAACATCATTAGCGGTTTGCAGTGTCGTATCCCGGCCAAACAACTGATCAAGTGCCCCTGGGTTCGTTTTTGTCGTATCAGTCTGAGCCCACGACACGCTCCACGCCAGTAGCCCGACTATAAGCCGTAAAATGGTTTTCATGGTTAGCCGATGTAGATAAAAATAGTTTGGGGGTCGGTGGTGACGCGGTAAGCGGTCAGATTTTTCTCGGCGGGACCTTCGGTGACCTTACCGTTGCTGTCATATTCACTGCCGTGCGCCGGGCAGGTCAGGTGACCATCGTGCGCGTTGAGTTCATTTCCCTGGTGGGTACACTTCATCAAAACTGCCGTGTATTCCTCGGCACTTCGGCGATACAGGTAGATCGGGTGCGACTGGCCTTTGAGTTCCACCAAAATAAACGGACGGATGCTGACTTCGCCTTTTTTGGAAACGGCTTCAAATTCCTTGCGGTTGATCTGGATAATTTTGCCGTTTAAAACCGGGAGTTGGGCGTAATACACGCTTTTACAACCCGCCGTGAACAGCGAAAGGCCGATGAGACCGGCGCAGGTGGCACCACAGGATTTCAGAAAAGTCAGGCGGTCGATGGTACGAGTTGATTGCATAGGAAGGTTCAATTAGGAGTGCTTATAGTGAATTAAGAAATTGGAGGAGTTTTGAACGATCATCGGCACCGAGTTGGCCGTAGCGTTCAATGGTTTTGGCGGCTTCACCACCGTGTAGACGGATGGCATCGTCTACCGACCGGGCCCGGCCGTCGTGCAACAGATATTCCTGCCCACCCTGTGAGTTTTTCGATAAACCGAGTCCCCAAAGCGGAGGAGTTCGCCACTCGGCGGTTTTGGCCGTGCCTTCGGTATACCCATCGTCTAGCCCCTTACCCATGTCGTGCAGCAGTAAATCCGTGTAGGGGGCAAACGTTTTTTTGGACAAGACGGCCACGTCCGATTGGGGCGTCGTCCACTCCGGCGTATGGCATTTGGCGCAACCAATCTGCACGAACAATTGCTTACCTGCTATCACGTTGGCATCACCGGCATTGCGTTGAACCGGTACGCGCAGCGTCCGCAGGTAAAAAACTACATCGTTGATCCGCGAACCCGGTACTTCCGGATCGGGAACACCGTCGCCCGCTTGTCCGGATACCGCGTAATTGATCGGATCGACGGGGTCGAAATCGCTGGTAATACCCATATCCTGTTTATAGGCGTTGACGGTCTGGTGCAGTAGATCCACAGCGGCTGCTTTTTTTCCAAAACGTCCGATGTAACGCGTTGACTGGCTAACCGTTGTCTGCGGCTTATGAAACCCTTGGGGCCGAAAATAAACTGGTGCATCGATCCAGTTGGGGACCCCAGAAATACCGTCGCCATCCTGGTCATTAGGATCGGCATTGGCCAGTATCTGATCGTCCGATAAGGCTCCCAATAATCCCAGGCCGGTATTGGCTGGTGGCGTAAATTTAGAAGAGGTGGCTCCGGCAGGAATCATTTCCGGCGTATGTCCGCCAATGGCCCGGTTCTGGAGCTGTGGCCCCCCCATCTGCATAAATGTATTTCCCGTTTCATCAATCTGACCGAAACGGGTCAGGGTGGTAAACGGGTGACCTTTCCCATCACCGGCATGGCAACTCCCGCAGGAGGTGGCCACGAAAGTAGGTCCCAGGCCAGTGGCCGCCGTAAAAACTTCGTTATTGAAGGCGACATCGCCCCGCAGAAACTGCGCATTTTGTTCGGGAGTCAAATCGCCGATCGGACCGTCAAGTAATTGGTCGTCGGCCGGTGTTCCGGGCAGCAGGGCATCACAGGCACTGACCAACCAGAACAGGCTGCTCAAGATGAGCAAAACGGATAGGGTTTTCATAAAGAGTCGATATAAGGTATTCTCCCTTGATACGAGTACTGGATAACCAGGCTATAGTGGTAAGTGCGGACAAAGCGGGAGTGACTTTTGCCCGGGTACAGCAAAATGGTCTGGACCACCTCAACTCAGGACGTGGCTTTTTGCCACACCAGAAAAGGATGCAGATAAGGTCCAGCAGTAGATCGAAAAACTGAATTAGAGAATCGGAGGACCTCGCGGTGAAAAAGTGAAGAAAACAGGTGCCCAACGGCTGGCTGCATACTGAAAAAGCCGAAGGATAGTCGTGTCGGTCACCCACGGAGTGATCACAAACTGAAGAAAATCGTACGGAAGGTAGCTGACGTGGCTGAACGATTGCAGTAAGGTCAGCTCGTTTCGGGTGTGATTGTTTGGCAGGTAAGGACAGTTCCCTTTCGTTGGCCAATAGGGGTGAGCGTGCACAATAATTCGTCCGTCCGCCAGCCGATGGGCGTGCTGGAAAAAGACGTTATTAAACAGGATCAACGCATAAAACGCGAAGAGCAGGCTCGCTAACGGTCGACGGATCGAGTGTAGTGCAGTCACTGGATAGGGCCTAAGAGTCAGTAAGATACCGGTTTTTTGGGAAGTTTTATAATGGGGTCCACTAGTTCATGAATTTTATAGCAAGTTTATGAACGGTTGCGACTAGGCTTGATCGACTTTTCGGTGCATTTGGCTCTTTTTATTTCTTTTTAAATGGCCTGGTGCCTGAAAAAGAAAAACTTGAACCCGTTTCAAATCGTCCGTGACTATCCAAAAATCGCACATCTCGCTCTCGACGAGCAACGGTTCAGTAGCGACCACTACCAGTGGCAGCATTCCTCGATTTTTCAAAAATTTTCCGGCTCTTCCTTAAAAGAGAACCACCCACGCTAGCCCGGGCAAACCAGCCGCGACCCTGAAGGTCAGAACTACTCCATTTGGTTAATTTTGTTGGCGAGTTACCTTAACTGGATTATTTCCCACTACCTTCAGGTTGTCAAACCAGCGCATATAATGACCTTATTTTTGAATGCGGCTACTAAGTCAGAGTTTTTTGGTCCGTCTTGCCGATCTTCTCTTTGACGGATCGTACGTTTGCAAGCCATACGAATGATCAAAAACATACCTATCAGCGATTTCCTGGGATTAAAAAATGGAATGGCGCTGGCTGATGTCAGAACCCCGGCTGAATTCGCCCAGGGCCATATCCCGGGCGCATTCAACCTGCCCTTATTTAGCAACCAGCAACGGGTACAGGTCGGCACGACTTATAAGCAAATTGGGCGTGAAGAAGCTATTTTACTGGGCTTCGATCTGACCGGTTCAAAGTGGTCGGGATTTATCCGGCAGGCACTGGTGATTGCACCCAATAAAAAGATCGGGGTTCATTGCTGGCGGGGTGGTATGCGGAGTGGTGCTATGGCCTGGGCACTGGATCTCTATGGATTTGACGTTTACCTGATTGAAGGAGGCTATAAACAATACCGAAGCTGGGTACGTGGTCAGTTTGCAGCGCCCTATCCGCTTTGGATCATCGGCGGTATGACCGGTTCGGGAAAAACGAAAATTCTGCACCAACTCCAGACCATGGGAGAACAGGTGATCGATCTGGAAAACCTGGCCCAGCACCAGGGCTCTTCTTTCGGAACGATGAATAAACTGGTGCAGCCAACTCAGGAACAGTTTGAAAACAATCTGGCGGATGGATTAAAAAATCTAGATCCCCAGCGGACCATCTGGGTGGAGGACGAAAGCCTGAACATCGGCAAACTTTCCATCCCGAACCCGTTCTGGTATCAGATGCGGGACGCCATTTTAATTGAACTAAAGGTTGATTTAGCGCAACGCATTACCGCTCTGGTTGAGGAATATGGTGGACTGGATAAGGATTTCCTAATAGCCTCTACCGAGAGAATCCATAAGCGGCTCGGGCCGCAGCAAACCACACGCGCCATTGCGGCCATTCGGGAAAACCGAATGGAAGATTTTATCCGGCTGGTCCTGGTTTACTATGACAAAACCTACCGTACGGCGTTAAGCCAGCGCACGACCAACAGGCTATTTTCGGTGGACATTACCAGCCCGAGTGTGGCCAGCCATGCCCGCCAACTTTTAACGTTTACCGCCACTATTTTTGAACCGAAAGCAGGCTCATCATCGAATGAATGGATCACCGATTAAACTCACGCACTATTCGCACGGTGCCGGTTGCGGCTGTAAGATTAGCCCAGCCATTCTGGATCAAATCCTGCATAGCCCGCTGGCACCCCGGTTCGATTCGCGCCTGCTGGTCGGAAATGACAAACGGGATGATGCTGCCGTGCTGGATTTGGGGAATGGGACGGCGCTGATCTCGACCACCGATTTTTTTATGCCCATCGTGGATGATGCCTATGACTTTGGCCGCATCGCATCCGCTAATGCCATCAGTGACGTCTACGCCATGGGGGGTAAACCTGTGCTGGCCATCGCCATACTAGGTTGGCCCATTGATAAGCTTCCGCCCCAAGTCGCCCAAAAAGTCCTGGAAGGGTCCCGGGCGATTTGCGCCGAAGCGGGCATCACCCTGGCCGGGGGGCATAGCATTGATTGCCCCGAACCCGTTTTCGGCTTGGCGGTCAACGGCTTAGTTAACATCCAGCACCTCAAACAAAATTCAACGGCAACAGCGGCTTGCCGGTTATATCTAACCAAACCTTTGGGTGTGGGTATTTTATCCACGGCCCAGAAAAAAGGGCTGCTGTTACCACAGGATGCGGCTATCGCACTACAAAGTATGGTCACGCTAAACAAGCTGGGCGAAGTATTCGGGCAACTCGACTGCGTCAAAGCGATGACGGATGTGACTGGGTTTGGCTTGCTTGGCCATCTTTCTGAACTCTGCGAAGGCAGCGGCTTATCGGCCGTGATCGAATTTGACAAGGTACCCGTCATGGATTCGTTGCCCTACTATCTAGATCAGGGTTGCTTTCCGGGTGGAACCCAGCGCAACTGGAATAGCTACGGACATAAAGTTGGCCCCCTGACCGAAGGGCAAAAATATATTCTGGCCGATCCCCAGACCAGCGGTGGTTTGCTGGTCGCCGTTGCCGAGGAAAGTTGTATTAATTTTGAACGGAAACTTTCGAATCAAGGCCATCATTTCCATAGTTTGGGTTGGTTAAAACCACAAGACGGCGAACCACTGATCACAATCGTGTAACTAGCTTGCCCTGGCTAATGCAGTATACTTAAACCTGGTATTACCTATATGGGTTGCAAATGCTCGAAATTATCGCCGGGACGCCGGAGGTATCGCGTTGGATCAGTTTGCCACGACATACCCGATGTCTGGCCCGTGCTCAAGCGGGCGTGGAGCACATCCTTCGCGGGGAGGTATTTACCGAATTTTTCCTGATGGGGCTGGCGACCCTGGGCTCCTTTGCCATCCAGAATACCCGGAAGCCGTGGCCGTGATGCTGTTTTACGCCATTGGTGAACTGTTTAGGATGCGGCTGTTCTGCGGGCCCGTCGAAGTATCAGGGCCTTATTGGATGTGCGACCCAAGGAGGTAGGCCGGGTTTCCTGTAAGCGCAGCCAGGCTAACAGGCCCGACCAGAGCGTGAGCAGTCCGGCCGCGTGAACCGCCCAGATCAGTCCCAGCCAAGCCGCCACCAACCCCGCCATCAAAGCCCCAATGGCATAGCCCATATCCCGCCAGAATCGATATACCCCCAGGGCCGAAGCCCGCCAAAGCGGGGGAGCCGCGTCGCTGACAGCCGCCAGTAAAGCCGGATAAACCATCGCAGTCCCCAGACCAAGGAGTGTTGAGCCAATGAGGCCCGACCAAAGAGCGGGGAGAACACCCAGACCAATCAACCCGTGCGCCACCGCTTGTAGGAGCATGCCCCAAACGATGAGTGGTTTTCGGCCCACCCGATCCGCCAGGGGGCCGGTGACGAGCTGACCAACGCCCCAAACGACCGGATAGACAGCTTTGATCCAACCAACACCTTCCAGATTAACACCGGCGGCTGTAAACAGCAGGGGAAAAACCCCCCACGACATGCCATCATTGAGGTTATTGATCAGCCCCGCCTGGGAGACGGCGAATAGATTTTTGTTTTGCCAACTGGTTTGGCTGAATACCCAGGCTAAAGTCGGTTGATGGTCCACTCCATTGTCCTCTTTGGTTAATCCCTGCGTAGACTCCAGTTGGGTATAGGCTTTCGTATCTTTAATCGCTACCACTGACAGGAGTAGACCGGCCAGCGTGAAGAAGAAGCCCAGATAGAAGGGTTGCGGTCGTAGCCCGTACTGAACGGCTAGGTAACCCGTCCCTAACGCCGTCAGGCCCACCGATCCATAGCCAGCCGCTTCATTGAGGCCCATTGCAAACCCGCGTTTGGAGGGGCCTACCAGGTCAATTTTCATGTTGACGGTCATCGACCAGGCCAGTCCCTGGCTTACCCCTAATAAGCAATTGGCCAGAATAATCCAGTTCCAGCTTGGCCCCCATGCCAATAGAAACGGTACTGGAATCCCCATCAGCCAGCCCAGAATGAGTACTTTCTTGCGCGTGTACCGATCCGCTAACACGCCGGAAATCAAATTGGTACAGGCTTTGACGACTCCAAAGGCAATGATGAAGGAAAATACCACCAAATCCGAGCCGATGCCGAATTCCTGTGTTCCCACCAAAGGCACCAGGGTTCGCTCCAACCCCACCATGCCACCCACACACACATTAACAACGACCAATAAGGTAAACTGTGCCCAGTTTTGGCGAAGGCCCAGTGCCAAGGGAGCCGATGGATTGCTTTTCACAGGTATTCAGTTTAGCGGATGGCACAATGATTCGCCCCGGCTTCCACTTCCACCGGATCAATGGTGGCAAATTTACCCTGTTGGTTCAGTTCACTGATGGTCAGGTAATTGGGTGGAGTGGGGGGGATATGGTCGAGTATCCGGTCGATAAACTCGGACTCCGGTAGGGCCAGCCAGGACAAGCGATGAGCCAGCTGGCCAAGAGTCGTTAGGATAGGCTGCCCATCGAAAGGAATAGGCTGGGAGGAGTGCCCTGGCAAAATCTGCGTGGCCGCCGGGAAAGCCAATAGACGATGAACCGATTGGTAGAGTAGTGAGGCTTTTTGCATCAACTCAGCGGGAGCCGCTTTTAGATCAGGCCGACCGACACTATCCACAAACAACGTGTCGCCCGTAAACAAGGTATCCTCATTGAGCAGATAGCAAACGCTTTCCAGGGTATGACCCGGCGTTGGGATGGCCCGTAAGGTAGTCGTTCCCAACGGAAGGCGGGTTTGCTCAGTGATGGGTTCGTAAGAAAACTGAAATTTGTCCGAAGCTGGAAGCAACAGTCTGGCCCCGGTTCGCTGAGCTAGCTGGCGAGAACGGGACAAATGATCGGCGTGCAGGTGCGTGTCCAGTACATAACGAATCTGCCATTGATGCATGTACGCTAAACCAAAATAGACCCGCTCATCCAGGGAAGCATCAATGACTAAGGCTTCTCCTTGAGAGGCAATCATATACGAAAGGCACCCTTTGCCGGTGCGCCGAATTTGTAGAATCGTTACGTGGTCGTTATTCGTAGGAATGAGCGCGGTATTCCAGGCCGTACTCCAGGCTTTCATGCCACCTTCCAACGAATAGACCTCATGGTCTTTCTGGCGGAGTGCGTCTGCGGCTAGCTGACTCGTTCGACCGGCTGCACAAACCGTAACAATGGGCCTATCGTCTGGCAGGTCCATTGAATCAAATACCGAAGCATCCCCATTATTTAAGGCACTATAAGCATCTACGTGGTCACTTTCAGCAATATGCCATTCTTCCCGTTGCTCTTTAGGCCGAACATCCAGGATATAAACCGGACGGTTATTATCCAGAAAATGCTGAAGTTCGTTTGCGGTGATGCTATCGTCTTTCATAGTTAGGTAGTCTGCATTGTTTTTTGAAAGGGGAATCCGAGGGCCGCCCAATCCGGGAAACCTTCTTCCAGGCGAGAAGCCATAATCCGGTGTTGCTGTAGTACTTCAACCGCTTCATCGGCAAATACACAAAAGGGACCCCGGCAATAAACGACTACTTCTTTCCCAAACGGCAGATCGACAATGCGTTGGGCTAATTGGTCGATCGGTACGGACAAAGCTTGAGGAATATGACCCGCTTTATATTCCTTTTCAGGCCGAACGTCCAGGATCAGTACATTGTCCTGGTCAATCTTTTGCAGCAGTTCATCAATCGAAACGGAGTGAAACGAATTTCTTTCTTCCCGAAACTCCCGCAGCGTACGCTCGATCTGGGCCATCCGGTCGATGCCCAAATCTCGCAGAGACTGCCAGGCGGTGTACACCTGCTGGTTGGCCAGTCGATAATGGGCGTAGTGCCCTTCTTTGTGTAGGCTAACCAGATTCGCCCCTTTGAGTACTTGCAGGTGCTGGGAGGTGTTGGCGATACTAATCGCCAGTTGGTCGGAAATCTCCTCGACTGTCCGGCTCCCCTGGGCTAACAAATCAATGATTTGAAGACGAAAAGGATGGGCCATCGCTTTCGCCAGGGACGCTAGTTCGGTGTAGATTCGGGTTTTAAATTCCTGTTTCTGCATAGTGATGCTTTTTGAATGGGACAAAGGTAATGTTGTTATTCAATTATTCAATAGAATTATTGAATAATTGAATATGTCTCGTACTTTTGCTTTGTCAACCGTGCAGATTGAGTAAGTTTGACTCACGAATAGTCTTAGGATAGCTTTATCAATCCCATCACCGTCCGTTTTTAGAAATCAATTTATTCAAATATGAATTAACCGATGGAAAGAAGAAATTTCATCATTAACCTCGCTAGTGTGGGCGTTGTCTCGTTAGCCAGCAATTTTAAATCGATGGGAAAAGCGCTGCAAAGCCCGGCTACTTATACGGTGGAGCAATTCGAAGACAAAGGATTGGCGCATTTCTCCTATGCGGTGATGGCCGGTCAGAAAGTCATCTTGATTGATCCGCAGAGGAATCCAGACGTGTACTACGACTTTGCCAAGAAGAATGGGGCTTCAATTGTTGGCATCATTGAAACCCACCCTCATGCTGATTTCGTCAGCTCACACCTGGAAATCCACCAAAACCTGAATGTCCCCATTTATGCCAGCAGTTTAACGAAGTCCAATTATCCGTTCACTGCTTTCGACGAAGGCCAGGTCATTAAGCTAACGGATCAGGTTGGTCTCAGGTCCCTGTTCACCCCCGGACATGCCCCTGACCACATTGCAGCGGTTTTGTATGCGGAAGGGAAAGATAAGATAGTGTTCAGCGGTGACTCGCTGTTTCTGGGTGACGTTGGACGTCCCGACCTATTGGACTATTCCAGCGAAAGTGACAGGCAACGAAAAAATCTGGCTGAAATGATGTATGATACCATTCATCAGAAGTTTGCCAAATTGGACGACGATGTCATTGTTTATCCTTCACATGGGGCTGGTTCGCTCTGCGGAAAATCGATCCGGAAGGCTACCAGTTCGACGATTGGCTATGAGAAGCAAAGCAATTATGCGTTTGAAAAACGGACGAAGGCCGAATTCGTCAGTGTGTTGTTGAGTGATCAGCCGTTCATCCCTAAATATTTTGCGCACGATGTTCACCTGAATAACCAGGGAGCACCGGCCTTCAAGCCGAGTCTGGCCAGGATCAAACACTGGCCGAAAAACTACCAGCCGGAAAGCGGGGCATTGATCATTGATACTCGTCCTTCCCAGGCTTTCCAGGCATCTTATATCGCCGGAGCCATCAACATTCCCGCTACGGGTTCCATGGAGACCTGGCTAGGCAGCCTGATTGCGCCGGAATCAAAGTTTTATCTGATTGCCGCCGATGACGCCGGCTTGCAAACGGCGCTGAAAAAAGCCGCTTCCATTGGATACGAAATCAATGTCCTGGGGACGTTTTTGTATGATGCTGCCAACGGAAATAAGTTGGCTTCTTTTGACAAAAATACCTTCCGTCCGGAAGAGAATAAATACACTTACCTGGACGTACGGACCGAGAAGGAAGCAAAGAACCAACCTGTTTTCAAGAATAGCCTGAATATTCCGCTGCACGAATTAGAGAGCCGCTTATCCCAGATCCCGACAGCCAAACCGGTACTGATTCACTGCGGTTCGGGTTACCGGTCAGCCGCGGCGGCCAGCCTCCTGAAAAAACAATTTCCTTTCCTTCAGGTGGTTGACATGGGTCCAGCAATTTCCCAATTTATCAATGCCAATGCCGCCCACTGATCGTTAAATTCTCAAAAGTTAACTTGCGCATTTAACCAGTTTGAATGCGCATTATTAAATCTGCCAGCCTAAAATCAGTGAGATCGTGAAGCTGACCATTATTTCAGGGAAGGGGTTTAATGAGCCATCCGTTTTTTGGGCTGAAAACCTGTTGCGGGAAGCCCGAAGACAAAAACAGATCCCTGCCGGCCAAATACCCGCTGCCTGTGTCTTGGACCCGGACGGAGATATCGTATCCTACCTGATCAAAAACGGCCTATGCCACGTGGACCCCCATTGGGCCTGTTATCATTCAACGCTCTATAATGCTTGGTTCGGGGGATTGAATTTTGGGATTGTAGGCTGCGCCGTGGGTGCTTCCTATGCCGTCCTATTGGCAGAACAGATGTTTGTATCAGGTTGTGAGTTGCTGATCAGTATTACTTCGGCGGGGATTATCCAGACTCCCGCAAAAGAAACAAAATTTATCCTGATCGAAAGTGCCTTACGGGATGAAGGAACAAGCTATCATTATCTTCCCGCTGACCAGACCGCAGCGCTCAATCCAGTATTAAAGCAAAAACTGATTAATTCGTTCGCCGGTAATGCCTTGATGGTTGAAGTTGGAAGAAGCTGGACCACTGACGCGCCTTACCGGGAAACGAAAACCGCCATAGAATTGGCAAAAACACAGGGCGTTATTTCCGTTGAAATGGAAGCTGCCGCCCTTTATGCGTTTGCTATGGCGAAAAACAAAAAAGTGATTTGCTATGCGCACCTGACCAACACGATGGGCCAGGACGGTCAGGATTTTGAAAAAGGTATTGAGAACGGAAGTGTCGACTCCCTGAGCATCATCTTGCATACCGCAAAGACTATCGTGTCTCATTAAACGCCCGTGGTTGTTGCACAACTTAGACTGGCTTTTTGTCCGGGGATAACTGATTTTAATAGGGCGGCTATTTGCGGCAACCTTATCCATTTTCAGTCTTTGTTAGCTGTTTTACGTACCTCGTCCGTCTGAGATTCAGGTGTGCAATCGAACGGCGGACCGTAGCCACTAGTACTCTTCCAAAATTGAAAAGTCCATAATTATGTAAGTTATTTCCGCAATTATGTACTAATAATGTCAAGTGATCCGCAATCTTTGTAACGTTGAAAACCGTATGGTTCCGTATGAGAGGGTATGTTTTTAGGCTACTGATGATGACTTGCTTACTGGTCCTGCCGGTAGGGTACAGTTATGCCTGTGGCACTAAGCATAGTTGCGTGAAGACTGAAACAAAACACGCTTCCAACAAAAAAACCTGTTGTGACCGTCCTAATCACCACCAGAAGCACGGTGGAAAAAAGGAAATGTGTGAGCATAATGGCAGCAGCTCCGGCTGTGACTGCGCTCATTCGGCTTCGGTGTTTGCATTGAACACCCCTCAAACCGGACTCCTTCAAAATCCTGTTTTTACAATCAGTCAGGCTAATGTCTGGTTTTACAAAGACTCTACTCCCAAACCGGTATACCTATCGCTTTGGATGCCTCCAAACATAAGCTGTTAAGTTGCATGACGCCACAAGTGCGTCTTCTCGAAAGTATCCCTGCTTTCGAGTGATCAATTTATTACCAACAGTTTAAGTTTAATCAAATGAAATCAATAAAAATATTGATAGCCGTCGTGTTATTGCTATCCTCCTTTCTGTCACCGGCAGAGATAAAAAATACATCCACAGAAAATGTAAAAATTTCGGGATCATGTGCCCTGTGCAAGGAAGGCATTGAAGCAGCCGCATTTCAAAAAAACATTTCTAGAGCCAGCTGGGACAAGGATACAAAAATGGCCTTGGTCACCTACGACAACAAGAAAACGTCGATTGATGCGGTTCTTAAAAAGGTTGCGCTGGCGGGATATGATAATCAAAGCTATTTAGCCCCTGCTGATGCTTACGCAAAACTTGCGGATTGCTGCAACTATGAGCGGACCGTCAAAAATGAAGTCTTGGCAGAGAAAAAAATGCCAGAACATCAGCACGGTGCTGTGGCGAGTTCACAGAAAGCTGCCGACGCCGATCCGTTGCAACCTGTTTTGGAGGCCTATTATGCCGTTAAAGATGCCTTGGTAAATTCCGACGGCAATGCCGCCTCATCAAATGCTACCCGTCTTGTCAAAGCTATCAAAGCGGTAAAAATGGAGCAGCTCGGTTCACAGCAGCATTTAATCTGGATGAAAGTAATGAAAGACCTTGATTTTGATGCCGACCATATTTCTGAAACCAAGGATATAGGCCACCAGAGAGATCATTTTTCTTCGCTTTCAGACAGTATGTATCAGCTCATCAAATCGGCAAAGCCCTCTGAAACGGTTTATTACCAGCATTGCCCAATGGCCAAAGAGGGTAAAGGGGCCAACTGGCTCAGCCAGATACCGGCCATAAAAAATCCATACTTCGGGGCACAGATGTTAACCTGTGGCAAAACCACCGAAACCATCAAATAATAATAGGCGGCCTGCTAGGTCGTGCATCAATTCTGCCCAAGCAGCCAGCTGCTTGGGCAGAATATTCCTTCTTGTTCTAAAACGCAAAACACCTTATGGATTTTGGTAAAATTGCTGGCGTAAAGGCTATTTTCTCCATTATTATTTTACTTCTGTTTTCTAACCTGGGACAGGCCCAGAAAATTGTCCGGTATGACCTATACGTAAAGGACACGACGGTGAATTTTTCTGGTAAACCACGCAGGGCCATCGCGGTAAACGGGCAGATACCCATGCCCACGCTAACGTTCACAGAAGGGGATACGGCTGAGATTTATGTCCATAATGAGCTTAAGGAGGAAACCTCATTACACTGGCATGGACTGTTCTTACCGAACCAGTATGATGGGGTTCCCAATCTAACCCAAATGCCAATCAAACCGCATACCACCCATTTGTACCGGTTTGCTATTATTCAGAACGGGACGCATTGGTACCATAGTCATACCGGATTACAGGAACAGATTGGCATGTATGGATCCATGATCCTCAATAAGAAAAAAGAGCCGGTTATTCCCACGGTTCCCATCATATTGAGCGAATGGACGGACATGAACCCTAAAAACGTGCACCGGATGCTGCACAACGCCAGTGATTGGTTTGCCATCAAAAAGGGTACCACGCAAAGCTATTCTGAGGCAATCCGACAAGGCTACTTAAAAACCAAAGTAGCCAATGAATGGAAACGGATGACAGCGATGGATGTGAGTGATGTGTATTACAACCAGTTTTTAATAAACGGAAAAAACGAGAGCCAGCTTGCACAGTTCAAGCCAGGGGATAAAGTACGTTTGAGAATTTCAAACGCCGGAGCCTCCACGTATTTCTGGCTCACCTATGCAGGCGGAAAAATGACGGTGGTAGCCAATGACGGCAATGATGTAGAGCCCGTGATTGTGGATAGGTTGATTATCGCCGTTTCGGAAACCTATGATGTGATTGTTACCATTCCACAAGTAAACCCGGGAGCCAAACCAACCGCCTATGAGTTTTTGGTAACCTCGGAAGACCGGACCCGATCGGCCTCCTTATATCTGGGTGAAGGCGTAAAACAACTGGCAACCCCACTCCCCAGACTCAACTATTTTGAAGGAATGAAAATGATGAACGGCATGATGAAAATGGACGGGAACCTGGATGATAGGGGCATGAATATGAGCCTCAACCAAATGGATATGAACCTGGTCATGTACCCGGAAATTACGGGCCCATTGCCAAGTAAGAAAATGAAAGAAACGAGTCAACAGGGAAAGAAGGACAATATGGAGGGCATGAAAATGGACAATAAAAAGCAGCTTACGGAAAGCGGTCATACAGACCATAACAGGTATAACAGCAATGCCCTCTCTGCAATTACGACCCTGAACTATGCCATGCTCAAATCGCCTGTCAATACATCGCTTCCCAAAAATGCCCCGGTTAAGGAGCTCCGGTTCGTACTGACGGGCAACATGAACCGCTATGTGTGGAGTATGGACAATAAAGTAGTTTCAGAAAGGGATAAAATCCTGATTAAAAAAGGCCAGAATATTCGAATGATCATCTACAATAATTCCATGATGCGGCATCCGATGCACCTTCACGGCCATGATTTCCGGGTACTCAATGGCCAGGGAGAAAATGCACCGATGAAAAATAGCATCGACATCATGCCCATGGAAACCGACACCCTCGAATTTGCGGCTACGGAAAGCGGAGACTGGTTTTTTCATTGCCATATTCTCTACCACATGATGAGTGGAATGGGTGCTGTTTTCTCCTATGAAAATTCACCGGTTAACCCGGAAATACCTAATCCCCGTTTAGCACAGCGAAAACTCTTTGCCGATGACCGTGAATTTCATTTCATGGCTGAAAACGATGTGGCCACCAACGGAAACGATGGAGAAGCCATGCTGCAAAATACCCGGTGGAATATTGGCACGGAGTGGCGTCTTGGTTATAACGACTACCATGGTTACGAGGTAGAAACGCATGTTGGACGCTATCTCGGCAAAATGCAATGGCTGATGCCTTTCATCGGATTTGACTGGCGATATAGAAAAATGGGTATGGATGAAGTGGAGACCAATCTGTTTGGTCAACGAAATACCAAAGACAAACGGTCCATCCTGAGTGCCGGTGTAAATTATACGTTGCCCATGCTGGTTTCGGCACAAGCTGAGATCTTTACCGACGGCAATGTCCGGTTTCAATTAGAACGGATGGATATACCCGTTTCTAAACGCCTGCGGATGAACCTGATGGTCAATACCGATAAAGAATACATGGCGGCACTCAAATATATCTTCACTAAAAATGCGGGTGTTACCGCGCATTATGATAGTGATATGGGATTTGGTGTAGGATTGACTATGAATTACTGATCCATAAAGGGGCTTGCCCTTTCACATAAATCCGTTAAAAATGGAAAATCACCACGGTCACCACCCCATGCCAAAAGAGGCTTCCATGCATGAACATCATGATGCTGCGAAGCAAATGGATCAGCATCAAGGCCATGACAAACATGCGGGGCATATCCATGCCGGGCATCACACAGAAGATTTCCTCAAACGCTTCTGGATAAGCATGGTACTTACCGTACCGGTTCTGCTTCTTTCCCATATGATTCAGCAGATGGCCGGGTTTGACTGGACATTTACCGGGGACAAATATGTTCTCTTGATCCTTAGCAGCGTCATCTATTTCTATGGGGGCTGGCCTTTTCTGACGGGCCTGATCAGTGAAGTCAAAAGCAAAAACCTGGGAATGATGACCCTGGTGGCCGTGGCGATTACGACGGCCTATGCGTATAGCGTAGCGGTTGTGTTTGGCCTGAAAGGGATGGATTTCTTTTGGGAACTGGCCACCCTGATTGATATTATGCTGGTCGGCCACTGGCTGGAAATGAAATCCCAAATGGCAGCATCCCGCGCCCTGGAATCATTGGTGGCTTTGCTGCCCTCCGTCGTGCACGTGGAAAAAGATAACCAGGTAACTGATATTGCTTTAAAAGATCTTCGCTCCGGTGATGTATTGCTCGTTAAGCCGGGCGAAAAGATACCGGCTGACGGTGTGATCCTGGAAGGCAGCTCCCAGGTGAACGAAAGTATGCTGACCGGCGAGAGTGTGCCGGTGCAGAAAAAGAAAGATGATAAAGTAATTGGAGGAGCAATTAACAGCGATGGGGTCCTGAAAGTCCACGTTACCGGTGCAGGGGACGACACCTATTTGCAAAAGGTAATTGGTATGGTTAAAACGGCCCAGAGCACTAAATCCAATACACAGAATCTGGCTGATCAGGTTGCCAAATGGCTAACATTAATTTCCATTACGGTCGGAGTCGTCACTTTTATTGTTTGGTTTTCCAGCGGGCAGAGCCTGTCTTTTGCTTTGGAAAGAATGGTCACCGTGATGGTAACTTCCTGTCCCCACGCTTTGGGCGTGGCTATTCCACTCGTGATTGCCATTTCAACAACCCTTTCAGCAACGCACGGCCTGTTAATCCGTAACCGCACCGCTTTCGAAAATGCACGTAAGCTGACTACCATTATTTTCGATAAAACGGGTACACTTACCAAAGGCTCCCACGAAATCCAGCAGATCATCATTGAGGACCAGCAGTTTTCACAAGATCAGATCCTGCAATATGCAGCAGCTGTTCAGCAAAACTCCGAACATCATATCGCGCACGGGGTGATCCGAAAATTAAACGAGAAAGGATTACAACTCTGGGCATCTGCTGATTTTAAGTACATGCCTGGTATCGGCGTGATGGGGACTGTGAATGGAAAAAAAGTAGTCGCGGCCGGACCAAATTACTTTAATCAGGAAAACAAACCAATACCTGCCATCCCGGATCAGGTTGACCAGGCCACGGATACAATAAACTTTATACTCGTTGATGGAAAGCTGGCAGGCATGATCACCTTCGCTGATTCCATCAGAGAGCGTGCGTCTGAGGCGATTGCCGCCTTGAAAAGGATGAACATTAAAACTTTTCTTCTAACCGGGGACAATGAAAAAATTGCCGAAGCGGTAAGCAAAAAACTGAACATGGATGGCTATCTGGCGGGTGTGCTGCCGCATCAGAAGCAGGACAAGGTAAAAGAGTTTCAGGACAAGGGAGAAGTCGTTGCAATGACCGGCGATGGTGTCAATGATGCACCGGCGTTGGCCCAGGCCGATGTGGGCATTGCCATTGGTTCAGGAACAGATGTTGCCGCTGAGACCGCTGACATCATCCTGGTTAATAGTGATCCAATGGATGTGGTGCAGATGATCACCTTCGGAAGGGCAACTTACCGGAAAATGGTACAGAACCTGGCCTGGGCAGTTGGTTACAACGTCATCGCAATTCCACTAGCAGCTGGCGTTCTGTATCCAACATTCATGCTCAGCCCGGCCATGGGCGCGGTTCTAATGAGTGCATCCACCATTGTCGTAGCGGTAAATGCGAAGCTACTCCGGGTGAAATAGAATTTATAGAATACCCAGTTTATATTTTTAGAATACTAAAATTAAACACGATGAAGACAACTTTCAGAATCTTAACGCTGCTTTCCTTGCTTTTACAACTTCATGTTCTATATAAGACGCTGATGCAGTTAAAATCCAGGCCCATGACCAGAATCAAATGATGACTGTGATGCATGATATGATGGCTGAAATGGAAACGATGAAAACGACCCAGGATCCGGATATCGACTACGCAACGATGATGAAAATGCATCATATGGGTGCCATTGAAATGGCTGAGCTGGAATTGAAATCAGGTAGCAATAGTGAAATGAAAGCAATGGCACAAGCCATTATCGATGCACAAAAGAAAGAAATTACCCAGCTTGATTCCTTCCTGGCCACGAGTACCCCGATAACGATGAACATGGAATTTCACCTGCAAATGATGGATGGAATGGACCGGATGGGAAAACAGGCCAACTTACAGATCATCACCGGAAACATCGATCAGGATTTTGCGACGCTGATGATTGGTCATCATCAGAGCGCTACCGAAATGGCGCAAATGCAGCTATTGATGGAAAAGAATATACAATATAAAACACTGTCATCGATGATCGTCGAAGATCAAAATAAAGAAATAGCTCAATTTCAGACCTGGTTATTAGTAAACAGAAGTAAATAAATTCATCCTTAAATGGTCAAATAATGGAAAATAAACAATTTAAAGACTGTATTGATGCCTGTGTAGCCTGTGCGCTCGCTTGCAGTCATTGTGCAACTGCCTGTTTAAGTGAAGAAAACGTGGGGCATTTGGCCAAGTGTATCCAACTTGATATTGAATGTGCCGCGATTTGTCGCAGTGCCGCCGAAGTAATGAGCCTGGGAAGTAGTTTCAGCGCACACTTGTGCCGCGTTTGTGCAGATACTTGTAATGCCTGTGCTCAGGAGTGCGAAAAACACGCCGCTATGGGGATGGATCATTGCCGGCGGTGTGCAGAAGCGTGCCGCAGATGCGCCAAAGCTTGTGAAGAAATGGCTACCCCGGTTTAACAAAAAACGGCTAACGTATAGTGCCTATAGTGATGATATACCGATATCGGGAGTTCCTGAATTTTCGGTGTGTCTTCCTAAGCAGGCTTAGGTCATCTCTGCTATTGATCTTGATCATAGTTTGCTGATTAGTAAACACTTAAACTTGGTATGAAATTAAATAAACGAAATTCTCCGATGAAAAAGCTACTATTTTTTATTTTCCTGGCAGTTGTCACTTTAACAGCTGCACCAAACGGCTATGCTCAAAATTACAAACAGCCAATACCGTCTGTTGATGCGAAGGGAAAGATCACTGATGCAGAAGGAAAACACATTGGCTGGGTCACTAGTGACGGGATAATCAAAAATGCGGCAGGGATAAAAATCGCCCACATCGATAATCAGGGTAATGCATTTGATGCCACAACGGGCGAAAAGCTAGGCAAAGCCGCAAAAAACGGTAACTATCTTTATCATGTCAATGGCGGTGCCAGTGACAGTTTAACCGTATCTGTTCCCATGAATGGGATTTGTGAAGTCAAAGATAAAAATGGTAAAACTGTTCTTTTGGTTCATGAAAGTTATAAGCAGTATGGAGCCTGCGCTATGCACTGTCTTCAGATGAAAAACGAGCATAAGGATATGAAGATGAAATGATTATCAATGTAAACCACTAATTACACCGAAGTGGTTTACATTATTTTTCTTTCGTTTTCTTAACAATCCTTTTTATAGTACGGTACTGACCCCCTTTCGGTCATGTTTACCCCAGCCTTTTTTTTATGGTCTCCAATAATACAGCCCAACGGCATAAGTAAAGATATAAAGTCGGGTAACTTTCCGGTGGTTGTATTACACTGAAATAGCCTTACACTTTGTCTGATCCTGAAATTAGGTTGTCAGTTTTAAGGAGTGGCTGGGCAAGTGAAAGCCCTGTACAACTGATTGTTCCAAGTAATTTTTGTACCTTTTCTGGTCATTCCCAAATCTTAAGTTATTCAATGCGGCCATGCAAGTAAGGGGCTTCGTCGGCAAACTATTCCTAACGTTGATCGTCGTTTTTCAGACGATGTCAATGCTACGTGGGCAGGATACCCGAACGGATAGCTTACAAGTGAAAGCTTCTGACATGGCTCAGATCAGACGAGTCAAAAGAAGTTTGCAGCAAAACAACCGCTTTCCTGACGGGGCGATAACCGATTCACTTCTTCGGGAAACCCGTCGCCTAAACGATTCAGCCGGGCAACTGGTGGCTTTAAGCCAGTTAGCCAGTATGGCTTGGCGAGAAAATCAGCCCCAGGCGGCTACGGTTCAGGCCGAAGTTCTGGCACTGGTCCCGCAACTACAGGACCAGCGCGAAGTGGGTTGGGCAATGGCCCGCCTAAGCGAACTGATGAGCCAGCCAAATGGCGATAAATTGGCTCCGGTACTGGCGGCATTGGGCGAGACGATGAGCCGGGCTACCCTCAATGGTCGGGAAGGCAACAGAGTACCCAGACCGGGTAATCCCCAAAGTATCAAAATACCATTCAGGACTACCTCATCCCCCTTCCAGCGCACGTTTGGAACCGGGGTGACACCCGATGAAGTGATACGGGTTAACTTGCGTGCTTCCGGCCACTTCACCGAACGTTGGCTCGATAGCTTAGTCAGAAGACGAGACCAGCCTTCCGCTGATGTGAAGCAATTAACCGAAAAGAAGAAAATACGGGACTCCAGTCAGCAATTAAGTCAGCGATTTGCCCAGCGGGGCGATTATGCACAGGCGTACAATTATTACGTGCAATACACTGCTTACAAGGACAACCTTGCCGCTGAGGTCACGGCCCGCCAGGTTGCCGACCTGCAATTCCGGCAGGTGGCTCAGAAAAAGGAAACGCAGATTAAACTGCTAACCACCGAGCGGCAATTGAGCGACCAACAAGCCCGCCAACAACGACAGGTGTTGTTTGCCGTGCTGGGTTTAGCGGGGCTGCTACTGGCGTTCTCGATCACGCTGATCCGGGCAAACCGCCAACGAAGAAGGGCCAATCGCCAGCTAAACGAACAGAAGGAAACGCTCGAAACCACGTTGAGTGAGTTGAAAACGACCCAGAACCAACTTATTCAATCCGAGAAGATGGCCGCTCTGGGCGAGTTGACAGCGGGCATCGCTCACGAGATTCAGAACCCGCTGAATTTTGTCAATAATTTCTCCGAAGTATCTGCCGAACTGGTGGAGGAATTGACCCAGCTACACGAAGAAGAAAAGCTGGATCACCAACTGCAAGCCGAATTACTGACTGACCTGAAGCAGAACCTGCAAAAAATTTCTCAGCACGGCGCGCGGGCCTCTACCATCCTCAAAGGAATGCTCGAACACAGCCGAACCATCACGGGCGAACGGGAGCCGACTGATCTGAACCGACTGGTTGAGGAACATTTGCTGATGGCTTACCATACAATACAGGCCAAATGCCGCTCCTTCGAGGCCAAACTCATTACCCAATTCGACCCGCAAATTGGCACTATTAACGTAGCGCAACAGGAAATAAGTCGGGTGTTACTCAACCTCTTCAATAACTCGTTTTACGCCCTCGAACAGAAGCGGACCACTGATTCAAACGCTTTTAAGCCTGAAATTGTGGTGCAAACCAGCCGTGCGGGACAACAGGTCAGCTTGAAAGTATGGGACAACGGGACGGGCATTCCGGCATCGGTTCGGGCCAAAATATTTCAGCCCTTCTTCACGACTAAACCCACCGGACAAGGAACGGGACTGGGCCTGTCGCTCAGTTATGACATCATTACAAAAGGCTACGGGGGCACCCTGACCGTACTGACCGAAGTCGGAACGTTTACCGAGTTCACGGTGACACTTCCCCTGTCTGAAACCTCCATCAAGTCGGCCAGGGTCCAGGCCATTTAACACCCAAGTATCCATCCGCTAAAACGTGCTGTCTAACCGGCGAAACCCGCTATTCAACCCGATTCTTTTTTGGACGCACCGGGCCGATTCTACTTTTGGCTTGTGAGGGCTGAGTCGTGCAACGGAGTATAGCGGTAGGCTCGGTTCTGCCACACTTACACTGATAATGCAATGAAAACCAAAACAACCCTGGCTTTCCTGCTACCTCTCCTGAAGGTACTGAGTTTGAACGGTGCTGCTCAGTCCGACTTTAGCCAAAGTGGGGTCGGCGAGAAGCCCATTATGCCGATGAACCGAATTGGTCCCTCCGCTTCTAAACTCCAGGTAGCCAACGCCGACGGAACGGCGGAACACAAACTACTTCCTTTGACTATCTAGGTTGATACCTGACAAATGGATGTGTTGAGCAATTTGCTAATCATTCACCAAAAAAGCAATCTGTTCTATCAGCACGTACCTAAATAGAGATCAGGGCATTATTTCGACTTCAGAATTGCTATAGATTTATCCGGTAGCTTTGTGCGTTTACTCCTAAAAACTGCCTAATGAAATCAGCCTTCTTTCTTGCTCTTTTCGTGCTTGCTGCCGGAGCCGTGGCGGCGCAAACAAACGTGGTTACGCTGTCAGGAACGATTAAAGAAATGGACCAAAAAGCTCCGCTTCCTTACGTGAACGTCACCTTGCTGATGCCAGCGGACAGTGCCTTTGTGACCGGGGGTATTACCAATGAAGCCGGGCTGTTTTCGATGGTGGGCGTCAAACCGGGCGATTACCTGCTCCGCGTTACCTATGTTGGCTACCGGCCCCGTGTCCAGGCGGTTCGCGTGGGGCAACTGAGTGAATTTCTCAACGTCGGTACGCTGGAACTGACCGAAGACGTGGCGCAGTTGGGGGAGGTGGTCGTGACGGCTCAGCAGGAAGCCATCGCCGGCACGATGGACAAAAAAACGTTCAGCGTAGCCGACAACATTAGTCAGGCGGGCGGCTCGGTGCTTGAATCGATGAAAAACCTCCCCGGCGTGACCGTCGATGGGGACGGGAAGGTGCTGCTACGGGGTAACGACCGTGTGATGGTGCTGCTCGATGGTAAACAAACCGCCCTCACGGGCTTTGGAGGGCAGTCGGGGCTGGCGAATATTCCGGCTTCGGCCATCGAGAAAATCGAGATCATCAACAATCCGTCGGCCCGTTACGATGCCAATGGTAACGCGGGCATTATCAACATCATCTATAAAAAGGAGAAAAAAGAAGGCTTCAACGGCAAAGTAGGCATGGCCGTAGGCGTTGGGGCACTTTGGCAAAAAGCCACGAATTTTCCCGGCATCCGCCCTCAGTACCAGGCCACTCCCAAGCTGAATCCGTCGATTTCGCTCAACTATCGAAAAAATAAGGTAAATCTGTTTTTGCAGGGTGATAACCTCTACACCCAGACGCTCAACAAAAACGAGTTTACCGACCGTTTTTACGACACGGGACCGGTCATCCGGCAACAACTCAAACGTAACCGGAACACCAACATCATCACGGGTAAAGCAGGCTTTGACTGGTTCGCCAATGCCAATAACACGATTTCGGTATCCGGTCTGTTTAGCAGTGAGAAAATCATTGATCGGGGCGACGAGCCGTTTTTTAACGGTAATCTCTCCGAGCGGCTGCGGCTGTGGCAGTTTCTGGAAGATGAGCTAAAGACCACCGTAACGGCCTCCGCAGGCTGGCAGCACAAATTCAGCCAACCGGGGCGGCTGCTCAACGTAGGGCTGAACTACACCTTTCACCGCGAAGACGAGAAGTACTTTTTTACCAATAGTCTGCCCAGCTTCACCGGCACCGACTCGTTTAAATTGCTGTCGGACGAACACGTGGGCGATTTGACGATTGATTACGTCCAGCCGCTGCGCTACGGGCGTGTGGAGGCCGGGGCCAAACTGCGACGACGCTACATCCCCACCAATATGCAGTTTTTTCCGGGCCTGAACTCCCCCTTGGATGTGAACGCCGGTGGCGAGGCTACTTACAGCGAGGTGATTCCGGCTCTCTACGGCAGTTATGTCTTCGAGAGCAAGCGGGTAGAGGTGGAGGCCGGACTGCGCTACGAATACGTGGATTTGCAATACCGTGTCAACCCAAACCACAACACGTATAAAAGCGACGGATACCACTACGCCCAGCCGTTTCCCAATGTCAGGCTGACCTACAAATTAGACGACAACAACCGCTTTTCCCTGTTCTACAACCGCCGGGTGGATCGGCCCAACGAGGTGGACATCCGCATTTTCCCCAAGTACGACGATGCTGAAATTATCAAAGTTGGCAATCCGGCGCTGCGGCCCCAATTCACCACATCGTTCGAGTTGGGCTATAAGACAAGCTGGAACGCGGGGTATTTGTACTCGGCGGCTTATCACAAGGAGATGCAGGCAACCATCACCCGGATTGGCAGTATGGTGCCGGGCAGTACGTTGATCTACAACATCTTCCAGAACGCGGGGCGCAGCCGCAACACCGGGTTGGAAGTGGCCGCGTCTCAGAAACTTAGCCCGCGCGTTACCGTCAACGTGAATCTGAATGGCTACCAGTCGACCATCGATGCCTTTGCAGTTACCAACCTGTACCCCGTTCGCAACACGTTCTCCGCCGGGCGGCAACAACTGCTGTCGGGCAACGCCAAAGTCAACGGGCTGCTTCGATTTGAAAAGCAGGTGGAGGCTCAACTGACGGCCATTTACTTAGCGCCTGACCTGGTGCCACAGGGCCGGATCGATTCCCGTTTTTCCATCGATGGTGGGATAAAGAAAGTGGTTCAGGGCGGCAAAGGCGAATGGTTTTTGAACGCCACCGATATTGCCAACACCCTGCGGATTCGTCGGCAGGTACAAGGGGAAGGCTTCCGTTTCGTCAGCACCGATTATTACGAAACCCAGGTCTTCCGGGTCGGATACAGCCATAAGTTTTGAATCATCGGGTTAACTGGCCCATAGCGGGCATTAGCTATGAAAATCCTGCTGGTAGAAGATGAGCCAAGCCTGCTGCTGGCCATGCGGCAGTACCTCGAAGAAGAGGGGTACGTTATGACGACAGCCGCTACGTTCGCCAAAGCCTCAATGGCACTCAATGACTACGACTATGATTGTGTGGTGGTGGACATCGGCCTGCCCGACGGCAACGGCCTGAACCTGATCCGCCAGTTAAAAGCCGCTGATAAAGAAAGCGGACTCATTATCATATCGGCCAAAGACTCACTCGATGACAAATTGACGGGCCTGGAACTGGGGTCGGACGACTACATCACCAAGCCTTTTCACCTGCCCGAACTCAACGCCCGCATCAAGTCGGTGTTGCGTCGGCGGTTTTTCGGTGGCAGCAACCTGATTCGCTACGGGGAGATTGTCGTTGATCCGCTCTCGCATCGGGTGACTGTTGCGGACCAACGGATTGAGCTGACCGAAAAAGAATATAACCTGTTGCTCTTCTTCATCGCCAACTCAAACCGGCTCCTGACCAAATCAGCCATTGCCGAGTACGTTTGGGGCGATCACATGGATATGGCGGATTCGCATGACTTTCTATACACCCACATCAAGAACCTCCGGCGTAAACTCATGGACGCGGGTTGCCCGGACTACCTCAAAACGCGGTACGGAGCCGGATACCTGTTTACCACGACATGAGCTTACTCCGCAAAACGTTACTATACCTTATGCTGGCGGCCATTCCGGTTGCCCTCGGTGGAGTGTGGTTTTTTGGTACGCTGATTAACCGAGTCATCCGGTATGAAGTAGACGAGCAACTCAGCAGTGATCTGGCTTTCATTCAGCATCAGCTTCAAACGGCCCGGGTACCCCTGAACCGGGGGCACCATCTGTTAGACAATCCCTATATCGCGCTGCTGCCATCGGGACATCCGATCGGCCGCATGTACTCTGACACGGTAGAGTTCGACCGGCGGGAGCAGGAACCCGTTCCGGTTCGGCGGTTAACGGCAACGGCCCAGATCGGGGACCGCATGTACCTGATCGTGGTCAGGCAGGCGATGGGTGAGTTTGAAGAAATCGCTCATTTGCTTTCCCTGGGGGTTATGGTCGCCTTTGTCCTCCTGCTTATTCTGCTGACCCTGCTGAACGGCTGGATTTCACGTCGGCTCTGGCAACCGTTCTACCGACTCATCGATCAGTTGAGAACGTACCGCCTGAACGAACGTACCCCGGACACATTTGACCGGAGTGGAATTGACGAGTTCGATCAGTTGAGCGTGGCACTCAACGACATGAGCCTGACGCTGCACCGGCAGTACGTAGGGCAGAAGGAGTTCACCGACCATGCTGCCCACGAGATGCAGACACCCCTGGCCGTCGTTACGACGCAGTTAGACCGGCTCCTGACAACCGAACCGCTCACCGAGGAGCAGGTCAACCTGATGGAACAGGCTCAACAGTCGGTTCGGAGACTGGTACAACTAAACAAAAGCCTGTTGCTACTGACCAAGATAGAAAATAACCAGTTTGCCGATCAGCAACGGGTAAACCTGAGCGAACTGGTCAATCGGCTGCATCTCAACTTTGCCGCCTATGCCCAGCACCGGGGCTTAAACTGGACAACGCTCATCGAACCGGACGTTTCCCGGTTGATGAATCCGTACTTAGCCGAGGTATTGATCAGCAATCTGCTCAAGAACTCGCTTACCCATGCATTGCCCAGTACGTTCGCCCAACTGGACCTGACCAACTCGCAATTTACGGTAACAAACGTTGGCCCTCCGCTACCTTTTCCGGCGGACCAACTCTTCGACCGTTTCGTGAAAAACCCGGCCCGCCCGGAGTCAACCGGTTTGGGCCTGGCGTTGGTCAAACAAATCGCCGACCGCTACGGCATGACCGTTGACTATTGCTACGACGAGCGGGGCCGACTGCACACCTTTACCCTTTTCTTTCCTAACTAACGATACCAATGCCAACCTGGGTTTTTTACAGTCTCATTTCGATGCTTTTCGCCGGGTTGACGGTGGTTGTCGCCAAAATGGGTCTTAGAGGCATCAGTTCAGATTTAGGGCTGGCCGATGCGGAAGCATCATGATTACGGTTCTGCTGTCGGTTACACTGTTGCGCGAACCCGTTACACCGAAATTACTGATTGGCGGAGGGTTAGTTTCAGTGGGGTTGCTGGTATGGCCAAAATAAAGCCAAAACGCCCCCGCATCGGCGACGGTCCCGCGGCAGCCGGGGCCGCCCGTTTGGTAATGTGCCGTGGCCGTCCGATTAAAAAATCTGCCCGATGCCAAAGTAGAACAGCCGGTCTTCTGTAGACTGTCCGTAGTCGAAAAACAGGATGGTCGAGAGGTTCCAGGCCACCCTGACTCCAGCCCCGTACGATGTCTTGATATTGCTGAAATTCAGGTCCTGCCAACGGTCACGGACGGTGCCCGCGTCGAAAAACGGAGCAACGCCTAACCCAAAATTTTGCCGACCAACTTTCAGATCGGCCAGCCGGACCCGAACCTCCACATTGGCAAACGCGAGCGAACGAGCCAGGAAGCGATTCTGGCGATACCCTCTCAACGATTGCCGCCCACCCAACGCATTGATGCTGCCATCCGGACTCCACTGGTCCTGGTATTCAAAGAAGGGGGCTTTGCTGCCGAAGATAGTCCCGGCACCAATCCGACCCGCTAGTATGGTCCGAATACCCACTGGCAGCCGTTGATAAACACGGCCCTGTAGAAACAGCTTGTTGAAATTGAACTTCGACCCAATGGCCCGGTTCGAGAACTCGTTAGCGGCTTCAAAGGACATACCCCTGGTTGGGTCTGGTTCAAAGTCACGGGTATCGTAGATCAGGGCAGTCTGTAGGAGTGAAACCCGACCCCCATCAAGGCCAAAAATCAGGCCCTGCTCGGCATCACGGGCCAGCAATGAGGTACCATTTGGTGCTTTCGTTTTTTCTCCGTTCACCGGGTTTACCGCATCCGTTTGAGTTCCCTGAAAGGTCCGGTAAGCGAGGGATTGGATTTCGTATCCACCCATCACCCGCCACTTGCCCTTACCTAAGGCGTAATCGGCTTTGAGGTTGAGCATAAACTCCGTTTCCCTGAACCGATTGGACAAAGCATCACTCACGAAAGCGGCTTCACCGGCCTGACCGGGCCGCAGGGCGCTGCGAGCGTTATTGTAGGCTGCGTACGTGTCAAACGTTTCGTTGGGATTAGAGGGTAAGCGGAGCGGACCCAACGTACTCTGGTTGGACCCAAAATAAAGGTTAGACGGGTTTTGCTGGGCCTTAAAGTCCGCTCTGAAACGCCAGCGGGAACCTCGGTAGTAGGGAACATCCGACAGTAAGCTCGCGGGCGTTGGTCGTGTAGTAAGCGACGTTAGCTCGTAGTCTGATCAGATAAGGCGTGTACGCAAAGAGTGGGTTGGCGCGGGTGCCATTCCAGTAGGTGTTGGTTCGAATACCTACTCCAAAACCCGTGACGGGGTCTGATGAGAGGTCGGGGAGCCCCGTTGTGAACCGGCCTTCCCGTTTTTTGGCCAGATCAGCATCCGACATGCGCTTTGATCGGATAAAAGAAAGACTGTCGGTGTAGAGACTATCAGTCGTCTGGGCCAGTGTTGTCTGAGATAGACCCCCGATTAGCGTGATGAAGCAAAGTAATCGTTTCATTGAGTAAGTAATTGAAAACCACAGATTGATACTAAATTCATAGAGTTTCTTGCGGGGCCTTACCCACTACGGTTGGGGTAGGGTATCGATCTTCCGTAACCGCTGCACGACGAGCGTTCCAATGACCAGCGCCACCACGCCCAGAAAGATGTATTCCACATACTGCCCGACCTGTGGAAACTGCTGGCCGAGCCAATACCCAGCCAATACCAGCACCGAAATATAGGCTACACAACCCGTGGCTGTCAGGAGCAGAAAACGCGGCCAGGGCAACCCACTACTGGCCGCCAGTAGTGGGTTGAAGGTGCGGATGATGGGCAGAAACCGGCCCACCAGCAAGGCCCACTTCGGATGTTTCTGGTAAAAGGCATCGGACTTATCGAGGTAACGCCGTTTGAAGAGGAAGGTATCGGGCTGGTGGCGGAGCCGGTCCCCGAGTTTGCGGCCAATCCAGTAGCCCGTCAGATCGCCCGCTACGGCGGCAACGATCAGGACCCCAATGAGGGCAAATACGGGCAGGTTGAGGGTGCGGGCACCCGTCAGCAGTCCCGCCGTGAACAGCAGCGTTTCTCCACCGGGGACAATCAGGCCGAGCAGAAAGCCCGTCTCGATAAACACCAGAGCGGCAATTAGGGTGGTACCGCCCCACTCCAGCCAAGCCGTGTTAAACAAAAGTATATTTAGGGGATATTTTTCCATACCGTTGTTAAGGGGCAGATGTACCCGTTGAGTTGGGCAAAACAAGGACAAGAATCTGAAGCATTCCTGAAGTTTGCCCAGTATGTCGTTCTGCTGGTAGTTTACTGTATTTCGTTCTTCAGAATAGCTTCAGAATCAGGGGGTAGGTTTGGGAAGGTTTCTAATCAACTAACCAATCTCATTACATGAAAAAAATCCTATTTGCTGGACTTCTAAGTTTAGCGACACTCATGACTACATCGGCGGCTATCCACCTGACCGACAACACCCCAGCCGCTATACGCGATTACGTAGCTAAGAAAATGCCGGGGAAAAAGATCAAAGAAGCCGCCGAAATGCTGGATGCTACTGGCAAAAAAACCTTTGAAGCACGAGTGGGAGGTAAAGACCTGATTTTTGATGAACGGGGTACGTTGATTAAGTGAGATTTCCTTTCGACGCCCGGCAGTACGCTTCCGAATGTGTGCAGGAAGCGTACTACTATTTTTGCACACGTATTTTGCTCAATCGGCTTAACATATTCATCAACCGTATTTTCCTTTCCATTTCCAGGTAGGCTTTCATGCTCGACAACATCGGAGGTTCATCCTCAATCAGTAAGATTTTCATATTCATTAAATGAATTCCCTACGCTCTAAATAAAGAATTAATTCTGGAGTCTTTCTGAAGTACGCAAGCCGTTCACTCCAAATGATGCCAGGCCATTTACATTTCCGGTTTCTTTTTTGTTCATTTTACCCCTAACAAATCAGGCCTATGTGGTGGATTTATGCATTATTGTCTGCTTTTTTTGCCGCACTAACGGCTATTCTGGCCAAATTAGGTATTAAGGGCGTTGATCCCGATCTGGCCACGGCTATCCGGACGGTGGTTATCCTGTTGGTGACCTGGAGTATTGTTCTGGCCCGAGCCGCGTGGCGACAACTGCCACTGCTAACGGGATCAACCTGGACTTTCTTAGTGTTTTCTGGCCTGACAACGGGTTTGTCGTGGCTGTGTTATTTCAAGGCGTTGCAATTGGGAACGGTTTCTCAGGTGGCTCCGGTTGATAAATTGAGTATCGCTTTGACGATTGGGTTAGCGGTTCTTGTCCTGGGCGAACCACTAACATTGAAAACGGCCCTGGGTGCCGGGTTGATGATTGGTGGGACACTGGTGCTGATTTTCTAAAGCAGCCGGTGGCAAAACCCACCTTCAGGATTACTTCAGAATCGCAGAATACCTTCGTGGCAAACAGGCATACATCAACTGGCCTACGTTCTTGCATGGAATGAAGCGACAACTTATTCTCTGGTTTTTCATTGGTTCCTTCAGTTTAAATAACCGGGTTCAGGCACAGGTCGCGCCAGTTTCGATCGATACCAACAGCACACTCCAACGATCAGCCCCTAGTCAGATCCTGGCTGAAAAGGACCAATCGACCTTTCGGCCGAAGGCATTCATCATTCCGGCCATTCTGATGACGGCCGGTTTGCTGGTTCAGGGGCAGTTGAGCCAGCGGGTTCAGCGTGAAGTAGTGAAACGGTATCCCGGCTTTACGTCACCGGTGGATAACTATCTGCAATTCGCCCCAACGGTCGTCATGCTGGGTTTAGGGGCTGCGGGTGTAAAAGGAAAGCATCCGTTTGACGATCAGATCGCGCTAGCCCTGCTGGCAAATAGTGTAGCGCAAGGCATTACGTTTACCCTTAAATACACCGTTGCTTATCCCCGGCCGGATGGGAATGGCCAAGAATCGTTTCCTTCGGGTCATACGTCCTCTGCTTTTACGGGAGCTACCCTGTTGGCCAAGGAATATGGCGGACGCAGTGGCTGGTACACGGTAGCCGGGTACGGGAGAGCATAAAAAAGCCTGGGGTAAATCAGGTACGGCATTGTCCATGGCCGCTTAACCTGATTTACCCCAGGCTTTTTTATGCTCTCCTCATCTTACGGGCTACCGCCATGATAAGTTCACCATTGGCGACTAGTCACAGCACATCGGCCAGCGCGGGCGGCCCCGCAAATCAACAGGCGCATTTCCTGCAGAAACAGCCTTGGTGAAAATACGCTATTTGACTACTCAGCGAATCATCGAAAACTGGACCATCCCGTTGGCAAATTGGTCATTGACGGTGCAGCAACTGGCTATTTTATACTGTAACCGAGTGAAGTCATATCTGAGGGTCTAAAAAATGACACACATTATTGAACATATTCCACCTCTCTCCCCAGTTTTACGGGTAGTAATAGGCACAATCATTACCATTGTTAGTTTGTAATTTCATATCGTCGCATCCAACAAAGTTGCAAGACAGATCTATTATACCTAATTGTCAACACGCCCTAGAATAGACTGATAGCTATGGTTTTGAACTTTTACAATAATAGGCACACTTAGTGCTAGACATTGAAGAAAAACAGCCTGATGATAACCTTGCAATTATCAAAGATTCGGGCCGGAGAATTTGCTTCGGCCCGAATCAATAACTTCTTTTTTACTTGATCGGTTTTCCATCCGCGCTGAACATCAGGTCTTTATCATCCACTTCAGCTTCGTACTTTTTTACCCCAGCAGCATCCACAATAATAGCAGCCTCCTTAATTTTCTTCCCCGGCATTTGTTTGGCTACGTAATCCCGGACAACAGCCGGTAGTTCCAGAACCGCAATTTCGGTTTCTGTCTCTTTCAATTGGCCTTTGGCATCAAAGAGTAAAGACATCGTTTTCCCTTTGTCCTTGAAACTGGCTTCGTAACCACCATCTTCTTGATCCCATTTAAGCCCTGTAGCCCTGGGATAGAGTTTGGCAAACGTCGATTTAGCCGCGGTCGGAACCGACCCCGTCTGCGCGAAAGAAACCGTTGCCAGGGTAAGCATACTGAATAAACTAGTGAACAGTTGACGTTTCATGATTCGTTGCGTTTGATTGGTTAATTGGTTAACCGATTCAAAGCTAAAAACCAATTGTGGAGTTCGTCTGGAGTCGAATTGTTCTAAAGGTCATAGGTTATCTAAATTGGCTCCAGAAATACTCCAGAATTTAGAGGCATCTTAGGGGTATGAAACTACTGTTGGTTGAAGATGAGCTGGACTTGTCGGAGGATGTGTTGGCTTATCTGGGGCAGGAAGGGTACTGTTGTGAATTGGCTTCTACGTTCGCGACGGCGGCTGAAAAAATCGTGCTGTATGAATACGACTGCGTCATTGTGGATATTACTCTGCCTGGCGGTAACGGTCTGGATCTGGTTCGTACCTTAAAGAAGTTCAATAACCTAACGGGTATCGTTATCATCTCGGCCAAAGACGCCTTATCCGACAAGGTGACCGGCCTGCAGCTAGGAGCCGACGATTACCTGACTAAACCCTTTCACTTGGCCGAACTCAGCGCGCGGCTCCAATCGGTTCTCCGTCGTCGGCAATTTAACGGGCGAAAAGAAATCGTGGTAAGGGGTATTACGATTCGTCCTGATGAGAATTTGGTGCTTATTGGCAATCAACCGCTCGAACTAACCCGGAAGGAGTATGATTTATGGCTGTTTTTTATGGCCAATCCGGGGCGTGTGCTGACCAAAGAAGCTATTGCCGAACATCTTTGGGGCGATAACATGGATCAGGCTGATTCACTGGATATTATTTACACCCATATCAAAAACCTCCGGCGTAAGATCAATGAGCGGGGCGAAGCCGATGGCATCAAAACCATCTATGGACTGGGCTATAAATTCGAGGGCTAAATGAAACTCCTGGACCGCACCCTGCGTACCTATTTAGTTTATTCCGGTGTGGTTATCCTAATCAGCACACCTGTTTTTTACGGAGTGATCGAAAAACTCTTCATTGATGATGTCGATGAAGCCCTGCTACTGCGCAAGCAAACCATTCAACAACAACTGGGACGATTTACCAACGAGCAGGTGCTGTTTAGCTGGCGCGACCTGGAAAATAACACGATACTTCGGCCAGTCGATGGCCAAACCCCCGCCCAAGATTCGATTTACAATGCCGTATATACGGAACAGGTAGCCCCCAATATCACAGAGCCTGAACCCTTTCGGGAATTATCAACCCGGCTGATCTACCGGTCTCATCCGGTGCACCTGATCACCCGCATTTCCTTAGTGGAACGGGAAGACCTATTACAGGCGGTTGTGCTGACCCAGGCAGGCCTATTGACCCTGTTGCTCGTCGGATTCTTGCTCCTAAACCGACGTATCGCCCGCAGACTTTGGAAACCTTTTTACGTAACCCTGGGAAAATTACGGCAATTTGAAGTCGATAGAAATGAACCTCTTCACCTATCCTCATCCGACATTGTTGAGTTCGATGTACTAAATCAGACCCTTAGGGGGCTTACATCGCGCAGTCACCAGACGTATTTAGGTCAGAAAGAGTTTACCGAACATGCAGCGCATGAGATGCAAACCCCCCTGGCCATTTTTCAGGCAAAACTCGAACGACTTTCCCAGACTCAGCCCCTGACCAACGAACAGGCCGACTTATTGGGGTCACTCAATGGGGTCACGGTTCGCTTGTCCCGGCTCAATAAAAGTCTGTTGCTGCTGGCCCGGATCGAAAATCATCTGTACGGTCAGACCGAATCGGTGAACGCAGCGATACTGTTGGATTACCTGCTGAATCAATCCGCTGAATCGGTAGAGGCTAAAGGGATAGGGTTGGTGCGAACTGGAATGAAAGATGGGCCAATCCTGCAGACAAACCGGTCTTTACTGGAGATTTTGCTGGCCAATCTGCTTACCAATGCCATTCGTTACACCTCACCCGGCGGCCAGATTACGGTCGATTTACAGCCGCAGGTTTTGTCGGTCGCTAATACGGGTGAACCGCTGGCGATTCCCCCCGACAAGTTATTTGCCCGTTTTCAGAAAGGGGAGGCTCAAACCGGAGGGGTTGGGTTAGGGTTGGCCATCGCGAAGAAGGTTGCCGATATCAACGGCTATTCGCTGAGCTACCGCTACGAAGCCAGTCAACACCTGTTCCTGCTGACCATGGGCTGACTCCAGATTATCTCCAGGATTGCCCCCTAGCTTGCCTTATGTTTATTCACGTATATAGCTTATGAGATTCGTATCGGCCGGGTTCGGTTGCTGGACTGGGTTGGTGGGGCTGATGACGCAAGTGTCCGGATTGGCCCAACCGCCAATTGCCGATTCACCCCGGCCAGCACAAAAGGCGTTGTCCTTCTACCTCGAAAACGCCCGCCAGAGCAGCCCGCTTATTCGCGACAACCAGAATCAGCTTCTGGGCAACGCCCTCGAAGCAAAGCGGTTACAGGCCTTATATACCAAACCGCTGGTGCAGGTAACGGGGGCAGTGCAGTTTGCGCCTATTTTCTCCACGGATAATGGGGGCGTACGGCCCGAGCTTAACTCGAAAGGGGCCAGTCGCTATTATGGGTATGACCTGGCCGTTTCCAACGGGGGGCTCTATCAGGGATTGGTCAATGTTACTCAGCCCATTTCCAATCTATTTCGAGCGAAAGCCTTTGCCGAACCCTTTGTGTTAGCCTCGCAGATTGGGCAGACCGTCATTGGTCTGGGGCAGCACGATGTGGAGCGTATCGTGACCGACCAGTACATCCTGTGTTTACAGGATCGTTTACAGGTTCAATACACGGATAGTTTACTCCGGCTGTTGAATGAACAACGGGGCATCGTGCAAAAATTTGTCGAATCGAGTTTGTTAAAACAATCCGATTTGACGCTGGTGGATATTGAAACCCAAACCCAGCACAACCTACGAGTGGGTTACCAGACAGCCTACCGGCGCGATATTCTGGAGCTGAATGCGCTGAGTGGCCTGGCCGATACAACCCTGGTCGATCTGGCTCCATTACAGTTAACCCTAGCGGCTGATATTGGCCCACTGGAATCAGGATTCACCCGTCGGTATGCCCTGGATAGTTTAGCCCTGTTGGCTCAGCAAACAATTTTCGAACTCCGCTATAAGCCCCAGTGGAATTTTATTGCCAATGGCGGGCTCAATACATCGTACTTGCCCGATTTACCCCGCCGACTGGGGTTCAGCGCGGGGGTATCGCTGGTCTGGACACTTTATGATGGTCACCAGAAACGGTTGAACAGTCAGCGGACGGCTATTCTGCAGCAAAGTTTCGGTAACTACCGTCAGTTCATTGACACGCAAAACCGGGTACGCCGGGAACGGCTGTTGGGTGAACTAAGCGGGTTGGCCGAACGATTAACGGTCTTCCGTCAGCAGCTGACTGGATACGAAAGCGTTTTATCGTCCTACCGCCGGGAATTACTACAGGGTCAACTCTCCATCATCAACTACATCACCGTGCTTAAAAATATGGTGGCCGTCCGGCGGGACATGCTGCTGCTGCAATCCAACCGTCAACTACTCATCAATGCGTACAACTATTATAACTGGTAGCGGGTGGATCGCTCTGCTACTGGGGCTGTCGGCCTGCGGCTCTTCGGAGAGCAACGATTCAGCCCCCGTGCAGATCATTGCCCGCACGCCTGTCGTGGTGCAAACCGTGGGACACGGGGGTATTAGCAACAGCCTGACCCTGTTTGGCACCACGTTGTACCTCCGCCGAAACGCGGTTACTGCGCCGGTTGCGGCCTTTATTACGAAGGTCTACGTAAGTTTGGGGGCACGGGTGCAGACTGGGCAACCGCTCTATGAACTCGAAACCAAAGAACGCCGGGCCTTAGGTACCTTAGCCATTGCGGGGGATTCCGCCCTTATTGGCCGGGTAACGGTACAAGCTTCTTCGGGTGGATTGATCACTACGTTTGATAAACAGCAAACCGGCGACTACGTGCTGGAAGGCACCCAACTGTGCACCATCGCGGAAGACAATGCGCTGGCCGTTCAGGTCAACGTCCCGTATGAATATCAGGCACTGGCCCGACCCGGTCGAAGCTGCCGGGTTCGGTTGCCCGATGGGCGAACGCTCACGGCCATTTTCACTACGCCCCTGACAACGGTCAACGCACTGGCCCAGACCCAGAGCGTACTGGCCCGGATAACCCAGCCCGTGCCGTTACCCGAAAACCTAACGGTTCAGGTAGATGTGACCAGCCAGGCCAACGCCCATGCGCAACTGTTGCCCAAAACGGCCATACTGACCGATGAAATGTTGCGGGAGTTCTGGGTGATGCGTTTAGTCAATGATAGCACCGCCGTGAAAGTACCGGTGCAACTCGGTGAGCGCACCCCCTCGACGGTCGAGGTTCGCTCGCCCATTTTCGGGACTAGCGACCGCATTATTATTGAGGGCAATTACGGCCTGCCCGACACGGCCCGGGTGCAGGTAAATCCCCGGAAACCATGATCGACCAGCCGCCACACTCTGTATCGGCTCCGGTCAGTCGGCCTGATGAGCCGAATCCACCCCGCCGGTCCTACTTCGAGATTTTTAGCCGCCCGATTCTGTTTACGGGGGTATTGCTGCTCCTGGCGGGGGTCTTTGCCTTCACCCGGATGCAGACCAACCTGTTTCCCGAAGTGCTATTCCCACGCATCTCCATCATCGCCGATAATGGCCAACAGCCCAGCGACCGGATGATGATTACCGTCACCAAGCCGCTCGAAAGTGCCGTTAAGAAAGTTAACGGGGTAACGGTGGTCAAGAGCAGTACCAGCCGGGGCAACTGCACCATTGATGTGTTTTTTGAGTGGGGCCAAAACATCTATACTCAGAAAACCCAGGTCGAAAGCCGCATCAACGAGATTCGCAACTTCCTGCCGCCGGGCGTGAATCTATCCATCGAGGCCATGAACCAGTCGCTGTTTCCTGTCTACGGGTACACGTTGGAAAATGACCGGTCTGCGGGCGGGCGCCACGGTCTGGTGGCGCTGCGCGACCGGGCGAATATGCTGGTCAGACCCATTTTTTCGCAAGTAGCGGGAATTTCTAACGTAGTCGTGCGGGGTGGAAAAGCCAAAGAAATTGTGGTGCTACCGAATGCGGTCAAACTGGCTTCGGTTAATTTGTCCATCTCGGCGCTGATGACGGCCATTAACGCGAGTAACAACGTACTCTCCAACGGCTACGTGGCCGATTACCGGCGGCTCTACCTGACCCTGACCGATACTAGGGTACTGGATGTCGATGCCCTGCGGGACCTGATCGTCAAAAACGATGGCATACGGGTGGTTCACCTGGGGGAAGTAGCCCGTGTCGAGGTGCAGGAACAGCAGCAGGAGTTTTTGGTTATCAACGCCAACGGCCAGGATGCCGTACAGATCGATTTGGTGAAACAGCCGGGCGTAAACCTGATTGATTTCGCCAAAAACGCTGAAGCGAAAGCTGTCGAAATCAACAGGGTGCTGCCCAAAGGGATGCGGCTCAAACCCTACTACAACCAGTCCGCTTTCGTGGGCGACAGTATCCACAGCGTGGAAAAAACCATTTATGAAGGGCTGTTGCTGGCCATTCTAGTTATGATCGTGTTTTTGCGTTCCTGGCGGGCCTCTACGGTCGTACTGCTGACAATCCCTGTTACCCTGGCGTTTACGATTTTAGTGCTCTATGTAATAGGCATTACTATCAACATCATGTCGCTGGGTGCCATTGCCGCATCCATCGGGTTGATTATCGACGACGCCATTGTCATTATTGAGCAAATTTACCGCGTTCATGAGGAGGAGCCCGAAAAGAACCGGTTTGTCGTGGTGCAGGAAGCGATTCATAACCTGTTTCCGGCAATGGTCGGCTCGTCGCTGAGCACGATTGTGATTCACTTCCCCTTCCGGCTGATGAGCGGGCTGGCGGGTAGTTTCTTTAGGGAGCTATCCGATACGATGCAGATTACGATGATCTGCTCCTTTCTGGTCACCTGGCTGCTGCTGCCCGTATTGCATTTGTTGATTGGGTTTAAACCACTGGGGCCGCGTTCGGCCAAAAATGCGCAGGCCGTCGATGAAGCGGCTAATGTCCGCAAATTGCGCTGGCTAACCAATCAGTTTAGCCGGCCGCTGGTATCGCTGGTATTTGTGGCTTTATTGGGGCTGGGTGCATGGTTTTCCTACGATCGCCTGGAAACGGGTTTCTTACCCGATTTAGACGAGGGGACAATCGTACTCGACTACTTCACACCCCCCGGTACGGCCATTGCCGAAACAGACCGCATTTTGCGCGAAGCCGAAAAAATCATCGTCGCGCATCCCGATGTAGCAACGTATTCGCGGCGGACGGGCATCCGCATGGCCTTTCGGGGCGTACCCGCCAACTTTGGGGATTACTCGATTCAACTGAAAACCAACCGCACCAAATCTACCGTCGAGGTGATTGACGAGCTGCGAACCCGCATCAGTGCCTCGCAACCCGTGCTGGATATTTCCTTTGGGCAACGTATCGCAGATTTGCTGGGCGATCTGATGAGTACTCCCCAACCCATTGAAATCAAGCTGTTTGGCGACAATTACGCCTTGCTGCAGAATTTGTCGCGACAAGCGGCCGGGATTCTGGAAACCGTACCGGGCGTAGTCGATGTGAATGATGGCCTGATTGAAGCCGGGCCGTCCCTGGTTTTTGAGCCGAACCAGACCAAACTGAGTCAATATAAAATAGGGTTAACCGATTTTCAACTGCAATTAACCGCTTATATGGGGGGCGTTGCACTGGGGCCCAACGCGGCCCAGCCCGTACCTTCGCCAGCTCAGGCGGCTCTGACGGCCGGCATTCAGGTGGGTTCGTTTCAGGACGGCGAACAGATGCGCCGGATGGTGCTTCGGTTTGCCGATTTCGACCAGAATGATCTGGATCAGCTGCGCAACGTGCTAATTTTTCTGCCGGATGGTACCACAAGGCCCTTGTCGTTTTTCTGCCGGGTGAGTGTAATCGGTGGGGAACTGGAACAGCGTCGGGAGGACCTTAAGTCCACAGTAGTCCTGACGGCCCGGCTGGACGGGCGTGATTTGGGCAGTGCCATTGCCGAAATACAAACCAAACTGGCTCAGAAAATGCCCCTGCCCCAAGGCTACACTATTGGGTATGGCGGAGCCTATGCCGAGCAACAGCAATCCTTTAGCGAACTACTACTGATTCTGACGTTGGCCTCCCTGTTGGTATTGGCCGTACTGATGTTTCTCTTCAAAGACTGGTGGCTCTCGGTGCTGGTGCTCGTTCTGTCACTTCTAGGTATTACGGGCAGTATCATGGCACTTTACCTGACGGGTATTGCCTTGAACGTAAGCAGCTACACGGGCATCATCATGATCGTAGGCATTATTGCCGAGAATGCTATTTTCACGGTCAATCAGTTTGAGCACACGCTGGCCCGCACCGGAGAAGTGGACGCATCAGTCAATTATGCGATTGCCCTGCGGTTGCGCCCTAAGCTGATGACGGCCATCGGCGCGATACTGGCCCTAATGCCACTGGCATTGGGTTTCGGGCTGGGAGCCCAAATGCAGCAACCGCTGGCCGTGGCGGTAATCGGCGGTTTTGTGGCAGGGTTACCGTTACTGCTGTTAGTGTTTCCAACGGCCTTGCGGGCCTTATTTCACAATCGTCTAAAAAAATCAATATGAAGAAAGTACCCGAAATCACACTGCTGTTCTGGGTGATGAAAATTTGCGCCACTACCCTGGGCGAGACGGCGGGAGATCTGTTGGCCCAAACCCTGAATGTGGGCTATGCGGTTAGTTCGCTGCTATTAATCGGCATTTTCGCCTTAACCCTGATTGCCCAGTTAAAGACCAACCAATATATTCCGGCTTTGTACTGGGCGGTAATTCTGGCCACCAGTACAGCCGGGACAACGATGTCAGACTATATGGATCGGACACTCGGCTTGGGCTATGCTACCGGCTCGGCCATTCTGGTCACGATACTGGTAATTATTCTGGTGGTCTGGTACCGAAGGGAAGGAACCTTGTCGGTCACGGATATCAAAACCACCCGGCCCGAACTATTCTACTGGACAGCTATTCTATTCTCAAACACGCTTGGTACGGCCCTGGGTGATTTTTTGGCCGATGATTCGGGACTTGGTTTTGGCGGGGGTGCCCTGCTTATTGGTAGCCTGATTGGCCTGGTGATTCTATTGCATTATTTTACGAAAATCTCGTCGGTGATTCTGTTCTGGATTGCCTTTGTGTTGACGCGTCCATTTGGGGCAACCTTTGGCGATTTACTGACGAAATCAACCGAACAAGGTGGTTTGGGCTTTGGCACACAAGGCTCTTCGCTCATCTTATTTGGCATCCTGGCGGGACTGATTCTGTACACATCCATCCAAAAGAAAAATCAGTATAGGGGCTGAAGGAATCACAACTTTGTTAAACAATCCCAATCTATGTGTCCCCCGCTTTAGCGTGTTTGCTTTGCTTGCTGGCGCATTGCGCAGGCAAATTTCGCTTGGGTAGAATCAGCAATAGGGCCCTGAAAAAGCGCCCCCACCACCGGAAATAACTAAGTATGTTGGGCCAACTGGTGGCAAATGCTGAAGCGTATGAGCATGTCCAGATAAATTCATTTGAGACCCAAACTTCTGAAACAGCGGACCTAATTGAACCAGTTCGTCCTGATCGCCGTGGTCTTTACCCACGGAATAAAGCGGATGATGGCTGACCACCAGTTTCCATATCTCAGTCGAGCGGGCCAGCACATTGTCGATCCACTGAAGCTGCCGTCCGGTATCCTGCAAAATATCGGGATAGGTCGCCTGAGCCTGACGGTAAACCTGCACAAACGGATTGGTGTCGTCCACCCCCAGCCACAGCATCGGTTTTCCGTTCAACGAAAGAACTTGGGAGTAATACCGGTCAGGCACAATCCAGCGGGGGCGTTATTTGCCGTAATCCAGTTCTGGTTGCAAGGGTTCTCGTAATCGTGATTGTCCAGGGCGACATAAAATGAAGCCGGAAGGTGGGTTCCCCGGTACACATTTTCAAAGGAGAGTTGCCAATGGGTGTCCGTTAGGCTGCTCACCCCGCGCGAATAAAAATGATCACCGGCCATGATCACAAAAGCTGGATTTAAATCGGTCGCGACCAATTCCATCTGGTCGGCTACGGCCTGCTGATGCAAGTGGTCGTAAACACTCCAATCGCCCAAGGCAAAGAAATTCATGGAATTGGGTAAGGGATTGGGGTTCGATGGGTGGTCGGCTCATTGACCGACTTATTGCAGGAAATCAACAGCAAGCCAGTCGCCAGCATCAGCGTGAAACCGAACCGGAATACCGGGATCAATTTTGTTATGGTAGATACGGATTAGTTGTTTTTTAAGTACTCTTCCGCTTCATCACGCAGGATCGGATACTCCGATCCATCAATAACCTTCTGGTAATACGCACGAGCCTGTTCCTTCTGGCCGCGTTGTTTGCAAACCTGAGCCAATACCTGATTGCCGAAAGCGAGCAGGGTTTCGTCTTTGGGATTGGCCGCCAATATCGCCAGGGCACCGACCTGGGCTTCAGCCAAATGGCCGGTCAAAAGCCAATACCGCGCCTGATCAAGTTTGCCAAACAAACGGTATGCGGGTAAGGAATCGACCAGCAACGCCTTGATATAGGGTAGCGCCTGAGCCGGGCGATTGGCACTTAACGTTACTTCGGCTAGTTTGGCCCGCAGATAGTGATTGTCTGGATACACTTTCAGCAGGTCTTGCAGGGGCGCTATCGCCAAGGCCGGTTTTTGCTCGAAATCAGCCAAAACGTGCGCTAAATAATACCCGGCTTCGGCCCGTGAAAACAGCGATTGCCGGGAGGCCGAGGTCAGTTGCGCAATGCCTCTTTGCTTATCGCCGGGCTTCATAAACCACACCAGCGGTTTGTAAAACGGGTGGATTTGCGGGTATTCTTCCCGGTAATAATCATATAAACCGGCCACCAGCAAAAAATCCGGGTATTGCTGCTGCAAATCGATGCAGGTATGAATATAGGGATAAGCGTTTTTAGCATGGCCGACGGATGCGAGCTTGGCATGGGCGAAATTGTCTAATTTGGCCAGCAAAGCCTCCGCCGAGAAATAGATATAAAGGGCCTCGGGATTGTTCTTGGCATTGCGACGTTTTTGCTGGTTCAGCCAGGCCCCCGAATCGTTGGCGGCTTTGCTCAATTGGTCGCGGATGCGTTGTTCGAGTCGCGTGTCGGTGCGGGCGGGAAACCACTGCCAATAGCTGTTCACGGCCTGCAGCAGTGGAATAACCGGATGATCGGGGTAAGTTCGGTTGAGTTCTGACAGCGTTGCTTCAGCCTTCGTAAACTGAAAATTATAAATCTGGTTGACGGTTTCGGTTAGCTTGGCCCGACTGGCGGGGGACGTGCTGAGTTGCGGATACTGCGCCCAACTGTTCAAACTAACTAGTAGAATCAGTAGTATGGGATGGTAATTGGGATTCGACATATTTTAGTTGATAAAAAAGAGATCTAAAAAGTAGCCGGGCAGCACCCGGCACTTTCGCTTTTTGGTTTACACTAAGGGGTTACTGAAGGGGAACAACCAATAATTATTCCGGAAATTCGAACGAAACCGGTTCGGAGCGGACGAAATGCCCGAAGACACCCATGCATCCCGGGATGTTCGACGTTAGAAAGACGGGTTCGACAAAGGGATTGAACGTGGCCAGTTTTTGACGGTCCAACTGGTCGTAGAACTTGCCTGATGCCGGGTCCATCGTCTGCAGATACACCACGCCAAATGAGCCTTTATGATGCGTGTAGGTTGGTTCCGTCGTGACACTCACGGGGCGCCCATCGCCACTACCGGTATCAAAATAAATCGCTCGGCCAACCTCGCTCACGCCGAATGGATTGGCCCCGTTGCATTCGCTCTTGAAAGTAGTTTCGGTTTTTCTGGCACTGCTGTCAATGGTCCGGCGCATCTCGAAGCGGTAAGCATTGGCCTGACCCGGTGTATCGGTAAAATCCACCACCACACCCTCGTGTTCGCCGTAGAGATCCTTAAAAACCGAAACGTACTTTACCTTGGCAATCGTTGGTTTCGTTTGGGTGATGGTCGTTTGGGCGCGGTATACCTGCCCCTGATACGTCACTTCGAGCGAATAGGTCAATCCCTGTCTGGTCGGTAGTTTGCCCCGATAAAAATACGTCGGCTGGCACAGAAATGAGTCCCGGGCCATGGCCGTGGCGAGCGTGTCGCGACTTTCTGATGAGCTAATCACCACGCGGGCATCCGGAATGAATAAATCCTGGGTGTTGGTTTGCGCTGAAAAATAAGCTGTTGATCGACTCAGATACAGTATCGGGACTTCACCGGACACCAGCATACATTCGATCGAAACAGGGCCATTGTAAGGCTGTACCTGGATGTTGATCGTTTTTTCACAACTGGATACTATTGCGATCAGGATCAGCCCGAGGAAGACCAGTAGCAAACCCACTTTAATGGATAAACGGGCAGAATGATCCATATTAAAACGAAATTTGATAGCTAACAGAAGGAATAATGGGCAGCAGCGAAACCTCCCGGGCAATCGGCTGACGGGTAAAATCATCGGTGGTTGCGTATACGAAATAAGGATTCAGGCGGCTATACAGATTGTAAGTGCTAAAAACCCATTCAGAGGTGCCGGGATGGCCAAACCACGTTCTGTTCTTCTTGTGCGTTACGCTGACGTCCAGCCGGTGGTAGGGACGCAACCGGTAATTGTTGCGGCTGGTGTAATCGGCGTAGATGTCATTATAGAGCGTGCTTCCTCCGTTAATTTGCACCCGACCGACGGGCAGTGTGTAAGGACGCCCGGTGTAGAACGTCAAATTTCCGGCTACGGTCCAGTGGGACGATAGCTCGTAGCTGCCCACCAGAGCCAGATTATGCCGCCGATCGTAAGCAAAAGGAAAGGCTTTTCCGCGGTTGAGATTGGCAAATTGCTGCATCGTCTTTGATAACGTGTAGGAAAGCCAGCCTGTAAACCGGCCAGCATTTTTGCGCAGGTAGAATTCCAAACCGATACTCCAGCCACGCCCGAAAGCCAGATTCTGTTCAATCTCAGAAGATTTCAGGAGTTGAGTTCCTTCCCGAAAAAGCACCTGCCCGCGCATCTCCTTGGCATAGGCTTCAATGCTCATTTCGAAGGCATTATTTCGGCTATTACGAAACCAGCCCACGGCAATTTGTTGAGACGTTTGAGGTCGGACCACGGCGCTGCTGGGCAACCAGATGTCGGCGGGTAAAGAGGCGGTTGAATTGGGAACCAAATGCAGAAACTGGTTCATGATGGAATAGGAAACCTTTAGAGAGGTGACGGTTCCCAGCAGGTAACGAACCGACAGACGGGGTTCCAGCCGGGCATACGTTGCCGTAGGATTGCGAAACAGGGGAAGTCGAAGGCCTGCCGATAACGCGGCCCGCTCAGTCAGTATCCAGTCGTCATTGAGATACAATCCTGCTTCGGTCGCATACTGCCGGGTGATGCTGTCCGTCGGGAAAACCGGTATTTTCCCACTTTTCGGAAGCCTGGCCGACGATGCCAGGGGTGCGAACGCGTGGTTGGTTACAATTCCCCCCCAGCGCAGGGTGTGTTTTGGAGACGGGTAATACTCCCAATCCGATTTAAGCGTGTAATCCCGTAAACCCGTATAAATTTGAGCCACGTAGCCACTCTGAAGCGTAGACAAACTCAATTGATACGTATTGGTAATCAGGGAAGTATTGGCAAAAAGCGTGTTGCTGAACAGGTGATTCCAGCGAAAGGTTGCGGTGTTGTTGCCAAACCGGATGCCATAGTTCAGGCTGCTGGCTCCGGTATACTGCGCGTTGTCCCGGCCGGTGAAAACACTCAGAAACAGTCGGTCTCGTTCGCCAAGACGGTAATTGATCTTGGCGTTGAAATCATAAAAGGTATAGTTCGTCTTTCCATTTTTGGGCAGAAATGGCTTCAGCAGCAGATCCAGATACGTCCGGCGACCCGAGATCATGTACGAACCACGTCCCCCGCTAATTGGGCCTTCCAGGGTCAGGTTAGAAGCAATCAGACCAATACCGCCCTGTCCGCTGAATTTTTTGCTATTTCCCTCCCGCATGGTGACATCCAGGATAGAAGAAAGACGTCCGCCGTACTGAGCCGGAAAACCGCCCTTGATCAGCGTTACCCGGTTTAGTGCATTGGTATTGAAGGTACTGAACAGGCCAAACAGATGATTGGGATTATACACGGGTGCTTCATCCAGTTGCACCAGATTCTGATCACTATTGCCGCCCCGAACATAAAACCCGGTTGTCCCTTCCTGACCGCCCTGAACACCCGGCAGAAGTTGAACGGTTTTAAGAATATCGCGTTCGCCAAAGAGAGCAGGCAGCGTTTTATTTAATTTTAGAGAGAGATTCAGGCTTCCCATTTGCGTTTGGCGAATGTTTTGATCAGTGACCTGATCGGAAATCAATACTTCGTTCAATTGGCTGGCCGCTTCCGTCAAGGTCAGGTTGAGCTGCTGACTCGTAGGGTGCAGCAGCCGTAGATTAGAGGTCCGATAGCCCACATAACTGACGACCAGATTCAAGGAGTCAGCCGTTAGGGCCAGTAGGGAATAAAAGCCGTAATGGTTGGTCGTCGTGCCGATTTTCTGTGAAGGAACGGCTACGCTGGCTCCGATGAGAACCTCACCCGTACGCTCATCCCGAACATAACCGTTGAACGTGATCGATTGGGCCAGTACCGGGAAACTCAGTAGAAGCAGCAAACCGGGCAAAAGGCGCATACGGTGTTTAGTTAAGATGAGTTTGAAGCTGAAACAGCATGCCTTGATACTGGAAATGAAACCAGTCCCAGTCGGATTCGCAATCCTTGGAAGGATTACCGGATTCGGGGTCAAACTCCACATCCTTCGACCGCAGCAGAACGTGGATTAGTAAATCGAATACATCGGTTAGGTATAGGGCTCCATCCGCCGGAAGCGTTGTTCCCGTCATTGCTCCGACCGTGGCCAGGAGCTTTTCGATTGCTTCCTCCGATAAATTCAGGTCATGGCGAAAGTTGGTATCCAGCCCGACTAGTTCAGGCCGGATACCAAAGTGGATCAGCAAATACTGCTGCAGAAAAACGAAGAGGATTGACATAGTCAGAAAATAAAACCGGTTTGCCTAGTTCGCTTTTTGGCTCGTAATGACGGTGCGGTACGTAATATTCGTCTGCGTATCCGTAAACTGATCGTCGAGATTGAGATGAGTTCCATCAGCTGTGCCAATCTTTTGATTGTTCAGATACACATCGTATGCACTTCCGCTGCTCTTTAGATGAATTTCACCGATGACCGACGTCTGGTCAGACTGTCCGGTAATCTGAACGGTTTGCGTCAGAAACACGGCAGCCGCCGAATCGCGCCGGGCGGTCAGCGTACCAGACAACGTGGTTGTCCCCTGGGTGAGTGGCAGAACGAAATCATAGAGATTGACGCCCGCCGAATCCGATCGGATATGGCTCATCTGGTAGGTGCCTGCAACCTGCGTACCCGCATCGGGAGCCGGATCATTCGACTTTGAGCAAGCCATGGCCAGCAGGCAAATTGTCAGCGCAATAAGGATGGTTTTCATAATGATAGGTTGATGACCAGTGGTTTTGTTGGGGAATTCAATCGAACGTTCAATGATCAAAAAGTTAGTTTCAGTCCGACTCCTAAGCTGCGTTGACTCGGGCCGAATTGTAAACTCGTTGACTGCCGCCCATTGTATCGGTCGGCAGCCCGACGAAACTGGACTGAAGCCTGGTGATTGAGCCAGATCGAAGCTACACCCAGCAACACCCCCCCTCCGGCCAGAACAGCGCCGACTTCGTTAAACCCATCGTTGCCACCGCGACCACCTCGATCCGAACCGGTTTCTTTGTCATTGGGGTCTTTCTGGTCTGCGCCGCCTATGAACTCATTCCGGCCATCACTTCCACCATGCTCCAAAACCGCCAGGCCAATACCAGTCCCAATCACGGCAACGGCTGGAATGGCTGTCACCAGTGACCAGGTGCGCAGTGACCGTCCACGGACGAGTGCCGTCAATGCATCGGGCTGGTTTTGAAATACTGCCTGGGCTTGGGACAAACTGATGCGCTGACCGGAAGGATCAACGTAATAGCGGGCGAACGCACTTCGGCGGTAACCCAGGCCTGCAGGCCTGCTGCCGGGAGTGGGAGAGGCCGGTAAATGCATTAAATCGGTAGTTGCCGGGGTGGCTAAAGCCTGATTCTGCGGGCCATAAGTGTCTTTGGTACCGTTTCCATACTTGATTAACAGCACATCCCGAAGCGGAGTGGTGTAAACGGGCCCGTCAGGATTGTCCGTTTTGCGGTATTTTAAATTGGTTTGATCCACCTCCAGCACTTTAGCCGGGATTTCTGCGCCATTGCGAAGGATGATATTGTCCTGACAGTAGGCCAGGGTGGTCATTAATAGACCCGCTAAAAGGGTAAGTGCACGCATTAGTTGATTGATTTGAAGAAGTACAGAATGTATTCAGAATGCCATACGAATATTTGTGGACAAACCGCTGCCTGAAAAAATAATACAATTGATTAAGCAGCGATTGGTGTGTGAATTGGCGTATGACATTTTAAACCATTGCACTGTGCTCTTCCGAAAAAATAAATCGCTGTCGCTGCCGTACATTATTGAAGGATGTCGAAACAGGAAGCAATCTGCTCAAAAGCAGTTGTTTGAAGCTTATTACAGCTTCGGAGTAAGCATTTGTTTACGCTATGCATCGAACCGTGAAGAGGCCGAGGAAATGTTCGATGATGGTATTTTGCGCATATTCAATAAGATCAATTATTATGATCCGGAGAAGCCATTTGACGCCTGGTTTCGGACAGTCATGGTGCATGCGGCCGTCGATTACTATCGCCGGAACCAGCCCAAAATGAAGTTGACGGATATTGATGAAGCCTACGACGTGGGGGAAACGGATCATTTATTTGAACGAATTTCGGCCGCAGAGATTCTGGCAATCGTCCAACAATTGCCTCCCGCTTACCGGGCTGTTTTTTCGCTCCACGTGGTGGATGGATACACCCATCCCGAAATTGCCCAGCTATTGGGTATCAATGAAAGTACATCCCGCTCCAATCTGACAAAGGCGCGGGTAAAACTTCAGGAGTTGCTTATGAATTGGAACACTACCCCATTGGTAAACCCGCGAAACTATGTCTAACGAACGTTTCGATAAATTATTCAGGAAGAATCTGGAATCGATTAAACCGGACTACCAGCCCAGGGCGCTGGATCGGATCCGGAGCTCGCTTCCAGCCACTAGTTCCTGGCAACAATTCATTCAGCATGGTGGCTGGGTGGTCAGTGGACTCTTATTGGTGGGTTGGCTGACCACGTTTTATGTGTTGTTTGAAAATCAACGGGTTATGAAGCACTTGAGCAGCAAAATGGCCATGCTCAATAAACCGGTCACCCCGGTTTCTAACGCCCCGTCCAAACCATCCACCAATCGGATCGATACGGTTTATATCGTCAAACGAACGGTGATGGAACACCGCCATTATTACCAGTCGGAACAGGGACAATGGACCACTGAACCGTTGAAGACTGGGGGAGAAGCGGCTCAACCAGCTATGGAAGGCAACGCGAGTCGGCGAACCGGCGAATCCACGTCGCAGGATGCGGGTCGGTTTGCGTCTAACCGTCATCGTTCTGCTAATCCACGTAGCAATGAAAAAACCGTACTATCTGCCAGGTCTGCAAAAAAATCGACGGAAAACAACTTTCCAACCCGTGATCGTGCCGCCGGTCAATCACCAGTGTTCTCGTCTGGGATGCCTCAAAACCACCCGATGTCGAACCCGCCGGAAAGGATGTCCACCGACTCGGTGTATGTAGCGAAAATCACACCGGATTCAATCGCAGTTACCCCCGAGAAACTATCTGCGTCGATACCGCCAGTAGCTGCAATCGCATCACCCAGGGTTCGGCAGCCATTCCGTTTCTCGGCGTTGAAGCCCCGGGTGGGGATTGAAAGTATGGGACTTCTGAGCGGCAGTATTGGTGCCGGACCCGCATTTGAATTTTTTCCGGAGGAAAACTTAGGGCTCTCTATCGGCTTGCAAGCCAGTCAATTAAATAGCGAAAACCTCCACGCACTGCAAGATTTCAACGCGGCTACCGGGCAGGAATTTATTGAATTGTATCGGCCTTATCTGCCCGCCCAGTTCGACCGCATTGCCGATATTTCGATCCGAACGTCGGTGATCAGTCTGCCCGTTAGTTTGAAGTATTATTTGCCATGGAAACCGTCTTTTTCGTTGTTTTTTCAAGCCGGAACCAGTTTCGATGTATCCGCTTTTCAGCAAGTCGATTTCGAGAGCTATCTCAATGCGGAGGAGCGACGCCATTCGTTTGAAACTGATGCCAAAGCCCGGGTCTTTCATAATTTTATGTTTGGAGCGGGGGTTCAATACCGCCGGCCGCGCCTTTCCGCTCAACTTTCGCCTTACTACCTGTACGATTTTCGAAGTATAATCAATACGCCCAAAGGCAGCAACCTGGGATTCCGGGCTTCCGTGTGGATCGACTTATTTAAATGATCAAAATCTAGCTAAAATCGATAAAGAACTCTGAGTCAGCCAAATATTTTATTGGCCTAAGATATCTATGCCTATTGCCAGCCATCTCGGCGGTAGTTTAACCCCGAATTGTATGTTTTCCATCACCAATTATTTCGCTCATGTCCCCGATTCGCACCGGATCGGACTCTTACTGCTCACCATCGGACTCTTCTGGCACCTGGAAAACCGCCAGTCCTGGCGGCTCGATTTCCGTCGGTGGCGGCATGCGTTGACCAACGCCCGGTTTACGCTGGTCGATGGACTGGTTCAGTTGCTTCTTGGATTTGCACTTTTGCGGGAACTGGACTGGATCGAGTTTCATAACTGGGGATTGGTTCGTCAGTTGCCGTTTGCCAACCAGCCGGTTGTCCATTTTATCGCCGTGTTTGTCGTTCTTGATTTTCTGGAATATCTCTACCACGTGGTCATGCACCGCTACGGGTATTTGTGGCGGTTTCACGCCGTTCACCACGCCGATCCGCACGTCGATGTTTCGACGGTTTTACGGGAACATCCCGGCGAAACCTTCATCCGACTGACGTTTCTGCTGGTGTGGGTTTTCATCAGTGGTTCTACATTCTGGGCGCTGATGGCCCGTCAATTCATTCAGATTGTGGCTAATGTGGCGGCTCATGCCAATTACCGCTTACCCGAACGACTCGACCGGATTCTGAGCTTCGTGTTGGTGACCCCCAATGTGCATCACGTGCATCACCATCATCAACTACCCTATACCGACAGCAATTATGGCGATGTCCTGAGCATCTGGGACCGGCTCTTTGGGACATTCTACACATTACCCGCCAACGAACTTGTTTTTGGCCTGGATACGCACCCCGAACCCGCCGACGGCGCATCCTTCCAGCACCTGCTGCAACAACCTTTTCAGGACGGTATTCCGGAAGAGGAGTTGGACTGGGCACCGGAAGTGAATGCCCAACCGGTATCAACCGAACCGCTCCGATGATACGCGGACTGCTGATCTTTATTCTGTTGTGCTTCGGCTTCTATAGTTGGGCGCAACGGAGTTCGACGCCACTTCCGTCGATCCAAATCCAATTAACGGATGCAGCTACCGGTGCGGCTGTGCCGTTTGTCAGCGGATATTTTAAACGAAGCAAAACCGGAAATGCTGCCGACGAAACCGGGAAGCTAACCCTAACGGTCGGTCCATTACCCGACACATTGTTGTTGTCCGAAGTGGGGTACGAAACCGTGACGATGCCCCTGAGTCGGATACCGGCGGATACCATTCGAATAAAAATGAAGGCAACCACTGGCCAGCTGCAGGAGGTGGTCGTGACCGGGTTTCGTGATCCGGGAAAAGCCCTCATGCATCAGATCATTGCTCACAAACGAACCAACGATCCGCAACGGCTGAACCGCTGGATGCGCAACGGGTATGTCCGCACGGAAGTGGATATTGAAAACCTTTCCACCGATCAGCGCCAGAAGTTGATGCGCACCATGCTGAAGGTATATCAGCACTATCAGCGGGATTCGGTGGCGACCAACGCATTGCCGATCTTTTTCCGGGAGCAGTATTGGCGCGAGTTTCACACCCGCTTGCCCCAAAGCAATGCAGTTTACTTAGTTGCTGAGCAAAATCTGGGATTGAAAACGGATGGGCTGGCCCCCAAACTGGATCGGTTCAATGTACCAGTCAATTTGTATGATGGCGTAATTCCAATCTTAAAACAATCTTTTGTCGGGCCCGTGTCGGATCTGGGGCTGGCCTACTACGCTTTTGCAATCCCCGACACCCTGGTAGAAAACGGTAATACCGTCTACCGATTGAAGTTCCAGCCGAAACGACGCAATGAGAATACGTTTGAGGGTAGCCTGTGGGTGGATGCGGGGAGTTATGCCCTCCGACGGGTCGAAATACAGACCAGTTCGGGTGCCAATCTGAATTTTATCCAGAGCCTGCTGATTCGCCAGGCCTTTATGCCGGTGGATGATACGGAAAAAGGAACCGCCTGGGCCGTAACGGAAAGCAGTCTAAACTATCAGTTTCAGAATGGACTCGGTTTGCTGGGACTGCCTACCCGCGTGGATTCAACCGGTCGAACGCTGCGTCTGATCAATACCAGCGTTTATGACCATTATCAGATCAACCCACCGGGCGTAACCGCCGGAAATTTTTCCGACACCGACTTAGCGGCCTCCTCTACAGTGTCTTCGCAACCTTTTAAAGAAGAATACCGGCTTCAGGGGCTTACAGGCCGCGAACTGGCTATCTACCGGGCTGCCGATTCACTCAAAAAAAACGAGCAGTTTCGCAGAACGACCCGGTTGGCGGCTTTCATCGCCAGCGGGTACTGGGACGTGGGCAACCGCTGGCGGTTTGGTCCCTTAAGCTCCCTGCTAAGTTCTAACCTAACCGAAGGGATGCGCTTTCGGACCAGCGTCTGGTCGATGGAAGGCATTAATCCGCACTGGAGCGTTTGGGGGTATCTGGCCTATGGAACCCGTGATCGGCGCTTTAAGGAAACGGTCGGCATCAAATACGTGCCCAGTCGGACTCCCTATCGCAAGTATGAACTGACGTTGAAGAACGATTATGACGCCCTGGTGGAATATGACGACCAACTGGACAATGACAATCTGTTTACCCTGGCCTTGCGCAAGCCGATCCCGGTTTACCAGAATTTTCTACGGCAGATTCGGCTGAGCCACGAACGGGATTTGAGCCCCAACTGGTCCGTCAAAACGTACTTAAGCTACGGTTCAATGGCGCCCACTTTTCGCTTCAGTTACGCGCCCTCCGACGATATTGTCAATACTGCCGATTCGTCGGTGGCTTTGCTGCATACCCTGACCAATTCGGAAGCGGGGCTTTATCTTCGGTACGCCCGCAACGAACGGACGACCTTTCTCAACTACGACAAGCTACGGGTGTTTACCCGGTATCCGATCTGGCAAATTCACGTGGCAGGTGGGGTGCCATTCTTCAAAAATACGTATTTCGATTACCTGAAATTCAGCCTCAGCTTGTCGCAGGATCTGCCGATGCCCCTGAAGGGAAATTTGTATTATAACCTGACCAGCGGAGCGGTTTTGGGTACGGTTCCGCTGCTGCTGCTGCACATTCCCCGCGGTAATCCGTATTACATTGCCGACAAATATGCCTACTACGGCATGAGTCCCTACGAATTTGCCGCCGACCGGTACGTGAGCCTGCTCACCCGGTATTCGCTGGGTGGTTTGATCCTCAATAAGATTCCGTTGCTGAACCGGTTTAATCTGCGGGAACGCCTGACGGCCAATTTTTTCTGGGGCGATCTGACGGCGGCCAATCAGGATTTCAATCAGGTAAATCCGTTCCGGACCACAGGCCGGACGCCGTACGCCGAAGCTGGTGTGGGTATCGAGAATATTTTTAACCTGTTTTCGGTGGATTGCATCTGGCGGCTGAATCATTTGACTGGGGCGGACGCGGTTCGGATTACCCGTTTTGGCATTTATACCGGGGTTCGGCTTCAATTCTAAATAACTATAACCAAGATGTTCATGAAAAAGCGAATTGTAAATCAGTTCTTTTTTACGGCTATGGTACTGACTCTCATGAGCCTTTCCAATCCTAATTCGGCTGATCGGATTGTCGGCATTTGGGAGTCGGCTGATCATGATATGCGGATCGAAATACGGGAACAAAAAGACCATTATATTGGCAAGACGGTCTGGTTTTACTGCCCACCGGGAACTCCGCCGATGGAGTATTATCTGGACACAGAAAATCCCGATCCTACCCTGCGAAATCGTCTCTGGCTGGGGTTGCAAGTGGTGGAAAATTTGACGTATCAGGGCCACGATAAATGGGGTGATGGTAAGGTATATGATCCCAATTCAGGTCATACATTTGATGCAGACGTTAGGCTGGTGTCGTCGGATCAACTGAGCGTGCGGGGGTACTGGAAGTTTGTGTGGCTGGGTCGGAGCCTCCAGTTTATGCGGGTGAAATAAATGTACTTTTACCTACTCAGCAGACCTTATTCAGATTTAGGTTTACGTTGCTGAAGCCGAACAATCGTTTAGTCTTTTTTGATTACGTATTCGTTAAATAGAGGTTCTCGTTCCAAATGGATACGGTTAGTGAATTCAGTTTTGGATAAAAAAGGCTGTTTTCAGAGCTACCTTGGCCCTACTCCTGATGAGCCAGCAATCCCAAACCATCACTCCCGTCCCATCACAAACCCGCCAGGGAGCACAAGCTGCTCTCCCCAACGGCAATCGATGCATTGCTGGACAGGCTTCTTAGAGTAATTGGACCGCAGCCGCTGACGGTAAAGAATGGCGGTAAGGAATATTAACCCTCTTTGCGATCTTTGTCAAATGATTGATGGCTGCTTCTGCTTAACGAAGCACTTTGTAGAATGTCCTACGACTTCTAATCTGAAAAGTACTCATGATATCGGTGGTCAGCTGTTGACCTAACTCAAAATGTTATTTTACGGAGAGCTCAATGGTGGACAACCTATAGGTTTGAGTAGTCGCTACGAGTTTATTACAGGGGATGTGCGGGAGATGTACGAGAAAAAGCAACAAAGCACGGATCAGATTCGTAAAATCTTCGGAATCAAGAGCCAACCAACGCTGTACAAGACTCTTAGTTTCGCGGGAACTGACGTGAAAGGATTTTTAAAAAAAAGAGTAAATCATCCGAGCTAAAAGCGACTGGAGTCTGTCAAGTATCTGTTTATTAGACTGTTGTCAAGCGGTAGTGGTTAATTTTCTGATTTCCGTGAAGTTATCCTTCAGTTTGTACAGTTTCATGGATGCTGGGGCTAGTGTATTGACTTGATTAGTCTGACGGGTATCTTCGTGTGCTGACTCTCACAAAGATGAAAAAATATCACGTCACCCTGACCGAATCTGAGCGCGACCGACTTAAAGCTATCATCGCCAAACGGAAAGCAAATAGTCAATCTGTTAAGCGAGCCTATGTCCTGCTGGCTGCTGACGAAAACCAACTCGCTTGGTTGAAAGATGAGCAGATTGAAAAGACCTATCAAATCAGCATTCGCAGCATCAAACGCTTGCGCGAGCGGTTTGTAGAGGAGGGTCTGGAGATGGCTCTCAACGGCAAAAAGCGCGAGAAATATAAGGAGAAAATCTTCGACGGGGCCGTCGATGCACATGTTTTGTCCTTGCGGTGTAGCCAGCCCCCGGCGGATTATGCACGCTGGACAATACGTTTGTTGGCTCAGCAGCTGGTTGAACTAAGTTACGTCGAGACCATCGGGCGGGAGACGGTGCGGAAGATGCTTAAAAAAACGAAATTAAGCCTTGGCGGGTCAAGTCATGGGTGATCCCCGAAGCCTCGGCCCAGTTCGTGTGCACGATGGAGGACTTATGGGAGGTTTACCAACGTGCTTACAACCCGGCTCATCCGGTGGTCTGCTTAGACGAAACCCGGCGGCAGTTGGTGAGCGAAACCCGAACCGGTTTTACAGATAAACACGGGATACAACACGTTGACTACTAGTACAAACGGGAGGGCGTTGCCGAGATTTTTATGGTCGCTGAGCCGTTGGCAGGCCGACGGGAGGTTGTCGTTACCGATAGCCATAACAGCCAAGAATGGGCCAAAGTGGTGGGCCGCCTGGTGGAGGAATGGTACGCCGATGCGGATCGGATCACGCTGGTTGAAGACAATCTGTCGGCGCATCGCAAAGCGGCTCTTTATGAGGTCTATGAGCCAAGACTGGCGCGGGCGATCCTGCATAAGCTCGAGTTTGTGTACATCCCCAAACACGGTTCGTGGCTGAACATAGCGGAGATCGAACTGATTATATTAACCCGGCAAGGACTAACTCAACGTGTGGCAAGTCGAGTTGAATTTGAGCGTCAGGTTGCCGCCTAGGTTGGTCAACGGAATGATAAATCGTCGAAAGTGGACTGGCAGTTCACCACAGCGTATGCCCGTATACAACTCAAACGCCTTTACCCGTCAATCATTTATGGCTGAAGCACTAGTGCATTTAGATTTAATTGCCCTATTAATATCCGAACTTCGGAGCTCAAAATAGCTGAATCGAGGGGTGTTGATCGGTCCAGTCGCCACCAGACCGTAGTTGGGTTAATTCCTGCCCACGCAAAAAAGGATGTCAATTTGTCCAATCAGATTGGTAAATTTCGTATCGGGAGCAATCGGATCAACTTCGCTAAGCGTGCTTATTTAAAGTGCTGGGCAACAGGCTATCAGCCTCTATATTGATTTTTGATATATGTCCTCTGAAGATAATACTTAATTTAACCGATGAGGTAAATTAGGTAATGGTATATCCATTGGTACTTAATAGGTTTGCCTTTGGAAAATCGACCCGAAAAAGATGGATTTGGGTATTGGCCAAATAATCATAGTTAACCCGCATACCATGAAGCTGGGCGATTTGTTGCACCAAAGCCAGCCCTAAACCCGTTGAATCAGGGAAGGCTGGATTCTTGATAAACCGGTCAAAGACCTGATGGGAGGGAAAAGGAAGCGGTGTCCCCGGATTTTGAATCTGAAAATACGATGGGGTCAGAGTCATTTCCACTTTGGCATTCGGTTCACTGTACCGAACGGCATTTTGCATGAGATTACTAAAAAGCACTTCGGCCAGGTAAGGATTCATCGTTTGGTAAACATCTGGCGCCAGATTGTATTCCCATTTTAATTCATGGTGGTTGGCAAAATCGTGGTAAACCCGCGCCAGTTCATCCACAATCGGGCTGATGTTGACTTGCTCATCGGCAAATTGATGGTTTTCGATGCGCGTTAACAGCAATAAACTTTTATTGAGTCGAACCAGACGACGAATCGAGTCCTGCGCCCGTTCAATCCCGGTCATTTGCTCCATGGAAAGGGGTTCGATGCTCAACAGGTTTTCCAGTTCATGACTCAATATGGCCAGTGGAGTTTGCATCTCATGGGCCGCATTATCGGTAAACTGCCGCTGGGTCATAAATTGTTCCTGTAAATTCCGGCTCATGGTATTGAGGGCAGCACTTAACTGATTAAATTCATCCGTAGTACTGCCGGAGAACGAGACGGGTTGGTGTTCGCTATTGGAACGGATTTCCAGCCGATAATGGCGTAACTGGTCAATTAGCTGGTAAAAAGGTTGCCACAGCCGCCGGATTAACCAGCCATTCAGCGCCATCAGCACGACCACTAGAACCAGGAAGGTAAGCGTGACGCCAATTGACAAAAGCCGGGCGATTTCGTTAAATTCACCGACCGGTTGACGGATAGAAATCCGATACAAACGTCCTGGTTTACCACTTGCCTGGACGGTCACTACGAGCCGACGAACGGGTACCACTTCATTTTCCCGCGGGTCAAATTCAGTTGTATCGGCGAAGGTGGCAGGAATGGGTAAGGAAGCTGAGTCGATTTCGACCCGAAATGGATTGATTCTTCCGATATATTGTCCACTTCGCTGGAACTGTTGCCTCATGGTCAGCAAATCACTGCTAAGCTGTTCATCGACTTCATATTGAATTCCGGCGTGAATCATCGTATAAAATAACCAGACTCCGCCAATCGCCACCGGTATTGCTACCAGCACCAGATTGAGCATCATTTTGTGAAGTAGTTTCATGGCGTAGCCGAAAAAAGATAGCCCACACCATAGCGGGTCCGCAAGTAATCCGGACAACCTTTCTCGATCAATTTTTTACGCAGATTTTTGATGTGTGTGTACAGAAAATCGTGCGAATTAGCCAAATCCATGTGATCTCCCCAGACAAATTCAGCAATAGCACCTTTGGTGAGCAAACGGTCTGGATTGGCTATAAAAAACAGGAGAATTTGGTATTCTTTTTCAGTTAAGATCACCGGTTGACCCTCGATATTCACCTGATGGGTGTGGGCGTTAATGGTGATTTTGGCAAAATGAATCAGGTTTTGCCCGCCAAATAAGCGTCGGCGCAGTACGGATTTAAGTCGGGCATTTAATTCGGACAAATGGAAAGGCTTGGTCAGATAATCATCCGAACCCAACTCCAGTCCCGTTAGTTTGTCATTTAGTGAGTCCTTGGCCGAAACGATAATAATGCCCGTTTGTGCATGGGTCGTCTTCAGTTGCCTGATCAGATCCAGACCGTTCCCATCGGGCAATCCGATATCCACTACCACACAATCGTAATCATAATCATACGTTTTCACCATTCCCTGCCGAAAGGTAGAGGCCGTGGTAACGACGTACCCTTCCGTTTCCAAGTAGGCTTTCATGCTCGACAACAATTGAGGTTCGTCCTCAATCAGTAGTATTTTCATACTTCATAAATGGATTCCCTACCCGCCAAATAAAGAATTAATTCTGAAGTCTTTCTGAAGTACGCAAGTCGTTGACTTCAAATGATGCCAGACCATTTACTTTCCCGATTTCTTTTTGTTCATTTTACCCCTAACAAATCAGGCCTATGTGGTGGATTTATGCATTATTGTCTGCTTTTTTTGCCGCACTAACGGCTATTCTGGCCAAACTAGGGATTAACGGCGTGGATTCGGATTTGGCAACAGCCATTCGCACGGTGGTTATCCTCCTGGTGGCCTGGAGTATTGTTCTGGTCCGGGCCGCGTGGCGACAACTGCCACTGCTAACGGGATCAACCTGGACTTTCTTAGTGTTTTCTGGCCTGACAACGGGTTTGTCGTGGCTGTGTTATTTCAAGGCGTTGCAATTGGGAACGGTTTCTCAGGTGGCTCCGGTTGATAAATTGAGTATCGCTTTGACGATTGGGTTAGCGGTTCTTGTCCTGGGCGAACCACTAACCCTGAAAACCGCCCTGGGGGCTGGGTTGATTATTGGCGGGACACTGGTGCTGATTTTCTAAAGCTGACCGGGACAAAACCTGCCTTCAGGATTGCTTCAGAATCGAAGAATACCTTCGTGGCAAACGGGCATTCATCAACGGGCCTGCGTTTTTGCATGGAATGAAGCAACAACTTATTCTCTGGTTTTTCATTGGTTCTTTCAGTTTAAATAACCGCGTTCAGGCGCAGGTCGCGCCAGTTTTGATCGATACCACCAGTACCCTCCAACGACCATCCCCCAGTCAGATTCTGGCTGAAACTGACCAATCGACCTTTCGGCCGAAGGCATTCATTATTCCAGCCACCCTGATGACCGCCGGTTTGCTGGTTCAGGGGCAGTTGAGCCAGCGGGTTCAGCGTGAAGTAGTGAGCCATTATCCCGGCTTTACGTCACCTGTGGATAACTACCTGCAATTCGCTCCAACGGTCGTCATGCTGGGTTTAGGGGCTGCGGGTGTAAAAGGAAAACATCCGTTTGACGACCAGCTCGTGCTGGCCCTGCTGGCGAACAGTGTAGCGCAAGGCATTACGTTTACCCTCAAATATACGGTTGCTTATCCCCGGCCGGATGGGAATGGCCAAGAATCGTTTCCTTCGGGTCATACGTCCTCTGCTTTTACGGGAGCTACCCTGTTGGCCAAGGAATACGGAGGACGCAGTGGCTGGTACACGGTAGCCGGGTACGCAGCTGCGACCACGGTTGGCGGCTTTCGAATCATCAAAAACCGCCATTGGCTGGCTGATGTGCTTTTTGGGGCGGGCGTGGGTATGGCGGCAACGGAAGCCGTTTATCTGGCTTATCCCTGGCTGAAGCATTTGGTTATTCACCGAAAACAGACCGCCCTCGTTCCGATTTATCAGGGCCATTGGGGTGGTTTTTGTTTAACCTCCGTTTTTTGACCGGTATGTCATTGTCCTTTTTTATTTTGTTTGTCTGTGCATTAGTCGCTTTTGCGCTCAGTGCGGTGTGTGGTGGCGGTGCGGGTTTGTTGCTAATGCCGGTATTGGGATCATTGCTGCCCGGTGCGCAAGTTCCGGCAGCGCTTTCCGTTGGTACGGTTTCGAGTTCGATTTCCCGTATTGTCGTTTTTCGTTCGCAGGTGCGCTGGGATCTGGTCGTGTGGTTCGTGCCCCCAGCCTTGCCCGCCGTCTGGTTGGGAGCCCGGTTGCTCAGCTTCGTCAATCCCCTTTATATTGAGCTGTTAATGGGCCTGTTTCTGGTGGCAAATCTGCCGTTGATCTTTCGGCCAAACGCTGAGATGCAGACTCCGCATGCTCTTCCCAAATTCTATTTGCTGCTGATCGGTGCAACTGCCGGTTTTGTCTCGGGCCTGACCGGAGCAGTTGGCCTGCTTTTCAACCGATTTTACCTGCGGTATGGGCTCCGTAAAGAGCAGATCGTAGTCACGCGGGCGGCTAATGAACTCCTGCTCCATGTGGTAAAATTGAGTCTGTATGCTTCTTTTGGATTGCTGTCCGGCAAGGCGATTGAAGTGGGTGCTGTAGTCGCACTGGCAGCCTTGCTGTCTTCCTGGGGAATGAAATGGCTGTTACCCCGGCTGAGTGAAAACCGGTTTCGGCGAATCGGTTACGGGGCAATGGTGGTGTCGGGTTTGAGCCTGTTTGGCGGAGCGGGCAGCCGTCTGGCGGCTGCCAATCAATTAGATACCAATTATACGCCAATCTCAGGAGGAATTGAAACCCAGGTGCAATGGCGTCAGGGCATCTTTGCACTGGAATTTGAGTACGACGAAGGCTTCGAATACGAGCATCGAATTACGCTGTCCGACCTGCCGGTTGCCCAAAAAGCCCGGGTAAAATCTCTAAGCCGTGGGGCGGATCGAATCATTCTGGAAGAGGTATTCGGGATCAATAAACACTACTACGAAGTCTATGTGTTTCGCAAAGGGAAACTGGAAAAGTTTGATATTTAGCCTGGACTGCGCTATTCCCTGCGTATAGTATGTCCTTGTGAATTTCCGTCCGTTCGGGAACACCATTGATAAGCCAGTTTAACCAATTCTCTTCAGAAGATTTTCCCGGTAAAAATCCCCGATGGGGATCTCCTTACCGCCAATCTGAACTCGGTTGCGATCAACGCTGTCCATTTTGTGCAGGGCTACGATGTAGGAACGGTGAATTCGTACAAAGTGACTGGACGGCAGTTTATCTTCCAACCGGCTTAGGGAGAGCTGCGTCATCCATTTCTGGTTCCGGGTATGAACCAGTACGTAATCTTTCCGTCCTTCTACATACAGAATATCCGCTAAGTCGACCCGAACCGTCCGGGACTCGCTTTTGATGAAGAGGCTTTCCGCTCCAGGAGCTTCCGGTGGGGTTGGTAAAGTCATTTCTTTAGCGGGTATTATCATTCGCTGTTGCACTTTATGAATCGCGGTGAGGAACCGTTCGAAAGGAATGGGTTTAACCAGGTAGTCGATGGCATTCACTTCAAACCCTTCGAGGGCAAACTCCTGATAGGCCGTGGTCAAAATGACAAAAGGTGGGTCTTTCAGGGTGCGCAGAAATTGGAGACCGGTTAGTTCCGGCATCTCAATGTCCAGTAGCAGCAAATCGATTGGGGTTTGGGCAAGCACTTGCAAAGCCTTCATTGGGCTGGTGCAAAGTTGAACCAACTGTAGAAAGGGTACCTTTTCGATGTAGTTTTCCATCACTTCCATGGCTAACCCCTCATCATCGACCACCAGGCATCGAATCATAACTCGTCTATAAATTTACCAAAAAGGTAGTGAAAAAAGACCCCTCCCGTTCTTCCAGAACCAACTGGTGACGGTTGGGGTACAAAAAGTTCAGTCGCCGACGCAGGTTCGCCAGACCAATTCCCCCGACCGACTCCGGCTTTCGGTTTCGTAATCTATTGACGGTGCGCATCTGTACAAACCGATCCGTAACGTCTACCTGGATGCCAACCGGATCATCGCCGTGCTTAAAGATATTTTCGATAATCGGTAGCAGCAGCAAAGGCTCCAGCCGGATTAGCCCCACCTCCCCATTGACGTCAAACTGAATCGAAAAGTGGGCGGGGAGCCGGAGTTTTTGTAAATCCAGATACCGGCGAATGATCTCAATTTCTTTGCTTAGGATAATTCGCTCTTCGTTGGTTTCGTAGAGCATATAGCGCATGAGTTGCGACAAATGCATAATTCCCTGCGAGGTTTCGGGGGCCTGCCGAAGCGAGAGCGCATAGAGGGAATTGAGAATGTTGAACAGAAAATGCGGGTTCAGCTGCGATTTAAGAAATGCCAATTCCGTTCGGAGCTGTACATTTTCCAGTTCTTTTGCTTTCCGCTGATTAATAAACCAATCACCCGTAAACCGGACAATACCCGCCAATATGACAAAGAACACCAATTCAAAAAACCGCAGCACCAGTTGGTTGGGGTACGACAGCGGAAAATCGGAGATGATCGGGCCCAGATACCACGCTCTGAGGGAATGGTAAAGCTGAATGGTCGTGACTTCCAGCAAAAAAATACTTCCCAGGTTGAAAAGCAAAAACAGGGTCAGGTGCATCCGACCCAAAAACCGGGGGATAAAGTAGCCATAGTTCAAATAAAAAATAGCCATCTGCCCAAGCAGGTGGACGCTCGGGTGCGATACCAGAACCGGGGTGCCATGATAAGCGGCCACATACACAATCACCGCCACGTAAAGTGCCCAGATTGCCCCATGTAGCCACGCTGACCAATGCGTTTGCCGGAAGCTCCATTGCGGGGTAATATTCATCGCTACAAGTTACGAAAGAACCCATTGCTCACCGTGATTTGCCTTAGAAAGGCCTCTGGCGGGTCCAGACCGGCTATTTTTACCGACAAAAATTTCTGTTCGGGAAAGGCCGGGTTCTGATGCGCCAGGAAGGTTCTCGGTCTATTTTATTTTTTAGTCCGATTGAGGGGGCATTGATTTGGGAAACAAAAAAATATGGTCCCTTATAGCATCGAAACCCATCACCTCAGCCATGCCTTCAAACACCGTCCGGTGCTGCATGATCTCAATTTACAGGTTCCTTCTGCCAGCATCTTCGGTTTTCTGGGCCCTAACGGTTCAGGTAAAACCACCACCATCCGGTTGTTGCTGGGTCTCATTCGGAGTCGAAAAGACGCCATCCGGTTATTTGGCAAGGATAGTAACCTTCACCGGCTGGAGATTTTAAGCCGGGTTGGTGCGCTGATCGAATCACCCGCTCTGTATAATCACCTCTCGGGCCGCGACAATCTGGAAGTGATCCGGTATGCCCGGCAGGTGGAGAAAAAGCAATTGGATCAGGTGCTGGAGCTGGTGCAACTAACGGGGAATACCCGTCAGAAAGTGCGTGAGTATTCGCTGGGGATGCGCCAACGGCTGGGGATCGCTATGGCTTTGCTGGGCAATCCGGACTTGCTTATTCTGGATGAACCGACCAACGGCCTAGACCCCGCCGGAATCCGGCAGATTCGGGAATTGCTAGTTGAATTGAGCCAGCAACACGGGAAAACCATTTTTGTGTCGAGCCATTTGCTGGGCGAAATGGAAAAGATCGCTACCCACCTGGCCATTCTCAACGAAGGCCATCTGTTATTCCAGGGAACGATGGCCCAATTGCAGCACCTTCAGTTGCCCGTTCTTTCGGTCGAAACGGATAACAATCAGCTCGCCCGTGATCTGTTGCAGCGCGCCCGGTATCGGTTATTGGATCATGGACCCGACCAATTGACTATCTCCATTGAGGATAGTCAGCAAATTGGGGCCATTAACCGCTTACTGATGGATCAGGGAGTGGCGGTTTACGCTTTGCAAACAAATCAACAAACACTGGAGGATCTATTTTTTACCTTAACTCGTCAATCTGAAGCCGCGAACCCTAACCGATGATGACCTTGTCTTATTTTGTCCGAAGTCTTTCTCAGGAAAGACTAAAATTCAAAGGTACGCTGGTGGTTTGGCTGGCTCTTGTGGCACCGGTTTTTGTGGCAGTAGTGGCCTTTATGGCCAGTTACCTTGATGGCCATAACCTTTATCAAAAGGGCATCAATCCGTGGCTGGACTATTCCGGTCATATTCTAATTGGCTGGACGTTATTTGTATTTCCCATTTACGTCAGTCTTCTGTCGGCTTTGGTCCACGCCATCGAACACCAGTCCAATACCTGGAAAACCGTCTATAGCCTTCCAATGCCAAAATGGAGTATCTATGCAGCCAAACTGGTTTTGTTCACCGGACTTATCGTGTTCAGTCACTTGCTGCTGTTTGGCTTAGCCGAAGCAGGTGGCTATCTGCTGGGTGTACTGAAGCCGTCATACGGCTTCCAATTGTTTTCGCTCCATTGGGTCCTGGCTGAAGGATGTTTCGCTGGTTTGCTGAGTGGTCTGGGCCTGTGTGCCATTCAATTCTATATCGGCTTGAGGTTCAGTAGTTTTATCGTTCCGGCGGGTTTTGGGTTGATGGTGACCATGGCAGGAGCCATCTCCCGGTCGTTGCCCATAAGCCGGTTTTCTCCGTATCTATGGCCAGTTTCCTTTTTTAACCGCTCCATTCAGGTCAATAACTGGCAGTACGGCTATGTATACATCGGGATGCTGACCTTTTTGATAGGAGCGATAGCTGGTTTTCAAATGATCTCCCGTCGAGACGTATCGTAGCTCAATCAAAAACGCCAGATCGGCACGATCTGGCGTTTTTGATTTTTTCGTGTAACTATAAACTGCATTCTTCTTTAGTGTCACCTTCAGATTTGATAATCCGGACTTGCCTAAAACCAGAGGCTAGAGCCCTTAACTACAGGCAATCAATTCTCATCACCGAGGGATTTATTCATCTTCACCTTCGCGCCATTCAGACTACCAATCTTATAACTGAACGTGGCTCGAACACTGGCGTTATAGATGTATTGCCGAAAATCCTGATTAAACTGGGCCGAAGTCAACACCGACGTAAAGCCCATGCCCCGGGTGAGAAAATTCTCGGCGGCTAACCCTAGACTGCCTCGTTTATTGCTAAAGTCTTTCCGCGCACCCAGCGAATATTGCGCAAAGCCGATCCGGTAGCCCTGCAGATTAATGTCCTTGCCCCGATAACCAATATTGGCCTGCACGGCCCAGTCTTTATCGAGTTGCAATTGGGTATCTATGCGCCCACCCCAGCGGAATCCCTGGTTGCTGATTTGGGTCGATAAACCGTTCACATCCAGGGCCAGACCCTGAATAAACCGGTACATCACGTCCAGATTGGCATTCACACTCCACCGGGGGGTTAGGTTAACCGTGGCAAACACATTGGAGCCGTAATTATATTCTTTCCCCAGGTTGGTTACGCGCGTCACGACAGCCCCCACCAGGGTATCCGAGCGTTGACTGATCGATTGAATGTCATCGGTGTTGAGCCGGGTGTAGAGCGTAAAGTTCAAATACGTTTTCTTTAGCTGCGTACTATAGCCAACTTCAATCCGGTCAACGGTTTCGGGTTTTAAATACGGATTGCCAAGCCGGATGTTGAGGGGATTGACCGTATTGAAGTTAGGGTTCAAATCATCGATGAAGGGGCGACGAATACGCCGGGTATAGGCCAGTTTTAGCGTGGCGTTTTCCCTGATTTTCTTGGCCAGGTTGATGCTGGGTAATAGCCGTCCGTAATTGGGAATCGAGATGGGCTCCTGTCCACCGGCCTTAGACCCTCCAGTCCAGGCCTGAATGCTGGTATACTCATACCGTAAGCCCGTCATAATGGCTAGTTTGTTGCGCGTCGTGAACGTAGTCGATAGGTAAGCCGCTGCAATATTCTGATCGTAATGAAGCGAACCCGACGGACGATTTTCATCCGGATCAAACGCCGAGGTGGGACTGGCCAGCAGATATTGGTAGAGGCTGGTAACCTGGCGAAGGGTGTTTTTCCCCCCGAACTCCAGTTGAACGCGCTGACTGAGCGGCATTTGATAGTCGCTCTGAAGGATAAATTCCTGATTCGTCGCATCGTTCAGATTTTTCTGCCGAGAGCTGATCAAACCAAGAGTATCCAGTTGATTCGCATCAAAATTGTTGGTCAGCTTATTCTGGCTGTATTGCGACGACAGGCTAAACTCCTTCTTCCCGCGGTTTGCCGTGCTGGGGTATGTATGCAGGTAATCAACGTTGACATCAATCGAATTCGATAGATTCTGGCTATTTACATCCCGTTTGGAAGGTAAGCTAAGCCGTTCGCCGGAGAGCAGCGTCGTCGTTTGGTGCTGATCCATCGTTAAGTTCCGAATACCCAGCCGAACGCCCGCCGTCAGGGATTGGTTTTTCGCCAGATCATAATCCAGCCCTAAGGCATATTGCGCAAATACGCCTTTGTCAAAGGCTTTAATGTGCTGGTTGGTGCGAACCGGCGCTGCTCCCGCTGCCAGAAAGGTCGTTTGATTTAAATCAGAAGCCGATGGATTATAAATAACCCGGCCATTCCCATTGAGATTAACGCCCAGGTTGCCTTTTCGAAAACTACCGTTCAGGCCCAGCGTCGCATTGCGATTGCCCAGGCCGCTATCGACATCGAGATGCAAACCCTGGAGCGTATTCTTTTTGGTAATGATATTAATAATACCTCCGCTGCCTTCCGAATCATATTTAGCTGAGGGTGACGTAATCACTTCGACCGTTTTGATGAGATCCGCGGGTATTTGTCGCAGGGCATCGGCCAGATTCCCGGCCAGGATGGACGACGGTTTATTGTTGATCAGAACCCGTACACTGGAACTGCCCTGTAGGGTTACGTTCCCCAGCAAGTCAACCGAGAGCATCGGTACTTTTTTGAGAATATCGGTGGCATCACCGCCTTTAGCCGCCAGGTCGCTATCGGCATTATAGACCAGTCGATCTACTTTGTCTTCCACTAGGGCTTTCTTCCCGGCGACCGTCACTTCATTCAATGTGCGGGTACTGGTACTTAACCGAACTACCCCTATATCTTTGGTTTGACCTACCGTCAAAATGATGTTGTCAACCGTTCTGGTGTTATAACCCAGAAACGAAATGAGCAGTCGGTAGGTACCAGGAGCAATACGGGTAAGCGAAAATTTTCCTTTCTCGTTGGCTACCGTTCCATCGACTAATTTACCGGTAGACGTTTCGTATAAAGCCACGTTTGCAAATTCGACCGCCTTGGTCAGCGTCGAATCAACCGCATAGCCCGTAATCTTTGCGTTTCCTTTCGGTGAGCCAGCTGAGATGCCCGGTTTAATTGGATCAGCCGGGGAAGCAGCAGACTGGGCGGCTACCTGGCCCGTTAGGAGTAAACTGGATATCAAATAAATGAGGTGTCGCACGGGCGATATTTTTTTGAGATTACGCTTGATTGGTACAAGTAGACACATGATTAGAATACATAGGCTAAAAAACAAGTGTAGAAGACCGATTTCGGCGATTAAATCCTTACAATCGACCGCTGAAATTGAGCTTCAAATCATTATATCGTTGCCTTTATCGAGCAGTAACCACAAAAAAAGTGCGGCAGGCAACTCATCAATAGCCAACGAAGTCAGATTCTGAACGACTTTAACAGATAACCATTGGTTGCATCCGAGGTATGGCTTCCAATGAAAAAAATGATCGATTGCTCCGGCGCAGGATGGTGTCAGTGGCCAACCATCTGTACTATGCAATCTGATGAGAATACTAGTTCATCGTTTGGTTGTCTCATTTTTCATGAAAAGACAGAATCATACGGAATTGAATCAACAAGTGATTGACTGAATGAAATATCAAATGAAGGAAGTAAATCTGAAGTAAACCTGAAGCACTCGGATAAAATGGCACAAAGGGACAAGTAAAGACATAAAGTCGGGTAATAAAATATATTTGAATAGCCTTACACTTCTAGCAATTTCAGAATACGCTGGACTTGCACGGCTTGAAATAATTTCCCCCGGCGTGTTCGAAAGCCGTGTTTGTTGAGCGTATTAGCAATGGTAGTCCAGGACTGGCCAGCCTGACGCATCGATTGAGTCAGGGCTAGAGCTCGGCGATTATTGGGATCCATACGGGCATTTTGCTGTCGAACCGCTAGTCCCCGCTGGGTGGCTTCATCGGTTAAGTTAGCTGGAGTACCCAATTGAAATCCTGCCTTTTTTTTCTGGGCTAAGGCCTGGCGAGTTCGTTCCGAAATCAATTCGCGTTCGTGCTGAGCCATACTAGCCATTACGCCAATGGTTAAGGTATTGGCCTGGGGCATGTCGGCACAGACGAAGGAGACGCCCGAATCCCTAAGGGTAAATATAAAAGCAATATTGCGGGTAAGGCGGTCGAGTTTGGCAATCAGTAAGCGCGCCCCATTTTGCTGGCAATAGTCGATCGCCTGGAGCAGTTGGGGTCGGTTATTATTCTTACCCGACTCGATATCCGTGAACTCAGCCTGGGTCTTTCCTTCTATTCCTAAAAAGGAGATTACGCTTGCTTTCTGGGCTTCTAATCCCAGCCCACTAGCTCCTTGCTTTTGGGTCGAGACGCGGTAGTAAACCACATATTGGTTCGAATTGGTAATTGTTGAGATCATAGTTACGAAGGTAAATCTGATTTTACATTTTCCAAATGGTCGATGCGAAAACGTTATAAACTCGAAATTTTTCCTACTTTTATCCGTGGAACACCTTCAAGAATCAAACTTTGTTGAAAAGGGGAAGAAGGGTTCATTTTTTCTCCCCATTCCAACACCTATATATAAGGTATGAAATACGTACCCTACTACCGGGTCTCAACGGCTGGCCAGGGAAAGAGTGGCTTGGGTCTTTCGGCTCAGCGCGAGATCGTAAACCGGTTCCTCAAAGCGGATGATGAACTCTTACTCGAATTTATCGAAGTCGAATCGGGCAAGAAATCCAACCGCCCCCAACTATCGGCCGCTATTGCTTTTGCTAAACAACACCGGGCGCGTTTACTGATTGCCAAACTCGACCGGTTGAGTCGCAATGTCTCTTTTATCTTTTCCCTGCGTAATTCCGAGGTCGACTTTGTGGCCTGCGACATTCCCGATGCCAATACCCTCACCGTAGGAATCATGGCAGTTCTGGCCCAACATGAAAGGGAATTGATTGGGGAAAGGACGCGGGCGGCTTTACAGGCCAAGAAAGCCCAGGGGCATAAATTGGGCATGCCCAATATCACACCGGCCATTACGCAAAAGGGCTTGGAGATTCGTCAGGAAAACGCTCGAACGCATCAAGCAAATTTGCAAGCGGCTGAACTGGTCCGGTTGTACCGTAAAGACGGACTCACCTATGCTGCTGTTGCTGAGCGCTTAAATGCCATGGGATATCGAACCCGAAGAGGCAATAAATTCTTTGCCATGAGTGCCCAACGGTTGGACTCAAAAACGAATTAATCGGTTTTGAAAATCACCATATTACCATATTTTATGTGCTAATTAATTGTATTATATGATATAAATGTTTATATTTATATCATAATCAATGAGTTAAACACGTAAACATTGACCCATATGCAACCCAAGAAATTAACCTTCGCTCATGACATTGATGTGTTTCAAAAGGTCACCAACCTGTTTATTGAAAAGCTCGAAAACGGCGTGAACCCCTGGGTTAAATCGTGGTCTATGGTGGGATTGCTCCCCCAGAATTATTTCAATAAAAACACCTATCAGGGGATTAATTTGTTCCTGCTGTCGCTCAGCCCGTATGATGTACCGTTCTTTTGCACCTTTAACCAGGCCCGGGAAAACGGCGGCACCATCAAAAAAGGGGCGAAATCATTGCCGGTTATTTACTGGAATTTTGTGGACAGCAAAACCGAAACGATCACGGGCCCCGATGGAACCGAGCAACCCAAGAAAAAGGCCTTTATAAAGTATTACAACGTCTTTAACATTTGCGATGTCGAAGGCATTGACTTTGTGTTACCCGCTCTCCCAACAAATCCGAATGAACCGATTCAGATTTGTGAAACCATCGTTGCCCAGATGCCGCAAGCTCCCGCTATTCGGCACACCAACAAAGCCCGGGCCTATTACAGCCCATTGGCTGATTTAGTCAATATGCCGGATCAAGAACAGTTTTCCAGTTCAAAGACGTATTACAGCGTTTTATTCCACGAGCTGACCCACAGTACCGGTCATGCAAGCCGGTTGAACCGGGAGGGCGTCACGCAGCTTTGTCCGTTTGGTTCGACCAATTATTCCAGGGAAGAATTAGTAGCCGAATTGGGTGCCGCCTTTCTAAATACGTTTACCGGCATCGCTGATGAAACTTTACTGGATAATTCAGCCGCCTACTTAAAAGGGTGGTTGAAGCCCCTACGGGACGATAAGAAATTCATTTTCTGGGCCGCCAAAGAGGCTCAAAAAGCGGTTCAGTTCATCGCTCCTGTCTTGAGTGATCCACATCCCGAACCCTTGGAATAACGCCAACCAAAGGTCCGCAACAAAGTGGGCCACTTTTTTTCACAACGGCCCGGCTTTGCCGGGATCCCAGAACAAGCATTGGGGTGAAAATTAGCGAATCGATGGGAAAACCACTTGATTTGTTCGGGGGTAGCCTATTGACCAGCAACCGGGAGGGCGCTTACTTGGTTTTGAGGTCGCTGGTAGCGAGCACCGACTCGAGCGTATTGATATCGAACGGCTCGTAATACACCCAATTGCGGCTATTCGTTTTACCTGACCGAGGGACCCGGATAGGCACGTTTGTATCTTCCTATCGGAACCTAAAATTTTGACTTGTAAAATCGTCATGGAAGAAACCAACTCAAATCACGCATTGCCCGTAAAAAAGCAACATCTCTGGCAAGTGGGTGACCTTGCCCGGAGTGTACAGCAAGTGAACCCAACCGTTGCGATACTACTCGAACCCAACCGTTTTATTTGGGTTACGATGGACGGTGCTTGTTGTCATATTTCTCCGGATGAAATGGAATTTGATTATAACACGGAATTACGGTATCAGTACGCGGGAGAGCAAGAGGTCTTGATCGATTATGAACTGGATCTCTTCACGCCCTACTTTAATCGGTAAAATGCCTTCAATGGACAGTAAAGGGATTTGTTTATAGAGTATTGTGCGATCCGCACCTAGATAATGGATCGGTTTAGAAGACCAATTTGATTAAACGGCAATTTCGGGTCACCTACCATGGAATCACCCATCAAGCAGGCTTATACAGATTATCAGGAAAAATTACAGGCATTTGCGCAAACCATCAAGTCCCAGGTGCGCGCGAATGCCAGCCTGAAAGCGGTGCAGGCAGCACTGGAAATTACCGCTGCGATGTACTACCAACGTTTGAAATATCCTCAAAATATCCCCAAACAAGAAATTGATGCGTTAACCAAACTGGTGCAAAATGACGCTATCGCGCAGCGATATGAGGAAACCCTTGAATTCGGCCAGCAGTTGAGTGAAACCATTGCTGAAAGTCTGAGAAACGCGGAGATTACCGTTACCTTCCTTTGTAAGAAGTTAGGTATTAATACATCAAGTTACCACCGGAAACAAAAAGACCCCCGTTTGTGGGACAAGGCCGAAATCGAACGAATTGCCCAAGTCATTGAAATCATTAAACGGCTTTAAAAAAGTAGCGCGTTTAGATTCACGTAGTCCGATGTTATTGAGCGTTTAAATGCCGTGGGTTTAGAACCTAAAAAGAAACAAATTCATTGCAATGATTGCTTATTATAACTAGCTATTTATTTTTATAAACCATTAATTTACAGTAATTTATGAATATTTTTCCTTGTTATATAAATTGAATTATGTTAACTAATTTGTTTTTGCTGTATATTTCCTATCATGAAAATTTTCTATTATTAATATCATAAGATTATAAAGGGAGCCTTTTTGCCTTTTTCAGTATATTACAACTTCTAATATAGATTTTATTAGAAGTATTTAATCTGAAAGCAAAATAAGATAGCTCGACATAAGAATCAATAATTGTTGCAATAGCCAATTGTATAACTGATGGGAAAAATCGCGATCAATTTCGTTCCATTAAAAAACCAAGATTTTATATTCAACGCATTTCGAAAACTGCGCGATATGAATGATGGTAAGAACGAAGATAAAAGTATATTTTCTTTATACTTGCCACAGAATGAAGAGCCACTCGCACAGTATTTAAGTTACTGGTTAAGTTTTGTATATAGAGATGATTTTGAAGAGTTTAACTATTCTTCAAAAGATAACATTCACCTTACTAATAGATATTTACATTATACTTTAGAACAAGCATGTAATGAAAAACTGCAAATAGAAATAGATTATAGCGTTTTTTATAGTACAGCTACTAAACAAATTCGATTTATTATCAAACGTCATTCAGAAGGGGATGAAGTAGTTTATTTATCAACTCATTTTCTTGAATTAACTCAGCAACACGGTTTTTTATTGGAGTATAAATTCATAATGAATGAAAATCAAACCTTTAACCGTAAAGTACAACAACTTAGTTTAAGTTTAAATAAAGAATTCAAATCTAATAACAATCTGTATTTTGAAAAATTTGAAAAACTTAAAGAGTTTGCAAAACAATATTACAGGAAAATATTTTCAGGTAACATCTTAGATTTTGGAGGATTCTCACAGATTGAATATAGTCAACTTACCGGGAAAAGATATATTTTTGGTAATGGAGGTGAAGATAATTATCCGACTAGTGGTTTAAATAAATTTGGTCCCTACAAAAAAATTAAAGAACCTGTTTTGTTTTATTTTTACCGGTTAGAAAGTGAAAAGGATAAAGCTTTAAAGCTTTATAATTTTCTTGTTGGTAAAGAGGTGGAAGAGAATAAATATTTTGATGGGTTTGCCAATACTTACGGTGTTATTATAGACCAGACTAATATTAGAGGTTTAAATGCTGATAAATACAAGAAACCATTAGAACTTGAAAATATCAGTAAAGAATTAGTACAAAAACACCCAGGTTATAAATTGATCGTTTTTGCGTTTTCTCCACGTAAAGAAGATGGTGGAGACGAAAAGAAACGGTATTTAACACTTAAATATGAATTTGCTCAGCGGTCAATACCAGTTCAATTTGTTCAATATGGAACTGTAACTAATAATTACTCACTTAAATCAGCGATTCCAAATATAGCTTTAGCTGTATTTGCTAAACTTGGCGGAGAGCCTTGGAAAGTAAAACCCACAAACGATGATTGTTTAATCTTAGGTATTAGCCAGACTGTACACAATAAGCCAGGATCTAAGGCGAAAAAATATGTAGCATATTCTGTGTTATTAGATACCGGTGGTATTTATAAGAGTTTAGAAGTATTAAGTACTGACGAAAAATTAGACAACTATTTAATCAAACTAAAAGAAAATTTAAAATTAGTACTAGAAACCGCAACGATTTCCTATTCTAAAGTGGTTTTACATGTAACTTTTAAACTAAGAAAGAAAGAACTTGAAGCTATCACTGATACATTAAAGGAGTTTGATGCTAGTATAGAGTTTGTTGTAATAAGAATTAATACAACAAACGAATTTACAGGATATGACCAAAGTAAGGGACATCTTACGCCTACAAAAAATGTCTATCTACCTTTATCAAGTAGTAAGTTTTTATTATGGCTAGAAGGCACAAATAATCAGCATGAAGTGCCTTTTAAAAGATATTCAGGCCCGTTGTATATTGAGTTTCACTTCAGCTCAAAAACCTTAACTTCAGATGAGAAAAAAAGATATTTACAAGACCTTCTAAACTTGTCTGGTGCAAATTGGCGTGGCCTAAATGCTAAAGCTGTTCCCGTATCTGTATATTATTGTAAGTTAGTGTCCGAATATATTATGGATTTTAAAGAAACCCTTGATCTAGAAGATTTAAAAAGTAAGTTTGATAACCCTTGGTTTCTATAATTATATGAGAAGTGAAATAAGAAATACAAATGGAAGTGTATTAGTTCTTCTCGGCGCGGGAGCTAGTATAGATGCTGGAGTACTTCATACTTCACGGATGATTTCAGATATTAACAACATGCTTGCTAATAACCCTGAATGGATAAAATACCGGCCTATTTATAAGCATCTAAAGAGTTTGTATGGTAAAGAATATAATTCAGACAATGGATCTGTTATTCGTGGTGATTTAAATATTGAACAACTTGTAGGGAACTTAACAGAATTGCTTTTACTATTAAATGGAGAGCATATTCTTTACCCTTTTTTTAAGAGCTGGATTGACTTATTTCAAAACCTTTACGGTTTTGAAGATGTAAAAAATTTTAGAAGTAAGATTGAAGATAAATTGAAAGAATGGATAGTGCCGAATCAATTAAAGCTCGACTATTTTAGGCAACTTTTGATTTTTGCAAAAGAAAATTCTGGATCAGGATTAAGAGTATTCACTCTTAATTATGATAAATGTATTGAAGGAGCATTCCAAGAGCATGATGACATTACAGGATTATTATTAGAAAGAGGGTTTGGAAAAGAAAAGCAGAATGCTACTTGGAATACTAGAAACTTTGATGAAAAGAATGATTTAGATAGTCAGCCTAATGCGGAAAAATCGAAATATATTTTTTTATATAAAATGCACGGTAGTATTGATTGGGATCGTAATGATAAGCAGGAACTAATTAAAACTAACAACTTAAGTATACGAGAACTAATATTCGGAACCCAACAAAAAGTTAAGGCTCATGATCCATATCTATATTATGTTTATCAGTTTAGAACCTCTACTTTAAATGCAAAACTTATTATAGTATGTGGTTATAGTTTTTTTGATGACTATATTAATAGGATTTTGCATCAATCATTGTTAAGTAATTCAGATGAGAAAATACTTATTTGTGATTATTTTGAAGATTCTGATTTGCCCTTAAGTGAAGAACGGGAAAAAGAAAGATATATTTTCTATTCAGATATTTTACAGCCGCAGAACCAAGAGCAAATAAAACTATGGTTTGGGAAAGCACCTGCTTTTTTTGAATTTTTGTCTATGGATAATTTGGAAACTTTGTTTCCGCCAGATCCAGAGGAAGAATTATTTTTTTCAAATACGTCGACTGAGGAAATTTAAATTTAAGTTACATGCTAATAAATCAATTGTGCGATTGACATTTGCACATTCTCCTTTAACTATTTCTCCCTATTGCTCGTAATCTTACATTCGACATTCTCCCCTATCTTGAATTACAATTAAGTCTGGCGAATATAGTTCTCAAAGCTCGGCCACCAGTTGTTTGAGCGCTTCGTTTTCGGACTTAATCGATTGTACTTCGGGAGCAGTAGCTTCATGAGAAGTATCTCCGGCCAGTAGTTTTTTACCCGCCTCTAAAAATTATTTGCTACTTCGGCAGTCTGATCCAGCGATAATAGATATTGGTGACGGTCCGCCGTCGCGGTGAGCCCTTCTCGTCAGCAGATTTCAGCGAATGACTGCTTTCCTTGCAAGCTTTCCAGTACAATGCGCCGGGTGGTCGGTGCCAATCTTTCCTTTGGCCGTGTACTGGCGTCGGATTTGACCCGCACTGGCTGGCGGACCGGCTGGATTTCTTTAATAATGGAAGGGGTGGGTTTACGTTCAGTATATGTCTGTGAGTTGGTAGCAGAACGTTTGGGCTGGGATGATTTTGCCGATTTGAACATAACTTTGGTGACTTTAGTGAAACAACCAGGTAGCCTTTGCGATTACTGAATTGTCCCTTCCCTTTCACACCTTATTTATCCACTTTTACTTGACGACGTACAATTATTAGAGATTATCATAGGCAATTCTCACTCAAAATCTTGGCTGCCAGTTTTTTAGTGTCAGGTGCGAAATCTTTCTTTATCATCCATTTCAAATAGCTAGCCTGTTCCTTTGCAGGTACGCCACGATGTTCGCCAAAGGAAAAGCAAATTTCCCCTTCTGCATTTTCGTAGAATTTTCCGGAGATGTCCAGTATCTTTTTACCCCTATTAGAATACAAAGCCAGCTCTTCCACGGTGGTCGGCAAATCACCATATTTCTCAAGTTGTCCAGTTAATACATTCACCGTAGCTAATACGTCCGCTTCTGCACTATGCGCATTCTCAAATTCCCGATCACAATAGAATTTTACGGCGGCACTTAGTGTTCGTGTTTCTTTAATCTTGAAGACATTTCCAGGATCAACGATGCAAATGGTACTATAGTCCCAGTCAATACCAGACCTTAGAAATTCATGATAAAGCACCGGTACATCATAGGCAATTGCGTTGAAGCCAGCTAAGTCACAGTCCTTAATGTAATTAAGCAGGCTTTGGGCTTTTGCTGTAAAGGTAGGTTCAAGGGCCACATCTTCGTCGGTAATTCCGTGGACTTCGGTACTAGCTGGTGGAATAGGAATGCAAGGATTTAACCTTCGTGTTCTAATTTCATGGGTTCCATCTACATTAAGCTTATACAAAGATATTTCAACGATTCTAGCATCTGGCACGCTAAGAGAAGTAGTTTCTAGATCGAAAAAGATGATGGGGCGTGATAATTTTAGCTTCATTTTTGATAATTTATTGAAAAGAGCCCTATTTTTCCACTTTTCTGGTAATTAAATGATTGGTATCTTTATCCATCACTTACTTCATTAGCTAATCTATTCAGCATAAAAATGACCATTATTGCAGCAATTTAACTTAAAACTACACATTTCGAAACATCAATGATTTGGCTTTTATTGGTTACGGTTGCCGTCTTCTTATATGTAATAGTTAAATTGATAAAAAAGAGTCAATTGCCAGCTTTACAGAGTGATCAAAATGCATTGCCTTCTGACCTTAAATATTTCTCCAGCAACATTTCTATTGAATCTCGCCAGTTTGTTAGCCTAACTTTCAGCATTGAATGGTTAAATACAATAAAGAGTTCTCAAAAGCTAATGAATCTAATTCCGGATGATATATTGACTGAAATTGGAAAAGCGTATGATAAGTTAGATCGCCAAGAAAAAGAGGCCCTTGCGCAATTGGTCCGGAATAAAGGCGACGTTTTTCGAAACAATATTCCTTCCAGCATAAAAAACACCAAAATCGATGTGGATTCCAGTCTAATCCATACGGGGATTTTCCGTTTATTAGAAATGGGTCTTTTTCATCATCAATCAGTAGTAGCCATGTTCCGATATTATATTGGTGGGCAGAACGACTCTCCGTCGATTCCCCCAATCAATATAGACGACTCCATCATTGACATTTCTCAAGAGTCGTATCTGCTTCCTCCCCCCCTACCGCTCCAGGTACAGGAAACGAATGAACCAGAAAAATCGGACACCCCCTATACAGGATTTGATTCATCCTCTTATTACAGCGAAGAGTGGAAACTCGGCACGAAGTATAAATTAAAACTTGGTCTCTCTACCCAGGAAGTTAGCTGGCTGAACAAATTTTACAACCCTTCAAACGTATTCTTATCTATCGAAGGATGTTGTCAGGCCACTATCTTATTTTATCTGGTCGTTTTAAAGGAATTAGCTAAGCATTTCAAAAAAAGCCAGACCACACTGGCTCAGGAGATCGATGCGTTCAGTGAGCAAATCTTTACCGCCCTAAAAGCCAAAACTCCCCCCCAATCTTCGTATTTCAGCGATGGCTACTACGGTGACTGGCAGGTTTATAACAAAGAATCGATTGTTTCGAATTTGTACCTAACCCTATTTAAACGGGCTGAAAGTGAAGTACGGCTACGCTACGCCCATAAACGAAAGATTTCGGATGAATTCCCATATCGTGATTTTGCTGATCAATTTGAGCACCACTTTGGCACTCACCTCCAAGGCATCATCTCCAAAAAAACGGTAGATATTCTGCCTCCTGACCGATTGACAACCTTGGAGCTTAACCTCCAGAATACAACTCGCTGGAAGGTGCCTTTCGCGGATGTGGCAGCTTCTATAAAGGCTGAGAACTGTATGGAGTGCGTGGAACAGCTTTACCAATTAGCCGAAGAGAATAGTCGAAATCCCTCGGTGGAGAATATTTATTACGAAGCTTCTAAACTAGTGGCTCCATACAATAAAATCGAGGCAATAAAATTTTATCTGGCTTACCTGTATTCTGACTTAAAGTCCGACAAAATCGATCAGAAGCAACTCAGTAAGACCATGCACAAAAATTTATTCCGGACGGATACCGAACGGGAGCAATTCGAGCAACTCATTACTGATTTGATTCAAACGGGCGATTTAACGCAAGCCCTAGCCCAAGTCCCGCAGATATATGCGCCGAAGCGGAAAAAGATTGCGCTTGATCGCCAAGCGATCGACGAAGTCCGCCAGCAACATGCCGGCACAGTTCACTTACTGAATGAAGTGCTTCAGGAAACCAATTCCATTGAGAATGAAATAGAAATAGTAGCCACGGCAACCATCCCGAAAGGGGAACAAGATTCACCGGTCGTTTCGAGTTCGGATGAAATACCCTCAAATTCATTGTTGACTCCTATGCAATGGCGTTTTCTCGCCATGTTTACGGGTCCTGAATTTCGATTGGCCATGGAAACGGCTGACGCGTTCGCAGCAGCGAACCAGCTATTTAAAAACCAACTTATCGATGGGATCAATGATTCTTGTTTCCTACTATTAGATGATGTGCTGATCGAAGAAGGTGACGATGAATACGAAATGAATGCCCAATTTTACCAAAAACTAAAAGCGCAGGATGGAATCCGTTAAACCCAAAGAAGCCACGGCGATTGTCAACTCCCTGTTGGGTGGGGTCGTACCCAAAATTGGGGTTCAACATATTACGGTGGGCCGCTCCCCGGAAATCGAATCATTTGTTAAATCCCTGGAAGATGTCCGAAGTGGACACAGTCTGGTCAAATTTTGGATCGGCGATTTTGGCAGTGGCAAGTCCTTTATGCTGCATTTGATGAATACCGTGGCCTTGAAGCAGAAATTTGTGGTAGCCAATGCCGATTTTACTCCTGACAACCGGTTGTACGCCAACGACGGCAAATCAACCCTGCTTTACTCGGCTATCATGGATAATTTGGCCATTTTAACCAAACCGGAAGGGGGAGCACTACCAACCCTGCTGGACAAATGGCTGGAGCAGGTCATTTCCAAAACCGCCCAGGATAACCATATTGGGCTAGCCCAGATTCGTCACGAAGAAAACAGTTTACTGATCAAAAATAACATCATGAATACCATCAACGAGCTAACCGACGTAGGTGGGTTTGATTTTGGTTCGGTTCTGATTAAATACTACGAAGGATATTTTAACGGTGACAATACCCTGAAAAGAAATGCCCTAAAATGGTTAAAAGGGGAATATAAAACGAAGACAGAGGCTCGCCAGGATCTGGGAGTTCGGGAAATCATCAACGACCTGAACTATTATGACATGCTTAAAAACTTTTCCCGTCTTTTCACAAGTATAGGGTATAGTGGCTTTATGATCAATCTGGATGAGGCCATCAACCTCTATAAGATCTCAACAGTTCAGATGCGGGAAAAGAATTACGAAAAAATCCTCTCCATTTACAATGATTGCCTTCAGGGAAAAATAACTCACTTTTTCATCAATTTTGCCGGGACCCGGGAGTTTTTAGAAAATGAACGCCGGGGCCTATTCAGTTACAGCGCCCTGAAAACAAGGTTACAGACCAATAAATTTGAAACCGCCGAACTGCGGGACTTTTCCCAACCCGTGATTCGTCTATTGCCATTGAGCCACAACGAGGTTTTCGTGTTGCTGCAGAAGCTAAAATTGATATTTGATCTCCACTATCAGTGCGAAAGTCAGCTAGATGAAAGTGACATTCACTCGTTTATGGAAGAGATGTTCAATAAGCCCGGCGCGTCGGACTTCCTTACGCCCCGCGAGGTCATTCGGGATTTTCTGCACCTGTTAAACATTCTTCGGCAAAATCCATCTTTGGATAAACGGGCATTAATCAGCGATATTGAAATTCGGGATGAGCGGCCTTCGGAATTTGCATTTGATGGAATCGAGGAACTGTAATGGCCTTTGAACTTCTCTCCGAACCCATCCGTCGATACGTCTATGAGCAACGTTGGGAAAGTCTGCGGCCTATTCAGAACGCGGCTATTGGTAAGATCCTAACCACCTCGCACGATTACATCCTGGCATCCCGCACGGCTTCGGGGAAAACCGAGGCTGCATTTCTACCAATTCTTTCCTGCGTGGACTTCAGACAGTCGGGTGTGCAAGTATTATACATTTCCCCGCTAATTGCTTTGATCAACGATCAGTTTATGCGGATCGAAGATTTGTGTAAACACCTGGATGTTCTGGTGACCAAATGGCATGGAGAGGCCAGTAAAACCCTGAAGGATAAACTGCTCAAGACTCCGGAAGGTGTTTTACTGATTACTCCGGAATCGTTAGAAGCCATGTTTGTCAACCGAGCCTACCAGGCGCAGGCATTATTTGCCAATCTGAAATTTATTGTTATCGACGAAATCCATGCTTTTCTGGGTACTGACCGCGGCTTACATCTCCAATCCTTGATAGCCCGGATTAAATCTCTTTCCCCTTTGCCAGTTCGTTTAATTGGCTTATCGGCGACGATTGGTGATTACGAGCAGGCCAAAAAGTTTACAGGCAACGCCGAAAACACCAAAGTACTCCTTGACAAAACCCCCAAGGAGGTCATGGCTGAATTCCGGTATTATTCTGTTATGACTATCGACTATCCGTTGGCTTTTATAACGGATCTGTATCAGGAAGTCAGCGATAAGAAAACCCTGATTTTCCCCAATAGCCGGGGGAAAGCCGAAGAAATTGCCGTCAAGCTCCAGCAAGTAAGTGCCCGGCGGAAAGGGCATAAAAATTATTTTTCCCATCATTCTTCAATTGATAAAGAATTACGGGAATACGTCGAAACGTTTGCCAAAAAAAATCAGGATCACCCCTTTAGTATTGCCTGTACTTCCACGCTGGAGTTAGGAATCGACATCGGGTCTGTGGATTTGGTGGTTCAAATTGATTCAACCTTTTCGGTAGCGTCGCTGATTCAGCGCATTGGCCGGAGTGGACGTCGAGCCGGGATGGCCAGCCGGTTGCTGCTCTTTGCAACCGATCCCTGGAGCTTGCTGCAATCTCTGGCATGCTGGCAACTGTACACTAATGGATTTATTGAACCTATTCAAAGCCGTCAGCAACCGTTTGATATTCTCTTCCATCAGATCCTATCCAAACTCAAAGAAGCGTCTGGGATAAAGCAAAAGCAACTCCTTCCCTGGATCAAAGCCAATTATCTATTTAGCGATTTACCCGAAGATGCCATTCGGTCTCTCATTGGCTGGATGGTGGAAGGGGATTTTGTAGAGGCGCTACATGATGAATACATCGTAGGCATAGCCGGTGAGAAGCTCGTCAATAGCCGGGAATTCTACAGTGTCTTTCGAAGTGATCCCACCATCAAAATTATCTTTCAGGGTAAGGTACTCGGTGAAATTCCTAATTCAGAGCAAATTGCTCCGGACCAAAATATATACCTGGCCGCCAAAATTTGGAAAATTATTGACGTGGATGCTGTAGCCGCAAAAGCGGAAGTAATCCCTGCTCAGGATGGCAAAAAACCTCTTTTTTTTGGTGCCGGTGGCGATATTCACGCCCGGATTCGGATTGAGATGCTGCGAATTATCATTATAGGGACCCAGATTAAAGACACATCTATTGAACTACAAAATCAGTTGCAAGAGTTACGATTTGAGTTTAAACGCTTTCAAATTAACAATTTCCTAACTGACAGACCTATCATTGTTAAAGAACAAACGCTTGAATGGTATACATTTACCGGAAGCCGGATTAACCGAACGATCGCTTTTCTGTTTAAAACCATGGACCTTGCCTTCCGGTATGAAGAGAGTCAAAGTCTTTTTTTAATCACAAATCCTTATGATGACTTAGCTGCAATTTTGGAAGAAGGAAAAGAAAGATTGCGGAATATTGACGAGTATATTCAATATTATTTAGCTGCTGAGCCAGCATTTTTCCCTTCTTCCAAATGGGGAGTTTATCTAAACGATCAGTTCAAAGTTGGCTACGTGAAAGAGGCTTATCTTGACATTCCTACTACTTGGCTATTTTTGGACCAAATTGTTTTAGTTTATTGAAATTTTTTATTTTTTAAAATGTATATTAATGTAAATAGCTTGTGTGCAAATTCCATTCTGTATCCTACTTAAGGTATATCGCGTGTGGAACTTTATCAATTTAATATGAAAATCGGTCCCCTTTAAATTGTTTTTATTTCTAGGGAAAGAAATAAAAACAATCTGGAAAAGTTTAGCCCCTTACTGGATAAACTTTAAAGGTTGACTAGGGTATAATTTTTTTTGCATGCTCTATCGGCTAATTTTTAGCACTTTTATTCTCCGTGTCAATGCATTATTTTCTAAAAGTTTTACCTCGCCAACTTTTGCATTCAGTAAGGCTTTCCCTAATGAAGATTGGTCATTAAAACGCTCATGTTTAGGGTCGGAGGCCCCCTCAACAAGCATTACAGTTCGTTTTTCGCTTGGTCTATCTGAGTAGCTAAACGTTATTTTATCACCAACTTCAACATATATTTCTTCTCTGCTATTTATTACCAGTGAGTCTGCAATCTCACTATCCACTACTTGAACCAATAAATCATCTCCAAAATAATCATCTTCATCTGGCTCATCGTCAATGTAAATAGGTTCTAGCCGCGCTGCTTCCCTTCGTTCTTTTAAAAATGTGAGCAGGCGTTCAGATTCCCGACGTGGATTATAAAACCAGTCCGTAGACCAGATGCGCCAGATGCGATTTTTCCATCCGAGCGATTCTAAAATGGTCTGCCTGATTCGATCCCGGTCACGTGCTGATTTACTAGAATGATAGGTAGCACCATCACATTCAACTGCAGCTAGAAATTCACCCGGACGGTCTGGGTTACGAATCGCTATGTCAATAAAAAAGCCTGCAACACCTAACTGAGGTACTGTATCATACCCATGATTTTGAAGCATTTCGCCCACCGACCGTTCAAAATCACTGTCAGCTTCCCGACCCGAAGGATTGGCCGATGTTAATAGACCATTCTTGGCAAAATCTAAATAGTCTCGTAATGCTCGGGTACCTCGTGGCGTTTTCTCATCGGAAAGAATATCTTCGGGTAACAAAGAAGTAAAAAGATCGATTTTCCGTCGGGCTCGTGTAAATAGTACATTCAACCGGCGCCAGCCATCAGACCGGCTAATGGGGCCGAAATTCTGGCGTACCTTGTCAGTATTAAGAACTTTACCAAATGTTGTCGAAATGAAAATTACATCGCGTTCATCACCTTGAACATTTTCTAGATTTTTAATAAAAAACGGCAAGCCTTCACTTCTCCATTTTTCTAAATAGCTGGCGGTTTCTTGACTATCGCGCATTTTTTTATCCAATAGATCATCAATAAGATCACGCTGGGTTTGATTTAAAGTCACAACCCCCAACGATTCGTCCGGATAATGGATCATATGCTCAATTACGGCCTCTACTACCCGCTGTGCTTCTACGATATTGCGACGATCCTTATATTCTCCATTTTTCAAGTATCGATAGCGAACTCCTAAACGCTTATTTCGATCGTAAGGAGATGGGAAAACGATTAGTTTTCCATCATAAAAATGGTGATTAGAAAACGCAATCAAAGATTCATGCTGGGAGCGATAGTGCCAGCGAAGGGTACGCACCGGATGAAAAAGTTGTTGACAGATATCCAGGATACTTTCCAGTCCGCCAAAAATGTCAGGTGTCGCATCTTCTTCGTCATCATCACCATCCATTATTCGGTCGAAAAAATTGGTCGGTGGCAATTGCTTCGGATCACCAACAACAACGAGTTGTTTTCCCCTAGCAATAGCCCCAAGGGCTTCTTCGGGCCGCAGTTGGGACGCTTCATCCATCACAATGAGATCAAACTCGACTGCTCCCAACTCAAGGTATTGGGCCACTGATAATGGTCCCATCATAAAACAAGGCTTATACTCTTGTAAGGCCTTGCCAGCGCGCTTGATCAATTGGCGAATTGGAATATGACGCTTTTGTTTAGCGATTTCATGCTCCAGCAACCATCTTTGCGTCTTTTCACGCGCATAGAGACTGTTAAGTCCACTCGGCACTTCTTTATTTCTATCGATTTGATAAGCGAAGGCTTTCCCCGTGACTTGAATGATTTCGCGATCCAAGGCGGCAAATTCTGATCGGAGGCTATCATGTCTTGTCCCAACGAAATTATTAAAGACGGGAAATGTAGTGTAAATATGTTTGGCAATTGACCAGTAAACGGCGTAGTGAAATACATCGCTTATTTTTTCAGCTGGAAACGTTTGGTCTTCGAGAAAATCGACAAAGGGTTGAAGCTGGAGTTCAAGACAGCTCGTTCGGTTGGAATAGTACTGTGACCAAACTAGGACTTTGTCGACTTGAAAAACCGCGCTTTGGGTTCGTTGATGAAGAAGACTTGCGTATGGGGAAGAATCTCTCTTCATTACTGTTTGACTCCATTCTGCCCAGGAAAAGTGACCGTAATTGGCAAGGCCCGTTAAGCAATCCTCAATCTTTTGAGGAAGTGCGGCAACCTTGTCAAGTATTTTTTTGATCAGGAGAAAGTTAGATGACGCATCAGCACTTTTAAAAAGATGTTGAAGTTCGGAACGAAAAATTTGTGGATTCATTACTACGTTTTGACTCCAATCGATCGTGGCTTCGAGGGCATCTACATTTGTATTTAAACCTTCAATTAGTCCGTCTGGAAGTCCTACCCCCGTTACTTGCTCCGTTATTTGTTGAACAAGTACCTCTGACTCATTTTGGGCTTGTAAAGCTTCTAGTGTATCCTGAACCGTTTGTTCCGGAGATTTAGCCACAGACAGTAGCGAAGAAACTAATTGGCCTATAGCGTTAGTCTGACTTTGAAGGTGTGAAGAGTAAGATGGCCAATTGTTAGTAGTTATAGGATCTGTATTGAGTAATTCAGTTACGCAAGCCTCTACTTTACACGTTGCATCCATGAACAAACGCATCTCCTCTGGATTGGTCTGATGGTCATGAACAAAAGTGACCACTTGGTCCAGCAAATGGTTCACCTGAATAATAATCGTGTTTAGTTGTCTAATATATTGATCCACGTATTGACACTCCATTGTTGCTAAACCAGGTAACAAAGGCTCTACTTGCGTACGAATAGTTGTTACCACTTGCGTAAGCAATTCAAAATCTTCTTTGGCTAGCCTAATTTCTAAAGTAGCTGTCAGGAGTTCTACTGAACGTTCTGGTGAAATGTCCGGTGTAACGAATTGTTCTAGTTTAGTAGCCAGATTTGCTATTGTATTGATTACTTGATTGATTCTTCTATTATAAGTCCATCCGTCTTCCTGCGCCAACGTACTCAGTCGCCTATAGAGTAGATGGTTGGTTTTTCGTATGGAATCATCCAGCGCAGTAGCCATTTCAGTGATACTGGGTGCTAAAGCCGCATATTTCATTAGCATCTCAGTTTCTAGAGTGGCTAGATCAATCATACCTGCCAACTCAACTTTTTGATGCACCTTTATTTGGCATTTTTTATACCATTCATGAAGGCGACGAATCGCGGAGAAGTCAGTATCTACACCTTTGAATAGTAAGCCGAATGCTTCCTTAAACTCCGGATTGGAATTTATTGATGTCGCACAATCCTGCCACTTTAAAATCTGTTCTATACGATTCTGGTAATTAATTGCTTTACCCTTTATTTTATCTCGGCTAATTCCATCAACTAGTTTTTTGGCCGAGCGCCAATCTTTATTTAAAAAATTAAAAAAGCCATCACCAGTTTGCCGCAGGCTACGAAGAGCTCCTTTCAGCTCATCCTGGTTCGGTAAGGCATCAAAATAAACCTCTTCTGCCAATTTTTCCCTTTGTTTATTTTCAGAAAATTGCATTTCCTCCCCTTTTCGGATAAGATCCCCAATACGAGGGTGCGCAAGCGCAGGATGTCGAAAATCAATCAAGGCATGGGGTGCCTCAGCAGCCAGTTCCGCTATTATAGACAAGCTGGAAATTGCCAATGAGGAACCATTAAAAGGAAAAGATAATTGCTGGGCATATCCTTTTAAATTAGTTAGTAAATCGTCAATTCGTTCGTGTAAGGCGACTAAATTAAGTTTCCTTGTCTGAAGTTCCGTTAATGAAAGTTTCGCAAATTCAATAGGCAGTTGGCTAGTAACTGCCTGGATGTTTTCTAGGACGCTTTCATCAATTATCGTTTTTGACCGTAAACCCTTGATGCCCTCCAGACGACCTAAGGCTTGAATGGAAGTCAAAGAACCATCATAATTGACATTCAGTTGATGTACAAGAAGATCGATGCGTTCGTAACATTGCGCCAGTTGATCTACGCGTTCAGTTAACAGGGTTACTCCTTGATTGATCACTTTGATCGATTGCTTTTCGAGCTTTAACGGGCTATTCTCATTAAGATCCGCTAATGCTTTATCCAAGTTTCTCAGGATAGCTAAATTGATTGGATGATAAGCATACGATCTTATCGTAATCTGCTGATCAAAATGGTCAAGGGCGAAAACGGTTGCCTTTACAAGTTCATTTAGCTGAATTAAAGTCAATGATGAAGCCGTTGGGATGAGCTGCTTTGATGCGGTTTCAGCATAATCGTGAATTTGGGTATAGATCATCTCACGAGATGACGTTAAAAATTCTATACTAAACATTTTTAACTGGTTCGCCTGTCGAATATCCTTAACGACTTGCCTCACTATTTTTAGCAATTCCAGGTTCATAACATTCGGAGCTGGAAACAGGCAGGGCAGTAGATTTTCGACTAAATTGGGAGGAGGTTCAGGCAAAGTCAACATAACACTATGCAGCTCCTTAAACCGTTGCAGTGATGGTTCCTCAGTGAGTTTCGTTTTACTTATATATTCCTGAACAAGTTCGTCTAAATACTGTGATTGAACCATGGCATCCTTTAATAGCTGCTGGATTCTCATTTCGGTGCCGGGTGCCAGTACATATGGCTTAAATCCCCACCACGGATTTGATGAGTTGTATGGCCCGGCCTCAGTCATTAATTTGCCAAGTGTATTTAATTTGGATCGTCTCAACTCAATATCAGCTAGTGTCCACTCACTGGCTTCTGGTAAAAGCATAGCCTCATTCTGGAAAACATCTTGCCTTACCAACCCACGAAAAAATTCAGCCTTCCAAAAAACTTCATGCGCGGTCAAGCCCAACTTGTTGCCAATTCGACTAGATATCAATTGGGCATACGTGTTAAGTACTTGCTTTTGTTGATTGAGCGTTGCCAACCTATCTTCTATTTGACGTGGTGTTGCAAACGTTTCATCCCGTCGTTTTTGCAGGTCTTCTAGAAGCTTCTTTTTTTGCGTTTTATGACTGTGAAGTTCCAGACAAAAATGTCCCAAGTTCGCTTGATTGAGTCGATGCCTAACAACTTCTAATGCCGCTAATTTTTCAGATACAAAAAGTACTTTTTTCCCCTTTTGTAATGCGGCTGCTATAATGTTGGTAATAGTCTGTGATTTTCCTGTACCTGGTGGGCCATTGATGACTCGGTTTTTACCGGCCAAAACATCTATTATGGCGCTATGTTGTGCGGAATCGGCATCGAAAATAAGCGACAGTGCCTCGGTTTCAGGATGATTATCAATCTCATAATCTTCACCAAATTCATCGGATTCGCTCCCTGAGTGGCCTGAGAATAGCTGATTTAGTAATTTACTCTGGGCAAATTTGGGCCATTTTTGAGGATTTAGATCGGCCCAAATAGCTAGCTTTCCAAAAGATAGAAAGCCTAACGTCAGTTGGCTGCGAACCCGCCAGCGTTTTCGCATTTGTACTGCCCCTTGAATGACGGCAAAGTAGGATTCAGGTTCTCCTTCTTCTTCAAAAATGGGGAGTTGGAGCATAAATTCACGGCTAAGTTTTTCCCGCAACGATTCATTATGCTGAACATCCTCACCTGAATAATTGATTGTATACTGGTATGTCCTGGTTTCTGGGTCAATATCGCCCTTTTCAAGCGTAACGGGTAAAGACAGTAAGGGCGCCAGAATCGGTTTATCTGACTCTTCGTTTTCATAATATTCCAAAAATCCGAATATTAAATACAACATATTCGTACCGGTTTCCTCAATGACCGTATTGGATTCCGATCGTAGCTTCCGACAGATTTTTTCTAATTCGTCTGGATAAAAAAGAGCTTGAAGTTTGGCTGATTGTCGCTGGGGAGGTAATCCGGGGGTAGTAACCAGGAACTCTTCAGAAACATTTATATGCACTGTTTTAGCATATGCCTTTGCATCAGGTCTTTTAACGGCAAATAGATCGGCCGGAGGGTTGGGAACGCTTTTAATGAGGATTGACTTGTTATCAATGAGCCGGTTAAAAACAACATTTAATACGGGGTCATCAACAAATTGAATGGACCGACCTTTGGGATGCCGGTAACTTATTAGCCGATTACGGGCGGTTAAATCTAAAAGCCGGGTACGAAACTGCTGGATTGCTTGATCAACTGAGAATTTCCCATTGAATATATCCTCACTATCAAAGTCCATATATTTAATTCATTGTAAATTACAAATCTTAAATGTAACGCTATTTTTCTTTATTATAAAAATTCACATTATCTGTGTTTTTGTCAGATTTATTGATTTAAGCACGATAACCCGCTTCTTTAGCCTGTGGTAATGTTCTTGCTGGCTGTGCCTTCTTGTTAGTTTTAGTAGCTGTGCCTTCTTGTTAGTTTTAGTAGATGAGCCATTACAACATACTTTTTTTTGGGAAATCTATATGGTTGAGCACAGCCGGTTAATGAGTAAATGGAATGGTGCCAAGGTCATGCTAGTCCGATTCTCCAGTTTTGACTGTCCAAGATTTGAGATTAGGTCAACCTGCGGTGAGTCAGAAATAAGAAAATAGCTTAATTTCTAAACTACTCAAACTTCAGCATAAATGGCGCATAAAAAAGCGTGAATGTATCAAGTAAACTCTTAACTTAAAGAACTAACGTGTTCAAAGTAATATCTTAAAGATGCATTTGTATTTACAAAGTACCTTATATCTGGAGACGAAATTAGAAGTGTGCAAAGTCTAGCTCTGGAAGTAGCAACATTAAATCTATTGGCTTGTAAAGCAAAGGGTATACTCTCGGTGGGAATGAAGAAAATACAGAAATCAGTTGTTAACCCCTGAATTCTGTCTACTGTTTCTACTAGCACATCATCGGTATTGGCACACTTGGAAAATATTTCTTTTTGCAAAAAACGAACTGTATCCCGATTAAATGCTAGGACAGCTATTTCAGCTTTACCATTAAACAGCTTTAGCGTACTTACTAGGTTTATAATTAAATTCGTGCATGCTGCTGAAGGTATTCGGCTATCAGGCAAATCAAACATTTTTAATGATGTGCCTCCATTGCTTTGAAAAATATTATTCAGTAGCGGATATTTACTAAAATCTATAGGAAGCAATGTGTCTGATTTGCTCCTTAGCATTCCAGAATAAAATGCATTTGTTGCATTGACACTGGTTTGCGTAAGTCGATACGAGTCTGTGAGGATATATTGCTTCGTATTAGGTAAAAAGTAACTAATAGCTTTCAGTCCACAAACCATTAAATCGTAGTTGTTTTTATCTTCAGGTGCATATTCTTTGTAAAATATAGGCTCAAGTTGCTTTATATCACCAATTATTATGCATTTCTTCCCTAATTTTCTTGCCAGTGCGAGTGTTGATAAGAATGCCTGACTTGCTTCTTCAATAATTATGTAGTCAAAGTGGTCGTCAACGATTGCTTTGGCGGCAATTTGAGACATAATATAATACGTCAATAATAACATTTGTGGCTTTTGTTGGCTAAGGCTTTTAAATGCCTTTATACCTTTTATCTTCTTGTTTTTGGACTCATCTGCTGTAAGAGATGATTTATACACCTTCCCTTCCGCTAAACCTGCTTTCAGATGATCTTTTTCAGCAAGTTCAACTAAAGCTCTATTAGTTAAGGCAGTAACTAAGATCTTATAATCAGCCTTAATTAACGCACTGCAAAGCTGTGCCATCAGATACGTTTTGCCAGTACCTGGGGGCCCTTGAATTACAACTATCTCGTTTTCAATTAAATCCGTTTGGATAACCGTGACAATATCCTCGCTTACTGTTAGAGGTGTAGGATTCCAATTTTTATTAGTAATATTTAAATCCAGTATTTCATTTGGAGAAGATGCTGTTTCTTTTAAAAAATTGATGAGATTTAAAAGATAATTTAATGGTGGATCTGTAGGAGCCAAAAAAACTAAGGTGTCTTTTGAATATTTTTCAACGTCCTCAATCTTTATACCAGATAACCCAACGATTGAATGGCCATTTTCATAAGAAAAAAAAACGGTCTTAGATTCGAACTGCGTCGTAACTCTTTTTCGTAAATCTCTATAAGTTAAACCACCCCAGTTTTGTACGTTATCATTCTGAATGTCAGAAACAAAACACTGAAAGTGCTCATTCTTCCTTGGGGGTAAACATATTTTATGTTCGAACCTGACGATTAAATTGCCTCGTGCTTCATCGAAGCCCTGGTAACGGCATAGATAGAGTTGACCATCTACAAACATTTTTGCAGCATGCTTTCTCAATAACTTATCAAACTCATTCGTCTGATAAGTTAATTCATCCTGTATGAGATTTATATGCTTATTTCTATTGATAATCATCTTCAGGATTTAGTAGTTTGAAAATATCATTTGATTTCCCTCTCGATATATCTTTATCAACAATCAATAGGTGTTTATTCGCGTCTTTATTATGTTCACAGAACATGAATAAATCATCCATTGTCTTTTCATATTGATAAGCAAGTAAATGATTTGTATTGAGGCTTAATATATCTTCAGCTTTATGGTATATTTTTATTGGAAATTTTGACCCAAAATCTAAAGCAATTTTATACCCATTATCCCTCATTGATAGTATTTCATTAGGGTGAATGTACGCAAACGAACCTCTCGCACTATGTATAAAATACTTCTCATCTCCATCTACCAGCCGATTATAATCCTTATCCGCTCTGTCGAAATGAATTAATGTAGATTTTGCTAATTTTATTTTGGCAATTAAATTGTAAAGTTTTTGTTTTTCTTTAGGCTGGTCTATAGATAGCTCTAAAATATTTTTTAGTTCTGGTATGTAGTCTGCCCATTCAGTGTCTTCCAATTCAGCGCTAATAAATTCTTCCACTTCTTTGATAAAATCGTTCTCTACTTCCTCACTATCTAACACTCGTTCTTCTGAACTGGGGCCTTGAGCCTGAGCACGCTCTTGTTCAGTTTTTTCATCATTTTCTGAAACCAATGGCTCCGATTGGCTGATGCGGTTTAAAAATGAATCAGCAATTAGGGGAGGGGCTATTGTTGGCATCAACTCTCGCTTATGCTTCCATTCATCAGGGATACTGAAATTCTTCTCCTCTAAAAGCTCAATAATTTCAGCCTCGGTGTTTAACAGAATGTCCTGAAGCACTTTTACAGATACCTTTTTAAGATCAAGCACTTTATGAACAAAGCTGAAAAGTTCTGCCGCTCTTGATCCGTTCCAGTTGCCGATATAGTACACTTTATTATCTTCTTGATAGAAGTTTCGATCTGTATTTTCAATAGGTGGCGTTACTCCAGTATAGCAGAAGGAGATTCGAACTGTCCGATAAAATTGATAGGCAGTGATTGTATCTAAATAATCACTTTGGCATTCTGACCAATCAGACTGTTTTTCAGCAAATGCAATAAATTTCAGCCGCTTAGTTAGTGTCTCTTGAAAGCTTCGCTCTATTATCGGATTGCGAAACTCTGGTGCAAAGTCAGTTTCTGTAAGTTTTTTCAATTCTAACCACGACGCAATGAACTGTAATTCATCAGCAATTAACCACGGACTATTTCCGATACCTAGATCGAAATCATCGCTGATATAGAACAGATTTGAAGTCTGTTTCCACTCCCCTGTTTGATTCGGTAGAAAGCCATTTGTTTTGAAATTAATAAGGCTAGCCTTGTCTTCTCCATTTAAATTTTTCTTTTCGGCTTTCAATATCTCTTTTACTCTTTGCCAGGTTCCTTCAGAATTTAACTGAGCCTGATTATTCACCTTTGAAATTCTCTTTAAGCAAAGGCTTAATGAGAGATTTTGCCTAATACCTAGCCATTGCTCAAAGTTGGTGCCGTCCACTGAAACTCCAGTAAGATCAACTGCTGGTAATAAAGCTAGATCATCGATTTTGTCCTTGAGACTTATAGAATACAGTTCATTCGCCTTTACAATCTGGTTGTCTAGGGTTGGGATTAGACGTTCTGTTTGACTTCGAAAAGCTATATTATTTACACAGGAAAATGAATAGTATTGACATTTATACTTAATTTTGCTAAACAAATGATCTCTGAATTTTTTGGACTCTAAAACTTTTGCCCAAAAGGCAACTAACACAGTTGGCCTGTTGAGAAAGCGCTCATAATTAAGACGAATCCAAGGCCCTATTCGGTGCTGGCCAGCAAATTTTTTAGCATTTTCCGGAATATATGGATGTTGAGTATCAATAGCGCTTTGATACGCCTGAGTAAGGTTGCTTCTAACAACCCATTCATCTTCCAAAATCTCAAAATCACTATATACTCCAATTTTGAGAAAGAACGAACGAACATGATCCCGGTTGCTTCCAATATAGATCGGATTAACAAATAGATCAGGGCATTCTTCAGGTGGGAGCAGTGTTTCTAAGTCAAGCTTCGGTTTATACTCAGTTGATAAATGGCATTCGTCAGCTTGTAAAAAATTATTGTCATGCCCTTTGAGTTTAAGTTTTAACTGGCCAAGAGACTGATAATGATCTTTCAGTTTATCCTGTCTGTGCAGGCTGGCCAGTTCATTAATAATTTCGACTGTGTTTTCTAAAGTGTGTAAGGCTTCTTGATTAGACAGGAGATAATCAATTTTATAATCAATCACTTCCTGTTCCGTTTTCAGTATGACTACACCAATCTTTTCAAAAAAAACTGTCCAGTCCGCCAAACGTCTACTTGCATAGTTTTCTGACACCAGATTTTTTAGCCTTATACTGGGTAGTACAGTTTCCAAGAGACTGTCTTGAGTATAGTAACTACCAATTACCGCTGCTGCTGGCTCAACAAATTCGTCGGTTATCTGTATTTTTAAAGAGTTAAGTCGTTTATCGCTAGACTGAAAAAAACTTCTATTTTCAAAGAGGAACCTCGTTGTAGTAAGAAGATTAGTCTCCTCAATATTATCGAGTTCAGCAGATAACCGTTCAACAAAGTTTTCAGTAGTAGTTTGAGCCCCACACTGTTCAAATAGCTTACGCCACTCTATTACTGAAAGGTCTTTATTGTCTAGATATGATCCAGAAATAAAATAGGAATCAATATCAGCGAATTGATCAGCTAACTGTTCAAGGGTTGGATTCCCAGTAAAAGAATTCGAAAGATAGCATTCTCTCAAGGGTTTGGTCGTACAATTTTCTGTAGTGAATACTACCAGACTCCCAATGTCCTTACATAGCTTTTTTGCTGTCTCTTCGGGTATATGTTTAAGCGCTTGCGAGATAAATACCCATAACGTAGCACTAGCCTGTTGCTTCTGTAGATATGAGTCTGTTGGTTCGACGTCTTCATCAAAAGGATCGTAAGCGTCGAAATGCTTTTCTAAAGCCATGGCTTGGCTAACAACCTCAGCGGTTAGGAAGCCTGCAACCGTCGACTCTTTGTATTCTTTTACCCCGAGTCGTTGCCAAAACTTTGCCCATTTGTGTACGTCTTCTTCGTTTTTATGAAACTCGGGGGATAATAAGTTTATTTGCTCCGCTGGCAGTGCCTGCTTATTGATAAGTTCTGCAATTGAACGATGAAACCCGTAGATATTGTCACTGAAACTACTTATGTCATTTTCCAGTCCGCTCCATACTCTAAAGTAATTTAATTTTCCAGATCCAAAAAAATCTTTGTCACTGAGTGATTCATGATGTTTGAAAATATATCGATAGAAATTAAGATTATGTTGCTTGTCTTTTAGTAATTCGTCGATAGTTGATTGGTTACCCAAGACTTCTACCTTTATAAAATTCTCCGCATTGTAGCTCTTAATGGGTAAAGTAATCGATGATATGCTTTCTGCAACCTCAGGATGCAAATAAGAGACGTTAAGCCATTCGAGCAAAGAGAGATCATCAGAAAAGCTGTCGTAAAGCTGCCCAGCGGTACATAACTGCAGGTTCTGGTTAAGGAATACAGGTTGTTCAGCTAGTCGTTCAATCCATTGTTTATCTGCTAGGTGGTTTATGAATACAGCATTATGCTCTGGTACGGTTAGCCAAGCTTTGAAGGTACTTACGTCCAATAAATCGTTGAGATCGTCAAGGTCAAATATGATGCCTTCATTATACTCCCTAATTAGGTTTTCTATTTTCTTTGAATGGACGTCAGCATTAATAACTTGTTCATCATACCCTGTTATTGAGCTAAAATCGTCGCCAAGCAGCTCTGTCAGGCCAGTTTTATCAATCAAGGTATTTTTCAGAAGTTGAAGGCTTCCCGATCGGTTCAGAATAAAGTCGACATCTGATATTGCTCGTTCGAAACCAAGGTTGAAAGCATTACATACGGCTGTATCCTGGCTTAGTTTTTTAGGAATAAGCCTGTAAGCATTTTTGCGGTACTCACTTATTTTAACAATAGATTGGACCCAAATAAATACTTGGTATCCAATCTGTTCAAAAACAAGCTCGTTCCATTTGTTGCCAGGTAAAATTTGTTCACGATTTGATGTCGTCACAAAATCTCCGTTCACCAAGAATGGAAAGTGATAAGACCGATCTTCAGTGGGAAGATAAGTGAATAAGGGTACATCGGATAGAGGAACTATTTCTTCCTGCTCAATCAGTGCCGCAAAGGACAGTGTTAAAAAAGGGAAATCGAGCAGTTTTGGAGGTATGTCACCTGCGTTTTTAAAAGTTTTAATTGAATTGCTAAAATCTATCTTATCAGCTTTATGTGTAATATATTGTTGTTCGGTGTTTCCACTAAGTAGCCTTGTTTTTCCACTTTCTACGTATCTTTTAACAAGCAATGTGCTGTCTCCAGTCACATAGTTTATTTGAGAGATATTTCTGAGAAATAGTAAAAAACGGGGGTCCGAAAAAAAAGTATCTGCTTTTTCTGTGAATGCCTCACAGTTCCTAGTGCCAAACTCTAAACAAAACGAAACGTTTTCATTAAAGAAATCAGCATGATGCCTAACCTCTTGAGGAAACAGATCTTTTTCTCTCCATATAGGTTTCAATTGCCAAGGCACGTTATTGGGTCCTGTATGGACTTCTTTATCTCCAGAAAAGTTTTCCCTGAAATCAGGAAACATCTTTTCAAAATGTGAGTATGTTGAGTGCTCCTTATTAAAACAGAACTCAAACCCACCTGAAGAGACAAAAACACGTTTTGCATGTGTAAAAACAGATTTGAAGCCAATACCTTTATAACCTGTAGCAGAAATATCTTTAGCTTTTGAGCTATCACCAACACTACAGATAGATTCTACATCTCGCTGGCTGAATGGTCGACCGTTATGTTGAACGAGGATATTTTCTTTAAGAACTTCAAACGAAATACTAACTTCTTTGCCTTGAAGAGGGAAGTCATCGGCGTTCTGGAGGAGTTCAAAAATGAAGCGCTCTGTCTTGGTATATAACTCGATCTGAAAGTTCTTTAATGAATTAGCTAGATTTTTTGCGTCAAATGGGGTAGCTCCGTTTCGTCTAAAAATTGATTTCACAAGTTGCTCTTTCTGTATCCGCTCTTGAACTTGCTGTGAAACCTTACCGAATGGCTGGGGAACTACGAATAACGGATTACGACCTAATTCGCTTTCTTTGGAATTGAGCTTAGCTATAAACTGATAATATTCTCCTGTGATAAGTTTGTCATTAGGGATTACAGATGCAGAAGCTATTCTACTCCTAAGGCCTGTATTTTTATCTTCTGGAAAATATAATAGTTCGCCGGACATTGAACGAAGTTCTTTAAATGTTGCCCATTTGCCGTCAGGATGAACTTCGTATTTGCCAACTAGCCTAAAATCAGTGATTTGCCAAGACCGTTTCAGTAGTGTTTCTAACGGGTGTGGAGTGTTTTCAGAAGGGTTCATTGTTGTATGTTATTTTTATACCTATATAGGTAGTATAAAAATTGGGGTACTTCAGAATAATATTAAATGGCCCTTTAACGCTAAGGGCTTTATTCTCCCTTCACTCCATCAAAACCGCTTTTTGCATCAACATCTGGCTGTTAGAATAAAACGGCACATCGGATAAGCCAAGCACCGATTGCGGGACTGTAGCGATCTCCGACAAATTGTCCATCGGTACGACAATGGTTTTGGCGCCATTCTCAGAAAGCATCGAGACTTTATCCGAAAAGTTAGGCACTCGTTCGATTGCTCCACCAATGGATATGTTCCCTAATACGGCGAGTCCCGGCTTCAGGTTTCGCTTATATAATGCCGATAAAATAGCCAGATAAACCGCCCCTCCTACTCCTGATCCTATCTGCGCACCGAGTAAATTCGATATTTGGACGTTTACATCAAAGTTGGCCAAACTGTGCTGCTCATTCAGGATTTTCCGCTCATTGGCCTTGATGTACTGGTAGGTATTCCGGATGTTTTCTTTTACCAAAGCACTGGTTGTTCCTGATATATTCATTTTCCCCGAGCCCTGAGTAACAACGACTTCAATCCTGACCAAGGCAAAGTTCTCGCCTTCACTGGTACAGGTATAGCACAATCCCGGAGAGAGCGGAGTACTTTCAATGAGTTGGGAGCCTTTCTCTTCTGGTAAGCCAACAAACGTTTCTTCCTGGGTGTCTTTGTCAATAAAGGAGAAGTTGGTATCCCAGAACTCCATCCCTCCTATCCGCTTGAGCTGTTCTTTCACCCGGCGACGCATTTCCAGCGCAAATCGCAGATATACCCGAACATCTTCTTTGGTGAATTTGCCGTCGGGATGCAGAATCTTGATTAAGCCGGATACGGTCTTTTTAACGGGCTTGGTATCGCGCTGTTTGAGGTGCGAACCGAGCGAGAAGTACTTTTCCAGTGCATCGGTGTAGTTCTCTTTCCGCATGCTCTTTAGGGCTTCTGAAAAGTAATCGGTGCTGAAGCCGAAATTCGAGGTAAAGTTGACCGGCGAAAACTTGATCATTTCCCAGCCGGGCAAATAGAAGTGAATCCGGTCCAGGAACGCGGTATCGTTGTTTACTTCGGGCGACAGCGGGCTAAATAGATGAGATGTTTGCAGTACGGTTTCAACCGGTTGGTTAATATTGCCGTTTAAGATAATCGACGAGTTACCGGTTATTTCTCCACCAGCACCAGCCCGCGAAAACGAACCCGATTCCATGTAATCCTTCATGAGCGGAATGGCATCGCGCTCTTTGAAAAGCTTGTCGGTTGCCTCATCGAAGCAGATGGCGTCCCACTGACCCACCGCCCCTACCCGGCCGGTTGAGCCATTGACAAATAACTTGGCCACCGTGCCCTGACCGCCCGAAATCAAAACCGCGTAGGGCGTCAACTCTTTAAAAACAAATGACTTACCGGTCGATCGGGGGCCCAATTCCACAAAGTTGAAGTTCGATTCGACCAGCGGGATCAGGCGGGAAAGCAGGAGCATTTTTACCCGGTCGGTCATTCCTTCTGAGGAAGGCTCATAGCCACTACTGCGCATCAATACCTCGATCCATTCCTCTCTGCTAAACTCTTTCCGCTTGTCCTGAATACGCGTGTTATCGAAAGATGAAAGCTGAATGGGTTTGATGTCCCGAATGACAAAGGGGAAAATAGTCGAGCCAATTTTGATATTCGGATCGTATTCAATGTCGATGATGGCCCAAATGCCGCCCAACATCATTTTGTCGTGCTCCAGCACCAGTTCATCCCGGATATTGGCGTCTTTGATGTTGCTGTTGTTGAGCTGCGCCCAGTATTTGTCCTTTTTGGGATCGAGCCGAACCGATATTTTGTCAATGATCTTATAGCTCCCGGCCTCCCTGATTTTCGAATGAATCAGGCTGCTTTCCTCCGGGTTTACGTAATGCTGGGATAGAATCCGCTTGACATTCTCCATACCCTGACGAATTTTTTCTTCGTCATTCGTCGAGCAGGAGTTGGCAATAAGGTATTCCAGCACGAAGACCGGTACGTTGGCACCTACTTTGACCATGCGAACCAGGTCTTTTTTGACGACGTAACCCCGGAAATGCTCCAGCAGTTTGTTATCAAGATTATCGAGTACAATCATACGGCAATCTACAATAAACCGCCTAAATCACGGATGGAAGATTTCTTTACGACTACTTTGTCCAACTGAGCTCTGGTGGTGGCGTCCACCAGAATGATGTCCAGTTCCGGCTTTTTTTCGAAGGAATATTCTCTACTGGCGCTCTCATTAACCGAAAGGGAGATTACATCACTGGCACCAATTTCCTTCCCATTATTGTAGATCAATAGTTTACATTTGCGCTGGGCCGAAAACACCCCACCATCACCAGTTCCCGCCTGAAGCCGGATGACGAAATTTTCACCAACTACGTCTTTTAGAGCCGCTTTATCGGTAATGACAACCTCCAGCGTTTTTACTACGTGCGGAGACGTAAACGTAAAGTGGGGAACAACCAATTCCTGAAGGGAAGCCCCACCGTGTGCGTAGCCGTATTTGCCGGGCGTTTTAAACGACCGTAGGTTTTTGGCAAAATACAGGTAGCTGAACTCTTTATAGCTGGACTTGACCTCCAGCAGCTGCGCCGGTAACGTAGTTTGCCGCTCGGCACAGGCGATAAACCGTTCTGTTTTTAGACTGGCACCCGTTGGTTTGACTTCAATTTTATCCGAATCACTAATTAAACCCGTTAAAACGAAACCGTGGTCGGTAACCAGGTGAATCGTAGGGAAACCGATCTTTTCCAGCTCTTTGATCTTGCTGCTCACGGTGTCGATCACCGTATCCAGAAACTTCAGGGCTTTCTGTTGTAGCTTCTCGCCCATGTCGTCGATGTCTTTGTAGCTGCAAATAACCACATCGTGACCCGACAGGCTGTGGTTTATATCCTCCAGGTCGACAAAGGCGATGCTGAGCTTCGGAAATTCGGCTTTTAGGTAGCGTTCCCGTTCGGCTTTCTCGGCTACCCAACTGCCATCCGAGCGGTAGAGCCGACTCATGTTGTTGTCGGTTACCGACGGCAAATCGGCCAGGAAGTGATCGGCCGTTGTTTTCAGGTCTTTGCCGACGCGACGGTTGATTTTATCGGCGATTTCGTAGGTAACGCCGTCGCCCACAATGATGGCAATTGGCCCCTGTCGATTGTCGATAATTCGGTTGAGTAACCCCTGTTGGGTTTGCCCGTAGTCTTCAAAGTAATAAAACCATTTTTCCAGCAGCTCACCCACCAGGGTATGGTAATACTCCTGTAGGGGTTTTATGAGGGGAGCGTTGCTGAGGAACTCGGCTAATAACTGCCGCATGGCCCGATCGACCGGCACAAAGCTCTCTTTGTAAAACTTGATGGCGTCGGCAAACGAACTGATGCTTTGAATGCCTTTGGCATCGAACTGGATCAGCGCGACTACCGCTTCCCACCAGTCCAGTTGCATCAGCCGGGCGTAGCGGTTTTTGGCTCTAGCCTGCATAGCCGGAAGCCATTTAGTAAGCTTAGACCGGTCGTGCAGGTGAGCCACCACGTCCTGAAGCTGCAACAGATCGACCTGACCGAATGGGTGATCGGGGTGGACGTTCCAGGGATTGGCCAGCGTCGACGGGGTGTAGGCTTTCAGGTACGTTAGAAACGATGATTTGGCGCTGTTGCTATCCAGCCAGCGGTGATAAACGGAAAGCAACAGGGCATCGGGTTTGTTAAGCAGCAATCCCTCCAGCAGGTTTTGGGTCACTTCCTGCGCCACCGTTTGGGCGGGTTTGTCCATGGGCGTTTGCCCGATGTGCTGCTGAACCCGCGATAGAAATGCCTTTTTTACCGTGGCGTGCATACTGCTCGCGAATGACTCCGGCTCATGTAGAAACGGCAACAGCATTTCCCGGAGATCGAAGATTTCGCCCGACCCTTTATGGCTAAGGTCCATCCAGTACGTTTTGTCTTTGCCGACGGAGACTTTGGCTGCGGTCAGGAGATCCTCTTTCACCAGATTCAAATTGAATCCCGTATGTTTATGAACCTGTTTTTTGATGTACTGTTGAAACTGCGTAATGGGCAGATTCCCGCCAATCATGGCGTATTCCATCAGGAAGGTGAGCTTCTCAACGGGAATGCGGGTGTAAAACACCACGGGGGTATCGGCGTGCTCGGTTTCGGCCAGGTATTTGGCGTGTAGTTCGTCCAGTTCGGAATGGGCTTCCAGTACCGTCCAGTTTTTGGGCAGCTGGCTCAGCAGGTAACTGGCTTCGCCGTGCAGATCGCTCAGCACAAAACGAGTATAACCCCGGTCGAACGTTTTCTTGATGTCTTGGTACAGCCAGGTTTCAATCATGGAGCAGGTTCAGGTTTTGGAGCAGGTTTTTACCTTCGGGGGTGGTCATGTATTGCTGGCTCTTGCTATTGGGCTTTTCGGGAATGGTCATGGCCAGCCAGCCTTTATCCAGGGCAGGGCCAATATTCTCAGAGAAATTGGCCGTCTTGCTCGCTAAACCCAGATTTTCCAGTATGCTTTTGCGGGAGTGCGGATGGAGACAATATTGTAGCGTCTGAATAATCCGGTCTATGACTTGGTCTCTAACTTGGTACCCAACTTCGGACCTGACTTGGTACCTGACCGATTCTGTACGGGTATCTTGGTTACTAACTTCGTTACTTTTCTCGGGAGTAACTAAGTTACTTGAACCAGCCACCGCATCGGCATGGATCGGCAATACCGTCAGGAAGTAGGTACAATGCTCGTCGGTTTCAAAAACGGGCGCGGGAGAACCGTTTTGTTCCATGGCCCGGTAAATGGCGGGCAAGCCGGTGCCGCGCCCTTCGGTCAGGTGCAGCTCTTTCAGAAAATCACCCACGCGCCGGTTGCGGTACTCGCGGGCAACAATCCGTTTTTGCGAGGCCAATATGGTGGCCGTTACGGGCGGTACCGGACCGGGGAAACTCAGAATCTCGATCTTATCGGGCCAGATCTGAATTTCGATGGGGTTGGGGAGCTCGTAACTTTTGTGGAATACCGCGTTGGCAACGGCTTCTTCAATGGCGGCAAACGGAAAGTTATAAAACCGCTCGGCTTCGGCCCGACCCGCTACTTTGCGGATTTTCTCCTCCACCACGTAGGTACGTATATACGCCAGCGTATCGCGCAGCTGGACGTGCAGCGGCCCTTTAAAGTATTTCTCGCTGAACTGCTTCCCGGCTTCGTCGCGCCGGATGACGACCTCGATCCAGGCGCGGTCGAAAAAACGCTCGGGTTCTTTGCTGAAGAACAGTAAACCCGCGTTGACCGGCCGCAAATTCTCATCGGGACCTTTGGCAATCCGCATCTGCTGACAGAGTTCGGTAAAGGGCATGCGGGTGCTCTCGTCGAGCAGGTCGCTGTTGACCTCGTCCAGAAAGCCCTGAATCAGGCTTAGGGACAGGTCTTTGAGGGTGGCGACCTGATTCATGCGGTCGTCGAAGGGGATGCGGGCGGTGAGCTCCTGCAGCCGACGCAGGGTCTCGCCCTGGGCCAGGATGCTGCGTGAACCCTGCCGGATGTACGACTCCCGGCGACTTTGACGCTCGGACAGCGACACCGGGGCCGTGTAGGGCCGAACATCGCCCGCCGGGGCCCAGATCACCAGAATAGACTGCCCCTGCCAGTCGTAGGGCTGCGAAACGGGCAGGTAGTTGGGCTGGATTTTATGGCACAAACTCACCAGCTCGCCTTGTATGCGGTCGAGTTGATCGGGGTTGAGGCCAGCGGGGGGCAGCACCGGACGACCGTTTTGCTCGGCCACGCCGATGATGAGGTAGCCCCCACCCCAGTTGTTGATGTCGTTGGCGAAGGCGCATAGCGTATGCACCACGTCTTCGGGGTTCCAGCCTTGCTTGAACTCCAGACGATCCCACTCTACCGAGCGGCCGTGTAGTAAGTCGACTATGTTGACGGGTAGCGCCATTTACCAGTCTGCGTTTAGGTACTTGGGCAATTGCTTGGCGTTGAGCACCTCGTAGGGGATCATGCCGCGTTTTTGAAGCGGGGCAATGTTTTTGCCCACGCCACCGTCCAGCTTGGGGTCGTAGCCCGACGCCAGCAGGTCGTCGATCTTGCGTTTGAACTCGGCTATCTCGCCCAGTTGCTTATCGACCAGGTTGCGCTCGTTCTGGCCTTTGGCGGAGTTATCGTTGAGCAGGTCTGTTTTGCGGTTGATGAGCGACCGCTCCCGTTTCTCGACATAAACCGATTTGAGCAGCAGCAGTTTGTCTTTACTCCATTTGTAAATGATCAGGTAGCACTCAAAACCCCGGTACGGCCCGCTGCTCAGGTGCCAGATAAAGGGCGTTCTGGGCAGATTAGGAAACATGTTTAGATGGTCGCTGAGGTTGCGGAAGAAATGATTCTCCAGGTACTCGTTGAGTGGGCGACCCAACAACCCATCCAACTGCGAAATCTGGGCGGTGCTGAAGCCTTTGGACTGCATCTTGCTCTCGATGCGATCCAGCAGAATGTCTTCCCCAGCATTGCGGACCAGCGGCACAATGCCGTCTTCGTCCTCCATCAGAATCTCCCGGATCAGATCGGCTAGAAACTCTAGGGCAATTTCTGCCGCCCGAGCCGGTGGCAGTACGTTACTCTCCCGGAACCAGTACCAGACGTTGATGGGGTTGACCTGATGCTGGATACAGAATTCTTCCAGATCATTGTTGGCCTGATAAAGCGATGGAAACTCCGCTTTGATGGCGTCTAGCTGCTCATCGTCAAAACTGGCGACCGGTAATTCCTGAATGAATGTTTTGACCGTTTCGTTGTCTATTGATGCCTCGTCCAGATAAGCCGTTTTGGCTATAGCTAGTACGGGTAACTCACCAACCGATTTACCCATTTTAGCTTCTACTTGTTGCTGATCTTCAGGATTGAGGTCATAAATTTCAAAAATAAGAATATTGATTAATGCTTCATTAATCAAAAGCAAACTGACTTGAGTATTTTCATGATAAAGAGAAGATAAAACTTTTTCTCTTAAAGAATTTCCTGCGAAAAAATAAACAGAGCTTATTTTAAAGTTGTGTTCGGTAATCTTGTATGAATTTATTTCCTGTGTTAATACAATATTTTTATGACCTAAATTAGATATTTTTCGTTGTGTAACAATACCTGGATCGATATATGGAATTCTTTTAATATCTCCTACTTGCGTCTCAACTGTCCCATTTAAGCATTTTGCTATATAAAAAGAGAGTCTAGAATTTAGCAATCCAAGCGAGTATTCTACCATGAAAGGCTCATCAAACAATATAGATGAACCCTTCATATCGAAAAGTTGATTATCCTCCAATATCCTAAATGATACACCTTTAGTTGACGTAGCCGAATAAGTGATTCCTTTTTTAAACAAATGTTTTGATACAGGTAAATTATAATTATTGCTCTTTTTTATCTCTTCACCATCTTTTTTATAATAAACACAAAGCCAATTATTTCCGTACCATTTACAATATTTGCCTCCCTTAACATATCTGACCCAAGGCTTTTGATCTGTCAAGTAGCTACTTGAAATGGAGTTTTGCTCTAACTCCCACCAATATCTAAGTAACCTATCATTATTCCCGGTTTTGACGCCTGAGACAACTGATGCCACATCTTCGAAGCTTAGGCCAGTAAACTTATTTCGAAACCCATCTGAAATCCAATAAATAAAAGGCCAACCATCGATAATTTTAAGCTTTGATTGAGGTAGATGATAAACTAACTCATGTTTTTTTCCACTTAAGTAATCCTCATACGCTTCAAATAAGGCATCATAACGTTTGGTTTCGTATAAATCGGAAAGTTTTATAAACGTTGTATCATTATATTGTTTCGTTTTTTCTAAAATGTACATGGCACTATCTACTCTTGCCGAAGGATGAAACATGCCTAAATAACCCCACTCAACAAACAAACTAATGTGTGTTTTGTCGATCATGTATTTACGGACATCTTCAAACGTTTTAATGTACATAAACGTGGGTGGATGAACCATTGCTACCTTCCCTTTGCTATCCACTAATTCACAACAACGCTTTATAAATGTGGCGTATAAATTCGTATTAAACTTGTAGGGCTTTCTGTAATTATCCTCAATAAACGTTTTCAGATCAGGCCCAAAATCGCTACTATCCGTATACGGTGGATTCGCTACGGCTACGTCAAATTGTTGGGTAATGATTTCCAGAAAAGTCAGCGCATCCAGCGTTTTGCCTTTAATGAATGGCGTGGTCCGGCTACCGCTATATTGGGTTACGGCCTCGCGGATTCGAGGGAAAAACTCCACCTTAAAGTCGGTCAGTATTTGTGCATCTTGGTTGCCAAATAAGGGGGTCGCTGAGCTATCTAACTGGCCAATTCTATTATTAACCTTCTCCTCAATCCGTACCAATGAGCCAAAGCGGTAGGCGTTTTGCAAGTCGCCCCAAATCTCGCGGAGCAGGCCGCGCAGGCTTTCGCCAATCGACTGGTCGTCGCTTTCAAACATAGCCGCTACCTCGTCGTAGTCGGGCAGGAAAAAATCAGACGACACCACCTTAAAGCCCGGAATCTGGGCACTTCGGTTGTGCGTTTTGGCTTTTATATACAGTCCCAGCTGCGCCAGCTGAATAGCCCGGTCGTCGAGGTCGATGCCATGCACGTTGTTTTCCAGAATCAGTGCCGGTACGTCGTCTTCGTCATAATCGGCCCCGTAGTTCTCAATCTGATCCAGGTACAGTTCGTAGAAAAAGTCGAAGGCGTAGAGCAGGAAATTGCCCGAGCCACTCGCCGGGTCAATCAGTTTTACCTCGGGCAGCGGCTTGGGCGTACGCTCCTGCTTTTGCGGGGCGTTGGCAATCTTGTACCGGTTCCGGATCTCCGACTGCGGGTACATTTCCAGGTAGAGCTTGCCCAGCGAGTTCTGCACCAGAAACTCAACCACCCAGCGGGGCGTATACACCTGCGATTGCAGCGACACCTTGTGGTATTCGGTCTTGGCCCCGCTGTCTTTGTGTTCCCGCTTCTTGTCGATGTTGTAGCTCTCGTAGAGCCAGCCCAGAATATCGTCGCTCGCCCAGATGTGGTCGTCAATGTCGCGGTCTTTCTCCACCGCGTTAAACGCATCGATGATCTCGTTCAGCTCCACTGTGTGCGGCAGCAGCGCGTAGGGATAGGTTCGGTCATAGAGCGCAATCTCGGTCCCCAGCAGGTCAAAGGCATCCTTGATAAAACTCCGTAAGCCTTCCAGTTCATCGCCGCGCCGGTGGGGGTGTTGTTCCAGCCAGTCGCGGTGCTGAAACGAGCGGTCGCCGTTTTCGGGGCGTTTGGTAATCACCTCGGGAAACAGCGTCCGGGCTTCCATGACCTTGATGGCCGCAATCCGGTTAAAGAGCGTAAAGGCCAGTTCGTCGAGCGCCTTCTCGCGGGCCTGGGCAAAGGTGCCGGTTTCGCCTTCGTGGTTGCGCACCAGCTCTTCTATTTTGGTCCGTTTGGTCTGGAGTTCGGGGGCCAGCAAGCCCGCGTCGAGCAGTTTGGCCGCGCCAATGCCCAGCCGTGAAAACTGATTATCGAATGCCTTTCGGGTAAGCTGCTTGATGGATTGAACGTGGTCGGCGAGTTTCATTTGGTGGGGTTAGTTATGAAAGTCAATTTCAATGGTATCTTCATTGGGCACGCCTACCAACGCTTTAATCTGCTCCGAAAGGATCTGCCGGTATGCCTGCACGGTCATGACCGTTTTAGGTATAGTCAGCCGCACTTTGCGGGTGAGTTTAGGAGCAGGAGGCTCATCTACAGGATAGGATCTGCTGGGATTGGGAACAGGATCCGCATGTGTTTTGATCTGCGTTAGCAGGTTGTCCAACTCCGCTTCCTTGCTAGATGCCAATGCCACCGCATTTTGCATTTCCGACAACGACAGGTGACTATTCTGGCAGGAAATGTGAAACTCCAAACTCACGCGGTCATATATACGATCCTGCGCCTGTTTCAGGGTGGCTTCAGCTTTGGTCAGTATGAGCTGATTTAGGTTGAGCGGATATTTCCTTATTTCCGTCAGTGTATCAACGGCTTTGGTTTTAACCGCTTGATAGACCGGTCTCATTTTTTTATTTTCAGCCTCTACAAGCTTGTAATATTGATCTTTGATTGTTTGCGCCGTTTGCTGTAAGTCCACAAACCGGTCGACCAAATAATTGTCATAAATATCCCGAAAGATCTGAATGGGCGTATCGAAATCAACATCCGACACCTGCGCTTTATGTAACTCTACGGACAGGTCATCTACGAATCGTTTCATCCCCTTGGCCTTAACCAAATTGTTCTTGATGAACTTTTGGGTCTTGTCAATGATTTTCGAAATCTCACTAAAACGCGCTTTTTGACTAATAAACGTAGCGGCTTTACCGATATAATTATTCTCGTTAACCTGCCCGGTAAAGGCATTCAATTCGGTTTTCAGCGCGGCCACATTGGGGAATAGCTTTGGAAATTCTGCATTCGACTGCTCCATCCCCTTTATTTTACTAATAAAATGACTGGCGGTTAGGACACTAGCGTTTACCAACTGAAAGTCGTTGAGGTTCCAGTCAACCCGCGGATCGTTATGATTCTTAATCTCTTCATTGTACTTCAATTCCATCAGCGTCCGAACAATCTCGTTTTTATCGGCCGTTGAGAGCGATTTCGAAATGGCTTTGAAGCTGGTCTTTTTAAACTCCCGTGAGTTCTCGAATGCCTTGAGTACCTCCGGGTCGGTGGGCGAAAAGTATTCGTGCCCACCGACTTTCACCACCAGTTTTCCAGCCTTCATCAACACGGCCAGTGTGGTACAAACGGTTCCGTAGCTATAGCCCGTCGGTGGATTCAACAGTTCTGTTTCGATAGTAGCCCCATCGGTGAAGTTGTGCTGAATCAGGTGGTTCAACTCTTCAACAACCTTGAGGCTCTCGCCAATGAAGTTGCCATTGGCATCAAAAAACTTGAAGTCATTGCCAGCAAACTGACTGTGATACCGGTCTTTGTTAGTTTCCTTCAGCAGTTTAGGCGCTGCTGCTTCGGAAAGTTGCACATCGAGCCTTCGGGTGAAGATGTACTTAATCAGCTTCTTCTGGATGCCAATCAACGTTAACCGGAACGAGTCGGTATTAATTAAATGATCGTCGAAGAGGTAAACCAGGTGGCCGGTGGTGTAGGCCTTTTCAATGGTCTGAATAAGCTCTTTCTCTTTCTGCTCCTTAATGACCCCAAACTCACGGGCAATCTGCCGCACGTTTGGATCATTGTCGTTTTCGTATTTGTCGACCGTGTATTTATGCCGCTTTACCGCTTCTAGCAGCTTGTCAATCGTTGCGAAAAGGGTGGTATTCGGTACCAGGTAAATCACATTTTTCTGACTCTGCGACTGTAGCTTCAGCTTCTCGATAAAGTCATCGAGCTTTTCGTTAATGTTGTAGATGTTGTACACCTGCAATTTCATCTGTTTGCTCGAAGCCGGGAAAATGTCTTCGTCCTGATCGGAGAGAATTCTGAAATTGTAGGTCGTCTGCCCCTCTTGCAGCGTCTGCACCGTGCGCAGGTCAGCGTTCTTTTTCAGGTACTGAATGATCTCCCGTTTCTTCAGGTACAGCTCCACCGGAAACTCCCGCATCTCTTCCAGCAGGCGGGTTTCCAGGTCAGAGGTGATTTTATATTGGTGATGGCTCTCCAGCAGAATCTTGGCATCGACCAGTACCGTCAGCGCTTCTTCAATCTGCGGCTTGGTGCTGTGGTAGCGGGTCAGATCCGAGAGGTAGAGTTTGGTAATATTTTCAGAGGTAGGATTTACGCGTTGTGATTCATTAATGAAATGAATTGTTTTCAGCAACTTGGTACCGTCGATCTCCGAATCCTTATTATGGAGAATTTTATAGGCATTGTCGTACTTATTGACCAAAGCCGCCGAGGGTTGCGTTTGTGCCTCGGTGGTCAGGTGGTGGGCAGTTCCAAACTGATACAGGTCGAGGTCTTTGAGTTGTTTCCGCAGTACATCAAAGGTGGTAATGATCATCCCCCGGGCGGCAATCTGGGTGCTGGTTAGCGCTTTGGAGCTAAACAGGAAGTTTTGCAGTAAGGCAAAATGGTACTGGTGGAAAGGGTAATAAATGGCAAAGGCTTCGGCGTTCTCGGTTTTGGTCGGAAACGACGAGTCGAGGTTGGTGCTATCGGCAATCAGCCCCTGATTTTTGGCGTAGTAGTCGAGGAGGGCCTGCTTACCCGCATCCGTCTTTTGCAGCAGCCGACTACGAATAATCTTATCCACTTCCGTCGACTCCAGGTGGATCTTCGTTTTGAAGCGATCGGTTACCTTGATGAGCTGCGACTTGGAGATATTGTTGTTGTTGATGACATCATCCAGCTTCTCCTGCGCAATGGCAATGGTCCAAACCTTTTTGGAAATGCTCGACAACGCTTCGCTGATCCCTTCCAGATCGAGCAAACTGAACTTCTTCTGCGCAATGGCTTCACTGGCTTCATCGAAAATGAAGACGATGGATTCGGCCGGGAATTTGCCTAGATAGCTAGTCAATTCATCCTTCAGAGCTACCGGCGAGAAATTGTCAATCTGCGATTCCAGGTATTTATGCGTCAGATCATAATCAACATCAGCAGAATACTTCCAGCCAACCAACACACGCTTAACAACTGCCGGAACCTTCATGGAACGTTTCTTTACCTCTTTCCACGGCTCCAACTCGCTGGCCAGCACCCGTTGTTCAAAGGCATCTAAATCACCTTCCAGAAATAACTGATACTCAAAGAAACCATAGATATTAGGCAAGAAACCCAGACTCTTCAGGAAGTTGGCAAACAGGGTGAAGGCAAGACCTTGACGAGTATTCTGCTTGGCCACGTCGAGCAGCACAACCTTTGTCGGAAAGGCGTCCAGTTTATTAATCCCGTTTATAATTAGACTTTCGTCTTTGATACCAGCCAGACGGGGCGCAAAGCGATCCCGCACCGGTGTGCCATTGATCGTTTTATTGGCAATCAGGTAACCCAGGGTCTTGCCAAAATAGGATTTGCCCGAGCCATAGAAACCCGAAATCCAAACGCCTGTTTCTTTAATGGTAGAGGTGTACTGCGTTACAAAATCATAGAAGTGTTTGGCAATATTGTCCGTCACGATGTACGATTCGATCTCCTGTTGAATCCCCGTTTCTGACTCATCTTCCAGATCGATTACGTTTTTAATGTCTTCGGCAAGGTTTAGGCGAAGGATATCCTTAATTGTTTTCATGTTGTTAGCTAACCAGTTTGCACCGGTATTTCGAAGCAGGCTTCACGCCCAAAAAGTCAAGTTCGGTTTCAGATTTAAAAATAGCCGGATAGAATACAATCAGCGGTTGATCGAACCGCATGACATCCGGGTGCTGCATGATGTTGACGTTATCGATACCGGTGCCATATAGGGCACCGGTATGCACCAGTATGGGCAGTTGACCCGCTTTAATAGCGTTCCGAATACTGGTGATAATGCGGATAAACAGCTTTTCCTCTTCGCCGTCGTCCATGAACACTACTTCAGGCTGCGACCGGTAGGCTGTATAGTAGTCCCGGAAATCGGCCCAGCCAATCTGACGAATAAAGTCGATCAGGAGTTGTCGCACATCGATAAACTGGGCGTTAGGATACCGTTTATGAGCCTCCTGTATATAAGCCTCTTCGTCGGTTGGGGGATAAACGAACAAGACGGTATTACCGCCGTTCGCTGTGAGTCGAATCTGATCGATGTTGTCGGGCGACAAGGCTAGGGCCAGGTTCTGAAACTTCTCAACGTAGTCGGTTTGAAAGCTCATCGGCGTATTCGTCAAGGGTTAATTTAGTAGATACTTGCACTTTATCGCCGGAATAGCTCCAATCAATCTTGTTTCGAATTGCCTCTTGCTTGAGTAGGAAAAGGTATTTTTCTTTGGAGACCATCAACAATGGAAAGAATCGGGAAGTGAGGGCATTACTGGTTTCGTTAAACGCCTGAAGCCAATAGTGGAAGAAGACCAGGAAATCAGGCCCTGTGTATGTGTCAACCAGTGTTTTCTTGACCTTACCATCCAGGAAGTTGAGCTTCTTAAGGACTGATAGGAATTTTCGGCTGACTGTATCAATCGTTTCACGGCTCCAGGTAACGTTTAATGTATCCAGTCTTATATTTTCGTCAATATAAGCAATCACATCATGCTTCGATATGGTTATCCTGCCACTATTTACTACTGGGATGAAGCAATCTATAAAGAGGGATTGAAAGAGTGGGTCACCTGCAATGAACTGAAGTGCCATTACCCGTTTTTTTGCCTCCTCAGACAGTTTCCTGGATTGTAGTGCCGCTTTGAAAAGCAGTTCAACTTCTTTAGAGTGGAATTTATTAAAGGTTTCATTGATTGCATTGAGGTACCTTTTTGCCGATGCTTCCGTACGTTCATTAAGAGATAGCGAGGTTGCACCAAGCAAATCAGGGATCCGGTCGAAACCTTCAAATCCTCCTAATATATTAATATTACTTTTAATAGTGCCGTTTTTTACCATTCGTTCTGATGCTATTCCTACTGAAAAGAAAGTAACCCCCTCATTACCTACCAATTATGTGACCACATTTGCAGTAATCAATTAGATCTTCATTGGTTAACAGACACTTACAAATTAATGGTGAAAATCATAAATGCAGGGAGATTTCAAATCTACTAAAAACCTGGCAGTCGGTTAAATTTCGGGGATAGTAAGAACGATGGTCAATTTGAACAAAGTAAATTATATCCTAGCTCTAATTGTGAACTCACTGAGTTCACAATTAGAAGAGACTGGAAGTGATTTTATAACTTGGGGAATTTCTATTGTGGATTTTAACGATCATTTGATTTGTTTTCGGTACCGCTTAACGCTGGACATACTAATCCCGGTGAGGTTTACGATCTCCGAAACGGACAAACCTTTTTCAAAAGCCTTCTTCACTTTTTTAAACTTCTCAGGATCAATGCCACTGGGTCGACCAATGTGTTTTCCTTTCGCTTTGGCTAGTAACTGACCAGCCCTGGTTTTCTCCAGAATACTTTCCCGATCATATTCCGCTAAGGCTGCAAAAATTTGCAACACCATTTTACCGGCTGGCGTGGAACTGTCTACCCCTAAATCCAGTGCCCGAAAATGAATACCGCGTTGGGCAAATTGACTGATCAGGGAAATGAGGTGGTCCCTACTCCTACCTAACCGAAAAAATCGAGCAACAACAACAGTATCACCTTCTCGTAATTTGGCGAGTAATTCGTCCAGAGCTGGTCGGCTAATGTGAACTCCGGAAACTTTATCCTGAAAGATTTCATGGCAACCGAATTTCTGTAGAGTATCAATCTGGGTATCCAGGTTCTGATCGACCGTGGAGACGCGGGCATAACCAAAAATCTGATTCATATGGGCTCAACAAGTTAGTTTCAGAAAAGTGAAAGCAAAAAATTACCTGAACCTACTTTTTGGCCTCACTTTATTGGAGATAATTCGATGAAAATAGGATTAGAATGGATGGGTCAGAAAGTTATGGCTTTTTAGTTATCCACGGCCAGTACATCAAAGTTGCCGGTCACATGCGGATCAGGATTAGGATTGCCCGAATCATCACTGTGCAGGTTGACGTCAAAGGTGCCTTGGATTCGGTATAAGCTATTACTCCCTTCCTGCTTCACCAGCGTTGACGATTCAATGGTAATACTTCCCTCCTGGCTGATATAGAGTAATGTCCCAGGCAAGTTCAGTATCAGAGACGCAAACTCGCCTTTTGGTGTGGGCTGCATTTTAATTCCCATGGGATACGAACCTGCCCGAATGGTATTCGAAATGCGCAGCTCGCCGTTTGATCGGGAATTACTGGGCACAACAGAGCTTTCCGCGTAAATCCGGGGCTGGCCAAAAGTGGCATTGATTAAAACCTCGTTGCTAAAGATCGCCGAGGCCAGAACGCCGGATATTTTACCACCCGTTTGAACCCGTTCCTGGCCCTCGGCCACTAGTGTTAAGCCACCGTTGATGGCGATACGGCCCGTTCCCTTGTACCCAGACAGAGAAGACGGCATCACTAAATAATCGGGCAGATCCGAATCTGGCTCCTTGTTACAGCCTGACAATCCGGCAATCATCAATCCTAAAATCCAGACTCGAACCGTTTTCATAGGGTCAGTTTTTGGGTGCATGCAAAATCAGATCGTTACGCTGTTCGGTTACTTCACCGTAACGCTTCCGGGCTTCACTACTTAAACTGGCGGATAAGGCAGAAGTTTGCTGATAGACTTCAGACATGCGCAAATGCAGTTCATCAATCACCTTAATGCGTTCCGAATCGGTCAGTTTCAATGTCTCGGATGAATAGTATTCGGTTGGCATCTGAAAATTATCAGAAACGTAGCCGACTAACGCCGAGATTGGCTTCCCTGACGTTACGCCACCCAGAACACTACCCAAACCTGGAGCCAGTAGGTTAGCAACAAAAGTTACCAGCTTGGTGGCATTGCTGTTGCCCTTGGAAATCGTCTGTTTCTGAAGATCGTCTTTCATCACCGCCAGTTTCGCTTCCAGTTCCTGTTTTTTGGCAGGATCTATTTTATCCCAGTCTTCCGGAGCCAAGACCCCATAACTAGCCATCAGGTCTGTAATTTGCTGAGTGAGGTCATTGGCCGGGTTAGATCCACTACTGGAAGCAAAAGAGATATTAAAGACGGGCAGTGGTGGCAACTGGATGATGTTACCAGATGTGGTAACTGTATTAAGCTGCTTCTTTAAAGCGTCTGCTTTTTTAACGGCATCAATGTACGTATTAACGTAAGTGTTTTGAATACCCAGCGCCCCCTTGTTGAGGTTCTGCGCCATCAATGCGTATGACTGCCGGCCGTTCGCTATGCTTTGATGCATTTTTATGATCTCATCCACTTTGTAATAAGTAGACACACCTTTCGATACGACGATCCGGGAATTGATTTCAGCAATGGTCATTTTCTGGATGCGCTCCTGAATGATCCGGATGATTTCCAGTTTCGCAGATGCTTCCGTATTGGCATCACCGGATATATTGATTTGAGCCTGACCGGACACGGAGGCCACTACCAGGGCAAGAGAGAAGGCGAATAGCTTTTTCATGGGAATGGGAATTAAGGAATAACTTGAAAGTTTAACCGGACGGTATCGGGCTGGGTGTAGCCCCGTGCCTGACGTGCTATTAATACGACCTGACAATTTCCGGTAGCAGCCGGTGTGAACGCAAAATGAGTCTGACCAAGCCCTAACGGAATGGGTACCTTTTGCGGAATGCCAACCGTGTCTTTTCGAAGCCTGCCCAGACCGGTTTCTTGGTAAAAAATAAGCTGATATCCTCCCGTCGAATAGTAGGAGTCTGTTTGCAGATCCAGCGTTATACCAATGGCAAAATTGAGTTTTGGTACTGGAATATCGGGCCTTGCATTTAGTTTGATGCGGTAAGGCCCACGAATGTCAAGGCTTTCGTTTTGACAGCCAAAGAATAGCGTCGAGAGTGTTATATATACCAACACAATCACGCCGTATGAAGCACCGAGGCTTTTTTTGTTCGTTTTCATAGCAACTTTATTCATCATCTTTAGCTGGAAGAATAATCTTGATTCCGATGCCGGCATTAAATCGGGTGTTGGTTACCGAGGAGCGAAACAGGTAGTGCTCTTTAGCCCGGGCAACCAGGATCAGGTTACCCGTCAGCAGGTATTCCGCTTCGATTGCCGCGGTCGGGCCGACTACCCACTTGGAGCGGTTGCCAATGGCCGCCCCCTCCACAAAGCGTCGATCGGAATTAATTGACTCGTAGCCACCAGCTGCGCCGATTCCGGCATTGATGATCAGTGACTGACTAACCCGGCCCAGTATGCGCGTATAGATTTCAGCGGTACCGAGCCACTGCTGCAAGGGGATGCGAACCGCATCATACGCGTAGCTTTTCTGATTCAGTTGCATCCCGGCTTTCCAATAGAGATAGCGGGTATGATACTTGCTGAAGGCTATGCCGGCGAAGTAACCAAAGTTATCCTGGTGAGGTAGCCGAAATCCGTCCAATGCCCCGACAGACACCTCAACGGCGGTCTGTCCGGACTGGTGAAGCTGGGCTTTTGCATAAATGCAATTACCCAGCAATAGTGATGCGAAAAACCAACGTTTCATCATAGCAATGGGCGGGCTGAGGCTAATTCTTCGGTTCCTATCGGGAGCGTCAACATGCGCCCTCCCTCCTTCTCATTGATTTGCACCATCAGCCGACGGTCTTTCTCCAATGTCATCCGGGTAATGGCCACCACCTTGGTAATTTCCTTGCGGTGCGGTACCGTGTTTTCGCTGGCGTTGAAGATTTTAATGGCCTCAACGGGTACATCCTGAGAAACGGAGCTTTCCCCCGCCTTTTTAGCCTGAGAGACAAAAACGTGCAGGAAGTCCATATCGTAATCCAACTTGGAATCGTTGTCCAGGCCCAGAACTAGAAACATCACATCGTCTTTATACAGGATGTTTTTCAGGTGTAAATTGACACCTTGTTGCTCGGTACCGATGTGCTTGATCCGTCGTTTAGACGTCATGGCCCGCTCTCCTAATCCGTTAAGCTGATCCGCCAGACGTGCCGGTGAACCGGTGCTTACTTTGGCCGTTTTCGGGACAATGGCGCCCATGCCGACCCGGGTGAGATCATAGGTTAAGACCAGCGGGTTTTCGTCGTAGCTGACCAGAAAACTAAATAGCCGTCCATCCGAGGTAATCACCGTCAGGCTACTTTCCAGAAAGGTGCGACCGGTTGCTTTAATCCGGAATACATTGCCCGCATTAGCGACGGCTTCGCCAAACAAGTCTTTGCTACCCAGATCCGCGTATTTGATCTCGAATGGAAAGATCAGGTGAGTGGTTTTATTCGAGCCTACCTTGATGGCGTAGGAGGTCTGAAAGGTGTTCTTATCCAGATTTTGGGAATAGGCGATCTGCGCGCGGGTGGCTTCTGCAGAAAGCAACAGTAGACCTAAAAGGAGTAATTTTCTCATGGTGTTAGATGGATTTTAGAAACAGGTGATAGCCTCCTTTGAGGTGAATCATGGATTTGCGAACGGCGGAAGACGCCCCGAACCGTGCGGTATTTAGAACCGTGTTTACCAACATGCTGCCGGTAGGAACCTGAACACCCTGCACCGCCGACGACTTCAATTGTCCCCCCAATTGTTCCGATAAGCCAGGCGCATTGACACCGGTACCGCCATCCAGATCAACCGCTTCCAGATCCAGCGGAATCAACTGGCTATTGAGTTGCAGGCTACGGATGATCAGGTAAATACGGTCACCTTCGGGCTTGCAGGTTGCATGGACAATCGTGTTGGCTGGCACATTGATACCGTCGACGACAATTGCTTTGGTCAGCCGCAGCTTCACCGGCTGGCCAGGTCGCACGCTCTGATCATCGTGAATGACCGCGGGTATCATCGTGGCCACCGCGCGCCGGTTGTAGCCGGAAGTTTGCAGACTCGTTTTCTGGGATTCTCGCCGGGTAGGCCCTACCTCCGCCGTATTGAATGGATTCTCAAGGACAGGCGTTGGCTCTGCAAGTCGGGTTGCAGTCGTGTTATCGGCCAACTGGATCAGATTAGGCACCGAGCCGGGTTCAGTCAGACTGGTAGATTGTCCGGCAGTGTGCGAGCTTGTTGGCTGATTGCCTGGGCGACTGGCTGCCTGGTAGGTGCTGAGCTGGCTTTCCAGTTGCTGATCCGTTTGGTTCGTGCCAACGTAGTAGGGTTGCCGTGGTGCGTGGTATTGGAATCCTTGCGAATTGCCCCGTTTTCTGGTGCGTGAGCCTTTTACTGTCTGGGATGGCACATAGGCCGAGGCTGGCTGACTTGTGGCCACTGTTGGTATGTTTTGCGCCAAAGGCGTTGCAACATTGGCGTTATTAGCCGTAGTCTCATCAGACGGTAGTTCACGCAGTCCATTAGCCACCGGCAGTTTCTGTGTATGGGTAAAGCTGGACAATATTTGGCCTTCGGCTTTGGCATAAGATGGACGCTCAATAGAGGGCTGTTTCAAGCTGGTATTTTCGGCGCTGGGCATCTGTGTATTAAAGCCAAGTGAACCTCCTTCAGCATTATTGTTATTGCGGGCTCCCGAGCCACCTCCACCCAAACGGAAAAGGAGACAAACGGCAATCGTGAAAAAAACCGGATATACCAGATAGGGCTGACCCCTTCGGGTAATGTCATCGTCGTACGGTGGCGAAATGGCAATAGATGTCGTATTCATTGCTTTACGTGTTTTTTGTCCATGTATATCTTAGCCAGGCTATCCAGACGAGCGAAGTCCCTGTTGGTACGGGCGTCGGGATAGCGCTGCTTAGTCTGTAGAAATATCTCCTGCATGGGTTTGATCATCTCCTGAGGACTGACTTTTGGCAAGGGCTCTTGCAGCCGCTGCCAGGAGGTAACCAGCTTATAGCAACTGGAACCCAACAGGAGCAGGAAAAACGATAGCACCAGACGAAGGCGGGCGCGGTTCGATAATCCCGTAACCCAGTTGTTGATTCGAATTAAGGTCTCACCGAATAGTCTCATTGCCGTGCCCGTTCTTCAATGTCCGAATTATCAATGATGCCAAATTGCTCGATGAGGAATCCATGCGGGTTAACCTCGGATCGGCTGACGTTACGCAGGTATCCTCCGGTGATCAGCCGACGTGTAGTCACCTTCGTTAGCCGAATAATCTGCTGACGTGCGTAGGAACGGAATCGATACGGATACTGATTCAAATCCAGTTGAACGCTATCAACCTGAATCTCCTGCGAGGCATTTGCCTGAACCAGATTATTGTAGTAGCCCTTTTCCTTGGTGTCCAGATAAAGCCGCGAAACGCTCTCATCAGCATAGGGCAAGGCCTCCCGGACGTGATCTTCAATTGAACCCGGATCAGGGTCCAGCGTAAAGAACAACTCGTGAAATCGCTTGATGTGGTCGCGGGCCTCGACAGGTCGATTTTCGCGCACATCTTTGCGTAAAGCGGCAATCAGGGTCTTGCCTTGCTCAACGACGTAAATACGACTTTCCGAGTCCGTCTTGATGATATAGGCGAAGTATAGAGCCCCGATGGTAATGCAAAAAAAGGTGCCGATGGACACAAACGATAGTATCCGGATGTTGCGGTACGAAGTCTCCAGGTTGCGGAGCGATTTGAAAAAGATTTGATCTGCTGCCATGGCTTAGATTTATGTTTTCTGTGAATGGTTTGAGGCTAGTGACATTTCGTCACCATAGGGCTTTACGTTTTTTTGCCACCCGATCCGGAAATATTGCGCATCTCGTGCTGAGCCGCCCGCCCGTACCAGGCCGCTTGCTGAGCCACAGCCTGACCCGCCATGATGGTTGCGCCCAGACCCATTTTTCCAGCACTAATAACAGCACCACCGGCAGCTACACCACCCTTACCAACTAAACCCGCACCTGCCAGTGCAGCCGGTGCCGCCATGCCCATTGCCCCCGCTGCCAATGCGGTGCTCATGCTGGTCATTCGCTGCATGGCGGAGCCGACTCCGGAGGAGGAAATGATGTAGCTCGAAATAGTGGGTATGGTGAAGTAGGCCAGTGTAGCGATGATCATAAACACGATGTAAATGATCTTGCCACTCTGGGCTTCATCGGGTACGTTATTGGTCAATTCCAGATACTGGAGGGCGATCACCTTACCCTGCAAATAGGTGACAATCGTACCCAGAATGTTGGCCAGCGGAAACCAGAGCGATACCTGCACGTACCGGGCGATCCATAGCAAATGAGAATCCTGAAAGCCGGTAAAAATGGCAATCGCGAACGCTAAGGGGCCGATCATCGTCAGCACAATCAGAAAGAAGGCTCTGACGGTCAGGATCACCAACCGAGCCGCCAGATAGATGGCGTAGAAGAAGTTCTTCAGAATGGTATCGATACCCTCATTGATATACGTTCGATACTTCTCAACAACCAGGCTCATGTATTGCCCGATCTGCCAGCCGCTTACCTCGTCGATCTTCTTATTCATCTCAGCCATCCGCTGCCGGATCTTGTCTTGACGCATATTCTCGATTTGCTGAATCCGGGTGGTCTGCACATCGATCATGTTTTGGGTAGCCGTTTCCAGTGGCTTTACCATAGCCCCGATAAAGTCCGTTACAATCGTGAAGTTCAATGCCAGAAAGCCAATCGCGAACGGCCGCAGCAGGGGCCACACATCAATACCATCGGCATAAGCCAGATGCCGCAAGATTTTAAACCCAATGAAGAGACTGGCCGCAATGCCGGCAATCGCAGCCGCGACGTCCCCAAAGTTGCCCATGGCCTGAAGTACTTCCTTGTACGCCTGCGTGATCGATGCTTCAAAAGATTCGAACTTCCGGTAAAAGTCGTAATCGACGTATGTTCCTGCGCCGGGTTGTCCTGCCTGTAGTAAAATCATTGCCGATAGGTTATAAAGTTTGTGAGCTTTTAAAACGGTTGTGGTTATACGGCAGCCTTCTCCCGGCGGGCATCGGCAAAGTCGGTGATGGCAACCTGGATATCTCCGCCATTGGCCGCAGCGCGTTGCTGTACCTCCAGCTTCTCCCGCTCCTCCGTTGTAAAGGCGGCATATTCTTCTAGACTTACCTCCGTGGCAAACACTTTGGCCCGGGAGCCCAGACTGATAAAGACTTCCTTGTATTTGCGACGTGGATCGTTGTTTTTGTTGACGGAAAGAATCAGCTGCTTTTGCTTTTCAGTTAGGCCCAATAGCTGCTTGATTTCCTCGAAGCGGTGTTGGTAGTTGGATTGATCGAGCAGTATCTTACAGTCCGAGTTGTTGATAATAGCGTCCTTCACAATCTTGTTACCGACGATATCGTCAATCTCCTGCGTGACGACCATTGCTTCCCCAAAGTGCTTCCGAACGGTCTTGAACAGGTATTTGATGTAGTCAGCCATAGACTCTTTGGCGATGGCCTTCCAGGCTTCCTCAATGACAATCATTTTGCGGAAACCCTTCAAACGGCGCATTTTAGATATGAAGGTTTCCATAATGATCAGCGTCACTACGGGCAGCAGAATCGGGTGATCTTTGATATTGTCCAGTTCAAAGACGACGAACCGCTTGTTCATCAAATCAATGTTCATGTTGGAATTCAGCAGGTAATCATACTTGCCGCCTTTGTAAAAGGGCTGCATGGTGATCAGAAACTGCTCAATGTCAAAGTATTGCGCTTTGTATTTCTTCTCCTTTAGATAGGCCCGAAACCCATTCTCATCATTGCAGTACTCGTAGAAGCCGTTAAACGAAGCTTCGGCTTTTCCTTTCTTCAATAGCTTGATGAACTCCTCGACGGCATCACCCAGGGCGACCTCTTCCGTGCGGGAAAACGGTTCACCTTCCTTTTTCCAGAGCGTCAGTAGCAGCGTGTTAATCGAGCTAATTTTCTCAATGGAATAAAAGCCATCCTCAACAAAGAAGGGGTTGAAAGTGATCGGGTTATTTTCCTCATACGTCAGGTAGATTCCATCCCGTCCGTAGGTCTTACGTTGCACCAATTCGCACTGACCGCGGTATGAGTGTCCCACATCGACCAATAGAATGTGCGTACCCTGTTCGTAGTACTGCCGGACGAGATGGTTCATAAAGAACGACTTACCCGAGCCGGTAGGCCCCACAATAAACTTATTGCGGTTGTTGATCCAGCCCAGCTCTTTGGGTTCATCTGACAGGTCTACCCATACCGGTTTACCAAAACGGTCACAGAGTCGGATGCCGAAAGGTGACATCGATGATTGGTAAGCCGATTCCAGATTCAGCAGGCAGACGGCCTGGTCCGTGAAGGTGTAAAACGTTTCATCCAACGGCAGGTCGCCGGCATTACCCGGAATCCCTGCCCACAGCAGCCGGGCCGCATCCAGCGTATTTTGTTTGGGGAAGCAGTCCAGTTGAGCAATAGCCGAGGAGGTTTCATTGCGCAGGTATTCAATCTGTTCAGGCTTATCCGTCCAGACCATAACATTGAAGTGAGCCCGGCAAACGGTACGCTGCTCGTGATACGCTTCATTGATGTACTTCTGGTGCCAGTCTCGATTGATACCGTTTTCGCTGGAGTAGAGCGACATTGAGTTTAAATGCCGTACATGCTGCTCAAACTCCTTGAGGGTCGCCTGCGTGTCATCCAGGCACAGGTATTGGTTGTAGATGTGATTAAAGGGTAGCATCAGCCCGACTGGTATTACATTGCCGACCGCGAAGGGCGTACTGTCCGACGACAACGGCCCATAGTTGGCCATGACGTTCACGGCCTGGGGAAGCGTATCAACGTCCGATAAAGTAAAGCACATGACGTCCTTCGCCCCTACCCGCACCCGGCCATCAATATCCCAGTCCTCCAGTGTTACCTTGCGGGTTCCGTCAGGTTGCAATCGGAAGTAGTTCGGAATAATACCTTTATCCCCTTTCAAACTAACCAGGTCCTCATCACGCAACCGGACCGCCTTAATGCCGGCATCCTGCAAAATCCGTTCAAACTGGCTCACCGAGTCGAAGAACAACTGAAGTTCGCGGGGATCGACCTGCTCCTGCGGAATGAGCCGTTTACGCGTCAGGGTGTGCTGATTGCTCTTTTGACGCTGACGGGACTTGGGCAACTTGCTGACGTAGAGGTAGCAGAAGTGATTCAGGAAAGGCCGTTCGACGAAGTGACGCTGAAAGGCCAATGTCAGAAAGCTATCATCGTCGTGATCACTATCGGGCTGATACTTCTCTTCCATAAACCAATCCTGCTTATGGACTACCGTACCGACGGGCAGGAGTTTAAGCGCCTTGACGAGGTTGTTGTGCAGGCTGCTGTAATCCTCTGGCGCCATCGTAAATATTTCAGGCAGGTACAAACGAAAGCCAACGGTGATGTCAGCCATCTTGTTGACAATGCAATCATTCTCAACGGCGAGAATCGGCAGGGCTTTTTGAAGCGTTCTTGCGTTTAGTTTCACGGCGAAGCTGGGCGAATGGTTTGGCGGAGGTAATCAGAATAGCGGATGGCTGGTTGCGGCTAGCTTCCTTTTTAGCCACACCATGAATGCCGTACTTCACTGACATTTGCAGGCAGTACCAGAGGCCCCCGAAGGTCAGACCCAAAACCAGAAAGGTGATCAGGTACGTGTTGACGTTGAACCCGTAGAGAATCAGAGCCAGAACCAGGCTACCGATCACAATGCCGATAACCAGCAAAAGATAGGTCCCTTTTATGCCCATCAGCTCTACGGGCTTGCCAACACCTTTGTTAATTTCCAGCATCTGGATTATCCGAAAAAGGCCTGCAAAATGGTGCCGATTGACACCAAAAACATAGCTGCGCCAAACCAGCCGGTTACCGCCTTCATTGTGTCGGGGTCGCCGTTGTGCCACTTGGAGTAAACCCGAATTCCGCCAATCAAACCAATGATGACACCGATGGCCAGCACGATTGTGCTTGCTGCCGTTCCGTAGCTACGGATGGTAGTGGCGGCCGCCGACAAGGCACCGGCACCATTGCCGGCTGCGGGCTGCTGAGCCATAACCAGTTCATTAACGAACAGTAGGGCCACTATCAGGACGGGCCGCTTTGCTGAGAAAAGAGTACGGTTAAACATAATTGAGATAATAAAAAAATTGAACAAAGGAGGATTAAAACGGTGACAAAAAAACCAATGAAGTTTCTAAGATATATTACAAACACTTAATAAGTGTTCAATAGGACAAAAAAATTATTGACCCTGAAATAGATCATCCAGATAATCCCACGCCCGGAATTGAACTATTTGATTGCGAAACCTCTGATAATGAGCGTTCGTGCTGGATTGGTTGGTATTAAACCGGCTTGAGCTGGTAGCCTCATCCTGTGATTCTTCACTGCTCAACTCCTCTTCATCGCTTCCCATCGTAGACAAACAGCGAAAACCGATGTAGGCACACAAGCCAAGTACCCAGTATGGGCCTACGCTTTGGATCGTTCTGCCCGTTTTGAGGAAATGCCAGACAAATGCCCATAGAATCAACCCGCCCCAGAACAGCATAAAGCGCACCTCTACCCGGTTCAAATACATGGTTCGGGGCTTCAGATAGGTGTGTCGATCATAGCCAACCAATTGCAATAAGGCCCGGGATACACTGATCAAACCCATACGAACAAAAACAGCTACTATTCGCGCGGACATTCGCCCCAACAACCGGACTACACGAATCGCTACCAGCAACAGCACGGCAAAAACGGCCAATGCAACAAAGTCTCCAAAATCAAAACCGGGTGAATTCATGGCAGTATAGGTTAACGGGTAAATTGAAATCTTGCCAGCGCGGTTGCTCTTTGGTCGTTAAAGATTTTGGCGAATAAGGCACCCTGTTCATCGGAGGTCTCGCTGGCCACTACTGTGCCATCCTCCTGCTTTTCAAGCGTCATCGCTGCGTTAACCACATCTTCCAGCGGGTGCTCACCCTGTGGGATACTTACGCCCTCTATGGCTATAAACAAATCATCCGGGGTGATGCTTTCGAATACGGGCACCGGGGTAAACTTGGGCTCAGTTTCAACCGAAGGTGTGGACAACCCACCAGATGCTACCTCTGTGGGCTCTGCCGGCGCAGGAGTTGGTGCAGCTTTGGGCTTGGGTTTGCTGCGGGCCTTTTTCTTGGCGGCCGGGGCGGGTGCGGACGCAACTGCGGTGGTTGGATAATCCCGCACGGTGTAAAGCAGTTGGGCTTCGTTCTCGCTTCCCTCCTCTTCCTGGTCGATTTCTGTCTGGGCTGTGAGTTCGGCTGATCCGCGTCGGCTGATCTTATCGCGAATGCTCTTCCGGTAGAATTTCCAGATTACAATCGCGTAGTAAACAACAAGCAGGGGAATTAAGACTTTGAATAAGTCCCCCCAGGTGTATTGGCTAAACATGGCTGATTGGGTTGGTGAATGATGGTCGGGTTACCCAAAAGCAACCCGACCTTTTAGAGTTACTCTTTTAAGGCCTCTTTTTTGACGGTCTGATTCAAGACCTCCAATAGGTTATTCAGAATGACATTCATTGGTACCCGGTGTTTGTAGGTCAAATCCCGGAGCAAATTGTGATGGTCTTCCGAAATGGCGATATGCTTTTTGTACTCAACATCCTTGCCTACCGGGCTGGTAATTAACTCGTTCAGTGGGAATGACAGTCCCCATGCCCGACGACGGTCTGTTTTGCTGGCCACCGGTGTCTTAGTTTCAGGCGTTGTCGCCTTGACCTGAACTGGAGGCTTAGGCTCTGGCTTCGTCTCCTCCAGGGTTACTGCTGCCACCGGTGCAGGCCCTTCCGGTGTTTGAGGTTCAGGCTGGGGCTCGGAAAGGTCCGGAGCCTTAGGTAGCAAGGTGCTGCTGAAGTTGGCCAGACGGGTAGCGTTGCTTTTGCGCGTGACGTCGACGAGGTTTGCTGGTTTTTCGCTCATTTGTTTGGTGTAATTTTTTGGATAATGTCTTCTAACTCACTGAATAAGTCTTTTAAACCCGAATTGCGCAGGTAGGGCGTAGGCATGGCAAACAGGGTAGATCGATTGGCCGGGTCCTGATAGGAGTCTCTGGCGGGAACCCTGCTTTTTAAGCACTGGAAGCCGTGTGATTGAAATACCTCTTCCAACTGGTCAGCCTGGGCGCCATCACGGGAGGGCTTATACTTGTTCCAGAGTATCCAGCAATTAGTAAGCGGTAGCAATCCGATCTGCTTGATGGCGCTCAGGTACTGAAACCCGGTTGTTACCGAGTATTCACTGGTTTCCATCGGAACGATCAACAAGTCCACCTCTTTCAAGGCCAGGTCGTAACCAACGATTTCGATGTTGCCCGGTAAGTCGACAAACACCAACTGGGTGCCATCGGGCAAGTGTTTCAATAACTTTGGAACATCGCCCGGATAGCCCGACAGGATCTGGTAGGCATCAATACCTTCCTTTTCCTGACGTTCCATGAGTCGAAGCTTCCCCTCTTCACTCAGGTTTTCCGCTTCACGAAGGCGCTGGTTGTAAACAGAGAGCTGGGATCCATCAACGTCGAGGATAGCCGCCTTGACGCCCATTTTGTAATGCATGTAAGATGCGACAATAACTGACAGGGTTGTTTTGCCCATCCCTCCTTTCGCGGTTGCAAAGGCCAGGACAATAGGTTTGGGGGGCGCAGTTGAAGAGGTAGTCATAAAGTAGGGAGGGGTGAAGTTTCGGCCAAAGCAAAATGGAATTATTGACAAGTGCAATAATTCATTAATAAATTTATTCACTAATGGTATAATTACTTAATCCATTAGGTAATCAATAAATCAGATAAACAATTAATCAATATATTAATTTATCAATTAACTAATAAACCCATTTATCAAGATATGAATCAACCCATCAATCAAT
>NZ_VBSL01000139.1:233-487 GCF_006149005.1 Larkinella sp. C7 | reverse complement strand
ACATAGCAACCGTCATACCCATCAAGATACCAGAAGAACCAATCATTTGACCAACCTTGAAACGAGCTGGAGTCCAGTGTTGCAAGGTGTATTGGTAAGTGTGATGGTATTTACTTGGGTCACCCGCTTTAAGGTGAATCAAGTCAGTTACCCAGGCTAACCAGAGTGGGTCTTGTCCCAACATAGCTTTACCGGCTTGGGCACCTGTTTGGATAAAGTAGGTACCACCAAGTTGGGTGTAGTTCATTGGGATG
>NZ_VBSL01000139.1:0-206 GCF_006149005.1 Larkinella sp. C7 | reverse complement strand
TTCCAAGGCACCATAGAGGAATGGTGCCAGGATTGGTGCTGTATTTTGTGAGTTGGCCAACCATTGACCAAAGCCGTTAATAGCAGATTGAACCAGTGGCCAGAAGATTGCCATGATCAAACCAACGATAGTAGAACGGAGGATAACCACGAAAGGTACGAAACGTTTACCATTAAAGAAGGTCAAGACATCTGGCAATTTACGGT
>NZ_VBSL01000138.1:225-488 GCF_006149005.1 Larkinella sp. C7 | reverse complement strand
AAAAATTTTCACTAACTCATAACACTTACTGTATTTCACTCAAAACATCCACTTCTATAGCTAATAATAAATAATACAATATACTTTTGAAAGCGATATTCAATAACAAGTGCAGATTCTCCGATAACAATACAAATACTGATCAATGAGCCTCTTATACTTAACTATAAAATTCTATTTCTCCAGTACTTACAACTCTCTTTTTGTGCAAGTTTATTGATATTTATTTGAATTGCAACCATACACTATTAATAAATACTTAC
>NZ_VBSL01000138.1:0-213 GCF_006149005.1 Larkinella sp. C7 | reverse complement strand
AGCTAAAGGTCTAAAACAGTCTTCCTCATCTCTTCAAATCTATGATAATCAGCGTCAAGTAAAAACCGCCCCAACTCAAAAATGACCCCTGAATAGAAAATTACTTTTTTATTATAACCTAAGCTAATAATTAAATGATTTTCTTTATTTCTATAATCTTTTCCATCAAAGTAGACATGTTCATATAGAACAGAATAGTCCCTCACTTCTTTA
>NZ_VBSL01000137.1 GCF_006149005.1 Larkinella sp. C7 | reverse complement strand
CCAGTAGGACTGACACCTAGGACGTTCTTGCCAGCCTTGATGGGCTCAAAGGCCCGCTCCTGGATTGGGGTTAACTCCTGAATGTCGTCTTCTTTTAAGTGTTCCCTTAGGGCTTGCGGTAATTGGATAGTCATGCTTGTTTGCTTCCTTTTCAGTTCAAAGTCGCCTTTAATTATACCATCTTTTAGGGTATAATAGGGGATGATTTTATAGGAGATAGTATTGGAGTTCTTATGCAGAAAAAAACAATTATCATTGGTGTGACAGGTGGTTCAGGTGGTGGTAAAACCAGCGTTTCTCGGGAAATTCTCAATCATTTTCCCCATTCCAAGATTGCTATGATTGAGCACGATTCTTATTACAAGGATCAGTCCCATCTGACCTTTGAAGAACGGGTGTCAACTAACTATGACCATCCTCTGGCCTTTGATACCGACCTGATGATTGAGCACATCAAGGAACTGCAGGCAGGACGTCCTGTTGATATCCC
>NZ_VBSL01000136.1:285-492 GCF_006149005.1 Larkinella sp. C7 | reverse complement strand
GTGGTGACAACTGCCCCAACCCTTACCTCCGATGACCAGCGGGCAGACATTAATAAAATCCTTGATGGACGTTTATCAGGTATTTCTACTCTTGATGCGGCGGCTCTGACCTATGAGTTTGAAAAGGCTCGCTTGAAAGGAGCTACTGATGCCACTATTTTAGCTAAAATCCAAGAAGCAGGGCGTGTGATACCTAACAATCTGACC
>NZ_VBSL01000136.1:0-215 GCF_006149005.1 Larkinella sp. C7 | reverse complement strand
GGGAACAAGTGGAACTGCCTTTCGAGATAAGGCCAGTAATAAGGTTATCATTGCCTATACGGGAACTAATAATGATGGTAATGAACTTCAAGATGCCCTAGGAGCTGACCTGATGGGAATCGGTCTAGCTAGAGGTCAGCACTATCAACCTGCCTATGATTTTTATGATAAAATTGCTAGCCAATATGGTGCTGAAATTATTGTGATTACCGGAC
>NZ_VBSL01000135.1 GCF_006149005.1 Larkinella sp. C7 | reverse complement strand
AACAGTCATTACCTTTATTATTATTTGAAAGGTCAATATCAAAAGCTTAGAGATATTTCTTCTGGTGAAGGGACTCGAGGAGGTCTAAACTTAAAAATGATTAGGGAGTTTCAAATCCCCGTCCCACCTCTTGACATCCAAGAAAAAATTGTGCATGTTCTGGATAATTTTGACACAGTTTGTAATGATTTGAATATCGGTCTTCCCAAGGAGATCGAACTTCGTCAAAAACAGTACGAATATTTTCGCGATCAGCTCTTGACATACGCCGCCGAAGGCGTGTACACTGACAGTACAGTACAGTACAGACAAGACCTAATTAGGCTCTTGTGGTATGTCTTTGGACCGATAAAGGTTTCTTTGGGAGTGATATGTGATTTTATGCGTGGGAATGGCTTGCAGAAAAAAGATTTTGTAGAGCAAGGAAAGCCTGTTATCCATTACGGTCAAATCTATACAAAGTATAGCTTTTCGACTAAGAATACCCTATCTTT
>NZ_VBSL01000134.1:283-499 GCF_006149005.1 Larkinella sp. C7 | reverse complement strand
TTTCTGTAAAGCAACTCGTGAATTCGTTCATGAATTTGATGCTAACGAAGCTGAATACATGAAGAAGAAACTCTTTGACCCACGTAAATTCTTGAAACCTGGTTTCGAAGCTATCACAGAAGCTGTTGAAGAACGTATCGACGTATTCGGTTCTGAAAACAAGGCTTAATCATATTTGATTAAATAAGAGGACCTGCTTCGGCGGGTCTTTTTTTG
>NZ_VBSL01000134.1:0-203 GCF_006149005.1 Larkinella sp. C7 | reverse complement strand
GGAATCTATTTTTTTCCTCGCCTGCTCTATTTAAGTATATTTTTTAAACAGCCCATATTGGGTGAGCGTAGCTCTCGTCAATTTATTCTTTGCCTTTATTCATAGGTCGAGCGATTTCTCAAGTTGGTGTTATTTCCTGATACTAGAGCCATTATTACTATTGTTCGTCCAACCAAAACGAGTGGCCCGTTTTGGTCCATATC
>NZ_VBSL01000133.1 GCF_006149005.1 Larkinella sp. C7 | reverse complement strand
ATGCCACTGTCAAGGCTCCACAAGTTCAAGCGGTTGCCCAGGCCAAGGAAGCGACGAGTGCTCCAGCTGGGACTCTGATTTCTGTCAAGAGTCCGTTAGCTGGTCAGGTTCAAGACCTATCACAATCACCCGACCCTGTCTTCGCCCAAGGGGTCATGGGGCAAGGACTTGTCATCGAGCCTAGTCAAGGTGAACTGGTAGCCCCAGTTGACGGGACAGTTTCCGTTCTCTTCCNAAGGACTTGTCATCGAGCCTAGTCAAGGTGAACTGGTAGCCCCAGTTGACGGGACAGTTTCCGTTCTCTTCCCGACCAAACATGCCATTGGCCTAGTGACCGACCAAGGTTTGGAAATGTTGATTCATATCGGTATGGACACCGTCAATTTAAATGGTCAAGGTTTCACTGCCCATATCCAGCAAGGTGACCATGTCAAAACTGGTGATAAGCTGATTAGCTTCGATATGGAAGCTATTAAGGCGGCAGGCCATCCTGTCACAA
>NZ_VBSL01000132.1 GCF_006149005.1 Larkinella sp. C7 | reverse complement strand
GGTGACAGAATCGCTCTGATGAAGGATGGCCAAATCATGCAAATTGGTACGGGTGAAGAAATCTTGACCCAACCAGCCAATGATTTTGTTCGAGAGTTTGTTGAAGATGTCGATCGCTCTAAAGTATTAACGGCTCAAAATATTATGATTAAGCCAATTACTGCAAATGTTGACAGTGACGGCCCTAATGTAGCTCTGAAGCGGATGGATATAGAAGAAGTGTCCATGTTGGTTGCTACCAATCGGAAACGGCAGCTTTTAGGGGTTATTTCTGCTGATGCAGCTTATGATGCTCGTAAGGCAGGCAAGAAACTGGCTGATGTTGTTGATCCTAATATTCGGACTGTGCCTCAGGATATGGTGTTGACGGATATTCTGCCTTTGATTTATGACTCAGCAGCTCCGATTGCTGTTTTGAATGAAAATAAGCGTCCTGTTGGTGTTATTATCAAGGGTCGTGTGATTGAAGCCCTTACCAAACAGGGTATTGAAGTAGAAGG
>NZ_VBSL01000131.1 GCF_006149005.1 Larkinella sp. C7 | reverse complement strand
ACTTCAGATGAATTTAAAATTTTCTTTTTATTCATAAACGTCCTTCAAAATAATATATCTAATAACCAAGTGGAACAGTCAGTACAAGATGGGAGAAGTGATAACTTGCAAAGTTATCTAAGCTACCATTTTGATTTTCGAAAAGAACTTTGGGAGTATTATGAAATATGTAGGATGTTTGATAATGAATCACTAAAACAATATGGATTTTCAATTTATAAAAACTTTGACAAGTTATTATATATAATCTGTAATGTTAAATCTTTCCCGGATGGATTAGTGTATAGTTGTAGTCAATTTTCAGATACAGAATTAGATGAAATATTTGGGGATATTGATTATAGTAAATTATTCATGGTTGCCTCAAAAAATATGGAAGTAAGATATTTGACTTCTTCTATACAATTATTAAAAGGTTCTATTGGAATTAAAAGAAATTTGACATATTTTTTACCTGCATCAGAACATATTCTATCAAGTATTGAACAAAAACTTATTTC
>NZ_VBSL01000130.1 GCF_006149005.1 Larkinella sp. C7 | reverse complement strand
TGATGAGCATGGAATGGGAAAAATAAGATGACAAAATTGATTGTTGGTCTGGGAAATCCAGGCTCAAAATATGATAAAACCAAGCATAATATCGGCTTTATGGCCATTGATGAGATTACAAAAAATCTGGATGTAACCTTTAGCGAGGATAAAAATTTCAAGGCCCTGGTTGGCTCCAGCTTTCTTAATGACGAGAAGGTTTATTTCGTTAAGCCCTTGACTTTTATGAATGAGAGTGGTCAGGCTGTCCAGGCCCTTTTGACCTACTTCAATATTGCTATTGCGGACCTATTGGTCATCTACGATGACTTGGATATGGCTGTTGGTAAGATTCGTTTCCGGCAGAAAGGGTCAGCTGGTGGTCACAATGGTATCAAGTCCATTATCAAGCATATTGGTAGTCAGGAATTTGACCGTATCAAGGTTGGTATCGGCCGGCCCAAGCCTGGTAGCAAGGTGGTCCATCATGTCCTGTCTACCTTTAGTCAGGATGACTATGCGA
>NZ_VBSL01000013.1 GCF_006149005.1 Larkinella sp. C7 | reverse complement strand
CTGGTTCAGGACATTGGTGTTGTAGAAAATGAATCCGCCGAGTGCGACGATGAGCACCACCGCCGTTCCGGCCATCCAGGGCGTTGAACCGACGAAACGGCGCCTCGCCACCTTGAGCCGAAACCGGAGAGCCTCCTCCCTGCCGCGTACCCAGAGGAGTCTCGCCACGACGGCCAGAAGCCCCGCCCAGGCCGCCCAGTAGAGCTTGAACCAGAGCCAGGGACCCATCGAAGGGCCGAAGCCGCGCATCTCCGTATATGACCACCCCGGACCAGCTCCGTAGACGAATAAATCATGATCGACTCCAAAGAGGGAGGAGAGGGTGATGAAAACGTAAGTGATCGTCGCCACCAGGTGACCGACGTACTTCTGGTTCACCAGCACATGGATCACCAGGATGAGCAGCGCGAAAAGGAGGTATTCGGGAAGCTGAAGTCCGAAGAGAATTTTCAGGTATAACGCTACGTCAAACGTATTGTAACCCAGTATCGCTTGAGCGAACAGGCCCGCGGACATCTGCAGCGTGGTGAAGGCGACGAGCAGAAGTCCGAGCCCCAGGAATTTGCCCAGGAACGGTGCCCATTCAGACCCCGGCATTGCGTCGGTGATCTCGCCGAGCCCGGCTTCCCGTTCCCGCCAGATCAGTTCACCGGCAAAGAAAATGAGGAGCGCCGGGATGATCACCCAACGGCTCAGTTCGGCAGACAGCGGAGCCGTCAACTCGCTGATGACCCGCGTGGTCGTGGGAACCAGGGGAACGCCGTTGGATTCCATTTGATCGACCACCACCGGAATGGTCAGAAGTGGGATAACCGTCAGCAGGGCAAGTCCGGCCCAGCTCGTCGCGATCGTTTGGAACGACGTCCACGCCAGGGTGAGCGTCTGACGGGTGTGCATGCCGAGGCCGAATGTCCGTGGGCTGTTCGGAACCCAGATTGACGTGCTGGCCCTGATCCCCGGCAAATACATAGTATTCCTATTCTTTCCGACCGCCTTAAGGCTACGGAAAGGAAGGCTCAGGCGTGTCCACCGCGACGTGCTCCCCAAACGATGAGTGAATTGAAAACCCAGATAGGTAACGGCGACCGTGACCAGACCAACGCCAAGCCACAGGAGACGGTTCGTCAGGACAATACCCTCCAGGTTAAGCAGTCGCTCCTTCTTTTCAACGGTTGTCCACAAATGCGCAATGTCTTCGACGATGAACCGAATTCCAATCGGGTCCAATAGTGCCCCAAGACCCTGCTTATAAAGTAGGAAAGACGCCACGAAAAAGCCCATGAAGAAGAGAATGAAACTGCCGAAGTAACTGACCATGGCCCTTCCGCTTTGGATGGCAAGCCCGAATTGAAATGCCGTCGCCACGAACGCGTTCGGCAATGATAGAAAGGCGTAAGCGGTCAGAAAAGCAGCCGGTCGGAAGGGGCCAATCAACTCAGGATCCACGCCCGGCAAGTAGATGCCCAGCAGGATCCCCGCCTGTACGGCCAGCAGGAGCAGGGAATTGAGAACGAATGCCGCCAAAAAACGCCCGCCGAGATATTGGGCCCTGGTGATGGAAGTGGTATAGATCAGTGGATACATTCGGCTCCCGGCATCCCGTGCGGCCGCATCGCCGGCTACGGCCGCGGCCATCATCAGCCAGATCAGGCCGCCAAATACCGCGGTATTTGCGATGAGAAATGGTGAGTTGATAAAAAATTCCTCGAAAAGAGCCTCGGAGACGGCCCGGTCTCTGGTCATCAGGAAATTCAAATAGACCAGAACAATAAAGAAGAGCCAGAAATAGGGTCGGCGGACCTGGTAGGCGAACTCAAAGCGAAAGATTTCCCGGAACTTCATGATTATGGATAGTCTTATTTCGGTTGGTGGCCAGTTCGTTGCGGGTAATGACCCGCCATGGCGCTGAAGTAAACATCTTCCAGATCAGGCGGCACCGACTCAAAACCAGTCAGCTCTTCCCCGCTGTACACGTGGACGACCGTGCGTCCGCCCAGGAGTTTGGTGGAAATGATTTTATGCTCCAGCTCCACCTGCGGCAAGAGACTTTTTTCGACAATTTTCCGCCAGATCTTCCCTTTGAGTCCTTCTATGGCCTTCAGCGGTTCGGCCTCGTGTACGATTTCGCCCCTGTTGATGATGGCCATGCGGGTGCACAACTCACTCACGTCTTCCACAATGTGCGTGGAGAGAAGCACCACGCTGTTTTCGCCCAGTTCACTCAATAAATTCAGAAAGCGTACGCGTTCGGCCGGATCCAGACCGGCGGTCGGTTCGTCCACGATCATCAACTTCGGATTGCCCAGCAGCGCTACGGCGACACCGAAGCGTTGGCGCATCCCCCCCGAATAGCCACCGAGTTTCTGTTTGCGAACCTCCCAGAGATTGGTTTGCCGCAGGAGTGCCTCGACGACCTCCTGTCGGGACCTGCGGGTTGTGATGCCTTTCAGAATGGCAAAATGATCCAACAGACTTTCGGCGCTTACCTTCGGGTAGACGCCAAACTCCTGGGGGAGATAGCCCAAGGTCTTGCGCACTTCGTCCTTCTGATTCACCACATCGATGTTCCCCAAACTGATCCTTCCAGCGTCTGGCTCTTGTAAGGTGGCCAGGATTCGCATAAGTGTAGACTTACCGGCACCGTTCGGTCCAAGAAGGCCATACATGCCGTTGGGGATAGTAAGGGTCACGTTCTTCAGCGCTTGAACGCCGTTGGGATAAGTTTTGGAGATATTACTTATTTGCAATTCCATACCTTAGTTGCCTATTTTTATTAATGTTATTTTTCTTACATTTAAACCCGTCACTGGCTGTTTCATACGACAATTATCTGGTTTTATGTAGCATTGATTACAAAAACAATCCACTCACTTTCGATCCTAAACTTATTCTGCGCCGTAGTTTCGAGCGGTACAGCGGATTGGCCGAGTGGCTGCACGTTTAGCGTCGTGCCGTCTCTGGTGATCATAGATTTTATAGGATCTCAAGTAATTGAATAAATGCCGACGTATTTGTTCAGTATTTGGGTACTGACTGCAAATCTTTCAAAACACTCACTACCGGTTCCTATTTTTTCTATCATTTATATGGTTTTATGTCCTTCAAAATTTATTTAAAAGAACTTTGAAATTCAAAGCTAGCACTAAAAAAAAGAGGCTTATAATAAATTGGTTTTTAGCAGGTTTGTACCATACATGATTAATAAATGAAAATAGATGTTCGTGTACACTTTATTAATTGCAAACTTCAAATCTTTTATTTCAATACATAATACCTTATTCAATAACCCCCTTTATTAGCTTTTCCAGTACTTTAAGATGATCATCGAACGCTTTTCTACCTTCTTTTGTCATGAAGTATTTAGTATTTGGTTTTCTGCCTACGAACGACTTTTCAACGCCAATAAATTCTTCTTTTTCTAGTCCCGTTAAATGGCTCGCCAGATTCCCATCGGTCACATCGAGGTAGTCTTTCAGCGAATTGAAATCAAGCTTAGCGTTAACAGCCAGTGCAGACATGATGCCCAGCCTGATTCTGCTTTCAAATGCTTTATGTAAACCATCAATTGATATTTTCACCTTTCGTACCGGTAATGCAAATAAATGCCATATATAATGTGGACTACGCCAAATCCTACGGCCCAGCATAATAACCCATATTCAACAAAGTAGATGCTAATCAATCCCAACCCAATCTCAATAAGTCCAATACTTTTCACTTCTTCATAGGTAAAGTTACTAGCGTTAAAGAGTGCCAATCCATAAAATAATAAAGTTAATGGAGCAATAAACCCGATCAATCCTTTTGAGATCAAAATGAGGATCAGAAGCACCCCCGCAATAAGTGGAACAGTCATATTAATTAATAGTCCCTTAGCGGTAGTGTTCCAAAGCTTTTCACCCCTTTTAATAGCTTTCTTGTAGGAGAGAAAAATAGCTGTACTTATAGTCAGTATCAGGACAATAAGGGCTAAAAAAAATACCTTCAGCAAATTGGAAGAAAAGCTCTCAGATTTTGGGTAACTATATTCTATTACATCAGGATTGAAATCAAACACTTCATAGGCAATGTAAGCTCCTACAATTGCATAGAGGCCTCCCATAATACCAGCCCATCCGGAAAGAGACAGGAATTTAGAGGTGCGCTCCATCATTGAGCGTATTTCAACTATATCTCGAATGTAATCCTGATGACCTTTCATTTGGAAGTACTTTGAAATTCAAAGCTAAATGACAATATACTGATATACAATAGTGGTAGAGTAATTTTTAGCATTAAAAATAGTATTGTGAAGTAATTTATAATTATTCTATATTTATGTATAACAAAATTAATTGTATTCCTACTTTTCATTTAAATCGATCACTAACTCGACGGCATCCGGAACATTAGCCAATAAATCATATCCGGTCCGGCTCTCGATCTCATCAACGCTGACCCGGTAGCTGCTCCAGGGCTTTTCGCCGAATGCGTTGGTATTCGGTATAAACACGGCAATAACCCGCGTCTGGGCGCTGATCCGGTTGAGGTCATCACTTCCTACCGGTAAGATGACGATCACCTTCCAGAGGGCAGAAGGAACGGTGACTTTACCATCCGCGATATTTTCGGCTACTCCTTTGTCACCAGCAGATGACATTGATGATGAGTAATTCATAGCAAGGTTTTCAATCAATTGTCATTCTGGGTTTGCCTACTCGGCTTGTTTGAACCTGGCGTAAACGTAACGCGGAGCATTTTGACTTTCGTCGGCTGCTGCGTATACGGGTTCAAATCATTTACGTATTCCAGTTGGGCTAAACAATTCCGGGTTTCATTCCAGAATATTGAATCGTCGACCTTTTTGAATCCGGATAGAATTAGCCTGTTTTTCAGCGTATCGGCCAACCAGTTTTGCTGCAATATTGGATAACTCATGATGAGATCACAGACGTTTTTGTTGTCTTGGCGAAACCTCAAAAAATGGGCTGTGTACAGATCAAATCGCTTACGATTAGGTTCGGATGGGCTATAGGAAAGGGTAGTCGCATCCCCCGTTGGAGACATATGTTCCTCATACCGGATTTGGCCCTTACTCAACTGGATCTGGACCTCTTTGAGGGTCTTCCCCAAAAACTGTTCCTGGGCCCGGCAGTCGATTAAAGCAGAAAAATATCCCACCATCAAAGAAAGTAGTACATTCATAACGCGCTTTATACTAGTGATCTGCATAAGTTGCCAAAGTAAATAAAGTTGATCAAATTAGCCCGTCGTTCACAACAACTGGAAATTTGAACCATGAAGCAGCTTCTCTCAATCTTGCTGATTTCGGCCACTACACTTTCCTACCATGTAGAGTCCAAAGTATCGATCTGTGAGAGTCGAAGTGCCTACGCTTACCATTCGTACGAATGTCGGGGATTGAAACGGTGCAGTCACAAAATTAGTCGAATTTCCTTGTCAGATGCCAAATGGATGGGATACCGGGCTTGTAAGATTTGCCATTGACATTTTAAAGATGATTCACTTTTAAATCAACCGTTTTGAGTTTGACCTTTCTGTCAACCCATTATTTGAAATTTACTTCACCTCTGGCAAATCAGAAGGATCAACCAGTAAAAAGCCCGGGTTGATACAGGCGCCGTGCCACCGCACTCCCAAGTGCAGGTGAGGCCCTGTTACCCGGCCCGTTTCTCCCACCACACCGATTCTCTGCCCTTTGGTCACCGTTTGGTCAGCCTTGACTGAAAAGCCCTTCAAATGAAAGTATTCGCTAATCAAGCCATTTCCATGATCGATGTAGACGGCATTGCCGCTGTAAAAATGTGAAGCTGCCAGTACGACCCGACCATTGCCAACACTCAATACTGGCTCCCCCACACTTACTGGATAATCCTGTCCGGTGTGCCGGTCCCGGGGCTGCCCATCTAAGGTCCTACAAGCGCCAAAATTGCCTTCGCCTTTCGGTAAATTCTTAACGGGCTTCCCAACTGGCAGATCAAAAACCGCAGGCCGCACCGACGGTTTATATCCAATCAGGGGACCAATCACCGCGGCTTCTTTGGCCGCCCGGGCCTGGTTCACTGCCGATACATCGACAAATTCTTTTTTGGGAAAGTTTTTGAGATCCTCCTGTCGGCAAGGCGTTTCTGTGACAATGATCTGTGCCGTTTCTAATTTCCCTCCAGTAGTTCGCCGGGAGATGGTATAACTACCGGACTTCATGTCCATGTCTACCGGATAATAGCAAGTGCCCATGACAGCGGGCCAAACGCGTTTCTCAAAGCTACACCGAAGACAGTTTCCTGCCCAACGACCGACTTCACCCTGGGCAACCGTGACGGATTTGGAAGGTGCTGAAATAGGAGCATCTTTACGTTGAACTTCGCTTCCTGAACCGTTTAGGCAAAAACTTAAAATGGTCAATAGAGAAAATATATTCATGGTTGGTCTGGCTATCAATCCTATTTGGATATAACCTGTTGTACCGGCCTATGTTTTGATTTTTATTTGTCTAATCCGGCTTACTCCAATTGGGTGTATGTAGGAACCGGAATGGAAATGGATGTTTAGGACTTCGGCTGTCGGGCGTTTTGATTTAACGTTCGATTGGAAAGTCACGACCACATACTTTACTCCTGACTTTTCTGTTGGGATTTGAACAAGGTTAACATTTGTTGGGCGCAGCCGAATGCAATGAGAAGAAAAGGTGCCAGAATATCCAGCACCCTTTCATTACTACCCACCATTTAAATTGTATCTTCCTTATACGAAGGTTTCAAGCTCGAAAAGCTGCTCCTTTTCATCGGCACTCAGCATGAAAGCCTCTGTCTGTTCCCGGCTATAATGATCATCGACCTCTTTCCGGTCAATTACGTCGACCAACAGATTAACTGAAGGGGTACAGGTGCTGTCTCGGTGATCGATAGGACCGGCACTATGCGTGATCTCTTTAATTCGAAAGGTCTCCAAAAGCGTTATTCCGCCAGCCACATCAGACGCCACGAGCAATTCCTGGCCGACTACGTAGGCTGGATAATAATGGAGTTTGAAGTCTAACCAACCCCGCTGGTGATCACCTACTTCGATTTTCAAAAAGACATGTACGATTGCATCTGTTCGCATGATTGTTGGAGTTATAAAATGTTAATTGTTTAATTCACAAATTGGGGCCAGCGAATAAACCCGATCTGGCGAAATGCCGGTGATTTTGGCGTAGTAAAACCGGTTGAGACTGGGAATGAGTCGACAGTTTGGTATTTGTCCAGGTTTCCGGTCCCACGAAGGTGGGTATCCTTTCCACTCACCTAAAATGAAGTCAGCCAAATCATAGCCCTTTGCTTTCTGCTCGTCGGAGGTATTTTTCTCGAGATAATCTGAGACTACTATTCGGAATCCATTAGCATTCAGTTCATCAGCCTTCTGCTTCCAAACGTCGAAAGCTTTGCCGTCCTTGCTGCAATCCGGGAATAGAGCAATGGTGCGATGTCGGAGTGGTTCTAAACGGTCTTTGTTGAGATAGCTGAGCGACCATATCGCCATCCAGCAGAGTTGCGGAAAGTAGCCAGCCGCCAGCATCGCCGTTTTGGGACTCTCCGTTATTGCGATAGATTGGCCTTTGGGCGCGGTGGCGAGTTGCTGCAACCCGAACGGATAGGGGAACTTGTTTTCCGTCGTTTCGTACCGGGTCAACCAGTCCGGAATTGGCATTTTCCGATCTTTTAGATACCGTTTGGCCAGGTAGGAAATGGGCCGGTTGCAGCGATCACTATCGCCGGTTGGCGTTTTGAACTTTACTGTGGCTCCGTTCTCATCAAACAATACCCCCTGCCCTCCGTATACCTGGCCATTGGCATCGAGCATCCAAAAGATGGCGCCGCCCTTACCGAACGATTGCGTTATATATCGTTTATCGGTCCAGTAAGCGAGTTCGTAGTCTGCTTTGTAAGTGCCCAGTTTAAACCGGTCAATCAGGGAGGTTGCTACCTCCGAGCCAAAGTGCGACATCAGGAGCTTGGCAAAGTTGTTCGACTCATAACCGGACAACGATCGCGTAAACACATCCTGCGGCATGGTCTGCAAAATCACTGGTCGCGGCTCGGGTGGAGCAACCGGCGTGCGGGGTCCGGTTGATCGCTGACGGTTTGGTCCATCAATGGGATAGCGGTTGTCTTGCTGCCACTGCTGGCGCTCCTGATCGTAAACCTCATCGGCGTAGCTTTGTCTGCCTTGGCCTTTGGTGTATGGTGAAAGGATGTGACCGCAGCTTGTCTGGTGATCGCAGCGGCCGAACTCTTCCGGCGCTAGTTCATTGGTGCGCTTATCAATGTAGGGTACGTAGGACTTACGCCCGCAGGAGGGGCAGTAGCCTTTGCCGTATTTGGAGTGTAAGCCGTATCTGTAATCTGTGGTCGTCATTGGCTTGCTATTTTAATCGTTCTGATCGTTCTGGAACGATTAGTTAGAACAGTAGAATGATCAATCGTTCGCATCGTTCTGATCGTTCTAGAAGCCCCTATATATATAGGGCTTCAGAACGATTGATTCAGAACGATTGACTTTCAAACCGACCGTTCTGAATTTCGTTGACGGGATATTTTTCACCCTCTGGTTTGAATGTCTTGATGTACCCTTCATTTCTCCACCAGGTGATGAAGTTCACCGCCCGATCCTTGGATAGTTCGACTCCGAAATAGAGAGGAACAACCTGCGCCTGGCTTAAGAGGTTTTTGTACCCCATTCGGGGTGTATCGGCAAAAATCCTTTTAAGAATCAGTTCGTGCGTCTCACGATCCAGAATGGTAGGCGTTGTTTTTGTCTTTTTGCCTTTGCCTTCATTAGACAACCCCGGGAAGTTGCCGATATTGGTATCGTCGATCAAAAACGGATTGCCTTCCTCGTCAATGGAAAACTGGATCACTGGAAATTCGCGATCCCGGCACATTTCCGGCGTAATGATTGAAACCTCCTTATCCTTCTGGTCGCGCTGTACCGAAAGCAGTGTTTCGCACTTGTTGCCAAGCTCGGTGCCGAGGTGGCCCCGGGCGTTGCGGTCGTTTTTATTTTCGTGCAGAACTGTGATGAGGTGGATTTGTCTTTCGTCGGTCCACTGGAGTAGGTCGGTGGCGCGGTTGGTAGCCTCCTCGGCATCGTTAATATCGAAAACGGTATCCCGAACCCCATCAATAACCACAATGCCGAGGTTGGGAGTATTTTTGATGGCCCATCGAATCACCTCCAGACGGTCGTAGGTGGCATACGAGCGAAGTGAGTACATTTTAAGGTTCGCCGGATCATCGTCACCGCACAACTGACAGATCCTTTTAAGAACCCGCTGTACATGCCATTTGCCCTGCTCGGTATCAAAATACAGGACAACCCTTTTGTCATCAGGCAGGTAGCCGCGAATACACTTTAGGATTAATTTATCGCACAGTAGAGCCGCAACAAAAACACTGACCACAAAAGTCTTTCGGGACTTTGCCTTACCGGTGATCACCAGAAAATTGCCGATGGTGCCGATAACGGATCGTAGCAGTTTCCCGCCCAATTTGGTTATCTCATGAGAGATGCAAATAGGAGGCCTTTCGATGAAATCGCCGGGCCGTATTTCGGCATGGTTGAGTAGGTCTTCCCAATTTTTTTGCCGTCCATCGGGGATATTAAAAGCTGATACTGGTTCTACATTAACTATATCTGGCAGTAAGTCGGTAAGGCCGTCTATATGATCGTTAAAATCACCAATCCTGTCTTGCTTTGATTGCGCCAAATTTGTAAATTGCTCCTGATTTTCAATGATTTCGGAGGTGGTTTGTTGGGTGTTGCCGAACTCACTCATGCAAACCTCCTTTCTTTTTTGGGGTATCTCGTCCCATAATTTGAGCGGACTGCATCAGCCACCATTGCTCGGCTGTTAGGTTGTTTATGTTCATAGCAATGATGTGAAATGAAACGATTTTAAAGAATGGGAGATCGATTATATACCCTGCTTTAGGTTAGTAAGCCAGGTTGTAAGCTCCTCCAGATTCTGCACTACGTGTAACTCGCTACCATTTTCCGCTGGAATGGTAATTTCCCGGCCCATATCAAAAGGGTATAGGACGACGACACGACAGCATACCCCATTTACAGTTATTCTGAAGACCGTTCCAAAATCGAATTTGTCAATCATCCAGATTTTACCATGTGTTCGAATTTCCCTGGCAACATCAAATAGAAAGACTGGAACCGGCGGTTTGGCCGATTGTACAGATCGTGTAGAAAACATGTTTTCTGATTAGTTTTTAACTAACGTGTGGTATTATACGCGAACCCGATTCACTCTTTGCTTTTTGCAATCAGCCGCGAAATTCTGGGCTGTGGAATACCGAGCTCCTGTCCAATTTTCCGTTGGCTTTTACCTTCCTGAATCAACGCATTGACCTTGAGAATCAGGATGTCATTACTCATTTCGTTCGGCTGAATCACTGAATCAAGTGGAAATTTCAGATCCTCAAATGGGATTATTGGACGGGTAAAATCTTGCTTGATCGAAGGATCATGTCCTACACGGAGCCGGGTATTGATATCCGAAGCATCGAGAGCCGGAACAAGTTTGTAGCGTTGACGGTAGTACTCACAAATCTGGTCGTAGGCAGTTCTAAAATGTTCTGCATCCCGAATACCACTCGTTCGTATGATTAGGACGAATAGAGATTCCTGCCGGATTGCGGAATAGGAGTTTCCATCCCTTAAAGCCCCATCAACATCTCCAGAATATTGAAATGGTAACGCTACAAATCCTGAAGGCAAACCGGCGGTATCCAGTCCCCAGGTTATAAAATGATCAACCCATTTTGGAAACCGCCTGGCTATTGATAATATATGGACTCCTGGAATACCCTTTTCCGGAATTTCATCACTTTCGTTTTGGTAAACAGGAATTGAACTGAAGATTATAGCAGAATCGGAAGTTGGTGCCGGTATATATGATTTTACAAAAGTTTCCAATTTTTCAAAAACGTCATCCAAAATCGAAGGATTGCCTGTTTCAGTTTTTATTTCGGAAAGTCTCTTATGTAGATGAAATACTTCAGCTTGGGAGAGTGTTAATTCAGGGCTCATGCTACCTGTTTACGCCCTCCTCTACGACCCAAAAAGCTGTCTACTTCAGCATTTACCTCATCAGCGTTTTTGCGTTTCCCTTGCCGAATCCAGTTCACTAATTCCGATTCGGAAAAGTAGAGTTTACCGGATTGTTTGCTGTGGGGTATTTTGCCAGCACTGACTAAATTATAGATAGTGCTTTCAGCTTTACCGGTAATTTCCTTGGCCAGTTCGATTCCACCTATGCGGTTTTGTGGATGAGGAGGGCTGTCTGTGCGGGGTAAGTGCCTTAATTCTTCTCGAACAGCACTTTGTACAATCGGCGTTATGAATGATGCCAGAAAGTTTTTTAGTGAAATGTCTTCGGTAACCATGCGCTGTCTTTGTTAAAATGTAAAAGAACAGTGCAAATAAATACGAATAATTACCGAAAAAGTAAGGATTTAGAGGTCCAATTCCATTTTGGCCCAAGTCCAAATCCAATTTGGCTTGGAGTTATTTTTTAAACCCAACCGCCCGCTCGACTGTAGACATTGATTCGCCTGTTTCCTTCACAGTAAATGCAATTGCCCTCTGAACATCTTTTTCCAGTTTTTCATATGCGCTTTCGTAAATTTTTTTGATTCGAGCATATTTACGTTTGGTGCTATCGCGTTGTAAGGGAGCCTTTTTTTGTGTCAGAGGTTCCGAAAGTATTAATTCATTATTTATCGTATTGTCCGCTGCATTGACATCCTCAATTTTCTCATCCTTATCTTCATCTTGAGAATTTGAGCCTAAATAGTTTGTAAAATTTATTCTTTTTAAGGAATATAGTACCCTTGCAAATTTAATTCCATCCTTTTCTAAATATTTTAATGCAAATCTGCAATTTTTATAAAATGTCTTATAAAAAATAATTCTAGAATTAATCCATTCCTCATTTACAATCATTGTCGGGTTTATCTGAGTCAGCATTTCGGCTCCTTTTTCTACTTTAATTCTGAGTTGTTCATCTGTCGGGCATACACTTTCAAGTTCTATAGTTTTTATATGCAGTCTGCCGATCTTGATTGTGTATTCCAAAGAGTCATAAAGTATATTAAGGCAAAAATTAACTCTATTCAATTTTTTCTTATAAATTTCATCCTGACGTTCAGATTGGATAGAAAATAATAAATTTTCAATTTCCCTAACTAAAATAGATGGGTCATTGAATATCGGATCATCAATTAGATTTAGAAAATCATCGTAATAATTATTCCCTAATTTAAAAAAACAATGTTCAAAATCGTAAAGCCACATTTCAGGAAGTTCAACTGAGTTTTCACTTATTCTAAGTCCATACTCAAACTTACATATTTTTTCAGACCATGTTTGTGCACGTTCGTCGATATAGTCCAAGATTGGGCAGTAACTGTTAATGGCATGCATATTTATTTCACCGAATTTTTAGAAAAATTTAACAATGCTTTTGCATATTCCCGTTTCACATCATCCTCGAAGCTGTCGAGGTAGTTCTCAGTCGTTCTTAAATCTGTATGCCCCAGACTTTCAGAAATAAATTCAATCGGCGCACCAGAGCGTTTTAATACTGTGGCGAAGCTGTGGCGGGCGAAGTAGGTAGTAACGTCTTTATCGATCTTTAATTTTTCAGCTATCCGTTTCATATACTTATTGACAAGCTTGATCAGGTAGTGAATCAATTCGAGTTCGCGCTGAGGTGTAGCTGATTGGGGTATGAAAGGGAAAACATAAGCTTCAGGGCTACGGTCTTGGTTGCACCACCTGGTAATTATCTCGTTTGTCGTATCTGTAAGTACGGCAATTATCGGCCGAAGTTTTGACTTTGTTGTACGGGCTGTTTTTGCGCGAATGAACTTGATCTTATCGCCGTCGATATTTTTCCACTTCAGCAAGCAGACGTCTTTTATATTTACTCCATTGCAGAGGTAGGAGAACAACCACAGATCTTTTGCTTTCTCTTCCTGACTGCCGGGAATTGCGGAATAATGGTAGATCCGCTCAACCTCAGCCAGTGTTAATGACTTCTTTATATTTACCCCACTGGGGATAACATAACGGTTTTTGCCAAACGGGTAATCTTTCTGAGTTAGGACACCATCAAGAATTGCTTGGTTGATAACGGCTCGAAGCGCCCGAAGGTACATCCCCACCGTGGTAGCAGACCTGCCGGCCAGGATCATCTTTTTTTCGTAGCCTTTCAGGTAGTCAGGGGTGACGTCTGTAATCTTAGAATTCTTTCGGTATGCTGTCAGTGAGGCAAGCGCATTGCCGTATGAGATTGCAGTTCCTACCCTGCCTTCTTCCTGCATCTGCTGAATTATTTTCTCAAAGGTATACGCCAGGTCATTGCGTAGGGCAATCTCTCGGGAGTCGGCCTTTTCACTCCGGAAGTACATTTCTTCAAAAGCTAAAAAGGAGAAAGACTCCATTCCTTTCATAACCTGGGCCGCCCGCCCTTCAAAATCATTGATACGGTTCCTTATTTCCCGAAGCTCCCGGCGCGTTTTCGTTTTATCTTCAACATCGGCCCACAATGCAGGGGTTAGGTCTATACCGATACTGTAATACTTGCGGTCGCGCTGATAAGTTAGTCGAAGTTTTAGCGGATAGGTGTTATCGGCCTTAATCCGCCGAGTATCCAGAATGACTGCAATTGTTGGAGCTGCTATTTTCATTGGGCGTATCAAACCTTGCTACACAGTTTGATACACGAAATTAGTAAATATTCAGAGTAAAACAAGTAAACGTTAGTAATTCATTTCGGTTAAGCTACTGATTTTTAGTAATATTACTTCGTAAACAGGAACTACTAAGAAGCATCAGTAAGTTATGAGCAACTGACTTGTAATCAGTAGGTCGTTGGTTCGATCCCGACTGGGGGCTCTTCAAAATTAAGAGGTTATGACGAAAGTCGTAACCTCTTTTTGTTTCTGGCCAGCTCCGGATTCAGAGTAAAGGGGGATCAGTCGGGAAAGTTGGCATCAAGAGCAAAAGTTGTGGAGGGCGTAGGATTTTTTCAGGTTTGTGTTTTTAATCAAACCTGACCGTCTTGGAGAGTTTCCTGCCTTTAGTCGAATACCTGTTACCTGATTTTATTGTCGCGTATTATGAGTCGACCCGTGTCGAGCAGTCTTCGGATCTGCTTCATGTTGATCTGGAAGAGAAGAACTAACCGGAGTCCGATCCCGCTAAAGAATTTCTTTTATCGAAATGTTTCTTACCTGAAATTACCATTCAAGACTTCCCCATCCGTGATAAACGGGTTTTTCTTCATATTAAACGTCGTCGTTGGTTAAATTCCACTTTGGATGGTGGAATCAAACTTCCGCTTACAAAGGCCATTTTTATTCAATTGATAAGGTTTTTTACAAAGCCCCAACTGAATAAAATTGGAGTAAAAGTCCGTTGTACCAACCGGTTTTAAATCCTTCGTTCAGTACTAAATTTCAATCGATAATTCGTATAATTAGCGGTGATGTTGCCCTGCACCATCAGGAACGATAGGATGCCGATAGCACCTACCGAAACCAATTTAGCAATACGTAAAATTGAGCAGTAGAATACATGGTACATCTGTTAACGATGCGACCAACTGATCGGGTAATGAGCTTTACGGATAACTGAAGAGGATTTTGTCGCCTTTTTTAAGTGTTATGTTCCCCTGATGCTCCGTGTACTTGTACTCAGCGTTCCGGTAGATAATGCCCGAAGCTACCGTGTCCTGTGTTAGGTTAATTGTTTCTCCATGTAGCACAAACGTTGCGCGATGTCTGGCGTTGTTGTAAAGCATCGACAGTTTAACGCCTTGGCGATTGATAACGGTGTCCCGAACGATCGAATCCGTTATAGATTCCTGGGTAGCCAGCTGGGTTGGCGCTTTCACCAATGACTTCAGGACAGATTGGCTGGCATAGATTCCCAAGCTAAGGAGTATGCTCAGGATAAATGAAGTTGATTTCATGATCGAATACGTATGAGTTAGTTTATTTCCATTGTTTTGTAACCCAATAAATCCGCCAAAGGTAGTGGGCAGAAATGCCCCTGATCTCAAGCCCTGAGTATCCGGGGAATTTGGTTCGCTTTTGACGAAGGAGGCCCCGTTTCCAGATTGGATTAATTGGCAAGCATATTTATTATCGATTGGGGAAAACCGAAGGCCTCCTTGTAATACGCAATTGTATGCTGATACTTAGCCTCCTGAAAAAAGCTACCAGACCCATCGGGGTATACATTTGATCTGCCGTTGAACGCAAATTCCCGCTCGGGTGCAATGCGCTGGTAGCTTTTCAGATCGATCAGCAATTTGATTACATCGAATGCAGCCTGATCGTCGAAGGATAACCCAAACCCTTTTTTTCCACCAGGGTTGAAAGGCGGAGCGTTTTTGTAGAGCGACGGAATTTGGGCGAACAGATCTTTCTGCCAGGCATGGGGAACGATGTCATTGGTGTTGATGACTGAGTAGTAGTTATCGCCAAATTTCTGGGCGGCATACTCGGCAAATTCCTTATTGCCGGGCGTAGGTCCGGCAATGGGGTAGACGCTCACATGCAGGTTGGTATAGCCCATCTGCTCTTGCCACTCCATGCATTGGAGAGCCATCAGGGGACAGAGCGCTCCGCCCAGGCTATGGCCTGTGAAGGCCACCTCGTTAGGACCGGCACCACCCAGCGTACTCAGAAACTGGAGCAGCGTTTTTCCGGTGGATGGATCTCTCATCGAGCCCAGGATGTTGAAGCCCACCGCGCTGCCTGCGGTGATTTTACCACTACCCGGTGTGCCCCAGTCGGTTTCCCCGCCCCATTGCTTTTGGTTGAATACATTGAAATCTTCTAGTAGCGCACCTTTTCGCGATACCGCATTGGTACCGGCGATGGCTACCACATGGATGGGCTTACCCGTGGCCAGGTCGGTTCCTCGGGCCACATACATGGTATTGTCGGTGACGAAGCTGTCGACTTTGCTGGTGCTGGATTTCTTTCGGCTATTGGCAATGGCGGGGCCCCAAACGACTTGCCAGTCGGTACCCAGATAGGCACGAACGTCGGCGTTGGTTTGCAAAAGCGCATTAATCTTCAAGGTATTCTGTTGTAGCTCTTCTTCTGATGTGGCTACCACATCATAGTTGATATCGGCAAGCATAGCCAGCAGGGCAATGCGTTTGTGGGTATCGGTTGGCGATTTACTTTCACCAATGACCGGCAACAGGTGGTCATTACAGGCCGCCAGGGTGAGGACGCCCAGAAGAATTAGGACAACAAACTGATAGTTCTTTTTCATAATTTTGACTCAACGTGGTTATAGGATAAAAACGATAGCACTTCGGTCGCCCAGCTAAGCTTGGTAACCTCTAAACGGCTATCCGCTAATGCTTTGTCCTGATGATGGAATTCGATTGATCCCATTTGTCGTCCATCCATTTGCGACAAACCCATTCGAGTGGCCCCAAGGGACCCAAAAAACCACTCAGTGCCAGGATTACAGGCTGATACGCCACGAAGTTCGGGGGCAGTGTCACCAGGCCAAGTGCTATGACCACCCACACCCCTTTTAAGAGAAAAGCCATCGCCCCCCCCACTTGGAGCAACGATAATCGCACTCTCAGCCTGAGATCTGGAGGTGATAGCCTTAGCTTACCTACGAGTAGGCCCGCCAGCAGCAGCTCGTAGGATAGTGTGATCGACAAAACCCCGCTCAATCGGTAAGCAGGCAGTACCCACTCTCGTAAGGGCTGCCAACCGAAAAGGCCATGAGGTATAACCCCGGCGGGATGAAGCAGGGCTAGACAACTGGGTAACAGAATAGCCAACAGGGCCAAACCCACGATCCCGGTAAGCAAGCTCCTAACCGACTGGTTACGAACATAAAGCAGCGTGAAACCAAGTAATGCATACTGAGCCAGCAGATCTACTGACCGATGCAGCAGACTCAGGGTAAGACCAATGCCCAGCAATCCGATCAATAACCGTTGGCCGATTTGGTGGACATTCAGTACCAGCTTGTTGGGACTATCCAGTCGGGCTTGTTGTCCGCATCGATAAAAACTCAATCCGAACAAAAAGCTACCCAGCCGATCGAATTGACCATTCACCAACAACTGAAGGAAAAATTGAACCGGCAGGTCGGTGAAGTGAATGTCCATTGGCAGGAGCTTATCCTGTTGATCGGTGCCCAGTTGCCCATACGCCTGAGCGATCAATTGCCCGAGCAGCACCAATCCCTGGTGCAAATCCAGGGTGGTGATCCACTCGGAGGGGCTGCAAATGGCGTGGACCATAGTTTGCTAGGAAGTAAAAACATTAACCTGGGGTCAAGTACTCTGCCTGGCCAGGTCGGCAGCCTGCACCAGACCAGCGCCAAAAACAAGACTATATGCCCAGGTAAAGGCACATCAGGCTACATTTTCAGTTTAATTTATACTGAAAAAGCCTAACCCTTTCCGTGGTGGGATCGTACATAAGGATGGCCGGATCCGTATTGGTAGCAATGATCTTACAAACCTGGGCGGTGGCTAAGGTAGGGTTCGCCGTTACCTGACGAATTGTTTTTCCCTCGTCAACGGTTTCAAATAAGCTTAGAGCGGTTTGAGGACCATTGACGCTGCCGCCAAACAGCAGATGATGGGAATCGCTGGGATCGACCCAGATGCCATAGATATACGCATACGGAAAGGTCGGATTGTCTTCCTCCGATTTAAAGATAAATTGGGTGGTTGTCCCGCTTACTTTGGCCAGTGCCCCTTCCTGACCCACATAAATGCTGTTGCCGGTGAAGGCGTGGGTCTGAAGTTCTATGGGTCGTCTGTTGCCGAACACCGTCCGATCCACCACTTTGATAAAATGGGTCAGCTTGACCGGATCAGCCGCATCGATGTCGTAGCGGCCCAGCCAGGCATCATCGAACGGATTTTCACTGCCCTGGAAGAGCTGGTCGGGATTATCGGGTAAAAAGACAATCGTACTCCGGTAACCCAAATTGGAATTCTTCTCGTAATTCATTCGCTGCCAGGTCATACCCCCATCGGTCGATACAGCGATCATGGTGCCCCCTTCCAGATTGGCATAGATCTGATCGGGATGAGCGGGGCGAACGGCCATACTCACATACGTTTCATACCGATTATTAAAATCATCGTGCACTGGTGATTCAGCTGCCGTCCAGGTTTCTCCGCCGTCATTGGAGATATACAGGGATTTTTCACCGGTATTTTCGGCAGGTACAATGCCGGCAAAAAGCTTGTTTTCAACCGTAGGATGCCTGAAGATACAAGCGACTTTCTGGCCCGCAAATCCGCTTCGGGACCATTCTTTTGTCAGCAGGTTGTTTTTCCATAACCCATCTGACGTGGCCACAAAGACAAAATTGTTATGGTAGGCGGCCATTTGAAATTCATTTAAAGCATATTCGGGACGTCCCACAATCTGTACCGGAATTTCACCCAAATCAGTCAGCGTCCTTTTGCCCGGTTGTTGACCAATAGCATGGTCTTTGTTGGTACAGCTTAGGGTTACCCAGAAAAGCGCACTAAAAAGAGCTAGTTGAGCGATGTGTGTATTCACTATTTTTTTCATGGAGGAGCAGGATTTGAAGCGGTTCGTTAGCGCTACATGTTCCTTTGTGTAGTCGCTGACTAAGCCTTGTTATAGGCCATTTATTGTACTAGAGCCGATCAACTGGATTCGAATCACCATTCTGGAATCGCCCTGGCAGTATGCCAGGGCGATTCAATCGGCCTCTTAGCGCAGCTGATACCAACGAGTTGAAAACATCAGCTGAGTGTTTTAACCCGATCCCAGAACACCTGGCGGACCGCCCTTCGTCGATGATCAGACCTCCCAACATGCCCAGGTTCGGGAAAGCGTTGGCATAAGCAGCCACCGAATGTGCTGTGAGGCTTTTTACATGGCGGGCGCGAATGCCGTTTACTTTCGCGGCCAGCGCATAAAACCAAAGACGATGCAATCGGCACTGTTTTGTATAGTGAGATTGATGCCGTGAATGTAAATACTGGACAGCGCATAATTATCATACCCGGCTTCCCCTGTATATCCTCCAACTCCCTTTTGTCCGCCCATCTGCTGGGTATAGGTGCCGTTAGCATCTATGAATTGAAGCGTGTAGATAGCCATGGTACCACTTATAGGAATGCCATAGGTTACCAGCACCCGGACAAACGGCGCGTCGGGTGATACGTTAAATATACCGCCCAGTGGGAACGCATTCGTACCCCCAATTTTATCGCCCATTCGGACCGTATAGTCAACCCCACCCGGTCCGCCACCGGCTGGATAGGTTAGCTGAACCGCATCAATTCGATGGCCACCCCATACGGTTATATAAGTCGGAAACTGGGTTGCCGGTGTCGGTAATTCAATGAGGGGGTTGTTAGCGTAGTTATCGACATTTAGGATGTTACCAAACGGATCCGAGTAAATCTCGCGGGTAAATAAGTAGATCGGCGTATTATCCGGTTTTTTCGGACCATTGGGGAAGATGCTAACATCATAGTAGGGCCATGAATCCATATAGTCAAGAACCAGCATGGTCATCTGGCGGTCAAAGGTGTTAACGGTTCTAAAAGGCTCGCATGTCACATCATCTCGCTTCGTTTTTCCGACCACATTAGCTCGGCTGCTCGTATACCAGCCAGAGACATAATTGACCGCTTCGGCGATAAAACTGGTCAGGTCGGTCTGGGCTTGCTGCACGTCTCCCGGTTTCATCGCCCAAGTATTCCCATGCAGTACCGCATCGCGTAACAGAGCCAGGAACATGTTGGTATACTGGGCATATAAGGGCAACAGCAACACCTCGTAACCAGCGGTCGTGAAAAGATATCGAGAACCAACAAACACTTCGTGTACACTGATCCATCTATCACTTACATCACCGTTGTCTTTGATGGCATTTAAATAATCTCCTATCAGTAAATTCAGGGAATCCAGTGCGCCTTTTGCCTGCGTATACGTAAAGTCATCGAATTTTTGGTCGACTAATGCTTGCACCTGGGCTTTAACCTGGTCCCACGGGCCGGATCCTGAGTTGGGCCAAAGGACGTCAATCACACCACTCAGGATTTCCCCGCCTTCGGGGACTGCAGCGCTAATCGCATCTGTGATGGCATCTTTGGCTAATTCATTCCAATCTGCCGCATCTGCGCCTAATGGCGGTTTAATCGGAGGAATGTTGTGGTCCTGTAAAGTACAGCTTTGCAGGAGCGATGAGGAGAGAAAGATACTCCCGGCTCCCAGCACTGAGCGTTGGAGAAACTTTCGGCGATTCGTCAAATTCGATTGTAAAAACATGATTGATTAGTGTTAAATGGTTTGAGAAAATGATTGATTCGTAGTGGTCCTTTAAAGGACGACAGTTGATTTTTCAAGGCGGTTCGCTCACCAAAAGCCGCTGCGTAGCTTTCAGATAGAGTCGAGCTTGGAGGGCAACTTAGGGTTTATTTCTTTAGTGCAACCAGCTTGAACTGCACATCGATACCGGGCCTTATATACATGCCGTTAGCTGCATTTTCATCACTCGCGTAGTCCATGCCCCAAATGGTACGATCTATGCTTGTTTCACCTGTGACAATCAGTTGATTCTCTTGCAATTTTATTTGTACAGGGAAATTTACCGGCTTGGTTTTTCCTAATAGCGTAAGGTCACCGGATGCCTGATACGTGTGGGCTATATTTTTATCAGGGATCAGGGAAGTAATCTTATAGCCGATTTCAGGATAGGCGGCCATGTCGAAAAAATCCTGGCTTTGCAGGTGGTGAATAAGCTGTTGTTTGAGCTCATCAGTGGGCAGATTAATATTGACAAGTGAAGAAAGCGGCAAACTGATTTGTCCACCGATAATCTCATATGGCTCTGCTACCAACAGTTGTCCTGTTATTTTGATTGTTCCGTTATTGCCACTGCCGTCTTTTAGGTAGCCTTTCCATTCCATAGCCGAGGCAGATTCGTCAATGATATAGTGCTGAATATTATGATCTTTTTGGCATGAAGAAACCAGCATGCAAGAAGTCAGTATTAGCAAAAAAAGAAGGGGAAGGGGACTAGATTTGGCTTTCATATTTACAATTTTGACAGATAATTTTCTGTGACAAAATTGAAAGTTGGTCAGCTTTTCGACTATAAGCCACGTTGCAAATACTATAAATGACGTTGCGTCGTATAAAAATTATATTATTTAATGAAACATTATCTTTTTTGGAACTCTGATGGCGTTAACCCATAAAATTCACGGAAACATTTAGTAAAGTATGCGGGGCTGTCAAAGCCTACCTTGTAAGCACATTCTGAACTACTGACACCTTCTTTAAGAAATGCCGCGACCTTTGTAAGTCTATAATTTCTAACTACATCACTGACGGGCAAGCCTGCTATTGCCCGCAGCTTACGGTGCAGTTGGGAGCGGCTCATATTCATACAAGCGGCCAGCTCTTCTACTCCTACGGAAGAGTTATCCAGATCCTGCTCAATTACCCCATAAAACCGAACTAAAAAAGGATCTAGTTCTCGCTCATTTCCTTGTTCTGAAGGGGGCGAGCTAATTTGACTTTGTAGATGTGTGCGCAACCTGCGCTGGCGATCAAGCAAATTATAAACCCGCAGGTTTAGCTCCGGCACACGAAACGGCTTGGTCAAATAGTCGTCGGCTCCCGTAACTAGCCCCTGCATGCGGCTTTCAACAGCCGTTTTTGCGGTCAGCAGGATAACGGGAATGTGACTGGTATGTTCATGCTGCTTTACTGCCTTACAGAGCTCAAACCCGTCCATGACTGGCATCATTACATCACTGATTATCAGGTCCGGCAAAGTCTCCAGGGCAATTTTTAGTCCATCTGCTCCGTTGGTTGCCCTCTCAACGATGTAGCGTTCGGGTAAGCTACCCGCAATAAAATCCGACAGTTCAGGATTATCTTCAATCAGCAGAATCCGAATAGTTTCGTTTTGAATAACAGGTACATCCCACTTTTCTGTAACACCCGTGTTCAAGCTGGGTATAGCAGATGGTGTGGCCGGACGGTAAGGTAACAAAATTCGGAAGGTACTACCCTGGCCAAGCTTACTTTCAAGCTCAATACGGCCTTCCTGGAGCTGGACCATTTCTTTGACCAACGACAAACCTATACCCGTCCCTTTTACAGCTTGATCTTTATGATGGCCAATTTGAAAGTAACGTTTAAATATATACGCAGTTTGATCTTCTGGAATTCCGATTCCCGTATCTGACACTGAAAACAAGACATGATCATTTTCATTGCGCACCGTTACACGAATGAGTCCACCAGAAGGAGTAAACTTTAAGGCATTTCCAATCAGGTTACCCAACACCCTTTCCAGCTTTGGTGCGTCAAACCAGAATTGCCCGTGAAGCTGATTGGTGAAACTGATTGTAACACCTTTTCTTGCTGCTTCTTCCCTAAATAAGTGAAGTGTATTCTCCGTAACTAGGCCAGGGTCACCTATCGACTCTTCTATAGTCAGCATGTTTGCGTCGAGTTTTGAGAAGTCGAGCAGTTGGTTGATCAATGCCAGTAACTGTTCGGCATTCCTTTTTATCAAGAGCAGTGTTTTTTCTTCATTAGTGCCTGTAAACTTTTCGATTAACGATGTCAGTGGCGAAAGGATCAGCGTTAGTGGCGTCCGGAAGTCATGGGTTACGTTTGTGAAAAACCGTTCTTTCATTTCAGCCAGAACGTGAAGCTGCTGCGCTTCCTGTTTTTTAAGTTCTATTGATTTGCTAAGCTCCATACGGATTACTTGCAGGCGCATCCAATACCATATACTGCCACCAATAACAAGTGCATAAGCCATATAGGCCCACCAGGTCTGCCACCAGGGTGGACGGACCCTTATAGTTAGTTTTTTTATGTCTTTGCTCCACTGCCCGGTTGTGTTGCTGGCATTGACCAAAAACTTGTAGCTGCCGGGCGGGATTTTGGTATAGATGGCAAACGGTATCTGACCTGATCCAATCCAGTCACTGTCGTAGCCTTCCAATTGATACCGGTAGTTTAAGTCCAGCGGCTGGTTGAACTGCAAGCCTGCAAAGAAGAAGGTCACCGTATTCTGATCATACGGCAGTATCAGTTCCCCAATCGCATTAACTGGTTGAGTAAGTAACCCATCAGTAGTTGGAGTTACGGTTTCATTATTGATTTTAAGCGCAGTAAGTGCGATCGCAGGTTGATAGGCATCATCTTTTATTTTATTTGGATCAAAGAGTGTCCATCCCTGGGTTCCACCAAATGCCAGGCGGCCATCGGGCAGCATCAACTGATGAAACCGGTTGAACTCGTCCTCCAATAAACCATGCCTGGTTTGAAAAAGCCTCACTTTGTGTGTGATAGGACTGAAACTGCAAAGCCCTTTGTTGGTACCAAACCATAGTTTGCCATAATGATCTGCCAGTAACGTGTAGATTGTATTATCGGGCAAACCCGTACTGGTGTTGAAAATCTCGGTTTTCAGCGTTTTTTTATTGAGGCAAATCAACCCATCACGACTTCCAATCCAAAGCAAGCTCGGCCTGGATGGGTCAGGCCTCAAACCAAGTAGATGATTGGTGGGAAAAGCAGCGGAGCCGGGGCCCTGTTTAAGTTGATTGATTTTCCCGGTTTTCCGATCAATCAAAATTAATCCGTCCCGCTCAGTGGTAATCCAGATCCGGTCTGTATCCATTGAAATATCCTGGGGCGTAATGTCTGTGCCAAGTTGGCGGCTTATCTGCCCAGCTGGTATCAGCCAGTCCCAGGTATTCTTTGGTGGATTATAGATTAATACATTACGGTTATACCCGATCACAACTGGCAAACCCTGCGGGCTGATGGTCAGGCCTTTGATTCCGATTCCGGTTTCGGCTGCATTTGATATTTGTGTTATTTTAGGGAGTGAGATAAACGATTTGGTTGCACTTTGGTAGCGGACAACATGATCTTTTAAACCGATCCAAAGCGTTCCACTTTTGTCATAGGCAGAACGCAGATGATAGCCGGGGGCAGCAAATCGCTGGTCTTTAGGGCCCCAGTCAAAAAGTGAAGACAACGATTGATGAAATTCCGCTTCCAGGACATCCCCTGCGAATCCATCTTTAAGTGGAAAAGAAGGGAAAAAAGGGGTTGTAAGATCGACCTGAGTAATCCCATAGGCATTGGTTCCCAGCCAAATCAAGCCAGACTTATCGACTAGAAACGATTGAATGGGGTTCTTATCGACTTTTGTCTGACCATAAATTAATTTAAGACCGGTAAGCTCATCGTACCGGTAAATTGCGATGCCTCTTTCTAAATACTCGCTGCCGTCAGGCCCTGTGCGTATCCAGGTAACCCCGCGGTCACTATGAGAGCCAAACGGGATTTTTTTTAGGAACTTTTTCTGGGATACCGAGAAGATATACAAATAGTTTCTGTCAGCCCACATCAACTCGCCATTCCTGCGTTGGTGTAGCCCTATGGCAAAGCGGACCGCATTCCGGTAATCGTGATAGTCAAGCACCTGTGGGGAGCTATAATTACTAATTTTTCCTGACTGCTGGTCTAAACTACTAAGCCCAAAGCGGGTTAATACCCATATCCGGTTGTCAACACCTTCACAAATGCCCCATAGCGTATCACTGTCAAAGCCACCTGAAGTTTTGGTGTAGAGCTTTGGTGTCGGGCCAAACCGAGCCAAACCCTTTCCGTCTATAATACGCCAAATTGTTCCGTTTGAATCTACTATCCAAGCGCGTCGGAAAAAAGTGCCACTGGTAAGTAGCGGAGTATGGTGATGTTTAATCTTTTCGGAAACCGGGTCCAGTTCGTCTATTTCACCCGACTCGTGCTCGATCCATATTCCTTTATTGAATCCCTTGATATTGATAATCAAATTAGAGACAAGCGAGCTGGTATCCTGGTTACTATGCTGGAAAACTTTAAAATTTATCCCGTCATACCGCGCAAGTCCGTTTCTAGAGCCAACCCACACAAATCCTGCTTTGTCCTGCTCCAAACCGGACACGAAAGATTGCGGCAGTCCATCCTTGCTGGAAATGTTTCTGATCGCCTGTCCTGCTACCTGTATATGTACAAGACAGAGTGAAACATTGGCCAAAATAAAAACAATTTTGAAAGCCGTTTTTATAATAGGGAAGCTGTTTAGACGCATGGAAAAGATTCCCAACAGAGTTTGAATTTTGTGGTGTTGAATCATAAAATAGCAAATCAGTGGGAAGCTTAAGTAAATATATTATCCAGACGTGGATTTTGCCGTATCTGGGCGCGGTAAAACCTGGGTTTGAAAGCAAAGGCCCTCCTGATGAAGTGGTTGAAGCCATTCTTTGTCGATTGAAATCAGGATACCAATGGCGTATCACCCGCTAATCGCTTTTTACCGGCCTCTAGGAACTCCTTATTCTAGCGGTAATAGATATTAATGTTGAGGCCTTTTCGCCGACATATCTCGGCTACTGACTGCACGCCTTGTAGGCCTTCCAGGACAATACGGATTTTTTCTTCAGCGGTGTACTGCCGCCGGGTTTGCCGCTGGATGTCTTTGATAATCGATAAAGGAGCCTTACGCTCGGAAGATGTGGGGGCTGGCGAGGCTGAACGTTTGCCTTTGGATGTCTTTGCTGAATTGGACATTGCTAGGGGATTTAGATGAAACAATTTACTGAATTGTCTCTTCCCATTTCCACCCTATTTGTCCACTTTTACTTGACGACGTACATGGCCAAAAGCTGTACATAACTGGAAAAAACGCATACAATGTGCCGGTCGTAACGGAATTGACAGTATCGATTCCATAAAAAAAGACACGACTCATGGTGGTCGTGTCTTTGTTATTTCTATTCCTAAACCCTTAAAAAAAAGTTGATGAAGTTGGACTAATTATTCGTCGATGAAGTGTAATCTTAACCAGGTTGGAATATATACGGTCTTGCTTTAATAGTCGATTTCTTCTTCTTCGCGCTGCAGCAATTCGTTCACATCATTCAGCGGCAAACCAAACGCATCGGCTACGCCTTTGTAGACGATTTTGCCGTTAACGACATTCAGCCCACGCTTCAGTTCTTCATTGTCGCGACACGCTTTTTGCCAGCCTTTGTTGGCCAGTTGCAGGGCGTAAGTGAGCGTAGCATTGGTCAGGGCCACGGTCGAGGTGTAAGGAACGGCACCCGGCATGTTGGCAACACAGTAGTGAACGACATTGTCGATGACATACGTCGGATTTTCGTGCGTAGTCGGTGTACAGGTTTCGATACAACCACCCTGATCGACGGCGACATCGACCAGAACCGTTCCGGGACGCATCAGTTTCAGCATCTCGCGGGTGATGAGGTGGGGGGCTTTCGCTCCCGGTATCAATACCGCGCCAATAATGAGATCAGAATGTTTGACGGCTTCCCGAATGCTGTATTCGTTCGACATCAGCGTATCGACGTTTTCGGGCATGATGTCCGACAGATACCGCAGACGCGGCAGACTGATGTCCATGATGGTGACGTGAGCACCCAGACCAGCCGCCATTTTGGCCGCCTGCGTTCCTACGATTCCACCGCCCAGAATCAGCACATGAGCCGGTTTTACCCCCGGAACACCGCCCAGCAGGATTCCCCGGCCTTTTTGCGGTTTTTCCAGATATTTAGCACCTTCCTGAACCGCCATCCGTCCGGCGACTTCCGACATCGGAATCAGCAACGGCAGGCTGCGATCGGTTTTTTCCACGGTTTCATAGGCCAGACAAACGGCTTTGCGTTCGATCATGGCGTGCGTCAGTTCTTCCGACGATGCAAAGTGGAAATAGGTGAAAAGCAATTGGTCTTCTTTAATCAGGTTATATTCCGACGCAATCGGTTCTTTCACCTTCATGATCATCTCGGAAATGCCGTAGACATCCTCGATGGTGGGCAGCATAACGGCCCCGGCGTCAATGTATTCTTCGTCCTCAAAACCGCTTTCCACCCCCGCATTGACCTGCACATAAACGGTATGGCCAAATCGACGAAACTCAGCAACACCTGCGGGGGTCAGCGCCACCCGGTTTTCATTGTTTTTTATTTCTTTAGGAACACCGATTACCATCGTATTCTGCGGTTGTGGTTGGTATTGATTGGATGCACAAAGGTATGAATTGCCAAACAGATTTCTGATTCTATAACTCTTTTTGGGAAATACTGTTTACTTTTCGTAGTATAGAAGGAAATAATTTGGTGACGAGCCTCTCGAACGGCTTTGTAAAGAAAAAATTCCGTCATGACGCAGGTAGACAAGATTGACCGGCAGATATTGTCCCTTCTACAAGATAATGCACAACTCACGATTCAGGAGATCGGCCAGCGGATCAACCTCTCGAAATCGCCCGTTCACGAACGCATTAAACGGCTTGAGCGTGAAGGAATTATTGAGAAATACGTAACGCTTCTAAACAAGAAAAAACTGGGTCATCTGCTGGTGGTTTTCTGCCACGTCACGCTCGACAAGCAAACCCGCGACACGTTCGTGGAGTTTAATCTGGCCATTGCCCAACTCCCGGAAATCATGGAATGCAATCTGGTGTCGGGAACCTTCGACTACCTATTGAAAGTGGTGGTTCACGACATGGAGACCTACAACCGGTTTTACCAGGAACGGCTTTCGGTCATTCCCGGCATTTTGAACATCAGCAGCATTTTCGTGATGTCGGAGGTGAAAAATACGACGGTGATTCCGGTATGATTAGTCATGGATGGCAATCACCTCCCCATGCGTCTGCCGAATCACTCCGCGCAACAACGGCTTGAACGTACCGAAAACCGAAACCGCTGCTTCCGATAACCACCGATCGCCGAAAAGCCGCTGTACGGTTCGGCCCACCCACAGCCGCCGGGCAAACCGGTCCGACCATTCCGATTGATACCGCCGTTCCAGTTCGTCGCGTGTAAGCTGCCCGTTCAAATAGGTTGACGACAAGGCACTGACCAGCTTGCCGCTGTGAATGGCCAGTGCCATGCCGTTGCCGCAGAGGGGCGTAATCAGTCCTGCCGAGTCACCTGCCATCAGGATATGCTGTTCGACGGCGCGTTTGGGGGCAAACGAGAATTCGTTGATGACTTCCGGCCTCTCATACAAAAACTCGGAGGTTTCATAAATCCGTTTCAAATGGGGATTCTGAAATAAAACCGCCCGTTCCATCGCCGGAATGTTGCCGAAAGGGCGGAGATTCTCGCGCGTCGTCAGGTAGCAAAGGCAAAACTTCCCGTCTTCAATGGCCGACAAACCGCAATACCCGTCCTGGAAATTATGGAGCGCAATGGTATCAAGTGGAAAGTCGGTCCGAATATGATATTTCACGCCGAGATACGGCGACGGTTTTTGCATGAAGGGCCGCTGCATTTGCCGGTCGATTTTGGTTCGTTTGCCATACGCACCAATCACCAACCGGCTGGATAAGACCTGTCCGTCGTTTATTTCAACTGTAAACTGATTGGAGGCAAAGGTGACATTTTCAACCTGTTTGCCCAGTAAAAACCGGATGCCAGCCGTTTGTCCCAGTGCAAACAGGGAATGGTCGAGCGCGTAGCGACTCACGCCAAAACCGCCCAAATCCAGCGTCGTTTCCAGCAAACGGCCCGAGGGAGAGCTGAACTGGAACCGGTCGATGTGGGTGGCCCCCAGGCCCTTCAAATCGACGCCCAGCGACTCGATATAGGGCCGGACTTCGTTGGAGACGTATTCGCCACAAACCTTGTGGAAAGGGTACGTTTTTCGCTCGACAATCGCAACCTGATAGCCCGCCCGGGCCAGTTCCAGCCCGCTGACCAATCCAGCCAGCCCACCTCCGATAATGATGACATCCATGCTTCAGGCCGGTTCGTATGCGATTGGGTGTTGATTGGAAATGGTAAAGATAGCAAATCGAAGTGGCCCAATAAGCAGAACCGAAATGGGAAATCAAGATAGGTTGCTCGCGCTAAATACCGGTTTATAAAACAGAATAAAAAGAAAACCCGGATGGTTTAAATCCGGGTTTATACAATTCAGTAAGAAGCTATAGGAAGAAAGCAATGTGTTCAATTTATTGCGCTTCAACGTCGCCGTAGGTAATTTTCGGAATGGCCTTATCGATCATATAACGACCCACGCCTTCCTCACCAATGACATCGAATAATTCGACTGCCCGACGCGCTACGTATTCTTCTTCAATTTGTTCTTTCACGAACCACTGCATGAATTGATCGGTTGCGAAATCGTTAAACTGCCGGGCCTGACCCACGATGCGGTTGATCGAGTTGCTAACCGCAATTTCCTGTTGCAGAGCCAGTTCGAACACATCCCGGAAACCGTCGAATTCCTGCGGAACATTGGTTACTTCGGGGGAAATGGCGTGACCGCCCATATCAGAAACATAGTTGAAAAGCTTCAGCATATGGTTCCGTTCTTCGTTGGATTGCTTATAAAAATAACCGGCGCTAAAGTCAAAACCGTTGCGATCACACCAGGCCGCCATTGACAAATAAATGGCCGAAGAGTGTGCTTCCATTTTTATCTGTTCGTTGAGAATGCGCTCAATTTCTTCTTTCAGCGACGTTCTCATTCTCACTAAATCTTTCATTGTTGTATCAGTTTTTGGTTCTTGACCAGATGGATGGATTTGCCTTTTCTGTTACAAGAATACTGATTTCAACCGGAAAAAGTTTTGAGTCTACAAAATTTGGAAACAGTCTAATTGCAGTGATTGAGCCCTTTAGGAAGGAAAACGTCGTAAAATGGAATGGATGTCCGGCAAACCAATCCGGTGATGGTCGGTCAATAGACCAGCGAGCTGTAAATGCGTTCGTTCAGAAGGGTGTTGAGGTCGAGGACGAAACGGGTGCCGGCCAGCAGGTCGCGGAGTGCAATAAGGTCGCAGAGACTCAGCACAAAGAGATGGCCGGTGCGGGGCGCATCGATGATTTCGACGTCGTAGGCATCGTCGGTATTGAAGATCATCGTGTGAATATCCACCGAATCAACCCGCTTCTTGAATGTCAAAAAATCGGAAATCCGGAGCGAAACGCGCGCTTCACCGAACTGAATAATGATCCGATTGGTTGTATCGCATTGATAGGTTGCGCCTTTTGAGCTGGCAAACAATTCAGTTAATGGAAGGGTATTCGACACGGATGATACAAAAAGAGTTCGGTGAAAAACAGATTGCTATGCGTTTGACTCCGTAAAAGTACAATTGGATTGCAGACGTGTCAAGTTTATTTGAAACAATTCTAAATAAATTTGTTTTCATATTCTATAAAGTAGTAACCATCGGGGCCGATAGCCTACCTTTGTTCCACATCTTGATTGATCCGCATGAATCGTAATATTTCCGACGGCTTAAATTTTTTCTCGAAAGTAACCCCCAAACGTGCCTGGAACGCACTGAAAGTCTTGTCGAGTTATTACGAATCGAAGTGGACCGGCAAAGCGGTTCACCGGGGTTCGCCGATTGCCATTTCGTTTGAACCCACTACCTCGTGTAACCTGCGCTGCCCCGAGTGTCCGAGCGGTTTGCGGTCGTTTACAAGGCCGACAGGTATGTTACCGGCTGACCTTTTCAAACAAACCATTGACGAAATTGCGGATACGCTGTTGTATCTGACGTTCTATTTTCAGGGCGAACCGTACCTGCATCCTGATTTCCTGAAACTGGTGGGCTACGCATCCCAAAAAGGAATTTATACCGGAACCTCGACCAATGCCCATTACCTGACGGATGCCAACGCCAAAAAAACCGTCGAATCCGGCCTGGACCGGCTGATTATTTCGATCGACGGTACCACGCAGGAAACGTACCAGCAATACCGGGTGGGAGGGAAGCTGCACAAGGTGATCGAAGGTACGAAGAACATCATCAAGTGGAAAAAGGAACTGAAATCGAAAACGCCCCACGTGATTTTTCAGTTTCTGGTCGTCAAGCCGAATGAACACCAGATTGGGGAAGTGTATCAACTGGCGAAAGAACTGGGCGTAGACGAAGTGGGGCTGAAAACCGCCCAGATTTACGATTTCGAACACGGCTCCGACCTGATGCCGACCATCGATAAGTATTCCCGGTACGAAAAAACGAACGATGGGACCTATGCCATCAAAAACGCGCTGGACGGGCATTGCTGGAAAATGTGGCACTCCTGCGTCATTACCTGGGATGGCCTGGTGGTGCCCTGCTGTTTCGACAAAGACGCCCATTACCGGCTGGGTGACCTGAAGGAACAGACGTTTACGCAATTGTGGAGTAGCGAACCGTACCGGCAATTCCGGCAGACGCTCATCCAGTCGCGCTCCGGCATTGAAATGTGTAAGAATTGCACGGAAGGGACCCAGGTCTGGGCTTGATCACAATAAAATAATACGACCGGAAACCGGAACGGGTAAGGGTCTAGACAGTCAGACGATTAGCATCTGGATTGATCCGGTTTGTCTGCCCGTCATTTTTTCATCCGTGAAACATTTTCAAAAAATCCGTGAAACGTTCCTTGCTTTAGAATAACCATCTATAGATATTTGGGTCTGTAACGAACAAACCCATGGGTAAAGTTATTGCTATTGCCAACCAAAAGGGGGGCGTCGGAAAAACCACCACCACGATCAATCTGGCAGCCAGTCTGGCGGCTCTCGAGTTTCGAACCCTGATTGTCGATGCCGACCCACAGGCCAATTCCACGTCGGGTCTTGGTTATAATCCGAAAGAAATTGAGAACAGCATCTACGAGTGCATGATTGAAGATATTCGCACCCGGGATGCCATTATTCAAACCGATTTTCCGAATCTGGACCTGCTGCCGTCGCACATCGATTTAGTCGGGGCAGAAATTGAGATGATCAATCTCAAAAACCGGGAGGAGAAAATGAAGGAGGCTTTGTATGATGTGAAAGATGAGTATGATTTTGTCATCATCGACTGCTCGCCATCCCTGGGTCTGATTACCATCAACAGCCTGACAGCCGCCGACTCCGTCATTATTCCGGTTCAGTGCGAATATTTTGCCCTGGAAGGTCTCGGCAAATTGCTGAATACCATCAAGATTATTCAGTCGCGGCTCAACACGTCGCTGGCCATCGAAGGCATTCTGCTTACCATGTACGATTTGCGGGTTCGCCTGTCCAACCAAGTGGTTGGCGAAGTTACGGCCCACTTCCAGCAAATGGTGTTCAACACCATTATCCCGCGCAACATTCGGCTGAGTGAATCACCCAGCTTCGGATTACCGGTTCTGGCGCAGGATGCCGACAGCAAAGGAGCCATCAGCTATCTGAATCTCGCCCGCGAAATTCTGATTAAAAATGGCCGGTTGCCGCAGGATCAGACCGTATAATATCCAACCCGAATTTAGCAGCCATGGATAATACGAACGCAAAAAGTAATCCGAAGAAAATGATAGGTCTGGGGCGTGGGTTAGGAGCCTTATTGCATGACAGTGACCAGGTAAATCGTCCCAGCAAACCGTCGCCGTATGAGTCGATCTCAACGATGACGGAAATCAGCGTCAACCACGTTGAAACCAATCCCTTTCAGCCCCGAACCCGGTTCGATGAGGAGGCCTTGATGGAATTGGCGGAGTCGATCCGGGTCCAGGGGATTATCCAGCCCATTACGGTTCGGCAATTGGGTCGCGACCAGTACCAGTTGATTGCCGGTGAACGGCGGTTGCAGGCATCGCGCCTGATCGGGCTGACGCACGTGCCGGCCTACGTTCGGCAGGCCAACGACCAGCAGATGCTGGAAATGGCCCTGATCGAAAACATTCAGCGTGAAAACCTGAATTCGATCGAAATTGCCCTGAGCTACCAACGGCTCATTACGGAATGTAACCTGAAACAGGAAGAACTGGGCGCCCGGGTTGGCAAAAACCGGACGACGGTGAACAACTACATCCGGTTGCTGAAATTACCGCCGGTGATTCAGGCCGCTTTGCGCGACACCAAAATTCAGATGGGACACGCCCGCGCCATTATCAATGTCGATAATCCGGATATTCAGATTAAACTTTTCAACCGGCTGATTGAGGAAGACTGGTCGGTTCGCCGGGTGGAGGAAGCCGTACGCGGCCTTTCAACAGCGCCTGAAAACGAACCCGAACGCCGGTCGACGCCCTACAAACAGGAGATTCGGGGGTTGCAGTTCAAACTCTCGTCCATGTTCGGAACCAAAGTGTCCATCAAGGCCGATGACAAGCACAAAGGTGAGATCAAAATTCCGTTTACTTCCCAGGACGAAATGAACCGGATTCTGGAAGTGCTGAATTACAAGGCATAAAAAATGTTAATTTCCTGAAATCCGGTGGCGGGTCGGATGCGTACTACGTTAGTATACCGACAATCTGCACTGATAACACTTGGAAGATGGAAACAGGATACCCGGTACGGTTACGAATGGAGTGGAAAAAATACGTTTGGGTGGGCATGTTGATCCTGCTGGGTACAGCGGCACGCGGGCAAACCCCGGCTGGTGCGGTTCCCAACGTGCAACCGCAGCCGGTTTTGGTGGATTCCGTTCGCAGGCTGGCCACGGCTGATACGATTTCGCTGACGCCGAAACAGAACGCCAAAATTCGGAAAATCGTACCAAGAACGGCTACCATCCGCTCGGCCATTTTGCCGGGGCTCGGCCAGATTCACAACGGACACTGGTGGAAAGTACCGATCATTTACGCCGGTTTTGGGACCCTGCTGTATTTTTCTCAATACTATAGCGATGAGTATCGCTTTTATCGGGACTACGGCATCAAGGCCAATTATGCCACGGGTCAAGAGATCGAGGTGCCGGGCTACTCACGAAAAATAACCGTGGCTGAACTGGAACGGGCGGCCCGCGCTGTTGCACGGTATCGGGATTATAATTACCTGGGAATCGGATTGCTGTGGGGGGTAAATGTCATTGAAGCCAACGTGACGGCCCACTTGAAAACATTCGATATTTCGGAAGATCTGACCATGAAAGTGAAACCCGGTTTGCTGATGCCCGTCATTGGCGTAATGCCGGTCCCGGGAATCCGGGTGGCTTTCCAGTTTAAAAATTGAATCCAGAACGATTTACCTGAATGAAGATTTTATTACTCGGATACGGCAAAATGGGTAAAACCATCGAGCAGATTGCGCTGAACCGGGGGCACGAAATTGCGGGTCGGATTGATGTCAATAACCGCGCCGATCTGGATGCTTTAGGGAAGGAAGACGTCGATGTCGCCATTGAATTCAGTTCGCCGGAAGCCGCGCTGGATAACGTGCGCGATTGTTTGAAACGCGGTTGGCCGGTGGTTTGCGGCACAACCGGCTGGCTGGAACACCGGACGGAAATTGAAGAACTGTGTCGTCAGCAACACGGGGCATTTTTTTACGCATCGAACTACAGCATTGGGGTTAACCTGTTTTTCCGGCTCAACAAGATGCTGGCCCGGTTTATGAAGGGCTATCCGTCGTACCACGTTTCGATGACCGAAGTGCATCATACCGAGAAAAAGGATGCCCCGAGCGGAACGGCCATTACGTTGGCGGAAGGCATCATTGAACAGATCCCGACCAAAAAACGTTGGGTCAATGACGCTGATAGTCAGCCGGATGCGGTAGTCATTGAATCGCTTCGGGAAGGCACGGTGCCGGGAACCCACGTGGTTCGGTACGACTCAGATGTGGACACCATCGAAATCAAACACGTGGCCTATAGTCGCCAGGGCTTTGCCCTCGGTGCCCTCACCGCCGGCGAGTGGCTGGTCGGAAAAGAAGGCGTTTTTGGAATGGAAGATCTGTTGGGAGAAATTAGTAATGTTTAATAATAAATGTTGAATGATGAATGTCAAATGTAAAAGTTATTGGATTCTGTAACTTTTACATTTGACACCGCGCGGGCGGCCCCGTCATCATTTACTATTTGAAATTCATTTATCATGTCTGTCGTTAAAAACCAGGAAACCGCCACCCGGCGCTCTGTCAAGAATAAATCGCCGTTCCGTGAGTGGATTGATTCCATTGTCTTTGCGGTGGTTGCGGCTACGCTGATTCGCTGGCTGTTCATGGAAGCATTCACGATTCCGACGCCTTCGATGGAGAAAAGTCTGCTGGTGGGCGATTTTTTGTTTGTCAGTAAACTGCATTACGGAACCCGGACCCCGAAAACCCCTTTGCAGGTTCCGTTGACGCACCAGAAAATCTGGGGAACCGAAATACCGTCGTACCTCGACTGGATTCAACTGCCCCAATACCGTCTGCCCGGTTTTTCATCCGTCAAGCAGGGTGACGTCGTGGTGTTTAACTACCCGCCCGAAGACTATCCGACCGATCTCAAAACCAATTATATCAAACGCTGCATCGGCGTTGCGGGCGATGTGCTTGAAGTGCGCGACCGCAAGGTTTTCGTGAATGGACAGGCGTTTCCCGATCCGGTGAAGTCCGAAACGGAGTATTTTCTGAAGACGAATTCGGTGATCAGCGCCAAAGTGTTCAAGCGGTACGACATTACGGATTTTGAGCAAAGTACGGAAACGTTTAATGATACGATTGCCGCGAACGATGCCTCCGGCTACCGGATTCATACCACCCCGGAAACCGCAGCTCTGTTGAAGCAACAGGATTTTGTGCAGGGAATCGAAGCCCTGAGTTCGCCAAAAGGATCGGTCAACCCCTTCCAGCCGGTGTATCCGCAGTCGTCCCTGTTTCCCTGGAATGTCGATAATTACGGCCCGATTACGATCCCGAAAGAAGGTGCGACGATTCAGCTGGACCCAAAAAACATCGCCTTGTACGGGCCGGTGATCCAGAAATACGAGGGCAACGAGAAGGTAGAACTGGCCGAAAATTCCATTAAAATCGACGGCAAAGCCATCACGTCCTACACCTTCAAGCAGGACTACTACTTTATGATGGGCGATAACCGCCACAACTCTGCCGACTCACGCTATTGGGGCTTTGTACCGGCCGATCACATTGTGGGTAAGGCGGTTTTCATCTGGATGTCGATCGATCCCAATCCGGAAAGCGTTCTGAATAAAATTCGCTGGAACCGCCTGTTCCGCATTATTGACTAACCGAAGCGGGTTTCACTCAAAGGAATGTTAAATAATAAATGATGAATTTTAAATGTAAAAGTATTGGCATGGTTATTACTTTTACATTTAAAATTCATCATTTATTATTTAACATTCTACCACTCAATTGCTTCGATTCCTTTGCTTTGTAAGTAAGCATTGGCCTGGCTAAAATGCCGGGTGCCAAACCAGCCGCCATAATTGGCTGCCATCGGCGATGGATGTTTGGCTTTCAGAACCAGGTGTTTGTTCCCGTCAATAATGGCTCCCTTCTTTTGGGCATAGGCACCCCACAGCATAAAAACCAGGTTTTCTTTTTCGTCGGAAAGGTGCTGGATGGCGGCATCGGTAAACGTTTCCCAGCCTTTGTTCTGATGAGAACCGGCCTGATTGGCCCGCACCGTCAGGGTAGCGTTGAGCAGCAAAACCCCCTGAACTGCCCAGCGTTCCAGATTGCCGGATTTCGGAATCTCCGTACCCAGATCGTCTTTGATTTCTTTAAAAATATTGACCAGAGAGGGTGGTTTGGTGATGCCGTCGTTGACCGAAAACGACAACCCGTTGGCCTGGCCTTCGCCGTGATACGGGTCCTGCCCTAATATAACGACCTTGGTCTGATCGAACGGACATTTATCAAAAGCATTGAAAATCAGTTTGCCCGGCGGATAGCAACGGTGCGTGGTGTATTCCAGGCGGACGAATTCGGCCAACTGAGGGAAATACGGTTTTTCAAATTCAGCTTGCAAACGCTGCTGCCAGGAGGGTTCAATGACAACCTTCATATAAATGGTGTTTGAGATTCGGGTCAATTCGATCCGGTAAAAGATGGATACGCTCGGAACGTTTTTTTCGTTAGGCTGACAAAAGTAGGCGAAACCGAAAATAATCGATGCGCTTATTGGAATTATAAACTCTTAAATTTAATTTTCGTTTTAAGGGTATTTACCAACACGTAACTAAAATGATATCGGCAGTTACCGACGGCGTCAAGGTCAGTGTGATGACCGAATACCAACCGGAATATTCCAGTCCGTCCCAGGCGCATTATGTCTTTACGTACCGAATTACCATCGAAAACGAAGGGCCATCGACCGTGCAGCTATTGCGACGTCACTGGATTATTTACGACGCCCACGGCATGGCGCGGGAGGTAGAAGGCGAGGGCGTGGTTGGCCAGCAGCCCATTCTGGAGCCGGGCGAGACGCATGAGTATGTTTCGGGCTGCAATCTGCGGTCGAGCCTTGGCAAAATGGGAGGAACCTATCTGATGGAACGGATTATTGACGGAAAGCAGTTTCGGGTCAATATTCCCGAATTTACGATGGTGGTTCCGTATCGGTTGAATTAATTATCGTCTGTTTTTAAATCCGTGGTAGCGGTTTTTGTTTCTTGATTCGTGCTTATCTGAAATTTCTCCTGAAGGCCGGCGATGCGCATTCCCTGCATTCGCCGTTTGTTTTTGATCTGTATTCCACCCTCATTCGTCGCGACAACCCTGATGAGCCGCAATTTGCCCCCATCCGGGCGTTGCAGCAGCAGTTGTTGAAGGATACCGTTAAAATTCAGATCACGGATTTTGGGGCGGGTTCCCGCATCAATGCGTCGCGCGAACGGGCCATTCGGGACATTGCTAAAAATTCGCAGAAACCGGCCCGTTTTGGGCGGTTGATGTACCGGCTGATTCAACGGTTCCATTCACAGACGATTGTTGATCTGGGAACATCGCTCGGCATCACGACACTGTATGAGGCCGTAGCAGCCCCCACAGCGCAAATCCTGACTTTTGAAGGGTGTCCGCAAACCGCTGCCGTGGCCCGACGAAATTTTCAGCAGTTGAACCGACCGACTATCGAAATTATTACCGGTAACATCGACACAACCTTGCCGGAACGATTAAAGACGGTTTCTACCATCGACTTCGCCTTTTTCGACGCCAACCACCGGTTTGAACCGACCGTTCGGTATTTTGAAACCTGTCTTGCGAAGGCACATAACGATTCCTGTTTTATTTTTGACGATATTCACTGGTCGGAAGAAATGGAACAGGCCTGGGAGACGATCAAGGCGCATCCGGCGGTGACCATTTCCATCGATCTTTTTTATGTGGGGTTGGTCTTTTTCCGAAGCCAGCAGCCCAAACAGGATTTTGTTCTGAAGTTTTAACTCTGTATGCAACACCGTTTCCATCCCTTCAAACTGAGTTTACTCGGCGCAGTTGGCCTCAGTTTGCTGATTGCTTCCTGCGAAAAATCCGGTGATAATCCCGCTGACGATCCGGCACCGGTGGTGACGAGTTTTGACCAACTGCAACGGCGGATTCTGACGCCCACCTGTGCGGTTTCCGGCTGTCATTCCTCGGAAACCGACCCGACATTTGCGCAGCATAAACTGGTGCTGGCGGCCAATGTCGCCTACAAAAATCTGGTTGGCGTCGCGTCGACCAATGCAACGGCCAAAGCCAACGGACTGCTGCGCGTAAAACCGTTCGCGGCCCTGGAGAGTCTGCTCTACCATAAAATCAATGCGGCCGCGAGTCACCACAGCGGAGCCAATTATGGCAATCCCATGCCGTTGGGCAAAGAATTGCTGACGGTGGGGCAGATCGAGTTTGTGCGTCGCTGGATCGAAGCCGGTGCGCCACAGGAAGGAAGCGTCGTCGATTCCACTTTGCTGGATGACAAGACGCCCAGTACGCCGGTTACGGAAAGTTTCGATGGCTTGAAGGTGCCTGCGGCCAGTGAGGGATTTCAGCTCAAACTGGATCCGTTTACCATCATTCCGAATTTTGAGCGGGAGTTGTTTATCCGGAAGTCGATTGGCAATACCCAGGATGTCTATGTAAACCGGTTCGAGGTGAAGATGCGGAACAACAGCCACCATTTTGTGATGTACAATTTCCGGAATAACCAGAACCTTCCGGCCCTGAATCAGATTCGGGATCTTCGAAATCCGGACAATTCGTACAACCTGCTGACGGCGCTCTCGATGCAGAATCACGTCTATTTTATCGGTATTCAGGCACCTTATATCGACTATGCTTTTCCGGAAGGGACGGCTTTGTTGATACCGGCCAATACGACGATGGATTTTAACTCACACTACGTTAATAAATCCAGCACTTCCATCACCGGCGAGGTGTTTGTAAACTTATATACGACCGATAAAGCCAAGGTGAAAAACGTGGTGAAGACAATGGATTTCACCAATAATGATTTGTCCATTCCGGCTAACAAACGCGTCACGCTTTCCAAGATCTTTCTCATGACCAAACCAGTCAAAGTGCTGGTTCTGACCTCACACACGCACAAACTGGCTGAAAAATTTGTGATTAAAATCAAGGGAGGAGCGCGGGATGGCGAAGTAATTTATACGTCCACAAACTGGGAACACCCGGAAATTAAAACCTTTACGACTCCCATATTACTGGCCAAGGGAGAAGGGCTTGTTTCTGAAATTACCTACAATAATACCACGGCCAAAGACGTCAGCTTCGGGTTGACGAGCGAGGATGAAATGGGGATTATTTTCGGGTATTATCTGGAAGATTAGTTTATTTGAGAATAAAGAATACAGAATAGAGAAGAAAGAGTTTTTCATTTTTTTCTCTATTCTGCATTCTTTTCTCGACCATAAAAAAAGCCGCTCTGAATCCAGAGCGGCTTTTTTTATGGTCTTAATCAGACAGCTTAGCGTGCGACTTCAATCTGAACGCGTTTGCCTTTGATCGTATTTCCTTCCATGACATCCACCACCCGATTGGCTACATCGCGGGGAACGTCAACGTAGGTATGTTTGTCGAAAATGTCGATGTGACCGATGCTGCTGCCGGGAATGTTGGCTTCGCCGGCGATGGCACCAACGATGTCGCCCGGACGGATGAAATCACGACGACCGACGCTGACAAACAACCGGGTCATGTTCGCTTCCTGCTCGCGGGGTGCGCGGCTATCATCGCGTTCAAATTTACGACCTTCTTCCCGGCCGCCGAAACGGGGGGGACGTTCCCGGTCACCGAAGCGGCTTTCACCGCGGGTGCCGCGTTCGCTGAACCGGCCGGGGCCTTCGCTGCGACCACCGCGATCACCGAAACGGGAACCGCTTTCTCCGCGACTCCGATCACCGAAGCGTCCGGTGCTTTCGCCCCGTCCACCGCGATCACCAAAGCGTGATCCGCCTTCTTTCCGTTCCCGACGGTCGTCATTGTCGTGACCCAGGTTCTGGTCAGAAAACTCGTTTTTCTCGATCCCCATTCCGCGTTTCACCAGGGCCGAAACGATTTGTTCGGTGGTAAAACCGGAGTGATGCAGGGCCGTCAGCAGATCGTCATACAGATTCAGATCGGTGCTGGTTTCGATACTTTGTTTTACCTGCTCGATAAAACGGGCCTTGCGCAGTCCAACAATGTCTTCAAAGGATGGAATAACCCCTTTTTCGATCCGAACTTTGGTATAGTTCTGGATTTCGCGCAGACGGTATTTTTCGTCTTTCCCCACCAGGGAGAAGGCTTTACCCGACTTTCCGGCGCGGCCGGTCCGGCCAATCCGGTGTACATAATACTCTTCGTCGAGGGGAATGTCGTAGTTAATAACGGCGTCTACATTGTCAACGTCGATACCGCGGGCGGCTACGTCGGTGGCGACCAGGATGTTGGTAACACCCGACCGGAATTTCGACATCACGTTATTCCGTTGTGCCTGACGCAGGTCACCATGCAAGCCTTCGGCCTGATACCCACGGACTTGCAGGTCTTCAACGATTTCGTCGACGCGTTTCTTCTGGTTACAGAATACCAGCAGCAGGTTCAGGTTGTGCATGTCGATCAGACGGCACATTACTTCCACTTTGGCTTTTGGTTTCACTTCGAAGAAAACCTGCTCGATGTTCTGGGCGGTCAGTTCGTTCCGAACCACTTTCACCAGAACGGGTTCTTTCTGGAAACGCTGGGTAATCGTCATGATCGGTTTCGACATCGTGGCCGAGAACAAAATCGTCTGACGTTCTTCCGGCATGTCTTCCAGAATGCTTTCGATGTCGTCACGGAAACCCATGTCGAGCATTTCGTCCGCTTCATCCAGAATCATCATCCGGACGTTGTCCAGTTTCAGGGTCCGGCGCTCCATGTGGTCCATGACGCGACCCGGCGTACCGATCACGATATGAACACCGGTCTTCAGCGACTTGATCTGGCGATCGATTGAATCGCCACCGTAGATGGCTTCGATGCGGATTCCTCTTTTAAATTTCGATAATTTCCGGATCTCTTCCGAAACCTGAACGGCCAGTTCGCGGGTCGGACACAGAATCAGCACCTGCGGATGGCGTTCGGCCACATCAATCATGTTGATGGCTGGAATACCAAAGGCTGCGGTTTTTCCGGTTCCCGTCTGGGCCTGACCAATCACGTCGCGACCGGCAAGAATGGGAGGGATGGCTTCGGCCTGAATGGGAGAGGGATGTACAAACCCCATTTCAGTAACCGCTTGTAAAATTTCATCTGAAAGGTTCAGATCGGCGAATGTCCGCTGTGGAATTCCCGGCGTAACAATAATTTCCTGTTCAATGATTTCAGGAGTCATAACTTGTAAGAGTTTTTAATAATGAAACTAATACAAGCGTTTATCGGCAGAAGTGCTCGTGCTGCACGGCCATGCAGGTCCGATTGCGAAAAATCGGCGTACGATACGTGAAAATTTGAGATACAAACGTGAAGGAACCCCCGAAAATGCCCAGCTTAGCCCAAAGTGAAACTTGATTCACCAATGCAATTGCCCCAACAGATGCGCCCAACGAATGTTAAACCCCTAACCGGTTGACATCCGTGCAGCTCTGTGGTAATAGAAAAAATCCCATGAAGAGTATCTTTTACAGAGATCGGACGGATGTCCGCTTGAAAACTGTTGCAAAAGTAAGGCAAATTTTTGATAAATACAAGTCTGGTCTGTACTTAATTGTATTATTTTACGAAACCGATCCTAGAAAACCGCCCTCATCGCTTCTGCTTTCAGCAAACACTCTTCATATTCCTGCTGAGGATCAGCATCGTAGGTAATGGCACTTCCAACGGAAAAAGAAACCGTACCGGTGTCGGCGTTGTAGAAAATACTCCGGATCATGACGTTAAAGTCAAAGTCGCCGTCTGGTGTGATGAAACCGGCGGCTCCCGAATACAACCCCCGCCGACTCGCTTCGTATTGATCGATCAGTTCCATCGCCCGAACTTTGGGCGCGCCCGTCATGCTGCCCATCGGAAAGGCATGGCGGATGGCTTCGGTAAAGGGCAAGTCGTTCCGGATGGTGGCGGATACCGTCGAAATCATTTGAAACAACTGCTGAAACGGGTAAATCCCGAACAACTCGTCCACCTGAACGCTGCCGGTTTCGGCGCTGCGGGCCAGGTCGTTGCGGACCAGATCGACAATCATCAGGTTTTCGGCCTGCTCTTTTTCACTGCTGCAAAGTTGTTGCCGGAGCTGCGCATCTTCATGGGCTGTCGTTCCGCGCCGGATGGTGCCTTTGATGGGTTGGGAAATGAGCCGCATGCCTTTTTTTTTCAAAAACCGCTCGGGTGATGCGCCGATGACGTACTGGTTCCGGATTCGCTGGAAATGCGAAAAGGGCATCGGTGAGCGTTTCGTCAAGTCGTCATATACCGTTAGCGGATCAATTGTAGTGTTTTCGATGAAAAATTCGATGCAATAATTCAATTCGTAAACTGTACCGTCGATAATGTCCTGTTGAATCTGGCGAACGGTTTGGCGGTATTCGTCCGGCGTAACCCGGCTTTTTACCGGTTTACTCAATTTGTTTTTCGGAATGTCGGGTGACGGTTTTGTCGAATTGGCCAGAATCGCGTCAATCACCGCATCCGGGTTTCCCCACGAGCGAACAGTCAGGTGATCGTCGTCAAAATCGATGAGGTGGAGGGGCTGGAAAAAATAGATTTCCGGAAATCCGAGCGTGTTTTCATGCCGACTGACCAACGGTTCGATTTGGTTTTTCAGATCATAGGCAAAATAGCCAATCAGAAAATCCGGGTGTTGCTGATGGTGTCGAAACAGCGTTTGGAACGGATCCGTGTCGGGCAGGAATGCAACCGGTTGATACACCCCGGCGGCCAGTCGATTCGGAAAACCGTGGTAAGGAAGGGTAATATTGGGAAGTGACGCCTGATTGTTATTGAACAGCACTACGTGGTCAAACTGGCTCATGGCCCAGGACAGGGCTTTTTTCTGCCAGAAGTCAACGGGCTGTGAACCCGTTGACTCAAGCAATATGGTGCGTTCCTGACGAATGGTTCCGGCAGTCGGTGGCATTAGTTACTTTCCAGATGCACATCGATGGCAATGTCTTTGCTTTCGGCATTCTTCCCGATCCGGAATTTTACCTCGTCGTCGACCTGCAATTCGTTAAAATCGATGTCATTCAAACTCGTGTAGTGAAAAAACAGGTTATTGGGCGGGTAATTGATAAAACCGTACCCGTTTTTGAGGCTGCGAATGGTGCTGATTTTAAATTCGGAGGGGTCGGAATCATCGTCCACGCTGTCGGAATAACTATCAAAACCATTGCCTGCCGGTACGGGGGCACCGTTCCCGATCAGTACCCGGGCTGATTGTTTGACGAACAGATTCTGAATCAGCGGATCGTTCTTCCGAAGCCGCGTATCGATCATTTCGTGCATGGCGACGGGATACGAAACCTCGGCCAGCAGATCCTGGGAGGTACGGGTCACCATTTTCTCGCCCTCGTCGTTGTAATACTCAAAATCCCAGCTCAGCACCATCAGGCGTGTTCCGAGCGTGTTGAGTTTGCGAATCAGCGGTACATAGTCGCCGTCGGCCGTGATGAGCACCACCACGTCGAATTTTTTGGAAATCGTCAGTTCGAACGTTTCGAGGGCAAGCCAGACGTCGATGCCTTTTTCCTGCCGCGAGCCCTGAAAGGTTTTGACCGGAAGATAGTGTGTAACGACCCCTTCAGACATCAGAATGTCATCGAACAGCCGGTCATAGAAGAGCTGATTGCCGCGTTGGCTGGCTTCGTGGGCGTTCAGACGACCCCGGAAATAGTGGGCATCGACGATTTGACACAGGCGAAAATCCGTCTCTTCTTCCTGGGCAACCTGCGCCCGTATAAATTCATGTAAACCCGATATGCTGATACGGCTCCGTCTTTCGTGGGAGTAATTGTAATAATTGCTTACGTGAAGAAAATAGTTGCCATCATAAATTACTGCAATACGGGTTAGTTTGGAAGATTTTTCTGGGTGCATTTTTTTTTATGGAATGGAAAAAATAAACGATATAAAACTACGATCTGGATAAAAAGGCAGGACCTGGCTTGCAAGTATCGTGCATTCTATTTATGTACTAACCTGTAAGTGTGTTAGTTACGTATCTATTTTTAATATTTATTTAACAGATAAAATAGGTAGGGGAGTCTATTTGGGTACAATAGTAGTAAAAAAATACAGAAATGCCGTTCCAGTTGATGCATTCGCTACCTTTGCATTCCACTAAAAAGCCTTATGAAGAAAGTTCTGTTCATCGACCGGGATGGTACCATCATCTTCGAACCTCAGCCCGACCAGCAGGTAGATTCGCTGGAAAAACTGGAATACATTCCGAAAGTACTTTCCAATCTGCGCAAAATTGCCGAAGAAACCGACTTCGACTTGGTGATGGTTACCAATCAGGACGGTTTGGGAACGGCGGTTTTTCCGGAAGATACGTTCTGGCCTGCCCACAACAAAATGATGAAAACCCTGGAAGGGGAAAATATCCATTTCAAAGCCGTTCATATTGACAAGACGTACCCCCACGAAGGCGCGTCGACCCGCAAACCCGGAATCGGTATGTTGACGGAATACCTGACGGAGGCTTATAACCTGCCGGAAAGCTACGTGATCGGTGACCGGCTGACGGATATTCAAATGGCGGTCAATCTGGGTGCCAAAGCCATTCTGATTGCTCCGCAGGACCCCACGGAAGGCATGACCGACGACATGCAGAAGGCCTTGGCGCTGTCGACCGACAACTGGGACCTGATTTATGAATTGCTGAAGTTACCGGCCCGGACGGCTGTCGTGGACCGCCATACCAACGAAACCCAAATCCACGTTGAACTGAATCTGGACGGGCGGGGTCGGGCCACCATCGAAACCGGTATTGGGTTTTTCGATCACATGCTCGACCAGGTGGCCCGTCACTCCGGTTCCGATCTGGTGATTCGGGTGAAAGGTGACCTCCATATTGACGAACACCACACGATTGAAGACACCGCTCTGGCGTTGGGCGAAGCGTATCGCAAAGCCCTGGGTGACAAGCGGGGTATAAGCCGGTACGGTTTTTTGCTGCCGATGGATGAAGCCCTGGCCCAGGTGGGAATCGATTTCTCAGGGCGACCGTGGCTGGTGTGGGAAGCTGATTTCAAAAGGGAGAAAATTGGCGAAATGCCAACGGAGATGTTCTTTCATTTCTTCAAGTCGTTTTCCGACGCGGCACTCTGCAATCTGAACATCAAAGTGGAAGGGGAGAATGAGCACCACAAAATTGAATCGATCTTTAAAGCTTTTGCCAAATCGATCAAGATGGCCGTCAAACGCGATCTGAAAGAACTGGATACCCTACCAAGCACCAAGGGGGTACTGTAACCGGGTGGAAACGATTATTTGTAATAAAGTGGTGGATTAATCGCTTAGCGTGTGCGCTTCCCGTTCAGTTTTTACTATTTTTGCGTCAACAATTCATAAACCGGTACTACTATGTTCATGACTATCGTAACCATCGTTTTTTATATTGTTTTATTAACTGCGGCATTCATTGCGGGTCGCTGGCTGGAAAACAAAGAGCGGAAGTACTAAGACTCAGTTCGCAACCGTTTGCTGCAGGCCTGACCCGTCTCGGGATCGGTTGGCAGCATCATTCATATTTCATTGTTAAAAAGGGCCTGATCAGGCCCTTTTTTATTGACCAGAGCGACAGATTCACGGTTTTTCCAAAAATTGGGGCAGGTAAAAAAAAGGCGTAAAAAAATCAAAAAGGTTCCAACCGTCTTTCCTGGAATGGGGTCATTCAGACAAACGATAACAACAAATGACACCATTTAAAAGTTTGTATGGATTCCTGCTGGTGGGCTTGCTGGCAGTCGGTTGCGAGAAAGAGAATAAAGTAACGCCTACCGAAGACACTCAGGCCGTAACGGTGAAAGTGAACCAGCTGGCCCGGGTTAGACAGGATGTAACCCTGAATGTCGATAGTATTTCCGACAGCCGTTGCCCGTATAATGCCAATTGTGTGTGGCTCGGGAACGCGCAGGTGAAGTTTACGCTGAAAAGCGAAACGCAGTCCCAATCGGGCGAATTGTGCATCGGGCAGTGCGGAACCCAGTTGAAAAACCGCGATGTGATGACGGTTCAGTTGGGGGCCGAAAGCTATGAAGTAACGTTGTCGGAGGTCCAGCCATTTCCGGGAACCAAACCGGATGGCACCCCCAAAGAAGCCGTGATTACGGTCAACTTGAAAAAATAACCTGATAGGATCGAATAGTTAGACGGTGACCGGTATGATTTTATAAATCGTACCGGTCTTTTTTTTGCTATCTAATATCACAGCGGCCTTATAATATTCCCTGGTCGGCAAAACTTAAATACGACTGATCCGTAAAAATCAGATGATCGAGGATGGGAATATCGAGTAAGCGCCCAGCGTCTTTCAGTTTTTTGGTCAGATCCCTGTCTGCTTGTGAAGCTGCCAGTTGGCCGGACGGGTGGTTGTGAACCAGAATCAGGGCGCTGGCCAGTTGCTCGAGCGCATGTTTGAAAATCAGCTTCGGATCAGCCACCGTGCCGGATACGCCACCGGAGCTGATCTGAACGGGCCGGATCACTTCGTTCGCGCGATTCAGCAGTAAAATCCAGAACTCTTCGTGTTGCTTGTCCAGCAAATGCGGTTTTATTTCTTCATAGGCATCCCGGGAACTGGTGATGCGCAGCCGAAGCGGACGGTCCTGTTCTTTTCGCCTTCGGCCCAGTTCGAGTGCCGCAACGATGCTGATGGCTTTGGCCTCGCCAATGCCTTTGAACTTCGACAAATCCTTGACACTCAGCCGGGCCAGATCGTTGAGGTTATGGCCCACACTTTGCAGAATTACCTTCGCTACGTCGACGGCGGACAGATCGCGGGTGCCGGAACCGATGAGGATGGCAATGAGTTCGGCGTCGGAGAGCGCGGCCCGGCCTTTGAGCATCAGTTTTTCGCGGGGGCGGTCTTCTTCCGCCCAGCTCCGTATTTTGCGGGAACTTTCGTAAGTCATGGTTGGGTGGGTGTGGATGGGCCAAAAAAAAACCTTACCTGAACGAAATCAGATAAGGTTTTCCTAACGTTTTTGAGCGTATTGGAAAACCGCCCGGGCGGTTTTCCAATACGAAATGAATTAAGCAGCAACAGCCAGTCCGTTGACGAGTTTCGCCAGTTTCGACTTGTTGTTAGACGCTTTGTTTTTGTGAATAATATTCCGCTTTGCCAGTTTGTCCAGCAGCGATGACACCGTTTTATACAATTCAGTTGCAGCCACCTTGTCGGTTGTCAGCCGCAAACGCTTGATCAGTGAACGGGTCGTTTTGTGTTGGAAACGGTTCAACAAACGTTTCTTTTCGTTTGCCCGGACCCGCTTCAATGCCGACTTATGATTTGCCATTGCTTATTAGTACAGTATACAGTTTCTCAGAAATATCCGCAAAAGTAGGGATTTACGAGAAACTATGCAAATTAATGTTGAATCACGGGAGTGATTCCGGAGGCTTACTGGCGGATATCCGAATTGATGGTGAATACCTTATCCCAGCTTGCCTTATTATTTTTTACGAACTCCTGTTGCTTTTGGTTCTTGTTGAACGTCTCAATGTCAGCTTCGCTCTGGAAAGTGAGGTAGTGCATCACATCATACTCGGAAGAACTACCGCTAACCCCGTTTAAGGTCTTCCCGGAGGTGTAAGAAATGATCTGAGGAATTTCATGCTTTAAAGCGGCAAACTCACGCATATGTTGCTCAATCGCTTCATTTTTAGTGCCTTCTTTGAATTTAAAGCAGACAATTTGCTGTTTTTGGGCTTTTCTGGCAGGTGAGTAGGCACCGTAGATAACAAGGCCGAAAACTCCGAAGAAGAAAAGAATTAGGCTGTAGCCAATGGATTTGCGTTTCATGATGATTGTGAAATTGATGTTATTCCAAATATTATTCTGAACAACACAGTCTTTTATAAATAAAGTAGAAACTTTTCTTGTTAAAGTGCTATGTTTGAACAAAGGTATCGTATAAATATTTCGAATCAAGTTTTTCTGCTGTTTTTTTTCGCAATGGTGGCCCATTCACGGCCGGTTGGAAAGCCGCAGTGGGGCTTCTACGCCCACAAGCGCATTAACCGGCTGGCGGTGTTTACCTTACCGCCGGAGATGCTGGCCTTTTATAAGAAGCACATCGACTACCTGACCGAGAATGCCGTCAATCCCGACAAAAGGCGGTATGCCGTCGCCGGGGAAGCCCCCCGGCATTTCATCGACCTGGATGCGTATCCCGATACCACGAAGGCGATCTTGCCGCGTTCGTGGAAACAGGCGACGGAACGCTACGGAGAAGATACCCTCGCCCTGCATGGGATTGTGCCGTGGCACATTCAACTGGCCAAATTTCAATTAACCGAAGCTTTTAAGGCCCGTGACGCCAAACGCATCCTGAAAATTTCGGCCGACCTGGGCCATTACATTGCCGATGCGAATGTGCCATTGCATACCACCCGCAACTACAACGGCCAACTGTCGGGGCAGCAGGGTATTCACGGTTTCTGGGAGTCGAGACTACCGGAATTGTTCAGTACAGAGTATGACTTTTTTACCGGTTCGGCCACCTATGTGCCCTCACCCCAGAAAGCGGCCTGGCGGGCGGTTTTCGACGCCCATGCCGCGCTGGACTCGGTCTTGCGGTTTGAAATAGAACTTACCGAACAGGTAGGCGACACCCGGAAGTACGGTTTTGAAGAGCGCAATGGCCAGACTGTGAAGGTATACACCGACGATTTTTCCCGGAAATACCACGAGCGACTGCGCGGCCAGGTGGAGCGGCAGATGCGGGCATCGGTTAAAATGGTTGGTGATTTCTGGTATACCTGCTGGGTAGATGCCGGGCAACCCGATCTGGAAAAACTGGCAAAGACTGCTCCATCGGCGATTGACTCAGAGGAGGAGACCGAAGAAAAACAGAGCTGGTGGAAACGCCTGTTGAATGTCCGACCGGAAGAGTAAGCCAGATTCGGGGCCGATGCTGACGAAAGTCCGGAGGGACGTAATGTCAATGGGCCGTGAATTTTGTAGTTTCGCCCGTTCAACGAGTCAACAAAAATGAATTTACCCAAAATATACCTGCGTCCCGGGCGTGAGGAAGCCATCCGGCGGTTTCATCCCTGGGTGTTTTCCGGAGCCGTGGTTAGGACCGAAGGCGAACCCCAGGACGGTGACGTGGTGGAAGTGCTGGACAAAAAAGGGACTTACCTGGCAACCGGCCATTTTCACAACGGCAGCATTCTGGTCCGCATTTTCTCTTTTCAGCCCATTATTCCCGATGCAGCGTACTGGACTACCAAGCTGACTGCCATCCGAAGCATTCGAACGGCCATTTTGCCACCGGATACCAATTGTTATCGGCTGGTTCACGGCGAGGGTGACGGTTGTACGGGTCTGATTATTGACATCTACAACGGAGTTGCGGTTTTGCAGGCCCACTCCATCGGGATGCACCGCGAGCGAAACCTGATTACGGAAGCACTGAAAAATGTGTTCGGAGATCAACTTCTTGCCGTGTATGACAAAAGTGCCGAAACGCTGCCCGACGACTATGCGGCCACGATCCAGAATGCCTACCGGTTTGGCCGGGCGGACGTGCCGCATGAGGTAATGGAAAATGGACACCGGTTTCTGGTCGATTGGATCACCGGGCAAAAAACCGGTTTTTTCCTCGATCAACGCGATAACCGAAAACTCGTGGCGCATTATTCCGCCGGAAAAAAGGTGTTGAACGCCTTTTGTTATTCGGGCGGTTTTTCCGTCTATGCGCTAAAGGCCGGGGCAACCCTGGTGCATTCCGTCGATGCTTCCCAGAAAGCCATTGACCTGACCAACCGCAACGTAAACCTGAATTTTGGCGAAACCGAGGTGGCAAACCGGCACGAAGCGTATGCGGATGACGTGATGAAATACCTCCACGCCCACGACGATCAATACGATGTGGTCGTGTTGGACCCGCCCGCCTACGCCAAGAGTCTGTCGGCGCGGCATCGGGCCGTTCAGGGCTACAAACGGCTGAATGCCGAAGGGTTGCGCCGGGTGGCAAAAGGGGGGATTCTCTTTACGTTTTCGTGTTCGCAGGTCATTGACCGGGAGTTGTTCTACAATACCGTGGTGGCGGCTGCCATCGAAGCCGGGCGGCAGGTGCGGGTTTTGCACCACTTGAGCCAACCCGCCGACCATCCGGTCAATTTATTTCACCCGGAAGGCGGTTATTTGAAAGGATTGGTTTTGTGGGTTGAGTAACAAACCAAGATTATTTATAAACTTGCAGGCATGAAGATAAGTATCCTATCCATCGCCCTGGCAGGTTGGGTTTCGCTGGCAACCGACTCCAAAGAGATTCAGTTTAGCCGCTATTTTGTGGCAGCCGAAAGCTACGAAACCGTTGGTGTTGTCGATATTAACAAGGATGGTCGCCCGGATTTGGTTTCGGGAGATTTCTGGTATGAGAACTCCGCTGATCCGAAGGCACTTTTTCGCAAGCGCTATCTGATTGGCAACCAGAAACGGTTCGACCAATATTATGATGACTTTTCGACCATTCCGCTGGATGTCAACGGCGACGGCCATGCCGACATTGTAACCGGCGGCTGGTTTGGTGAGAATCTGAAATGGCTCGAAAACCCCGGTATTGGTAAAAAGGATTTGTGGGCGGTTCACGACATCGGCAAAGTTGGCAATGTGGAAACCACCCGCGCCTGGGATGTCGACGGCGATGGCGTCATCGAAATCGTCCCCAACAACCCGAAGCATCCGCTGAAATATTTCAAACTGGAAAAAGGAGGAACGTTCAGGCAGGTCGACGTGGCTCCGACGCAGGATCACGGCCTGGGCCTGGGTGATGTGAACGGCGACGGTCGCAGCGATTTTATCGTGAGCAAAGGCTGGCTCGAAGCCCCCGCCGACCGAGAAAAAGGCCCCTGGACGCTCCATCCCGAATTTGACCTGGGCAAACAGGCCAGCGTTCCGATTCTGGTGGTCGACGTCAACGGCGACAAACGCAACGATCTGATTGTGGGGCAGGCACACGGCTACGGCTTGCACTGGTACGAACAAACGCTGGAAGGCGGCAAACGCGGCTGGAAAAAGCACAGCATCGACGAAAAAGCATCGCAATACCACGTTCTGGAATGGGCTGACCTCGACGGCGATAAAAAACCGGAACTTATTACCGGCAAACGCTACCGCGCCCACAATGATGGGGATGCGGGTGCTTACGATGACGTGGGACTTTATTACTTCACCTGGAACGGCAAGGAATTTATAAAGCATACCATTGCCTACGGGCAGCCGGGCAAAGGCAAGGGAACCGGCATTTACTTCGCCCTCGCCGACCTGCGCGGCACCGGACGTTTAGACATTGTTGTTGCCGGCAAAGACGGTTTGGAGATTTTTTTCAACGAAAAGTAGGCAGGAGCTTTCACCGGTTTGGGCTGGGTTTTTGGGGCTAGGATTTGCCGTTCAGGCGAAGAAACCGAGTAGAATTGAACAAAAAACCGCTTGTTTGTTTACTACGGTAGTAGAGCATCGTATTTCAACCGCGATATAAAATGAAGAGTTTAGCGATTATCCCGGCGTCGTTTACCCGGAAAGGCTGGCTTCTGACCAGTTGTCTGGCGCTGGGCATTCTGACCGGCCACGCCCAGAAAGGAACCGAGCTTCAGTTCAAAAAAAGTGTGCTGACCAGCGATTTCATTGCCGAAGGCGCCACCATCGGAGATGTCAACAAAGATGGGAAAAAAGATGTCATGGCCGGTGCCTACTGGTTTGAAGCCCCCAACTGGACACCCCACGAACTGGCCAAGCCGGAAAAATTCTCGTACAGCACGGGCTACAGCAACTCCTTTCTGAACTTCGCGCTGGATGTTAACAAGGACGGTTGGGTGGACATGATTCGAATCGATTTCCCCGGTAAATCAGCCGTTTGGCACGAAAATCCGAAAAACCAGCCCGGTCTCTGGAAGGTTCATCCCATCCACTCCTCGGTGGGCAACGAGTCGCCCCTGTTTGTAGACGTCGATGGCAATGGCCGGGCCGACATCATTTGCAACGACCCGACGGCCAAGGAAATCATCTGGCTGCGCTCACCCGACAACAATTTTACGGATGAGTGGGAGCGGTTTGTGATCAGCAAGGGCGAAAATACGCCCGGAACGCACATGTACACCCACGGGTTGGGCTTTGGCGACGTCAATGGCGACAAAAAAATGGACGTCGTGATTCATACCGGTTGGTGGGAAGGACAGACCGATCCGAAGCGTTCCAACTGGACGTTCCATCCCGCTAAACTGGGTGAAGAGTGCGCGCAGATGTACATCACGGACGTGAACGGCGACGGTTTGAACGATGTCATCAGTTCCTCAGCCCACAAATACGGCATCTGGTGGCACGAACAGGGGAAAGATTCAGAAGGAAACCCCACCTGGACGACGCATGAGATTCACAAAACGATTTCCCAAACCCATAATCTGGCCCTGGTCGATATGAATGGCGACAAAAAGCCCGACTTGGTAACCGGAAAACGGTATTATGCCCACAATAAAACGGACAGTGATCCGGGTCGGGAAGAACCGGCGGTTTTGTACTGGTTTGAGTTTAAACCCGGTAAAAACCCCGCCTGGATTCCGCACGAAATTGACAACAATTCCGGCGCGGGTCTACACGTTGTCGTGGAAGATATGAACGGTGACCGATTGCCGGACATTGCCGTGGGCAACAAAAAAGGCGTTCACGTTTTCGAGCAACTTAAAAAGAAATAGCCCATCATCAAAAAACCGGTCCGGAAGCCTGTTGAGCGTTGTCGCTGGTCGGGCTTCCGGACCGTTTTTTTTGATGGAAACATTACTTGATTTCGCCCGGAATCACCGTAACGCTCTGGCGGAGGTTCTCCCGCAAAACCGCCATTGAAATGCGCTGTCCGATCGTTTCTTCGGTGAGCAATTTATGCAGATCATCGACGGAAGTAACGGCCTGCCGGTTGAATTCAACAATAATGTCGCCCTGCTGCAATTCGCTGTTGTACGAAACGCCGTCGGCTTCGGTGTTTACGACAATCACGCCGGTTTTGGCATTCAGGTGGTTGTATTGTTTGATGCGTTCGGTGAGGTTGATGAGTTGCCCGGAAATGCCGAGGTACCCGCGACGAACCCGCCCGTGCATGATCAGTTTCCCGGCCACCAGGGCGGTTAGATTGGACGAAACCGCAAAGCAGATGCCCTGCGCGGGCAGAATCACGGCGGTATTGACGCCGATGACGTCGCCCTGAGAATTGACCAGCGGACCGCCCGAGTTGCCCGGATTCAGGGCCGCGTCGGTCTGAATCACGTCATCGATCAACCGACCGGATTCCGACCGGAGCGTCCGGCCCAGCGCGCTGACAACGCCCGCCGTAACCGAATACTGAAAACCGTATGGATTGCCGACCGCAATGGCAATTTGCCCCACCTGCACCTGTTTGGAATCGGCGAAGCGAATGGCTTTAAGACCTTCGCCGTAAATTTTGATAACCGCAATGTCGGTGGCCGGGTCGCGGCCGATGAGGGTGGCTTCAAAATCCCGGCCATCGGGCAGGGCCACTTCAATTTTGGACGCCCCGGCTACTACGTGATTATTGGTAATGACGTAACCATCCGACGAAATGAGGAAACCCGAACCCGTTCCACCATCCGCTTGGCCACGTCCCCGAACAGGTTGCGACCCTTCTTTGGCCCGACCGCTTACTTTGATCTGAACCACCGACTGACTTACTTTTTTTGCTACATTTACCACTGTATTGGAGTAGGCATCGAGCAGCGGAGCATCCTGTTCGGTGATGTCTCCGGGGATCGAGGCTGATCCGGTATCGGATATGCGTTGTAATTGCATGGCTGGATTAATTTAGTTGTAAATGCAACTTTCAAACCCTGTACCAATTCCGGGTAAGCACGGATGTGCGTCAAATTGTCAGTCTACCCGGTTTTGTCTAAGATCTCATTTCTAACCTCTTTCAGCTCCACCATGACTTTTGAAGAATACCTGAGTAGCAAGAAGATTGACGAAAACCAATTCAAACAGCAGGAACCCGCGCGGTATGCAACCTGGAAATCGGAGTTTGATCAACAGCATCCGGAAAGCTTTACTACCCAGAAAAAGTTTCTCATCAATACGATTCGGCGCAAGTATTTGGTACGTTAAATAAGGAAAACGGTCCTGCAACGGTCGATTGGAGAAAAATCACTACTTTTAACCTCGTAAAAACCACCCTTTTCGTCTGTTTATGCAGCATTACGATTTTGCAATTGTTGGAGCCGGATATGCCGGTAGTGTGTTGGCCGAACGCCTGGCCAGCCAATCCGGAAAGAAAGTTCTGGTTCTCGACAAACGCCCCCACATCGGCGGAAACGCCTACGATTATTACAACGAAGACGGTATTTTAATCCACCTCTACGGCCCGCATATTTTCCACACCAATTCGCCGGAAGTGTTTGGTTATCTGTCTAATTTCACGGAATGGCGTCCGTATGAACACCGGGTACTGGCGTCGGTCGAGGGCCAGTTGCTGCCCATTCCGATCAACCTGGATACCGTCAATAAACTCTACGGCAAGAATTTTACGTCCGAAGAACTCGGTGAGTACTTCAAAACCGTCGGCGAACCCGTCGAGGATATCAAAACGTCGGAAGATGTGGTGGTGAGTCAGGTAGGACGCGATCTGTACGAGAAGTTTTTCAAGTACTACACCAAAAAGCAATGGGGGGTTTACCCTTCCGAACTCGACAAATCCGTAACGTCCCGGATTCCGACCCGGACCAATCAGGACGACCGGTATTTTTCGGATCAATTTCAGTCGATGCCGCTGCACGGTTTTACGAAGATGTTCGAAAAAATGGTCGATCATCCGAATATTACGCTGATGCTGGCGACGGACTTTAAAGACGTTAAAGACAGTTTGTCATACGATCAGTTGATTTATACCGGCCCGGTCGACGAATATTTCGACCACTGTTTTGGTAAACTCCCGTATCGCTCGCTTCAATTTGAACACAAAACCCTCAACGAAGAGTGGCACCAGCCGGTGGCTGTGGTCAACTACCCGAACGACAATGCCTATACCCGCATCACGGAGTACAAGCATTTGACGGGGCAGGAACACCCGACCAAGACCAGCATCACCTTCGAATACCCCCAATCAGAGGGCGATCCGTATTACCCGGTGCCGATGCCGGAAAATGCCGAACTTTATCGGAAGTATAAGCAACTGGCTGATCAACAGGAGAATGTGTATTTTGTGGGGCGTTTGGGAACGTACCGCTATTACAACATGGATCAGGTCGTTGCGCAGGCGTTGACCTTGTATAAGAAACTGGTAGGGGCCGATTCGCTGGCAGAAGTTGCCGCCGGCAAAGCACCAACGGAATAAAAGAAATACGTCCCCAATCGGAAACCATTTCCGGTTTTGCAGGCTTCCTTGTGGGCGCGGCAAGGCTGGAAATGGTTTTTTTTATATTTATTTGAGAATGTTCGTCCGATAACGATTACTTCTGAATCGGAACAGCGTCTAAAGTAAACCAGTGGGTTTATTTTTTACAATGCTGTATGAGGATACTTTTTCTGATCACGTTTAGTCTCTTTTTCAGGATATTCCCTGTTTTTAGCCAGGATTCTTTGGGGGTAGAAACCGTCATCAGAAAACCGCCCATCCGGCTGTTTGCCGAGTTGGGCGTATTCGGTAGTTCTTCACGCCAAACGCCCTTCTGGTTTCGCACCAACCAATCCGGAATTGTTCCAAACACGGCTCCGTTCCTGACAGCACGCGCCGGCATCCAGGCCGAGTTTATCGGTAAAAACCGCAAGACGGCCTGGGGGTACGGTTTTGAAGGAGTCGGTACGGTCGCGGCAAAATCTGTCTTGCTGGTTCCCGAAGCGTATGTCAAAGGAAAATGGAGCGTATTTGAACTCCTGGTCGGACGGCGTCGGGAAACCATTGGACTGGCGGATTCTACGGTCGTCGGTTCGGGCTCCTACAGTTGGTCGGGGAATGCCCTGCCGATGCCTAAAATTCAGCTTTCGCTGGCAGACTATACACCCATCGGTTTTACCAAAGGTCTGATCGCATTCCGGGGGTTGTATGCCCACGGCTGGTTTGACAACAAGGGACCGGTGACGCATTCGTATCTCCATCAAAAGGCACTTTACGGTCGAATTGGAAAACCGAACTGGCCGGTCCGGTTCTATGGCGGGCTGAATCATCAGGTGCAATGGGCTGGCCGAAGTACGGTTATTACTGGCGACGACGTGATCAAAAACGGGCGATTCCCCACCGGTTTTTCCAATTATCTGAATGCCATTACCGGCCTTTCGCTGGCAGCCAAGGGCGATGCTGTCGATACCACCGAATACGGTAAAAACGACCGGGGGAACCGGGTGGGGAATCACCTGGGTACTGTGGATGTAGGACTGGAGATCATCAGGAGATCGTTTTCACTGCTGTTTTATCGCCAGAGCATCTACGAAGACGGTTCGCTCTACTATTTGACCAACCTTGCCGATGGCCTGAATGGCCTGCGCTTTCGGAATTTCAAACCGGTCACCCACAACTGGCAAATCCAGACAGCCGTTGTCGAGTTTTTGTTTACGAAAAGTCAGGGAGGCTCGGTTTTCAGTACGGAAAATAAAAAACGGGGCGCAGATAATTATTTTAACCACGGGCAGTACGTCGACGGCTGGTCGTATGGGGGCCGAACCATCGGAACGCCTTTCATCACCTCCGCCCTGGACGCCAACCCGACCTTGCCCCGCGCTTATAGGGAGCATTTGCTCATCTATTCCAACAACAACCGCGTGCGGGTCATGCATGCAGGGCTGGTAGGAAGCTACCGATCGAATTATATTTTTCAGCTAAAAGCGTCGCTGAGTGATAATTATGGAACATATTCTTTGCCATTTCCTGAACGGGTCCGACAGTTTTCATCCCTGATTTCTGTCAGCTTTCCGGTTACCTGGCTGGATGGCGCACAAGCCACCGTTTCGATGTCCAGCGATTGGGGGAAACTGTATACCAATCGTACTGGTTTCTACGTCAGTCTTCGGAAAAGCTGGCAGGCCCATTCTCTAAAACACCGCCAGCCATTAGCCCCGGAGTAGCTGATGCAGGTCGATCTGATCTAAATAGGGATCAAAAGGATGCTGGCTTCTCGAATGGCATCGGTTTGGGCTGCGCAGCGAGAATACCTGCTGGAGTTCATGATTGCCTTCGTAATACGGACTCTCACTGAAATAGGCTTCAACGAAAAAATCGCCGACGGCATACAAACGGACGGTGAAAGGAGGAGAAAAACGATTCATCAAGTGGTGACCATGACGCCAGAGAAAATCCGCTTTCTTGGGTAGTGGGAGCTGGTTATATTCAATTCGGGTTAACATAAGCTGCAGATGGTGATTTGATTCGTCGTATTTACGATGCAGTTTACGTTTCCATATTTATAATTGTATGCGGAAACACCCAATTAAATAGCCAAAGTTAGCTAGCGGTTTTTTATGTATTCGTATTCTGTATTTGGTTGATTGGTAGTTTATTAAATCGAAACATCAGTAACAATTAATTATTCCACCGAAGCGTCTTTTCCGTTCTCCCGTCGTTTGACGCGGTTGAGGTCGATCAAATACTGCTGGAGCTTTTCTTCCAGTTCGGCGGAGGCAATGTTGGGGTACAATTCGCCGTCGATGGCCAGGGATATCCGACCGGTTTCTTCGGATATGGCGATGGCTGCGGCATCTGTCACTTCACTGATGCCAAGGGCAGCCCGGTGGCGAAACCCTGTGGTTGTCGGGATTTCGTCGTTTTCAGAAATGGGCAAAATACAGCGGGCGGCCCGAATCCGGTCTTCGGAAATCACAACGGCTCCGTCGCGCAGCGGGCTGTACTGTCCGGCGATGGAAAGCAGCAGCCGTTTCGAAACCAACGCATCCAGGCCGTCGCCGGTTTGAATGAATTTGTCCAGATCGTCATTTTTGGCAATGACGATCAACCCGCCGGTAAATTCCGACGACATGGATTTGCAGGCATCGATGATCGGTTTCAGGGGCGTGGTGGGTTCGGTCACCGAAGGCTGGCGAAACCACCGCATCACAAACCGGCTGTTGGCAATGTTGGTCGATTTGCCGATGATGAGCAAAAACCGCCGGATTTCCTGCTGAAAGATGATGATCAATGCCAGTGCCCCAACGCTGATGAAATACCCCAAAATGGTGGTCAGCAACTCCAGCCCAATGGCTTTCGCCACCAGGTAGAGCAAGTAGACGAGCAGATAACCCAGAAAAATCCGGCTTGCAATCGTGCCTTTAACCAGAAAATAAATTTGATAGAGCAGGAAGGCCAGCAACAGAACGTCCAGCACATCAAACCATTCGATATCGAGAAAACCAATTTTCATACTAGCACGTCTCTTTTTATAGTTGGGTACAAGCGGTCGTATTAATCAGGCTGGCTGACAGTTTGAAACCAGTGTAATGGCTTCCATTGCTTCCCGCACGTCATGGACCCGTAAAATGTCGGCCCCTTTGGTCAGGGCCAGCGTATTCAAAACCGTTGTTCCGTTCAACGCATCCTCGGGCTGAATGTTCAGGGTACGCCAGATGGTCGATTTGCGCGACAGTCCGACCAGCACCGGCGCGTCGAATGTCTGAAACGCTTCCAACTGATTCAGAAGCTGGAAGTTCTGCTGTGGTGTTTTGGCGAATCCAAAACCGGGATCGATCAGCACGTCTTTCTGCCCCAGGGTCCGCAACGTCGCCAATTGTTGCTGCAACTCGAACAGAACATCCGGCACCAGATCGTTGTAAACCGTGTGCCGGGTCATCGTCTGCGGAGTTCCGCGCATGTGCATTAGGACGTACGGAACGCCCAATCCGGCGCCGGTTTCGAACATCTGCAAATCCAGGGTGCCCCCCGAAACATCGTTGATCAGTACCGCACCCGCTTCAACAGCCTGCCGTGCGACCGAGGAGCGAAAGGTGTCCACCGAAATCCACACATCCGGAATGTGACGGACCAGGGCTTCGATAATGGGTAAAACCCGGTTTATTTCCTCCTCTTCGCTAATATCTGCCGCACCCGGGCGGGTCGAATAACCGCCAATATCAAGCAGGGAAGCGCCTTCGGAACGCATGGCTTCTGCCCGCTCAACCGCCTGATCGACAGAAAGAATGCGGCTACCGGCGTAGAACGAATCGGCGTTGATGTTCAGGATTCCCATTACTACGGGTGTGGTCAGGTCCAGAACATTTCCCCGGAGATTGAGCGTTTTTTTCTTAACTTTCGGCATGAAATTAGTGGGTAGTCATCGGTTGCCTTTCTTCAGTCATCTGTAGAAAACGAGTGGCTCCTGAAGACTGATAACTGAAGATTCCAACGTATGTTGCAAACCGAAGCTCAATATCGGCAAGTCATTCAACTCTGCAAAGAGGTTTTCCAGAAAAAGAATAAAGACTACGGTACGGCCTGGCGCATTCTTCGACTGCCCTCCATCACGGACCAGATTTATATCAAAGCGCAACGGATTCGGACTTTACAGGAACTCCAGACGCAGCGCGTCGCGGAAGGGGTGATCCCGGAATTTATGGGCATCATCAACTACTGCGTCATGGCTCTGATTCAACTGGAGCTGGCCGACAGCGACCAGATGGAGGTCCCGGTGGACGAACTCATGGCCTTGTATGACCGGCAGGTGAGTAATGTCATGGCCTTGTTGTTTGCCAAAAACCATGATTACGGTGAAGCCTGGCGCGAAATGCGGGTCAGCTCGATGACCGATATTATCCTGATGAAACTGCTTCGCACGAAACAAATTGAAGACAACCAAGGACAAACCCTGATTTCGGAAGGCGTCGACGCAAACTACATGGACATAATCAACTATGCCGTGTTCTGTTTGATAAAACTAGATGTAGTAGAAACCTCTGTACCTCGATGAACACCAGTAAAGTCCGGGCCACACCCGTCCGAAAAACCGCACTCTGGCAGCGTATTCTGGCCCAAACCGCCCGTTTCATGGTTGGAGCCATCTTTATTTTTTCGGGCTTGATCAAGATCAACGACCCGGTTGGCACCCAGATTAAATTCACCGAATATTTCGAAGTTTTTGCGCTGGATGTGCCGTCGCTGGCGGGCTTTTTTCACGGTCTGATCCCTTTCACGCTCATTCTATCGGTCATTTTTTGTGCGGCCGAAGTGGTGCTGGGGGTAGCATTGCTGCTTTCGTACCGGATTAGGTTCACCTCCTGGGTGCTGCTGGCCCTGATCGTGTTTTTTACCTTTTTAACCTTCTATTCGGCCTATTTCAACAAAGTGACCGATTGCGGCTGTTTTGGTGATGCCATCAAGCTAAAACCGTGGACCTCGTTCAGCAAAGACATTTTCCTGCTGGTGCTGATCCTGGTTATTATCTGGCAACGGAAAGTTTTCCGCAACACGCCCACCGGTTTTCTGGTCGGAATGGCCACCGTGGTTTCAATCGGGATTGGCGTCTTCGCCATTCAACATTTACCCCCGCTCGATTTACTGCCTTATGCCGTCGGAAAAAGCATTCCGACCCAGATGCAGCCCTCGGAACCGTTGCGGTTTTCGTATAAAATGGAGAAAGACGGAAAAGTAGTGGAACTGGAAAAATACCCCACCGACACGACCTACAAATTTAAGGAAATGGTTTTGCTGAACGAATCGGCCAAGCCTAAAATCACCGATTACCGGGTCTGGAACGACGAAGGCGACTTTACGCAGTCTACGTTTGAAGGCACTAAGCTCATGCTGATTATCCGGGAACTGGACGATCTGAGCATTGGCGACATGCCCGCTATCCGGAAACTGTTGAAAGGCGTTGAGGACAAAAACGTGATGCCGATGATTCTGACGTCGGTGAGCGACAAGGAAATCAATGATTTCCGGCACGAATACCAGCTTTCTGTCCCGGTCTATAAAGCCGATGCGACGGTTTTGAAAACCATCGTTCGCTCCAACCCCGGTTTGTGGCTGATCAGTGGTGGGGTGGTGAAAGGCAAGTGGCACCATTCCGATACGCCAACTCCCGAGGAAGCGCTTGCGCTGTTGACTAAAAACTAAGTGATTGCCCGGCTGGGCGTGGTACATGAAGAATATCTTTTTGGTCGGAATGCCGTCGTCGGGAAAAAGCACCCTCGGAAAACGGCTGGCCCGGCATTTAGCCTACCGGTTCGTCGATACGGATAAACTGATTGTTCGAGAAGAAAAAGGACGGAGTATCAACGCCATTTTCCGCAGCGACGGAGAATCCTATTTTCGGGAAGTCGAAAGCCGGGTTTTGCATACCATTCAGCCCAACAGCCGGCTGGTCGTGGCAACGGGGGGTGGAATGCCCTGTTTTCACGAGAACATGGCGTTTATCAAGGCGAATGGATTCAGTATTTTTCTGGATGTTTCGCCGGAACACCTGCTCGACCGCATGTTACGGCACGCGCAGGACGACCGTCCGCTTTTCAGCCGACAGGACCCTACCTTACTCGAAAATTTGCGTCAGAAATATAATGACCGCCGGATTTATTATACACAGGCGGATTTAATTGTTCCCGGAGAAATCGCTGTAGAAGAACTAAGTAAGCAGATTGAAGGGTATTTATAAACTTACCAGGCAGCGGGCGGTTCAATAATCTTTTCCGGTTCCAGGAACCATTTAAAACAATCAATGTGTATTCTATACAGTTTGCACTACCCCAGTGCGGTTTTAAATGGTAAAATGCGCCGTATATTGATATGATCGTAGCGAAAAAGTACCTGATTGCCTGCCTGCTTTGTTTCGGGTCTTATCTTTCGTATTCGCAACCATCCACTGATTCTACGTTACAACAGGCTACGCTGGAAAGCTGTATCCAATATGCTTTGCAGCATCAGCCGGTTATCAAGCAATCTGAACTGGATCAGTTGATTGCTGAGCGAACGATTCGCAGTGCGTTGTCGAGCTGGTTGCCGCAAATTTCGGGGAATTACAGTCTGCAGCGGTATCTCAAATTACCCGTTTCGCTTTTTCCAAATTTCAGTAATCCAACCTCTCCCGAACGGATTCCCGTCACAACGGGCGTTGCCAATCTCTCGAACATCCAGTTTTCACTCAGCCAGAATCTCTTTAACCGGGATGTGTTGCTCGCCAGCCGCACCGCCGATACCTACCGCGATCAGGCCCGCCAGAATCTGATTAATAACAAGATCGATGTAACCGTCAACGTCAGCAAAGCCTTTTACGATCTGATCCTGACCCAAAAGCAGGTGGACATTCTGGACGGTGACATTGTCCGGCTGGAGCGGAGTTTGCAGGACGCCACGAATCAGTACAAAAGCGGTTTGGTCGATCGGACGGACTACAAACGGGCGGCCATTGCGCTGAACAATTCACGGGCGCAGCGCAAACAGGCGCAGGAACAAATCGGCGGGAAAGCCCAGCTTTTGAAGCAGTTGATGGGCTATCCACCCAACGGTGAGCTGAAAGTGACTTACGATACGCTGCAACTCGCCAATGAAGTCTACATCGACACAACCCAACTGATCAAACCCGAAAGCCGGATTGAGTTTCAATTGCTGCGGACCCAGCAGGCGTTGCTGAAGGCCAACGTATTGTATAACCGTTGGGCGTATCTGCCGTCGGTTTCGGCCTCGGCCAACTACAATTTTGTGTTTCAGAACAGCGAATTTGCCCAGTTATACAGCCGGAATTTCCCGAATTCACTCATCGGACTTACCATTGCCCTGCCGATTTTTCAGGGTGGTCGGCGGGTGCAGGAATCCCGGATTGCCGAATTGCAGCTGCAGCGTTCCCAGTGGGATCTGACAAATCTCTCCAACACCGTCACGACCGAATACCGGCAGGCGATGGCCAATTACAAGGGGAATCTGGCCACTTACCGGGCGTTGCAGGAAAACCTCGATCTGGCCAACGACGTCTACCGGGTGATTCAGTTGCAATACCGTTCGGGCGTTCGGGCCTATCTGGATGTGATCATCGCCCAAAACGATCTTCGAACCACCCAACTGACGTATTTCAATGCTTTGTATCAGGTATTGGTCAGTAAACTGGATGTTCAGCGGGCGTTGGGCACGGTGCCGAATTAGTAATCAGAAAATATGAAACGCAGTCTTTATCTATCATTTCGAATGAACCGTCGCTTACTCAAGCTTTCCATACCCGTTGTTTTGCTGGTTTTTTTGACGGCCTGCGTGGGCGATAAAAAACAAGCCCAGCAGGGGCCACCTCCGCCAACAGCGGTTGCTGTGGCCGTCGCCAGTCAGGGAACCGCCACTTATTACGACGAGTATCCGGCAACGGTAACGCCCCTCAATCAGGTAGAAATCTACCCGCAGATTACAGGGTACATTACCGGTGTTTTCTTCACGGAAGGGCAGGTTGTCACGCGGGGGCAAAAACTCTACGAAATCGACAAACAGCAATACCAGGCGAATTACGATGAAGCCGTTGCCAACGTCAACGTGGCACTGGCCAACCTGAACCGGGCGCAGAAAGATGCGGATCGCTACAACACGCTGGCCAAAGAAGACGCTATTGCCCGGCAGGTGGTCGACAATGCCGAAGCGGCCCTCGAATCGGCCAAAATGCAGGTGGCAGCCGCCCGGGCCAATGTCTCGCGGGTTTCTACCAACCTGAATTATTCGACCATCAAAGCGCCCATGACCGGAACCATCGGCATTTCGCAGGTGAAACTGGGAGCCGCCGTTTCGCCGGGACAAACCCTGCTGAATACCATTTCGTCCGATGATCCGATTGCCGTCGACATTTCGGTCGATGAAACCGAAATTGCCCGCTTCGTGCGTTTTCAAAACCGGAAGATTACTGACTCGACCTTTGTTTTCGTCTTGCCCGATGGAACCCCTTATCAGGCTTCGGGGAAAATCGGGATCATCGACCGGGCCATCGACCCGCAGACCGGAACCCTGAAGGTGCGCTTGTTTTTTCCCAACAGACAGAAACTGCTGAAATCGGGCATGAACGGCAACATCCGTGTTTTGAACAGCGAATCGGGGCAGCGGCTGCTGATTCCGTACAAAGCCGTGACCGAGCAGATGAGCGAGTATTTTGTGTATGTGGTCGGCGACAGCAGCAAGGTGTCTCAACGGAAAGTTTCGCTGGGCAACCGCATTGGAGCCAACATCGTTGTCAAAGATGGAATTCGTGCAGGTGATAAAATTGTGACAGAAGGAATTCAGAAACTGCGGGAAGGGGCGGTTGTCAAAGTTGTCGGTGATTCTACTGCGGTTGCGCAGGCACCCACGGCACCCTCTTCAACAACCGGTCAAACCCGTTAATCAGCTTTAAAACATGTTTGCCAATACGTTCATCAACCGGCCCGTAATGGCCATCGTTATTTCCATTGTCATCGTTTTGCTGGGAATCCTGGCGATTCTGAATCTGCCGATCGGGCAGTATCCGGATATTACGCCCCCAGTGGTGCAGGTGACGGGAACCTACACTGGGGCCGATGCCCAGACGGTGGAGCAAACCGTGGCGACACCCATCGAAACACAGGTGAACGGGACGCCCAACATGCTGTATCTGCAAAGCAACAGCACCAGTGACGGCCGGATGACCATGAACGTAACGTTCGACGTCGGAACGGATGTGAACATTGCCGCACTCGACGTCCAAAACCGGGTCGGCATTGCCCAGCCCCAATTGCCTTCGGAAGTAACGCGTCTCGGTTTGACGGTTCGCAAGCGGAATCCGAGTTTGTTCATGCTGGTAGCGATTTATTCGCCCAACAAAACCCACGGTGTTTCTTTTCTGGATAACTACGCCAATATTTTCATCCGGGATGCGCTGCTGCGGGTGGAAGGGGTCGGTGATATTTTCTCCCGTGCGGATGATTTCAGTATGCGGATCTGGTTGCAACCGGACAAAATCGCGCAGTTGGGCATGACGCCTGCCGATGTGGTGGCGGCCTTGCAGGAGCAAAACCTTCAGGTCGCAGCCGGGTCGATCGGTGCCCCCCCACAGCAATCTTCCCAGGCGTTTGAATACACGGTTTTTACGAACAGCCGATTGAGCAAGGAAGAGGATTTCCGGAACATCGTTGTGCGCAGCAAGCCCGAAACCGGGTCGATCGTCTACCTGAAAGATGTGGCCCGCGTGCAGTTGGGAAAGTTCAGTTATGTCAGCAATTCCTTTGTCGATGGCAACCGGGCGTCCTATCTTTTGCTGTATCAATTACCGGGTAGCAATGCCCTTTCAACGGCAGAGGGCGTCTATGCGGCCATGGAGGAATTGAAAAAATCGTTTCCGAAAGACGTTGATTATGTGGTGCCTTTCGAGTCGGTTTCCGTGGTGCAGGTTTCCGTCGATGAGGTGGTCGAAACCCTGCTGGAAGCATTGGCTCTGGTTATTATCGTCGTGTTTTTGTTCCTGCAAAACTGGCGGGCAACCCTGATTCCGGTTCTGGCTATTCCGGTTTCGATTCTGGGTACGTTTGCCTTCTTCATTCCGCTCGGTTTTACGATCAACACCCTAACCATGTTTGGTTTTGTGTTGGCCATCGGGATTGTCGTCGATGACGCCATCGTGGTGGTGGAAGCGGTGCAGCATTACATCGATCATGAGCGAATCTCCGCGAAAGAAGCAACCCGAAAAGCCATGCGTGATATATCCGGGCCGGTGGTCGCCATCGCCTTGATTCTGGCGGCTGTTTTTGTGCCGGTAGGGTTCATTCCCGGTATTGTTGGGCGGCTTTACCAGCAATTTGCCATTACCATTGCGGTTTCGGTTCTGCTTTCGGCCTTTGTGGCCCTTTCGCTGACGCCGGCCCTTTGCGCCCTGATGTTGAAACCAACCGAGATAACGGAGAAGTCGAAAGGATTGAACTGGCTGTTTTTCCGATTCAACAACTGGTTTGAGCGGACGAGCAATTCATACAGCAGTGGCGTAAACCGGTTGATCAAAGCCACGCCCCTGGTGCTGGTGGTGCTGGCCTGCCTGTTTGTCGGAACCGGCTTTTTGTTCAAAAACAAACCGACCGGTTTTATTCCCACGGAAGACGAAGGACGGGTCATCATTACCTACGAAATTCCGGAAGCCGCTTCCACGTCCCGCAGTCTTGAAGTATTGAACAAGATTATGGAAACGTTGAAAACGCAACCCTATATCGACCATTTTGCTGCCCTGGGAGGTTTGAACGCCGTTACATTCGCCAGTAAGTCGAACAGTGGGACGGTGTTTACGAAACTGAAACCGTGGGATGAACGACAGGACAAATCGGTGCAAATCGACTCGGTCGTTGCCAAGCTTCAGCGGGCATTTGCACCCATCAAGGAAGCGAGTGTGGTCGTCATCCAGCCGCCGGCCATTCCCGGTTTAGGGCAAACGGCCGGTTTTACGTTTGAAATCGAGCAGCGCGAGAGTACCGACGATGTGCGGGCGTTTGATAAAGTGGTGCAGACGTTCGTTGCTGAAGCCAACAAGCGGCCGGAAATTGCGCGGGCTTTTACCTATTTTACGTCCAAAACGCCCGCTTTTCGGGTCGATGTGGACCGGGAAAAATGCAAGAAGCTGGGCATCAACGTCAACGAGGTGTATACCACCATGCAGACCTACCTGGGAAGTATTTACGTCAATGACTTCATCGTTTACGGTCGGAAATTCCGGGTAGTGGCACAGGCGGACACCGCCTACCGGGCTGATATTCAGCAACTGAATCGGTACTTTGTTCGCAACCGGTCCGGGGCTATGGTACCCCTCAGCACGGTTATCAAAACACAGGTGATTGAAAATGCCCCCCTGATTTCACACTACAACCTGTTCCGTTCAGTTGAAATTAATGGCAGTCCGAAGCCGGGCTATAGCAGTGGACAGGCCATCGATGCGCTGCGCGAAGTAGCCGACAAAGTACTTCCGGCGGGCTACGGCTACGACTTTTCCGGCTTGAGTCGGGAAGAAATCAGCTCCGGGTCCAGCACGGTGTATATCTTCGGATTGTCCATCCTGTTTGTGTTTTTGTTCCTGGCCGCACTTTATGAAAGTTGGTCGGTCCCTTTTGCTGTTCTGCTGTCGGTTCCGGTTGGTGCCTTTGGTGCGATCCTGACCCTGACGCTGATTCCGTACCTCAGCAACAACGTGTATGCCCAAATTGGATTGATTACCCTGATTGGTCTGGCGGCCAAAAACGCCATTCTGATTGTGGAATTTGCGAAGGAGCGTGTCGATAAAGGGGTGGATTTGCTGGAGGCAACGCTCGAAGCGGTCAAGTTGCGGCTTCGCCCGATTATCATGACGTCGCTGGCTTTTATTCTGGGCGTGTTGCCGTTGGTTTTTGCCAGTGGGGCAGGTGCCGTGGCGCGGAAAACCATCGGCTGGACGGTTTTTGGTGGTATGTTGGCGGCAACGTCGCTTGCGATCTTCTTCGTGCCGGTTTTGTTCGTGACGATTACCCGGTTTGCGTACGGCAAGAAAAAACTGGAAGAACTGAAAGAAATGGCCAAAAAACCTGAACTGCAACTTCAGGAAAATGACGGCGTAACGCTGTAAGCTATTGAAAGGCGAACTGATCCCGACGAAACGTTTGCCGAAGCTGAATGAGGGCCAGGCGAGTCCAGGTTTTGACAGTTCCCAAGGGTAAGTTGAGGTGTTCAGACACTTCCTGCTGGGTGTATCCCTGAAAATAGACCAGTTCGATAATTTGCCAGTGTTTGGGTTCCAGCGTGGTGTTCACCGCGTCACTGAATCCGATGTAGCCAACATTATTCAGTGTCGTGCTCATACCCGGCAAATAACCATCCAGTGGAATTTCAACCTGCGGGGCTTTTTTGTTTGCCCGCAGGTAATCTAACGCGGTGTTTCGGGTAACATTGAGCAGCCAGGTGAAAAGTCGCCCTTTGGCGGGATCATGCCGGTGTATATTTTTCCACACTTTGACGAAGGTGTCCTGCAGCAAGTCTTCGGCTTCCGTTTCGTTCTTGACGATTTTGGTAATCACACCGAGCAGCGTTGCGGCATACCGGTCATACAGTTCGCTGAAAGCAATCCGACTGTGCGATTTAAGGCCCTCAATCAGATCTGTTTCAGAAGTGGTAGTAAAAGGCTTTTTCAAAAGGTACAAATGAATAGTAATGTGATTGATTACTTGGATTTGTAGCCAGTTGTTTATTCCTATTCTCTGCACCAGCTACTCAGTAAGGCTAATTATACTACTTAACTCCAGTGGGCTAAAATTGTTCCGGATGTGATTAATTGGGCGGTTAAAAAAGTGTTACCAACGGGAAATACCTAAAAATTAGCATTGACTACAAACGAAAAAAGCTTCCCGACAGCAGGAAGCTTTTTTCATGATCACAGGTATGTTTTTTAAAAAAATACGCCGGCCGTCAGGGTAATTGTCGTCAGCTTCGAGTCAATCTGGGCAGAGGCAAAATCCGACGTATTGGGCAGTGTATATGGGGTATAGGCCGATTTAAAGGTATTGTAGGTGGCGCTACCGTCCAGAAAGAAGCGATCGGTGCGGAAACCAAGCCCACCGGATACCAGCAACCGGCTGCGATCAATGTTATTCAATTGCACTTTATACGAATCAGGCAGATAGGCAACCCCACCCCGGATACGGAGCAAGCCCGCCCGGATTTCAGCACCGGCCCGTAGATTCACTACATTCTGGTAGGTATTCTGAACCTCTCTTCGAACATCGTTTTTAAAGGCATTGTTGTCCTGCGCATCGTACACATTGGTGGTGACGCGCATGCCGGAGTACCCTACATAATCAGCGGATGCCGTAATGAACCCAATTTTTCCCGAACCCAGAAAGTACGTCAATCCGCCGGAAGCCCGGAAGGGTGTGGTGAGGGAGTAATCAAAATTATTGGGTACGACAAAAACCTCATTTCGTTCGAGGGGAAGGTTTGGGTCCCGGGCAACAGCCCTGAGCGTTTGCTCAAACGATTCTTTGACGCTGGTGAAAGTTGGTGTGGTCAATGCCGCCCCCAGTTGCAGGTTGCGATCCGGTTTGTAAATCAAACCCAATGAGAAATTGATGCCATTTCCGGTAACGCTGAAGTTATCAATCTGGCTGTAATTATCCAGTACGGCACCGCCGACAACGGTTTCCCGGTATACGTTTTCGAAATCATACCGCAGGCGACTGAGTCCGAGGGAGGCACCGATGTACAGCTTATCGTCCAGGTTCCCGGCGTATCCGATCGTCCATTGCGAATTGGCCCCCGTTGAGGTGAACGTGTTCAGTTGCTGGGTTGGCGCAGTGGCATCGTAGCGGAAATAGGGCGGGCCGGATTGATTCGGATTGGTAGAAGAAGGCGTCCCGTTGATCAAAAAAAGCTGGTAGGCAGCCGCTGAGGCAAAGTTGGCTTCGTTGGTGTTTTGATTGTATTGATTATTGATCTGGTCACCAGTCAGGTTTCGGTTATTGGCATCGACAATGTATGAATCGACAATAGAGCTGCGGTTGTTGCGCGCCTGAAATTCAAAACTATTGCTCAAGCTGACCTGACGGTTGTAGGTAATTCCCAGCGCAGTCCGGCGCCAGCGCCGGTTTTCATTTTGTTTGTTACCAGCTAATACCACCCCGAATTGGCTGATGTTGGGCGTCGTTTTGGTATTGGTGGTTTGTGTGCCGATGTAGGTCGACTGGGCATTCAGAATGTTGAATGAAGGGCTAAACGTAATTTCGGAACGGTTATAGAAACCAAGCCCAGCCGGATTGCCGAAGGTCGAACTGGCGTCGCCACCAATGCTGACGTGATTGCCTCCCAAACCTCGCATCCGGGCGGTTCCGGTTTGCGTTACTTCTGAATACCGAAACGCGTCACCGGCGTAAATATCAGCCTGGCTCCAGGCTGTGCCTGCGTACAGGAGCAAGCCCACGATGCAGATGCTATTTTTCATAAAGGTTGTGTGCTAAAAGTGAAAACAGGTTCCGGACTTGTGTATAAATCTATTTGTACCTATAGATGCATTCTGGAGCCGTTTGGTTTAAAAACAACGGTAAAAAATACCTATAGGTTACGATTCCGTCACGATTATACAACGAAAAAGCCCGTCGATTGTAACATCGACGGGCTTTTTATTTTCTATAGCCACGGCTAACCGTGTCGTAAGAGGTCGAAATTACCGGGGACCCCGTGATCCGCCACCACCTGAGTAGCCACCACTTGATCCGCCCCGGCTGCCACCACCACCACTGGGAGCGCTGTAGCTGGGTTGTGAAGGCGGACTATAGCTACGTTGCACAGGCGGGCTATAACTCCGTTGTGTCGGAGCTTCATAGGACCGGGTCGGAGCAGACTGATAGCTCCGGGTTGGTGCCTGATAGCTTCGGCTTTGCTGGGGAGCACTGTACCGTGATCCGCTGTTGACCGAAGACGAAGGCGTATAGCTGCCCCGGCTATTGGAACGTGGAGCGGCATAATAGTCCGAATTGCTGGGAGCGCTGTAGCTCGGCGTGGCTGCGTCGTTGGCGCTAGCCCGGCCACTGGTACTGGATCCTCCGTAGTAATAATCACTACCCCGGCTGTTGGCACGACCGGCACCGTAGGTACCATTGTTAGAAGAACCTGAGGTGTTCGGACGGCTGTAGTAGGTGTTGTTGTTCGCAGCGTTTAACTCACCGGACCGACGACCGCCATTATTGTTGCTGTTGTAACTCCGGGGGGTATTGACGAAATCGCCGTTGTAGCGATCACGGCTCGACCCACCACGGGCTCCATACGTAGCATTACGGCTGGCTCCTATGTTGTTGTAATTGTTTACGACAACCACATTACGACCATAACCTCCGAAACCGTACGAATAAGGATTGTAGAAGCCGTTGCCGTAACCGAATGGTGAGTAAAACGAATCGTAGAAGCCACCACCGTAGCCAAAAGGACTGTAAGCATAGCCGCCACCGAAACCAAAGGGGCTGTATCCAAATGGACTATAGAACGGGCTGTAAAAGCGGTTGAAGCCCCAGGGCGACATTCCCATCCCCATTCCAATGCCCAGACTCAAACCGCCGTAAAAAGGACTGTTCCAGCCCCAGCGGTTCCAGCCTGAATTCATCATGGCCATGTTGTAGCCGTTGGAGAATCCGTCGGTATAAGCGTTATCGGTATTCCAGCCTGGATCGGGCGAAATGCCCCGGGTTACCTTGCGGGCCGAAATTTCGCTGTAGTACTCATCGTCAGAATACTGCGCGGCTGTCTGCTCGTTATAATACTCCGGGTCGGAGTTTAACGTACCGTTGTTAAACCGTTGGGTTGATTGACGACTTGCCAATCGTTTCTCTTTTTGGGGTGATGATATGACGGCCGCATCGGAGGAAGACCCGTAGAGGTCATCAAATTCGCCCGCGTTCTGGGCGGTTTGTTTCGTGGAGCTACAGCCCCAGAAGCCAACCACGGCCAGTAAACTCAGGTATTTGAAGGTATGAAGCACTTTCATGGTGTTGTTTTGATAAAAGGTTTTAGGGACCGATTATATTGCTAAAACGCAGAACCTGGCAAATTGATTACAAATAAGCTGTTTGATTACAAATATAGGAGAAAAACCTATCTTTGCAAGCTTCTCATAACATTAGACCCACATTTGTACCGTAGGGTTTAACCGTGATCAAAAAATATTTTAGTTACCCATGGCAAAAGCAATTCCTTCGCGTTCCGAGAATTATTCCGAGTGGTATAACGAGTTAATTAAAAGAGCGGACCTGGCCGAAAATTCGGCGGTTCGCGGCTGTATGGTGATCAAACCGTACGGTTTTTCGATTTGGGAAAAAATGCAGCGGGCTTTGGATGATATGTTCAAGGAAACCGGCCACAGCAATGCCTATTTCCCGTTGTTCATTCCGAAATCGTTTCTGAGCAAAGAAGCCTCCCACGTGGAAGGTTTCGCGAAAGAATGTGCTGTGGTAACGCACTACCGACTGAAAAATGCGGAAGACGGCTCCGGTGTCATCGTGGATCCGGAAGCCAAACTGGAAGAGGAACTGATCGTGCGTCCCACGTCGGAAACCGTCATCTGGAGCTCGTATAAAAACTGGATACAGTCTTACCGGGATCTGCCGCTGCTGATCAACCAGTGGGCCAACGTCGTGCGCTGGGAAATGCGAACCCGGATTTTTCTGCGCACATCCGAATTCCTCTGGCAGGAGGGGCACACCGCCCACTCGACGGCCAGGGAAGCGATGGAAGAAACAACCCAAATGCTGAACGTCTACGCCACGTTTGCCGAAGAATGGATGGCGATGCCGGTGATCCGGGGGACTAAAACCGCCAACGAACGGTTTGCCGGGGCCGACGATACGCTTTGTATCGAGGCCATGATGCAGGATGGCAAGGCCCTGCAGGCGGGAACATCCCATTTTCTGGGGCAGAATTTTGCCAAAGCCTTCGATGTGAAATTTCTGACCAAAGACAACCAGCAGGATTACGTCTGGGGAACCTCCTGGGGCGTCAGCACCCGCCTGATGGGCGCCCTGATTATGGCGCATTCCGACGACGACGGTCTGGTTTTGCCGCCGAAACTGGCCCCGATTCAGGTGGTGATTATTCCTATTTTCCGCAACGACGAGCAATTGGCGCAGTTATCGGAAAAAATCAACCCGCTGATCAAGGAGTTGAAGAAGGTCGGCATTTCGGTTAAATACGATACCAGTGATGCCAACAAACCGGGCTGGAAATTTGCCGAATACGAACTTCGGGGGGTGCCGGTTCGGCTGGCGATGGGAATGCGGGATTTTGAAAACAATACCGTTGAAATTGCCCGGCGGGATCTGAAAACGAAAGAAACCATTTCGGCCGACGGTCTGGTGGCGCACATCCAGAACCTGCTGGAAGAGATTCAGCTCAACATCTACAACAAAGCCGCGCAATTCCGGCAGGAGCATACGTTCCGGGTTGACACCTATGAGGCATTCAAGGAACAAATCGAAAAAGGCGGTTTCCTGATGGCCCATTGGGACGGCACCTCCGAGACCGAAGAAGCCATTAAGGAAGAAACCAAAGCCACCATTCGCTGTATTCCGCTGGATGCCGAGCTGGAAGAGGGAACCTGTATTTACAGTGGAAAACCGTCGAAGCAACGGGTTGTTTTTGCAAGGGCTTATTGACGAGCATGATGAACAATGCACGATGAGTTTCCGACGGATTACAGACATCATTCATTGCTCATCATTCATCATGCTCGAAGAACATTGGTTCAAATAATCGGCAAATTGTGCCTGACTTTCGGCGGGTTTGGGTAGTTTTGCCGCTACACAATTCAACTCGTATTATGGCAGAAGCAAAGGCTGGGGATACGGTGCAAGTGCACTATACCGGCAGAAAAAACGATGGTACCGTGTTTGATTCCTCCAGTGGCCGGTCGCCATTGCAGTTTCAGGTAGGAAGCGGCATGGTCATCCGGGGTTTCGACGAAGGCGTAAAAGGAATGGAGATAGGGCAGGCAAAAACCGTTCGGATTCCGGTAGAAGATGCCTATGGTCCGTCGAGCGAAGATATGATTTTCGAATTTGACCGCTCGCTGATACCGGACGATATTGAGCTGGAAATTGGATTAACCCTCAACATGCATCAGGACGGTAATCCGCAGGCGGTTCCGGTGGTGGTTCGGAATGTGACGGCCACATCGGTAACGCTGGATGCCAACCATCCGCTGGCGGGCGAAGAACTGATCTTCGACATCGAACTGGTGGGAATCAATCCTTCGAAATTGATCCTGTAATCAGTATTTCGACAGGGTATGAAATGTAAAATGAGGAATGCCGAATGTAAAAGTAGCCAGGTGCTGCTCACTTTTACATTCGGCATTCCTCATTTTACACTTATCATTCCCTGTTAATTAATCCGAATCAGATCAATCTTGAAAATCAGAATGGAATTGGCCGGAATACCGCCCTGAGCGCGTGAACCATAGGCCAGACTGGGGGGCAAATACAGCGTAATACTGCCCCCCGGTGCAATCAGGGGAATGCCTTCCTGCCAGCCCAGAATAAGCTGATACAGGCCAAAACTGATGTTTTTATTGCTGTCAAAGATTTTGCCGTTGGTCAGCGAGCCCTCATAATTCACCGTCACATTGGAGCGAACAGTTGGTTTTTCGCCCGAACCCGGAGCCTGGATGGTGTAATAAAAACCACGGTCATCGGCCGTGGCGGAGATGCCACTGGCCTCAATAAATTCTTTTAAGGTCGCTACTTCGGCCTCTGGTGCTTTCGCCATAAGAATGTCTGGTTAATCAGAAATCGTTTACGGCTGCAAGATAGGCGTTATAAATTTACCCAGGCCGAAACTTTGATTCCAAAGGTCGAAATATTGGGATTGTTGCGGTAGGTCAGGCGGTGAATCGCATCGACGCGGAACACCTTGAAGATATTGTCGATGCCGTAGCCAACCTCCACATACGGTGCCCGGCTCAGCGACTGGAAGCCCAAAACCGGTTCGCCTAACTGGTTGGTAGCTGGAATGAGCGCCGTATTGGCCTGGCTAACTCCGCCCATCAGGATGTTTCCGGTAGCCAGGAACCGCCATTTTAGCCGCCGAATCGCCGGAATCCGGTTGAAAAACAAGCCTTCAAAATTATGCTCGGCCATCACGCCCACATACCGGTCGGTGACAAATTCAAAGAAATTCATCAGGTTATACGAGTTCTCGACCCGGAAAAAGGTCTCGTTGCCCAGTGGCATATACAGCAGCGGGTATGGAATCGTGGATGGAATGTAACCGGCATTGACCTGATAACGGGTTCGGCCCAGAACGCCTAGTCGGAACGAATGGCGTACGTTCAGGCTAAACCGGTGGTAAGAAAAATCGCCGTGCAGAACATCCTGCATCCCCAGCTGGTAGCGAAATGTGAACACCGGATTGTTGCTGCCTTCCACGCTGAACCGGTCGTTGTCGCTTTGAATCATCAGCGAACCGGGAGCAAACCGGGTTTCGAACAGCAACTCGGTGGTGCGGTATTGACTGGCCGTAATCGTTTCCCGATCATTGGTGTTGTAGGCAAATGGAAAGAGCGGCTCGAAAGACCGGTTTCGTAAACTGATCGTTTGCGTTATTCCCTTGCCCAGTTCACTTCGGAGGTAGGTATTGTGAAACTCCTGCATATAGGGACGGCGCAGCGTTCCGAAACGGGTGTAAGCCGCAAAAATCGTGTTGCCGCCCAGGTTTTCCGACGATGTCCCCAGCCGTTCGATGTCGTAACTTTTCTGAATACCGACAATCGTATACGGTTTTTTACTGACCACGTAGTCGATGTTCATGCCGTATTTGAACTGCTGATCGCGCGTTCCGTAGGCCAGATAACCGCCCAGAATCCACCGGCGGCTAAACCCCGAATTGGTTCGCAAGCCCAGTCGCAGGCGATGCCCCTCGACATTGTTAAAGGCGTAGCTGTTCAGCAGCGGACCGGCGTCGAGGTGCAGGGATCCGAGGGGGTAATAACCAACGGCCGTCAGATTTACGACTTCCCCCAGAAATTTCATGAAAGGCACATTCCGGACGGAATCGACAATGGTAAAAGCCCGAAGTTCATTCGGATCCAGTCCTTCAGGGCGAATCGTTTGCCAGAATGCCGGGGATTTTTCACTGTAGTTTTCGGCCAGTTCCAGGGGCGGTTCATAAAATTTCGACTCTTTGGGCACATTGACCTTGACGTTCCGGGCTGCTACGTACATTCGGACCAACGCACCCGGCGCATTGGGCGTCGGCTCGTCGGTATCGATCAACAGTTGTGTTAAAACCGGCAACCGAACCATCGACGTCTGGGTGCTGTCGCCCACATCCTCCCATTCCTGTTCAATCCGGATTTCATCGACAAAATTGATGTTGGCGCGCTGGTCGATTTTGGCGTCGATCTGGGTGAGACCCATGCGGGTGGTATCGATCCAGGCCGTGCCGGAAAACGCCAGATCGGTCGGTCGTTTGGGTTCAAAGTCGACCTGATAGCAGACAAGTCCGCCAACGGTAACCGTATCGATCAGCCGGAATTTATAAATGGTTTGCCAGGCCTGTCCCAGCGGAGAGGGCAGGTCTTTCCGCAGCAGGCTGATATAATTCTGGTAAAAATTGTATTGTTGAAACGACGAGCCGGTCAATTGTGCCGAAACCCCGCCGTCGCTGATGCCCACACCCGAAGCGCGGCTTTTCAAAATCCGTTCTTTCACTTTGCGGGGGTTCGCCCGCTGGTAGTATTCCGAAAACGTTTCTGAAACAAACACCGGAACTGCCGGTTTTCCCTGGCTGTCGTATATGGCCGGCAGTTTGGAGAGCAATCGGCCGACCGGGCCTCCTTTGCGGCCATTTTTGCGTTCGTTGGCAAAATTGTTGACGTAGGCTTCTACCTTGGAATAACTTTCATACTGAAAAGCCGTCAGTTGGTCGGGGTCGAACTGGTCGCGCCGTCGGATCGCTTCCCTGATGATGCGGTAGGCCGGATCACCGCCTTTGGCGTATATTTTTACTTCCTGAAGTTTGGTGGCGGAGGAGGTCAAAACGGCGTCGATGGTCTGGGTAGCCACCGGAATGATGCGGTAAGCCCGGTTCTGGTACCCCAGACTGGAGAATAGGAGAGAATCGCCGGTTTGGGTGGAAGACAGTGAAAACTTGCCATTTTCATCCGACGTTGTTCCAACGGTTTTGCCTTTAATGGCTATATTGGCGAACGGAATGCCTTCCCCGGTACCAGCGTCGGTGACGCGACCACTGATCTTGTAGGCTGTTTGTGCAAGAACAGGAAAAAAGAGTGTATTCAGAATAATGAAAACGAAACTGAACCGCTCCCGTATAACGTGCTTCATTCGGAAAGGCAAGTGGTATGAATAATACCGGTTTAACACAAATCTAGTCAACAGAGTTTACCAAGTAAATTGATTTTATTTCATTTGAAGACGAATCGCCGAAATGTATAGACGAATCACCAGAATAATCCTATAAATTGTCCGCTATGGATTCATTTACCGGTATCACTTAGACTTTATATCCCATTTTTTGTCACAATCTACAACCACTTTTTCCGTTAAACTCAGAAACTTGATTATGCCTACTGATCGATCGTCAGTTGCCCGTACGCGGGAATACGCTGAAACGTTGCTGCACGGAATGCCGGCTGCGTTGGTTTACCACAACCTGACACATACCCGCGAGGTGGTTGAAGCCGCCGAACTGATTGGAAAAGAAAGTGAGTTGAGCCCGGAAGAATTGGAAAACGTGCTGATTTCCGCCTGGTTACATGATCTGGGGTATGCCAAAGCCTGTCAGGAACACGAAACGATCGGTGCCGAAATGGCCCAGCCTTTTTTAGAATCCCTTGCCATCGGGCCGGAGCGGGTTCAGGTGGTTGTCGACAACATTCTGGCCACCCGGATGCCCCAGAATCCGAAATCAAAAATGGCTGAAGTGCTCTGCGATGCCGACCTGTTTCATCTGAGTTCCGACCGTTTTTTCGAACGGAGTGAGATGCTGCGGCAGGAAGTGAAAAGTATCTACGGGAAAGTGGGCAAACGAAAGTGGATGCAGGGCTCCATCGTTCTCATGGAAAAACACCATTATTTTACCGATTACGGGAAACAGGTTTTAACGCCGTTGAAAGAAAAAAATCTGAAAAAAGCCCGTCGCAAACTGGCCGAACTGGAAGCCGAAGAGAACGAGAAAGACGGGAAACCCTCGGATAAACACAAATCGGAAGAAGAGACCGACAAAGCGAAAAAACCGGGACGCGGCATCGAAACCATGTTTCGCGTGACTTCCCAAAACCACTTCCAGCTCAGCGCCATGGCCGACAACAAGGCCAACATCATGATTTCGGTCAACACGATCATCGTTTCGCTGATCATCAGTATTCTGATTCGGAAACTGGAAGAATGGCCGCAGTTGGTCGTTCCCACTATTATGCTAACCGCCAGTTGCCTGGTAGCAACCATTTTTGCCATTCTGGCCACCCGCCCCACCATCACCAGCGGGCGGTTTTCCAAAGAAGACATTCACCAGAAACAGGCGAATCTGCTGTTCTTTGGTAATTTTCATAAAATGGATCTGGCAGATTACGAGTGGGGAATGCGGGAAATGATGAACGACAGCGACTTTCTCTACAGCAGCATGACCCGGGATATTTATTTTCTGGGGAAAGTCCTGGGTAAAAAATACCGCCTGCTCCGAATTTCCTACACCACTTTTATGTTCGGGTTTGCAGCCTCCGTACTGGCGTTTGGTCTGGCGGCCTATTATTTCCCGGTTAAGTAAAATGAAACCTGTTTGAATGAAAAAATCACAAGTTGCTGTTCTCGCCCTGCTTTGTTTTTTAGGAGCATGTACGGCCAAAAAAAGCAAGGAAGATGCCGACAATCAGGCTGTTAACGAAGGAAGTGCTTCCGGAAAACAGCCGTTGGCCTACGACCTGAAAACACCCACCCGTCGCTTTACACTTCCGCCCGATCTGGAAGAAATCTCAGGACTATCGTATTACAAAGACAATCAATTGCTTTGTGTGCAGGACGAAAAGGCGGTTGCTTACCTTTTCGATCTGAAAAAAGAAGCCGTGACCGACTCCTCGGTTTTTGGGGGCTACGGCGATTATGAAGGCATCGAATGGGCCAAAGGCGAGATTTATACCCTGAAAAGCAACGGCGATCTGTATCATTTTAAACCGTTTTCGAAGGAAATTGCCCGTACACCCACGGATTTACCGGGCAAAACGGAGGTGGAAGGCCTGGCGTATGATGCCGAAACCGAACGGCTGCTGATTGCGGTGAAAGAGAATCCCAAAAAGAACGAGAAGGCGGTTTATACGTACGACATCAAAACGAAGGTGGTTTATAAAGGCTTGACCATCAAGGATGACCTGCTAAGTCAGGCTGGCGTGCCGTTCAACAAATTCAAACCCTCGGGTTTGGCTGTTCATCCAAAAACCGGTGACCTGTATTTCCTGACTTCCGTTGGGAAAATGATCGTTGTGCTCAATCGGAAGGGGAAGGTCGTTGCCACCGAAGCCCTCGACCCGAAACTGTACCGCCAACCCGAAGGCATTTGCTTTGCGCCCGACGGGACGCTCTACATCGCCAGCGAAGGAGATGGAAAACCCGGTTATATTCTCGAGTTTGCGAACCAGCCGTAAATCCGAATTGTACTAGGCGTATGAAGATACTCTACACGGCCTTTCTTTTGTTGGTATGTTTTCCCTTCCGGGTTGTCGCCCAGTCGAAACCCTATACGGTTTTTCTGTTGGGCGACGCGGGCGAACCCCAGCCGGAAGGGGATGTAGTTTTGAAAACCGTTCGAAGCCAGTTGCAAACCAGCGGTGCCAACAGCAGCCTGATTTACCTCGGCGACAACATCTATCCCCGGGGCTTGCCCGATTCTTCCCATGTCGACCGCGCCGATGCCGAACGCCGGATGCGGGATCAACTTGCCATTCTGTCCGGTTTTAAAGGACGCGCCTTCGTGATTCCGGGCAACCACGACTGGCAGCAGGGCAAGCGCGAAGGCTGGGAACGGGTGCGGAACCAGGCCGCCTTCATCACCGCCGAACTGGGTCGTGAAGACGTGTTTTTTCCGAAAGACGGCTGTCCGGGGCCGGTCGAAGTGGCTTTGAATGAAGAGATTACGCTGGTTTTGATCGATACCCAATGGTGGCTTCATCCCTGGGACAAACCGGGTGAAGAATCGGATTGCGAAGCGAAAGATCTGCCTTCTTTTCTGCTGTTGCTGGACGATGTGCTGGCCCGAAATCAGAACAAAAAAGTGGTGTTGGCCGGCCATCACCCGATGTATAGCCACGGCGAACACGGCGGGTACTTTACACTCAAGGACCATCTTTTCCCGTTAACGGAGCTCAATCCGTCTCTCTATATTCCCTTACCGGTTTTGGGATCGATCTACCCGATTTACCGCTCGTTGATTGGTAATATTCAGGATATTCAGCATCCGAAGTACAAACTGATGCGAAATGGCATGGTTTCGCTGCTGAAAAAATACCGGAATGTCGTGTATGTCAACGGACACGACCACAACGAGCAGTTGATTCTCCGCGATTCGACGTATTACGTCACCAGCGGCAGCGGTTCCAAATCCGTACCGGTAAAAAAGGGGCGACACAGTTTATTTGCTTCATCGGCGAAAGGATTCGCCCGACTCGATTTTGAAGAAAACGGAAAGACGCGGGTCCGGTTTTTTGCCCCCGATGGCGGATCGGAAACCGGTCGGCTCCTGTTCGAAACGGCCTTCACGTTGCCCGTAAAGCCCCTGCCAGTGCCCGAGTCTACGACGGCGCCCACGGAGCAGAATGTCATTGCCAGTGGCCAGTATGCCGCATCACCCTTGCACCGGATGCTATTGGGCGAGAATTACCGCGATGTCTGGCAAAGCCCGGTTTCGGTTCCGGTGCTGAATCTGCGGCAGGAAGCGGGCGGGCTCAAACCCTTGCAGCGCGGGGGCGGCATGCAGACGTTCTCGCTGCGGATGGCCGGGCAGGACGGCAAGGAATACGTGCTGCGATCCGTTGAAAAGTATGCCGAAAATGCCATTCCAAAAGCGTTACGCAGCGGTTTTGTCAATGACCTGGTGCAGGATCAAATTTCGGCTTCGCATCCGTTCGCGGCCCTGGTGGTGCCACCGCTGGCCGATGCCGTGGGTGTTTTTCATACGAATCCCAAACTGGTTATTGTTCCCGACGACTCGCTGCTGGGGCCGTATCGCCGGACGTTCGCCCGGTCGCTGGCGTTGTTTGAAGAACGGGTAGATGGCAATTACGCCAACAGCACGCAGTTTGGCGGTACCAAAAAAATACTCAGTACCACCAAATTACTCGGTAAACTGGCGGATGACAATGACAACCAGGTCGACCAGCGGGCGGTTTTGAAGGCACGGCTCTTCGACATCTGGCTGGGCGACTGGGATCGCCACGATGACCAGTGGCGTTGGGCGAGCTTCAAAACCGAGAAAGGATTGCAGTTTAAACCCATTCCGCGCGACCGCGACCAGGCTTTTTTCGTGAACATGGGCATCATTCCGAAGGTTGTCAGCCGGAAATGGGCCATGCCCAAGTTTCAGGGATTCAGCAACACCATCCGGGATGTTCCCGGTCTGGCGTTCAACGCCCGGTATTTCGACCGCAGTTTCCTGACCGAACCGTCGCTGGAAGAATGGCTGCAAACCGCTGACAGTTTATCCCGGCAACTCACGGATGCAGTCATCGATACGGCATTGAAGCAATTGCCCGAAGCCGCGTACGAGGAAACAGCGTCCACCATCAAAGCAAAACTGCAAAGCCGCCGGGCCGACCTGGCGCGTTATGCGGCTGAACTCTACCGCTTTCTGGCCAGAACCGTCGAGGTTACCGGCAGCGATAAAAAAGAACGGTTCGAGGTGGAGCGGCAGCCAAACGGACAGATGACGGTGGTGGTATCCAAGCTGAAAAAAGCCGGGGAAACCGGTGAACAACTTTATCGGCGGGTTTTCAAGGCAGATGAAACCCGCGAAGTGCGGTTGTTTGGCCTGGGGGGCGACGATGAGTTCATCGTAAAAGGTAAAACCAACGACGGGATTTTGCTGCGAATCATTGGCGGCAAAGGCCGCGATCAGGTGACGGACAGTTCCTCGGCGTCGGGGCTTCGGCGGGAAACGGTGGTGTATGATTCGAAAAAAACGGTGGTGGACCCCGGCTCCGAAACGCGGGTGCGGCTATCGGGAAAATCTAAAATCAATGCCTACGACCGGAAATCGTTCAAGTACGATGTTCTGTTTCCGCAGGTTTCGGTGCAGTACAACCCCGACGATGGCCTTTTTCTGGGGGGCGGTTTTTTATATACCAGACACGGTTTTCGGAAAGAGCCGTTTGCCCAGCAACACCGGTTTGTGGTCAATCATGCGTTTGCCACCGAAGCCTATAATTTCAACTACGACGGAACGTTTACGGATGTGATTGGCAAAGCCGACCTGCGACTTGACGCCGATTTACAGGCGCCCAATTACGTTTATAACTTTTTCGGACTGGGCAACAACACAGTTTTTGATAAACGACAAGGCATAAAGTATTACCGAACCCGCTTTGAAAACATGGCCGTCAGCGCCTTGTTTCAGCACAAAATAGGCAGCCTGAACGTGTATTATGGCCCGGCCGTGGAAAGTATCGAGGTGGAGGAAAATGAAAAGCGGTTTATCAATCAGTTTGCCAATACCCTGCCTGACGGCCAGAATCTGTTCAGTCGCCGGTGGTATGCCGGATTGAAAGCCGGTTTTCTGATCGACAACCGTGACAGCAAAATCCTGCCAACCCGTGGAATCTACTGGAAAACGGAATTTAGACTTTACGAAGGCATTTCAACCCATTCCCAGGGGCTTACACGGCTCCAGTCGGATCTGGCGTTTTATGCCAGCCTGCGGCTACCAACCACGCTGACCATCGCTTCACGCGTGGGGGGCGGGGTGAATTTCTCGGACTACGAATTTTTTCAGGCCAACACGCTGGGCGGTCTGTCGAACCTGCGCGGTTTTCGGCGAACGCGTTTTGCAGGGGGCAGCACGCTCTACAACAACACGGAACTTCGGCTGAAAGTGGCGACCATCCGGACGTACCTGTTCCCGGCTTATCTGGGTGTGCTCGCGTTCAATGACGTGGGTCGGGTGTGGGTGAAGGGCGAGAATTCGAAGACCTGGCACCACGGCTACGGCGGGGGCGTCTGGTTGTCGCCGTATAAACAAACCGTCATCTCTTTTCTGTATGCCCTTTCGGAAGAAGAAAGACTGCCGATGCTGCGGGTTGGGTTCCTGTTCTGAGGTCAGGATAGCTTATACAGTTCAACGCCATCTTCCATGCCTTTGACGTCGACCACCCCCAGCAATTCAGTCAGGGCCGGGTATTCGGACAGTTCGTTGATCACATCCTGCGACACCAGCATGTTGGTGCCGTATACTTTGTTGAGTTGCTCGATGCGGGCGGCCAGAATGACCACGTTGCCGGTAATGGAGAATTGTTGCCGGGTTTCGGTGCCGATGTTGCCGATCACGGCATCGCCCACATGAACGCCAATACCGACGCTGGTGGGAATGATGAGGTCTGCAAAGACGGCTTTTTTAATTTCATCGATGATTTCCAGACCGGCTTTGACCGCGTTTTCGGCGGGATTGTCCAGCGGAATCGGAGCGCCAAAGGTGATCATGCAGCCGTCGCCCAGAAACTGGTTGACAATGCCACCGTGGCGGTTGACTACGTCGACAATAATTCTGAAAAACGAATTTTGGTAGGCGACGACCTCATCGGCGGTGTGCTTGTCGGCGTATTTGGTAAAATTTCGAATGTCCAGAAACAGCACGCTTACCTTCATGTGCTGGCTTTTCAGCATACCCTTTTCCTTGATGATCAGGTCCGCAATTTCGGGGGAAACCTGTTGGCCGAAGAAGGTAATCAACTGATTGTGCGTTTCGTTGCCTTCAATGGATGTTTTGATGCTTTTCTGAATTTGCCGGGAAACAAAACCGGCACAGGCTCCGCACAACACCAGAATGCCCGCTTTCACCCCATAGGCAAACGCTACGGACATGTAGAGATCCAGCGAGTCGGCCACCAGCGACGGCTGTTCCAGCAGATACACACTCAGCAACAGATACTCGAAACCAGCCACCAGACCGGTGTAAAACGAAATCCAGAAGTTGAGCCGAAGGGTGGACAGGATGATGAAAAAGTAATAGAGCGTGGCAAAGGGTGACAGCATGACCAGAATCGGGTGGTCGAATTTGTCCGAAATCAGGTACATCAACAGCGATATGGAGGTCACTTCAAACGTCGCGTTCAGGAATTTGGTGAATTGTGGCATGTGAATGCCTTTTTTCAGCCAAAGCCGGAATAAGTTCCAGATACTGAGCTCATAGAGGCCCATGAACAGCAAAAAGCTGAAGACCACCCGCAGGACTGCCATCTTGGCCTGGTGTGGAAAGGCTGACTCGGGAATAAACGAGTGAAAAAATGAGGCAATCAGCACGCCGACACCAAAAACACTGGCCAGCAAACCCGCCCGTTGTTTCTCGCGTCGCAGGTTTTCCTGCGCAAATGCCAGGTGAAAATACGGGCTGATTTCGGGCTTCTCTTTTTTGTGGTAAACAAAGGTCATAGCGTCACGGTACTGGATTGGTTAACATGACAATGCTGCCCGCAATTTAATTCCAGGAAAATACGGTTTCCAGTTCAATCCTACGAAGCGACAAACGAGGGGAGTGAACCGCCGAAGTCGTTTCGTGAGCAGACAAAATTAGCGAAAAACCCATGCAACGCTTTCAGGAGTTTGTACGTACGGTCAAATAATGATTCCCAACCGTATATGTGCATGACACCATCTCGCCTTCTTTTAATTCTAGCTTTGGTTGGTACCAGTTTTTCCTGCCAGCAAAAAGCCATCGACATCGATCCGGCCTCGACCAATTCGGATTGGACCACCGAGTCGCACAGCAACGAGGTTGATCCCAATTATGCTGTCGTTTTTCCGCAGGAACAGGTCAATACCCTGGAAATAACCATGACTGCGGCCGACTGGACCGCGATCCGCGCGGACATGAAAACCAAGTTTGGCAGCGATTTCGGCAGCAGTGGCACAACCGGCGGAGGCATGGGAGGGGCAGGCGGTTTTGGTTCCGATGACCCCGATTATGTTGCCCTGCTGGTCAAATTTAACGGAAAAGTCTGGAACAAAGTCGGTTTCCGGCTGAAAGGCAACTCGAGTTTATCATCGACCTGGCGATCCGGCATCTACAAACTCCCGTTCCGGTTGCACTTCGATAAATTTGAAGACGACTTCCCCGACATCAAAAACCAGCGGTTCTACGGTTTTAAGGAACTGTCGATGTCGCCGGCCTACAGCGATAATTCACTGATTCGGGAGAAAGTAGTGGCCGATATTTTTCGCAGTGCCGGTGTTCCGGCGGCACAAACGGCTTTTTACAAAGTGTACATCGATTTCGGCGAAGGTCAGAAATACTGTGGGGTGTATACGATGGTCGAAGTGATCGACGACACGATGGTGAAAGACCAGTTTGGGGAAGATGACGGCAATATCTACAAACCGGAATCGACCTTTCAGCAGTTTACGCAAAGCCAGTTTGAAAAGAAAAACAACGAAACGGCGGCCGACTGGTCCGATGCCCGGGCTTTCATAACGGCCCTCAACGCCACCACCCGCAACACCAATGCCGCCGAATGGCGGGCCAACCTCGAAAAAACGTTCAATGTCGACCACTATTTGAAGTTTCTGGCGGTCAACAACACCATCGTCAACTGGGATACCTACGGTGCGATGGCGCACAATTATTACCTCTACAACGCCCCGGCTGGCAAACTAACGTGGATTCCGTGGGATCACAACATGTCGATGACCAGCACAGCGGGCGGGGGTGGCAACCCGGGCAATGGCGGGGGCGGAGGAATGCGGGCGGTTTCGATTTCCATGTCCGAAGTGACGAGTAGCTGGCCGCTGCTCCGCTACGTGGCCAACGATCCGGTTTACTACGCCCGCTACAAAGAACACGTCAAAACATTTCTGGAAACCGTGTTTACAACCACCAACATGAACGCGCTTTTTGAGAAAAACACCAATCTTATTTCACCTTATGTCATTGGTCCGCAGGCTACCGAAACCGGAAAATATTCTAACCTGAGCAGTACGGCCAACTTTAGCAGTGCGCTGGGCATCCTGAAAGCCCACGTGGTTACCCGCAACCAAGAAGTCAGTACGTTTTTAAAATAACCGTGTCCATGCGAACCCCTTTTCAAGTCGATGTCCGGGAAATCGAAGCCCAGGCGAGTTCGTTTGCACCCATTGCCCTGGCCGACATGGAGGGTGTCCGGCTGATGAACCGCACGGATACCAAATTCATGCTGCCCCTGCACCAGTTGCCCGAGTTGCTAACGGCGTTGCAGCCGCATTATGCCTGGCTGGAGATCGATGGCAACCGGCTTTGCACCTACGAGACGCTGTATTTCGACACCGATGAGTTGCGGTTTTACCACGACCACCGCACCCGGCGGCTCAACCGCTACAAGATCCGGCAACGGCATTACGTGCAGTCGAACCTCACCTTTACGGAAGTCAAATTGAAAAACAACAAGGGACGGACCATCAAAACCCGCATTCCGACCGCCAGCCGCCCCGGCATGGGTTTCGACGATGCCAGTACGGCTTTTCTGATGCAATATACGGGGTATGAAACCGCCCATCTGAGACCGGTTTTATGGGTGAATTATACGCGCCTGACGCTCGTCAGCCAGACGACGGCCGAGCGCCTGACGATTGATCTGGACGTCTGTTTTCGGAATGGAACGCAGCAGCGGGGGTATCCGCAGGTCGTGATTGCCGAACTGAAACAGGATGCGCTGAAAGCGTCGGAGTTTCTGAAACTGATGAAACAATACCGGATGCGGGAAGGCTCGCTGAGCAAATACTGCCTCGGCCTGATCAGCCTCGACCACACCCTGAAGCAAAATCTTTTCAAACCGAAACTAAAACAATTACACAAACTCATTGCCGATGACGCTCCTGTTGCAACACCTCTCTACGCCTGACAGTTCGGGATTTGCCAACCTGCCGGATGGCGTTTTCACCCGATTGGGCCTCGATTTGTTTACGGTTGTTGTCCTGATCCGGCTGGTCTATTACCGCATTTACCGAAAAACCGATCTGTTCCTGACTTTTTTTACGTTCAACCTCATCATTTTCCTGATCACTTTTCTGCTGAATCAGGTTCAGATGTCGATTGGGGCGGCTTTTGGGTTGTTTGCGGTTTTTTCGATGCTCCGCTACCGAACCGAAGGGCTTTCGGCCAAAGACATGACATACCTGTTCGTGGTGATTGCGGTTGGTCTGATTTCGGCGGTCAGCCAGGGAAGTGGGTATCAACTGGCGATCATCAATGGATTAATTCTGCTTTGTGTACAACTGCTGGAGGGAAACTGGCTTTTTCGGCGCGAATTCAGCAAAACCGTCTTCTACGATCGCGTGGATCTGATCGTGCCGGGACGGCGACCGGATCTGCTGCTGGACCTGGAGAACCGGACGGGGTTGGACATTCACCGGGTTGATATTCAGGGTATTGACTTTCTCAAAGATTCCGCTCAAATCACCATCTATTATTACCAGGACGATGCAAAACTCGAATCTGTTCATAAAGCAGCCGCTTCGCTACTTCGCTAACCGACTTCAGGCCGGGCTGATCGTCTGGTTGGTTGTGTTGCCCGTAATCGGCTGGTCACAAAGCACCGGTTTGGGGCTCTGGTCGGGGGTGAATGTGGAGAAAAAATTCACGAAGAAGTTTGCCCTGCAAGTCAGCACGCAGCTTCGTTTTAGCGAAAATGTATCGGTCACCCGGGCGTTCCTGGGCGAAGCGGGGCTTTCCTACAAGCTCAATAAATCCTGGGAAATCAGCGGTTTTTACCGCTATACGGGTCGCCGGAAGTGGAACAAGGAAACCGATGCGTACTACTACCGTCCTTACCACCGGTATTACGGACAGATTACGTACGATCATAAAATCTGGGGAAACCTAAAACTGGATTACCGGCTTCGGTACCAGAACCAGTTTAAAGACGATGTTGAAGGGCTGGTGGCGGCCGGGAGTTATTTGCGAAATAAAGTCGAATTATCGTATAAAAATCCGTCCCGATTGACCCCTTTTATCTCCGCTGATTTATTTTATTTGGTCGGCGTTGAATTTGATCAAATCCGCTATAAAGCGGGTGTAAGTGCCGATTTAACCAAAACGCAGAGTCTGGATGTAACGGTTTTTAAAGATGCCGCATTGAGCGGATCGGAAGAAAGCAGCGGGGCGGTAATTGGCGTAACGTACAAGGTTAAGTTGGGTTATAAAAAGAAAAAAGTAGCGAAAGAGTCCAACTCATAAATCATCTTCGCCCGGCATTTTAATTTTGCCCAAATGGTACGTGTGTTTGGCATCAGCCGCATCCTGGTTATACACATTTTCAACCAGTTTAAAGCTGGCCGAATCGGCTCCTTTTACCTCTTTTCCGTCGAAATAAACGTGCTCGTTGTCTTTTGCATAACCCGATTCCAGGACGGTGAAGGTGGCCCGGTCGCTGTTTTTTAGCGGTTTATCCTGGTAAAACACGGTTTTGTGGTCCCGGGCATAAAAGTCATTCAGCAGCTCAAAAGTGACTACATCGGCTCCGGAAATTAGCTTATTCTGATAAAATACCTGCGTTGTATCTGCAACATAATCAAGGTGGTTCGGTTCAACCAGCCGGGTAGTGAGCGGGTCAGCGCCGTTTAGTGGTTTATTTTTGTAGTACACCCGGTTTTTATCCTTGGAATACGCAAGATCCAAAACCACAAACGTTTCGGGGTTTGCTCCGGGAATGACCTGCGCTACCGGCAGGTTGCGGACCTTCGGATCGGCGGAATTGATCCAGCAATAAAAAACCTGGTTTCGGTCTTTGGCAAAGCCATTTCCAACGACTTCAAACGAAGGTCCGTCACTGTTCGGAATCATGGTGAGGGCGTAATAGCCGGTTATTTTATCCTTGCAGAAGCTGTAGTCAAGGGGCTGGAGAGAAGCAATGTCGAGTACCGGAAACAGCACGCCATTCGAATACGCATGTAGTTTATCTTTGGCATAACCATTCGATAACAGTTCGAAAGAAGCCGCATCAGCTTTCGATAATCGTTTGATGCTATTTTTCCGGGAGGTGAAATAGGTTTGGCCATCCAGGAAATTATCGCAGTAATAAACCGTGGATTGATCTTTGGCATAATGTTCGTCCAGTGCTTCAAAACTGGCCCCGTGGGCTTCGATATAACTTCCCCGGTAATAGGCTGCCACGGCATCCCGGGCAAAAACGGAGTTCAATTCCTCAAACGAGTCGAGGTCTTCCAGGTTGACCTTATTGCCTTTATAGTAGACGGTTCCATTCTTCGTTTCATAGCCGGATTTTTTGCAGGAGAGCAGGAAACTGAAGCCCAGAACCGACAGGATCAAATAGACGAATTTCATGTTTGGTGTGCGTATTGGAAAGCACTTCAAAGGTAAAGCAGCATTCAGCAATCGCCTATTTGAAATGAATAGCCGGTGGGATTGAGCGCATAACTCGCGGTTTTTAGCAGTATTCCAGAGAAATTGAATCGGCTATCGAATCTCTATATTCTCCATTTGGGGTTGTGGATGCACGATGTATACATCCAGAACGGCCAGGGGGCGGGCCAGGTATTCGCGGATCAGGGTGCGGAACGAATAACCGCCGGGAATGTCCTGGGCGGCAAAGGCAATGGCATCGATGCCCTGGTGGTTGCCAATGTAGAGGGCGCGGGCGTTGTGAAAATTCTGGGAGATGATCGTGATCTTGTCCTGATTGAACACCTGCTTGCAGCGTACCACCGAATCAAAGGTGCGGTAACCGGCGTAATCGAGGGTCATGTCGGCCTCCGGGATGCCCATCCGCAGCAGGGCTTTTTTCATGTCGGAGGGCTCGTTGTAGTATTCCGAGTCGTTGTTGCCGCTCAGGATGATGTGTTTGATTTTGCCCACTTTCCAGAGCCGGGCAGTGGCTTCCATCCGATAGCGGAAAAACAGATTTTCGTTTCCACTTTTCACGGACTTGCTGGTTCCCAGCACCAGACCGACTTCGTTGGAAGGCAGGGAATCCATGTCGAAATAGACCTGACTCCGGGTGCTGTAGACCACCCAGAAATTACAAAGGAGCACGATGGTCACGCCCGCAAATGCCAGGGTGATACTACCCTTGACAAGACGCTTCATCCGTGACACCCGAACCCGGGGTCTGACTCCTTTGTAATTGCCGGATTCCCGGTCAGTCGTGTACGACATTGGATTCATATCATGAAAACAAGCCTAATTGTTTGGCGGATGGCTCGGTTCCGTTGTCTTCCGTTTCGGTTGTTTCGTCCATCGGTTCGTCCGTTTCCGCTTCCACGACGATTAAGTTAGGTGTTATCGCGGTATTTTCCGCTATATCCCGCTCATTATTGCGCCGTGGAGGGAGCAATTTCACTTCTTTCACCTTGGCAAATGGCAATTTCGCCCCCAAAGCCTTCCAACCCCGCACGTCGATGAAGCCTTCAGGCTCCAGCACCATTTTTTCGAGTGGCCCCTTGTCTTTCAACTGGTGGGCAATTTCGAAGCGGGGAAACCGGTCGGCCGTAACCGCCATCAGTTTCGAGCCTTTTGTGTCGCCAATGAAGCTGAATTTCTTGTCCTGCGTTGTGGTTTCAACCTTAAACCGCTTTACATAATGCGATTTCTGGTTGACTTCGTAATAGATGGCCGACAGAATTCGCTCGCTGTCGAACTTTTCCAGAACCGCAATTTCGGACGGTTCGTAGCGGTTGGTCAGGTTATAATTGGTCAGTTCATACTGCCCATCTTTATAGACCACCAAAATGCTCATACCGTTGTCGAAATTCCCTAAATATTTTCCGCGCTCGTCGCGGTTCAACCGACCGAGGTGTTCGTCATACCAGATGTCGACGCCCCCTAGGGTAGAAACCCCGCCCGATTTCAGGCTCACCTTTCGCACCGGATATTTCGTGAGGATATTTCCCTGCGCAGAGCGGTTTTTGATCCCGACTTCCGCAAAATTGTAGTCGAACTGCTTGATTTTGGCCGTACTCTGCGCTGTCAGGTTGATGGTTACTACTTCCGCTTCACCGTTGTCGTTGGCCGTAAACCACAGCACTTTCGACTTCGGATTGCCCATCGTCAGGTCATATTCCCGGTCGCGCGTCACGGCCGTGACGCTGAACCGTTTGGCCATCGTAATCCCTGATTTTCCGTCGAGGTACAGCAGGTTGTAGACCTTGCGCTCGTCATTCTTTTTGAAAACTGCGCAGTAAATGATGTCTTTGCCGACGAAGGTTTTATCCTGAATTTTGGTCACCAGACATTTGCCGTCGCGTCGGAAAACGATGATGTCGTCAATGTCGGAACAATCGGAGACAAACTCATCCTTTTTCAAACCGGAACCGACAAAACCGCCTTCGCGGTCGACGTACAGTTTGGCATTGGCAGCCGCCACAACATTGGCCGAGATGGTGTTGAAGGCCCGGATTTCGGTTTTCCGCTCGCGGCCTTTGCCGTATTTTTTCAGCAGATCCCGGTAATAGTTGATGGCGTAGCGGGTCAGGTTCGCCAGGTTGTCGTCCACTTCCGCCAGTTCCTGCTCCAGTCTCCGCATCAATTCCTCGGCTTTGAAACCGTCGTATTTTGAAATCCGCTTGATCCGGATTTCGGTCAGACGCAACAGGTCGTCCTGCGTAATTTCGCGGTAAAATTGTTTCTTGAACGGTTTCAGCCCTTTGTCGATCGTTTCCAGTACGGCCTCGAACGTTTCGCACTCTTCGATTTTGCGGTAAATCCGGTTTTCGATAAAAATCTTTTCGAGGGAACTGTACAGCAGTTTCTCCAGCAACTCTGCCCGCCGGATTTGCAACTCCCGTTCCAGCAAGTCGACCGTCTGGTGCGTGTTGATCCGCAGAATGTCGGTCACTGTCACAAAGTGCGGTTTGTCCTTGATAATGACGCAGGCATTGGGCGAAGCCGACACCTCACACTCGGTGAAGGCATAGAGCGCGTCGATGGTGATATCGGGAGAAACGCCGGGGGCCAGGTGAACGTGAATTTCGACATCTTTCGACGTCAGATCTTCCACTTTCTTGATCTTGATTTTCCCGTCGTCGTTGGCTTTGATGATCGAATCCTTGATCGACGTCGTCGTGGTGCCGAACGGTATTTCGCGGATGATCAGCGTTTTCTTGTCAAATTCCTCAATTTTTGCCCGGATGCGGGCTTTTCCACCACGGCCACCGTCGTTGTAATTGCTGACGTCGATGTAACCGCCGGTTAAAAAATCAGGGTATAAAGTGACCGGTTTGTCTTTCAGGATGTTGATCGACGCTTCAACCAGTTCAATGAAGTTATGGGGCAGAATTTTGGTCGAAAGACCCACGGCAATCCCTTCTACGCCCATCGCCAGCAGCAGCGGGAATTTAACGGGCAGGGTCACCGGTTCTTTTTTCCGGCCATCGTACGACAATTGCCATTCAGTGGTTTGCGGATTGAATATAACGTCGTTGCCGAATTTCGAGAGCCGGACTTCGATGTAGCGGGGTGCCGCAGCCCCGTCGCCGGTCCGGATGTCGCCCCAGTTGCCCTGTGTGTCGAACACCAGATTTTTCTGGCCGATGGTGGTCAGCGCATCACCGATCGAGGCATCACCGTGGGGGTGATACTGCATGGTCTGGCCGATGACGTTGGCCACTTTGTTGAAGCGCCCATCGTCCATTTCTTTCAGGGCGTGTAGAATCCGGCGTTGTACCGGTTTCAGACCGTCTTCAACGGCCGGAACGGCCCGCTCCAGAATTACGTAGGATGCGTACTCTAAAAACCAGTTTTCGTAGAGGCCCGACACCACGGTTTGCTGGTGGAGGGTGTTTTCATTTTGATCTTCCGGTAAATCAGTTGGGTCCAGAATTTCGCTCATTCGAATGGATACGGATAAAAATCAATGGTAAATGCTATCGTTTTGATTGGGTCGGCGGGTGGAATGGCTCCGTCGATAGCTTCATAAAGATACAATAGTTTTCAAGAAAACAGGCCAGATTGAAGCAAAATGCGGGATTTAGGTCGTTTTCGTGACGTATCTTTACGTCGCCGGGCAAAAAAGAACAAAAGAGATGCCGGTTTTGCAGTCAGGCCTAAAAAGGCACCGTTTCCGGATTTGCAAAGGTTTCGGTCGTATTCATTTTGCGATCCTTGGTATATGATACTTGTATCACAAATATAATAATTTCCAAATAGAATCCCAGAGCTGATTTCACTAATTTACTTCGGAACGGAATGAATCACCGTCAGCAATTCGCTGATCATCATGGCGGTTGCGCCCCACACTTTGAAACCCTGAATCTGGTAAAAAGGGGCGTCGATGAGGGTGCCTTTGATTTCAATACCGTTTTCGCCAATGATGCTTTCGTCCATCAGTTCATCTAACGATACCTCGACTACGTGTTCGACTTCGCGCGGGTCGGGGTAGAAATCCGGGCGGTAGGGAAGGATGCCCACCACGGGCTGTACGTAAAAATTACTGGGAGGAATGTAGATCTCGGTCAGTTTGCCCAACACCTTAACATCCGTTACCCGAATGCCGACTTCTTCCTGAGCTTCCCGCAGGGCCGTCCGGATCAGACTTTCGTCGGTGCGCTCCATGCGACCACCCGGAAAGGCCATTTGGCCGGCATGAACACCATCGTATTGGGGTCGCAGAATCAGGGGTAAAAAAATCGAATTCTGGTAGGGATAAAAGACAATCAGGACGGCACTCCGGCGGGTCCGTTCGTTCGGTTGCATTGCCATTCGCAAACGCGACCGGGCTGCCATTTTCAGGTGGGCATCCGGGCCGGGCAGCGGTTCGGCCAGTCGTTCCCGCAGGGCACTGGCGAAGCTATGAAACGAAGGATCAACCATAGCGTTTAATCAGTTGTTCAGCACATTTTTCACCGTCCATAGCCGCCGACACAATGCCGCCCGCATACCCGGCACCTTCACTACAGGGATACAGCCGCCGGATCTGCACGTGTTCGAGCGTATCGGCCAGCCGCGGAATCCGGACGGGCGACGACGTCCGGCTTTCCACCCCAATGAGCTGGGCTTCGTTCGTCACATAGCCGCGCATCGACAGGCCAAACTGTTTCAAACCGGCTTTCAGAGGAGCTGCAATGGCTTCCGGCAGCACCGAACTCATATCGGCCGGTTTCAGGCCGGGTTGATAGGACGTTGGCAACAGGCTGCCGGAAACCCGCCCATTGACGAAATCCGAAACCCGCTGGGCCGGTGCGGTTTGATCGCCCCCGGCCAACTGACAGGCGCGTTGTTCGAGTTCTTTCTGGTATTGCAAACCGGCCAGCGGGCCGTAGTCCCGGTATTTTTTCAAATCGTTTTCGTGGATGGCCACCACCAGGCCCGAATTCGCGAATTTTGAATCCCGGCGCGAGGGCGACATGCCATTGACCACCAGTTCGCCCGGCGCGGTGGCGGCTGGCACAATGAAGCCACCCGGACACATACAGAACGAAAACACACCCCGCTCGATGCCCTTGTGACGTGTTTGCGTGACCAGACTGTACGATGCTGCCGGCAGGTAATCCCCCCGATTCGGGCGGTGGTACTGTACCTGGTCGATGAACGACTGCTGGTGCTCGATCCGGACGCCCATCGCAAACGGTTTGCTTTCGATGGTGATGCCTTTCTGCTGCAAGAGCGCAAACACGTCACGCGCCGAGTGACCGGTGGCCAGAATGACCCCCAGTCCGGTTAATTCTTCGCCCCGGTGAGTAACAACGCCCTTGATTTCATTTTGTTCAACCAGCAAATCGACCATGCGGGTATCGAAACGGATTTCGCCCCCCGCATCGAGAATGCTTTGCCGCAGCGCCATCACCACATCGGGCAGTTTGTTGGTACCAATGTGCGGATGGGCATCGACCAGAATCTGTTCCGTGGCACCGTGGGCGACGAGAATTTCGAGGATCCGGCGAACATCGCCCCGTTTTTTGGAGCGGGTATAGAGTTTGCCATCGGAATAGGTTCCGGCACCCCCTTCGCCAAAGCAGTAATTGGATTCGGGATTGACAACGTGCTCTTTGTTGATGGCCGCCAGGTCGCGCCGACGGGTTCTGACATCGCTGCCGCGTTCCAGCACCACCGGTTTGATGCCCAGTTCGACCAGCCGCAGTGCCGCAAAAAGCCCCGCCGGTCCGGCACCAACCACCACCACCTGCCGGGCATTGCTGACGTTCGGATAGGTGCGTTGGTAGGCAATCAGGGGGTGCGGTTTTTCGCCAATGTACACTTCGGCGTCGATATGAACTTTAATTTGCCGGGATCGGGCGTCGATGGACTGGCGCAGTTTTCGGACAACAGGACGTTCGGGTTCCGCTCCGGTCAGCAGATCCGACGGAATCAATAATCGGTTATAGACTTCCCGCTCGAAAGCCGCATCATCCAGGGCAATATCGGGTTCGAGGGTTAACGAAAGCGAATGAATCATACATGAAAACTCCTGCTTCTTCAACAACACGACCGTGTTCCCGGTTCGCAGGTATTTCTTATATTATTTAGGTATTTTTTGGTAAAATTAGTCAAATAACTGAATGTAACCCGCTCAGTGGGTGAAGACCCTGACCACAATGGCGTTTACGATCCAATATGCCTCATTGAAAAAACCCGCCACCTGAGTAATCAATTGACAAAAACCGAACTACTTTTACCATCCTTTCAGGCGTATTGGATCGGTCAAAAGCTCCATGAGTATTTGAAAACAAGTAACCAGATTTGCCACTGCGGTCAGGATTCCAGAGCGCTGACCGGATGGCATGATGTCAATCTCTTATCAATGAAAAAATTTCTTTATTTAGGATTACTCAGTACGTTAAGCGTCAACGCGCAAAAGACTGCCCCCCCCGCGCCCTACGGTGCCCTGCCGACCCCCCAGCAGGTGCAGTGGCAGCAAATGGAATATTACATGTTCATCCATTTTGGTCCGAACACGTTTACCAACAAGGAATGGGGCCACGGCGACGAAGATCCGAAAGTCTTCAATCCGTCGCGCCTGGATGCCCGCCAGTGGGCCAAAACTGCCAAGGCGGCTGGTATGAAAGCCATCATCATCACGGCCAAACACCACGACGGTTTTTGCCTCTGGCCGAGTAAATTCAGCAAACACACGGTGCGCGAGAGTGCCTGGAAAAATGGACAAGGCGATGTCCTGCGTGAGTTGTCGAATGCCTGCAAGGAATACGGGTTGAAATTTGGCGTCTACCTCTCGCCCTGGGACCGCAACCACCCCGCCTATGGCACACCGGAGTATAACCAGATTTTTGCCAACACGCTCGATGAGGTGTTGAGCAGCTATGGCGACGTGTTTGAACAGTGGTTCGATGGGGCCAATGGCGAGGGGCCGAATGGAAAACGCCAGGAATACGACTGGGATCTGTTCCGGGGCGTGGTGTTCAAGCACCAGCCGAAAGCCATCATTTTCAGTGATATAGGTCCGGGTTGCCGGTGGATGGGGAACGAATCCGGTATTGCCGGAGAAACCAACTGGTCGACGCTGAATACGGACGGTTTTGGCATGGGTAATGCCGCGCCCTCCACGCAGGTCTTGAATACCGGCAATGAAAACGGGAAGTACTGGATTCCGGCGGAAGTCGACGTGTCGATTCGGCCGGGCTGGTTTTACAGCCCCGACACCGATGACCGGGTCAAAACCCTGACACACCTGATGAAGATTTATTACTCGTCAGTAGGCCGCAACGGCAATTTGCTGTTGAATGTACCGGTTTCGCGCGAAGGCCTGATTCATCCCAACGACTCGACGCGGTTGATGGAATTCCGCAAAACTGTCGATGCTTCTTTCAAAACGAATCTGGCCCTGGGCAAAACCGCAACGGCTTCGACAGTCCGGGGAAAGGATCATCATTTTGCGGCTGGTAATTTGCTGGATGGCAACTACGATACCTACTGGACGACGGATGATGCCGTTCGGCAGGCTTCGTTTGTGGTTGACCTGGGAAAACCGACCGAAATCAACCGCGTGGTGTTGCAGGAATACATTCCGCTGGGGCAACGTGTCAAATCGTTCAAAGTGGAAGCCTGGAACGGCAACCGGTTCGAAACCATCGATCAGCAAACGACCATTGGCTACAAACGGATTCTGGTTTTTCCGACGCTGAAAACCGCCAAAGTGCGGGTGACGATTCTCGATGCCAATGCCTGCCCGGTGCTCTCGTCGGTCGGTATTTACAAAGCACCGGAGTTGTTGTCGAATCCCGAGATTGCCCGGAGCAAACAGGGTTTGGTGACGATCACGTCGGAAGTTGCAGATCCGGTTATTCGGTATACGACCGATGGAACGGAGCCAACGCTGGCATCAACGCGGTATTCTGCGCCGTTCAACTATGCCAAAGGCGGTACGATCAAAGCCAAAGCGTTCATTAAAAACGGTGCGGAATCCTCGGAAACCATCCCGGCCTCGTTCGACCTGGCGCCCGCCAACTGGTCGGTTGTCGGTGATGAAAGTAGCCGGAATTCCGCCAGCCGGGCGATTGATTCGAACCCCGGCACCGTCTGGCAAACCGCCCGGCAGGAGGGCGGCAGGAAACATCCGCACGAGTTGGTCGTCAATCTGGGCGAAAGCCTGACCCTGAAAGGATTTACCTACACTCCCCGGCAGGATGGCCAGTCGGGCGGGACGATTTACCAGTATAGTTTTTACGTAAGCGAAAACGGAACCGACTGGAAACCGGTGTTGGAAAACCGCTCGTTTGCCAACATCAAAAACAATCCGGTGAAACAGGAGGTGGCTTTTCCGGCTCCTCAGACCGCAAAATTCATCAAACTGGTGGCACTTTCGTCGGTGAATGAAAACGAGCACTGGACGTCGGCGGCTGAGGTTGGGGTGTTGGTCCATTAACGGTTTATACAGCATGGCAACTCTGCAAACCACCGGTTTTGAAGCACCTGATTTTTACGGGATCGACGAGCTGCTGACGGACGACCAGAAGCTCGTCCGGTCGGCCATGCGGGCATTTGTGAATCGGGAAATCAGCCCGATCATCGAAGACTGCGCCCAGCGGGCAGAGTTTCCGGCCGACATGCCCCGGAAGTTTGGCGAAATCGGTGCGTTTGGACCCACCATTCCGGCGGAATACGGCGGGGGCGGGCTCGATGCCATTTCCTACGGTCTGATGATGCAGGAAATCGAGCGGGGTGATTCGGGGATGCGGTCGTGTGTTTCGGTGCAAAGCTCGCTGGTAATGTGGCCGATTGATGCGTTTGGCTCCGAAGAACAAAAGCGGAAGTACTTGCCGAAACTGGCGACGGGCGAATGGCTGGGCTGTTTTGGCCTGACCGAACCCGACCACGGTTCCAACCCCGCCGGTATGCAAACTGCCTTCACAGAGCATAGCGACCATTATTTGCTCAATGGTTCCAAATTGTGGATCACCAATTCGCCGGTGGCTGATCTGGCCGTGGTGTGGGCAAAAAACGAGCAGGGACGCGTCCGGGGATTGCTGGTCGAACGCGGAATGGAAGGCTTCTCGACGCCCGAAATCCACCACAAATGGTCGTTGCGGGCCAGTGCGACGGGCGAACTGGTGTTTCAGGATGTAAAAGTGCCGAAGGAAAACCTGCTGCCCGGCAGCGACGGCATGAAAAGTCCGCTGCGCTGCCTCGATCAGGCGCGGTACGGAATTGCCTGGGGCGTGGTTGGCGCGGCCATGGATTGTTACGACTCTGCCCGGCGGTATGCCCTGGAACGGCAGCAATTCGGAAAACCCATTGGGGCTTTTCAACTGGTGCAGAAAAAACTGGCCGAGATGCTCACCGACATCACGAAGGCGCAGTTGATCTGCTGGCGGCTGGGCGTGTTGAAAAACGAAGGAAAAGCGACCACGGCGCAGATTTCGATGGCCAAGCGGAACAACGTCGAAATGGCCCTGAACGTGGTTCGGGAAGCCCGGCAGATTCACGGTGCGATGGGCATTTCGGGCGACTATCCCATCATGCGCCACCTCATGAACCTGGAATCCGTGGTTACCTATGAAGGCACACACGACATTCACCTCCTGATTCTGGGCAACGAAATTACGGGAATACCGGCTTTTAAGTGATGAGTTAAGAGTTGGCTGACGCATTTAACTCGTAATTCATAACTCTTAACTATTTCAACTCCTCCAGCGCCTTTTTCATCGCATCGACCTGGCGTTTTTTCTGCAATCCGGTGGGGGCGGCCACGCGTTCGCGGCAGTCGAAAATCCCGCAGCGTTCGCAGGCTTCGTTGACGATGCGCTGGGAGATGTTGGGGGATAAGGGATTCAAAAACCGCATTTTACTTTTAAGCGTGTCGGTCATTTTAAAGCACATCGACACACTCATGTTCTGCTGCTGGTGAGGCTGGTAGGGCTGGGCGACCGACACAATCAGGAAGGTATTCCCCGTGTCGGCATAGGTCGAAAGCTGGGCCTGACACAAAGCCCCTACGTGGTTTTTGTTTTTTTGCAGAAAAGCCAGTTCCTGCAGAATGGTCAGGGCCACCCAACGGCGGCAGTAATGCTCATCGACCATGCTTTTTGGACCCTGCTGGCGGGTCAGGTGCATTTCCTTTGTCAGATGGAAATTGGTTTGCCCGGCGGTGTTGTTAAACCGGTAAAAGAACAACTGATCGATGCCGAAGTATTTGGGAAGCAGGTTGCTGAGCCGGTAGAAAAACCGCTCGGGCGTGGCGTTGAAGGACTGAATCAGGTTGAGAAAGGCATCGTTGCTCCAGTTGGTCTGGTCGAAAATGGCCTGCAGGCGCGTAATCAGATCCGTCCGGCGAATCAGAATGGTTCCGGCAAAATAAGACGCTTTGTAATTGTTAAGAATCTGCTCGAACGACTCCACTTCCACGTATGAGTAGGTATAGGGCCGGATTTTCAGGTTGAGGTACTGAAATCCCACTTCGCGGGCCAGAATGAACGTTTTTTGCTCAACCGACAAATGGCTGTTGAGGTATAGCGTGCCGGATTCCGGGCGGAAAACGGAGCGCAGGGCCGCCAGTTCCGGGTGGCTCTCCCGGCTAAAGTTTACCAGTTTATAATTATACCGGGTTCGTAGCAGGCTACTCAACAGGCTCTCATCGACCAGCGAATGGCTCGACGCAAACTCCGTCAAAAACCGGTCGCCATCCTGCTCGATGTCTTCAAAATAGTTGTCGTGCATTTCCTGGTACGACCGCAGCACCGCCATGTAAAGCCGTTCGACACTGACGTGGTAACTCCGCCCGATGTTCATCACCGTCGAAATCATGGCACTGACTTTGGCGGGGGCTTCTGCCAGCAATTCCAGCAAATCGGAGGGGTCGATGCCCAGGAGTTCGAGCGGGATTTCGGTTAGAAACCGGGAGCGCAGCAGCTCGGAAATGGGTTCGAGTTTCTTGCTGAGTTTGAGCGAAACCAGCGTATCGTAGTCCACGTCCATGGCCTTGGCAAGGGCCGCAATTTTATCCGTTTTGGGGTATTTTCGGCCTTTTTCGATTTCGGTTAAGTACGAAACCGAAAGCCCGGAAATCTGGCCCAGTTCACTGATCGATAACCCTTTATCCAACCGGATCTGTTTTAATTTCAGTCCAAAAAGCAGGCGGATATGGTCGGTATAGACAGCCACTGAGTAGGGGAGGTTAAGGTTCTGATGGAAGTAAAAATACCGCTAAAATCGACGGTAAACAAAAAAGTCCACCCGGTTCGATTTTTACCGGGTGGACTTGCTATAAAATGAATCGATATTATCGTCTCATTCCTTTGTATGAACGGGTCCATTTGGCTACAGTGCCATTTTGGTTCAGGGTCGTGACCGATGTGACGGTGACGAGCCGGCCTTCAAACAGACCTGAACCCAGGAATTCAGCATCATATTGTTTGTTGCCCAGCGTCATCTGGTCGCGGGTTCGGTTGACCGTAAACTTGGTTCCGTCTAATTTGACGACATCGTTGGCGATGCTGAAACCCGGGAATTCAGTGGTCATTTTCAGTTCATTCGACGCATCTCCCTTGCTGAAGGTAAGGACGCCCTTTCCGCTGTCTTCATTGAAGTCGATGGATCCGATGATGGTTTTTGACGAATAATCAATGTCGTAGGTTCCGTAGTATTGTTCTCTTGGATCGACATTATCCGCTTCAGAATCGCTTTTTTTACAGGAAGATATACCCACTACGAGGATGAAAAAAACGACGATGAGTCTCATTGTGCCCTTTAGGTTTTTCAACGGTTGAAAAATAGATAGATAATAGGTCATTTCGCTATAGAACGAAATCGATGGCCTATCTAATATATTCTACCGCAAATGATACGCCAGAAATGGGAATATTCGATGAATGGTTTCGCGGCATCGGAATCCCGAAAGGCTGGGATTCCGATACAACAGGGTGACCTTATTCCAGCGTCGCGTCTACGCTGATGGCCGTATTGAATAACTTTGAAATCGGGCAGTTTTTTTCGGCATGCTCGACGAGTTCGTCAAATTTTTCTTTCTCAAGACCCGGAACGCTGGCCTTCACAGTCAACTTCGAGCTGCTGATGCTGCTGCTGGCGGTATCGAGCGAAACAACGGCTTTGGCGTCGATGAACGTGGCCGTAAAACCGGCTCCCTGAATGTTAAAAGCGAGTTGCATCGCAAAACAGCCGGCGTGGGCGGCAGCCGCCAGTTCTTCGGGATTGGTCCCTACGCCATCGGCAAACCGGGTGTTGAAAGAGTATTGGGTTCCGTCCAGAACGGTGCTGGCGGTGCTGACCGTACCTTTACCATCTTTGCCTGAACCTTCCCAATGGGCGGTGGCATTGCGTTTGATTTCCATAAAGTGGATGTTTGTGTTTAAGCCGGAAAAGTAAGAAATGTTGCGGACAGCCCGGCAACTTACTTAGGATTTGGTCTAAAAATAATACTGACTTCAAAAGGCAAAGTGGAATTTTGGCGAATGATTCGTTTTTCAAACATCCTGAATAGCCCGAATGGCAAGGCAAAACCGTATTACATCCTGGCGGGTTCACCCACACAAACCAATTGCTATGCAAATCCTAAAAAATCTGTTTCAGGTCGGCGGTGACCTGAACGGCCTTACCTTCGACCAGCCGGGGGCGTTGTGGAACGATGCCAATTCGTACGTTTTAAAGACGGAACAGGGACTGATTCTGTTCGATTGCGGCTGCGGGGATACGATGGAACAGATTTTCACCAACCTGCAGTATTGGGACCTTTCGCCGGACGACATTCGCTACTGCCTCCTGACCCATGCCCATTTCGACCATGCCGGTGGTGGTCACCTTCTGAAACAGCGGGGTATTCCGATCATTGCTTTGGGCGAAACGGCCGATGCCGTTGGTTCCGGCGACGAACGTTGCTGCGGATATCTCTACCACAAAACCTTCCAGCCTTTTGCGGTGGATCAACGGGTGGAAGACGGCCAGAAACTACGCTTACTGGGGGTAGAAATCGACGTGATGCACCTGCCCGGCCACAGCCGGGGTTGCACAGCCTATTTGTTCAACTGGGAGCAGAAGCGGGTCGTCGTCAGTGGCGATGTGATCGGGACGCTGTTAAGCGGGGATTTTGGATGGAGTGGATCCATTGATTTCGATAAAAAGAGCTACACGGAGTCGCTGCGCCGGTTTGCCAAAGTGGACACCGATCTGATGCTGCCCGGTCACGGTATGATCTATTTTCACAAACCCCGCCGGCGGGTCGAAGATGCCCTGAATTCGGCCTTGATGCAGTGGCGGTAAGGCCGGAATCGAATGCCAAACCGCCCGCATCTCCGCCCTTAGACCGAGGTTTTCTTCGACAAATGCACGATACACTTGCCTTCGGTGTTGATGTGAAAATTCGTATTCAAATACAGTTCATTGACTTTTCCGTTTTTCTCCAGAAATTCTTCCACTGCACACCAAACCTCCTCGTCCATGGAAACCTCCTCGACCAACAGGGTTCCGTGGGGGAGAATTCTTCGTTCGGGATCAAGATTCGTAATAATTGCCATCGTGTACCGAAGTGAAAAGGTAAAAACCGGATGTTAGGTTAAGCGATCCAGAACTTCCTGTAAGATCCGGGCAAATTCTTTGTCGTTGGGCGACGTAAACAAATTGAAGTGGTCGCCGGGAACTTCGTGAATGGTAATCCCATTCAAAGCGAACGGTTTCCAGCCCAGGTATTCAAAATCATCTACATAATAGCTGTGTTTTTTAGCCCGAAACAAGGTTACCGTAATCTCCTGGGGTTCCAGCCGGTACTTTCGGGATGCTATTTCGTTGGCTTCATTCACCTTGTAATAGTTGCCATGAAACACTTTGAGATGGTCTTCGTTGTAGCGAATTTTTCGATAAAACCGGTTTGCTTTATTCTGTACAGATTTGGTTACATTGACTACGGTTTCGCGGGGGTTTTCTTTCAATAACGTCAGCACATACAGCCGCTCTTTGATCGCTGTGAGGGTGTTTTGCCAGGCTTTCGCGGGCCAGGGGTCGTAAAAATTGGACTGATAGGCATACGTATCGAACATCGCGAGCATTTTCACTTCTTTCCCCATCCTGCGGAGTTGTTTGCTCATTTCATACGCGATGATCCCCCCAAACGAATACCCGGCTAACGCATACGGACCTTCGGGGTTTTGAGCCCTGATGGCATCGATATAATAGGCCGCAATCTCTTCAATACTCTCAAGCGGCTGATCTTCGCTGTTGATTCCCTTGGCCTGCAAGCCATAAACCGGTTGATCGGGGGCCATGCTCAAGGCCAGGGTGTTGAACAGCAGCACGTGAAGGCCTGCGCCGTGGACGATATACAGCGGAATTTTGGTTCCGTGGGGTTTGATCGGCACCAGCGAATCCCAGGTGACCGACCGGCCATTCATGTGCAGGATCGACGCCAGTTTTTCGATCGTCGAATACTCGAAGAGGGTTGCCAGCGGCAGGTTTTTACCGGTTTTTTTCTCCAAAAGGCTCATCACCTGTACCGCCGTCAGCGAATGGCCGCCCAGTTCGAAAAAGTTATCAAACACACTGATGTTTTCAATTTTCAAACACTGGCTCCAGATTTCAGCCACCAGTTTTTCTACATCCGTTCGCGGGCTCATAAAACCGGTTTCATTATCCCGTTCGCTCAGGGCGGGCGCGGGCAGTAACTTCCGGTCAATTTTGCCGTTGGCGGTGATCGGGAATTTCGCCAAGGCCACAAAAGCGCGGGGAACCATGTAGTCGGGAAGGTGCTGCCGGAGTTGCTGTTTCCACTGCTGAACCAGTTCCTTCGGGAGAGCCTGGTTAATTTCCGGGGATTCGGAGACGACATAAGCCACCAGCTGCTGGTCGCCGGGCCGGTCTTCCCGGGCGATGACCACCACTTCTTTTATTTCCGGGATTTGATGAATGGTATTCTCAATTTCGCCGAGCTCGATGCGGTGTCCTCTGATTTTTACCTGATGATCGATGCGGCCCAGGCACAGGATTTCGCCGTTGTCCAGTAACCGCCCCAGATCGCCGGTGCGGTACATCCGGCCTCCCGGTGTCCCCGCAAACGGATCGGCCACAAACCGTTCCCGGGTCAACTCGGGGCGGTTCAGATACCCCCGCGCCACCCCTGCGCCCCCAATCCACAGTTCCCCGATTTCGCCGTCGGCAACCGGCTGCTGCTGCTCATCCAGGATATACACCCAGGTGTTGTGGATGGGACGGCCAATCGTAATCGGCTCGTCTTTTCGGATGTGCTTCAGGGTGCCCCAAACTGTGGTTTCGGTGGGTCCGTACACGTTCCAGAGCTCATCGGTTTTTTCAAGGAGCTTATCGGCCAGGTCCGGCGCCAGCGGTTCACCCCCACACAGCACTTTCAGCGGCAGGGGTTTGTCCCAGCCCGAATCGAGCACCATGCGCCAGGTGGCGGGGGTGGCCTGCATGATGGTGACGGTCTGGGTCTGGATCAGTTCAAGCAACGCCCGGCCATCGCGGGCGGTGGCCTGATCGGCCAGCCGGATGGAGGCTCCCACGATCAGGGGCAAAAATAGTTCAAGGCCGGCAATGTCGAAGGATATGGTGGTGATCGCCAGGACGGTATCATTTGGCGTAATGCCGGGCTGCTGGATCATGCTCCAGAGGAAATTCACCAGGTTGTGGTGCTCGATGAGCACACCTTTGGGTTTGCCGGTGGAACCCGATGTATAGAGCACGTACGCCAGGTCATTTCCTTCCACAACCTGTTCAGGCTCCTCCTTCGAATGGTTTTTAGACTCCTTTAACGCGGTCTCCAGGTGAATTTCCGTTGTGTCGGTATTCAGGTAGTGGTGGTATTTTTCAGAGGTAATCAGCGTTTTGGCCGATGCGTCCTCCAGCATAAACTGCAGACGATCCGCGGGGTAGTCGGGGTCCAGCGGGAGGTAGGCGGCACCGGCTTTCAGAACCGCCAGCAGGATCATGACCATTTCGGGCGACCGATCCAGCATGATGCCAACGATGTCTCCGCGCTGAACACCTTCTTGGATCAGGTAGCGGGCGAGCTGGTTGGCCGTTTCGTTCAAAACCCGGTAGCTTATTGTTTGCCGGTTAAAAACGAGCGCGATTGTTTCCGGCTGCTGCCGGGCGGTTTGGGCAATCAGCGTCTGCGTCGGTGTATGAAACGGGTAATCGGTTTTGGTGTAGTTTAATGGAACCCAATTTTTTTTCAGCGGTTTCTCCGATTTGATATCGATGTCGCGAATGGCAATGGATGCATCGGCCACCACGGTTTCCAGAATCCGTATCAATCCGCTCATCATCTGATCGATGGTCTCCGCCTTGAACAAGTGGGTGTTATACGTCCAATTCAGCATGAGTGCCTGATCCTCGCCACTGACATCCAGAAAAAGTTCGAAATTTTCGTACTTTTTGGGTTGATAAACGACCTGGTGGGTAAGTCCAACAAAGCTAAAATCGCCGTCCTTGCGATTAAAGTTAAAGATGATCGGCACCAGCGGCACCCTGGAAATATCCCTGGGAACGTTCAGCTTTCTCAATAGACTGCCAAACGTCAGGCGCTGGTGCTCGTGCGCATCGAGAACCGTTTTTTTACAGTGTTTTAAAAAGTCTGAAAAACCGAGATCCATTTCGATCTGGCTGCGCAAGGGCAACAAATTGACACAATGCCCCGCCAACTGCTGGTAATCCGTAATGGATTGGCCCGCTGTTGGCAAACCGATGATCACATCATCCTGCCCGGTCAGCCGGTGAATCAGTACCTCAAAAGCCGCCAGCAGGGTGGTGGCAAAGCTGCACCCGGCTTTTGCGGCCACTTTCCGGACGGCGGTTACCAGAGTCGGTTCGAGGGTATAATCCAGGCGGTGGCAGTCGAAGGTGCGGGTGGCCGGTCTGGGAAAATCAGTGGGCAGGTCAAAAACCGGAATTTTCTTTTTGTACAGATTTACCCAGAACGCTTCCGTTCGGTGGTAGTCATCACTGCTCAGATACTGAAACTGCCGCGTGGCATATTCCGCAAACGAAGGCGCTTCGGGTAAATCGGGAAGGGTATGGTTGACAAAACTCGAATAAAATACACTCAAATCGTTCAGCATGACGCCCATCGACCAGCCATCGCTGATGATGTGGTGCGTGGTCAGCACCAATTCATGCACGTGTTCCGACATTTTGAACAGACCCACTTTCAGTAAGGGGCCCTGCAACAGGTCAAATACGTGCATCGCGTCCTGCGCCAGATAGTCAGCGAGCAAACGGTCTTTTTGGGGGGCCGGGTTGTGGGAAAGATCCTGATAGGAAATTTCAATCCGCAGCGCTTGATAGACGTAGATGTGTTCGCCGTTGGGGCTGACGACAGACCGTAAAGAGTCGTGTCGGTCAACCACCGCCTGAACCGCCTGGGTCATGGCCCGGCGATCCAGTGCCCCTTCCAATCGCAGCGTGTTTGTTAGATTATAGGACCGGTTGGCATTATCTCCTCCCAACAGACAGGCGATCCAAATTTCGGTTTGCGGCCCGGTAGACGGTGCAATTTGCGCAATTTCGGGACCCGCAAAAGGGTCAAAATCAACCGCTATCGTTTTAGGCATCGTAAAGTTTGCTACCATTCTGGTTAGAGTATGATCTGTAAATAGCTTCCGGGTTTCTCGGGATCTGAAATGAACCACGCCGGATTTCCATCCCGGTCTTTGCCCAATCGGGCCCCCGGAATGGGCGGATTGGTAAACGCATAGTCCAGGACAGGTCGCTCGGATCGGGGCATTTTCAAGATGGTTTTCGGCCGTTCCACGACGGCTTCCGGTGTTTTGACAGAACTGGGTTTGCTGGCTCCGTTCGGTCCCGGCAGAACGGTTTGGGAAGCCAGGGACGGCAGGTTCTGCAGGGTATACTGGAGGTATTCAATTTTTTCGGTCAAGATCTGCAACTGCCGGGCCATCTGATCCATGGCCGGATCACGGTTCACAACGGCGTTTCCTGCCCGGGCGGGAGCCGGTTGGGACTCAGGAGCGGGTGTTTGAGGCTCATAAGCGCCCGTCGGCAAGTCCCGGTCGAGGTAGGCCACCAGGGCGTCCAGTGTACCGTATTCCTCGTTCAGTTGGCGGAAGGTAATGGGCAACCCAAACTCTTTTTTCAGGGTGGAGGATACCTGGGTCAGCAGCAACGAATCGAGACCCATTTCATAAAAGCTCAGTTCCGGTCGCATCTGGTCCACCGCAATGCCGGATGCGTTTTTCAGCTTTTCCCGCACGATCTGGAGAAGAACCGCTTTGCGGCTGGTGGTTTGGGGCCGGATGTTCGCCAGTACGTTCTCCCCCGAAACGGGTGTCGGACTGATCGCAGACGCAGCGGGTTTTGGTGGATCGACCCAATACCGTTTTCGATCGAACGCATACGTGGGCAGGTCTGCTTTTACCCGGTTTTGACGGAGGTAGAAAGCTTCCCAGTCGGGCTCCAGGCCGTGGAGCCACACCTGACCCAGACCATTCAGCAACGCCTGGTAATCGGTTGACACGCCTTTTCGGTCGAGGCTGGTGGCCAGCGCGGCCGGTTTGGAACCCGCCTGCTGGCGGGCCAGGGTTGTCAGGCCGCTACCGGGGCCAACTTCCAGCAGAACCGGTCGGTTCAATTCAACAATAGAGTCCAGGGCATCGGCAAAGCGCACAGGCAAGCGCAGGTGGGTAGCCCAGTAGGCTGGGTCCGTCGCCTGTGCATCCGTCAGCCAGGTGCCGCTTACGGTCGAGATGACCGGTTTTCGCGGATGGTGCAAACGAACCTGCTGAACGGTTTTTTCAAAGACGGGAACGACCGAATCCATCATGTTCGAATGAAAAGCGTGACTCGTTGCCAGTACCCGATTCGGTATTTCTTTTTGATCCAGGAGTCTGGCAAAACAGGCGATTTCTTCATCTTCACCGGCAACGACACACAGGGAATGGCTGTTGAAAGCGGCCACGGATAACGTTTCGGGCATCAGGGCGGTTATCTGCTCCGCGCCGGCCCGCACCGAGAGCATGCTCCCCGTAGGAAGTTCGCTCACCAACCGGCCGCGAACCGCAATCAGCCGGATGGCATCTTCCAGCGAAAAAATACCGGCCAAATGCGCCCCCACAAATTCACCAATGCTGTGACCGCAGAAAGCCGTGGGTTCGATGCCCCAACTCAGCCATACCCTCGCCAGGGCATATTCGGTGACAAAAATAGCCGGTTGCGTAAACCGTGTATTTTTGAGTCGTTCTTCCGTTTCCCGGCTGGTTTCGTCGGGAAACAGAACCTGGCGGATATCGACTTCCAGGTATTCCCGGAGTAAGTCGGCGCAGTGGTCTACGGCCTGTTTATAAACCGGCTCGTTCTCATACAGGTCACGGCCCATGTTGAGGTATTGCGCGCCCTGCCCCGGAAAAAGAAAGACGACATCGCCCGGTGGTTCCTGCAGCGTTTTCTGGCTCGATGCCGGGCCGTTTTCAAGTCGTAAATGCCCGATCAGTGCTTCTGACGAGGTAGCCGTTACAAACCGCCGGTGGTTGAAATCCGCCCGGGCTGTTTGCAGGGTATACGCCACATCCGCCAGATTCAAGGTCGGGTTTTGCTCCAGGTGCGCTGCCAGTTGCTGGCCATACGCTTCCCGGCTGGCCGTCGATTTGGCCGACCAGGTGATCAATTGAACCGGGCGTTGCGGTTCTGCCGGATCGGTAACGGGCGGTAATCCCTCACTGACGAACTCTTCCAATACGATATGAACATTCGTTCCGCCAACTCCAAAAGAGCTGACGCCCGCCCGGCGGGGCTGGTCAGGATTTGAAACCGACGCTGGCCAGGCACCAAACGCAGTATTCACAAAAAACGGGCTGTTGGCGAAATCAATGGCCGGATTCGGCGTCGAGAAATGGAGCGTGGCCGGGATCTGTTTGTGATGCAGCGCCAGGGCCGTTTTAATAAATCCGGCAACCCCGGCGGCAGCGTCCAGGTGCCCCATGTTGCTTTTGATGGAACCGATGGCACAATATTGGGTGGGAACCTGATTCCCGAAAGCCATTTTTAACCCTTCGATTTCGATGGGATCACCAATTGGGGTGGCCGTTCCGTGGGCTTCAACGTAGCTGATGGTCGCCGGATCGATGCGGGCATCGTCGATCGCCATTCGGATGGCCCCTGCCTGTCCTTCGGCACTGGGGGCCGTAAAGCTCCCTTTGCCGCTTCCATCATTGTTGACGCCGGTTCCTTTGATGATGGCGTAGATGGTGTCACCATCCTGTCGGGCGGCTTCGGCGTTTTTCAACAATACCACCCCTGCACCATCGCTGAAAACCGTGCCCTGCGCATCCGAATCGAACGAGCGGCAATGCCCGTCACGGCTGTAAATGGACCCTTCCTCGTAGAGATGACCGCTTGTCAACGGAGCCCGAATACTGGACCCGCCCGCCAACGCAACATCACACTGGCCGTTGCGCAGGCTATCGACGGCCTGTGCGATCGCCAGCAGAGAGGTTGAACAGGCGGAATGAACGCTAACTGCCGGCCCCGTCAAATTCAGTTGGTAGGCCGTCCGGGTGGCGATGTAATCTTTCTCATTCGCGGTCATCACCTGATAGCTGCCAACCTGATTCATCAGGAATGGATTGGTCAGCACATGGTTGTAGTAATAGGTGTTGTTACCACAGCCCGCATAGACCCCAATCAGTCCGTCATATTTTTGGGGTAAATAACCGCCATGCTCCAGGGCCTCCCAGGCAATTTCAAGGAAAATCCGTTGCTGGGGGTCCATGAGTTCTACCAGTTTCGGATTCAGGCCAAAAAAGCGGGGGTCGAACTGACTGGCACCTGAAACGACGCCCCGGGCTTTCACGTAGTTTGCGTCCTGCGTCAGTTCGGGGGGCAACGATTGATCCAGTTCTTCGTCGGTAAAAAAGGAAATGGTTTCCCGGCCTTCTTTCAAAACCGTCCACAATTCCGCAATCGTGTTGGCACCGGGAAAACGCCCGGCCATGCCGATGACGGCGATGTCACCCGTACTGCCCGACCGGTTTACGGTCTTTCTTTTTGGGCCGGAATTCCCTTTTTTTCCTTCCAGAAAGCCGGCCAGCCCGGCCACCGTCGGGTATTGATAAATGGTGGTAACGGGCAATTCATAGGCATATTTTTCTTTCAGGCTGAGCATCATTCGCAACGCCAGAAAGGAGTTGCCACCCAATTCGAAAAAGTTATCCTGAATGCTGACGTGGCTTACTTTCAGGAGTTCTTTCCAGAGGTCTACCAGGTTGTTTTCCACTTTCGTGCCCGGTAATATGAATTCCCTCGTTAGGAGCTCGGAGGCATCGGGGTTGGGTAACGCCTTGCGGTCGACCTTGCCGTTGCTGGTTAACGGGATTTCAGCCAGTTCCATCAACAATTGCGGAACCATATAATCCGGCAACTTGGATTGCAAAAACTGGATCGCTTCCTGTTTATTAAATTCACCTTCGGGAATAAGGTATCCGATCAGTCGTTTGTCTCCGCCCGGTCCTTCTTTGGCATCGACGACACACTGTTTGACGCCGGGAAATTGATGCAGGACGTTGTCAATCTCGCCGAGTTCAATCCGATAGCCTCTGATTTTTACCTGATGATCGATGCGGCCCAGGCAGAGAATTTCGCCGTTTTCCAGAAACCGCCCCAGATCCCCCGTGCGGTACATTCGCCCTCCGGCTGTTTCGGCAAACGGATCGGCCACAAACCGTTCCTGGGTCAACTCGGGGCGGTTCAGATAGCCCCGGGCGACGCCTGCTCCTCCAATCCACAATTCCCCGACTTCACCTTCCGCTACCGGTTGTTGCTGTTCATCCAGGATGTAAACCAGGACGTTGTGGATGGGACGGCCCACGGTAATCGTTTCGCCCAGCCGGATGTGTTTCACGGTGGCCCAAACCGTTGTTTCCGTAGGCCCATACAGGTTCCATATTTCAGCCGCCTTGCCGGTGAGCTTTTCCACCAGGTCCTGAGCCATGGGTTCGCCCCCGCAGAGTACTTTCAGCGGCAGGGATTTTTTCCAGCCCGAATCGAGCATCATTCGCCACGTGAACGGAGTGGCCTGCATGATGGTGATGTTGTGGTTCTCAATCAGGTTCAGTAACGCCCGGCCATCGCGGGAGGTGGTCAGATCGGTCAGCCGGACGGAGGCTCCCACAATCAGGGGCAGAAACAGATCGAGACCGGCAATGTCGAAGGAAATGGTGGTGACCGCCAGAATGGTATCGCTGGGCGTGATGCCGGGCTTGTCGATCATGCTCCAGAGGAAATTCACCAGGTTGTGGTGCTCGATGAGCACGCCTTTGGGTTTGCCGGTGGAGCCCGAGGTGTAGAGGACGTAGGCCAGATCCTGGGGCGTGAACGCATTGGAAGGCGGTTGGGTAGACTCCCGGGCAATCATCTCCCAGTCCCGATCGATAAACACCGGTTCCAATTTCTCCCGGCCCTTTAACAAAACACTGGAGGGAACATCCGTAACTGCCAGACAACTGTCACTATCGGAAAGCATGTAGGCAACCCGGTCCTGGGGGTATTCCGGATCGATAGGTACATAGGCCCCGCCGGCCTTCAGAATCCCCAGAATTCCCACCAGCAACTCCAGCGAGCGATTCAGGCAGATGGGGACGAGGGTTCCGGTTTTTATGTTCTTTTTTTTGAGATAATTAGCCAGTTGACTGGATTTATCATCCAGTTGTTGATACGTTATTTGTTTATCATTAAACGTCATGGCTACCTTATCCGGCGTTTTTTCGACCTGCTCACAAAATAAGGTCACTACGGTTTTATTTTCAGGAAATGGAATCATAAAATCAGGGATTGGCAAAGCCGAGTTGTCAATTTCTCCCGTGCTGGTTCGGGGGAAATCCTTCAGCCAGATATAATGGGAAGGAATCATAGAATCAGGTAAATGCTGTGCCAAAGCAGACCGAATGGCGGGGGTTTCTAACTCCGTTTCGGTGGCAATCAGGTAAGCAACTAACGTTGTCTGAACTAGTTGATTCTTCCGCTTTAGTACGATTGCCTGCTGGATGCCGGCCTGTTGCTGTAAAACAATCTCGATGGTATCAGTATCATATTGTTCCATTCAATATTGATTTTAAAACGTTCAGGAATGTACAGTATTCGTCCCGGATGAAGGTGAAATCGTACTTATTTAGTATAGCGAAAAAGACAATAACGGTAACGGATATAAACCCGGATGAACCTTTTAATTGTCAAAGAGTAGTACGGAAATGAGATGCACATACAAACCATTGGGTTTGTTGTGACATGCGATGTGCGTGTAATAAAAAAAGACCCTTGCTCAAGTAAGACGGTACGATGGTGGCAATCTTAAGCAGATCGCATGGTTTCATCTATTAAAAAACGATGACATTGCAAATTAAATAGTAATTAAAATAATTCGCACGATTACTTGTAAATTATTTTCAACAAATTAAGTATTTATCCTCATAACAATCGCTGTCTGCTGCTGCAAATTCTAAATAAATACCAGACACAGGATCAGGGCGGAATGCGCTAAAAAGACCACTCCGACACGGAATTAGCCCTTCTCGTTTGGTTTAATCCTACTAAATCTGGTAGAAGTCTTAATAAGCACCGTCGTACGATGAATGGATACAAAAGAAAGGTGTCAAGTGACTTTCAGCTATAACATCTGATAAGGTGAGCACCTGGAAGTCGAACTTTTTTGCTTATGGGCAAGAGAAGGGGAGAAGAAGGCAGAGGACTTTCAAAACTAGCAAACGGCGATTTGATTTTCTGACAGGCAAACAGGGGCGGGTAGTTTCAAGCCGCTTGAAACTGGCAGAAAATTCCTGTTCTGTATGGTATAACCGTGAACTTAGCGTTGAGAACGACGTTATTTTCGGGATTAAAAATAACGTCGTTCTCAACGCTGAAAAAGACATCTAAAATGACGTCAAATTGTATTTCTTCTTTTCGCGTTCGATCTTTTCCTGAATGGCTTCAATAACCCAGTCGTGAACGGAGATGGTAATTTTCCGGCTGCGGCTCCGGGGGCGTTTGTCCCGGAGTTGTTTGATGGTCTCCATTTCGGAGGCTGTCATAATGAGTTTAATACTCTTCATCTCCTCCGGGTCGTCCTGACCCATGCGGTTTTTTGCGGTTGGACTGCCCCCCTGGCTGATGAATTGCTGGATCTTTTTCTCGGATACCTTTCGGCTTGGTTGTTCCGGTTTTGGCGGCTCCGGCGCTTTTGAAATGGCCATAACAGACATTTTTTAAGAGGTTAAAAATAACGTAAATTTCAACGTTATTTCAGACGTTTATTTCTGCGCCTAATTTTTCCATAATTATCTTGAAAACCAAAGTGATTTCGTGAATGGCTTTCTGGTCGGCAGGCTGGTTTTCGATGACGCCAAGACCATTGCTGGAAGCATTGGCAAAACTCTTGCGTGAAACGATGGGCGGCCCCACGTATTCGATAACGCTGCTTTCCTGCAGCAGTTCCGCCGAGTCTTTGTTGTCGGTGCCTTTCGGATCGGCCCGGTTCAGAAGGGCAAACGCGTGAAGGTCGGTCGGTTTCAATGAGCGGACTTCTTTCACCAGTGTCTCGACGTCGGCGATGGTCCATAAATCGAAGCTGCGCGGGTTAAAAGGAACCAGCAGTGCATCCGATACAAACAGCGCTGCCCGCTGGCTCATCGTATCGCGTCCTCCGGAGTCGATGACAATGTGATCGAACTTGGGTTTGAATTTTGACACTTGCTGGCGGACGGCATCACCGGTCAAAACCGTTGCTGTATACCCGCTGTTTCCGTCGGTGTTCACTTCCCGCCATTTGGTAAATTTGGTGGCCGTCTGTTGTTCGTCGGCATCCACCAGCAACACATCAAAACCCTGTTTAGACAACCATACGGTGAGGTTCGTAGCAATGGTAGACTTCCCGCTACCCCCCTTAATGCCACCTAAAGTAAAAATCATACTGTTCAGATTAACGTTGATTGAAACGTCAAATATACTGTAAAGAACCACCTTATAAAAAACGTCTTATTTAACGTCAAATGGAAGGTGAAACGAAGACCCGTACGCTTACCTGGGAGAGTGAACGGCTGAAAGCTAACGCATTGGAAGCAAAGAGAATGACTCTGGGAAAGGTAGCCAAAAGAAAGGGTTAGAGAGCTTTTTTTGTTGTCAATGTTACCGCATCCTTCTATATTGAGCCTGATTCAATTGATAATTTTGAATTTTAGCAATATTTCCAAATTTTACACCTAAAATTTCTATTTATGTTTCAGGTAAAGTCAGCATTTGTGCTGTTGGTAGTAGTATTATTGGGCCAATCCGCACGTGCTCAAAAAGAAAAAGCTGCGGTAATTTCTCAATTAGACAAACAATATTCCCATTATTCGGCTCTCGCGCAGCGAATCTGGAAACTGGCTGAACCCGGTTACATGGAAAATGAAACCAGCAAACTGCTTCAGAAAGAATTACAGGATCAGGGCTTCAGCATCACGACGGGCGTGGCAGATATGCCCACGGCCTTCGTGGCCAGTTTCGGGAAAGGCGCACCGGTGATCAGCATTCTGGCTGAAATGGATGCCCTGCCCGGTTTGTCGCAGGATTCCGTGCCGGTTCGAAAACCGCTCGTACCGAATGCCTACGGTCACGCCTGTGGGCATAATCTGTTCGGGGTAGGTTCGGTCGCTGCGGCCATAGCGGCCAAAAACTACCTGCAGCAGTCCGGTAAATCCGGCACGATTCAGTTGGTGGGCACTCCGGCCGAAGAAGGCGCGGGCGGTGGCAAAACGTATCTGGTGAAGGCGGGTCTTTTTGATAAGGTCGACGCGGTGCTGCACTGGCATCCGGGCGATAACAACAGCGCGAGTCCGTCGTCCTCGCTGGCCTACCGCGTTGCTACGTTTCAGTTTAATGGACTGGCGGCCCACGCAGCGGCTGCGCCCGAAAAAGGCCGGTCGGCCCTCGATGCCGTCGAAGCGATGAACTACATGGTCAACATGATGCGCGAACACGTGACGTCCAGCACCCGGATTCATTACGTCATCAAGAAGGGCGGTCTGACTTCCAACATCGTTCCTGACTACGCCGAAGTGGAGTACACCATTCGCCACCCGTCGGCGAAAGGCCTGGAAGAAGTGTGGGCGCGCTTGATGAAAACCGCTCAGGCGGCTGCACTCGGTACCGAAACGACGATGACCCACGAAGTGATGGCGGGGCTCTATAACCTGCTGCCGAATGAAACCCTGGCGAAACTCATGCAGAAGAATCTGGAGCAGGTGGGGGGCAACAAGTATACGCCCGCCGAAACGGAATTCGCCAACAAAATCCGGAAAACCGTTAATTCGGAAAGCCTGCCGCCCTTAAGTCGCGCTTCCGACATTCTGCCGTATGTCCTGAATGGCGTGGGTTCGGCGTCCACCGATGTCGGCGATGTCAGTTGGGTGTTGCCAACGGTCGGGCTGTCGGCGGCCACCTGGGTACCGGGCGTTCCGGCGCATAGCTGGCAGGCCGTAGCCTGTGATGGCATGTCGATCGGTTTTAAAGGCATGCTGGTGGCGGCCAAAACCATTTCGCTGACGGCCATCGACCTTTTTCAGCAACCGGCCGTCATTGAGCAGGCCAAAGTTGAATTGAACAAAGCCAGGGGGGATGGATTTGTCTACAAATCGCTGGCCGGCGATCGGAAACCACCGCTGGATTACCGGAAATAATGCCTGGGGGTTGGGCACTACTTCAATTTGGCCACTTCGAAGTGCATGCCGTCGAGCCGTGTGAAGTGGCCGCCCCAGTAAAAACCGTGTTTGTTGGCAATCGGCACGAGTTCGCGCAGACTCCCTTTTTTTCCGACGAGTGCGGGCATGGTCGACAGCATGTTCTGGGGCACATTGATATCGAAAGCCGTACCGAAAGCGTGGTTGCTCAACTCGGTGCGGCTGCCCCGGACAAACCGGGGTACGAACGACCCGGCGTAGCTCAACACCAGATCGAGCAAGCCCTCGTTCTCCCATTCGGCCCACATTGACACCAGTTGGGGAGTAGCCAGATGGTGGAATCGAATGGTGCCATTGGCCGGAGCACCGGTTTTCCCGATCAGTTGCGGTATGGTCACTTTGACAATGTTTTTGGATTCCCAGTCGTCCAGGATCCTGATGTTTTCCGGATTTCCGGGAATGGGGGCAGCCGCGAATTTAAACTTCCCAAACAGTGCCTGACGGGCGGTTATGCCAATGAGTGGGGAAAAGTCAGGTTTCGGAGGCCAGTTGGGTCCTTCTTTGGCCAGATCGGGGTTGGTCAGAACCGGGAAGCCCAGTTGCATGGCAACGCCGACGGTTTTGTTGCCGACAACGCCATCGTCCAGCAGGTTATTTTTCTTTTGGAAAGCAACCGTCGCTTCGTGCGTCCGCAGGCCAAACTTGCCATCAGCCACACCGAGTTCAAAACCCTGCCCGATCAGAAATAACTGCCATTTTTTAACGTCGGCTCCTTTGCTGTTTTGTTTGAGGACTTGCATGGTTACGATGCGTTGGAAAAAGAAAGATACGGTTCACCAACGGGGTTCTATACCGATGGAGAATAGCCCGGTTTGAACGTGTATAGACAGGAATACTGTACTTTAAATCGAATGAAGAAAATAATAACGTTGAGTAATGGTAACCCTTTTTAAAAGAAATGAACGGCTAAACAGTATAGGTAAATAAAATGAGCAACAGTAGGGTATCTGTAATGAACCGGAATCACATTTTAACTTTAAATCACAGTAGTTTAAACGGGTAACAACAAAATAATGTCGGGTTTGTACGTCGTAACACATGACCGAATGAGGATCATGGTTAAACGTACAAAAACTTTTTAAAGATCATGCTTTGTATTTAGCAAACGGTAAATAAGTCTGAAGTTACGGCAAAAGAGGATTGTAAAAAGTGCAGCCAGAGCCTAAAAAACGAAGATCTTCCTGCCGATGCGTTTTTTCAAAAGCCTGGGTTTGTTTCCAAAAGTTTTGGATTCTATCTATTGCAAACGGTCCGTTCGATCCCTGATAGCAGGCTTTGGTATGAAAGATTGATAAGACCACCATGTCGTTTCATCCGCCACTTTTGACGGATCAGCCCGTAAACGGGCGGTCTGGAAACGTTTTGCTGTACCCAGGGCTTCGCGTTCGGGTCTGGGTGATATAAACAAAACGTGGTCTTTCACAATCATTTTATGCAAAAAACGAAGGGCTTATGGGTGCTGACAGCCTTCCTGGTGTTGACAGCAGCCTGCCAAAAAACAGATGATCAGGGTGTCGTACCAAAGCCACCCGATACGGACTTGCCGGCTGAATCAGTGGAGTATACCGACCTGACAGGTAAGGAAATAAAACGGGGTGAGGGGTTGGCGTTCGACCTGAACAAGGATGGGATTCGGGATTTCGTTTTCGGAACCCAGCTGGTCGGTGATCCATTTGATAAAGTAGACAAAGTGCAGTATACGGTTCTGTCAGGCGTAGATAGTTACCTGCCAATCAATGCGGAGGAATCCATTGCCCGTTTCAGGAAAGGGGAAGAAATTCCAATAAGTAACTTTGGTGGGTTTATCTGGTACCGGATTTCTTTCAGTGTACTGGCTCAGAAAATCATTTCTGAAACGAAGCCCCCTTACTGGGAAGGCGACTGGAAAGCAAGTCGTCACGATTTTTTGCCCGTACAGGTTTATAAAGACCAGAAACGGTATGCGGGTTGGATCGAACTCAGTTTCGACACGCTGAACGAAACCCTCATTTTTCACAGAGCCGCAATCAGTAAAACTCCTGAACGTTCTTTAAAAGCGGGAATTTGAGAAAAAAGGTGACGTATGCTATTTTAATGTCTCGATTACCGTTGCATCCACCCAAAAGATATCTCCGTCGCGGGAAAAGAACAGGTATTTGCCATCGCTGGTCATGAAAGGGCAAAATTCATAGGCATCGGTATTGATCACAGAACCCAGGTTTTTCGCTTTCTGCCACGCACCGGTTTTACTTTTGAAGCTGATGTATAAATCGCCCTTTCCAAATCCGTCCGGGCGTTCGGCGCAGAAAATGACGTATTGCTCATCCGGTGACACAAAAACATCGGCTTCGTAATGTGCGGTATTGACGGCAGGGGGTAAGGGCTGGGAAGGCTGAAATTTCCCGCGGACAGACGGGGAAAACCGGATGTCATAATTCTTATCCGTAGAGTGATCGGTGCCGCCATTCGACGAAAAGTACATCGTACCTTCTTTCGTAAAGGACATGTAATACTCATTTTTGCCGGTGTTGATACCCGGTCCGGCATTCACCGGCACTGTTGACCAAGCGTTTTTTTGCCGCTCGATATACCAAATGTCAAAATCTTTCTTTTCCCCCTGCCCATCAACCGCCCGATCTGAAATAAAATACAACCGCTTTTCATCCGGTGATAGAAAGGGATCGTTGTATTCGTATCGATCGCTGCCAATGACGGTTTTTGGAGCGGTCCAGACATTGTTCTCAAACCGTATGCACCGAATTTGTGGTTTCTTATTGATGATAACCGCGTAATAGAATTCCGTACCGTCGCTCGAAAAAACCGACCCGTACTCGTAATGATCTTTCAATGAAACGACATCCGGAGCAAACACGATGGGTATCCTACCGGGCGGGTTCTGATTCAAATACCGTGTGCCTGTTTGCGCTTGTAACGAGCCAGCGAAAATGAGAATGAGGGCCATTACAGTCCGAAAATAATTCATCAGAGGGTAAAGTTTTAGGTGAAACTGATTGTATTAAATCGAATCATAACGAAAATCATACCAGAAAGTAAGTGGTCTTAAATACAATATATTGCTAAAATGATAAGCAGCAGTATCAGTTCGTTATCACACCTTTTGTGCGGTATTCAACAGACTTTATGGGTCGTAAAGACGGAACGTTTATGCCAACAAAAAAGTCACTGCCTAACCAGACAATGACTTTCCAATTCATTAACCTAATGTATAGGTTAAAAGTACGCTTCCCTCTAAATCAAGGCTGTCTAATTTGGGAACAATACTGTCAATTTTGGGAATAAATGAAAATGCGTACGTTTAATAATATTATCATCCTCTTTTGCAACCTTTTTGTCAAAGAATAGCTCCTATACTTTTAGTAAATCAATATTCACTTTTTTTATTCCTGCTCTTATGAAAATTCGTACTACCCTGGCCTTTCTTTCTGTTAGTCTTGTTGTGTTTCTTGATGCCTGTACCGTGCAGGATCACCGACCCGGCCCCGATCTTAGTTGTCAGGTGCTGACGTTTACAGCGATTGAAAAATCGTCCCGTTCCGAAATCCCGTATTGGCAACCGCTGGATGAAACCGCGCAGTTGGATGGCAAGCCTGTCCAGATTGGAACCAAGTATACCGAGAAATACACCTATGATGAGCAAAACCGCTTGAGTCAGTATTATCGTAATCCCACAGGTAATTTCACGCCGACGACCTTAAATTATACTTATGAACCAGGTCTGATGAAAGGCGGCTATTCCGATATTGCGTTAAACGATCAGGGGCTTTTGGCTGATATTAACACCAACACCCAGGTTCCCACCTATTATACGTATAACGCGGAGGGTTATTTGATTCGAAAAGAAACGCTGGGAATGGTCCAGACTTATACGATTGTGGACGGCAATCTGATCAATGAAGAAGCCATCTTGGTTGCGACTGGGTCAAAAGTGGTCTATGAATACGAGTATGACCTCACCCGACCGAATTTACCTAATATTGCTCCCCAGGAAGGGAAAACCAGCAAAAACCTGCCCACCAAGATGACGACAAGAGGTTACGAGGGATCTAATGAACAGCATGTCAACGTCTTTGATTATCACTATGAGTATGACGAAAATGGGCGCGTGAAACGCCGGTACTTTTTAGATACCAGCGTGAGCGTTCCCTATTACCGGATTACAGATTTCACCTACACGTGCCGGGAGTGAATTAAGCTGGCGTAGAAACGGATCCGTATAAAATAAAATAACCCGCTCATTGTGAGTGGGTTATTTTTTGCAGAGAGAGCGGGATTCGAACCCGCGATACGCTTTAGACGTATACACACTTTCCAGGCGTGCTCCTTCAACCACTCGGACATCTCTCTGGGTCGAAACGGGATGCAAAGATGCGGGTTATTCCTGAAACTTACAACCCGTTTTTGATCCTTATAAGCTCATTTCTCCACAAATCGGCGTTACCAGACGTTTTTTCAACCGATCCTGATCCGGTTCGTTGGCGAGCAGGAACATCAATTTGGTAATGGCCGCTTCGACGGTGCTGTCACTGCCGCTCAAGACGCCGATTTGGTCCAATGCTTTGCTGGTGTGGTAGCGCCCCTGCGTCACCCGGCCGCCGTCGCACTGGGAAACGTTAAAAATGACCATACCCCGTTGAATGGCACTTCCCAGCGCATTCAGAAACCAGGTTTCCGTGGGGGCATTTCCGGAACCGTAACTTTCCAGCACCAGCCCTTTCAAACCCGGAATGCCCAGAATGGCACTGATAATCTGGTGGTTGATACCCGGAAAAAGCGGTAGAACGACCACGTGCGTGTCCATTTCCTCGTACACGGTCAGTTTTGATTCCGGCACATACGGATGAATAAATGGCGTATTGTATTCGATGTTGACACCGGCCATCGCCAGATGCGGGTAGTTTTCGGAATGAAACGCGTTGAAATGCACGCTTTCCTTTTTCTTCGCCCGATTGCCCCGCAACAGCATCGAATTGAAGTAAATACAGACTTCCGGCACCAGTGGCCGACCGTTTTCCTGCGCAGCGGCAATTTCCATGGCCGTAATGAAATTTTCGCGCGCATCCGACCGGGCCACGCCAATGGGCAATTGCGCACCCGTCAGAATGACCGGTTTGTTCAATCCTTCGAGCAAAAAACTGAGGGCTGAGGCTGTGTAGGCCATCGTGTCCGTTCCGTGCAGGATGACAAAACTGTCGTAGGCTTCGTAGTTGTCCCGAATGATGCGGGCCAGATGAATCCAGTTTCCCGGTTTCATGTTCGAAGAATCGATCAGTTCGCTCAGCACAATGACCGTTACTTCAAAATCCAGCCGCCGGATTTCGGGAACCCGATCCAGAATCTGCTCAAAATCGAAAGGGACAAGCTGGTCGTTCTGGCGGTCATAAACCATGCCGAGCGTGCCGCCGGTGTAGATGACCAAAACCGAGGATCGGGACTGACCCGGTAAAATCGGGTTGATATGAATGGTGCGATACATGTTAGCGGATCAAAAGCTGTTGGGCATTTTGGGTGGTTTGCGCTTTTACCTGCGCGAGTGGAACCTGCTTCAAATCGGCGACCCGCTGGGCAATCAATGTCAGGTACGCCGGTTCGTTTCGTTTGCCCCGGTAGGGAACGGGAGCCAGGTACGGCGCATCGGTTTCGAGCACCAGATGTTCCAGGTCGATGTGCGGCAGCACCTTGTCCAAACCGCCATTTTTGAAGGTTGAAACGCCCCCGATGCCTAATTTGAAACCCAGTTCAATGGCGCGGTGCGCTTCCTCCACGGTTCCGACGAAACAGTGAAAAATGCCGTTCAGGTTAGGCAGAGCCAGTTTTTCGATGAGATCAGCAGCCTCGGCAAAGGCATTTCGACCGCCGTTGGCAGCGGAACGGCTGTGAATGGAAATGGGTACATTTCGCTGCGAGGCCCATTGCAACTGAACCGTGAAGGCTTCAAATTGACGGTCGACGTGGGTCAGATCCCAGTAAAAATCCAGACCAATTTCGCCGATGAAAAGAAACGGATAGCGGTTCAGCCAACTTTCGACGGTTGCCAGTTCGTCTTCGACGGTTTCGTTGACGTAGCAGGGATGAAGGCCCATCATCGGCAAGCAGCGGTCGGGAAACCGTTCGGCCAGGGCCATCATGGCGTCGATGGTTTCGGTGGCGCAATTGGGCATCCAGATTTGGGAAATGCCCTGGGTTTCAGCCGCCGACAGCATGGCGTCCTTGTCTTCAAATTGCAAATCGTAAATATGGGCGTGGGTGTCGATCATGAATACGTTCGGCCTTTCCAGACCAGCTTCGTGGGTAACCAATAATAAATCAGTGAAATACAATAGCCGATGTGCAGGTAAAACTCGAAGCCGATCAAATACGGCAGCAGGTCCCACCGGCGAAACCGGTTCAGAATCCAGAGCAGTTGGGCCGTCTGGGTAACAAACTTAATCAGCCAGATCGTTGCCGCTGCGGTCGGAAACCAGAACGCCAGAACGATCAGCAGCGGATAAAAAAGCAGTTGCAGGAGAAAAAGGACGATAAAATACGGCGGTAACTGCAATGCCCCGACCATCCAGCGTTTTCGTTGATGCAACCAACTTTGCCAATCTGGTAACGGCCGGGTGGTTGCCAGCACCTCCTGATGGAAGAGGTGGCCGAAAGCAAAACCGCGCTGCACGATTTCTGTAAACAGTTGGTAATCTTCCACCACCGAAAAAGGCAGATTTTCGTACCCACCCACCGCATCGTAAGCCGTTCGGCGCACCGCCATGTTGTTGCCCATCGCCGTCACCGGAATGTTCAGATCGGCCAATTGCTTGATCAGGTATTGTCCATAAAACCAGTCGACGGCCTGCAATTTCTGAAAAACCGTATGCCCGACAATCTGCGTACAGCCCGTCAGAATCCCGAGTCGTTCTTGTTCAAACGGTTTTAGCATCCCGGAAAGCCAGTCGGGCGATACGGCGCAGTCAGCATCGGTAAACAGCAAAATCTGCCCCTGCGCGTGTTGGGCTAACTGCGCCAACACATTGGCTTTTCCGGCCTGGTTTCCCACTTTTTGCGTGATGGTGAAAAGCCGGTAACGCGGTTTATTGCCAATAAAACCGGCCACCAGTTCCCCGGTTTGGTCCTCCGACTGGTCATTGCCAATCAGCACTTCGTAGCGATCCGGGGGATACTGAAGTTGCTCGATGGCCTGAAGACAGCGGAGAATGGAGTCTTCCTCATTGCGGGCGGCAATCAGAATGCTGAGGTCAATGTTCACGCCACCGAAGTCCTGAAACCGGACGTTTGGGGTAAACCGTCAAAGCGATACCCCCGTTCTGAAAAATGGGACAGGACCCGTGGCAAGGCGTAACTCATGCGGGGCCAGGCTTTCAGGCTGTCGTGAAACAGGATGATGGAACCCGGTTCGGTGTATTTCAGCGTTTTCTGCAGCACCACCTCCGGCTGTAGCGACAGCGAAAAATCGCCCGTCAGCACATCCCACATGATGACATCATGCGTCTTCAGGACTTCGTGGCCCTGGCTGCGTTTCATGCGGCCGTAGGGCGGACGAAAAAGCCGGGTCGGCAGGTCCAACTGCTGCTGACACTGCCGAACGTTTTCCAGATATGGTTCGTCCTCGGTTTTCCAGCCATTCAAATGGTTAAAGGTGTGATTGCCAATGGAATGGCCTGCCTGGTGTACCTGCTGAAAGATACCGGGATGCTTTTTGACGTTGTCGCCAATGCAAAAAAACGTCGCTTTGGCCTGGTGGTTTTGCAGCGTTTCCAGCACAAATTCGGTGACGTCCGGGATGGGGCCGTCGTCAAACGTCAGGTAAATCACCTTCTCCCGGGTCGGAATGCGCCACTCAAAGCGGGGGTAGAAGGCCCGAAGCAGGAAATTTGTTTTATGTAAAAACATAGAATCAGTTCGCTGATGCGGTTTTTGGTGGGATTAACGCAACGTCCGGTCTTTCCAGCGAAATCCCTTTTGCTGAGCCGCCAGCCCGAAAAAAACCACGTACAAAGGATACACCAATTGCGTGACCGGAATCCAGAAAAGTACCGGCTTTTTTTTCAGGAACACCAATACGGAGCCCAAAAATAGCCACTCCGGCACAGCTTTCAAGGCTACGATACCGATTAGTTGCGACGCCGACAGATTTCCGAAGCCATAAGCGAGCAGGGCGACGGGCAGCGCCAGGTTGCTGGCAAAGATAAAAACCGCCAAAATCGACGGCAATACGCTCTGGTACGCGCGCCATTTGCTGGCCCACCGCTTCCGCTGGTGGTAGAATGCTTCCAGCGTCGGCTGGGGAGCGGTGTGGACAATCGCATCCGGGCTTTTCAGGAATTTTACGCCCGCAGGATACCGGCTGGCAATCTTGTGCATGAGCAGTTCATCGTCACCGGAAGCCACATGGTCGATGCCTGCAAAACCGTCTACGGCTACAAAAGCCCGTTTTTCGTAGGTCAGGTTGGCGCCGTTGCACATCGTCGGAAAGCCCAGGGCCATCGTGCAGGCCCCCGCGCCAATGAGGCTGCTGCTTTCGACGGTTTGCAGGTTCCCGAAAGCGGAATGATCGGTATTGAAACTGATCGGGCCACTGATGAGCTGGGCGCCGGTTTGCTGGTAAAAAGCCGCAATCGTTTCGAGCCATTTCGGCCCCACGCGGCAGTCGCCGTCGGTCGTTACGATCAGGTCGCCGGTGGCCATCGCGATGCTTTGCCGAATCGCCCGTTTCTTCGGCGACGTGGTCGGTTCATTGGCCAGCGGCAGCGGTCGGAGGGAGTAGGACATTTGTCCAACCAGCGACTGCGTGATTTTCAGGGTGTTATCCGTTGATGAGTCGTCCGCAACGATGACTTCAAAACCGTTGGAAGAATAGGTCTGGTTTTGCAGATCACGCAGCAGCAGGGGCAGGGTATGTTCTTCGTTGCGAACCGGAATGATGACACTGATTCGGGGTGAACTGGCGTTTTGGGACATTGCGGGAACCGTAAACACGGTCATCCGCCACCAGGTTACGGCCAGAATAAGCGTGAAGAAAGCGTAACTGATGGAGATTACCAGAAGAATAGACAACATGATCGGTCAGTGTGTTGATAGCTTTAGTTTCCAGACCCAGAACAGCCCGACCAACACCGGGGCCAGAATATTGAACAACCAGAGCGTGAGGGTTGCCGACAGAATTTGCGGAGCCGGAACCTGCCATTGGCCGAACACCCACATGGACGTGGCTTCCCGAACGCCCAGATCACTGAGCAGGTTAAAGGCCGGAATAATCGTTTTTCCCAGATACACCAGTCCGATCCCGGTTGCGGTTTCCCGAAGCGGTAACTGAATGCCGAAAATGAGCAGGGCGAAATAAAATTGCAGCGAGAAAGTCAGGTAGCGGAGCGAGGCCGCACTGAAAGCCAGGACCAACTCCGATGTCGTATAATAGGAAGCGACCGACCAGTATTTTTCCCAGCGTTGCAGCCAGCGAACGGGCAGATGAACCAGCCGGTGCCGCTGCCAGGCCGCCAGAACCGCCAGCCCCATCGTCAGCACCAGGAGCCAGAACAGCACGCCCTGCGCAACAGGCCAGGCTTCCGTTTCGAACTGAAGCTGGACGAACAGAGCGATGGTTCCGAAAAACACGGCGGCCAGAAACTGCATGCCGCCCGAAACAAGGGCCGCACCGATGCCCTGCCAGCGTTGGTCGGAGCGGAGCGACAGCAGCCGACCGGCGGTGTCGCCCAGTTGGGCGGGCAGGGCAAACCCCATCGCCAGACCGGCCAACACGCCCTGGGTCGCTTCTTTTACCGAAATGGGTTCGACCCGTTGAACCAGAATCTTCCATTTCAGGGCTTCGAGCAGCCAGTTGGCAGGCGTAAACAGCAGGAGCAATAAAGCCGGGAGGCTGAGCCAGTTGGCGGTTTTCCAGTAGGTAAAGACGGATTGCAGGTCGTGTTGCTGGCGATTCAGGGTAATACCGATGTAACTGACGATCAGGGTAAGAATGCCGATTTTTGACCAAAAAACGATTTTTTTGGTCCTGGAATACGTTCTTTGAGGGACGAACCCGTTACTTTGCATAGTTTCCTTGCTAAAAATCCGTACGACCTTCCATGCCCATTCCACTTGCTGCTACCGAACTTGAAGCGTACGACAAAATTATTCTGGGGGTCGATCCCGGAACGCAGATTGCGGGTTATGGCGTCATCCGAATCCAGAAAGATCAGATGAGTATGTTGCAATACGGCGTCATTCACCTGAGCAAATATAGCACCCACGAACTGAAATTGAAGAAACTCTTTGATCGGATGATTCAACTGATCGAGGAGCACCTGCCCGATGAAATGGCGATTGAGGATCCCTTTTTCGGGAAAAACGTCCAGGCGATGCTGAAACTGGGGCGCGCGCAGGGTGTGGCCATGGCCGCTGCGCTGTCACGCGGTATCCCGATCGTGGAATATTCCCCCCGGAAGGTGAAGCAATCGGTAACGGGCAACGGCAATGCGTCCAAAGAGCAGGTTTCCCATATGGTGGGGCATTTGTTGCATGCCGAAATCAATCCCGAGTTTTTCGATGCGACGGATGCCCTGGCGATTGCCATTTGCCACCACTTTCACAAAAATGCGCTGCCGGGAACAAAATCGACGGGTAAGAAATCGAAGAAAGGAGCCTGGTCGGCTTTTGCCAACGAAAACCCCGGCCGCATTTCCTGACGGCGTAAAAAAGGTACTTTTCACTTCGCAAAACAGGGGAAACTACGCATTATTCTTCCGGAACAACCGTGTACTTTTGGGCATCGAAACGAATTGTCCGCTCACCACCGGTTTTGATCCTGATTTTTCAGGAAATGGAGAGGAAAAAGTTGACCTGATACGATGAAAAAGCTATTCAGAAATCGATTGATGTTGGCCGGGTTGTACCTGCTGGTTGGACTGGGACTCACCACCCTGGGTCGGGAACAGGTGCGTTCTAAAAATCTGGGTGTCATCAACTCCAAAACCATCTTCAGCCACAAAAAAGGCGCTGCCAGCCCCAGTGGTGTGTACATGGTTCTCAAACTGATCAAAGTGATTTAAACATAGCATGGGATTGCCAGCCGCCCGGGTCGGAGATCTGCACGTTTGCCCGATGGTAACGGGCACCGTACCCCACGTGGGCGGTCCCATTCTGCCGCCCGGTCAGGCCGTCGTCCTGATTGGCGGTCAGCCCGCTGCCTGTGTTGGTGATTTGTGTACCTGTACAGGTCCGCCGGATTCCATCATCAAAGGATCGGCAACGGTTTTGGTTGCCGGAAAACCAGCCGCCCGCGTAGGCGATACGACGGCCCACGGCGGTACCGTCGTGCTCGGCTTCCCCACCGTCCTGATTGGCGGTTAAAACACATTCCAAGTCGTTTCCATTAGTTCTCCAGACTGCTCAAGGCAGCTTCCACACTCGTAACCGGCAATTGACAACTGCGGTTGTAACAGACGTAAATAGCGGTTTTTCCGTTTACCGTTGTCCGGTTTTCCAGCAATGGAAGGTCACTTTCCGTCAGGGTTCCGGCCAGGATTTTGTTGGGGTAAAACCGTTGGTCGATTTCGCGACGGAACTGCTCCGCATCCGGCCCCACCAGGGCCAGTTCGGCGGTTGGCTGCACCCGCATCGCGTAGAGCGCGGCCCAGTGCGTCAGGTAATCGGCATTTTGTTGCAGCAGGGGTTGCACCCGCCCCAGCATGGCCGTGAGCAGATCCGTGTAAGCCGGAGCACCATCTACTGGTCGTTCCAGCAACAGGCTGAGCGCGTAGAGGTTGTGCGCCATGATGGAATTGGACGCCGGAATGACGTTGTCAAACACTTCCTTCTTTCGGGCAATCAACGCTTCTCCAGCCTGGTCGATGAAAAAGAACAGATGATCTTCTTCATCCCAGAAATGATCGAGGGTATAGCGAGCGAGCCGGTCGGCTTCAAGCAGGTATTCTTCCTTGAATGTGGCCTGATAGAGTGCCAGAAAACCGTCGATGACAGCCGCATAATCTTCCAGATAGGCCGTAATCGTAGCGACGCCGTCCTGGTCTCTCACCCCGGATTTGTAGCTGTGCCAGAGTTGACCGGTTTCCGGATGGGTCAGTTTTTCCTGAATAAAACGGGCATTTCGTTCGGCCAGATCCAGGAAAGAGGCCTCCCCAAAAACCCGGTAGGCGATTACCAGTCCTTTCAGCATCAGACCGTTCCAGGAACACAGAATCTTGTCGTCCAGTCCGGGTCTGATGCGCTGGTCCCGGACGACCATCAACTTCTGGTGCGCTGCGGAAAGTTTGTCGGCTAATTCTGCCTGAGACCAGCCCTGCATCCGGGCAAAATCGTCGTTCGACACCACGCGGTGCAGAATGTTTCGCCCGACGCCCGCGTGTTCTTCCCAGTTTCCATCGGGTGCAATGTGGTATAATTCACTAAACCATCTGAAATCGTCTTCCAGGATGGATTGCAATTCGGCGGTTGTCCAGGTGTAGAACTTGCCTTCGACCCCTTCGCTGTCGGCATCCAGTGCCGAGTAAAAACCGCCTTCCGGACTGGTCAATTCCCGCTGGAGGAAGTCGATCGTCTGAAAAACCGTCTGGCGATACAAGGGGCTTTGCGTCAGGCTGTAGGCTTCGGAATAAAGCGAAACCAACTGGCCGTTGTCGTACAGCATTTTCTCGAAATGAGGAGCAAACCATTGGTCATCAACGGAGTAACGGGAGAATCCGCCCCCGATCTGGTCGTAAATACCGCCCAGTGCCATGAAATCGAGTGTCCGGCGAATGTGGTTCAGAGCTTCTTCGTTTTTCGTGACGTGGTAATACCGCAGCAGAAAACCGTAGATGCTCGGCATCGGAAATTTGGGTGCCCGACGGGGGCCGCCTTTCACCGAATCGAACGATGACGCCAGTTTTTGATACATCGCTTCGAGCAATTCCTGCGTAAAGGCCGGGGCGGCATCGGTCAGATAATACTGTTCCGTTACGCTCATGTTCAGTTGTTTGGCAAAACCCTCGGCAGATTCGGCCAACTGATCCGGGTGTTCGGCAAATGCCGAGCGTACACTGGTCAGCAGGTTCACCCACTGACGGGCCGGGAGATACGTCAGGCCATAGAACGGTTTTGCGTCGGGCATCAGGAATACGTTCAGGGGCCAGCCGCCCTGCACCCCCATCGCCTGAACGGCATCCATGTAAATGGCATCCACATCGGGGCGCTCCTCCCGATCCACTTTAATACACACAAAATGCTCGTTCATGACAGCCGCAACCGGCTCATTTTCAAAGGATTCCCGTTCCATGACGTGGCACCAGTGGCAGGCCGAATACCCAATGCTCACCAGAATCGGTTTGTTCTCCTGCTGTGCTTTTTGCAGCGCTTCGGGTCCCCAGGGAAACCAGTCGACCGGGTTATGGGCGTGTTGCAGGAGATAGGGGCTACTTTCTTGGGCAAGTCGGTTCATACAGGTGTGGCTCGGAAGCACGGTAAGGTTGCCAATTTAACCCGGTTTAGCCGATAGAAGTTTAGCCAGACCGGTTTTTTATCCGTGAAGGAGTCATTGACGACACCAAATTTCCGTTTATTTTTACGCTCGATTGCATTCGGTTACACCAATACGCCTTCCTCCTTTTTTATGAAAAACAACCCCCGTATTGTCAACGCCTGGTGTCTGTATGACTGGGCGAATTCCGTGCATTCACTGGTCATCGTTTCCAGTATTTTTCCGGTCTATTTCAGCGCGACGGCCTTAAACGAAGCGGGCGGCAACGTCATTGATTTTCTGGGATTTCCGGTAAAAAATTCGGTTCTGTTCTCCTATTCCGTCTCGGCTTCCTTTCTCCTGATTGCGCTTCTAAGCCCTTTTTCGTCCGCCCTGGCCGATTACAGCGGTCAGAAGAAGTCGTTCATGAAGTTCTTCTGTATTCTGGGTTCCATTAGCTGTGCGCTCCTGTATTTCTTCACGCAGGAGACGACGACCTTTGCGGTTTTTTGTTTTATTCTCAGTTTGGTCGGTTGGGGCGGCAGCATCGTTTTCTACAATTCGTATCTGCCCGAAATCGTGACTGAAGACCAGATCGACCGGGTCAGCGCGCGCGGTTTTACGATGGGGTACATCGGAAGTGTGTTGTTAATGGTGTTTAACCTGACCATGATTTTGTTTCCGCAGTGGTACGGCGGCCTGTCCAGCGCGATGGCTTCCCGGATTTCATTCCTGACGGTGGGCGTCTGGTGGTTTGGATTTGCCATGCTTTCGTTCCGGTATTTGCCGACCGCCGAGCGCCGGATTCGCACCGAAACCTCGGGCAACTGGATTTTTAACGGTTTTCGGGAATTAAAGAAAGTATATGCGCAGGTGCAGACGCAAACGTTGTTGAAACGGTTTCTGCTGGCTTTTTTTATCTACAACATGGCCGTCCAAACGGTGATGTACATCGCCACCATCTTCGGCAGTGACGAACTGAAATTGCCTGCCCAAAGTCTGATCATCACCATTCTGCTCATTCAGTTGATCGCCATTCCGGGAGCCATTCTGTTTGCCCGGCTGTCGGGGCGGTTTGGCAACATTTACGCGCTGATGATGGCCGTAACGGTCTGGATCGGGATTTGCGTCGGGGCGTATTACGTGATGAGCGAAAACCAGTTTTATGCACTGGCCGTGGTGGTCGGGTTGGTGATGGGCGGCATTCAGGCGTTGTCGCGGGCGACTTACTCTAAACTCATTCCGGATGGAACGCAGGACACGGCTTCGTATTTCAGTTTTTACGACGTAACAGACAAACTATCCATCGTGATCGGGACATTGATGTACGGACTGATTGAACAGATTACGGGGAGTATGCGCAACAGCGTTTTGGCGTTGTTGGTGCTTTTTGTGGCCGGATTACTGCTGCTGTGGCGAATTCCTTCGCAAAAAGTTTACCGCGTTCGTTTGGAAACCGAAGAAATCTCCTAATTTTGTGGCCTGAAACAATGACAGGATGTTAGCTCAGTTGGTTCAGAGCGCCGCCTTGACAGGGCGGAGGTCAGCGGTTCGAGCCCGCTACGTCCTACCATACGAAGCTTATCACTGAACCGTGGTAAGCTTTTTTGTTACTTCCCGCATCCAGATTTCCCGACCGGCGCAGTTCCAGTGCGCATCGCTGGTTTCATACAGCGGAACCGAACTGGCAGTATACGGCGTGTAGACATCGATTGCGGGAATGGCCAGCCGGGGGCTTTGCTGAACGCGTTCGATGAGGTGATTGTAGGGCAGCGGTCCCATACCCGGTGCATAAATGCTGGTTTTGTTGGGAATAATGGACAGAAACACCTGATCAAAACCGGCTTTTTGGTACCGGTCGGCCACCACATTGATCGTATCGATATAGCGGTTCAGGAGCGAATCGGGCAGGGGCCTGAACGATGAGTTCGTCAGCGAGGTATCCGTATCGAGGTAATACAACAAATGCTTTCCATCGGGCGACAGGGTCGTTTTGGGATTCACGCGGCCGAACCAATCCAGCGTCAGCCAGGCTTTCAATTCCTTGAACCACAGCGCCCAGTCCGAAAAGAACAGGATGGTCTCCAGCCGGGCTTCGACGGCATCCCGGGAAAAAAACGTTTCCATTTCCTTCGTAATGCTTTGCCAGGTCAGGCGGTTTTCGGGCGCAGGTTCGGCTTTGGTCGTATCCGAAACGATGGTCAGTTCGTTGATGTGTTTCCCAAACTGATCCCGGAAATGGCGTTCGACGGTTTCGATGATCAGGATGTTGGTTTTGGTCGTATCCAACTGCACACGGTGGTGGGTGTCCCACTTCGTACGGTGAAAGTATTCAATCGGGAAGTCGTTTCGCGTAACGCGCGGGGGTTCGGAAAAACTATCGCCGATGATGTACAAGTGAATGGGTTTCCGGGGGCCATTCACCGAGTAGGCGGGTGGGCAGGGAATCTGTTCGGCTTTGAACTGGGGTAAATTCGCCATTCGGTACAGATCCCCAAAGCGGTAATCGTCGGGAATCAGCCCTTCTTTCTGGGCCGAATTCATGACATCCGAATGACAACTCCCGACGTACACGAGAATTCCAACAAGTAAAATCAAATACCGGGCAATCACGCCAATGTTCATAGACTCCTGCTTAACGCAACTTCACCGACCAGATCTGAACGGCTTTGTTGTCGGTACTGTAGATAAATAATTTATTTCGGGTGGCCGAGAATTGCAACTCCACCGGGAAATTTCCCGGAATGGGCCGGTCACCGACCGGACGGCCCGCGAGGTCGTATAGTGTGGTAAAATTACCGGATTTTACGCTGATCAGATTGACGCCGGAACCCAGAATGTGGTAGCGGATGGTTGTCTGGCCCGGTCGCAAGCCCCGCACTTCAAACAACGAATTGCCTTTTCGATCCAGAATGGCCGCTTCCGTATCCGACGTCCGCAGCAACACATACCCGTTCTGATTCACTTCGGGCAACAGCCGGAAGGAACCCCGCCGGATGGGCCGGACCAGTTGGTTCCGCTCCAGCACCTTTCCATCCGCCGAAATACTGAGCAGTTCGCCTTGCCGCGTCAGGGTGGTGAGGGTGGTCGGAGTTCCGCCTTCCAGCCAGGCCGGTCCGGTGAGTTCCGCTTTCAAATCAAGCGGAAAACCGGTCGCAAAACCGCCATTTTCATTCCAGTAAAACAGTTTGCCGTCTTTCTGAACCGAAGCCACCGAAAGGGCCTGGTTGCGAACGGCTGCGTGAAAGGCCGAAACGCCCTCTCCGGCGGCATTGTTCACCGGAAATTGCCGAACAAACTGCTTCCGCTGCCGGTCAAAACCGTAAACACTGCCGTTTGCATGGAGCATCAGCAGAATCAGGGAACGGTTTTGATCGCGCCGGGGGGCCATCATCGTTCGCGGTTCGAGTCCTTCCGGCAATGGGATGGATTGCAATTTGGCCAGTCCGTTCACCGGGTCGGCAATGTACAGGGAACGGGCCGTCGCAAACGCGTATTGCAACCGGCCATTGCTCAGATAATCAACCGGCACCATCGGACTGATCACCGGGCCATTGACCGAACCCATCGGATGTTTTTCGCCTTCGGGGGTAATGAGCAGAAATTGCTGGGATTGATCGACCGCCCAAATGGCTCCGGAGCTGCCGACAAAGTCGCCGATCACCATTGGCTGACTCAGCAGGGGTGCGTTGAGGGTAATTTTTCGCTGGAGAAAAATCCGGTTCAAAACCGCTTCGCTGGCGCGCCGGGTTGTGTGACCCAGAATGAGCGTCGAATAAATCCGTTCCCGTCCGTAGGTACTTTGGTAGATCAGGTTCTCGACATTGTCCAGTGCCGTTTCGTCATGGTTCAGCAATTGTTGCCAGGATTGCGGCCAGTTGGCAGTGACCGATTCACCCGCCCGGCTGAAACGGGTGTAGGCCGTAAAGTTGGCGGGGCGCAGGGTCTGGGTTAGCAAATCCCGCTGGCGGTAGGACTCCGACCAGACCGTTCGCTGTTCGACGGCTTGCAGGTATTCCTGCAAAACGCCCTGCCCGTTGGCAATCACGAGGTAATCGCCCACCTGGGCCAGCCAGTTTTGCTCGAAACCGCGAAACAAACCACCAAACAGAAAAGCGGGCAGGTTTGGGGCTTCGATGGACGAAATCCGGTAGCGCAGAAACGGTTTTGAACTCGACAGGCGGTCGGTGCCGGAAGCCAGCAGGGCAGCAAGCTGGTAGCGATCCCACAAACGATCGACGTTGGGCGAATGAATCAGCATCACCAGCCGCCGGTCGGCGCTGGGGGCATCCATCCGAAGCAGCGCCATTTCGTTGCCGACGTATTTATAAATGCCGTTTTCCTCGTTCTGCAACAAGGGCCGGAGTTTCCGGCGACCTTCGCGGGTATCGGCTTCGTCTTCCGAATTGATAAAAGCCGTCAGGGCTTTGCCAAACCGGGGGCCATCACTCAGGCTAAAATGAAAAAGGGTGGTCGTCTGGTCAGGAATCAGCGCACCGCAGTTGATGCGGAAGGGCGTTTGCCGGTCGAAGAGGTTGGCCAGTGCGCTTTTGGAACCGATGTCGTCCGTCGACAGGCCAATGAGGTGGGAGCGGGACGCCGACTGCCGAAACCGGGTTAGCAACTCCGTGGGTAACAGGGCTTTGATGTATTTGGACTGGTAATCGGTGCTTTCTTCCTTTGGCGAAAGAATGGCCGATAACACCGAACTGCGCACATAAATACCCGCCAGATTGCCCGGCCGGATCAGCGACACGTCGGCCCGTTGCAGGGGTGTTTCGGTAAACGGTTGTTTCATCCGCCGGACGACGCTTTCCATCAGAATCGTGGAAGGACTGCCGATCAGGTAATCGTCCAGTACGACGAATGACCCCAGGGATTCGTTACGGATGGTGAGCAGTTCATGAATCCGGGTGTCTTCGTACGGATGACTGAGCACGCGGAAGCGGTTGGCGTCAGGATTCAGGATGCGGTTGACAAACGGTTGATCCTGCAGGGAGCGGATGGGAATGTAAAAGATGAACCCCAACCGGTCTTTGGACGTGGGATGCAGCGAATACCAGATCGGTTTTTCGTTCAGAAACTGAATGGCACTGGCGGTGTCGAGGGGCGCCCAGACAAATTTTTCGAGGCTGTGGGCGGCTTCCTGAAAAACCGGGGTGGTCTGAAGGGCCATCTCGTTCAGCCGGGCCTGTTTGGACAGCGTATCCTGCAAGGTCGAACTTTCCAGAACCAGCAGCGCGTCCGACGGAATCAACATCCAGGTAGAACGGGCGGGCGCTTTCCACCAGCGGTACCCGAAGTAGCCGCCGAGAATCAGCGCTAAAATCCCAATGCCAATCCAGAGCTGCTTTTTGGTCATGTACTTGAATTCGGGGCCATACGGGTGGTAAAGATAAAAAAACAATGACGCAGACCGGGCGGATTTTCGCAGATAAAATCTGTGGAGATCCGTTCAATCTGCGTCATCAGGAGCGGCCGGGCGCATTCCTGGAAGGGGATTGCTTACAGTTTAACGGGCTGCTTCACATCCACGGCTTTCAGGGCTTTTACTTTCGCGCCCAGATCCAGGCGAAATTCGGCCAGTTCCCGGAAGCTTTGGATACATACTTTGATCAGTTTCCAGCGTAGAATCGAAACCGTACCCGTCAGTCGTTCTTTGTGAACGATGGGAATGTCGAAGGTTTTCTGACCGGCTTTCCGCGCCATGACGGCCAGGAAAATATTGGGCGCAAAGGGCGTCGGGTCCGGCAGTTGTTCCAGCAGTTTTTTCAGGTAGGCTCCATTGATCAGGCGAAACGGAATGTTGCTGTCTTTGATGTAGGTTCCGTAAATCAGAAAGAGGCTGAACTTCAGAATCCGGGTGATGACCAGCCGGGCAGGGGCATCGAAACGAATCTGGCGGTAGCCCAGAATGAAATGGGATTCATGGCGTTTGGCCCACAGCTTGGCAAAGTCGTCGGTCACAAACTGGTCGTCACTGTCGGTTTGAAACACGTATTCCGATCCCAAGGCGACGGCGTGACGGTATCCCCGAACGACGGCATTGCCGTGTCCGCCATTGGGCGTATGAACAACCTCCAGTTTGGTCGGATATTTGGGTTTCAGCGAATCCAGGATGGCACCGGTGCGGTCTTTGGAACCGTCGTTGATCACAATAAGACGCGTATTTTCAGTTGGAAATTGCCGGGTGAGCAGATCGACCCAGGTTTCTACTACCTCGTGGATACACTCTTCCTCGTTGTAGGCCGGCATTACTATTGATAGGTGTAAACTCATTAGCTGGTAGCAGACTTATAAGTGGCAACGTTGACCAAATGCGTTCGAATTGCCGGTTTGACGAAATTAATTAGGCAAAGATAAGGAAATCGGAAGTAGGAATTGTCCTACCCCCGCACTTAGATTTATTCAACGGGCTTGTTTCCAAAAAATCAATACGAAAAGCGGTCTTTCAAGGCATTGAACGGTTTTTCGACCACATACCAGGAAACGGTGGCTAATAGTACCGTAATCCCGTAAAAAAACAGGAATTTAAGTGTCGTATCAGCGCCTGTATCGACCAGAAAGGGCATCTCCCGCAGAACCCGGTTCCAGGCCCGAACGGTAATAAAATCGGGTGGTGTGTGGTAATAATTAAATACCAAATTATGAAATAAATACAATCCGTAGCTGATCCGCCCCAGGTAGTTGCTTACCGGATGTTCGAGCACCCACCTGGCCAGACCGCCGTAGCCCACAACGCTTTTTCCGATGATGAAAAAGCAGAACAAGGAGGTGAAAAACCGGTCGAAAACGTCCGTATAAACGTTCCGGGAGGGCGAGGTTGTCGACATCAGATACACATTCAGGGTGTATAGAAACAGACTTGCCAGCAGAAAACCCGTGTTACCAACCAGTTTGTTAAAAAGCTCCCGGCGGAAAACCATCAGAAAAGCCAGCACACCGCCCAGGCCAAAGGCATCCAGACAGGCGGGCATGAAAACGAACTGCACCATCCAGGGCGCTCCGGTCACAAACAGGTACACCCGCAACAGGAAGGCCAGCCCCACCAGCGTTGCCAACACCACCGGCAACCGGCGCAGCGGCAGGAACAGCACCAGAAACGGGAAAAAGATGTAATACTGTTCTTCTACCGCCAGCGACCACAGGTGATCCAGCGCACCAAACCAGGTCTGGTGAATGATGATCCAGAAGTTTTGGGTGTAGGTCATAAACCAGACGAAATTCTCCCGGGCAGCCTGAAAGCCAACGATTGCCAGAATAATGATGGTCAGGTAGTAAATGGGGAAAATCCGCAAACTCCGCCGGATGAAAAACTGCCGCAGCGAATGACCGTGCGACCGCTGAAGCCGGTCATCGGCCTGCTTGCTGTGAATCAGGATGCGGGTAATCAGAAAACCGCTCAGGACGAAAAACAGGTTGACGCCAAAATACCCCAGCGGCAGGCTGTTTTTTTCGCCCAGCCAGTGGTCGAGCATCACCAGTGTGACGGCCAGAAACCGCAGTCCGTCTAACTGAACGAGGTAAAGTTTCTCTTTCGATGGGGATTCGGTCGCTGGTGTCAAAAGGGACATGGGTTAATACGTGGTGGTGTGACGAAAAACTACCGGGCTCATTTGTAGCCGCAGGGAATCGTTGCGGTTGGTCAGCAAGGCCATTCGGTATGTGCCCGGTCTGGTGGCTTCTTTTGGAACCTGCGCCAGAAACGCCGGGCTAAAATAGCCGGTTTTGCCGGATTTCAGGTCCGACTCCGGCACCGAATAGGGGCGTAGGGGCCGGGCCGGGTAAACGTAACTGCTGTCAGCCCCCAGCAACACGATGTAGGAACCGTTTTCGGGTCGTTCCAGGGTGGGGTTCGCGGCATCTTTTTTGAAAACGTTCAGGAAAAAATGCGCTTCGTTGATGCGATCGAAAACCGCCGTGGTATCCTGCGGGGCGGTTTGTACGGCAGTAAGGAAAGAATCAGAAAACGGCTGGGGGTGATACACCGACTCAAAAGCCCGTTGCTCCTGAACCGGGGTTTGCAGCCGCCAGGTCAGGTACGACGCTACGGTTTTCCGGCGCTGGTTGATGATGCCTTCCAGACATTGATAATCCGCATACAGGCTAATCGGAACGGTCACCACCAGCGCGACGGCCCAGACAAACCGCAGCCAGTCCTGCTTCTGATAAATCCAGAGGGCGTAGAGGTAACAGAGGCTGATGAACAGCCCCGAATAGATTTTGTAGCGGCTCTGGAGCATGTATCCCGCTCCGCCGAAACCCACGCGGGCGTACACCGTCATGGCATCCGTCGCCAGCAGGAACAGCAGACTGCCGCCAAAAAAAGCCGGCCAGAACCAGGGCATCGCCGGAATGGAACGACGGGTGGTCAGAAAATACGTCAGCAAAAGCCGGATCAGTTGCCAGCCTGCAAACCCGATGAACAGAACGCCCACCAGAATGGTCAGCCAGATCGGGTTGTCATAGCCAATGGCGACGGGTTTGGGGTAGGGATACGTGTCGACAAAACCGCCGACGAACACAAAAAAGGCTTTGATCCACTGCCCGAAACCGTAGAGATAGGGCGAAGGGAAGAACGTGATGCGGTTGTAGCTGTAAAAGTAAATAACCACACACGCCAAACCGACCGCCAGCCAGAGCGCTCCCCGGCGGAAGTGCCGCTGCCCGAACAGCAGCATCGCACCGATCAGAAAAATAAGAAAACCGTTCCCGCTGGTAAAGCTGGCGACCGTGGCCACGAGCAAAGCCGCCCCAAACGACCGGCGCGATGGATAGGCGAGTAAATAAAAAGCACCGAGGGCGAAAACCAGGATGTAAAAATTCTGGATGGAAGCCATCGCCCAGATCAGGTTCTCGTGCGATTGCAGCGTGAATAGCAGGAACGGAACCGGCAAAAAGTAATACAGCGGCAGGCGGGTTTTCCGGAAAACCGCATACAACAGCAGCAGCAAAACCCCCAGACCGCTGAATCCAACCAGTGTGAGGTTGTAATAGTTGAGTTGTCCGGTGAGTTTGTAATACAGAAAGAAAATGCTGCGGGTCCACACAATCCGGTGTTCCCAGTGCTGGTCGAACAGTCGGCTGAATTTGCGGAGGGTGCCCGTGTCGCTTTTCAGGGAAATCAAATGCGTCTGAACCAGGTAATCATCCCAGTACGGAAGGTCGATGGCGTATTTTAGAACCGTTGCGCCAACCAGAAAAACCGGCGTCAGGAGTAAAAATAGCGTGATCGATTTACGGAATACCTGCATACTACCAGTTTTTCTTAAAGGATTCCAGCGGTTTTCCAGTCGAAACAACCTGGCGTCCGGTGCTATAAAACCGCCACTCCGTATGGGGGCCGACGGCCAGAATCTGGAGGTCATACGTACCGGCATCCAGTTCGGCTTCGAGAAATTGCGCCGTAAAACCGGAGCCGAAAGTGGCCGCCGGTTTAATCCATCGCTTGCGGCTGCCGGAAAGATTCTGACGGGTTGGAAAAAGATAAATTCGGCGGGGCGACCGCGCAATCAGGTACGCGCCCTGGTCGCGAATCCCCAGCGCCGGAAACGAATCCAGCCGGGCTACAAACTCGTTGTTGGCTTTGAAAAGGGTATCCAGCCGGATCACGGCCGCCGGTTTGGCCTCCTGAAAGAGAGCGGACAACTGCGCATCGTAGAATGCCGGAGCATTATCGACCCATTCGCGGGTTTGGGCATCGATGGTTGAAACCGGCCGGTTTTGGGTATACGTCCAGTTGAACTGCATGGTGGCCAGGTAGTTTCGCAAATTGATGGTTTCGTCGAGGTAGGTCGTGTACGAAAAAAAGGCGATCAGCAGACTGAAACCGGAAGCTACACCCGCCGTCAGAAACCGGCGTGAAGGGCGGGCGTTGGCGATCCAGAACGAAAACAGAAAAGCCAGTAGCGTTAAGGAGTAAATTTTGTAACGACTGGTGGTAAGCGTGCCGAGGCCAAATCCCACGCGGTTGAAGGCCACGATGAGGCCCGTTCCGACCAGAAAGGCCACACCACCCAAAAAAAACAACTGCCAAGGGCTCAGTTTAACCCCGCGAAAGCGTTGCCAAAGCATGGAAAAGCCCATCCACACGGCCAGTCCGACCACCGCAATGCCCAGAATCAGGCAGGTAAGCATGAAATTCTGAATCGGAAAAGCCTCGGCGGAAGCCCCATTGAAGAGAAACCAGCCGTGAACCTGATCCAGCAACGTGCCCTGATCGGCGGGATTGCCGGGCGGTTTTTGGTAGCTCAGAAAATAGAGCCGGAAGGTGACAGCCAGTGCGGCCAACCAGTGCAGAACGCCCACGTAATCCTGACGCAGAAAAATCATCACCAGACCCACGGGCCAGATCAACAGGCCATTGCCGCTGGTGATCGTGGCCGCAACGGCCAGTAGAATGGCCACCCAACTCACCCGGTTTTTAAACGCCAGGTCGTAGAAGGCGGCAATGGCGAGCACAACCACCGTGAAATTTTGCAGGGCCGCCATGCCCCAGAACATATTTTCCCAGTGAGATAGGTTGAAGAGCAGCAGCGAAACCGGCAAGGCCATCCAGACGGGCGCATTGGCCTTTCGCAATGCCTTGACAAACACCATCAGTAGCGCAACCAGGCTGAGGCTTCCCACCACCATAAGGTGGATGTAGTTCAGCTTGCCGGTGAGGTTGTAATCCAGCCAGGTGATCAGTCGGTCGTAGACAATGCGGTGTTCGTTGTGTTGCCGGAAAAATTCGTACACCTTGTCGCGGAACGAGTTGGCTCTCTCCAGATTGAAGAGAAAGGTCTTCAAAATGTGGTCTTCAAACTTCGGAACATTGATGGCGTACCGGCTGAATACCCAAAAATAGACCAGGATCGGGACCAGCAACACCAGCCCGCCCAGAAAGACGGATCGTTGAGAAACCGCTTTTGGCCGGATTTCCTGAACCGCTCCCGCTTGTGTTTTCGATTCCATACGGTCAACTCAACAAATCCTCTCTGATTCCCGCTGATGTTCTCTGATCAACCCTGTGTAACGATCGTATCACAAAAAAGCCGCCAGTTTTTCCTGAATTGACGTGGCATCCAGGCCGGATTGCTGCTGGTGATAACTCTGATCGCCATACAATCCGTCGGGATAACCCTGCGCCGACAAACTGACAAACTGCCGGAACGACAGGCCGTTTTCGAGTAGCTTTACCGACAACTGCTGGGCCAGACCACCGATGCTGACGTGTTCTTCCACAACCAAAAGATTTTTTGCTTCCGCCCATTGCCGACCCAGGTCCGTCGGCAACTCCAGTGGCAGATTCAGGGCGGTGTAGACGTCGAACTGATTCCCGAGGGCATCGGACGTTTGCAGGGCTTTCAGCACATTGGCCGCTACCGGCCCCAGGGCCACAACGGTTCCTTTCGGATTTTCGCTGCTCACCACTTTCTTGAACGATCCGGTGGTTTCGCTGCCTTCGGGCGTTTTCGGCCCGGCACCGAGCCGCAGATACGCCGGGCGACCTTCGGAAACGATGCTGTCGACAATCGAATCGATCTCGTCGGCAAAGGCCGGAATCCAGGTTTTGACGTTCTGCAAACCGCTCAGGCAGGCCAGGTCTTCGATGGCGTGGTGCGTGGAGCCCATGATGCCGTAGCCGTAACCTCCGCCGTTACCAACCAGAAAAACCGGCAAATTGTGCAGGCAGGCATCGTTGCGAAACTGTTCGAGACAGCGGTACACCGCAAAGGGAGCGATGCTGTAGCAGAACACTTTATACCCTTTATAAGCCATTCCGGCGGCCACGCCGACCATGTTCTGTTCGGCCACCCCGGCGTTGATGAAGCGCGGCCCCATGATGGCGGCCACGTTTTCAAGTGCATTATATCCCAGGTCGCCCGTGATGAAGATGATTTTATCATCAGCCGCAGCAATCCGTTCCATCGCAGCAGAAAATTCTTTACGCATAGACTTGATTAGTTTATGGTTTACGGTTTTCAGTTTACGGTTTACGGTGGGCTGACGCTTTAAGCATGCGTCAGCCCACCGTAAACCGTAAACTGAAAACCGTAAACCTTATTTTGTCTTTCTCGCTTCCACCAGCGCCCGGATTTCGGATGCGGTTTTGTAGAGGTGCTCGCCTTTCCGAACCTTGGTGCGGATAAATTTGGGTCGCTTTTTCGTTTCTTCAAAAATCTTGCTGATGTATTCTCCGACAAACGACACGCCCAGCAAATTGATGCCACCGAACAGCATGACCAGCACAATGATGGTCGAGATACCGGCGGGGGTGTTGGGGAAGAACACAAATTTAGCCAAAATCTGCCAGAGAATGCCCAGCAGCGACAGCCCGGTTAGCAGGAATCCGGCGTAGGACATCAATTCGAGCGGGGCAAAACTGAACGAGAAAATGGCTTTTTTCGCCCACCAGATGTTTTTCGTCCAGTTGTTGGTCGATACGCCGAACATCCGCTCAGGCCGCACATAACCGACGCCGGTTTGCTTGAACCCCACCCAGGCCCGCAGTCCGCGCAGAAACTGCTCGGTTTCGGGCAGGGCCACGAGTTCACGAACCACTTTCTGATCGATCATCGAGAAATCACCCGCATCGACCGGAATGTTGATGTAAGACATTTTCTTGAACAGCCGGTAGAACGTCCGGTAAAAAAAATGAACGTGGGGCGGCATTTCACGCTGCACCCGGACGCCATACGTGACGTCAAAACCCTGCTGCCATTTTTCGTAGAAGCTGGGAATGATTTCGGGCGGGTCCTGCAAATCGCCGTCCATCAGCACCACGGCATCGCCCGACGAAATTTCCATGCCGCTCAGAAAAGCCGACTGCGAACCGAAGTTGCGCGAATGGGTAATGCCGATCACGTTGGGGTCTTTCGCGCAAATTCCGTCGATGACTTCTTCCTGGTTGTCCGGCGAATTGTCGTTCACGAAAATGATTTCGTACCGGACCTTCATTTCGTTGAACGTCTTGACCAGCCGATCATACATATACGGAATGGCCTGGGCGTCTTTGTAACAGGCAATGATGGCCGTGATAACGGGGTTGAGCGTGGGGTTGGCAAACGCAGGCAGCACGCGCTCGGCATAGTCGTGCTGGATCTGCCAGTCGGCGGTTTTCCGGAGTCCGACGCCCAGGGGCGTCCGGGCTTTCCAGCCGAGGTCGGCGTTGGCGGCTTCGGGGTCGCCATACCAGTCGCTGAGGTCCCACTGCCGGTTTCCCATGCTGCCCCAGACGGGGTCAATGGTCAAACCAAAGGTGTTGCGGGTCTCGTCGACCAGCTCGCGCATGGTCGTTTTCTGACCCGTCGCAATGTTATACGACCGTCCGCTGATGGTTTTGTCGACTTTCAGGGCGGCCTGAACAAAGGCTTCCACGCAATCGTCGATGTAGACAAAATCGCGGCTGATGTCGGGCGAAACCAGTGGGGGCAGGGTGTCTTTCCGGGCTTCTTCCACCAGCCGGGGAATCAGCCGGTCGGGTTCTTCCCAGCCGCCGTAAATCGAATACAACCGCAGGTTCAGGGTTTTGAGGCCATGGACGCGGGCGTAAAATTCCAGCATGTAAGCCGCCGAAACTTTCGAAACGGCATAGTGGCTGTTGGGTTCGACGCGGTCGGTTTCTTTCGGGGCGGTGCAGTTAAAACCGTATTCCGAACTGCTGCCGGCGTGGATATACACCGTGTCGGGCGTGCAGTTTTCGAGAATATTGACCGTGCCGTTGACGTTGGTTTCGTAGGTCAGGTTGACGTTTTTCTGTTTGCTATAGGCCCCGTATGCCGCCAGATTGAAGATGGTGCGGGGTTTGTAGCGGTCAAAAATTTCCTGAACTGATTTATGGGAAAGTATATCGCAGTGTATGACATTTTCCGTCGGAACGTTCAGCAACTTCAGCCGCCAGGCTTTGGTGGCGTCGTGCGTCAGGGCGTAGCAATCCTTACGGAGCTGAAAAATCTGATCGAATAAATTGGCACCGATAAAGCCGCTGGCTCCGAAGACGAAAATGGGTCCTTTTAGTTGAAGGATGCTGTCCTGGTACGGTAGGATCTGTTTAGACATTCGTGGTTAACTAGTATGGATCGGAACCTGTTTACTGCACAGGTTTAAGCGGCAAAATACCGGTCGTTTATATCGTTGCAGGCCTGGTCGTAGAGGTCGGCGGTCATGGGCAGGTAATGCCATTCGAGCCGGTTTTCCATATACGAAACGCCTTTGCCTTTCACCGTGTGGGCAATAATGACTTTGGGCTTGCCATTGGTTTGCAGCCGCAGCGTATCGAGGATCACGAGCAGGGCTTCCACATCATGACCATCGGCTTCCACAACGTCAAACCCGATGGCTTTCCATTTCGCCACATCGGCCGTGTCGCCAAACACTTCGGCAGTGGGGCCAAACCCCTGCAAACCGTTTTTGTCGATCAGCACCGTCAGGTTATCCAGTCCCTGTTGCAGGGCGTAATGGGCGGCTTCCCAGGTGGTGCCTTCGTTGGTTTCCCCGTCCGACATCAGCACATACACGGCGTTGGTGTTGCCCTGCAATTTGTTCGCGTGCGCAATGCCCGACGCAATGGGAAAACCGTGACCGAGCGAGCCGGTGGCAAACGGAATGCCTTTGTGTTTGTTGGGCGCGGGGTGAGCGGGCAGGGTGGTGCCGTTTTTGTAGAACGATTGCAGTTGTTCGTCCGAAATTTCGCCCAGGTGATTCAGGCAAACGTAGAGTGCCGCTGCGGCATGGCCTTTCGACAGGATGAACGTATCTTCTTCCTGTTTCCGCAGAATCAGTGAGGCAATCATCATATCGAGGCAGCTCAGCGAGCAGCCAATGTGGCCGGCATGGGCCTTATTATACAATTCGAGAACCTTCAGCCGCAGTTGGCCGCTGAGGGTCGTAATATCGGTTGTGAGTGCTGGTGAAGTCATTTAATACCTGTATTTCGTTCCTTCGAGGTCAAAGATAGTGATTTTCTGGCCCGTCTTGCCTTTGACCAGTACAATCTTATCCCGTTCCATGGGGTCGATGCGCTGGTAATAGGTGGCGTCTTTCGGCAAATAGATGTTAACCAACTGCGCGTCGATAATGGCATACGGCCGACCGCTTTTGTCGATATCGGAGTATTCCCGGCGTTTCAGCGACGGATACAAAACCGTATCGCCCGGGGCATAGAGTTCTTCAATTTTCTTCGCGGATTCGCGAAACGGATTGGTGGTACGGGGAACGGAAAACGACGTATACTTCGCTGCCGTATCGTTATAGATGCGTTGCAGCAGTTGAATGACCAAACCACCCTGAATGATCAAAACCGCCGTCAGTGGTAAACTAAGCCACAATTTTTGCGTCGAAAGTTTCCGAATCAGGATGGCAACGAGAATGATCACATACGGAAATGAAAAGCCCGAATACCGCTGCGTGAGCCCGTAGGTATGCCCGGAACGGAACGCCATCAGGATCAGAAACAGCGTCGGAACCACGGAAAGCAGCACCAGAAAAACGATCAACGGGCGGTCGTTCGGCCTGAAATCTTCCAGCAAAGCCACAATCATCAGGTAAAAAAGCGGCAGCGTCGCCGACAATACCAGGTGCTGCAACGGATAAATGCTGTAGAAAGCCAGCCCGGCCAGCATCAGAACGGGCAGCCCGAATTTGACCCACTGAGGGGGCTGGCGCTGGTTCCGGTACCGGTAAATAAGGAATACCGAAAGCAGGCCGATGAGAAGCGCAACCCCCACATTCCGGTAGCCCGCCGTTGCCGTCGCCAGGCCGTTGGTAAACAGCACGAGATCGCTCCAGATGGGCAGTGATCGCCAGAAAACGTTGGGAATCGTGGCCGGAAGAATCAGGCCAAATCCGCTGTTCACGGGATTGGTCAGCGCCAGGTTGCGATAGAAAACGGCCTGGTGGTTCAGGGTGAAAAACGTGGATTGCCCCCCGCCGAAAATCATCCACAGCGATACGAACCCGATGGCAACGGCGAAGGATGCGCCCAGTTTATACCACATCGGCCATTTGCGGACGTAGAGCAGGGTGTACAAACCGTGGCACAAAAAAACCGTAACCGTCAGGTAATGAGACAGAATCGAAGTGGCAATGAGCGCGCAATAGCCGACATACAGTTGCGCCGGGGCTTTCTTTTTCTGCTCTTTTTCCATGATGATCAGAAAAACGTGCGTCGACAGCAACGTCAGAAAGAACGTCATCGAATAGTTGCGGGCGATGTGGCTGTGGGCGATGAACAACGGTTCGATGGCAGCAATGAACGCGCTGATCAACGCCAGCCGGGTTGCCGATTCCGGTTCCAGCCGGAAATGACGTTTGGCAAAAAAATAAACGAGTAAAACCGTTAGTGTGCTGAAGATGATCGAAGGAAACCGGATCGATAAATCGCTGAGGCCGAAAATCTCTTCCCAAATCCACAAAACCGCATAATAGGCCGGACTGTGGCCAATGTCGCTCCGCTGAACGGCTTCACTGAAATCGGCGAAGGTTTTGGGTTTCCAGAACTCTTTGGGCGTAAAATAAGGCGAATCCTTCTTGTCGAATACATCGTGTTGATTGGCCCCTTCCATCGCAATGCACTGGCTGATGAGGAGCGTCGCCTTTTCGTCAAACCAGATACCGTAGGTGTCGGATCGGTAAATACGGAGGATAAAAGCCAGCAGAATAATTCCGGACAGAATAAAAACAGACGTTCGACGAGGGGGCGATAGAGACATTAATCCAATACTATAACTTTTCTGCGGGTAAAATTAAACTGATTTGTGGGACTTTACATTTTCAGGATCGTAAATTCTACTCTTCGGTTCAATCGACGCTTCTCCTCGGTCTCGTTACTGGCGATCGGTTTGCTCGGCCCCCAGGCTTTGGTCTGGATGCGGAGGTCGGGAATGCCCTGCGCCAGCAGATACTCTTTGACCACCCGGACCCGGTCCTGCGACAGTTTCATGTTGAGGTCCCAAATGCCCTGGTTATCAGTGTGTCCATCGACCTGAATTTCCATCGTTGGGTACTCTTTCAGCATCTGCACCACGCGGTCGAGTTCGACCGTTGAGCCGGATAAAAGAATGGCTTTGCTTTGTTCGAACAGGACGTCGCGCAGGACGACCCGCTGCCCGGCTTTGATCGGCGTTAAAATGAGATTTTTCCGGATTTCCTTGAAGCGTTTGTCTTTGCTGAGGTCGACCAGTTCGGTAGACGGGAAGTAACCTTCGCGTTTGGCCGTCAGATTATAACTGCTCGACATCGCCAGCAACAGCTTGAAATCGCCGGTTTCGGGATCGTAGGCAATCCGGCTGTGTTCTTTGTTTTCGGGGGCAATTGTCGAAAAAACCTCCGCAGCGACCGGTTTTTTGGTGACGCCATCGATGACCTGACCCGACACGATGGCCACGGGGTCGGGTTTGATGGCCGGGTACAGTTTCAGCCGAAAAATATCTTCGCCACCCATCGAATTCTGGATGGAACTCAGGTAGGCGTAATCACCGGTGGCCGGAATGGTGAAATACCCATCCCATTCCGGGGTGTTGATAACCGGCCCCAGGTTTTCCGGCTCCGACCAGTTGGTCCAGGAATCATCGAGCCGACGGCTGACGAAAATATCCCCGTTGCCGTATTCGGGCCGCCCGGCTGACGTAAAATAGAGCGTTCGGGAGTCGGAAGCCACGAAGGGTGCACCTTCGTATTCGGCGGTATTCAGAACCGGCCCCATGCTGACGGGTTCGCTCCAGGTTTGGTTCGGTTGTAAAAACGAAACGTATAAATCCTTGTTTCCCAGCGAATTCCGTCGCTGAACGGACAACACCATCGTTTTGCCATCCGGCACAATCGCGTATTCAGTGTACGCATTTTTGTGGAGGTTGTGGTTGTTGGCAATTACACACTCGACCGGAAACGACCAGCCATTCTTGCCCAGCGTCGATTTGGATAAACCGTAGGTAACGGAACCGTCGGGTTTGTAGACGTTGATGAGGTAAATGGTCCGGCCATCCGGTGACATGCCACTAACGGCGTTATCGGCGGTCGTATTGATCGGTGGGCCAATGTTGATTGCGTTTCCCCATTCGCCATTGGGTTGAAGCGTCGAATACCAGACGTCCTGGCTTTTGGGGTCGCCGGTATTGCGTTCGTGCTGCCCCCGGGTGAAATACAGCGTTTTGCCGTCCGGCGAAATTACCGGCGCTACTTCCTGCCCCCGCGAATTGACCTGCGCACCGATGTTTTCCTTTACCAGGTCTTTGGGCGCATCTTTGGACACGTTGATGGCAATGTCGATGGGCTGCGGATCGGACGAAATTCCGATGGCGTCGATCTGATTGGGGCCTTTAATCCGGTTGGGGCTAATGACCAGTTTGATGGTGTTGGCGGTGATAACCGGGTCGGTGGGCGCAATGCGGAGGATGGGCGTTTGGCCACTCTCGGCGATCTGAGCCGAAGGACCCATCTGATAAACCGGGATTTCCCGCCCCGAGCCGTCGATGATCAGGACCTGGCTAATGGCGCCGGGGTTGCCGCTCTGGAAGATGGCGATCTGGTGAATGGGAATGGCTGCGGCAAACCGAACCGTAATCCATTCCTCGTTCGGGCCGTCGGGGTAGAGCGGTGACCAGGCGCAGACGTTGTCACCAACTTGTGGAAGCCGGTTCGGTTTTCCCAAAATTTGATTCGCCCGGTATTGCTGCGAGTAGGCTTCCCCCCGGCCTTCCGACGAAAAACCGACGACGGAACTGGCCCACTGCACGGTTTGACCCGAAACCGCAGGTAAAAGAAGCACCACACATCCCAGCACCAGTAAGACTCCCCGGATCATGCAAGTTAATTTAGGATTGAAGAGTTAAGAATTATGAGTGAAGAATTAAGAGTTAAAATGATGAATGCGCATCCTTAAACCAAGATAGCACTAATAATTCATAACTCTTCACTCATAACTCTTAACTCTTAATTGGTATACACCTTATATTCCCACGGTTTGAGCGCAAACGTCAGGGAATTGCGCAGTTCGGCGGGCTGGCGGCTGAACACCTCGGTATAAACGCCCTCAAAACCGTCGCCGTTCAGTCGAATGGTTTGGGGGGTTGGGCTGAGGTTGACGATGACGATAACCCGGTCGTTTTCCTGCTGGCGATAAAAAGCGTACACTTTGTCGTCTTTCTCCGTCGGAATCTTGATCAGCGGACCACCGGCCAGGCCGTTCCAGAGCGCCTGGTTGCGGTGTTTCAGGGTCAGCAGGGTTTTGTAGAAATCCGTTTTGCTGTAATTGCCCCAGTAAATCGGGTCTTTTTCGTAAAATTTCAGCCGTTTACTCAGGTTGGATTCCATGCCATTATAGACCAGCGGCATGCCATCGAAAGTAAAAGCCAGCACCGTGAAGGCATCGACACCATTGCCAAACAGTTCGGTTGGGGTGCCGACCCACGCATTCTCGTCGTGATTCTGCGTAAACTGCATCTGGTAGTAACCACGCGGAAACCGTTCCTTGTTGTGGGCCAGCAGCGAATCGAGGGCAGAAGCCGGGCGTTTGCCTTTGGCAATCAATTTCATAAGCTGGTAGGTACTCCAGCTATAATTCATGTTAAAACATTGTGTGAAATGCTCGGGCTTGTCTTCCCACTCGGCCAGCATAAAGACGGTTTTGATGCTGTCGAGTTTGGGGCGGACCTCGCTCCAGAAATCATCCGGAACATAGCCGGCGACTTCGCAACGGTAGCCGTCGATATCACATTCACGCACCCAAAACTTCATGGCATCCATCATGGCGCTCCGGAGTTCCGGGTTCTTGTAGTTGAGGTCGAACACGTCCGGGCGATCGGTCACTTTGCCCTGTTCGTCAATCGGCGGGCTCATCCTGCCGTTGATTTGGGTATACCAGTCCGGGTGTTGTTTCACCCAGGTGTGGGCGCGGCCGGTGTGATTAGGCACCCAGTCGATGATCACGTGCATGCCCAGATCGTGGGCCTGTTTGACGAGGGCCTTGAAATCGGCCAGCGTGCCGTAGTCGGGATTGACGGCCTTGTAGTCTTCCACGGCATACGGATTGCCGGGCAGGGTGCGCTGGTTTTCCTTGCTGATGGGATGGATCGGCATGAACCAGAGAATATCGACACCCAGCTCCTTCAGACGGGTGAGCTGGTTTTCAACGGCTTTGAACGTGCCTTCCGGTGAAAATTGCCGGATGTTGATTTCATAAATGGTCGCGTTTTTGGCCCAATCTACGGTTGGAATGCGACTTTGAACTACACTGGAGTCGTTGACACTGGTCGGATCGTTCCCGGTGGTTGGCGTTTGCTTGCAGGACAGAACCGAGAAAAACAGCAAACTTCCCAACAGTAAACCACAAAATATTTTCGTATACATGCCTGATTAAAAAGGTCGTGTAAATTGACTAAGCTTCCGTTTATACCGGCCGGGCGGTCTGGCCAAACTGTTTCAGCGTATGAATCGCTTGGGCAGGGTCGGCGGCTCGAAAAACGGAACTACCGGCTACCAGCACATCGGCACCAGCCTCTAGTAAAGCGGCTACATTATCATTCCCTACTCCACCATCCACCTCAATAAAAGCGGTTTGACCCGAAGCGGCCAGCAGCCTGCGCATTTTCCGGATTTTATGCAAGGTATGGGGAATAAACGATTGTCCGCCAAAACCCGGATTGACGGACATCAGCAGAATCAGGTCAATTTCATCGAGCACATCCGCCAGCAACTCCACCGGCGAGTGCGGATTCAGCGCCACGCCCGCCCGGCAACCGGTTTCCCGAATCTGGGTCAGCGTGCGGTGCAGGTGCGTACAGGCTTCGAGGTGAACGGTAATCGTGCCCGGCCGTTCGGGATGGGCAGCACCCGCTTTGGCAAACGCATCGATGTAGCGCTCCGGCTGCACAATCATCAGGTGAACGTCTAACGGTTTGGTAGCGTGGCGGTTAACGGCTTCGCAGACGGGAATGCCAAACGAAATATTCGGTACAAAAACGCCATCCATCACGTCCACGTGAATCCAATCGGCCTCACTGCGGTTGAGTAATTCAACGTCGCGTTGCAGGTTTGCAAAATCGGCAGCCAGGATTGAAGGGGCAATCAAAGGTGGAATCATGAAGGCGTTTTTAGTGAAATAATGTTTCCGAATTGCAAAAGTTGACTCCAAAATTAATTCTTTTGTTTGAACAATTCGAACCGGATGCCCGAGTCCGTACAGGATTTAGTAAGATTGCAGTCTAATTCGATTATACTGACGCTGTGAAAACCCGGTGCAATTTTAGTTTAAAAATAGAATGAATCCTCAGGAACGAATCGCTGAACTTACTGATCGGCTTAATCATTATAACTTCCAGTACTACCAAAACAGTATTTCAGAGGTCGATGATTTTACCTTTGACCAACTGCTGGAGGAACTCACGGCCCTGGAACGGCAACACCCCGAATTCGGTCGGCCCGACTCCCCGACGCACCGCGTGGGCGGCACCATCAGCAAGGAATTTGCTACGGTTTTTCACCGGTTTCCGATGCTGTCGCTGGGCAATACTTACTCGGAAGCGGAGTTGACGGAGTTCGATGTCCGGGTGCAGAAAGGGCTCAACGGGGCGGCTTACGACTACATCTGCGAATTAAAATTCGACGGCGTTGCCCTGAGCCTGGCCTACGAAAACGGAATTCTGGTACGGGGCGTTACCCGGGGCGATGGCGTCCGGGGTGATGACATTACCGCCAACGTCCGCACCATTCGCACCTTGCCGCTCAAAATAAATGGTTCCAATGTGCCGCCGTTGTTTGAAGTCCGGGGCGAAGGTTTTTTGCCGCTCGCTGAATTTGAACGCATTAACCGCGAACGCGAAGACATTGGCGAACCGCTGCTGGCCAATCCGCGCAACGCGGCTTCCGGGACCTTCAAGCAGCAGGACTCCGGGGCGGTGGCCAAACGGCGGCTGGATTGTTACCTCTACTCGTTTTTGTCGGACCCGGAAGCGTTTGAAACCCACGAAGAAAGCCTGGTGGTCATGAAGCAATGGGGCTTCAACGTGTCGCCAACCTGGCGGAAATGCGGTTCGATTCAGGAGGTGATGGCGTTCATCAACGAATGGGAAACCCGGCGGTTCGAACTGCCGCTGGCGACGGATGGCATTGTCATCAAAATCAATCGCTACGACCAGCAACGCGAACTCGGCTTCACGGCCAAGAGTCCGCGCTGGGCGATTGCCTTCAAATACAAGGCGATGGCCGCCACGACGGTGCTCAACAGCGTTTCGTACCAGGTTGGGCGGACGGGTGCAGTAACGCCGGTGGCCAATCTGAAACCGGTTTTGCTGGCCGGAACGGTTGTCAAACGCGCGTCGCTGCACAATTCCAACGAAATTCAGCGGCTGGGCGTGATGCTGAACGATACGGTTTTTATCGAAAAAGGGGGCGAAATTATTCCCAAAATAACCGGTGTCGACCTCAGTCAGCGAACCGACGCCAGTTTGCCCATCGTTTATCCGACGCTTTGCCCGGCCTGCGAAACGCCTTTGGTGCGGAAAGAAGGCGAAGCGCATTTTTACTGCCCGAACGAAAAAGCGTGCCCTCCGCAGTTGCAAGCCCGTTTCGAACATTTTATTCAACGGCGCGCCATGAACATTGAAAGTCTGGGCGAAGGCAAGATCGAAATGCTCATTGACCGGGGACTGGTGCGCAGCCCGGCTGATTTGTACGAACTGACCGTGGAGAAACTGCTGGGCTTGGAGAAAGTATTTGCCGACCCGGAAACCGGTAAAAAGCGGGTGGTTAGTTTGCGGGAAAAATCCGTCGAAAACATCCTGACGGCCATCGAACGCTCGAAAGCCCAGCCTTTCTCGAATGTGCTGTTTGCCATCGGCATCCGGTATGTCGGCAACACGACGGCCGAAAAACTTGCGGATTATTTCGGCAACATCGACGCGCTCCGGGGGGCTTCCCACGAGGCACTGCTCGGCGTTCCGGAAGTGGGCGACCGGATTGCCCAGAGTGTAGTCGCCTGGTTTGACGATTCCGAAAACCAGGTATTCATCGAACGGTTGCGGCTGGCGGGTTTGCAAATGGAAACGGACCGCGTGGCAGTGGAGAAAAAAGGGGAGACGCTGGTCGGCAAAACCTTTTTGTATACCGGCACGTTCGCCAACTTCAGCCGCGAAGAACTCGAAAACGAAATTGAAGCCCACGGCGGAAAGCTGTTGAGCGGGGTTTCCAAGAAATTGAATTACCTGATTGTCGGCGAAAATCCGGGGCCATCGAAAGTAGAAAAAGCCACCAAAATGGCGGTTCCGATGATTGGGGAAGATGAGTTTATGGCGATGTTGAGCAGTTAGGTCAACAGAAATACGGTTTCATACCGAAAAACCGTACCTTTGTCCCAATTTCCGATTTGCATATTCCTTCTAATCCAGTACGAAATACATGAATGCTCGTTTCCACGGCGTTGGGGTCGCCATTGTTACCCCGTTCAACGACGACCTGACCATCGATTTCGATGGCTTTGGTAGAGTCGTTCAGCACATTACCGACGGAGGTGTCGATTACATTGTGCTGCAAGGTACCACGGGTGAATCGCCGACGGTGACCAAATCGGAAAAGAAACAGCTACTTCAGTATCTCAAGGAAAATAACCCGAAAAAATTACCGATCGTCTACGGCATCGGCGGCAATGCCACGCCGGAAGTCGTCGAAACGATTAAAGATACCGATTTCGAAGGCATTGACGCCATTCTGTCGGTATGTCCGTATTACAACAAACCGGGCCGACGCGGGGTGATCGAACACTTTACGCGCATCGCCGACGCCAGCCCGGTGCCGGTTATTCTCTACAACATTCCGCCCCGGACCGGCATCAACATGACCGCCGAAACCGTCTGCACCCTGGCCGAACACCCGAACATCATCGGCGTCAAAGAGGCCTCGTGCATCATCGAGCAGTGCATGGAAATTGTCCGCGACAAACCGGATGACTTCCTGTTGATTTCGGGCGATGACGTGCAGGGCGTCCCCATCATCAGCATCGGGGGCGTTGGCGTGATGTCGGTGGTTGCCAATGCGTTACCGGCTAAATTTACGAACATGATTCATGCCGCCCTGCAAGGTGACTTTGCGTTTGCCCGTACCGAACTCGGCCATTTCCTGCGCATCGATCCGCTCTTGTATGAAGAAGGCAACCCGGTGGGAATCAAAAAGATTCTGGAAATCCTGGGCCTGATTTCTTCCACGGTTCGTCTGCCGCTCTACACGGCTTCGGACGATCTGGGCGAGCGAATGCGGGAGGTTCTGCAACGCGATAAACTGGTCGAACTGGTGGCCTGAAACCGTCTGGATTGACTAAACACAAAAAAACGCCCTTGCACAACAAGGGCGTTTTTTTGTGTTTTAGAAGGGTGTTGGGTCTAATCGCTTCGGCCACCGCCGAATACCTTTCTGAATAGCCAGATCGCCACGAACAAGACGAGAACGATGCCGATGCCATAAACCCAAAGACCCGCTTTGAAGATATCGCCAACCAGTTCGCAACTGGTCATGCCGACCAGCAGGAAGAGGGAAATTGACAGGGTGTATAGAAAATGAGTGAAATTACGCATGGTTTGTGGGGGTTGATGTTCAGGTATTCAACTCCCAACTTTATTTATTTGTTTACAGAAACCACGCTACACGTTCCACCAGTACGTGAATTTCAGCACCAGCGCCCGGCTTTTCACCGTTAGCGAGCCCGGCAAATAATTGTCGGTATACACCAGAAAAAGGTCGGAAGCGGGTTGGTAGCGCCATTGGAACCGGGCGTTCAAATTCACATTGCGGGCCTGCTCGTTATACTGCACGAACGTGGTGAAAAATACCCGGTTCGTCATGGTCAGATCGACGCGCGGACCCACAAGCCAGAATTTGGTTGTGGATTTTGTTTCGGGCAACTGGATGTCGTTGTAGGTGGCACTCAACGCCAGACTGACGTAGGGCTGAAAACGATAGCCCAGTTCGGTGGACAGAAACAAGCGGGTGCCGTTGGCAAAATACCCGCCGTAACGGCCTGAGAAAAGGTAGGTGAACAAACTTTGCGGTTTGGAAATGTAGTCGGCACCAACGGCATTCCAGCGGTGTTCGGTTCCGCGCGCCAGCGTGTCACGACCGGTATTGGTGGGGTCGAAGGGCTGCAGGAGCCGGACATAATCGTGCGCAGCCCAAAGCGAAAGCACGCTTTTGCTTCGGAAGGTGGTCAGATACGTAAAAACGGATTGATTGTCGGTTTGCCTGAACGACTCGTTGTAGATGACAAATGAAGTAAGCTGTGGCCCGTGGCTCAACACCTTACCCCCTTTGGGAAAAAACAAATAACTGACCGTTGGGTTGGCTTTGATGTAACCCCGTCGCGGAACGTACCCGACTTCGGCTGTATAGTCACTACCCACGTATTCGTGCTGCCAGCCAACAATCCATTTGCGGGTGCTATACAGCAGGTTTGCGGCATGAACGTGGTTACGCTTTCCGCCCGTTAGGGGGTCGAACGACTTCATAAACAGGACTTTCCCCGTCCAGGCATTGTTGGAGGAGGCCAGGTTGTATTCCAATCCGATGTTTCGGTTGTATCTGGAATAAACCGGTTTTCCGGCTTCGGTTGCACCCGGATCGTAGTTGAGCGACTCCTTGTTGATGAAAATGGCGCCGATGTTGGAGCGCGAGAAAATCCGCCGTTGCAATGCGACGACCGCAAAATTCTGGGCGGGCAAGCCGGTTTCATTCACTTTTCCGGTCTGCATATCCATCAATCCAATGCGCCAGTCCTTGTTGAGTTTTCCGCTCAGCCGCGCTCCGAACCGGATGGGAACGCCCAGACCGATCCGGCGGGAAAAGAACGGGCGGATGTTGGCGTAGCCGAAGTTGGTAAACAGGTCGCCGTTTTCCAGAAAAAACTGCCTTCGTTCCGGAAAAAACAACTCAAACCGGTCGAGGTTCGTCACCTGCCGGTCGACGTCGACCTGGGAAAAATCCGGGTTGACGGTCAAATCCAGGTTCAGCGACGAGGTAACGGCCACTTTGGCGTCCAGCCCGACATCGCCCCGGTAGGAAGTCGGTTTTTGGTTGGCGTAGTCGCGCGTCAACCCGCCAAGCGCGTAGGGAATCAGCGAAATGTTGGAGCCGACCTGCGGAGGAGCCTGATCCCAGACGATGGTGCCGGTGTAGGCCAGCGATGCCGTTGGAAATTGCCGTGGAACCGGCGCCCAGCTTGACTTTTCGGTGGTTCGTAAATCCTGGCGGCTGAAATTGATGCCCCAGCGCGTGATGCCTTTTTTGTACCGGATCGTTTTGAACGGAATGGCGGCTTCGAACACGTAGCGGTCGTCATAATTTTTCACTTCTGAATACCACTTGTTATCCCAGCTCAGGTTGGCTTTTCCGCCTTCATACAACAAACCGTCCCACTGCGCCCCAACGGCATTGGCTCCGAACGTAAAACCGTTGGTCTGGTCGTCGAAGGGGTCCATGAAGAAAATGAAATTGTCATTTTTGCCGAACTCCCAGTCGCGCCGGAGCGACTGGACAAACGGCCGGTTTTGCCGGACCGAAGCCGTAGGGTCGTAATAACAAACCGCAATGATGTACAGATTTTGCTGATCATACGTCATTTTGACGTCCGTCCGAAGGCGGGCAAAACTGGTGTCCATCGGCAAAACCATGTAAAAATTGGTGGCCGTATCGGCTTCGAGCCAGCCCGGCTCGTCCATTACCCCATCGATTCGGACGGGCGAAGTCGTCTGACGAATGTGGTATTGATAGGCTTCGTTTTTCTTTTGGGCATAGAGGGAGGTACAAAAAATCACGCAGGGAAGGAACAACCGGAAAAATCTCACAAATGCTCGCTATTTTAGTGGGTTTCAAAAGTAAACAGACAAAGATACGGCAAGTCCCGGCGGGATGATTAAAATCGTATTTGTATTTTTTGTGGATTGATTTCATGCCATTTCTACGCTTCGGATCTTTTTTGCGGAAGCTAATCCCCTTAATGGGGTTGCTTTTAGGTGGGGGGCTGCCCATACAGACTCTGGTTGCCCAATCGAATGCATTGCCGCCCGCCGAATCCCTGACTGAACGGCAGGGCTTACCCCAGGCGTTTGTGTCATCCATTGTGCAGGATCGGCAGGGATTTATCTGGATGGCCACCCGAGACGGTCTGTGTCGCTACGACGGGCAGCGGTTTCGGGTTTTCCAAGTGGCTTCGCCGGCGAAAACCGCTCTTTCGTTTCCGGATGTATACAATCTAACCCCCGACCGCGACGGCCATATCTGGATTAAAAGCGAACAGAACAAAATGGACCGGCTCGATCCGGCTACGGAAACGTTCCGGAATATTACCCGCGAACCATTTTATCGCCGTCATTTCGGGCGCGACACCCTCTGGGATCTTTGCCCAGACAGCCGCAACCGGGTCTGGCTGATTTTTCGCAACAACGGGCTGGTTTGCTGGGATTTGCGAACCAACCATTACCGGCGGTTCCGGCACACGGGCCAGCGCCATTCCCTCCGTAACAATGTGGTTCGGGATGTTAGGGAAGACCGTCGGGGCAACATCTGGGTAACATCGGATGGCGGACTCGACCGGTTTGATGAAAGCCAGTACCAGTTTATTCATTATCCGCTTGCATCCGGGAAGCCGGTTACGTGGCCGGACTCGATTCTGGGCCGGATGCACGCCCGGAAAAACGGCGATCTGCTGATTCATTCCCGGCAGCATCTCACGCTCCTTCATACGAAAACGGGTCAAATCCGGGTTTTTCCGCTTCCGCCCCTGGGAAACGACGTCTGGTGGGAGGCCCGGTTTACGTCCGACAGCCGGGGCAATGACTACTTGTTGTGGCACAATCAGATTTTCAGGATCAACGAGCCGTCAGGTTTGCAACCCCTGCCGGAGTTGACTAAAGACATCACGGCCAAGAGTGTGTTTGTCGATCGCTCGGATGTGTTGTGGATCGGCACCAACGGCGCGGGCGTCCGGAAATACGATCTGTCGACTACTGGTTTTGAAGGATCGCTGTACCGGGTCGATTTTTGTACGGATTTGCTGGTGAGTCAGTTAGGTTTACCGGCGTCGCAGGTTCCCCGATTTTCGCCCTCCACCGATTCGTATCATTTTCGGTATGCCGTCGATGGGAAAGGACTGCTCTGGTTCAATCGGGGCCAGCCATTTTATCGCCTGGATCTGAAAACGAAGCAAATCCAGACCATCCAGCCGCCCGTATTGCCCGGCGAATCCGATGAACGTATGTATGTGCCGTTAGCAGCAGATCCGGGTGGCCGAATCTGGGCTGTTTACAAAAACCGGGCGGTTTGGTTTGATGAAAGCCAGCAACACTGGCAGGTTTTTCCGTTCCGGTTTTCAGTGGCCTCTGCCATTCAGCAGGCGGTTGTCGATGACCGGGCATTGTGGCTGGCTACGGAGTTCCATGGTCTTTACCGCGTTGATCGGGCAACGGGACAGACCCGGCGCTTTGGGTTCGATGCCCGAAATCCGGCTTCGTTGAACAGCGATGCGCTGTTCTGTCTGTTTGCCGATCCCCTCGATCCGAATCTACTTTGGTTGGGGACATTCGGCAGTGGACTGGGCCGGTTCGACAAACGGACGGGGCAATGTCGGCGGTTTACCATTGCGGACGGTTTGCCCAACAATGTCGTCTATTCCGCCATTCCGGATCGGCGTGGAAGCATCTGGATCGGTACCAACAAAGGAATTGGCCGACTGAATCGTCGGACGTTTCAGGTACAGAATTACACAACACAGGACGGTATTCTGGCCGATGAATTCAACCGGTTTCATTTTTTGCAGCTTCCCGGCGGGCGGATACTGATGGGTGGATTGGAAGGAATTACCGCTTTTTATCCCGACCGGATTACGAATGATCCCTATCAGCCTGCGGTAGAGTTGACGGGCATTCAGATTAATAACCGGGCAATCAAACGCGGTGCCGATTCCCCGGTGGGCGACTTGCCCGAACAGATCCTGCAATCGCTGAACCTGCCTTACAACCAGAACTTCCTGAATCTGGAATTTGCGGCTTTGCAATTCAACAAAGCCGGCAAAAACCGGTACCGGTACCAGTTAGAAGATTTGGATAAGGATTGGATTTCATCGGAACGACCCGTTGCGGTATACACGGACTTGCAACCCGGAAAATACCGGTTTTTGGTGAATGCCTCCAACACATCCGGAATCTGGAGCCGGGAGGTTCGCCGACTCGACATTACGATTCGGCCGCCCTGGTGGGCTACCTGGTGGGCTTATGTCCTGTATAGCTTGCTGCTGATCAGCCTGTTCTATATTTTTCTGCGAATCTACCGCAACCGGCTGCAACTCCGGCAATCAGTCGAACTGAAGCAGCGGGAAGTGGAGATGAAAACCCGGTTTTTTACCAACATTACCCACGAATTTCGGACGCCCCTGACCCTGATTCTTTCGCCCCTGGAAGGGTTGATCAACGAATTAGAAGGTACCAACTATGTTCGCCGGTTGACTTCTGTTCATCAGAATGCCCGGCAACTCCTGCAGCTAATTAACCAGTTGATGGACTTGTCGAAACTGGACGCTCAGGCCATGAAAGTCGAAGAATGGGTTGGGAGTCCGGGCGAAGTGGTTGAGCAAGTGGTCAGGACGTTTCAGGAAGCTGCCGGTCGGAAAACCATCCGGTTGACGTGCCACGATCAGAAAACCGGTATGTTTGTGTTTGACCCCTCGTTATTGGAACGCATTGTTTACAATCTGGTCGCCAATGCGTTGAAATTTACACCAGAAGGCGGGCAGATTGGTATTCACCTGGAATACAACTCGCCAAGGCCGGAACAACCGGAATTTGTCATCCGGGTTTCGGATACCGGAATCGGCATTCCGAAAGAACAGCTATCGGCCATTTTTGAACGGTTTTACCAGGTTGATCCTTCTTCGACGCGGGGGTATGAAGGGACGGGAATTGGGTTGGCACTGGTTAACGAACTGGTTCAACTGCAGCAGGGGCGGATCACGATGGAAAGTGAAGTCGGTTTGGGAACAAGCGTGACGGTTTCCCTGCCGTATCGCCGGGTGAATGCCGATGAAAAAACAGAAATTCCGGAGTTGCCCTCAACGGTTTCGTTTCTGACGGAACCGGATCATACGGGTTTCAGCGAATTGGAACGGGAGATTGACAGCCGAGAGTCGGCCAACCCGAATGCCGAGCAGACGGAGCTGTTGCTGGTGGAAGACAATGACGAACTGGCTGATTTTATCATCGGGAGTTTGCCCGGTCAGTACCAGATTCATCGAGCAGCCAACGGGGTCGAAGGGTTGCGACTAGCCATAGAGCGCATGCCTGAACTGATCATTTCCGACGTCCTGATGCCCGTCATGGATGGGTTTGAATTTTGCCAAAAAATCAAGGCTAATGATGCGACCAGCCATATTCCGGTAATGCTGCTGACGGCGAAATCCTCGACGGAAAACCGCCTGGAGGGGCTCTTGCTGGGCGCTGACGACTACATCACCAAACCATTCCTGGTTTCGGAACTGCAGCTGCGGGTGCGGAATCTGCTCGAACAACGCCGACTGGTGCGCGAGTGGGTGCGGGCATCGCTCCTCAGCCCGGTGACACTGGTGACACTTCCGGTGGCCGAAACCGTCGATCCCTATTTGAATAAACTATATCAGTTGATTGAAACCAGGCTCGATGATTCGGGCTTCGGGGTGGACGAACTGGCGGAAGTTTCCGGATTGAGCCGGACCAATTTATACCGGAAAGTGAAAGCCCTGACCGGATTACCGGCCAATCAGTTCATCCGCAATTATCGCCTGAAGCGCGGATCCCAGCTGCTTCGTCAGGGGTATTCGCCTTCGGAAACTGCAACGATGGTGGGCTTTGAAAGTCATTCCTACTTTACCCGCTGCTTCCGTGAACTCTACCGCATGACGCCCACCGAATTTGCTGAATCCTGATTTGAATGAGTGTGAAAGGTTGTTTCGCTGAGCGGAGTTTAAAGAGTTACGCAGAGGTTTTCTTCGTTAACTCTATTTTACTCCGCTCAACTCAGTGAAACAACCCCTTTTTTATCATAGAAACCCCTCGAAACGCTACTTGGCACAGGATTAACAGGAGTTTGGCACAGGATTAACAATCCGTTTGGAGATGGTATCGGACCTTTGGGGCATGTTTTACCATATCCATTTCCTGTATTTTATGAAACCAATTGTATGGATTCACCTTTGGCTGCTGGTGCTGTTTTTTGGGACGCAGGGCGCCTTTAGCCAACCCATTGTTTTTTACGTTACCCAAAACGGAGCGGGTTCCCAGAACGGCTCCGACTGGCTGAATGCCTACCCAGGCACGAATTTGCAAACCGCCATCAATGCTGCCAGTACGTATTGGCAAGCCAATCAGGATAAGGTGGTGGAGGTCTGGGTAGCCCAGGGGATTTATAAACCAACTACGGGAACAGACCGATTCACCTCCTTTGCCATGAAGGATCATGTGGCGATTTACGGAGGCTTTGTGGGCAATGAAAGCGCCCTGAGTTCGCGTCCGCCGATTACGCTCAGTGCGCCTTCGAGCACGACCCTGAGTGGAGAAATTGGTGAGCCTGGGGGTGAGGACAATTCCTATCATGTGCTTTTTAATGCCTCGTTGACTTCCACTGCGGTACTGGATGGCTTTTTGATTACCGGGGGTAATTCGGATGGGGGTGGTGGCGGAGGTATCTACAACTCGGATAGCAGTCCAATCATCCGGAATTGTTGTTTTCTGAACAACAAGGCTCGTAATGGGGGTGGTCTTTTAAATATAAGCAAGGAAAAGGATTCTGATCCGGATTTTATCAATTGTAGTTTTATTGCCAATCGGGCCGAACTGGCGGGTTATAGTGGATCTGGTGGAGGGGTATATAACCTGAGTGAAGATAATTCAAGCGGCAGCCCTCGATTCATTAACTGTGAATTTATAGGAAATAGTGTAACGGATGGCATGGGAGGAGGAATGATGAACATTAGCGGAAATAACGACGGGATACTGCACCTCCAGCTGATCAATTGCACGTTTGTCAACAATTCAGGAGATATACGCGGGGAAGCCATTTATAATTTCAAAGCCTTTGGGACATTAAACCTGACGGTCGTTAACAGCCTGTTCTGGAACAACGGTGGGGCGAATTCCATTTTTAATGATAATGCCCCAACCGTCACGGCCCAGTATAATTTGTTCGATGATACGGTAACGGGACTCGAAGGGAATACCAACCTGACGACCACTACCTCGCCCTTTGTCAGTGATACTGACCAGCAACTCCGAACCTGTTCTCCGGCGATTAACGCGGGCGATCCGACGAGTACGACAGCAACCAGCGGTGCCACCGATCTGGTGGGAAATCCCCGGTTCTACAACAACGGCCGCATCGACATCGGTGCCCTGGAATTTCAGGGAAGTCCCTTACCCGTACCGGTGCTGAGTCTGCCTCCGTCGATTACCTTACCGATTATTCAAAATACCCCCTCTGTCTCGTTGACGATCACGGGGTGTGAAACCGGGAACCTGAGCTGGAAAGGGCCTAACAACGCCAGCGGTACCGGAACCCGTATTACGATTCCCACTTCAGCAACGGCGACACTGGTTTACTCAGCCACCTGCAGCATTGGCAGTTGCGTTTCCGACCCCGGTTCAACTACCGTTTCGATTGTGCCGGGTTTGATCAGCGGCAGCTTCGACGGCTTTGTCTACGGGGCCGATTGTTCCACCTTCCGGGGCTGGGCCTGGGATCGGAATAAAGTCAATACGCCCATTTCGATCGATATTCTGGACGGCCCGGTGGTCGTCACCATGCTAATGGCCGATGTGTTTCGGCAGGATCTGCAAAACGCTGGAAAGGGCAACGGCAAACACGCCTTCAGTTTCCCCATTCCCGAATCGTTGAAAGACGGTTTGCCTCACCAGCTCTCGGCCCGCGTCGCCGGCAGTAGTTTTATGTTGAAAGATTCGCCCAAAAACCTCGTATGTCAGGGCAGCAGCTCACCCGCCAACAAAGCACCGGTGCCACCTACGCCTTCTATTTTGGTTGCTCCCCTGATGGCTCAGGTCGACGTACCATTCTCCGGAACATTAGTGGCCTTCACCGATCCTGAGGGTACTGCATTGACCTACGCCCTGAGCGGTTTGCCCGACGGTTTGTCAATCAACGCCAGCACCCGAATCATCAGTGGTACACCGACCCAGTCGGGCAACTTTGTGCTGGCGTATTCGGCGACCGATGGGGGTGGATTGACCAACTCCGTAAGCTTCCCGCTGACGGTTAATCCGGCTTCGACGACGACCGTCAGCGGGAATTTTGAGGGCTATTTAGACAAAGTAGAATGCGGCACGATCCGGGGCTGGGTGTGGGACCGTAACAAACCCAACGCCCCGGTAACTGTGGAGTTTTACTCCGGCGATAGAGTCTGGGGCAGCACGGTGGCCAATATCTACCGGGTCGATCTGAAGAATGCCGGGAAAGGCAACGGGGTTCATGCCTACAGTTTCGAGGTGCCGGCGAGTCTGATTGGCACGGGGACGCATGTACTCTATGGTCGGGTGCAGGGCAGCAATTACGTCCTGAAGGATTCGGGAAAACCGCTGACGTGTTCGTCACCGGCCCGCATGTCGGCCGAATCAGGTGGCCGACTGGAGGTAGTGGTTCTGGGCCACCCGGTCACCGATCGGGTGGAAGTTGAAATCTCCGGAGTGGCAGGTCAACCGCTGCAACTGCAGTTGATCGATACTCAGGGGGAAATACGGATGGAACTTTCGATCGCGATAGCGAAAGGCCGGGAGCGGTATCATTTTGATCTCAGCCGTCAATTGCCGGGTTTGATGCTTCTCCGGGTCAGCACAACGGGGCACACACAGGTTTTGAAAGTTTTGAAAGTCAATTAGTTATATAGAGTTCTGACAAGCCTGCCCGGAAAGGCAGACGCAACTTTCAGGCTCATTGCTGTTTTTTTTGATCCCGCCAAATTGAGTATTTGGCGGGATTTTTTGTCTGGTAAAGTGGCAACTTGCCTTTTTTTTCATATGTTTGGATTCGTTGTTAGTATTATTTTATTATTTATTCATATTTTGCAATGTCTTATAAATCCTGTCCTCTTATCGCTTGATCGAATGAAATTTACGCTACAGATTCCCCGAACTTCTTTTTCTGGTTTTAAGTACATTTTCCCGGTTTTTACATCGGCCAGTACCGCCTGATTTTCTTCTTTTCGTTCAGTAACTGATCCGGGCGTTTGACGTCCGGGGCAGCTTTTTATTTACCAATTCCAAACACTCTAATCCCTTTTTTATGAAAAAAAATTTCCAGTTTTCCCTAACCTTATGTCTGTTGCTTGCCTGGGGGTTGCACATACCCGGCGCTCTGGCGCAGTGGACCACCGCCAGTTTAAGCCAGAGTCGCAACAAGCTGGCCGGTACGAGTGCCGGTGGCAAAGCCTTTTTTGGTGGCGGTTTTGAAGGCGTGACGGCTTCCAACCGGGTTGATATTTATACGCGTTCGACGGATTCGTGGTCACAAGCCAGTTTGAGTGAAAGCCGGGGTGACCTGACTGCAACCGCTTCACCGGATTCCGTATTTTTTGCGGGTGGAGGTAGTTTAGACCAGAAGGGTTTTTCCAAACGTGTAGACATCTACAGCGTTGCCAATGATTCGTGGTCCCAGACCGATCTCTCGGTGAGTCGTTCCTTACTGGCATCGGCCCAGGCAGGACGAAAAGTCCTTTTTGCCGGCGGTATTCACCTGGAAGGTAGTTTTATTAAACTCCTGACAACTGTTAAAACCGTCGATATTTACGATTTAATTGATAAAAACTGGACGACTGGCGAATTGTCGGAAGCCCGCTCCAGCCTGGCTGGGGTTGCGGCCAATGGCAAGATCTATTTTGCCGGAGGGTATAAAAGTCTATTGGGTGGATTTTCAAAAAAGGTGGATATTTATGATGTTGCCACCAGCACCTGGTCGACAGCGAGTGACTTATCGGAAGCCCGAGGTGGTTTAGCGGCCGTGGTGGCCGGGGGTAAGATTTTTTTTGCGGGCGGTGTTAAAGGTTTATTAGATTATTCCGACCGGGTAGATATCTATGACCTCACTACCAATAACTGGTCGCAGGCTACCTTATCCAGTAAACGAACCAATCTGACCGCAACTACCGTGGGTGATAAGGTGTTTTTTGCCGGCGGTGAAAATCTTTCGGGGAGCTCGACCGTCGTCGATGTTTACGATCTGACTTTAGACACCTGGACAACGGACAATCTTACCAAGAAGCGGAAAGATCTGGCATCAGCCAGTGTCGGAAATAAAGCGCTTTTTGCCGGAGGCTTTGTTGGCGTTTTAGACGGGGGATCAACGGTTCTGGTCGACATTTACACGGCAACAGCCGTTGATCAGCAGCCGACTCCCGGTTCGTCTACGGTTTGTCAGGGCAGCACCGTCACCACAACCATTACGGCACTGGGCGACAACCTGACGTATCAATGGTACAAAGGATCGGCCAGCACCTCGGCCGCCGTCGTGACGGATCAAACCTCGGCTACCTTAACGTTGACGAACGTTCAGACCACCGATTCGGATTCCTACTATTGCCGGGTCAGTGGCGATGGTGGGGTGGCCTGGTCGGATGCTTTCGCCCTGACGGTTCTTTCGCTGCCTCCAACGCCCACCGTGGCTTTCTCGGGCCAGAGCAATGTGACGGTTTTTCAGAATACCCCTTTTATGAAGCTTAGTATCACCGGTTGTGATGCCGGGTCGGTATCGTGGACAGGGCCGGGTGGCAGCAGCGGTTCCGGCACCAGTATTTCAGTACCGACCTCCGCAACGGCAACCCTGGTTTATTCGGCAACCTGCACCATTGGCAGTTGCACAAGCTTGCCAGGAAGCGCCACGGTTGTCGTAGCGCCAGGTACCGCAGTTGGTAGTTTCGACGGCTTTATCTACGGTGCCGATTGCAGCACGTTCCGGGGCTGGGCCTGGGATCGTAACAAGGTCAATACCGCCGTTTCAGTAGAAATTCTGGATGGGCCAAACGTTATTGCTACCATTCAGGCGGATGTTTTCCGGCAGGATTTGCTGAACGCGGGCAAAGGAAACGGGAAACATGCCTTTCTTTTTGCCATCCCCGAATCGATTAAAGACAACCAGTCGCACCTGTTGTCGGCCCGGGTGACCAACAGCAGCTTTATTCTCAAAGATTCGCCGAAAGCCCTGATTTGCCAGGGAAGCGGGGCTAATCCGGGTAATGAACTTCCCAAACCGCCGACCCCGACGGTTATGATCGCACCCCTGGCTGCTCAGGTGGGTGTACCGTTTTCGGCCACGCTGGTCGCCTTTACCGATCCGGAAGGAACGACGCTTTCGTACGGGTTGACGGGACTGCCCGACGGTTTAACCCTGGATATGACCACCCGCATCATCACCGGGATTCCAACGGTGGATGGAACGTTCGTGCTGACGTATCAGGCTACGGATGCGGGCGGAGCCAGCAACAGTGTGAGCTTTCCGCTGACGGTTAGCCCGGCTTCTTCCGGTGGTGTTACCGGCGATTTTGAAGGCTATCTGGACAAAGTGGAATGCGGCACGATTCGCGGTTGGGTCTGGGATCGCAAGAAGCCCAACACGCCGGTGACGGTCGAATTCTATACCCTTAGCAGTGGTACAGTATGGGGCAGCACGGTGGCCAACATCTACCGGGTCGATCTGAAGAATGCCGGGAAAGGCAACGGGGTTCATGCCTACAGTTTTGTGGTGCCTGAAACCCTGAAAGGCATCGGGCCAACCGTGATTCACGCCCGGGTTCAGGGCAGTACCTACGTTCTGAAGGATTCCGGCAAAACCCTGGATTGTCCTTCCTCGGGTCGGCTTTCGGCTGAACGGACCAACGGTCTTCAGGTGACTGTGCTGGGCAATCCAGTGAACGATCGGGTAGAGGTGGAAGTTCGCGGAGCCGAAGGCCAGCCGCTGCGGTTTTCGCTGACGGACGTTCAGGGCCGGGTAATTGGTGAGCGCCAGATTCAAAAAGCGGCTCTCAATGATAGACAGAGCTTCGGTATTTCCGGTGTTCCGGCAGGTCTGCTGTTTCTGAACGTGAGCACCAGCGGCCAGAGCCAGACGCTGAAGCTGCTTAAAAGGTAGATCAGAATAGAGAGAAAAGACAAGAGAGTAAAGATTAGCCGTGTTTTCAAAAAACCGGTTTTTCTTTACTCTCTTGTCTTTTCTCTTTCCTCTAGAAACTCAATTCCCCACCATGAACACCGCATTGCCGAACAACAGCTTTCCGTTGTACCAGAAACCGCGGAACAGCGGGTTGTCCATCATGTAGACGATGCTGCCCTTGCCCAGGTCCTGCACGCCATACAGCAAGGTATTGTTGAGCTTCGACCGGGCATTTTTTCCCACAAAACCGGCCACATAGTTGTCTTTCTTCAAATACCCGACATTCCAGCCATCTTTCAGGAAATCGTAGTCGTAAACGTTCTGAACCAGTGCGTGATAGCCGTTGGGATAGCCAAAGGCCAGCGGATGGGTCCGGTCCAGATCGACGCGGTAGACACTGCCCGGCGTTTCTTCGGAAATGGCTTCGCGTTCGCGTTCGCCGTATTCCCGCAACGACTCGTCGGTATCAGAATTTGGCTTTTTATCGGTTTTTTCTTTTTTGGCTTCCGGTTTATCCACCTTTTTCTTTAGGCCGAAATCCGGTTTTTCGGCAAAAAACGAGGTGACGCGCTCCATCACAATGAGTTTGCCGCCCGCCTGAACCCATTCTTTCAGTTTGGTCAAGGTCCGGTCGTTCAGGATTTTTCCGTAGCCATATCCCTGCGGCATAATCAACACATCGATCTCGGCGAGTGAGGCATTCGAAAAGGAATTGGCTTCGATCAACGTCAGTGGATAATCGAGGTCCTGATCAAAATAATGCCAGACTTCACCCATGGACGTCGGTGAGGTGACGTCGCCGGAAATGACCGCAACCCGGGGGTTTTTGAGGGAGAAAACACTGCCGGAACCAAAGTCGGCCCCTTCGGCTACAAAACCGGTGGATGCGGGAATGAGCGGGATGTTTCGTTTGCTGGCTTCCTGCTGGATGATCTGGTAAAAACGGTCGCCCAGGCGTTCGTTTCCGGCACGGGTGATGATGAGCGTGCCAGCTTCAAACCGCTGTTCGCCCTGCTTAAAGGTCCGTTCCGCCACCCGCACCCGCACTTTGTTTTTCAGCAAACCGGCCAGGAACTGCACCTCCTGCGCCGACTGCCAGCGCACCAGGTAGGCATATGGTTTTGGCCCGGAACCAGTGGCTCCCTGCCCCGTCGCAGTCGCCGGGCTGACATAGGCCACCGGCGTTAGTTTCTCCTTCAACCCGTAGGCTTTTAAACCGTAGGCGTACGGAATACACCAGGAGGTGATGTCGTAGGTTACCGAATCTTCCAGCGTCGATTTGGGTTCGAAGAGGATTTTCAGGAGCGTTGATTTGGGTTGGTATGCGCTGATCACCAGGTCGTTGGTTTCCGTCGTAACCGCTTCGTTCTTCTGGTTCTGGTAGTTGAAACCCACCAGTTTCTGGGATTTTCCGGCCAGACCGTAGCGGATCTGGTTGTTGTCGAGCAGTTTCCGGAGCGCCGTAATCCGGCCTTCATCGTTGGCGGTTTTGATGACGTAACTTTTGAATTCGCCCACCGGGTTGGTCAGCGATTTTTCGAAAAAGCGGTTGAAGTTTTTGACGATGTCATCGGGGCGGTCGGCCACGGATTCGAGGGTGGCAAAGCTGGCGGTATAATGGTGGTCGATGCGTTCGCGCAGGGTGAGTGTGTCGCCGTCGTTCTTGCGATAGGCCAGTCCGGCCCGGCCACCACCGCCCTGTTCAAAGGTCATGCCGATGGCACCGTTGTAGGTTGGCCAGGTGTCGCCATAGCTCGGATAGAACAAGTCAAAATTCTCCCGCGTGTAATACAGCCAGCCGTTTTTGTCAAAATACCGGGTATTGTACTGTCCGATAATCTGCTGGAATTCCCGTTGCCAGGGCGTAATGTCTTCGTGGTAGGGCTTGGCGGAGGGGGCAAAATAATACGGACTTTCCGGACCCATCTCGTGAAAGTCGCCGTGCAGATGCGGCATCCATTGTTGGTAAAGTGCCATTCGCTGCTGCGTGATTTCCTGGGTTTGCCAGGCCCAGTCGCGGTTCGGATCGAACAGGTAGTGGGTGTAGCGGCCGCCGGGCCAGGGTTCGCTGTGTTCGCGCGCCAGGGGCGTCGGGTCGGGGTGTACGCCACTCATCTGGTTATACCAGTTGACATACCGGTCGTGGCCGTCGGGGTTCAGGCCGGGGTCCAGGATGACGACGGTATTGTCCAGGATTTTCCGGGAAACCGCATTCGAAGGATTGAGCAAATCGTGGAGCACCAGCATGAAGGCTTCGGAGCTGATGGCTTCATTGCCATGGACGTTGTAGCTCAGCCAGGCAATGGGCGGTTGCGTCGAATTTGCGGCCTGAGGGGTTGCAGCGGGGGTATTTCTCAGACCGATCTGTTTGAGGTGCGTGGTGCGGATTTCTTCCAGCCGCGCCATGTTTTTTTCGGAGGCCACCACCACCGCCAGCAGTTGGCGACCTTCAAAAGTGGTTCCGTACGGAATTATTTTTACCTGGGAGGGCGCTTGCCGGGCGACCTGTTCGGCGTAGGCTAGCACCCGGTGGTGGGGCGAAAACCGCTTGCCGACGGTATAGCCTAAAAACTGATCGGGATGTTGTAACGTGTTCTGAGCGAGCGTAGTCAAAGCCATTAACAGGCACAGACCGAATAAGGAGAGTCTTTTCATGAAGTGCAAATAATGAATTTATCGGGCAATCCCCAAAAATAAGTCGAAACCACAAAACCCCGTCAAATCGCAGAAAAATCATTTTTTTTTAGTCAGAGATTTGCAGCTATCAATTTTAGCCGTATCTTTGCACCACAATTTCAGAATCAGGGTTGGCAAATGAGTCGCCGACCAGTTGAAAACTGGATATGGCCGATTCGTCTAGCGGTTAGGACGCGGCCCTTTCACGGCTGAAACACGGGTTCGATTCCCGTATTGGTCACTCCGATAACCCCGACAAATTTTGTCGGGGTTATTTTTTTGTGGAAAATTCGCGGCAGGGCTGCGGTTAACCAGGGAATTTACCACAGCAGTCGCGCCAAAAACGAAAGACGGGATCAAGTACAAAAGTTGTGGAGTGCGTTGCATTTTTTTAGGTT
>NZ_VBSL01000129.1 GCF_006149005.1 Larkinella sp. C7 | reverse complement strand
AACTTTCGGCATAATAGGCCTGTAGTAAGTCAGCATCAGAAAAATCGACTGACCCAGCTTCAATAGTAAAAGTTGCCTTGATGTCTGCCTCCTTAAAGGTCGAGACTAGGCGGTAGGCTAGTTCCTGGTAGAGACCAATCGGTAAAATTTGGTCAAAACTAAAGTGAAAGTCCCACTGGCGACTGAGGGCATGGACCTTGACCTCCTTGATGTCAGCAGATGAAAAGGCCTGAGACTGTCTCATCTCAAGCGGCATTTCAATCTGTTCCATCAATTTTTTANCTTGACCTCCTTGATGTCAGCAGATGAAAAGGCCTGAGACTGTCTCATCTCAAGCGGCATTTCAATCTGTTCCATCAATTTTTTAAATAGTTCTGACATGACTAGCTCCCATTTTTCTTGAAGATTGACCCAGAGTGCTTAGGTCATTAAGCCCAGTCAAAGCAGGGGTTTATCAGACCTTATCATACTCATTTAAAATCAAAACTTACACTTTGGTATT
>NZ_VBSL01000128.1 GCF_006149005.1 Larkinella sp. C7 | reverse complement strand
AATCATAATAGGTTGTACTGTAGTTGCAGAGCTTGAGCTCCGTCACAAAACCCTCATCAACCAAAACCTTGAGATTATTATAAACTGTGGCCAAACTCATGCTTGGAAAATCTGGCAGCAAATCCTCATAAATCATCTCGGCACTTGGATGACTTTTGGTAGCAATCATGTAACGGATGATAGCCTTGCGGGTTTCTGTAATCCGAATATGCTTGCTTCTCAGATGCTCCAGAACAGTCTCATATGCTTCCAAAGCCATGCGATCTTTTTCCATCGCCACCTCCCATTTTCTCTAGTCTTATCTCAACGAAAATCAAAAGTCGGAAGGAGCATAGACCTCAGCCTCTAAAGTAACTGATGTCGCAATAGGTGACTGCTGTCTTGATATCACCTCGTGATACAGCAGACAGACAGCCACCCTTGCTGGGAGGTCAACGAAGATTTGATTGTCAAAGTCCTTCTGTCCTACTCCCTAACGGCAATCTCTATAGCGATGTCCTAGCT
>NZ_VBSL01000127.1 GCF_006149005.1 Larkinella sp. C7 | reverse complement strand
GACCTCCAGGTTACCCAGGGCAATATCGAATTCAAAAATGTCAGCTTTTCCTATGATGGCAAACGGCAGATTTTGGATAATATCAGCTTTAGCGTCAAGAAGGGCCAAACCATCGCCTTTGTCGGTCCGACTGGTTCGGGCAAGTCCTCCATTATCAATGTTTTCATGCGTTTTTACGAATTTGGCTCGGGTCAGGTTCTCCTGGATGGCCATGATATCAGAGATTATTCGCAAGCCGAGCTTCGTCGTTCGGTCGGTCTGGTTCTCCAAGACCCCTTCCTCTATCACGGGACTATTAGCTCCAACATCCGCATGTATCAGGATATCTCTGATCAGGAAGTTCGGGCAGCAGCAGAGTTTGTTAATGCCGCTGACTTTATTGAGAAACTGCCCCAGGGTTATGATGAACCAGTTACCGAAAGAGGTTCGACCTATTCGACTGGCCAACGGCAACTCCTAGCTTTTGCCAGAACGGTTGCCAGTAAGCCCAAGGTTCTAATTTTGGA
>NZ_VBSL01000126.1:303-507 GCF_006149005.1 Larkinella sp. C7 | reverse complement strand
ATAACGGTCAAGAGACCGGTTAAATTACCATAAACCCGACCAGTCTTCCCACGAATGAGCTCGGCCATATCAGGATTTTTCTTTTGAGGCATGATGGAAGATCCGGTTGAGAAGGTATCAGACAGGGTGATAAACTTGTATTCGTTGGAACACCAGTTGATAATTTCTTCACAGATGCGGCTCATGTGCATCATGAGAATGCTG
>NZ_VBSL01000126.1:0-213 GCF_006149005.1 Larkinella sp. C7 | reverse complement strand
CACGGTCAGAGACAGCATCCAAAGAGTTGCTGTAAGGGGCATCAAAGCCCATCAAATCACTAGTCAGCTGGCGGTCAATGGGGAAGGTCGTTCCCGCCAAGGCTGCAGCCCCTAAAGGCGAGAGATTGGTGTGCTTTTGGTTGAAGTCAAAGCGTTCGCTATCCCTGGTGAACATATTGTAGTAGGCCATGAGGTGGTGACCAAAAGAAATGG
>NZ_VBSL01000125.1 GCF_006149005.1 Larkinella sp. C7 | reverse complement strand
TAGAGAATATGATTTCGCTCATTTAGACTTATCCCTAACAATGGTAAAACCTTAAAAAAGAATCCCATTATAATTCTATAAGATACGAAGTGAATATCGCTATATCTCTTCAATAGCAAAGGATTACTAAATACATTTTTGTGAAATTCTGAGTATTCAAGGTGAACTTTGCTATTCTTAAAAAAATCATACGGACTTGGTAATTGCCTTAGGTCCAGTTTTTCAACATTTTTTACAAGTTCCTTATTAACCATTCCTAAATTTTTTGACAATTTGGGAAAAGTGACAAGTTCTTCCTTAAAATGGCCACGATCTAAATCACTTACAAATTCAATTCTTTTTTTGATTTTCTGGTAACTTTTTTTATCAGCTATCGCTCTAAGTTGGCTTAAATAATATAAATAGTTAGAATAAAATGACAAATATCCATGGCTAACACCGTCAGCATGCTGATCAGCTACTGTACATAGCAACTCTTCTATCAAGTATCGTTTATGTTCAGTATCT
>NZ_VBSL01000124.1 GCF_006149005.1 Larkinella sp. C7 | reverse complement strand
TGGCTTGCTCTTATTCATCGATTGCTGTAAATAGCAGGGTTCGCAAGACTATTTGGGCGATTTCAGGAGAGGCAAATAAACTACCAAGCAAGATTAGTCTGTCTACTAAGCACGCTATATTTATAATGTAAATTTTTATCGTGTTAGCACTTATAACCCGACAGATTATCTGTCTTTAAAATTTCTTCTGCGGGTGGCGGTCAACGATTTCTGGGTGAGCAACTAGGGCCTCTCCTCCCTTAGCCGTCAGGGCATAGCCTCGCAGACTATACCAGTCCTGCTTCACTATAGACCTGAGCCATACTTTGGTCTAAATCAGCTCGCTTCATCTTGGACAGGCCCTTGACCTCCTTGCTCTTAAGAAAATCCTTGATTTGTCCTGCCCGCAAATATTGCAGGGACTCTTGGGCAGTCATTAAGCGAACATAGCCTGCCTCAATCAACCAATCCAACTCCTTTTGGGCATCAATGCCATAGGTGGTATAAAAATACTTGTGCAGGGGGCTT
>NZ_VBSL01000123.1 GCF_006149005.1 Larkinella sp. C7 | reverse complement strand
TAACCATTAGGTGGGATAAAGTTATGGTTAGGACTGATATAATATCCATACTGTGCTATCTCACTAGCTTGAATAGAACGTATAGTTTCAATTCCAGATGTCCTATAAGATATATAATCGAATATCTCTTCTATTCCACTATGCCAGATTATTCTTTGGAAATCAAAATAATTTACAATCCATGTATCAATCAAATCATCCCTATTCCTATCTTTAAAATAATCTATTGCCATTTCAGATAATTTATAGTAATCATCTAATGTTACAACCACCTTATAAATTTTTTTAGATTCTATATTTTCAATTCTAAGTCGCTCGTTACTTCCCTTTTTATCAGTGAATATTGCAACGTCATTATTAAGTATATATTTCTTAGCCCTCTCCGCTTGTTCAGAAGCTTCCAATACCACTTTCTTAAATAGCTGCTGGCGACGCTGTTCTGACATTTTTTGATTAAAAGGAATCTCTTTAAAATCCCTAGCTTTGCATTCTATTAATAGAATATTGT
>NZ_VBSL01000122.1:301-510 GCF_006149005.1 Larkinella sp. C7 | reverse complement strand
ATGTTAGCTGGCCTTGAGACCATCGATTCTGGTCAGGTCATCTATCAGGGGCAGGAAGTCCCCCTCAATCACCTTGAGTCCGACAATATTCTGGGCTTCGTCTTCCAAGATTTTCAACTCTTTCCTCATTTGACGGTTCTGGAAAATCTGACCCTGTCTCCCATCAAGACCATGGGCGTGACTAAGGAGGAGGCTTCCAAAAAGGCCCA
>NZ_VBSL01000122.1:0-244 GCF_006149005.1 Larkinella sp. C7 | reverse complement strand
TCCAAAAAGGCCCAGGAATTGCTGGGCAAGTTGGGCCTAGAAGAGCAGGGCAAGACCTATCCTTTCTCCCTTTCAGGAGGTCAGAAGCAACGGGTGGCCTTTGCCAGAGCCATGATGATTGACCCGAAAATCGTTGGCTATGATGAGCCTACCTCGGCTCTGGACCCCGCCCTTCGCCAAGAAGTGGCTAAATTGATTGTCCAGAACCGTGATCTCGGGATTACTCAGATTGTTATCACCCATG
>NZ_VBSL01000121.1 GCF_006149005.1 Larkinella sp. C7 | reverse complement strand
AGTACCAGAAGGTGGTGAAAAAGGACCTGTTAGTGTAACCATGCGAATCCGTTTTTTCGATGAGGATGATAATGAAATTGATATGAGTGATAATAAGGCCATCATGAGCTTGTCCTCTCTTAATCACTGGATTAGCGATCTTGGTAATCATGTTGAAAAGGTTTCTGTTGGTGAAAATGAATTTATCAAGATTCCGGGATCATCGGTAGACTTACATGACGATTATATCTACTCTGATAAAGAAAATCAACGTAAGTCAAATGGAGCTATCTTTGACGCTGATGGTGAGAATGGCTGGGATGCGATTAATGTTGACGGTCAACCTCGCTCAGCAACTGCTTTTTACGGTGCAGGAGCTATGACCTACAAGGGTAAAGAATTTACTTTTGAAGCTAGTGGTAATAATCCCTATATTCCGACTACAATCTGGTTCTCTACTAATTCTGTTGTAGCGGTTCCTAAAAATCCGGGTGATGCTCCTCAACCACCTAAACCAGTTGAAGATCCTAAAG
>NZ_VBSL01000120.1 GCF_006149005.1 Larkinella sp. C7 | reverse complement strand
GTTGGGGTAGTGCTTGCACTATTTTCTAAATGGCTAAATAAGAAAGATGACGATTGAGTGCCATTAGCTCGGAACTTGGTAGTCGCAACCAAGTAAAAAAGCCTCCTACTTTGTGGACGATGTAGGGGGCTTTTCCGTTGCCTATGTGTAGGCAAGAAATTCTCATTCGCAAGTCTATTTTATCGAAGTTTGGAAGGTTTGTCAAATTTATTGTTATTAGGATTTGCTAACTTCAAGCACCCCTTAATCTTGAAAAACTGCCCCTAGAATTTTGGCCTAATTTGGGCAAAACGAGGACCTCAAGGACTAGTTTCCTGACTTCCCTGGCATGGGGTTAAGTTCGCTAAGAAGGAGCTTCTTTTTGTCTGACAAGAGCAATGTTGCACTAGAAGGGGTTCCTTTTGTCTATTAAGTAAGCAAGGGCTTTTTCGTGAGGTCACCTCCATGGCCTTTGGTGAGGGGGTGGCCCTACTTTTCGTCCTTGTTACCGGTTTCCTTTTTTCGCTAAAAAGG
>NZ_VBSL01000012.1 GCF_006149005.1 Larkinella sp. C7 | reverse complement strand
CATTGAGCGGAAAACAGATATTACAGTATAAGGTCAAAGTTCCCATAAACCGTCCATTGGTACTGTACTGCGATACGGAGCAGAGCAGATTCCATTGCCACAGGTTGATTTCAAGGGTTTACAAACTCATAAATTACCCGACAACGGAAGTCCATGAAAACCTAAAATTTATATCCCTGAGGGAATACCCCACTAAAGAGCGCATAAGTATCATCGAATATGCCCTGTCCAAATATGCGGGCAAAATATGTCTGGTCATCATAGACGGGATCAGGGATCTTGTTTACGACATCAATAATGCTACGGAAGCGACCGAAATTACCGGCAAGCTGATGAAATGGTCACAGGAGCTGAATATACACATCCATACCGTACTGCACCTAAACAAGGGTGATGACAACACCAGAGGGCATTTGGGGACAGAATTGAACAATAAGGCTGAATCCATATTACAGGTCACCAAAAGCGATCTGGATACAAACTACAGCACCGTGGCGCCAAAGTTCATCAGGGATATCGAGTTTGAGCCATTTACCTTTTTTATCGATGATGGTTTGCCCGTACTGGATGAGAACTTTGACCTGTCAGGTACAGTATCGAGAAAGGGATTCGACTATCAGGAGCTTTCCAAAGAGAACCATCGGGAAGTGTTACAGGAAATGTTCAACGGCAGTGAAATAACCTGCACATATGATGAATATGTTGGCAGATTACGGAATGCGTATCTGGCAAAGGGCTTCAATTTCGGCATCAATAAAGCCAAACAGCTGAAGACATTTCTGGAAAACAAACGGATGGTCATCAAAAACGATAAGACCTACCGGTTCAACCCTGAATTCTATTATTAAAAAACAGGTTTAGTTTAGTCCGCCCCTATATAGTAATAGACTAAACTAAACCTACTTTAAAATTAAGATTATGACATGTGATGAATTAAAGCGCATACCGCTCATATCCATATTAAATTATCTACAGATACCATGCGCAAGGATGAACAGCCGTGAAGCATGGTTTAAAAACCCATTCAATGGAGGAGACGAAAGAACGGCTTCGACAAAGTTGGATATCCATAGGAATATCTGGTACTCGCATTCGGAAGGATTCGGAGGAAATAACATTGACTTCCTGATGAAGTTTTTGGATACGGAAAACCTATCAACTGTTTTAGATTGGGCTGATGAAAGAAAAAATATCTTTTCTTTTCACCAGCAGACCGTATTGGATAAAGTACAGGTCATGCAACAAGAAAATGAACGCGCTTACACCATCCTTTCCGTTGAGCCTCTCGGAAACAAAGCTCTGACAGACTATCTGACCGACGTACGCAAAATAGATATTGAAATTGCCAGAGTATACTGTCAGGAAATCTATTACCGGACGGCAAAAGGACAGACGTACTTTGCCGCAAGTTTTAAGAATGATGCAGGTGGATACGAACTGCGCAACAGCTATGATAAACGCTCCCTATTGACAAAGGGGATCACCACGATCGATAACGGCAACAAAGATGTTGTTTTGTTTGAGGGCTTCACGGATCTGCTATCCTTTATGACGTTAAAAAAGAATGCAGGTAAGCCGTATCTAAATACGAACTTCTGTATCCTGAATACGACCGCCAATCTGCAAAAAGCATATCCATTCTTAGGGCGACATAACGGAATAACAAGCTATCTGGACACAGATAGCAGTGGTTTAAAATCGTACAACAGTTTGCGAAGCCATTTTGAAAAAACGCACACCGTAAAAAATGGAATGGAAGAATTGCAGAGGCAAGACAACAGGATCAAGGATGTCAATGACTATCTGATTTTCACATCATCCAAAGAACAGACCCAAAATATTCAATCGGGAAGAAAACTATCGAATAGGTAGGAAGCAAGGTTGTGTTTTGGTGACCCCAAAACCGATTGGCTCCCGATGGTCACAGCTAAAAAGAAACAAGATGAAAAATAACAAGAAAAAAGGCGGAAGACCCGCACTCGAAAATAAAAAACAGTTCAGGATCAATGTCCGTTTCGATGAAAGCGAACATAACAGAGTTTTGCATAATGCAAAAATTGCAGGTATGAGCAAATCGGAATGGGTACGCAAATCTGCGATCCTACGAAAAATTACACCTAGGTTTACCGAAGAACAATTGAAAGCTTTTAGGGCGATTACTGGGGCTTCGAACAATCTAAATCAGCTAACTAAAAAAGCACACCAGTCTGGACTGATTGAGGTGACACAGGAATGCAAAAATACGATCCATCACATTAACCATTGTATCAATAAACTACTGCACCATGATAGCGAAGATAATTGAGGGCCGATCTTTCGGCGGATGCGTTGGATACGCCCTGAAAAAAGATAGTGAGATTATCCATGTAAATGGATTACGGACGGATTCGGCAAAGACCATCACACAGGACTTTAATTTTCAGCGGATGCTGAATCCAAGATTGGGCAAGGCAGTCGGACACATTATTCTTTCGTGGAATACAGAAGATAAAAACAAGCTGAATAATGACATCATGCTATCCGCAGCTAAGCGTTATTTATCAAAATTAGATATTAGGGATACCCAATGCTTAATGGTGCGCCACCACGACCGCCAACATGATCATATCCATATTATTTTTAATCGGGTAAACGATCATGGCAAAACTATCTCCAATAGCAATCAGCGGTATAAGAGCTTTAAAGCTTGTAAAGAATTAAATGCATTATATGGCTTTAAGCAGTCCGAAGGAAAACGAAATGTCAACAGAGGTAGACTGAAAGGTAATGATCTAACGAAATACCAAATTTACGACACCGTCAAGGCAGGCATACGACACAGTAAAAACTGGAAGGAACTACAAAATTATATCCGTTACAGAGGTGTGGAAATGCAGTTTAAATATAGATTGGGGTCGGATGAGGTTCAAGGTATTTCGTTCATCAAAGATGAACAGACATTTCGGGGTTCTGCCATAGACCGCTCATTGAGCTTCGGACAGATCGACAAGGCTTTAAATAGCATAGATAATTCTATTGAACTAAATCAAATTACTGGAAGCTATGTTTCGAAGGATCATTCTATAGACAGAAATATCGGAGAAACACTTGGTCACATAACATCAGCTTTATTTTCGAACCCCGAAATTACACCAGAGCAAGATGATCCGTTGATCAAGAAAAGAAAAAAGAAAGAGAATTACGGACTAAAACGTTAATACCATGAACACAGAATTAGAAAATATACAGCAACAGGTAAGCGCATTGCAGGAAAACACAGACTTGATCACGCAGGATATTGTACGAATAATGCCTACAATTGTCTCCCTACTTTCTGAAAATGAAAAGAAAATGCAGGAATTTCATGAAATGCGAGCAAAGGATCAGGAACTACTACAACAGATCAAGCAATTTATTAAAAGAGAAAACGATGTACTATCTAAGATCATTAACGATTATGGGACACTTCAGGATGTAGCTAATGAAATCTCCACAATAACTAGACAGGAATTAGCTGTATTAACAATCAAAGAAAAAGACATTGTTTCAAAGATAGCTGAAATTCCTGATCAGGTCATTGTAAAACATCATTACGGCATTGATCTCAAATCAACACCTCTGATCATTGTTATGATAGCATTATCTACCATTATTTCGCTAGGTCTCGGTGTTCTATACGAGAAGAACAAACAATTAGACGATAGAAAATCGTATGAAATGCGTTACCGAATGATAGAATTGGAGCTACCGCATGTAACATCGCATATCGATTCTACTCATTCTCTTAACCCTAAGAAATTCCATAATTTGGTGATTAAAAGAGAGGAAGAAAATAAACTATTAAACAGTATAGACCAAAAACGTCAGGAGATCAAAAACTTAAACAGTCCTGAATAACGGCTCGGCGACTTGGCGAAGTAGCGAAGCTGTATCGAAGATACAAAAGCGGAGCTATTTAGCCAAGTCGCTTGTTGTAAGCAGTCCGCGAAGCGGCGGCTTACGGCAAGCGACGTAAGTCGCCGAGCCATTGTTAGCAAGGAGCGCAGCGGATTGCTAACAACGTTTTGCAGCTTGCCGCTGGGGCGGGAAAAGAAGCCAAAACTTCGATTTCAGAACCGACCCGAGCAAAAACCATTTTTAAGCTTTAAATTTAATCAAAAAGTTTAATAAATGGTTTTTGCGTACAAAGAAAACCGACCGTTGAATTTTAAACCATAACCGCCCTTGCGGCAAACTGTTTGTTAGCGGTTCGGGCTTTTATTTTGTTTAAACTTCAAATTCATAGACATTTAAAAATCGTCCTTTTATTTTACTCTCTTTTCTTTGGATTATTTTTCCACCCATTTTTCTATAAAAACCGTTAGAATTAGGTTCCGCATAAACTCTTATAATATTCGAGCTGCTTTCTTTAGCTGTTTCTTTGATGAAATCAAAAGTTTTTTTCCCATATTCCTTCCCAATATTTTCAGGTAAAAGCCAAAAGTGGTCTATTTCAATATGTTTTTCCTTATAGACAAGAGAGCAAAAACCTAAAAAATTTTTGCTATCGAATATTTTAAAAACTTTATTTCTTTTAATATAGGAATCTGTTATTGTCAATTCGTTTGTCCATAAATTCATCTGTTCATCTGAATAGTTCCAAATTTTCTTAGACTTAAATGCGGTTTCTGATAAAAGTTCTGAATCGTTTGGTTTGGCTCGTTTAAATTGTAATGTTTTCATTTTTCGGGGATGTTCTCTTGTTCTATATTATAAAGCTATTTTGGCCTGACCGCTAACGTGCCGCGTATTGGCGATGGGCGGGATTTTTAGCACTGAACTTTAATCGAAGAACAGAAGTTGAATTTTGCACTTCCGTTGATACGAAGCCGTTCAGCCCGCCTATTGCCAATACGATGTTGTACGACGTAGTTATGTTTTGGGTTTTAGTCCAGCTAAATATTTTCGTATGTCATTTTCTAATTTATCCGGGTATTTGTACTCTAATTTTTTTGACAATTCAGTTCCTATTTCTGAAACTAAATCAGTCATTGAAAATAGAGCAGTCCAATTTTCCTTTATATCGCTCCCTGAAAATGTTTGTTCTGTTTTAGCCCACATTTCCTGGTTAAGATACTTTTTGAAAAGCCGTCCATATTTATTGGTCGTTATGTTCCAATTGTGTTCACTTGCAATGTGCCATTCAATTAAAGGAATTAAATATTCTGTGCGAATAACGGTTTCCGACATAAATTTCGCATAGAATATTTCATCTCTCACAAGACACTTTGCCACGTAAGTTGTGTCCCACCAAAAATCGTTTATTAGATTTTGAAACTCTTTTTCAGACGGTTTTTTGATAATGGAAATTTGATAAGTTGGTTTCAGCATTTGCTTTGTAATACCATCTTTATCAATTAAAATTTTATAACCAATATCCCAATCTTCTGGTAATTCTTTCTCTTGCGTTTCCTTTATAAATTTTGATTTGCTGTAAAGTTTAAAATCTACTTTCACACCGTCTTCATAAAGTAGCATTTTCATTGCGTGTTTATGGTTAAAACAACTTTCGTCTTCTTCAATCATAGCAATTGGATTTCCGAATTTAAGCGTCCAGCTTTTGTCTGAAATGTAATTTGTATTATCCTCAAAAACAAATTCAATGTCTAAATCACTAAATTCGTCAACAAGTGCTAAAGGATTTACAAGTGAACTTGTCAGAAGAAGAACTCTTACATCTTCGTTTTTCTCCGACCATTCTATAATTGTTCTTAACTTTTCTTCTCTGACTTTCATTTTGTTTGGTTCGGTTTTACTATGTCGTACAACATCTGTTTTAACGAAACGAATATACGGAAAATTTCGCTTAACCAACCCTATACGTGTTTCGTTATTTGACTTTTCTTTCTACATAAGATATTGATATATTTGTATTTAAAAAATAAAACCGCACAAATAGCGAAACAAAATATTATAAAATACTATTTCCCTGATATGAATAGCGAAATCATACTTGAAACCTTCGAAAAGAGATTGCTGATGCAGAGATATGCTGGCAATACCATTAGATCGTACAAGGATTACGCTAGTATATTTCTTAAACATGTTAGCAAATATCCCTCCCTTGAAGAAATTCCACTGTCAGATATTGAGGCGTTTATAAACGAAAAAGTTCAAAATGGGAAAATTAGTGTTTCCTATCAAAAAGGATTAGTGGGCGCAATCAAGAAGATGTACGAACTGATATTGGACAAAAAAATCCAACTGGATTACTTATACCCGAAACGATCATTTTCTAAATTACCTAAATTCTTTTCAAAAGAAGAAGTAAGAAATATTCTCGATAACACTCAAAATCTAAAACACAAGGCTATTCTGATGACAATCTATAGTTGTGGACTACGTCTTAGCGAACTGTTGAATCTCAAAATCAAAGACATAAAATCTTCCGATGGAATTATCAGAATCCATCAAAGCAAAGGTAATAAAGATCGGATTGTATCATTACCAGACAAATTGCTGGCGACTTTGAGACATTATTATCAAGCATTCAAGCCAAAGGAGTACCTCTTCGAAGGTGAGAGGGGTGGCAAGTATAGCGAACGAAGTGTACAGTTGATTCTGAAAAAAGCATTGATCAAAGCAAATGTTCAGTCGGAAGGCTCTGTACATACATTGCGACATTCTTATGCCACACATTTAATCCAATCAGGTATCGATATCCGAATTGTAAAAGAGTTATTGGGTCATGAAAATATAAAAACGACTATGATCTACACTCATATCACTGACATAGACAAGCAAAAGACTCCTAGCCCTCTTGATTTTTTATAAGAATAAGATGAACTTTTCACGCTCTATAGAAACAAGCATTATGTTCCAATCATTCTTTAAGAAGGGTTATTCTTCTAGCTTAACTTAACTTTGCTTAGGTTATTGAATAATCAATATTCAGATATAATTTGTCCGAAATGTGTCCGAAAAAAGAAAAAGCCACTGATTATCAGTGGCTTTTGTCGGGGTGGCAGGATTCGAACCTACGACCTCCTGGTCCCAAACCAGGCGCGATACCGGGCTACGCTACACCCCGATTACTTTCGAGAGCACAAAGGTACGATTTTAATTCGGAAAAGAAAACCGGGGCCTTTAAAATCCCTTTTATTTAAATTCTGGCGGAGAGAGAGGGATTCGAACCCTCGGTACCGTTGCCAGTACGACAGTTTAGCAAACTGTTCCTTTCGGCCACTCAGGCATCTCTCCAGGACATCCCCAAAGCCGCTTTGGCGTCATTGGGGTCACAAATATAGAGGTATTCCCGCCGTTTCGCCAAGATTTCGGCCAAAAAAGTTTCGCGGCAATTTGTGATCTCCGGTAGGGCATCCGGTCATTTCCTCCTAATTTCGCAGCTTCACGGAGTCAATCAAACGGCCTACGGTTCGTTGATGTCCTGATCCTTTGCGAATTGCATGAACTGGAATCACAGTCTGACCCAAACCGAATACCTCTTCATAGCCGTCTTTGTACTGCTTTATGGCTACTACTTTTTTCGAACTTTTCGGGTTGCGCACTTGCTGGGCACCACCGCCTGGGCCACCATTCCGAAGTTTTTTCTGCGAACCGGCTACTTCACCCTCCTGCTGATTGCGTTGCTCGGCCCTTCCTTCGGAGTCGTTGAAAAAGAACTGGTTTCGGAAGGAAAAGATATTTACATCGCCGTCGATCTTTCCAAATCGATGGATGCAACCGACATTCCGCCCACACGGCTGGAAAAAGTGAAGTATGAACTGAAACGGCTGATCGACGCACTGCCCGGCAACCGGTTTGGCCTGCTGGTTTTCTCCACGGAAGCCTACGTCCATGCGCCCCTGACATCGGATCAGGGGGCACTGACGCTGTTCATTCAGTCACTGAATACGAAGCTCGTCCCCGAATCCGGCACCAACCTGTGCTCGGCCGTGGAACTGGCCCTGCGGAAACAACTGGCCGAAACCTCGGATCTGACCCAAACCAAAGTGTTAATTCTGCTGACGGACGGCGAAGATTTCGGCGAGTGTGACCCGGCACTGGCCGGTCAATTGCGGAGATACGGTATTGCGCCCTTCGTGATTGGCGTCGGCACCGAATCCGGCAGCACCATTCCAACGCCCAAAGGCAACCTGCGCGACAAAGACGGCAAGGTTGTGCAAACCCGCCTGAACCGCAGCTATTTACGGCAGTTTGTGAAGGATACCCGCGGCTCATACCTGGAACTGGCTTCGTCGTCCGGTGACCTGACCCCCCTCATCTCGGCCATCCAGACGATGGAAAACCGGCTGGTTGATCAGCGCAAACTGGAGGTGACGACCAATAAATACTATTACTTTCTGGTCGTTGCGCTGGTGCTGATCGCCATCGACATCCTGGTGACGGTTCGAACGTTTAAGCTGTAAACCCGTTCCAGTTGTCCAAAAGAGTTCGTATTTTTGCGAACGTTTTAAGCCTAAACATGACCTACCTGATTTTATCGGTATTGCTCTGGTTGTACGACAATCGTTCTTTCGATAAAATTTCGCATGATAACATCGCGCGGATTGAAGGGCTGCGGGCCTACGAGGCCGGCAATTACAAACGCGCAGCCGAGCAATACGTCGCCCTGGTCAACTCGGCGCTGTTTGTGGAGCCTTCGGCCCGGCTGAATCTGGCTCACTCCTATTTTCAACTCCGGCAATATGCCCAGGCGCAGAAACATTACCGGCTGGTGGCGCAGGTCAGCCAGCCCGACCTGGCCGCGGCTGCCGAAATCCAACTGGGTGTCATTGCGGTTTTGCAGGGCGATTCAACCGCAGCGCTGACCTTGTTCCGGAAAGCGCTAACTGCCGTTCCGGCCCTTGAGCCCGCCCAGTTCAATTATGAATTGATCAAAAAAACGTACTCCGGAAAGCCCGTCCAAAATAGTGCTCAGCGACCTAAACCGACACCGCGGCAATCGCAGCAGGAAACGGAAACGACTCTGGAACGTGGACAGGAAAGTGGTACGGAAGTGGAACAGGGGGATACTAAAAACGAGTTGTTGCGTCGGCTGCGGTCGCTGAATCTGTCGGAAGAGCAGGCTTTGTCGATCCTGAATTCCATGCAGGCCAATGAAGTGCAGTACATCCACCAGCGAAAACAGACGGCGAAAACGAAAGACCGGCTTACATTCAACACCTATTAGATCGCCCAGACGAACCCCTTGCATATGAATGACGTAGTAATTGTCTCGGCCGTCCGTACGCCAATTGGTAGCTTTGGCGGGGCATTGGCGTCCCTGACGGCGACCGAACTGGGTGCGATGGCGATCCGGGCGGCATACCAGCGAGCCGGACTTCTTCCCGATTTGGTGGAAGAAGTAATTATGGGAAATGTCGTGTCGGCCAACCTGGGACAGGCCCCGGCGCGGCAGGCGGCTTTGAAAGCCGGTTTGCCCGTGAACGTCCGCTGCACGACGGTCAATAAAGTGTGCGCATCGGGAACCAAAGCCATCATGATGGCGGCTCAAACCATTCAATTGGGCCAGGCCGACGTCATCATTGCCGGCGGTATGGAAAGCATGTCGAATGCACCTTACTACGTTCCGAAAGCGCGCTTTGGGTATAAATACGGCGACGGGCAATTGGTCGACGGGCTGGCAAAAGACGGTTTGGTCGATCCGTTTGACCAGAGTGCGATGGGCGTTTTTGCCGATCAAACCGCGAAAAAATACAACATCAGCCGCGAAACGCAGGATGCTTTTGCCATTCAGTCGTATCAGCGGTCGGCAGAAGCCACGAAAAATGGTAGTTTTGGAGCCGAAATCATCCCGGTTGACGTCCCGACCAACAAAGGCAGTCTGACGGTAGGTGAAGACGAAGAGTACAAAAATGTTTTTTTCGACAAAATTCCGAAGCTGAAACCGGCTTTTTCGCCCGATGGCACCGTTACGGCGGCCAACGCGTCGACCATCAACGACGGGGCGTCGGCGCTGGTGTTGATGAGTCTGAAAAAGGCAGAGGAGCTGGGACTGAAACCCATCGCCCGCATTCTGGGTTACGCCGATGCCGAGCAGGAACCGGCCCTGTTTACGACCTCTCCCACGCTGGCCATTCCGGCGGCTTTGAAACGGGCGGGGGTAAAACCGGAAGACGTTGACTATTACGAAATTAATGAAGCGTTTTCAGTCGTAACCCTGGCGTGCAGCCAGATTCTGGAAATACCGCAGGCAAAACTGAATGTCAACGGCGGAGCGGTTTCACTGGGGCATCCGCTGGGCGCGTCCGGTGCGCGAATCGTAACGACGCTGGCGAACGTCTTGCAACAACGAAACGGACACATTGGCGCCGTTGGTATTTGCAATGGTGGCGGGGGCGCGTCGGCACTGGTGATTGAGAAGATGTAATTTTAAATGTAAAATGTAAAATGAGGAATGATACATGTAAAAGTTAGAAATCGGGACCCGCACTTTTACATGTATCATTTCTCATTTTACATTTATAATTGTTTTGACTTCGAAAATGAGTAATCCCAAACAGGCGATAAAAGAAACCAATTTCAAGTTTGACGGACAAACCGGTTTTTACCGGGGTAAAGTTCGCGATGTGTACCATTTCGACGACCGCCTGATTATGGTGGCCAGCGACCGGATTTCGGCTTTTGACGTGGTGTTGCCCGTCCCGATTCCGTACAAAGGACAGGTGCTCAACCAGACAGCAGCCCATTTTCTGAAAGCCACCGCCGACATCGTCCCGAACTGGCTGCTGGATGTCCCCGATCCGAATGTAAGTGTGGGGCTGAAATGCCAGTCGTATCCGGTCGAAATGGTGGTAAGGGGGTATCTGGCCGGACACGCCTGGCGTGAATACCGCGCCGGAAAACGAATGCTCTGCGGAGTTGCCCTTCCCGACGGTCTGAAAGAAGCCGATAAACTTCCCGAACCGATTATCACGCCCTCCACCAAAGCCCAGGAAGGACACGATGAGGACATTTCGCGGGAAGAAATTCTGGCTCAGGGCATTGTCCCCGAAAACGAATACGTTCAGCTAGAAAAATACGCCCTGGCCCTGTTTAATCGCGGCACCGAAATGGCCGCCGAACGCGGGCTGATTCTGGTCGATACCAAGTACGAATTCGGAATGCTCAATGGTCAGATTTATTTGATCGACGAGATTCACACCCCCGATTCATCCCGGTATTTTTACGCGGACTCCTACGCCGAGAACCAGGAGAAAGGCATACAGCAGAAGCAGTTGTCGAAGGAGTTTGTCCGGGAATGGCTCATTGCCAACCAGTTCCAGGGCAAAGAAGGCCAGACGATTCCGGCGATGAGCGACGAATGGATCGACCAGATTTCGAATCGCTACATCGAACTTTATGAGACCGTAACCGGCCAGCCTTTCATACGGTCAGAAACTGACAATATTTACGACCGCATTGAAGAAAATATCCGCCGTTCGCTAACTGTTAATTACTTTTGAAACGGACCAAGGTAATCCATTATGAATTATGCCATTGAAAAAAACGAGCAGTATTCGCTCGTTACGCTAAACGAAACGGTATTTGGCGGGGAGGTTCTGACAACCTTCGAAACCCTCAGCCGAAACCTCTTCCGGGAAGGCTACAGCAACATTATCGTCGATTTTACGGCGGTTCAGGAAATTGAAGATGGCGGGGTTCCCACCATCCGAAAAATCAACCGGCAATGCACCAACGAGTCCGGCTTGTTGATTCTGGTAACGAAAAACGAGGAAATTATCGACTTTCTGGATGGTTCGAAAATTCCGGATCTAACCATTTTGCCAACGGTCGAAGAAGCCGTCGATGCGGTATTTATGAATGAACTCGAAAACGACTTTCGCAGCGAAGACGACGACAGTTACGAGTTTGGGGGCTCAGCGGACGATTGACAGGTCGTCAAACATACCCCCTACCCTTTCAATTTTTCTTGTTTATTAAAATATCATCCTTGAAATTTAAAGATTGAATTTTTAAATTTCAAGGATGATTTATCGGCAATTCACGCAAAGGTTTTTGTTCGGAAATCCCATTTTCTACCTTTCCGCCGACGCATAAATCCGCTCCACGACTTCCTGCAAAATCGCACCCTGCTCCGCCGTGCAAACGTTGGACGGTTTTCCCAGACAGGCATCCAGAAAAGCCGCCGTATTCTTGAGCTGAATATCAACGTCTTCCAGAAACGGAAACTGAACATCAGCCAGTTCGCCGGCCACTTCGGTGTAGAGTGAAAACGGAAACAGCTTTGCCCCGCCTTTGCTGCCAAACACCTCCAGATTACGGTCTATATCAGCTTTCGTATTCAGCGCAAACGAAGCCGAAAGCATGATGGACGCCTTGTTCGGAAACGACAGATACGCCATGCAGGCATCTTCCACTTCAAACTTTTGCGGGTCCCAGGAACCCATCAGCCCTTTGCCTCCGGTTTTCCCGATGAAATCGTAGGTGTTCGCCAGAATGTTTGCCGGAACCGCATAGTCGAGCGCACACAATGCCAGGTCGAGCACATGGACGCCCAGATCCATCAACGCTCCTCCCCCCTGCATTTCCTTGTTTGTAAAATACCCCCAGCCCGGAATACCCCGCCGACGCAGAAAATTCGCTTTGATGTGGTAAATCTCGCCCAGTTGACCGTTGGCTTTGCACCGCATCAGCAACGCCCACTCGCTCGTTTGCCGCAGTTGCAGGTTATAGGCCAGGATTAGCCCTTTTTGAGCCGCCAGATCAGCCATTTCACGCGCCTGACGGGCGTGGAGCGCAGGCGGTTTTTCGCACAGGACGTGGCAATTGTTTTCCAGCGCCTGCATCGTAAACGGATAATGCAGGGTATTCGGGGTGCAGTTGATGATCACGTTGGGTTGGCATGTCCGGTACATTTCCGCAGCGTCGGCAAAGGCGTGCGGAATACCGTGCTGATCGGCCAGCGACCGGGCTTTCGATCCGTCGCGGCTGCAAACGGCTACAATGTCGACCAGTTCTGAAAGGTTTTTCAGCGCCGGGATGTGGTTTTTATCGGCAATACTTCCTCCGCCAATGATGGCAGCTTTAAATTTCGACATGCGGGCTAGTGAGTTTGAAATTGGCTGTTAATCAGGGTTAATCCGAGAACATCAGAGTCAACCAGAGAATCCCTGATAAGCGCTGATGTTCTCGGATTAACCCTGTGAAATACCATCAGGCCAGAAACTGGCTCAGGTAATTGCGCGCGGTGAGAATGGCGGTCTGCACGTCTTCGGGGCTGCCTTCGTAAGCTTTGTCTTCCACTTCGATGCAAACCGGGCCGCGATACCGGACGTCGGTCAATGCCGTGAAGAAATCCCGCCAGCGGACGTCGCCCAAACCAGGTAGTTTCGGCGAATGGTATTCCAGCGGATTGGCCATGATGCCGACGCGGTTCAGCTTGTCACGATACAGTTTTACGTCCTTGAGGTGAATGTGGTGGAGCCGGTCCTTGTAGTCGTAAATGGGCCGCACTTCGTCCATGATCTGAAAAATCAGGTGCGACGGGTCGTAGTTGAGTCCCAAAATCCGGGATGGAATGATCTCGAACATCCGGTCCCAGATCGCGGGCGTCGTTGCCAGATTCTTTCCGCCCGGCCACTCATCATTCGTGAACCACATGGGGCAGTTTTCAATGCCAATTTTTACATTGTTTTCTTCGGCAACTTTCACAATTTCGGGCCAGTGGGCCGCAAACAGCTTCAGGTTTTCCGTGATGTTGAGCGACGGATTTCGACCAATAAAGGTATTGACCACGGGCACATTCAGCTTCGCAGCCGCCCGGATCACTTTCTTGATGTGTTCGCGGAAGTACGCGGCTTTATCCGGGTCCGGATCGAGCGGATTCGGATAATAGCCCAGGCCCGAAATATAAACGCCATATTTCTGCGTCAGTAACTGAATGTGTTTGACATCCAGGTTGTCGACGTCGATGTGCGACACGCCTGCATACCGCCGGGCGTCCGCGTGATCCGTCGGCCAGCACATGACCTCCACGCATTTGAAGCGTTGCTCCGACGCAAATTGTAACACATGTTCCAGATCGTAGTCCGCCAGAATGGCACTTACAAAACCAAGATGCAGCATAAAGTGGGTTTTACGGTTTTCAGTGTAGGGTTTATGGTGTGCGAATCAGAGCGCATCCATGAAAGAATAAATTGAAATTTGGAAACTGAATGGATTACCGGCAAGTTTACAAAAAATATGACATTCAACCTGACTATACTTGGCAGCGGTTCAGCAACACCCATCCTGAATCGCCACCCGACCGCCCAGGTCATTGCGATTGAAGGCGATTATTTTCTGATCGACTGCGGGGAAGGCACGCAATACCGCCTGATGGAAAACCACCTCCGGCCCGGTCGGCTTAAATACATTTTCATCAGCCACCTCCACGGTGACCATTATTTCGGTCTCGTGCCGCTGCTGTCGAGCCTTAACCTGTCCGGCCGAACCGACGATCTCTGGCTGTTCGGTCCGCGCGGACTTGGGGAAATTATCACCACGCAGTTCCGGTACTCGGACACGAAACTGAATTATCCGCTTCACTTTCAGGAAACCGATCCGCACCAACCGACGCAGATTCTCGACCATCCGAACGTCCGGATCGAAACCATCCCGTTGCAACACCGCATCGACTGCACCGGTTTTCTGTTTCGGGAGAAAAACCGCAAACGGAAGCTGATTGCCGAAAAACTACCTACGGAGTTGCCAGTGGCTTTTTACCGGCATTTAAAAGATGGGAATGATGTTCTGGATGATCTGGGGCAGGTTTTGTACCGCGCCGAAGACTACACCATCCCCGCTCCCCCGCCCCGGTCCTACGCGTTTTGCTCCGATACGCGCTACAATGAGGCCATGTTCGACCAGATCCGGGGGGTGGATTTGCTGTACCACGAAGCCTCGTTTCTGGACGATATGGAAGCGTTGAGTGAAAAATATTTCCATTCCACCGCCCGTCAGGCGGCTTTAACGGCGGTTCAGGCGGAAGTGGGTCGGCTAATGATTGGCCATTTCTCCTCACGCTATAAAACCACCGACGAGTTTCTGCTTCAGACCCGGTCGGTTTTCCCGAAAACGGTTCTGGCGGTTGAAGGGGAGACGACGGAAGTGTAGCCCCTTCGACCGCCAGAACGGCAGATTGTTTAACCGCTGTCAGGGTCTCCGACCGTATGACGGCCCGGCGCTGACAGGGTTTACGGTTTCACCACCTTCCGATGCACCACGCCTTTGGGCGTTTGCACCTTCAGAACATACAGTCCCGACGACAACTGACTCGTATCCAGCGTCGTCTGGCTGGCCCGGTTTTTCACCGGCTGTTCCAGCAGGGTTGCTCCCGAAACCGTCATCAGGCTTACGCCTTCGAAATACTCACCCGTTGGCAATTCGACCGTGAGCGACGCACCGACCGGATTCGGATAGACCTTCAGGACGTCGGCCCAGGTCGGTTCATTCCCAGTAACGGCCAGCACGTTGAATTTTCGTTCGACTGGCGTGGCCGCCGAAAATTGCTCGTTCCCGGCCTGCGTAGCCCGAACCGTCACCACACCCGGTTTCGTTGGCGTCAGGCGGTTTCCCGACAGCGTCGCCGATCCAGAAACAATTTCAAAACTGACCGCCAATTTTGACGAGGCCGTGGCCGTCAGGTTGAACGAACCGTCATCGGCATACCGATCCGGCAAGGCATTGAACGTGATGGCCTGGGCGGTTTTGCCGGTTTCAGCCCGCGTTCCGGCGGCATACCAAACCGCCCACTTCGCATTTTCATACAACGCCTTCACCTCTCCTTTTGCCGTCATTTTATCAGCTTGCAAGTCCAGCGAAGCCACCATTTCCTTGTCGCCCCCCGAACTTAACGTATTGAAAACGAGCCGGTCATCCAATCGAGAATAGGCCGGGAAGCTCAAGGTGACGTTGGTCAGCACCGTGTTCAACGTGCCGGTTTTCAGATCCCCCACCCATACCTTGTAGCTGTCATCGATGGCATTGTAATAGTCAAAAGCAATGATGTTGGGCGAATTCCGGGAAAAACTGGGGTTACCGACGCTCTCACCGTCTTCCAGGTTCTTGAACAGTTTCAGAATGGCACCGTCGCTAAACGTTTTCTGCGCATTGCTCCACACATCCAGCAGACCGACATCCCAAAAGTCAATATCCTCACCGTCACCGCTTTTCAGTTTATTAAAAGCATCATAGACCAACACTTCTCCGGCAAAATCCCATTCGAAGGAATCCGCATACTCCACTTCGCCCGTCGAAATTCCTTCGGCGGAGGTGGGGTTGCTCAGCGGAAACTGCTTCCATTTTTTCAGGTCATAGCTGTAGACCCAGATGGATTTATCCTTCTCTTTCGTCAAAGCCGCCAGCTTGGTGCCATCCCGCGAAATGGCCACATTGTCCCAGATCGGCTCGTCGGAAATAATGACTTCCTGAGCCGCCCCGGTCAGGGTTACGGCCCGAATCCGGCCGTCGGTCGTCACGTAGTAGGCGGCTTTTCCGTCGTCCGTAATGCTCGGGCGGTGGCTGATTTCCGCCTTGATCCGGGCCGTCAGATTGCCCGTGCTGACGGGAGCCGTATACAACTTCTGGTCGCCAATGCTATACAGAATGATCATGTCCTGACCGTTGTTGGCCGGCACATCCTGCGGCTTGTCCGGCTGCGGGGTGGTTTCCACAATGCCGACCGCGTCAAATGCGTCCCTGGCCGCTTTGGCTTCCGCGCTGTTTTCGCCGTATAAATCCACGGCCGAACGGATTACGCCCAGCCGCAAATCCAGAAACTGCGAATTCAACGTCAGGTATTTAGTGAGCGTGCGGTAATACACCTGCTCGGCTTTTTCTTTCCCGATTTTGGTGGCAAACAGATAAAAAGCATGATTGGTAATCCCGCTGTTCCGGTGAACTCCGCCATTGTCGTCTTTGGTGACGATAAATTCGGCCATCGTTCTGGGCTGATACCCCAGCGTCCCTTTTCCATTCTGATTCGGGTTCGACATGCTGCGCATGGCCCCGGACGTATACTTGCTCTTCAACACCACATCTTCCCCAATCAACCAGTCGTCCCGGTCGACCATCGCGCCAAAAACATCCGCCATCGACTCGTTGATGGCCCCCGATTGATCCTGGTAAATCAGATTCGCCGTGTGGTCGATTACGCCGTGGGTCATTTCGTGTCCGGCCACATCCAGACCGCCCGCCAGCGGTTTGCAGTACGCCTTCCCATTTCCGTACACCATAAACTCCCCCGTCCAGAAGGCATTGTCCATCGCTTCCCCGTCTTCCAGCACATTCACAATCGACACCATCGTTCCTCCTTTGCCATCCAGTGAATTCCGTTTGTGCGTTTTTTCGTAATATTCGTACGCCAGACTTCCGTTGGTGTGGGCCGAAATGGCGTTGGCATTCCAGTCGTTGTTATTCTTTGATGTGACATCGTAGAACCGAAAACTACCATCGGTTTCCTGCTTGTTTCTGGCATCGTAGGTAACGATGGCGCCCACCGGTTTGGCAATCGTCGATTTTTTGGCATCGTACATCGCCCGCGTCGCATCCAGCAGGTAATAGTTCGCTCCCGACTGATACGTCTGAAAATTCCGCATCACCCCGTTCAAATCCTTGCCCGATGCTTTCACCGGCCCGTCCACCCCGCAGGTGTTGTTGTACTTGTTCAACACCACACCGGTTTGTGCATCGACCAGGTATTGCCACCGTTCGAGCATATTGGGCCGAATTGTCAGGTTGTAGGCCAGCGCCAGTTTGTCGCCCACCGGATACAGACACAAGGTTCCTTCCGACGGTTTGAGGTTAAACAGGTTCTGGCCGAATGGCCGAACAATCGACTCCTGGCCAATGTCCTGAAAAGCCCGGTCGGTTGCCTGCTGAAGCGAAAGCCGGGGCGTGGTCGAAACCGGTTTGGCAACCCGGTATTGCCCGTTCAGCAGCGTCACGGTTCCGTTGGTCAGGTGCGCCACCAGTTCGCTCCCATACACCGGAACGCCCTGAACCGTTTGCGCCATCCGGATGTGTGTTTGCCCCAGGTGATCGGTTTCGGTTTTGGTAATCTGAAATTGTTCTTCCGGTTTTTCGACCTTCAACAGCGATTTGATCTGGCTCATGAACGAAAACGCCGACGCGCGGGCGCTCATCCGGGCACCTTTATCCGAAGAAACGGGCGAACGGTTTTCGATGTAAACCGGCAGGTTCGTCGCCGTGTCGCGGACAATCCGGAGTTTGAGCGACCGGGCATCAAATTGGGGATTACTTGTAGATGTTGCGAGCCGGAAGTTGCCCGTTCGGGTTGAAACCGGAGCCACATCGGCTTTCAGTTTTTGAGCCAAACCGGGCGTCGGCGCCTGGGTTTTGAGTTTTCGCCCGAAACCGGAATGCGGAGATTGCGCCAGCACACCGACCGAATACGCCAGCAGAAGACTGGATAAAATTGATTTCATGGATGTATTTGTTGTTGGTAAAAATGAATGCTAACGCTTCGGTTTCGGCATCTGCGCCAGAAACGACTGGTAAAACGTGACAAACCGGGCCGGGGGTGGTTGCTGTGGGTCACCCCAACTTACGGTAAACTCCTGCTGGTTTTTCTTCCAGCTCACAAACTGGTAGCGGTTTCCCGGCTGGTTGAACCGGGAAGTTTTGATCCGGCACGTTTTCTCCAATTCGTTGAAAAACCGCCGGGTGGTGGCCGCCGGTTTCCGCCCCAGCCGGGTATAGAGCGAGTCATTGTCAGACTTGACGTATAGGTATCCGTTTTCCAGCCAGTAATAGACCGTTGACGCACCGGTGATGCCGCCCCCATGCCCCACAACGATCTGACGATTTTTGTAGGTTAGCGGATAGTTGGAACCGGTTTGCGCCCGGCACAGCCCGTTAGCGGCCAGGATGAGCAACCCGAGAATAAAAATTTTGAACATGATGCGGTTTATTCTGAATCTGGGCGAATGTAGCGGACCAATCGCCCCTTCTGCTACCGTTCAATGCATGAGCCGTCAAAAATGGGTGTTGAAGTGTAGGCCGTTGAGCAAGCGGTTCCTGGCGAATGGACGGTAATTCCATGTGAGTTTTTGACAGGAGCATAACCGGAGGGCCGTTGCCCGTGGACAGAAAGGGAAAATTCACAATGAACAACCGGCAGATATCGAGACTGACTTAAGAAAGTAAGCAATTCTAAAAACAGGTTAATTTTCAACCTTTATTAGCCAGTTTTAGTCTAAAAATATCCAATTTGAATCTGAAACCAAACCCGTTTTTAGCGAAAACGATCATTTTAACATAAAACAGGCTAATTTTTAACACAAGGCTTAATTTCTGATTAAATAGCAAACAATTAGGCCTGAAAAAATCAATAACTATGTTTTTAGGAGTTGTTTTTGATCGATTACAGCCCTGATTGACTCATTTTAATTCCTTCAATCCGAGGCTATTTTCACTAAAATCTATTCACTAACCAAGACAATTTTGTACCAAAATCATAAAATTGGCTATGCAAACGAAATTTTGCATTTTGGACTTTTCACAAAATATATTTTAATGTAACTTGCACATCCAACGCAAAAACAGTAGTGTCTGCTGATTATAGTTAGTTTTTCCTTTACTCACCTGCAGATATTTTGATTTGCCATTTTTTCAATAACAAAACCACAAACGAGTTTACGCCGATGTCTTCTTCTAACGCACCGCAACAGGGTCTGTACCGGCCTGAGTTTGAACACGACGCCTGTGGAATTGGATTCGTAGCGCACGTCAAAGGTCGCAAGTCGCATCAGATTGTCGAGGATGCGCTTACGATGCTTACGCGCATGGATCACCGGGGTGCGGTTGGCTACGAACCCAATACGGGCGATGGTGCCGGAATTCTGATTCAGATTCCCCACGAACTTTACGTCGATGAATGCCGGAAGCTAAGCTTCTCGCTACCGTCGGCCGGCGACTACGGCGTCGGGATGATCTACATGCCCAAAGACGAGCGTCTGCGGAAAGAATGCCGTGATATCCTCAACCGAACCATTAAGAAGCTGAACCTGGAGCTGATCGGCTACCGCGTCGTTCCGGTCGATTCGTCCGATCTGGGCAACGGGTCACGTTCGGTGGAGCCGGTGATGGAACAGGTCTTTATTCGAAAACCCGAAACCCAGACTTCCGACGAATTTGAGCGTAAATTATACATCATTCGAAACTACAGCAGCCGGATTATCAACGAAACCGTTGCCGGCGTTGAGAACAATTTCTATTACTCTTCGCTTTCGAGCCGGGTTATTACCTACAAGGGTCAGCTAACGACCAAACAACTCCGCGATTACTTCCCGGATTTGCAGCGGGAAGAACTGGTTTCGGCCCTGGGCGTCGTTCACTCCCGGTTTTCGACCAACACTTTCCCCTCCTGGAAACTGGCGCAGCCGTTCCGCTACATTGCCCACAACGGTGAAATCAATACCGTGAAGGGCAATGTCAACTGGATGAAAACGGCGGAAGCCATGCTTGAATCCAAGCTTTTTTCGCCGGAAGAACTGGCCATGCTCCGCCCGATCTGTAACCTCAATCAGTCGGATTCGGCCAACCTCGACAACGCCATCGAATTGCTGGTGATGGCGGGACGCTCGTTGCCGCACGTGATGATGATGCTGGTTCCGGAAGCCTGGGACGGCAACGAAAGCATGGACCCTGATCGGCACGCTTTTTATGAATACCACGCGGCCATTATGGAACCGTGGGACGGCCCCGCGTCGATCTCGTTCACCGACGGTCGCATTGTAGGTGCCACCCTCGACCGGAACGGCTTACGGCCTTCGCGTTACTGGGTAACGGACGAAGACGTGGTGATCATGGCTTCCGAAGCGGGTGTCAACGACATCGACCCGGCACGGGTGGTTAAAAAAGGCCGTCTGCAACCGGGCCGGATGTTTGTCGTGGATCTGGAACAGGGCCGTATCATCAGTGATGAAGAAGTCAAAGCAGACATCTGCTCACGCCAGCCATACAAGCAGTGGCTCGACGAATATAAAATCAAAATTTCCGAGTTACCAAAACCGGTCCGCACGTTCAGCCACATGCGGAAACAGGACATCACGCAGCGGCAACAGGCGTTCGGATTCACGTCCGAAGACCTGCGCATGATCCTGGCGCCCATGGCCGAAACCGGTCTGGAAGCCCTCGGATCAATGGGAACCGATTCGCCCCTGGCCGTTCTGTCGGAGCAAAGCCAGCACCTGGCGAATTATTTCAAGCAGCTTTTTGCCCAGGTGACCAACCCGCCGATCGACTCGATCCGGGAACGGGCCATCATGTCGCTGATCTCGTTTGTCGGCGCAACCGGCAACCTGCTGAGCGAAGACCCCGAACATTGCCGCCTGATCGAATTGACGCAGCCGGTTCTGACCATCGAAGAGTTCGACAAACTGCGGTTTGTGGATAAAAACCACTTCCAGGCCAAAACCATCAATACATATTTCCGCGCCGACGACAGCACGGGTCTCGAACGCGCCCTGGAACGAATCTGCCGTTACGCCGAAGACGCCATCGAAGACGGTTTTGAAATCATCATCCTGTCGGACCGCGCCATTGACTCCGACCACGCACCGATTCCTTCGTTGCTGGCGACCTCGGCCATTCACCACCACCTGATTCGCCGGGGACTGCGCGGCCAGGTCGGTATTCTGGTCGAAGCCGGTGATGTGTGGGAAACGCACCACTTCGCGACCCTGATTGGCTACGGTGCTTCCGGCATCAATCCGTACATGGCGTTCGAAACCATCACGGATATGAAGGAGCACGGCCTAATTCAGGTCGATTATCCGGTTGAAAAACTCCACCAGAACTACATCAAGGCCGTCAATAAGGAGTTGCTCAAGATTTTCTCGAAGATGGGCATCTCAACGCTTCAGTCTTACCAGGGTGCCATGATTTTCGAGTGTCTCGGTCTGAACAAAGAAGTGGTCGACAAATACTTCACGGGAACGATCTCGCGGATTGGCGGCATGGGTCTGGAGCAGATCGGCCGCGAAATTCTGGTTCGTCACCGGCAGGCTTTCCCGAAGAACAACATCCTCAATCCACGGCTGGAAGTGGGCGGTGTTTATCAGTGGAAACAACGCGGGGAAGCGCACATTTTCAATCCCGACACGATTCACCTGCTGCAACAGGCGACCCGGAAAAACGACTACCAGATTTACAAGAAATACGCCAACCTGATCGACGACCAAACCCGTAAGGCCCTGACGCTGCGTGGTTTGATGAAGTTCAAGAAAGGCAATCCGGTTCCCATCGAAGAAGTGGAACCGATTGAAAGTATTTTCACCCGGTTTGCGACGGGAGCCATGTCGTTCGGCTCCATTTCGTGGGAAGCCCACACGACGCTGGCCATTGCCATGAACCGCATCGGCGGCAAGAGCAATTCCGGCGAAGGTGGCGAAGACGAACGGCGGTATATGCCCCTGGCGAACGGCGACAACATGAATTCGGGCATCAAACAAGTGGCTTCGGGCCGGTTTGGCGTCACGAGTCATTACCTGACGAACGCCCGTGAATTGCAAATCAAAATGGCGCAGGGCGCCAAACCTGGCGAAGGAGGTCAGTTGCCCGGTCACAAAGTCGATGACTGGATTGGCCGCACGCGTCACTCAACACCGGGTGTCGGCTTGATTTCCCCCCCGCCCCACCACGATATTTATTCCATCGAGGATTTGGCGCAGCTTATCTTCGACCTCAAAAATGCCAACCGGGCCGCCCGCATCAGCGTCAAACTGGTGTCGGAAGCCGGGGTTGGAACGATTGCCGCCGGGGTTGCCAAAGCCCACGCCGATCACATCCTGATTTCGGGTCACGACGGCGGAACGGGTGCCTCTCCCCTGAGTTCGATCCGCCACGCGGGTCTGCCCTGGGAACTGGGACTCGCCGAAACCCACCAGACGCTGGTCCGCAACAAACTGCGGGGCCGCGTGACAGTACAGACGGACGGCCAAATCCGGACGGGCCGCGACCTGGCGATTGCCGCGCTGCTCGGTGCCGAAGAATTTGGCGTCGCGACCGCTGCGCTCGTCTCCGTCGGTTGCATCATGATGCGGAAGTGTCACCTGAACACCTGTCCGGTGGGCGTTGCCACCCAGAACAAGGACCTGCGGGCGTTGTTTACCGGAAAACCGGAACACGTCGTGAACATGTTCACCTTCCTGGCGACGGAACTGCGTGAAATCATGGCAGAGCTGGGTTTCCGGACCATCAACGAAATGGTGGGTCAGTCGCAGATGCTCGAAATGCGCAAGGACATCAAGCATTGGAAATACGACCACGTCGATCTCTCGGCGGTGTTGTTTAAGGATGCCAACAACCTGGATGTGGCCCTGTACAAGCAGGAAGATCAGGATCACGGCATGACCGATATTCTGGACTGGGAACTGTTGAAAGTCTCCAAACCCGCGCTGGAAGCCGGCGAATCGATCTATGCTGAATATCCGATTATCAACCTGAACCGGGCAGTAGGGACGGTTTTATCAAACGAAATCTCCAAAGTATACGCCGGAAAGGGACTCCCCGAAGGCACGATCCATTTCAAATTCCGGGGAACGGCCGGTCAGAGCTTCGGCGCGTTTAACACCCACGGCATCAAACTCGAACTGGAAGGCGATGCCAACGATTATTTTGGCAAAGGACTCTGCGGAGCACAGTTGATCGTGTATCCCGACCGCATGGCGCCGTTCAAACCGGAAGAAAACAGCATCGTCGGAAACGTGTCGTTCTACGGGGCGACCTCCGGGGAAGCCTACATCCGGGGAATGGCGGGTGAACGGTTCTGTGTCCGGAACTCCGGGGCCAAAGTGGTGGTCGAAGGCGTTGGCGATCACGGGCTGGAATACATGACGGGCGGTTTAGCGGTTATTCTCGGCTCAGTGGGCCGGAATTTCGCAGCCGGGATGTCTGGCGGAGTAGCCTACGTCTGGGATCAGGAAGGCGATTTTGCGTCCAAAGTGAACGGCGAAATGGTCAACCTTGAAGAACTGGACCCTGAAGACGTCGCGCTCATCAAGGAATTTGTCGAAAAACATTTCCAGTATACCACCAGCAACGTAGCCCTGCAACTGATTCAGGACTGGGACAACCTCATCAAGCAATTTGTCAAAGTGATGCCGAGCGATTTCCGCAAGGCGCTGGCCGGACGCGGAATTTCCCTGGCCGACCAGATTCGCGACAAAAATGTGGTGTATCAGGACATTGTTGTGGACGTGGCACACGGATAACAACTGATTTTCTTTCGTTATCTTTTTCGAAAAACCGTATACGCTTTAATCTACATGGGAAAACCCACTGGATTTTTAGAATTCACCCGCGAACTGCCGAAGAAACGCGACGTTCAGCAACGGGTTCATGATTACAAGGAAATCGAACAGCCGTTCGCCGTTGAAGATACCCAGAAACAGGCAGCCCGCTGCATGGATTGCGGGATTCCATTCTGCCACAACGGGTGTCCGCTGGGCAACATCATCCCGGAGTTCAACGACGCCGTCTACGAACAGAACTGGGAATATGCCTACGAAATTCTGGCATCGACCAACAACTTTCCGGAATTTACCGGCCGCATTTGTCCCGCACCCTGCGAGTCAGCCTGTGTGCTGGGCATCAATAAACCGCCGGTTGCCATCGAATTCATTGAAAAATCAATCGCCGAAGCGGCCTTTGCGCGGGGGTTTGTTCAGCCCGGCAAGGTTGCCAAACGGACGGGTAAAAAGGCGGCTATCGTGGGTTCCGGTCCGGCTGGACTGGCTGCGGCTGCCCAGTTGAACAAAGCGGGTCATGACGTAACGGTTTTCGAACGGGCCGACCAGATTGGCGGTTTGTTGCGGTATGGCATTCCCGATTTCAAGCTGGAAAAATGGGTGATCGACCGTCGGCTGGCCGTGATGGAAGCCGAAGGCATCACGTTCAAAACCGGTGTCAATGTGGGTGAACACATCAAAGCGAAAGAATTGCTGTCCGATTTCGACGTCATCTTACTGACGGGCGGTTCCACGGTTCCCCGCGATCTGCCGATTCCGGGCCGGGAACTGAAAGGCGTTCATTTTGCGATGGAATTCCTGAGTCAGCAAAACAAACGGGTGGCCGAACGCCCGGTTGTGGTTGACCACCGGGGTGCCAAATACGAAAACGGCGACCTGCTGGCTACCGGCAAAAATGTCGTGGTCATTGGGGGTGGTGATACGGGTTCCGATTGCGTGGGAACGTCGAACCGCCACGGTGCCAAATCCGTAACGCAGATCGAGTTGATGCCGATGCCTCCGGCTGATCGGGCCGAAAGCACGCCCTGGCCGAACTGGCCGATGATGCTCCGTACCTCGACTTCCCACGAGGAAGGCTGCGAACGGCACTGGTCGATCAACACGAAAGCCTTTATTGGTGACGAAAACGGCAACCTGAAAGCCCTGCGCATTGTCGATCTGGAGTGGCAAAACGTTGACGGACGCATGAATATGGTCGAAGTTCCGGGTTCAGAACGCGACATTGAATGTGAACTGGCGCTGCTGGCAGCCGGTTTTCTGCATCCGCAACAGGAAGGACTGCTAAACGCGCTCGAACTGGAATACGAACGGGGCAATGTCAAAGCCGTGAACTACCAGACGACGACCAATCCGAAGGTATTTGCCGCTGGCGACATGCGCCGGGGACAATCCCTGGTGGTGTGGGCCATTTCCGAAGGCCGTGAAGCCGCGCGAGCGGCCGACCTCTTCCTGATGGGTGAAAGCCAACTGGAAGCGAAAGCCAAGTCGATGTTCGCGACGGTCTGACCACGGAAAACGATATTACGTAGCCGCTGGTTTGACGACCGGCGGCTTTTTCTTTTTTTATACCTTTGCCCACTCCTGTTTCCATTACCCATTATGACATTTTTGAAATCCAACCGACTCAATGATTTACGCTACGAAATTCGCGGGCCGGTTTACGAGAAAGCGCTTGAATTAGAAAGTCAGGGCTATAAAATCATCTCGCTGAACATCGGCAACCCGGCTCCGTTCGGATTCGACGCGCCCGATGAAATTGTTCACGACATCATCCTGAACATCCGCAATGCACAAGGGTATTCCGACTCGCGGGGGCTGTTTGCGGCCCGAAAAGCGGTGATGCATTATACTCAGAATCTGGGGATTAAGGACGTTGCGATCAACGATGTCTTTATCGGCAATGGGGTGAGCGAACTGATTCTGCTCACGATGCAGGCCCTCATTAACGAAGGCGATGAAGTGCTGGTGCCGTCGCCGGATTACCCGCTGTGGACGACCTCCGTGGCACTTTCCGGCGGAAAACCGGTGCATTACCTCTGCGACGAACAGGCCGACTGGAACCCGGATCTGGAGGATCTGGAAAGCAAAATCACCTCCCGCACGCGGGCTATTGTGGTCATCAACCCCAACAACCCCACGGGCGCGGTCTATGACAAACACGTGCTGCAAGGCATCGCCCGGATTGCGGAGAAACACCAGCTCATTCTCTTTTCGGACGAAATCTACGACAAAATTCTGTACGACGGTGCCGTGCATTACCCGATGGCGACGATGGTGGAAGACACGCTCTGCATTTCGATGGGCGGTTTGTCGAAGAACTACAGAGCGGCCGGTTTTCGGGGGGGGTGGCTCATTTTGAGCGGGGCCAAACACCGGGCCAAATCCTACATCGAAGGGCTGACGCTGCTGGCCAGTATGCGCCTTTGCGCCAACGTTCCGACGCAATATGCCATTCAAACCGCGCTGGGTGGTTACCAGAGTATCAATGACCTGATTATGCCCACCGGACGGCTGTACCGGCAGATTCAGCTTGCGTATGACCGCATCACGGCCATTCCGGGTCTGACGTGCGTGAAGCCCAAAGGTTCGCTGTACATCTTTCCGAAAATTGACCTGTCGCAATTCCGGATTGCCAACGACGATGATTTTGTCTTCGACTTGCTGGAAGAACAAAAGGTGCTGGTGGTGGCCGGAACGGGGTTCAATTACGTCCATGACGACCATTTCCGGATCGTCTGCCTGCCTTCCGTCGATGACCTGAACCCCGCCATCGACCGCATCGAAGCATTTCTGGAAAGCCGTCGGAAGTAAGAAATCCGTTTATTAATTAAAAAGGGAATTTTAAATGTTAAATGATGAATGTAAGATGTAAAAGTGCTGAATTGCGAGACTTTTACATTTTACATTCATCATTTAACATTTAAAATTCCCTTTCTCCTTTACCGCCCCATCACCAACCGCGTCTGCGCTGGCGAACGTTCGGCATCCTGAAGTTGAATGTTCAGTGATCCATTTGCCTGAACCGCCCGGTCAATGGCCAGCGTGACCGTATGAATGCCCTGCGGCAGATCCGCCACAATGCCCTGCTCGTTGAGTTTGACCGGTTTTGGGCCAATCCAGGCCGTAACGCCCGCTGTCGAACCGAACACCAGATTGACGTTGCCTTTGCTCACCACTTCAATGTCAAACCGGACAAAGCTGTAGCGCTTGCTGGCGGCCGTTTCCACCACCGGCAGTTCGTCGAGCGGCAGTTCCCCCACCACTTTGCTGTACGCCGGTTGAAAAGACACTTTCGCGTTATCCTTCGCAACATACCCCAGCCCTTCCTCGCGGATTTTTTTAGCCAGTTCCTTCGTCGGAAAAACCGTGTTCCAGCGACGCACAAACCGGGTTGTCGGCACCCGAAATTGACCCGATTCGCCCATTTTGGACAGAAAACCGACCAGATTGATGAACTCCTGCTTCTCCAGACTAGCCGTCAAACCCGCAGGCATCAGCGAACCGGGCACTTTTTCGATGACATTGATCTGGCTTTTAGGAACCGAAACTTCCATGCCTGCGACGTCCCGAATCACAATATCCGACGTTCCGTTGCTGACAATATAACCCATGAGTTCGCTTCCGTCTTTTTTCGCGATCCGCTGCAATTCGTAGCCTTCTTTGATGGACTGATTCGGATACAGCAACGAGCGAATGATCGTCTCAACCGGCGAACTCGTTCCGAGGCTGCTCAAATCCGGACCAATGCGCCCCCCGGCCCCGCCAATCGCGTGGCAGGTCTGGCAGGTCAGGGCCGCCTTCCGGAACACCAGCTCGCCCTTCACGGGGTCTGCCGTTTCCTGAATGATTTTGGCCAGGCTGCTGATTTCCGGGCCGGACAGCTCCTGCGCCATTCGCTCCACCGGCAGAACCCCGCCAGACGCTTCCAGCGCCTGGGTCAGCAGCTTGACGGTTTCATCGTTCCGGCGGTTGTACGGGATCTGCCGTTGCAGGAGTTGCCTCCCGGCTTTCGCCATGCCCTCCGGTATTTTCCGGGCTGTCAGTTCGTCAGCAAGGGCTTTGGCTCCCTGTTTATTGGACAGAAACGCCTTGAACAGGTCAGAGACATCCGTCTGAGCGGGCAGGCTCCGCAGCAGGTCGCCCCCGATCCGGGCGGCTTCAGCACCGTTCACCGAAACCAGTTGAGACGTTGCGGCCAGTCGTAAATCGACGGGATTTTTTGCCCCCGTCAGGTCCGTCAGCAATTTCCGACTGTTGTCCGTATTCATTGCCGCCAATGCCCCTAAAGCTGCTTTTTGCGTGTTTTTATCGCCCTTTTGCGCCAGGGTCACCAGCGTTGCACTCAGGTTTTCCAGTTTCCACAAACCCACCAAACGAATGGCACTGGTGGCAACGGCGTCATCATCGCTCTCAATAAAACCGGAAATGCGATTCAAATCCTGGCTGGGTTTCACGCTCCGGCGGGCGGCTTCTTCGAGTGCTCCCAGTAAGGCGGCTCCGTTTTTAGTACCGTCTGCGGCTTTATTGAACAGAAGCGTCACATCAGCCGCACTGCCAAATTTAGCAATCGACCCCAGCACGTCTTTCTGGTACTCGGCCGGAATCTGGTCTTTCTGGTGCAACTGCGCCAGTTGCGAAACCGCTTCGGGACTGCTCACCGACTTGAGGGCAAAGGCGGTTTTCCGGGCATCACCCAAAAAATCGGGCTTTGCTTTCAGGCTGGCCATCCAGAGCGGTTCCAGTTCCCGAACGGTTTGCCACAGGGCAAAATCCAGAAATTCATCCATGGGCTGCTCCAATACCGACAAGGCGGTTTTGGCGGCTTCAGCGGTTTTTACGTTGCGGAGGGCAATGACGGCTTCCAGCCGCACCTGGGGATGAGGGTCGCTCACGGCTTTGGTGAGCCGGGCCGGCACGTTGCTTATTTTAGTGTGCCATAACTGAAGCGCCCGCAAGGCAGCCGCCCGGGCGTTGTGGGTTTTGGCATCGAGAAGTGTCGATAGCAGCGGTTCGTTGATCACGTCCAGCGTCTGGTACACCCAGAGTGCTTCCAGCAGATTGTGTTCGTAATCCGGATTGGTTTTATCCAGTTCCTGCACCCACTTCTGCAGTGCCGGAATCACGTCTTTGGCCCCCCGGGCCTTCAACACCTGCTTGGCCTGCGAACGGGTCCAGTCTTCCGGTAATTTCAATGCTTCCAGCAGTTCGGCAACAGAAGCTTTGCTCAAAGGCGGTTTTTTAACCAACGGACGGTTTTTCGCCACAATGCGCCAGATGCGCCCGTGTTCCTGATCCCGGCGCGGGTCGTGGAAATCGACTTCGCCGTGCTGAATAATCGGGTTATACCAGTCGGCCACATAAATGGCGCCGTCCGGTCCGACGTTGATGTCCACAGGACGAAACGCGACATTGTCCGTCCACATCAAATCTTCGACCTGCCGCGAAGCATACCCACTGCCCTGTTCTTCCAGCTTAAACCGGTTGATGCGGTTGGCGCGAAAGTCGTTGGTAATCACGCTACCCTGCCACGATTCCGGCAAGTGACGGCCCGAAATCACGTCCAGCCCGCTGTGTTTGGGCTGACCCGGATTTAAGCCCCGGATGATTCGGGCGGCCCCCGGTGAAGTCACGAAAGTTGCCCCCGGAAAGGCGTAGTTGATGCCTTCGCCCCCCGCGCCGTCCGTCAGGAACGACTGCCCCCAACGGTCGAACTGAAGCCCCCAGGGGTTGATCAGTCCTTTGGCGTAGATGTCCAGATCGAGCGTTTGCGGATTCAATTGCCAGACACCACCGCCTTCCAGCCGCCGGATGCCTTTGGGCGTTTCCACGTGGCTGTAAATGTAGATCGACTGGTTGAAATACAGCCTTCCTTCCGGTCCCCAACGAAAGGTATGAATCAGGTGGTGCGTATCTGCCGTTCCGAAACCGTTCAGAATCCGGCGTTTTTTGTCGGCTTTGCCATCACCGTCCGTATCGGCAAAGTGCAGAATTTCGGTCGAGTTGGCGACATAAACGCCCCCGTCGCCGGGCAGAATTCCGGTGGGGGTCAGCAGTCCCTCCGCAAAAATGGTGGATTTATCGGCTTTCCCGTCGCCGTCCGTATCCTCGATGACGAAGATTTTGTCGTTGGCCTCTTCGCCGGTTTTCAGGTGCGGATAGGCTGTGCTGCTCACCACCCACAACCGCCCGTCGGCATCCCAGTTCATCTGGATGGGCTTGGCGACAAGCGGTTCGGCGGCAAACAGGGTTACCTCAAAACCATCGGCAATTTTAAACGACTCCAGTTCTTTCTTCACATCCGGGTCCGGATTTTCCTTCCGGTCGTCCTGATTAACGGAAGAGGTAATGAGCAGAACCAGCGGTATAATAACGAGCCTTCGTAGGATGTCCAGGGTTTGGGTATTTTTCATGACTTTCATGTTACTTCAAAGGGGTAAGTTGATACACGCTCGCTTTGGGCGTTCGGTTCAGGGCAATCTGGCTTTCCAGCCACTTGATCAGGATATTCTGCTCTTCCAGGCCCTTCACATGCCGCCCCTGTTCGTAGGAACGGAAGCCCAGAATGTAGGTCGTGTTCAGCGGGCGGTATTGGAAATAAAACAGGTCGTTCTTTTTCAGGATCATCTCCCGCAACCGGCTGGCCTGCTCGAATACCGCTCCCTGACGGATCGGCACCCCGGCGGCCCAGTCTTTGGCCGAAGCCGTGATCACATCGGTTTTGTCATTGGTGAGCGTATAAAAGCCTTTTTTCAGGCCGGTAATTTTAATCACACGCACAGCCTCCACGGTTTCCGGCAACGGAAGCGGCAGGGAACGTTCTTCCAACGTAAACTTCAAATTGGCACTTTCCTGACCCGAGTTCAGGATCTTAACGGGCGCTGTCGCTTCGGCCCCTTGTTTGGAAACCGTGATTGCAATATTCCCGGTTCTGGCCGGAAGTCCCAGGCTTTTTTCCAAAAGGGTCGCCAGATAATAATAACCGGTTTCGTTGAGGTGAATTCCATCTTCGGTGATCGCTGTTTTCTGGCCCACCTCCTGAATCGGTTTGAAGAGATCAATGAACGGTTTGCCGCGCTCCGATGCCATTTTAGCCATCGCCGAAGCATACACTTCCAGCATGGCGTTGCGATTGGCCCGGTTTTCGGGCGTATCGGCGGAGAGAATGGGAATGGGCGACAACAAAATGGTTTTGGCGCCCAACTGGTCAATCTTGTCGATCAGTTTGGCTAAACCGTCGCGATAAACCGGCAGACCGGCCTCGCCATCCTGGGCTTCAATACCCCCAAATCCAAGAAATACCAGGGTTGGTTTGGCTTTCGTGAGGTGTTCCATCAGCAGGTCGTAGCCGGTGGGCGGGTTGGTAATGGTGCTTCGGGCCACGCCAAAAACGTTGTCTCCGGTCCAGCCCAGGTTGCGGAAGGTAACATCGCGGGCGGGAAACCGGGTGGTCAGGGCGAGTTCCAGGTAACCGAACTGCATGTCATCCTCGAAAAGTGAATTTCCCAGGAAAACCACCCGGTCGCCATTTTTAAGTTCAAAAGGGGGATTAGGAGCCACGGGGGTAGTCTGAGCAACGGCCAATCCGACGGGGAGGGTAATCAGCAATGCAAACAGGCAACCGAATGTGGCCGATACTGTAATCTTTCTCATGCAGGTGAATTTTGGTAGTCCTCAAAGGTAAAGATGGATTAAAGCCTTTCCATCCGGTTGACACCTGTATTTATACGATTTGGGAGAATTCCGTCAACAATCTGTATTCAGTCCTCAAAATCAGTCAAAATACGAAGCACATCCGGGGATGGTTCCGGGGGAAATATAAACCGGTCAGGGGTTCTGAATGAAGTGTTATGAGTTAAGCATTCTGCGTTATATCTTGTCATTGCTTTCACTCTTCACTCATAACTTTTAACTCCCTGATGGCCTCTTTTACCAGCAAAAAAACCAACCTCTACATCTTTCTCAGTGCGGTTTTCTTAACCAATGCGATTATTGCCGAAATTATTGGGGTCAAAATCTTCTCCGCCGAAACCCTGCTGGGCGTTCCCCCGGCGCAATTGCACCTGCTCGGCGATTTCGTGCTGGATTTTAACCTGACTGCGGGCGTCGTGATCTGGCCTTTCGTTTTTATAACGTCCGACATTATCAACGAATACTATGGTTTTAAAGGCGTTAAAAAAATCTCCTACATTACCGCCGGATTTATCGCCTATAGTTTTTTTATTATTTACTTCGTCACCACCCTTCCACCGGCGCAATTCTGGCTCGACGTCAACAAAACCGATGCCGTTGGCAATCCGATGAATATCAACAATGCGTTTGCCATGATTTTCCGCCAGGGACTCGGCATCATCATCGGTTCGATTACGGCCTTCATGGTGGGCCAATTGCTGGATGCCACGGTTTTTCAATCGCTGAAAAGAATTACCGGCAGCCGCAAAATCTGGCTCCGCGCCACTGGTTCGACGCTCGTTTCTCAGTTGATCGATAGCTTTGTCGTGCTGACCATCGCTTTCTACGTTTTCGGAAACTGGCCTTTCAAACAGGTCATTGCCGTCGCCATTGTCAATTACATCTACAAGTTTTTTATTGCCGTTGCGCTAACGCCCGTTCTCTATATCGCTCATTATCTGATTGATAACTACCTCGGGAAAGAACACGCCAAAGAATTGGCAAACGAATCGAGCATGAGTTCGTTTATGTAGTATGAAAACGTTTTTCCTGTCGGTTACCCTCCTGTCGGTGGCCGTTTCGGCCCTGGCACAGAGCCCGTTGCTGACCCTGGTCAACACGGAAAAGAAATTTGCCCAGCAATCCCGCGACAGTACGACCAAAGCCGCTTTTTTATCGTATCTGGCTCCGGACGGTATTCTGTTTACCAAAGGCAAAGTGACTAACGGGCGGGAGTTGTTTGAAAAAGGCCCCGAAAGCCCCGGGAAGCTGACCTGGCAACCCATTGCCGCCGATGTGTCGGCGTCGGGCGATCTGGGCTACACGACCGGACCCTGGGAATCCCGTCCGAAAACCCTGGCGGACAAGCCAACGGGTTATGGCCATTATGTTACCCTTTGGGAAAAACAGAACGATAATTCCTGGCGAATTGCCCTGGACATCGGCATTACCCACCCGGCACCACCCACGACACCTGTCAACACCATTCGGGCTGCCACCGGTATTCGCAGTGTGACGAGCCCGGACACGGCCAAAAACCGGGAAACACTGCTGGCTTTCGACAACCAGTTTATCAAGGTGCTGGAAAAAAGCGGCCCGGCCGCGACCTACAAACAATACCTCGCCCCCCAGGCTCGTCTGTACCGGATGAACCAGCAACCGTACGTTGAACGAACGGCAATAGACTCGCTCCTGAAGCAGCCCGTAACCCTCGGTTTTTTACCATTGAATGCCTCCGTGGCCGAATCGGGTGATTTGGGTTATGTGTATGGAAATTCGCAGGTGATGGCAACGGTAGCTGGCAAAGCCGTCAAACAGAGTGGCAATTACCTTCGAATCTGGAAAAAAGACAGCCAGGGTCAGTGGAAAATTGTGCTGGATCTGATTAATCTGGAACCAGCGGAATAGAGAAAGAAGGTTGTTTCGCGGGCGGGGCCGCCCGCGAAACAACCTTCTTTACAACAACCATCCCCCGCAGCGAAGAACGACGTAAAAGAGCGGCCTTCTTTTACGCACGTTACCTTCGTCAGCGAGGGATTGATCAGACCGGCCAAACCGGTCATTCATTCAGCAAAGACACAAACCGGGTGGGTTGCTTTACTTCCACTTTCTGGGTTTCGAGCCGGAAAGCCTTCGTGATTTTGGTGAATCCGTCACTCACTTCGAAGGTATACAACCCGTCTTTCATCGTTTCCATATCGAATTTTCGCCAGTATTTTTTCAGCCGTTTCCCTACTTTCTCGGCGTGAAGCACTTCCTGGTCCTCATTCCTCAACGTGACCTGGATCGGGACTTCAATGTAGTTTTCGATCATCAGATTCATCTTGGCGGTATTGATGGACCGGTAAATGGCAACCCCCATGGATTTGGTCCGGGTCACGTTCGGCGCAGCCGAAACTGATCCGGTTTCTTTATCGTCGCCGGGAATCGGTGTTGGCGACGCGGTTCCGGCCAAAACCGGGGCGCTCAGAAAGAGAAGTAAGGCGGCTGCTTTCAGGATACGATTCATAGTATTTGTTGTTTTTAGTGACCAATGATTCATTCTCGGCAAACTTTCAATGGGCTAAAAGTACCCGAATTGTACCTGCTCCACGTACCGCAAATGAGGTGATTTTAGGGGGATGCACCAGAAGTGTGATGAGTGGTCGAAAGAACGGATAAAGAAAAAACCAGCCGATTTGGCTGGTTTTTGATCGAAAAATCATCGTTCCCTATGCACTGAAAACACAAATCTGGCTCAATCGACATCCCACCAAACGGGGGTAAGCACGTCGCCGGGCGCAATGCCGGTAGCCGCGATACTCGGATTTCGCTGGAGTTCCGAATCGACATACGGCAGCCTTTTCATAAATCGGTTTCCGGTCAGGTTCACCACCGGCAGGGTCGGTGCCGGGAAACCGGTCCGGCGTTGTTCTACCCAAGCTTCTACCCCATTCAAACCGTACAAGGCCAAATATTTTTGGGTAATGATCGCCTTGATTTTATCGGTTTGTTTGGTGTAATCGACACCCAGTTTGGTCAGGTAATCGCCGGGTTGAACCCCAAATCGGGTCATCGACGCGGTGATGGCTTCGTTGTACAGTTTGGCCGGATCATCGGCGGTGGTACCGGCCCAGCCTCTGGCGATGGCTTCGGCCCGCAGCAACAGACTTTCCTCGTAGGCCAAAAAAACCACCGGTCGTGCCTTGGCCGCATTGTCGTCCGACGTCGTTACCCCGCTGGTCGCTGCGGTTCCGTTGATCGCTCCGTTGAGAAACCGTTGTCCGATAAAATACTTACCTGGGTATGAACTGAGAACCGCCGTGTTGGTCGAGGTCGTGCCGTTGGGCGTAAACACGTACTCGATTTCGGGCGTCCGCAAATCGGCATCCAGAAAAAAGACCGGCATCCGGGGATCGTTGTTCGGCTGCATCAGGTTGCCGATGGTCGTACTGGCCGTCAGGTTATTGGGCGATCGGAAATTGGCCTGCCAGAGCGGATTTTCCGAATTCGTCACGGTTCCGTTCACCAGTTGCAGGCTTTCGCCGGTTCGCATAAATGCCGTTCCGCTGGCAGCATACAGGGCCTGAACGCCGGTTCGGGCCGCCGTCGGATCAACCTGACTCATCCGCAGGTAAAACTTCAGTTTCAGCGTGTTGGCCAACCGCACCCACCGGTCCATCCCGGCTTCGTTTCCGGCCTGATACAGCATGTCTGCCGTTCCCGGAAAACGTCCCTGCCGCTTCGCAATGTCGGTTTTGGCCTCATCCAGCAGCGTTTGTAAACCGGCGTAAATATCCTTCTGAGCGTCGTATTTGGGAATGATGGTTTTGTCGGCATCGAGGGCTTCCGAAAACGGAATGTCACCGTACAAATCCGTCAGCACACCGAAACCGTAAGCCTTCATGATTTTCGAAATCCCCACCATGCGCCACTCGTTCTGCTGGCTTCCCTGGTTGATGACATATTGAAAATCCTGCAAAGCTCCCGCGTAGAAATTAGCAAACTGCCCACCCTGCCCGTCGAGTGTCGAGGAGGTGATGTTGTACTGGTCCCAGGTCCGAAACTGATTTCCCCCTCTTGGGATCGACCAGTACTGCGACAGAATACCGCCGAGGATGTTGAGTTGCCCGCCCACGATAAAGGCCACCTGCGCCTGACCCGCCGGCAACGTCAGGTTGATGTCCGCTTCGGAGGGGTTGTTGGGGTCGGTATTGATGTCTAAATAATCTTTTTCACAGGCGGTGTTCAGTCCGACAAACAGGGACAGCAAAACCGCTTTTAAGAGGATCCGTTTCATAAAATTGAAAAATCAGGAATCGGTTATAACACAATTTTCAGACTGGCCCCGTAGCTCCGGGTCGACGGATAGGCCAGGTATTCGTAACCCTGGCTGTTGCCGGTGCCGAACGAACTCACTTCCGGATCGACGTTGGGCTGTGATTTGGGCGTCCACAGCATCAGGTTCCGGCCAATCAATGCTACCTGAATTGTAGAGAACGGCGTCTTGCCAATCAGCGATTTCGGCAGGGCGTAGCTCAGGCTCATTTCACGCAGCTTCACAAACGAGGCATCGAACAGCGTATTTTCGCCGAAGTTCGACACCGTCGACCAGTACTCGTACCCGCCATTCGTTTTGATCGTCGTGTTGGGCGTAAAGGTGCCGTCCTGGTTCTGAATCACCGAGTTTGGATAGACAAACGGTTCGCGGTCGTTGTAGGTTGTCTCTTTGGTATAACCGGCAAACCGACCGAGGTTTGCGGTTTGGGAGAAGAATTTACCACCCTGACGCGTATCCACCAGCACATTGAAAGCCAGCCCTTTAAAGGAAACCGTGTTGCTCAGACCGGCTGAAAAGTCGGGTTGAATGTTCCCCAGTACCTGCAAAACCGGATCGGTGAGCGGTCGGCCGGTGGTGGCATTGACGACCACGCGCCCTTCGGGATCACGCAGCATTTTGCTCCCAAAAAACGCCCCGTACGGTTCGCCCAACCGGGCCTGCAAACTCGGCGAAGACAAACCGCCCAGGCCAACCGGCGCCAGCGGATTATACAACTCGGTGACTTTGTTGCGGTTGCGGGTGAAGTTCAGCGAAACATCCCAGCGGAATCCGGAGGTCGATTTCACGGGTGTTCCCGTCAGCAGCAACTCGATGCCCTTGTTGGTCATGGCACCGGCGTTCAGGGTTTGCGCCAGAAAACCGGACGTACTCGAAATCGGCACATTCACAATCTGCTGCTCGCTTTTGGAGTTATAATACGTAAAGTCGACGCCCAGCCGGTTGTTGAAGAACAGAATTTCTGTACCAATCTCCCAGGAGGTGGTCAGCTCCGAGCGCAGATCCGGATTGCCCCGGATGTTGCCGACCGAGAAGCCCGCTACGCCGTTGAGCGGAAACTGATACGATGCCTGAAACCCGTCGGTGGTGGCCGTTCGCGTAAAAACCGGGTTGATCTGGTAGGCGTTGGCCACCTTCCCTACCTGCGCGATGTTGGCCCGGAGTTTCATGTAACTCAACGCATTGTTTCTCAAATCCAGAAAAGCCGAGGTAGGAATAAAACTCACGCTGGCTCCCGGATAGAAAAACGACCGGTTTTTCTTCGGCAGTGTCGAGGAATAATCATTCCGCCCGGTTACATCCACAAATAGATAATCTTTGTAGGCCAACTGGACATCGCCATAGATCCCGTACAGCCGCGTGCGGCTATCGACCCGCGTGGTGACAATCGTGCTGGCATTGCTGAGGTCGTAGAAACCCGGAACAATCAGCGGCTGACCATCGTAAACGCCCCGCGACGAATTGTAATCCTGCAGGTTATGGCCCAGAATCACTTTCAGATTCAGGTTCGGACTCAGATCCCGGTTGGCCGTAACGATAAAGTCCGAGAGCAGACTCTGGAAGTTTGTATTGTCTTCCACGAAACGTCCGCCAACCGTGGCAATGGTACCCTGTGCAAACCGCTGCGTCCGTAAATCCGAGTACATATCGGTTCCGATCCGGTACATAAAATTCAGCCAGGGCACCGGATCATAACTAATCTGGGCATTTCCAAAAAACCGGTTTACCTTGTCTTTCAGCAGATTATTCTCCAGAAGCCAGTACGGATTGTTTCGAAATCCGGCCAGGTAATACCCTTCCAGGTTGTACCTCGGATCGTTAAAATCTTTCTGATCCGTAATTTCAATGTCACGGGGCGTGTTGTAAATCGTTTGCAGGATGTTCGACCGGCCCTGACCCTGCACCCCCCGGTCACCACCGGAACGGGTAAACGTAGCCGACAGATTGGTTGACACCTTGTTGTTGAAAAACTTGGTTCCAGCCCCCACGTTTACCGCCGTCCGGTGGTAGTTCGTGTTGGGAATCATGGACTTGGTGTTGACATCCGAAACCGTCAGAATGTAATTGGACGTTCCGTTGTTGTTCCGCACCGAAAACGAATTGTTGAGTGTCACCCCGGTATCGAAGAAATTGCGGACGTTGTTGGGCTTGGCCACCAGCGGAATCGAATCCGGATTGTCCAGTTGCCCGAGGGCATACAAACCGTAGGTACGCCAGTCGGCCACCTTCTGGCCCTGAATTTTCGGTCCCCAGCTCACATTTCCGGCATCGTTGAGGTCATAAACCCCGTCGAAACCAGCCGCAAAGGTATTCTGGTAGTCAGGTAAACGCAGCGGATTTTCAAAGTTGACCGAGCTGTTCAGACTGATCTGGGGCTTGTCGGTGACGGCCTTGCTGCGGTTTTTGGTGGTAATGATGATCACCCCCGAAGCCGCCTGCGAACCGTAGAGTGCAGCAGCAGCCGGGCCTTTCAGAATCGAAACCGACTCGATGTTGTTGGGGTCAATGTCGGCCGCGCGGTTGGTAATGTCCACGCCGTTGTTGAGGTCGCCACCGGTTCCGGCCGCCGACAGCGTTCCGTTTCCATTGATGATGGCCGTGGTCGTGTTGTTGTTGCTGACAATAATTCCATCGACAACATACAGCGGCTGGTTGTTTCCGTTGAAGGATTGCGCCCCGCGAATCACCACGCGCGTGGCGCCCCCGGCGGCTCCCGACGCGCTCGAAATTTGAACCCCCGGCACCCGGCCCTGCAACGACCGCAGCATGTTCGACTCATTGGCCCGGATCAGGTCCTCCCCTTTTACGTTGGTCACCGCATACCCCAGCGTCTTTTTCTCACGCTCGATGGCCGATGCCGTCACCACCACCTCGTTCAGAATGGCCGCACTTTCTTCCAGCACAATGTCGAAATTCGTCCGGTTTCCGACGCCGATTTCCTGGGTTTTGTAGCCGATGAACGAAAACACCAGCGTGGCATTGTCCGGGATACCGCTGATGCGGAAGGCTCCGGTTCCGTCGCTGGTGGCCCCCTGGGTGGTTCCTTTGATGCCGATGGTCACCCCGGGCATCGGCAGGTTGTCGGACGCACTCCGGATGGTTCCGGACACGGTTTTTGATTGGGAAAGCCCATACTGGTAGCATAAGAGCACCAGTACGATCGCTCGTAGCAGTATTTTCATTGGTTTGCTGATTAGTGTCTGTCACAAAGGTCACGAACCTAACCAGTCTGGAAATCCCGCAGGAAGGGTGATTTTTAAACAAAAAAAACCAGCCGAATCGGCTGGTTTTTCTATTTACGTTCATCTCATAGAGTAGGTTCAGAAGGCTCGGAACCTGACTTCATTTTTTGTCGAAACGCACATTGCATTTGCCCTGCCCACGCATCAACATCACAAATGTACGGCAACGCTTAGGCGGCACTCTACCCCATTAGAGGGGATTTTACCGCCTAAATCAGCCTTTCTTTGATCGCTTTCTCGATGGCTTCGGCTTTGGAATGGACTTCCAGTTTCCAGTAAATGTTCTTGATGTGCGTCCGGATGGTCTCTTTGTCGACAAACAGTTGCTCGGCGATGGTGGTGTAACTTTTGCCTTTCGACAGCAATTCCAGCACCTCGGTTTCGCGGGCCGTCAGGGGCGAATTGCGGTTTTTCTGAAACGACGCCACCACCATCCGCGCAATGTTGGTACTCATTGGTGCGCCCCCTTCCTGAATGTCCCGAATGGCTTCCAGCAGGCGCGTCGGCTGCATGTTTTTGGTCAAATAACCGCCTGCTCCGGCGCACAAGGCCTTGAATACCAACTCATCATTTTCGTAGACCGTCACCACGATGATGTTGGTTTTGGGGCGGAGTTTCTTGATTCGCGCAATCCCCTCGATTCCGTTCATGCCCGGCAGTTCGATGTCCATCAAAACCACATCCGGCGAGTCCGAATGAATGTTTTTTAAGGCATCCTCGCAACGGTAGTACGTGTTGATGATCTTAAAACCGTACGTACTATTGATGAGCAGGGCGAACCCGTCGCGAATCAGATTGTCATCCTCCACAATGCAAATCCGGATCGTTTGCGGGCTGCGTAACAGTTGAGTTCCATTCATAGCGTGTTCATTAGAGTTTGCAAGGTAAATAACTACTTTTTTAGGGCATGTTCCACCGTTATTACACCAACGGGGCAATTGTCTTTACGAAAGGAAGTCGATGAAGTGGGGGATCGGGCTTTCACCCAATGTGCGGGATGTCCATTCGGAAAATAACCGTGGTTCCTTCCATCATTTCGGACTGAATATCTACTTTTCCGCCAATTTTTTCGGCCCGGCTGCGGATGTTATACAAACCGTTGCCCGTTTTGGCCTTGTTATTTTCCTGAATACCGATGCCGTTGTCTTTCCACAACACTTCGATCCGCCGGTGCAGCATCGCAAAGTGAATCTGCGAAACCGTGGCGTGGGAATGTTTGAGGGTGTTGCTCATGGCTTCTTTAAACAGAAAAATCAGGTGGCGGCTCGTGCCAACCGGCAGAATGGCCTTTCGCAGGTCGTCGGTGATGCCAAGGGCCTCGAACGTGATCTGGCTCCGGTCGAAAACGTCATCGCCGAAATCTTTCAGCCGGATGGCAATTTCCAGAAAATTGTCGTGTTCGGGGTTGATCGCCCAGATGAAATCCTTGGTGCCCTGGTACAGCCGGTTGCTGTTGTCGCTGATTTTGGTCAGCAGTGGCGAAATCTCCGCGCCGTGGCCGTTCAGTTTGCTCTTGATGATTTCGGTCAGCATCGAAATTCGGGTGATCGTGTTGCCAAACTCATCGTGGAGATCCTGAGCGGCCATTTTCCGCACGCGCTCGTTCTCGGCCAGCGTCACCCGTTCCAGTTCGAGGAGGTGTTTCACTTTCACTTTGACCCGGTAGTTGTACACCAGCCAGACCGCTCCGCCGATTACGGTGACAAGAATCGCCAGAAACCACCACGTTTGCCAGAAAGGCGGCAAAACCGTGATCGGAATTCGCAGCATATTGGCATCGCTCCAGACGCCGTCGCTGTTGGAACCCCGCACTTTCAGCACATAATCACCGGGTTTCAGATTCGTAAAACTCACATACCGGCGCAGCCCGCTTTCAATCCAGCCGTCGTGGAAACCTTCCAGCATATACGCATACTGGTTTTTGTGCGAGTTGGTATAATCCAGGGCGGCAAACGAAAACGAAAAGAAATTCTCGCCGGGTCGAATCTCGATCCGGCCGTTCTTTGCCAGCACACTATCAACATTCACCGGTTTTTCAAACTTCTGAAACGAGGTTAGCACCGTGCGGGGCAAGTGCCGGTTTTTCACCATGCGCGTCGGCAAAAAGCTGACCAGGGAGCCAATACCGCCAAAAAACAGTTCACCGTCTGCGGCCTGGTGGTAGGCATTCATGTTGAACTCGTTGATGGTCAGCCCGTCGTTGATGTCGTAATTTTCAAACTTCTCGGTCTGCGGATCGAAACACGACAGCCCCAGATTCGTACTCATCCAGATGCGCCCCCGGGCGTCTTCCAGCGCCCCGTAGACCAGCTCATTCGGCAGTCCGTTGCGTTCGGTGTAGTGAATAAACTTCTCCTCGCCCTTCTCCCCGTACACCATTTTACTGAACCCTTTGTTGCTGCAAATCCAGAACCGGTCTTTGCTGTCGCGCAGGAATCCCAGCACCTGTTCGCCAATCAGGCTGTTGGGGTCTTTGGGATTGTTTTGATAATGGGTGATTTTCCCGGTTGCCGGATTCAGTTTATTCAGCCCAAATCCCGTTCCCACCCAAATCATTCCGTTCCGGTCTTCCTGCACTGCGTAGACGATCAGGGCCCGCAAACTGTTGGGATCTTTCGGATCATGACGATACGTCGTCACCTGCCCGGTTTGCGCATCGATCCGCCGTAAACTGGAGTAGCCACCCACCCACAGATTGCCTTTTTTGTCTTCGTACAGACTCAGAACGCCGTCGCCTTTTTCGCTGCTCCGCGAACTCATCTCCTTGCCCATTCCCGCCAAACGACGCTCGAACCGGTTTTTCTGCCGATCATACCGATACAGTCCTTCCGTGGTACCGATCCACAAATTCGCCCGGCGGTCTTCGTGCAAACACTGAATCCGGTCGCTGCCGAGGCCGTGTGGATCGGCCGGATTGGCCCGAAACCGCTGAACGGCCGATGTCAGCCGATCCACCTGTATCAGCCCTTCATGCGTACCGATCCAGAGCTTCCCGGCATGATCCGTCGTGACGGCAAACACCAGCCCGGCGGCCGACGACTGCTGCCGGTTGGTGATCGTGGGCCACTGCCGAAAGCTGTTTTTAGACCGGCTGTAGAGCTGCACGCCCGCGTCGTGTGTGCCGATCCAGACAATGTCTTCCAGCGGTGCCGGGCCTTCGTATATGACATTGATGGCACCGGTCTTCAGTCCTTTCTTGCCAAACAGATCCTCCTGAATGCTGTTGATGTAGCGAATGTGCTGATCGCTGGCGATTTTAAAGCGGTAGATTCCGTGCCGGGGCGTACCGATCCACAGCACGTTGTAGCGGTCGATGTGGATCGAAGTGATCGGACTATCACCCATTCGTTCGCCAATTTCCGGGTAAATTTCCGACTGCTTCAAGGCCGGATTGATCCGGGCGATGCCACCGGGCGTTCCCACCCAGATTGTCCCGAATGTATCCAAAGTCAGGGTTTTCACCCAGGCATCCGGAAGTTCATACGGCAGGCCGGACGTGCAGGCCACGAGTTGTACGGGCAACGGTCGGGATCGCTTCAGGTTCGGCGGGGTGATGGGTAACTGCGCCAGACCGCTCGCCGTCCCCACCCACAACAGACCATTCCGGTCGGGCAGCAGGGCGTTGACCATCTGGGCGCGTCGGTCTTCCTCGTTTTCGATGGTGTATTGAACGACCTCGTATTCCGTCGCATTTTTGAAAACCATCCGTTTAAGCCCCCAACTGGTGGCCAGCCACAGGCTTCCGAAACGGTCGGCGGTGATGGCGTTGATGGTCGTCAGGCCGTAGCGACGCTGCTTGGGTTCCAGCAAATCCCAAAACCGCCGGAATTTTCCGGTAACCGGATCGTATTGATTCAGGCCGTTGACGGTTCCGACCCAGATTTTTCCGCGAGCGTCTTCATACAACGACATGATCTGGTCGTGTGAAACCGAGCTGCTATCGAATGGATTGTGTTTGTAGTGGGTGATCTGATAACCGTCGTAGCGGTTTAATCCATCCTGCGTCCCGAACCAGACGTAACCGCGACTGTCTTTTAAGACACAATATACCTCGCTTTGGGACAGGCCGTTATCGACCGAAATCTGATCCAGAAACTGCATCACCGGCCCCCGCGATTCGAAGGAATTTCCCGACGGCAAACTTTTAACCGCCTGGGTGAACGCGGTCACCCAACTGATGCAGAGGAATAGTATGCCTAAAAGTGTTCTCATCGGGTTTGGGGGATTTTCTCCCCCAGTTTCACAAATTTACGCCTTATCCTGTTTTTAATAAATCCCCCATATTGGGTTAAATGTCGTGCAAGTCTTCGGTCGTATTTTTGTAAACAATATGTACATTTAGTTTAGGTTAAGAAAGCAGTAAAAGTAGCCTTGCGTTGAACAGGGCTACTTTTATTTTATGCCCTCCCGACCGGTTTCCCCCCGCCGAAGATTATCACAGATAATGGCCGTAGCAATGCCGACATTCAGGGATTCGGCCTCTCCGAAGCGGGGAATGGTAATCCGCTGACTGACAAGCTCCTCCACCTCCGCACTAATCCCGTTGGCTTCGTTTCCCATCACCAGGTACCCCGCCGATCCGAAGTCGAGCGAATGAACCGAAGCCCCATCCAGAAAAGCGCCGTAGACCGGGCCCTGTGCCTGTTCGGCCAGATACGTCTTCAAATCGCAGTAATACCAGGCTACCCGCGTAAAAGAGCCTTTGCTGGCCGAAATCACTTTGGGGTTATAGACATCGGCGGTTGAAAGCGAACAGATCAATTTACGAATTCCGTACCAGTCGGCAATGCGGAGGATGGTTCCCAGGTTGCCGGGGTCGCGGATGTCGTCCAGAACCAGCACAAATTCGTCGGGATCGGCCACTAAAAACCGGTTTTCTTTCGTTTTGACTACGGCCAGCGCACTGTCGTTGACCACCAGCGAGCCCACGCGCTTCAGGTCGTCGGCCGAAACCATTTCCAGCCGAACCCGTTGTTTATCCAGCAGCAGCGCGTTTTCTTTGTAAAAGGGCTCCGTGACCAGCAATACTTCAATCTGATAATCCGACGCACACAGTTCCAGGACATTGATGGCACCCTCGACCAAAAAAGCCCCCAGTTCCTGCCGGTATTTTTTCTGATGGAGTGACTGAATATATTTGCTGAGCGATTTGGAAATCATGGGAAGAAATTACGAAGTAAAGGGTACAAATGATGAATTAGGGAGAAGCCTGCTGTGCCGTAAGCCGCAATTTGCCATTCGTACCGTCTATTTTTTAGTTTTTTGCCTTGGTTTGGGCGTTTCCCTTACGGGCTGCGTAAGTTCGGAAAATTTACAAAAAAACCAGTATCTGCTCTTTAGTCAAACCGTCCGGGGAAACCGAACCCTGCCCAGTTCCGACTTTGAAGCCCTGATTCCGCAGAAACCCAACCGCCGGATTCTGCGGCTGCCCATTACCCCCGCGCTCTGGTTCTATCGCCTGGGATCACGAACCTACGATCAGGAAGCCGCCCAGCGCGCGCTCGAAGCCAAACGCAAAGAATATGACCAGTTTACCGAAAAACCAGACTCCACCAAATCGTACCGGAAACAGCAACGACGCTACAGTCGTCAGCTTACGCGCCTGCGCCGGAAAGCCGAAGAAGGCAACTGGGTGATGCGTTCCCTGGGCGAGCCACCCGCCTTTTTTGTTGAAACGGAGGCCAAAGAAAACGCGCAGAAAATGCAGCGTTTTTTGTTCAACAACGGTTTTTTTCTCGGCAAAGCGTCTTATTCGGTCGATAGCAGCAAAACGCTCGGACGCCGGGTGCGGGTGACCTATAACATCGTCGAAAACGTTCCGTTTCACCTCAACCAGATTACGTACCAGATTGCCGACCCCCGGGTTGATTCCATTGTCCGGCCCACGCTCAATCGCTCGGTTTTGAAATCCGGTGAGCGTTACAACGCCGAAAAAGTTGAAAACGAACGCATTCGGATTGAAGAACTGCTGCGCAACAACGGGTATTACAGCTTCACCCGGCAATACATTCCGCTACCGCTCGATGTACTTGATGTAGATTCGGCCCAAAAAGACAGTATTGATTCAAAACCTCACAGGCTAAATATGTGGCTGCGGATTGCCAACCCGCCCGGCCAGCCGCAGCATCCGGTTTATACGATCGGCGAAGTGGAAGTCCGGGTGGCGCGGGCCGAAGACCGCTCGTCGCTCGATACCGTTCAGTATAGGGGACTGAAGTTTCTGCTGGGCAAACAGAACTACGCCATCCGGTTGCTCGACAGCCGGATTTTCCTGCGCCCCGACAGTGTCTATCGGCTCAAAAATTACCAGGAATCCCAGCGGCAGTTGTTTCTGCTGAACCAGTTCCGGTTTGCCAACATCAGCTTCACGGACACGACCGGCCGGCGGTTGCGCACGCGGTTTAATCTGGTACCCATCGACAAATACGAACTGAGCAGCGAAGGCGGGGTTTTTGTTTTGTATCAGGGACAGGGCTATCCGGGGCCTTTTGGAACAGCCTCATTCCGGGTTCACAATATTTTTGGCGGGCTGGGGACCTTCGAGACGGCATTGCGATACGGTTTTGAAGCACAGACCGGTTTCTCATTAAACAGCAGCGGAATTGGTTTTGCCCAGGAATTAGGCGTAAACACTTCCTTAATTTTCCCGCATATCCTTTTTCCGGGAAAAGCCCGATTTATCTTTAGCCAACTCAATCCCCGCACACAGGTCAGCCTCGGCTATAACTATACCAGCCGCCCCGATTACGGGCGAAGGCTTTTAAGGACAGCACTATCTTATAACTGGCTGAAAAACAACACCCATCAATATAATTTTACGGTAGCTGAGATCAATTACTTAAAAGCGACGATAAAGCCGGGAGAAGATGGGCTTGCTTTCCTGAATTATTTAAACACCCAGGACTCCTTAGGAAGTACGATTCGGAAAAGCTTTTTGAGTGCATTTTCTTCCAGTGTCGGTTTTACGTATACGTACAATACGAATATTCTGGGACAAAACCGTCGCGCTAATTTCCTTCGCTTGTCATTTGAATCGGGAGGCACTACCTTAAACTTTTTTAGTAATCAGCAACTTGAAAGTTTTTTCAATACCACGGCCACATCCGGGTTGCAGTATTATAAGTATTTACGGGGCAATGTCGATTTCCGACATTATATTCCCCTGCGCTCCAAAACCACCCTGGCTTTTCGGCTTAATACCGGACTTGTCTTTGGCTATGGAGCGAACAAAACCGCGCCCTATGAAAAGCTCTTTTTTGCCGGTGGTAGCAACAGCATCCGGGCCTGGCTTCCCCGACGGCTCGGTCAGGGTTCGGCCATTCCGTATACCGACGACACTGATATTTTACTGCCTCAATTCAACCCCAGACGACCCGGCCAGTTTCGTTACGATTTTGAACAACCCGGCGACGTCCTGATCGAAGCGTCGGCCGAACTGCGAACGCATTTGTTTCATTTAGGCGGAGATATCAACGGAGCCTTTTTTGTCGATGCCGGGAATGTCTGGACGCTCCGCGACAATCCCAACCGCCTGGGCGAAAACTTCCAGGTGCGAAAATCCCCCAGCGAATACCTGTCCCGCAATTTCGTCCAGCAAATTGCAGTGGGAACCGGCATTGGCCTGCGGATCGACTTTTCCTTCTTCATCATCCGGCTGGACGGGGCCATTAAAGTCTACGATCCCGCCCGCTATTTCATTTATGAACCCGACCGAAATGGGTATGTTGTGGAGGGAAAGCGGCCGGGCGAATTCATCGACGAGCGGTATTTTCTGCCCAAATTCCGGTTCGACAAAATGTTCAAAGGTCCCAACCCACTCGTTATCAACTTCGGGATTGGCTATCCGTTCTAATATCACAAGTCCTTACCTGACAAACTGTCACAGTTCCCCAAAATCTTCGTAACTTTGAAACTCAATTTTAGGAGTTTTCGGTTACTCCCGTGACGTGTTTTGGAAATGCTAAAACACGTCACGAGATTTCCAGTCGATGACAATACAAATTATGGAACGCATTACGGAGACATTAGCCATACTGACGGAAGCGGATAAAACAGGCGCGGACGAACCACGGGTGCTGGAAGAAGAACTGGCCGTGGGCAAGAAGCGACTGTACATTGAAAGCTACGGTTGCCAGATGAATTTTTCAGACAGTGAAATCGTCGCTTCGGTGATGCGGAATGCGGGTTTTGCCACCACGGCTTCTGCCGACGATGCCGATGTGATCTTCCTGAATACCTGCGCCATCCGCGACAATGCCGAGCAGAAAGTCCGCAACCGGCTCAAGCAACTGAACATTCTCAAGAAACGGAAACCGGAGTTGCTGGTCGGCATGTTGGGCTGCATGGCTGAACGGCTGAAAGCCAAATTGCTGGAAGAAGAGAAAATGGTGGACATCGTGGCCGGGCCGGACGCCTACCGCGACATTCCGAAACTGGTGGAAGAAGCCGAATCGGGCCAGAAAGCCGTCAACGTTTTTCTGTCGCGGGAGGAAACCTACGCCGACATCTCACCCATCCGCCTGAATTCCAACGGCGTAACGGCGTTTATCTCCATCATGCGGGGTTGCGACAACATGTGCAGCTTCTGCGTGGTGCCCTACACCCGGGGCCGCGAACGGAGCCGCGATGCGCACTCCATCGTTCGGGAAGCCCGCGACCTGGCTGCGGCTGGTTACAAGGAGGTTACCCTGCTCGGGCAGAACGTCGACAGTTACAAATGGACCTCGGAAGACGGCTTGGAAAAAGTCAATTTCGCCCAACTGCTCGAACGCGTGGCCCTGGTCGATGCCGACCTTCGCATCCGCTTTTCGACTTCGCACCCGAAAGACATCACCGACGAGGTGCTGTACACAATGGCGAAATACGACAACATCTGCAAATACATTCACCTGCCCGCGCAAAGCGGTAACGACCGGATTCTCAAGCTGATGAACCGGACCTACGACCGCGCCTGGTATATGCAGAAAATCGACCGGATCCGGGCCATTCTGGGCGAAGATTGCGGTATTTCCCACGACATGATTTCTGGTTTCTGCTCTGAAACGGAAGAAGAGCACCAGGATACGCTGTCGTTGCTGGAATACGTCCGGTACGATTACGGCTATATGTTTGCCTACTCGGAACGCCCCGGCACCCCGGCAGCAAAAAAATACGCCGATGACGTGCCCTATGACATCAAACTGCGCCGGTTGAACGAGATCATTGCCCTGCAACGGGAGTTGTCGCTCGAACGCAACCAGCGGCACATTGGTCAGGTCCAGCGCGTGTTGATCGAAGGGTTTTCCAAACGCTCCGACGATTTCCTCTGCGGGCGGAATGACCACAACAAAATGGTGGTTTTTCCGAAAGGAGAATTCCAGAAAGGTCAGTATGTCAACGTGTTGGTAACGGATTGCACGGCGGCCACGCTGCGGGGCGTTACGGTTTAAGAGTTCCCCTTTTCCAGTACTTATGAATGTAAAAGAAATCCAGTCGGTCAAGCTGCGGTTCGGTATTATTGGGAATGCACCGGCCCTGAACTACGCCATCAACGTGGGGATTCAGGTCGCAGCGACGGATTTGACCGTACTGATCACGGGCGAAAGTGGCAGCGGGAAAGAGTCTTTTTCGAAGATTATTCACAGCCTCAGCAGCCGCAAACACGGCCAGTTTATTGCCATCAACTGCGGAGCGATTCCCGAGGGAACGATCGATTCGGAACTGTTCGGCCACGAAAAAGGCTCGTTCACGGGGGCCGTCGATCAGCGGAAAGGCTATTTTGAAACCACCAACGGCGGCACCATTTTTCTGGATGAAATCGGCGAAATGCCGATGGGCACCCAGGCCCGGCTTTTGCGGGTGCTCGAAAACGGGGAATTCATTCGCGTGGGTTCATCGAAAGTGCAAAAAACCGATGTTAGGGTCGTTGCGGCCACCAACGTCAACCTGCTGGCCGCCGTGGAGCAGGGCAAGTTTCGGGAGGATTTGTATTACCGATTGAATACCGTCCCGATTTACGTGCCGCCCCTGCGCGAACGGGGTGACGATATTGAGCTACTGTTCCGGAAATTTACGACGGATTTTGCCGAACGCTACCGCATCAAACCCATTCAGTTGTCGGAAGCCGCCAAGCAGGTGCTTCTGCGCTATCCGTTTCCGGGGAACATTCGCCAGCTTAAGAACCTAGCCGAGCAAATTTCCATCCTTGAATCGGAAAACAATAAAGTCATCGAAGCCGAAACCCTGGCGAAGTATCTGCCGCCAGTTTCGTCACAATCGTCCCAGTCGCCGATGGTGTTGCCGGGCGGCCATTCCGACAACAATTTCTCTGAGCGCGAACTGTTGTACAAAGTGCTGTTCGATATGCGCCGGGATATGAACGAGCTGAAACGGCTGGTGCTCGATGTGCTGAAAAACGAAAAGAACGGCCACGAAATCCTGAATAACCACAAGGATTTGTTCGATACGCTCCAGTCGGGCGAGTTAACGCCGGAACCGGAACCAGCCTTACCCCGCCTGCTGCCGCCCGCCAATCTGATCGATGTGGACGAGTATGACGAAACCGACGCTACCAACGACGTGACGGTGGAAGACATCACCCACGAAACCGAAGAAGACGATTCGCTGTCGCTGGAGAAGAAGGAAAAGGAAATGATTGTCAAAGCCTTACGCCGGAATAACAACAAAAGAAAATACGCAGCCCAGGCACTCGGCATTTCTGAACGGACGTTATACCGGAAGATTAAACAATATCAAATCGATGAAGAAGACTAAAGAAGTGAAGCGTGAAGCGTTTAGAATGAAGCGTTATGCAGCAAGAATAAAAAGCGATCTCATCAGAGGATTGGTTTTATTCTTCATTCTTAACGCTTCACTCTTAACGCTTTCCTGCGGAAAGTATTCGTTTACCGGCACGACCCTGGACCCGAATATCAAGACCATTACCGTCAACACGTTCACGACTTCGGCGGCTGGTGGTCCGGCCAACCTGACGCTGCAGTTTACGGAGAAGCTGAAGGAATATTACCAACGGTATACGAACATGAAAGTGGTGCCGTCTAACGGCGACATTGTGCTGGAAGGTTCCATTACGGGCTACGACGTTTTACCCGTGGCGGCAACCGCTTCGGACCAGGCGGCTCAGAACCGTTTGCAGGTCACCGTTCAGGTGCGGTTTTCCAATTCGAAAGACGAAACGAAGAATTTTGACCAGCCTTTTTCATTTTACCAGGATTTTCCGGCCAACCAGACGCTCACCCAAAGTGAAAGTCGGCTGGTACCCAAGATTCTGGATCAGTTGGTGTTGGATATTTTCAATAAAACAGCCGCAGACTGGTAGAAACCCGGTTTCAATTAGTTAAATTTGACCAAAGCGACACCACCTCCCTACCCTTCCATCCAATGAACAAATTGGACAAAGAAACCTTTTCCTTCTGGGTAACTCACCCCGAAGAACTATTACCCACTGATTTACAACAACTAAAGGAGGCCATTGCTGCTTACCCCTATTGTCAGTCGCTGTATTTACTCGCGGCCAAGGCAACCTCGGTGCACCAGAAAAGTCACGCCATCGAGTATGTCCGGCAGGCTGCCGCCCACGCCCTGAGCCGCAATGCGCTGCGAAAACTGATCGAGAATGAATTTCAGTGGTCCGAAAACCTGTTGAGTCGCCTGAATGAGTTGTCGCTCAAGCAGGTGCCCATTCCCGACGATTATACGAAGGAAAGTTACGAGTTGTTCAAACGAAAGGCGGAGCAAACCCATACGTTTTTCGCCAATCCCATTTTTGATTTTGCCAAATCGGTGGGCGAACTGCCGGTAGTTGAAAGCCCGGCAGACGAGATCGACAGCCCCCCTGAGACAATGGAAGTAATTCTACCGATGATCGACGAGGTGATTATTGCGGAGAAAGTCCTCCAAACGACGCTGGAACAGCAGGAAGCGACCATCGAGGAACCAAAACCGGATTCGGTGCCGGACCCCGAGCGCCACCGTCAACTCCTGATTATCGAGGATTTCATCAAACGGGAACCCATGATCCAACGTCCGCGGATGCATACCAGCGAGCAGGCCGACCAGGAAGACCTGACCCGTCGGATGCCGGCGAATTCGGGTGCCCCCATTACGGAAGCCTTCGCGCAGATTCTGGCCCGGCAGGGGAAGTCGGAGCGCGCGATTGACATTTACGTGAAACTTATGTTGAAAAATCCGGAAAAAAAGGTTTATTTTGCGGAGAAAATTGAGGCCCTGAAGAAGCCAAATGATCAATAAACGACTCCTTTTTCTTAACAATACGCTTACTTAAATAACCGCAAGGGCAAATCGAAATGCTAACGGCAATCATTGTATTAATTTGTATCTGTACCGTACTTCTGATTTTAGTAGTACTCATTCAAAATTCAAAAGGGGGCGGTTTGTCCGGCGAGTTTGGTGGCCTCGGCTCCAACCAGCTGATGGGCGTAAAAAAAACCACCGATTTGCTGGAACAGATTACCTGGGGACTCGGTATCGCCATCATGGTATTGACACTTTCTACCTACATCGTGATCGACCGGAACCCCGTTGGCTCCACCATCAACAGCGCCAACGTCGACGCTGCGGCTACGAAAACGGTTCCGGGAGCTGGCCTGCAAGCGCCTGCCCAACAGCAAGCGGCTCCGGCAACGGCACCCCAGAGCGGAACGGCGGCTAAATAATCCGCTTTGATCGGAAAACTCCAGAGAATCTAAGACATTGACTTTCAGACCTGTAGGGATTAATCAGCCGTACAGGTCTTTTTTTGATCATATTTTCTGGTTCAGAAAGTATAAACCCGCGGATCGGTTTCGTTGTAAAGGCAGGTTTTGCATCCTGAATCTTCGTCCAGCCTGATGAGAAAAAGTGCCTTTGCGCCGATTGCCGCCCTTTTCTGTTTCGTTACCGCTTCCTGTCATCGTCCCTACGCACGGTATCAGCCCATCCCCGTCGAGTCGTTTCGCTCGTCCGGCATCCCCAAACCGGTGATCGCCGAAACCGATTCGGTTGTCGTTCAGGCCATCGAATGGCCCCGAATCGCGACGGCTCCCGAACAATCCGAAGCCCCGCTCCCGGACTTTCACGCATCGTCGGCCGTGGTTCCGCCCACCCGGTCGGTTGAGCACCACGCCCGGCAAGCCACCTCAACCCTGGTCAATCAGGGAGCGCAGGCATTCGAAACGAATGCCTTACCGCAACCCCGGCCCAAAACCGGTAAAAAGAAAACGCTGCGGGAAATTCTGGGTCTGAAACCCCGGAAGAAACTCAACTGGTGGCAACGCATCCCGTGGCAACTCAAGGCGTCGATCCCGGTTATTGGGGTCGCCATCGTTTTTGCCGTTCTGAACATCACCATCCTGGCCATCATCTTTGGCGTCCTCGGTGCTTTCCTGCTCATTCGCGGGATGAAACGATCCTTCAAAGTCCGCCGACCGTGGTTTTGAATTGGTTTACGGTATTCAGTTTATGGTGCCTGATGCAAGAGGAAAAAGCATAGCTTCAGCCACCGAAAACTGAATACAGAAAACCGTAAAGCGTAAACCGTCAGTCCATTTGCGTCGGCAGCCGCACCCGCTCGCCATTTTTGCGGTGGAGACGGTACATAACCGATAGCACCACGTTGTTTTTGTCGCCAATGTTGACTGGAGCCTGGTCGTATTGATTGACCCAACCGGCCTGAACGATCCAGTTGCGGTCGATCTGGTAACCCAATCCGGCATAAACCCGGTTTCGTTCGAGGTGGGGTGCCTTGAAGTTCAGGAACAGCTCATCGTAAATTGATACGAACACGGTTTTGGGTTGGATGGTCATGGCATTCAGCGGAATCATCAGGTTCATCCGGTAACGAACCCGGTTGCGGAACCGGCCCTGAATCGCCACGTTTTCCGGTGTCGATTCGCCAAACCACCGCTGCTCGACCCGGTAACGGTGTTCGAACTTCAACCGCTCTACATTCTGGCTCATGGTGATCTGTTCCCACAGGCGGGTTTCAAGAATCTGCGGGCCATCGGCCAGATCCCGGAAATTGTAGGTATGATACCGACCGGTGGCCACCATGGCCGAAAAAGCCGGGCCTAAATCGTAGCTGATTCCTCCTTTTACTTCGTAGTAATTGACCTGATCGAAGAGGGTATTCGACCGCACCTGACCCTCGACAAAACCGCCCCAGCCCCGTTCGCGGGCGGGCAGTTGAACCGTGCCGATAAACCAGGTGCCCAAGGGTTGCGGTTTCGGCTGTGCCTGGACAGCATATGGAAGGAGAATTAAGCACAATCCCGCCAATCGACGGGCCATTTTCAGGAATCCGGGGCCGGGCACAACGTCGGATAAAGGCAAAAAATTATTCACCGCGGTTGGCGGGCCAGAATACGTAGAGATCATTGAAGGTGACTTGGTGTCGTAATTTCCAGCAAAAATACGAAACCCGTCACCCGAAAAAAACCGCCGGAGACCGAATGGTCAGTTAATAAAGCGAAAGGTGAACGGATACTTGTAATATTCGCCATTATTGGCTTTCACCCCGGCAATCACGGAGAAAACGAGACTCAGGATGCCCAACACAATCAGAATGGGAAGACCAATAACGACAATGATCAGCAGCAGGGCAATGCAAAACGCAATCGTCATCGTGATCTGAAAATTCACGGCTTCTTTGCCGTGATAATCGACGAACGCCGATTTGTCTTTCTGAATCTGCCAAACCACCACGGGGCCGATGACATTACCAAAAGGGATGATAAAACCGGCTAAAGCACTGAGGTGGGCCAGCATCCCCCACAGTCGTTCGTCGGAAGGGCTGAGGGGTGTTACCGATGACGGAGGCAGCGGGTTGTTGTAGGGTTGGTTTTCCATGATCGTAAGTGATTTAACAACAACCAAGTACGAGGAAAGAAATGATTTTTGCAATCTTTGTTTAAAAATCAGTTTGTTGGGTCAATCTACCAAAATGGAAACCTTACTGAGCGCCATCCGGCAACTGCAATCCATCCCGGAACCGTTGGAAAACGCATTGCGGCAAACACTTCGGCGGCACGAACTGCCCCGGCGGCACTGGTTGCTGCAACCCGGACAGGTTAGCGAGCGGATTTTCTTCATCGAGAAAGGAGTCGCCCGCGGGTATTACCTGAAAGACGACCGGGAAGTAACCTCCTGGTTTATGAAGGAGTCGGATTTCATCATCTCAATCGTTAGCTTTTACTCCCGGCAACCCGCTCAGGAATACATTGAATTACTGGAAGACAGTGTGTTATGGTCCATAACGTACGACCAGCTCCAGCGGTTGTACGACGCTTTTCCTGAATTTAACAAAGTGGGCCGTCTGCTGACCGAACGGTATTATTTGCTGAGCGAACGACGGGCGCAGAACCTCCGGATGCAATCGGCCCAGGAACGATACACGCAGTTGCTGGCTGATTTTCCGGATAGTTGCAGGCGGCTTCCGCTGAAATACATCGCTTCCCACCTGGGTTTGTCACCAGAAACCGTGAGTCGGTTACGGGCCAATATAGCCGGAATAACTTGAACCGAACTTGATATTTGTCAATTTTTTGCAGACTGGCAATGGGTTATTTTGGCTGTTCACCAAATCCCGCTACGGCCATGCTACCGGTTATTTTTGTCACCTTCGCTTTCTGCTTTCTGCTCGAACGGTTTTTCCCCGGCTGGAAACTACCGCCGGTTCCGACCTGGACCATTCGCGTTCTGGCGGTTAATTTCATTCAGTTGCTGGTGGTTCTGCTGGCGGGTTTTACGTGGGAACAGTGGTTGTCGAGCCATTCACTGTTCGCGTTGTCCAGGCATGTCAATCCGGTTTGGGGTGGAATCATCGCCTATTTCATCGCTACCTTCGTGTTTTACTGGTGGCACCGCTGGCGGCATACGGTCGATTTTCTCTGGACGCATTTTCATCAAATTCACCACAGTCCGCAACGGATCGAAGTCATCACCTCATTTTACAAGCACCCGCTGGAAATGACGGTTAACTCGGTGATTGGCAGTTTGCTGGTGTACACCTTGCTGGGTTTGAGTCCCGAAGCAGGTGCAATTTACACGCTTTGCACCGCACTGGGTGAGTTTTTTTACCACACCAACGTAAAGACACCCCGCTGGATCGGCTATATTTTTCAGCGCCCCGAAATGCACCGGATTCACCACGAGTACAACAAACACACCAATAATTACGGCGATATTGTCTGGTGGGACATGCTGTTTGGAACCTATCAGAATCCGAAAGAGTTCAACTCAACGTGTGGTTTTGACAACGACAAGGAACAGCAGTTGAGCGAGATGTTGCGCTTTCGGGATGTTCACAAAAATCCAACCCAGAAAACAGAATGAAACCCGTTATTACCCTCGAATACTGCCCGAAATGTGGCTGGCTGATGCGCTCGGCCTGGATGGCGCAGGAAATATTAACCACTTTTACCGAAGATGTTCACGGCGTACTGCTTCACCCGTCGGAAATCAGCGGGCGGTTTTCGGTGCAGATTGACGGCAAGAAGATTTTTGACCGGAAGGAAGCGGGGCGGTTTCCGGAGATCAAGGAATTGAAGCAACTGATCCGGGATGTGGTCAATCCGGAAAAATCATTGGGTCATTCGGAGAAAAAAGGAGGGATCTGAATCCAGATCCCTCGCTGTCTGCTAGCTCAGTTCCACAACCCAGTCGTCCTGCACCACCACCGTACCTTCTTTCAGGATGACCTGTTTGACGGTTCCGGCTTTCGGCGCGGCCACGATACTTTCCATTTTCATGGCTTCGATGACGAACAACGGCTGGTTTTTGGCAATGACATCACCCGGTTTGACCAGAATTTTGGTCAGACGGCCTTGCAACGGAGAACCCACGTCGCCATCCTTGCTGACTTTGGCATTGGCCTCAAACTCGACTTTCTGCGACCGGTCGCGCACCTGAACCTGGCGGCTTTGGCCGTTGAGCTCAAACGTCACCATCCGGTTTCCATGTTCGTCGGGTTCCGACACATACAACAGCCGCACGAGAATGTTTTTGCCCTCATCGATCTCGATCAGGATTTCCTCGTTTTCCTTCAAACCGTACAAAAACGCCGGTGTTGGAATGATGCTGACGTCACCGTGCTTCTGTACAGCTTTATAGTATTCTTCGTATACTTTCGGATACATCTGGTACGATAGATAATCCAGAAAGCCCTCGTTCATCGGAAATTTCTCTTCAAACGTTTTGAAGTCTTCTTCAAAATTAATGGGGCTCAGTTTTTCATTCGGACGACCGGTCAGCGGTTCTTCGCCTTTCAGAATGATGTCCTGAAGTTCGGACGGAAAACCGCCGTAGGGCTGCCCCAGTTCGCCTTTGAAGAAGCCTTTAACCGATTCCGGGAATGAAAGCGATGCGCCTTTCTTCATGACATCCTCCGCCGTCAGGTTGTTGGAGGTCATGAACAGCGCCATGTCGCCCACCACTTTCGACGATGGTGTCACCTTGACAATGTCCCCGAACATCTTGTTGACAACCACGTAGTTTTTCTTCAGCGTCTCGAACTTATCGCCCAGCCCCAGCGCAATTGACTGCGGTTTCAGGTTCGAGTACTGTCCACCCGGTATTTCGTTCTGGTACACCTCCGCACTGCCGGCCTTCATGCCCGACTCAAACGGATAATACCATTCCCGAACATCTTCCCAGTAATTGGAATAGGCATTCAGCGAATTCAGGTTAATCTCGCTTTCGCGCTCATGGCCCTGCAACATCGCCACCACGGAGTTAAAATTGGGTTGTGACGTCAGACCCGACAAGGCACCCAGTGCACAATCCACAATATCGACTCCGGCATCGACCGCTTTCAGATACGTTGCCGCCTGAATCGACGAGGTGTCGTGTGTGTGCAGGTGAACGGGAATGTTGACGGCCTGCTTCAGTTCCCGCACCAGCACTTCGGCCGCCAGCGGTTTCAGCAAACCAGCCATGTCCTTGATCGCCAGCAAATGCGCCCCTTCGTCTTCCAACTGGCGGGCCATATCGAGGTAATACTGTAAGGTGTATTTCTTCTGATCGGGAGCCAGCATGTCGCCGGTGTAGCAAATCGCGGCTTCGGCCAGCGCATCGGTGCGTTCGCGAACGGCTTTGATACTGACTTTCATGGCTTCGACCCAGTTCAGGGAATCGAAAATCCGGAAAACGTCGATGCCGGATTCCCACGATTTCTCCACGAATTTCTCAATCAGATTATCCGGATAGGCTGAATAGCCCACTGCGTTGGAGCCACGAAACAGCATTTGCAGGAGCATATTCGGCATGGCTTCGCGGAATTTTTTCAACCGCGTCCACGGGTTTTCGTGCAAAAACCGCATGGCTACGTCGAATGTTGCCCCCCCCCAGACTTCCATCGAGAACAATTCCGGGTGGTTTTTGGCGAAACCTTCGGCCACATTCATCAAATCTTTCGTCCGCACCCGCGTTGCGAGCAGCGACTGGTGGCCGTCGCGGAAGGTGGTGTCAGTATACAAAACCGGTTTCTGATCGCGCACCCACTCCACAAATTTATCACGTCCAAGTTCCGTCAAACGGTCTTTGTTTCCTTTCGGATAGTCGCCAAACCGGTCAAAAATCGGAATAACCGGCGTCCGGAATTTTTGGGTTGGCCCTTTCGATCCCGGTTTCACTTTCACTTCCGGATTCCCGTTGACGATCACATCCGCCAGGTAATTCAGCGCACGCGTTGAGCGGTCTTTCGGTTTACGGAGGTCGAACAGTTCGGGGTGGTTTTCGATGAACGACACCCGGGCGTCACCCGCCTGGAAAATCGGGTGGTCGATCACGTTCAGCAGGAACGGAATGTTGGTTTTTACCCCGCGAATCCGGAATTCGACCAACGCCCGTTTCAGCCGCTGGGTAGCTCCGCGGAGCGTCCGGCCCCGCGCCGAAACCTTCACGATCATCGAATCGAAATACGGCGAAATTTTCACGCCGGGATACGAACTACCTTCGTCGAGCCGAATGCCAAAACCGGCCGCGTTGCGGTAGGCAATGATGGTTCCGAAGTCGGGACGGAACCCGTTGGCGGGGTCTTCGGTCGTAATCCGGCACTGGATGGCGTAGCCGTTCAGCGGAATCTCGTCCTGGTGGTTGATGTAAATGCCGTTGTCCGACAATTTATATCCCATCGCAATCAGAATCTGCGTCCTTACCAGATCGATACCGGTTACTTCTTCCGTGATGGTGTGCTCGACCTGGATCCGCGGATTGACTTCGATGAAGTAGATATTTTCCTGCTTATCGACCAGAAATTCCACCGTACCGGCATTGGAATAATTGGCCTGACGCCCGATTTTCAGGGCATATTCATACAGTTTATTTTTGGTTTGCTGCTTCAGCCCAAACGAGGGTGCCACTTCGACAACCTTCTGAAAACGACGCTGAACCGAGCAATCCCGTTCGTAGAGGTGAACAATGTTGCCGTGCGTATCGCCCAGCAACTGCACTTCGATGTGTTTGGGATCGATGACGAATTTTTCCAGAAAAATCGTGTCATCCCCAAAGGCATTCTTCGCTTCGTTGCGGGCTTCGTTGAAGGACTTTTCAAATTCTCCTTCTTCCCGAACCACACGCATCCCGCGACCTCCCCCACCGGCAACGGCTTTGATCATCACCGGGAATCCGATTCGTTTGGCCTCGGAAATCGCAACCGCGTAGTCTGATATATCGATCCGGCTGTCGGGAATCATCGGCACATCGGCTTTGGTCGCCAGGTTTTTGGCCCGGACTTTATCGCCCAGGGCTTCCATGGCTTCCGGCGTTGGCCCCACGAAAATGATGCCTTCTTCCCGGCACCGGCGCGCCAGCGTCACGTTCTCCGATAAGAAGCCGTAGCCTGGATGGATCGCATCGATTTTTTTGTATTTCGCCAGTTTGATGATGCCTTCAATGTCCAGATAGGGTTTCAGCGGTTCGTCGTCGCGACCAATCTGGTAGGCTTCATCGGCTTTGTAACGGTGAAGTGAATACCGGTCTTCGTAGGTATAAACGGCGACAGTAGTGATTCCTAACTCGGTAGCGGCCCGCATGATGCGGATGGCGATTTCGCCCCGGTTGGCGACGAGCAGGCGATTAATCGGGCGAATGTAATCTTTCATGGGTCCCAAAAAATGCAGGATGGGGTTTCGAAACTGGTGAACAATGCAGCAAGTTTAGGGAAAAGTTTGTAAAAATCAGGTTTTACCTAAGGTTCATTGGAAAAGACTGGTTTTTCGCAAAATAGTACAGCATTGATTGTACCAGAGTAGGATTGACTCCTTACATCACCGGTTTTCATGCATTTTGGGACCATTCAATCATTATTTCCGTCTGCCACCTGTCTTGGCTTCAAAATTGTCTTCTTTTACCGATATCATCCTATCCTTACATCATGTGGCTTTACATCTCCCTGCTATCGTCTCACGGCGAGAAGTTTACGGTTAAGCTCTTCTCAACGGAGATCGACCATCAAATGGAACTCGTCAATCAATTGTATACGGCTGGATTTCAGATGATTTCAGCGTTTCTGATCGACCGGGAAGGAAAGCGGACCGATTTGCCGCTGGAAGCATTCGACGGTGCGCCCATGGCTGCGAACCTACAGGAATTGAGACTGGCGTATTTGCAGATTTTAAGTACATAGTGGGTTAGCGGGAAGGCCGGTCAGCGGTTTTTGCCGAAAAACCGCTGACCGAATCCTGTTACACCTTCACCAATTTCCAGCGTCCCCGGCGGAAAACCCAGACCGCAATCACTGCCAGCAATGATTCACTGAAGGCTACCGACCAGAATACGCCTTCCGGTCCCCAGTTAAATGTATTCGCCAGCAGATACGCCAGCGGTATTTCGATCACCCAGAAACAGACCACGTTGATGAGCGTTGGCGTTCGGGTATCACCGGCTCCGTTCAACGCCTGGCTGATGACCATGCCGTAGGCGAAAAAGACGTACCCCAGACAGAAAATCCGCAGGCACTGCACCGCAATTTCCACCACCTTCGGGTCGCGGTTGAACAGGCCGACGATTTCGCTGGCGCCGGTGTAGAACAATATACCGACCCCCAGCAGAAACAGCATGTTACAGAAAGCCGCCCGCCAGGCCGAGGTTTCGGCCCGCTCGGGTTGCCCCGCACCGAGATTCTGGCCAACGAGCGTTGCGGCCGCATTCGCCATGCCCCACGACGGCATGATCGTAAAAATCATGATCCGAATGGCTATCGTATAGCCCGCAACGACATCGCTGCCGAACGTCGAGAGTATACGCGTCAGGAAAACCCAACTCGCCGAACCCACCAGAAACTGCGCCGTTCCGCCGGCAGCGATGCCCAGCAGGTTGCGGATGATGCCGGTATGCGGGCGAAAATCTGTGGCAGCGACCTGAACGATGCGGCCGTTTCGCATCAGACTATACAATTGATAAACCGCCCCCGCCGAGCGGCCAATCGTGGTGGCAATGGCCGAACCGACCACGCCCATTTCGGGAATTGGCCCCCAGCCAAAGATAAAAATGGGACAAAGCGCAATGTTGAGTCCGTTGGCAATCCAGAGCGACCGCATGGCTGTGGAAGCCTCCCCCGCGCCCCGCAAACACCCGCTCAGGGTATAGAGCAGAATGATAGCGGCTGAACTGGCAAAAATCAGCCGTGTAAATCCGGAACCGTTGGCAATGAGTTGCTCGTTGCCGCCCATCAGCCGCAGAATATCTTCGGCAAAAACCGCCCCCGGAATACCGATGACCAGGGCAATTCCGATGGAAACCAGGATAACCTGCGCCACCGATTTGCCGGCTTCGCGCGCATTGCCTTCGCCGACGCGCCTGGACACCAGGGCCGTTGCGGCCGTACTCAACCCAATGGCGATGGAATAAACAATGGTTAGAACCGACTCGGTCAGGCCCACGGTGGCGACGGCTTCTGTACTGATTTTGGCGACAAAAAAGACGTCGACGACCGCAAAAAGAGACTCCATCACCATCTCCAGCACCATCGGAACCGACAGCATGAAAATGGCCCGGTTGATGCTACCGGAGGTATAGTGATTTTCTGTACCGCGCAAAGCGGCTAGTAACAGGCGAAAAAATTTCGTCATGATTGAAAACAGGAAACCGGCGACGGAATCGCCGAATAAGACAACAGCTTGAATACGGAAAGTTCAGATCGTCGGTCGGTCAGACAGGACGATTGAAAGAGACGTGGAGGGGACCCTTAGCGGGTGAGGGTGTTCATGGGCTTTTCGCTTTGAGACTGCAAATGTACAGAAAGATTTTAGCCAAAAAAGAAAGTTTGAGGAAAACATATTATTTTTTTGAGAATAAAAGCGTAACTTTGTACCGCTTAAAGGTAGTACGCCCATGAACCTATTTGCCGATTTCGGCCCCTTCCGCTTCCGCTAAAAACCGTTTGTGTATTCCACGGTTATATTCTTTATTCTCATATATTCTTTATTCTCACGTAATTTAAGGTTATTGGACCCGGGATCGGCGATTCGTGCGTCGAATCGGTGCTGTGATCCGTTCAGTACCTTCCTAACTAGTTTCCTCTATGATTGAAAATCACAAACAGCCCGAAACTGCGGTGCTGGTGGCCCTGGTAACGCAGAAGCAGTCGGCCGAAAAAACCCAGGAATACCTGGACGAACTGGCCTTTCTGGCCCAGACGCTGGGCGTCATTACCGTCAAATCGTTTATCCAGAAACTCGACCAGCCCGACACCCGAACGTATGTGGGGAAAGGGAAGCTGGAAGAGATCCGCACGTTCGTAATTGACAACCCGGTCGATATGGTCATTTTTGACGACGATTTGAAGCCCTCGCAGGTCCGGAACCTGGAAGCGGCCTTTACGGACGTCAAAGTGCTGGACCGGAGTCTGTTGATTCTGGACATCTTCGCAATGCGGGCGCAAACCGCCCAGTCGAAATTGCAGGTTGAACTCGCTCAGTATCAGTATATGTACCCCCGTCTGACCCGGATGTGGACCCACTTAAGCCGGATGAAAGCCGGAGTGGGAACCCGGGGTCCGGGTGAAAAGGAACTCGAAACCGACCGCCGGATTGTGCAGGATCGGATCGCATTTCTAAAAGAGAAGCTGGAAAAAATTGATAAACAGAGCTACACCCGGCGCAAGGAGCGCGACCGGCTGGTGCGGGTTTCGCTGGTAGGCTACACCAACGTGGGCAAGTCGACGCTGATGCGGACGCTCGCCAAAGTGGAGGTGTTTGCCGAAAACAAGCTATTCGCCACGGTCGATTCCACGGTTCGTAAAGTGGTACTGGGCAACATCCCGTTTCTGCTGACCGACACCGTTGGTTTCATCCGAAAGTTGCCCACAACGCTGGTCGAAGCCTTTAAATCGACGCTCGATGAGGTACGCGAAGCCGATATTTTGTTGCATGTGGTGGATGTTTCCCATCCGTCGTTTGAAGAACACATTGGGATCGTCAACGATATTTTAACGGAAATCGGAGTCGGTGGTCCGGCGGGAGAAAAACCGACGGTACTGGTATTCAACAAAATAGACCAGTTTGAACCCCGCGACGAGTGGATGCACCAGGAGGACGATTTTGACGACGATTTGCCGGTGGCGATTCGGAAGCAAACCGCCCTCGATTATTTGAAAAAGACGTATTTAACGCAAAAAGCGGAACACGTTGTTTTCATCTCGGCGGAGACGCGCGAGAACATCGAAGAGTTGCGTAACCTGCTGTATGCCATGGTGAAAGAGAAGCACTACGCCATCTACCCCAACTGGCTGGAGGTGCCGCTGGGCAACTGGGCCGAGGAAGCCGATGATACCGGCAATTTTGGTAAATAACAGATTTCTAAGCATTTTTGCGTATACTACCACATTTCAAACCTAGAAGGTTCGAAAGGCCTTCCAGGTTTTTTCTGGTCTCATAGTTCAACGGATAGAATAGAAGTTTCCTAAACTTTAGATCTGGGTTCGATTCCCGGTGGGACCACAAATACGCTTTTTTGACGCATTTAAGGCACATTGCAATTATTGGGGTCACGTCTGGGGTCAAATAGCATTTTTACCCCAGGCCTTTTTAACCACTTTTATCTTATCCTCTCCCCGCAGCGTTCGGTAAATCATCGTAGTTTCAATGCTGCCGTGACCCATCAGTCCGCTTAAATCCGTAATGTCAATCTTGCGCTCCAGGCTGATCATGGCAAAGGTATGACGTCCGGTATGGGAAGAAATGTATTCATGTAAAAAATATTCTTCGTCAAACCGCTGGCCGTTTCGGTACTGGGTATCGATCACCCGGCGATTTAATCCCGCTCTTTTAGCAGCTTCCTTGATGTACTCGTTATAATTCTGACTGGTGATCAGGGGCAACTTACCATTGTACTTATTGAGAATTTCAATGGCCAGCTCCGAAAGCGGCAAAAGGTTTTCCCTCCTACCCTTCTGCTGCACCAACCGGAGCACCGGTGCCACCTCGTTGTCTTCGCCCTGCATCTCGATGAGGTTCCCCGGCCGGGCGTGAGGCAGATCGCTCCAGCGGAGACCAGTAAAACACTGGAATAGAAAAACGTCCCGTTGTCTGGCGAGGTAATCCGGAAGATCTGCCGCCTGTAATTTTATGACCTCATCCCATTTCAGGGCTTCCCGTTGAACGATCGACCGGTAGGTTGGAAAGTCTTCAAAATCGCCGGGCACGTTGAGTCCGCACTTCCGGGCGTATTTCATGACCGCTCTGACCTTTTTTAACGCATTGTAGGCCGTATCGTCCGTGACGCCGGTCGACATCATATACTGAATGAATCGGTTCGCAAACTGCGTCGTTACATCATGGAAGTCCAACTCTGGAGAGAACCTTTTTAGGTGGTCTCTTACCGGAATGAAATGCCGAATATAGTTGTGGGACTTGATCGCCCGGTGCTCCGAAATAAATTGATCCCAGAAAGTATAAAAACGAATCTGTTCCGGTTCTGGCTCAGGTTCCGGATCCGGAGCTTTTACCGGTTTTGGAGCCTGATTTAATTCCTCAATCCGTATGCGCTCGACCTCAGCCTGTACCTGGGCCTCGGTAGGTATGCCGGTAAATCCATCGAAATAATCATAAAGGCAATCGGAATACGTATCGAGTATCCTATTTACTTTCCGGTTTTTGGTCTGGAGCTTTTTGCGTTCCTTTTTTCTACCGGTTAGCGGGTCTTTGATCGATTCGGTCAGTTCAATGATCTCGTCGGGTTTGACCACCTGTCCGGAGCTGAACCTGATTTTCCGCTGAGACCAGCAGACACGGAAATGAATTTGGCAAAATCCTTCCTTATCCACCCGGTCCGATCGGATGTAGCGAGATATTTCCATTGTTGTTTACTGTTTGATTATATTTGCTTAGAACGTTTCAAACGAAAATCACCATGTCGCAAGTAGCAAATACCCGCATCGCAAGTGTAAAAATCGACACTCTTGAATTAGATTTAATTCAGAAGAAGGCGCAAGAAATTGATAAGCACATTGAAGCTATAAAACGACTGGTCTGCGAAATCAACGAATCCAACGTCAATCTGGTTGTGTCGAATTTATAATCCGTTCTACCAATTCGTCCGGTAAATCCTTGTATTTTATGGTATAACTACTGAGGTCTTCGGCCACATCGACCGTAATGCTTCCGGCTGGAAATTGGCTTAGTTCCGATTTAAAAGGCTCCAATTTGGCTTGTACACGTTCGTTAATTCGATCGACGATTGAGTCTTTAATTGCGCTCCTAAGGCCATCGTATTGACGGCCATTATAGGTAGTAGTAATGGTTATCTTCATCTTTTCGATCGTTCGTCTGAAATTTTGCAACCCACCCGGTCCGATCGGATGTAGCGAGATATTTCCATAAGTGATTGGTTCTATCGCTTGCCTTTTAACTCGAAAAATGTACCATCTAACGAGGTATCAGAAATCAAAACTGCGGTCGGAGATATTGTGCCGTATTTCGTGCCACTGTTGTAGATTCCAAACGTATTTCCGGATTCGTGTTTCAGTTCAACAGAAACCTTATCGAATTCAAAAAGACTTACTGTTCCAACAGTGATAGTGGGGAAAATACTAACGTGAGTGTTGTCTATCTTTTCTACCAGCATCTCTCCATTTGCGCCAGGCTGGGGAAAAGTCAATGTCGTTTTCCCTTCTGTATAGGAGGTTATTGCGTATTTTCCTGTTAATCCTTTAGTAAAATCAGGATCAATCTCGGCCTCTTTTTCGGCTTCCTTTCCGCAACCAACCAGAGAAAATACAAAAAGAAGGACAAAAAAGTGGTTGAATAGGTTTTTCATATACAAGTTGAGTTTAAACTAATACTTACCTTACTGGGGCATCATAAATTTTTACAATTACCCATATTTGCTTTATGTCATCAGCCTTGACGAAATACGGATTAGGTGGAGGGTTATCGGAGTGCAGCATAAAGCCTCTCTTCTCTTCATATTGATTCTCTACGATTCGTTTAACTACTACCTCCTCGCCATATTGAACTGCCAAAACCTGAGGCCGGATTAAGCGAAACGAATCGTGCTCAACCCTGTATGCTAAAACCTTTGCACCTGAAATGAGCTGAGGCTCCATTGAGTCGCCGTCAATTTTTATAATCCACCATTCCTTTTTCTCCATTCCTGGTGGAATTGCGGACGCTCTGACCCGTATGGTCTCTTGGGGCATCTGCCAATATCTTTCCGCATCCAAACCCGCTCTGGCGGTCTGTGGCAAATATGGCAGTTCTATATAGGTTTCTTCTAAGGGGATAGGTTCGGCTTTATGGTAATGGTTTCTTGGATCGTCAATGACAGAGCCTGATAATTGGTTTCGATAATACATAGTTGAACGGGTGTTTGTGGTGTCATTTTTCTGGATTTGTTGTTTGTTCATTACTTTTTCACGCGTGATCTGTAAGGGACTTTCGGATAACATTTGCCATACCTTATCTCCCAACTTCTCCTTTCCGATGTAATAGGAAACATTGCTGCGAACCTTACCAATAGCCTCCCCAGCCGCTTCTAACGTTATGTTGTTTACTTCTAGATATTGCTTTAATGCTCGACCTTCATGGTCACTTACCTGAGAATTTTTATTCGATTTCAGCCAGGGTCCAACGCCTGAAGAAAGCCACTCAAAAGAAGCTCCTGTATGCTTGGCGATTTTAATTAATGTCCTGTTTGTTATCTTTTCACGTGATTTTTCTGAGAGCATTTTACTCAGAAAGTCTTCTCTCAGCCCAATTCGCTCAGCAAATGACCGCTGCTCCCCTTGGTCAAAATGGCTAATTAACTTTCTCAGCCTATACCTCTTTGCCTCTTCGTCTGTTTTTGCATGAAGAGTCGGCGGGTCAAAAAGATTGTATGATGGTAATCTGGGCAAATCGACTTCATTATTGAGCCAGTCGGAAGAGTTGGTGCCGGTCAATAGCGATATTCTCTCGATAAAATCCCCATCTGGGAGCATCTTCCCAGACTCCAACCCTTGAATAACCTCAACAGGAACCCGTAACTGTTCTGCCATCTCCACTGGAGACCAATCATAATGAGACTGAGCTAAAATCATTTTTTCGGCAAACGTCACGGTTGTAGTTATTTTTTTTGACGTTCACCTGCAAATGTTTGCAAGAAATTTGTAATATTTGCTAACATTCTATGTGAACGGTCAATAATTCATTTGAATATCTTTCAAGTAATATACAAACATGGCGCGAACAAAAACAAACCCAGGTCCCGTACAGAGTAACCCAGAGAGTTACTCCTACTACCAAGCGGCATTAGAATCCCTCGGCAGGGCTGAGGTTATGAAGCATTGCCAAGGAATTTCCCACGAAACCCTCCGTGCTTTCGCGGTTGGAACGCCTGTATCCCCAAGTAGTGAGTTATTGATAATCAATGCAATACATGATGCACAAAGCGCATTGGTTCAAAAAAATGAGCGCACTAAGCTTTTAATAAAAAAAGGAGCCATGGCTTTGTGATTTTTTAGTAAATGGTTCTTCAAAATGCCCAAAAATAGGCACGAATCCTCCTGCTAAATACCTCCCGTGTCCAATTCCAGGTTGAATAACTTGAACAACTCGCAAATATTTTTTTGACCATTAACTTGCATATTGTTCAAATTAATTTGACATTTGAGCAAGTTACTTATACGACGGTCAAATAAGATGGAAACCAGACTCGCTAGGGAGCTATTACCCAAACCAACACCACGCATGGAAACGCCTGACATCGCCAAAGAGCTGGCTGAAATCAAGCAATTGACCCGCCTTTCGGCCATTCGCCAGAAGCTGCTGTACGATGTGGAGGATGTGGCCTTTCTCACCAGCTTTTCGCCTGATACGGTGTACAACTGGATTCACAAAGGCCGTCCGATCAACGGAGGGAAAAAACACATCTTCCTCAAGCCTGCGGCCGGGATTGTCGATCGGGGAGTCCGCATTTTCCCGGATGAGCTGGAGTATTTTCTGTCCCATTTCCCACCGGCCAAAGCCTGATAGCCACGATGAAAAAGGTCATTCTGGAACTATCAGCCCGTGACGCTGAGGTCATCGAAAAGCTGCTGGAGATGTCCAGCGAAGAACTCCGCTACCGGAAGTTCATCCGGCAATCGGCCGGCATCAGCCTCGGCGAGCTGCAGCACGTCGACAAGGTACGCAAACGCATCACTACTCAACTTCATAAGTCATGACCACTTCTATCGCCTTTCAAGCTGCCGGTCTGTTGTTCGGCTCCGCACTCACCAGCTCCACCGGCTTGGCCATCTTTCTGACCTGGTGGGATAGCCTGAAACTGGAAAAGCAAACGCGTATCCTGAAACGTCTGCGGTCACTGCGGCTGTGGGTACAGGACAGCCTGATCCTGCTTGCCGGAGGCCTTGCCGCCCTGCTCTTCTGTGTTGCGCTGGCCTATTTCACCCGGTAAGTTATGGAGCATCCGACGGTCGTCATCTACCAGCCCGAGCCCGGCATTCTCATTTTCGATCCGGTCGATCCCATCCCTGTAGTCACTCCTAAACCCGCTCAGTGATCATGAAAACCCTTTTAGTCATGCTGACCATTCTTGTGATCCTCGTCTGCCTGTCGGTGCGAATCGAGGCTTACCGAACCCACCGTACCGACGAATTGCCCCTATGGACCGGTTGCCTGTTTCTGGCGGTGCTGGCCATCTGCATCATACCTGACCATTCAAATAAAAGCCGGTGAAATACTTCCTGCACGATACGAACGCTTTCCAAGACGAGAAGATAACCGAACTCTATATGCGGTACGGTTACGAGGGGCTAGGTCTATTCTATACGGTACTTGAAAAGCTGGCGGCACAGGAAAAACCGGTTAAAACCATCGTGCTGAAACGTCAGCTTGAAGTGGGGAGACGCCTTGAAAAATGCTGGAGTTTTCTGGAAGAAATCGGGCTCATATCATCGTCGAATGGTGAAACTTCCAACAAAAGACTGACAAACTATCTCGAAACTTTCGACAAAAAACGAGAAAATACGAAGATTCGAGTTTCACAACACCGTGAAAATAAGCAAGATACGAAAGATGTAACGCGTTACAACCGCGTTAGTAACGCTCCTAATAGTATAGTACTTAATAGTAATATAATAGAAGATGTTGTTGATGATGTTAAAACGCGCGAAGGCGAAAATTTGCCGGTAGACCCACAGGCCACTTCGCCCCCTATCACCCCCGTTGCGCGGCCCCCCTCTTCCCCCGATGAGTTGTCCGAAATTTTAAGCGAACACGAAACCCGCCTTCAGGCCGATTCGGAATTCGTGCGAACAACCGCTCGGGCGCTGGGCGTCAAAGACGCTGCCGGGGAGTACGATACCGCAAAAATCATCAGCATGATCGGGCGGTTTTTCGCCGAACAAACCATCGCCCAGAACCAGCGAGCCCGGATCTGGGGTGAAGCCAAAAGCCATTGCTACAACTGGATTAGGAAAAAAATCGAAGAACAACCCGTTACCAATGAGCAGCGAACTTATCACAGCGCAAACAGCCAGTCAGTTGCCCGTTCAGGCAGTCCAAGAGCAACTAAAGCACTTGCAATTACAACCGACGACGAGCTCCTTGATTACATGCAGAATGGGCAAGAAAGTGGCTGACGCCACGGTCAACGACCTGAATGCCCTGCTGAATGGCATCATCGCCCTGATCGGGATCAAGGTTTCGGCGGAGGACAAGCCTGAACACCTGAAAACCGTACTGACGGTTTTGAAATGGATTCAGAGTCAGTACGCAACCTGGACGATCGAAGAAATCAAGCTGGCGTATGAGCTGCTGGTTTCGCGCAAACTGGGCATTGAGGTTTACAGGGCCATCGATCCGAATTACTTCTCCGACGTGATGGCTGCCTACCTGCGGTTTCGGCAAGGCAATGTCGAGTTGCAGCGCGTCTACCGGGACCAACTGCTTTTGCCCGAATCAACGCCTAAAGAGCCTGATCAGGACGAAGCGGAGAAGTGGATGGAATTCACGCTCAAACGCGCCGTCGAAACCGTCAAACACGGGGGGCAGTATCAGGACCTGGGCAATGCGCTGTACGACTGGCTCGATTCGAAAGGGAAAATCCAGATGAGCAAGGAGCAGAAAATTGGTTTCTGGAACCGGGCTATCGACGAAATCACCTGGGATATCGCCAACAACCAGGGCAAAAACAAAACCCTGCACGAAACAGAACGCACCAAGCAGATCCGCGATCTGGCCAGCCTGATCAACGGCATGCTGACACCGACGGCTTCTAACCGGGTCCTCACCTATGCAAAAGTTCTGGCACTCAATCACTACCTCGTCAGCTTGATTCCCGAATCGGATTTCGTCGTGGTCGTCTCCAGTCTCAAATCAACCCCATCACTGTAACCATGCTTATCGCTAAAATCTTGTTTCTGGCCCTCATCTGCCTGGCTGCTTACCTGGTCTATTTGGCCTTTCAAATTGGCCCCGGCCACCACACCGAACCGGAAAAGCCGTAATGGAAAAACCGCTTTATCAACTGCCGAATCGCCGGTTTCCCTACGCTGTCGGCATCGATCCGGATCTCAAAGCATCGGGAGTAGGCATGTGGTCCCGGAAGGATCGAAAAGTACTGGTCGCCCAGGTAATGCCCTTTGTAGACCTACAGGCGTGGCTGCTTGACCTCGGGAAAGATCATGTTTTCGTCCACCTCGAAGCGGGTTATCTGAACCCGAAAGCGAATTACCACACGGTCAAATTGCCGAAAGGCGTCGAACCGGGATCGATTCGGGCAAAGGATTACGAGAAACGAGTCCGGGAAGAAATGGCCCGGCGGGTTGGGCAAAACGAAGGCGTCGGGCTGACAATCAAAGCCTTTCTGGAGCATCACGGATTCGGATTCGTCGAAGAAATGCCCCGGAAAGAAAAGTGGACCCGGCTTGAATTTACCCGGTTCACTGGCCTGAAAACAAATAATCAGGAAATCATCGATGCGTGCAGCTACGTCGTCGGACTCTAATCAAAACTATGGACGGAATCTGGAAACAGGTATTAACCGAGCAGGAACGTGACGAAATCCTCGAAATGTACCTCGGCTACGAAAAGATCGGTGGCCAGTACTACGCATCGGTTCAGGATGTAAAAGACAATAAGCCGACCAAAGTCGATTTGCCTCAGCGGGTCACTTTGATGCGCGCCATCGACTACTGCCAGACGGTGCATTACATGAAAGGCTTCAACGAATGCGCTGCGGAAGTGCAAACCGTCATCCAGGAGCATCTGGGCATTACTCTGAATTTCACTTTAAAACTCAATACTCATGTACCTAAAAGCACAAATCCGGTTCCAGCAGCAAAACGAGCAGGGCAAATTCGTGACAAAAAATGAAGTCTATCTGGTCGATGCAGTCAGTTGGACCGAAGGCGAAGCCATACTCTACCGGGAAATGGAATTGCTCCACAACGATTTTTCCATCAAACGGATGGATCCGTTTAAAGTCCACGACATGTTTTTGGACGAATCGATCGATGATAAATACCTCTGCAACGTCGTGTACATTACCGAAAACGATAAGGGTAAAGAAAAGCGAATTCCAATTAACATTCTGGTCAGCGCAACCGACGTCGCCAATGCTCACGAACGCGTCAACGAAGGGTTGAAAACAACGCTCATTCCCTACGAAATCATAGACGTCAAAAAGTCGAACATCCTTGAAGTGTTCCTGTATCAAAAACCCGAAGCCGCCTGATCTCATGAGAAAACCTGCCACACAAACAGTCGGCTCCTCCGGATGGGGATTCAAGCCCGCCGGTGAAAACGTCGCCATTCCGTCCCTTACCGGGAAGAAACGGTACCTGGTCACCGGACCGGATGTCAAGCCCGGTACCTACATCTTTTTCGAAAAAAAGCGGCTTGCTGAGAAAATCCAGAAGTACGGCCGCATGGGACAAAAGCTGATCGGCCCGGGCATCAAACCCGGCGATTTTGAGCAGGACTTCTGGGCTTCTGAATCGGAGCCGGTTGCAGAGCCGCTTGCGGTGCCTGCGGAGGAAAAGCCGACTCGCAACCGGGGCAAAGTAAAACCGCTGGTGTGCCTCAGCAACGGGAAGTTCTACAAATCAGCCATGCATGCCCGTAATGATCTGGGCATATCCACCGCCATGATCGGCTACGCCTGCAACGGAAAAGTCAAGGTGGCGAAAGGGCACCGGTTCCGGTTTGCCACCGCGCAGGAAGTTGCCCAAAAGCGGTTCATAGGCGAACAGGTCGAGGTGCTTGCACCCGGTAAGCGACTGAAACCAACTCAAAAATAACAATCAGGTATGGCAGCGAAAGAGGTAACGATCGACGATGAAATCCACGAGATCGAGCGAGAATTGAAAATGCGCAGGTCTGTTTACCCGAAATGGACTTCAGGGCCCAGCCCAACACTTAAGCCGGAAACGGCAAAACTGCAAATGGAACGAATGGAGTCGGTTTTAGCAAGGCTGATTCGCATTCGTAACCTATCAAAAGGCGAACAAACGAAATTATTCTGATGGAAAATAACGAAACGCTCGAACTGGATTACGACGCCTTCATTGAAAAGAAAATACTTGAGTCTCCCGTTTCAGGGTTCGAGGTGGCCGATTCCGACCTGCACGAAAGCCTGTTTCCACACCAGCGCGATACGGTCAAGTGGGCACTGGCCGGTGGCTGCCGGGCGATCTTCAAATCCTTCGGCCTGGGTAAAACCCGCGACCAGCTGGAGATCGGCCGTCAGATTTACCGGGTGAAGGGCGGCAAGACGTTGTTCATCGCTCCGCTGGGCGTCCGTCAGGAGTTCACGGAAAATGACGGCCCGGCGATGGGAATGGATGTTCAGTACGTTCGCACGGATCAGGAGGTGATCGAATGCGAAACACCGTTCATGATCACCAATTACGAGCGGGTTCGCGAGGGCCAGATTGCCGACTTCTCGGTTTTCTCCTGCGTGTGTCTGGACGAAGCGTCTGTACTGCGGTCGTTCGGATCGAAGACCTACCAGACGTTTCTGGACGTACTGGAGTGCATCCCCCACCGGTTTGTCTTCACCGCTACGCCCTCGCCGAACCGGACCAAAGAACTGATTCACTATGCCGGTTTTTTAGGCGTGATGGATACCGGGCAGGCACTCACGCGGTATTTCCAGCGCAACAGTGAGAAAGCGGGTGATTTGACGCTATATCCGCACAAGGAACGGGAATTCTGGCTGTGGGTATCGTCCTGGGCACTGTTTCTCTCCAAGCCGTCCGATTTGGGTTATGATGATACCGGGTACGATCTGCCGGAACTAAAAGTGGTATTTCACCGGATCCCGGTCGATCATTCCGTGGCCGGATATGATAGCTGGGGTCAGGGCAAATTGTTTCGCGATGCGGCTCTGAGCCTGAAAGATGCGGCCAGAGAAAAGCGGTTATCACTCCTCGACCGGATTGCCAAAGCGGTGGGCATCATCAAAGCCGACGATCCGGAAAAACACTGGTTGCTCTGGCACCACCTCGAAGATGAGCGGAAGGAAATCGAATCGGCTCTTCCCGATGCGGTAACGGCCTTCGGTTCGCAGGATCTGGAAAAACGCGAAGAGCTGATTCAGGCCTTTAGCCGTGGGGAACACCGGATCCTGGCGACCAAACCCGAAATTGCCGGGAGTGGCTGCAATTTTCAGCGCCATTGTCACGCCAATATCTTCCTGGGCATTAATTACGAATTCAACGATTTCATTCAGGCGATTCACCGGACCCAGCGTTTCCAGCAGAAACACACGGTCGAGGTGCATATCATCTACACCGAGTCGGAAGATCAGATCATGCGTCAGGTACTGGCCAAATGGGACCTGCACCGCCACCTGGTTCGCACCATGCAGGACATTATTAAAAAATACGGGCTGGTCAATAACGCGATGGAGTTTGAAATCAAGCGGAGCCTGGGTGTGGAACGTCTGGAGAAAAAAGGGATTCTGTACACGGCCGTGCGGAACGATACGGTGAAGGAAACCAAGCGAATGAAAACCAACAGCGTCGGTTTGGTCGTCACGTCGATTCCGTTCAGCGACCAATACGAATACAGCCCGGCTTATGAGGATTTCGGACACAATGCCGGTGATGAAGCGTTTTTCAAACAAATGGATTATCTGGTACCGGAACTCCTGCGGGTGACGCAACCCGGGCGGCTGGCCTGCATCCACGTCAAAGACCGGATCGAGTTTGGCAGTATGACCGGCAACGGCATGTATTCGGTTAATCCATTCAGCGACAAAACGGTGACGGCCTTTACAAAACACGGCTGGATTTACTGCGGTCGTATCGTCGTGGTGACGGACGTCGTGCGGGAAAACAACCAGACGTACCGGCTCGGTCACACCGAGGTTTGCAAGGACGGCACCAAAATGGGCTGTGGCCAGAATGAGTACGTTCTGCTGTTCAGAAAGCTGCCAACCGATACCTCGAACAGTTACGCGGACGTTCCGGTAACCCGCACCAAAGAGCAGCTTCCCCGGCGGGAATGGCAAATTCAGGCATCCGGTTTCTGGCGCTCATCGGGTGACCGGATGCTGCAACCGGAGGAAATGACCGGCAAGGATGTCGAATCGATTCTACGCTGGTACCGGGATTGGAATAAAAAGAACGTATACGATTACCGTCAGCACGTCGACATGGGTTCTGAATTGGAAAAAGCCGGTCGCATGCCCTCTTCGTTCATGCTCTTCGCGCCCGGTTCTCATTACAACAACGTCTGGACGGACATCGTCCGGATGCGAACCCTGAACAGCAACCAGACTCAGAAGCGCAACGAAAACCACGTTTGCCCGCTACAGCTGGATATCGTGGAACGGTTGATCGGTCGCTATTCCAACGAAGGAGATCAGGTGTATGATCCTTTCGGCGGCTTAATGACCGTGCCGTACGTTGCCATAAAAATGAACCGACGTGGGTATGGAGTTGAATTGAATGCCGCTTACTGGCGGTTCGGCTGTGAATACTGTCAGGAAGCCGAATACAAAAAGACCGTGCCGACACTGTTTGATCTAATTGATTCTGAACAATTTCAAAAAGTTTCCTGATACTTTATTAAAAAAAATGGCTGTTTGGCGATGGACTTATTCCCGTCGCTGACTCCATTTCTACATTAATATAAAAACTTGGCAATGACCGTTGATTATCAAGGATAAGAGAAAAGTAAAGCGACATATTAACTATAGGACCGAGAAGAATCTTTGAAATATTTACTCAACATCATTATTCGAACCCTAATCTTGCTGACGATAATTTTGGGACATAGCGGCTATTTAAAAATTTAAGAATATCATTTTTAAATCTATTTTTTAAGTAGCCAAATCTTTTCTTCTTTTTATCATAAAAATAAATTTCACTAATTGAGTAACTTTTAGATTTGTCAAAATTTTTATAATCCCCTTCAATAGTAAAATACATGATATCATATGGTTTAGATCCATCTATCTGCAAATCTGCAGTGACGCCTTTCCCCATGATCAAGTTATCTACATCTAAAATTGGGATTTTCCCTATTATTCTTAATATATTAGTTGAGTCCTCAACTACAATTCTATTCATTAATTCTAGGCTAGAACTATTAGCTGTTTCGCTACAAAATGAAATTTCATAAATATGATTTTTTTTATTTAAAGATTTTGGCACAATACCAATATTGTCACATAATGTTATTATAGGATCGTTTGGCGTAATAATTCTTGTTTTTGCGGAATCTTTTACAATTGCGATATTTTTATTAGTAGTATCTAATTTCAAACTATATTTCCCAAGTGCTTCAACTACTGTTCTAGTTTTACTAGAATCAGCAAAATCAAACCTTTCTTTCATTACAAGTAGTGAAGAATCTGATTGTTTTTTTGAAACCCTCAGAGAGGAATCGTAGTTATTTTTCAACATAATATCCCTTAAGCCTTGCTTTTTTTCCGCTAATATGTCCTTCTCTTTAATCTCTAGATCATTCAAATAGCTTTGAATGGCAAGGATGGTGACCAGTACAAAATTTATTGCTACTACCCATTTTCCGTTTTTTGTAAGTCTTTTTGTATTTCTCACACCGCTCCTGTCTGTCAATGGACCCGATGAAGAAATGAATGAAGAATATGCTGAAAGTGAGGCTATTATAATAATTATTAGTAAATTCATTTGATAGTCTAGTAAATTCAAAAAATAATTAAATAAATATATAATTAACAAATACATTTAACAATGGGAAACAAAAACAATCGATTCAGCGACCTAACTAATTTTAAGAGAAATGAGAAAAGTAGGTACATTCCTGTAGCAGTACAACGAGAGGTTAGTACAAGGCATTTTTTTGAATGCGCTTGGGATTCAACACCTATAACTCATCAACACCATATTTTTGAATATGCTCAAGGAGGGTTGCACACACCTGAAAACCTTATATTATTATGCCCCAACTGTCACGATCAAGTACATAAAGGTGAAATACCAATAGACGAACTAATTAAAAGAAAATCTACTCATATGAGGGGAGATCGTTTCCCAGGCTTACTCCTAACTAATACCGAAAACCATTTGATTCGAATAGGTGGATCATCTTTCTTGAATGTCCAAGATGCTTTAATTGTGCTTGATGAACCTATGATATCTCTTAGAATTGAAAATGGCAGATTATTCCTTAGTGTGAGATTTTACAATAAAAAGGGAGACTTAATATTTTGGATGTCCAGAAATAGATATTGGGCACCAAGTTCATTTAGAATATTAACGAGTCGGCCAGGAGAAATTAGGATAATTGATCGTGCAGATACAGATCATTATTTAAGAATATGGGAAAATGGCAAGTCAATTTGCATAACAGGAAATAGCTATTTCAAAGGTATTCCAATAAAAATTGATGAAAGAAAAATTGCGATAGGTCCAGAAGGTGAAGCTAACATCATTGTAGGTGGCGGAGTAATCAATCGTCCCTTTGGCATTGTTGTACATGCCCTCAATGGGTTTCGACATTAAAAATCCCAGCACTCATTTGATGGTGCAGGGATTCTGTACCCACCGTAACTTGCATTTTTCACAATCAAATTTAATGTATTGAAAACCGAATCTGTTGCCATTCGCTCAAAATCAATACCTTCGCTCCATGCACCCCATTACCGTAACATCAATGGTCACCAAAAAGATAGTGGAAGACGGACTACCCATTCACCGGTATTTCTTCCAGTGGTCTGACCGCAATACCCTCGGCGCTTTGGTGCTGAGAATGGAACTACTGGATGACAGTGGAAGAGTTCTCGCTTCCGGATCAATAAATCTTCCAAAAACCAAACGGGAATTAACCCAGACGGGCGAAGGGGAAATCTGGGTGTACGACCAGACGCCCTATTTTTATCTGGACGATGTCGCCAGTCACCAGGCTACGAAGTTTCGCTTTACGGCCGTGGTTGGGTTGTTGAAAAAGTATCCGGCGATCGAAGGTGTGATGAATGAGAAATTCGAGGACTTATCCATTTACGGGTAAACCTTCCTCATTTAGCCTTTTCAACTATTCATTAAAAACCATTTCATCTGAATACAAACGTAGTAGTATATTTACCAACAGGTATACATTCACGTCACTATATATGCACGCAATAGAAATTTCCAGCACTTTTTATTTAAAGTTTGGAGAGCCAAGTAAAGACATTCACTTCCCATTTTTTCAATACGGACTTTACAGCATTGGTCACCCTATACTTACTGAAATCCTTGACCCAGACTATATTGCGTTAGTAATGGGTATTAGAAAAAATGTTGAGCTTGAAGACAATCCCTTTTTTTATTGGATATATGAAACCGTAGATTTTGACAGTGTAAGAATTCAAACAGAAAGTAGTTTAAGAACTATTACTCAATTCTTAAGTTGTTTATGGTTCGTTAAAGACAATAGCTGTTCTTGTAATACTGTTATAGCATTTTGTTCAGATGAAAGATTTTCCGAAAGGGATATTGAATTGAGATACAAAAACTCAGCAGGAGAATTTTCTGACACTTTTTTCTCTTTGGCCGAGTTAAATGAAGCCTTAGAGTATTATAACTATCTTGATAATTTATTTTTAATAAACCAACCATTTAAGCCTCCCAATGGATTAATAGAGAATTCTTCAATTGAGGCAATTAGTAGCCTTAATAGTCATAACAGAATACAAAGGGCTTATCAATTGTTAGGCAATGCACGTAATAGCATAATTGTCTCAGATAAGATCGCAAACTATATAATTATTTTAGAATGTTTATTCTCAACAAAAGGAGGGAGTGAAATATCGCATACAATTTCCCAAAACACCGCCAATTATATAGGAATTAACAAATCAGACAAGAAGGAAATCTATAGATTGATAAAACGAGTATATAATATTCGTTCAAAATATGTACATGGACAACAACTTGATAAAAAGGACAGACTACCAGAAACCCAAATTCAACTATCTCAGAAGCTTGACGAAATAATCAGGAAAATCTTTAGAAAAATTTTAAAGTATGATATTGAGACATTTATTGATGACAACAAATTGGATTATCTTTTTGAAGATTTACTTTTTTCAGATCCACCAAAGTTAACAGAAAAGATTTCCGATATTTATTAAACAAAAACCCCGGCCGCATCGCAGCCGGGGTTTCCCTTTTTAACCTAAACCGATTAACCCAAATCGGACCCTCAGCCATTAGCGGCTTAGTATTTTGTACATGGTAAAGGCAGCCAGTCCCCGCCACCCCCAGTTCTCAATTTTGCTCCAGATCAGTTTCCGCCTGTCGGTATCACTCCGCGCCACCGCAGCGGGCTGCGTTACCAATTGATCCCGCATCGATTTGGCCTGGGTCGACAGCTCGGTGATCACCCGCTCCTGCCGGGCGATGTGAATGTCTTTTACCTCCATCAGCTCGGATAAATCCTTCAGCCGTACTTCCAGATCGATGACCCGGCGATGATCGAGCAGGGCCTGCATGGCTCCCTGTGCCGTCAGGATGACATAGCCAGGCGGGGCCTTCGGCTGTATCAGCTCTGTCTCGACATTGATAACCCGGCTGCTATCGGCCCGCCGGTCGGTTGAATACGCGATCGACCTCGCGCTGAAGTGCAGCATCGCTGAGAGTAGCGAGCCAAAGACGATAGTTCTCATGTGCCTTATTGGTTGAATCGAATTTGAATTGATATGCCCTTTCCTTTTTTCGGTACACTGCAGTGTCTTCCCGGAGCCGCCGAACATCCGCCAGCGCCATGGCCAGCGTGTCGGAAATCTGAACACTCCGCATTTCACAGTTCCGGTTTTTCTGACACGACCGCAGCGAGAAAAAGCAAAGGATCAGCAAGGGGCCCAGCGCAAACGGGATCGGCGTCATAAACCAGCCGCATGCCTTTTTCAAAAAAGGCATGCCATTCGCCAGTAACGGGAGCAGCTTCGTTAACATGGCTTCTCGTCGATGGTGAACGGCCGGGTTTTGCGACCCATCCAGTTGACGCCCATTTCCGCTTTCTGGGAATCCAGGTGAATCACATAGAAGTCGGGAATCAGCCGTCGGCTCTCGATCGGAAACGATTTGGAAAACACGACGTCGGTATGATCAGCCCCTACCCAGTTTTCCGGATACCGGATGATGCCTGACCGGCGGGGATTCCAGAGCTGGAAAAAGCCGATCGGGAAATAGCCATCCGCGTTGTAGTGGCAGACCCGGCTGCCCATGGGAAACACGTTGGCATGAACCAGGTAATAGCCCTGGTGCATCGACGGTGGTGCCGAGATGTAGCGAATCCAGTTGCGAAGTCCAAAACAGTTCATCCGGTCGACACCGTGAATACCGAACGGATCAAGGTAGATGCTGTTCAGGATCATCCGGGTCCGTGGAGGCAGATAGATATCGGAATCGATGTGCAACACCCAGTCGCTTTGACTCAGCCGGGCAAGGCCTGCGTTTATGCCCCGGGCCTTGTTGAACGTTGCCCCGTCGTCGTAAAACGCATCGGTCCGGACGAATTCGACATCGTAAGCCTCACAAAGCCGCGCTGTGGCCTCATCTCTGGTATCGGTAACGACCACCAGCCGATCGACCGCCAGCAGCATTGAGGGCAGCGTGTGAGCTAAAATGTCGGCGTAGTTCACGCAGACGGTAACGGCTTCGAGCAGCCGAATGCCCCGTTTCGGAGATCCAATAAAACAGTCTTCAGGTTGGTAATTCATAAAGTCTTGGTATGCTCGATTGCCTTTTGGAGTTTTTGACCGTAGCGCCGGTCGTAAGCGTAGTGGGTAGCGATGTGCGACCGGTAAGCGGATTCTGTTCGAATGCCGTACTTTTCGATCACCATCTGCTCGTAAAGGCGGTAATCAGTCAGCGAATGCCCTACGGTTGCGTAGATGCAGTAGCTGCTTTTCCCGAGGTCGGCATGCAGGTTCCGACTGTTTTTCTTGAACGCGAACCAGTTGTTGTACCTCGTCATCCGGTCTTTCTCCTGCCAACCGCCAGTTTCCAGAAAGGATATCCCGCAGGCGGTTTCAGGAAAGCGAAAACCGGCAGACCGGATCCGGGCAATGCACTGGGCCCAGCGTTCGCGTTTGCTTATTTTGAGCTAGGGAAAGTCGTGGTCCTTTCGCTGGCGCTGGCGATCCTCCATGTCGTAGATTTCCTCCAGGGTAACGAGGTTCTCCTGCTTTTTCCTCAGCTCCTTTTCCTTGGCCTGAATCTGTTTTTCGGTTTTGGCGATTTCCTTTTCGGTACTGTGTAGCCGGTCTTTTAATGCCACTTTCTGAGAATCCCGCTCGGCAATGCGGGTGGAAATCGTATCGACTGCGGACTGCGGCAAGACAATTTGCACCGGTTGCATCAGGACGCTATCCTGATCAAATCCAACGGAGGAAACCGAGTCGACGGGCGGAACGAGTCCAAGCACCTGATTGGCCGATCGCCACGGCCGTGCCGCCATGAGAACCAAAAGCGGAACGAGCAAATACAGCTCTTTGAGTTTGAGAAATTTCATTTGATTAAGTACAGTTACGGTTAAAAAATCACTACAGATCGATCCGGTTCACCACCATGTAGGCTTCCCTTTTCGATCGCTTTTTAATATAAACTCCCTCCTGTTTGGGGTTCGATGGATTGGAGGTATTGCCACCGATGGAAAAGAAGTAGGTTTCATCCTCGTCGATTGACCAGCGGACAATCAATTCGATGTGATCGATGCGCTTGCCCTGAAACCGAAACAGCACCAGGTCACCCGCTACCGGCACTTTCGAACCGGTGAGCTTTCCTGCCCGGTTGACGATGACGGCAGCCGGGACTGACCAGTTCGCGGCCAGAGCAGCACCTTTCACGCCATGTGAAACTCCGGCAATGGTAAAAACGTGGTGGACAAACAGCGCGCACCAGGCGGTGCCCGGCGGGTAGCCGTAGGGCGTCATGAACAGCGAAGCCGGTTTACCCCGGTTGTTGCCGGTTTCCCGGATCCCGACGTATTTGGTGGCCGCACCAATTACGGCCCGACGCTCAGCGATTCGGGCAGTTTGACCAGAAGCAACTGTACAAATAAGTAACAGAAGGCAAGTAAGACAGCGAACGAAAACCATAATCGTTGTTGAGGGGTGAGCTTTTTAAAATCCGTAGTTGCATCGATCGCCGTAGAAGCATCCTGTCGCCAGTACTCCGTTAAAATCGGTATCGTTAAGCGGATGATTGCCACCGCCACAGAAATGACAAAAACCAGCCGGTAAGCCGCAGTCCAGAGCTGAACCATCTCGTTGCTGTAGACGATCTGACCGGGCCGCATCCGGGCCGCCGTCCATCCAGTCCAGTCGGCCAGCACCCAGAACGCCAGAAAAGCAATGGCCAGTCCCATAAGGACCCGCAGGCTGTAAAACCGGTGATACCACTTTTCGGGATTGTCTTCCGGTTCATGCGAAGGCATTTCGACCTCCGGGGCGTCGCTCAGCTGCGGAGCGTTCGCCGGTTTTTTAAACTTCAAATCCATTAGATGGAGGATCGGATTTTGGTGAGAGCCGCGATTTGGTTGTCCAGATCCGTGCGGATCAGCGCACCGACCGCCCGAACAATTTCAATTTTGTCGCCAGCCGTAAAGCCTTCGTTTGTCAGGCCTTCAAAAATGGTTTTTGCGGCTTCTTCTGTCAAAGACGTAGCCGATTGGGTTAATTGCGAATCCATGAGAAGTTTGAAAAGAGTAGCCGACACCGCGCCGGCTACTGGTGATGAATGGGTGAATTAGTCGGAAAGCTTAGGCCTGCCAGCGGGCGCCGACGGTGACCTGCGTGTTGCTCGTGTCGGTCCGCCGAACGCCCAGCTGGTTGGCGTTGGTAATGCCCACGAACGTGAACGAAGCGCCGACTGGTACCGAAACCGCAGCTCCTGCCCCGCCCTGCTGGACATCGATGGCTGCAGCGGTGTTGTTGAACAGCGTCAACTGGCTACAGACCTGCGAAGCAAAAGTCGTGTAGTTCGTACCTGTTGCCGCCGTCTGCGCTGAGGTGTTGCCAGCAGGCGTCACCAGTAGCTGATCGAGAATCCCCGCCAGTGAACCAGCTGGAGCCGCGCCGTCAATCGTGGTGATCGATGCCCCGGTCAGTTGCAGAGATTTACCACCCTGGCTGATTTCTACGCAGGGAACCGGCACCGTCGGAAAAACCGCTGCGGCAAAAAGAAGAAATACCGGGTTCGTAAAAACCCGAACATCCGAGCCGTCAACGGCTTTGATGGTTTTACCTAATTTAGTGATGACCCAAGCCATGAAAAAGCAGGTTTAAAAAATGGAGTTGATACCCTATTTTCAGCTACCAGACACCTTATATCTGGTAGCTGAAAATGAAGGTGATTAGATTAGTTTGGCGCGGAAAACTCCGGTGACGGTTTCCCATCCATCGTAATTTTTGTGGTATCCGGCGGGCCGTGCAAACGTGCCGAAATGGATGGACGGGGTGATTGTCCACTGCGGATAGGCCAGATCCTCTTCTTTCACCCGGATATCCATATCCAGTGAAAACGTTGGTGCATCGGTTTGGGCAACCGAGATTGTCGCCGAACCGTAGGTGGTGTTTGCCACCTTCTGCTGCATGATTACATCTTCGTGTTCGGCGATCGTTTCCATGCAGAAAGCACCCGGATCGATCACAATGATGTGATCTTGCCCCGACAGGGTATCGACCAGCGGATCGTAGTAGAATTCTACATCCAGTTCCGCGAACACTTTGGCGAAATCGTAACCGATGGCAGCTGGAGAGACGATTTTCTTCCGGCTGAAATACGTCAGGGCTTTCAGACCACCGATGACAATCGGACGACCTTCGAACTGGTGAACCGTCCGCATGTTGTTGAACCAGTCCATCACATTCGGATTGACTGAGCCGTCCGAATTGAATGCCTGAATGTTCTGTACCGCCGTATTGCTTGAAGTTCCCAGCAACAGGTTGCCACCGACAGCAGAAATAATGGCGGTCAGGACCGAGGTGTTAACATTCACCAGAACGCTGTCTGATTTCCGCATAATCTGGTCACCCATGTCGCTGAGCAATTGGAAGCCCGGCAGGTTCACCGTCAGCTGTCCGGCGTTGAGTTTCTGCAGGTACGTTTCTGCTTCTTTCTCCAACGCCATCAAATCAACCGTGCGGTACGTCAAGTCCAACTCGCGGTGCGTGTTGTAATCAACGTTTAAAGCCGTAGCCCCTACCGGGTTGGAGCCGTTGGCAACCGTCCGCGAGGTTTTCACCGTCGCTTCGTGTTGCGGCCGGTAGTTCAACGTCACCCTCGCCTGGGGAGTGGATTGCCCCTGAATGATCGACAAGCGGTTGTCATTCTTGGCGTTTTTCGGATTCATTTCTTTGATGAGCTCCGATAATTGGGGAGAGCGGGCCGCCTGAACAGCGCCCAACGGAGAGAACTTTTTACGGTTTCCCAGCGTGTGATTGATTGCGGCCGTCGCAATTCGAGCCGCTGCAATGTTTAAGCCTGATGCCATTTTAAGGTTTACAAGTTACGATTGCCTGTGTCCGACAGGCTGCGGTACGGAATCTAGCTCCCGGTTCCGCCCGGGTGTTATTGTTGTTTAAATCGCTCAGCGTTTCGCTTTTGCGCTTCCGTCATCTGGCCTTCGTTTCCGCCACCGGGAACGGTGATGGATCCGGCAGGTCCCGGGCCTTCTGACTTTTTGAGGTACTCGTTTTCCGTCAGCGTTTTTTCAAGCAGCAAATCAGCGGTAACGGCTTTGTTATCAATGTATAATTCCATCGATGGATCTGCCTTTTGCATGATTTTCCCGGTCGTGATGTCCAGAATCCCGCCAACGGTGTTCAATGTGTCTTTGAAATCAGCCACAACCCGAACACCTTCTTTCGCCTTGGCGTAGTCGACTACATCGCTACGACGGATCACTTTGCTGGCCAGCCGATCAAAGTACCGTTCCTCTTCATGCAGCTTTTTCAGCGTGTTGACTTCCGATTCCTTTTCGGTTTTCAACTTGGTGATTTCGGTATTCAGGTCAGCGATAGCCTTGGCGGTATCGGTTGGATTTCCGCCGGCCGTTTTCAACTCTTTCGCTTTGGTAGCGAGCTTGCCGATTTTCTTCATCGTTGCCTTTTCCTCTTTTTTCAAGGCTTCGATTTCTTCCGGCGTGAAGAGTTCTGCCAAAATTGGATCAATTATGGCATCGGCTCCATTTAAGGCTTCAGCAGCAAATTTCTTTTTCAACGTGGGGCGATTTCCTGCTTCCTCCTCTGTAATAAGTTTGTCGATGAGTGGCTTTGCAACCAGGTCATCATCAACATCCAGTTCGGGTAGAGCGTCGATCGCTGCAGTCAGTTTTGCTTCCGTTGCGTTTACGCCCGCTCGGGTCGCCAGTTTTTTAAAGAGTTCTTTTAATTGCATTTCACGATTTGCCTTACGGCCAGTTTAAAAGTGGTTTGCCTTTCAGCCAGGTCGACGGATCGCCGTCACGGACGGTTTTTTGAAACCGCCAAAACGATTAAATCTTATTCTTCAGGATCTTCGTCTGAATCGCCATCACCGGCACCTTCTTCCTTACCTTTCCCTTTTCCTTTCTTCTTGGTTTTGTCCAAAGGAACGGTGTTGGCGACATCGACTTTTTCCCCGAACTCTGTTACTACCCCTTCAAACTCGGCGGTGCCAATCAGCTTTACAGTACGTCCCAGGGGTTTGGAGTAGTCATTTTTCGCATTGTAATCTGAATCGTGTTTGGTCACTTCCAGAAAATACGAGTAGGGCACATCGATTTCTTTGGCCTTTTCCACGACGACTTTTTCACCTGTAGTGGGGTCAAAGTGTGATTTTTCACCCAGCCGAATCATTACCCGGTCACTGGGCTTTAGCTCTTCAATGGATTTTGACATCAGTTTTGGTTTTGAAATTGGTTGAACATTGATTTAGAAATCGGCAGTAAGCGGTGGCGGCAATTGTAGCCCCCGCAATACCAGAATATCGTCGTTTTGGTCGTAGCCTCATTTTTCCCTGACCAGGTCAGATCGGCCCAGGCTTCTACTTCTTTTTGCGAAAAGGCTTTCCCGATACGCTCGTTGCAAAACTTGCGTGTCGTGGTAATAGCCGTTCCCATGAAAAAGAAGTGCTTTAGTCCAAGGCCCTCAGCTACTGCCATCGTGTAGCCGCGACTGTAGGTATACAGTGCGTCGCTGGCAACCCGGTGTAAGTCTTTGGAAAGGATCGAACCTTCCGTCAGCTTCTCCCTCAAAACCGATCGAACCTCGGCACCGGTCGACTTGGTCAGCACGTGCCAGTCCAGCACATCTCCCAGCTGACGGCCATACACCGAATCGACAACCGAGCCGGTCAGCAGTGAGACGGTTTGAGTCGTCAGATTCTCCAGCAGCATGCGGTACGGTTCGGGTGAAAACGACGCATCGATCTTTTCGAAGTACGTATTGAGACGGGCCGTGCCCTGACCCATGCGGTTCACCAGAACCCGTACCGCATCCCGCATTCCTGATTGATTCACCAGGTCAATGATATTTGCCCGCCACATCGTCACCTCGCGCATGTTGGCGCGCATTTCGGCCGGTGTGGTTGCCTTTCCGTTGAAGCTCAGCCGGTCGATCAGACCATTCAGCGAATCCAGTACCTGACCATTGACGGCCGCCAGTGCCGTCAGAAACTCCGCATCCCAAACGGCCATGTTGTTGTTCAGATCGATGATATCCTCCAGTTCCTCCATCAGGTTTGCGAGTAATTGGTGATATCAACCGGCGGAGCCAACTGAACCGGCCCAACGACGGGTTTCCCATCCGGACCGATCATCGGATTAGCCAGATCCCCGATGAGTTTCTTATTCTCAGCCAGTAGTTTTTCGTACTTCTGTTCAATGGATAAATCCCAGAAACCTTTGTCTGACCGCAAACAGTCGTTTACCAGTCCGTCGAAATTGATAGCAAACCACACCCGTTCGAGCATCGCCTGCATTTGCGGACTGTTCGGCGCAATCAGCGTCCGGGCGGATGCGGCCATAAAAAGCAGCTCTTCCGGCGATTTGCCCGGATAGGGATTGAGAAGCTCGCGGAGTTCGTACTTTTTGAAGTAGTCCGAATCTTCGCCGGTCTGGTAAGCGATGAGTTTCTTTTCCAGCGGAGCGCGGAGGTTCGAATCGAAATCCTTGTCAACCGCTTCTACCAGCTCCTCGCGGGTCAGCTCGGCATTTTCCAGATTGAACCGCACCGGTACCAATACGGCCGGGATTTGGTCAACCGCTTTTTCTTTGTGGCGCAGATAGGCAATGAAAGCAAAACCGATCGCCAGCAAATCGCAGAGGTGAGCGGCCTGGGTGTTGAGTTCCCGGTATAGCTCCTCCCGGTCGAACCGCTTGGAAACCCCCGACTCATCGTACGGCGTTTTCATCAGGAACTGCATGTTGATTTCCTGATAAGCCTCCTCTTTGTAGCGTTTGTATTCCTCCACCAGCTTGACCAGCGGCTCGATCGAGCGCGGGATAAAGCCGCCCGGCGGAATGGGCATGTTGCTTGACTTCTCGGAGTCTCCGAAGCTGGTTTTCGTATCCGGCGTTACCAGAATGTAACCCAAGCCAGACCCCGAAACACCAGACCCTGTACCCTTGCATTTTTCGCAGGTTTTAAAGCCGATCACGGCGGTTCCGTCTTCGCTGCGAACCGTTTTGTTGCCGTCGATACACCGGTTGTTCGGATCGGACGAATCCGCATCCGGGCACCGCTTCGACGCATACCGCCACTCCTCGCTGCTGACGTGGAAATTCAGTTCGACCTGAATGTCGTTCTGGGTCCCTTGTGCCAGTTCGATGAACGGCAGCGCATCGGTAAGAATCGACTCGTACAGCTCCTCACCGGCATCGTTGGATTTCACCAGCTCCTTGCCGATTTTGACGGCAGGCATTTTCGGGCAGTTGTGCAACGGAGGTCTGAAGGTCTGAACGACCACTTCTTTTCCTTCCGGATCCAGAACGATTTCGCTGGCCACTCCCAGAATTTCCCAGTTGATAGCAACCTGACCTTTTTCCGTCGGCTGGTTGGCAATCTGCCGGGCAATGGTGTAGCTGTCGTGATCAAGGAAAAAGAAAATCTTTCCCTTTTTTCCATCCGCCATGATCGTCGTTTCCGGCGATTCCAAAACGGCAAACGTGGCCTTCCGGTGCGCATACACCTTGTCGCAGCCAATCAGAAACGCCTGGGGTTTCACATACTCCGTTTCCGATGCAGGCTGCTGACCGGGCAGAACGACCATCACCGAGTTTGGATCGTTGACGTATCGCGGACGTACCCGCTCGAAAAACCAGTTCTGAAACGAGCCGTCGACCGAGAATTTAGAATCGGTCGCATACGACTGAAGCGACTCGGTGACATTTTCCAGCGACTTCCAGGCCACCTCGAAATCATCCGCCTGCTGGATGTAATCCAGCGTCTTGATGACGCGGGTTTTCAGCCCCTTGAAAGGGTTTTTGTATATTTTCTTCCGATAATCCTTGTATTCTTTCTTTTCTTTTGGACGGTTTATGTCCAAATAATCCGGGTACTTTTTATCGAAAACCTTCTCCAGATGCGCCCGCAGGAGGATACTTTCTGAATAAAAGGCATGCCGCAATTTATCACTGGGAGCCTGATCGGCTCCCAGTGATAAATACGGCGTTATTTGTGCGATCGATAGCATTCCTGAAGGATTATGCCGGGTTTACTTTGATGGAGAATTCACGCTCGCCGAACACACCGGTGGCGTTTTCGACGGCTACTTTGTACTTGTAGGTACCGGCCGTCATGCCGTTGCCTACCGTCACCAGTCCAGTCGCGGAGCTGATGGTTACCGGCTGACCGCCCGGGATTGCCTCACCGGTGGACGTGAAAATGGAGAAAGCCAGAACGCCCGCTTCGACGTCTTCGTTGACGGCGAATGCCAGCGAACCGCCCGCTCCGGCCGTCATGGTGAAGACTTTGCCGCCCAGGGTTGAAACCAGCGTCGTGGCAGTCACGGTGTCAAAGGTGAAGGAGGCTTTCGATACCGCGACCTCTTTTTCAAACTCGCCGAATACCGGAATGATCTGGCCATCGCGGGAATACGTGATGTTAAAGCCACCCGCAATTTCATCTGCAATGTTGCCCGTCACATCGTCACCTACCCCGTCGATCGTCGGCTCGTCGATGTCATAGCGAACCACCTCGACCGATTTGTCGGTGAACATGTAGTAATCGTACTCCGTGGAATTGGCGCGCAGTTCGTTGAAGAACTCTTTGTTCATGTAAAACTGCTTGAACTTGAATTCGCACATCTCTTCCAGCTCGCCGGTTGGCCGGGCCTTCGTGCGGGTACCGTACAACGCGGATTCCGTCATTTCCTTCGGCTTACCCCGCTTGCCGTTGACGACACCGTTGCCAAAGAAATACCCCCGGCCGTTGAGGACCAGGTTCAAAAGGGCAGAAACGATGTTGAGGTGGGTCAGAGTGGTTGCAGAGCCACCGATGGGCGTGTACTGCTCCCCGAATTCAGGCAAGGTGTTTTTTGGTACGAGCGCCAGAGCAATAAAGGCGGCTTTGGGCAGCCGCTTCGTGCCCACCGGAACGCGCAATTTTTGAGCGTCGGCGCTCTGCGTGGTGCTTAAAAAATCTTTGAGTTGTCCCATTGTCGGAAGTACAAGTTCGTTACGTATCAGAATTTGTACGAAATTGTACTTACGGGGGCAAGGGAAAAAGAAGCGGGTGTCAGTAAACTGCTCAATCAGGGCTTAGTTTCCTGATTATCAATTTACTGACACCCGCTTAAAACGCGCTAATACCTAGCCCTTGGTGATCTCCAGTTTGCCCCAGTTTGCCGGATTGGTATCGCCCGGGAACCGCACCCATCCGATGTAATTACCATTCGGAACCGACAGGTAGATCCGGCGCGTTTCTCCAGCTTGATAGATGATGCCGGGTCGCCAGGTCATGTCGAAGGGTTCCAGCCGGAATTCAACCGAGTCGTTGTTGCCGTTTATGAGGTTGAGCGAGTCGTTGCCGTAGTCAATGTGTCGGCTTAGTACGAAGGCGGTCACCGGTTCGCTGGCTACGACAATTGATTCTGACCGGGTAGCGAATTCAGTATCGTCATCGCCCCGCACGTCAATCACTACCGTCGCGTTGGCCGTTACGGTTTTGGAGATTGTCCCTGACCAGGAGCCGCCATCAAAGCGAACAAGCACATTGCCCTTGATTCCCCGTACGTTCCTCACGTACAAGAGAGTCTGGTTGAATTTCTCTATAACCGTCAGATCGAACTGGATACCACCTACTGCTGGCGACTCATACTCTGGATAGACGATCGCTTTGGTTCCTTCCGGGTCGTAAATCGAAGCTGGCAAGTAACCGTAGGTTTCTTCGAATAATTGGGCTGGAAAAGACAACAGGGACCCATCGGGCATCTTGACGTTCAATTCCGTCGGAGTCTTCCAACCACTTACTGTAATTGACGAAGCGGCAACTACAACCGGTATGCCCGCACGATTGCCTTGCTCAAGAACATATGCGACTAAAATATCTCCTTCCGCCAACGGCGAAACGGAAATAGAGCAAGTGCCTGACGCGATTACACCAGACCCTAACATTTCATAGCCCCGAAACAGAACAATAATCGTCCCGTCTGTATCGACACAAGAGACGACAACCGTTTCCGAATCGGCAAATGCACCTTCAGTTATGTTTGCTGTGATCATCAGTACGAGAGGCTATAGGTTTCAGGAAAGGCGCTGCCCGTACGAATCCAGCATTGCCCATCCTTAAAATGTCCTTTATACACCCGGCCATTGAGGGCGATTTTTTGGGTATGATTATCCTTGACAACCACACCTTTTCTGGGAACCAGAACGACGATCCCGTTTTGTTCGTCGATCGAACGAACGGTTATTTTATTAGCTTTCATATTTAATTCGTGATTTGTTTCCAGTCAGCAGATCCATTTCCGACATCGATGGCCTTCCAGAATGTTTTATTCGTTGAATCGTAAAATTCTTCGCCAATCAGTACCGCGTTAAGGCTTGGAGCTGCGGTTCCGTTTTGATACCCTGACAGACTTAAACCTCCCACTTCCCGCCAGTAAGTGGTATCTCGTTCCAATAAAATTACCTGACCCACCTTCATTTTATAATTACGAAGCGACTGTAGCCAAATGTTTCCAGCCGTACCATCGAGGTTATGTCTCAGTGTCGTATTGTCGTCGTTAGCAATGATCATTAATACCTGCCCTACATCACCTCCGGTTAAAGCATTGATGGTCGTAGCCGATGAGTTAGCCGTTTTGTACGCCGATGATCCCGACACAGACTGGGTAGACGTATTTGCTACCAGACTAGGTACCGTCGATCCATCACCAGAATTGCCAATCAGCACCAGCTTTTGCCCGACTACCATTCCAGTTGGTGTATTTCCCGACCGCCGGAAAAACACGCCTGTTTTCAGGCTTCCGGCTGCATCCTTCAGAGTTATTTGTAGGTTAGCGGAACTTGCGCGAATCTGCCAAAACTGATTATCGGCGGTTTGGTCAGTTTCTTCAAACTCCAGCGTTGGCGTTGTATCGGTTATCCGGAAAATATTCAACACCATACGCCACAAGCTGGCAATACCAGCGGCCCCGCCACGAACTATTTCGGAAATGATAGTTGAGACGCCAGCATCAGAAACCGTCCTAAATTGTGCATTACCCCCTGAATGCGTGATGATAAATGATTTTCGGTCAGTGGGAGCATCTGTTTCAAAAAAACCTAAAAATGGCGTTTCCCCTTTGGCTTGAAACCCTTTATCACCGACCCCAAAGTTTTCCGCCAGGCCATCACCGCCTTGTACGTTGATTTGTGGAAACTTCCCATTCGCCATTTGGTAAGATATCGCTACAGTTCCATTCGCTTTATAAAGGATGCGTGGATCAGTTCCCGTATCCGTTTCGCGTATTCGCATGGAAATGCCGTTCCAGCTTATCTGGCTATTGTTCGCATCGCTCTCTAGGAAAATAAAATCGCCCGGTTTTTTAAACAGGGAGCCATCAGGGACACTACAATCATGGCGACCGCCAACAATCGACAAGACAAGTCCGTCCGAATTACCGATGACGACAGTATTGTCCTGCATCTTCGCATTACCGTAATAGGGATTGATCCTATTTTCGCTTTTTATATTATTAATGACAATGAGACTTGATGCAGTCTGCTTTTCAATGCGCACCAATCCACCATTATTCCCATCGCCAGATACTCCGAAAAGGTCAAAGTGTTGTAATAATCCGGTTGATTTGGCAGTAGAGCTAATCAAAATTCCAGGGCCGTTATTCCATAGAAAATTGGTTCGATGCAAGTGTACTGGTAATCCGCCGTCCGGAAATTCGATACCGCCTTGCACCATCCCCCGGATCATAATATCAGAAATCAAAGTGGTATCTTGCGGTTTAACCGGGTTGTTCAATGAATCCCGAAAGGCGATTCCCCATCCCGATGAATTATTAGTCCTTTCCCCTTTGATACTGAATTTTCGGATGCTTCCATACCACCAGTATCGGCCTGCAAATTCGTGCGGAATTACCCTGAAAACATCCAAATTGGTGCCGAAGCTTTGAACGAATGTAGTACACTGCCGAACCGACTGAAGGCCAGTCCCTTGCCCAGAAAAGTCTAACGCTTCCGGAATGAGAACGTTTGAAATAAAGGCAAATCCGGAAGGTGCTTCTACCGAACGAATTGAACCGGCAAGAGCATTCGCATAGGTAAAACAGGCATTGTAAGCCGCACTACTATCCACAACGGGAATGGTGAATGCGGCATCTGCATAATAGCCAAGCGGAGCTTCGTTGGTTCCCTTCATGTAAATAACCGGGTAATGTATAGCGCCAAACCATTCAGGTCTTACTGGACCTTCAAATCTTCGCCGGAATCGGAAACCTGTTGGTCCTGAAAGCAGTACGCCACCGTATCCCGGATCCCCCGGCGAAATGGAGCCCACTTCTTTCACCCAGGTTGATCCATCGAACTGCACTTCATCGTCGGTGATGGCAGAAAAACCGGCATCAATCGTGGTTCTTCGTAACCTCAGGTTCAAACTATCCAGAATAGTCGATGCGACTTCTGGGTCTGTATACAACTTCAGCGCCAGCGCCTTGATGCTTAGCCTGATATCCTCCGGTTTAATTTTTGTAACCAGATTTTCCGGAAACTTCTCATCCACCAATGCAAAAAACTCCTCTAGTGCAGTCATAATTATCAGTTAAAGTCTTGATTAAATCCTTCATCGAAATTGCTTGTGGTTTCATTGAACCATGCGCTCGCCTGAGTTGGCAACTTCGCTTCCAGTTCCAGCCCGATGCGGTCGCCGGGCTTTAGGAAAAGCGGTTGTGTGCGGTTTAGGTGACGTGCCGTTAACTCAAAACGATCTAGTATCATCTCATTCTGATAGACAACCAGGTGTCGGGTTTCATGCTCGGCGCGAACCAACAGTTGATACGTGCCCGGCTCCACCTGCTGACCGGCGGTAATCGGCTGGGTAATATTCTCGCTCCTGAGGTAGAAAACCAGCCCGTCCGCGCCGGAAATCTGCTCAATGAGAGCATAACGCCTTGATAATGAACTTTGCAGGGAGGGGTAAAAATCGTTCATACTCCGTAGCGAACCGGTTTCGACCAGCGTCGCCTGGGCCTGCAAATGCTGGCGCTTCCCCGGTATGATGGTTTCAGAGTATTCCCCTTCAGAGCGGAATTCGATCCCATCGATCCAGACCAGCGGATGTTTCAAAGCCGCCAGCAAAGACCGGTGGAAGGCCGAAGGCTGCACAGTCGTCGTCAACGTCCGCAGGTTCTCCATCCGGGCGGATTGCCGCCGGGTTACCCCATCAAGGGGCGTATACAGGCTCTCCTCCTGCCGCTGTTTGGGCACCGACAGAAAGCAGGGAATCCGCAGCTGCTGCATCAGCCCCGGCTCGCCGTACTGGTAACCGTAGAGCGTCCGGCCCGATCCGTTGAAGTTATCGCCCCACCGCAGGAAAACAGTGTCTTTGGCGTCGGATTTCACCAAAAGGTTATTGCTGACTGAGCATTTCACTGAATTAACCGTATCTACGATCTCAAGCTGGTAATTGCCGCGAATTACACTGGCCGGAATGTGAACCATGCAAACCATATCAAGATGCCGCATCCATACCGAGCCTTCGATCACCTCGACAGCCGCAATATTTTCATCGCCCAGTGCCAACCCCTTTTTGGCGTAGGCAACCAATCCAGCTCCGGTTGGCACCTCGACGGTGAATGGAAATCCACTGTAGCCCAGCTTTTCAGCGATCGTCAGAATCGTATCTTCATCATCAGCCGTCACCAATGTAGTGCCGAGCAGGTACTGATTACCGCGCCGGATAGACGTACCGACAAAAACTGAATAGCGGTCGACGGTTGCGGAGGGAATTACCAGTTTAGCCGAAAGCGTCAGCTCCGGGCTGTTGGTATTGGCGATCGACCGAACGCCCGATAAGCTGGTGGGTACAGGAATGGCACCGGATGGTACCGCCAGCTTTCCAGACGTTGTAGCGAAAAACGCCGTGATGGTTGCCGCCGTATCGCTGGAAGTAGCCACCTTCGTTTTTGTCGACTGACCCGGCGTGGCCACTTGAAAAATATTCCCTTCCTGCACATCATCACCCACCGTCACGGTGTAGAGGTCATTACCCCCGGATGGGTTTGAATACGTCAATGCCAGCGTCGGAATGTTTCGGTTAGCCAGCGTCTGACTGCCGACAGCCGCCGAATACACCGGAACGGTACCAGCGGCAACCAAAATGCGCCCCGATGCCGGAACGCCCAGGGCAGCAAGGATGTCGGCCGGTGTGTGGCTATCGGTTGCCACCACCGAGACGCCCGCGAGGGTAAATACGTTTCCGGCTTCGATGTCCGCCCCAACCCCCACCAGATACGAGTCTTTGGCCGGATTGGTAACCGTTGCGGTTTTGCTTGCCGTCAGCGATGGATTGTTGGTGTTATAGTTGCGGTTTCGGCCAATGCCAATGCTAAGCGGCTGGTTGCCGATTCGGAAACGGGGACCGTGATAAGCTCGGATGAGCAGCTCCGAACCGTACTGATCCACCGACACCGGCGAATACGGATAATTTTCGTAATGCGCCCGAATCGCCGAAATGTACTGTTGCAAATCCGACTGAGTACCGGCAAACGTGCCCATCACCGGCAGAGCGATCGGGTCACCGCCATTCGGGTCAGGGATCGTGCCCATCAGGGCGAATTGTTTGGTTTCGCCCGGTTGTGGCGCGCGGTTGACCCGCAGGCGGATGCGCGAACACACCTCAGCGTCCTGGTACCGGAAGCTACCGACCGCCTGGTGGACAACCGTGGGATTATCGACCGACCGCAGATCAATCCGGATGCGGGAAAGGTCAATAGGTACGTCCGGTTGAGGCACCAGAAACGTCAATACGTCGCCGGGTACGGCGGGCATGGCTGGATGCTCCTCCGATGGCGTCAGCCGGTTTTTCGGGTACGGGTTTCCGTCCTCTGCCAGGGTAAAAAATCGGATAAAATGAACGAATGGTTGCATCAGCACGCGATGGTTAAGGTTGCTACAGTTCCGTTATCAGAATTACTCCACTGGGCGTCCATGAGAAGTCCGCTGCGGGTCTGCTCGCCGTCATTGAATTGTATCCAGTCCTGCAGGGCCGCGTAATCCACCAGGGACATGGGGGTTTCAACGACGGCCGTCAGGTTGCCGATCAGTGGAGGGTATTCATCAAGCACAAGCGGCTCCCGTTCACCGGTACTGATTAAGGACCCTTCATGGGTTTCCAGCACCAGCCGGTTGCAATGCGTCAGCAACGGAGACCAGTTGAGCAGGCAGTGGGCAGGCGAGATGCCGTCGTTGTAAAACGGTGTTGCCCGGGCACGACCGTAGAGATCGACGGTCACGATAAATAAATCCTCATCGTACGGCTCCGATTTGTCGGATCCTGAGGTTTCCGGATCGAACTGCTTTTGCCGGGTTTCTTCAATCAGCGAACCGGCGGCAATCAAATTGCTCCGCAGGTCCAGTGGATTTCGATACGTGGTGATTTCGGTACGGTAAGAACGCGAACCGTTGGTTTCGGCTGCCGATGTAAGCGAATCTCCTTTCCAGGTGGCATAACCAGCAATCACCTCGCTGGCCATAAAAGTTGTGTTCACAGTATAGCCGACTTTGAGGATGCTCGTAAGAACGGTTGTTCCGCCCGCCTTGGTTAAAACTTCTTTCGTCTCAACCCGAAGCGTCGTATCGTCCAGCGTGAGTGCCAGATTGTAAATGCTGTTCAGGCTATCGAACAAATCGGAAAACGAGGTTTGCAGCGGCTTTTTCACCCCGCGGAGGTTGGCGCCGTTGGTGATAAAGGCTCCCCGGCCAATGCCAATCCGGAAAAAGTAGGAAGAAAATGCAAACGCCGGTTGACAACGCAGTTGCAGGGATTTCAACAGATCGTTGGCGTACAGACCATAACAATCGGTTGTCGGTACGGCGATCGGTTGAGTCAGGGCAATGGCGGTGGCTGAATTGTACGTGGCCGCCATGGTGATCACCGACGAACCGGCTTCCACCCAGCCCAGTACCAGGCTTTGCCCGGGCAAAACGCTAACAACCGCATCGATCAGGGCTGTAACGTCCAGCACCGTCCCGCTGAGGGCATAGGTGGCCAGTGGTGTAGTGGAAACGACCGCCGTGCCGTTCATGATCCGGTAGCCCAGCGAGGCCGACATACTCAGCGAGCAGGAAACCGACACTCCGACGACGCCGGACAGTTTCAACACCACTTTCTTATCGGTGGTATTGCGGTACACCGGCTGAAGAGCCAGCGGCTGGGTAACTGAATACAGCTCACCGGGCACCGCCTGGTTCTTCTCGTCCACCCGGCGAATCGGCAAAGCATGCAGAAACGAACCCGACGAAACCCGGCTGACGACTGCTACACTATTGAGCGTATACGTCGCATCGGAACTCAGCGGCTGACCGGCCATGCTGATGCTCTGCGTTGGTTCGATGCTGAACACCGTCGCCAGCGATGTTTCCAGTTCGGTGACCGACTTCTCATCGCGAAACGAACAGGTCACCTCACCCGGCTTAAAACCGAATGTGGCGTAATCGACGTACGCATCGTACAGCAATTGCCCTTTGTCATCAACAATCTGAAACGAGGTTTCGGCTCCCAGTTTGTCGCGATCGAACGCATCCCGCAGCGTCCGCACGGCATACGGATCGGAAAACGTCACGTTACCCATGCCGGGAACGAAACCCAATTTCCGGTAGAGCCAGCCCCAGTAGCGCGGGTGTCTGGATTTTTTTAGGGTTAACCCGTCGAGCCCTACCGGAGCCTCGACGGGTACACTATTGAGCAGGATCTTCATTCGGAAACGGGGATATGGTAATGATTTTTCGCCGACTTGAGCTTTTCCTGCGACTCGGACAGCAGCAGGGCGTGACGCTTTAGCACACCTCTTCGTGAGTTCTCCTGCAATCCTTCCAGCAGGCCCATGGCAATCAGGTGCTGAATCAACCGCTCGTATTCCGCGATCGGCAACACAATCACCGGCTCATCGACGAAGTAGCGCTTTCGCACTTTGGGAAGTCTGTTTCTCATTACCGTTTCAGTAAATTTTGGTGGTAGTTGGTTTTGGACTGGGCACCCTGTTCATGCATCGCAAACCCGTTGCGATCGATATTGACGTTGAGGAGTTTCTGATTTTCAATCGCCTGCCGTACGCTCCGTAGATCATCCCGAAGGCCCGACACATCGACCGACCGGCCGCCGTCGCTACCGGTCAGCAGGCCAGCCGGTAACCCGATTTGCAGCCCGGCGATATCCGACCAGCGGGACGGATCAAGTAGCTGAGGGAACTGACCGGCGAGCCTCTCGAAGAACTTCACCCGCGAAACCAGGTCCTCGTTGGCAATGCCACCCAGTGCCTGATTCTGGTCTACGGTCAATACCCGCTCGCCCCGGGTGAGCATCGCGGGAACGGTATCGATACCGTTTGAGAAATTTCCTTCCCGGTCAACGTATTCGGTACCGGTAACCAAACCGACCCGCTTGATTTCCTCTTCCTTCTCGGCGATAGTTCGCACAACGGCGTTTATCCAGTTCTTGATCGTGGTTTCATCACCGAGCAACTGCGTCAATTCGGCTTTTAAAGCCGTCGCGTCCTGACCGGATGACTCTGCCGTATTGACCTGGTTTTGCTTCTCGGCAACTTTCGCCTGATGCGCTACCAACTTTTGATCCCAGTCGGATTTTGTGGCCTTGAGCTGTTGGACCTCTTCATACAGCCTTTCCTGAGTCTCCAGTTTGTTGACATACTCCTGACGGCCGCCGGTACCGTTGATTTCATTGATGGCGTTTTCGATATCAGCGATCGCCGAATCAATTTTGCCCTTGTTCATAAACCAGCGCTTCCCCCGCAGCATCGCCTGTTCTGCCCGAAGTTCGGCGATCACCATCTGCTTTTTGATGTCCATGATCTGGTACTCGGCTTCGATCACCTGACGGGCATACGATGCGTTTTCGGCCTTCATGGCAGCGGAAACCTCTTTCTCTTTTGCCGCTACCTGGTCTTTCAACTTCTGGATTTCAGCCGTGGTACTGGCTTCAAGTGCCGTAACCTTGTCAGCTTCCTGCGCTTTGGCCTCCTGAGTGGCCAGGCTGATTTCTTTCGTTTTGTCGCCGATCGCCGTTTGGTACTCCGCATGTTTGGCCGCGATGAGGGCTTCAAACGCGTTTATGATCTGGGTACGCTCCTCTGCCGAGGTGGCCCGGTCAAGTTCCCGTTGCATAGCCGCCTGTAGTGCAGCAACCTCGCGGGCTTCGCCAGCGGCCAGCAGTTGATTGCGGTAGGTATCATCTTCCTGCAACCGGAGCTGTTTATCGGAATAAAACTGATTGGTAGCCGCTTTCTGGGCTTCAAGCTGTTTATTCAGCTCGTCGGTTTCGGCTTGCTTAGCGGCCTTGAAGGCTTCGAGTTCCTGATTAAGCGATTCGATTTTGGCATCGCGAAGCTCTTTCGCTTTGGCGATGCCTTGCTCAACTCGGTTAATCTCGATTTGCATTCCTCTTGCTGCATAATCAGCCTGGGCCTGAACGATACCCTCCATAAGCTTCTTGGCATTATTGCCTGCATCAGCCTGAGCCTGCGCTAATTGTTGTTGGTAGGCGAGTTGCGCATCCAGTCGGTCGTGGCCTTCAGCGTACTCCATTTCTTTGGCGTAGTATTCGTTGATTAGCTTCTCTTTTTCGGCATAGCTTCCTTGAAAATCGGTCAATTGAGCATCCAGAGACTCCCGATTCATCTGGCTAACTGAAGAGTATAAATCAGCCATTACTTCACGGGTTTTTGCGTAACCGTCAGCGATGGCTTGATACGTCTCCTGCATCATCTTTTCGTACGCCTGCCCTATTGCCATCCAAACCTGCATGACAATGCCCGCAATGTCCATAAATGCACCGAACGCCTTGGCTTTTGTTTCGTCAACTATTCCCTGGGACACAGCCAGGTCTTTTGTGGTTTTTGCTATATCCTGCTCCGTTTTTTCGGTTTGCTCTTTCGATCGGGTCGCGTGCTCACTCCGTAGTATTTCGAGCGAAGCCAATGTTTGCTTAAGGTCATTCACCCTGGTTTCGGCCTCTTCCCTGCTTTTCCCCGACAACAAATCCATGTTGTTCATTACCGACAGTATCCCGTTTGCGAATTGGGAAACAACAGGGTTTACATTACCCAGCAGCGATACAATGCCCTGAATGGCCTCCTGTCTATATCGACGGCCTTTTTCGATATTTTCCTTTTCGATCTCAGCGGTTTCTTTCTGGAGTGCCTGAATCTTTTTCTCGGTTTCAGACATTACCTGAATCGTGGACTGACCCGCTTCTTTGGTCTGATTCAGTAAAGCAGTTTGGTACTGCTTATCATCTTCAAGGTATTTTATGTAGGCTTTGTGGTAGGCCTCGCTCTTTAATCCCTGATTCGCAAAAATCACATCCAACTCGGACAAGGAAGCATCACGCTGAGCCTTAAGTCGTTCTACGGCCTGCGCTTTGACATCATCAGTTATTTTCTTCCCGAATTCGGCGATTACCGCCCGGCGCTCTTCTTCGGTATTAGCGGTTTGCAACTTGACAAGAATCCGCTCCGCTTCCAGTCGTTGAGCAGTAAGGACTTCAATCTGATTTTGAAGCTCCTTTTCTTTTTCAATTAACCCTTCGTTCTTTTTGGCTTCGAACTCTATTTCGAGAGCGGCTTTTCGGGGAGCATACTCAGCTATCACAACCTCAACTGCCTTTTGCTTGGCAATTAGATTTAGCTTTGATTTCTGGATATTTTCAATGTCCAGCTTCTCTTCAAGGTCGAGTAGCCTCTTCTTATCTTCGAGGGTAAGTTCTCCCTCTTTCTCCTTTAGTTTACGAATATCAATTTCGGTTTGCGAAACCCGTATTTTTTTATTTTTATCATCATCCTCACTTGCTACCCGCTCTTTTTCACGGTAGGTACCATTCGCCTTTGCGATCTCGATCTTTTCGGCTGCATTAAGACGGATAATCTCTTTCGAATTACCGTCAGCTTGTTGTCGCAATACCTCGTAATGTGCGTTGATTGCCCCTGTTTCCGCAATTCGCTCCTTATCTTTCTGAGACTTGATTTTTTCGCCCGACTTACCGAGTTCAAGTTGAACTTTCTGCTGACCATTAATGATTTCGTTGATTGTTTCCAGCGATATCTGTCGGTTGAGTCCGAAAACCTTGTCCATCAAGTCCCGGCTTTCATTTCGGAATGCCTCAGAACCTTGAATCATGCCCTTTTGCCACATTTCGATGAGATTTTTTAGGCTCCCCCCGATCATGTTCTGAACATCCTGCGGCAATTTGGCAATCAAGGCCGCTTCTTTCTCAAATAGCTCACGCTGTTTGGCGGTCAGCGATTCGACTTTGTAGGCATCGCGTGCGAGGTCGATCCGTTCCTGATAGCTGATATTGACCTGATCCAGAATCTTTTTAAGCTGGCTGTTGCTGGTCTTCTCCGAATCCAGGCCCCGGAAATATTCGGGATATTTGGCAATCAACATTTCAAGGGCCTCTTTCCGAAGTGATGTTCCTTCAGCGGCTGACATAGCCCGCTGAGCCAGACCCATCAATTCGGATTGCTCCTTTTTAACCTGATACTCCATCTCGCCCATCGTAGCGGTTACATCCTGCGTAGCCGCATCAAGTGCCAGAATACCGGTTATAACCGTACCGATGATTGAAACAATCAAACCGAGCGGATTAGCGGAAAGTGCAGCCCACAATCCACGTGTCGCCGTGGTAGCGGCAAGTTGCGCTGCGGTCAGGGTGTTTTGTTGGGTCGTTACTCGTTGGACAACCAGCAAATAAGCCCCATAGACCACCTGAGCTGTTGCCTTGACAACATTTAAAGCAGTGGACGCGGTATTCTGGGCGATCGTGGCCAAACGCCATGTCGTAAATGCGGAAATGATAGCGGATATGCTTGTTACCGTTCTCTTAATCGCATTATCCGAACCAATCAAAGCCGTTATCAGGTCCCCTGTGGTTTTAATACCAGCCTTTAACTCATCCTCAAAAAAGTCGCCGATTCGAGCTTTGGCAATAAAAAAAGTATCTGACAAATTGGAAACCTGGCCGCCCAGAGTCTTGCTCTGCAACCCCATCATGTTATAGAACCGACCTCCAACCTCCGACGTTTCCATCACTGCCTTTTGCACATCGGATGCCATGATTTTATGAGCCTGAGCGAGTTTGATTACTTCGTCCTTCGGCTTTTTCATCGAATCGGCCAAAAGGTCATATAAAGGAATGCCAGCCTCCACGAATTGACGGGTTTCGGTTCCCATGAGTTTACCCATGTTCATTACCTGACCATATGCCAGCGTAAGTTGAGGCAATTTTTCCTTTCCGACAGCCGCAGCCATGTTCCCAAGGGCTTCGACGGTAGGTATAAGGTCTTTGGTGGAAATATTGTAGGCCTTTAATTTGACGACATTCTCCGCAACCTCATCCAGCGTAAACGGCGTCTTTTTGGCCAGAGCAACGATGTCATTAAATAGGGCTGTGGATTCCTTTTTCGAACCGAGCATGACATCCAGCGCGATTTTTAAAGAATCAATCTTTGTTTTGGCGTCGATGACTTCCATGCCAAAACTTTTAATCTCGTTGAGGGTGAAGGCGGTGCCAACCAGTGTTGCGAAGTTCCGAACTTGCTTACCCAGATCATCGTAGGATTTCCCGGCATTTTTAACGTCGGTATCGTGTTGCTGCACAGTCGCGCGCTGGGACTTCAGCGCATCGGTAACACCGCCGATCGCCTTGATTTGCGATTCGGACTGAGCGCGCATCTCGCCGGTCTGGATAGCGATTTGCTGCGCAACCAGGCGCGACAATTTGAGCAGTTCGTTGAACTGATCATTGACCACCGGCAGTTCAGAGCTGGCCTGAATGCGGAGTCTGATATTCTCTTCACGTACGGACATTACGAGTTACGGTAAGTAGTGGTTTGAATGTCCGATTCTGGGTTACTCTTCAAGTGTAGGTTGTTTGCTTTTGGCGGTAAGGCGTTCTAATTCGGCTGCTTTTCGCCGTTGCTCCCGGATCCAGGCGGCTGCGTAGTTGTGGTACTGTTCAACAGTGCATCGATCAAGCCATCCGAGTTTTGCAGGGTCTCCATCCGCGATTTTATAGTGGATATCGTAGCGGGCATCAATCCATGCGCAGAGGACTTCAACAGGGTTATTTTCCAATCCAGATACTCCTGTAGATTCAGATTGCTCATAAACGTCAGGGTATCGACGGCGGCAAGCTGCTGCAAGGGTACGTATTGGCCCAGCGGCATGCTCAAAAAAAAACGATAAAGCCACGGATAGGGCATCCAGCTGATGATCTTCGCCCGGTTGGTCGCCGGATCGACGGACGCCGGATCTTCCTTCTCACTGAAAAAGAAGATCGAAGCGATGTCATACACCTGGGTGACATCCAACCCGAACTCCCGGCGCTGTTTAATGCGCTCGATGGTCGTCAGGGCGTAGCGGATGTTGTCCTGAGCCTGTTCGGGGTCCAAGCCGATCTGGGCACTGGCCGTGCGCAGCTGGTCATACATCGTATCCAGCGCGGTGGTTAGCACCTCATCGCTTAGCTTCAGGCTGTCGTGTTTGCGTAAAGTGTCACCAAACGAATGAAACCGGCCCATGGCCATGTTGATCCCGCCATCGGTCGCCTGATAGTACTGCACCCCATTGATTACAAACGGCTTGCCGTCCGGCAGTACTGCCGGTTCGATGTGACCGGCTTCGAGTGCGTCTTGAAAAGCTTTAATCATATAGTTACCTCGTCTAACACGTTGTAGAAATCAGCGAACTCGGTACCTGAGACGCCAATGATCTGGTACCGGATGGCCATCGCCCACCAGTTCGGATCGTAGCCCTTCTCGTCGCTCACCGGTTGCCGCCAGAAACTCCGAAGGACGTCCAGCGTGTTGTTCTCAAACCGTTCGATCCGGATGTTGCTGACATTCTCCAGTACCGCCAGTGCGTGAGCAAGACCCGACGCCCGTTTGCAGCAACAGATGAGCACCATCGACATGTCATAGGTGTGGGATTTGAAGGTGCCGTAATCGGAACTGATCGCCGGGTAGCCCCCGCTGACCAGGTGAGCCGATTGCCAGAACGACTTGTTGTTGAGGACCAGCCGCGGTTGTTTTTCTTCCAGCAGCAATACCAGCCGCTCGCCTTTCGCCTGTTGATCATGCACCGGCATGGCCACGCCGTGCAGCTGGATGTCTTTCAGCTTTTGCGCTTCGCTGAAGGAGGCCAGCAACAGGCTGTTGATTTCGTCGATTGTTTCCTGAATCATGGGTTTAAAGCATTATATCCTCAATTACACGGTCAATAAATCCGTCAATCACCTGATTCTCTTCCGACGGCGATAACTTGAACACCGGTCCGAAGTACTCCTCCAGATATCCCGCCAGATCAGCGGCATCATCCGCCAGAAACCCGATCATCACCTCCTTTGGCTCGGTTCTCAGCAGCTGCCAGTTGCGAAACAGGTCGCCTTCCAACGTAAAGTCGATGTGGTTGACCTGACGGCCGCGAGCCGACCGACGAGCGGAATGCCGTTTCGAATACACGCCGTTTCGTAGCGTCGCCTTCGTCTGCATCCGGGCACCGGAAGCGTTCTGACCACGTTGCTGCACCCGGTTGGCGATGAGGGCCAGTGCGTCGTGGGCTGAAATCTTCAGGTTGGTACCTAAACCAGCCTCGGCGCGTTGAACGACCTTTTGCAACCGGGCGAAGACCTCTTCGGCGTTGGAATCGAAGTTGAACATGTCAGATCACCTATGGATTTAGTTTGATACCATACCAGGCGAACTGCGAATAGTATTCATCTACCTTTTGCCAATCCACATATGGACGTTCCGCAAATGAGGTATCGTGAATCAACGGACAACCGAAAGCCGCATCGTCGATATAATCATGGGCATAAACCTTGGGGGATAATGTCCACGACTTCTGGTCTGGGTTCACATTCGACCCCCATAGCGGAATCTCACGTTCCGCGAACCATTGCTCTGCCCGAACCAAATGCTCTTCACTGCGCATGGTGAAAAGAATCAGAGCGCAATTAGCCTCTACAAGCTTTTTCAAGACATTGACACAAAACGGCACCTCTTTGCCGATCAGCGGGAATTCGTGACCAACACAGGTTCCATCGAAATCAATGGCAATGATGCGTGTCGGCCTGGCATGATTTATAGGGCGTCTTTCAGTCATTTTGTATAGGGGTTTTTAAATAGTTGCTTGATTTGATCTAGCGTCTGATTCTTGAAATACCTCGGCTTTTCGCCCTTCCGAACCATGCAAACCGTCATTTTTGAGGTGTAGATATCTACCCTGATCATTCGGGTTTCGTCAACGAATGACACCCGGCACGAATGCCCATCACTGGATACGCAGATCCACTTGAATTGCTCGGCGAAAACCAGCAACTCCAATCCTTTTGACTCAAAATCCGTTGCATCCATCATAACTTTTTGCCTCTTGGATACCAGACGCACGGATGGGCTTCCTGCCCCCGTACCCAAACCCAGCTTTCGTACATATCACCTTCAAGCACAGTGAATTCCTTCATTTCGGGGGTATGGATGACCTTTAAAGCGTATCGGGTATAGTCCCGAACAACTTTGGAATTGACTTTCCGAACCTCTTTGATGTACCATACTGACCCTATCCCCCGCTTGCCAACACTCACCAGGTATTCACCGGGGATGGGAGGTACATTGTCGATTCCCAGGTCGTAGGTTATCGTTTTAAGGTTAGACATAGCTTCCCTCTTCGTATCCTGACTCGGTATCCGATGCGCGTTGCAGGTTGCCGCTGGCCAGCAGGTGCTGTTTGATCAATCGAGCCACCGGCTTGACGGCCGACTTGAAATCTTTCATCAGCTTCTCTTCCTGCTCGATGGTGAAATCCCGGTTGGTGCTGGTGAACAGGTTGAAGTTGACCGAACCCAGCTTCTCAGTCATCAGCAGCGAACCGCAGAGGTACATGTAGGCCAGCCGCAGTTGATCTGCAAACCGTGGAATGACGGAAGTGATGGTACGCTGGTGTTCGGCTTCGAGGTAGAAGTAGTTGGGAATGCCCAGTCCCAACGTGGTGATACCAGCAAAGTAGGCCGGTTCGATGTGGTAAGCGGTCGAGGTGACGCTCCATGTAGCGGGTGACAGGGGCAAAAAAGCCAGTTCCTCCGCATTGATCCCCACAAACAGCTGGGGCGTTTCCAGTATCGGTAGCGGGTAATCATATCCGATCGGAATGATGTTCACACCGGGAACAACGATTACCTCCTGATGCTTCAAAACCGTACCGCGCCGGGTATCGGCTACAATCAGCGTTGCCGTGACGTTTGCGTTGATTTCGGCCATGAATACCAGGTTCATGAGCCGTACCCGGCTGTTGGGCGAAGTCGGTGTCCTGATATGCACACCTTCGTACTGTGCAACCGGCGTTGTTGGCAACCCATCGATCGGCTCAACCTCGCAGGTACGGGCAATCAGCGAGGTGAAGGTTGAATCCGCCGACAGGCAACCCACGATCTCGGATTCCAGCCGGTCGAAAGCCGCGTTATGAATGCGGTTCCAGACCTCCAGCGCGGGCACATCCTCCTCATCGTCAGATTCGGAGGTCAGGGCATCGACCAGCTCGACCGAAAGACCGGGCAGGTCATTGACGTAGCTGTCGGCAGTGGCGATGCCTTTCAGGCCGACGAGCTTTTTAAATGGGTTTGTCATCTTAGCCTTCGTTAATGATGATTCCCATTTCCTCTACATCCAACCGGATGCAGTGCGCGAAAACCGATACCGGATAACCAACAGCCAGTCTGCCAGTCATCAGGAACCGCAGGCGGTAAATGAAGTTGTTGGTGTACCAAACGCCATACTTCTCACCGTCAACTTTGACGTAAGCGATATCGCCAACATTGCCATATCCTTTGATGACCCCGGCATTGTCACCCGGTTTGTCAAAAGGCGTCAGCCAGGGCGTGAACTCCTGATCGACGGTCGACAGGAAACCAGAAACGAGGTAATTCAGGATGGTTTTGGCGGCTTCGTTTTTGGTCGACTTAGCCAGTCGGTGGAATTCTTCAACCGCTTCTGCGCTCACTGGATCGTAGCTTCGTAGCTGTTCGAGAACCGATAACTGATCATCAGTCATTGGCTGAGTCAATCTAGCGAATTCATCCGGGCGGCATACAAAGAAATTACCGCCTTCATTCTCGTCCCGAACGACGTAATCACCCGGCGAAGCTGCCATTGTGCCTTTAGGTCCAGGCAGTAACAGAATTGGATGCCGGTACTGCACCTCGCCAGCCAGTGCGTAGGTGTTACCCTCATCCCACATCCATTTAAAGATTCTGTTGTAATCATCCAGCCCATTGAACTGAATGGCAGTCAGTTTATCAGATAGAATTTCCATACGCTATGATTTGAAATGGGTTAAAAATGCAGGTTTGATTCGCCGGGCAACCGGTAGCAATTCGCCTTTCACCGGGATGCGTATGGTCTTTTGCGCCAATTCAACCGGCGCAAGCTTCACATGATCCATATTGACCAGGTGAGACTTGTGAATCCGGAAGAAGTTGAAACCCGAAAGCTCGGCTTCCCAGTGCAGCAGCAATTTGCCGTAGAGGAACATCCGACCGTCGGTGAGGTACACCCGGCTGTAGTTGCTGTCGGCCGTGATGTGGCTGATCTGGTTATACATCCGCAGGATGTCACGTGATCTCATAGGTAGTAGCGTTCCTCCTCGGAACCGGTTAACAGTGACGCCAGCCCGCTCCATGCTTTGCCGATCGCCCAGGCCACCAGCAGCAGATCTACCACGCCGACGGTTCCCCACAGCGGTAGCAGAATCCAGAGGTAGAATACCCAGTCGCTGGAATCCTTCGACCAGACGCCCAGCTCGTGAGCGATGTTGGAAATAGCCGCCAGAACGCCAATGGCCAGCAGCAGGTACTGAATCAGGTTGTGAAGAGCTTTTTTCATACAGATTACGTCGGACCGCCGATGCGGGGGTACTAATTAGAGTTATGAAGCCCGTTGCCGAGCCGTTGAAACGTGCTGAACTCGAAATTGGCGAGGTCGTACCGCAGGCAGTCACCGACGTGACCGTAATCATGCTTGTTACAATCTGCCTTGTCTAACTTGCCATCGGTGGCGGCTTTCATGCGCAACACATCCGAAACCAGCACCGGGCAACCTTCCGGATCGATGGTGAAATCCTTAAATTCATTGATGAGGGCATTACAGATAAACCGGCTGTTATCGGTTTCCACATTGGAGCGAGGTACGGCACTCCAGTCCGTATACGGCGCGCCGTACTTTTTCATGTAGCCTTCGATGAGCTGCCAGGCCGACATGTTGCCGGTGGTGTACGCCGAGCGGCTGTTGCCGGATCCGTCGCCGGTAAACATCAGCATGTTTTTGCCATACAGAAACGCAATCTCCCGGCACAGGCTTTCCAGATCGAATCCCGCACCGCTGGCCATGTAGAACTCCTTGAGGTACTTCGGCGAGCCGTCCTGTTTTTGCCTGACGATGCAGCTGTTGCGGACGTTAAAGTCGAAGGACAGGTACACCGGGAGCCTGGGATCGTACTGCACCTTGGCGAAATGCTTGGCCGGATTGAGTTTGTGGAAGTATGGGTTGTCCGGTTTGGGTACACCCCACTTACCTTTTGCATCGATCAGGTACCGCTCCGGATCGACATCCTGAAGCCAGGAGAAGAAATCAAATGCCGACTGCGGACAGAACGGGTTATCGTCGTAATTGGCCAGCACCCGGTTACTGGGTATCGACTTCTTTTCAAAGAAATCAGTGTATATCCAGCTGTAAATGGATATCGGGTTAAACGTAAAGTGAAACCGTGGCTGTACGCCGTAGGGATTCCGCAGCGAACCGAACATATCAAAGAAGTCGGTTCGTTTGATTTCCCCTTTCCGGGTGATCGGCTCCTCTACCCAGATATCGGTAGGATCGGCAATCGACATGATCTTTTGCGGCTGGTCGAATGATCCCGGAATCAACTTGTTGCCGGTGATCTTGTTCTCAATCACATAATCCGAATCGCGAACGTCGAATTGCCGGTCGAGCCAGGGCCGCTTTTTAATCGTGTCTTTGAATAGCTGAAACTGGCTATTCTTTACATCCTCCCGGTTCTGTCGCGCATAGATACCCCGGAAGTACTCCTTACCACAGCAGCGGCCAATCAGCTCTTGCGCCTTCGTGTAGCTCTTGGCCGAAAACCGGCTGCCATACCAGATTTGAACCGGAGATTTGTCGAACAGATGAGGAATGAAGACGTCAGGAACAACAAAACAGCCATCCGGTACCGGATAGCCTTTGAAAATCGAAGCGGGCAGAAAGTTAATGGTCACCGGTTCGCCCCTCCTGCAGCATGGCCAGGAACTGACCGACGTCGTCTTTCGTCCAGGCTTTCAGGTCAGCGCCTTTCCCCGGGTCGAGAACCATCTTGGTAACGTAGCGACCGTGGATGTGCAAAATCTTGTCAATTGCCGAGAAGCTGGACTCCAGCTCAACCTTGGGACCAAACTCGGTAAACGACAACGATTTGATTCTACCCTCTCCTTTGGCTTTCTGCAAGGCCACCAGATCGACCCTTGCCTCATCGACCAGCTGCGGTTCGCCAGCGACAATCCGGAAGGCATCCGGGTTTCGGGCCAATTCCAGCTGGTAGCGGATGATGGTATTTCTGCGGTCTTTCTGGGACGCTTCATGCCGGTCCTGTTCGTCTTTGTCCAGTTCGGCAACCTGAACATATTCCTCTTCCAGATCGATAGTCGCCTGCACCTCATCGATCAAAACCTGCAACGGCTTTTTGACCCGGGGTACCCGCTCCACCTGTCGAATCACCATGTAATCCTGAAGCCGGGTTTTGGCAATGTCGGTGAGTTGTTTGAAGGCCTCGCCGGCACTCATGCTAAGTTCCTCACACAGAGCTTCGATTGCTTTCTTAATCTCAGGTTTTCTCAGGTTTTCAGAACCAATGGAATAGGCAGTCTTTTCCGAATAACCCGAAATGCGGGCCGCTTCAGTAGCATTAAAGCAATGGCAGTAAGCGATGACAAACTTTCGCTGTCTCGGATTGAGTTTGGATAAAGCCTCTTCGGAAGACAAAGAGGGACTATTCCCTTCAGCAGGCACAGGTTTGTGATATTACGGTGAGTCCTGAGCAGCCGGTAAGCCGTCAGTATTTGTACTCAATATTACCATTACGTCATGAAATATGCAATAATGTCAAATATATTTGCAAATATCTTGCATTTAACTTGCATGTTGTTCAAATTAATTAGATATTTGAATCATCAAATCAGAAACGGATATGAAAACTTTTCGGAAAGGCAACAAGGTCAAAACGGTGTACGGAACCATCGAGGAGGTCAGCAAAGTGATCGGCGACCGGATTTACACTTACCAATCCAATCTGAGCTGGTGGCACCCGACGAAGCTTTTTAAAATCTAATTATTCAACCTCAACACCTGATACGATCATGAAAAACTTTGCAAGTACAGTAACAGAAATTGAATTGATGCAGAATGGTTTTGTACAGATTCCAGGTGGCGTCGATGCCGAATGGGTCAGAACGGTCGGCAATTGCGATGTCAACGCCGTCGATGTTTTACCCTGCATCGGACTTACCTACGTGCGGAACGCTCCGGAGTTTGCGCTTTTCGATGGCACGGGCTCCATCTTCTTTCTCAACCCTCAATCTTGGGAACAAGTGGACATGCTCGAAAAAATGATCGTCGGGTTTGAAAGCTCAATCGCTTAAGCAACTTCTAAATCGTATTTATATGAATCCTCAGCAAGAAACAGCTAAACTGGAGTGGTGGGAAAAGCGCGTCGGTGATCAGGTGGTTTCCATTGTCAAACATCTTGACGGCCACCCGCGCACGTACCGGTTCGATGCCAAAGAGGGCACCTTCGATGTTGAAAGCGCCATCGTTCAGTCGAAAATGACGGAGCTGACTTTTCAGCCTATGGCGTGGCGCATCTTTTACGACGACATCCTCAACATGGGGCATAAGAACTGGGCGGAACTGTTTTTCATCGACAAACAGGCCTGCGTTTCGTCGATCCTGTTTCATGGTTTTTCTGTCGATAACATCTACCGGCTGATTGAGCCGCTGTTTTACGACGACCTGCTGCTTTCGGATATTGTGGTGACGGTGACGGCTGAGCGAAGGGAAAACACCCGGATAACACCGAAGGGTGTTTATTACATCGCCAAATTCACGTATAAACTGGCGGATACGAAAAAGACTCAGCAACTTCAGCGGTACGCAAAAACCTACAACATCTACCGTCAGGAAACGGTGACTGATGTTGCCCAGGTCAAAACCAGCTTCAACTTTTACAATCCGCTCCTCAACTCAACCTCATCCGGTACCCACACGCTGATTGAAGGCTCACCGGTTGTGGATGAGGTGCCTGCTGTTCGAGAAACAGTAACGGTTCTGGATGAAGATCCGAACGACGGCCTTCCTTTTTAATACGTTCTCTGTCCCTCCTGAATTCTCTGTCCTGCCTGTACTTTTCTCTGTCCACTGACCGGCTGCCGAATGGGTAGCCGGTTTCTTTCAACTCCACTTTTTAAACAAACGCAAAATGATCACCAAAGTAGATTCCGCCATGTTGACCTGCGACGGTTGCGAAGATGTATATACCGATAGCCGGGACTTTTCAATATTCACAGATATAGCCGTCGCAGAGGAATGCGCCGAAGATGAAGGATGGGTCAAGTCTGTGGATAAACATTATTGTCCGGATTGTCACAGAAAAAACGCAACCCCTCTTTAATCACCTCCTCAATCATGACAATCGAACGTCCAATCTTATTTTCTACGCCGATGGTTCAAGCGATCCTTGATAACCAGAAAACGCAAACCCGGCGAATCATCAATCCACAGCCCAAAGCGCTGGATATGCCCCTGCCAATGCCAATTGACCAGGCTGCTGTATTTTTAAAACAAGCCTCAAAAGACGGCTATACAAACTTATTCAGCTCTGGGCCATTGAAAGGTCTGGCAGGTCCTGCATGCCGATATGGTCAGGTTGGGGATATTCTCTGGGTCAGGGAGACTTGGTGTAAATTCGTTGATCATCATGCGACGAAAGACCAGCAGTATGCTTACAAAGCAGATTGTGGATCTGCCGGTGAGGATGCGCGTCAGGATTATATCAAAGCTGGCTGGCCGTATCAGTGGCGGCCGTCCATCCACATGCCCAAAGCAGCGGCCCGTATTTTCCTGCAAATTACCGACGTTCGGGCGGAGCGGCTTCAAATGATCAGCACCGAGGATGTATACGCCGAAGGTGTGGGCGGAAACTATGGCGAGTCTGGAAAACGGCTAGGTTTTGACGGTCAGCCCCACGAATGGGATAATATGAACGCCCAGGAAAGTTTTCAATGGATATGGGCAAAAATCAACGGTTCCGAGTCCTGGGAATCTAATCCATTCGTATGGGTTGTGTCTTTCTCCCGGATCGACAAGAAGCCGTGAAAACCATCCTCATCCATACCACCGACCGCCTTAAGGCCGACACGCTTGAAAAAACCCTGCGCGTGGACGGTTTTGGTTCGCTAGGTATATCAAACAGCCTTGATTCGATCAGCGTCCGAAAGCCGGATCTGGTGCTTACTGACGAGGTGATAAATGCCCAGGCATTTCCCAAAGTTCGGTTCGTATTGCTGCTCAGCTCGTTTGATTCGACCCTCATCGCAGACGGGTTAAAGGCAAACTACTGGGGATTTGTCATGAGCGACGATGGCTTGCAGGGATTATACGAAGGTGTCCGATCGGTGCTGGCTGGACAAAAACACCTGAGTCCAACGGTTCTGGAAGGCCTGCGCCGATCGGGAACGCCGGTGCCGGACGAAAGGATAGTTGGCGCCATCGCCGGACTGAGCACCCGGGAACGCGAGGTTTTAAAGCTGGTTTCGACGGGGTTGCCGGGCTATGAAGTCGCTGGCCAGTTGAATATGAGTTACCGAACCTTCATAAATCACAAAACCAACATGGCGGCAAAGCTGAATCTTAGTTCGGTTCGCAACCTCATCCAGTTCGCAATTTCGGTGAAAGATTACCTGTGAAGGACAGTCAATTAATCCCGGTCAATCAACCAACGTTTTCCGCACTTTGAATAATTGACCGAGTTGTTTTTCTCTATTGAAATACAGGCTGTTGCAAAAAGTCACATTTTTTAACCCCAGATATGATACATACGAGAGCTTCGGCGGTAAGGGCATTTTACGCCACGGTTGAAAAAGAATTTGACAAAGGATGGAAGGCTTACGCCCAAGAGCAAGCCGCCAGAACCATGCGTAGTAATAAGCGTTTGTTGGAAATTTTGCGCAAAATACGTGGTTCCGAATTTGTCAGCCAGTTGACTGCCTACAAAAAGGCTGTTAAGTGCGAGAATGCGTACATGAGAATCGTTAGAACCCCCACCGGCATCCCTGTTGCTGAACGCCGATTTCCGCTTATACCAGCGGTCTGGATTGAACAAAGGGAGTGCGAAGACGGGAAGTATGCCTACGTCAGCATACAAGTTAAACCTGAACGCTGGGTAAGGTTCGCTGTTTGGTTTTAAATTCTAACAAACGTCCGAATAAAAATGGGAAACTATCTCGCAACTGAAAGAGGCTCTGGCCCGGGTGAAACTGACAAAGGTCAATTCATCTCAAATGCAATCGGCAAAATGACCGACGCAAACTTTGTAATCGTAATTACCGGTACCGGTTCTGGTGGTGGCTTCGATGTCGATGTGTCCTGTTTCGATCTCACCCATCAGGGCAAATTGATGATCCTGAAAGCGGCTAAAGAAATTATCGAAAATTCGGGAGTAAGAGACAATTAATTAAACCGTCCGATATGGAAAATGAAGAATATTCAGAATGGGTTCAGCAGTTTAACCAAGCCCTGCAAAAATTAGGATCTAATGACTTAAAAGCGGAGGATGATGCCGTTTGCATCTTCAATTACGAAGATTTTCCCGACGACCCGAAAAAAGCTGCACAATCCTTTTGGAATGAATTTATAGAAAGCTAACAAACGTCCGAAAAAAATGAGCAAAGAAACAGCATTACAGCGCGTGAGAAATAAGGTTTCTCACTACCAAAACAGAATCGATGACTTGTCAACACAATTAGAAGCCGCCCGTGCGGTCTTAACTGAATTGAAGGACTTGAAGGATATGTTGGAGGAAGAGGCTAAAACACCATCTAGTAAATAAACCGTCCCATTATGAAAAAAAAGCCGTTTTGGATGTCAATAAAGCGGAAAAACAAATGCCTCTTCAGTCGGCGCAATGGTTATGTCGGCCGGATTATACTAGGGTATTCGGTTTGCCTACGACTATTCGGCTTCACGGTAATCTGATCGATTCCGCCCCCGCAACTTTTTTGCTATATTTGAAAAGCCACGAGGTAAGCCGTGGCTTTTCTCTGTTTATGAAAACGGTCAACCGGATCCTGAGCAAACTCCCGACGGGGTTTCATGTCTTTCTCATCATGCTGCTGGGCACAGCCGCTTTCCTCTTCCTGATTATTCTATTGCAGCCCTAGGTTTTTCCGTACGGTCAATGGAATGCTAACCGTTTACATATAATACAAGTCCATTATCTATCTATATTTGATTTGTATTATACGATTTTGTTCTTTTGGTCAAAACTCAACGTTATGACCACCGTACAATTGAAAACCCCTATCACCTATTATGGTGGTAAGCAGCTCATGCTGCGTCACATCCTTCCCAAAATCCCGAATCATGCCACTTACATCGAGCCGTTCTTCGGCGGTGGTGCTGTATTCTGGGCAAAGCCTCCCAGCAGTGCCGAGGTTGTCAATGACATCAACAACCGGCTGATTACCTTTTACAAAGTCCTGAAATACGATCTGGACGAATTGCAGGACCTCATCGACGAAACCTTCCACAGCCGGGCCCAGCACAAACAGTCCGATGAGGAATACGAATCAGGTGAACAGGAAATCCGCGATGTGCTCCAGATGGCCTGGGCCGTCTGGGTGCAAACCAACATGAGCTTTTCCTCAACAATCGGTGGAGGATTCGGCTACGACCGGTTTGGGAAATGCGCGCTGAAGATCGCCAACAAAAAGAAGCTGCTGACCGATGCGTATCAGGAACGGCTCCGAAAAGTAGCGATCGAATCGTACGATGTTTTGAAGGTGATGAAGGCGTATGATTCTCCCGATGCGTTTTTCTACCTGGATCCGCCGTACGTCAGCGCCGATCAGGGACACTATGCCGGTTACACGCTGGAAGACTTCACGAGGTTGCTCGAAGCCTGTTCAAAGCTTCAGGGGAAATTCCTGCTCAGCTCGTATCCGGAACCGGTTTTGATGGACTACCGCAACCGGCTCGGCTGGCAATCAGAAGACATTGAAAAAACGCTGGCGGTTGACGGCCGTCGGAAAGCGAACCGGAAAAAGGTCGAGTGTCTGACCTGGAATTACTGAATTAATTTGACCCCAACGGTAAACCTCCACCTGTTGGGGTCAAATTTTATACCCATCCTTCGGCCTTCATCCGGCTCAATAGGTTCAACTCCCCTTTCTTCATTACTAAAAATAGCCCCGGATCAACGCTGACGGGTTTGACTTCTATCAAGGCGGATGCTGACCGATAGAAAGGCAAAAAATGGAAGGGGGTCAACTTCCGGTGGGACCACGAACATACCGAAAAAGTGCCTACATACGCTGTAATGGCACTTTTTCGGTTCCTAATACAATTCCTAATTCTGGAAACACCCCGGTTTTTTACCTTCCTGTTCCTAGCCTGTTCCTAATGGGAAATGTTCAAAATTTCTTTAAGAAGCTGATAATCAAGGATGATTATCAAAAAGCGGACGGTACGTCTGCTCTCTACATTTATGTGTCAATTGATGGAGCCAAAGACCGGATTCCACTCAAGTTGAATTGGCCAGCCACACATTTTGACAAAGCTGCCGGGAAGCTCTTGCCCCGTTCGAAAAATGATCAGGATTACACGGACTATACCTTGATGATTGACACGGAAATGGGGAAGGTCAATGAGATTTTCAAATCCTATCGGCTATCTGGCAAGACGCTTACGATGGAATTATTGATCCGGGATTATAGAACTTTCACATCCCGAAAGGATTTTCTGTCCTTCTGGGAAACTGAAGCAAAGGAACGGTTCAAACGGAGAAAGATTGAAAAGCAAACGCGTGACGGCCACCTTGCTTCCCTAAACAAATTAAAAGCGTTTTGGACCCGAGAAGTCAATGCGAAATCCGGCCGCAAAAAAAATCCTGACACCATCGACGGCCAAACCCCGCCCCTGCCGTTCAACAACCTTACCCCTAAGCTGCTCGAAAACTTCCGGGCGTATTTACGATCCGCCCTGGGCAATGCACCATCGACGGTTGAAAAGGGCATGAAGGACATCCGGACTTACGTTCGAATCGCCCTGGAAGATAAAAACGTATTCGATGACCCGTTCAAATCCGTCAAAGTTCTCAAACCAGAGACATTCCCCAATGCGTTGACAGAGGAACAACTCATGAGCTTATTGACCCTATTTGAAGCCAGCAATACGGCCGACGCCTGGCGGAAGGTTTTACGACACTTTTTATTTAGCTGTTTTACAGGGCTTCGGATTAGCGACGCTAAGACCGTCAATCATGAAAATATTAAGGGCGACTGGCTCATTATTATTCCGGTTAAAAACCGCAATCGTTATCATAAAGTAGTCCGTGTTCCGATCCACCCGGCAGCTCGAAAGCTGGTGACCACATCGCTGGGACGGTTATTTGATACGTTCAGCGAACAACACACCAACCGGCTGTTAGACACAATCGGAAAACACGTTGGCATTGATTTCAAAATGACAACCCACACGGCCCGGCACACCTTCGGAACGGTTTTCATCGAACTAGGGGGCGATGTGGTTACCCTGAAGGATTATATGGGTCATTCAAAGTTGGAAACAACTATGAAATATGTCCACATAAGCGAGAAACGGAAGAAGGAGAAAATCAATGTATTTGATAAGCTGTTCAGGAAGCAGGATGAAAATCAGGATGTAGCTTAAAACAACACTTAATCATAGTGTTCCATATAATTAAGCTGTAAATCAATCTTTCATTTCATATGTATCAAGATTTAATGAGCCATTTTTTCCTTGGAGTAGTTAATTCTTTCCAGAATTATGCTAAAGTGCAGCAAACTAAAGTATTTGGGACTGGTGAAGACATTAATACTGGTTTACATGCTGCAACATTATTGTATCATTTTGGGGAACACTACGCTAAATATAAAAAAGAGCACTTTAAAAAAGATGTAAAACCACGCTTGATAAAAAAATGCTCAGATTACCAGATACTGGGCAATATTGTAGACGCAAGTAAGCATTATGAAATAGACAGAAATAATCCGGTTGTAACCTCTGCAAGCTCTATAAAGGAGATGATTAGAGTCATTGAATATGAAGATAATGATGGAGAATATAGAGTTTTAGAAAAAAATATCAGTATTCTATCAAATAACAACGAAAACCTATATTTAATTGATCTAATGGTTAATGTTATAAATATGTGGTTCAGTATTCTATACTCTGAAAATATTATTCCACATTTTAAAAAATATACTATTGACAGATCAATAATTCCACCTAGGCCGAATAAAACTGGCATTTCAGATGATTTAAAAATTATTGCAAGTTCTTTCCTTCCATTCCATCTAGAATTTGAGTTTTTCAAATATGATAATGTAACTAGAAATATATATCCTAAACCATTAGTAAGTTCTGCTAGAATGCCTATTTCATTTACTAATAGCCTAACAAATGAAAAAATAACCTCAATTGTCGAACTATTGGAAGACGAATACTTTCATTTTACAATTTTAAAGTCTGATGAAGATAAAGAAAAATATTTACATGAAAAGGCAATAGAAAAAGGCGTATTAATTGAAATGTATAAGGAGGCAAGACAAAAATGGAATTATCGCGGAGCTACAACACTTGCAATTTCTGGTCCATCTGAAGGAGATCTACTAACAATGGAAGTAGAATTAGATGATTCAGAATTCGTTGAGTTTCACTCAATAATAGATGAATCCTCCAAAGATAAATATTTATTTAAGGTAGCAAAGAGAAATGGTACAATTGACAAAATGCTTGCTGAAGCCAAAAGTAGGTGGAATATTGATTATGATGAATCAGTTTTTAGCAATATGTTTTAACTTTATAAGATTCCGGTTTCAATAAATAATACTCAAATATTCGCATAATATTAAATTGCATAAAAGAAAAATTAAATACAATTTAAAGAAAATATCTTTAGTATTAAACCTTTCACAATTGCACTTCCGCCGAAATAATATTTACATCGGACCCTGACGTTGTCTTTATACTGCTATGAAGGAGTATTTCGATTTGTTTGGTTCACAATCAGTTTCATCTGTGTGATCCAATTAATGACGACAAACAAAATCATTCCCCTAATTAAAAGCCTGTTACAAAGACTTAGCTTTTATTCTATCCTAAAACAAAGATGATCTCCCAACAATTAAAGACCTATCTTTATATAATCTTTTCATCTCATCAGTACCTGAGCTTTTTTTGATATAATGAAAAAATGAATAATGGCTTTTTTGGCTATTATTTTCAGAAACTTTATTATCAATGAACTTGTGATATTTATCAATATAATTAAATAAATTAATTTTATTACTTCTAATAAACCAACTATAATTTATGAAAAAATCTATTGAGATAATTGTTAAAGGTTTAATTCTTGAATATTTATCTTGAGTTCCCAAGAGACCTTTAAACCAACTCCTGGCTAATAGATTTAAAGCAGGGGTCATAAAAATATTATCATGAACAATCATTACAGGATAAATTTCTTGATTAACAATTTCTTTATCTTCTATTTTTTGACCCAAACATCGATCTATATTTACGATTATTTGACGGGAAGCCTTATTAATTCTATCCTTGAACACTGAAATAATCTTTTCGAAATCACTATTATCTAACTCAACGCCATTTATCATATTATCTTTATTCTCAATCAATAATATTTTATTAGATTTTCTTATGTAATAATCAGGCTCTGCATTAACTAGTTTTATTTTTAATTCTTCACCTGAAAAGGTGATAAAATTTGAACCTTTATTCTCTCTATAAACTTTATCTAACACAGTATATAGCAAATATTTTTCAGAAAATTGTGTAGTAAACTCTTGTCTGAAGTTTTTTATAGGGCTTAATTGAGTACTATTTATTTCTTTAAAATCAAAATATAAGCTCTTGTAAATTTTCTCAATTAAAAAAATCTCATTTATCACCACATAACGGCCATTTCGAATTTTATACATTGGCTTACTTCTAATATATGCAAAATCGCAGGAGTCAAAGTCAATACTTTTCTCAATTGACATTTCATCTAAATAATGACATAATTCTTCATATTCATTGTGCTCCGATGGCACTTCTATCATCTGGTATCTTTCATCAAATTTAGAAATCATAAATTCGATCAAAGGAAAATATTTTCTAAAAAAGTCATCTATGTCTCTACATTTTTTTCTTCTGAGAAAATCATCGAGGTGACTATTCAGAGCTGGATATCCTTTACAAAATTTTAAATACAATTTCGATTTAACCAAGTTTGGGAAATATATGTCAAAATTTGTATGATGTTCAAACCTTACGGAATGGATCAATAAAAATATATCTTGAAATACAGGCACATCGTAACCTAGTTCTATAGCTCGGCTCCTTGATTCATAATACTTATCATGTATTTTCTGATTAATCAACAAATAAGCCTTCAGCATATTCAAGCCTACCTTTTTATCATTATAATTAGTTTGATGACCGATTCTCAGGATTATATCAATTAATCTCAATGTACTTACCCTGTTAACTATTGCCTTGCCAATAGAAAGGATAGAAGACCTAATCTTACTCCTTTCTTCACCGTATTCAACATGAAATCTATCTAGTGTTTCGCTTAAGTTAAATACAGCTCCATTTTCCCCATGATAACCAGATATGTTGATACTATCGATAGATAGAGCAATATTTAATAGTATATCAAAATCATAAGCTCCTAGTAAATCTTCCACAGAAACACTTTCGTCCATTGGAAAAATATCTGAATATTTCAGCGTAGGATATAAAAAGACTGTCATAAGTTTTTTCTCAAGAATATGCAATTCAAATGTAATTCACCAAATTATTAAGAAAACCATAGATTTAGACTAAAGAATATTTTCACACCTTCTACAATTCCACTTCTGCCTGGGTAATATTATCATCTATTCCCTACACCGCATTCATTTATTTATGAAGAGCTTATGTATTTGCAGGACACAAAAATGGATTTTGCTATTTTATTCACACAATCAGTGTTGTTTATAAATTAGGCGTTCAAAAATGAATACGTATAGATTTGCCAATCCTAAAATTTTGTATAGGCAATTTATACCCGAAACAACGAAACCTGTCCAGATCGGACAGGTTTCGTCATCAATTATTCTTTAATTTTTTGAACTGCGATTTTATGGTATTCAAAATATTCCTTTTTAAAGAATGTCAATGCTTGCAGCGTCTTCGATTTTCTTAATTACATCCTCAAAGGTTTCATCAACGGTCAGACCGTCATCTTGGAATATAATTAGACATTTAGGATTACCGAAACTATCTTCCGTCGGCTTCAATCGAACGATTTTTGCAACATTAAGGACGTTCTCAATTTTAGTAGTAAGCTCGTGAACTCGTATAAAGTTAGCCATTGTGATAAGGGTATATAATTTAAATCTATTCTACAATTTAACTAAACCTTCCACAATTCCACTTCCGCCGGAATAATATTTTCATCGGCTCCCAACACCGCCTTCATGCTGCCAATCAGGTAATTCACGCCCCGGATGTGGACTTTGTTCCGAAAACGGAACGTGGCCAAATCCGCCGGAGTCAGGTACAGGATTTTCCGGATCAAAAAGGTATTGGCTTTGAAGCGCTCGAACATGCGCCAATGCCGGTCCACCAGGTTCCCCGCGCCGTTCCACACCAACCGGCGGTCGCCGATGGCGTGGGTAGCAATCGGTTTGCCGTCAATCACGCCATTCCAGAATAACAGCCTGGGCAAGCCCCGAGCCGCTGAATCTTTGTTATACAGGCTTATTCCTGGCTGTGACGTCATCGCCAGGCCCGTAGCGCTGTTTGTCTGCAACGTGCCGAACCGGCTTCGGATCGGGACCAGGCTCCCCCCGGCAGTCGCCGGAGTTTCGGCAGTGGTGTATTTGTCGAAATCCGCCGGGATCGGTTTCATCAGCGCATCGTTGCCGTCGATGTCGTAGGACAGTTCCAACCGGTTTTGCAGTTCCGGAAGCTTTGTGTGGGTCGGCTCCGCTTTGGCCGTCCAATCCAGCACCGTGGGAGCCTTCAGAATGTCGTCTGTGTAGTCGAGCGTACACACCCGACGCCGGACGTCGAAATCTAGATACAGGTTGAACAGTTGCCGGAGCGCAATCAATAGTCCCGGAAACGTCAGTTCCGGTAGGTGGTTTCGGTACTGGATCGTCGGCTGATCGTCCAGGCTGTACAGGTTGAACAGCAACAGCCGCAACACGTCCGGGTCTTCCAGGAAAGTACCGCCAAACTGCCACCCTACCTTCTGTCCAAACTGCTCAAACAACCAGGATAAAAACACCATTGGCACCCGGGCTTTCGTGTCCATCTCTCCGGCGCTGACGCGGTTCATGGCGTTGTTGAAACCCACGACGCCCGCGTTGTTGCCGTAGAACCCCGGATTTTCGATCATCGGAAACGCCACAGCATCCGTCAGATGATTGGCCGCCAGCGTCGGAGCCACCGGAGCCGGAACCGTCCCGAAATCAATATCCGGCAACAGCACGTTTTGCAGATCGCCAAAGATTTCGCCCAGGTTTTGCGTAAAATACAGGTTGTAGCTTCCGGCCGGAACATCCTGCACTTTCACATAACCCCGTTCCACCAGTTGCGTATTGACGTATTTTTCGCAGTAAAACCGCCGGTTTTTATAGGGTACCTGGGCTTGATTGACAAACCCCAAAACCCGCCGGTTCAAGGGTGTGTCGGGCAACGAAAAACCGTATACCCGCGAACCCTGCACCGACGTAAAATTCAGCATCGGGTTAAACCGTTCGAGCGTCAGCCGCGTTCCCGGCGTCATGTCGACGCTGTACCCATCAATTCGTATATCGACCATCGTGATAAAAAAGAAGTGTGAGCGCGCAGGTTGAAACAGCCAGGGCGCTCACGTGGAAGCAATTATTTCAGATCGGAATCCCCGGCCACAACGCTGATTTGGTTCATGACATTGACGAACGTTTGCACCGACAGTTCTTTGGCCGCTATGCGGTCCAGATAACTGTTTGCCGTACGTTCCACCGTAATCAGTTCATCCACCTTGCCGTTTACGCTGGTCGACAACTCTACTCCCTGAGCCTTCAGCGTGGGCAGCAGCATGTCTGCTATAAACGTTTGCATCTCAGTCAGGGCTTTCACGGTCATTTCCGTATTGTCGGCAATAGCCGCCATCATTTCCTGGCTGGCTTCAATCTGGGAATTGGTGGTCGAGATGGTGCCTGTCGCGTCGCCATCGGCCCCAGCCACATGCACCCCGTCCGAGGGCAAACCGCCCGAATCGTAGCCCCCACCCCCATCGGTAGCCATTGCGTCCATTTCGGCCTGCATTTTAGCCATTTCCGCTTCCTGCTCGGCAGCCATTTGTTTGGCTTCGGCTTCCGCTTCTTTGGCGGCTTTTTTGGCTTTCTTCGACCCAAACAGGTACGAGTTTCCGTAGCCCAAGGGTTCCAGATAATCCCGGTAGCTGCCCCCGTCGTTGATCCCGCCGTTGCCGTAGATCGGAGCGCCGTTCCGATGCAGGGAGCTATGAAGCAGTTTATCAATCACGGGCCGATTGTTTTTGTAGGTGTTGCGGCTCAAAATCATAATAGGCTCATCGCCTTCCATTTCGCCCACTTCCTGACCCGTATCCCGGCGCGTCAAGGAAATTCCGGATTCGCCGTAGCGTCGGCCATGCAAAGGCCCAGCCGGAACACCGGCGTTGCGGACATATCCCCCAGCGCGGTATGAAGGTGGTTTCTGGTTTTTGATGATTCCGATTTGCACCCCGGCCAACACCGCCGATGTGGCCACTCCAATCAGCCCGAGCGGGAACCCCATCGTGGCCAGCGACTTCAGGGCCGCCTGGGCAGCATTGATCAGCGCGGCCGCAATGTTTAACGTCTTCTCCCGGTTGAACGCCTTCACTTTGGCGGCTTTCTCCTTTTCGTCGGCTTCACTCCGGATGTCATCAATACCTCCTTCCAACTGTTCTTTGGCATCCAACCGCGAATTGTATTCATTTTCCAGGTTCTGAAGCTTCAGTTGGGTAGCCTTTTTCTCGTCGGCCGTGGCCGCAGCATTCATTTCTTTGGTCAACTGAAGCTTCTTTTTCTCATATTCTTTTTCGAAGGCTTCAATTTCCGCGATTTGCTTCTGCTTCTGGGCAATGGCTTCGTCGCGTTCCTGATGAATCCGGTCAATCTGCCGTTTCGTGTATTGCTCGTTGAGTGTGTTCAACGCCCCCACCACCTGGCCAGCAATGCCTAACGTCTCCTGACCCGAGCGGGCAAAATCCTGCAAACGTTGGTTGTTGGCGGCTGCATCACTAGCCAACTTCTGGTTCAGGAAATTCATAAACGCATTGTAGTCGCCGGTCATCAACCCATTCAGGGCGCTGAAAAACTGATCGGCATTGGCCTTGCGTTTAGCCGTATGTTCCTGATCGAGTGCCGTTTTGTCGTTTTGGAATTTGGCATCGGCGGCCGACAATTGCGCCTTCAGACGGCCGTCAATGGCCTGTTCCGCAGCCGCCCGTTTGTCGGCATCCTGGATCAGCGTTTGGTTTTTGGCCTTTTCTTCGTCGGCTTCCAATTGAAGCTTCTGTTTATTGTAGGCATATTCCGCCTGTAGTTTGGCAAGTTTGGCCTGATAGATTTTGTCTGCATTGTCTTTAGCCAGCGCCAAATTCAAATCAGCATTGAAAGTGGCTTCTTTAAACTGATTGTCAAATAGTTGCTTTTCAGCTTTCAGTTCCTGATCCCGCTTTTGCTGGTTTTTCTTCTCTTCATCCTGCCGATGTTTGTCATTGACGGCTTCCACATCCCGGGTTAGCTTTTCATTGATCAACCGGATGGCTTCGGCCTTCTGCGTTTCGTTCTTGATCGTGGTATTGATGGTCTGAATATCGCGTTGCGCCTGGGCGTTCAGTTCGGCAATCTTGCGTTGCGAATCGTCCTGAATCAACTTGATCTTGAGTTGGTCAATCCGGTTCTGAGCGTCGGCTTCCTCCTTCTCCTTTTTCTTCCGGAATTCGTCTTCGACTTTATCAATCTTGTTTTCCCGCTCCTGAGCCAGCAATTGCAGTTGCTCGTTTTTTGTCTTCTGGCTGGCCACCGATTTTTTAACCGCTTCTTCTTCCCGCTGATACTGAAGGTTGATTTCGGCAATTCTGCGTTCACGCTCGTCGGTGATGGCCTTCACCTTCATATCCTGAATTTTCTTCAGACTGTCGGTTTCGGCTTTCTCCTGGTCTTTGGCCCGTTTTTCGGCTTCTTTTTTGGCTTCAGCACTGATCGTTTGGCCGGATTTCTTTGAATCGTCTTCAATACTTTTATTTGTTCCTTTGGTTTGAGTCTCCCGGCTTTTCTCGGTTTTGGTCCACGAATCTTCAATGGATTTGAAGTTGGCGGCTGCATTTTTCGCCAGTGTATCAAAATTCGCTTTGGGATCAATCTTGAAGGTAGCCCCGAAGAAGTTCATCACTTCCTTGCCTTTATTCTGAAGGGCGTTCAAGCCATCGGCAAACAATTGAACAGTAGTCAGCGCCAGGCGGATGGGCGTCAGGATCACATTGAAAACCACGCCTAGCCCTTCCATGACTTTTTGCGTGGTAAACGATTCGCTGTTTAAGCCCAGGAAACCACCGACTAACTGGCCGATACTTCGGAAGGTGCTGGCAAAAATGGTATTCACCGAGTCAAACACCTGCAACACCGGATCGGAGTATTTAACGGCATCGACTAACACAGAAATCAGGGTCGAAAACCACGAAATCAATCCGTTGAAGCCTTCTTTGCCTTTGTTGAAAATCCCGGCATAAAGGCTATCTAACTTGTCATCAATGTTCGAAAGCTGGCCTTCAGCGCCCCCGGCAATTGTGGCCGTCATGCCCATCACGCCGTTCATTTCGCCGAACGCGGTAATGGCCTTTAACACCCCGGCTTCCGACTTGTCCACCTCCTGGGTGACGCCCTTAAACGTCAGGCTGACTTTATCCCCGTTGGTTTGGGCCTTGATGCCAAATTCGTTCCACCGATCGGTATTGCTGACGTCGTTGATGGCTTCCACCAGATCACCGAGCGGTTTTCCGGTTGTGTTGGCCACCTCGGCCAGCTTCATCAACTCATCCTGACCCGGCCGCAATCCCCGATTCGCCATTTTGATGTAGCTGTCGGTCATTTCGTCCAACGTAAAGTTGGTTTTGGCCGCTACGCTCTGAAGCATTTCGAACGCTTCCGCTCCTTTCTCGGTATCGCCCAGGGTGGTATTGAGAATATTTTGATACTTCTCAAATTTGGCCCCGGTGTCCAACACTTCTTTGCCGAAATCCCAAACCGCCTGAGCGGCTTCCTTCACCGCTTCAAAGGTGAACGCCCCGGCAAAACCCGCTTTGAAGTTGTCCCACAGGCCGGTTTGTTCTTCGCCTTCGCCCTTCAGCCGCTTCATTTCGGCCCTCACGTCCGAAATCCGGTTTTCGACTTCGGCGATTTCCTTCATTTTGGCAATCCATTCTTCGGAGCCAACTTTCAGGCCGTCCAATTCCCGGTTCAACAGCCGGGCGTTGGCGCGTAGCTCGGTCATCGTGGCATCATTCAGGTCCAGATTCCGGGTCATTTCCCGGATTTCTTCGTTGACCTCCTTTTGCCGGACCTTCATTTCCTTCCAGGCGTCGGAGCCTTCTTCTCCGGCTTCCTTCATCCGGCGCAACTCCTTATTGATCTCTTTGGCTTCGGTCTGAAGTGAAAGCAACGTTTCCTGCGCTTCGTCGCCGTCAATTTCCACCTTCAGCTTACTGACTTCCGTGTTGTTCATGGCAAAATGAAAAAAGCTTTGACCCAAGTTGGACCAAAGCTTTTTGCCGGAACAGGACGGGTTTTAAATATCAAAACATAAGTATTTGCTAAAATAGATAGCTTATTCTAAAATATTAGTTTTTATAAAAAATATAATAAAAAAACAAATAAAACTAAGGATCAAATGGCTTAAGCGGATTCCTAAATTGTTTTCTTTGTACTGTATCAACCACTCCTTTTTCATCAGCCTCTTTGACTATTGTGCCTAATATAGATTTATATTTCTTTCTATTATTTGACATTATGATCACTATGTCAACTTTTGAAGTTGAATCAGGATGAGTAATCATAGATTCTTTAGGGATAGTCAATATTGCTTTTCCATTTCGATTTGAGGGAGCACTAGCTACGAATTCTCCATTTATATACAATTCTACTTGACCATTAATTGGAGAATTAATAGCAAATATAAAATCTTTGACCAAACATTCTAATTCTGGCTTCTTGGTTTCATATACATTCCTGTACATTGCCAGCATATTATTAGTTATTTTTTCCTGATCAACAAATTCTCCATTTAAGAAGTCCTTAAATTTTTGATAATCGATATAGTTTTTCAAAAGATTCGAATAGAAGCTATAATCTGACTCATTTGGGTCTATAACAATAGAGGTCCGAATAAAATGACATTGTGCAACACAAATAGCTTTTAACCTATCTGCATTTTCATTCAAAATTTTTAATTTTTCGTAGTTTTGAGTAGCTACCTCTATATTCTTATGGCTCAATTTTTGAATAGAAGTAAAAATTTCACTAACTTCTTCACTAAATCGGTCACATCTTTTTGGAACAGAAATTATGATTTCTTGCATTGTTCCTTTAACATAAACAGTTCTTTGTTCAAAACCGTTTCTAGGAGGGATCGCTATAGTTAAAGGAAAGATAAAAAATATTGGTATAATATCTGACCATGAGTGAATCTTCTTAGGCTCCATCCTCCACATAAGCTCATATTTGTAAAGGCGTTTTATCAACAGAAGACTTTACGATTTCACCAAGTGAAAATGTTTTGTTTGTTTCGGCAAAACCAATAGAAGTTATTTTGATTCTTACTTTGACTACCTCTTTTGGTTTCGGCACCATAAACTTCTGAGGTATTGTCAATGTAGCGATCCCATTTGCATCAGGTACTGTACCTGCAATCATTTCATCGCCAATGTATAAAGTAATGTTTTGTCCAACAGACGCGTTTATAGTAAATGTAACTGCTTCGGCATTTTCTATTAACTCATCTTTTTTTGAATCATAAAGATCCTCGTAGACTTCAAGTATAGAATCGGTTATTTTATTTTTTTGGCTTTCAGTCGGATTGCTAGTTATCAAGTCTCTTATTTTTTGATATTCTGTATAATCACTCACAATTTTTGAATACAAATCGTAATCTGATTTTTTTGTACTTATCACGGTAGACGTTCTAACTAAATTGCACTGAGCTATACAAATTGTCTGAATCCTTTGAGCATATTCACTAATAATTTTTGCCTTTTCAAAATTGCCCTTCAGAGAACCTAACTCCTTTTCACTATATTTCACTAAGGCGTCAATGGATACCTTTACTCCGTCTCCAAATTTTTGACAATCATTTGGAACTTGAATACTTATTTTCTCAGGCGGGTTAGTCCCTTCAATTAAAACTACCTTATCAGTAAAATCATTTTTTTTATCAGGACAACCAAACAAAAAAAATGAGATCATAAAGAACGAGAATTTTGTTATCAAATTTTTCATACTGCAAGAATTTAGAGTTAATTATGAAATAAAATTAATATATACATATTTAATTACTTGGAATTATTAATATTTTAGATGATGATTTTCTTTATAAATATGATAAATGCTTTTTAAAAAATTGGAAAATTTTCCAATTTTTTAAAAAGCATTTATCATATTGAATTTCTTCGACCAAGGAAAGAGTTATATTTCCTATTAATTACCTTACAGGCGACAGCCCTCCGTTGGGTGTTATTTTGTTACTCATATGTTTTTTCCATTATCACTGGATAAACTCTAGTATTATTTACTTTTTACTTCGTTTTGTCAAAAGTTAATTGAGCTTTTTAATGATACCATGCTAAACTCTGAAATTCTCTTATGGATTCGATTTTTAGCCGAATTGATAATCTCCACCTTAGTACTGTTATACCAGGTTCCCCGGTAGCCCCGGGCGACGCTCGGAACCCGCCTTCGGCCCATTGCAATGGCCCAGGCAATCCGGGCCGTTGCGTTCTTCACCGTGGGAACCTGCTTTCCCTTGTAGCCATCGACGTAGGCGAACTGATCCAGCCCCACTTTATCGACAAAGAATTCCATCGCTTCCACCGGCGGCATGTGCGACGCATACCGCAGCATGGCCATATCCTTAAACCGGCCGTATTGCCGGAAATCAAATTCTAAAATCAATTGTGTGGCCGAACGGATGACGTGATATTGAAAGTCCCGTTTCAGGTCTTCCGTCAGCGTCAGCCCGTAGCGTTCAATGGCCCGCCGAAACGCTTCGATGCCTTCCCGGGCAATCTCGGCCGCGTCTTCTTCGAAGGATTCAAAAAAGTCTGTCATAGGTTTTCGAGGGAAATATACAGTTTGTCACCGCTGGCCGGAACAAACACCGGCGTGGTGTTATTGAGCCAAAATACGTTTACCAGTTCGGTACCTTCTCCGTTTAGGGTAATCACCTTATTGATCTTCAACACGCCATTGTTGTAAATCTTGACCCGGCGTTGGGTGTTTTTCGGTCCCGAAATCCAGAGTGTCCAGAAATCATAGTACATCACGGCAACCGGAAAATTCAACCCATTGCTGAATTGCGGAAATACATAGGAGCCGCCCCCACCCTGCACCGACCACGCATTGCCCATGCTGGCTTCCGAGGGTGATCCGTACTGAATCGAAACGCTCATCTGATCGGACGTCCGGTAGTGGAAATGACCGGCCGGAACCGAAACCATATACAGTTCGGGCGAAATCTCACAAGCGCCGTTGCTGTTGGCGTATGCCTGCGTGTTCAGGGCTTGCCAGGCGGCTTCCGCCTTCGCCTGGGCGTCGGCCTGGCTGATCTCGCTGCCGTAGGTTTCGGCCGGAATCACAATCAGGGCCGTTCCACCCACCTGACCCGATGGGCATCCCTGCTTTGTGAACGTTCCCTGACGGCTGATTTCCGTATTCAGGTATGGCGTGACGGCACACAAAGGCGAAATCATTGGCGGGATGTAGCCTTCCGTACCCGGAATGTTCGGTTTGATGGGCGCTTCGGCTACCCGGCTGCCGTCATCCAGGTAGTATTTTTCCAGCAACGCAGCCGCCATTTTTCCCGTCCGCTTGCCGTTGCCGTCGAGTAAACAGGATGTGGCCTTTGGGCGCCAGGCCGTACCCCTGGGCGTCACGCCCGTCAGGATGGGGAGCCGCGAAAAGTTGCGTTTGGGGTTGGTAAACCGGAATGAGAGTTGCCGCCCAATCAAATCTTCATCATCGACCAGCGGCCGGAATTCGTCAAACGCCGGAATCAGCGGCAAAAAGGCCCGCTCGGATACATAGTAGACTTCCTTGCTTAATAGTAATTCCTGAAGGTACTCCCGGCTTTCTTTCGTCAGCCAGCCCGTCGATACCGTCAATTGGCGTTCCCCGGTTGTGGCATTGATGACGGTTTCGGCGTAGGAAGGCAAATAACTGTAATCCGGGTAACGGTCAGAAATCGACCGGACCACCTTCACGCTTTCTTCGCCCCTACCCGTCAGATACAGCGTATCGAACCCGCCCAGGCTATTAGCGAACAGAATAAACCGCACTTGCCGCCGGTAATCCTGATCGAGCCAGTAGCTCCGGATTTCCGTCAGCCGGGTTCCGGCCTGGTCTTCCAGCCAGACCCGCCACCCAATCACCTGATTTTCCTTTTCCTCCAATCCCAGGGCCTTATACCCCACCGCCAGCGAATACACTGTCATGGCCGAAACCGTGTCGAGCTTGGCCGCTGTGAATAGCTCGTTGGTCTGATCGGCAAATTCCACCCGACACCGCAAATTCAATTGCGTCGGGATTGGCGAACCGTTCGTCAGCCAGTACAGAAACTCGGGTTGGTCGACGTGAACCCGTTTGTCATTACTTGCCCAGGTCAAAAACCGCTTGCCTTCCCCCACAAATTTGGTAAAGAAATGGTCTTTATACTCGGCAAAATTGATTTCGTCGATCCCGGCTTTGATGACATGATCGACCGGTAACGTCTTCATATATATGGATTCGCCATTGTCTTCAATCCAGGCTTCCAGGTAGAACGGACTCACCAGCCCATCACACGCCCGAATCCCGGTTTGCCCAAACTCGGGGGCGGTGCGGGTCAACAATCCTTCCAACTGTTCTTCCAGTTCGAAATACGCCCCCCGGTAGATGGTCCCCTGGCTCATCACTTCGGGCGGAATCTCACTGGCTTCGAGCGTCACCAGTTCCTTGAAGTTGTTGGAAAGAAAGAATTCCGGTATCATGATTTTCAGAAAGTATTGCAGCCCGGCCCGGTCGGGTAGCAAGGGGTCGGCGGCTTCGATGTTGATCACGATGGGATTCAACGCCAGCTTCAGCGGGAAATAAATCATGGTTGGTAGACGGTGGCGTTAATGTTCATGTCAAATTCAAATTCGAGCCGAAAACCGAAGTGGCCATCGGCCCAGAGTTGCGACACCGGTTCTTTCCGCTGGCCGTTCAGTTCACAATGAATAATGGCTTTGCGCCGGTCCTGCCGAAGCTTCAGTTGCAGGTCGGTCATGATGCTTGGTCCCCGGGCGTAGGCTTCAATCTGGGCGTCGTTGTCGTCCAGGGGCGCTTGCGCCAGCGCCGAAATGCCGACCCGGAAGCGGTCATTAACGTGGGCCGCATCGTTGTCCACCGTCACGATAACCGGTTCTTCCAGCCAGATAAACGGATAGTCGAATTCGGGCAGGCTCCGGGCAAAGGACATTCCCTTTTCCACCGACCCGAACAGGAAGAATTTAACGTCGGGGTGAGCGGTCGCCCACTGCCGGAAGTACTGAATGAAGGTTTGCAAATCACCGGATAACATCATGGCTTCTTCTTTTTGATCGGAAGGTAAGCCAGTAGATTTGCAATGAACAGGACACAAAAAAGCCCGGAATTCGAATTCTCCGGGCTTTCTAAAATATTATTTTGAGATATATAGCTGATATGCTTCCAAAATTGTCAAATAAACCAGGTTATTATTTTTTAATAACAAATTCCCCAATCGTTGTCCCCGATCGTCAATCACTTGTACTTCGAAACCATATCTTAACCATTGTTCAAAAAAAGATGTCATTTGTTCTAAAACAATGGCTCCTCCAGCTAGGTCATCAACTTCCCCATTAACTATTCTTTCAGCCTGTTCCTCCGAAATTATCATTTTTGGGGTGTGCCGTGTATAATTAACCCCTTCATTTGGAAGCGATTCGAGTAGCTGGTTAAACGTAGCTTGTAAATCTTCCGGACCGATGGTGTCCTGGTTTGGGATGAGTTCCAAAAAAACGTGTACTATACCTTCTTTATAACCAATAGTACCTTCTCCATCCCAAAATTTAATCGCAAACTGTGGCATAAAACATGTCACACCATTATAAGCTTCTCCTCCGTTCCAGGTTCCGATAGAAGCACCAGGATATGAATTGTGTGCTTTGATTACTCCTGTAATCGTAAAATCTAAGGGGCCGAACGTAATCCCCTGTTCCATAAATTCATTTAATCTTTTTTCAATAGTATAAATTGGTGCTGCCATAATTGTAAGTTATATAAGATGTGAATAAAAAAACCATCAATATACATACAGAAAATACGCAGTATTTGTTCAATAAAAATTAGTTATTTTTACTTAAATTTACCTTAGTCATTTGCCTCAGTCTCCGCCAGCCGTCTGGCCCGTGCCAGCTTCAGATTGTTGTCCCGCATGAACAGCCAAACCGTATGCCCGTTTTGCTTGCAAACCTTGTCGAAATCGCCGAATACGCCCGTTTTGGCAATGTCCATGAAGGTAGTCACCAGCCCTTCCCCGTTGGCGTATAAGGGAGGTAAATCCGGCGCGTTCGGGTCTGCTTCGTACACTTCCGGGTATAGCTCCATAAACCGGGCGTTCATGGCTTCGAAGTACTGAAGAACGCCCATCACCACGCCCAGGCTTAAGCCCTTCATGCGGTCAGCCCGTTCGTCGGCCAAAATGGTGTTGTATTCTTCCCGGGCGTCACCGTTCCAGTCAGCCGACTTCCGCCAGCGCTTCAGATCGGAGCGGGCCGGGCGGCACAGTGTCGCCACCAGTTGCAACAGGGCATTCGGGTCCGGGTCTTTGGGCCGCGAATACGCCATGTAGTGAATGTTTGCCATCGCAATTTCAATGGAGGTCGTATTGCTGTAGTTGTCATCCGGAAGCAGATAATTGACGCCTTCAAACTCAAACGACACAAAGGGTTTGTGACTGATCCGCTGTTCCCAAATCCAGCGCGTCAATTGGCCCAACCGCCAAAGCGGTTCATGGTCCAGGACGTTCCGGATTGTTTTCACCACCGGCAACAGTACTTCCAGCGCCAGCGATTTCAGTAGCCCCCGATATTCCGGTTCCTGCTCTTTCAGATCGATCAATTGAAACGGAAGTAACTGCTGAATCTGTTCTTCCGTACATTCTTCCCAACGCTCAGGAACGGAATAGCGGTTCTTTTCAATCGTTACGGTTTTCATCGGGACGTATCCAGTTTAAAAGGACCATGCACACAAAACAAACCAGCAACATCGCCACCGAACCGAACAGAATGATCCGATCGTACAGGTACGTCAGCCCGGTTTCAACCCAATCCGGAAAAATGATCATGGTGTTCCCTTGGCCTGGTGGATTAATTCCCAATATGGCGTTATGTGGTTCACGATGGCTTTCACGTCCTTCATGGGTCGCCGAACCCGATATACACCGCCACGCCCGGTTCCGGCGGTTGTGTTGAAACCGATGGTTTCAATATAATCAGCGTCGGCATCCCACCGCAGTTGCGCCAGCCCTTCAATGTGCGAGCTAAACAGGCTAACCCCATCCATCAATTGCGGTTTGCGGCCCGTCCGCTGGTTCCCGCGTTCCCCGCGTCGGTACACCCACCGCTGACGGTTGGCAAACCAGGACGCCACCGATCCGGCTCCGTTGAAGGGCAACTTCGTTTTGAAGTTTACCTTGTAGCAGTAGGCCAAACCGGACGCACAGTAATAGGCGTTTTTTGGCAATCCGAATGCCCGGTTGATCTTGGTAATCAACGGATGGTCGTTCCGGTTGGTCTGCTCCTTGACACCCACATACATAGCCGCCGTGTCCCGGATTGCCAGCCGGAGTGCCCATTCGTCCGCAAAATCCGGAGCCACCACCGGCGGTTTGGCCGATGCCGGTTTTACGGTTTGACCGTGTGTGAAATGGCCAGAAAGAATAACAAGCCCAACAGTAAGGCCGTGGAAATAACGGTGCGTTGCCATGGTGTCAAATCTTCGTAGAATTCACTGTAAAAATCCTTCCGTGACTTCAGAAATGGCAGGACGTAAAATCCGACGAAGGGCACCACCAGAAACAGGATCGCCAGGGCGATGGGCAGCGACGTAAACACAACCAACTGTTCATAAAAGAATTTCTGAATGCTCGTCAGGTCGTAGGGCTGCAAGTGCTGATCGAACGGCAACGTTTTGTTGATGGCGTCAATCTGGTCTTTGTAGGCCATGAACTGTCCGTAGCAGAACTGAATCAGCGCCAGTACCCCGAGCACCTGAAGCAGCGCCATCACCTTCTTGTTGCGCTGCATCCACGGCAACACCGTCGCCGGTTCGTCGGCATCGGCTTTGGCAGCAATGCCCAATTCGACTTCCAGTTGCTGTACCTCCCGGTCGGCTTCACCGGCCCACTCATACAGGTTGCGTTTTTCGTCCGGATCGGCCGTGGCCCGGGCTTCTCGCCTGAAATTGGCCGCGGCTTCGCGGGCCTTGTCGAGTTCGACAAATAACACATTCCGGCGCTGCTCTCGGGCCAGTTCTTCTTTCTGCATCAGGTCGGCTTGCCTTGCCTGAATTTTTAGCATGTCCTGTGCCAGTTGGTCTTTTTCGGCCTGTAGGGTGTCAGCAGCGGTCGGCAGCGGTTTCACCGTTGCGTCCGGTTGCGTTGTGGTGGATTTGGAAACCATCGGTTGGAAAGTTGAAGCGTTTGTGAAAAGTGATTACAAGACAAAGTGGGGATTGGAAGGTTCGTTGGGAAATCCGCCCGATAGCTGACCGGCCACCGGCGGCTGATAACGTTCATAGATGAAGTAGTCGTGCAAAACCGTCTCCGACGCGTTGGCGTTCAGATACTTGACCAGATCGGCCGCGTACCCGGAAGCTTTGTCCTGACAATCGCGCAGGATGGCGTTTAACCGGCCGGTTTCCAGTGCGTCTTCATTGACAATCCCGTCCGTTTCCGAGACAATCCGGAAGTCTTCGTTGATGTTCAGGAACGGAATGGCTTCCCCGAAGGCATGATGGGCTACCGCCAGGCGGCTCAGGCGCAACACTTCGGTTTCCGGCATCGTCAGCGATAGCGGAGCCGTCGACAACTTTTCTAACAGATGGGTATACAGGGCCGGACCCAACAGCGGTTTTAAGAAATCGACCTCCGAATTGTTCAGGTAATTCCGAACCGCCAGAAACAATCGACGGCTTCCGCGTCCGGCCGGAAACGCCCGGCTCCATTCGGTAGCGGAAGCGATGATCCGGCCCTGGTTAATCGTGTAGGACGCGGAAGCCGTCCAGGTCGGGAACGCCCCGGCATGAAGTTCGAGCCATTGCAGGGCGGTTTCAATCCAGTAATCGGCTTTAGCCTGGGCATCTTTCACCAGCGTGACGTACATCCATTTGGAAATGTTGGCCGTGTTGGATGGCGTATTCATCACAATTCCGACGTCACCGGTGGCCGTCACCAGGTACGGAACCGCATCCAGATAAGCGGCAAATGCCACCGCTGGGCGCAGCCGGTCCAACAGCTTCTTTTGTTCAGCCGATGGGGACACTACAGCGGTCAACTCGTCGTAGAGTTCTTCGCCGATGGCGGGAATGATATGGCGGATTTCCGCCCCCCGGACGTAAGGTTCCCAGGTTGGCCAGTTCATTGTTTTCTGAACCCCACCAATCTGGCTTTTCAAGGCGGCAATGTCGTTAATCAGCATGTTGATCGTCGGTTTCGGTAGCAGATTGAGCCGGATTCGCCCCCGAATCCTGGGGTGTGGTGTCGTAGTTGTAAAGCTGGATGTTGCGTACGTCAAATTGCATTTCCCACGGCCAGCCGTTAACCGCCTGGGCAATCCGCAGGGGTGTCAGCAGAATAAACCGGTCGACGTAGGTCAGGAAGTTTTGCTGGTAGTTGGCGGCCGCTTCCAGTTCCTTGCCCGAGCCGCCCAACTTGGTACCGGTATCGATCCCGGCCAGCGCCGGAAGCACACCGTGGCCCGACGCCTGGGCTACGTTGGCCGTGTTAAACAGCTTGGTGTAGGCGTCATCGGACATTTTATTGTCCAGGGGCGTAATCCGGACCCCGGCCAGCTCTTTCCCGCCCATGTCGACTTTGTGAAACGTTATCAACGCTTTGTCGGTATTCTCAAACCCCGACAGCGTTTCCCCCATCTGCCGGATGGTATCAATTTTCCGCTGTTCCTGGGCCTGTTCGTCCAACCCGTCCACCAGAAAATAATCATCCGGGATCGAAATGTGGTATTTGATGTTGTACCCGTTGTCTAAACCCGCATCGTGAAACTTCGGAATCTTGTTGGCCACCTTCGACCATTCTTCCGTCGACCACCATTCCGGGAACCCAAAATTATCCTGACCCGGAATGTCGTCTTTCAGATGCAAAATCGACACCGGGTAATTGTCCGGGCGGGCCGGATCGAAGGCCGGAACCGTTTCAGTATCGTCTTTTTTAAACGCCTTGCTGCCAAACTGATTCGGATTCACCAGATAGGCCGTGGTTCGGCTTTCCCCTTTGGCCAGCTTGCGCGGCCGGATTTTGAAGGCGTCAATGGCATCGATCCGTTCAATTTTCCCGTCCGTTCCGAACACCAGCTTCACAAAGACGTTGCCCGAAAAGCCGTACTGAAAACCTATTTTGATCCAGGCGCGGTCCCAATCGGCCAGCCGTCGCCAGCGTTCGAACGCATCAAACACCACCGGTTTATAATACGTCGGAGCACCTGGCCCGGCGGTTTCGTCCATGTGGGTGTAGACGCCCCGGCCCACGACGAAATCCCGGCGTGTCTTTATGAGCCGCCATTTATTCGGCGACTCACAAGCCAGTTGGTGCATGGTGGCCAATTGCTTGTCTTTGTCGCCCCACTGCACATGATCGCCCCGGCTGCCCGAGTTGGGGGTATTGTTGGCGTTGGGCGAATAGGCCGTGTCCGCGTTGCCAAACGTAACCAGCGCCCCCGCGCCGGGCGTTTTCAGGACGTACACGTTCCGGGAAAGCTTCCGAATTTCCGTCATGTCAATAGTTGTGAAAAATGGTCATGCCGTTGAATTCCACCAGCAGTTCAATTTTGGCTTCGAACGTTTTCCGCTCCCGACAATCGAACAGCAACAGCGCCCCGGCTCCCTTCATGTTCCGCCGGATCGTCCCCAAATCCTTCGTGCCGCCGGTCGATTCAGGGCGTACGGCGGTGGGGTTCTTTTTCACTTCCGGTTTGAAGGAAATCGACCCGTCGAGCTTCCGGAATTTCAGGCTGAAGACAGTCCCGGCTTCCTGAATGGAATGCAGCACCGTTTTGAGGGTAATGGTTTGTTTGCCGTTGGCCATGCTGGTGGACTATTCAATGACGTTTGCAAGGTTACAGCCGCCATTTTGCCCACTGTAGGACACATTTTCAGCCATCAAACAGGTGTTTTTTTAACCATTTTGCAGTCTCTTTTTCACCTACTAAATTGATCATCAACCCATTGGTCGGCCACAAAACGAAAAAGCTACCCAATCAAACACGATCAGGTAGCCCGCCCTTTACCGCCAATGGCAATTGCCACTGAAAAAAAAGGAATATAAAATCACGATTGTCGGCCCGACGACTGGTTCTGTAACATTTTTACCCGGACCGGTCGGCTAATTCAAAATGATCAGCGTGTTCCGGTAGCCCGGTGACGAACCGGACGGCAACAGCCGCTTGTACTTACCCCATACGATGTAGTCATAGGCGTCGGTCCCGTCGGTTGCATACTCGCGGTTCTTGTTGTTGGGTGTCTCGCTGCCCTTGTCCTTCTTGAAGTTGTCAATGGTTCGGGTCTGTTGGAGGGCAATCAGGAACGGTTTATTGGAGTTCTGATTGAAGCGCAGCCGTGGGGTGCGGTCGCTACTCTCGTCCAATAGGTGGTTGATTAGGATGTACTTATCCTTATGTGCTGGATATTGGAAGCGTTGATAGGGTTTATTAACCCGCCATCCCCGCTTCACCAGGTAGTCACAGAATTGTTCCAGGAAAGGTTTATTAGCTTCACTGGTCCCGGCGGATTTAGCCCGGCCGGAGGGATCACCCCATACGTCGACTTCTTTAACCTTATGGTGCGAATAGGAAAGGTCAAAGGCTTCAGCCAACTGGATTACCAAACTGGTTTGCTTATCGATGGTAGGTTTTTTGAAGATGCTGTTGATTTGCCGGAATTCTTTCCCCACTTCCTGACAAATCACCAGCCAACAAATTGCCGCGTTAAAATCCAACGATACTTCCAGCTTCTTATCGTCCCGGTAGTCGTTCGAGACGTGCAAATGCAGCCGGGTTTTCTCATCGTACTCATAGGCGTAGCTCTGATAATAGCAGTGTTTGGAGGAAACGAAAGCAAAATAAAACCCGTCCGGGCGCTTGGTGATCCGTTTGTTCCAGACTTCCACATCCAGCGTCAGCGGGTCCAAAGAGTCTTCCAGCACCTGGTAATAATCTTCCGGCAACACGTCTTTATTGTCTTCCCAGGTACTTTCCAGGAAAAGATTTTGTGGGGGACGTTCCAACTTTTCTTCGTACGACAGCCGGGCGCGTTCTTCCAGTTCGGCCTTCCAACGTTCTTCCGTCTGCAATATCCAGCCGCCTTCCGTGGTCCAGGGCACGGAACTGAAATCAAAGAAACACAGGTGCAAGAAATGCTTCGAAAACGGCGCGTATCGGTTGGCGCGTTTGGCCGGTAACAGGATCGTTTTGATGAAGTCAAAATTCAACGTAGCCGATTCGTCGGCCAAAATCCCGTCGTTATTGATCCCGCGTTGCGAGTCGGGCCGGTCCTGGCTGCATAGCTGAAGCACAAAGCCATTAATGAAACTGACGCAGTATTGCCACCCCCGTTTCCCCGGACTGGAATAGGGTTTGATCCATTGATCCGGCGGTTGCTGGCCGATCACATACACACCCCAAGGCGTCACTTTCGAGTATTCGACATAGCCCATGCGAGAAAGAGCGTTCTTGAGTTCTGGCAATACGATTAAATCCAGTTGCACGTAGGTCAGGCCTGTCAACACCACTTTCGCGCGGGGCAAGTTTTCGAACATCATGCCCACTGTGTAGCCCAGCGTGGTGGTTTTACCCGATCCCCGGCCACCCATGAAGGTTTTCCGCTTTGCCCGACTCCGAAGAAACTTCAACTGTTTGGCGTTGGCGTAGATTTGCTTTACATCCTTACTCATCGTCTTCGAGTTGTTGTTTAATGTTCTGTTTCAGGATGTTCACGTTATTGATGAAGACGAATTTTCCCGGCTTCAGGAAGTTTTCGGGATCATGCCCAACGGCTTCTTCGTCTAACAGCCCTTCCATCCGGTCAGCCTTCTCCCAGGCGCGGGACGCGGTTTCATACTGCCTGTCAATCATGGCCAGGTTCGCCAACAACCGCTGAAAGTTGGCCGATGCTACCTTTTTCCCGGCTTTGTCGAGTTGCGACGTATTGCCATGCAGAAACGTCGCTTCCGTGATGATATACCGGGCTTGCCGTTCCTGAACACCGTATTCCTTCATCAATATCGAAATCACTACGTCGAATTGCTTGCCCCGACTGAGCCACGACCAGGCTTTCCGGTATTTTTCCAGCATGGACATATCGTCGTCACTCAAGACGGTTCCATTGTGGTAATACGCCAGGAACTTATCCATTTTGTGTTCGTCAAGCTGAAGCTTATTCTTGACCTTCGCCAACGCCGATTTTTTTGCCATTTGATTCTTTTTGGCAAGCATACACGACGGATGACCAGGATTCCAGGACGTTTTAGCCGATATTTGCCCGGCCATCTAACACTTCGTTATGTGGTTAAACATCAAAAAATGGAAAAGCCCGGGTGGATTCCACCCGGGCTTTCTTTTAATAACCTCTAATTAGCAAGACTTAGCTAACTTTTCTAAGTGTCAAAACGTCATATTTATTTCCTTGGCTAGAAAAATGAGTCATCCTACATCTTTTATCCTTTGGGTTTTCTACAAAGGAAATTTCTTCCAGTTTCACAACTTTTTCTGTTATTTCACAACAGAGTTTACCCATATAAGCATATCCTTTTAAATGATCACAAATAGAGTAAGATTGTTCACAAATAGAACATTTGGTCTCATTAACGATTGAACCTCGGCTCAAAAACCAAATTTGTGGAAACAACAATTTTTCATATTGATGAAATCTTGCAGAGTATTCGGATAAATGATCACAAAAACCATCAGTAGGAAAAGGATAGTTTCTTACAGTTGATGAAACAATATTTTGAGCGCTTACCAAATAATCCCATGCCTCAGATATATTATCTTCCTTCAAGGAAACAAGCATTTCCAACTCTGTCATTATTGCACGTGCATAAAGCTGTAAGCATAATAAGAAATTCGCTTTTTCCTCATTCTCAATTTGTATACTTTCCTGCTTAAATTCCTCAACGTACTCAATCAACTCCAAAAGAGAAGCAATGTTTCCTTTCTGAAGATTAATATCCCTTGTAAAGAAGGCCATTAAATTAGCGGAATTAACAACTTCATTGTATTTATCAAAAAGGTCGCCTAAATCGTGATATTGACTATACATCTTTAAAAGATTTGAGTATTTTATCAAAATATTTTAAACTTTCAGGATCACCCTTAAATGTAACTTTCTTAAAATTTTCCTTTGTCTTACTTTCAATAACGAATTCAACCGTGACTTCTTTTTTGCCAATAGTTCCTTTAAATAAATCTGTTATATAATTTGATAGTACATTTAAACCTTCAGAAATCAACTCTGGATTTTGAGACAAAATTGAATACCCGATAAATATCATTGGGGTATATAAATCATTTGATCTTCTTTGTCGGAACTGTGAAGATAGGTCTTCTAACTTATCCTCTTTAATATTGAATTTTTTAAAAAGTTTTCTAAATGTTATAGTATTCTCGTTGTATACAAATTCATTTATAGAACTTGCATTTTCGAAATTTTCAGGGAGAAAGCAAAAAGTGGTAGGCCTCTCACAATTCAACTCTTTAACACGTTCGTTTACATCAATATAGTCTTCTACAGTATTTTCCATCTCCTAAATAAAGCTTTTGGTTTTTCATAAAAGTAAAATAGTTAAAATACATTGAAAATCCAAGTAAATAATGAACTATAGTGCGTTCATCCTGGCGCGAACCAACGCGGCTTCCGCTTCCAGCCGGGCCACCTTTTGGCCGTAATGCACCTTTTTGACCTCGTTGGCAGATAGGGCCAGCTTTGCCCGGGCTTTCGACAGGTTCGGCAAAATCGAATCCTTCAGCAGCCGGGCCAGTTCGTATTTATCCCCCGGCAGGCTTTCCATAAACGCCGTTTGCTCCTGTTGCGGGCTTGGATCGGCCACGACATCAGGCAACCGCCCGTTGGCCTTTAGAAAGGCAATTTTGGCCCCTATTTCGTTCCGACGGGCTTTGTAGTCCTGAATCTCATCCACCAGCGCTTTGGCGTTGACCGCATCCGGGATTTGGGCCAACTGGTTCGAGCGCAAACACATCTGTTTGTGTAGTTCGGCTTTCTCCCCCGTCAGCGTTTCCAACAGCGCCGTAAATTCCGAAACCGGCATGGCGGCCGGAACCGCCGAACCGCCGGATGTCGACACGTCCGACGTCGCGACATCCGGCGGTGCCTGGTAGTTTATCAATGCCTGGTATATCTGGTTCGCTTCGTCAATGTCCGCTTGCGATACCAGGCCCGCCCTCTTTTTCATCTGAAGCAATTCCAGATTGGCCCGGGCTTTTTTACGCTGACTGCTCAATTCGTCGTTAGTCATCGATTTCAAGGGTTAAAACATCCCGAAACTGCAAAACGGCTTCTTTATACTCGGTTGCCTGAATGTAGCCCAATGGGTTGTTGTCGTAGTCGTATTCTTCCTGAATAAGCTGACCCGCATCCCACAGATACGAATCCAGGGCGTTCTGAAGACATTCCGGATCAACGCCCTGGTTTTTCAGGTAGTGAACCAGATCGGGAAACAGGTCGGGTTTCTGAAGGATCATGATTGGCTGAATATGAAAAAGCCGGGTCGTGAAGCCCGGCTTTTTCGGTTACTGATTAAGCTCTCGGATTCTCCCGGGTTGATAGCTCGGCGTCAGCTTCGGCTTTTTCCTGCCGTCGCTTCGATTCCGCTCGTAACGCGTCTAGCTCGGCCTTGGCGTTACGCCGGACTCGTCTGGCCCGGAATACATCATCCACAACATCAGCAATCCTAGCCGTTTTATCGAAGTGCTCACCCGGCTGTTTCAGATCATCCGGCGTCGGCTCCGGCGTTGGCGGGATTGGTGTTTCAGGATTTTGCCCGGCGACTGGTTCCGGCGTTGGCGTCGGTTCCGGTGTTGGTGTCGGTTCCAGCGTTGTCGTTGGCTCCGGCTTTGGCTCCGGTGTTGGTGTCGGCTCCGGCATTTGTGTCGGTTCCGGCGTTGGCGTTGATGTCGGGGTTTGTTTCTTGCGTCCCATCGGGAGAAGGTGTTTTTGGTTGAAAATAAGGCAGTCCGACCGCAATCAATTCGTCGGCTTCTTCGTCGGTCAAATTCGGGGTTATCGAAACCCGGCGGCCGGAAATCAAATGGTCAACGCCCCCGTCCGGAACGTTGACCAATTCGTATTTTGTCAGCATGTGATTGATTACAAACCCTTGCTTTTAAACCCCTTCTTCCGGTATGAGCACCAGTGCGGTGGCAACCGTTGATTTTAGGGGCGTCAGCGGCCACATAAAACCGTCTTGGTCCCCCTTCAGCGTGTAGCCCCGTTTGTCGTTTCCTTTTTTTCCGATCTTGCCCGTTGGCTTGATATACAGCGGGTTGTCCGACGTTCCGGCCACGTAATACTGATTGTCATTCAACTCACCGATCACCACCGACCCGGCGTTCAGGTGCTTCAGAATTTCTTTCTGAATCAGCGGCCCCATTCCGGCAATCATGAATTCAATCGTATGCTTGAACGACTGAAAACCCGGATCACCCCCGCCGTCGTCGCCCATATCAAACGTTCCGTCCGGAAACTGGTATTCCGCCCATTTCTTACCCGTCTTCATGGTTGGTCCGGTTGCAATTTCCCCGTCCACAATATCGGCTTGCTTCGGCCAAACCCCATCGATGTCTTTCGACAGGGCAATCAGCAGCTTTCGTGTCCCGCCCGGGTTGGGTTTCTGGTAGCTGGTTCCATTCAGGTTGGCAAAACTGACGGTTGCCATCCCGACCACCACCAGCGGTTCAGATGCCAGCGAGGAAAAAACTTCGTGGGGCAACACCACCCCAATGCCAAAGGCCAGAGCCGCCAGCAGAAAACTAAAAATTTCGCTTCGTTTCACGAGTTGAAAAAGTTGAAGTTGAATGAATTGATTGAAGAATTGCCGGGTCTGTTCGCCCAGGCCCGGCGTTAGCAGCAGGAAGTCTTACGCGTTGTCGTTCGTCCAGATTTGCTCGGCTACCGCGATACCGGCCCCCACCTGGCAATCCATCATCCAGGCTATGTCGCGGTTCCGTTTGTTGTAATCGACCGCCAGCGTGTCCGCTCCGCTCAGGTCGTCATACAGATACACCAGGTTACCCCGAACCGTGAAAATCGGCCGGTTGAAGCCCGACAAACCAGGCTCCACCACGAACGGAATGTCGGTTCCCACAATGTTGGGTTTCAACTGGCTTTGGTTGTAGGGCAACGAACCGTAGCGGGTCCGGTAATCTTTCTCGTAGAAATCCTTCACCGTCCGGCTGCATACGCAAATCAGATCACCGGCGTAGAACTCCGCGTCGGGAATTCCAGCAATGATTTTTTCGAGTTCACCCACCGCGTTGGTCGCCGACAACACCGCCGTGTCGATGATGTTTCCGGCCGGCACATCCCCCCCGGCAATGGCGGCCAGGAGTTGGGTTTTTAAGCCGTCATTCACATCCAGCGGACTCGATCCGGCGGCATTGTACACCCCGTTATACAGGGTTTTGACCCGGATGTTTTCCTGAACCCGGGCCAATAGCCGGGCGGTGATGTACTCTTCAAACGGAATTTGCTCGGGATCAATCCTTTTGGCCCGAACCTGACCCATGTACGACTTGTACAGGGCTACAATTTTCGTGTGCAGGAACTGCAAATCCACTTTGGCTTGCCGAACCTTGCCGATTCGCGGTTTGAAGTTGACGGCGTTGGCCGTGGGGTTGAAGGTGTCTTTGCCGCCCGGCTGCAACACGTCGCCCACTTCCAGGTTGGTCAGCACCACTTCGTCCGTGGCCTGCATCATAGTCATGTATTCGGCAATCGGCACGATCGGCGAACCTTCGACGCCTTCCAGGCCCGGAATCAGCGCCCGGGTAAAAATGTGTTCCTGGTTGTCGCGGGCGTAGGTTTCCAACGAAGCGGCCAACGCAGTAAGATTAAGTGCGCTCATACAATGAGAGTTGATTGATTGGAAAAAAGCTTTGTTTGAGACGTTGAAGGTTGCCGATCCGGGCCGTAAACCGTAGGACGATTATTCCGCTTTCCCGGCGGCTTTCATCGCGGCCCGGTTCCAGGGCTGATCCAGTACACCCGGCTTGGTTTTGCCGTTTTGCGTGTTCTGATCCACAGCCGCACCCTTCCCGCCGACGCTTTTGATGGCGGCTTCCCACTTCAATAGAGCCGCAAAACGGTCTTTGTTTTCGTTCCAGGCTTTGGCACCGGCCACGAGTTGGTTGTACGCCGTCAGGCTCATTTCTTTTACCTGCACCTGGCCTTTGTCGGCCATGGCTTCGGCGGATGTCGTTTCGCCCTCCGTGGTCGTTTCTTCCGTTTCGTCGACCGCCGTGGATTCGGATTCCGATTCGTCAGCGTCGGATTCATCATCGGCCGTGGATTCTGCCGACGTGGATTCGGTCGCTTCTTCGGTTTGGGTCGTGGTGGTTTGCTCCGTCTTTTTTTCTTCCGACGCTTTGCTACGGAACAAATCCCGGATACTGATTTGGACTTTTTTCATGGCTATAAGTAATTGAAAGTGAATACAGTGAAATATTTAGGCGACTTTTTGCGCTAGTTCGTTCGCCCAGGCAATAGAATCGGCCAAGTAGCCGATCCGGTCGGCTAACTTCAGGTTTATCGCTTCCCCGCCCGGATACATTTTGCCGCTGAAAACTGACGCATCAACGCCGGGTCGTCCGGCTTTTACTTTGGCAATGAAAGTTTCTTTGATCGGCTGCAACTCGGCTTTGATTTCGGCCAACAGGTCGTCGGTCAGCGGTTCGACATCGTTGAAGCGGGCTTTGTCATCGCTGCCGTCGGATCGGATGATGGTTACTTTGAAGCCTTCTTTTTCGTAGAATTTCGACGCGTCGACGTGAACCGCCAACACCCCGATACTACCCACGGAAGTAGTGGTGTTCGATTCGAGCATAATGCCCCGGGCCTGGCTGGCAATCCAGAAATGGGCCGACGCGGCCCACCCGGCCACGTACGCAATGATGGGTTTTTCGGACGAACGAACAACTTCCCCGAGCATTTCGATACCGTCCACCGAACCGCCCGGACCGTTCATTTCCAGCACAATAGCCGACACAGCCTTATCCTGATTGGCTTCCACGATCCATTGCGCGTAGTCTTCCGCTCCCCAACTGCACAAATCACCGTAGCGCGTGATGGCCCCGATCATCGGCAACACCACCACACTCCCCGATTCGGTTTCTGCTTTCACCAAACGACTGTAGCCGTAGGAAGCCGCCCCGATCTCAATGCCCGGTTCAACGCCGTCTTCATCATCTTCGAAGCCGACTACATACGGCTTTTTTTTGTCCTGGCTGACTTCAAACGGGGGTAATCCCTGTTGAATCCGACGAACGGCAATTGCCGCCATTCGGTCATGAAACGTAGGGTGCAGCGCCCAAACAGTAGAAATAAGTTGGTCCAGCATCGGAGCAGGTTTAATAAGATGCTGCAACGATACTGGACCTTGTAAGAAGCAAATAGGACACTATTCAACCCACCATTGCCGTCCGAACCACCGGCAAGCCAGGTACATCAACCGGTTTCGAAACTTGCGGTTTGGTTCGGCTTCGTTGAGCCTGAACCAGAATTCCCGGTCGGCCAGCAACCGGGCGTTCTCCATTCCAAAGTCATTTTCTCCCAACCGGTTGTCATACCAAAAGTCGTGCAACAGACTTGCCCGGTTGTGCCGCCCAATCGGCGGAAATAATCCCCATAACCACACGGGGACACTGGCAAAATCGGTAACATAGCCCCTCGGAATGGTTACTTCTCCGATGGCGGTTTGATACCGGATCGGCTCCATCACCATCCACCGATCCGGCTTGTCGGGATCTTCCTCCCGGTAGCGTACGACGACCTGATTTTCCATTTCAGAACTCGCTCCGGGCATCTTTTTCGCGGATGATGTTGGCCAGCATTAAATACACCACGACCAGGTAAGGTTCCTTGCCCGTCAACGGCAATCCCTGGGCTTTCAGATGCACCAGTGCCATAGACTGGAAAAATTGTACTTCCGGAATGGCGTTCAACGCGTCGGAGGAAACCAGTTCCCCCGTCTTCGCATCCCGGAAGGAACCCCGGGTCGTTCGCGGAATCTCAATTGGCTGTACCCGCGACAGGCGTTCCCGGGTCACCATAGGGGGAAGAGTGGTATCCTGATTGTAGAAGTCAAACAAATCCTTGCCGTCCTGATCCACCACCCGCATTTCAAATAACGCCGTGATTTCCAGGTCTTCATCAAAAGACATTCGTTTCAGCCGAACGCGCCGTTGCGTGCCTTCGGCCAGTAACGAACTTCCTGTTACCGGTAATTCAATTCCCACAATAGCCCCGGTTGATGATACCAGCAACCCATACTGTTTTAACAACGATGTTTCCATAGTTAAGCAATTACGATATAGTCGAATTGAAAGGTGGTGTTGGCGGCTGGCCCCGAGTCGGTAGCGTTGAGCGTAAAGCCTGTAGTGGATTTGGTACCCACAAAAAACCGCCCGATGCTCATGCCCGTCTGGTTGTTTCGGGCTGTTAGAATCACCGCTTTCGGCGCGGCCGCCATCGCCTGGGCAAACGTGAGGGTGGCAAAGATCACATTCGTACCAGGGGTTGTCCCCGTCACAATCGTCAGTGTACCGGCCAGGTCAGTCGAACCCGCCCCGATGCTGGCCGTTGCCCCCGCTCCGGCTCCGGTCGAGTTGACCGCATTGGCGGCAATGCTGGGCGCACTGCCCGACGCAATCAGGCGCTTGATTGAGGTTTCGCCGGAAAATGAATTGGCCCCCGAAAAGGTGTTATTACCCGAGTAGGTGTTCGCTCCGGCCAGCAACGTGGCCAGGTCGAAGCCCGACTCCCGCACGTCCAGCATCATAAAATAAAAGGTAGTCGTCAGGGCCGGATTGTTGTAATTGATCAGCAGCAGGGGCTTGATGAAAGCCGTGCCGGGGCGGAACATCAGGTTGCTACCATCTTCGGTCGATCCCGGATTCACGCCCTGCACGTAGGCTTCATAGGAAGTCCAGGTATTGGGTACATGGGCATTGTTCAAAACCGACGAATACATAAACGTTCCGCCGGAGAACACATTGGCGATTTTAGTGCCAGCCGCCAGGGCTGGTCCGGCCCAGGGTACCGACAAGGTGATCACATTGCCTGCAATGCCGCCAGCGGCCCAGGCTCCGCCACTGAGCCCTTTGTCGAAGGTGTTGTTGCGGGAATACCCGTAGTCGGGAAAGACCTGGCCCTGAGCATTCACATACGGATACCAGGCAAAGCCCCGCGAAGCCGCATTCGAGCCATTGTACCAACCCGCAGCACTGGTTAGCGTTAGGGTCGTGTCACCCGGATTCAGCGCCGTGGCCAGCGTGGTCAAGGCCGCCCCACTAACTTTGGCGAAATTGTGCGGAGCGATGGAGAGGCCGTCAGCATCCAGGCATTGCAGTCCAAAATAAGTTCGGGCATTGGCATCGTAATTAGCGCCATTGGCATCGCCGGTGCGGGCCACGACCGAAATCCGCAGGCGACGCAATAGATTGACGGCAATCTTATCGACGGTCAGCAAACTACCTTGTGCACCGGTCCATCGGAAGGCTCCTTTGCCACCGGCCAGGGAAATCTGGGTGGGGTCGAAGCTGAGTTTGGCGGGGTTGTCGGGCAGCATGTTGCTCGTATCGCCGAATTCGCCGTTGCCATTGGCCACCAGATTGCCCGTCACCAGGGGCGTGCCCCCGGCCAGTTGATAGAGGGTCACCTTTTCCAGTACGCCATCAGCTCGTTGCACGACAATTTTGTCTAGAGGCTGATTGATGGGGGTCGTTCGGGCCGGAATTGCACTGTTTGTCAACGTCCCCGGGTCACCCTTTGGCCCCTGTGCGCCGGTTGCCCCCCTCAGATCGACGTATGCACCGTTAACCCCATTCGGGAGCGTAAAGCGGAGTTGGGTTCCGTTCCAGTTGTGCGACGGCGTATAGTCCTGGGCGGCCAACAGGTCCACAAAGGCTTTCAGAAACGCCCGCACCGTTGCCACATTGTTCACCCGCGCAGGCGGTGCACTGATAATTCCGGCGTCGATCATCGCCTTAATCGCATTGGTATCAATTGCCATGTCTAAAAAATTAGGAGTTGAAATCAAAGCTGAAGGATTCGTCAAAATCAGGCATGGCGGCAAACAGGTCTTCGTTTTCAATGCCGGTTACATAATAGGCTGGTTGTTCTACCGATGTTGAAAACGTCAGGGCTGTTTGGCTCCGTCCGTTCTGGCCGTTGCCGGTTGCCTGGCTGACGGCCATCGAAAGCGGTTGTTCGGGCGTCCCGACGCACCGGCACAGGCCGTTCCGGTCCCGGATCAATGCCACCCACTTCACCAGCCGGTAACGCTGTAGCCAGATCGTCACATCCGGCCGCACCTTCGGAATCACCACCTGAATGGTCGGCACGTAAAAACCGCCGTTGGCTTCTGCCTGGCTTTCTTCCGTAAAACTGGCATAGTCCGGCATCACATCGACGTCGACCAGCGACGCCCCCGGGTGGAAAACAAAGTGCTGGTCCGACAGGGTATAATCCGCATACCCGTGCAGGCCCGGGCGCGGAAACCGTTCGGGCCGTACCAGCGTCAGGTGATCGGCCGGAACCAGCCGCAGCCGGGCAATCCCCCCGGCGTTGGGCTGTTGCACCGGAATCAGCACGTCCGGAATCAAATTCAGAGAGTCGAAAACCATGAAGGAAAACTACACCGCCCGGGCCGAATTCACTTGGACGTAAAAACCCTGCCCGGGTGTCGGGCTGTATGCCAAAACCGGTCACCATCCGGCCGGTCATGCAGCAAATTTTTAGCGCAAAAATCGTTGGACAAAAACGCCCGAAATTGGACAGCTTTTTACCGAAACTGGACAGGTTTCAGCCAACTTTGGACAGGTTTGTTTTTTCCCGAACCGAAAGCTTGGTATAGAACGGATCGACCTTCGACCGGCTCCGGTCCACCAGCTTCCGCACCGCATCAGGTGTGTAGGACTCTACGTTAATCTGGTGTTTTTCGGTAAACCGTTCGGCGGCTCCGTTCAGCGAGGGGAAAACATCCATGCGGCCCTTGACGAAGGCGATGGCGTAAAATTCAAAGATCACTTCCAGCACTTTGCCCAACTGGTTCAGTCGGGAATCCGTCAAAAGGCAAGGTTGAATCGGGAACGACAAGGCAAAATGCAGTTTGGCCGGGTCCAGCACATCCGTGGGGGCAAGCTCCTCCAAATCAATATCCTGAAGCGGATAATGGGAGAACACGGCGGCCATGATTTCGCCCAGCCGCGAGTTTCGCCGAACCATGATCGGTTCCGGCCCAAATACGTCCGAATTCTGAAAAAACTCTTTGATGTACGGCTTAACAGGTACGGCGAACGTCATAGTTGACAGATTGGAAAAAGTTGATGTATCTTTACACATCAACTATCCATCTGTTGCCCAACAGAATAGCACTCGAAAACGCCCGTCCCACCGGGCGTTTTTCATTCCTTTAAGATACAAAAATTTGTCTTAACCCTCAAGTAATCAGACGGTTATTTGTTGACAATTTCAGCATCTAGTTTCGAGTTCCTTTGCTATTCTGGTCTGAAGGTCAGACCATGCTGGGCGAATTGCCTGGACGTATCCCCCACTGTCGTCCGCCATCGGCAAGAATTGTATTTTGGTCATAGCCGGTTCCGGGCCGTGTCGCCGTTGCTGCCTGTCGATGGCTCAAAACGCCCCAGGTCTGAGGGCGAAAATTCCTGTAACTTTGTATCAGTTGTAACCGGCACCCTTATTTATCTGTCTATCAGTCGATTGGCATGTTACAAAATTATTTTTGATTCTGTATCCATTCCAAAATTTTTTGTATCAGCGCCGAAAACCGCTTTAAGGCGGCTCCCCTCAAAAAGCCTATTTTTTTATTTTTTGTAACTTTGTATACTTTGATACAAAAAAATTGTAACTTCTTAACATCTGATTTCCAGACTAATAAGCCGTAAAATTGGGCTTGGTTACAAAGTTACAAAAAACTGCAAGTTTTTTGCCGGAGGGTTGAAGGGAACCAAAGCCGGAAGGCTAGGCAACAAAAAAGGCCCGAAATCGGGCCTTCAAAAGCGGTTGTGGTTTTGTATTTATTATAGGTATCAGCCAGCATCCGGAAACATTCCCTGGCTTGGTTGCCAAACCGGCTCTACGGCGATCAATTGCCCCCGGTCGACCAAATCCCAAAAGTCTTCAACGGATCGGGTAACGGGCGTTTCCACCTGCCATTCCAACAACAGCAGGTGGGTTGTCCAGTATTTGCCGCCGACATTGCTTCCGAACTTGTTGACGATGGCAAAGCCCCGGTAATAGTCCCCCGGCGTTTTCCACCAGCTATACAACGGAACGGTTCGTTCCCTGACGTCTTCCGTGGCTTCCATGAGGCTATCGATTGGGTTTGAGTCCGTAAGCTTCCGGATCGGCAACGTCCTCCATAATCATCACCTTGCCTTCGTTCAACTGCTCCATGTAATGCAGACAGGTGTTCAGCGTTTCCACATCCTCACACCCGGCCAGTTTCCGGGCCATCAACACGGCCGCGTTCTTCATCGTCAGGATCGGGGCAAATTCGTCCGGCGTGTGGGCCGTCATCAATTGCCGCCGGGCTTCGCTGGCCGCGTCGACCAGTAGTTTAGCCGCCCGGCCGTTCGGCCGGATTTCGGTCAGCATCGTCAGCGCCATGTTTTCCAGCAGGTAAGCCACCACCAGGTTCTTTTTCTTGGTTGCACCCATCGCAACAGTCGGAGTAGCGCCCATCAGCGCCTTCGGCGTTTCGGCCATCTTATCCATGCTTGACGTCGTTTTGATAGGGTTGATTCGTAAACAACAGGGACAAGCGGTAAAGGCCCCACACAACGAGCGTTGAAAAGAAGCCGATAAAAGCCACATTCACCACCAACGACAGTTCATCCAGTTGGTCGGCAAGCACGTCCATGATCGGAAAAGCGACGTATAAATACAGCGTCGGGAGCGTCAGCCATACCCCGGCCACCAGCAACAATACTTTGAAAATCTTCTTCATAAAACACTTCCTTCTTTATGGTTAAACATCAATTGAAAAATTACGGGACTATTTTTCTAGCCTGAAACGTTTTATTAAAATCCTGATAAATGGTTGCCGGAAACAGAGGATCAAACGAGTTTTTGAGTGGCCACGACGCAGTCAAACCGCATGTTGTCTTTTGTCAGTTTATCGGCAAAAGCATACTCAGCAATAAAAGCGCTGGCGGCTTTAACCGTGATCGTTGAAATCGGTTTTCGTCGGCTGTTTTCAACGATGTAAGCAGTCACGGTGTAGGTATTCACTAAAGGGACGGTTATTGGTTAAAGTATGGAGCGAAAACGCCCGCAACAAAATCTAATTTAGTTTGCCGGAAATCGCGGTAATCATACTCCAAGCCCGTATTCCGCATGTACGTATGCGAGTCTGTCGTGTTGAGCTGCAACCCGTCGTGACTGATCAGACAGTAGGTATTGAAGGTTCCGGCCAGTACATACACTATGATGCATTTTCCATAAATGGGGTGCAGGATCAAATCGCCAGCTTTGTAGCGATGCGGGGGCGGACTGTAGTGCATAAAACGAGTAGTTATGAATTCCTGACTATTCTACCGGCTGTTCGTCCGCTTTCCACCAGCGGAGCAAGGCAGGAATTGCCAAGCTGGCCAGCAGAAAAAGAGCGACTACGAGGATCCCGAACCAGGTCATAAGTTTGTTTTTGAACATGGCAGGTAAGGTTTAGAGGTTGATTTCGTTGATGGCTTTCCCGGGCGTCCGGACATAGATCATTTCCTTCGAGCCTTCATTGTTCGGCCGCCGGATAATGCGTCCCTGGCTGTTCTTCATTTCGTCCGGGTTCAGGATATAGCCGTTGAATCTTGCCCAGGCTTTGAGGGATTTGCTGAAGCGTTGGGCCGTGTAGGTTTTCAGTTTGGTCACCCGAATGAAGTCTTCGAAGGCTTCATCCCGGATCACCAGCTTATCCAACCGGCCCGATTCCGGGCTGAAGAACACATCCGCCCAATTCCGGAAGTGGTCGCCCATTTCCGACATCAGATTCCGTTTCGATACGTTATTCATCGGCGGCATGATCTTTTCGTCCGTCGACAGATAAAACCGAAGGCATTGGGCCATGAAGTTGTAAAACAGGTTCCAATCGTCCGGGCTGAAATCCGTAAACAACGATTTGCCAAAGTCATCGGTCGGCGTCCGGCTTTCCCGGTAATCACCGTTGTTTTCGTGGTAATAGTCGCCGAAAACCGTATACAGCTTGCGTCGGAGCGAACTCGGGTCCGTCATGCGGTCGCCAAAGTTGGTGTCAAACCAAAACTTCGGGCTGTCTTCAAAACTGATTTCAAACGACCGCTTCTGTTTGGGGTTCACGGTCATGGCCGACGTCAACGGCGCGAAAAAGAAACCAAAGTTCAGATACTCATTGGCGTCTTCGACGTGGATCAAATCCGTGTCGGCATCCACGTTTTCAAAGACGTGCGGGTTTTCGGTCAGCTTCGGGTTCCGTCCATCCAACTGTACTTTGTTCACCAGCTTGTACAGCGCCTTGGCCACCAGCCCTTTTCCGGCCCCGCCGTGGCTTTCGCCTTCTTCCGACAGCTTGTTGTCCATCGCAAACACCGCCCAGGGTTTGGCCGGGTTCTTATACCGATGCAGGGCGTAGCCGATGGCAAAGATTCGGTTGATCAGATGAAGCTTCTGTTCGGCAATTTCTTCCAGCATTAGCAACCCGCCGTCGATGCTGAATTTTGATTCCAGCCGGTAAGCTTCCTGTCGTTCGGCCGTGTCGTAGCTCAACATGGCTCTCAGGTCATCGGGCGAAAAACCGTATTTTTCGGCGTACTCCGTCCGGGCCTTTTCCGGCAGTTCACACAGGTTTAATCGTTCTTCCAACTCTTTCCGCCAATGAATCCGGCAGGTCTGAATCAGGAATCGGAAAAACAGGCAGGAATTGTCGATCACGTCAATGTCCCACGTTCCTTCTTCGTTTTTGCTGATCCGGAACATATCCGGGAGCAATTTGGCGTCGTGCTGGATCACCTTCGAATCCCATATGTACTTATCGATGGTTCCGGCCTTTTCTTCGGCAATCCCGGCGGATGTGATTTTCCAGGCCGTTTTTTTGAAAAACAGGTACTGAAAGTCCGGGCCGTAGGTTTTAAAGTCACCGTCGAAAATCCCAATGTTGGCCAATGATGTATCGCCCAATTGGGGCGTCCGATAGATCGTGTTGCGCAGGTCGATCGGAAGCCGCCGGGATTCCAGAAAACCGTGAATAAAGTCTTTGACGTTACTGGTTTCGATGGTGGCCACTACGTTGTTTTCCACCCGCACAAACTTGAATCCCTCCTTTTCCTTCGGACTCCGAAACCGGGCGTAGCCGTTCCGATACAGGAAGTTATAGGCGTGAACGTTGTTAAAAACGTACTTTACCGCCGGTTTTCCAAACGCGTATTTGACGTTCCCATCCTTATCCCGGACAATTTCTTCGTCCCAAAACTGGTACGGAACCGCAATTTTCCGGAGTTCGTCAAACTCATACTTCCGGAAATACTTCAGAAAATCCCGGACGTCTTTGCACGGATTGCCCCGGGCGTCCAGGTGCTTTTTCAGTTCTTCCGGCAACCAGATCGTCCGGATCGACAGGAATTCGAGCGCCAGCGCGTGAGCCTGACGAATACCGGTTGCATCGATGTCGGGTAGGTTATATACGGCATCGGCAATCCGGGCCAGGGCCACAAAGTCTTGCGGCCGCAGTTGGGCGGTTTCGCTGTTCATCCACACCACATGATAGCCCAGGGCGGCCACATTCAGGGCATCGGAGCCGCCGGATACCAGGATGATTTCCGGTAGTTTTTTCTCCTTCCGTTTTTCTTCCGCGTCCGGATCGTCCGGGTTGTAGTCTTTGTCTTCTTTGGCCTGTAATTCAGCGTATTTCTTTTGGGCTTGCTGAAGGCCGTGGATGAAATGTTCCGGTCGGACGCCGTAACTCTGAAACCGGTATTGTTTTTCGGCTTTCGGCTTGTAAAGCTTCTTCCAGTCGCCTTCATCCCACAGAAAGATTGGGAACTGTTCGTTTGACGTGTATTGGTGGGTCATGCCCTTGGAGGTATACGTGTACCAGTTCAGGCATTTCAGGTGATAATGGCTACAGAGTTGCAGCGCGGCTTTGGTCCGGGCGTCATCATCCCTTCCCAGGGCGTTCCAGGCGTTAACGCTGAAGATGTGCTTCAGGTCATGCAATTCAAACTCCCGGAAGTCGAACGTCATACTGCCTTCGGCTTCGTCGGGTTTGGCCGTCCAACTGTTGTAACCGGGCTTGTGATCCGGGCGCGACACCCCGGCAAAGTTGTAGAATGCGGCCACCGTCCGGAGGGCCGTCACAAAGTCGGCGTTGTCTTCCAGTTGGGCGATTTGCACCGCATTCCGGCCTTTCTGGTCCCCGCCAAAGTCGGTCACGATCCAAATACCGTCGTCGGTTCGTTTCATCGATGCCGACGCCGTTTTTTCTGGTCGCACCTTAAATTTCCGCTTGCTCGAATTTTCGGATTCCCGGGCGTCCGGGTAACGATGTAGTATATACGAAATGCCGCCATCAATGGCTAACAGTTCTTTTAAGTCAATGTGGTGGGTACTCATGGGCGGGTCAGGCGATGAAGTTCACGGATACGTTGATTGATGTCCAATAGCTCCTGACCCTTCAAATTCGGGCAAGTGCTTCGGTACTGAATCAGGAATCGTTTATCCATTATGCTGGCCACCGGTTGGCCCTTATACTCGCCGGATCGGATCGTTGCGTTGGTCAGATAGAACATACCATAGGGCGGTTAAATCGTTTGAAAAAGCTTTGGCCAGCCAACCGACCGGCCAAAGGCCCGATGTTAACCCTAACCCATATGCCTAAACAGGACGTAAACATCCCGGTAGTCGACCACCCAAAAACCGACCTTGACGGCTTCGTTAACGCGGTAGAGCATCGCCCGGACTTCTTCGTTTTCCAAATCTTCAAACCCTTTTTGCGGGTGGCAATAGAAGTTGATTTGCTGTTCGGCAATCAACTCCTGAAACGTCGACAACTGGAAGCTGGTCAGCACCAGATTAACCGCCCCCCGGTAGTCTTCCGGCTCAGATTCCCAACTGATTATTTCGTCCAGGTGGTACATTTCTACCGGCGACAACCGTGACCCGCGTATGTCCATCAGCCAGTCAATGATGCAGTTATTCAGGAGCCCTTGCAGGAGCAACAGTTCGTCGGCCTGAAGCGTCAGGCAGAAGCTTTGAACAGACATTCCCTTACCCGCTGACGCTGAATCCTTCAGCAGTCGCGGCCAAATCGTAGCGAGAAATTGCATGTGGATTGGTGTGATTAATCGTTACACCCGTAGCGGGTATTGAGTGTTTTCGTGAGGAAATCAGCGATTTTTAGAAGGCGGCTTTTCGTGACGGGCTTATTAAACCCGGTCACCCGAAAGGTGGCGTTCTGGATGCTGGTCAATCCAGAAACCAACAGGTTGATGGCCGATTGGGCATTCAGCAAGGATGCGTCCGATTCATTTGCCAGTGTCCCGTTGTCGTACTTTTGCAGAATCTCAGAAAGTAGCATTTTAGTGTCGATTAAGCATCAAAACCGATCGGGCTATTTGCCCAAAAGCCCGTAAGCCAGGTAGTAGGCGTAGGAAGCCAGGTAATCATTCAGTTGGGCAATTTGCCAAACCCGGCTTTCAATTTTGGCCTGATACGGCACGTAAGACTGTTTCATAACCTGGCTCATTTCGTCCTGCAACACCTTCCGACAGGCTTCTACCCGCTCAATCCGGGCCTGAACAACCTCCCGGTTTTGTTTCGGCAATTCGAAATCAAAGCTGTAGTAGTCATTTACGCATTCCTGGAAATCAGGATTCCCGGCCGGAGCCGTTTGAGTGGCAATTGCTTCCATTTTACACTACGTTATATGGTTAAACATCAATAAATTCACGCTTCAGGCATCAGAAGCTGATCAATCAGCCGGACCACTTTAGCCGTCACCTTCAGGCTGGCCCGACCCGCACAGGCATTTTGAACCTTGAAATAGCCCTTTACACCGGCAAATTCCAGGTCAAGCAGACCAATCTTATCAGACATTTCACGGATGCTGGAAAACTGGGCGGCTTTTTCTGTAAGCCGTTCACGCCAATATTCGACCGTCAACATAGTTTCATTAACCGTTCCCTCAATCGGTTGATTATCCGGTTGAATTTTGTCGCGATTAGGCATACATTTACCAAGTAAGTTCTATTTTGCACAAAATACTTGTGCAAATGTATTCGAAATTAATTCATGCACAATTTTTTTGTGCAAAATATTATTTCCGTTGAAAGAATCCTTTGGCCAAAGACTGAAAAAGTTACGTGAGGATAAAAATATGTCCCAAGAGGAATTAGCAATTGCCCTTGGAAAATCAGGAAAACATATCCGGAACGTAATATCAAATTGGGAAAAGGACCGCGCCGAACCTTCTTTAAGCGATCTAAACAAGCTTTGTGAGGTATTAGAAACTACTCCAAACTTTCTACTAAATGGTGATCAAACCAAGGCAGCATTTGAACCACCTGCGGGTTATGTTGTAATGAAAGCCGATGAAGTAATTGAATTACAACGGCAATTACTTCAGAAGCAAAAAGAGAAGATTGAAGAACAGAAGTGAAGCCCTCATCCGGGCGCTCTTACTCATACCACTGAATTATAATTGATTGTACAAGTACTTATATCATTTTGACATATGGTGTCAAATGCCAATCATCATATTCAAATGCTTATAATGAAGCGACATCCAGACATTCAATATTCGTTATTTTTTATCGAATCATTCCAAGGTATTAGATTAACCAAATTTTAACTAAAAACGCCTAAGCAACTAAAATATTTCCAAGATGATTAATCCAGATAAAATTGCCAATATATTAAAAGGGATCGAATTCCCTAAAATAATTGCAGAGTTTTTAATTACTAAAATAGGAGAATCAATTATATCTCACTTTAAAGAAAACTTCTCTAAAGCTAAAAACACACTCCAGTTAGATGGATCGTTATATTTAAACGAACTTGAATACACTATTTCCAGAGAAATAATAATCGAGCGAATTGCCCATAACATTGTTAAGTCCAACAATTGGAGTAATGAAATAAATTTATCCATCTTATATGAATCGAAAGAGTTAAAAGAAATTTTCATTGAACTTGAAATTTATCTTTCGCAAGTTAGGGAAAATATTGAACCTGATGATGAAACAAAAAAAATTAAGAGTAATAACCTCATAAATAAATTAGACAAACATATATTGCTGTATGGTGCTCCTGGCGCAGGCAAAACAACATTAATGATGAATATTTTTGGTAACCTATTAAAGAATAAATATCAAAATATCGATTCTCTAACTCCAATTGTAATTAGATTTAGAGAGTTGACATATGACAAAAATGAAGCTAATACAGGGCTTTTTGAAATATTACTGGAAACCTTTGGCTTGTCACTTTCTAATCTTAAATCTCTGATAAATAAGGATGAAATTTCCAAAGAAACCTATAACTTAGTTCCATTAGAATCTGATGAACAATATGCCAAACTTTTACGTAAAGAAAAAGAAAAATTAGAGAAAAAAAGATTAGAAAAAAAGGAAGAAAATTGGAAGCGCTTTCCAAACAAAGAAAAAATAGACCAAATTTCAGAAGAAATAAGATCAATCGAAACTGAAATAAACCGGCTCGAAAGTATTATTAAACCCATCCGTGACAATCGTGAACACTTAAAAAACAATATAACCAATCAATTATATAAGTCGATAAAAAACTTTCGGCGAGAGGCTGAGATGGCTCTCGTTAAATTCATTGATGACTGCAATTTAGCGATTATACTGGAAGGATTTGACGAAATACCTGATATAAATATAAAGAATCAAATTGAAAAAGATTTAGGAGAATTCTCTCTCTCATTGAACTATTCTAAATTTATTATAACCTCGAGAAATGGAGAATTTAATAGTAAACTAAATAATTGCAGAACTTTTGAAATATGCCCTTTATCTGAAACTCAAATAATATCTTTATCTAAAAAATGGCTAGTTGACGAAAAAATATCGACAGAATTTATAGAAAAAATTAAAGCAGCTCCTTTTTCAGATACAGCGATACGACCCTTAACTTTAGCTTATTTATGTGCTATTTATGAAAAAAGGAAAGATATTCCGAGTAAGCCAAGATATGTTTATAATTTAGTGGTTGATCTTCTTATTGAAAAATGGGATTATCAGCGATTAATAACCCGAGTCTCTAGAATTACAAATTACTCAATGCTAGATTTATATAGAGTGAGAGAATTTTTAGCTCATTTATCTTTTATACTTACTTATAAATTTAAGAAGATAAATTTTGATACCGATGATTTAATTGAAGGTTATGAGGATATATGCTATAATTATGGTCTACCTCGGGACCAGGCACCTGATGTTGCAAAAGAAATAGAAAGTCACAATGGTATATTTATAAAAATTGGGTATAATAGTTACAAATTTGCTCATAAATCCTTACAGGAATATTTGACCGCTAAATATATAAAAGATTTACCTGGGTATCCTCATTTGGAAATTATATCAAAATTACCAAATGAAATGGCAATTGTGGTTTGCATGTCTTCTAACCCAAATGAATATTTAAATCATTTGTTACAATATTTACACTCTTTACAATTCTCTTACTGGCTTGCGTTTATATTCCGATTACAATTAGAAAAACCTGATTTCACTGAAGATAAGATGGGAATATTATTTTTCATCAGTATTATTAAATATTTCAAAAAAGGTAAAGATCGGAATATGGTTGATAAATTAAGCCAAGCAATTATTAATATTTTCAAATTTACCAATATCAATATTTGCTTTAATGATATATTTAAAAATTACAACATGGATGTATTTAATTCACTAACAAATGAAGTTAGATTCTCTGCCCACATTGATTCTAATACTAGTAATCCAAATATTCCAAGTCAGTTCTATTTAAATGCAGAATACCTCCTAAACACTCCATATTATATCAGAATTGAAAAACTACCAGTAGTAAGTTATTCGGATTAAATATTATATTTTGGAATTTATTTTACTACCTGGCTTATTAAAATACATCTAATTTTATCAATTATAAGAAATAATTGGTCATATAATCTAAATATGGGCAATACATACCTTTAATATCAATTTTCCGAATCTATTCCTAACTTTTCCGTAAATACCTGATAATCATAAAAAGTTAAGATTCCGGTGGGACCACATATTTATAAAAAATGCCATCCGTTAAATACAGATGGCATTTTTTATAGGTGAGCTTTTGTATTATCCACTTTCGCTCGTCTAGTTGATTAGTGGATTGCAAAAAATTAAAACCACTCACTCCTTACCCACACTGACCTCATCAAAAAGCCGCATCGCCATTAGCCCGTTTCCAACGGCACCGCCGGCACGAATCGCAGCGGCTATGAACACGGTTTCGGCAATTTCTTCGCGCGTGGCACCGGCTTCAACGGCATTTTGAATGTGGGATTCTATGCAGTAAGCACACTGGGTGGTCAGCGCAACGGCCACCGACATCAGTTCCCGGTACTTGACAGGAATAACGCCGTCGCTGCGTTCCGCCGTGTATTTCAGGTTTAAAAAGGCGGCAGACTCTTTGGGAGCAGACGAAAGAAGCATGTTCGTGTACGCACGATCTTTCGGAGTTTGGTATTCGGCCATAGGGGTTTAGGGAAATAGAAGTATGCACGGTAAAAAGACAACAATCGCTTGATTACGTGAAGACAAGGTAAATAAAACAAACGAATTCTCATATAAATTACCTATCCCTGACTTCCGGCTACCCGGTGATGCTTACCGCGATCGTCCCCGGACCAATCCAACGGCGAGCAAAATGACCAGCGATACAACCACTCCTTTCGTCACCCACCTGCCCCGGTCTGCTGGTTTCGAGACTGTGCCATTTTTCTCACGGTTGCGTTCGGCTGGCGGGTGCAGGTAAACATCGGTATGAGCAGGTGCAGCGGCTGTTGTTACCGAATCCGGCTTGGAATCTAACTCCATCGAATGCACATAGGCATAATCCAGTACTTTAAGTCCCGGTATCAGCAAAATGAGTAACATGAGTATTTTCATACCCATAAGACGGAACGCTCCTCAGAAAGTCACACCAACCGGCTGATTTTCATTCGGGTAACTCGGTACCTGCGCTCATTCCGTCAGCGGGGCGGTGCGAATCGTGTCCCGAAACCGCTCGATCCGGCCCAAATCGATCTGGTTCAGTCCCCATTTTGCCAGGACCTCGGGTTTGCCTTTCAGTTCGTTTACCAGCCGGGTTAGCGTCGTCTGAATAATCTCAATTTCTTTGGGAGTCGTTTCAATCGTTACTTTCATCGTTTCGTTGATTAGTCGATCAAAAGTGGTCAAAAATTTTGCCAGTATACACAGAATACCGCCCCGGAATTTTCCGTTTCGGCAGATTAGTTCCGAACGTTAGTTTACGGTATGATTCCCACGATCGGCAGGTCAGTATGAAAACCGGCACCTTGTCTTTTGTAGACGTCCCGCCGGAAAATGCGGACAAAAAAGGACCTGTTCCTGACTCCTAAAACCCGACACCGTGAAAAAACGTACCTTTCTCAAACTGTCGTCGTCTCTCCTGGCGACACCCTCACTTTCAACCCTGGCAAACTGGATGGCGGATGAAAAACTTAAGAACTGGGCGGGCAATTTGCAATACAGCACCACCCGGCTCGATCAGGCCAAATCGCTGCAACAGGTGCAGAAACTGGTCAAAGGCTACGAAAAAATGAAGGTGCTGGGCACGCGCCACTGCTTCAACGGCATTGCCGACAGTACCACCCAGTTCGTCTCGCTGGTAGAAATGAGCCAGGTGCTTTCTCTCGATGCAAAAGCCAAAACCGTCACCGTCGATGCCAACGTGAAATACGGCGATCTGGCTACCTACCTGGATGCCAAAGGATTTGCCTTACACAACCTGGCTTCACTGCCCCATATCTCCATTGCCGGAGCCTGCGCAACGGCCACCCACGGTTCAGGCGTAAAGAACGGCAATTTGGCGACGGCGGTAGCGGCTATGGAACTGGTTCTGGCGAATGGCGAGGTCCGAACGTTGTCGCGGGCGAAGGACGGTGAAGCGTTTCGGGCGGCCGTAGTGCACCTGGGCGGGCTGGGGGTGGTCACCAAAATCACCCTCGACGTCCAACCGACGTTCCAGATGCGGCAGTACGTCTACGAGAATCTGCCAATGGCCCAGCTAAAAGAGCATTTTGACGCCATCGAATCGAGTGCCTACAGCGTAAGTCTGTTTACGGACTGGCAAAAAAACCGGGTGAATGAAGTCTGGCTCAAAGAGCGCGTCGAGAAAGGAAAAACGGCAGCCGCCAAACCGGAGTTTTACGGGGCCAAACTGGCGACAAAAAACCTCCACCCCATTGCTGAACTGTCTGCGGTCAACTGCACCGCGCAGATGGGCGTGGCCGGTCCCTGGTACGAGCGACTGCCCCACTTCCGGATGGGGTTCACACCCAGCAGCGGCAAGGAGTTGCAATCGGAATATTTCGTCCCCGCCCGGAATGCTGTCGAAGCCATTCTGGCAGTCGAGCGGCTGCGCGATCACATCAGCCCGCACCTGATGATTTCGGAAATCCGCACCATCGACGCGGATTCGTTCTGGATGAGTCCGTGTTACAAACAGGCTTCCGTAGCCATTCACTTTACCTGGAAACAGGATTGGGCGTCGGTCAAAAAGGTGTTGCCGATGATCGAAAAAGAGCTGGCTCCTTTCAAGGCCCGGCCCCACTGGGGAAAACTCTTCACCCTTGCTCCTGTCACCCTGCAATCCCGGTACGAAAAACTCCCCGAATTTAAAAAGCTCATGGCCGACTACGACCCGAAAGGCAAATTCCGAAACGCGTTTCTGGATATGAATCTGTTTGGGAAATGAATTTATGGTTTAAAATGTATGGTTTCATGGTTGGCTGACGCATTTATAAATAGCGAATATTGAATAACGAACACCGAATGCGTCAGCCAACCATAAACTTGAGTCCATAAACTTTAAACCGGTTACGCTGCAGCCGGATCATTCACGGTCCATTTCCGCGAAACCGCCCACAGGCCGAGGAAGGTAATTAAGCCATTGAGAACCAGCCGTTCGAAGCCAAATTTGTAGCCATTGAACCACTCGACCGAATGGTTGTTGATAAACAGCGTCAACAGTGGGGACGCGATGCAGATCAGCGGTACCAGTCCATCGCGGACGGGGCGGTTCGTAAATAATCCGAAGGCATACAGGCCCAGCAAAGGGCCGTAGGTGTAGCCCGCCAGATCGAAAACCGCCGTCACCACATCCTGACTGTTCAGGCGGTTGAAGATGATGATGACCACAAAAAACAGCACCGAAAAACCGATGTGAACCCAGTGTTTGATGCGCGCCCGCTCGGTTTCCGGACGGCCTTCCACGTTCATGAAGTCGATGCAGAACGATGTGGTCAGGGCGGTCAGGGCAGAGTCGGAACTGGCGTAGGTGGCGGCTGTAATGCCCAAGAGAAAGGTAATGCCGACCACCATTCCAAAATGATTAAGGGCCAGCATCGGGTACAGATCGTCGGTTTTGGTCGGAATCGCGATGCCTTTGGTTGTGGCGTAGATATACAGCAAAGCGCCCAGCGACAGGAATAGAAACACGACAACGGAGAACGTTCCCGTAAACCAGTACATATTTTTCTGAGCTTCGCCAATGTTCTTGCAGGTCAGGTTTTTCTGCATCAGGTCCTGGTCCAGCCCGGTCATGACAATGGCAATGAAAATACCGGAAATGAACTGCTTGAAGAAGTTTTTCGGATCGTTGGCGTCCCAGAAAAAGATTTGGGAATAATCACTTTTCGTGATCGTCGACACCATCTCGCCAAAGCCCATTCCCAGGTCGTTCGAAATCAGGATGATTGTCAGAATCACCGCCGTGACCAGAAACGTGGTCTGGAGCGTGTCCGTGACGATGATGGTTTTCACCCCTCCTTTGAACGTATAGAGCCAGATCAGCAGAATGGTGATGGCCACCGACACTTCGAATGGAATCCCGAAGCTGTCGAAGATGGCAATCTGCAACACGCCAGCCGCGATGTACAACCGAATGGCCGATCCGACCGTCCGGGCCAGCAGAAAGAAACCCGCCCCGGTTTTGTACGACCAGAAACCAAATCGTTTTTCCAGGTACCCGTAAATCGAAATCAGGTTCATCCGGTAATATAACGGCATCAACACCGTCGCGATGATGTAGTACCCGACAACGTTACCCAGAATCACCTGAAAATATGAAAACGCCTTGCTGCCAACCGCGCCCGGCACCGAAATAAACGTGACCCCCGAGAGGGAGGTGCCGATCATGGCGAAGGCAACTAAATACCAGGGAGTCTGTCGGTTTGCGGTAAAGAAAGTATTGGTATCGGCTCCTCGGGAAGTATACCAGGAAACCGTAATCAACATGGCAAAATAAGCAATCAGAATCGTTAACGCGATGTTGGGATTCATACCTTGTGGGGCAACTTTTTAAGTAAACAATGGGTTATAATTCTGGAGGTTTTGTTGTTCCACGGATGAATAAAGCGTGGCAAAAGCGGCCAAATTTTCGTAAATTTGCTAAACAAACAAGAAAATTCGTGTAATGCAACCGTTCGAAGAAAATGACGTCGAGGTATTGGAAGAAGTTGTTGACACCGACCTGTATAATCTGGTGGTCTTCAATGACGATGTGAATACGTTCGATCACGTCATCGACACGCTGATCGATGTCTGCGATCACACGGCCGAACAGGCTGAACAGTGCACCATCATCATCCATCACAAAGGGAAATGCCGGGTCAAAAATGGCTCGTGGGAAGAACTGGTCCCCAAACGAAACGAAATCTGCCGGAGAGGCATTTCCGCTGAAGTATTGAAATAATATCGAATAAGGAATGTTGAATTGCGAACGCTGAATGGTTTATCCTGACTTCGCTATTCGATATTCATTATTCATTATTCGTTATTCATTTTAAAACGTACTCAACTTGGAGTTTCCTTCCAAATTAATAGAAGACGCGGTCAACGAGGTATCCAAATTGCCGGGAATTGGTAAAAAAACCGCTCTCCGGCTGGTTTTGCACTTGTTGAAGCGGGATGAAGAACAAACGAAAAGTCTGGCGGAAACCCTGATCGCCATGCGTTCGAAGGTGAAGCACTGCCGGAAGTGCCACAACCTCTCGGACCACGACCTGTGCGGTATTTGCGCCAGCCACAAACGCGACCGCTCGCTGATCTGCGTGGTGGAAGATACCCGCGATGTGCTCGCCATCGAAAACACGGCGCAGTACAAAGGCATGTACCACGTACTGGGCGGCATCATCTCTCCCGTCGAGGGTGTTGGTCCCAGTGACCTGAAAATCGAATCGCTGGTCGAGCGGCTCCGGAACCCCGACAGCGATACGGTCAAGGAAATCATTCTGGCCCTCAGCCCGACGATGGAGGGCGACACAACCGCTTTTTACCTTCAGAAAAAACTCAAAGGATTTTCTGTTAAAATTTCCACCATTGCCCGCGGAGTCCCGATTGGCGGTGACCTCGAATACGCCGATGAAGTAACCCTGGGCCGGAGTATTCTGAGCCGGATTACTTACGAGTAAAAACGTCCACTTTTTTCTTTACCGGTTTTACGGTTTTCAGGTAGTCATAAATGGCCCCCAAATCCTGCTCCGACATCCCGGCATACATCGCCCACGGCATGACGCTGGCATACCCTTCTCCCACTTCGGGCGCTTTGAACGTAGCCGGGTCGTAGGCTTTAAAACGGGCGATGAATGTGGCTTTCGTCCAGGTTCCGATGCCGGTTTCCGGATCGGGGGTGATGTTGGCCGTCCGAAGAACGCCATTCGTCAGTTCGATTTCCGTCCCCCCCGTAAAAGCGGCTTTTTTCGTCAATCCGCCCATTCCCCGGCGCGTGTGGCAGTCGGCGCAACCGGCCATCGTAACCAGATACTTTCCGTATGCCACGCCGGTTTTCTCGACGGGCATCGTCTGAAACCGGGCTTTGTGCGGCATCATTTTCATCGCCAGTTTGATCGGTGCAGCGGGTTTAGATTCGGGTACGGTATTTTCCACCGGCTCCAGCGTTCGCACATAAGCCAGAATCGACCGGGCGTCACTTTCGTCCATTTTCCCGTAATTGGCGTAGGGCATCAACGGAAACAGCGGTTTTCCGTTTTTCGAAACGCCCGCCGTCATCGCCAGCAACAACTCCGTATCGCTCCAATTTTTCAGGGCAAACGGCGTAATGTTTTTGGCGTAGTATGTTCCTGGCAGCCCGTAGTTTTTACCAAATTCTGCCCCTCCGCCCCCGAGCGTTCCCGGCATAACCGGACCTGCCAGCCGGGAATAGTCCCGTTTGGAATGGCAATCCATACAAACCGCCACGTGGTTGGCGAGATAACGACCGCGCTCGATCTGGGCGGTTGAAGTAGGGAGCGTAACGGTTCGAATGCGACCGGTGGCCGGCGAGTAGGCCCTGGGATTCACGCAGCAACTGACGGCAACCGAAAAGGCCGCCAGAAGCAGGAACGAAAAACGATTCATTTCAGGCGTTGTTTACTGTGCCGCAATACTACAAAACTTCCCCTTTTTCATTCGCATCGGACTCTCACTCTTGAGCGAACGGAAACCGGATTCCGTGTCGTTTGTTGCAAAAAAGTCGCTTTCTTTGCGAATCATGAAAACATTGCCGATTCGGGCGTGTTTTTCAACAAACCGGGTTTCTCACCTCAAACCATTTAGATATGAATCGCAGTGAGTTTTTAAAAGTAGCCTTTGGAAGCGTCCTCACCCTGAAAGCCCTTCAGTCGTCGGCCTTTGCTGGCTCGTTCCAGGCCGAAGGGCCCTTCAAACTGGCTCCGCTCCCCTTTGACTCGGGTGCGCTGGAACCGCACATCGACAAGCAAACGATGGAAATTCACCACGGCAAACACCATAAAGCGTATGTCGATAACCTGAACAAAGCCGTAGCCGGTTCTGCAATGGCGTCAATGTCCATCGACGAACTGGTGAAAAAGATAGACAGCAGCACCCCTGCGGCCATTCGGAACAACGGGGGTGGTCACTGGAATCACACGTTCTTCTGGAACATTCTCGGCGCCAATGGCGGCAAACAGCCTTCCGGCAATCTGGCCGAAGCCATCACCAAAAAGTATGGTTCCTTCGACAAGTTCAAGGAAGAATGGGCCAAAGCGGCAACGGGTCGTTTCGGTTCCGGCTGGGCGTGGCTGATTGTCAACGGACAAAGCATCGACATTGTTTCTACGCCTAACCAGGACAACCCGCTGATGGCGCTGGCCGAGAAAAAAGGCACCCCCATTCTGGGGCTCGACGTCTGGGAACATGCCTACTACCTGAAATACCAAAACCGCCGTCCCGATTACATTGCCGCTTTCTGGAATGTGGTCAACTGGGCGAAAGTCAACGAGTTGTATAATGCCGCCATGAAAGCCTAACTGGGCGTTCCGAGGAGTTGAGCCTACCGGTTTTTAGCGTGTATACAGTATACATTGCCAAAAACCGGTAGGCTCAACTGCGTTTTTTACTACCTTTGCGCATTGACTAAACGGAGGGCATCAACAACATGAGCGACATTCTTTATGACCAAATTCCGTCGTTGGATCTGGCCGATTTCAAGTCCGGAGATCCGGAACGAAAGGCCCAATTTGTCCGGGATTTGGGAGCGGCTTTTAACAACATCGGTTTTGTCTCCATCCGAAACCACGGGTTGACCGACGAATTGACAGACAATCTCTACAGTTCGGTGAAAGATTTTTTTTCGGCCGATGAAGAGACCAAGAAAAAATACGAATTTCCGGAACTGCACGGGCAGCGCGGTTACGTGGGCAAGAATAAAGAAACGGCGAAAGGCTTTAAAGTCGCTGATTTAAAGGAATTCTACCACGTCGGACAACCGGAGCCCATTAACGGTATGCCGGAAAATGTTTTCCCGGACGAATTCCCGGATTTTCGAAAAAATACGGTCATTACTTACCAGACCCTTGAAAATGCAGGCCGGACGCTGCTGCGGGCCATTGCCCTGTATCTCGAACTGCCGGAAGACTATTTTGAGGATAAAGTGGACCACGGCGACAGCATACTGCGCGCCATTCACTATTTCCCGCTGAACCCGGATCTCGTTCAGGAAGGTGCGGTTCGGGCGGCTGCGCACGGCGACATCAACCTCATTACGCTTCTGATGGGTGCGAGCGCCGAGGGGCTGGAAGTGTTGCGTCGCGACGGCAAATGGATTCCGATTACCGCCCTCCCCGATCAGGTGATTGTCAACGTCGGCGACATGCTCGACCGGCTGACAAACCACAAACTGAAATCGACCATTCACCGCGTGGTGAATCCGCCCCGCGAAAAAATGAACAGCCCCCGGTATTCGATTCCGTTTTTCATGCACCCCCGGGGTGACATGGATCTGACATCACTGGAAAGCTGCATTTCGACCGAAAACCCCAAGATTTACGAAGACATGACCGCCGGTGCTTTCCTGGATGAGCGTTTACGCGAACTGGGTTTGAAGAAGAGTTAAATTCTGGTATCTTTCGTTCAAGTTACCCGCTTGTTTTTGTCGTACCGTGACCCGCCCTATGCCGGTAGTCTTCCGGTTCACGGTACGACAGAATAACGACCTTCGTGTATGGCCTCTTACCTCTCAACGCTCTCTCCTATCGCACCGGTAAGGCGCATACGCTATATTATTTTCCTGAAAGACGTCCTGATTCTGGCCTGTACAACCTTTGGTGGCCCCCAGATTCACCTGGCAATGATGCTCGACCGGTTTGTGGCCAAACGACGCTATCTGACCGAAGCTGAATTGATGGAGTTGAACGCCCTTTGTCAGATCCTGCCCGGCCCAACGTCCACGCAAACCGTTACGGCCCTGGGGTTCAAAATCGGCGGTCCCAACCTGGCTTACCTGACGCTGATTGTCTGGGCGTTTCCGGGCGTGATGATCATGACGCTGGTGGCCATTGGCATATATTACGTTCAGCAAAACTCCATTTCGCTGAATTTCACCCGGTTTATTCAACCCATGGCCGTCGGCTTTCTAATCGTGGCTGGCTACCGGATTGCCAAAAAGGTGATTCTCAACCAGATGGGTATGGTTTTAGCCATCATCTCGGCTCTTACCGCCTACGCCTTTCCGTCGCCCTACATCACGCCCGTTGTTCTCGTGGCCGGCGGTTTTGCCACGGCTTTTGCCTACAAAAAGCACGAGAAGATGGAAAAAGCACCGTTTAATATCCAGTGGGCCAACTTTTTTCTCTGGATTGGTGTCCTGCTGGCTGCCGCAACCCTGGGGGCCATCACCAAATCGCTCCCCCTCCGCCTGTTCGAAAACTTTTACCGCAACGGCAGTCTGGTATTCGGCGGAGGCCAGGTGCTGACGCCCATGCTCTACAACGAGTTCGTCGAGTTCAAGCACTACCTGAGCCGGCAGGAATTTCTGTCGGGCCTGGCCATCGTGCAGGTTACCCCGGGGCCGGTTTTTTCGTTTGCTTCCTACATTGGGGTGTTGTCTATGCGGGATGCCGGTTTGAGCGGTCAACTGCTGGGCGGTTTTGCAGCCACCGCCGGTATTTTCCTACCCGGCACGTTCCTGATCTTCTTCGTTTACCGGTTCTGGAATCAACTGAAACGGTACCGCGCCGTTCGGGCTTCGCTGGAAGGAATCAATGCCGCCAGCACGGGACTCACGGCATCGGCGGCCATCTCCCTTTTTCAACCCATGGCCGAAAACGGGCTGTCGGTTATCGTGGTAGTCGTCACGATTTTACTGCTGGAATATACCAAAATACCGCCCTACCTGCTGATCGTTACGGGACTTTTCGCCGGTTTTCTGGTTTAAACCACTGGTTCCCGACCTTCCTTTTGCCTCCTCCGGCCTGGTTTCTCAAAAGTAGCAGGGATTGACCCATTTGTGACAGCCTTTTCGGGCATTGAAGCCGACCTTTGATCTATCCAAAACGGATAACCAAACCAAAACTTCACACGCCATGAAAACGCTTATCAAATCCCTGCTCGTCGCCTTTACCCTGACGTTGATTACCGTCTCTGCTTCTCTGGCTGAAAGTCATAAACCCATCGGCCGGCCCAAAAACGTATCTTCTTTTAAAAGTAGTATTTATACCACCCGGGAAGGAAAAGTTCAGATTGCTTTAAACAAAGAAAGCGGTGGCTCCGTGATGGTTCGGCTCACCAACAAGGCCGGTGCCGAATTCTTCGTTCAGCAGTTTGGAAAACGTCACCAGGCTTCCCGGCTGCGGCTGGACGTCAGTGCCCTGCCCGACGGAATCTACCAGATCGCCATCACCAATGGCGTCGAAACCACGACCTACGGACTGACCCTCGGCACCCAACAACAAGCAGGTCCGGTTTCCCGCCTGGTGGCTTTCAACTAAAGCGCATCGCCCCAACCAATACTACGAATGATTGACTATATCCACCCGGAACGGCTGACTCTGTATAGGGTTGGCCGTTTTCCTGCATGTTTGATTCCTTACATCCAGTTTGAAAAGCGCAAACGACAAGTCGTATCCGAAATCATCAGACCGTTAGCCCAGTCGTGATTGAGTTCCGGCAAAAAACAACGCCTGTGTGGCCATCACTTCCAGTAGTCATACTGCATATACCGGGCCGTCTCCTCGGCAACCGCTTTGCCCAGTAACCGCCCGACGACGTACAACGACATGTCGATACCGGCTGAGATTCCTGCCGAGGTTATGATCCTGCCGTTATCGACATACCGTTCAGCAAGACGTAATTCCGTATTCGGAGCCGCTTTTTGCATCCCTTCAACCGCCAGGAAATGCGTCGTAGCGGCCAAACCGTCCAGTAAACCCGCTTTCCCCAGGATAAAAGAGCCGGTACAAACCGACAGAACCAGTTCGGCGGTTGCGGCCGTCCGACGAACCCAGTTGAGCACCGCCGGGTTGTCCATTTCACGGCGGGAGCCGTAGGGCGTCCCGTCGGCGTGCTGACCACCTCCGCCCGGCACAATGATGATATCGGCTTTCGGATGATCATTGAGCAGATAGGTCGGATGGATGCTGAGGCCGTTGCGGGCATACACCGGACCGCGTTCAGCCACCGTAACCACCCGGAATGGTTTGGGATCGTCGTGCCGACCGGCCACGCCAAAGACTTCGAAGGGTCCGGCAAAATCGAGTACTTCGATTTCGTTGAATAAGAGAATGGCAACCGTGCGCATAAGCAGAAAAAAGCGTTCAGGTAAAATTAGAATTCCTGCGGGATGGTTCCAAATGTCCGAAAGCGATACATTCCTGCATTTACCAGTTGCTCTGTCATCTGGCTACCATACAGGTTACTAATCCAGAACAACAAAACCCTTCAAGGAATAAACCGGTTACTTACAAAAAAGCGCAATAACCCCGATTATGGAGTACATTACGGGAACTCGCTTCTGAAACCTAAAAACTGAAAATTATGAACGGAAAAAATGGACGGAAAGCCGCCAGAATTTTATTAGGAGGCAGTTTACTCTTTGCCGGCATCAGCCATCTGACTTTTGCCCGGAAAGAATTCAAGGCGCAGGTTCCGGATTGGGTACCCTTAAAAAAAGACGATACAGTGCTGTATTCCGGTTTGGCCGAAATTGCGTTGGGCAGCAGTCTGGTATTTACGGGGCAAAAGCACGAACAAACCGTCGGAAAAGCTGCGGCCTCATTTTTTACGGCTATTTTTCCCGGTAACATTTCCCAATACGCCAATAAACGCAGTGCTTTTGGCCTGGATACGGATAAAAAGCGGTTTTTACGGTTATTTTTCCAGCCTGTACTGGTGTATTGGGCTTTGAAAAGCACCAATAACCTTTAATTTCGAATGTAAAATGAGGAATGTTAAATGTAAAAGTGCCGGGTTTAGCGATACTTTACATGTAACATTCCTCATTTTACATTATCCACTATAGCCCCCCTACTCTCACGGATCAATGAAGACCAAAATACTTCTGGTAGATGATGAAGCCGATCTGGAAACCCTTTTTCGGCAACGTTTTCGCCAGGCCATACAGAAAAGAGCCTACGAGTTTGTGTTTGCCCGGGACGGCCGTCAGGCCCTCCTGATTCTGGAACAGCAACCAGACATCGACTTGATTCTGACCGATCTGAACATGCCCGGCATGGACGGCCTAACACTGTTAACCCGTCTTCAGGAGATCAATTCCCTGGTGCCTGCGGTCATCCTCACGGCCTACGGCGACATGACCAAAATCCGAACCGCCATGAACCGGGGCGCCTTCGACTTTCTAACCAAACCCATCGATTTCGAAGACCTTGCGACCACCATCGAAAAGAGTAGCCGGTATGTTCACCAGTTGCGCGAAACCCATGAATCGAAGGCCGTCGACGCAATGAAAACGCGGTTTTTCACCAACATTACCCACGAATTGCGCACCCCGCTTTCGTTGATCATTTCTCCGGTCGACAAACTGCTGGAAACCGGGGACTTGCCGGATCACCTCCACCCGCCCCTGGTCACCGTCCGCCGGAACGCCCGACAAATCCTGCGGCTCATCAACCAGTTGATGACGCTCAACCAACTCGAAGCCCGGCAAATGGAACTGGTCGAACAGGTGGGTGATTTACCCGGTTTTGTGAGCCAACTGGTGGATTTGTTTCGCCCCTCTACGGACGTCAAGAACCTTACGCTGGTCTACGAAACGGATTTGCCCGCTGGGAATTACCGCTTCGATGCGGGCAAGTGGGAAACGATTCTGTTCAACCTGCTGACCAACGCCATTCGGTTTACGTCCGTCGGAGGCATCACGGTTTCACTCCACCAAACGCCAGCCGGAGCGCGTCTGGCCGTCCGGGATACCGGTATCGGCATAACTGCCCACAAGTTACCCCACGTCTTCGACCGGTATTACGAGGGTGATAACCAACGCATTCGGGCCAACGATACCACCGGCGTCAGCCTGGCACTGGTGCGCGAGCTCACCCTGCGGCTGGGCGGCACCATTCAAGTCGAGAGCCAGATTGAAGGGGGGACTGAACCGTCGGGAACAGTATTCGTGCTCGAATTGCCCATCCACCGCACGAATGGCGAGGAGGGCATTCCGCCGGTGGAAGCACCCTCGATTGCAATCGACCTGCCCGCCCGCGCCGGGGAGTCGCCCGGTAAAAATCCGACCGGAATTGCCGACCTTCCTCCCCTGGTCTTGGTGGTCGAAGACAACGCCGAACTGCGGGAATTTATGGTGGCCGAACTGGCAACGACCTACCGGGTTCGGTCGGCAGCCAATGGCTATGAAGGCTGGATTTTGGCGAAAGAAGAGCTTCCCGCCATCATTATCACGGATTTAATGATGCCCCGCCTGGACGGACACGGCTTGATTGAGAAATTAAAGGCCGATCCGGCCACCGACCACATTGCCATTGTTTTGCTCTCATCGAGTGCCGACGAAACGCACCGCCTTCGGGGGCTGACGCTGGGTGCGAACGACTACCTCACCAAGCCTTTTCACCTGGGCGAACTCCGGCTTCGACTCCGTAATTTGCTCATTCACCAGCAGCGGTTGCAGGAATATTACCGGCAGCAACTCGCCCAACCCGACAGCGCCACCCCGCTCCTGAGCGTTGGGGACGAGTTTTTGCGCCGGTTATACACCCTCATCGAACAGCATCTGGATGATTCGACGCTGAGTGTTGAATGGCTGGCCGACGAACTGGCGATGAGTCGAAAAGCCCTTTACCTGAAGGTTCACAACCTGACCCATCTGTCGCCGGTGGAGTTGATCCGGCAATACCGCCTTCGCAAAGCCATTGATTTGCTACGCCTGGGACACAGTGCGGCCGAAACCGCTTATCTGGTGGGTTTTGAAACGCCCTCTTATTTTACGAAAGTCTTTCGGGAGTTTTACCACCAAACCCCAACTTCATACCGTAAAGGCTAACGGTTTCAACGCAATTAGAGTATACTGAAACTTTAGTTATTGATACCCACGTGCCTGTAATTGAAACAGTTCAGCATACCGACCTGCTTTTGCCAATAGCTCCGTGTGGCTACCGATTTCCAGCAGCTGCCCGCTTTCCAGCACCAGAATCCGGTCGGCCATTCGGACGGTCGAAAAACGGTGGGAAATGATCACCGCCGTTTTCCCTTCCGTCAGGCGGGCAAACCGCTGAAAGACTTCGTACTCGGCGCGGGCATCCAGTGCCGCCGTGGGTTCATCCAGAATCAGGACCTCGGCATCCCGCATGTAAGCCCGACCGAGCGCGACTTTCTGCCACTCGCCCCCCGACAATTCCACGCCTTTTCCGAAGCTACGGCCGAGTTGTTGTTCATAACCGCCTGGTAATTTGGCAATCACGGTGTCAGCCAGGCTGCGTTGGGCGGAGTTTTCGATCCGGGGCTGGTTGGTTCGTTCGTCGATGTCGCCCACGGCGATGTTAACCCCTGCCGACATTTTGAAGCGGACATAGTCCTGAAAAATCACGCTGATGTTCCGGCGCAGATCGATCAGATCATAGTCGCGCAGGTCGCGACCATCGAGCAAAATCCGCCCCTCCGCCGGATCATAAAGCCGCGCCAGGAGTTTCACCAGCGTTGTTTTACCGGCACCATTTTCGCCAACCAGCGCCAGTTTTTCGCCGGGTGTCAAGGTGAAACTCAGGTTATGAAGTGCCCAGCGATCCGAATTAGTATACTTAAAACCAACGTTCTCAAACACAAACCCTTTTTGAATTTTCGATGGAAAGGCCAGCGGTTTTTCCGTCGAATGAATGAGCGGTTTTATTTCAAAAAAATCAAAGAGATCCTGCAAATACACGGCTTCCTGCGTCAAACTACTGAACTGCAACAGGATACCCTCCATCGATCCACGAAGCTGCCGGAACGAACCCGCCAGAAAAGTCAGGTCACCAATGGAAATACCACCGTTCACCGCGCGCGCCACAATCCAGATGTAGGCACTGTAATATCCTACGGTTCCGATGATCGTCAGCCCTGTTCCCCAGCCCGCCCGCCGAATGGACAGATCCCGGTTTTTGAGGTAATACTGCCCCGAAAGGCTTCGAAACCGGTCGATCAGAAAGTTCGACAGGCCAAAGATTTTCACCTCTTTCGCCGTTTCATCACTGGCTCCCACAAAACGCAGGTAGTCGAGTTCGCGCCGTTCGGGCGTCCAGCTTCGTGAAAGCGAGTAGCTTTTCTGGTTAAAATAATTGTCGCCAATAAAAGCCGGAATAACCGCCAGAAGCAGCAAAAGCAACAGCCACGGATTATAAACCGCCAGGCCTGCCGCCAGAAAACCCACCGAAATCAGTTCCTGCACCTGCCCAAAAACGCCGGAAAGCAGGAAGGAACGTCCCGTGGTTTGTCGCCGGGCGCGTTCGAGTTTATCGTAAAAAGTAGCATCTTCAAACTGCTCCAGATCGAGCGTTGCTGCGTGTTCCATGAGCCGGACAGACGTTCGGTTGGTGACCAGATCGCCCAGCAAACCGTCGAGCAGGCTGGTCAGCCGCCCCAACGCCGTTGATAAAACGGCCAGACCAAACTCCGTTCCGACCAACGTCCAAAGCCATTCAGCATCGCCACCGGTTTGGCCCGACAACCGAATCACTTCGTCAATAATGAGCTTTCCAATGTATAACGTCAGGGCTGGCATGGCCGCCCGAACCAGTCGCACGGCCGCATTGCCGAGAAACAGGCCGGGCGACGCCTGCCAGATCATGCGAAAAAAGGCCGGCAAATTACGAAGTGCCGCAAAACGGTCTTTCCAGGAAAGTTCAGCCTGTCCTTTTTCGCTCTGGATGCGGCCGGGAAAGTCTGGGGTGGGAGTTTTTGCCATAGTAAACATACATTACCCGCACCAAATTGGTTCTTCGTACAGCCGGAGTGAGTACCTTACGGTTTTTTTCGGCCGTCTGACAGTCCGAATCACCAAAACGCATGTCAAAATACCCCAGCTAACCATGAACAAAAAAGGATTTGTGGCTGTATTTGAACACTTCGCTACCGCGGTTACGAAAGCCACGGGCAGTTCAACCGCCTTTCTACTCGCTTTCCTAACTATTGTTGTCTGGCTCATTACCGGGCCACTTTTTGATTATTCCGATACCTGGCAACTGGTGATCAATACCGGTACCACGATCATCACTTTTCTGATGGTATTTCTGATCCAGAAGTCGCAGAACAAGGATTCAATGGCCATTCAACTCAAACTGAATGAGTTGATTGCTTCTCACCACAAAGCCAGCAACCGGCTGCTCAATATTGAAGATCTGTCGGAGGATGAACTCGTTACCCTGCATCGCTTTTACGGGGTTCTGGTTGAAAAAGCGAAAAAGGAGAATAAGGTAACGGAGTCGCACTCGGTGGAAGAAGCGGAGGAATTGCATCAGGAAAAAATGCAGAATCAGGGGAAAGACAAGACCAGAAAGAAAAACACGTAGCCTTGGCTTACAACAACTTATAATTTCGGTATTCGCCTATTCGCCACCCGGTCAGGTTTTCGACGGCTTTCAGAAGACGGTTTTTAAACGAAAGTTTCTTCTGCCGGATGTCGAAATCGAACTGCCAGTTCATTCGCTCGATCCGGGCCTGCATGACCGCCGGGTGCGTACCTTCAAACAAGGCCAGGGAGTCTACCCCCCGGTAATCAAATCCTTTTAGCTCTTTGCGGGACTGGGCCATGTGCTCGTCGTTGTGCCAGTATCGCCCGAAGTTGCTGAGTTTGTCGGCTTGCCGGTCGGGCGGTTTTACCCAACCGTAGTGATACACCGTGGCATCAAGAAGTTTTACGTTGAGCTTCCGGTTGTCTCGGGTCCGAAAACCCTGTGCATCCCGGTAAGCCACCACGTTGCCGTTGTTGCGAATGATGCGAACCTCCCGACGATACCACCGGCGCGAGTCTCCCACATACCGGTAAGAACCGTAGAAGTGTAAATAGTTGAGTAGCAATCCTTCCACCTGCGCATCGTCTTTATACGTTTTCATCGCATCACGGATGGCTGGCAGGTATCTTTCGTGCACCACTTCGTCGCCCTGAATGTAAAATGCCCAGTCGGAATCCGGGGCAATTGCGGCCAGTGCCTTATCGGTTTCGACCGCCAGCACGCGTCCGCCTTCGCGCAACGAATCGTCCCAAACGGTTTCAATGATCCGAATTTTATCCGATTGGATCGACTGAATCAGGCGCAGCGTTTGATCTTCGGAACGCCCGACTGCAATCACAAACTCGTCGCACAGCGGGAGTATGGACTGAATGGCTTCCACAATCGGGTAATCGTATTGCAGGGCATTGCGGATGAAACTAAAACCGGAAACCTTCATAAAGCCATCCGCTTACTGGTATCTGAATTTAGTCGGACTTGGTGTAAACCGAAAAAGCACTTCGTGAACGCTTTTTTGAGCGTAAAAGGGGTTTTCAACCTGTTTGCTGCTTAGCGAATAGCCTACCCGAATGCTCTTCGACAGTTCATATTCGGCCAGGGCCACAATATAGTTCATGGTCGTGATCAGGGTGCTGTTGTTAGCCCGGTAGGAAACTCCCAATCCCAGTTTTTCTTCAATCCAGACTCTGGCATTGAGGTCAATTCCGAGGGGATAGCCGGTTTGCTGGGTGAGTAGAATGGAAGGAAGAAAATCGACGCCTTCGCTCGCAGCGATGCGTCCACCGAAATTAATGAACAAGGGGCGCTGGTAGCGGATGGACGCATTCTGACCCGTTCCTAACGTAATCGGTCGGTTCACCAACTCGGGCATCGACACACCGGCCCAAAACCGTTCAGCTTCGTAATATACTCCGGCACCGACGCTCGGCATGGCTTTGTTGATTCCCGTGCTGCTGGCCGGATCGTAAATGGGAATGACGTTGATTCCGCCCGAAGCGCCAAAAGACAGTTTCGCCATAGACGGCAACGTGATTCGATAGGCCAGGCTACCGTAAAAACCGGTAGCTGAATAGAGTCCCATCCGATCATTCAACGCCTGAAACCCAATGGCCACTTTGCCACCCGACAGCGCGCCATCGGCTCCGAACGACTGGGTAATCCGGTTGAAACCCGGTCCCTGGAGTCCAAACCACTTCCGGCGAAAAATGGCCGACATGGTCAGGCTTTCCCGGCTCCCGGCGTAGGCGGGGTTGATCGTCAGCGGGTTACTCAGGTATTGGGCGTAAAGAACTTCGCGTTGTGCCAGAACCGCCTGGCTTCCGGCCGTGACGAGGGCGATGAGGAGGGTTAATTTCAAGACGAGCGGTCGAATCATTCACAGGGCGTGTTGGGTGTACGAAAGTACAAAGTAAAGCTATTCAACCTGAAGTATCTTAATTTCTGTCCGCCGATTACGCTGATGTTCGGCTTCCGTACACTTCACGCCATCTCTGCAATTGTTCAGCAACACGCCTTCGCCGTATCCAGTCGCTTTCATTCGACGGGATGCAATGCCGTTTTTCCGCAAATAGGTCACAGCCCCCATCGCCCGGTTCATCGACAGCGTGATGTTATACACCGCCGACCCCCGACTATCGGTATGCGACCGCATCTCGATTCGCATCGCCGGGTATTTTTTCATCAAAGCGACCAGTTTATCCATTTCGAGCGCAGCATCCGGTCGAATATCCCATTTATCGAGATCGTAGTAGATGTTATCGATTTCAATAATATCGCCCTGACGAAACATCGTCAGTTCCGTGTTGGCATTGGCCGCGGGTGAAATACGGGCTCCGGTGGTGCCCATGCAATCTTTCAGGGCCTCAACGATGTATTCACAACCGGGATCGACCCAAAATTCATAACTGCCATCCGGCCCGGTTACCATTTCCAAAACCGTACTGTCGCACAGGTTTCGCAAAATCACTTCAACGCCATCGATGGGCAGCCGTTCCGTATGGGTCAAAATTCGCCCCCGAACCTTCGATTTCAGCGGATGTCCAGGCTGTATCGGGACCGTGTCCAGCGGTATTTCCAATCGCAGGGGCTGATCGTCGGATAATCCTTTGGTCGAAAACCCCAACAGGCTGGACTGATAACCCGTCATGGCCGCAGTGATCCTAAAATCACTTTCCGGGTCCAGGCAAATCCGGATATTGCCTTCGCTGTCGGTCTGGGTTTGCCGCTTCCCATCCTGAACGTCTTTCTGATCCAGGTCAAGCCGGGCATTTCCGAGGGGCTGTTTGGTCTGATTGTCAAACACGTGGATGGTCAGTTCACGGCAGGCATATAGGGAGCCTTCCCGCTTAAAACGGTAAATATCGTCGTCGCTCCCGCCCCGCAACCGGTTGCTGCTGAGATATCCCAACATTCGGGCGCCATCGGTGACGATACCGAAGTCGTCTTTCGAAGAATTGAGTGGTTCGCCAATATTCTGCACCGATTTCACCGCCGTTTGGTCGGTCAGTTGGGCATAAAAAATATCCAGATCGCCCAAACCGGGGTGACCGTCCGACGAGAAGTACAGGTTGCCCCGGTCGTCGACAAACGGGAACATTTCGTTTCCTTGGGTGTTGATGTCTTTGCCTAAATTGAGCGGTTCCGACCATATTCCGTCCTTCAAGGTAGAGACATACAAATCCGTACCTCCAAAACCGCCGGGACGGTCCGACGCAAAAAACAGCATTTTATCGTTCGGGCTCAAAGCCGGATGACCGGTTGAATAGTCGTCGTTGTTGAAGGGTAATTCCTGCGCTTCTCCCCAGGAACCATTCCGTTCTTCAGCCACATACAGCTTTAGTTTGTTGATCCCGTCGGCGCTCTCGCGGTATTTTCCCTTGTTGTAGTTGTTGCGGGTAAAGAATACTTTCGAACCATCTTTCGTAAACGCCACGGGGCCTTCGTGGTACTTGGTGTTCAGCGTTCCTCCAAACCGTTTGGTTTCCGATGAACTTTCCGCTGTATATGACCCTGCGGCTCCCGTACTGAAACCCACCGTCCGGCTGTCATTGGCTGTGGGGTCGGTATAGTCATCTTCTCCCAGCGTTCGCGGATTCTTCGCCCGCTTTTTTCGCTGACTGGCCGACGCCCCGCCCAGGCTGGCCACAGTTTCGCCCTTGAAAGCCGCTTCCGGCATATAATACAGATCCAGGAATGCCGAATGATCCCAGCTAAAAACGCGCTTCAAAGCATTGCCGGGCCTTTTGGACGTTACAAAAACCAGCCCTTCCTTGTAATACATTGGGCTGAATTCCGCCTGGGTGGTGTTGATTTCCAGAAATTCTATCTTATAATTCCCGGGATTCCGCGACAGAATGCTGACGTCATGGTAGAGTTTGGAAAACTGTTTTCCCCGCTGGTCATCCTGCTGGAGTTTGCTGTAGCGTTCATACATTTCCTGCGACTCTTTGTATTTGCCATTACTGGCCAATGCCTGGGCGTAGTAAAGGTAACAAGGGACGTAGTCGTTCTGGTATTGCTTCAGTTGGCCAATCAGAATCCGGTACACCCGTTCGGCATTTTGGGTATCCCGAACCTGCCGGTAACTATAACCCAGTTTCGACAACGTAGCCAGTCGCTCTTCTTCCGACAATTCGGAACGGTTCAGCGTTTGCTCGTACAGGTCGATGGCCGTACGATAAGACAGATTATCGAATTGGCGATCCGCCTGCCTGAGCAACGCCTGCGCCCTCACTGACCCGACAACGCAAGCGACCATACAACATAGCAGGTAAAAACAGCGCATGGTTTGGGGAAATTTGGCAGCGGTTCCCGTCGGGCCTAGAAATACCGGGGCGTTAGAATTTTGTTTTTACCAAAGCCGAGTTCATACCGAATCATGATTTCGTGGGAAGGCAGCTTGAAGGTTTTCAGTTTATTCAGCATCTGATCATACGCGTAGCCCAGGCGCAACTGGTCCGACAATTGCACTTCGACAATGCCGACAATTGCATCCTGATTGTAGACTTCGCCATGGTTCAGGGCACTTTCGTAGCTGTTAAACTGATTCCGACGGTAGGATGTACCGATGGATATTCGATCTGCAATCCAGAGGTTCAGATTCCCGTCGATGCCCAGCGGAGCACCTTCCACGTATTTCACCAGGGTGGAAGGCTTCAGTTTCAATACCGGGCTCAAACGAACCACAAAACCAGCCACGGCATAGGCATGACGACGCTGCGTGGCTTTTTGTAAGCCATAACTATAATCCGTCAGTCGGTTTTTAATCAACTGCGGTACCGAAATCCCAATATAGGATTTGTCGTTGCTCAGGTAAATTCCAGTACCAAAGTTGGGTAGAATTTTAGAGATGTTCTGTGCAAAAGCCGGGTCATTCCCCTGATCGGTTTTGACTTTGGAGAGGTCGGCCTGAAAGCTGCTCGCGCCCGCCTGAATCCCCAGTCCCAGGGTTGAACGGCTCCCCACTTTGATCCGAAATGCGTATGAGGCATACGCACCGGTGGTGCTGTATTCACCGATCCGGTCGTTGAACAATTGCAAACCCAACCCAATCCGCTCCCGGTTGACGGGCATGTCGATCGTGAAGGTGGTGGTCTGCGGAGCGCCTTCAATGCCCCCCCACTGGTTCCGATACAATGCGGTCATACTCAACACATCGCGACTCCCGGCATAAGCGGGATTCATGGCCATCATGTTGAACATATACTGCGAAAACATGTGGTCCTGCTGCGCCTGAACCTGGCTACCCCCGGCTATACCAACCAGCAGTAGTGTTACTTTTCCGATCTTTATGGTAAAATTGCGTATCATTGTTTTTAGCGATTAATCGTCATGTATCGTATAAACTTGCGGCCATCGCTCAACTCAACGATGTAGAAATAAGTACCATCCGGTAAGCCTTTCGAACTGGAACCGATCCGTACACCGGTATTCGTCGATCCGTCCCAGTCGTTTTTGTAATCGTGGTTCCGGTACACCGTGTTTCCCCATCGGTTGAACACTTCCAGGCTAACCGTGGCACCACCCGTATTTCGAATGACAAACAGGTCATTGATATGATCTCCGTTGGGCGAGAATCCTTCCGGAATCATCACCTGGTCGGTATTCTGGTTGAAAATCAAGGGGGTTGCTACGCGTTCATCGGCCTCTGTCGGATCATTGTTTCCATTCAAATCCGGTTCAAAACCATCGGTTGAGGTGTCGCTGACGGTATCGGCTCCCGCTATGGCTTTCGCATACACGGTGTTGAGATAAGGCGTTGTCCGGCCGTCGGTTTTCACATTCAGCGTCAGCAGCAGGGTGTCGCTCTTCCCAGCCGCCAGGTTGCTTCCTGATGCCACAAGGGCAGCGTCGGAATCGCCGTTGAAACTGCTGTTGCTTTGCAAACCGCTTCCCGCTGAAACAACCGGTATTCCAACCACGCTGTAGGTAGCTCCGGTAGTGGTATTGAACACCTCCGATAATTGATCGCTCACCTGTACGTCCGTGAAGTCCGTCAATCCGTAATTCTTCACGATAATCTGGTACGTCACGTTGTAGCTGCCATCGGTTTGCCGCGTCGTGTCCTTCACGGCCATTGCTACCCCAATATTTGGTGTCACTGGCAAGCCGAACAAGGTCACTGCGGTTGGCGTATTGTTGTTTCTGGGATCCAGGTCGTTGTCCGGATCAACATTGGAACCAGCCGTCGAGGTGTCGGTCAGCATCGTGCTGCCATTGAGCGTAACCGCATTGGCAATGGCACTATTATGGTAGACGTTTTTGGGGCTGTTACGGACATCGACCCGTACGGTCAGGTTGACACTGCGGGAGGCTCCTCTCGGCAACGTACTCAGGGAGTCGACCAGAAGATGAGTCAACATTCCTTGACCCGTATACGTCGAGTCCACCGTCAGACCGGCCTCTGCCGTCAGGGTTGGCTTACCGGGCCCAATCAAAACATCGTTGCCGAAGGTTTCGGTCAGGTTGTCAACCACCTGAACATTCTTCAGATCATCTGAGCCGAGGTTCGTTAGCTTAATGGTATAGGTGACGTTGTAGACCCCCGAACCCAGGTCTTCCAGTTTACTGACCGATTTGGCTACGCCCAGCAGCGAAGGCGGCAGATCGAACCGGAACCCAGTGGGCACGCTCCCGATGGGTGCCGGATTAAACCCATTGTTCGACAAATCCGTCACGAGAGAATCCGCATGAATCCCTGTCCCAACAACCTGCGTATAGAACGGCCCCAACTCGCCAGTGGGTTTGACATTGATCGTTACCAGAACCGTGTCAGAAGCACCAGCCGCCAGGCTGCTGTTTGCCCCATCCAACAGAGATGACAGATCATTGCCGTTGTAATTGGCGTTCGGTTTCAGCGTGCTTCCGGCACCAACCACCGGCGGACTCACCACACTGTAGGAAACCGGGGCCGTAAAGCCTGCCACCAGACTATCGGACAGTTGCACCTGCTTCAGGTCAGCCGTACCGTAATTTTTAACGGTTACCTTCAAAGTGACGTTGTAACTGCTATCGGCTTGCTGAACAATGTTCGTTACGGCCAGGGCAACACCGATGGGCGACGGTGGTGCCGAGTCGAATTTGCCCGGTGTCGATTCGCTGTTGTTATTCGGGTTGCCATCATGGTCCGGATCAGCGCTGGCTCCGTTTGTCGAAGCGTCGTTGACTTCCAGGCCGTTGAGCTTCGCCAGCAAGTAGGCCTTGTTCAGGAACGTCTTCGTCAGGCTGCCATCCGGGTGAAGCCGGACATTCACTTTTAACAGAATGTGCTCCGTTGCGCCAGCCTTGACGACACTTCCGCTGTTCAGAAGTTGCGTATTTCCAACCCAGCCCGAATAGCCTAAGTTCAATTTGAGCGATGAGGCCGGATCGACGGAGACAGCGACGGATTCGATAACATGAGGATCGAAAACCGACTGAACGTCATCCGTCACCTGAACCTGGGTAGCATCCTGGTCACTGTAATTGGTGATGGCCAGATCGTAGGTAAACTCAAACAAGGTCTCCTCCTTCTGTTGAACCCCTTTGAGTGCTTTCGCCAGCCCCACTTTCATCGACAGCGTTGGCGTAGAGTCCTCAATAGTGACAGTGGCTTTGTTGTTGGCCAGGTTCGGATCCACCTGATCGAGGTACGTGATTTCTACCAGATTAACAATCGGCCCTTTGGTTAGAACACGAACGGAATAGTAGTAGGTAACTTCGTCATTGGCAGCAAGAGCCGGGAGCCAGGCCCCCAGGTGGCCGTGGGCATCAACCACCAGATTACCCGGTGATACCAGTTCCAGGCCGGTCGGTAAAATAATCCGGATGTCGCTGTGCGTGGCCGAACATTCACCTCTGTTACCCAGTTTTACCGCAAACGTCACCACCTCGCCTACTTTCGGATGCTCCTTGTCGACCGTGTAAGAGACGTACAGATCGGACCGGCAAGTGTCCGTCGTGCAGTCAAAGATGGCCACATCAATCATGGTCGACGCACTGTAGCAGCCAGCGTTGCTGCGCTCGAAGGCATAGAACACCCCGCGACCGACCGAATCCGGGCGCATCACAATCGGTGAGGCCGGGTTGTCCGCAATGTGGAATTCAAATTCACCACCGGGCGTAACCGGATCGTTTTCAACCAGCTTAACCAGATTCACGGTGGATCCCGGACAGGTATTGCGGGCCATCATCGGGGCAATTGGTGATTCGATCGGTGCTTTAACCGTTACCGTCACCCCTTCGGATGGGATGGACGTACAGCCCTTGCTATCGACTAACTGGACGGAGTAGATACCACTGGCTTTAACGACAATACTTTGCGTTGTGGCCATCGTATTCCAGAGATACTTATAACCATCGGACATTGCATTCAGTATGACTGAATCTCCGTGACATACGATTGCACGCACCGGCCAAATGGTTGGCTGAACCTTCAGGCCCTCAATCGTCAGTTTTAGCGTTGACTGAGCCGCCTGACAGGAACCGGTTCCATCGGGGTCATTCGTGGTGAACGTCAGGTTAACAAACCCGGCATTGACGTCCGCCAGGGACGGTTTATAGGTTGCGTCCAGTAAAGATGCGTTGTCAAACGTCCCTGACCCACTGGTTGTCCAAACCGCGCTGGTGGCAGCCCCACCAATGACGCCATTCAGCTTGTATTCTTTTGCGGAACAAATGGTGGCATTCAAACCCGCCGATGCCGTTGCCGGATTGGTCTTACAAAGATCAACGTCGTTGCAATTGATAATGACCACCATAACCGGACTTGCGGCACTGAAGCACCCCGTTGCCGTTTTCTCGACAACATAATAGGTCCCGGCCTCAACCGACTTCGGATTCGATACCTTGCTGGCCGGATCGGGTGTGACACTGGTATAGTACTCAAATACGCTTCCCGCCAGCGATACCGAACTGCTGATGGCTTTTGTTAAATCGGCCGTAGCAAAGGGGCATTGGTTCGTCAGGTTAACAACCTGTGGTTTTGCCACTTTCGGATAAACCGATACCGTCAGTTCATTCGATGGACCGCTTTTGCAGGCATTCGATGTCGTACAGATGGCCGAGTAGGTAGCCGACACGTCGGGAGTAAGGAGCAGTACAGAACCGACCTGATTGTTTGACCAGACCACCGTCCCATCCGGACAACCGGCTGCGGTCAGTGTTACGGCCTCTCCGAAGCAGACATTTGCCTTGCTGGCTGTAATGGTTGGCGAAACCGGGGCACCTACTTTTACCGTACTCAGCGGTGATTTTTCACTAACACAATTGCCCAGCGAGCACGTAGCCCAGTAGCTTTTTGTAGTTCCCGGCTGAATCTCGATGCTGGTTCCCGTTCCACCCGTCGACCAGGTTACCGTACCAACACAACCAACGGCGGTCAATTTCGCGCTTTCTCCCGGACAGAGCGTTTCCCTATTGGTAGCAATTGTTGGCGGATTCAGCGTTACGACCGATACACTAATGGCATTTGAAACCACACTCTTACATTCCTCATTCAACTGACAGATGGCGGTGAAGGGGCGGTTTCCGGTAATATTATTGATGGTTATGCTATTCCCCGTATCACCATTCGACCAGATGACCGTACCGTTCGTACACCCGGTAGCCGTCAGCGTAACGGAACCGCCGTAGCAAACTGCGGGCGTCGACGCGGAAACCTGCGGGGCCGGAACGTCGCACTCTCCCTTGATTTTGACAATGACCGGAGTCGGCTCACTCAAACAACTCTTGATCTTGCAGTGTGCGTAATAACTGGTCGTTGTCGTTGGATTCACTTCAATGCTGCTACCCGTCGCTCCTGTCGACCAGATAATCTGACCACCGGCGCAACCCGTAGCGGATAATACAACCGTTTCACCTGGTTCTATTTCCGTTTTTGAAGCCCAAACGACGGGAGAAACTGGCGTATTGACGACCACGGTGTACGCTTCGGAAGGAGCACTTGTGCAGGGGTTGTTCTGGCAAACTACCGTATATACCGTGGTCTCAGTCGGAGAGACCAGAATGCTGGTAGTCGTTGCTCCGTTTGACCAAAGGGGAACTCCGTTGCAACCTTCTACCGTCAAACGAATTTCATCACCGGGACAAATGTGTCCATCCGTACATTTACACACCCGGATGGTTGGTTTGGCAGGGGTATTGACCTGCACCGTCACTTTTGCGGGTGTTCCATTACAGCCGGTACTCATTTTACAGGCCGCGTAATATTCAGTCGTTTGTGTTGGATTCACTACCAGGGTATTGCCCGTCGCACTCGTCGACCAGATTATCGTTCCTCCCTCGCAACCCGTTGCTGTCAAGGTAACAGGCTGACCCTGACAAATGAGCGTTGTTGATGCCGTAACCGTTGGCATTGGCGCATTGCTATTGGTCACATTGATGGTGATGGCATTTGACGCGACACTGCTGCAAGTGTATTCTTTGCACTGAGCGGTGTAGTTGGTGGTTGCTCCCGGCATAACCGTGAGGCTATTGCCCGTCGAGCCATTCGACCAAACTACCTGTCCACTCCGGCAACCTTCTGCCGTCAGGGTGACGACTTCACCCGCACAGATTAGCGTTTTATCCGACTTGATAAGGGGAGCCGCCGGATTGACAACGGTCACCGAAAGGGGCTGAGACGGATCGCTCGCACAATTTCCTACTTTGCAGGTAGCCCGGTATGTTACGTTACTGGTTGGTATGACGCTGACACTGGAACCGGTTGCATTGTGGGACCAGATGACCGTTCCGGAGCATCCCATGGCGGTCAATCGCAGCGAACCGCCCAAACAAACCACGTCAGCACTGATGTCGACCTGCGGAGGCTGAGGCTTCACAACCGTAATCGTATAAACATCCGACACCTGACTGATACAGGAGCCCTGCTTACAAATTACCGTGTAAGAAGTGGTTTCGTTTGGTGCCACAACAATCGCTGCCGTTGTCTCACCCGTCGACCACATCGGAATGCCAGTGCAATTTGAAACCGTCAGGGTTGTGTTTTCACCCGGACATACGGTTTTGGAATTGCTACTAATTTGCGGTTTCGGCATTGGACCTGTTCGGATCGTAATGCCCTGCGACGGTCCGCTGATGCAGTTGTGAATGCGGCAATTGGCGTAATAGGTCGTTGGCCCATCCGGCGTAACGGTCAGCACCGACCCGGTTGCTCCCGTTGACCAGATCACTTTCCCTTCACAGCCGCTGGCGGTCAAACTCACCGTTCCGCCGACACAAACATCCACCGCATTGGCCGTAATCGTTGGTGGTTGGGGGTCAGAAACCCGGATTACAATTGCTTTCGAAGGCGCACTGGTGCAGTTGGGCAATTGGCACTGAGCAGTGTAGGTCGTTGATGTATAGGGAGATACAATGAGACTTTGTCCCGTCGCACCTGTCGACCAAATAATGATTCCGGCACAATCAGATGCGTGCAGTTCAACGGCGTCGCCCGGACAAATATCAGTGGTCGTACACGTAATGGTCGGAGTTGGTGCTATACAGGTTGTACACTCAACTCCGGTAATGGTCACACTTTCCGATGCTGGACTTTGGCAGCCATTTACGGTTTGTGTTACGGTATAAACCTGGCTCCCAACGACCGACGGGGTAACGGTTACCACAGAACCCGTTGGTGACGACAAGCCGGAGCCTGTCCACTGGAAACTAGCCCCGCTAACTCCGTTGGCCGTTAGGGTTACAGTTCCACCCAAACAACTGGTTACAGAAGGTGAAACTGTAATCTGCGGTTTTCCCGGTAGGCCTGGGTTCACTAACGTTGTTGTCAGCGGCTCACCGTTACAACCTCCTACTGAAACCGTGAGGCTATACGAGCCAGCGGTGAGAGCGTTCAAAGTAAGTTGACCATTGTTACCCGCATTCATGGTTTGGGTTACCACTTCGCCATTGTCGCGTTTGTAACTGACAATATAAGCTTGGCCAGCGGTCAGATTTCCGATCGTAATACTTCCATCATTGTTACCCGTACAAGAAGTTGGATTGGTGGTTGTCACCAAAGTTGCCACCGGCACGGGATTGACCGTTATGGTGACGGTTCTCGTCACACTGCAACCCGAA
>NZ_VBSL01000119.1 GCF_006149005.1 Larkinella sp. C7 | reverse complement strand
AAGGAGCATAATTCTGCGTATGGGCAATTTTTAAGGTTGTTACCTTATCACTATTAACTCCTTGTCCTGCAAAATGACGGCCGATAAAGGTACCGCCAATAAGTAAAACAAGAATTCCGCCTGCTATGAACCATTTTTTTGTGTTATTTTTTTGTGCCATCCATTGACCTCCATTCTACCAAGCAGCTGCTTCTTTTACCCAAGCTATGCGCTCAGCGCCGNTTTTTTGTGTTATTTTTTTGTGCCATCCATTGACCTCCATTCTACCAAGCAGCTGCTTCTTTTACCCAAGCTATGCGCTCAGCGCCGATATCACTTGGAATCGTGCAGTCAGCACCAATAATAGTGGCTCTCGTACCCGCTTCTTGTAAAAGTTCTTTCACACGCGCTTGAACTTCCTCTTTACTGCCACTGTACAACACTCCCTCTTGAGTATTGACAAAACCACCTAAAACAGGTTTTCCGCCAAAGAGCTCTCGTCCCTTGGACAGACTAACTCCTTCAGGCTTTACTGC
>NZ_VBSL01000118.1 GCF_006149005.1 Larkinella sp. C7 | reverse complement strand
TAAAACTGTCAAAAGTTTTACGCTTTTCTTTTTGAATAGTTCAAATCTTTTCGATCGCTTTCGGAATTCCTAGAAAGCCCCTATATGAGATTATTGCGACTAACCTGCTCGAAACTGGTCTGACCATCATTGAGCTTTTCCCAAATGACAACCTGGCCTTGGTCTAGGGATTTTTTGACATCAATAATTCGTTGATTGGATGAGCCACGGAACTGAAGCATCAAATTCTTCTTCTTGATGTCGAAACGGCCATCCACTAAGATGTCAACAAGATTCAATAATTCCAACTTGTCTGGCGTTTCCAGCATCAGCTCTTCCCAGGTGTAGCCTGTCCAAGACCAGATGTCCTTTTCTGGTAATTCCTTGCGAATCCGTTTAACTAATGGCAACAAAATGCCTGTGTTAAGGAAGGGCTCGCCTCCCAATAGGGTCAACCCTTGCACGTAAGGCTGAGCCAAATCAGTTATAATTTGTTCTTCAAGTTCTTGGGTGTAAGGAATTCCTGCCCTAAAAGAC
>NZ_VBSL01000117.1:273-517 GCF_006149005.1 Larkinella sp. C7 | reverse complement strand
ATTATATCCTTCTTTCTTAGTAGTAATAGCTTGCGATGTTTAGCTTGCAAAAACATCCTTTTTTTGAAAGTTAAACAAGTACCTAGCCCAAGCAAATCGCCCCAGCGGTTGTCAAGCGGGACCAACTACCTTTGCTCCAAGGCAAAGAAGATTGAATTGGAGCCGCTGCATTCCTAGGCTTGGCAACTTTTCTGGCACAATGAAAAAGAACCGCCTTCTTCCCACCATGCCAGTTGACATAGGG
>NZ_VBSL01000117.1:0-214 GCF_006149005.1 Larkinella sp. C7 | reverse complement strand
ACCATGCCAGTTGACATAGGGGCGTCAAAACGCGGTTCCACCCTAATTTATTACTTCATTTGTTTAAAAAAATTGAGCTAGGCTCATTACGAAAGTGCCAATTATTACCCTATCTCCCATCTAGCTTCCACTATCCTAGACTCGCTTGAGAAGAACCTGAGCAGCAACCTCTTTCTTCCAGCTATTGTAGCACAAGATGGGGAAATTGTCTAAT
>NZ_VBSL01000116.1 GCF_006149005.1 Larkinella sp. C7 | reverse complement strand
TTGTAAAAGCGCTTAAAATTAAGGTACATGCTACTAACTAGTATCTAAACGTTTTATAAAGGAGGAGCGTTATGACTAATGTTGAATTGAAGGGAATCATTACACCGATTTTGACTCCTATGAAGGAAGATGAAAGTATCAATATTGCCGAGTTACGCAATCAGATTGATCGCCTAATTGCTGGAGGCGTTCATGGAATTTTTCCTTTTGGGACTAATGGTGAAGGTTATATTCTGAACTCGGATGAAAAATTATAGGTTTTAGAAGCAATCATTGATCAGGTAAAAGGACGGGTTCCAGTTTATGCAGGGNTCCACTCGTGATACTATTGAGCTGAGTAAGGCCGCAGAAAAACTGGGTGCCGATGTTTTGTCAATTATCACGCCAAGTTTTGCCCTAGCTTCGCAAAAAGAACTCTATGATCACTATGTTGCTGTTGCCAAGGAAGTTGATGTTCCAATTGTTCTTTATAATATTCCTGCTCGAACTGGCCAACAAACTCTTACCAGAGACCGTT
>NZ_VBSL01000115.1 GCF_006149005.1 Larkinella sp. C7 | reverse complement strand
AGTATCCAAAAATACTTTCAAATTCGCCTAACAACCACTATAAGAGTCATTTTATAGCTAAGAGAAAACGCTGTCAACTTTGACGAGGCAGAGCAAAGATACTTAATCATTCAAAAAAATTACACGTTTATAACAAAGGTAGAGAAAAGCAAAGCGAAAAGCATTATCAGCAAGGGTAGCAATCCAAACTGCGGCCAGGCCGTAACCCATNGATAATCCACATTCCTAGGCTTGTTGCATAGAAAGGCAGTTTAGCCTGACCAAGTCCCTGCCAGACTGCTGTATAAATCAGGGTCCCCGACGTCATTAGACTACCGATAAAAGCGTAAAATATAACAATACTACTATAGACAATAACACTAGCATTACTAGTAAAAAGACTTGATAACTGCTCACCCAGAAGGAAGACTAAGCCCCCAACAGCCAGCATGAGCAAGCTGGCTGCCCAGTAGGTCTCGCGAACAATTTTCCTGAGCGCTTGATAGTCCTTTTGTCCCAGACTGTGTGCAACTAAGATAACA
>NZ_VBSL01000114.1:260-523 GCF_006149005.1 Larkinella sp. C7 | reverse complement strand
TTCCAGAGCCTTCTTGGTTTTAGTCAGCAAAATATCCAAAATGGCCGCTTGAAAAGAAGCCGATAAGTCTTCTTTCGTCAGATTTTGCCCCTTTTGTTGGGCATTGTGGTGCAGATTAATAAAAGCCGACTTAAGGCCCGAAAATGAAAACTCCAGATTATCTTCCTTAATCATGGCCCTAGGAAAATCATAAATATCTTGACCTTGGTGAGCCAGGCTGTCAATTTCCTTACCAGCAGGGTAGGTGAGGCCCATAACTCGGC
>NZ_VBSL01000114.1:0-225 GCF_006149005.1 Larkinella sp. C7 | reverse complement strand
AGGCCCATAACTCGGCCAACCTTATCATAGGCCTCACCTACCGCATCATCTCTGGTTTCCCCAACAATCTTATAATCGCCAGATTCCTTGACATAGACCAATTCGGTATGGCCACCTGATACCAAGAGAGCTAATAGAGGATAGGTCAGAGGACCCGCCTCCCTAGCTGCCATCAGGTGACCAGCCATGTGGTTAATAGGAATAAGAGGAAGACCATTGCTCCAA
>NZ_VBSL01000113.1 GCF_006149005.1 Larkinella sp. C7 | reverse complement strand
TTCCATCCAGATAAATCCCAGGCTCATCGGTAATGGTCATCCCAGCCTCCACCAAGTCCGCTGATTGACCAAAGTAAGGAATTTCATGAATAGCTAAACCAATGCCATGACCAATACCATGGGTAAAGAAATCACCGTAACCAGCTTGAGCGATAACTTGGCGAGCAATCCGATCATAATCACAGCGTTTTATTCCCGCCTTGACATNGGGTAAAGAAATCACCGTAACCAGCTTGAGCGATAACTTGGCGAGCAATCCGATCATAATCACAGCGTTTTATTCCCGCCTTGACATCATCAATAACCGCCCGATTACTCTTGAGGACAAGCTCATAGACAGCCCGCTCCTCATCGGAAGGCTGACCGATATGGATAGTCCGTGTCATATCGCTGACATAATGGTTATAGATACAACCAAAATCCATGGTTAAAGTCTCACCCTGACGAATGATTTTATCGCTGGCTCGACCGTGGGGCATGGCTGACCGCTGACCCGAAGCCACGATAAAGTCAAAAGAAGGAC
>NZ_VBSL01000112.1:310-525 GCF_006149005.1 Larkinella sp. C7 | reverse complement strand
AAAACTTGAAAACAATCTCACCAATCACATTATTCGTGCTTTAAATGTCCTTGTTATTAAGGGCAGTCAAACAAATCCAATCTGCCAGCATATAAAAAATAATTTCCCCTATGCCTTTGATTTAGCTGCAAACGAGATGTCAAGAATTGAAAGCATTTTCCATTTAACATTTTCCGAAGATGAGATTGCTTATATTGCCTTATATCTAGCTAATG
>NZ_VBSL01000112.1:0-209 GCF_006149005.1 Larkinella sp. C7 | reverse complement strand
CGCCAAACTTAAAATTGCTATTATCTGTGGAACTGGAAAGATTTTAAGTTCTATTATTGAATCTAGACTAAGACGTTATTTCTCCGGGGCAATTGAAAGTGTAGATAATTTATCATTGAAGGAGTTTGAAGTGACAGATACGAATGACTACGACCTATTTGTCACAACTATTCCAACGCAGATAAGTGATAAAATTTTCTATTTTGATA
>NZ_VBSL01000111.1 GCF_006149005.1 Larkinella sp. C7 | reverse complement strand
CTTGGGTGACTAACGACGGATGAGCCTATTGTGATTCTCATTGGTGCCCCGCTCCCAAGAATAAGGGTGGGCGTAATAGATGTGCTCAGGGTCAAAAACATCCGATAAGCGACTAAACTCTGTCCCGTTATCAGCTGTGATGGAGTTAATCTGGTACTCTTGTAGAATTGCTCTCAAAGCCTGATTGACTGAACTTGCCGACTTGTCGGGTATGAGACGGATGATTTGATAGCGACTCTTTCGGTCGGTTAAGGTCAGTAAACACTCGTTTTTAGCCCGTGTCTGAATGACTGTATCAATTTCAAAATCACCTAGATTCTCACGCCTATTCATGCTTTCAGGACGTTCCTCAATGGATTTTCCAGCGGGCTTGAAGTTTGGGCTAGCTTGCTTCCTTTTAGCCTTCTCTTTACGAGGATAAAGCCTGTCAGCCTTAGTCAACCCCAAGTGTCCGTGGTGAAGCCAGTAGTAGATGGTTGAGATGGGAACAGGGATACCTTTTGCCTTAACCATCATTTCCGGAGAGTAT
>NZ_VBSL01000110.1 GCF_006149005.1 Larkinella sp. C7 | reverse complement strand
ACATGTATTTTGATGCTGAAACTGGCCAACAAGCTAAGGGAATTATAGTGACAGATGCCAATGGTCGCAAGTATTTCTATGATACTTTTACTGGCAGTCGTGTTGTAAACCAATTTGTTTTGGTTAATGGAAATTGGTATTTCTTTGGTTATGACGGAGCTGCAGTAACAGGTTTCCATGATATCAAGGGACAACACCTTTACTTCAATTCCGATGGAACACAGGCCAAAGGGACTACGGTAAAAATTGGCAATCGCAGCTATACCTTTGATGCTCACACTGGTGAGCTGACATCTGTTCATTATGGCTGATTGTCAGACTGCAAAGAAAAGAATCGAGTTTCTCGGTTCTTTTTTGAATTTGGTTAAGTTTCAAAACTTATATTGGCCTTGCCTGCCGGAAAATTTTGATTTTCGAAGAGGATAAGGTGACATTTTAAGCTGGAATAGCGACATTTGGGGATATGTCTATAGACTGCAGGCTATAGGTATAGTAGACTGTGTTAGTTGAATTTACTCAGCAACATTAACTCTC
>NZ_VBSL01000011.1 GCF_006149005.1 Larkinella sp. C7 | reverse complement strand
ACCACAGATTACCCAAGCTCCCCGCATTAGCGGGGAGCTTTTTTTGTGACCTGTGTATCGTTTTTTCAGGCGTCATTTTAATTGCTGGACAAACACATAATAAGCAGGATCGCTAGTTAACGAATAGATACCCGAGGTAGGCCATGTCTGCCATTGCGTAGTTGGGTTAAGATTCTCATTAGGGCCTGCATTGTTTAAGCACACTCTTAACGGCATGTTAAATCCTTCGACACAATTTGTCCAGCGGTATTGGATCTTGTTTTTAATCAATTTATACTCCAACGTCGGAATGCGTTTATCGCGCAGGTATTGATCAAATACCTTCTGAAAATTGATGCCGGATTGTTGGCTGATGTACTCCTCAATTTGTTTTCCATCAACCGTCTGGTGGTAAAAAGTCTGGTTAAGGCCCCGAAGTATTCCCCGCCACTTCGTATCATCACCAATGATTTGCCGAATCGTGTGCAGCATATTTCCGCCCTTATAATACATGTCGCCTGAACCTGAGTGGTTTACATTGTAGGTTCCGACTATGGGTCGGTCATTTCGAATGAGCGCCCGGGTACCCATTACATAGGCCGATCCCGCATCTTTTCCGTGGTAATATTCCGTATAGAGGTTTTCGGAGTAATTGGTAAAGCTCTCATGTACCCACATATCAGCAACGTCGCGGTAAGTAATGTTGTTGGCAAACCACTCGTGACCAGATTCGTGGATGATGATGAAATCCCAAAGAAGTCCAAAACCGGTTCCCGACAAATCGCGTCCCAGATACCCATTCCGAAAACGGTTGCCGTACGTCACCGAGCTTTGATGCTCCATTCCCAAATAGGGTGTCTCGACAAGTTTGTAACCGTCTTCGTAAAATGGGTACGGTCCAAACCAGTGCTCAAACGCTTTCAGCATGGGTTTCGCCTGTTGGAATTGCCGACGGGCCGAATCGGCATGTTCGGGCAGGGCATAAAAATCCATGGTTAACCGCCCCTTTTCGCCCTGAAGCGTATCCGCCCAATGTACATAGTTGCCGATGTTGACGTTGACGCCATAATTACTGATCGGGTTGCTCACAAACCAGTCGAAGGTGTGACTTCCATCGTTGTGCTCGGTCACCCGGCGTAAACGGCCATTGGAAATGTCCTGTAATCCTTTGGGTACGGTGATGCTGATGAGCATGCTGTCGGGTTCGTCGTACATGTGATCTTTGCAGGGCCACCACGCACTGGCACCCAATCCCTGGCAAGCCGTGGCAATAAACCATTGGCCGTTTTTATCCCGTTTCCAGACAAAGCCGCCGTCCCAGGGGGCGCGTTTGGCTACCCGCGGTTTTCCGGCATAGTGAACTACCAGCGACTCGGTTTGCCCAATTTCCTGCTTTTTCTGAAGCGTTATGAAGTAGGCATTTCCATCCTGCCTGAAAGGCAATTCCTTCCCTTCCTGAACAATTTTCTGAATTTTAAGGGGGCGTTGTAAATCAACTTGCAGCGTCTGATTGGGTTTTAAAACCCGGTAATACATGGTTGTGCTGCCACTGATCGCACTGTCCGCCGGATTGATTTTTACCTGAAGATGATAATACGCCAGGTCCCACCAGATCCGTTCCGGGGTAATGGAACCGCGTAAGGTATCGTCGTGTGTGAACACAAACTTTTGAGCGGAAACCGTAAAAGAAAGTAAAAGAGCCGCCTGGAGGAGCCCAATGGATTTAGAAAGTTGATGAATCATGTCGTATATCGTTCGGAGTTAAATCATTTTTCCGCACTCAGCGTGGCCCCGGAGGACAGTGTTCCAGTAAATACCGGGTGTATAGACTGCGGAGGTGACGGCTGGTGCCTTCGCCTTCCGAAATACTATGCGTCCGGTTTGGATAAGGCATCACCTGAAATTGTTTGTTGTGTTTAATGAGTTCATTGATAAGGACTTCGGCGTTGGAATAATGCACATTGTCGTCACCCGTTCCGTGAATATAGAGGAGATTTCCGCGTAGATTTTTGGCATAGGTGATGGGTGAACCGGCCACAAAATCCTCCCGGTTTTCCTGGGGTAAGCCCATGTACCGCTCCTGGTAGATGTTATCGTAGAACAATTGATTGCCCACAGCCGCCACGGCGATGCCGGTTTTATAGATGTCTGGATACTGAAAAAGCAGGTGAAGCGTGGTCGAGCCACCGCCACTCCAACCCCAGACAGCGACCCGGCTGGTATCCAGATAGGCGTGTTGTTCGAATAGTTTTTTAGCCCCCATCGCCTGATCCCGAACGTTGATCCGCCCGATCTGTCGGTAAATGGCTTTGCGCCACGCTGCCCCCTTCAGCGCTGGCGTTCCCCGGTTATCCAGGGCAATATAACAGTAACCCGCTTTGGCCATATCGCCGTCAAACTGGGCATTGCTGCCTGCCGAAAAGACATCGCTGGTCGTGGTCGTTGCCGGTTCGCCATAGACATAAAAAACGACCGGATATTTTTTGGTACTGTCGAAATTTTCGGGTTTTCGCATCCAGCCGTCCAGCGAAATGCCGTCGGCGGTTTGAACCTTGAAAAACTCCACATTCCGGGGTGTTTGCGGGTTGGAAGTGGGGCGGGGAGACGCACGAACGACCTGATTGTCAGACAAGCGAATCCAGTTTGTAATCATTGGTGTCTGGTGACTATTGAACGTATGCTGGGCATATCGACCGCCGGGGGCGATGTCGTAGGCATGGGTTCCCGGCTCATTGGCGGGAGAGATTCGCTCCGGTTTTCCCTTACCATCCATCTTCGTACGGTACAAATACCGCTGGGTGGGATTGGTAGGAGAAGCCATGAAATAGATATACTGGTTTCGCTCGTCGATGTAATTGAGGTTGGCAATGTCATACGATCCGGGCGTGAGTAAAAGTTCTTTTTGGCCGTCGCGACTGATCCGATACAGATGCCGCCAGCCATCTTTTTCGGAAACCCAGATAAACGATTTTCCACCGTCCAGCCACTCCCAACCGGCGGGATTACCCCGGTTCCAGCTTTCCTTCGTGTCGATCCAGGTGTCGCTGGTTTCGCGGTGGATTGGTGTCACAGAGCCGTTGTCGGTTTGGGCTACAAAAAGAATACTCTGGTTTTGTTTTCGGGTTAATTGTTGGATAATCAGTTCATTGGAATTGGGGAACCACTCCATGCGGACGAGGTAATGCTGCCGGGGATCACCCGGAATGGCCAGCCAGCGCGTTGTCCCGCCGGTTGCCGGAACGACCCCGATGCGAACCGGTGAGGGTGACTCCCCAACTTTGGGGTATTCGACTGGAATGACCCGGGAGTAAACCGAATCGGTCGTATTCAGCATCAAATAATCGCGAATCAAGCTGGCGTCGACCTGCCAATAGGCAATTTGCTTGCTATCCGGGCTCCACCGAAAACCGTCGCGGCAGCCGAATTCCTCTTCATACGCCCAGTCAAACGTACCGTTGATGCGTTTGCGGGTGCCGTCGGTGGTCAGTGGGGTGGTTTGGCCGGTCACCACATCTTCCACAAACAGATTGTTTTTGCTTACGTAAGCTACCTTGGTTCCGTCGGGCGACAGCTTGGCGTAGAGCAGTGACTGAACCGGCTGGTTTTTTCCCACCTGCCGCAACTGACCCGTTTTTCGGTTGAGCAAATAATAATCGCCCCGGGTGTTGAAGCGCCAGACCCGGGCGGTATTGGTGAAGATCAGCAGGTGTGAAGAATCGCGGCTGAACGCCATCTGGGCTACCGCTAGCGGTTTCGATGCGCCGGTTGGGGTGAGTTGTTCCCTGGAAATCAGGGTGGTTGCCTTCCCGGAAACCACGTCGGTTTGCAAAACTGCTTCCGGGGTGATGGTCAGATAGGCGTTTCCGTCGGCGGTCCAGCGAACACCCTGGAATTGCGCCCTGGCAGCTTGAAAACCGGTGAAGAAAAAGAGAATAAAGAAAATCAGTCTCATATTTTTTAGAAAATGGCTTTGATGTATTGACCCGGCGTCAGGCTCGTAATGAGCTTAAATTGACGGTTAAAGTTCGACAAATTCGTGTAGCCGCACGAAAACGCAATCTGGCTGATCGGGAGTTTCGATTCCTGCAACAAACGGCAGGCGTGTTCAATGCGGACTTCATTGAGCAGTTGCGAAAACGTTTTCCGGGTATGAAGACGAAAAAACCGGCAAAACGCGCTTTCGGTCAGGTGGGCCTGAGCCGCCACTTCTTCCAGAGTAATGGGCGAAGCATAGTGGTTCAGAATATAGGTAAATACATTGTCGAGCCGCTGGTGATCGTCGGGGCGTCGGGGTTGTTCGTAGGCTGTCATCGACAGCATTTCCCGTCTCGAATCGGTCGCCATGCAATCCAGAACCGTTAATAGCGCCATCAGTTGCTCAAAAGGACGAAGGGTGTGCAGTTCTTCCATGCAATGCGTGGTTGAAACCGGCTCGTTGAAGCGAATCCGAACGCCGTGTCGGGCTTCCTGAAAAAGCTGGCTGAGGTGGTTCAACTCGGGCATTCCGAAGAACGGTTCTTTCAGGTGTTCAGGACGTAGGTAGACGGAATAGGACAAGGCCCGTTGAGCGGATTTTGCGGAGAAATAAACCGGATCGTTGCGAAACACATGCGGTAAATTGGCCCCCAAAAGCAATAAATCGTAGGGGCGGAAACGGTCGATGCGGTCGCCGATGACCTGCGTCCCCACACTTTCCTTGATTAACGTCAATTGTAGTTCGGGATGAAAATGAAGCCGGTCGTAAAAATGAGACCCATCATCGACCTGAACCCGAAAGGAGCGATCCGCAACGGTGGGAATCCGGAACAGCAGCGGTTTCATTGGAAAGCCAGAAATGAAGGGTGGCAGGAATGAAAACGGGGGAGCGGTGACGGCTGCTCATGCGGGGAGATGATTGTCGAAATCATATCGATTCAAAATGGATTGTGTGATGAATAGAGACGGTGATGCAAAACAAAGTAGCGATAATTTTCGGAATTGATACAGAATTGGTCATTTATTTTCTTTCAAACCTATAAAGTAGCAAAAAGAGTATCAGAATCAATCAATCTCCATGAAGTGAGCCATTCGTTATTTTGCCAAATTTGTTCTACCTGTAGCGTGCAGGTGGCACGCATCCAATCAACTCCGATCAATCCCTGATATTATGGCTATCTCCGTACCCTGGAAAGGGGTTTATCCCGCCCTGCTCACGCCTTTTACGGCCGACGACGAACTCGACTTGCCGCTGTTCGCCAAAAACATCCTGGCTCAACTCGATGCCGGTGTTCACGGTCTGATCATCGCCGGCTCACTGGGAGAGGTCAGTACGCTGACTGGCCCCGAGAAACTTTCTTTGCTGGAAAAGGCGCTGGAAACTACCAATAACCGCGTTCCAGTGATTATGAATGTGGCAGAAGCCTCCACGCGTGAAGCCGTTCGGGGGGCGCGGGAAGCCGAAGCAAATGGGGCCGATGGCCTGATGCTGTTGCCACCGATGCGGTATTTTGCGGATTCCCGCGAAACCGTTGCGTTTTTCAAAACCATTGCGCAGGAAACATCGCTGCCGATCATGATTTACAACAATCCGGTCGATTACAAAATCATGACCACTGTGGCCATGTTCGAGGAGCTGGCGGTTTTGCCGAACATTCGGGCCGTGAAAGAGTCGACGCGCGACCTGACCAACATTGCCCGGATGCGGAATGCCTTTGGCGACCGCTACAGTTTGCTGGGTGGGGTAGACACGCTGGCACTGGAAGCCCTGGTGTCGGGCGCCGATGGCTGGGTGGCCGGTTTGGTCGATGCCTTCCCGCAGGAAACAGTGGCCATTTATGAGCTGGTGAAAGCCGGTCGAATCGACGAAGCAATCCGCATTTACCGGTGGTTTATGCCCCTGCTGGAGCTGGATATTCAGCCGAAACTGGTGCAATACATCAAACTTGCCGCCACGGCCACCGGTATTGGCTCGGAACACGTGCGCGCCCCGCGTCTGACGCTGGAGGGAGAAGAGCGGGAAAGGGTGCTGGGCATTATTGAAGCCGCCCTGGCGATCCGCCCCGAACTGCAAACGGTGTAGTCTTCGTATGAACTATAATTTTTATTGCATCGACGCCCACACCTGCGGGAATCCCGTTCGGGTAGTAACGGGTGGGAGTATTCCGCACCTCGTGGGTGCGACGATGAGTGAAAAACGGCAGCATTTTCTGCGCGATTACGACTGGATTCGGAAGAGTCTGATGTTCGAACCGCGTGGCCACGATATGATGTCGGGCAGTATTCTGTATCCGCCCAGCGACCCGGCCAACGATGTGGGCGTGCTGTTTATCGAAACCTCCGGCTGTTTGCCGATGTGTGGTCACGGCACCATCGGAACCGTGACGGTGGCCATCGAGCAGGGACTTGTTGTGCCAAAAATACCGGGCGTCCTGAGTCTGGAAGTCCCCGCCGGCCTGGTTCGGGTCGAATACCGGCAGGAGGGGCGGAAAGTAAAATCGGTTAAAATCACCAACGTCAAGTCGTATCTGGCGGCCGAGGGCCTGACGGTCGATTGCCCGGACTTGGGAACCCTGACGGTCGATGTCGCGTATGGCGGCAACTTTTACGCCATTGTGGACCCACAGCCCAATTTTGCCGGTTTACAGCATTTCAAGGCGGAACAGCTTATTGCCTGGGCGCGGGTGATGCGGGAGCGGATGAACGAACAGTATGCGTTTGTGCATCCCGAAAACCCGACCATCAATGGGCTGAGCCACGTTCTGTGGACGGGCAAACCGCTGGCGGCTACGTCGACGGCCCGCAATGCGGTTTTCTACGGTGACAAAGCCATCGACCGCTCGCCCTGCGGCACCGGCACGTCGGCCCGGCTGGCGCAGTGGCATGCCAAAGGCTGGCTGAAACCGGGTCAGGATTTTGTACACGAAAGCATTATCGGCTCCATTTTCACGGGCCGCATCGAGCAGGAAACGGCGTTGGCCGGAAAAACCGCCATTGTGCCGAGCATCGAAGGCTGGGCTATTATTCACGGCTTCAATCATATTATTCTGGATGAAGACGATCCTTACGTACATGGTTTTCAGGTAATATGAGACACATCGGTATTATTGGTGGTGGCGTAATTGGTTTATGTTCAGCTTATTATCTGGATAAGGCGGGTTACAAAGTAACGGTTTTCGATCAAAACACGCTGACGGACGGCTGTTCGTTCGGTAATGCCGGGATGATTGTACCGAGCCACATCATCCCCCTTGCGCAGCCGGGAATGATGGCTAAAGGCCTGCGAATGCTGCTGCGTTCGACCAGCCCGTTTTACATCAAGCCCCGTCTGAGTGCCGATCTTCTGCGCTGGGGCTGGCTTTTCTACAAACATTCGACACCCGGACACGTCGAGCGAGCCATTCCGGCGCTGCGCGACATCAGTTTGCTGAGTAAGAAGCTGTATCAGGAACTCGCCCGGACCGATGGCCTGTCGTTTGGCTGGCAGGAAGACGGACTCCTGATGTTGTATAAAACCGCTGCTGCTGAACACGAGATGGCTGAGGAAGCGGAGGTGGCCAATCGCGCCGGCATCGAAGCGCGGCAATTGTCGGGTGTGCAGGTTCAGGACCTGGAGCCGGACGCCCGGGTAGACGTCCGGGGGGCGGTCTATTACCCCGGCGATGCCCATTTGAACCCCGGTCAGTTCATTCGATCGCTGGTGGCGTATTTGAAAAACCGGGGCGTTGCGCTGCTGGAAAACCAATCCGTGAGCGGTTTTGGCCGGTCGGGTTCCCGGATTACTTCCGTCAGAACGGTTTCGGCGGAGCATTCCATCGACGAAGTGGTCATGGCCGCCGGTGCCTGGTCGCCGTCATTGATGCGGTTGCTGGGCATTTCGCTGCCCTTGCAGGGCGGGAAAGGCTACAGTTTCATGCTGCGAAACCAGCGTCCGAACATCCGGGTTCCGGCCATCATGCTGGAAGCCCGCGCCACGGCTACGCCGATGGGAGCAGATTTGCGGTTTGCCGGTACGCTCGAAGTGGCCGGAACCGATTTGTCCGTTAATATGAACCGGGTGCGGGGCATTGTCAATTCCATCCAAAACTATTACCCCGACCTGCCGGCCCAACTGCCGGAAGTGTCGAAGGTCTGGAGCGGACTGCGGCCCTGTTCGCCCGACGGATTGCCGTATATCGGCCGGGTGTCGGGCTTTGAAAACCTGACCTTAGCGACCGGACACGGGATGATGGGCGTGAGTCTGGGACCCGCTTCGGGGAAACTGGTGGCCGACTGTCTCGACAACCGCACACCGGCCATGGAACTGGGTCCGTTCAATCCGGACCGGTTCCGTTAAAAAAGTGGGGATTAAGGTAAAATTTGTAGCCATTTTTGCCAGAATCCGCTCGACACAGAATAAAAAACGCCAAAACCGTAGATAAATAGGCGGAATTATACCGTTAGTGAATAAATGGTGACAAAAACTGTAAAAAAAAGTAACTTTCACGATCTAATTCACTTGCCGTATTTGAAATAAACCCTCTACTTTTGTGTGTTCGTGATTTTACCGATCCCATGCCATGAAAATCAGCCCGCCACAAGTTGGCCGATACTATTACGTCGGAAATGAACCGACGCTGTTTACTGAAAAATTGTTGCAGGAAATTCTGCCACACCACCGTCCCCAGCCCATTCGGTTGACCAAGCAATGGTTGACTTCATTCGGCTTTCGTCCCGATGCCGCCCGTCACTTCTGGTTTTTTCAGGATCTGAAATTAGTCCCCGGTCTCAATTGCTGGCTGTGCGTCAGCAGCCGCCGGTATCTGCACTATGTTCACGAACTGCAGGAATGTTTTGCCGATATTTACCAGACCGAATTACCCCTCGAAACCCAGTCGTAGTGAGTACAATTCCTTATCGTTTAGCTACCCGCTGCAGGCTTACCTGCTGACACAAAAGAAATAAGTAAATCCTTAAATTTTGTATCGAAATTAGCACGATATTTGTGCTGTAGTTGTCTGACAATTACAGGTTGTTCTGATTGATTTCCCCTCTTTTTTTTCGTTTGGATTCTGCTTCAAAACGCTGGTGCTGTTTTCGGAATAACCATGCTTTCCCGGACAGAATTTACGGCATCGGACTTGTAGAACGAGGATAAGAGAGACGGGCCGGTTTGGGAAAAGTAGGGTTAATCAGAAAAAAATTCACCGTTATTTATCCGGAAGTTACCATTAGTATACTATTTGTAGGGAAAACTACTTGCGTATTTTGCTCTTGAAATGGATCGTATCGGCTTACCCACCTTACTTTTTACTGTCACACACGAATGAAACTGAATCAATCTGTTTTTAAAAACCAGGCGTGGTCGTCCTTATCGGAAACGCCGGGTTTTTTGGCTGATAATGCCCAGTTAGTTTTGGCATTTGGTGAACGGTTTTTATTGGAAAAATCAAACGTTTACGAACAACTTCGCGAACGCTATCCGGCAGCCGACATCGTGATCAATTCCACGGCTGGCGAAATTTACCTCGATAAAGTTCATGACGGATCGGTTATAGCCACTGCCATTGAGTTTGAAAAAACGCGGGTCCGAACCGTACAGATCGACATTCGTAAACACACGGAAAGTTTTCAGGCGGGCGAAAAAATAGCCCGGGAACTGGACGAACCTGATCTGGCGGCTATTTTTCTAATTTCCGATGGAAGCTGGGTGAACGGCAGCGACCTGACCGAAGCACTCAATCAATTGCTGAAACGGCACATTCCCATTTCTGGAGGACTGGCCGGGGATGCCGCCCGGTTTGAACGGACGCTCGTGGGCCTGAACCAAGATCCGGCTGCGGGTAAAATTGTCGGAATCGGTTTTTACGGCACGGAACTGAAAATCGGGCATGGATCGATGGGCGGCTGGGATGTTTTCGGGCCGGAACGCGAAGTGACCAAGGCGACCTACAATGTGTTGTACCAGATCGATGGCAAACACGCGCTGGATTTATACAAGGAGTATCTGGGCAAATACGCCGAAAGTCTGCCCTCGGCGGCTCTGCTTTTCCCCCTTTCCATTCGGGCCACGGCCGGATCGGAACCGCTGGTGCGCACCATTCTGGCCATCGATGAAGAAGCCAAAAGCATGACGTTTGCGGGTGAGATGCCCGAAAAGGCCCTTGTACGGTTTATGACCGCAAATTTTGACCGGCTCATCGACGCGTCGGCCGAGGCCGCACACACCTCGTTGACCCAGCTCAACTTTGCGCCCGAACTGGTAATCCTGATTAGCTGTGTAGGACGGAAGCTGGTGTTGGGGCAGCGAACCGATGAGGAGGTTGAAGCCGCCCGCGAAGTGTTTGGAACCGATGCGGTGATGACAGGTTTTTATTCCTACGGAGAAATTTCTCCCTTGCAGTCCAGTACCCGCTGCGAACTACACAACCAAACGATGACCGTGACGGTCTTTTCTGAAAACTGACACTATGGACACCACGAATTTCCATAAACTGCTGGCCCGACAAATCAATAAACACCTGACGGAAGAGTGTCTGCAGCATGAGCGGTTTCAGCAGTTTGTCAAGGCGGTCAATGAATCGTATCAAAACTTTGACCGCGACAAGGAATTGTTCGAGCATTCGTCATTTCTCAACGAGCGGGAATATGCCACGATCAACCAGAAGCTCAAGGAGGAAATTAGCCAGCGCCGGCAATCGGAAGAAAAACTGATCGAAGCCATCCAGTCGATGGAAATTCCGGAAGGGGATGAAATGCCGGAATTTGGCCCTGAGAATCTGGTTTCACTGGTCGATTTTCTGCAAAAACAGATTGAACACCGCAAACAAATCGAGCTTGAACTGCGGTCGGCAAAAGAAGTTGCGGAGAATGCCACCCTGGCAAAATCGGAATTTCTGTCCATGATGAGCCACGAAATCCGGACACCGCTCAATGGCATTGTCGGCATGACATACCTGATGAGCCAGGAAGAAGTGCCGCCTGCCCTGGCCGAAAACCTCAAAACGCTGCAATTTTCGATTGAACACCTGCACGCGCTCATCAACGACATTCTCGATTTCAGTAAAATCGAAGCCGGAAAAGTGGAACTCGAAGAAACCAACTTCGATTTTAAACACCTGGTTTCCAATATCAAACGCGCCCACCAGTTCAAAGCCGAGGAAAACGGAACCCGCATCAAACTGATGGTGGACGACGACATTCCCGATTCGCTGATTGGGGATTCGCTCCGGATCGGACAGGTATTGTCCAACCTGGTTTCCAACGCCATCAAGTTCACCAAAAAAGGCACGATTACCATCGAACTGTCGCTGCTCCAGAAAGACGACGAAGTGGCTTCCATTTATGTATCGGTGCAGGATACCGGAATCGGAATTGCGCCCGAAAAACAGCAGGCCATTTTCGAGATGTTTACCCAGGCCAATTCAGCCACGACCCGGCAGTTTGGCGGAACCGGGCTGGGGCTGGTCATTACCCGGCGATTGCTCGAACTGCACGACAGCAAGATCGAAGTGGAAAGCGAGGAAGGAAAAGGGGCGAAGTTTCATTTTACCCTTGATTTGCGCATCAGTTCCGCCGTGAAACAGGCCTATGTTCTTCCCGATGCCATCAACGACCAGACCCTGAAAGGCGTTCGGGTGTTGCTGGTGGAAGACTATCCGGTCAATGTGAAAGTTGCGCTCAAATTCCTGAGTCGCTGGGGGGTTCTGGTGGATGTGGCCGAGAATGGACAGATCGGCGTCGAAAAATTTCTGGCGGGTTCCTACGACCTCATTCTGATGGATCTTCAGATGCCGGTGATGGACGGCTACACCTCGACGCAGCACATTCGGGAAACTGACGCCAAAATTCCGGTGATTGCCCTGACTGCTTCGGCCACGTATAGCAACCGCGACCGCGCCATTCATGCGGGCATCAACGATTATGTGACCAAACCGTTCAATCCCAACGATTTGTTTCAGAAAATTGCCAAGTATTGCCAGCGGCTCAACTAACGAATACCGGAAAAACCGGCCCCACTGTAACACATCCTATTTTGGTAGACATGACCCATTCCGCCGATAAAGGCTTCGATCAACTGGACCGCGCCCGTCTGCTGCAACTGTATGAAGACGATACTGAAACCCTGATTTCATCGATCGAAATGTTTCTGGATGAAGTCGTTCCCGCTTTTCAGGTGTTGGAGAACCTGATAGAAGTGCAGGACTGGCCGGGCGTAAGCGCAATGACCCACCAGTTGAGGCCCTGGCTGGGCATGGTGGGACTCACCCGTCTGGAACAGCAACTGGAGGTTATAGAACGGCTGGCAAAGGAAAAACCGGATTATGAAATGATCCCGGATGCCTATCGTAACTTCATACAAAATCTGGAACATATGCAGCCGGTATTGAAAACCGAATTGCAGCAATTGACAAAATAAAAAGGATTATAGAACGACCTGTTCATATGCCAAAAAGATCCGGTCGGAGTGCAGATACTCAGACTGTAGACTATTAAGTTTTGATTAAAATAACTCTTTCCCTTCGAAAAAGGAAGACTATTCTACGAATTGGCCTTTATTTATCAGACAAAATTTAATGAAATTTCGATTTGTAGTATGATTTTTGTTACTACTTCGTATTGTTAGTATACGGTGCTGTTTACTGGTGCTTTAAATAGTAAATTTGAATAACTACCTGTTGCCGACACATTCTTCGTTTACGGGTACGATTCGTAGATAATTTATGGAAAACCAATACCATGTTCTGGTTGTAGAAGACGATACGTACATCCGTAAAGTTCTTCGTCATACATTGAAAGCTGAGTTTGAGGTCACGACGCTGAACAATGGCATTGAAGCGATGGACTGGCTGGAAGCGGGGAATCCGGTCGACATCATCATCACTGACCTGCAGATGCCGTATTTGAGCGGGCAGGACCTGATCCGGACCATTCGGGCCAGTTCGTTGCTGACGCAGGTGCCCATCATCGTGTTGTCGACTTTTACCGATAGTGCGACCAAAATCGCCTGTCTGGAGCAGGGGGCCGACGATTACATGATCAAACCCTTTAATCCGCTGGAAGTCAAGGCGAAAATAAATGCGATTCTGCGCCGAAGGGGCAATCCGCAACCCACCTCGGCACCTGGAACCAAACCGACTTACTGATTCTTTTTAGCCCTCCCTTTGTATGCTGACGGTTTTAGCGAACGGAACAACGTTTCGGGTTTTATACGTCGAGGACGATCCCCAGATGGCCGCCGATTTTAGTCAGGCATTTGGTGAGACGGCATCCATTACGGTGGTAACGAGTCAGGAGCAGGCCCTTTTTTTTCTGGAGGCCGAGCCAGCGGTCGATTTGGTGGTTTTCAACGACCGGCTGAACAGCCGGGCGTTTTTGAATGCTGTTCGGACCAGCCCGCGTTCCGGAAAACTCTCCACCATTCTGCTGACGGGCGATTCCCCAACTCCCATCGACCTGACGGTCGAACCGTTTCGGGGGCGCGTCATCGATGTGTTCCACTACGGTTATTCCGAAGCGGCTTTTCAGACCCGGTTATCGTACCTGGTTCTGAAAAAACAGTATGCCGAAACCGGCGGAAATGCCCACAAGCCCGTTCAGGTTCGGATGCCAATCGGCAAACGGGTTTTCGACATCGTGCTGTCGTTTTTCCTCCTGTTGATGATTTCGCCCCTGCTGCTGGTGGTCGCCATTCTGGTAAAACTAGACTCCAAAGGCCCCATTTTCTACGGTTCGAAGCGGGTCGGAATGGGGTATAAGGTGTTCAATATGTACAAGTTCCGAACCATGCGCACGGATGCCGACCAGATGCTGGCGAGCATGGCTTCCAAAAACATGTACAATGTGGCGAAAGTAGAAGAGGCAACGGATCAGCTCTGCGACACCTGCCAACGCGCCGGAACCGGGTGCCAGCAACCGCTTTTTCTGGACGATAAGCAGGTTTGCGAAAAAGTCCATTTCCGGGCCGAAAAAGCCAAGGCCATGTTTTCGAAGTTCAAGGAAGACCCCCGCGTGACGCGGCTTGGCAAGGTGCTGCGCAACACGAGCATCGACGAACTGCCGCAGTTTTACAACATTCTCCGGGGGGATATGTCGTTTGTCGGTAACCGGCCGCTGCCGCCCTACGAAGCCGAAAAGCTAACGGCTGCGGGCTATGCCCGGCGGTTTGCGGCTCCGGCCGGCCTAACGGGACTCTGGCAGGTGACCAAACGCGGAGGAGCGGCCGTTTCGGATCAGGAACGCATCCAGCTCGACGTGCTTTACGCCAAAAAATACTCGTTCAAAACGGACTTGATGATTGTAATACGAACCCTGAAGGCGGTATGGCAAAAGGAGAACGTGTAGCCAGCGTGCCGCTGATTTCGCTGATTACGATCAACTACAACCAGGCCGCGGTGACGTGCGAACTGCTGGAATCGACCCGGCGGTTAAAATACCCCCGCTTTGAAATTATCGTGGTGGACAATGCGTCTGCCGAAGATCCCACCGAACGCATCCGGCAGGGGAATTATCCGAACGTGAAGGTCGTGGTCAGCCCCGAAAACCTCGGTTTTTCGGGCGGTAACAACCTCGGGATGCAACACGCGAAAGGCGATTATTTCTTTTTCCTGAACAACGACACGGAGGTGACGCCGGACTTGCTCGATCAGTTGCTGGCGCCATTCCAAACCGATCCGACGATTGGCATTACGTGCCCCAAAATCCGTTTTTTTGACCATCCGGCGATCATTCAGTACGCGGGCTATTACCCGCTAAACCGCTATACCGGCCGCACCTGGTCCATTGGGCTGGGTGAAACCGACCGCGGGCAACACGATCAATCCGGGCCGACGGCTTTTGCCCACGGAGCCGCCATGATGGTGAGCCGCCGGGCCGTGGAGGAGGGGGGCGCAATGGACGAGTCGTTCTTTCTCTATTATGAAGAACTGGACTGGTCGATGCAGATTCAGCGGGCCGGTTTTCAGATCTACTACCAGGCTTCGGCCCTGATTTACCACAAGGAGTCGATTAGTGTGGGCAAAACCAATCCGCTGAAAGTCTATTATCATACGCGAAACCGGCTGTTGTTCATGCGAAGAAACGTGAGCGGTTTTCCCCTGTTTTTTTTCTGTGTCTACTATTTCAGCTTTGCTCTCACCAAAGCGGCTTTTCTCTACGCCATCAAGCGGCAGAAAAACTACCTCATCGCGCTGAAAAACGCGGTTCTCTGGCATTTCAGCAACAAAATTCACCACCCGGCCAAAGACGTTCTGCCGCGCGTGGTGGCGACTACTTAACGAATCACTATGGAAATTTTTCTGGTTGTCTGCGCAGGACTCGTGGTGTATACGTACGTCGGATACGGTATTTTGGTGTGGCTTCTGGTGAAAATCCGGGGGCGTCGGCCCGCCTTGAAAACCGATACGGTTTTTGCGCCCGATGTCACGCTGATCGTGCCGGCCTACAACGAACTGTCGTGTCTGCCCGACAAGGTGGCGAACTCGTTTGCGCAGTACTATCCCGCTGATAAGCTTCATTTTCTGTTCGTTACGGAAGGGTCGACCGACGGTTCGGCAGATTTCCTGCGTTCGAAATACGGTAACCGGGTGGCAATCATGGAAGGCACGGAACGCCGGGGCAAGGTGGCCGCCATGAACCGCGCCATGTTGCAGGTGAAAACCCCGCTGGCCATTTTTACGGATGCCAACACCATTCTGAACCCGGAGGCCGTGCAGCATCTGGTCCGCCATTTTCGGGATCCGAAGGTGGGAGCGGTGGCCGGTGAAAAACGAATTTTGACGAACGACAGCGAGTCGGCGGCTGGTTCGGGCGAAGGACTTTACTGGAAATACGAATCGTTCCTGAAGCGTCTGGATTCCGATTTGCACACCATCGTCGGTGCGGCCGGTGAGTTGTTTGCGGTGCGGACGGACTTGTATGAGCCGGTTGAAACCGACACCATTTTAGATGATTTCATCATTTCGCTCCGAATTGCCGGACAGGGCTACCGCGTTGCCTATGAGCCGGATGCCTACGCGATGGAACGTCCGTCGTTTTCGATTGTGGATGAGCAGAAACGGAAAATCCGGATTGCGGCCGGTGGTTTTCAGTCCATTGTCCGGCTGACCTACCTGCTGAATATTTTTCGCTACGGTTGGCTGACCTTCGAGTATGTGTCGCACCGGGCGATGCGGTGGGCCGTGGCACCCCTGTGTTTGCCCCTGATTTTTCTGGCCAACGCCTGGCTGGCGGTTCGGGAACTGGGGATTGATCCGTCGGGGCAGTATGGCTGGACGGTTTTGTTCGTGCTTCAATGTATTTTCTATGCAGCTGCCTGGGTCGGTTACCGGCTCGAAAAAAAGAATCTACGCTGGAAACTGCTCTTTGTTCCGTTCTATTTCACTTTCATGAATGTCTGTGCGCTGGCCGGTTTAGTCCGGTATTTAAAAGGCAACCAATCGGGTACTTGGGAGAAGGTTCGCCGGGCGGGTGAAGTCGAGCGTACGTACGGGCTATAGTCTGTAAAAACGGTTATGAAGTAAGTATAAAAATCAGGCATAAAATCCGGTAAGCATGATCTGATTGCTGACCTTTTAAAGTATAAAAATTCCAATAGGGTGCATTTGGCTTCAATTGGTTTTTAAGTAGACCGTCCATTTACCCTTCTTCGGGCAACCTCGACTACGCATTAATACTTACCTCCCGGTTCGTAAAGAAAAATGCGCCGGGGATCATTCGGACTGCCCCTCATTCTTCATAAAAACGCCTAAGGCACCGTCTTCCCTTTTTTTTTAAATTTTCTGCTGCTTTACGTATTCTGTTTGGATATTTTTTGAGCGCCAAAAAAAATCCGAAAAATGTAAAAAATAGTTGAAAGAATTTGCAAAAATAATTTCCTATTTCTGCGATTTTATTTTTAGAATCCGAAGGGATATTATTCTTGTTATTTAAATCAACTACTTAAAATTTGCAAAAATATTTTCATGTCTGATAATCGTGCAGGCTGTTTTCATGATGAAAATCATTAAACTATATTGCTGATTCTGAGGTATATTTGATTGAAAGTGTTAGATTAAATAGTTGTTTTTCTATTGCACATCCGCTTTCATTCTGTCAAATTTTATATTTCATAACACATCCATTTAAGCAAGTAATTATGAAAAAAACTGTACTGACGCTTCTCTGTTTCATCACATCAATTGTACTTTTTGCGCAGACGGAAGAACGCATCCGGTTTGTGTCTGTGACGCCGAGTGAAGAAACAGGTCAGGATTATTCGCCCTGGCTAAACGACAACACCGACAGTTTGGTGGCGCAGGCCTGGACGAACAACTTCAAGTGGGTGGATGTGACACTGAAACTGGAAAAGAAAGCCCTCATCAGCCGCCTGTCTTTTTTCGACGCGGAAGGGGTGTTTTCCGATAAACCGGCATCGATTTATGCCGTGAATGGCACCGAGAAAATTTTGCTCGGTACTTTCGAAGGACCCACCTACATGACCTGGATCGACATGCCGCTGGCTCAGGCGGTTTTTGCCGACGCCATTGTCATTCATAAATACAGCAACAACATTCCGCAAAAGATCAAAGCGTTTGGCCAGCCCATCACGACCTTATCCGCTTTTACGCCCGTTCCGGGCCGGGTGGAAGCCGAGAGCTTTGCGGGAATGAACGGTATTCAAACCGAAAATACGGCCGATACGGGTGGTGGACAGAATGTGGGCTGGATCGATGACAACGATTGGATGGACTACCACCTCAAGGTGGCATCCGCCGGTGTTTACACCCTTAAATTCCGGATTGCCAATGGGTGGGGGAACGGCCAAATTGAACTGAAAACCTTCAATGGCACGGTGTTGACGACGCTGAGTGTGCCGCAAACCGGGGGCTTGCAGGCCTGGCAAACCATTTCGACAACGGCTTACCTGAACGCGGGAGAACAGATTCTGCGGTTGAAGGCGGTGGCCGGAAACTGGAATTTTAACTGGTTTCAGGTCGAGGGTGCAACCGCAATACCCGGCAAAATTGAAGCGGAAACGTATGCCGACATGCGCGGTATTCAAACCGAAACGACCTCCGATGCGGGTGGTGGACTGAATGTGGGTCGCATCGACGACAACGACTGGCTGGACTACAACGTCAATGTGGCGTCGGCTGGCCCCTATGCCTTTCATTTCCGCGTCGCGAAACAATACGGTGATGGCAAAATCGAAGTGAGAACCGCTACGGGAACGGTATTGACCACGGTAGACATCCCGTATACCGGCGGCTGGCAAAGTTTTTCGACCGTTAGCGGCACGGCTACCTTGCCCGCCGGAAACCAGATTTTGCGCATTTACGCCGTAAAGGGTGACTGGAACTTTAATTGGGTCGATGTGCAGCCAACCGCACCCGTGGCGGTGCCGTCGGTGATCACCTTTGCCGCTTTGTCGAACAAAACCGTCGGCGACGCGCCCTTCAATCTAACGGCCAGCAGCAACAACACCGAAACCGCCATTACCTTCGCTTCGTCCAATTCGGCGGTGGTTTCCGTTTCCAATGCAACCGGTTCCTGGAAAGCGACCGTAACCGGAGCGGGGACGGCAACGATTACGGCTTCCCAAACCGGCAATGCAAACTTCATTGCGGCCGAAAATGTGGCGAGAACCCTCGTGGTTCAGCCGGCTCCAACCACGCCACCAACCTCTTCGACCGCCGTTAAAATTCCGATCGAAGCCGGACGCTGGTACCAGCTCAATAACGTCAACAATGGCCTGGAAGGCTTGTTCGACGGCGTAACGAATGTCGATGTGAACACGGGGTACGGCAAGGTTCTCAGCAACTTCGATGCCTATTATCCGCTGCAGCCCGGGGAAACCATGACCATCGAAAGCATCAAGTTTTTTGATGGCTCCGGCACGATGACCGATAATCCGATGACGCTGTCGGTCATTACCGATCAATGGCAAATTATCCCGATTGCGACCTTTACGGGGCAGGAATACAACGGCTGGGTGGGGCCGTATCCGACCCGGCCAACAACCGGCGATGCTAAATTCAAGCTGGATGCACCCATCAGCAATGCCCGGTATCTGGTGCTGAATGCGTGGTGGGGCTATCCGACCGAAATGGAACTGTATGGCAGCTACACGCCGACGACGGTTCCGGTAACGCCGATTCCGCAGAAGTCCATTCAGTTGAAAAGCATGTTTGGCGCCAACGCTTTCGAGTGGGATTTTGAAGATGGACGCAACCCGGACATCATCGACGAGACGAAAATGAAAGCGGTCAAAACCTTCCGGGGTATTCGGCACTACATGGATTGGGAGAAACTGGAAGCCAACGAAGGCCAGTTTACCTACAACCCGACCCACAGCGGAGGCTGGAACTACGACGCCATTTATGAACGCTGCAAAGCCGAGGGCATCGAGGTGCTGGCGTGTCTGAAAACCCTGCCGGGCTGGATGCTGGCGACGTACCCGGAAGACCAGCGGGATTCGGAAAATGTGCCGCTGCGTTTCGGGAGTGACTTCACCAACCCGGCTTCGTACATCGATCAGGCCAAAGTCGCGTTTCAGTACATGGCCCGGTATGGCTCCAACCCGAATGTAAATCCGGCACTGGTCAGTGTGAACAGCACCCCGCGCTGGACCGGTGATCCCGTCAATACGGTGAAAATCGGGTTGGGATTGATCAAGTACATCGAGTGCGACAACGAACGCGACAAATGGTGGAAAGGCCGCAAAGGGTACCAGACCGCCCGTGAGTATGCCGCCAACCTGTCGGCTTTCTACGATGGTCACAAAAACACCATGGGACCGGGCGTTGGGGTGAAGAATGCCGATCCGAATGTGAAAGTGGTAATTGGCGGGATGGCTTCAGCCTATGCCGGACCCGACTACCTGCTGGGCATGATCGACTGGTGCAAGCAATACCGGGGCTACAAACCCGATGGCACCGTCAACCTGTGCTGGGATGTGATCAATTACCATTTGTATCCCGACAATTCCAATTCGTCACAAAGTGGAACCTCCTCGCGGGGCGCGGCTCCCGAGATTTCCTCAGCGGTGAATGTGGTACAGAAATTTGTGGAAGCCGCTCACAAGTATGCGTATGATATGCCGGTTTGGGTCACCGAAACGGGTTATGACGCCAACCAGGGCAGTCCGCTGAAAGCCATTCCGATCGGCAACAAAAACGAATACCAGACCCAGGCCGACTGGATTTTGCGGACGGCGTTGTTCTACGCCCGGTCGGGGGTGGAGCGGGTTTTCTTCTATCAGATGTACGATGATAACTTCCTGAATCCGACGCAGTTTGGTTCTTCCGGTCTGATCAACCAGGACTTCACGCGCAAACCGGCGGCTGACTTTATTTTCCAGGCCAACAAGCTGTTAGGGGAGTACACCTACAAACAGACGATCAGCACCAATCCGATTGTCGACCGGTATGAATACCAGGGCAAGTCGGCCTACGTGCTGGTGGTGCCGGATGAAGTGGGCCGGACGGCGTCGTATACGCTGGATCTGGGAACGGCGGGACATGCCAAAGTCTATACACCCCAAATGGGACGTGATACGGCTGACGTTCAGACGATTCCTACGGTTGCCGGTAAGGTGACATTAACGGTGACGGAAACGCCAATTTTCGTGATTGCCTCCGATCAGGTGGTGACGACGGCAACATCGACCACCGCAACGGCCCGGCTGGGCTCGGCGGAATTGACGGACAAGGCTTTGAGCCAGTCGGTTCGGGTATATCCCAATCCGTCCGTCGATGTTGTTACGGTCGATGTGGCCAATGAACAGGCCGGACCCGTCGAAATCAACGTGTTCAGCGGCAGCATGGGAACCCTGCACAAGCAGGTGAACGGGGTGAAATCGTCGGGTGGTTATTCGCGGGAAATCAACGTGTCGACCCTGCCGGTGGGGATGTACATTCTCGAAATCAAACAGGGCAACGAGCGGACCTTTCGGAAAGTATTGAAAGCAAACAAATAGGGCGGTTTTTGTGGAGAAACAGGCGGGGGCCGTTTCCTGCCTGATCATAAACTATGCATTTAGCGGTACCGGGATCACCCGGTACCGCTTCTTTTCATGCTGCCCGTTTAGTTCCAGCGGATGGTTGCTTTGCGGATACAGTGGTTGAACTTGTCGAGAATGAATACGTCGCCTTTCTGATTGACGGCCACTCCGAAGATGCCGTGTGAGAACCCGGGGCGGTTTTCGGCGTAATCGGTCGACACGGTGTTGTGGGAGAGGCTGTATACATAATCATCCGGCGTGACGACATCCAGTGATTCCCCCGTGTCGTCCACGATGAATAACTGCTTGCTGGCCGTGTCATAGTGGGTTCGGTACGGCTGGAAAACGGTTGCCTGGCTGCGCGGGCAATCCTTGCCGTAGCCAGACCCGAAATTGATGTACGTAGATACTGTTCCGTCGGGCGTAATTTTTCGCACCCGCCGGTTTCCCCAGTCAGGCACATAGACGTTGCCGGCTTCGTCGAGGGTCAGGTCTTCGAAGGTGCAGAATTCGGCCTGCTTCCCCTGCCCATCGCCGTAGTTGCAGAGGGCCGTATTGACCGGGGCTTTGCCGGCCAGCGTCGTCACGGTGCTGGTGCTCAGGTTTACTTTCCGGACGCAGTAGTTCAGCGCATCGGCGATGTAAAGATTTCCGGTTTTGTCCATGGCAATGCCTCTCGGTGAATAGAATTTTGCCGTAGCCAGCGGGCCATCTTCGTAGCCATTCAGGCCAGAACCACCATTCAGGCGGGTCGCCTTTCCGTCGGCACTAATGCGAAAAATGCCGCTGGGAATACCAAGTGCATCACCGCTTTCGATGGCGTACAGCGTCACCCCGTCCCTCGGATCGACACAGATGTCGGTGATGGAATACAACCCTTTGGTGAAGGTCGTGACGTTTCCGGCCGGGTCAATTCTGCGAATGACGCTGCCACCCGTGTAGCTATACCGCTGGTCGATAACGTAGAGATTTTCATTTTTGTCCATCGTCATTTGCGAGGGATAACTGAACCGGGCCGCTGTACCCTTTCCATCCAGATGTCCGGCTTTTGTGTCGCCCCCCACAACGGTGGTGATGGTAACGGAAGGACGGCGTTTCCCACCCGACGACGATTGGTCCGGCGCGGGATCATCGGTTTTCGGGGTCGTACAGGCCAAAGCCAGGCCCGTCAACAAGGTAAAGCTGAAGCGGTAAGTCGTTGATTTCATGTAGTTTGTTGTTTGCGGGGATTCGAAGCACCAAAGTTGCCCATCAATTCCCCGCTTCCCAACCTCGGATTCATTGAAACGAAAAAAGCCGCTGGTGAAGCGGCCGGATAGTTCAATGAAGAGGATAGCAGTCAGGAAAACAGCAAATCGTAATTGTACTTGACCTGACGATACAGGGCGCGCCCCCAGACGACGAAGAAATTGGTATTCTCGTGTTTCCAGTTGCTCCGCGTAACCGTACTGGGTTCATCGTCGGAATTCTTCTGTTCGAACATGGCGTTAAAATCCGTCAGGAAAACGCCTTTTCCTTTGTTTTTGATAAACGAAAGGCACATTCGGTACTCGGTTTTATCGGACTTGATGCCTTCCACATACCGGCCGAATTTATCCAGGAACGAGCTTCGTCGCAGGTGAGGATGGTCGCTGTAGTAGTAGATCTTCGTATAGTTGGTATACCACGGTTTGTAGTGCATGTGGGAGAAACCGTTTTTGAAAGGCGTCAGATACGGGTACGGATAATAGGCGTAGAACCGGACAATGTCCAGCTCCTTGTCCTGATTCATCATCGCCAGGGCGTCCTTGAAATAGGCCGCAAAGGTGGGCTTGGGAATAAAATCCTCCTGAACATACAGCGTATACGGCGTCTTGACGGCTTCCTGCCCTTTGTTGATGTTGTTGGCCAGTCCTTTGTTCTGCGGAGTGGTGATGAGTCGAAACGTATACTGTTTTTTCAGGTCACGAATGGCCTGTAAATGCTCTTTTTTACTGCCATCGTCGGAAACTACAATGTCATCAAACGAACAGTTTAACGCTTTAAATGTACGCAATAAACGCTCCAGCGAACCGCTGCGGTTGTAATGCGTGATCAATAGAGTGACGTCTGAAAAGTGCGTTGAGTGGGAATCCATAGGCTCAGTATTTACGGTGGGTAACTCGATTCGGTGTGGAAGAAAACGGCTCACTCTTTCAACAGGGCTAATTCGAACGTATTTTTAAGAAGCCGGTATTTTAAATACCACCAGCGGGCGAAAAGCAGGAACGGGTTGGTGCTTTCCCGCCAGCTTGCGCGGTAAAATGTGCTCGGCTCGCTGGCCGAGTTTTTCTGATCGAACACCGTCGTAAATTCGTTGAAAAACAGCCCTTTCCCCTTTTTCTGAATCACGGAAAGACACATCTGGAATTCGGTAACATTGACGTCTTTTCCTTCCACATACCGACCGAACTTTTGCAGGAAATTGCTCCGTCTTAAATGCGGGTGATCGCTGTATAGATAAAATTTCAGGTGGTTGGCATACCAGGGGCCGGGTTTGTAAACCATGCGTGAGAAGCCTTTGCCATACGGTTCGAGATAGGGGTAGGCGAAGTAGGCGTAAAACCGGACGAGGTCGAGGTCTTTCTCCTGATTCATGATGTCCAGCGCGTCCCTGAAGTGGGTTGCAAACGCGGCTTTCGGTACAAAATCTTCCTGCACATAGAGCGTATACGGCGTTTTGACGGCATCCTGCCCCTTGTTGATGTTATTGCCCAGGCCCCGGTTTTTCGGCGTGGTGACGAGCTGGAAATCGTATCGCTTCGTCAACTCGGTGAGGGCCTTGACGTGTTCCGGTTTGCTGCCGTCGTCCGAAACCACCACACCGTCGAAGGAACAGTTCAGGTCTTGAAAGGCCTTTAATAACCGCTCCAGCGAACCACTGCGGTTGTAATGAGTGACCAGTAAGGTTACGCCCGAAAAGTGATTTTCCATAGTTTTAAGTAATTTGAATCGTTGCGATCAACGGATGTAACAACCGGCTTTCAGCGCAACAGCAGCACCTGACCGGTTTTTATATAGGCACTGGTTTTCTGGTTAGGCTCAACCGACTGATACGTTATTTTCCAGGGATAAACGCCTTCCATACAAGGCTTTTCCTGGTACATTCCGTCCCATCGGATTCCGTTGGTGTCGGTTTTAAAAATGACACTTCCCCACCGGTTAAAAATTTGTAATTCAAACGATACATTGTCTTCGTGGTAAACAGCCAGGACATCATTAATCCCATCCTGATTGGGCGTAAAGGAATCAGGTACATAAATTTTAGGTCCCTGACATTCCGACGCCCGAATCGGCGTAATGCTGAGCGCATTGGATACGGTTTTGCAGGACGTATTCTGCTCCGTTATCGCATTCGGAAATTGCGTACACACCAGGCGGTAATACCGTTTGTCAGCGTACGTAACCGGAATCACATACGTTGAACCCGTTGCGCTGGGAATCGCTTCCCACTTCACACTATCCCTGCTTTCCTGCCACTGATACACCGGTTGGTCATAACCGGGTCCCAGTGAAGAGGTTACCAACTGCGTTGTATTCGCGCAGACATCCAGGTTTGAACCGGCATTGCCGCTGTGGCTAATCCGGAGCAGCGGGTGACAGGGCCGGAACTGAATATCGTCCAGTGCCAGGTCATTGCCGCAACCGCCCGGCCCGTTGTTGATCAGCTTCACCACCACCGTATTGCCATCCGCCGGCATCGTAAACAAAATCGAATACCGAATCCAGGTGGGCGTCATAGACCGCCCGATGGCGCCCGTGTTGATCACCTGAATGCTGCTGCCGTCGGCCCGTTCAATTTTCATGGTGATGTTCGGGTCCAGCGGTACCGGCTCGATTGGGTTGCAGCCATTGGCCCGAATCGGGTTCATTAAATTCAGAACCCAAACCGAAAATTCATACGTAATGCCCTGACAAAGAGCCGGAACCGGCTGACTGTAAAATTCACCGGCTTCATAGGACGCATTCACAATGGCCATCACCCCATTGCCGTCATCCGGCGTATGATCTTCTTCAACCGTGTGCCAGGTCGAACCGTAGCAGTGGGTTGAATTCGCCAGGATGTATTCCCCGTCACCCGGACAGCGATCGGCTACAAACTGATACGTCGTTTTGCCCGCTTCCAGGGGAATGACCACGCTGCTGCCAAACGTCTCGTTGATAATGGCTTCCCCTAAAACGCCGTTGCAGGACTGCGCAAAACCGGTTGTCAGAAAGCCCATACCCAGGAGCATCATCAGAATGGTTTTACGAAATAGACTCTGTCCTGCCGCCGTCCGATCAGTATCCATAAAATGGGATTCGGATCAGGACGGGGTGGTACCGGACGCCGAAAAGGGCAGTCTCAAATCGCGGAAAGCCTGCCGGACGCGGGTCGTAAAGGCTTTGGTGAGGCTGCCGTCGGCGATCAGCCGCCGGTCGCTCGTCCACACCCGCGCATTCGGATCGGTGACCCGAACCGTACGGCCTTTTCCCTGCTGTTGCAGCGACAGCGACATCCAGCCGTCTTCGCACTTCCCGGAGGGCGGGGGTTTGATCCCGGCGGCTACCAACTCGGCCACCGAGCCTTCGCGGCCACTGTCCAATGCAAAACCGCCGACCGCCAGGGCGTCGGCCCGGCGAAAGGCAAAGTTGAACCCGTAGACATTCATGAACACCTTGTCGCGGTTTCGAATGTTGTTGACGAGCTGCGCCGTTTTTTCGTAGCCCCACAAGGCGAGCCGCGACGATTTCTGACTGGGCAAAAACGAATACAGCCCGTACGTACAGGCAATGTCCGGATTGTGCAGGGGCGCCGTAATGGCCTCCGCCCAGCCCGAGGGATACAGACAATCCGCATCCGCATTGGCCATGTAGATTCCCCGGGCCGCTTCCAGACCGGCCTGCCGGGCAAACGCCACGCCGGGCCGGCGTTCGATAATGGAACGAACCCCGCACTTGTCGAGCAAATCCTGCGTGCGGTCGGATGAATTGTTGTTGACCACCAGCAGTTCTGCCGAATGGGAAAGTTTCTGATCGGCCAGCGACGATAGCGTGTGCAATAAGTTAGCTTCTTCGTTGTAAGCCGGAATGACAATGGAAATCTCCGGTTTATCGACGGTATATTGGGCCAGCCGGGAGCGTAACTCCTTGAGTTGTCCCGAAGTAACACTTTCCGGATAATAAACAAATGAATGTTTAGAAAGCCAGTCTGGTAAAAGTAGATTGCTCACGGGCTTACAGGTTGAAGTTCGGACTTATTGAGCTAACAGTTTCATGCGGCACTCGCCATTTTTAACCGTAATCACACCCGACCACGAACGGCTTTTCGACTGGGCATAAAAGCTGTAATTTCCGTCGGTATTCTGGAACGTAACATTGCCATCCAAACCGCAGGAGGTGGGGACGCCGGAGGTCTGAACGGTATTGATAACACCCTGCATGGCGTTCGCTACGTAGACTTCAATATCGGAGCCGTCGCCCCGGCCATTGGTATAGAACATCACACTACCCGAGGTCGGTATCCCGGTGATGGAAACGCTTTTGGAAACCTCATCGGTGCTGTTTCCATTCTTCGCAATTAAGCGCGCGGAAAAAATGCCGTTGGCTTTAAATTCGATGATCGGATTGGCATCGGTCGAGGCCTGTCCGTCGCCAAATTCCCATTGGTAACGGTCGGCATTCACGGATTTATTGGTGAACTGAATGCGGCTTGCCGAACCGCTAACCGGTGCAAAGTCAAAACCGGCCGTAACGTATTTTACCAAACCGCCGATCTCGATGCTGTTGGAAACCTGATCTTCTCCGACGTCGTTTTTGGCCGTCAACACAATTGTATACGTGCCGTCGGTTTTGTATTCGATTTCCGGTGCTTCATCCGTCGAAGCACGCCCATCGCCAAATAACCACTGATACCGTTTGGCGTTGAGTGACTTGTTGGTCAGCTTTATTTTCCCCGGCGAACCGGTCACTTTTTCAACCGAAAAATCAGCAACGGGTTGGGGCGTAATCGTGGGCTGACAACTGATCGTAACGAATACGAGGGTGATCAGATACACGACAGAGTTGATGATGGAATTTGACCTTATTTTCATGAATCCTTCTTTTTGACTTCTCTTTTTATAAAAACTTTCCGTTAACTTATTTTTGAAACCACTTTCTTTTTTCCAAACGAAACGAACTTTATGCCTTTGTTAAACCGCATTTCAATGTGGTGGTAAGTCCATTGTGACACGATATAGATGAGGTAATAATTCAAGAATACCAGATAGACATAGGCCGAAGGAGGGAGCTTGAGCAACCGGATAAAAATCACATTAAACAGACTCAATAACAGGGTATGGGTCATGTAAATGGAGTAACTGTAGGTTCCAATGTTTTTTAAGAGGTTCGATTTTTTTAATAAAACCGAAAGGATACCCCGTTCAAATGAAAAGGTCAGAATGGCTATAAAAAAAATAAGTTCATAGACGAATCCGATTGCTTTTAGTTCTTTTCCAAAATAAATCATGCTGGCCAGAACCAGCATCGACAGGATTTCGACTATTGAAAAGAGTCCTGATTTTATCGTGCTCAATACCGGATAAAATCGATTGAATACGTAGTACCCTAAAGACCCGGTAAAAAAACCGATAATGCCTCGTAAAAAACCGTAGTCAAAGCTATAATTGATTTCATACCGACCCGTTACTACGACCAGAATGAAGAGTGCCAGAATCGGTAATAAACTCAAAAAAAGGTATTTCAGTGCTTGCAAACCGGTTTTGAACAGCAACACCAGCACGGCACCGAAAAGCAGGTAGGAAACCATTTCTGCACTGATCGACCAACTCGGAATGTTCCAGCTTACGTCGTGGACACCCGGCATTTTTACCGAATTCAGCAGGAAGAGAGAGGTGAAAAAGGTAAAAACGTTGTTGCTTTCATTAAACGGCTGATTGATGTGGATATAGCTTGAAAAGTAGAGCTTGATATTCTCGATTATGACAAAACAGCCTAGTAAAATAAAATGCAGCGGATAGATCCGGAGCAGGCGTTTTTTGATAAATGTTCCGAACTCGGCTCCGGTCGCCATCGTGGGGTAACTATACGTAATGACAAAACCGCTTAATACAAAAAAGAAATCGACAAACATGTCCGAATTATCAACAAAAGGGTTGTTGAGCAAGGGCGTGTCGGCAAAGGGTGATGCGTGAAAAAAGACCACCATCGAAGCAAAAATGCCCCGGAATATATCGAGAACCTGGAATCGATGTTTCATGAATGGATTCTGGTCTGTTTTACAACGATTGTCGGAATGTCCTGATTTCCGGCAGGGTTACTTTATACCGCAACGTCAGGGTTAAATAAATCAACCCGCCAATGGCTACTTCCGCTACGGTATTGAGCACCCCGGCATAACCGACGAAATATTTATAGGCAAAGATCATCAACACCATCAAGGCACAGAAACTAAGCGGTTTGATGATGTTCGCTATGAATTCTTTTATAAAACTTCCAATGAGTGAATGAGCGATGTAAAAGTTCAGGATTAAACTGATGAAGGTGGTGGTCAGATAAGAGAAAGCAATGCCGGTAACGTGCCAGTATTTCCCGAAAAAATAAAGCAACGGAACCTTGATTACCAGGGTAGCCAGGTTTAAGTAGAACAGCAGGTTGGGCTTCCCTTTCGTGAAGGCCAGGGTAAACAACGGGTGGGCCAGACAGCCAAAAAAGCTTTGGAAAACAAAGATCTTGATCAGCGGAATGGTGTTGTCCCAGCCCGGCCCGTAAAACAGCGGAACAACGCTTTCGGCGGTGATGTATAAACCAGCCAATAGCGGCAGATTCAGGTAACTGATGATGTCCAGAATTTTCAAATACGAGTTTTTTAATTCCAGATCATTGCCCTTCATCTTCGCCAGCACCGGGTAGGCTACCTGCAAAATGATGGGATTCAGTTTATTGATGGGAAAAACCGCCAGTTGATAGGCGATGGTGTAATAGCCCAGCGACGTTACGCCCAGCAAACTACCGACGATGATGTTATCCGCATTCCCCTGAATAAAACCGATCAAACCGTCACCGACATTGAACAACCCAAACCGGAGGTGTTCTTTAATGATGCTGAGGTTGAAATAAAGAGAAGGAATAAAATACTTTAAACCGAGGATAATCGACAGGGCCGTTCGGACGACGTGCATGATCAGATACCCAATGATCAGGGACGTTTCGGCAAATCCATTATAGGCCATGGCGATGGCAATGGACGTACCGGTAAAAGTGCCAATGATTTCAATGATGGCGACCGATTTAAATTGCAGTTCTTTCTGGAGAATGAACAGATAAATCTGGCCTAAATAGTTAATAATGAAATAAAAGGAAGCCAGTTTAATGACTTTGTCCAGCCGGGGTTCGTGGTAAAACGATACGACGAGCGGTGAGCTGAAATAGACGATCAGGAAGACGGTTCCTCCCAGCAGTAAGCCCATAAAATACAGGGTTGAGAGCACCTTGGGGTCGCTTTCCTGCTTGGAAATGATGGAGTTGGAAAAGCCTAAATTGCTGAAAATGAAAAAGAAATTGATGATCAGCGTGCTCACGCTGACCACCCCAAAAATAGACGGTTCCAGAATTCGGGCCAGAATGGAAACCTGCAGAAACTGGAACACCGTCGAAATTACGGTGGAAATTGTGATCCATTTCCCGCCACTGATGGCCTGTTGTTTCGTACTCATGTTCCTTTAAAAATCGGCTACGATAGTTTTCCGTATTGAAGTGTCCGCTGGTTTTCCAATGAACGGAGGGTGCGTTGTACTTCCACCGAATGCTCGGGCTGAACCGGTCTTTGCTGGGCATCGGCCTTGCTGGGGGCGTCGATGTAACTGCCGTCGACCCGGTTCAAGACCGTTACGACCGTGTGGGTGGCAATTTTCAGGTACATCTCCAGCACTTTCCGCTCCGTTCGGGCCCAGATGCTGTTAACATCCGTCACCAGAATCGAAACTGTACTTTGATCGATCAGATAAACCGGGATCGGACTGCTGATGAGCGCTGGTATTTCCAGAATGATCCGGTCGTATTGGGAGGCATCGAATTTGGTTTCTTCGTCGAACAGGTAATCGATTTCCGTGACGTTCATCAGGTCCGAGCGCCGGGTGTAGGGGAAAAATGTAACGCCTTCCTGCTCGATTTTCTGCTGCTCGTCGTTCAGGCGCGGATAACAATAGGCGACCTGCTGGCCGGCTTCGGCATACATCCGGCCGAGGCTGTTGGCCACCCAGGTTTTCCCCTGTTTCGACCGCACGCTGAACAGCGTGATCAGGGGCGGATACGGTTTTGTCGCGGTGGTTTTGATGATCTCGAAATTGATCGCATTGCACAACTGCTCGAACATGCTCAGGGCCGTCCGTCCGGCTTTGGAGTCGATCGTAAACTTGCGAACTGTCGGGAAAACGGCGGCAACGGGTCGTCCGATCAGTGACTCGGCCTGTTCCGGCGAGCTGATCCGGCGGTCGATCCAGAACCGGATGGCGGTCAACAGCAGGGCAATGAACAAGCCCACGCCGAAGCCCAGCGCAATGAACAGCCACCGTTTCGATTGCGCATCATACGGAAAATTTGGGGCATCCAGCGTGGTCAAGGCCCCTTCGACAGAAATGTCCTGGCGGTGCGTAATGGCCTGATTCAGATAGTGTACCGAGGCTATGTGGTCTTTTTCGGCCTGTGTCAAATCCCGGTTTAACTGCCGAAGTTCGGACTCCAGCGGGCTGTATTCCTCGGTTTTGGCCTGGTATTCGCCCATGCGCGATTTGTAGACTTCGAGCCGGGCCGATGATTCTTCAAAGTCGATTACTTTCTCCAGCCACTCGTTCAACAGGGTGCGTTGCGGGATGGATTCGGGCGTACTTTCGGCAGCCGTATAATTGCGGGCCGTTACTTTCAGGGCTTCCGAGGCCTGTTCGACCCGGTTCTGCAACCGCGTAACGACGTTTTGCGGCTGTCCATACGCCTGGGCGTTGACCAACTGATTTTGTGCGTCTGTTAAATCGGCCTGTTTTGCTTTCAGATCTCCATTGGCCAGCAGCAGAGGCCCCAGTTGCCCCAGGCGTTTGTTCAACGCATCCATGGACGCCTTGGCGGCTTTGTTGGTCATCAGCTCCTTGTTGTAATCACCGGAAAACAGCTCCCGCGAAGCCGCGACGTTTTTCGATTCTTCCTCGAAATTCAGCAATTTATGTTGCACACTGAAAGCCCGGAGTTTGTTTTCGGCCTCATCCAGTCGCTGCTTTGTTGCCTTTGTCTGTTCTTCGTAATAACTGACCACCGAGTTGGTCTCGGCGGTTTTCAGGGTCGTATACCGTTTGTTCAGGATGGTAATGGCATAACTCAGGGTTTGCTGCGCCACCGCCGGATCATAGGATTCATACTCCAGATCGAGCATGTCGCTGGGGCTACGGCGCGTCGCTTTCAACTTTTTTCCAATCGTTGCGATCGAGCAATAGGCGTATGATTTCATGAGGACAAACTGAACGGGGTTGTCGGCAGTGGTGCGGGAGAGGCTGTCGATCCGGGCGTGCAGCGTGGCTTCGTCCGCGTTTTTGGTCAGCGAAAGCCGCAGATTTTCCGGAATGTACAGACGCAGTTCCTGGAAGGCCGGTTGTGACAGAATTTTACCCTCCGGCTTGTCGAGCGGCAGGTGTCGGGTCAGCAAATCCACCCCAATCTGACGCAGGGTTTCCTTGGAATTGAGGGTAGTCAGCAAGTTTTCAAAAGCAGCCGCCGAGTGGTCGATAAAACCGGCCTGCTGATCCGAAAGCAGCGAATAGCCGGAAGCCAGCCCCGTGTAGAGGGTTGCCTGGGATTTAAAAACCCGGGGGTCATCTTTCGTAAAAAAATAGACTGAACCCGCCGTCAGAGCAGGAATCAGAATAAACCAGAGCGCATGTTGTTTTAATAGACGCAGGAAAACCCGTGGTGTCATTGAAGAGATTGGAGTTATTTCCGTTTTAGTTGTTGAATCGGAACGCCCACCGTTGCTTCGAGGTAGAAGACGTTTTTCAGAAATTCACCGCGTGCCTGTTCGGCAATGGACTTTGTTTGGGCATAGCCATTGCTGGCTGTGGCCATACTTTTCGGATCGATGCGCCCCTGCTGGGAATCGGCTTCGGCAATCCGGTAAACCGCAAAAGCCGCCTGTTCGTCCTGAATTCGGATTTTTAACACCCGCTGCGAGGTCATCAAATCCTGATAAACAGTAACCAGATCTTTTTTTAACTGCAACTCGGCTATTTCTTTTTTAATTAATGATGTCTGATAATTGGCGCGGGCTTGCCGGATTTTATGCCCTCTGCCAAACAGGTCATACAGACTGATCTGAAGCCCGACGCCCGTCCGGTATCCATTGGCAATCTGCCCCAGCGCATCGGCTCCAAAAGAGGTGTTCGACAGAATCGCCTGGTTCCCGAAGGAGTAATTGGTAAAACCGGTCGCCGATTCCAGGATCTGAATTTTAGAAAGTTTGTAATCGGCATTTTGGGTTATAATCGATTCATTTTCCAGCCGGATCAGGGGAGACCGGGTGAGGGCGAGTTTGTAGATTTCTTCAAAAGGCAGAAGTTGTGTAGACAGATCCTGGGTAATGTCGAGGTAGAGCGTGTCATTGGGTGCCGAAGCCGCCTGAGCAGCGGGCGTTTGTGCAGTGGGAGCCGTCGTTTGACCGTAAAGCAAAGAGGTTATAAATAGACAACAGAAGGGCAATATGATACCCTTTCGATGTGTATTGAATACTAAATTTAATAATCTGGATGTCATCACGAAGGATCGGCCCGTTGAAGGTCGCATGGTATAATTAACAGAATACTGGTAGCAAAAACAGTACCATTCTGTGGTTGTGAGGTTTGTATGACATCCGCAGGGATAAAGTAGAGATTTCTCTTAACTAATTGTTTTTCTTTATATTGTAAGCGAATGAGTCTGCGTATAGATGCAGAGTGACCCCGGTAATATTTATTTCGAAAATGATTTGAGCCTGCTCCAATTTAAATTATCAGACAAATACTCAGATACGCTAGTCTCCCGAAAATTAAGCATACTATTTGCTCTGTCCTTCCTGGAAAGAGATTGGTGAAGATGTTGTTTATCAGACATAATTAAAAGATCGTCGAGAAAGTCTAATCAGGTATCATACGGAATCATGAATAAGTTGTCTGGCAGAACGAATTTTGTCATCACTTCCCGGCAGCCCTGGGAGGAAAAGCAGTTGGGCAGCAACATTCGGGACATGGCCCGAACCTTGTCCGAAAACCATCCGGTGCTGTTTGTCAACGAACCGCTGGACTGGTCGGCACGGCTTTCCAACAAATCGGGCCGGGCGCAGCGACGCGATGAATTTGTGGCCGAAAACCAGGGGAAGCATCTGTTTGAAGCCGAACCGAACCTCTGGGTGTTGTCGCCCCGATCGTTGTTAGGGTCCTTCAACTGGCTGCCCGACACGCCCCTGTATGATTGGGCCAACCGCTACAACGGGACGGTTTTGTCGAACGAAATCAAGCTGGCGGTGAAGGAGTTAGGTTGGAAATCCTTCGTACTGATCAATGACAATGACATGCTTCAGGGCTTTTACCTGAAAGAATTACTCAGACCGGCGTTGTATGTCTACTACCTGCGGGACAATTTTCTGGCGGTCGATTTCTGGAAACGGCACGGCGAACGGCTGGAACCGCTGCTGATGAGCAAGGTCGATCTGGTTGCCAGTAATTCGCTCTACCTCGCCAACCAGGCGGCCCGGTATAACCCGCGTTCGGTGTATGTGGGGCAGGGGTGCGATCTGAAAATGTTCGATCCGGCGGCTATCCACGAAATACCGGCCGACATGGCTGCGATTCCCCATCCCCGCATTGGCTATGCCGGCGCGCTCACCGGTTTGCGGCTGGATGGTGGTCTGATCGAAACCGTCGCCCGCCAACGACCTGACTGGCAGATGGTTCTGATTGGTGCCACCGACGACTCGTTCCCCACCGAACGATTAAACGCCTTGCCCAATGTGACGTTTCTGGGTCCCAAATCACCCCATCAGATCCCGGCCTATCTGGCGGCTATGGACGTATTGATCAATCCGCAGGTCCTGAACGAAGTGACCATCGGGAATTATCCGCGCAAAATTGACGAATACCTGGCGATGGGAAAACCGGTGGTTGCCGGTAAAACGGAAACGATGGCGTTGTTTGACCGACACGTTTACCTGGCCGAAAACGCAGAGCAATTTGTTGCCCGCATCGCCGATGTTCTGAATGGGAATATCCTGTCGTCGCCCGACGAACGGATTGCCTTTGCCTGGGAGCATACCTGGGCCAATTCGGTGGGGGCCTTAACCGATGCCATTGATCAACAGCTGGTCTCTCAGCCCCAAACCACCTGAATCGTTTCTGAAAACCGTATGAAAGCGTTCATTGACCGCAACCCCCGGCTAAAACACCTGATCCACTGGCTGTTGATTCCCCGGCATGAGGCCCGGCCCCGGCGATGGGTGAGCTGGTTCGTGAATCCGTTCATTCACAAACGGCACCGGACGTCGATGATCCGCTCGTCGGTGCGGCTCGATGTGCTGCCTTTCAGCCCCTTCGCGCTGGGTTCAAACAGTGTGATCGAAGCGTTCAGTGTGATCAACAACGGCGTGGGACCGGTTTTGATTGGGGATCGGTGTACGGTCGGTATTGGGTCGGTGGTGATTGGGCCGGTGACGATCGGGACGGATGTGATCATTGCCCAGCACGTCGTACTGTCGGGCCTGAACCATTCCTACGAAGACGTGAGCCGGTCGATTCGGGAGCAACCCGTCGTCACCCGGCCAATTGTGATTGAAGAAGAATGCTGGATTGGTGCCAATGCCGTCATTACGGCGGGGGTCACCATCGGGCGGCATTCGGTGGTGGCAGGGGGGAGTGTCGTGACGCGAAACGTTCCGCCGTATTCTGTCGTGGGCGGAAACCCGGCCCGTTTGCTGAAGCAGTATGACCCGGTCGAAAAAACGTGGACAAAACCGGCGGTTCAGGTCTGAAAATGTCAGCGTTTCAGGAACGAAGCGTCCAGAATGTCCATGATTTCGGGCTCCGTCGTGCTGTTGAATTTTCGCGCAAAGAGCTTCCCGGAGTCCCGCAAGGCGGTTTCATCCGCAACCGTCAGCGTTTTCGGGCTCGCGTTTCCTTCCGACCAGTCGATGTAGCGCAGGTTCTCGTTGCGCATCGCCGGTTTGAAAGCGGAATTATACAGAATGGTTTGAAAAATCAGTTCGTCGGCTCCCCAGGTCATTTTAAAAAAGCGGACGACCTGCGGATGCTCGCGGAGGTAGAGCAGAATGTAGCGAACCGCGCCTAACGTAATCGTAAACCATTGAGAACGACCCACAAAGGTTAGGTTTTCCGGTGCTTTCCGGTTGGGTAATACCGCATTCAGCAGCTTTTCGACCGCGTATTTTCCGGTAAAAGAATAATTGATGAGGTGGTATTTTTTCACCCGGGGCAAAGCCTCGTGCCATTCGTAATCCACCGACAAAAACTCCATGAACTGCGTTCCGGCGTTTTCTTTCAGGAAATCATGAATAAAACCGGGTGGTCTGAGCGGATAATCCTGGCCACTCAGCAGATTGATGTACGCATACGGAATGCCGGAAGCAACGATTTCTTCAAACCCGTTCAGCGTGGCCTGAACAATGCTGTAGGCGCCCCAAAACACCTTTTCCCGTTTTCGGATGAAGAAAACGTTCAGGTTTTTCCGCATTTTCAGGAACGGCGTCAGATCGGTTTTTTCGTCAATGTGAATGTAAAAATCCGCATTTGGGTGCTGCAATGACTGAATCAGGCGGCTGAGTTGCTCGGGTTGTCCGTGGGCCAGAATCAAATGGGCCAGTTTCAGACGGTCGTTCGCTATCATCTACAGATTTAATTTCTTCAGTTCAGAAACCGCATGGGCGCAGGCCCGGGCCGTCAGCGCCATGTAGGTCAGCGACGGATTCTGGCAGGCCGACGAGGTCATGCAACTGCCGTCGGTAATATACACATTTTTGACATCGTGCATCTGGTTGAAAGCGTTGAGCACCGACGTTTTGGGGTCGCGGCCCATCCGGGCGGTTCCCATTTCGTGAATGGCCGAACCCGGTGGCTGGTCGAAGTAGAATTTTTCCACCTTTTTGAAGCCGGCTTTTTCGAGCATTTCTGCCGCGCTGTTTTTAATGTCCGGGCGCATGTTGATCTCGTTTTCGCGGTACTTGAAATTGACCCGCACGAGTGGCAAACCCCATTGGTCGCGCTCTTCCGGGTCAATGGTCACCCGGTTGTCGTCGTAGGGGAGGGTCTCGCCCCAGGCCCCCATCACCACGTTCCAGGGGCCGGGTGCAGCGAGCGTGGCTTTCAGCGATTCACCAAAACCGCTGGTGCCCCGGTATAACTCACCCCACTCGGCCCGTTCGCCCCGGCCCTGGTACCCAAACCCGCGCAGGTAGTCTTTGCTCCGGGTTTCGGGGCTGATGTTGCGGAAGCGGGGAACGTAGAAACCAGTGGGCCGCCGACCGCTATAGTACTGATCCTGAAAGCCTTCAAACTCGCCCTGTGCTCCGCCCATCATGAAATGATCCATCAGATTCCGCCCGACCTGATCGCTCGAATTGCCCAGGCCGTTGGGAAACCGGCTGGAGACGGAGTTCAGCAAAATCGAGGATGTGGCAATCGTCGACGCATTCAGGAAGATAATCCGGGCAAAATAATCGGTCACTTCGTGCGTGTGGGCGTCGATCACCCGCACGCCGGTTGCCCGGTTTTTGCGTTCGTCGTACAGCACTTCGGCCACAATGGAATCCGGTCGTAACGTCAGGTTTCCCGTATGGGCTGCTGCGGGCAATGTGCCCGAATTGCTGCTGAAATACCCGCCGAACGGGCAACCCCGGTTGCACAGGTTCCGGTGCTGGCAGGGGCCACGCCCATTCCAGCCGCGCGTGAGGTTCGCAACCCGGCCAATGGTAAGAATCCGGTCTTTGTAGTGACGGCTAATCTGCTGTTTCAGGTGGGTTTCCACGCAGTTCAGCTCCATAGGGGGCAGAAACTGGCTGTCCGGTAAATGGGGGAGCCCTTCGGCCTGACCGCTGATGCCGACAAATTTCTCGACGTAATCGTACCAGGGTTCAATTTCCCTGTACCGGATGGGCCAGTCGACGGCAATGCCGTCTTTGGCGTTGGCTTCGAAATCCAGTTCGCCGAGCCGGTAGCATTGCCGTGCCCAGGTGAGCGAGCGTCCGCCCACCTGGTAGCCCCGGATCCACGAGAACGGCTTTTCCTGGACGTAGGGGTGTTCCTGGTCGTTGACAAAAAAATGTTTGGTGGCTTCGTTATACACCGGACAACTGCTTTGAACCGGACTTTGCCGTCGGTCCTGCAACACGGTGCTAAGCCGGTAGGGAAATTCCCAGGCGTTTTTCTCGGAGGTGGGGTAGTCGGTAATGTGCTCGACATTCCGGCCCCGTTCCAGCACCAGCGTTTTCAAGCCCTGCTCACAGAGTTCCTTGGCGGCCCAGCCACCACTGATGCCGGAGCCGACGACAATGGCATCGAAGGTATACAATTCTTTTCCGTTGTTTTTAACAGGAATGGGGGTCATGGAAAGGTCGTGGTTAGCGGATGGCCCAGGATTTTTGTCCGGCAAAAAGCGGAATACAACCGGTGTAGTGGCCTGGCGTAAAAACATAGGCCAGCCCCTGGGTTGCGCCGGTCATCGACGTGTAATACCCGACGCAGGTGTATTCTTTCAGGGTGGTAAAAAACGAATTGCCAATCAGTTTCCGCTCCACTTTTCCGGGAATTCCCTCAAACGGTTTTCCGTCTCTTTCGAAATGCCGCATCACCTCGTTCTGCTCCTGCCGGGAACAGTTTACGTACGGTTTTCCAAACCGGCTGATGCTGTAAGGATCGACGGCTTTCAGGCCTTCGATGAAGCGGTTTTGGGAAACCTTCAGCGTGTTTTCCAGCACCATTTTCAGGATGAAATCGGGTACCCCGGCGGCAATGGCACCCGGCGTGTCGGTTGCCGGAATAATCGTTTCAGCCAAAGCCGCCAGGAGTTCTTTCTGGCTGTGGATGAACACCAGATCGGGATTTTTGTACCAGGAAATCCACTTGAAGCCATTCACGATTACACTGCCAGTTCCCAAAAGGGCGATTCCCAGAATGGCTTGGCGACGTTTCATACGGGTTGAGGATAAAGATTAGACTATTATTAGTTTCTAAGTAGTTTATAGTATTCGGTTTACGGTATCCGGTGGCTGACGCCTGCTGGGTAGCGCAGTTACAAAACCGACAGATATCATGCGTCTGTTGCCGAATACCATAAACCGAATACGGTTCGCCTAACTCCGGTCCCACCGATTGCAGGTGGTAAACAGCAGTGCGTTGATGAACAGCATGGAACTGGTGGGGAACTGACCCAGAACCGGGTTGGAATACCCCATGACGGCAATGCCGACAAAAACCGCCACCAGGCCCCGCATTGTGGAGGTGAGCCACGGATCTTTCAGGTGCCAGACCCGGTAGACCCCAATCGAAATCAGCGCGATCAGCATCATAATGTACAGAACCATGCCCACCCGGCCGGTTTCGATCCACAGCTCGACATACCAGCTGTCCGGCGAAATCTGGGCGGCCCAGTGGTTGGGCGAAAAACGCTGGCCCGTATCGAGCGATGTTCCAATGCCTGCCCCGAATGGTAAGTCTTTCAGGTAGTTAGCCAGCTTTTGCTGGTTTTTCAACCGCAGCAGAAACGACGGATCTTCCAGCGGGTTGAGGGCCGTTCGCATGCGTTGAATCTGGTAATTACCGCTACCGGCGTTGGTGTATTTCAGAACAAAAAGCAGGGGAGCCGCCACGCAAATGCCAATGGCAATTTTAAATAGATCCCGTTTCATGAATAAGTAAAAGCCGTAGCCGGCAATCAGCACAAAAAGGGCACTCCGCGTTCCCGAAACGGCGTAGCCCCAGAAATAGACCAGCAACAGGAACAGGTACCCCAGCTTGCGCGGTAACGTTTCGGATTCAAAGCTCCAGATAAAACAAAGGAGCGAAACGGCGGCCATCTCGGCACCGAACTGCGAGGCATCAGTGTAAAACGAGAAACTGCGCAGGTGACCAAACAGGATGTGAGTCGAAGCCGCCCCCGAATTGAGCCAGATCATCTCGTTGGTTGTCAGACCAATGTATTGCTGTTTAAACGCCCAGAGGGCCGCCAGAAAGGACCAGACAAGCCAGGTTCGAAGAATAATCAGGATATCGCCCCGCGTCAGGTCGATGACCAGAATGGTGCAGGTGACGATGAAAAAGTGCAGGGAAAAGGAGCGGGCGTGAAAAAACCAGGCCGCCCGGTAGGGCGATTCCGGATTAAAGATTTCCAGCACCGTGTAAAAAAACCAGATTCCGACGAGGTAAAAAGCCGGATGATGCAACCGTTTCCACGACAATCGCCGGTTGTTCACGATCAGACTCAGCACGGTTAGTCCGAGAATGCCGTCGATGATCATCCCGAATGGAATGCTGACGGGCAGAAAACGGGCGAGGGCATTGACCAGAAAACTGAGCTGCACATAGACCAGAAAACCAAATTTGGGTTCGGCCAGCACACCTCCCACCAGAAGAAGCCCGAGCGGTAGGATGATAATGGCCGCCGATCCAAGAATTCCTAGTCTGGCAATTAGGAAACCGGAAGCCACGGCAATGAGCGTTCCAAGCAGGCTGAATAACCAGAAGTTCTTCTGTATAGCGTACGATAAGGAAGCGGTCTGATTGCCCATTTTTGCGAATTGGAACCCTCGGAAAGGCGTTCCCGGTACGGTTATTTGGTGTTGGTCAGGGTCGGTTGGATGGCGTCCGTAGCGCCGGGTGAATTGGCAACCGGCTCGGCAATATTGTCGCCACTGACGACTTTGGAATATTTGATTTTAGCCTTGATAAAACGACGTTCAAACCATTCGTAGGAGGCCGCAGCCAGTAGAATGGTCAGCAGAATGCTGGCACTGTAGAGCAGCCAGTTGTTGCCCGGAAAAACGGGTTGCAGCAGTTTGAAAGCGATTAAAATCGCGATCATGTGGTACATGTAAATGCCGAACGAAATCTTGCCGAGGTAATGTAAAACCGGGTGTTCGAGTTTGATGAGTGTCTGTTTATTGGCGGCCAGGTTGAGGATGATCACCGCAAACAGACAGGCATACGTTTCCTGGTGCAGATACGGGATTTCAACCCCCCGAACAATCATGAAAGCCGTTAGCAAGTAAACGGCGGCTTGCAACCAGCGGTTGAACAGAACGCGGAGGATGCCTTCCCGGCGGTAGAAAAGTGCCCAGGCAATCACACCGCCAATTGCCATGCAATCCACGTTAAAGCTGTTCCAGAATTTTGCTACAAAGCTGATTGCCTGATTGGTAATGCCACTGGAGGTTAGATAGACCAGGCCAAACTTGATCACCAGATAGACTACAATCGTACCCACAGCCACCCGCAGCGGATGGCCCACCTTTTTCATCAGCAAAGGCCAGAAGGCGTAGAATTGCTCCTCCACTCCAATCGACCAGGTTTGGTTGATGTGGGGTACGGGCGTGGCTACCAGGTTGGGCAGAATAACAATGAACAGGATGACTTTGACCAGGAAACTTCTGTGCAATAAATCAGAATAAATCGGAATGTCAAAAAACGGGATGTGGGGCAGCACGAACAAGCCTAAAACCACGATCAGGTAATACAGCGGCCAGATTCTGAGCACCCGTCGCAGGTAAAAATGGCGGATCGCAATCGTACCCGTAACTGCTCTTTCCTGCAAAAGCAGGTAGGTGATCAGAAAACCGCTCAAGACAAAAAACAGCACGACACCCAGCTTCCCGATCAGATCGACGAACGGCAAATGCCAGTAGTTATCGACTTTGAAAATGAGCTTGATTTGTTCGATGTGGTGAATGATCACCCAAAGAGCAGCGATGAATCGTAAGCCGTTTAAATTAGGAAAGTAGACTGCTCGCATTGTGCCGGTTGTGTTCACGGGCTACCGTTGAAAAACAGTCATAATCTGTCAGAAGTAGCCTTGAATACTAATCACATATCGTGCCAAGTGTGTCTGATAATTTGGGTATTCTGTATAATGGGTGATACCTAGAGTAGAAATACGGTAACATTTCCGGTCTATGGCCACACTTCGGTTTGTTTTCTGGTAATTCGAACATGAGTAGCACGATTAATTTCTCATATTGCAAAAATAATTACACATTTTGTTTTGACTTCAAATTAGGTACTCTATATTTGTCCCGGTGTTTGATAATATTCACTGGCGGAAGGGAAAAGGTTTAATGAAAAAATAATTTAATTGCCTAAAGAACAGGTTGTTAAATTGTGATATAGCCAAGTATGACTAGATTTCAAACTTCTGAAGATGCTGCTTTTATATCCGATATTTGCCCGTTAATTTGTAAAAAGTGAAGTGTATTGTGAGTGTTTTTACTTAGAATGGAAACATTGGCGTAATTTTTTATTATCTCGATTTGAACCAAACAACAACTTGCTATGAAAGTCCCAAAAATAAACCTGTTGATTGTAGAGAATAACCGTTTCCTGGTTCGTATCCTGCAGGAGACGCTTGCCGCCGAGTTCAATGTGATTGTGGTCTCCAACGGAAATGAAGCCATGAATCTGCTCGAAAAAGGCTTTTCTGCCGATTTTATTGTCACCGACCTGAAAGTGCCGAAGTTCGACGGTTTGGAATTGATCCAACTGGTACGGAAAAGCAGCCGCTACCATTCGCTTCCGATTCTGGCCCTGTCGGGGTCTGAAGACAGCAACTTTCGCATTCGGTGTCTGGAAAATGGCGCTGATGATTGCATGGCGAAACCGTTCAATCCGCTCGAATTGCAGGCGAAAATCCGGGCAATGCTCCGTCGGGCGTCGAATGCCTTTTCGCGGCCCGTGGTTGGTTCAGCCCCCATTTACGCACAGGCAGTACCCGTCCGGGCTTAACGCGTATTTTATTACCAGACATTGATTTCTCTGTCCTACTTATTGAACGTAGACCCCTGAAAAGTTCGCAACCCAAGCCCGATTGGAAATCTTTGGGTTGATAATACGCTTAACTGATTAAATGGTATATTATTTGCTGTCAGATCGGCATGAATCTGATGGTTAGAAAGAGGAAAACCGCCGTAAAAAAAAACGCCGTATCCTGGGTGAAACGAAAATTATCAGACAAATTGACAAACAGAATTGATTTGTACAGTGATAATTTTACCGGATCATGGATTTTGTAGGGTATCTGATTTTTCTGCCGATCGGTCTGTACCTCGGATTTAATATTCTTTATCTTCTAATTTGTGCCGTGGCAGGCTGGTTTGGCGGAGACGACAGCGAACCCGCAAGCAAAGCCACCACTCGCACCCGCCGAATTGCCGTTCTGATACCCGCCTACAAGGAGGATAAAGTCATTCTGGACTCGGTCCAGGCCAATCTTCAACAGACGTATCCCGCCGATTCCTACGATCTTTTCGTGATTGCCGACTCGTTTCGCGCCGAGACATTGCAGCAACTCGCCCAATTTCCAATCAAAGTGCTGGTGGTAAGTTTTGAAGAATCGACGGTTCAGAAATCGTTGACAAAAGCCCTCGAACTTCTTCCGGAACAGGTATACGACATTGTGCTCGTTTCCGATGCCGACAACCACATGGCACCCGATTTTCTGCACCGGATCAACCAGGCGTTCGATTGCGGCTGGCGGGCGGTTCAGGGCCATCGGGTGGCTAAAAACACCAATACCAGCGTGGCGGTTTTGGACGCCATGAATGAAGAAGTCAACAACCACCTGTTTCGGGGTGGGCAGCGGGCGCTGGGCTTCTCGGCATCGCTGATTGGGTCAGGCATGGCGTTCGAACCCGAAACGATGAAGCGGGCCATGGGCCAGATTCGGTCGGTGGGGGGCTACGACAAAGAGCTGGAAATGTTGCTGTTGACCGAAGACATTGAAATCGCGTACCTGAAACAGGCCCTGATTTACGACGAGAAGGTACAGAATCTGGAGGTGTTTGAGCGCCAGCGAACCCGCTGGATTGCCGCTCAGATTCACTTTGTGAAGCTGTATTTCGGCACCGGCATCCGGCAATTGATGAGGGGAAACTGGCATGCCTTCAACGGGTTGCTGAAGGCGCTGCTCATCCCACGCGTGCTGTTTCTCGCCCTCCTGTTTGTGGGGACACTGGTTGGCCTGGTGATTGGTAACCCCGTGGTTTGGGGCTATTTTGGCTTTATGCTGGGGACTTTGCTGTTTAGCCTCCTGATTTCGATTCCGGGTTACCTCTGGCAGAAAATCTCCATTCGGGATATCCTGACTTTTCCGCTGCTGGTCTTTCGCATGATGCGTTCCCTGCTGAAAATCAAAGCCGCCGGGAAGAAATTTCTGCACACGCCCCACGGGGAAACGAGCGTAAAATAGGTAAAAAGCTATATCGCGGAGATGAGCGGAGAAAAGGGAGTTGAGCAGAGAAAAAATAAACTCCGCTCAACTCCCTTTTCTCCGCTCATCTCCGCGACACAACTTAATTCTACAGATTCATCTTCTTCATCTCTTTCACCGCGTAATCCACCGCCCGGGCCGTCAGCGCCATGTAGGTCAGCGACGGGTTTTGGGTTGAGGTAGACGTCATCGAGGCACCGTCGGTTACGAACACATTTTTGACGTGGTGCATCTGGTTCCACTTGTTGAGAATCGACGTCTTGGGGTCTTTACCCATGCGAGCCCCACCCATTTCGTGAATGTCCAGTCCCGGATTGCGTTTGTCGTCGCGAACGCGAAGGTTCTTAAAACCGGCTGCGGTGAACATTTCCATCATCTGCTCCTGGTAATCCTTCACCATCTTGTCGTCGTTGTCGTCATACACAATCGACACTTTCAACTGCGGAATGCCAAACGGATCTTTCAGGGTTTTGTCCAGCGCCACGTAATTGCTCTCTTTCGGAATGGTTTCGCCCATCATGTGCGAACCCACACTCCAGCCGCCCAGCGTCGGATTGGCCAGGTTCGTTTTCAGATCGGCACCGAAACCCTCCTGATTCGACCGGGAAATGCGGTTGGCTGAAAAACCGGCTGCGTAACCCCGCAGGAAGTCGGTTTCCTGTTTGTGAACGTTCCTGAATCGCGGAATGTAGGGGCTGTTGGGGCGTCGGCCTTCGGTGGTCGATTCCAGATACCCGTCGTATTCCCCCGAAATGCCCGCCCGGTAGTTGTGGAAAGCGGCATATTTGCCCAATACGCCACTGTCGTTGCCCAGCCCGTTCGGAAACCGGTTCGAGGTGGAGTTCAGTAATACTAAGTTTGTGTTCAGGGCGGCCGCATTCACAAAAATGATCCTGGCATAAAACTCGATCATTTCCTTGGTGGTTGCGTCGATCACGCGTACGCCGGTGGCTTTGCCCTTTTTCTCGTCGTAAATGATCGAATGCACCACCGAATGGGGTCGCAACGTCAGCTTGCCGGTTTTGGCGGCCCAGGGCAGGGTCGACGCGTTGCTGCTGAAATACCCGCCAAACGGACAGCCGCGCTCACAAATGGTCCGGTGCTGGCATTGTGCCCGGCCCTGTTGCAGGTGAATCGGCTGTGGTTTAGTGATGTGAGCGGCCCGGCCCATGATGACCGGGCGGTCTTTGTACTTGGCCGCCATCTGCTGGCTAAAATATTTTTCAACGCAGTTCCACTCGTGGGGTGGCAGAAACTCGCCATCGGGCAAGGTGGCTAAACCGTCTTTATTTCCGGTAATACCGGCGAATTTTTCAACGTGGCTGTACCAGGGCGCGATGTCGGCGTACCGAATCGGCCAGTCGACCGCAAAACCGTCGCGGGCCGGACCCTGAAAGTCGAAGTCGCTCCAGCGCTGGGTCTGGCGCGCCCACAGCAGGGATTTGCCGCCTACCTGATAGCCCCGGATCCAGTCGAACGGTTTTTCCTGCACATACGGGTGTTCCGCATCCTTCACGAAAAAGTGCGCCGATCCTTCGTGGAAGGCATAACATTTGCCCACAATCGGATTCTCTTTCCGGATGCCGAGCGGCAACTGCCCCCGGTGTTCCATTTCCCAGGTGTTGAGCATGGTGGTGGGGTAGTCGACCACGTGTTTGACGTCGCGGCCCCGTTCCAGCACCAGTGTGCGCAAGCCTTTCTCCGTCAACTCTTTCGCAGCCCAGCCGCCACTGATCCCTGATCCGATCACGATGGCGTCATACGTGGTTGCTTTTACTGCATCGATTGCAAAATTTGCCATAGGGTTCGGGCTGCTATTTGTTTTGTTGCGTTTTAGGCGTTGTGTTTTTGGCCACCACCGGCACACAACCGTGGTACCGGCCGGGTACCATTTCGTAGTGGGTGATGTTGTTCATGACGTATTCGGAGGTCATGTAGCCCCGGATGGTCATGCCTTTTACCAGCGAAAAGAAGCCTTTTTCGTCGGCGTCCGACGACTGGCTTATGGTTTTCAGCACCTCGGCTTTCTGACCGGCATCGAGCGATGCAAACGATTTGCTGTAGGTTTTCTGGGCGAGGGCTTCCACGGCCATCAGTCCTTTGGTCAAACTGTCCTGCGCCGACGGCTCCATGCAATCCGTAACGATTTTCTGGATGAACGTGTGAACGCCCAGGGCTTTTGCGCCCGGGGTGTCGGTGGCGGGCAGGATGGTTTCTACGACTTCGGCTAAAACCGCATCGGCGCGGGGAGCCAGAAACGACGCTCCCGACGGGAGGTTCGCCGAATTCCAGCCGTTTGCCCAAGCCGGCATACTCACCAGTCCGCCCACGGCCACCGCCAAACTTTTAAGTGCTTTTCGTCTTTCCACGAGGTTATTTTTGGTTTACGGTATTCGGTTTATAGTTTTCGGTAGTTGATTTTCCATTTACCCCTATGTTCGAGGTTCGGTGTTCATTATTCAGTGTTCAATATTCCTTACTCGCTATTTTCAGGCATTTCCCATTCAACGAAAACCGTAAACGAAAACCGGCTACCGCCTTTAGACAAAAACCCGGATTCCCGAATAATTCTGCCGGAACTCGCGGGGGGTACAGCCGTTTTTTCGACGGAAGATACGGTTGAAATACGACATATTGTTAAAACCGCACTTGTAGGATATTTCGGTGATGGTGTGGGTCGTATCGATCAACAGCCGGGATGCGTGGCCGAGCCGGATTTCGTTCAGGCTATCGATGAAGGTCTTCCCGGTTCGTTTTTTGATAAACCGGCTGAACGACACTTCCGGCATGTTCACCACTTTGGACAAATCGGCCAGCGAAATGTCCTTGTCGTAATTCGCCTGCATAAACTCGAACGCTTTCTCGATCCGGCGGCTGTTGAAATGCAACGGATCGTTGGTGAACGACGCGTTCGAGAGCGTCCGCATGTTCCGCGAAATCGACAGATCGTGCAGAATCGACAGCAGTTCCAGCACCGAGTCAAAACCGCTTTTCTGAGCCAGGGCTTCAAGGCGGGGGCGCAGCGACTCAATGGTTTCACGCGAAAACGCAATGCCTTTGGCCGACCGTTCCAGCAGTACCCGGATGAAACTGAGCTGGTTACGCCGGAGCAATTTTTCGTCGAACAAATCACGGTGAAACTGAATCGTTACCTCATATACTTCCTGGCTCGGCCCCTGGTGATTAAACCACCCGTGTGGAAGATTGCTGCCCACCAGCACCAGTTCCAGGTCCTCGATCACGTCGGTGTGATCACCGATGATCCGTTTCGTACCGGCACCATTGGCAATGAAGTTCAGTTCAAACTCCTCGTGCGAATGCAGGGGAAAATCGAAATCTTTCTTGATCCGTGAAAAAAGCGTGTAACAGTCATTCTGGGTCAGGGGCGTAATTTCCCGGTAAATCGCACTCATCGGAATAGCTGGTGACAGGCAAGACAGAAACAAAGATAGGCAAAAAGTACCATACGTTGGGTGAGTATAGTATCAAATCTGTTTACGAATAACTTAGCTATTTATTGGTAAAAATTGTATTATAGAGGTGTAATTGGTCTAAAACAGGATAATTGGCAGAATTATCATTCACTTTATAATAGCATTTGTTCAAAAGAATGCTAAAAAAGTATTACTGTGTAGTCGTAAAAAGCGTATACTTTTGGAACATTGAACCAATCTCTATTTCATGAAACTTTCAGCTCTTGATCTCAGCATCATAGTCGGCTACCTGGTGGCCGTTATTTTGCTGGGATTGGGGTTGAAAAAACGAGCGGCCCAAAATAAGGAAGCATACATGCTGGGCGGTAAAACCCTGCCCTGGTATATGCTCGGATTGTCGAACGCATCCGATATGTTCGACATTTCGGGCACCATGTGGATGGTGGCACTGGCGTTCGTCTACGGCATGAAGAGCCTCTGGATCCCGTGGCTCTGGCCGGTTTTCAACCAGGTTTTTCTGATGATGTACCTGTCTGTCTGGCTGCGCCGGTCAAACGTGGCCACCGGTGCGGAATGGATCGGAACCCGCTTTGGCTCCGGGCGGGGCGTAACGGCTTCCCACACGGTTGTCGTCGTTTTCGCCCTGCTGAGCTGCCTCGGATTCATGGCCTACGGATTTGTCGGGCTGGGCAAGTTTGTCGAGATCTTTATTCCCATTTCCACCGTAGCGCCCTATCTACCTTTTACGGTTTCACCGGCTTACGTGGCCCCCTTCTACGGCATCATTTTTACTTCGTTTGCGGTTTTTTACGCCATTCTGGGCGGCATGACGAGCATCGTCATCGGCGACATTCTGAAGTATATTATCATGACCATTGCTGCATTCGTCATTGCGTCGATTGCGATGGACAACCTGGCGGTCAGTTCGTTGAGCGTACCGAAAGGCTGGTATACGCCTTTTTTTAGCTGGCAGCTCGACGATCTGAACTGGACGGGGAGGATCGAAGCCGTAAACGCCAAAATCAAATCCGACGGTTTTTCGCTGTTTGGCATTTTCTTCATGATGATGACATTCAAAGGCATTCTGGCGAGTCTGGCCGGCCCGGCCCCCAATTACGACATGCAGAAGGTGCTGTCGACCAAATCCCCTCAGGATGCGGCAAAAATGAGTGGTATTGTATCCATCGTGCTGCTACCGGTTCGCTACGCCATGATCATGGGCTTCACGGTTCTGGCCCTGCTGCATTTTGATCAGCTCAACCTGCAGGCCGCCAACGGCGCCATCGATTTTGAGAAAATTCTGCCCGCAGCCATCCTGCAATTCGTTCCGGCGGGGTTGATGGGGCTATTGCTGGCGGGTTTGCTGGCGGCTTTCATGGGTACGTTTGCCGGTACACTCAATGCCGCGCAGGCCTACATCGTCAATGATATTTTCCTGAAATACGTCAATCCGCACGCATCGAACCGGCGGATTGCCCGGATGAATTACGCGTCGGGGCTGGCAGTGGCCGGTTTTGGCATTCTGCTGGGCTTGTTTGTCCGGGATGTCAACAGCATTCTGCAGTGGATCGTGTCGGCCTTATACGGCGGCTACGTGGCCGCGAATGTGCTGAAATGGCACTGGTGGCGGTTTAACGCCAGCGGTTTTTTCTGGGGCATGCTGGCTGGGATCGTTCCGGCGCTGATTTTTCCCGCCCTGTTCAAAGAGACCCTGGAGTTGTATTATTTTCCGCTGTTGTTCGGGTTGTCGCTGGCCGGTTGCGTGGCCGGTTCCCTGCTGACCCCCCCGACGAAATCTGAAACGCTGAAGTCTTTTTACAGAACCGTTCGCCCCTGGGGGTTCTGGCAACCGATTCATGAGTTGGTCGTGGCCGATGATCCGTCGTTTGAAGCCAACAAAAACTTCAAACTGGATGCGTTCAACGTCGTGGTGGGCGTTGTGGCCCAATGCTGCCTGACAATGCTGCCGATGTATCTGATCGTCAGCATGTATGCCGAATTGTCGGTCACGCTGACGATCCTGGCGGTTTGTGCAATAATTCTCAAAAAAACGTGGTGGGACAAGCTGCGCGCGGAGGAACTGAAGCCGGTTTCGGTGGCAATTTCATCGGTATTCATGCATTAAAATATAGGTAGTTGGTGCATTGACGAATGGTTGTAATTGAGGTGTTATAAAACCCGGCCCTTGATCCCGTAGGGATGCAACAGCACAGCGTCGGTTTGGAGGTCGCGTGCCTCACGGCACGCGGGAAACACCTGGGTTCTGTCATCTACCGACGCTGCGCTGTTAAGCCCCATTCGGGGCAAATTATCCCGTAGGAGTGTAACAGCGCAGCGTCGGTAGAAATCGAGTGGTTAGTTCAGGCGCTGGCGTGCCGTGAGGTACGCGACCATTCGGGGCAAATTATTCCGTAAGCAGGCAACAGCGCAGCGTCGCCGGATCGATAGAAGAATTCATATAATGTAACCAATGAAAATTGCCTTTCAGGAACGATTGGAGACCTTGGAAGAGGGCCATTTTGAATTGATTTCGCGGCAGAACGAGAAACTCAAACCCGGCAACGGCCTCTTCGACCGCTACCAGTACCCGGTTCTGACGGCCCGGCACACGCCCTTGTTCTGGCGGTATGACCTGAACCCGGCCACAAACCCCTATCTGATGGAGCGGTTTGGAATCAATGCAACCTTTAACGCCGGAGCCATCCGGCTGGACGGGAAGTATCTGCTGGTGGTGCGGGTCGAAAGCAGCGACCGGAAGTCGTTTTTCGCCGTGGCCGAAAGCCCCAACGGAATCGACAACTTCCGGTTTTGGGACTACCCGATTACGATGCCCGAAACCGGCGAACCGGACATCAACGTCTACGACATGCGGCTGGTGCAACACGAAGACGGCTGGATTTACGGCCTGTTCTGCACCGAGCGCAAAGATCCGGCGGCCCGGAAAGGCGACGAATCCTCGGCATCGGCGCAGTGCGGCATGGCCCGGACGCGGGATCTGAAAACCTGGGAACGGCTGCCCGATCTGGTCTCGCCTTCACCACAGCAACGGAATGTGGTGTTGCACCCGGAATTTGTGAACGGAAAATACGCGCTCTACACCCGTCCGCAAGACGGTTTTATCGAAGCTGGAACCGGCGGAGGCATCGGTTTTGGTCTGACCGATTCGATGGAAAATCCGGTGATCGACCGGGAATACATCGTGGATGAGAAACGCTACCACACGGTGTATGAGGTGAAAAACGGGCAGGGACCGGCACCGATCAAAACCGCGAAAGGATGGCTGCACCTGGCCCACGGCGTTCGGAACACGGCGGCCGGGTTGCGTTACGTCCTGTACCTGTTTATGACGGATTTGGAGGACCTAACGAAAGTGATTTACAAACCGGCGGGGTATTTTATCGCCCCCGAAGGCGAGGAGCGCATTGGCGATGTGTCCAATGTCGTTTTTGCCAACGGCTGGATTCTGGACGATGACGGAACGGTTTTTATCTACTACGCATCGTCGGATACCCGCATGCACGTGGCGACGTCTACCCTTGGGCGTTTGCTCGACTATGTGGTTAACACCCCGGCCGACGGGCTGCGGTCGGCCACTTCAGTCGAGCGATTGAACGACTTGATTACGAAAAACCGGCTCTACCAGACCGGGCGGGAAAAAACCATGCCGACTGCCAACGGACAAGCGGCATGAAGGAACGGTAGGCGCGAATGACGCCTTGACAATGAGTTTATTAGGATCAATTATAGGTTGGTAGTCCGGACAAAGCCAGTGCCTTGAACTGGCTTTGTTTTCCGATTTGGCGACCAATCAAACCCCCAAACGACTTTAAAAACCATGTTCAATTCCACCTCAATTTTTCACCTACTATGAAAAGAAGTTTATTTTTTCTGAGGATTCTGGTCCTCTCCCTTTTGTCAACCTTCAGCTTTGCACAAACCGTCGAGGTCAAAGGCAAGGTGACGGAGGAGGGCAAAAGCGAAATAAACGGGGTCAACGTGCTCATCAAAGGCACGACCCGCGGAACGATCACCAACGACCGGGGTGAATACAGCATCCAGGTACAAAAAGGAGCGACCCTCAAATTCAGTTCCATCGGTTTTATACCGAAAGAAGTCGAAGTCGGTAATTCGACCACCATCGATGTGTCGCTGATGCCCGAAGAATCGACGCTGAGCGAGGTGGTAGTGACAGCCCTGGGGATCAAGAAAGAGAAAAAAGCCCTGGGGTATTCCGTTACCGAAGTAAAAGGGGAGGAGCTGACCCAGGCCCGAACCGTCAACATGGCGAACTCCCTGCAGGGGAAAGTGGCCGGTTTGAATGTGGCCAACACGGCGACAGGCCCTGGCGGTTCGAGCCGGATTGTCATTCGCGGGAATGGTTCCATTTCCGGCAATAACCAGCCGCTGATCGTGGTCGACGGAACGCCCATCAACAACGACAACCTGGGTTCGGCCGGGATGTGGGGCGGGGGCGACAGCGGAGACGGTATCTCCAGCCTGAACCCTGACGAAGTGGAAACGATCAGCGTTTTAAAGGGTGCCACGGCTTCGGCCTTGTACGGTTCCCGCGCTTCCAACGGCGTTATTCTGGTGACGACCAAAGGTGGGAAAGCCAACAAGGGCATCGGCGTTGAACTGAGCAGCAACTACGTAGCGGAGAATCTGTTACTGCCCACCTACAAAGATTACCAGTATGAATACGGCATGGGCAACAACGGCATCAAGCCGACCACCGTGGCCGAAGCCCTGACCTCGAATAGCTGGGGGGCTAAACTGGATGGTTCAAATACCATCAATTTCGACGGAAAATCACGGCCTTATTCCGCCTACAAAAACAACCAGACCGATTTCTACCGCATCGGAAGCACGTTTACCAATTCGGTGGCGCTGACGGGTGCAACCGAGAGCATTACGTACCGGTTGTCGATGAATGACCTCAACAACAAGGCCATCATTCCCAACAGCGGACTGCGCCGAAACAACTTTGCGCTGAACGTCAACGCCAATCTGGGGCCGAAACTGTCGATTGTGACCAACGTCAAGTACATTCTGGAGAAAACCAACAACCGGCCCCGCCTGTCCGACTCGCCGGGGAGTGCGACGTACGCGATCAATGCCATGCCGACCTCGCTGCCGCTCTCGGCCCTGAAAGAAAGCCAGCTCAATGACGACGGTTCCGAGAAAGTGTGGTCCGACAACATTTACATCCAGAACCCGTATGTGGCGGCCAACAACTGGCGGCAGGAAGATAAGAAAGGCCGGATCATCGGCGTTGTCGAGCCCCGCTTCAACTTCACCGACTGGCTCTTTCTGCGCGGTCGGCTGGGTTTCGACAATTTCAACTACCGCAACCTGACCATCACGCCTTACGGTACGCCATTTCAGCCGCGTGGGGGCATGAACGTCGGCAACCGGAATTTCACGGAAACCAACTCCGAGTTGCTGCTGGGCATAAACAAGAAGTTTGGCGACCGGTTTGGGATCAATGCGCTGTTCGGGGGCAACCTGATGAAACAGACCTACCAGAACTCGTCGTACGGCGGCAGTAACTTCAACATTCCGTATTTCTACGACATTTCGAACATCGATCCGGCCGCCCGGAACTCCAGCGAAAACTACATCGAGAAACGAATCAACTCCGTTTACGGTTCGGCGGAATTCTCGTACAACGGCTATCTGTTCGTGACGGCAACGGCCCGGAATGACTGGTTCTCGACCCTGGCCAAAGGCAACAACAGCATCTTGTATCCGTCGGTGGGGGGGAGCTTTGTGGTTTCGGAGGCTTTCAAATTGCCGACCGCCATCAATTACTTGAAAGTGAGAGCATCGTGGGCGCAGGCCGGTGGCGACACCGATCCGTATAACCTGTCGCTGTACTACGGGTTGTCGGGCGCACACCTGGGTGCTCCGCTGGCCCAGATCAACGGCGACCGCGTACCGAATTCGAACCTGCAACCGCTGACGTCGACCACCTCGGAAGCCGGTTTTGAAACCCGTCTGTTCAACAACAAACTGGGCGTCGACTTTGCCTTGTATACCCGGAAAACCACCAATGACATTGTGGCGGCTACGATTTCCAACACCTCCGGCTACGGCAGTGCGCTGTTCAACGTGGGCGAAATTGCCAACAAAGGACTCGAACTGTTGCTGACCTACCGACTGGCTTCGGCGAAGGATTTTTCGTGGGATGCGTCGTTCAACATGGGTTACAACCAAAGCGAAGTCGTGAGTCTGTATGGCAACCTGACTACGTTGCAGGTGGACGAAAACCGGACGCGGATTGCCTACATTCACCAGGTGGTGGGTCTGCCCTACAGCCAGGTGAAAGGATTTACCTACAAAAAAGATGCGTCAGGCAATGTCGTTTACGACTCGCAGGGCTATCCATTGCAGGGTAATCTGGTCAATTTCGGCACCGGCGTGGCACCCACCACCCTGGGTTTCACCAACTCATTCCGGTATAAAGGCATCGGCCTGAGCTTCCTGATCGACGGGAAATTTGGCGGGGTGATTTACTCCGGAACCAACGCCTACGCCAACCGCCGGGGCTTGCTGAAGTCGACGCTGGAAGGCCGCGAAACGGGCATTGTTGGCAAGGGCGTCAACGAAAAAGGCGAACCGAATACCGTGAGAGTACCGGCGCAGCAGTATTACGAGCGGCTGTTCAACATTGCCGATCCGTTTGTTTACAGTGCCGACTTCCTGAAACTCCGGCAGGTGATCATCGACTACACGATTCCGACGCGGGTGTTCGGCAAATCGCCGTTCAAAGGGGCGTCCATCTCGCTCGTGGGCCGGAACTTAGCCATTCTGATGAAGAAAACGCCGAACATCGATCCCGAATCGACCTACAACAATTCGAACGCCCAGGGACTGGAACTGGCCGGTGTGCCACCAACCCGGACGGTGGGGGTTAACCTGAATCTGAAATTCTAAGTCATGCGCTCATCTTCTAAAAGATACCACCATATGTTACGCAAAATACTGATAGTGACCACGCTTCTGTTTACGTTCGGGGCGTGTACGGAAGATTTTGAAAAGATCAACGTGAATCCCAACACGCCCTCGTCGGTGCCTTTGGACTACCTGTTGTCGGGGGCCACGCTGCACATTCCGGGGTCGGCGGGCGATCCGGGGTATAAATCCTGGCGGGCCAACTTCATCTACGCGTCGACCGTCATTCAGCAGATGTCGTCGGTGGAAGTCAATTTTTACCGGGGAACCGTGTATACCTACCAGGGCGATTTGAGCGAAGCTTATTTCGTGAACTCGTACCCGAATTCGATCAAAAATCTGGTCAATCTGATTGCACTGGCCAAAGCGGATGCGAAAAACGTGAACATTCTGTCGATGGCCCGGATTCTGCGGGTGGTCGAGATGGCCAACATCACGGACCTGTACGGCGATGTTCCGTACAAAGAAGCAGGTTTAGGCTACCTGAACGGGGTTTTCTCGCCGAAATACGATGCGCAGAAGGACATTTATGCCGACTTGCTGAAGGAGTTGGAAGAAGCCGGGAAAGCGTTCAGTGCCACGGCCTACATTCCGAAAACCGCCGATTTTGTGTATGCCGGTGATCTGGAAAAATGGAAGCGTGGCGCCAACTCACTGATGCTGCGGCTGGCCATGCGGATGCAGAAAGTGGATGCGGCCGGGGCGCAGGCCTGGGCCAAGAAAGCCATCGACGGCGGCATCATGGCCAGCAACGACGATAGCTTTTCGATCAAGTTCTCGAACACGGGGGCCGGAACCAATTCCAACGCCAATTCGTGGAACCTTGGCGCGGGACGCGGCATTGCCAACGGGAATAACATCCAGTGGGCCAGCACGTTCATCGATGCGCTGAAGGCTCGCAAAGACCCGCGCCTGACGGTGATTTCGGCGCTGAAAAACGGCGACAGGGCCCTGGCGAAACAACGCGGAATTCCGCCCGGAACCGATGCGACGACCCTGAAAACACTGCCGGAAACCAGTCTGGATAATTATTCGCGGGTGGCTCCGAACATGTACGCCCTGGAAAATCCGTACTTCATCATGACCCACGCCGAAGCGCGTTTGCTGAAAGCCGAAGCCATTGAGCGGGGGTGGGCTACCGGAACCGCCAAAACCGAGTTTGAAGCCGGTCAAAGCGCGGGTGTTCGGCAACTGGCGTCGTATGGTGGGGTGATTGCGGATGCCGACGTGGCGGCTTACGCGGCTGCCAACCCGTATTCGACCGGGTCGCTGGATGATAAAATGAATGCCATCCATACCGAAATGTGGGTGATTACGGGTTCGGTGCTGAATCACCTCGAGGGCTGGGCGAACTGGCGGAGAACGGGACTCCCCAAACTGACACCGGTCAATTATCCGGGGAACGAAACCAACGGTCAGATTCCGCGCCGGTTGCGGTATCCGCAGGGGGAACCGGGAATTAACCCGAATATTCAGGAAGCCATTACCCGCCAGGGTCCGGATCTGTTCACGACCCGAATCTGGTGGGACAAGCAATAAGTTTACCAACTAGCCTATTTTGAATAGTAAGGAGGCCTCTGAATACAGAGGCCTCTTTTTTTTAGAAAAGAGAGGATAGAAGGGTGACCGCAGATGATTCCGGGAAAGGATGAAAACCGGGCGGTTTTTGCCCGCGAAAGTCACGCCGGTCTGTGATATTTGTCACTGACAGCAGGCTGGGAATGCCGTTACTTCGTTACAAAAAACGGTCATGAAAAAAAACATTGGTTTTTCGGATAAGGTGGTTCGTTTGTTGATTGCCGCCACGTTAATAGGGCTTTACATTGCGGATGTGGTGACTGGCGTAGGGGCCGTGGTAGCCCTGGCAGGAGCCGGAATCATGATTGCCACCAGTTTGATGAATTTTTGCCCGATATACGCATTCTTTGGAATAGGCACCAAACGCCGAAAAAAAATGTCTTAAAGAAGATGAGCGGCCCGACGTTCGGGTGCGGTGAAAGACAGCGAGAGGAATGATCAACGACAGTCAGGTAGTCAATGCCGCGTTTCGGGGAAGTTTTGAACCGGCGCTAATCGAAGAAATAAACCGGATCGGGATTTATCAGGAAGTCGAGGAAGGTGAATATTTGATCCGGCCGGGGAGTTACATCCGCTCCGTACCGATCATTTTGAGTGGCTCCATCAAAATTATGCGCCCCGATGCGGCCGGTAATGAGGCCTTGCTCTACTACCTGAGCGGACTGGATTCCTGTGCCATTTCGATGACGGGAACGCCCGACAACAAGCCCAGCGAAATTACGGCGATTGCCGAAGAAAAAACCCGTCTGATTTTCATCCCGGTCGAGAAAGTCGATGAATGGATTTGCCGGTTTCCAACCTGGAAACAGTTCGTTTTCCGCACCTACCAGCGCCGGTTCGACGACATGATTGCCACCATCGACAGCATTGCGTTCCAGAAACTGGACGAGCGGTTGCTGACCTATTTAAAGAAGAAAACCCAGAGTTGCCAGTGTACGGTTTTGCAGATCACCCACGAAGAAATTGCCCGCGAAATGGCGACGTCGCGGGAGGTGATTTCCCGTCTGCTGAAGCAGTTGGAGCGCGTGGGCTACCTCCGGTTGTCGCGGAATAAAATCGAAATTTTGTAGAAATGGTCGCCCGTGTGACATATATCACGGAACCGCCCGTTTTTCATGGCGTGCTTTGTTGAAAAAAAAGCATGAGTTCGCATGAAATTCTGGGCTTTCTGGCGTCGATTCTGATTGGAATCACACTGGGCCTCATCGGTGGGGGTGGCAGCATCCTGACCCTGCCGGTGCTGGTGTATCTGCTCGGCATCAACCCGACGGTCTCCACCACCTATTCATTGTTCGTAGTCGGCACCACCTCGCTGGTCGGTGCAGTTCGCTATATGCAGCAGCGGCTGGTCAACTACCGGGCCGCGCTGGCCTTTTCACTGCCTTCGTTTGCCGCTATTTACCTGACCCGCACCTACCTCGTGCCGGCCATTCCGGATCCGGTTTTTTCAACCCCGGCCTTCTACCTGAGTAAAAACGTCGCCATCATGGTCGTGTTTGCGCTGGTCATGCTGGCGGCTTCCGGCTCGATGATCCGCGACCACCGAATTGAAACGGACGCTGCCCAGAACCGGATTAGCCCCAATTTACTGGCGACAGAAGGGGTTCTGGTCGGTATTCTGACGGGTGTTGTGGGCGCGGGGGGCGGTTTTCTGATCATTCCCTCACTGGTCTTGCTGGCTCGTTTGCCCATCAAAATGGCCGTCGGGACTTCGCTGCTGATCATTGCCGCCAACTCGTTGATCGGCTTTCTGAGCGGGCTGTCACTGACCACGATCGACTGGCGGTTTTTGCTGGTCTTTACGGCCCTGTCGATCCTGGGTATTTTGCTCGGAACCTACCTGACCCGGTTTGTTTCCGGCCCGAAACTCAAGAAAGCTTTCGGCTGGTTCGTGCTGGCGATGGGGGTCTACATTATTGTGAAAGAAACTTTTCTCTAATCAGTCCGGCGTGTAACAAAAGTCACTGAACGCCCGTTGCCGCCTTTTTACCTTTGTTAAGGTTGAATCTCAAACGCATCGACCTGAATTTTGTTAAACCAGAATCGAATTGAAAACCATGAAAATTGAACAGATTTATACGGGCTGTCTGGCCCAGGGTGCCTATTACATTGAAAGTGAAGGCCAGGTTGCCATTATTGACCCGTTGCGGGAAGTAAAACCGTATGTGGAACAAGCCGCCAAAGCGGGTGCCACCATCAAGTACGTACTGGAAACCCACTTTCACGCCGACTTCGTGTCCGGTCACCTCGACCTGGCCCGCCAAACCGGAGCCACCATTGTTTACGGACCATTGGCCAAACCAAATTTCGAAGCGCACATTGCGACCGATGGGGAAGAATTGCAACTCGGTTCCGTAAAAATCCGGGTGCTGCACACGCCCGGCCACACGATGGAATCGACCTGTTACCTGTTGCTGGATGAAACCGGCAAGGAAACCGCCCTGTTCAGTGGCGACACCCTGTTCATCGGCGACGTTGGCCGTCCGGATCTGGCCCAGAAAGCGGACCTGACGATGAACGATCTGGCGGGCTATCTCTACGAATCGCTGCGCACCAAAATCATGACGCTGCCGGACGATGTTATCGTGTATCCGGGTCACGGGGCGGGTTCGGCCTGCGGCAAAAACATGAGCAAAGAAACCACCGATACGCTGGGCAACCAGAAGCGGTTCAACTACGCGCTGAGGGCTTCGATGTCGAAAGAGGAGTTTATCAAGGAAGTAACCGACGGTTTGCTGGCTCCCCCGCAGTATTTTCCGCAGAACGTTGCACTCAACAAACAGGGTTACGAAAGCATCGATACGGTGTTGGAGCGGGGTGCGCACGCCTTGAGTCCGGATGCGTTTGAAGCGGCTGCCAACGAAACCGGTGCCCTGATTATCGACACCCGACCGGCGCAGGATTTCCGCCTGGGCTTTATTCCGAACTCGATCAACATCGGACTGGGCGGGCAGTTTGCTCCCTGGGTCGGCACGTTGGTTCCGGATGTAAAACACAACCTGCTGCTGGTTTGTGAGCCGGGTCAGGAGCAGGAAGCGTTAACGCGACTGGCGCGGGTGGGCTACGACCAGGTGCTGGGCTTTCTGGCGGGCGGATTCGGCGCGTGGAAAGCCAGCGGCAAGGAAAGCGACACCCTATTGTCGGTATCGGCGGAGTCGCTGGCAGACCGGATGACAGAAGGGGAACTGGAGATTATCGATGTGCGGAAACCCGGTGAATTTGCCGCCGAACACATTGCCGGGGTTCGCAACATTCCGCTGGAATACCTCAATGATCACATGGCTGAGTTACCCAAAAACAAAACCCTGTTCATTCATTGCGCAGGGGGGTATCGTTCGATGATGGCAGCCTCCATCCTGCGAGCAAGAGGGTACGAAAATCTGGTGGATGTGACGGGCGGTTTTGACGCCATCAAGAAAACCGGTCTTTTTGAAATCACGGATTATGTGTGTCCCACAAGCTTGAAAAAGGTGTAAAAAAATTGTAAATTAGCCAATTGAATAGAAAAATAGGAAATCTATGGAGTTATTAGAGTTTGTCCGTCAACCCTGGCCCTGGTATGTGGCCGGGCCGCTGATCGGACTAACGGTGCCAGCCTTGCTGTTGATTGGAAATAAATCGTTTGGAATTTCATCGTCGCTGCGGCACATCTGTGCGGCTTGTATACCGGCTAATATTCCGTTCTTTTCTTACGACTGGAAACACGAAATCTGGAACCTGGTTTTTGTGGCCGGTATTCTCATCGGCGGTTTTCTGGCGGGACATTTTCTGGCCAATCCGGAGGCAATTCAAATTTCACCCCAGACCGTTGCGGATCTGAAAGCCCTGGGCATCCGTGATTTCTCAGGTCTGATGCCCGGTGACATCTTCAACGTGGCTAATCTGTTCACCCTGAAAGGGCTGGTGTTTTTCGTGCTGGGCGGTTTTCTGGTTGGGTTCGGAACGCGCATGGCGGGTGGCTGTACGTCGGGGCATTCCATCATGGGAATTTCCAATCTGCAATGGCCGTCGCTGGTCGCCACCTGTTGTTTTATGGCGGGCGGTTTTGCAATGACGCACCTGATTTTACCCCACCTCATGAAGTTGTTTTAAAAACCGGAGATGTACGAATGGAAAAAATAGATGTAGAAGAGATGTTGGCGTGCGATGCACCCAACGACATGAAGCAGGAAGAAGGGTTTGTCGGGAACCTGAAATACGGGGTGGTTGGCATTCTGTTCGGCATTGTCTTTGTCAAAGCTGAAATTGTTTCCTGGTTTCGGATTCAGGAGATGTTCCGGTTGCAAAGTTTTCACATGTACGGTGTCATCGGCTCCGCGATTGTGGTCGGAATGCTGTCGATATGGCTGATCAAACGGTTTAAAATTAAAACAATAGCGGGTGATGAGGTGGTGTTTCATCCCAAGAAATTCAATTCCGGGCAAATCTACGGTGGCTTGTTATTCGGTTTGGGCTGGGCCATCACGGGAGCCTGTCCGGGTCCGTTGTTTGCCCAGATCGGCAGCGGTTTTGTGGTTGTGCTGGTCACGCTGCTGAGTGCCATTGCCGGAACCTGGGTGTACGGGTATTTCCGGCCCCGGCTGCCGTAGCGGAAGTTTCGTTTTTCGCTGAAAATAACTGGGTATATTTTGCCGGTTTTGCCGTCTTACTGATAAAAGCAGTCGATCAGGGTAGTGTTGGGCCGCATGGTCTGAAACCGCCTTTTGGAATGCCGACGACGAAGTCCTGTATACCACCAACATCGGCGCACGGTGGTTTTCTGGTCTATACATGAAGAAGTTATTTCGCAGCGTTGAGCGGAGGAAATCAGAGTTACGCAGCGTTTTTTCTCTGGTAAACTCTGATTTCCTTCGCTCAACGCTGCGAAACCATTTCTTCCCTTAACCAATATGAAAATACTCCTCCTCGCCTGTAGCTTTCTGGCTACGATCCACACTTTTGCCCAGACCCGAACCCGCCTTTTCAACTCGGATTGGCGGTTTTTGAAAGACAGCACCATCCAGGCCGAAGCGCGGGATTACAACGACGCCAACTGGCGCTCCCTCGATCTGCCGCACGACTGGAGCATCGAGGATTTGCCCAACCCGTCGCCGGATCAGGTGGCCGGGCCGTTTTCGAGAGCGAGTATCGGGGCTACGTCAACGGGCTACACCGTCGGCGGAACGGGTTGGTATCGCAAAACTTTTCAGCTCAAACCGACGGAAAAAGGCAAAACCGTATCGATCTATTTTGATGGGGTTCACATGGAAACCGACGTCTGGATCAACGGGCGTCACCTGGGTTTTCATGCGTACGGCTACACGCCTTTTCAGTATGACCTCACGCCCCATTTGTTGCCAGCCGGGCAGGAAAATGTCCTGGCGGTTCGGGTGAAAAACAACGGCAAAAACAGCCGCTGGTACACCGGTTCCGGAATTTACCGGCACGTCTGGCTCACCGTCGCCGAGCCGGTTCACGTGGCCCCCCTGGGTATTTCGATTACGACCCCGCAAGTGTCTGACAAAACCGCTCAGGTGCAGGTGCTGACCACCGTTGAAAACCAGTCCGGTAACGCGATGCCGGTTTCGATTCAGGTTACGGTGGTTGCTCCCAATGGAAAAACCGTGGGCAAAACACAACAGACCATTGCGGTAGCGGCTGAGGGGAAAGGGGAAGCCACACAACGGCTGACCATCCCGAATCCGCAACGCTGGTCGCCCGAAAAACCGGATTTGTACCGGGCCCGCGTGGTGCTTTTTTCGGGCAAAAAACGACTCGATAGCGTGACAACGGCGTTTGGCATTCGCTCGATCGGGTTCAGTGCCAAAACCGGCTTTGTGCTGAACGGGAAGCGGGTTCTGCTGAAAGGCGGTTGTGTTCACCACGACAACGGGCCGCTGGGCGCTGCTGCCATCGACCGGGCGGAGGAACGCAAAGTGGAACTCCTGAAAGCCAATGGTTTCAATGCCGTACGCGCCAGCCACAACCCACCGTCGACGGCTTTTCTGGATGCCTGCGACCGGTTGGGGCTGCTGGTGATCGACGAAACCTTCGACATGTGGCAACGACCCAAAAAACCGCAGGATTACCACCGGTTTTTCGATGAATGGTGGCAGCGGGATTTGCAGGCCATGATTCAGCGCGACCGCAACCATCCGTCGGTCATTCTCTGGAGCATCGGCAACGAAATCAACGAACGCGCCGAACCCTCGGGGCTGGCGATCACGAAAAAACTGGCGGATGAAACCCGTCGCCTGGACCCCACCCGCCCGGTGACAGAAGCCCTCTGTGTGTTTTGGGAACATCCCGGCAAGGTTTGGACGGACTCTGACCCTGCTTTTGCGTTGCTGGATGTGGGCGGGTATAATTACGAGTGGAAAAACTACGAATCGGATCACCAGCGGCACCCGGAGCGCATCATCCTGGGAACAGAAACCTTTGCCAAAGAAGCATTTCAGAACTGGCAGATGGTGGAAAAACACCCGTATGTGATCGGTGATTTTGTCTGGACGGCGATGGATTACATGGGAGAAACCGCTATCGGTCATTCGTTGCTGCAACCGAAAACCGCCAAAGACAGCACGATTGCGGTATTTCCCTGGCCGTGGTTCAACGCCTATTGCGGGGATCTGGATCTGATCGGGTTCAAAAAACCGCAGTCCTATTATCGCGATGTGGTCTGGCGAAACCGTCCGATCGAACTGGCCGTTCACAGCCCGATTCCGGCTGGCCTGAAAGAAACCGTAACGAACTGGGGCTGGCCGGATGAGCAGCCGAGCTGGACGTGGCCGGGTGCGGAAGGGAAATCGCTCCAGGTGCGGGTTTTTTCGCGCAGTCCGCTGGTGAAGCTGGAACTGAACGGGAAGCTGATTGGGGAACAAACCATGGCCGACACCACCATCACCGCGACGTTTACGGTTCCGTATGAGCCCGGAACCCTGAAGGCCACGAGTTTTGAAAAGGGCAAGCCGACGGGTTCGGTGGAATTGATTACCGCCGGAAAACCGCACCGCCTGCAACTTAAAGCCGACCGGTCAACGATCCGTGCCGATCGCAATGATCTGTCGTATGTGGCCGTCGAGGTGGTCGATGAAAAAGGAAATCTGGTTCCCACGGCGGCTGTTCCGGTTACGTTTCAGCTTGCTGGTGCGGGCGAACTGGCGGGTGTGGGAAACGCCAATCCGACGGATCTGAGTAGTTTTCAGAAACCGGAAAAAACGACGTTCCGGGGTCGCTGTCTGGCCATTCTTCGGCCCCTCACAAAACCGGGAAAGGTGACGCTGAAAGCCACGGCACCCGGTTTGCAAACGGGGGAACTCACCGTGACGGTGCGCTAAGTGTTCAACCGATCCGGGGTAATACTCAAGATAACGCGAAATATGGCATGATGCCCTTGCCTACTAGTTGTTTAAGTGCCAGCGGCACGTAAAGTTGATGGCAAATCGGTCGTGTGAGCATTTCAGGCGTACTATCAACGTTCGACCCCTCCGGGGTCAATAATCTCATCGTTTACGTTAAAAGATAACAAAATCGTAACCACAATAATTTTCGCAAGAATAGGTGGTTTGGCAAGCCATTTATTTTCAGAGCATTTATCGTTTTTTTTCGCTTCCCCTATTCCTGCATTTGTTCGTCTGAACGGTCGCAAAATTCGACCCTATATGGTAAAAACCGTGCTGATTAGCAGGAAATAGACAAAACTTCTTTTCGCATTGCGTATAGAGCCAGACGAACGCTGCATGTACCAGTGAGCATTTTTTTGGGGTAGCAGAATGAGAAATGGGGTGTCGCTAGATATATTAAATTATTTTTAAATATTTGGCGAAAGAATTGGAATTGCACAGATTCCGAGACCTTTGTCACCATTTAACTTTCTACCTATATGATGATTTTCTACACTTTTTCTCCTCCCTTTACGATGCATTGGAGGAGGCTTTGCTGTGTCCTGCTCGCCCTAACGCTACTGGCGTACGAGGGGAAAAGTCAGGCCCTGGCAACGATTAAAACGTCCAGCTCTCAGGTTGAACGACCGAGCGCCGATGTCACCATCAGCGGGCGGGTGACGGATGCCACAACGAACGAAGCCCTGGCGGGTTGCAGCGTCGTTTTGAAAGGAACGCAGCGCGGAACCACCACGGATGCCAACGGCGATTACCGGATTGCCGTGCCGGAAGGCAATGCCGTCCTGGTGTTTGGATTCATCGGTTTTGTTTCGCAGGAAATAGCGGTCGGCAACCAGAGCACGATCAATGTCGCTCTCAAGGCATCCGCGTCAGAACTGTCGCAGGTGGTGGTGATTGGCTACGGGAGTGCGGCCAAGAAAGACATGACCGGTTCGGTGAAGTCGATCAAAAGTGCCGATTTCAACAAAGGGATCATCAACTCGCCGGAGCAGCTTTTGCAGGGCAAAGTGGCCGGGGTGAATGTCACCTCAGCCAGTGGCGAACCGGGTGGAGCCCAGAATATTACGATCCGGGGGCCGGGTGGGGTTCGGACGGGCAGTACGCCCCTTTTTGTGCTGGATGGTATTGCGCTCGACAACTCCAGTACGGGTGGAACGTCCAACCCGCTGAATTTTCTGAACCCCCAGGATATCGAGTCTATCGACGTATTGAAAGATGCCTCGGCTACCGCCATTTATGGTTCGCGGGGTGCCAACGGCGTGGTGTTGATCACGACCAAGAAAGGCAAATCCGGTTTTTCGACCTTCAATGTGTCGTCCAGTCTGGGTATCTCCAACCTGACGCGGGCGTTGCCAGTGTATTCGGCGGATGAATACCGGCGGCAGGTTCCGGCCGTAGGCGGTGTGCTGGAAGATTTCAAAGCCTCGACCGACTGGCAGAAGGAAATTACGCAGACCGCCTATACCCAGAACCACAACGTGTCGTTTGGTGGTGGAGCCGAAAAGCTGACCTATTATGGTTCGTTCGGGATGCAGGATCAGGATGGTATTCTGAAAAACAGCGAATTCAAGCGGTATACAGGACGGATCAATGTGTCGCAGAAATTCATGGAAGACCGCCTGAATGTAGACGTCAACCTGAATGCGACGAGTACCTACAGCCGCCGTCCGCCGGTCGAAAGCCTGCTGGGCGGGGCGATTTCTGCCAATCCGACGCTGCCGGCTTACGATGCCAATGGCGAACCCTTCAAATACCAGAGTGGGGTGAACCCGCTGATTCCGCTGAAACTGGAAAAGGACGTAACCACCATCAACCGGGTAATCGGGAATATTTCGCCGTCATTCAAAATTACGAACGATCTGGTGTACAAACTCAACCTGGGGGTTGACAACTCCAGTTCGGTGCGGGATTTGCAGTCGCTGCCCAACGCGGTTCCCTTGCAGGATGGTCGGCTGGAAACCATTTACAAGACCAATCGTAATGTGCTGATCGAGAATTACTTCACCTATACGTTGTCGACCACGAAGCACAACCTCACGGCTTTGCTGGGCCATTCGTACCAGAAGATTTTTGTGCAGGAACGCAGCTCAAGCATCAACAAATTTCCGATTTCGCCCATCGAGCCGATCTACAACCCCGGTCTGGGGCAGGATCTGACGCTGGCGAATAACCGCCCCGGCGGATACGCCCTGGAAAACGAGCTTCAATCGTTCTTCTCCCGCGTCAATTACCAGTTTAACGACAAATACCTGATGACGGCCACGGTGCGGGCCGATGGCTCGTCCAAGTTCGGGTCTAACAACAAGTACGGTATTTTCCCGTCGTTCTCGGTGGGCTGGCGGTTGTCGGAAGAAGCGTTCCTGAAATCGGGGCCGTTTTCCGATCTGAAACTGCGGGCGGGCTGGGGACAAACCGGTAACCAGGAAATTCCGTCCAAGATTACGCAGGCGCTGTTTACCTCGCAGGTATCGGCCACAACGAGTTATCCGCTGGCTCCCACGGGACCGTATCCCGCCGGAACGTCGTATTCGCGGCTGGCCAACCCGGACATTCAGTGGGAGGTGTCTTCCCAAACCGACATCGGTCTGGATTTCGCCCTGTTCAAAGGCGCGCTGTCGGGCTCGGTCGATTATTTCCGGAAAGTTTCCAACAACATTCTGCTGGAAGTGATCCCGGCGGACCCCGTTCAACCGGCGGGTACGTTCTGGACCAACGTGCCGGACATGACCATCACCAACCAGGGCGTCGAACTGGATCTGAATTATCGTTACGCCAACCTGAACGGTTTCCGGTTCGACATCGGGGGGAACGTTACGTTCATCGACAACGAGGTGAAAAACTCGCCGTATACCGTCATTCCTTCCGGGTCGGCTTCGGGTTCCGGTTTGACGTCGGCCACCATCAACGGTTACGTGAACGGACAGCCCATCGGTACCTTCTTCCTGAAGGAATTTACCGGTTTTGACGACAAAGGCATCAGCACCTTCCGCGACGTGGACGGCGATGGCATTGTGACGGACAAAGACCGGGTGGCCGTGGGAAGCGCCCTGCCCACGAAACAGTTCAACTTCAACAGCAACGTGGCCTACAAAGGCTTCGATCTGGCGGTGAATTTCAACGGCGTTTCGGGGAACAAACTGTACGACAATACCGCCAACTCCAATTTCTACAAGCTACGGTTGTCGAAGGGGCTGAACACCACGCCCGAAGCCATTCAGTACGCCAAAGAGTCGATCAACAACTCGGCACCGGTTTCGTCGCGCTATCTGAAAAACGGGGCTTATCTGCGGCTCAACAACCTGTCGCTGGGCTACAACCTCAGCCCCAAGCTGCTCGGCATCAACCGCTGGGTTTCCGGCATCCGCTTGTCGGCCACGGGCCAGAATCTGTTTGTGATTACCAAGTACGACGGGTATGATCCCGAGGTAAATACGGACCGGACGGTCAACGGCATTTCCTCCTACGGCATCGACTACCTCAGCTACCCGAAAGCCAAAACCTTCGTTCTGGGCCTGAATCTTACTTTTTAATCTCCGAAATCATGATCAAGAAAATCATATTAATCGTCATGCTGGCGGGTGTGTATGTCCTCAATGGCTGTACGAATCTGTCTGAAAATGTGTTGGACGAAGCTTCGGCTTCGGGCCTTTCCGACCGGCAGGCTGCCGATGGAATCATTGCGCCGGTGTATGCGCGGCTGCCGGATATTTTCCTGCATACCAACTACTTCGCGCTTCAGGAAATCTCAACGGACGAGGCCATTCTGCCGTACCGGGGTGGTACGGATTGGGGTGATAACGGTATTTATCTGGCGATGCACCAGCACACGCACACCAGCACCGACCCCAACCTGCGCAATACCTGGAACCTGATTTTGCAGGGCGTTTCACGGTCCATTACCGCCATCAATACATTGCCGACTTTGAATGATCCGGTTACGAAAACGTACCTGGCAGAAGCGCGGGGTATGCGGGCGTATTACTCGCTGCTGACGCTGGACCTGTACGGGCTGGTGTTTGTCAAGGACGATCTGGGCGAAAATTCAACCATACTGCGGGGTGAGCAGGCAGTGGAGTACATCAAAAGCGAACTGCTGGCCGTCGAGCCAAATCTGGAGACGGCCGTTGGCCCCGGTCGGCTGACGAAAGGGGCGGTTTGGGGACTGCTGGCCCGGTTGTATCTGAATGCGGCCGTCTACCGGGATCGGTATGCGGCTCAGTTCACTTTCAAACCGGAAGACATGGATAAGGTCGTCGAATACACCGACAAGATCATCAATTCGGGGCAATACCAACTGTCACGGGATTACTTTTCGATTTTTAATTCGGACAACAACACCAACAAGGAGTTGATTTTTGCCGTCGATCAGCGGGCCGATCTGAACGGTCATAACCGCATGGCGTACTTCTCCCTGTCTGGCGATCAGTTTCCGCTGCCGGCCTATCCCAACGCCAACGGAACCGACGGGCCGGGCATCACGCCCGATTACTACCGAACCTGGGTGAACGCCTATGCGCCGAAAGACCCGTCGGTCGATCCGCGGTTTTACAAACAGAACCTGTCGATTTATACCAACCCGGCCGATTCGTGCGTAGCAGAAGCGAATTTTAACATCAACCGGGGGATTTTGCGCGGACAGCAGTACGGTTTGATTCGGCGGAACGGCGTGTTTTTGAAATGCGCGGATGGCAAATACAAGGTTGCCAAGTTGTTCCACGACACCCGGAACCGCCCAACCCAGGCCGTGGACTTCACGGAGCAAATCGACTTCACCGTGGCCGGCAGCAACTACAACACCGGCTACCGGGTTGAAAAATACGAGTTTAGCAAAAAATCGGTCAGTGGCCGGAATTTTGGCGAAGCCGACATCATCATCCTGCGGCTGGCCGATGTCTACATGATGCGGGCGGAAGCCAAACTTCGCAAGAGTGGTGATGCCGCCAGTGCGCTGGCCGATGTCAACCTGGTTCGGGCGGCCCGGACAGCCACCACACCGCCCCCGGCGTTGACCGCCATGTCGCTGGATCTGTTGTATCGGGAACGCGGTTTTGAATTCTATTGGGAAATGCTGCGCCGGACGGACATGGTCCGGTTTGGCAAGTACGAGGATAAGTGGACGGAAAAGACCAACAGCGATAGAATGAAGCGGATTTTCCCGATCCCGCAAACGGCTATTGATGGAGCGTCGAACCTGCCCGGTTATCTGAAGCAGAACGATAATTACTAAAATCGGTTCTCAAGATCATGTAAACGAAAAACCGCCCGCTGGTAATCAGGCTGGGCGGTTTTTTTACTGATCCGAGTCAAGCGAACGGCAGGCTTTGGTTGGAGTGGAATTTGGAAGTTGACCTGTCGGCAGCCCGGAAGGGTAGAGACAGAAATAGAACGTAGTTTTTTACGGCTTGATCCGTTTCATGGTCTGGGCTGTAAACCCGCAGCAGCCGGGCGGGCCTTTGGTCGTTTAGCGGGTCGCCACTTCATTACCTTTGGGTGTAAATTTCACCACCGCATTCTTCACCGGGCGGACGGTTTTTAAATACGAATACATCGCGCCCAGATCCTGTTCACTCATGCCGGAATACATGATCCAGGGCATGATGGTGTTGAATTCGGCATGTTCGAGTGTTAGCGGATGCTTGAAATTGGGTTGTGCGGCTGCCTGAAACCGGGCCATGAAAGCCGGTTTTGTCCAGGCGCCGATACCGGTTTCTGCATCCGGGGTCAGATTCGCAGCCCGAACCGTTCCGGCAGGCATCGGAAACGACCGCCCACCGGCGAAATCCATTCCCGGCAATTTTTGCCCTTTCTCATCGACCGGCGTGTGGCAGTCCCCACAACTGGCCAGCGTAACCAGATACTTTCCATAGGCGACCGAATCGGCGGGGTCGGGTCGTTTGCCGCCTTCCGTTTTGGTCGGAATGGTATTGATGATCAGGTTCATCGGGAAGTCCGACTCCGGTTCCGGGATCGTGTTATTCTCGATGGGCTTGAGCGATCGGACATAGGCGATGATGGCTTTGATGTCTTCCGGATCGGCCTGCCCGAAGTTGCCGTACGGCATGACCGGAAACAAGGCGCGTCCATCTTTGGAAACCCCAGCCGTAATGGCGCGGTAAATTTCGCCGTCAGTCCAGTCCTTCAAATGGGCGGGAGTGATGTTCCGGGCGAAGTAGAGTCCCGGAAAGCCCATTTCGCGGGTAAACGCTTCTCCGCCCTTGCCTTCTGTGCCAGCCACGACCGGGCCGCTGGAGATTTTCCAGTCCCGCTCGGAATGACAGTCGATGCAAACGGCCACATTGGTGGCCAGGTATTTTCCCCGGGCAATCTGGGCGGAGTCAATCTGAACGGTTAATTCAGGGGCCGGGCCTACATCGGGCAGGGCAAGTTTGACGTAACTGATGCCACCGAGTACCAGAAGAACAAGAATGCCGACGACGATGGCCAGGATGCGTACTACTTTTTTCATGCGATAAAATGTTGAAATGGAATAGAATACGTGCGGTTAGAGCACATTGGACAGGCTGACCGATAGGCGGCTGATGGACCGGTACTTCGTGAATTCGATACCGGGGGCGATATAGCCCGGTTTGACAGGTTCCAGCCGGACCAGATCCGTGCTGAGGTATTTTTTATTGCTATCACACAGAATCGTCACCACGCGGGCTTCGGGACCCATCTCCCGTTGCAAGGCGATGGCACCGATCACGTTGGCTCCCGACGAAATACCCACGGCCAGTCCCAGTTGCAAGGCCAGTTTCTGAGCTAAAAGGATCGAATCGCCATCGCTGGCCTGCACGACATGATCCAATTCGTTTAGTTTCAGGATTTCGGGAATGAACTCATCGAAAAAGCCCTGAATCCGGTGTGATCCCGTTTTATACCCCCTCGATAGCGTTGGTGATTCGGCGGCTTCGAGTGGATGAATACGAATCCCGGATTTGCGGGATTTAAGAAAACCCCCGACCCCCATAACCGTACCACCCGTCCCGACGCCTGCCACAAAAGCATCGGGGGTAACATCTACATTTTGTAACTGCAGCCAGATTTCCCGGCCTGTGGTCAGGCGGTGGGCATCTGCGTTGTATTGGTTGGCGAACTGGTGGGGCAAAAAAACGTGCGGGTCGCTGGCGGCCATTTCTTCCCCGCGTTGCAGAGCGCCCATGAAACCACCTTCTTCTTTGGTAACCAGCACAACGTCGGCCCCCATACTCCGAATGATATCAATGCGTTCCTGGCTAACGCCGGCCGGCATGATGATGGTGACGGGGTGTCCCAGTGCCCGACCTATGGCCGAAAAGGCGATGCCTGTACAGCCGCTGGTGGCTTCCACAATCCGGTCGCCCGGTCGAATCGTTCCTTCCCGATAGGCCTCATGCAGGATGTGAAGCGCCATGCGGTCTTTCATGCTGCCGGTCAGGTTGTAATGCTCGCATTTAACATAGAGCGAACGGGGCTTTCCGTGATCCGTATAGAATAACTCCAGCATGGGCGTGTTGCCGACCAAATTCCAGAGCTGTTCAAATTTTTCCTCAACAGCGGGTGTCAGGGTTGTTTCTGTTGATACTACCATAGGGGTTGAGATTTAGTCAGACGAGAGAGTGGAGGTAAACGGGATGCTCAGGCTCTGTTTTTCATACCGAGCAGGTCGTGATACTGCTTTGATAAATTTTGCAGACAACCGGTTATGGGTAAACCGTCAAACGCTTCGGGAGGTAAGTCAATGCGAATGCCATCATCATCCACCAGGTAAGCGGATAAAAGCTGGTTGCCGATGGCGACAAAGCCATTCAATAGTTCCAGGAGGGGCTCAAATTCTGCACTGCAAACACAGGGTGTGTCGGAATCTGCAAGGGAAAAATAAAGGGTCATGGCAGGAGAGGGTTAGGGTAGACGGTCGGTTACAAACCTACAGAACGACCCAGGAACAGGCGATAACGCCTGTTCCAAATACCATAACGCACGTTCCAATTCCGATGATAAAGCGGTAAAAGGGGGCAGAAAACCGTAAAAACCGGACGGAAGGGATGATTCGCTCAAGACTGGGCGGCAAACGCGCGGGGTGTGAGCTGGTAAAGCTCCCGGAAGCATTTGCTGAAGTAGGCCGGACTCTCGAAACCCACCTGATAGGCCGTTTGATTCACACTCTGGCCCGCCCGCAGCAATTGGGCGGCCCGTTTGAGCCGGTAATTACGCAGCAGATCATTCGCCGACAGATCGGTCAGGGCCTTGACTTTCCGAAACAAGGTGGTTCGGCTCACGCCCAGTTCCATCATCATCTGTTCAGTGCCGAAACCGGAATCGCTCAGGTTCGCGTCCAGCAGGGAATACAGTTGCGTCAGAAAAGGATCGTCGGGTTCGACGGCGGGTTGGGAGGGGGGCGGGTTCGGATCACTCAAACTTTTCCGCACCCACTCGCGCTGCCGCTGTTTGCTGGCTAGTTGGTTGCGAACCCGGAGTTGAAGTTCGGACACCTGAAAGGGTTTGGTCAGGTAATCATCGGCACCCAGTGCCAGACCAGCCAGCCGGTTTTCAACGGAGGCTTTGGCCGTCAGCAGAATAACCGGAATGTGACTGGTCCGCAGGTCGGACTTCAACTGACCGCACAGGGCAAAACCGTCCATACCAGGCATCATTACATCAGAAATAAGAAGGTCAGGCATGTATTCCAGTGCCTGTTCCAGGCCATCACGGCCGTTGACGGCCCGCCGGATGCGGTAGTGGTCCGGCAAACTGTCGGCAATAAACCGTGCTAACTCCTCATTATCTTCCACGATCAACACACGAGGTTCGACGGATGCGTCGTCGGCACGCCAGGCATCGGCCTCGATGGACTCCGACAGGGTGCTGTCCGGTGACGCGGTTGGCGGTTCTGCCGATCGATACGGCAACAGCACCGTAAACGTAGTGCCCTGATTGGGCTGGCTTTCGACGGAAACCTGACCACCCTGCAACTGAACCAATTCCTGAACCAGGGCCAGACCGATCCCCGTACCGGGCGTTGCCGCCGAATCATTAATCTGATAAAAGCGGTCAAAAATATGGGGCAGATGTTCGGCCGGAATGCCAATACCGGTATCGGCCACCGTGAGTCTGATTTGACCGGAAGCGGTTTCCAACAAAACGCCAATCGAACCGGTTTTTGTGTATTTCATCGCATTGGCCGTCAGGTTATAGACAATCCGTTCCAGCTTTTCGGCATCGAACCAGTATTCGCCCTCGACCTCCGAACGAAACGTCAGGTTCAGGCCCAGGCCCGTTGCCTGGTCGCTAAAGGGGTGCAACCACTGCCGGATGAATTCGGTGAGATTTCCCCTGGATTCGTGGACGGGCATAACGCTGGCTTCCAGCTTCGATAAATCCAGCAGTTGATTGATCAGCCTCAGGAGTTGATGGGCATTCTGCCCGATGGTTTGCAGTCGTCGGCGGTTTTTAGGTTCCGGATTCTCACTCACCATCTGTTCGGTCGGCCCCAGGATTAGCGTCAACGGTGTCCGAAACTCGTGGGTGATGTTGGTAAAGAAGTTGGTTTTGATCGCATTGACGGCCCGGAGCTGGTCGGCTTCTTTCTGCCTGAGTTCAATCGCCTGATTTAATCGCAGCCGATTCAGGTAGAGTTGCAGCAAGCCCCAGGCTACGCCCAAACCGATCAGAAAATACAGGCCAAAAGCCCACCAGGTGGCCCAAAAGGGTGGTTCGATCCGAATCGCCAGGACACGAACATGACGACTCCACTGCCCCGAGGTGTTCGATGCATTAATCATCAATACAAAATCACCCGATGGCAGATTAGTATAAATGGCTTCGGGCCGGTCCGTTAACTTCCAGTTGGGTTCCAGCCCTTTCAACCGGTAACGATACCGGTTTTTGTTCGGCTGATTGAATTGCAGGGCCGCAAACTGAACCGTCAGGTAGTTCTGGTTATAATCCAGGGAAAGTTGATTCGTGGCCTGAATGGGCAGCGTACCCAGGATGGATCGGTTGGTAGAAGAGGTGGTATCCGATCCGAAGGCTCCCGGACTATCCGGCTGGATGACCTGGTTGTTGACTTCCAGTTTAGTCAGTTCAACGACAGGTTCAAAGGCATCCTGACCGATCTGCCGGGGATCAAAACCGGTGAAGCCTTCCAGTCCGCCCATCAGGATTTTCCCGTCCGGAAACTGGACGTAGTGCGCCCGGTTAAACTCGTCGGCCATGATGCCGTCATCCCGCGTAAAGGTCTGCGTCGTGAACGTCCGGCGATTCATCCGGCAAAGCCCTTTATTGGTTCCCATCCACAAATGCCCGTATCGATCCGGTTTTACCGAGTATATCACATTGTTGGGCAGGCCATTGGTCCTGGTAAACCGGCGAAAAAGCCCCGTTCGTTTATCAAATAAACATAGCCCACTGCCAAAGGTGCCCAGCCACAACACATGGGGGTCGGCTGGATCGGACGACAGGCAGTAGAGCGAATTGCTGCTCAACGAGCTTGCGTCGCCAGGGCGGTTGACAAACTGCCGGATTTGACCCGTCCGGCGGTCAACCTGATATAATCCATTGGTCTGACTGGCCAGCCAAAGGGCCTGCTCATCGGCCACTACTTCGGTAATTCTATTGTCAAGCTGAACCGCGATCGGGTATTGGAACCGGGTCCATTGCTCCCTGCTCTCATCAAACCAGAAAGCGGAGGAGCCGTTGATCGCCCAAACGCGACCCTGTGAATCGGTCGTCATCGGACAGGGAATGGAAACCGGTGTTTCCCAGCGAAAGGCAATCGGCAGCGGAAAATGCTCCGTCTGGCCTGTTTTCCGATCCAGCCGGTAGAGATCCGAAGATCCTACATTAAACCAGAAGCGCCCCGACCGATCAAAGGTCGATCGAAAATTATAGCTGCTCAAACCGTTCAAGGTGGCTAGTGCCGCCGGAGAAACCGGGGGCAGTCCCAGTGAGTCGTTGGTAAGCAGATCCTGATAAAAACTCTGGCGGTAGGGTCGTTTCTGAAAGGGGTTGGGCTCTAGATCGTAGGTACGGATACCCGCCCCAACGGTGCCCACCCATAAAACGTTGGTTCGATCGATGATCAGCGTGCGACACGCATCATTGGGCTGCTCCCAGCGGGTCAGGACCTGGACGCCCTGCTGGTCCGTAAACCGAAATAAAATGTTATTCTGTTGGAAGTAAACCGTTCCTTCCTGGTTGATGGCGACGTGCACAACAAGCAGTTCGGTTCCCTGAACCGGCAACCGGTAGGAACGGATCTGGCCCGTACGGGGTTGTCGCAGGGTAAGGTAGTGCTGGGAAAAGAGCACGAGTTCTCCGGTTGTTGGCCGGCAACGTACGGCGGTAAACCCATTCTCAGGCATTGACTGGGGATTACCCGGCTGGTGCCGCAGGTGCGTAAAACCAAGCGTGCCTTCCTCAAAGCGATCCAGGCCGTTCGCCGTAGCCAGCCAGATGGTTCCATCCGCTCCTTCCGACACGTCATACACGGCATCGCTGCTGATCGATGCGGCCTGCAGGGGCTGGTGACGAAACCAGTGACCCTGGTTTTTGGCAATGTCCCAGCAAATGACGCCCTTACCATTTCTTAGCCAGAGCCGATCCTTTCGGTCAATGAATAAAGTAAACCCCATACCAGGTTTGACCAGTCGGCGAAAAGCGGCTTGCCGGGAAAAATTGGTAAAGGTTTCGGTGCGTGGGTCGAATATATCGATATCCTTGCGCTCGGAAACAACCCAGATGCGCCCGTGCCGGTCCAGTTCGATTTGATCCAGCCCGACAAAGGAGAGTGAGGGGCGTCCGTCGGGGTCGGGTTGAAAGACCTTAAATCGCTGGCCATCGTAGCGGCAGAGTCCGTCGCGCGTAGCGGCCCAGATAAAGCCCTGCCTGTCCTGAACAATCGATGGCACAAAGGCCTGGGGTAATCCCTGACGGTCCGTAATGAGGCCGGGTTGAGGAAGGCGAAAAGGCTGCGCCCATAACCCAGCGGATATGGTCAGCAGGCTTAACAAAAAGAAGGTAAGTCGGACAGGGAACGATCTACAGAAACGCAAAACAGATGTCAGGGTCAGGCTTATTTTTTCAAAATATACGCATTCATTTATTTACTGATTTGAATGAACAGTAACTTTTATGTAACTATTTTGAAATAGTTATGGCTTTAATTCCTAAAGAAAAAAGCGTAAATGCATACCCCGACTGGTTTGGGTGGAAAGTGGAGGGGGAGAAGGTGCAACTAAAGCATTGACTTTGAGCACAAAAAACGCAACGTGAAGATACCATCCCTTAAAACACAAAAGGGACCGGCGGCCCCTTTTGTGTTAAAAATGAATCATTTGACGTGCTGGAGTTAGCGCACGTACGGCGGACCTAAACCACCATGATATCCTTTTCCTTCGCGGCAAAAATATCGTCGATTTTGGCAATGTGGCTGTCGGTGAGTTTCTGAACTTTCTCTTCCCCTTTCTTCACCTCATCTTCCGAAACGCCTTCTTTTGTCAGTTTGCGAATGCCTTCGTTGGTGTCTTTCCGGATGTTGCGGATGTTGACCTTGGCTACTTCGATTTCGGCCTTAACCTTTTTCACCAGATCCCGGCGACGTTCTTCGGTCAGGGCGGGGATGTTCAGCCGGATGTTTTCACCGTCGTTGGTCGGTGACAGGCCGAGGTTACTATTCCGGATGGCTTTCTCGATTTCGCCGATCATCTTTTTTTCAAACGGCTTGATGGCGATGGTCCGGGCGTCGGGCGTGGTGACGGAAGCGACGTTGTGGATGGGAGAATTCATGCCGTAATACTCCACCTGAAGGCCGTCCAGCATCGAGGGCGACGCTTTGCCCGCCCGTATTTTGGATAATTCGATATTCAAGTGTTTCAACGCCTTTTCCATCGTATCCCGGGCGTCTTCGAGATATAGCTCAATCTCTTCCATTGTTTTATAAAAATGATGAATTATGGACGATGAATGATGAATGCATCGTTTTGTACATTCCTTGTTCAACGTTCATAATACATCGTTCATAATTCATCGTTCTATCCGGTAATCAGTGTCCCGATGTCATCTCCTTCGACCAGCCGGATCAGGTTGCCGGCTCCATTCATGTCGAAAACGATGATGGGGAGGTTATTTTCTTTGCATAACGTAAAAGCCGTCAGGTCCATTACGTTCAATTTCTTTTCGTAAACATCCTGAAACGAAATGGTGGTATACCGGGTGGCGGTTTTGTCCTTGAACGGATCGGCGGTGTAGACCCCGTCTACTTTGGTGCCTTTCAAGACCACATCCGCTTCCACTTCGATGGCCCGCAGGCTGGCGGTGGTGTCGGTGGTGAAGTAGGGATTGCCCGTTCCGGCACCGAAGATGACGATGCGGCCTTTTTCAAGGTGACGGACGGCCCGGCGACGCACATACGGTTCGCAAACCTGTTCCATCTTGATGGCCGACATCACGCGCGTATACAAACCGTGTTGTTCGAGCGAACTCTGAATGGCCATGGCGTTGATGACGGTGGCCAGCATGCCCATGTAGTCGCCCTGAACCCGGTCCATCCCGCTACGTTCGCCCTGGATTCCCCGGAAAATATTGCCTCCGCCAATGACGATGGCAACCTGAACGCCCATTTCAACTACTTGCTTGATTTCCAGACTGTAGGCATCCAAAACCGTTGGGTCGATGCCGTACCCTTTGTCTCCGCTTAAAGCTTCTCCGCTAAGCTTGAGCAGAATGCGTTTATATTTTAGTTGAGTCATGAAGGAAAGTTTGGCGACAAATATAGCAAAAGTTAAGAGTGAAGAGTGAAGAGTGATGAGTTAAAAAGGTTCCTGTGACAGAATGCGTCAGCCAATTCTTAACTCATCACTCATCACTCTTAACTGAATTCAACCAGAACCTGATTTTTCTCAACGGTTTGACCCCGGCTGATCCGGACGGTTTTGATGGTGCCGTCGGTGGGGGACTTGATGACGTTTTCCATCTTCATGGCTTCCAGAATCAGCACCGTATCACCTTTGTGCACCGTGTCGCCGGGTTGAACGCTGAGGCTCAGAATCAGGCCGGGCATGGGCGCTTTGATGTCGTTTATTTTGGTCAGGCTGGCCGTGCTCATGCCCATTTGTTCCAGAAGCAGGTCGAAACGGTCTTTCAGGGCAATCTGGTGAATCGACTGGTTGATTTTTATCGTAGCGGTTTTTTCTGTCGGGTTCAGATCAAGAACTTCAGCCGTATACGAACGATTCTGGTACAGAATGTGAAACATCCGGTCGTTCAGCCGGGCCAGATCCCACGTCAGGGGTTGGCCATTTAAAACCGGTTGGTCGCCGGAAAAATCGATTTCAAACGGGGCTTGATCGTTGACGGAAGCACGAAACATAGATGGAAGGAATTAAGAATTGGGGTAACGCTCACTTTTTGTTGATCAAATATACACCCAACAGGCAAATTCCCATACCGGCCACCTGCGGCCAGTGGAGCGGTTCGCCGTCGAAAAGCCCCCAAAGTACGGCTACTACCGGAATGAGGTAGGTTACGGTGGAAGCAAAAACGCCGGAAGTTAACTGAATAATCCGATTAAACAGGATGGTAGCAAAACCGGAACCAACCATGCCGAGTGTAAGCAGCATCAACAGGGCGGGCGTTGACCCGGGAGCCGCCACCCGCGTCGGAAAGTCGGTGGTGGCCAGCCCGAGCAGGGCAATGGGACCCACCATGGCAAAGGTCGATGCGGTCGAGAGCAGGGCGGGCAAGTCACTCAGATACCGGGAAACAATGTTGATGTTGAAACCGTAGCAAAGCGTGGCCAGGACAATCAGAAACGCATAGCCATTGAAGGAAAAGGAACCCGTGGCGCTGAAAAAGACCAGAAAGACCGATCCGGCAAACCCCAGCAGAATACCGCCGACCTGGAGGAGTTTGGCCCGTCCGCGAAACAGAATGACCCCGATCAGAAACGTAAACAGCGGGCTGAGGGCGTTTAGTGTGCCGGCCAGCGAACTGTTCAGGTGTGCCCCGGCGGTGGCAAAGAGGACGGCGGGAATCAGGTAGCCGAGCATCCCCGAACCCAGCAACGGGAGCCAGCGATCACGCGGAAACTTTTTCCCCAGAATGATCAGATAGGGCAGAAAAAAAAGAAAAGCCAGAAAAATCCGCCCCGTTCCGACCTGCATTGGCGAGAAAACGCCCAAACTGTGTTTTATCAGAATAAAAGATGTTCCCCAGATCAGGGCAACCAGCATGAGCAACAGCCAGGCCAGGAGCCGGCGATTGGCTGGAGGAGTGGGAAGGGGTTCACTGGCAGAAGATGGGCTTGCGGTAAATGGTTTCGTCATGGTTTAAAAACCACTGTTCAAGGCCGTTTGGTTCTGTCAGGGAATAAAAAGTTGCGCGGGCAAATGGCTGGAAAAGAAACCATTATGAATTGATTGAGGTTGTTGGAAATACAACTGCCGGTAAGCCGCAACGCTGTTCAACTATTTTGCGTAGTAGAATGCAACGCTACCTGACCGATTCCTGTCCTCAACGGTAGTGCCCCGTCTCTAAAAAAATCGTAAAACCGGTAACATGAAGTTACCATCCTATCGCCACCGGATTGGGTATGAAACTGTCGGTTATTATTCTGAATTATAACTCCAGCGGTTACACGCTGGACTGTGTCAATTCCATTCGAAAATATACACAGCTTGTTGATTATGAGATTGTTGTTGTTGATAATGGCTCACAGGAGACTGACTTTGACCGATTGTATTCCCTCAATCAACAACCCTTTCTGAAACTGATCCGGAGTCGGGTCAACCTGGGTTTTGCGGGCGGGCTCTTGCTGGGTTTGCAGGTTGTCGATCCATCATCCACTTATTATTTCTTTCTGAACAACGATTGCCAACTGCTCGACGATGTTTGCAGCCGTTTGTATGCGTTCATGGAAGACCACAAAGCGGTGGGCGTCTGTACGGGGCAGGCCGTCAACCGGGCCGATGAACATGAACCCTCTTTCAATTATTACCCCTCGTTGAGCGGAAACCTGCTGGGCCACGGTTTGATGCGCTGGTTTCATCCGGCGGACTACCTGCCACGCCGGCAGAAATACCAGGAACCGGTGCCCGTACCGGTGGTGACAGGCAGTGCGCTTTTTGTTCGGGCCACGGCGTTCTGGCAGGTGGGTGGTTTTGATCCGGCGTTTTTCCTGTATTGCGAAGAAGAAGATTTGTGCCGGCGGTTGCGGCAACGGGAGTGGAAGGCGATGCTGATTCCGGATGTCCGGTTTAGGCACCTGGGGGGCGGTAGCACGCGCCGGAATCTGCTGATTGAAAAAGAATACTACATTTCTCTTTTCTATTATTTCCGTAAAAACGAGAATGTCCTGAAACAACTCCTGCTTCAGCTTTTTTATACGCTGAAAGTGGGCAGGAAGGCTTTTCGAAGTACGCATTTTGCGCAACTGGCCTGGTTCATTCTGCGGGGAGCACCCGGTCGGGAGAGCCTTCGGTATCGCCAGGGCCTACCGGTTATTGCCAGTCCAGCCACGGATCATCAGCCAACCTCTTCACTGCTATCCCAATGAAAATTCTGGTCAAAGCCCCGCTTTCTGTTGTCATCATTACCCTGAACGCCGAAAGAACCTTGAAACAGGCGCTGGAGTCGGTTGTGGAGTGGGTTGATGAGGTCATTGTGGTCGATTCGGGCAGTACCGACGCCACCCTGACCATCGCCAGCGATTTTAATTGCCGGGTTACCTACCGGAAGTTCAACGGTTTTGGACCGCAAAAGCAATACGCGATCGATCAGGCCAAAAATGACTGGGTGCTGGTGCTCGATGCGGATGAAATTGTGACGGAGCAGCTTGCCAACGAAATAGCCGCCTTGTTTGTCGGCGGGCCGATCCATGCGGGGTATACGTTGCCCCGTAACCTGATTTTCCTGGGCCGGGTGTTGCGGCACAGCGGCCAAAATCGCCAGCCGGTTTTGCGGCTGTTCAACCGGCACCACGGTCGCATGACGCCCGTTCCGGTTCATGAGTCTGTTCAGGTGGAAGGCTCCATTGGACAGCTCTCGGGGATACTGATTCACTACAGCTATGGATCATTACACGATTATGTGCTGAAAATGAACCACTATACGACGCTCAGTGCCGAGGAAATGGCGCTAAGGCACAAAAAGGCTAACATCCCGCTTCAGGGCTTGCGCTTTCTGTTTACGTTTCTGAAAATCTATTTTTTGAAAGGTGGATTACTCGATGGATACCCCGGTTTTGTGTGGGCGTTGTTGTCGGCGGTTTATCCCGTGATCAAGTATTCAAAATTGCAGGAACTGCACGATAACGACGAAAAGCCCAAAACGAAACCGGTTCTGGCTTTTAACCAGGCACCCGGATTTCGTTAAAACCGCAAAACGTCAGACCGTTTCGACTTCGTAGATGTCCGTAATTTCGTCCAGGATACCGGCAATTTCTCCGTACGTATCGGCCTGCACAAGCCGGAGCCGGAACGGTTTGAAATTCTCCAGCCCCTTGAAATAATTGGTATAGTGTCGGCGCATTTCGAAAATGCCGGTTTTCTCTCCTTTCCAGCGAATCGAAAAGTCAAGGTGCTGCTTACAAATAGCCACCCGGTCGGCGAGTGTCGGAGCCGCCAGGTGTTCGCCGGTCCGGAGGAAGTGCTTGATTTCGTTAAAAATCCAGGGGTAGCCAATGCTGGCCCGCCCAATCATAATACCGTCGACACCGTACTGATTTTTATACGCCAGGGCTTTCTCGGGACTATCGATGTCGCCGTTGCCGAAAATCGGAATCGTAATGCGGGGGTTTTCTTTCACCCGCCCAATCAACGTCCAGTCGGCCTCGCCCTTGTACATTTGCACCCGGGTCCGACCGTGAACCGTAAGCGCCTGAATGCCAATATCCTGCAATCGTTCGGCAACTTCCATGATGTTCCGGGTATTGTCGTCCCAGCCCAGGCGGGTTTTTACCGTCACGGGCAAGTGCGTGGCTTTCACGACGGCTTCGGTCATTTTTACCATCTTCGGAATATCCTGCAGCAAAGCCGCCCCGGCACCCCGACACGCTACGTTTTTGACCGGACAACCGTAGTTGATGTCGATCAGATCCGGGTTGGCGCGGCTGGCAATTTCGGCGCAGGCCCGCATTGTTTCGATATCCGACCCGAACAACTGAATCCCGATCGGGCGTTCGTATTCAAAAATATCCAGTTTCCGGACGCTTTTGGCCGCGTCGCGAATGAGCCCTTCCGACGAAATGAACTCCGTATACATCAAATCCGCTCCATTGGCCTTGCAAACCGCCCGGAACGGCGGATCGCTTACGTCCTCCATCGGAGCCAGCAGCAGGGGAAATTCGCCCAGTTCGATTGTGCCGATTTTAACCATATATCGCTAACAACGCGTTTTCGAAAGATGTTCGCCAACCAAGCAGGAATTCAAAACATGACTGCTGTGAGCCGATTCCATAAAAAACCGGCACGGTTTTGAATTCCTGACTAGTTTGGGCGTAAATTTACAGCAATTATGGAAGACTTCCGCCTGACGCCTTCGTCCAATCCCCCCCTGCATCCGTTTCGTAGCCTGTTGGTTCTGCTGGGGTTTGTTTTGCTGGGCATGTCACTGGGCGGTTTACTGGCCGGGGTGTTCCTGACGGCCTGGGCATCGGCCAGTGGCAACACGTCCGTTACGGATATTACCGGTATTTTAACGAATCCGGCCGATTATCCGGGGAGCTGGCATTTGCTGATGCTGATTCAGGCGGTGAGCCACCTGTGTTCGTTTCTGCTTCCCTGCGTTCTGTACCTCCGCTGGATCGAGCGTAAATCGTGGTCGGAGTTTAACGCCCGCCCGCTGACGGTGGTGCAATCGGTGGGTTTGGTGGCCCTGCTAACCATCACTTTCATGCCGTTTAACGGGCTGATCATCGAGTGGAATCAGAACCTTGATTTACCGGACAGTCTGGCCGGGCTGGAAGCCTGGATGAAACAGAAAGAAGACCAGATTTCGGGCCTGACGACGTTCCTGACCGATTTTAACTCCCCCCTCGACCTGGTGATTGCGTTGGTGGTGATTGGCGTCATCCCCGGTATTGGTGAAGAGGTGTTGTTCCGGGGCATGGTACAGCGAAAACTGGCGCAGTGGACGGGCAACGTACACGTTGCGATCTGGGTATCGGCGCTCATTTTCAGTGCAATTCACGTCCAGTTTTACGGTTTTGTGCCGCGCGCCTTGCTGGGTGCGCTGTTTGGGTATGTGTACGTCTGGTCGGGGAATATCTGGGTTCCCATCCTGGCACATGCGGTCAATAACGGGTTTACGGTATTAATGGTGTGGTTGTATCACCGGCAGATGATTTCGGTCGATATTGAAAATACGAATTCGGTTCCTTTGACCGGCGCGTTAATTTCACTACTTTTAACCATAGGTTTTTTAGCCTTTTTTCGAAAAACGAATCAATCGTCGTCTCAACCTTATGTCTGATCAGTGGGAGAAAGTACTGGTGACACCTACCACCTACCGCGCCGAACTGGCAAAAGTGTTGTTAGCCGAACACGAAATCAATGCCGTCGTTGTCAATAAAAAAGATAGCAATTATCTCCTGGGGAACTGCGAAGTGTATGTGCAAACCGAGGATGCGGCCATGGCAAAGATTTACCTGATTTCGGCCGATTTGGAATATTGAAAAGCGAATGACCAATTAACCGAACCGGCGCAAACCTGTTCGTGATTGGTCATTTATTTTTTGTCGTCATTTTTTTTCGCGTACGAAATCACGGTATAGATGCCCTCTTTGGGTTTGCCGGACATTTCGAGGGTCACCACGGTGCGGGCCGTTTCCCAGATGCTCGAACGGCTCAGATGACTTAGCAGGACGGCATCGCCGTAGCGCTCGGGACGGTTTTTGTACAGGGGATAGTTCCACGACCAGTAGTCGCCGGAAGGAGGGCCGTAGCGATCCGATAGGGTTTTGAGCAGGGTTTGATACTCGTCCCAGTGCTGTTGGGCGCGGACATGACGATCGGTGAAAATGTACAGGGCGCCAGCGAGTTGATCGTTGACAAAGGCGAATTTTACCGAAGCCGGGAAGTTATAAAACCAACGCTGCCGATAGTGAAGCGTCGTGTCCGTAATCCGAAAGGGAACCGTTTGTTCAACCGCCTGAACCTCTTTTCGGCTCATGCCCCAATGCAATGAGCGAAGGTCGTTTTCGGGTTGCAGTGTGTTTCCTGTCAATTGAAAAAACAGGCATAGCAGAACGAGAAGCATACAGGGCGGAGGTCGGTGAGTAGAACGCTGGTAAATTCAACTCTAATGATTGAGAACTGTAAATAAAGTTAAAAATAGACGGAAAGAGAAACCAGGGTAGGAACGAGGTGTTCGTATTTTGTTATTTTCGCCGGATAAACCACCCTGATTTGTAGTTAACTTTCTACATGAAAGAACGTTTAAATCGGATGACGAATCTGCAACAGCGCGTAATTGCTGCGGCTGTCGGCGTCATCATCATCTTATTTGGAATCTGGTACAGTGACTGGACGTTTGCGTTATTGTTCTGTGCCATCAGTGCGTTGACGCAACTGGAATTTTATAAATTACTGGGTCTCGATGGCAACCAACCGCTGACCTATTACGGTACGGCGGTAGGGTGTTTGATTTGTATACTGACTTATTTGATTGAAAAACAGATTGTTGACTACGATAGCTATTTCCTGATCTGTCCGGCAGCATCCATGATTTTTTTAATCAAATTGTATAAAAAGCGGGATTTAAAACCGTTTACCAATATCGGGTTTACCTTTCTGGGACTGATTTATGTCGCCGTTCCGTTCGCGCTGCTGAATGTGCTGGCGTTGCGGGGCGGTACCTACCATCCGGGTTTGATGCTGGGTTGCCTCGTGTTGTTGTGGGCGAGCGATATTGGGGCGTATTTTGCCGGGACAAAATTTGGCCGACGGAAATTATTTGAACGCGTATCGCCCAAGAAATCGTGGGAAGGGGCGGTTGGCGGAGCCCTGGCGGCTGCGGTTATCGCCTTTTTTCTGACTATTTTTGTCGATGATCTGCGGCCGTGGGAGTGGTACTGTGTGGGTGCCATCATTGTCGTAACGGGAACCTACGGGGATTTGGTCGAGTCGCTGTTCAAGCGCAGCATTGCCATCAAGGACTCCGGCTCCACGATTCCGGGTCATGGCGGTTTTTTAGACCGGTTCGACGGGTTGCTGCTGGCGGCACCGTTTATTATTACTTTTTTGAAACTGTTTGCGTGACACTGACGCGGGTTGGCACTGCCAATGCCCTGTCATGGAGCCCTAAACCTGGACCATGCGCCGATGAGACCGGCGTTTTACGATTGAGACATGAAGACTTCATTCATACAACTTGTTGCTATTCTGACCCTGGCGTCGGGATTAATGCTGACCAACAGCCACTTGGTGCGGGCGCAGGGGCAGGAAAAACTGATCATGTTTACCGGGATTATTACGGCCGGAAAGACGTCTGAGCCGTTGCCGGAAGCCTATATTTCCATCCCGCGCGCGGGCCGGGGCGTATTGTCCAACAGCATCGGGTATTTTGCCATCCCGGTTTTACCGGGCGACAGCATTGTGTTTAGTTACCTCGGTTTTAAGAAACAATACCACATCATTCCACGTCGGTTAACGGAGCAGTCGTATTCGGCCGTGGTAGCGATGCAGGAAGATGTGCAGATGCTGACCGAAGTAAAAGTTTATCCGTATCCAACGGAAGAGCTCTTCAAGCAGGCTTTTGTCAACCTGAAATTGCCGGATGAAAAAGAACGGGAGAACATGGCGCGAAACCTCAGTGCTGAATCAATGCAGCGACTGGCGGCTTTGACGCCCATGAGTGCCGCCGGGAATTACCGGTATTACCTGAACCAGCAGTGGTTTGGCCGGGAATCGATAACGGGCCGGTCGCAACTGACCACCATTCCGTTCCTGAATCCGTTTGCCTGGGCGAGCTTTATCAAATCGGTTAAAAACGGCGATTTGAAGAAAAAGGACTTCCGGCAGGAACTCAACGCCACCCCACCGGAAGGCCTGTCCCGGCAGGATATTCTGAAGAATAATTAGGTTTACGGTATACCGTTTTCGGCGGGCTGTTGTTCCTGTGGCTGACGCCTTCAATGTTCGTTGTTCAATATTCGATATTGAGCATATGCATTAACCACCGTAACGAAGGCTCACCGAAAATTACTTCCCTTCGAACGTCAACAGCCTTGTGGTTTGTCCGTCAAACCGGGCGTAGGTGTTGAGATTGATCCATTCTCCGAGATTGATATACCGGCTGTTTTCAGTTACTTTCAAATCCAGCGACAGGTGGCGGTGGCCGAAGATGTAGTAATCGTGGTGCTGGTGAGCCTCCATTTCTTTGCAATACTGCCAGAGCCATTCCTGTTCATTGCCCCTGAAAACATCGGTTTTATGCTGCTCGGCGGCTTTGCGGCTGCGCGACCAGCCATTGCCGAAAAGCACACCAATATCGGGATGAAGCCAGCGGAAAAACCACCGGGCCAGTCCATTCTCAAATATTTTTTTGAGCTGTTTGTACTTGAAATCACCGGGCCCCAGGCCGTCACCGTGACCCACCAGGAAGTGTTGATCACCAATCTGGTACGATTTCGGTAACCGGTAAACCGGAATCCCCATCTCTTCGGTAAAATAGTCCGCCATCCACATATCGTGATTTCCGGAGAAGAGTTTTATTGCAATACCATTGTCTGATAATTCGGCCAGTTTTCCCTGAAGGCGGGTGAAGCCTTTCGGAATCACGTGTTTGTATTCAAACCAGAAATCGAAGACGTCACCGACCAGGAAAATGGCTTCGGCATCGTTGCTGACCAGGTCGAGCCAGCGGATAACCCGGCGTTCCCGTTCCCGGCTGAGGGTGGGCGTAGGCATTCCTAAATGGAAGTCGGAAGCAAAGTAAACGGCTCGATCCGGTGGGAGCGGTAGGTGTTCAATCGATGGCATGAATATTTTTTCAGGAATACAAAGGTAACACATTGCTTCTTTACCTCCGAAACTCGGATATTGCATTCTCAACGACGAAACCGTCGATTAACCCACAGTTTGCAGAGATGATATGAAAAAACGGTTTATTGCCTTGGTCGGTTTGGTCGGATTTATGGGCGTAGGAAAGGAGGGAGGTCAACCGGTAAAGGCTCAGTCGCCCCTGGCGATGGTAGCTGTAACAAAAAATCCACCGGCGGTGGTCGAGAAGTTGGTGTTTGATCGGGTGCTGGTGTATGAACAAACCGATTACAATGGTTCGGTGGTGCGGTATCAGGTTTTATTAAATTCCAAAACCGGTCAGTTCGGATTCGACCGGAAGCTGGCGAATCTGAGTTTTCCGGGTGTGGTAGGTGGCTATACGTTCGTTACGGGTCAGCCCGATGGCAGCTACCGGGTTTACGTGGCCGACAAGTATGAAGGCAAAATTATCATGCGTTACAACGTTGGGAGCGCCTATTATGCCCCCAATCGGGCCGCTGCCTGCCGGAATCGTTTTCAGAAGCGGTATCACCCGACCGGTCGGGAAGGAAGCCAGTATGGCTTGACGGCGGCCGAATACAAGGCCAGTCTGGGCCGTTCGGACACCGAATGGCTGTGGGTGGCTGAAGTGCCCTTTAATTCATACCCGCTGTATTTGTTCAACGAGCTGGCGCTGGAGGCCAAACTTCCGGATGCCCACAGCATTAATTTCTCGTCGTCGCTGGCACCCAACGAATTGCTGGTTCAGTCCAAGAAAGAATATTATTCGGAGAAGGTGAACGGAAAACCGGCTACCAGTACTTTGAAACTCATCTTTTTCGGTCCTGCCAACCACACCTTCGATGTAACGGGGTATAAATTCAAGTAGCGGTCACGTTTCTACAACTGGCTATCCAGCCATTTCCAGCTCCGGTTATAAAAATCCAGGCAGGTGGTATGGGGTAAATTCGGGTAGGTTTTGAGCTGTTTTTGGGCTTTCACGCGCTTGAAAAACGATTGGATTGTTGCTTCGGGACATGTCGTATCTTTACCGCCGGCACTGAGTAAAACCGGTTTATGAAACCGGTACGCTAACTGATAAGGATCGAAATAATCCAGGGTTGCTAACGTCTGTTCGTTATTTTTACCGGCCTTATCAAGGAGCGACTTGACAAGTGAACCCTGGAGGGTAGCGGCAAGGCGAAAGTTGCACAGAAATGGTACGTGGGCTACCACCACTTTCACTCTGGCGTCTAAAGCGCCTACTGCCAGGGCTATTCCGCCCCCCTGACTCGTTCCTGCCAGGGCGATCCGGCTGGTATCGATTTCCGGTCTGGATATGGCAAAGTCAATGGCACGCATGACATCCGCATAACATCCCTGGTAGTACATCCCCTCGGGTTGTTCGGTGTTCATGGTCAGTTTGTCATCCTGGTTTAGCTTCATGAAGGGGGCGGATTCTCCCTGGCCGCGCGGGAAAACCTGTAAAATCGCATACCCACGCTGGCATTCGCTTAACATAATCCCCTGCTGTGATCCGCCGTAGCCGGGAACGGTAATAATAACCGGCCATCGTTTCGTTTTGTCGAGTGACTCGCCTTCGATCGGAAGTGATAACAGGGCTCGTATTCGAACACCGCCTAGGCTGGTCAGCGTTATGGCGGACACTTTATAGGGGAGAGCATCACGCCGGGCTTCAACCAAACTAGTCATCGGTTCAAGTTTGAGTTGCCGTTTCGTATCCTGCCAGAAGCGGTCAATCTTGCCGGAAAGGGAATCGTCCGTTTTCTGTATTGACCGGTTTTTGTTCTGATGGGTGAGCGTTGAACAAGTTAGCACCATATACAACCATACTGGAAGTGTATGCAGAGACAGTACTCCTAACGGCGCGCGCATGGCAGTGATTTGACGGATGTTTGGTATTCAAAAATAGGAAAGTGATGCCTCCACTTTTAATACGATTTTATCGGTTTTTAGTGTTATTCTACATTTGTCCTTGATCGTTATTTGCCTAAACCCGACTGACATGCAAAAAGCCGACACATGTGTCGGCTTTTTGCATGATAAGGAGTCTTCTGTTAGCGTTGTTACGACAAAGCTGGCAGATCTGGTGTCGGCAGCGGTTTGGTCTGTTCCGGTTTGCTGTCGGTACCAATCTCCTCTTCCACTACTTCGCTGTTGTTCTTGTAAGCCTGGTAGGTCGTTTCTTTCTGGAAAGGACGTTTGCCCAGAATCCGGACGAGGTCTTTCTGGAACAGAATCTCTTTCTCCAGCAGCTCTTTCGCTACGGCTTCCAGACCGGCCCGGTTTTCAGCCAGCAAGGCTTTGGTCCGGATGTAGGCCTGATCGATAATCTTGCGAACTTCATCGTCGATGGCTTCAGCCGTTGCTTCCGAATACGGTTTGTTGAACTGGTATTCGCTCTGTTTCGAATCGTAGAACGAAACGTTACCAATTTTGTCATTCATCCCGTACATGGTTACCATGCTGTAGGCCAGCTTCGTAATCCGTTCGAGGTCACTGAGGGCACCGGTCGAAATTTTACCGAAGACGTTATCTTCCGCAGCCCGCCCACCGAGCGTCATACACATCTCATCGATGAGCTGTTCCGTGCGGTATAGATACTGTTCGCGGGGCAGATACTGCGCATAACCCAATGCGGCTACGCCACGGGGTACAATCGTGACCTTCACCAGCGGATCGGCGTGTTCCAGGAACCAGCCCGTAACAGCGTGGCCGGCTTCGTGGTAGGCAACAATTTCTTTCTCCTCCGGTGCAATGAGTTTATTTTTCTTCTCCAAACCGCCAATGACGCGGTCCATGGCATACTGAAAATCCTGCATATCGACCGATTCCTTGTTCCGACGGGCGGCAATCAGAGCCGCTTCGTTACAAACATTGGCAATATCAGCCCCCGCAAAACCCGGCGTTTGAGCCGCCAGCTCCCGCGGATCGACGTCGGTATCCAGTTTGATAGGCTTCAAGTGGACTTTGAAAATCGCTTCCCGGCCTACAATGTCCGGTTTGTCGATGCTGATCTGGCGGTCGAACCGGCCGGGACGCAGCAGCGCCGAATCCAGTACATCGGGGCGGTTGGTAGCGGCCAGAATAATGATTCCGGAGTCGGTCGCAAAACCGTCCATCTCAACCAGCAGCGAGTTCAGCGTATTTTCGCGTTCGTCGTTCGCACCGGGCATAGATCCCCGTCCGCGTGACCGGCCAACGGCGTCAATTTCGTCAATGAAGATAATACAGGGTGCTTTTTCTTTGGCTTGTTTAAACAAGTCACGAACCCGGGCTGCTCCGACACCGACAAACATTTCGACAAAGTCGGAACCCGACAGCGAGAAGAACGGAACACCGGCTTCACCCGCTACGGCTTTCGCCAGCAGGGTTTTACCTGTACCCGGAGGACCCACCAGCAACGCACCTTTCGGAATCTTGGCACCGAGTTTGGTAAATTTGGTAGGATTTTTCAGGTAATCGACAATTTCCTTGATTTCTTCTTTGGCTTCATCCAGACCCGCCACGTCGTTAAACGTGATCTTCACCCGGTTTTCAGCGTCGAACAAAGCGGCTTTTGATTTTCCAATGTTGAAAATCTGACCACCCGGCCCGGCACCGCCCGACATCCGGCCCAGCAGAAAATACATGGCCAGAATCATGACGATAAAGAAACCCCAGGTTTGCAGAAAACCGCTCCAGTCGCTTCGCTGTTCGATTTTATAGTCGATCTTCTCGTTATCGGGAATGCCTTCCTGGATGCGATCCAGGTCTTTTTTGAAAGACTCGGCCGACGAAACCCGGAAACTGAAATGCGGGCCGGATTCGGAGTTAAAATACGATTTGTCCTGAAATTGCGTCCGGTATTTTTGTTGCAGTGCCTGTTGGGTCAGGGTAATTTCTACAACCTCATTGTTCACAATGACTACCTTGTCAACTTCCTTATTCTTAACCATCTTTTCAAATCCGCGGATGGTCGTCTCACGGACAGCACTGCTGCGGTTGAAAAAGGTTATCCCGAGGATCGCTGCAATCAGGATCGCTACAATCCAGCCCTGGAAGTTTGGCCGACGGGGAGTTCTGGGTGAAAGTGGATTTCTATTATTATCAGGCATTTTTGCAACAGAATTACGGCTAAATACACAAAAAAGGAAACACCATTTGGTAATGGATTGTTTCTACTGGGTTTGGGATTCGATAAACGGGGAGTTGCCGGGGTAGATGGTCGTATGAGCGGATAAACACTCGTTCTGTTACCTGTTTCCGGGTCAGGCCGTATCGATCAGGCAAAGGTTTCTTCCACGTGGTGGATTTCAGCGTCACCCCAAAGTTGCTCGAGGTCATAAAACACCCGGCGTTCTTTTTTGAAAACATGAACGACAACATCCACATAGTCGAGCAGAATCCATTCCCGATTCATTTTGCCTTCCTCATGCCAGGGATTGATTTTGCTGGCTTTGAATACTTCTTCTTCAACGGAATCGGCGATGGCGTCGATCTGCGTGTCGGATGTTCCGGAGCAGATGACGAAGTAGTCAGAAATGGCATTTTTAACGTCGCGAAGATCCATGACAACAATGTCAACAGCCTTCTTTTCCTGCATTCCCTTCACGACGAGTTTGCACAATTCTTCGGATGATAAGTCCTTCGGTTTATTTATTCTCATGCTACTGGTTTAAATTGCAAAGACCGAAACCAGCGGGTACGTTTACTATAACTAGAATTTGTACCATAATTTCGGTATTCATCCAACTAAATGTATTAAAAATTTGTACAAGTTTCGACCCAAAACGCTATTTATTGGACAAAAAATTAATTATCTGCCAACTTGTCAGTCTACAAACGATGTTGCAGCCGAATTAATTACATCCGAAACCGCTTTGGATGGAACCGTCGTCATAACCGGTAACCAAACCGCCGGACGAGGGCAGCGCGGGAATCAGTGGGAAGCGCAGGCCAACCACAACCTGACCTTTTCGGTTCTTCTGCAGCCCACCTTTCTGCAAGCTTCAGAACAGTTCTGGCTGAACATTGCCGTTTCACTGGGAATCAGCGACTGGCTGAGCACTTACGTGGGTGACCGATTGAAAATCAAGTGGCCCAACGATCTCTACGTTTTACAGCGTAAAATTGGTGGAATATTAATTGAAAATACGCTGTATGGCTATACAATTGCGTGGTCGGTAGTTGGAATTGGCTTAAACATCAATCAAACCCGCTTTCAAACCCCAACTGCGACCTCCCTTAGCAATGAAACACCAAACGACCTGGATTTCGTTCTGCCGGAATTATTTCCGGCCTTACTGGAGTCGCTCGAGCGCCGGTATCTGGCCTTACGGGCCGGTCAACGCGATGTATTGAAAACGAATTACCTTCAGCGATTATTCCGCTATCAGGAAGAAAGCGTTTTCAAAGCGGATGGCGAACATTTCCGGGGAATCATCGTCGGCGTTGAAGAAACCGGTCGGCTGGCTATACAGGTGGGTGAAAAGCTTCGGAGTTTTGCTTTTAAGGAGGTGGAGTTTGTGATTGATGGCGATTGAATATCGAATAGCGAACATCGAACATCGAAGTGAAGGGAGCAGGTTAGGTGGTTTTGCGGGAACCCTTGATGAGGGCCGCGATGCCCAGGATGATAACGGCACCCACAAAAGCGGTCAAAACGCGGTCGAGAACACCACCGGCTCCCGTTGCGAAGGTGTTGCCGAAAATCCAGCCACCAACAAAGGCACCGGCAATGCCCAACAAAATCTCGGTGAATAAAGAGAACGAGAAGCGTTTAAAAAGAAGATCGGCCAGCCAGCCAGCAATGGCTCCAACCAGAATGGTCATCAATAGTCCCATGGCGTTCAAGACGTTTAGTTTGTAGGCAATAGAACTCAGGCTGAGTCGGTTTGTTTTACAAACTTCGCCGGAACCAGCGGTTATTCTGCCGGACGGAAACCGATCACCGCAACCATCCGCCCCGTATTGCCCTTTTCGATTCGGTAGGAAAAGAAATCCCGGTTGTGGGTGACCGTCGAATAGGGAGAAACGCCAACCTGGCTGGCCGGAATACCGGCGTTGATCAGTTGAGCCACATTGGCAGCTTTTAAGTCGATCAAAAACTTCTGACGTTCAGAATCAAATGCCTTATGGGCTTCGTCAAATTGTTCGGCGACCTCATTTCCAACCTCGAATGAATCCTGGTCGATGCAGGTACCGACATAGGCGAAACACGCAGCGGGCTGAGATCCAAACTGGTCGTTCATGGCCTGAATGGTTTTCTCGACAATTCGGGCCACCGTGCCGCGCCAGCCGGCGTGGATAGCCGCCACGGCCTGTTGGCCGGCATCATAAATCAAAATGGGTGTACAGTCAGCCACTGTAACCGTCAGGAAATGATCGGGCAGATTGGTGATCAGCGCATCATACCCTGCAAACCGGCCCGCTTGCTGAACGGTCAGAATCCGGTCGCCATGAACCTGGTGCGAAGAGGCCACCTGCTCCGGCCTAATGCCGAGACTGGAAAAAAAGCGACGGCGGTTTTCCTCCACGTGTTCGGGCAAGTCGCTGGTATTCAAACCAACATTGAGAGAGGAAAAGGGAAAAGGGCTGATGCCGCCGTGGCGGGTGCTTTCGGCGGCAACCACCGATTGAAAAGGTTGAAATACCGTTGGCATTCGATGAAGTGAGTCTAACGCAATCATTCGACGTGCTGGGTTATAACAAATTCTGTGCTATCGATTTTTGGGTCATGAAAATTTTGAAACAATCCACTGAATTACCCTTATTTATTCTTGCAAACAGGCATAATTCAAAATTATTTATATTTATAACTTGCTGATAATCTGAATGTTATCTGTATTTTTATGGGTTGCCGTTCGATCATTCATCCAGAAAACAAACCGTTCGTCGGTGTACATCAACCGCTGGCGTACTATCTGTCGTCCGGTGTGAAGGGGAGCTGCTATATTTGAATCGTCAATCAGACATAAACAACAAATAAGAACAACTGTAAACACACCATGAAAACGTTCATTTCTTCCGTACTCGTCGCGCTGGCCGTAAGCGCATCAACCGTAACATTGGCAAATTCTGACAACGAAAAAGTGGCCGGCACCTACCAGGTGGGCTTGTACCCCTCCGCGCAAAATGCCAAGGTCAACGTAATGGTTGCCAAAGAAAAAGGATCTTCACTGAACGTACAACTGCTGGATGGCAGCGGTGCGGTGCTGGCTACCCAGCAACTGGACAAGAACGAAACGACCACCCGCACCCGGTTTGACCTGAGTCAACTGGAAGACGGAAAATATAAAGTGGTCGTCACGGACGGGACTTCTAAAATTGTGAAAGAAGTTAACCTCCAAACCAAAACACCGGTTCAACCTGAGCGCTCCGTTTCTCTGCGCTGATAATCCGGCATTTCCACACCAAAAAAGAGCCCCAATCGCAGGATGGGGGCTCTTTTTGGTTTATTTCGATTGGCTGTAGGCACTTCGGAAGTATTTCACGCTTTCGGCAATTTCGGGGCCGTTGTTTTCCCAATGGTATTCATATTCAACGGAGATCGGACCTTTGAACTTTTGGCGTTTGAGTTCCGCAATCACGGCATCCACCTTGCAATCGCCGGTTCCCCAGATCACATCGTGGTATTTGCCGTCGGGCGTGTCTTTCTTCACGTCTTTGAAGTGCATACCCAGAATGTGGCCCTGCAATTTTTTCAGACAGTCGACCGGGTCCAGGCCCGAACGTACCCAGTGGCCGATGTCGGCGCAGGAACCCACGTATTTGCTCGTGCCAATCACGGCCAGAACCGAGTCGGGATGCCAGTAATGCGACGGTTTGGGGTGGTTGTGGAGGGCCACATTGATTTTGTACTCATCGGCCAGCCGCCCAATGTACGGCATCTGCTCCACTTTGGGTTCGGTATTGATGTTCAGAACACCCATGTCTTTGGCAAATTCGAACAACGCTTTCCAATCAGCCTCCGTCGGCGCATTGACCACACCAAAGGCAACAATGGTTAATCCTTTGTCTTTCACCAGTTTTTTAACGGCCTGACGCGTAGCCGCATCCATTTTGTAATCCATTTTGCCTTCGATGCCGCCCCCGATGGTCTGACCCGGAAAAGCCTCCACGTATTTCAGTCCGCAGCTATCGATCTTGCGAAGGGCTTCGGCAAAGGTAAACAGCCGGAAGGAATACGACTGTGAGCCAAGCTTCCAGCCGGCTTTGTCTTCAGGATTGCGTTGAGCAAACGATGTGAGGGTGCTGAAAGCCAGAAAGCAGGCCACCAGCAGACAATGTTTCATGCGGTTCATTCGATACGGATTTAGTAGATCGGAGCAAAAGTAAAAAAAAACGGTGGTTAGATCAGGTTGAATGGTTAAAGATGGTTGAATGGTTTTAATGGTTTGTCAAAAAATCTTACCATCCAACCGTTTAACCATTCAACCATTTTTAACCATCTAACCATTAAAACCGCTTACCCATCTATTTTACTCACTTTCCCCCATTCCTGTCGTTCGGCTTCATTCCACAGATCGGGATAAAACAGGCGTTTCTGCTGCCGGGGAGGGAGGTACTTCTGCCAGTTGGTACCGCCGGTGGCTTTAATATCGTCGGGGTTCTGGTGCAAATACCGCATTGCCGAACGCAGATGCATGGATTTCCAGCGTACGTTGATCCGATGATCGTATTCACGCAGTTGCTGAATCAGTTCGTCTGTCGGTTCGTTCTGACTTTGCAATGTCAGATACCGCTGCCACAAATTGCGGCTCCGGTATTCGTCGGCCAGCCGCAGAAGCCGGTCGGCGTAGTGGCTTTCAAACTGCCGGAGTGTCAGGGTTTTTTGTTGAGTGGCCAGTTCGGTAGCGCCCTGTTTCCAGTACAGAAAGGGATAGAGGCTTTCCAGCGACGGAGTGGGGTCGAAATCCGTCGGAAAATCACCGGAAAGCAGGTTGACAAAATCCGTGGAAACGATTTCAATTTCCCGAAACTGCACCGATTGAAAACCGCTCGAGGGCAGCAAGGCCATCCGGAATTTCAGAAACTGCTCCTTTTCCATCCCGTCGACCATCACTGACCAGGAATGCTCCAGAATGTCAAAATACCGGTTGATGCGCTGCATACGTTCGGTGAAAAACCGGGCGGTCAGGGCAGCATGTTGGGCAATCTGGCTGATTTCGTGCAGGATGAGTTTGAAATACAGTTCCGTACTTTGGTGGTAAGTAATGAAAATCAACTCGTCGGGATATGCTGTTCGCGGATTTTGAAGCGACAGCAGGGTTTCCAGATGAATGTAATCCCAATACGTCAGGTAATCGGCCTGAAGCAAACCTTCCAGGTGCGAAGCAACATCCTGCCCCATGGCCGCGTATTTTTCAGCAAGCTGGCGGAGTTTGTCGGAGAGATCGGAGGGAATCGGCTCGTTCATGCAGTCTACATCAAAACGCCCTGAAAAACTTCGTCCAGTTTGCTGACGGGTTTGATTTTGATTTTGTAACTGTCAAAATCCAGCCCCTTTATGTTGTATTTCGAAATGAAGATCTGCTTGAAACCCAGTTTTTCGGCTTCTGAAATCCGGGATTCAACACGATGAACGGCGCGAACTTCGCCCCCCAGACCTACTTCGGCCGCAAACGCCACCGACGACGGGATGGCAATATCCTCGTAACTCGAAACGATGGCGGCACAAACCGACAGATCAATCGCCGGATCTTCCACTTTGAGTCCGCCGGCCACGTTCAGGAAGACGTCCTGCTGACCCAGCCGAAAACCGCCCCGTTTTTCGAGAACCGCCAGCAACATCTGCAAACGTTTGTTATCGAAACCGGTGCTGCTCCGTTGGGGCGTTCCGTAGTTGGCAATGCTCACCAGGGCCTGAATTTCAATCAGTAACGGGCGGTTGCCTTCCACCATCGAACCGATGGCAATGCCGCTGAGGGCTTCGTCGCGCTGCGAAATCAGAATTTCGGAGGGGTTGGTCACCTGCCGCAGACCCGTTCCCTGCATTTCGTAGATGCCCAGTTCGGAGGTACTGCCAAAGCGGTTTTTGGTCGTCCGCAGAAGGCGGTAGGTCGTATGACGGTCGCCTTCGAAGGTCAAAACCGTATCCACCATGTGTTCCAGCACTTTGGGGCCCGCCAGCGAACCGTCTTTGGTGATGTGACCGACCAGGAACACCGGTGTGCCGCTTTCCTTGGCGTATTTCATGAATTCGGCGGTGCACTCGCGGACCTGCGAAACACTGCCTGCTCCCGACTCGACCAGCGACGAGTGCATGGTCTGGATGGAGTCGATGATGAGCACTTCGGGCTCAAAATGTTCGACGGTTCGGAAAATATTCTGCGTCGAGGTTTCGGTCATGATGTAGCAGTCGCTGACCGGAACCGGCAGCCGCTCGGCGCGCATTTTGATCTGCTGTTCACTTTCCTCCCCCGATACGTATAAGACCCGCGTGTCGTTCAAACCGAGCGCAATCTGTAAAAGCAGGGTCGATTTGCCGATGCCCGGTTCGCCACCAATCAGCACCAGCGATCCCGGAACAATACCGCCCCCGAGCACCCGGTTTAGCTCGTCATCGGGCGTCAACGTCCGTTCCTGTTCTTCGTAATTGATCGCGTGGATGGCTTTTGGCTTGGCGGTTGTTTTGGTTGCGGTGGAAGGCCGCCAGTTACCGGCCACGGGTTCTTCCTTCGTAATCACCTCTTCCACAAAGGTGTTCCACTCGCCACACGCCGGACAGCGGCCCAGCCATTTGGGTGCCTGGGTGCCACAATTCTGACAGAAAAATGTTGTTTTTGTTTTTGCCATTAAACCTTTGGTTACAATTGCACTTCTAAGCAGGGTGCTGTGACAGAATAGGGGGAAAAGGTCCGTTGCGTGTCCTGATTGAAATTCGCTTCTGCAAAGAACGCGATGCGCTCGTTCAGTAACAATATACTAAAAAAAACTGGTTTGGCATAGCACATTTGCCATCGTTCTCGTTATTCACTCAAACATCTTTTCAAATGAAAAAAATCCTGTTTTTGGGACTGGTTATGATCCTGCCTTCCCTGACGTTTGCCCAATTCAGTATTGGTATCAAGGGCGGGGTAAACCTGTCCCAGTTCACCATGGGCGACTTTGTGACCACGCGCCTGAATGCCAACGGCACTCCCCAGGTGAATGTCAGCGGTCAGGTCATTCGCGATAATTTGAAAGAAAGTTTCAACAGCAGAACCGGCTGGGCTTACGGAATCTACACCCGGTTTGGAAAAAACATTTACATCCAGCCCGAACTGATGGTTTCGTCAAAAGGCGGCTCATTCGACATTGTGCGCGACATCAACGGCCAGCCAACCACGGAGACGGTTTCGATCCAAACGACCAATTTTGACGTGCCGATTTTACTGGGTTTAAAAGGTGGTCCGATCCGGGTCGTGGCGGGGCCGATCGTATCGTTCCGCATCAGCGATGATCAGAAATTGCGTGACGCCCTGGAGGATTATACGTCGGGCAGTCTGAACAATGCGCTGGCCAAAGCGACGTACGGTTATCAGCTTGGACTTGGCCTGGATTTGGGACGGTTTGGGATCGACGTCCGGCGGGAGGGAAGCCTCTCCGATGTAGCCTCCGTGAATCTGGGGGGCGATGCCAATTCGGCTCAATTCAGCCAGCGGCTGAAATCGTGGCAGGTTACCCTGGCGATGCGGCTCTTCTAAAATTCAGGCCAATCAGATTATTTTATGGCGTAGTGGTCTTATTGAAAGAACCGCTGCGCTTTTTTATTGACTGATTGGCTTCAAAAAGTGTCCGGTCTCGCTCGATGATGAGGATCATTTCGGGAGACAAAAAACCGGAAGGGGGTAAAAAAAACATGCCGTTGTCCCGTCCCGAAGGAGCCGACAACGGCTGTTCTGCTCAACTAACCCAAAATAAACCGTAATAGTATTATCTGTATGGAAAGCAATCAGTTGAATAACGATTGCATGAAACCATTCAACCGCTGGCTGATTTCCTTCATCCGGCGCCGGGAGATGGCTACTTCCTGGCCGTCGGTCAACCGAACGATGCGCTCGGTGGCGAAAACGCTGAACTGAACGTAGGCCAGGTTGATGATGGTCGATTTATGAATCCGCAGAAACATCGACTGATCGAGCATATGTTCGAATGCTTTCAGGGTCTTGGAAACCAGATACCGCTTTTTGTCGCGCGTCGTGATGAACGTATAATTACCTTCTCCGTGCAGACTAACAATGTCATCCACCGAGATCATGATGTTGCGATTCAGGTAAGGCAGCGCAATGCGAGTAGCGTTACGCTGATACATCCGGGGAAACAACGGTTGCAGTGTCGTAGAGGAGGGATATGCGAGCGATTCCATAGCGATTGACGATTAGAGTTTTGTTTATGTTTTTTGTTGTTACTGACATGACAAAACTAGCTCAAATTGCCGTTCACTAAAAAGGAAGGCTTGACATTTAGCGACTTGCCTGAGTAGGTAAGTGGTTAAATGTCAAGCCTTTATCTTGTAGAATGGGCGGTTACATTCCGTATATCCCCTTGACCGATTACGTATTTCTACGTAGTGACGGTTTGCGTATACTACACATAACCTGCGGGAATTTAGCGGTCTGAATTACCGTACAATACTCGGTGAAAAATTGCGAATTCGGTCCATGAAGTTCTGGGCCCGGCGCCGGGAAATTTTTACCTGTTGTCCGTCATTCAATTCCAGTTCGCCTTCTTTTTTAACGTAGAAACGGCGAACATAACAGAGGTTGACAATACAGGATTTATGAACCCTTACAAACGCTTCGCCATCCAGGAGGTCTTCGTACTCTTTTAAGGTCCGCGATACCAACATGCGGGTACCATCTTTCAGGAAGAAATTCGTGTAGTTGCCGGAACCCTCCAGACGGACAATTTCTTCGAGTGATATTGTTCGTTTACGATCGTAAAAAGGAATGAGAAGTTTTTGGGCGACTGAGGGGGTGGACTTTTTTTCCACACTTTTGGGGAATTTTGTGGACACTTGGTCGAAAAGATTTTCCTTCAGGATGGATTCCATAATGGATCGAGTAAGATTGTGTAACAAAAGATTTGTATTGATTTTGAACAGGTTATCTCTGATTGTGCGGTATTTTCAATGATGTACCTCATCCGCCTGTTGTCAATACACCGCCCAACAACCGTACCGTGTCATGTGATGAACGGTCAAGATCTATTTTTAACGGTGCCCGGAAAATGGTTATCTTTGCCACAACCCGGATAGAATACAAAGCGCATGCTGGATAAAGTCAAAGAAATTTATCAGGAGATTGAACTCGTTCAAATTCAATCCAAGGATCAGTTGGAACAATTTCGTCTTCGGTATATCGGGCGGAAAGGCGTCGTAACGGATCTGTTCGAGAAACTGAAGCAGGTGCCGCAGGAAGACCGGCGGGCCGTTGGTCAGGAATTAAATTCGCTGAAAGATTATGCCCAGCAGCGGTTCAAAGAGTTCAGTACATCGCTGGAAAACAGCCAGCCAGACGACGTAACCGCCCCCGCCGATCTGAGCCTCCCTGTGGTTCCGAATCAGTATGGTACCCAGCACCCGCTCATGATTGTGCGTCAGCAAATCATCCGCATTTTTGGCCGGATCGGTTTCAGTGTGGCGGATGGCCCCGAAATCGAAACCGACTGGTATAACTTCGGTGCCCTGAACTTTCCGGATAACCACCCGGCCCGCGACATGCAGGATACGTTTTTCGTGGAAAAAAAGAGCAGTGGTGCCCCCGCCGACCTGTTGTTGCGGACGCATACGTCGAACGTGCAGATCCGGCTGATGGAACACCAGAAATACAATACGACCTTCCAGCCCATCCGTGCCATTATGCCGGGGCGCGTGTATCGCAACGAAGCCATTTCGGCGCGGGCGCATTGCATGTTTCACCAGGTCGAAGGTTTATACGTCGATAAGAACGTCGGGTTCAAGGACCTGAAAGATACACTCTACCATTTTGTGAAGGAGATGTTTGCCAAAGACGTGAAGATTCGGTTCCGGCCTTCCTATTTTCCATTCACCGAACCCAGCGCCGAAATCGACATCTCGTGCCAGATCTGCCATGGAAAAGGCTGTAACATTTGCAAATACAGCGGCTGGGTCGAAATCGCCGGTTCCGGAATGGTTGATCCGAACGTTCTGCTGAATTGTGGCATCGATCCGGAAGAATATACCGGGTATGCGTTCGGGATGGGTGTCGAGCGCATTACGCAGCTTCGCTACGGAGTGAACGACCTGCGGCTGTACACCGAAAATGACGTCCGGTTTCTCCGGCAGTTTCAGGGTGCCTGAACGGGTGGGAGGGTGCTGTAAAAGAAAAGAGGAATAAAGGGTTTGGCGGTTTCTGCCTTCAAATTTCTTTTCTCCTATTTATTACCTCTTTTCTCTTACTTCGATCCTCTCACTTCTTTTTTTTGTCTAAAATGCAGCCCGGATTTTCACTTCCCGCATCTGGCTCCTTTTTTTTGTCTAACTTTATCCTTCATATTGTATTCGTCAGCCTCGTGTATGCGGATGTGGTCTTTGTGTTGATGTGTTAGTTCCCATGCAATATCGTCTTTATGAATTTATTAGTCGAACTGAAAGAAAACCTGACTGATTCGGTTGTTTCCCGGGCGGCCTATTACGTTGATGAAAATCCGGAAAAAACCCGGGTCGCCCTGGAAGGGCTGCTTCATACCGTAGTAGCGGGCCTGATGAAACGGACAACGACCGAAATCGGGGTTAATCAATTATATAATGCCATTCAAAAAGGAAAGTTCGACGCCAATCTCGTCGCTACCTTTCCCGAACTCCTCCGCGATCCCGAGCAAATTAACCGGCTGGCCGACCAGGGTAGCAACAGCATCAGCCACCTGCTGCCCGCGATGAAAAGCGCCATTGGGCTGGCCATCTCCGGCTATGCCAACATCAAGAATTCGGCGGCTATCACCCTGCTGGGACTGGTGACACCCCTGGTGTTGGGAACACTGAATAAACTGGTGGTGGAAAAAAAGCTGGACGCTGATAGCCTGGCCGCCCTGCTCGCCGATCAACGCGATCATCTGATTGAACTGACACCCGAACGGCTGCTTGACCGGATTGCCGAAGGATTGAATATCCAGCAACTGCTGGCGGTGGGCGTAACGCCGGCCAAACGAACCGGTCTGGCCGACCGTTCTCCCGTTCAGGAGCGTCAGCGGTTTACGCCCGAACCTGAGGAGGAAGGCAACGGCTCGCTCGTGAAATGGGGTGTCGGGGCCTTGGCACTGCTGGCGCTGGCCGGTGCCGCATATTACATCTGGAACAATACCCAGTCGTATTCATCGGCCAATGAGGAAGAAGCAACCTCCACCGAATTTGTTGATTCAGCCGCCATTGCACCGGTTGACTCCGCCAAAATCCGTCCGGCCCTTACCGCCCGAACCGATTCGACGACCCTGCCCGTTTCCGGAACCGCCACCAGCCCGATTATGACCGCCATGGCGGCTTACCTGACCAATCCACAGGCACCGGCGGGGCGGAGCTTTAGAGTGCCGACCCTGGATTTCGAACCGGGGACCGATCAGCTAAAACCCGCCGGAATCGCAACCGTTGGCGAATTGTCGACCTTGTTGAAAAACAACCCGGTTGTGCAAATCCGGTTGGTGGGGTATGCCAACGACGCCATTCCGCCGATGGGCAACAAAGCCCTGTCCGTAACACGGGTGTTGAACATCAAGAACCAACTGATCAAATCGGGCATCAACTACATTCGAATCGATGCCATTGGCCTCGGAACCGGCATCAGACCAGGCGACTCCACCGCCATCGGCAAACCGCGCCTGAAGCAGATCGATGTGAAGGTGGTTATCAAATAAGCCGAAAACTTTCCAACATCTCCCGTTTCTGATTGTTAGCCAACAAGAGGCCCATCCCTGACGCTATAGCGTCAGGGATGGGCCGTACTACCGTTTAACAGTCAGATCGTATGAAAAACAACTCATTTTTGTGGCGTCTGGGAACCGCCGTTTTGGTGGTTGGCAGTATTCTCTACACGGCAACCGCCAACCGACCGGCAACGTCGGCAACCAAAAGAAAAGAAGACGAGGAACCCGATGCGGTTTTGCCCGAATACCGTCAGGTTTTCGATGCCAACCCGATCATTCCCGATGGCTGGACGTTTGGCGTCGTCTGGTCGACCATCTACGCTGGAACGGCAGCCTATGCTGTTCATCAGGCTTTTCCTTCCCAGTTACACAACCGCCGGTATCGGAATGCGGCTCCCTGGCTGGCCATCAGCTATGGGCTGAATGCGGTTTTTGGGCGGTTATTTTCCGACCCGCGCATGGAAAGTATGATTGGCTCCGATCTGGTTACAAAAGCCAGTTTGCCGGTGGCACTGGCCCTCCACCACCAACTCGAAATTGGCAAAACCAAAGTCAAAAGCCCGGAGAAATACCTGCGGATTCCATTTAGCCTGTATGCGGGCTGGCTCACCACGGCCTCGGTCGTCGGCACACCGAACCTGTTATTAAATCTGAAAATCTGGAAACCGAACCCTGATCGAGATACGCCCGTATTTATTGGTGTACTGGGAGCCACTACCGGTGTGGCGTATACCGCGGCCCGGTGGCTCAATGATCCCTGGTATCTGCTGCCTTTCGTCGCGGGTTTAGCCGGTATTGCCACGAAGCAATACGGAAAAAATAACGCCATTGCGCTGTCAGCCGCAGCGTTTTCAATGGTTCTCACGGGTGTTCTGGTGAAGTGGTTGCCGCGCGGAAAGTTCGAACCCCTGCAACGCAGAATGGAAGACATCGACGTTACACTGGAGTCGGAAGAACTGTGGCTGGATGACGAAGATCCGAACGAAGAAGCCGAATCGTATTCGTATACGTCAATTTAGTATACGGTATTCGGTTTACGGTTTACGGTGGCTGACGCATGAAGCGCGCGTCAGCCACCGTAAACCGTAAACCGAATACCGTAAACTATTCTTTCGGCCACTTCTCCAGGGCCTGAACCTTTGAACCAGCGGATTTGACAGCTTTTTCGGGGACGAGTAAAACCGTCAGGGCGGTTTTTGAACTGGCGGGTACCTGGACTTCGAAACCGACCCGAATGGTGCCGGGGTTGGCCGCGTCGTAATCGTGGGTCGGCTCGGTCGACCAGGTTTTTAACACCACTTTCGCGGGTTCGCGCACCTCCAGAATCAGTTTTTTTCCGTCTTTGGTCAGTTCGGCCTTGTTCTTTCCGAGCAGTTTGACGTCGGCCGGGGTCAGCATCGTCCAGCGGACGGTTGCTTCGGCCGCCGGGGTTTCGAGTTCATCCCGAACTACGACGTAGGCTTTATTGACCAGCGCAACTCCCCGCGTGGCTTTGGACAGACCGCCTTTGTAGAGGTCTTTCAAATCCATCACCGCATTCATGAACAAGGGCGTTTTGGAGAGCGAGGTGATGGGGGCTTTCTCAAAAACACGTTGCAGCTCGTTGTTGACCGTCAGCGTATTGTGTACGAAGTTGTTGTAGCGGAACACCTGCCAGCGTTGCGAGTCCTGGGCGCGGTTCCATAAATCCACGCCTTTCGATTCCAGCGATTCGTAATCCTGCATCCCGAAATCCATGGCCCAGCGCACCCCGTCGGCTTCCATAATGAACGATCCTACATCCATGTGCGCGTGGCTGTTGGAGGGGCTGCCGCCTTTGACACCGACATAGATCGCTGCGGGGTCGCTCCACGACGTCCGCATCATGGCCACCGGGTTTTTCCCGTTTCCGCTCCACATCAGTTCTTTGGGCTCGGCCATGGAAGCAATTCCAATACCGCCACTCCAGAGCATGGTGGCGGGTAACAAACGGTCTCTGACCAGCTTTTTCGGATCTTCATTCATCAGGTTATTTCGTTCGACCCACAGCAGCGAAGGGTCTTTCAGGCGGTTGGCAAACCAGAACATCGCCGGTTCCAGTCCCCCACCCAGCCCTGAATCGGAATAATTATAGGCATTCCCGGATGGCCCCGTCATGTTTTGCAGATAAGCTGCCGTCTTTAGAAAACCGGGCTGGCCCACCAACCCGAAATCTTTGCCGAATGCTTTTTCCAACGCACTGATCAACATGACGTTAAAGCTCGTTCCGTAGCCCCAGTAGCTGTATCCTTCGGGATAGGCTCCATCCGGAATGTAGTCGGCCATGGGCAACACCACCGCATCGACGGCCCGGTTGACGATGCTTTTCGCCAGTTCCGGCTGTTCTTCAAAAATAGCGAGCGCGCCGTAGACCATGCCGGCGTTGCAAACCTGGTTCCAGTTGTTGCTCGATTTGAGCCAGCTATTGTATTTGGGATTTAAGGACGGTTCAATGCCTTTTTTTAAAATGGCCTCCTTGATGCGGGCGCGGGATTGTTCCGACAAACCGTAATACAGCCAGTCGTAACCAATGGCCACCGCCATCGTCATTTCGCCGACATCCAGAAAGTGTGACGGATTCCAGTCGCTGAAGGCCGAAATGGCGAGCAATTCTTTTTCGGCCCGTCGCAGGTAATTTTCCTGCTGGGTCATCCGCCAGGCGTAGGACAGGTAAAAAATCCGGCGCAGCCCTTCCCGCGATTTACCGAGCAACCGCCGGCCGATCTGAATCCGTTCGATGGGGGCTTCATTCAGCAACGCGTCGCATTCGGCCAGGATGACATGGTGCATTTTCTCCCAGGTTTTGTCGGAACCGATGGTTTGTTTGATCGGCTCTTCTTCGCCTTTCAGCATCAGAATCCGCGGGTGATTGGGCAGGGAAGCCTGCGTCCCAATGTGGTCGGTTTGAGCCATTGCTGAGGTGGAGATCAGCAGCAAGATAGCAAGGAAGGCGGTTTTCATGAGCGGAATTCGAATTAGATTTCGTTTGCAATCCAATAAGCGTCAGGTAAGGGCGAGTTTACCCATCCGGATGCCACCCAATCAAAAATTACTTTTTCTAATATAATTTAGTAGCTTTCCAGAGTTTTAAACTTTGTGTAAAAAGTACATATTCACCGAATCTAACAACCCCGGCGATAACCGTCCGAAACCTTCAAGTAAATGGATCTTTTTAACATCAATCGACGTCGTTTTCTACAGGGCGCCACGGCGTCGCTCGCTCTTTCTACGCTGGGTGCCTACGGGATGGATGTACTCCATCAGGGAAAAACCTGGCGTGTTGCCCTGATCGGAACCGGCTGGTATGGTAAAAGTGACCTGTTCCGGTTGATTCAGGTGGCTCCCGTGGAGGTCATTGCGCTTTGCGATGTCGACAAAAACCAACTGGCAGCCGCAGGAAAACTGGTTAGCCAGCGGCAGAAATCCGGCAAAACGCCCAAACTATACGGTGATTACCGGAAATTACTGGCAGAAAACGAACTGGATATTGTTCTGGTCGGAACGCCGGATCATTGGCACTCGCTACAAATGATCGATGCCGTCAAAGCCGGTGCACACGTCTACGTGCAAAAACCGATCAGCGTCGATGTTATGGAAGGTGAAGCCATGGTGGCAGCCGCCCGGAAATACAAAAAAGTAGTGCAGGTCGGAACGCAGCGCAAAAGCACTCCGCACCTCATCGAAGCCAAAAAGAACATTGTCGATGCCGGTTTGCTCGGTAAAATATCGCACGTTGAAATGACCTGCCACCTGCACATGCGGGCCAACGGCAATCCACCGGTGACGGCGGTTCCTGATTTTCTGGATTACGAAATGTGGACGGGACCAGCTCCCCTGCGCCCCTACGACGGGCTGCCCCACATCCGGTGGTGGCGGACCTTCAAAGAATACGGCAACGGCATCATGGGCGATATGTGCATCCACATGTTCGACACCGTTCGCTGGATGCTGAAACTCGGCTGGCCAACCCGCATCAGTTCGCAAGGTGGCATTTTTGTGCAGAAAGAAGGAAAATCCAATATTCCCGACACCCAATCGGCGGTTTTCGAATATCCCGAACTGAACTGCGTCTGGTCGCAGCGGAGCTGGGGGACGGCCACCAACCCCGATTATCCGTGGTCATTTACGCTCTATGGCGAAAAAGGTACCTTGTGGGCCAGCACCATGCAGTACGATTTTATCCCGCAGGAAAAGGGCGGACAAAAAATCCACAAGGACGTTATCTACGAAAAAGAGAAATATCCTGAAGATCTGACGGAAGAACGCATCGAGTTGAATGCCGCCCCGGCCACCCGGCTGCACATGATCGACTTTCTGGCCGCCATCGAAAAAAGCGGACGTCCGGTTGCCGACATCGAAGAGGGGCACATTTCGACCGCAAGTTGTATTCTGGCCAACATTTCCATGCAAACCGGTCGCCCGATCGTCTACGATCCGGTGAAACGGGAGGTGGTCGGCGACCGTGAAGCGACGGGGCTGCTGACGCGTCCGTACCGCAAACCGTGGATTCACCCCGATCCTAAAAAAGTATAGATGGATCGACGAACATTCGTACGCATAGGAACGGCTTCGGTTTGCAGTCTGCCCACTTTGACGACGGCCACGTTGGCCCGTCCCTATGCTGCTGCGCCCGACACCAAACCGTCGTGGCTGCTTGAGGTCATTAAAGCCAACGACCAGCAAATCGGCCAGATCCGGGCCTATCGCGTCAAGGAATCAGCCAATCCGGCTTTTGGGGGCGTCAAAGATGGGGAGGACATTCCGAATCCACAGTCTACCGCCGACTTTGTCCGGCGGAATGCCTGTGCCATTTCCTGTCCGGAATCGACGTTTTACCGGTCGAAAGAACTCCTGGCCGAAACCGGTCAGGCCGTGCAGTATCTGCTGAAGATCCAGCATTCGGATGGGACCATCGACCTGCCCGCGACCAACTTTCATTCCACACCCGATACCGGTTTTATCGTCAAACGGCTTACCACGGCGTATACCCTGTTGAACCGGTCCGGGACGCCGGGGCTGGAGACGGTTTTGCCCAATCTGAAAACCTTCCTGCAAAAAGCGGGTGAAGCCCTGACGGTGGGCGGCATTCACACGCCGAATCACCGCTGGGTGGTGTCGGCCGCTTTGACCAAACTGAACACGCTCTGGCCCGATGCCCGCTACGTAAACCGCATCGAGCAATGGCTGGGCGAACACATCGACATGGATGAGGATGGGCAGTTCAATGAGCGAAGTACGCTGATTTATTCGCCCCTGACCGACCGTTTGCTGATCACGATTGCCAAAGGGATGAACAAACCGGAACTGCTGGCGTATGTGCGGAGAAACCTGACGATGACGCTTTACTACATTCACCCGAACGGCGAAGTGGTTTCCGAAGCGTCGGGTCGACAGGACAAAGCACTCGTCGGTACGCTGGAAGGCTATTATTACCCGGCCCGGTTTATGGCGTTGCGGGACAAAAACGGCGAACTGGCGGCCCTGTGTCGGCAAATTGAGAAAACCGTACTGCTGAAAGGCGTTTATTTTCTGGATTATTACCTGGAAGATCCGGCTTTCTGGAACGAGCTTCCCGCCAGCAAACCCTTGCCGACCAACTACGTGAAAGCCTTTCCCCATTCGGGTTTGGTACGGGTTCGTCGCGGGAATTGGGATGCTACCATTTTAAAAACCAGCCCGGTTTTTCTGACCTTTTCGAAAGGGGAAGCCATTTTGCAGGGCCTTCGGGTATCGGCTTCGTTTTTTGGGAAAGGGCAGTTTCAATCGGAAAAAATTGAGAAGCAGGGCGATAGCTGGGTGTTGAGCCAGTCGTTGGACGGCCCGTATTATCAACCGATTGCCAGGGAAAATATTGATCCGGCTGGCGATTGGGTGAAAATGCCGCAAGCCAGCCGCAGGAAAACCGAAGTTCAGCACTATGAAGCGAAAGTGACCATTCGGGAAACCGGCAATGGGATGGAAGCTGCTATTGAGATTACCGGAACCGAAAACGTCCCGGTTTCGGTCGAGTTGATCTTTCGGGCGGGTGGCACCTTGTCTGGTGTTACCAAGCACCCAACCCGATCGAATGCGCATCTTCTGTCGGCCGATTCGGGTTCGTATACGGTTCAGAGTGATACGATTACGTTTGGGCCGGGCAAGGCCTTGCACAAAGGCGTTGTACTGCGTGGCGCTCTGCCGCCGATGGATGCTCCCACGGTTTATCTGACCGGTTTTACGCCGTTTCAGCATACCATCAAACTGTCGTAAAGCAGACGGCCCCCAAATCGAACGATTTGGGGGCTTATCTCAGCGTAATTCCTCCAGAAAAAGATCTTTGAAATGCACCTCCGCCTTGCCACCGCCGTGGATTTGTAAACCGATCAGCCCTTCCTGCGGAATGGTTTGGTCCGGTTCCGTATAGTCTACCGTTTGTGTGCCGTTCAGGTACAGCCGGATCCGGCGGTTTTCGGCCCGGATTTCGTAGTCGTTCCAGTCGTTGGGTTTCAGGATTTTTTTAACCAGCATTGAATCCGGCGCAATCAGCGTTTTGTTCCGGCGCGATTCGTCGTACAAACTGGCCCAATAGCCTTTTCCCAGATCGGCCTGATAGCCTGTCATTTCGTAGGCTGGGTTGGTGAGTCGTTTGCTGCGGAACTGTACACCCGTGTTGATAAAACCGTCAGTTCCGAGCAGTTTGAATTTTACCCGCAGAATGAAGTTGGCGTACGGGCGCGTAGTGCATAAAAAATCGTTGTGCGGCACGGTTTCGGTGAGCGAACCACCCACCAGGGCACCGTCCCGTATGCGCCAGGTTTTGAGTGTGTCGCCTTCCCAGCCCCGGAACGTCTTGCCATCGAAAATTCGGACTGCCTTCTGGGGATACCGCGCTATGAACCCCGCCAGGAGGGCACAGCCGATGAGGGTGAAAAAAAGTGAAACTTTCATGGGATCAGCAGAGTGAGTATAAGGTTTAGAAACACAGGTTCAAAAAAGTACGGCGAATACCATCAGGAAGAAATCCGTTTAAAACGCCCGGCGTAGCAAGCCAAAGCCATCGGTTGAACGGTTTTCGCCGTAAACGGTTCGTCTCAATGCGGACATTGATTCAGCCCCATTTCTTCTTTGGAAGGCGTTGCGGAGGAAACGCCCCCGGCGGGTACGTCCACTTTCGCGACCCAGGCAATGGCGTTTAGCACCAGTTTACGAAAATTATCATCGGCCCAGACCCGGTGGTAATGGCCCCCGGTGATTCCGAAACCGCGCCCGCCGTTGGGTCGTTCGCGGCACCAGGCGGTGTGTTGGGGTCGGCCGGCTTCGGCCCGAACCGCCGGATTGTTCTCGTGCGGGCCGTCTTTCCGTTCCAGCGTCGAAGCGGGTGGCACCGTCGTGAGCAGGGGCGTTACGCCGTCCAGATTCGGGCGGAAACGCATGTGGTAATACCACTCATCGTTGATTGTAAACGGTTGTACGCCCGTCGTAATGACGTGTTTGGGCAGGCTTTTGTAGCTGGCGGTCCAAACCGGGTTCACCGACCAGAACGTTTCGAAATAGCCCCCGATCCAATCCAGAAAATAGGTACCGGCGGTTCCTTTGGGAACTTCCACGGCGTAGTGAATGCAGGCCAGTCCAACGCCCTTTTTCATCAGGGTATTCACCGATTCCAGGTGTCGGTTGATCATGTGCCCTTCTCCACCGTCGCCGTAAATGACAATCGCAGCCGCGTTGGCAAACGCCGACGGATCGGAGGGCCAGCCATCTGAATAAACGACGGCCTCGACGGTGGGCATCGTTGTGTTCAATCGTTGGGCCAGCAGCAGGCACCCGGCTTTGTGTTCGTGCTCGCCGGCTCCGTGGCTACAGGCACCCGCAATGAACACGATCCGCTTTTTGGCGGGGGCGGTTGTCAGACTGCTGGACGGACGAAGAGAAGCGGGTAAGAAAGGGTCATCCGGGCATATAACCGACAACAGATTTCCGAGACTGGATGCACTAAAAAATAAAACGACTAAAAAAGCGCGCATATCATTTTCCGGATGGGTTTGTGGACAAAAGGAATATACGTCATTTCCCTACTGAAAACCCGGTTTGATTGGCACAGATTTGGAGGACCGGGCGGTTTTCAGGCCCAATACCGCAAACAAACTTTCTTGAACATTGGTCTGGTATTTGCCTGATAAAAGAGCGTAGGTAATCGTTGCCCAAATACGGTTTATAGAACTTGTTCGTATTCCCATCTTTGTCGAATGAAGAAGTCGGTATTGGTAGTTGAAGACCAATCTTCTCAACGAAAACTCATGGTAGATGCCCTGCAACGGGCGGGTTATGCTACTTTTCAGGCCGGCGATATTCAGCAGGCTACTCAAATTATGCACCAGCACAAGCTGGATGTGGTGGTTGCCGACATGCATTTGCCGTCCGGCGATGGGAGTGACGTGATCCGGGAAGTCCGGAAACTCCGGGCTTCGACCACGGCGGTTGTGGCGGTTTCGATCGATCTGGCGATCCTAAACCAAAATATTACCTCCCTGTTTCCGGCCGATGCCTACCTGTCTAAACCGTTTCATCCCCGCGAACTTCTGAAGATCGTGGAGGAACTGGTGGGCGTTTCACTTTGATTCGCTGGAATCCCAGGTTGATCAATTGTTTCCCTACATCGTCCGAAACCACCCAGTACTGACGCTCGTCATTGGTAATAACCCATAGGTTATCTTTCTCAAGACCATTGAGTTGTATCCAGGTCTGGGCCTGTTCTGGATTGTCAAATATAACAAGAGGGGTATCAATGGCTGTGGGTAAGGCTTGTAATACGGTAAATAAGGTATCTTCAATCATAGGGGTGGGCACGGAAAAATCAGAATGGTGATGAAGGTGGGTACGCTATCGAAAAAATTCATAGGACATCCAGCCCAGCAAAATCGCTCCAAAGCCGAAAGCCAGCGCTGCCAGCAAGCGCCGGCGAACTTTATCAGGGGATTTGGAGGAGTTGTGAATTGCCGAGTAGGCGTAATAGCCAGCGATCAAACTGTACAGGAATACTGAAACTCCAATCGGGTAGATGGATTTCATGGGAAAAGAAAATCGTTAAGTGAACTTTGAATAACCAATGGACTAAGCTGACGGGTAAATTCTATCAAAAGACATGCCATTCCGGTTCGCATCCTCTTTCGTACCTTTACAGGATTAACCCCAGACCCGATGACTTTTTCCCGTATTTTCGTTCTGCTGCTGCTTGGCACCCGGACGGTTTTTGCCCAGTGGCAACCCGCGCCCTGGCCGGTGTTAAAACACTACGACACACATCACCTCTACAACCTTGCGCTGCCCCTGGGCGGCATCGGCACCGGCACCGTTTCGCTGGGTGGTCGGGGCGAATTGCGTGATTGGGAAATCATGAACAAACCCGCCAAAGGTTTCAGTACCGTTACGGTCGGAAACAATGCGCCCTTTTTTGCCATCAACGTGTTGCCCGTCGGCGGAAAGCCGTTGACCAAAGCCCTGATTGGTCCGCTCGATCCGGCCGAGTACCTGCACTACGAAGGCCGACCGGTCAATCAGCACGGTTTTCCCCGGTTTTCGGAAGCGTCATTCGATGCGGCTTATCCCTTTGGGCAGGTTCATTTGTCGGACGCCAAAATGCCGGTAAAGGTGACGGTTAAGGGCTTCAATCCGTTTATTCCCGGCAATGCCGATTCGAGTGGTATTCCCATTGCCGTGCTGGCCTACGAAGTGACCAATACCGGTAAAGAACCACTAACGGTGTCGGTTTGTGGTTCGATGCGCAATTTTGTCGGAAAAGATGGCAGTCAATCCCACAAAGACTGGAAAGGCGATGTGGTGCCAACCGGCGCGAAAAAGAATACCAATGTCTACAAAACCGGCGCGGGATTTCAGGGGATCTACCTGTTTTCAGACAGCGTCAGTCGGCAGGACCCGGCCTGGGGAACCATCGCGCTGACGACCAACAGCCCGGCGGGGGTGAGCTACCGCACCTCGTCGCGCTCGAACGACTGGGAAAATGCCATGCTCGATTTCTGGGACGATTTCAGCGCGGACGGGCAACTAACGGAGAAGGCGAAACTGGTGGACGACGATCCGCTGGCGTCGCTGGCCGTGCAGAAAACCATTGCGCCGGGCCAAACGCAGACCTACACGTTCTTCATCACCTGGAACTTTCCGAACCGACAGGCCTGGTCGTCGTTTTCGTCAAAGGCGGGGCAGGATGCCATCGGCAATTATTATTCGACGCAGTATGCCGATGCCTGGGAGGTGATGACAAAGACGTTGCCCCGTCTGCCGGTTCTGGAACAGAAAACACTTCAGTTTGTACAGGCTTTTTTATCCAGTTCGTACCCCGATGTGATCAAGGAAGCGGCCCTGTTCAACCTGGCTACGCTGCGCTCCCAAACCGTGTTCCGGATTCCGAGCGGACACATGATGGGCTGGGAGGGCGTTTTTGACGAGTTTGGCTCCTGTTTCGGCTCGTGTACGCACGTCTGGAATTACGAGCAGGCGACGGCTTTTCTCTTCGCCGATCTCTCGCAGTCGATGCGGGATATTGAATTTAACTACGCGACCAATCCGGAAGGCAAAATGAGTTTTCGGGTGATGTTGCCGCTGTCGAAAGCCCAGGATTGGAAAAACGTGGCCGCCGACGGTCAAATGGGGACCATTCTGAAGTTTTACCGCGACTGGCAACTGTCGGGCAATCCCGAATTTCTGCGGAAAAACTGGGAGCAGGTCAAAAGGGTGATGAGCTACGCCTGGATTCAGGGCGGTTGGGATGGCAATCAGGACGGGGTGATGGAAGGTCGGCAGCACAACACGATGGACGTGGATTATTTTGGCCCTAATCCGCAGATGGGTTTCTGGTATCTGGGCGCCTTGAAAGCCACCTCCGAAATGGCAACGGCCATGAAAGACCCGGCGCTGGCCCAAAAATGTGCGGATTTGTACCGGAAAGGCAGTGCCTGGATGGACCAGAATCTGTTCAACGGCGAGTATTACGAACACAAAATCACCGACCCGAAAACGTTTGCCTTTCTGAATTGGGAGGGGAACCCGGACGTCCAGGTTCCGGATTACCAGTTGGGAAAAGGCTGTCTGGTCGATCAGTTGGTGGGGCAGATGATGGCGCATATGCTGGGGCTGGGCTACCTGGCCAAACCGGAACATATTCAGAAATCGCTGCAAAGCATCATGAAATACAATTACCTGGACAACTTTTCCGACCATTTCAACAACATGCGGTCGTACGTACTGGGCGACGAATCGGGGCTGCTGATGGCCAGTTGGCCCAAAGGCCGGCTGAAAGTGCCTTTTCCGTATTTTGCCGAATCCATGACCGGTTTTGAGTACACAGCCGCCGTGGGAATGCTGTATGAAGGGCAAACGGACAACGCATTGAAATGCCTTAAAAGCATCCGCGACCGGTTCGATGGCCGCAAGCGCAATCCGTTTAACGAGCCGGAATGCGGTCACCACTACGCCCGTTCGATGACCAGTTGGAATACGGTTCTGGCCTGGAGCGGTTTTCTGTATTCCGGGGTGACCGAAACGATGACCTTTACCGCCAAACCCGGAACCTATTTCTGGTCGAACGGTTCGGCCTGGGGAACCTGCACGATCCGTTCGGAGGGGACAGGGAACCGGGTAAGTCTGGCGGTGCTGGACGGCAAAATCCGGCTTCGGGAGTTTGCCCTGCAAGGGGGCGGGAAACAGGTTTTTAAGCAGCGTCAGGAAGTGACGGAAGGGAAACCGCTGGCGTTTACGGTCAAGTAAGTGTTTGCCGGGATGGGCCCTGTCAGGGTCTTCGACCGCTGACAGGGCCGCGTATACGCAGAATCCCGAGTCCGATCTCTCAGTTTTCATTGTTCATTAGTCATTTATCTCCTAACTTGCCGCCAAACGGTACCAATTAAGAAAACTCTTGATTATTGAAACTCGCGCCTACGCCCGCGCCGGGCTGTTAGGCAATCCATCCGACGGTTTTTTTGGCAAAACGATCTCGATTTCCGTACGAAACTTCGGCGCGTCAGTGTCGCTCTATGAGTCACCGGAACTGAATATCGAGCCCCAGGAACAGGACACCAACTCGTTTCGGAGTATTTACCACCTGCGTGACGCCGTTGCCTCGCTGGGCTACCACGGCGGGGTGCCGCTCATCAAAGCGGCTCTCAAGCGGTTTTGTGAATACTGCGATCAGCACGGTTTTCGGCTTCCCAACAAAAACTTCACCATCCGCTACAGCACGTCGATTCCGCGCCAGGTGGGGCTTTCGGGCTCCAGTGCCATCATTGTGGCGACGTTTCGGGCACTGATGAAATTCTATCAGGTTGAAATTCCGCTGCCGCATTTACCAACGCTGGTGTTGAAAACCGAGTCGGAAGAGCTGGGTATCACCGCCGGCTTGCAGGACCGCGTAATTCAGTGTTACGAAGGCTGCGTTTACATGAATTTTGACCGGGAACTGCTGGAAAAAACCGGTCATGGTGACTACGAACCCATCGAGCCGCGGTTGTTGCCCAAACTGTATATTGCTTATAAAACGTCGCTCGGCAAGCAGTCGGGGCGGATTCACAACGACGTTCGGTCGCGCTGGGACAAGGGGGAGGAACTGGTGGTCAAGACGTTGCAGGACATCGCCGACGTGGCTCGTCAGGGTCGGGAGGCCATTCTGAACAACGAAACCAGTCAGTTGCACGCCCTGGTGAACGAAAATTTCGACCTGCGCCGACGCATCTATACCATCAGCGAGAGCAACCTGGAAATGATTTCGGCCGCCCGCCGAATCGGAGCCTCGGCCTCGTTTGCCGGTTCGGGCGGGGCGATTGTCGGTATTTACAAGGACGACGACATGCTCAACCGCCTGTTTGTCGAGATGAAACACCTCAACGCCCGTGTCATCAAACCTTATGTAGTTTAATTTAGAATGATAGAATGAGTGACCGGGTCGCCGGTGCGATAATTGAATAGCTGCGGCCATTTTTTATTCACTCATTCCTCATTCACTCATTCAAAATTATGATCAAGAAAGCCGTAATTCCTGCTGCCGGATTGGGAACCCGATTTTTGCCGGCCACCAAAGCACAACCGAAAGAAATGCTGCCGATTATCGACACGCCCACGATTCAGTACGTCGTGCAGGAAGCCGTCGATTCGGGCATTGAAGATATTCTGATTATTACCGGAAAAGGCAAACGCTCCATCGAAGACCATTTCGACCGGAATTACGAGTTGGAAACCCGGCTGGAGGAGAAAGAAGACGAAGCGTTGTTGCTGGAAATGCGCCGGTTGTCGGACATGGCGGATATTCATTTTGTCCGGCAAAAAGAACTGAACGGGTTGGGCGATGCGATTTATTACGCCCGGCATCACGTAGGCAACGAGCCGTTTGCGGTGTTGCTGGGGGATACGATCATGGATTCGGTGATTCCGGTGACCCAGCAGTTGATCGATACGTATGACCAGTACCGGGGAACGGTCATCGCCGTGGAAGAAGTACCGGCCGACAAGGTAAACCGCTACGGAATTGTGGGCGGCACGGCCCTGAGTGACAGCATCATGGAGTTGAATACGCTGATTGAAAAACCGTCCATCAAAGCCGCTCCGTCGAATCTGGCCATCGCGGGCCGGTATATCCTGACGCCCGACATTTTTGCCGCCATCGAGCAAACCGCCAAAGGAAAAAACAACGAAATCCAGTTGACGGATGCGATGTTGCTGCTGCTCAAACGCGAAAACATCTATTCGCACCGCATCGAGGGCAAACGCCACGACATCGGCAACAAACTGGATTTCCTGAAAACCACCGTTGAATTTGCGCTGAAACGCAAGGAATTCTCCGCCCCGTTCCTGGCCTTTTTAAAGGAAATCGTAGCCGCCCATTCCTGAGTACCGACGAAACCAGGACGTCCGTCGCTGCATTATGGCGTGTTAAAGACCAGCGCGAGTTGCCGATCCAGTTCGGTGCCGTGTAATCCTTTTCGAAGCACATATCCATTCTTATCGATCAGCAGATTGATGGGAATGGAATTCGTGCCATATTGAGGGCCAATGATGTTTCGGGAGCCTACCCGATCGGTGAGCTGCGTCCAGGGCAATTCCGCTTTTTGAAGGGCTTTTCGCCAGGCTTTCGGATTTTTATCGATGGAAATACTGACGATCTGAAGGCCCCGGTCTTTGTATTGATCATAAAGGGCTTTCAGTCGAACGTGTTCCTGACGGCAGTGATCGCACCAGCTTGCCCAGAAATCAACCAGAACCACATTGCCTGTGTAAGAAAGAAGCCGAACCGGTCTGTTCTGCTTATCGGACAAAACCAGGTCAGGGGCTTGTTGTCCGGATTCAGGTTTGCCTTCAACTTCCCGGCCAGCTTGTACCTGACCAAATGCATTGCTGACAAGCAGAAGGGACAAAATAGGAACGAGCCGGTTCATAAGGGTTTCTGTTAAAATCCGGTAGTAATTTCAGAAAAAGTACTTAAAAATACAACTACTTTTTTAGGAGTAATAATTGTACGGTTTTATTCCAAAAAATCAGGCATACTCAGCGGTTCATCGGGTATTCGTTGATCCAGTGAAAACCCCGGTTTACCAACAGAAACTGCCGAATGTCCTGTTTTTTCAGCCGGACATAAATAGAGTCGATTTGGTTGAATCCTTTCAGAATGAGGGAGTTCGTGTCTGGTTGCTGGTAGGTTAGCCGGTATTTGTGAGCCGTGTCGGAACGGGCATATAAGACGGCTTGTAATTTTGCAGTATCCGGCTCAAAGGCATAGTTTCGCAGTGAATCATTCATATACCGAATCGTCAGAGTCGGATAGCTTATATACCCTCCAACCATTACCTGCCGCCAGCGCGTCGTGTCTGTCAGCATGGGTGCCAGCGTATCGCCATTCAGTGCGAAGGTTTCGACCTGATACAGGCCGTAAAGCGGAGGCTTGGGAGCTTGGTCACCGTATTGCTTTGCAGTGATAAAACCGCCGTAAGTCTGGCCGTACAGAACAAAGCTGATTGCCAGCGTCTTGAAAATAATTCGGCCTGTCCGCCACCGGCGGGATGTTCGGAAAGGCGTCAGATTGAGAGCGGGTGCCGGGCGGTTTAACAAAAGGACATTCATCAATCGTCGGCCGTCGGTGGTCAGGATAAACAGCGCCATCAGGAGCAGATTCGACGAATACAGCTTCACCGGGACATCAAAGCAGAAGTTGATGGCGACGATATTGCCGATAACCGCCACCAGAATAATAGCGCCCAAAGCCGTCGTTTTTCGGAACAAAAGCAAGGCACCCCCGATGATCTCGCCCAGACCGGTAAACCAGTTGTAGGCCGTCGAATACCCCATGAACGTCCAGGCCAGTCCCATGGGCGACGATTGGCCGTAGGGTTCCATGAGCCGCGTGATACTGGGAAACGGAAATTGGGTCTTGAACACTTTGGCAAAACCGTAGGTGAACATCGTAATGGCCAGATAATACCGGAGCAAAACCAGCAGCCCGTACAGCATCGTATTGTAGTTGGCCCGGTTTCGGTCGAGCACCGACCACACCAGGGTGGCCGCAAACGCCAGAACGACAAAACAAAAAAGCTGAACGTAGTTGAACGTCGTATCTCCGCTTCCGTTCGGAAAAACCGTGATTTCATTGGGCAGTTGCAAAATCGTTCGGCCTACCCACGGCACCAGCGCATGCCAGACGTCGTTGTAGGAACTGGTCAGGAAGTAGGAGCCGGGCACATTGGAGAGCGGAAACGGAAAGACATAGAGCAGAAAATAGGCAAAGAAAAAACGGAAGGCCAGCTTTTGAGCCGGGTTCCACTGCAAAGGATACGAAATGAACTGGGACATGACAGGTTGTGACGGGGAGGAATCAGCCACAAAATACAAAAACCTCAGCAGGACGCAAACGCCTGACCAACCCGCCAGACCTCTTCAAACGAGTTGTACAAAGGTGTAGGGGCCAGCCGAATGCAATCCGGTTCGCGCCAGTCGCCGATGATGCCCTGTTCGGTGAGTCGGTTGAAGACGGTTTTTCCGTCGTGCTGAACCAATAACGACAACTGGCAACCGCGTTCGGCTGCATTGGTGGGGGTAATCATCTGTAAACCTGCCGTTTCACGAAGAACGAATTCCAGAAAACCGGTCAGCAATTCGCTTTTTCGGCGCAACGCTTCCAGGCCCGCTTCGGCGGTGAGCTGCAAAGCCGCGTGGTGAACCGCCATCGCCAGAACCGTCGGGGTGCTAAGCTGCCAGCCGTCGGCCCCCGGCATGGGCACAAATCCTTTGGTCATTTCAAACCGCCGGGCTTCGTCGTATCCCCACCAGCCGGCCAGCCGGGGCAAGGCAGCCGCGTGGTGTTTTTCATGAACAAAGATCCCGGAAACCCCGCCCGGCCCGGAATTGAGGTATTTATACGAACACCAGACCGCAAAATCTACGCCCCAGTCGTGCAGTTTAAGGGGGATATTCCCAATGGCATGGGCCAGATCGAATCCGATGGGAACGCCAATCTGACGGGCTTTTTGCGCAATTGCCGCCATGTCGAACACCTGCCCGGTATAGTAGTGCAAACCGCTCATCAGCACGAGCGCCAGCGAATCCCGGTGCCGCTCAATGGCATCCAGGATATCCGCCGTTTGCCAGGTATGTTCATTGGTGCGGGGAAAAACTTCGACCAGCGTTTCATCCGGTTTCAGACCGCGCGTCCGGAGGTGTGTTTCGAGTGCGTATTGATCCGAAGGAAAATCACCGCCGATGGTCAAAATTTTCGTGCGGTTTCCGGTGGGTTGGTAAAAAGACGTCAGCAGCAGGTGCAGGTTGACCGTCAGGTTATTCATCGGACACACTTCCGACGGGTCGGCTCCAACGATTTGCGCCAGCGGTTCCTTGCAACGCTGATGAATCGTCAGCCAGGGATTCTTGCCCTCAAACCAGCCTTCGACGCCGTGTTGTTGCCAGATCGCTAACTCGTGATCCAGTGCCTGCCGGGCGGTTTTGGGTTGCAGGCCCAGCGAATTACCGCAGAAATAGATCAGCGGTTTTCCATTGCGTTCGGGGATGTAAAACCGGTCGCGGTAGGAGCGGAGCGGGTCGGCCTGATCGAGTTGCCGGGCAAAGGCCAGGGAATTTTCAAAAAGCATAGCTTTTTTTAGTTAAGAATTATGAGTTAAGAGTTATGGGTTGCGTGCGTCAGCCAACTCATAACTCTTAACTCATAACTCTCAATTGTGCTTCATGCCGCCTTTTTTGCAGCAGGAAGGCAATTTGGCGTAGCCTTTTTCATCCGCCGTCACCTCATCGGCGTCGTATCCCGATTTCGAAATATTGGCTTTGATCTTGTTGATGTCGGTTTTCTTCGGATTGTATTTCACCGTGACGACCTTATCCTTCAAGTCCAGATTGGACTCCTTGATGCCTTTTTCAAAAGCCAGGTTGCGTTCGATGCGTTCCTTACACATTTCGCAAATGGCCGAGGTCTTGATTTTGACCTCTTTTTCTTTATCGTCAACAGCCTGGGCCGTAATGCCGATGGCCAGAAACAGAATCGTCAGGAGTCCTATTAAGTGCTTTTTCATGGTAAAGAGAGTTTACGTTTTGAAGTTCAGACAAGTTAATGGTGGTTCATGGATTTGCCCGGCATGGATTTGCCCGGCATCATCATGGGCATCAGCGATGGGGTAATTCGTAAATATAGCTGCCCTGATAACGGATTTTTGCCATAAATCGGTTCCAGAGCCCGGTCCGGGAACGAACCCGTCAACTGGGCACCGACGACCAGATCGGTTTGGGCCAGTTGCAACAGACGGTAATTCAGGCCGAGTGTTAAACTGTTGATGTTCACCAGTTTTGTGTCATCGCTCGGGGCCGTGAAAAAGTAATCTCTCAGCCCCAGTTCGTCAACGGACTTTGTGATGTTCTCATACCGTCCAAACAAGGCGGTTTTGCCCAGTTGCAGGCTGCTTTCGGCCAGATACGCGTTTTCGTTGACGCCATCGTGCGCGTTCAGCCCCCAGACCAGCGCCGACGAAACGTAGCGACCGGGTTGCCCCAACGGTTTGCTGTGCAAAAGCGATGCCGTAGTTCGGGTAACGTTATGATCGGCCTCCAGGGCCTCCGGACTCTTGATAAACCCCTGCGAAAACTGCAACGCGAGCGTTGGAGACGGGTTTACCGAAAGCCGGTACGAATAACTGTCGAAACGCGGGCGGTCGAAGCCATACCGGTTTTCGTTCGGTTCGCGACCCGTAAAATTCGACACTTCCAATTTAGCAATTTTATACCGAAAACCGGCGGTGGCCACCCCAAAGGTAATGTGGGTCGCATCGGTCCAGTGGTGGCCTAAGGGCGAATCCGGGTTGTTGAACGACGACAGCCGGTGCATAAACGCCGGTGGCCCCAGGGCCGGTTCGCCCGGATACCCGACGTAGCCGAACACATCCGCATTGGGTGACAGCGCGTAGGAATAACCGACCGAAAGTTCAGAAAACAGATCGTGCTGATGCTGGCGGTCGATCAGCCGCTGGCCTTGATAGGTTTCACCCGACTGAAACAGAAGCGGATAGCCATTGTTACCCACCGTCAGCGGATCAAGCGAAATCATGGCTTTGAACGCCAGCAAGCCCCGTTGTCCGATCTGCCGTTGGGCCATTCCCATGATGTAATTGGGGGCATCGAACTGCGTCGCGCGGCCCCGTTTGCCCGGATTGTTGAAATTCTGGTTGGTATGCCGCAGGAAAACGCTGTAATGCAGCATCGTCATCCACGGGTTTCCCATCGACTGCGACGGGTGAAACATATACATGTACATCGGCGTCTGGTCGGGGTGCCAGGCCGTGCCGGAAGCATTCCGGTTCATGGGCAGGTTCCGCGAATAGAGGTGCGACATCATGGCCATGCCTTGCTGCATCTGCATCATGTCGTGCATCGCGTGACCCATCGCAGCGTGGTCCAGGCTGTCCTGCTTCATCATTTTTTTGGCCGGTGGCATTCTGGTTTTCCGGCTGGTGTCAGCCGGAAAACCGTCGGCCCAGGCGATTCCCGAAGTGCTGATAAAAAAGACAACGAGAAACCATTTTTGTATTGAAATCATAAGGATAAACTTGTCTGGTAAAGTGGGTTTACGCGCTCGCCGACATCCGCCGACAATCGTCAGCGCAACGGCGGCAGGCTTCGGCGCAGGCCCGGCAATGGTCATGATCGTGTTTACTGCATTCGTTGGCACAGGCATCGCACACATCGGCACAGAGTACCATAAATTGCCTCATGAATTCGGAATCGCGGGCGGTAAGACTCGCGCACATTTTACAAAAATCGGCGCAATCGCGGCAAAGCCGGATGCAGTCGCGCATCATCTGAACGTGGTCTTCCTGCAAACAGGCCGTAGCGCAGTGTTCGCAGGCGGCAGCACAATCAAAACAAATCTGAACATGCCCTTCGTGTTGTTGCATCGTTTCCATACCGTAATTAGTTGGTTTATAGATTGATTTAATTAAACTCGATTTCACGTTACGGTAGGTGGTAGGGCAAAGGTAGCGGCTTTGCCTGAGCCCGGCTTTACAGAACTCTGGCGCGTTTGTGCATCATTTTGGCGGCCCCACTTTGTCGATTTCGGTTCGGTAAGCCAGGCCGTTTCGTTTAAAGTCGCCCGGTGTCAGACCCATCACCTGTTTAAACTGGTTCGACAGGTGCTGGGTACTGCTGTAGCCCAGCCGCCAGGCGATCTCACTCAGGGTTAACTCGCCGTAGAGCAAATACTCTTTCACTTTTTCGATTTTCTGAGCGATGACGTATTTCTCGATGGTCATTCCTTCTATAGCCGAGAATAAATGACTGAGGTAAGAATACTCGTAACCGATTTTCCGGGTCAGAAAGTCCGACAAGTTCTGGTGTTCCGGCCGTTCGCGCTGGTCGTGATGAACCTCATTGACAATGAGCGCTTTGATCTGTTCGACCACCACCGCTTTCCGGTCTTCCAGCAGTTCAAAATCATTGTCGGCCAGCACCTGCCGGATTTGCTCCAACGAAACCGCAGTCGGCAATTCGCCCGTTTCCACCTCGCCCAGCTCCACCCGCAGCACCTCGATGCCGAGTTCTTCCAGAATATCCCGAACGACGCGCTTGCACCGTCCGCAAACCATGTGTTTGATGTAGAGTTTCATGGTTTAGATTTTAAGTTTATACCGGAAACCGCCGTAAATCATCCGCCCTGTGATGGGTCCCCACACCCGCGCGGCTGCGTCGAAATCCCGGCCGTAGGGGTCGCTGGCGCCCACAATCGGATTGGCTTGCCGGAAGTTGCCGAGGTTTTCGCCCCCCAGATAGACATCCCAAGTCCGGAACGACTTGGTCACCTGCGCATTGATGTTGTAAAAACCGGGGGCATTTTCGCGGGGCATGTTCTGGTAACTCGTGTGTTCGTAGCCTTCGCGGAGGTACGGAATCCGTTTCGGTCCGTTCCATTGTACCGTGAAATCAAACTTCCATTTGTCGAACGGCAACGCATATGCCGCATTGAACAGAACCCGGTCGCGGCTCACCATCATGCGCGGCAGGAGGAGACTTTCCCCGAAGGTCATGCCCATCGTCTGGCGAACATCGAAAAGCCGGTAGGCCAGTTTGACCTCCATGCGACGGAGGGGCTGGTAGTTCAGTTCGGCCTGAAAACTGTTGGAAAACGAGCGTGCTTTCAAACCGGGCGTCGACCGACTCGACAGGTAATAGAAATGAAGTTCGCGCGGGTGCTCCAGATCGGCAATCAACTGATTCTGAAAGTTCGTGCGGTAGTAATCCAGCACCAGCGACGCCTTTTTGCCGAACAGATTGAACTCCTGCGTCAGACTGGTTCCGTAATTCCACGAGATTTCCGGCTGAAGTTTGGCATCGAAATACACGGTTCGGGAACTCACCAGATAGCCGTAGTTTTCGGCCAGCGCATTCGGTGTCCGGAAGCCCCGCCCCGCCGAGGCTCGGAGGATCAGGTTGTCGGTCAGGTCGTATTTGGCGTGAAAACGGGGCGTAAACTGCGTGCCGAACCGGTTGTGAAAATCCAGCCGTGCACCCGCCACCAGCGTGAGTTTATCGAGGTACTTGTAGGTGTATTCCCCAAAAACACCCGGCACGGATTCGGTGCGGGTCAACAGTGTGTCGCGGTATTTTTCGCGGTAATCGTCGAGCAGATAACTCAGCCCGACTTTGAACGAATGGTTGGTGTTGTCGATGATCGACTGATAGATCAGGTTGCCATAGAGCGTTTTCTGCTGACCGTTGTAGGGAATAAAACCGAAAGAGGAGTTCTGTTCGTGGTTGACGGCATTCAGGATCAGGCCCAGCCCCCGGTACGGTTTTTCGGGATAAAGCCGGGCGGTTTTGGAAAACACCTCAACCCGTTTGGTGGTGTTCGTAAACTGGTAAGTGGGGCTACCGCTGCGGGTTGCCGCCATCTGTCCGCCGGTCCGGTCTTCGTAGAGTGACTTGATGCCAAACTGGGTCATAAACCGCTCCGTTCCGTATTTGGCGCGAACAATCCCGTTATATTGCGTGTACAAAGGCAAATCCAGAAAGTTATCGCCATTCTGATCGATCCGGTTTTGCAGCGTGCTGGCGTGTCCCAGAAAACCGACACTCCATTTGTCCGACAGCGGTTTCGACAGATTCAGGTTGCCTTCGACCCGTCCGAAACTGTTGACGTAGGCGTTGGCAAAAATCCGTTCCCGGGCATCCGGTTTCTGCAATTCGACGTTCATCGCACCCGACATGCCTTCGTACCCGTTGACGACCGAACCGGCTCCTTTGCCAATGTCGATGGACGAAATCCAGGTGCCCGGCACATAATTCAGGCCGAAAGTAGACGCCAGCCCGCGGATCGTCGGGATGTTTTCAACGTTGGTTTGCACGTAATTTCCGCTTAATCCCAGCATCTGAATCTGCTTGGCGCCGGTGACGGCATCGCTGTAGGACACATTGACGGATGCGTTGGTTTCAAACGATTCGGACAGGTTGCAGCAGGCGGCTTTGGCCAGTGTCCGCGTGGTCAGGATTTCGTTTTGGATGGGCGAAAACCGGTCCGTTTGCGACGACGCCCCCTGAACCGTCACTTCCTGGAGCGTGTTCTGGCTGGTGAGAATGACGGTCAGACTGGTTTGATCGGAAACCGAAATTGTATCGGTTTTAAAGCCCACATAGCTGAAAACGAGTCGGTTGAGTGAGTCAGATTTCGGAATGGTGAAAAAGCCGGTGTCGGTAGAGGTGGTCGAAATCGAGGTGCCCGCCCAATAGATGGTGACGCCGACCAGCGGGACGGTTTTGGTGTTGACGCGCTCTGAAACCGTGCCGGTCAGAATTTGCGCGGGAGCGTGAACAACGCTGAGGAGAGCCAGCCATAGGGTGGTCAATCCTGCTTTATAGGTGGAATGTGGACGCATAAAGAGTCGTGATGTGGTTGAAATAAAAAGGAACCGATGCTTTTTCAGCATGGACTTCATTTTAGCACAAGACGACTTCCTATAGCAAAAAGCTCTGAACAAACGAGAGCAGACTGCGCCCGTACTGGAGAGGAGGGGAATCAAAAACCGCCAGCATCGACGCAGTATCGGCTACAGCCAGACTGGTGAACAGCCAGGTCACGAGTGCCGTCACCCCGGCGAGTACCGTATCGGCCATCGACTTGATGAACTTGGCGACGAGTTGCGTGATGGACGACGAAAAATCGACGTTTTCATACCGCTGTGCTTCCTGGCAGCAATCCGTTCGTTTGAAAACGGGAGATGAGGTGTCGTTTTCCGGGGAAGAAACCGCCTTCTGGCGGTGAATCGGGCAACTTTGGTTCGCTTTGGCAGACTGGGTCATCGCTAACGACACTTTCTTCCCGCGCATCCGGCACGTGTGTTCAATCAGACCAAAACCGGTACTGCTCAGCAGTACGATGCAGGTCATCAGGAGGTTGAACAGTTGGAAGATTGTGCGTTTCATGACGGATCAAAAGTAGAGGATGACCACTATAAAAGCAAGTACATCATTTTGGGAATAGGTGCAGGATTTTGTTATTTGGCTCCGACCACTACCAAACAGATGAGGTGGGACCATTGGCCCCACCTCATCATAAAAGGAAATAAACGGTATTGGTTCCGGCAGAAAATTAATAACCGGGGTTTTGTTTCAATATGGCCGTACCCTGCAAGTCGATCTGCGTTTGGGGCAGTGGCATGTATTCGTTTTTGTTGGGCGTAAACTTGGCACCACCCAGACCGTTGGTCAGTTTGGCCCCTTCGTAGGTCAGGTAAGCATTCAGCACCGGACCCGCAATTCCCCAACGCACCAGGTCAAAGAAGCGGTGACCTTCACCCGAAAGTTCCAGCTTGCGTTCGAACTGAACGGCGGTGCGGGCGGCAGCTTTGTCGGTCCAGGGGGCCGTGTAGTTGCTGATGACATACTTGGCCGCTGGTGCCGTTCCTTTCATCACGTAACCCGCCGGATTGGCCGCCCGGGTCCGGATCTGGTTGACCAGCGCGCGGGCGCGCTCCAGGCTACCCACTTCAACTTCACATTCTGCCGCCATCAGCAACACATCGGCATAGCGGATCAGGATCACGTTAATACCGGTCCAGCCTTTGGTCCAGTTCGAAACGTCAGCAATGCGGGCTTCCTGGGCCTTGGTATAGATGTATTTTTTCGGAGCATAAGGGCCGCCGAAAGCTTGGTCGCGAATCCAGTCCTGGCCCGGAAAATCCTGCCAGTCCAGATAAGGGATACCACGACGACCGATGGAGTGGTCGAGACGGGGGTCCAAATTGCCAGCATCGGGCGTAAAGGCCGCCGACGACGCGAGTCCCTGATCCGTTTTAAGCTGGTTTGCGCCGGTATTATACGAACCGTCCAGCAGAGGCAGTCCGGTAGCATCCGTACGGAACGAATTCCCTAACTCGAAGCTGGGCTGAAAGAAACCGCAGCAACCTACCGGACCCGCCGGGCCGGTGTTGTAAGGCCAGTTCAGGTTCAGGTCACCCGAAGCGGCATCGGAGCTACCAGCGTTGGCTACGTTTTGTGTAGCGAAAACGATTTCGTCATTTTTCTCATTGTCGGCGCTGAACACCAGTCCATACTGCGGATAGAGGCTGTATTTGTTGCCCGAAGACGTTTTACCACTCGCAATCACCAGATCGAAAAGGGTTTTGGCTTCGGCATACTTCTTCTGGTACAAATAGGTTTTGGCCAAATAGGTGGCAGCAGCCCATTTGTTGGCGCGACCGGCTGCGGTCTGTACTTCCGGCAGCACATCGTAGGCAGCTTTGAAGTCGGCTTCGATTTTTGGCCAGATGTCGGTGCTGTTCGCAATTTCCGTAATACCGGCGGCATAATCGACACTTTCGTCAACATAAGGCACCATGTTGAACGTCCGTTTCAGCTCGAAATAATAGTGCGCCCGCAGGAATTTGGCTTCGGCACCAATGCGGGCCTGATCTGCCGCACTCACCGTTGCATCCGCCGTTTTCAATTGCCGCAGGACGGAATTAGCCCGGCTGATGCCTTCGTACATCAGGTTCCAGCGGGCATTGAGTTCACCACTGGCCGCCAGCATTTCGTAGCGCTGAAACGGCGTAATGGCGTTGAAGTCACCGGCGTTGGAGCCTTTGTTGGCTTCTCCCCCCATGATGCTTCCATACATCCAGTTGGTCGAGCTGGCGGTTTGGCTGAAACCCCGGCCATTCAGCTCGGTGTAGGCACTGATCAGCAAACCTTCCAGACCATTTTTCGTGCTCAACTGCGCACTGGTCAGTGTACCGGTTGGCTGCACCACTAAAAAGCTATCCTTACAGGCCAGCGTGCTAAACGTTAAAGCGAGCGCCAGCAGGGTTCCTTTTGTGACTATATCTTTCATTTTCTGAATTTCTTAATCGGTTGGTTCAAATTAGAAGGTAACGCTCAGGCCGGCATTGTAGCTTCGGGTCAGCGGATAGTTTCCGACGTCGATCCCGAAGTTCTGGTCAGCCGCTCCACCGACACCGGGGTCCAGACCTTCATACTTCGTGATGGTGAAGATGTTGTTGGCTGATGCGGAAATCCGTACGCGGCCTAACTTGAGTTTGCTCAACAGGGCCGAAGGCAGTGTATACCCGAGGGTAATGTTCTGCATCCGCAGGTATGAACCATCTTCCACATAGAAGGAATTCGGCTGGGTGTTGGTGCTGAAGTTGGAAACATCTTCGAAAATGGGCTGGTTCGTATTCGTATTCGTCGTCGACCACGAATTCTTTACCCGCTCGCTAACAGCCGCTCCGGGGAACGACGGATAGAAATCGGTATACCATTTCGACAGGTTGAAGATTTTGTTGCCCAGTGACGAATACAAATACGTAGCGGCATCGAATCCCTTGTAGTTGATCTGGAAGTTGATCCCACCCGTAAATTTCGGAACCGGGCTGCCGATGAACGTCCGGTCGGTGTTGTCGATTTTGCCATCCCCGTTGATGTCGGCGAAACGGAAACGACCCACACCGGCACCCGTTTGGGTAGGAGCGGCTCTAACTTCTTCCTGGTTCTGGAACAGGCCTACCACCTGGAAACCGTAGAAGGAAGCAATGGACTGACCGGGTTGGTTCCGGGTAGCGGGCAAGCCCAGGCGGTTGGAAGCCGGGGAGACATCGAAATACGGAACGCCCGGGGCCAGTTGCTGAATCCGGTTTTTAAGAACGCTACCCGTCAGGTTGATTTCATACGAAACATCGCTGCTCAGTTTTCCGCGGGTGCCGATCAGCAGGTCAATCCCTTCGTTCCGCATCCCGGCAATGTTGACCGAAGGTGCCGTGGCCCGAACCCCAACAACGCCGGCAATCGGCACTTGATAGAGCAGGTCTTTGGTATCTTTCCGCCAGATGTCGAAAACGATATCCAGTTTGCCGTTCAGGAACGTAGCGTCGATCCCTACGTTGGTCGTCGTACTGGTTTCCCATTTGGCATTCGGGTTACCGATCCGGCTCCGGAAAAACCCGGGGTTCAGCGTGCTGTTGGTGGCACCAATGTCGTAGGAGTTGGCCACGTTGGTGGCGAACAGGCTATACTGGTTGTTGGGGTCTACGTTGTTGGAGTTCCCCATCTGGCCCCAGCCCCCCCGAATCTTCAGATCCGTAATGAACGTTGCGTCCTTCATGAAGTTCTCACCGGAAATCCGCCAGGCAGCCGAGAAGGCCGGGAAAACCCCGAACCGATTGGCCGCTCCAAACCGCGATGAACCGTCACGACGGATCACCCCCGTCAGGATATACTTGTCGTTGTAGATGTAGTTCAACCGTCCGAATACGGAGTAGAAATTGACCCCGTTCTGGATGTTGCTGTTCACTACCCGACCCACCGAAGAGGTCGTACTCAGCGTTACATAGTTGACATCGGTACTGAATGGGTTTGAACCCGTACCGCTGATGTTCCGTCCACGTCCGTCGTTCAGGGCTTCGATACCGGCCAGAACATCGACGCTGTGGAGACCGAATTTCTGTTTGTATTGTGCGGTGTTCGTAAACGTCCAGGCCAGGAAGTACCCACCGCCTTCGCTGATGGACAGGCCGCGACCGTTTCCTTCGGCGTTCCAGTAGGTATTCTGCGAAGTCGTTTTGTTGTAGAAATTGAAGAACTGACCGCCGAGGCTGCTGCGCAGGGTCAGGGCCGGAATCGGATCATATTCCAGATACACATTTCCGAACAGACCAACGCCAAAGTTATTGTTGTCCTTGGCACCATCCCGGCTCGCTACCGGGTTAGCCGGGTTGTTGAACCCTTTGGCCGATGTACCGGCCCAGCCACCGAACTCGTCGTAAATCGGGATGATGGGAGCCATCCGGAATGCGCTCAGGATTTCGCTTTCTTCCTGCGACAGGTTTTGCCCGGCATTGCCACCCACCTGGCCGGAGGTGTTGGCGTAGGTCAACTGGATATTTTCACCAAACCGCAGGTTTTTGACGATGTCAAACTCCGTGTTGGCCCGCAGGTCATACCGCGCAAAGTTGTTGTGGTTCAGAATACCGTTCTGGTTTTGCTGGCCCAGGCTGAAGAAATACCGGCTGCTTTCGGTACCGCCCGAAAAGCCCAGCGTCTGGCGCAGAATGGGAGCCGTCCGCGTGATGGCATCATACCAGTCCGTACCGGCTTTGTTGGCCCGAACGACCTGATAAACGGCTCCGGCGTCGGTATTGATGTTGTATTTGGGGCGCTCAGCCGCCAGATCAACCGACCCGATCACCCCATACCGGGTTCCTACCATCAGATAATCCGGCAAAACCGGCGTCGATCCGGTGCCATACTGACCATTGGCAATGCCCGTAAAATCATCGGGAAGACCCAGGGAAGCCTGGCGGTTGCGAACCGCGTTCCAGGTCCAGTTGGCTTGCTCCTGCGGATTCAGGATGGCCTGCGATTTACCGGGATCGGTAAAACCGTACAGACCATCGTACGTAACGGTCAGTTTTTGCGCCCGGCGGTTTCCTTTTTTCGTCGTATAAACGATAACCCCGTTGGCGGCCCGTGCTCCGTAAATGGAAGCGGCTGCGGCATCTTTCAGAACCGTGGTGGTTTCAATATCATCCGGGTTCAGAAAGTTGGTTGTCCCGATGGGTACCCCATCCACGACATACAGAGGCTGGTTCCCGCCAAAGGCCCCGAAGCCCCGCACCCGAACGGTGTTGTTGGCACCCGGCTGACCACTGGCAATGACCGTAACCCCGGCAACGCGACCCTGCAACTGGGTTTCGACGTTGGCCGAAGGCGTAACCTTTAAGTCGCGGGATTTTACGGTTGAAATAGCCCCGGCATTGTCGCGCTTGCTGTCCGTCGTATACCCGGTTACAACGACCTCCGTCAAGGCCGTAACGTCGTCTTCCACCGAAACATCGACGGTCGAACGATTGCCAACCGTTACTTCCTGGGATTTGAAACCGATGGCCGAAATGACCAGCACCGGATTGGCACCCCGAATGTTCAGGGTGTAATTTCCCTCGGCATCCGAGGACGTCCCGGTCGTGGTGCCTTTGAGAACGATGTTCGCGCCCGGAACCGGCCCGTCTTTCCCTGTTACTTTTCCGCTAACCCGGCGATCCTGGGCCATGACATTACTGCTCACAAAAAGCAGAAATGCACCCAAAATCGCAGATTGGAACAATCTGTAGAATTGTGCTTTCATGATAGGTTTTGTAATAATTGGTTTTATTTTCGTACTAAATTAAGAGTACTTTAAACATACTTCAAAATTTTATAAAAAATATTATAAATATTCCCGTTGCTACCTGTGATGATAAGTTGGTAATGTTTTGTTGTAGTCTATTGATTGTTAATAATTTAACCTTGAAATAATCCTCCCTCCATTCGGGTGATTTTTTTTTGATACGATTTGATTATTAGCCCACTAGCGGTTTTGTATGGGTGATTTTACGTACTTTGTCCGGTAATGGGAAGGTTCTCATCACCGCAGATCCGACCGAAAAAGAAGGGTGGAGTCGGTCAAATGAATTTGGTGCCGATTTTTAACTTTTTTGTACTTTAGTAATTTGGTTTATTATTCTTCAGTCATGTTCCGACAATCGTTTCGTTGTTTAGTACTACTTCTTCTGGGCGGGTCGATCAGTTCCTGTCAGTTTTCCAATCAACCGCTCTTCAGTTTGCTGCCCGCTGATGAAACCGGCATTACGTTTTCAAACCAGATGACCGAAAGTGACACCCTGAGTATTCTGAATGTCGATTACTTTTACAATGGTGGGGGGGCCGCCATCGGCGATTTCAACAACGATGGATTACAGGACGTCTTCTTCACCGGAAACCTGGTGGCCAATAAATTGTATCTGAACCAGGGAGACTTCAAATTTACGGATGTTACCGGGCCGGCCGGAGTCGGTGGAAACGGCAAATGGTGCTCGGGCGTCGCGCTGGTCGATATCAACAACGACGGTTTGATGGATATCTACGTGACCGCAACCATCCGAAAAAACGCCCGCGACCGGGAGAATCTGCTGTATGTGAATCAGGGAACCGGCGGGAAAGACGGCGTACCGGTTTTTAAGGAAATGGCCAAAGAATACGGAATCAATGACGACAGCTACACGACAAATGCGGCCTTTTTCGATTATGACAACGATGGCGACCTGGATCTGTTTGTGCTGACCAACATGGCGGAGCGGTTTCCGAATGCCTATCACCAGAAACTGGTGGATGGCTCTTCGCCCACAACCGACCGTCTCTACCGCAACGATTTCGACGCCAAACGCGGGCATCCGGTTTTTACGGACGTCTCCAAAGAAGCCGGTATTCAACTGGAAGGCTACGGGCTGGGGCTGAACATCTGTGACATCAACCGCGACGGCTGGAAAGACATTTACATCACCAACGACTTTCTGTCGGAAGACCATTTTTTTATCAATAACCAGAAGGGCAGTTTTGGAAAACCGGCGTTTACGGACCAGGCCGGGACGTTTTTCAAACACACCAGCCAGACGGCGATGGGCAACGATGTGACCGATCTGAACAACGACGGCTGGATGGACATTGTCGCGCTGGACATGCTGCCGAATGACAATTTCCGCAAGAAAATGTTCATTCCGCCGAACAACTACCAGACCTATCTGAACAACGAAGAATTCAAGTTCTCCTACCAGTATATGCGGAATACCCTGCAACTCAACCAGGGATTTCGGCCCGGCACGCGTGAGCCGGTTTTCAGTGAAATCAGCCTTCTGTCCGGCATGGCTGCCACCGACTGGAGCTGGACACCGCTGGTGGTCGACTTCGATCACGACGGCTACCGTGACATCGTGGTCACCAACGGCTTTCCCAAAGACGTGACCGACCGGGATTTCATGCAGTACTATGCCGACAATTCGTCGGTGGCCACCCGCGATTTCATGCTGGGCCAGATTCCCGTCATCAAAATCAACAACTATGCTTTCAAAAACAGCGGTGCCGACCTGACGTTCGCGGATGTTTCGAGCCACTGGGGGCTGACCACCCCGGCTTTTTCGGGCGGGGCCGCTTACGGCGATCTGGACAATGACGGCGATCTGGACATGGTGATCAACAACATCGATGACCCGGCATTCGTCTACCGCAACAACCTGGTGGAGCAAAAACCGGAGCAGTCCAACTACCTCCGGGTCAAGTTCAAAGGCAGTGAGCAAAACCGCATGGGCCTGGGCGCTTTTGTGGAGTTGCGCTACGGAAAAGGCCAGCAACAGATTTACGAGCATACGATTTACCGGGGTTATCTGTCGACGATGGAAAACGCGGCTCACTTTGGCCTGGGTGCTGCTAAAACCATTGATGAGGTGCGCATCACCTGGCCAGCACAAAACGGAAACCCCGGAAAAACCCAGACGCTGCGAAATGTAAACGCCAATCAGGTGCTGACGGTGGACGTGAAAAATGCGACGGAAACCGCCGTGTTGCCGCCCACAGCGCCTGCCGGAAGGCTGTTTCGGGATGTTACCGATTCGCTGAAAATCCAGTTCGTGCATCAGGAACCGGAATACATTGATTATAACCAGCAAAAGTTGTTGCCGCATAAACTGTCCCAATACGGCCCGGCCCTTTCGGCGGGGGATGTCAACGGCGATGGGCTGGACGACCTGTTCATCGGTGGTTCGCGGACCCAGAAAGGATCGTTCCTGTTGCAAACCGCTGCCGGAAAACTGGTTCCGCAGGATTTGTTACCCGGAACGCCGGGGGCCGGAAAACCGGAAGAGGATATGGGAACGCTGCTTTTCGATGCCGACGGCGATGGCGACCTGGATCTGTATGTAGCCAGCGGAGGTTTCGAAGAGGAAGCCAACACGGTTTCGTATCAGGACCGGTTTTATGTGAACGACGGGAAGGGAAGGTTTACACTGACACCGCAGGCATTGCCGCAGAACCGGATCAGCAAATCGTGCGTCAAAGCCGCTGATTTTGACCGCGATGGCGATCTGGATTTGTTCGTAGGCGGCCGCGTTGTACCGAACCAATATCCCAGACCAGTTTCAAGCTTCATTCTCCGAAACGATTCCAAACCCGGTTTTCCGAAGTTTACGGATGTAACGAAAACCGTGGCACCCGACCTGCAAAACATTGGTCTGGTGTGCGATGCCCTGTGGACCGACACCGACAACGATGGCTGGCCCGACCTGATGCTGGCGGGCGAGTGGATGCCGCTGACCATCCTGAAAAACGTTCAGGGGAAAAAACTGAGCACCACGTCAGGCACTCAACCGCTAAACCACTCCATCGCTCAATGGAAAGGCTGGTGGAATTCCCTCGTGGCGGCAGACTTCGACCGGGATGGCGACATGGACTACATCGCCGGCAATCTGGGGTTGAACACGCTGGCGCAGGCCAGCCCGGAAGAACCGTGGCGGGTATATGCCAAGGATTTTGACAACAACGGTTTTTACGACGCCATTCCGACGGTATTTTTTACCGATGAGAACGGCGAACGCCGGGAGTATCCGTTCAATGGCCGGGAGGATTTGATCAAGCAAATCATTTCGATGCGGGCGCGGTTTCCGCTGCACAAGGATTTTGCCGTAGCCTCCATCGACAAAGTCTTCAAGGAAGAAGAATTGAAAGACGCGATTGTGCTGGAAGCCAACTACATGAAGTCCGCTTACGTGGAAAACAAAGGCGACGGAACGTTCGAATTGCACGCGTTGCCGATTCAGGCGCAAACGGCCCCGCTGTTCGGGATGATCGCCGATGACTTCGATCAGGATGGTTTTCCGGACGTGTTGCTGGTTGGAAATGATTTCAGCAACGAACTGCTCGTCGGGCGTCTCGATGCGTTGAATGGTCTGCTGCTGAAAGGCGACGGAAAAGGCGGTTTTACGGCCCTGAATCCCGGGGCCAGCGGTTTTTACGTTCCCGGAAATGCCAAAGGACTGGTTCGTTTATCGGGTGCCGGCCGCAATGGCGAAGCGGGGAAAGCGCTGATCGTAGCGACGCAAAACCGGGGGCCGCTGAAAGTTTTCCACGCCGAACAACCCACGCAAACCGTTCCGTTAAAACCGACGGACGTGAGCGCGAACCTGGAGTTTGCAGGCGGGAAAAAACAGAAGGTGGAGTTTTATTACGGCCAGTCTTTCCTCTCACAGTCGGCGCGGGAATTGACCATCGGCAAGGCCGTAAAATCCCTGGAAATCATCGATTCCAAAGGCAACAAACGGCGGGTGTCGTTGGAGACGCTGGCAGGGAAATGAGTTTACGGTTTACGGTTTTCAGTTTACGGTGTGACTGACGCATTGATAAGCACGCGTCAGCCCCGGCGGAGAGCCGCACCGTAAACCGTAACTCGTTTTAATCTTCCTGCCCTACCACCTCGCTCAGGGGACGCAGGTTGGACGGGATGCGTTCTTCTTCGATGTAGGGGTAAATGTCCAGAATCTTGGTGGTGTTGACGTCCGTGGTTTCGAACGGAATCAGCATCGAATGCAGGCTGATCTCGATTCGTTCGTAGGCCTGCTTGACGTTTTCGGCGTTGACAAGCATCTGATTCACAATGCGTTTTTCCCGGCCTTTGTCGTCTTCCGTGATGTACACCACCTTGCATTTGTACCAGGTTTCACCGCTTTCTTCAAAGTGAAATAGGTCGGCCAGGCGCATGCGCGTGATGGCAGTGACCGAAAAGTCGGGTGTGTTGGCGGCTGCTTCCTTATACAGCCGGGCTTCGGCATCGGTATACGAAACGGCGTCGATGAGGTACGCTTCGTTAATGGTTTTGGATTTCCCGGTCGGGTCCTGTAGTTGATAGCGAATTTTTCCCTGATACCAGCTTGGCATAACTCGTTGATCTAAAAGTAATAGCGTTTTAAATAAGAGTTATTTCGCGGAGTTGAGCGGAGAAAGAGAAGTTAAGCAGAGGAATTTTAAAAGAGAACTCCGCTCAACTCCCTTTTTCTCCGCTCAACTCCGCGAAATAACGCACGTTCAAAAGTACAGAAAAAGGCTATCTTTCGGTAGGTTCGACGGCTCATCCAACTTTTTGGTTGGTTCGTCGGTGGGCGGTTGTGGGGCCACACCGGGCCATCCATCTTTGTCTTAAAAACAAGCGTCATTGGAAATGAGTGACTTAACTACCTTTCTGTTGCTGGCGGATGCGCTGCCCGTGGAGCCCGTAAAAAATTATTTACAGCTCACTTTATTATCCGTGGGTCTGCTTGCGCTGGTGACTACGATCTGGTGGCAAACCGATAAAGAATCGTATGAGGAAGTAACCGAGGACTTGCCCATCACGGCCTTCGAAAAACTGGAAATCTGGGGCATGATGAACGTGCTGGTTACCGACGGCCCCACGTACTCGCTGACGGCCCGCGGGTCGCGCCGGGCCATTGCCAACGTAAAAGTGCGGCTGCGCGGAAAATGGCTTAAAATTGGTTCCAGTTTTTTCTTCTGGCACCGCCAGTACGATCTGCTGCTGACCATTACAACGCCTACCCTGAATAAACTCGATGTGTCCGGTGCGTGTACGGTTCAACTGACCGGATTCAAGGAATTACACGGATTGGACATCGACATTACCGGTGCTTCGAACGTGTCGCTGGAAGGAGAGGTGCAAACGCTGAACATCGACATCACCGGCGCATCCCGCCTGACGCTGGTGGGTCGCGGGCATAATCTGACGGCCGACATCACCGGCGCATCGGCGCTTCATGCCTTGAAGTACCCCGTCGAAGACGCCACGGTGGAGGTCACGGGAGCCTGTACGGCCCAGATTTTTGCCACGCGGGTGTTGAAAGCTGAAGCGACGGGCGCCAGCAAAGTGGAATACCAGGGCGAACCCAGCGTGGATTTTGAAAGCGCCGGGGCCAGTTACATCAAAAAAGTATAGATCCATCGGGCTAGTTGAAGCACCACCATGAGAAACAAAATCAGGCTTTGCATCTTACTGAGTTTACTCGTCCTGCTGATTTATACACTGTTGGTTACGGAAGAATCAATTCCGATTGAAATCAAACTCACCATCATCACCATCATCATCGGCAGCGGTCTGTTCATTTACATGGCGTTATCGTGGTTTATTCCGTACCTGCTCAACCGTTCCGCCGAGCAGTTGTCGCCCCAGAAACTGGTTTCGCTGACGGTCACCTCAAGCGGTATTCTGGCCGCTCTGACGGGTTTCATGGCGACCTGGGGCATTAGTTTTTTCTGGCGCATCGACTTCAGGCTGGTGGACTACTGCTCGATCTGTGGGCTTTTTGCCATCATCACGGCCGGAATCACGGCGGTGTATTCACTGAAATCCTTTGTGCAACGCTGGAAAGCGCTGTTGCTGATGGAAGAAGGCTTGAAACAGGCGGTTTTGAAGGCGGAGTTCGAATCCCTGAAAAACCAGGTGAATCCGCATTTTCTGTTCAACTCGCTCAACATCCTGAGTGCGCTGATTCCCGAAGATACCGGCAAATCGGTGCAGTTTGTCGAGCGGCTTTCGAAGGTGTTCCGCTACAGTTTGCAGCATTCTGAACAAAACACCATCGAACTGGCCACCGAACTCAAAATTGCGGAATCCTATCTGTTTATCAACCAGATGCGGTTTGGCGAGAGTTTTCGCTATTCGGTGGATTTGTCGGAAGCCGACCGGAGCAAACAGATCGTTACGCAGGGGTTGTTGACGTTGCTGGAAAACGTGGTAAAACACAACGAGTGTTCACTGGAAAAACCGCTGTGCATCCGGATTTTTACCGAGAAAGATTGTCTCGTCGTTGCCAATGTCTTTCAGCTAAAAAGCCGTCTGCGAACCGATTCGACCGGCATTGGCCTGAAAAACCTGCAAAACCGCTACGCCCAGCTGGCGGCCGATCGCCCGGTGGTGATTCAGCAAACCGAGCAGGAGTTTATTGTTAAATTACCATTACTCTAATTGCCCTCAGAAGTAAATCACAAGGTTGGAAATTGCTTACCGGAATGAAAATATTAATTGTGGAAGACGAGCCACTGGCCGTCAAACGAATGGAAGGGTTGATTCGGGAGGTAGCCCCCGATGCCGAAATGGTGGGAAAGATCGACACCGTGCGGGCATTTGTCCGCTGGTGGCAAACCAATCCCGCGCCGGATTTGCTGCTGATGGATATTCAACTTGCCGATGGGCTGAGTTTCGAGATTTTCCAGCAGGTAGAGGTGAAAACGCCGGTTATTTTTACAACCGCCTACGACGAATATGCGCTGCGGGCCTTCAAAGTCAATAGCGTCGATTATTTGCTGAAACCCATTGAACAGGAGGAACTGACCAAAGCGATCCAGAAATTTCGGCACCAGCGGCAATCGGCCGACAGCCAGCCGGGGGCGTCAAAAAACCTCGTGAAAATGCTGGAAGACTTTGGCATCAAGCCGGTTACCTACAAAAGCCGGTTTCTGATCAAACAGGGTGGGCGGTTCGATGTGGTCGAAACCTCCGATATTCTGTACCTCTACGCCGACGATAAGGTCGTGTTTCTGATTACGAATCAAAACCGTAAATACATTGTCGACGAAACGCTCGACGAACTGGAGGCCAAGCTGGACCCCCGGCATTTCTTCCGGATAAACCGCAAGTACATCACCCATCTGTCGGCCATCGAACGCATCGAACCGTATTTCAACGGACGGCTGCGGGTCTGGCTGAAACACCGGCCCTCGGAAGAAGAAGTTTCGGTAAGCCGGGAGCGGGCAGACTCGTTTAAGGGGTGGTTGAATACGTAGATTTTTGAATGATGAGTTATGAATGATGAGTTATGAATGGGCTGACGCTGTAATTCATCGTTCATCATTCATCATTCATCGTTCATCATTCACAACTCATCATTCATAGCTCATCATTCACTTTCAAGCCTTGTAAAACACCCATTTCACCAACTCTTTATACGACGGTTTTTTGCCGTACATCAGAATGCCGACGCGGTAGATTCGGGCGGCCAGCCAGGCGGTTCCCAGAAAACCGCCGATGAGCAACGTGACCGACAGCACAATTTCCCAGGCCGGAACGCCGAACGGAATGCGAACCATCATGATGATGGGCGAGGTGAAGGGAATCATCGACATCCAGAAAGCCACCGCGCCGTCGGGTTCGCGGATGATGAACTGCGCCATGATAAACGACAGAACCAGTGGAATGGTGATCGGAAACATAAACTGCTGAACATCCGTGTCGCTATCGACGGCAGACCCCACGGCCGCAAACAACGCACTGTAAATCAGGTAGCCACCGATGAAATAAATGAGGAAACAGCCAATAATCAGCGGAATGTTCAGGGTGCTGACAGCTTTGAAAATCGCCGTCACCGGGCTGCTTTTTTGTTCTGTTTTGGGTTTGTCAACCGCCGGAGCCTGCGCCACACCGGGCTGCTGGGCCATTTGTTCAACCCGTTTCTGCGGTCCCAGACTTTCCATGCCCAGTACGTTCGACATGACGGATGAAATCCCGAAGGTGAGCAAAATCCAGAGCAGAAACTGCGTCAGACCCACCAGCGCAACGCCGGTAATTTTTCCCGCCATCAACTGGAACGGTTTGACCGACGAGATGATCACTTCCACAATGCGGTTGGTTTTTTCTTCCATAACGCCCCGCATCACCTGCACCCCATAAATGAAAATGGCGATGTAAATGATGAACGCGCACAGGTAGCCAATGCCCGTGGCCGCCCCCGAACTGCTGTCCTTTTCGCCTTCGTCGCTCAGGCTGTACGTGTCCGACGACACGTCCACCTTCGTGCTTTCGAGCACCTTGCGGTCAATCCCGGCGTCGAGCAACCGGATATTCTCGATTTCCTGCTCGATGGCTTTTTCAATCCCGTTTTTCACCTCCAGGCTGACGTTTTTCTCGGCGTATATCTTCAGGCTTTTCGGGTTCTCCAGAATGGAAGCCGGGATGTGAACCAACACGTCGTAGCCACTTTTACCGAAGTCTTTCTTGGCTTGTTCAACCGGCGTTTTAACCGGCTGGAAAACCAGTTCTTTGGTGTTTTTAAAGGTGCTTGCAAACTTGCCGGTTTCGTCGATCACTTCGATTTTTTTCTGGTCGATGTCGCGCATGGCGAAAAAAATCGGGATGAGCCAGATGCAGGAAACCAGCAGGGGCGTCACCAGGGTCATAATCAGAAAAGACTTTTTCTTAACCCGTACCAGGTATTCGCGCTTCAGAATGAGGAAAATTATTTTCATGACAGTCAATGAGTGAATGAGTGAATGTGCGAATGAGTGAATAGTTTGGTGAAAGCCGCCCTCTGGCGAAACTATTCACTCATTCTATCATTCACGCATTCAAAATTAAGTTGTGGGAACTTCGCCGACGGCTTTGATGAAGATGTCGTTCATGGAAGGAATGTTTTCGCCAAAGGCACGCACGTTCACGTGGTCGATGAGGTCACGAACCAGCTCGTTGACGGCTGCGTCGCGCGGAATCCGGATATTGGCGCGCAGGTAACCATCTTCCAGCGTTTTTTTATCCAAAACTGTATACGCCGGATTGAGGTCATTCAAAACACCCTGGTATTCAACGTGGTAGGTATGGGTTTTGAACTGTTCCTTGATGGCTTTCTTCGGGCCGTCGAGGACTTTTTTAGAGCGGTGAATCAGCGCAATGTGGTCGCAGAGTTCTTCGACGGATTCCATGCGGTGCGTCGAGAAAATGATGGTGCTACCTTTTTCGCGCAGTTCCAGAATTTCGTCTTTGATCAGGTTGGCATTGATCGGGTCGAAACCGGAGAAAGGTTCGTCGAGAATAATCAGATCCGGTTCGTGCAGCACCGTGGCCACAAACTGAATTTTCTGCTGCATCCCTTTCGACAGATCCTCCACGTTTTTGGTCCACCACGTCTTGATGTCGAATTTGATGAACCAGGCTTTCAGTTTGTCCATCGCCTGCCGTTCGCTTAGGCCCTTGAGTTGAGCCAGATACAGCAGTTGTTCGCCGACCTTCATTTTTTTGTACAAGCCGCGTTCTTCGGGTAGATACCCGATGCGGCTGATGTGTTCGGGACCGAGCGGTTTGCCGTCGAAAAAAACTTCGCCTTCGTCGGGGCCGGTGATCTGGTTGATAATCCGGATGAGGGAGGTTTTACCGGCGCCGTTGGGTCCGAGCAGACCGAAGATCTGCCCGCGCGGAATGTCGATGCTGACGTCGTCTAAAGCCCGGTGTTGTGCGTATTGTTTGACAATGTGGCGGGTTTCAAGAATGTTCATAGATAGGTTAAAAAAAGCCCGGATGCGTAATGGATTCCGGGTACGAAGATAGAAGCCTCCGGTTGGCTTAACCCGGTTTTGGGACAAATGGCTGCAGAATGGGTTTATCGGCCAGTTTTCCGGGTAATTTAATCAAAAAGTAGTAATGACCATTGAACAGGCGAAAGCATTTGTTCAGTCGGCATTGCGCATTAAAAAACCGGGGCAGCGGTTTTCAAACATTGCCCCGGTTTTTTTTAGAATCGATCAGGCTTTGACCACGATGGTTTTGGCCCATTTGTCGCCAAACCGCTTCCGGTCGTCACCGAGCACCATGAAGGCATCGACAATTCCGAAAATGGGAATCATCAGGGATACCTGCCGCACGATGGCGGTGCCGTAATCACCCAGAATGCCCTGACCGGTATCTTCTTTAATGACTTTTATCTTCATTATTTTTTTGCCGACGCTTTGTCCGCCCAGAAAACCGCCCACTTCCGGCAACGCATCTTTGGTGAGCTGATAGCCCAGTAAGAAAATCCAGCCGATCATGGCGAGCCGGTAACTGACGACCGTCAGAATGAGAAAAGGAATGTAAGCCACAAAGCCGTCGATCAGGGCGGCAACGAATCGTTGACCGGGGTCGGCTTTGACCTGGGTAGAAGGCGTATTATATACGGGTTGCATAAAAAAGAGGTTAAGGAGTAAGAGATTGAAAAACAGACCTAACGTACACAATGTCACGGAACAAATCCAAACATCTGCTTAAAATATTGTGCAGCAGTCTATTTGGTGAATTAATCAAAGAAAGTGTCCGGGTTTGTTTTGAAATTAAAAATGATGTAAGATACTTGCAGCAAAATAGATTCTACCGTAAAAACCGGCTATGCAGAACAATCGATCTTTACTCCTGATTACCCTGATTCCTTTTACCCTGGCGGCTGTGCTGACCGTTCTGACCGATCTGAACTGGATTGCGCTTCCGACAACGCTGCTGCTGGTGGTACGTTGGCTGGCGATCGTGGGGTTGATTTATTACGGTATTCGCAAGAAATCGCTGACGGCCTGGATTCTGATCTCGATGGTGGTAGGGGCGGAAATCGGCAATGACTTTCCCGAAGCCGCTGTTAATCTGCGGGTTTTGAGTCAGATTTTTCTGCGGCTGATCAAAACGATCATTGCTCCGCTGCTGTTTGGTACGCTGGTGGTCGGTATTGCGGGGCATTCCGATTTGAAACAAGTGGGCCGGATGGGCTGGAAATCGCTGCTCTATTTTGAGGTGGTGACGACCATCGCGCTATTTATTGGTCTGGCCGCTATCAACATCAGCAAAGCCGGTGTTGGCATTACCCTGCCGGAAGTAGCCGGTGGAGAAAAACTGCCGGATGTCGCCAAACAGTCGATTTCAGACGTTGTTCTGCATATTTTTCCCGAAAACATCGCCAAATCCATCGCCAATGGCGAAGTCCTCCAGATCGTTGTTTTTAGCGTATTGTTTGCCATTGCGCTCGCTGTTACGAAGGAGCATTACCGTCGGCCGGTGCTGAAATTTGCCGAGAGTCTGTCGGAAGTGATGTTCAAATTCACATCCATCATCATGTATTTCGCTCCCATCGGGGTCGGTGCGGCCATCGCCTACACCGTCGGACACATGGGGCTGGGCATTCTGGTGAACCTCTTTCAATTGCTGGCAACGCTCTACCTGGCCCTGCTGGCGTTCCTGTTGCTGGTGTTGTTTCCGGTGGCGCTGATTGCCAAAGTACCCATTAAAAAATTCATTCAGGCGCTGGTCGAACCGGTTTCGATTGCCTTTGCCACCACCAGTTCGGAAGCCGCCTTGCCGAAAGCGATGGAAGCCATGACGCGCCTGGGTGTTCCCCGCAAAATCGTGGCCTTCGTGATGCCGACGGGCTACAGTTTCAACCTCGATGGCTCCACACTTTACCTGTCTCTGGCGTCGGTTTTTGTGGCCCAGGCCGCCGGAATCGAAATGTCGTTCAGTCAGCAATTGCTGATGGTTTTCACCCTGATGCTGACCAGCAAGGGCGTCGCGGGGGTGCCGCGGGCCACGCTCGTCATCCTGCTCGGAACGCTGGCATCATTCGGTCTGCCGGTGGAGCCGGTGTTTATCATTCTCGGTATCGATGAATTGATGGACATGGCCCGGACATCCGTCAACGTGATTGGAAACTGTCTGGCAACGGTGGTCATCGCCCGCTGGGAAGGGGAGTTTGACGAAAACGGTTCGACCATCGAAGCCGAAGATGAAGCACTGGAAATCGAGGGGAAAGTGTAGCGGAAACAGGGAACAAGGGCGGTTTTAAAGCTGAATGGGACGATTTAATAACATGTTTTCAGAATTAATGAAGAGGTAACATTGGATATTGGCATGGCGTCATAGTTTTGTAATAAACAACGCTATCCGTATGCTTCATCCACTTTTACGACACTTCATCAAGGACTTTTTAGTCCTCATTTTGTTGCTGTTTGCCGTACAGGCAAACACCTTCGCCCAGGTTTCCTTCACGGTTGGGAATCTGACCCGAACCGAAAACCTGGATGCCCTGCCCGCCAGTGGTTCGCCGGTTTTTAGCCAGAACAGCACCATTCCCGGCGTGTACGGTGAACGAACCGGAACCGGCACCACCATCGTGGCTGGCACCGGAAGTTCCAATGCCGGGGCACTGAACAGCTTCGGAACCAGCGCCGACCGGGCTTTGGGCTCCGTCGGTTCCGGTAATGCGGCTGCCGGAAATTTTACGTACGGATACCGCCTGAAAAATGAAACCGGTACGACGATTACCGCGCTGACCGTAAATTACAACGGAGAGCAGTGGCGGAACAGTGCCGCCGTTGATCCGCAGGTCGTTCAGTTTTCGTATTTGATTTCGACCTCCGCCATTGAAACCACCAGCCCGGCGGGTGGGGCGGTTCCGACCAGTTACACCGCCGTTCCTGAATTAAACTTCTCCAACTCGGTTTCGGGCGGTACGGCGGGAGCCATTGATGGCAATGCCAATCGCCAGGCCAAGAGCTTCACGATCAGTGGCTTGTCGGTTGCGCCGGGCAGTGAAATCATGCTGCGGTGGTATGATCCCGACCACACCGGTTCGGATCACGGGTTGGCCATCGACGACCTGAGCATCACCGCAACCATCGAAGGCGGAGGTACGCCAACGCCGGTTCTTTCGGTAAACCCGCCCACCTTGTCAGGCTTTACCACCTCGGAAGGAACTGCCTCAACGCCCAAATCCTACACGGTTTCCGGGACAAACCTGACTGCCGATGTGCTGATCACGGCACCTGCCGGTTTTGAAATCAGTACGGGCAACACCTACACATCTTCCCTGACGTTGCCGCTCTCGAATAGCAGTGTGGCCGCCACCCCGATCAACGTCCGGCTAACCGGAACCGCTCAGGGAACGCCAGCTGGAAATGTTACCAATGTCAGTGGTTCGGTATCGTTCGATGTAACCGTCAGCGGAACGGTGTATGATCCCAATACCATTGCCAGCATCGCCCTGGCCCGAAGCCAGCCGGTGAATACGCCAATCTCCGCATTGCCGGGCGGCAAAATTGCGGGTCGGGTAACGGTCAGCAACCAGTTCAACGACGTGGCCTACATTCAGGACCCGACGGGCGGGATTGCGATTTTCAATGCGGCTTTCCGCAGCAGCGTTCAGATTGGCGACTCGGTTCAGATTACGGGCGGAACGATTGGCGCTTTCAACAGCAACAAGCAGGTTTCGGGAGCGGTTACGTTCACCAGCTTCGGTTCACAGGGGCCGCTGATTCCCAAGGTAGTAACAACCACCCAACTGCCTGATTTTGAAGGGCAACTGGTGACGGTGAATGCCGCCGTCATTCGTCCGAATACGACAGTGGCGTCGCCCAACCCGGTTTTTGTACTAACGCCCGATGCCAATTTCCGGCTACAGGATGGCAGCGGTACGCAGGAAGTGCGGATCAACCGGGGGACGAACATTCCCGGCAATACCAACCCTGCCAATCCGGCGGCTATCACCGGGGTGGTCGGTCGGTTCAACACCCTCACGCAATTGCTGCCGCGCTCGACGCAGGATCTGCCGGGTGCCGCGCCCTATGTGCTGGCGGGGGGATCAATTGACCGGAGTCAGACGCTCGACGTAGCCACCTGGAACATCGAATGGCTGGGAAGCACCGGCAACGGCCCGACAAATGAAGCGCAGCAGGTGACCAATGCCATTTCAGTCCTGAACAGTCTGCAATCGGACATCATTGTTCTGGAAGAAATCTCGTCGGACAATGCCATTGCGAGCTTGCTGGCGGGCCTGCCGGGGTATCAGGGAAATTGCTCGCCCTTCGTTTCCAACAATCCGGGTCACGAAATTCCGGCCAACCCGGCGACACCGACGGGCACCTTACCCGCCAACACACAACGGGTTTGTATCCTGTATAAGTCGGACGTAGCAACGCTGGTTTCTCAAAAACCGTTGATGGAAAAAGTGGAGAATCTCACGGGTTATCCGACCGCCGTTGACAATTTCTGGGCATCCGGGCGGTATCCGTATTTGTGGAAATTCAACGTGACGGTGGCCGGGGTGAGCAAGCAGGTCAACGTAATTGGTCTTCACGCCAAAGCCAACGAAGGCGGGGCCAACGCGCTGGTGGCGTATAACCGCCGGAAGTACGATGTGCAGGTGTTGTATGATACGCTCAAAGCGCAGTATCCGAACGATCTGCTGATTCTGGCGGGAGACTTCAACGACGACCTCGACCGGACCGTGGCCGATGTCGCTCCGACCGAAACGACCTACAAACCATTTACCGACGATGCCGCTGGTTTTACGGGCGTAACCCGGGTGCTGAGTGACAACGGTTTTCGGACGTACCTGACGGAAGACAACGTGATCGATCACATCATGGTTTCCAATGAGTTAGCACCGGCTTACCTCGCCGGTTCGGCGGGGGTTGGAACACCGTATCTGACAATTCCTGACTATGGCAATACGACCTCCGACCACGTTCCGGTGCTGGCGCGTTTCGATCTGTCGCAGTTGACGCAGGTGAAAGTTCAATACCAGAACGGCGATAACGGAAACGATCAGGCTACCAACAACCAGATCAAACCGTATCTGAAACTGGTCAACGAGGGAATAACCGCCGTGCCTTACAGCGAATTGACGGTTCGCTACTGGTTTACGGCGGAAAATTACGCGGGCATCAACACCTTTATCGATTATGCGCAGTTGGGGAATAACAAAGTGAAAATGACCTATGTCCGGCAGGATGCACCCGCCCGGAATGGGGCCAATGGATACGTGGAATACGGTTTTGATCCCTCAGCGGGCAGTCTGGCCGTGGGCGGTACTTCCGGGCCGATTCAAACCCGGATTGCGAACAAAGACTGGGCCGATCTGAGCGAAACCGATGATTACTCCTATCGAACCAATACTAACTACGCCCTGACAGATCGTATAACGGTGTATCGCAACGGCACGCTGGTGTGGGGGGAAGAGCCGCCCATTGCTCCGGCTTTGGTCAAACTGAAGGTGCTTTCGGAGAACAAAAACAACAAACCGAATTCCAATTCGATCAGTACCTATCTGAAAGTCAGCAACGAAGGCAATGTGCCGCTGGCGTATGGCGACCTAACGGTGCGCTACTGGTTTACGCCCGAAGGGACCGCCAGTCTGAATTACTTCATCGACTACGCCAAACTCGGTAATGCCAACGTGACGGGCCAATTCGTTCCGGTCAATCCCGTGCGGACGGGTGCCGAAACCTACCTGGAACTAAAGGTGAATCCGGCGGTTGGCACCTTGTATCCGCTCAGCAATACGGGGAACATTCAGTACCGGATTTCGAAAGCCAACTGGTCAAATTTCGTGGAAACGGATGACTACTCGTACAAAGCGGCCGCACCTTTCTCCGAAAACGATCGCATTACGGTTTATTATCAGGGCAATCTGGTGTACGGAACCGAGCCAGCCGTTGCGTCCGGAGCGCGGGTATCAGCCGCTGAAACGAGCGAAGGACTGCACGTTCGGGTGTTATCCAACCCGGTTTCAGACGTCTTCGACGTAGAGTTTTCGGCACCGGCAGGCGAGGAGGTTCACTTTCAGCTAACGGATCTACAAGGTCGTACGATTTTGCAACATGCGATTCCAGCAACGGGCCAGCGGCAACGCCAGACGATGACTGTTCGTCACCAGGCGGCTGGTCTCTACCTGCTTCGCGCCCAGGCCGGACAACAGTCCCGCTTGATCAAAATAGTGAAACCCTGACAGCGGCCTTAGGCCCTGTCAGCGGTTGAACGACCGTCACACCAAAAAACTCCTGACAACAGCACGGCGCTTTGTCAGGAGTTTTCCTTTTTAAGAATCTACCGATCTGGAATTCTAGTGTAAAATCAAATTTTCAAACCCTGTCAGGGTTTGAAAATACGTTTATAAACCGGTCCCCGATAGGCAAACAAACCGTAAAAAACTGGATAAAGCAGAAAATCCGTCAACAAAGTGGGTGTTCGGAAGGTGATTTCGTCGGCAATGCGGGTGTGGTTGCCATCCCGGATGATGCGGTGTTTGTGGTGCCAGTAGGAGAGGAAAAACGGCAGTTTGGTGCCTTTGTCGATGAAATAAATCTCCTGACCGGTTTCCTGTTGCTCGATGATCAAACTGATCCAGTCCTGTTTGAAAAGCAGAAAATTGAGCCGTAAATGCACGGTATCCCCTTTCAGACAGCCATCAAACCGAACGACATCAACGGGCGGAAACGGCGGACTGAGCTGGTCGAACAATTGCCGGGTGAAGCCCGCCCACACGCGTCGGTATTCCTGCTGAACGGAGGTGTAAATAGCGATTTTCATAGGTGCCCACGGACTGAAGCCCGCGTTTTTTGAGATAGTGAAAAAAACAGGGACTCAATCCGTGGGTACCGAAACCTAGAGTTGTTCCAGAATCCGCTCCATCGAAACCGCCTGTCCGATGTGCTGCTTCAGTTCGCTGATGGGCATCCGGATTTGCTCGGTCGTGTCGCGGTGACGAATCGTGACGGTATCGTCCTCCAGTGTCTGGTAATCGACGGCGATGCAGAACGGCGTTCCGATCAGATCCTGGCGGGTATAGCGTTTGCCGATGGCATCGCGTTCTTCGTAAATGACCCGGAAATCGCTGCGTAACAGCTTGAGAATCTGCGTTGCTTTTTCGGGCAAACCGTCTCTCCGCATGAGCGGGAAGATGGCGGCTTTCACCGGAGCGAGGGCCGGGTGCAGTTTCAGGTATGTCCGGGTTTTCTGGGTGTCGCCTTCGCCCACCACTTCTTCCGTAAACGCATTGCAGAATACCGCCAGAAACAGGCGGTCGGCGCCGACGGACGTTTCAACTACATACGGAATGTAGTTGCCAAACGGTTTGCCGTTTTCGTCGAGGTCGTTGTCGAAGTACTGCTGCTTTTTCCGGCTCAGTTCCTGGTGGCTTTTCAGGTCAAAATCAGTCCGGGAGTGAATGCCTTCCATTTCGCGGAAGCCAAACGGAAACTGGTATTCAATGTCGACCGCTGCGTTGGCGTAGTGGGCCAGCTTTTCGTGAACGTGAAATTTGAGTTTTTCGGCGGGTAAACCGACGGCTTTGTGGAAGTTCAGCCGGGCGGCTTTCCATTTTTCGTACCACTCCATTTCGGTGCCGGGGCGGACGAAAAACTGCATTTCCATTTGTTCGAACTCACGCATCCGGAACGTAAACTGCCGGGCCACGATCTCGTTCCGAAACGCCTTGCCGATCTGGGCAATTCCGAACGGAATCTTCATCCGACCGGTTTTCTGGACGTTCAGGAAGTTGACAAAAATACCCTGGGCGGTTTCGGGACGGAGGTAAATCAGGCTGGAATCTTCGGCCACCGAACCTACCTGCGTCGAGAACATCAGGTTGAATTGCCGCACTTCGGTCCAGTTGGCGGTTTTGGAAATCGGATCGACGATGCCTTCGCTGATGATCAGTTCGCGAACGGCGTCGAGGTCGTTTTCGCCCAGTAACCGGCCCATCTCCATCAGCAGGGCGTGGCCCTTTTCGGGTTGGCCATTGGCGGCATATTCCTCAGCTTTCAGTTCGAGCAACTGGTCGGCGCGGTAGCGTTTTTTGGAATCCTTGTTATCGATCATCGGGTCGTTGAAGGAGTCCACGTGCCCCGACGCTTTCCACGTCAGCGGGTGCATGAAAATGGACGCATCGATGCCCACGACGTTGTCGTTGAGTTGCGTCATGGCCTTCCACCACACCGATTTGAGGTTGTTTTTCAGTTCAACGCCGTTCTGACCGTAGTCGTAAACCGCCTGTAACCCGTCGTAAATTTCGCTGGACGGGAACACGAAGCCGTATTCTTTGGCGTGGGAGATAATGTCTTGCAGAGAGGTGGCGGGTGCCTGTTTCGGTTTTGCGTCTTCCATGGTGGCGCAAAAATACGGATTTAGACCAGTCGCCTGACAAAAAATTTATACTTTTGAGTTGAACACCAAAACCGTATTCGGTAAAAGGGCAATTGGCACAGAGACGGTTTCGAAAAATGAACAAACGTTACGACCTTTCTTCATACACACGCAACCGGCTTTTAAGCAACCGAATCTCTTCCTGCATCGATTCCACTTTCCGGAGCAGATGACTGATCGCGTCGATCCCGTCGATATTGATGTCCAACTCGTAATACAAGTGGCTGAATTTTTCGATCACCTGCAATTGGTGGAGGGGAATCCACTTCCGGTCGTCCGCATCGACCAGCTCGACCAGGCCGTATTCTTCCAGCGAGAACACAAACGTTTCTTCAATCGCGTAGTTCAGACAGTAGTCTTCAACAAGAATCACCTCTTCCGGTTGCATAACACAAGCAATTACAATTGAGAAATTTCCTTGAATAATTCTTTTTGTTTGTCCGTTAAACCGGTCGGAATTTTGACGGAATACGTGACGTATAAATCGCCAAACTGGCCATCCTGTTTATAAACCGGGAAGCCTTTGCCTTTCAGTCGCACCTTCGTTCCGTTCTGCGTTTCGGGACTTACTTTCAGTTTTACTTTGCCGCTCAGCGTCTCGATGGTGAGTTCACCACCCAAAACCGCCGTATATAAATCCAGGTCAACGGTCAGGTGGAGATCATCGTTCACGCGTTTGAAAACCGGATCGTCGGCGATGACAAACGTAATGTACAGATCCCCCGCCGGGCCACCGTTGGCCCCTGGCCCGCCCTGGCCTTTGAGCTTGATCACCTGTCCGTTGGCAATGCCGGCCGGAACGGTGATGCGGATGTTTTTCCCGTTCACCGTGAGTGTGTGCTGGTGGGTCTGGTAGGCTTCCCGCAAACTGATGTGCAGCTCGGCGGTGTAGTCCTGCCCCCGAAACTGGGCCTGCCGACCGCTGCGGGGCTGTTCGCCAAAGAACGATTCGAAAAACTCGGAGAAACCACCCCCGGAAAAAGGTTCGCCGGAAGACCGCTGCCCACCCGGATTGCTCCGTTGCTGCGACTGTCGGGCCTGTTCAAACTGCTCGGCATGTTTCCAGTCTTCCCCGTATTGATCGTATTTCTTCCGTTTCTCCGGATCGCTCAACACCTCATTGGCTTCGTTGATTTGCTGGAATTTGGTGTTGGCTTCCTTGTCGTTGGGGTTGAGATCCGGATGGTATTTTCGGGCCAGTTTCCGGTAAGCCTTTTTAATCGCTTCCTCCGATGCGCCTTTCTCGATGCCGAGTGTTTGGTAATAATCAATAAATGCCATAGCGGTGTAAACAAACGTACTCCCTGAGAACCATTCTTTGAAAGAATTAGTCGTTGAATGTACGAAGGATCTGTTCTGAAAAGCAATTTCTTTTTTGAAGCATTCCGTTACTTTTTTATTTCCCGCCGTCTAATAAACAGGTTCCGGGAATATCCTCCGTGACACCAGCTTATCCACCCATTCCGGAACGTGTTCATGAAGAGGGCAGTAGCCATACTCCGCGATTATTTGGGAGTATCCCAGCAGGAAGCACGGGGTATGTTAGCCTTGCTGACACTCACCGGCTTTCTGTTGCTGCTGCCGCTCGCCTACCGGCTGTGGGTTCCTGATTCAATTCCCGACACATCCGCGTCTGATAAACGACAGCTCGACAGTCTGGTGGCTTTGCTGGAAGTTGAAAACCGTGAGGTTGATGAACGACATGAAACGACGCCGGGGCGCTACGAGCCCGACTTAAAAACCAAAAAAGCCGAGCGGTTTGCGTTCGATCCCAACATTGTCGATGCCGAAAGCTGGCAACGGCTGGGGGCTCCGCGCTGGCTGGCCGACCGCATCGTTCGCTACCGTTCCAAAGGCGGTCAGTTTCGAAAAAAGGAGGACTTGCTGAAAATTTACGATTTTCCCCCGGAACTCTATGGGGAACTGGAACCGTATATGCGGCTGCGTATTGAAGAAGGGGCTGAAAAACCGTCGGAGAAATACCGGGAACGGTTTGCCGGTGCAGAGCCGGAGCTGAACAAATCGTATGCTTCCAATAAACCGGTATACGCTGCCGAACGCTACAGCAAGCCTGTGTTGCAACCCTTCGACATCAACACCGCCGACACCACCGAATTGAAAAAGCTCCGGGGCATTGGCTCCAAACTGGCGGGGCGGATCGTAAAATTTCGGGATGCGCTGGGCGGTTTTGTTTCACCGGGTCAATACGCGGAGGTGTATGGGCTGGACTCGCTGGCCCTTGAAGAATTGAATAAATACGGTCAGGTTCAAACGCCGGTTAAAAAGCTGGCGGTCAATACCGCCACCGCCGAAGAACTGGACCGACACGTTTATCTCTCAAAACGGCAAGCCGAAATCATTGTCAATTACCGTACGCAACACGGGCCATATACCTCGCCCGAATCCCTCCGCAACATCCGGATTCTCGACGCTAAAACGATTGAAAAACTGACGCCTTATCTGGCGTTTTGATCAAAACCCGTAAAGTCTTCGAGACCTTGCAGGTGTACTAGACCCGAAGCTTTGGCAACAAACCGACGTAGCATTCAAAAGAAAACCTGCCAGGTCTTCAAGACCTGACAGGTTTCGGGAAGTTTCGGAAGAATGACCTTAAAAATTCGGCTTCAACAAATACTTCATGTAAAAGTCATCGATGGCTTTGACGGCTTCTTCCGGCGTATCAACCAGCGAAATCAGTTTCATATCGCCGGGACTGATGTTGTTTTCTTTTTCCAGCATCGTTTCTTCAATCCAGTCAACCAGACCCTGCCAGAACGTCCGGCCAACCAGAACGATCGGGAAGCGCGCAATTTTTTTCGTCTGAATCAGCGTCAGTGATTCGAACAGTTCGTCCAGGGTACCAAAACCGCCCGGCAGGGCAATGAACCCCTGGGCGTATTTGACGAACATCACTTTCCGAACAAAGAAGAAGTCGAAATTGATGTTTTTGTCCGGATCGATATAGATGTTGCTTTCCTGTTCGAACGGGAGCTGAATGTTCAGACCGACCGATTTTCCGCCTTGTTCGAAGGCACCTTTGTTCCCGGCTTCCATGATACCGGGGCCCCCGCCGGTGATGACTCCATAGCCGTGCTTCACGAGTTTGGCCGCAATTTCTTCGGCGATCTGGTAATACGGATTATCCGGTTTGGTCCGGGCCGATCCGAAGATGGACACACACGGCCCAATCTTGGCCAATTTGTCGAAGCCTTCGACGAACTCGGCCATGACTTTGAAAATAACCCAGGAGTCGGCAATTTTTATTTCGTTCCAGTTTCGGTCCTGAAAGGCTTCTTTGATCCGTTGCTCGTCGGGGGTGAGCAGTAATTCGTCGCGTTTGTTAAGATCTTTCTGTATTTGGGAAACGTTCTGAGCTTCTGATCGTTGTACTGTTTTTTCTGCGTCCATGTTCTTCCAGGATTTAGGAGAGGGAAGGCTGTGGATCAGGATTTGATGGAGGGCGGTTACAAAAACCGGTCATCCATTCCTGAGTCGTTCAAGCGCCTGTTTCTCCGGTGGTGGGTCTGTTTACAAACAAACTGTGCAGAATAACCGGCGTTACTTTTGCCAGTGTTTGTAAAATTTCCAGTGTGAATTGCGTTGATGATGCGTTTTTGATCGCTTACTTTGTCCAAAATTTTGACAGAACCGGGGTTTAAAATCCGGCTTTCATGCCGGTTCAGCAGCCTCTCAACGCAGAACCGGAACATAATAACGTAATATCGTACTTTTAGTTTCAATTGTTCAACAAAATCCCATGAAACCCTCCATTGCTGTTGGTGCCGATCATGCCGGCTTTGCCTATAAACAGGAAATCGTAGCCTGGCTGGAAAAAGAAGGCTATCCGACGAAAGACTTTGGTACCTATACGGAAACCTCGGCCGATTATCCGGATTTTGCCCACCCGGTAGCGTCGGCGGTTGAAGCCCATCAATTTGACTGGGGAATTCTGGTCTGCGGTAGCGGCAACGGGGTGGCCATTACGGCCAACAAACACCAGGGTATTCGGGCGGCTTTGTGCTGGAAACCCGAACTGGCGGCACTGGCCCGTCAGCATAACAACGCTAACATTCTGTGTCTGCCGGAGCGGTATATTTCATCCGAAGAAGCCCTGGAATGCGTGAAAGTGTTTCTGAAAACAGAATTTGAAGGCGGGCGTCACCAGACGCGCGTGGGCAAAATCAGTTGTTGACGGCTTCCTCTTTTCGTCGGTAAACCCCTTCCAGCTCGGTTTTTTCATACATCGTGGACAGAGAAGGCGCACGCTGGAAGAGTTTTTTGAGCACGCTTTCTTTGTCGATGATGTAACTGGGCGGGTCTTTGCGAAAATGGTCGTAAACGCTGATCACGCTTTCGTAATTGTCCAGATTGCGAAGATCGTATTTGGCCAGATCCCAGTTGAGATAGGGCGTGGCGGCCTGGTTATTCCGGTAGGCACTGATGTCTTCACCAATCACCAGAATCCGCTGTTGCTGAATGTACCGGTCGATGGGCGACGTTTTGACCTGTAACGCGCTGAGTCGACCTAACTCCCAATTCGGAACCAGCCCCAGGGCTCCCTGATAGAGAATGAGCAGCGTAAAGACAAAGACGCCCAGAAAAATCAGTTCGGCCATCCACTCCCGGCGGATGCCCTGAAAGTAATAGGACGCAAAAAAAGCCAGGGCCGGTACGAAACTGATGAACAGCATCGGTGCCAGAAAGGGCATCAGTGCCACCGAGACCACGGCAGTAACCGCCCAGATCATCATGATTTGCTGACACCGTTGCTGGAAGTTGACGTACCGGGTCGTTTGCCGAAACAGACTCAGCAGCCCCAGCGTACCCATTGCAAAGGGCAGAAACATCGACGCCAGCAAGGTCTGAAAGTCGGTCAGGTCATATTGCCGGACCCGAAAAACCGACGACAACAGATTGCGGTTCAGGTCGGTGAGGCTGTCGGCCAGGTAATAGTACAAAACCGTCAGCAAAATCGGGAAGGCGAAACCGAAAATCAACAGCGAATGTTGCCGGAAACTGGCCCCGGTAAACAGCAGCAACGCCATCAGCGCCCAGAGAATGAACAGGGCAGAAGGCAGGTAGAACAGGGCGGCCAGACTGATGTAAAAACCGACTTCAAACACTTCATCGGTGGCCCCCCGCCGGTCCATCTGTTTAATAATGGTTCCGAAAGCCAGCAGCAGAAAGGTGGTGGAGAGCAAAACCGGCGACAGGGTGCTGCAATCGAACGACATGTTCAGAAATAAGGCGTAAATCAGGCCGGGAATCCAGTTGCGATCCGGGTAGATATCCCGGGCGTTCATCATCCAGTTGAAGTAAAAAACCTGAAAAGCGGCCACCGCCGTCCCGGCTACGTGATAGGCCAGGAGCGACCGCCCGAAGGTGAGGTCCAGCAGCCAGTAGACCAGCGCCGATAGCGGACTGACGCTGTCCCAGATGTCGCGATACAGCAGATTGCCGTTGTTCATCTGTTCCCCCACCAGCATCCAGTTCAGTTCCGGAATGAGCAGCGGAGGAGCCGACAGCAGAAACGGCAGGCGAATCAGAACCAGCAAAAGCAGCAGACTGACGATCTGAAGGGTGGCGTTAACCCGAAAAAAACTTAACAAGCGACTAGTTGGTTTACCGTATGGAACCCGAAATGGAACGACGAAATTAAACCTTTCAGGTGAAAGAAGTCGAATAAAAGGCGGATATTTGCAGGGTGTTGAGTGAATAATGAACACTGAATAATGAATAGTGAATAACGAAATAGGATTTTTGATTCCTATTGAGCAGTCCCCTCATTATTCATTAATTTTAAAAGAGTATGGAATCGAAACGACAACAGAAAGTATCGAGGCTGTTGCAGAAAGATCTGAGTGAAATCTTTCAGCGCGATAGCCGACACCTGTTCAACGGGGCCTTTATCACCGTGACGAACGTGCGGGTGTCACCCGATTTTAGCATTGCCCGGGTATATCTGAGCTTTCTGGTAACACCGAATAAAGAATTGCTGCTGGAATCGATCAAGGAAAAAGGCAAGGCCATTCGCCAGCAACTTGCCGACCGGGTGCGCCACCAGCTTCGGATTATGCCGGAACTGCATTTTTACCTGGACGATACCGCCGAATACGCGGCCAAAATGGACGCTATTTTCGCCAATCTCGATATCCCGCCCGCACCGGAGGAAGAAGACGAAGAGTAACGTTTGGACCACACCATGAACCTTCCCCTCTGGATTGCCCGCCGGTATTTTTTCTCGAAACGCAAGCGTAGTTTCATCAATTTGATTTCGCTGGTGTCGATGCTGGGCGTGGGAGTTGGCACGATGGCACTCGTGGTCGTGCTGTCGGTTTTCAACGGCATGGAGGAGTTGAACCGGATGATTTTCAAGACGTTCGAAGCGGACTTGACGGTGGCACCGGCACAGGGAAAGCGCCTGACGGTTTCGCCCGCTATGTTGCAGAACATCCGGAAAAACGGGGAGGTCCTGCTCATTACGCAGGTGATTGAAGACAATGCGCTGGCGCGTTACCGCGAAGGGCAGACGGTGGTCAAGCTGAAAGGAATCGACAATTCGTATTTGCAACGCCGGCAACTGGACACGGCTTTGGTGGAAGGAAAACTGCGGTTGCAGGAAAATGGCGTTGATTACGCGCTGGTAGCCGAGGGTGTGCGAAACGCGTTGCTGATTTCACCCGAAGACATCCTGACGCCCCTCGAACTCTGGTATCCGCAAAACCGCAAGACCTACACGGTTTTGTCGGCCGATGCTTTTAATCAGGCTAATTTTTTGGTTTCGGGCGTATTTTATATTGAAGACAATTTCAATGATTACGTGTTGGCACCGCTCAGTGTGGTTCGGGAACTGATTGGGTATCAGCCCAATCAAATCTCTTCGCTGGAGGTGCAGGTGAAGCCGGAAACCGATATTGCCTCGTTGAAAAAGAGTTTACAACAGCAATTGGGGTCGACGGTCGTGATCAAAGACCGCGATGATCTGAACCCCGACCTGTTTCGGGCCATTCGCGTTGAAAAGTTGTTTGTAACCGTAACGCTGGGTTTTCTGGTGCTGATTGCATCAATCAACATCTTTTTCTCGTTGTCGATGCTGGCCATTGAGAAAAAAGACGATGTGGCCATTCTGTACGCAATGGGGGCATCGCCCTCGCTGGTTCGGCGGATATTTCTGTTTGAAGGTTCAATCGTTGCCTGTATTGGCGGTGTTGTGGGCCTGGTACTCGGGATTGTGTTGTGTTTGTTGCAGCAGCGGTTTGGCTTTGTATCGATGGGCATCGAGAGTTCACTCATCGACGCCTATCCGGTTAAAATTCACGGAAATGACCTGATTCTTACCACCCTGATCGTTATTGTTGTGACCATTGTGGTATCCTGGTTTCCGGCTCAAAAGGCGGCCGCCGTTTCCAAAGCCGTCGACAGTGTGCAGTAAAGGAATGGAAAAGTATTTACTAAAAAACGAATTTCCCCGTTTTGATAAGGCTAAGTGAATGATCTGTATGCTTAAAATTATCCGAAATATCGGGTTCGTCCTTCTTATTATTATCAGTAGCCAGTGGGCACTGGGGCAGAATCGTGCGGGTGATGCGGACAAAAAAAACGCTCCGCTCACGGTCAACGGACCCTATAACGCCACCCGAACGCTGCCCCACGATTTGCTTCACACCCGGCTCGATCTGAGCTTCGACTGGGTGCGCCAGTGGGTTCACGGCATTGCGCGCCTGCGGTTCAAACCGCATTTTTATCCCCAGAATACGCTGGATGTCGATGCGAAAGGGTTCGAAATCAAAGGCGTTTTTCTGCTCGACACGCTGAAAACCGGTGAAACGGTTTTCGATACGCTCAACTATACCTACAACGACCGGCAAAAGATTCACGTTCTGCTGCCCCGAACCTACACCCGCGCCGATACCTTCGATATTCAGATCGTTTATACCGCCAAACCGAACGAACGACCATTGGGAGGCAGTGCGGCCATTTCGCAGGATAAAGGGCTGTATTTTATCAACCACGACGGCGCGGAACCGAACAAACCCCGCCAGATCTGGACCCAGGGCGAAACCGAAGCCAATTCGTGCTGGTTTCCGACCATCGACACGCCGAACGAGAAAATGACGCAGGAGATTTACCTGACGGTCGAGAACAAATACCGGACGCTTTCCAACGGAAAACTCATTTCATCAACGGTCAATCAGGACAGTTCGCGCACCGATTACTGGCGACAAACCTTGCCCCATTCGCCCTATCTGGCAATGATTGCCGTGGGTGATTTCGCCTACGTCAGGGATTCGCTGGCGGCAACACCGGAGCGCGGGCCGCTGGAAGTCAGCTACTATGTGGAACCGGCCTACGAGAAAGACGCCCGCGCCATTTTTGGCCGGACGCCCGCGATGGTTGAGTTTTTTGAGAAAAAATTCGGGGTGCCGTACGTCTGGGAGAAATACAGCCAGATTGCCGTGCGCGATTTTGTTACCGGCGCGATGGAAAACACCACGGCGACGGTTCATGGTGAAACCGTTCAGATGGACGGGCGGCAACTGGTGGATGGCAACTCCGATGATGTGATTTCGCACGAACTGTCGCACCACTGGTTCGGAAACCTGGCCACCGCCGAGTCGTGGGCCAACCTGCCGCTGAACGAAGCCTTTGCCACCTACGCCGAATACCTCTGGCGGGAACACAACGAAGGGACGTATTCGGCCGATATGCACGGGCTGGATGATCTGAATCAGTACATTGCCGAATCGGAAACCAAGCAGGAACCGCTGATCCGGTACCGCTACACCGACCGCGAGCAGATGTTCGACAGCCACTCGTATGCCAAAGGGGGCCGGGTGTTGCACCTGCTCCGCCGGACGATTGGCGATGATGCTTTTTTCGAATCCCTGACGCTGTATCTCAAACGCCACCGTTTCAAAACCGCCGAGCTCAGCGACCTGCGCGAAGCTTTTGAAGAGGTGACCGGCGAAGACCTGAACTGGTTCTTCGATCAGTGGTTTCTGAAACCGGGCCATCCGGTGATCAAGATCGAAAAAGAATACCGGCAGGGGGGCGTACAGTTGACGGTTATTCAGCAACAGGATTCGACCAAAACCCCGATTTATCGCCTGCCCGTGAAAGTGGATCTGTGGGTAAAAGGGCAGAAGAAAAGCTATGATGTGGTGGTCGATAAAGCCAGACAGGTGCTCAATTTTACGGTGGAACAACGCCCGGATTTGATCGTGTTCGACGCGGATCACCGGATTGTTGGAACCGTTGAGCAGGAAAAAAACAAGGCGGAACTGTTGTTTCAATTTTATCATACCGACAATTACCGGGACAAATACGAGTCGATTACCCGGCTGGAAGACAAGAGCAACCTGATCGATTCGACGGTTCGGCACATGATGATGGACGCCATGCAGGACAAATTCTGGAAAATCCGTCAGGTGGCCGTTGGAAACTTTGCGGAATACGACGGGCAGGAGTTTGCGGAAGTGGAGCGGATTGTGCAGAGCAAAGCCCGCAATGACGAACGCTCACTGGTGCGGCAGGAAGGCATCAACACGCTGGCTTCGTATGCCGACAATGTCAATGACCCGCTGTTCCGGGAAGCGCTGAATGATACGTCGTATGCGGTCGTTTCGTCGGCACTGGATTCCTATTTGTTGTCAAAACCGGGTGACGCCAATGAAATTGCCGCCCGTTTTGAGAATGTCCCCAATGGCGACATCGTGACGGCAGTGGCCAATTATTACGCCAATTCGACCGATACCAGCCGCTATACCTGGTTCATCAACAAGATGAGCACCATGAAATCGCAGGACCTTTATAACTTTTTGCAGGTCTTCGGGAAATACCTGATTCGGTCGGGGGCCGACACCCAGCGGCAGGCCATTCCGATGCTGGAAGTGATGGCGCGCACGAGCCCGGCGTATTTTGTGCGGTTTGGGGCCTATCAGGTGCTGGGCTTGTTGCAGGACATCGAAGGCGTCAAATCCATGCGGAAAGACATTCGGCTGAGCGAGCGCGATCCGAAACTAAAGGAAATGTATGAGCAGTTTAAAGATTTTTAAAACAGTATTCGTCAAAAACAAAACCCAGGGAATTCCTATGAAGAAACATTTTTTTACCTCGATTTTAAGTGCTTTTTTCGGCCTTACCGTTGCGCTGGCTGCGGGTCCGATTGACGGGAAATGGTCCGGAAAAATAGGCGACGATTATGCATTGACCCTGGACCTGAAAACCGACGGCAACCAACTGACCGGAACCATCGGCAATGCGAACGGCTCCCTTCCCATCAAAGAGGGAAAGGTGGATGGCACCAGTTTCTCGTTCAAAACGGAATACGATGGGAATGTGATTCCTGTCAAAGGGACCGTTGAGGGTGATAAAATGATTCTGTCCGTCAATTACAATGGCAGCGAGGTTCCCGGAACGCTGATGCGTCAGGGTGGCTCCTCCAGCACGGCAACTGCCACTCGTCCGCGGGCAAAACCCGAAGAAACTGAAGTATGGGACCCGGTTCCGAAGGTGATTACGGCGGGAAAAACGCCCCTCGATGCGCCCTCTGACGCGGTGATTCTGTTCGACGGCAAAAACCTGGATCAGTGGGTGACGGTGAAAGACAAATCGCCCGCCAACTGGACGGTTTCCAAAGGCGTTCTGACCGTCAACAAGGCCGCCGGTAACATCGAAACCAAGCGGTCGTTCACGAACTACCAGCTTCACATCGAATGGAAGATTCCCGAGAAAATCTCATTGACCGGCCAGAGCCGGGGCAACAGCGGCATCTTCCTGGCTTCTACCGGCCCCGGCGACGCGGGCTATGAGCTCCAGGTGCTGGATTCGTACGAAAACAAAACCTACTCGAACGGCCAGGCAGGAAGCATCTACAAGCAGGCGATTCCGCTGGCCAACGCCAGCAAAAAACCGGGCGAATGGCAGGTGTACGACGTGATCTGGAATGCTCCGAAATTCAACGCCGATGGCTCGGTGCAGACCCCGGCCCACGTGACGGTTATTCACAACGGCGTCGTGGTGCAGAACAACTACGAACTGAAAGGCGAAACGACGTACATTGGTCAGCCCCAGTACAAAAAATACGAATCGGCACCCATCAAATTGCAGGCTCACGGTGACAAAAGCGAACCGATCAGCTTCCGGAATATCTGGGTGCGGGAGTTGTAGTGCTGCATCTGACAACTGATTTTTTGGAAAAGGGCGGCTTCAGTCGCCCTTTTCCTTTTAAAAACCGCCTTGGATCTCTCCGGTGATCTAAAATTTAGGTTCAACCTAACCAAGTGGCGTAATGGCAGACTTTAAAAACCTGAGCGAAAGCATTGCATACCTCGAAAAGATAGACTTCCAGACGGACGCACGCGTGCGTCCTGTGTCTATGAATGGCTTGTATCGGTTGCTATACCTATCGAACAAAGAATTGGCAGAAAACAATCTGTTTCTCTACGGATTGAAAATTGAAACGATCAGGGTATATATTTTACCGGATTCTGGTTTTTTAGCGGGGTTTCATCTCTTTTTTCACAGCGATGATTCCCTGTTGCAAGCCATCGAAGGGGATATCGGGCCGTATGCTGTGGCTGCCGGATGGGGGCTGGATGATGAAGCGGCCAGCGACTTCGATATTTTTTCGTGGAATTATGGCCCGTACGAAATTGACTTTCGTAAAAGGCACCGTTTCTTTTCTGATGACAAGCCGGGACCGGTTCAGGATATAATTTCGGGTACGACAGCCTCTTATAAAACCCTGCAACAAGTGTACTTAAACGCGATTCGGGATCAGTAGCGACCGGAATCAATCCCCCGGCGCCGTCGTTATGATTTTGATACGGAGACGATATTTCGTTATTTGCAAGGGTCGTTTTCTGCCCGTTGCGCAGACCGTTTTCCGGCAACTTACCAATGAATAAACCAGAAAAGAAACTGTTTTTGCTGGATGCACTGGCGTTGATTTACCGCGCCCATTTTGCCTTCAGTAAAGCCCCCCGCATCACCTCCAGGGGCCTGAATACCAGTTGTGTATTCGGATTTACGAACGCCATGCTGGAGATTCTTCAAAAGGAAAAACCGACCCACATCGGCGTTGCGTTCGATAGCAGCAAAAAGACCTTCCGGCACGAGGCTTTTGTGGAATACAAGGCCAATCGTCAGGCCATGCCCGAGGATATCAGCATTGCTATTCCGTATGTGAAAAAGCTGGTGGAAGCCATGAACATTCCGATTCTGATTCTGGATGGCTACGAAGCGGATGACATCATCGGAACGCTCGCCAAACGGGCTTCGAAAGCTGGTTTTGAGGTGTTTATGATGACGCCGGATAAAGATTACGGCCAGCTCGTCGAAGAACACGTCTACATTTACCGCCCGGCGTTCATGGGCAAAGGAGCCGAAAAACTGGGCGTGAAAGAAGTGCTCGATCGCTGGCAGATTCAGGAAATCAGTCAGGTGACCGACATGCTGGGGCTCATGGGTGATTCGGTCGATAACATTCCGGGGATTCCGGGCGTTGGCGAAAAAACCGCTCAGAAACTCGTGGCCGAATTTGGCAGCGTCGAAAACCTGATTGCCAATGCCGACAAACTGAAAGGCAAGCTGAAAGAGAACGTGGTGCAGTTTGCCCAACAGGGCCTGCTGTCGAAACAACTGGCCACCATCCACCTCGACGTTCCGCTCGAATTTAACGAAGACGCCCTGCGACATACCGAACCTGACAAACCCAAACTGTCGGCCTTGCTGGACGAACTGGAATTCCGGCAACTGCGTCGGCGGCTGGTGGGCGAGGAAGATTCGGAGCCCAGCCCGTTTCCGGTGGCTCCGGCCAAACCGGGTGCCAAAGGGCAGATGGGCCTGTTCGATGAAGCGGTTCTGGCCCCCGCTGCAACCCCGGCTGCGAATGCATCCGGGACGGAGGGCTTGCCGTTTGCATTCGATCAAAAACCGGGTGTGGGCGCGGCCATTTCAGCCTTTGAAAAAGGAGCCCGGCCGCAGGCGATTGCCAACACGGACGATATGCAGGCTGACTGGACAGAAGTGGAACCGAATGACCGACAGCCTGAACCCCGGCGCACGATTGATTCGGTCGTTCATGATTACCGGCTGGTCGATACCCCCGCGTTGCGGAAAAGTCTGGTGCATTATTTGAATCAGCAGGATACCTTGTGTTTCGATTCGGAAACGACCTCGACCGATCCCGTTGAGGCCGATCTGGTGGGTTTGTCGTTTGCATACCGCAAGGGTGAAGCGTTTTACGTGCCGGTTCCGGCTGATCGCGAAGAAGCCCAGGCCATTGTCGAAGAGTTTCGCTCGGTTTTTGAAAATGCCGGGATCATCAAGGTCGGCCAGAACCTGAAATACGATATGCTGATGCTGAAAAAATACGGCATCGAAGTGCAGGGCAAGCTGTTCGATACGATGGTGGCGCATTACCTGATCGAACCGGAGCAGCGGCACAACATGGACATGATGGCGATGACGCACCTGAATTACGAACCGGTTTCGATCGAAACGCTGATTGGCAAGAAAGGGCCGAAGCAGTTGTCGATGCGCGATGTCGAAATTCAGAAAGTGGTCGAATACGCCGGAGAAGATGCCGATATTACCCTGCAACTGAAAGACACTTTTTTGCCGTTGCTGGAGAAAAATCAGCTCACCAAACTGTTCTACGAAGTTGAAATGCCGCTGGTGCGCGTCCTCGGCGACATGGAACTGGGGGGCGTGAAAGTGGATATGAATGCCCTGGCCGAGCTTTCTGCGACGCTCGAAACCGACATCCGGCAGGTGCAGAGCGAAATTTATGAACTGGCGGGCGGCCCCTTCAACGTGGGATCTCCCAAACAACTGGGCGAGGTGTTGTTTGATAAACTGAAACTGGACAGCAAAGCGAAAAAGACCAAAACCGGTCAGTATGCCACCGGCGAGGAGATTCTGACCGATCTGGAAGCCGATCACGAAATTGCCCGGAAGATTCTGGATTACCGCGAGTTGGTCAAATTGAAAAACACCTACGTCGATGCGCTTCCGCTCATGATGAGTAAACACGATGGCCGGATTCACACCTCGTTCAACCAGGCGGTGGCGGCAACCGGGCGTTTGAGTTCGACCAATCCGAACCTGCAGAACATTCCGATCCGGACGCCCCGGGGTCGTGAAATTCGGAAGGCTTTCGTGCCCCACAGCGATGATTTTCTGATCATGTCGGCGGATTATTCGCAAATCGAGCTGCGCATCATGGCGGCTTTCAGCGGGGATCAAACCATGCTGGACGCGTTCAACAACGGCATCGATATTCACACCCAAACCGCCAGCAAGGTGTTCAAAGTACCGCTGGCGGAGGTGGATTCAGACATGCGCCGGAAAGCTAAAATGGTCAATTTCGGGATCATCTACGGGATTTCAGCGTTCGGCCTTTCCCGCCGATTGCGGATTCCGCGCCGGGAAGCGGCCGAAATTATTCAGGAATATTTTGCCGGTTTTCCGGCCATTAAAGAGTACATGGACGGAGCGATTGAAAAGGCCCGCGAATGCGAATATGCCGAAACGATTCTGGGCCGACGCCGGTATTTGCGCGACATCAATTCCCGGAACATGACCGACCGGAGTTTTGCCGAGCGCAACGCCATCAACGCACCCATTCAGGGGTCGGCGGCCGATATGATCAAGATTGCGATGATCAACATTGACAAGTTTATCCGGGAAAACCGCTTGAAGTCACGCATGATCCTGACCGTTCATGACGAACTGGTTTTCGATGCCCACAAGGATGAACTGGAGTTGTTGAAAGAAAACGTCGGTGAACTGATGCGAACGGCGATTCCGCTGGCGGTCAAGATGGAAACTGGTATCGGAATTGGCGAAAACTGGCTGGTGGCGCATTGACGCAACCTGCTCCGATGAGCGGAAACCACTTCGTTATTCGATGTTCAGTATTCGATATTTATTAAAATCAATGCCAACGATGAGATGATGCCCTTGCCTAACCGTTGTTTAAGTGCCAGCGGCACGTAAGGTTAATAGGAAATGGGTATTTTAAGAGATTCAGGTGTGCCGCAGGTACGCAACCAAGTCTGTATCGCGTACCTCTGGCACGCCGGGGTGCTCAGAATACGCATTTGCTATTAACATGGGACCTTTCCCGGGTCAGTAATCTCACCGTTTGCGTTAAAATCAAAAAATGAATATCGAATCTTGAATATCGAACATTAAATATCGAAGTATTTGAAACCGTGTTCATAAAGAATTAACAAGGTTTCCGGGCCGGAAGCCTTCTTTTTTTGTTAGTATGGAATCACTAATCCCTCAAAGCATGAAAAATATACTGGTTCCCACTGATTTTACCGGCACCTCCAATTTGGCCCTGGCCTGGGCCAAATTCATTGCCAAACACTATATCAACGATGGCCATGAAACGACGCTGGTGCTGGCTCACGTCACGCAGCCTTTTATTCCGGACACGACGCTGCCGACGGGCGAAGTAGGAGCGGGCATTCTGGCGGCTCAGGAAATGGAAGACGTTGGCGAGTTAAACCTGCAGGAGTTGGCCGAACAGCTTGAACGGGAAGGGTTTACGGCCCGGATTGAAAACCGATTTGGATCAATCGACGATGAAATTGTGGAGGTGGCCGATGAGTTACAGCCGGATCTGATCGTAATGGGGCGGAGCCACATCGATACGTTTTTTGACTGGCTGGCGGGGAGTTCGGCGGCCGATGTGGCCATGACGGCCCACTGCCCGGTTTTGGTGGTGCCAACGCTGGAACACGGCGAAAACCATCCGGTTCGGCTGGAAAACATCGTGTATGCAACCCAACTGGAGTTTGACGAAAACCACATCCTTCGGCCCGTTGTTCAGCTTGCCCGGATGTTTGAGTCCAAATTAAGACTCGTGAAAATCAAGGCCCTCAACCAGCCCAATGTGTATGACGACCGCCAGTTTCTGGATCAGATCGAAGCCGAATTTGGCCGGGAGCGGTTTGTAGAAGACACCGTCGATGCCGATAATGTGAAAGAAGGATTGACGAAATACAACAAAACCCACCAGGTCGATCTGCTGATCATGGCAACCCGCGAACGGGATTTCCTGAGCAAATTGCTGAACCCCAGCCTGACCAAACGCATGGTGTTGAGTTCCGACATTCCGGTTTTGGTGTATCACGCGAAAGAAAACTACTAGTGCTTGCGGAGACAGGACGGGTAACACCGCCTGGTTCGTGAGTGCCTGAAAACGATGGGCAGACGCCGGTACAAGCATTCTGAAAAAAAAGTGGGAACCTCACCGGGTTCCCTCATTTACGTTGGTCAGGAGATCGACTACAAAACCACCATTCGGCGGATTCTCTACAACGAAGCCAGTTATACCGTCGAAACCCTGAAGCGGCTGGATTCCTGCGGGCGACCGACTGACGGTTCACCGTTCGTCTCCTGGCTCAACGTCGACGGCATTCACGAACCCGCCGTGGTGGAGCGCATCGGCCAGCAATACCACTTGCACCCGCTGTTGCTCGAGGACGTTATGAACTCCCAGCAAAAGCCGAAAGTGGAGGAATACGACGGTGCTTATGTGTTTTCAACGCTTAAAATGCTGCATTTCAACACTGATACACAGGAGTTGGAAAATGAACACCTGAGTTTTGTGTTGGGCAAAAACTATCTGATTTCGTTTCAGGAGGAACGAAAAATCGATTTGTTTCAGCCGGTTCTCGATCGCATTGAAGCGTCGGCGGGCAAAACCCGGCGCAACGGCCCCGATTACCTGCTCTATGCCTTGATGGATTTGGTCGTCGACCATTATTTTGTGGTGCTGGACAGCATCGGCGAAAAGCTCGAAATCCTGGAAAATAGCATCATTCAGCAGGTGGCCGGGCAGCAAACCCTGACACGGCTGTATACCCTGAAACGCGAACTGACGTTGATGCGGAAAGTGGTCTGGCCCGTTCGCGAAATGATCAACCGGCTGATTCTGGAAGACAGTGAACTGATTCGTCCGGCCACCATGCCTTTCCTCCGCGATCTGTATGACCACGTGATTCAGGTGCTTGACAGCATCGATTCCTACCGCGAACTGGCCACCGGTTTGCTGGATGTTTATTTGTCGACGCTCAGCAACCGCATGAATGCCGTCATGAAAACGCTGACGATTTTTTCGGCTATTTTTATGCCGCTGACGTTTATTGTAGGGGTTTATGGAATGAATTTTGACAACATGCCGGAACTCCACACCCAAAACGGCTACTTTGTCGTCTTGGGTGTTATGGTCCTTTTGTTTGTTTTAATGGTTATTTATTTCCGCCGAAGGCGGTGGTTTTAGGTGATATAGTTTTGATGAAAATTCAGGATTTTGGGATCAATACATCTGAGGTGTATCCGGTGACGGACAGCCGTCAGGTGTTGTCGCCGACGCAGAACGGGGCGGCAGAACCGGTATTTTTTGCCATTCAGGGTGAACACCACGACGGGCATCGGTTTATTACGGAATTATACAAAAAAAACGTCCGGCAGTTTGTCGTCGAAACGTCCGCTTTGACACCCGACCTGCGGCACGAACTGGCGCAGTTGCCCGACGCCCGCATCCATGAGGTGGGCAGCAGCCTGAAAACCTTGCAGGAATTAGCCGCCGAACACCGCAGCCGGTTTACGATTCCGGTAGTCGGCATCACGGGGAGCAATGGCAAAACCATCGTGAAAGAATGGCTGGCGCAGGTACTGTCGCCCGATTTCCGGATCCAGAAAAGTCCGAAAAGCTACAACTCCCAACTGGGGGTTCCGCTGTCGGTATGGCCGCTGAACGAAAACCATACGCTGGGGATTTTTGAAGCCGGTATTTCAAAACCGGCTGAAATGCAGGCGCTTCAATCCATTATCAACCCGACGATTGGCATTTTTACGAACGTCGGCCCGGCCCACGACGAAGGTTTCCGAAGCCAGAAGCAGAAAGTAGCCGAAAAACTCCGGCTGTTCCGTAAAGCGGAGACGTTGATTTATCGGAAATCATATTCGGAAATTGATGAAGAAATTCATTTGCTGCTCAAAGCCGTCAACCCGACCATTCGGCTGATCAGTTGGTCGACGGACCCAACCGCAACCGTTCCGGTTTCCTATATTCCCCAAACGACCGGTACCCAAATCAGTGTGCAATGGGAAGGACGTGATTTCCGGGTTGAGGTGCCGTTTTCTGATCCTGCATCGCTCGAAAATGCAACGCACGTCCTGCTGGCAACACTGGTTTTGGGCATTTCGGACGCGAACCTTCTGCGGGAACGGTTTGCCCGGTTGCGACCCGTGTCGATGCGGCTGGAACTGAAAGAAGGCATTCACCGCAATCTGTTGATCGACGATACCTACAACAACGACCTCGCCGGTTTGTCGATTGCGCTTAATTTTTTGAATCAGCAGGACGCTTCCCGCCCCAAAATACTGGTTTTATCGGATCTGCTCGAAACCGGGATGAAACCGGATGAACTCTATCCGGCCATTGCGCGGATGGTGGCCGAAAAAAACATCAGCCAACTGGTTGGCGTCGGGCCGGAAATGGGGCGGTATCAAACGGTTTTTACGGTGCCAACCCGGTTTTATGCGACTACCAACGCGCTGTTGCAGTCGGGTTACCTGAATGAACTGACGGATTCGGTGATTCTGGTGAAGGGCGCAAGGCGGTTTTCGTTTGAAAGCGTGGTCAGTCGTTTTGTGCAGAAATCGCACCGGACGGTGTTGGAAATAAACCTCGACGCCCTTACGCACAACCTGAATTTTTACCGGAGCAAAGTCGGTTCGCAGACCAAAATCATGGTGATGGTGAAGGCCTTTGCCTACGGTAGCGGCAGTGCCGAGGTGGCCAGTCTGCTGCAATACCACCGTGTCGACTACCTGGCCGTGGCCTACGCCGATGAGGGCGTGGGGCTTCGTCAGAATGGAATTACGTTGCCCATCATGGTGATGAATCCGGCACCGGAGTCGTTTCGGCAACTGCTTGATTATGATTTGGAACCGGAGATATTCAGCTTTCGGATTCTGGAAGAATGGAGGCAATTTCTGAAAGAAGAACATCCACAACCGGGTGCTGAAAAATCGGTTGTAAAGTACCCGCCCATTCACATCAAGCTCGATACGGGCATGCATCGATTGGGTTTTCTGCCCGGCGAAATCGCCGAATTGGGTGCAATATTGACGGCCAATCCGGATCTTCGGGTGGCTTCGGTTTTCAGTCATCTGGCGGGCTCCGACGAAGCGGAACACACGGCTTTTTCGCAGGAACAATACCGGCAACTGATTGCAGGAGCGACGCAACTGGAGCAAATGCTGGGGTATCGCCCGCTGCGGCATTTGCTCAACTCGGCGGGCATTGTGCGGTTGCCCGACTACAAACTGGACATGGTTCGGCTCGGAATCGGACTGTATGGCGTTGAAGTCAGCAAACTCGAACCACAACAGGTTCAGGCGGTTGGCACGTTGAAAACCATCATCAGCCAGATCAAAGACCTCAAAGCCGGAGAAACCGTGGGTTACAGCCGCCGGGGTGTTTTGAACCGCGACGCCCGCATCGCCACACTGGCAGTCGGCTATGCCGATGGCTACGACCGTCGGTTGGGCAACGGAGTCGGGCAGGTTTGGGTCAATGGCCTTTTGTGCCCCACCGTGGGCAGTGTCTGCATGGACATGACGATGATCGATGTATCCGAAACGCAGGCAGAGGAGGGAGACGAAGTCATTTTATTTGGTCAGCCGGTTTCGATTGCGGCTCTGGCGGAACGCATCGGGACCATTCCCTACGAAATTCTGACGGGAGTAAGCGAGCGGGTCAAGCGGGTGTTCTACCGGGAATAATAAAAAGCCCGCCAGCCGGAATCCGACTGACGGGCCTCATCTGTCCCCACAAACCGCTCTCACAGGGTTCTTCCAAGTTGGTAGATCAGCGTCTGCCCAACTTTTTTTCCAGAGTAGAGAAACTAGACAAGAGAGTAGAGACCAACTCAACTGGAGTACTTTTCTTTACTCTCTTGTCTATACTCTTTCCTCTCGGAAAATCTATTTCGGTAATTTGGCTCGGGCTGCTTCCAGGGCCTGCTTTTTCACTTCAAGTTCTTTGGCCGAATTGATCTGATCGTTCTTGTTGGTCTCCGTATCGCGGGTCAACTGCTCCAGTTCGCGGACGTTCTCGTCCATCTTTTTCACCAGATTGTCTTTCTCTTTTTTGTTCCGTTCCAGATCCCGAATCAGCTTTTCGCCCTGTTTGACCAGTTTCTCCTGCTTTTTCTGGGCTTCGTTAAACGTATCATCCGCGAGTTTGATGTCGTAATTGATGCGCGTGCGCTCCGCAAACTCCTTGAGCAGGGTTTCCACCTGATCGTACATCGTGCTACCGGGTTTCACATAATCGGCATTGCCTTTGTCGACGGCCAGAAAAACCGTGGCCTTTGCTTTGTCAGTGGTTACCTTGCTGGCCACGTTCAAAGGCTCGTTGGATAGCGCCGGAATGTTGGCGGCTGGCACCTTATAAACGCCACTGCGTCCTGTGGTCACTTTGCCGTACGATTTCAGCAACGTCTCCCATTCTTTTTCAACAAATTTTCCTTCGATCGGTAGATTGAGGGAAAGACCCACCAGCGAAATCTGGTCTACTTTTTCAGTAGCCGACGACACAGTTTGGGCCAGAACAGACGGTGAAATCAGCAGAAAACTGATCAGGCCTGAGAAAATCAATACGGGTAAGAACGACTTTAACAAATGTGCTTTCATTAGTGTAACGATGGATAAACTGGTTTTCGTGTAATTAAAATTCGTTTCTTCCTGTCAGACAGAGTAGTGGCAAACAGGTACAGGTCGCCCCCGGCGGCTAAGCTAAGTTTTTTACGCAGAGTCTCAGTGGATTCCGGAAAATTCCGGATGCTCAGGTTGGCTTTCCCGTCTGGTAAAAAAACGTGAACCGCTTTGCGATCCGGTTTACAATTTCCCAGTATTTCAAAGGACCGGCCGGGAAAGTCCGGAACCAGTTGGTCACTCGTATACAAGTGACTGTTGGGTGCCAGTTTGAACAAACCAAACCGCTTGGCAACGATCCGGAAGGCGCCTGCTTTTAATAAAGACGCATTGGGCTCGTATAAGTAACGCATCGGATCGCTAAATTGAACATCAGCGGTTCGTTCTTCATTTCGGCGGTAAATAAACACGCTGTCCGGTGCCGCCGAACGGAGGTTGACCGCCGTCACCTCAATCTCCGGATTTTCACGGCCCGCCAGAACAAACAGTACTTCCTTACAGTCATTGTCGACCGAAACCACATGCACCGCCGACACATCGGGGAGTTGCCGGATCACCAGCTCGATGTCGATCAGGGGCGACGTTTTTAGCAAAACCGCCTTCGTTTTGTGGCGAAAACCGGTTGGGTCATCGGGGCGGTACCAGTCCAGGATATTGGGTTCGCAATCCTCCAGCCGAACGACCTTGCCGCCCTGCTGATCGCGACGGGCCGGGTCCAGATACATCCAGTCGGCGGTTTCCGTCATTGCAGTCAAAAAAGCGGTTGCGTTGGTATTGGGCTCCGATTGATGCGGAAATTCAATGTTGTTACCCCCCAGTTTTGGCAGGTTATACGCAGCCAGTTCGGCCAGATTGGGCTGTTGTTCGATGTAAATGACACGTTCCGCGTGCCTTGAAAAAGCAAGGGCATCGACGCCCATACCACCGGTTAGATCCAGAAGCAGACCGGCTTTTGCACCGTTGTTGGAAATGAGGGAAGCCTTATAAGCCGCTGTCCGTTCCGAAGAGGCCTGTTCGACCGATAGCGCCGGGGGAAATACCAGTTCAGGATTTTCATACCAGCCCGGCAATTTGGTTCGCGCTTTCTGACGGGCGACCAATTGATCCGCTATGGCTTTCACCCGAATACCGTCATCCATCGCATACCGCAATACGAACGTATGGGGGTCATCGTGCAGATGTTCCTGTATTAAAGCCCGTTCGCTGGAATTGAAAAGTAGCATTTATTAAAGAAATAGTGAAAACCGTGAAAAGATTAAAAACAGATTAAAATTTTATTACGAGTTTTGTGGTTATAGAACTGTTCTTATAGGCGTATACCATTTATTCGCCTGCAAGACAGAACTATGCTACGCTAATTTTTCATCATAATTGAAGATAATATGAAATTCTTTAGACCTCTAAAGACCTTATCGCATTATTCCCTCTCTACGTTTCGCTCGGACTTACCGGCTGGTTTATCGGTTTTTTTGGTAGCACTGCCCCTCTGTCTGGGGATTGCACTGGCGTCGGGTGCGCCCTTGTTTTCGGGTTTGGTGGCCGGCATGATTGGCGGTCTCGTTATTGGATTTCTGTCGGGTTCAGAAGTCAGCGTCAGTGGTCCGGCGGCAGGATTGGCCGTCATTGTGGCTGACAGCATTACCGGATTGGGTTCGTTTGAAGTATTTCTGACGGCGGTGGTTCTGGCCGGTATGGTTCAACTGGGATTAGGCGTTTTAAAAGCCGGGAAATTTAGCGGTTATTTTCCGGATAGTGTCATCCGGGGCCTGCTGGTTGCCATTGGCCTGGTGATTATTCTGAAACAGATTCCCCACGCCCTGGGTCGGGATAATGATTTTGAGGGTGAATTTGCTTTTCAGCAACTGGCCGACGGTGAAAACACCCTTTCCGAAATTTACCGGGCCGTGGTGACAGCCAGCACCGGTGCCGTCATCATCAGCTTTGCCTCCTTTATCCTGCTGCATTTCTGGGGAAAAGCCGCTCAAAAAGGCATCGGTTTTTTCAAGAATTTCCCGGGCGCGTTGGCGGTGGTGGTTTTGGGGGTCGGTTTGAACGAACTGTTCCGGGTCATGATGCCCGAGTGGTATCTGGGAACCTCCAGACACCAGCACATGGTGCAAATTCCGGAAATAGAAGCCGGAAAAAGCATTTTTTCTATTTTCTATTTTCCGGATTTTGGTGCCCTGACCAATCCAAAAGTCTATGTTACGGCGTTTACAATCGCCATTGTAGCGAGTTTGGAAACGCTCCTGAATCTGGAGGCCGCCGATAAACTCGATCCCGAAAAACGGGTGTCGTCGCCCGATCAGGAAATGGTGGCGCAGGGAATTGGCAACATGGTTTCGGGTCTGATTGGCGGTTTGCCAGTAACATCTGTGATCGTACGGACATCGGCCAACGTATACGGTGGTGGCAAAACCCGGGTTTCGAGCATTGTTCACGGTCTGTTTTTGATGCTGGCGGTATTTCTGGGCGCCCCGTTCCTGAACCTGATTCCGTTGTCCTGTCTGGCGGCTTTGCTGATCACCGTGGGGTATAAACTGGCCAAACCGGAAGTTTTCAAAAAGACGTACCGGGAAGGTATTTACCAGTTTATTCCGTTCATTGTCACGGTGTTGGGTATCGTATTTACGGATTTGCTCATAGGCATCGGGATTGGTCTGGTGGTCGGCATCGTGTTTGTTCTGCTGACCAACTTTCAGGCTGCCTTCCGGGTGGTGCGCGATGGAAACCGGGTGCTGATCAAGATCCAGAAAGACATGTATTTTCTGGTGAAGCCCCAGTTGAAAGAAACCCTGCGCGAGTTGCAGACGGGTGATGAAGTGTTGGTCGATGGCACCCACGCTTCCTTTATTGACCACGATATTTACAACATCCTGCAGGATTTCAAGGAAACGGCGCACACGCTGGACATCAAGTATGAACTGAAAAATGTTTCATTAAAAAAACGTAGCTTACGTACCCATGCAAAGACACGAGAAGTTACTATTAGCGAATAAGGCCTGGGCACTGGACAAACTGGAACTCGATGAGTTCTATTTTGAGGCACTGGCAGCTGACCAAAAGCCTGATTTTCTGTGGATTGGCTGTTCTGATAGCCGGGTATCTGCCGAAGAAATCACCGGTACCCTTCCGGGCGAAATGTTCGTTCACCGGAACATCGCCAACCAGGTCATCTCGTCGGATCTGAATCTGCTCAGTGTATTGCAATACGCTGTCGAAGTGCTGAAAGTCCGGCACGTGATTGTCTGTGGTCATTACGAATGTGGCGGGGTAAAAGCTGCCTTGCACAACAGACGCTATGGCTTGATTGACAACTGGTTGCAGAATATTCAGAACGTGAAGGAGAAATACTTCGAGGAACTGAAAAACATGCCCGACGAGCCCAGCCGCTTCAATCGCCTGGTCGAACTCAGCACGCGGGAGCAGGTGTATAACCTGGGCCACACGGCCATTGTCCAGAATGCCTGGAATCAGAAGCAACCACTCTGGCTGCACGGCTGGGTGTTTGATATTCACAACGGGCAGTTGAAAGAAATCGTCAATTTGTCGCCGGAAGACAAAGCCGACGTTCAGTTCGTTCGCGATCTGGGCGACGAAGACGGTTTGTCGAAAGCCCTGACGACGGATATTAGGCTGTTGAAGTAGTTGAAATGGTAGGGAATGTAAAATGCTAAATGATGAACGCTAAATGTAAAAGTGGGCTAGTGCTCTTTACTTTTACATTTAGCGTTCATCATTTAGCATTTTACATTCCTTTTTATTTCTCCAATACCCTCGCCACCACCGTCGCATAATACAATCCGCCAACGCTGGGTCCGGCTGCGAAGGTGGTATAGGGGCGGTTTAGCAGATTGGTACCACCAATTTTCAATGACAAACCGGGTTTGGGTAACTCGTAACGAAGCTGGGCGTCGACGGTATGGATGGCGGGAACCCGGCCGGTTGCCAGTGACGATTGCCAGAGAAACGAACTTTGGTATTTAAAATGCACCGAAAAGCCGAGGTTCTTCCAGAGGGTCGGGTTGGCGATTCCCACGTTGGTGATCCATTTTGGGGTATTGAACGCTTCTTCCAGTCCGTCGCCCCGGTCGGTGCGGTCGAGTCGGGCCAGTGATGCGTTCCCCGAAAGAACCCAGTTGCGACCCGCCGAATACCGAACGCCCAGACTCGAACCGGAATTGAAAACCTTCGTTTTAGAATTGGTCCAGAGCCGGTAGCGGTCCTGTTGGGTGCGGTCGGCCAGGACATAGGCCAGCGAATCCGGATTGCTGCTTTTGGGAACATTCGCTTCGACCTGGGCGATGAAATTCCGGTACACGTTGTAATAGAAATCGATATCTACAGACAGGCGGTTTTCAAGGAACAAGCCCTTATAACCCAACTCCAGGCTGTTGACCTGCTCGGGTTTGAGGTACGTGTAGGTATTGGCCCGGATCAGTCCTTTATTCTTTTGAATGGCCTGCTCCGTCGTTAATCCGTTCGTGTTGACGTCGGTATTGATGGCGGCCTGAAAGGCGTCGATCGATGTCCGGAAATAGGAGCGCTCAAAAATGCCCTGCGACATGATCTTCAAGCCCCCAACCCGTTTTACGCCCCCCGAATTGACGTTGGAAAACGCTTCGAAGAGCGATGGAAACCGGTAGCCGGTCTGGTAGGACGTCCGGAAATGGTGCCGCTCGCCGGGCGAAAATACCGCCGATACCCGCGGGTTCAGCCGGGCGTCGAAATAGCGGTTTTTGTCGACCCGGACTGAGCCGGTCAGCTTCAACCGCTCCTGAAAAAACGACCGCGATGCCTGGAGAAAACCGCCGGTTTTGTAGTAAATCAGATTCTGTCCTGACTCTTCGGGATTGATGAAATAATTGCCATCCGGGAAAACGACGTACTGCCGGTAGTCGAAACCCGCCAGCAGGTTGACGCCGGTTTTTTCGCGGAAACCCGACCAAAGCACTTTCGTTGGTTCGGCCTGACCCTCTGCGTGATACAGCCACGACTGCACCTGCAAAGCCGCTCCCATGTCCCAATTGTTGATTTGGCGTAGCTTGTCAATCTGCGCGTTGAACGCGGCCGAACCGGGCTGCGGTCGTCCCTGATCGGCGGTGGTGCGGGCGGTTTGAAGAGCCTGGGAGGTGGATTGTCCGGTTTTTGTAGTGGCCAGAAACTGGTTGGAAAAGTCGGTAAACCATTGATTGTCGGACTTGAACGACCGATCGATGTTCTCTGCCATCGAGCGGATGTTGTAGGAGTCGCCGGTCGTTTCGTGCGTTCGGTAGGCGTGGAGGTGGACCGACGGTGATTCGAGCGTCAGGCCGTGCTGGTCGAGCCGGTACGCATCCAGTCGGAAACGGTTGGTGCGCTGATACACCGTAGCGAGGGTTGCGGCTTTGTATTGGTAGGAAACCGTTAACCCGGGGCGGATACGCCAGAAAACCGCCACATCGCCCCGCAGATTGTGGAGCCGTAAATCGGCGGTTTCATTTTCGAAATAACCGGTTCGGGAAACGACGTATTTCTTGCCATCGAGTGTCAGCGTCCGGCGGTTGGCCGATTCATCGCCGTAGACATTGATCCGATCCCGACCGGGGTTTTCGGCACCGACCAATCCCAGCGACGCGTTGGCTCCGGGATTGAGGTCATCCGGATCACGGGCAATCCAGTCGTAACCACTTTGGTACGTCAGGTTCAGTTTGACCGCCAACCGGGAACCGAGCGTTCGGGCATACCGCAGACTGGTTTCGTTGTATAGTTTCGCCGAAACAAGCGGATCGTCGACCTGATTCACCCCGGTTTTCTGACTGACACTCAACCCCTGCGATGTAAAAGGGTCTTTGGTAATCAGTTGCGCTAACCCGTTGAGGGCATTCATGCCGTACAGCGCCGAAGCCGCTCCCGGTACAATTTCGACCTGCTGAATGTCCAGATCCGAGGGCGCAAGGGCGTTGGCGATGGGTGCACCGATGTGCGGAGCCTGGTTGTCCATGCCATCCACGAGTTGCACAAACCGGACGTTGGTTGGATTGGCGAAGCCGCGCGTGTTGTACACTTTGAAGCCCAGACTGGAGGTCAGCAACTGAACCCCCTTGAGGTTTTCAATGGCATCAAAATACGACGGCTGTGCCGACAGCCGGATTTGCCGCGCATCGAGGAGTTCGATGCTGACGGGTGATTTCAGGATGGATTCCGGCACCCGCGAAGCCGTCACCACAATTTCGTTCAGTTGAATTTTTCGGAGCGAATCCCGCTGAATGTGGGTACTGTCAGACCGGCTTTGGGCCTCAGCCAGTTGGGCAATCAGAAGGAGCGGAACGTAGAAGGATTTCATACCAGGCGTTATTTCCGCTGAAAGATAACGATTCGTTATGTTCAAATAAACATAACGCTGCCAGTTTTTACAGATTCAGGATTTGCAATTCAGGCACGGAAGCCCTTTTTCAGCCTAAAAACACTCCTTTTTCGCAGAGGTCTAGGAAAAAAGCGGTTTAAGTTGCTTTTTTATGCCGCATTCCAAACCCCTACACAGTACATGCGTATCAAACAATCCGCACCCTCCGAAGCAACCGGAGTCTGGCGGGTCATAACGGCCTCCTCGGTCGGCACTCTCATCGAGTGGTATGACTTCTACATTTTTGGCAGTCTGGCAACGATTCTCTCCGCCCAATTTTTCCCGAAAGACAATCCCACCGCCGGGTTTCTATCCACGCTGGCAACCTTTGCCGCCGGTTTCATCGTGCGGCCATTTGGGGCGCTGGTGTTCGGTCGGCTGGGCGATCTGGTGGGTCGAAAATATACCTTTTTGCTGACGCTCGTGCTGATGGGCGGGTCAACGTTTTTGATTGGTTGTGTGCCGGATTACGAAACCATCGGCATGTTGGCACCGGCACTCGTGTTGCTGCTCCGGCTCGTTCAGGGGTTGGCGTTAGGCGGTGAATATGGTGGGGCGGCTACCTACGTGGCCGAACACTCGCCCGATGGAAAGCGCGGGTATTTCACCAGTTTTATTCAGACAACGGCCACGCTCGGCCTGTTTGTTTCACTGGGGGTGATTCTGCTCACCCGGCAGGCAATGGGCACCGACGCCTTCACGAGCTGGGGCTGGCGGGTGCCGTTTCTGTTGTCGTCCATTCTGGTTGGGGTTTCGATTTACATCCGGCTAAAGATGTCGGAATCGCCTATTTTCCAGAAGCTGAAAAGTGAAGGAAAAGTATCGACCAATCCGCTGAAAGAAAGTTTTGGCAAAAAAGCCAACCTGAAAATGGTGTTGCTGGCTCTGTTCGGGGCCACGGCGGGGCAGGGGGTTATCTGGTATACGGGGCAGTTTTACGCCCTGTCGTTCATTCAGAAAGTCTGCAACGTTGAATTTGCGCAATCGAATTACATCATTGCGATTGCGCTGATGGTGGCGACGCCGTTCTTCGTTATTTTTGGCGGTTTGTCCGACCGCATCGGTCGCCGGAACATCATGCTGGCCGGGATGTTGCTCGGCGTATTGACCTACCGGCCCATTTACCGGGCCATGTACAACCTGGCCGACCTGAAGCAGAAAACCGAGCTAACCTTCCGGCGAAGCATCGAAACCAAACAGGAACGCATTGGGGATACGAAAGAATTTAATGCCACGATTTCATCGGTTTCTTATTTTGACGACGGCACGGTGTACCGGGAAACCCAACCCAAAACCGGTGCTGTACCCGGCACGGCGGTGGTGAAGGAAGTGACGTTGGGGGATGAGTCGTTCTGGCTCATGACGGTTCTGGTATTTATCCAGGTACTCTACGTGACGATGGTCTACGGCCCCATTGCGGCTTTCCTGGTCGAGTTGTTTCCGACCCGGATCCGGTACACATCCATGTCATTGCCCTACCACATTGGAAACGGCGTTTTTGGCGGTTTAACGCCGTTTATTGCAACGAGCCTCGTTGAAACGGCGAAGAAGACAAACACGCTTGAAGCGTATTTGCAGGGTTTGTGGTATCCGATTGGCATAGCCGCCGTTTGCTTCGTGATCGGAGCTTTATACATCGACAAAAAACAGTACAAAACCGCTGACGACTAACCCCTTCCCGCAATGAACGCCATAAAAAAAGTACTTGGTCTGGTTTGTATGCTGGCCGGACTTGCCCTGATGATTGGATTACCGTATCAAACCATCCAGAAACTAACGTCCGATACCGCCAGTGCGGAAGACTACGTGTTCTGGCTGGTGATTGTCGTCATTTTTTTTCCTATTACGGCCGGTCTGGCGTTGTTCGGCCGGTATGCGTGGCAGGGCGAATACGATAAAAATTGAGTACGAATTTGCCCCTAAATCCCCTGAAGGGGACTTGGACACGGGCATACCCGGATGCAAAAAGTCCTCTTCAGGGGATTTAGGGGCAAAGTGAAAAGAGCTGACAACGCCAAAAGTGTCAGATTAAAAACAAATAATTGTAGTTTAGCGGCCTGAACTTTAGTATTTCAAGCATATGAATTTTCAAATCCGAACCTTTGACGAGTACCAGGAAGCGTATCGCTACAGCGTCGAGGACCCCGAGGGCTTTTGGGCTGAAATCGCTCAGAATTTTCAGTGGAGAAAGCCGTGGAAAAAAACGCTTCAATGGAATTTTGACGAACCGAATGTGCAGTGGTTTGTGGGAGGTAAACTCAACATTACCGAAAACTGTCTGGACCGCCATCTGGCCGAGCGTGGTGATCAGCCCGCCATCATCTGGGAACCCAATGATCCGCACGAAGCCGGGGTGACACTGACCTACCGTATGTTACACGACCAGGTGTGCCGGATGGCTAACGTGCTGAAACGCAATGGTGTTGGCAAAGGCGACCGCGTGTGTATATACATGCCGATGGTGCCGGAACTGGCGATTGCCGTGCTGGCCTGCGCCCGCATCGGTGCGATTCATTCTGTGGTGTTTGGCGGTTTTTCGGCCCAGTCCATTGCCGACCGGATCAACGATGCGCAGTGTCGTCTGGTGATAACATCCGATGGGGCTTATCGGGGGAATAAGGAAATTCCGATGAAGGAAACCGTCGACGATGCGCTGGTACAATGCCCCAGCGTTAAACGGGTGATTGTGCTGACCCGCACCCGCACCCCGGTTTCGATGATCAAGGGCCGGGATGTCTGGATGGAGCAGGAACTGAAGCAGGTCACAGCCGAGTGCCTCGCCGAAGAAATGGACGCTGAAGACATGCTCTTTATCCTGTATACCTCCGGCTCGACCGGCAAACCCAAAGGCGTTGTGCATACCTGCGGGGGCTACATGATCTTTACGGCCTATACCTTCCAGAATGTGTTTCAGTATGAACCAGGTCAGGTGCATTTCTGTACGGCGGACATTGGCTGGATTACCGGACACAGTTACATCGTGTACGGTCCGCTGGCCTGTGGTGCCACATCGCTGCTGTTCGAGGGGGTTCCGACTTGGCCGGACAACGGTCGTTTCTGGGATATTGTCGATAAATACAAGGTCGATATTCTGTATACGGCACCAACGGCCATTCGCTCGCTGATGAGTTTTGGGCTGGAAAAAGTGGAAAACCACGACCTGAGTTCACTCAAAGTGCTGGGCTCGGTGGGCGAACCGATCAACGAAGAAGCCTGGCACTGGTACGACGACCACATTGGTAAAAACCGCTGCCCGATTGTCGATACATGGTGGCAAACCGAAACCGCCGGCATCCTGATTTCGCCCATTGCCGGACTGACGAAAACCAAGCCGACCTATGCCACCCTGCCGCTGCCGGGTGTTCAGCCCCTGTTGGTGGACGAAAACGGGCAGGAAATTGAAGGCAACGGCGTGAGCGGAAATCTGTGCATCAAGTTTCCTTGGCCGGGCATCATCCGCACGACCTACGGCGACCACGAACGGTGCAAGCAAACGTATTTCAGCACCTACAAAGGGCTGTATTTCACCGGTGACGGCTGTTTACGCGACGAAGACGGTTATTACCGGATTACGGGTCGGGTCGATGACGTGCTGAACGTGTCGGGCCACCGCATCGGAACCGCCGAGGTGGAAAATGCCATCAACATGCACACCGGCGTGGTGGAAAGTGCCGTGGTCGGGTATCCGCACGACATCAAAGGGCAGGGTATTTACGCGTATGTGATTGCCGAAAGTCAGGTGTCGCACAGCGATGCGGAATTGATGAAACGGGACATTCTGGCCACGGTGAGCCGCGTGATCGGCCCGATTGCCAAACCTGACAAGATTCAGTTTGTCAGCGGATTACCCAAAACCCGTTCCGGCAAAATCATGCGCCGGATTCTGCGCAAAATCGCCGAAGGCGAAACCGGAAGTCTGGGCGATACCTCGACGTTGCTGGACCCTGCCGTGGTCGATGAAATCAAGGCGGGCGCGTTGATTGGTGTGAAGGGATAAAATTCGGTTTACGGTGGCTGACGCGTGCTTCATGCGTCAGCCACCGTAAACCGATTCCAACCAATCCGGCCGAATTGGAGTCTCTCTGCTAAAAACGAAGAGACGATGAGACGAATAATACTGTTTATGATGATGGTCGGAATGGGTTTGGCCATTGAAACGCACGCTTGTAGTTGCATTGACGGGGGCGGTTTTTTCACCATCGCGGAGAAAGCCGCCTGGCAACCGGGTGTGCTGATCGTCCGGGCGGAAGTCAGAGACCACGAGGCTCACGGCATGGATGTGAAAATCCTCGAGGTGTTGAACGGGAGCGAGGAAAAAGCCGTGATCCGGGTGTGGGGCGATCCGGGCTTTATGTGCCGGCTTTATACGAATGGCTTTAAAAAAGGCGATAAACTCGTCCTCATTCTGGACCGGATCGAAAACGCATCTTACCAGGATGAACGCAAAGGGGATTATCAGTTGGGCGGTTGCGGCACCTACGTCGTTCGGGAAGACCAACGGATCAGTGGCCGGATCACCTCGTCTGACCAAGAGATGGCCAAAACGAAATTCTTCAATGAACTTCAACAACTCATTGATAAGCATCAGCCGGGTTTGGCAAAAATTTACCCCGTCCCAACCGACAAGCTGCTGACCATCAACGTGCCCGATCTGCCGTATTCAACCCTTTCGGCCCAAATCATTACCTTAGCGGGCCAGCCGCTGCAAACCCGGCAACTGGAAGTGGGGAAGCAGCACCAGATCGACGTTTCGACCCTGGCAAAAGGCGTATACATCATCCTGTTCAGCACAGAGCACCAGTTTTATACCCGCCGGTTTATCAAGCAGTAAATCCGTAAATGTCCGCAAGAATCGGGTTTCATCGGCGGAGTTTGTGGGATACTTTTGTTACATGCAAACGACAACAACCATGTACGAAACAGAAGCCAATCCCACCTACCAGCAGATTGCCCGGTCGATTGAGTTTTTGACCGAAAACTTTCGTCAGCAACCCTCGCTGTCCGAGATGGCCGACCGTGCCAACCTGAGCGAATACCATTTTCAGCGGTTATTCTCGGATTGGGCGGGCGTGAGTCCCAAGAAATTTCTACAGTATTTAACCCTCGATTTTGCCAAGGAACGGTTGCGGAGTGGTCTCACCCTGGCCGAAGCCGCCGACGAAGCCGGGCTGTCCGGTACGGGCCGCCTGCACGACCTGTTTGTGGTGCTGGAAGGCGTTACGCCCGGCCAGTTCAAGCAGGCGGGTGACGGCCTGACGATCCGGTATGCGGTTTTTGAAAGCCCATTTGGGCCGTATCTGCTCGGAACGATCGGTGATAAAATCTGTCGGCTGGAGTTTCTGGAAGAAGCCGAGCCAACCGACGCCATGAGCATCGCCCACCGATTTGCCACCGACTGGCCCGAAGCCACGGTCATCCCCGATTCTGCAACGCTTCGCCCCCTGGCCGATACGATTTTTGCCGATGCCGAACGAAAACCGTTGCGGGTTCTGGTGAAGGCATCGTCGTTTCAACTGAAAGTGTGGGAAGCCCTGTTGCGCATCCCGGAAGGCCAAGTGGTGAGTTATGACCAGATTGCTGCGGCCATTGGCATGCCAGCCGCTTCGCGGGCGGTCGGAACAGCCATCGGCTCCAATCCCGTGGGCTACCTGATTCCCTGCCACCGCGTCATCCGAAAAACCGGTTTGTTTGGGAACTACCGCTGGGGAGCCACCCGAAAAACCGCCTTGCTGGGTTGGGAAGCCGCTTATGCGGGGAAATAGGCGGTCGACGTCAGCAGTTAGATACGAGAAAACCAATCCTTATAAAAAAGACCGTAGAATGAGAATCGATCAACTGAACTGGGATGAGGCCCGCGAATCGCTCCATGCGAACGGTTTTGCGCTTCTCCGTCAGGTACTCCATCCGGAAGAATGCCAGCCGCTCAGGGCATTGTATGATGAACCGGGCTATTTTCGAAAAACGGTCGTGATGGAACGTCATGGCTACGGGCAGGGGGAATATAAATATTTCCAGTATCCGCTTCCTGAACCCATTCAGACGATGCGAACGGCCATTTATAAAGCCATTGCTCCGGTCGCGAATCAGTGGGCGCATTTGATGAAACTCGGGATTCATTACCCCGAAGATCACACCGGTTTTCTGGATGAATGCCACCGAAATGAGCAGAACCGGGCGACTCCGTTGCTGCTGAAATACGGTCCCGGTGGCTACAATGCAATGCACCAGGATTTGTACGGGGATGTATATTTCCCCTTGCAGGCCGTCGTTTTTTTGAGCGAACCGGCTCAGGATTATACCGGAGGTGAATTTGTGTTAACCGAACAGGTTCCCCGGGCCCAGTCCAAAGCGACGGTTTTGGTTCCAAAACAAGGTGATATTCTGCTGTTTACCACCCAGTTTCGACCCAGAAAAGGAACAAGAGGCTATTCCCGCGTTTCGATGAAACACGGCGTCAGTGTGGTTCATTCCGGAAACCGGTATACGTTAGGCATCATTTTCCACGATGCGAAATGAGCCCAATCTCCAACACCCAGAACCCTGAAAGGGTCCTGATCGTTGGTGGGGGCTAACGTTCCCCATCAATTTGATCAACGGCAGTGGTTGTTTGAATATTTTCGTCGGAACGAAATGATACCTAAACCGGTTGCGAATGGTTTGGGAAAACCGTCTTGTGCTATTTGAAGAATTTCGTAGATTTGAAAAGCGGCTCTGCTTTCTGCTTCCTATGAAACTTCTGGCCTATTCCCGATACGACTGGCTTTTACAAATCATCGTTGTTCCACTGTATATCAGTATTTTGAACTGGCTGCTGCTGGGTGATGACTATTGGCGAAACTGGACGACCCTCGGACTGGCGACCGCTTTGGCTTTCCTGGAGTCGTTTACTGCCTGGTATGTCAACAACGGCATTGCCATTCGCATCAACCAGTTGTATCCGGACCCTGAGCAATATGTAGGCCGCGCCTTCCGGCGCTTTCTGTTTTGCTCCTTCAGTTCCGGGTTACACGTCGCAGTCCTCTTTTTTGTGTACTGGTTCATCGCGATGCCGGGTTTCGAGCCGGAGGTGAGCCGTTTGTTGCTGGGTCTGGTATTTACCACCCTCATTGTGGCGATTGTGGTCATCACCTACGAAAGCATGGATAGCTTCGGACACTGGCAGCAATCGCGCAAAGAAGTCGATACGCTGAGCAAAGCCCAGCTTCAGGCCCAGCTCGACACCCTTCGCCAGCAGGTCAACCCGCATTTTCTGTTCAATAGCCTCAACTCACTGACGGCGCTCATTAGCGAAAACCCGCAGCAGGCCGAAGTATTTGCCGAAGAACTCAGCTCGGTCTACCGGTATTTGCTCCGCAGCAACGAAAGTGCGTTGACGCCCCTGCAAAATGAGCTGGAATTCATTCAATCGTATTACCATCTGCTGAAAACCCGCCACGGCGAAGCCCTGACGCTGGTGACCCGGATTTACCCCGGCACGGAAACGATGCACCTGCCGCCCCTGACGCTGCAACTGCTGATTGAAAATGCCGTCAAACACAACATCATTCTGCCCGAACAGCCGCTTACGATTGTGCTCACGACCGATGCACAACAGCATCTGATCGTGAGCAATAACCTCCAGCGCAAAGCCAGCCGGATTCTTTCCAATGGGGTGGGGCTGAGCAACATCCTGACCAAATACCAGATGCTGGGCCAGCCGGTTCCGAAAATCGAAGAAACCGGGCAGGAGTTTCGGGTAACGTTGCCGCTGGTCTGACCACCGGACGGCGTTTTTTTATTTCTCCGCCAGTTGCAGTTCTGCGTTCTTTTTGGCGATGTCGTTCTGAATTTTCGGCACGGTTTTCAGGAATTCATAAATCGCCCCCACTTCGTTGTCCGACAGCATGGGACGCGGAAACATGGGCTGTTTGAGAACCGAGCCGTCGGGCCGAACACCGAGCTTCACCACCCGGATGAACTGCTCTTTGGTGTATTTTTTGGCGATCCCCGTCTGCTCGTCGAAGGTCAGGTTGGCTGTAATAACCGGTTTTCCGCCTTCGCCTTTCATTTCGATGCCACCGCCGTAATAGCCTTTGCTCTTTTCCGGATGGACCTTGTTTTGATCGATCAGGTCGCCAGAGTGGCAGCTATAGCAGTCGCCGATGGCGTCAGCGGTATACTTGCCCCACGCAACCGGATCGGTGCTGTCGGGCAATGAAACGAGTGCGGGTGAATAGGCGAGGGGTTTCATCAGCGTGTGCGTCAGGAGTTTCGATACAAAACTCAGTTCCGATTCCGGGGCTTCTTCCTTGGTGGCCTGAACCGGGAAGCGGTCGGAGCGCAGCCAGGCCACTACCGATTTCAGGTCTTCGTCGGCCATGTTGGGATACTGGGGCATAATGGGAGCGAAGGTGCCGTCGCGCCGGACGCCAGTTCGCAGGAAGTAAATCAATTCCCCGTCGGTCCAGTTGCCAATGCCTTTTTCCAGGTCCTGGGTGATGTTTTTAGAGTACAGCTTGCCAAAGAGGGCCGGCACTTCCCCCAGGTATTTTCCGGTCAGGCGGTTTTCGTTGTTGGCGTGGCAGGCGAGGCACTGGATCTGGCCGATCACCTCGCCACGGGCCACGCGGGCGGGGGTGCTTTCGACGGTGATTTCCGGGATCGTGGGCGGGTCGTAGCTCGGCACGCCCGCAACGGCTACATACGTGCAATAACCGGCGATCAGCAAAACAAGGCTACCCAATGCGTAGCCGATGATTTTAAAGACTTTTTTCATGGGAGTGAGTGAACAAGAAAGTGGTGTGGATAGGTTTTTTTCAATCCGAACAGCACAAAATTGCCGCACTTCCCTTCTCCTCCCAATTTTCAACCCGCTGAACCGTAACAACTTCCGGATGAAGTGTCAAAAGAAGCCCATCATACGGGTCGGTCAGGGAGCGGGAAAATGGCCTGAAACGGTGTCCGTCTGCGCATTCCTTCCGATCTTTATTGTTTCTATTCAAGGACCTGAAAGACCTTTCCCATGCCACTCGACCATCTCGCCAAAGATGCCATTTTGAAGCAAATTATCGATTCGACGCCCTTGCCCAAAGTGGCGTTTGCATACGACGAAGACCCGGCCAGAAACCGGATTTACCTGGCGCTGCTGGAAAGCATCGTCTCCCAGCAGATCTCTGTCAAAGCAGCCGATTCCATTTTTACCCGGTTTCTGGCCCTGTTCCCCGATGGCTATCCCTACCCTGAACAGTTGGTGGCCAAGTCGCCGGAGGAATTGCGGAGCGCGGGGTTGTCGGGCCAGAAATCCGTCTATCTGCAAAGTGTGGCCGCATTTGCCCTGCAAAACCCAATGACCAGCGACCACCTTGGCCCACTGACCGACGAAGAAGTGGTGCAATACCTGCTGCCGATCAAGGGCGTAGGCCGATGGACGGTCGAAATGCTGCTGATGTTCGTGCTGGATCGGCCCGACGTGTTCCCGATCGATGATCTGGTGATTCGGCAAAAGATGGTGAAAGCCTACGGCCTGACCGAAACCGGCCGGGCTTTATACAAAAGGCTACATGAGATTGCCGAGCCGTGGCGCCCCCACCGTACGCTGGCATCCCGGTATTTGTGGCGGTGGAAGGCAGAATAGGAATGATGGGTTATGAATGATGAACGATGAATGGGCTGACGCGTACATTCATCATTCGTAACCCATCATTCCTCCTTCAGTATTTCGTCACATCCGGATGAACTTCGATGATTTCGGAGGATAAGGCGCCGGCGGGATCGACGGTCCAGCGTTCGGCGATGACGGTTTTGTTGGTCTGGTCGATGTAGTTGATGTCGATCGCCGGGCCGTTGATGGACAGCAGGGCGAAACCGTTGTAACCGACATCGCGACGGCGGATGCGCTCCCGAATCCGCTGGTCGTAGAACACAAGCTGCCCCAGGTGACCCTGGTCCGGCGGGTCGGTTTCAACGGGCATGCCACCATGTCCGACACAACGCCCCCAGGCTTTAATCCCGTCCGGAAAACCGTATTGATTGTAAAACGAAAGGCGGTGTTCGTGACCCCAAAACCACAGAACCGGTCGTTCGGCGGCTCCAAAGATGGTTTTGAGTTGACGACCCACCACGGGGTGATCGTCGCGAAACGAGGAGAAGTACGGATGGTGGCTCAGGAAAATGATGCCGCGTTTGTCGTCCGGGTTGCCCAGTTTCACGGTTTCGGTCAGCCACTGCACCTGCTCTTTCCGCAGGTTGCAGTCGGGTTTGAACAGCACTTCCAGCAAGGGGCGGTTGGTCGAGTTGTAGCCCGTATCGAGGCCGATGATCCGCCAGTGTTCGTTTTCCAGACAGAAAAAACCGGCCTGCTGGGTGGCAATCTGGCTCCCTTTCCGGATTTTCATGGCGGGCAGCAGGTGTTTGAAATACGCCGTTCCGTTGGAATACATCTCGTGGTTGCCCGACAACGCCAGACTGCCGTGTTTGCCAAAATGCCAGGACGCGTCGGGGTCCGTAAAATTGGTGGCCACTTCCTGCGGGGTGCCGACAAAGTAAATATCGCCGAGGTGAAGGGTATAATCCGGGTCATGATCGCGGATCAGGTGGCCGATCAGGTCCGATTCGGGCGTGTCGGTGGCCCAGTCCGACACCAGTGCCATCGTTACGGTTTCAGAATACGTATGCAGCGGATAAATGCCGTCGTCGCCGTTGCTGGGATAAAACTGGTAGGCGGCTTTGGGGCCAAAACGGCTTTTGAGGTAGTGGTAGGCAAATCCGAACAGATTGGTGGCAAAAAACGCGGCCACTTTGTTGGCCGAACCGCCTTCTTTCAATCGCTTCTCATACAAAGCCGCCTGCGTTTTGAGGTGGTTTTCCACATCGCTATGCCCTAAATCGACGTATTGCTCCGGCTCTCTTTTTTCTGAACTCATTGGCGGAATTACCCCAACCGAAGCGACGACTGTTTAGCCCCCTCGGGGGCCGGTCGCTTCGGTTGGGGGTGAGGTTTATGGTCTACAGTTTACAAATCTACAACTTCAAGCCGCATCGCGGCATCGGTGTGGAGAAGAATGTACAAACCGTCGGGGCGGACGGCAATGGCTTTGGGTTTCAATTCAAACTTCGGAATGGCAATGCGGGCTTTTCGTCCCACTTTAGCCCGCGAAAAGGCCGTCTCGATTTTGTGGGGAAGCAGCGTAAAATGTTCCTGAAGCGGTAGTTTCAGGGTGGCCTGCAAGGTATCTTTGAGCGTATCGTGGAGCAGCCAGTCGGCGACCCGGGCCAGCGATTGCTCCGTGTGGATGTCGTAGTCGAGGTTTTTCATCACCAGTTCGTTGCGGACGGTGTCGAAGGTCGGTCTGCCCCGAAAGTAGAGACTACCCCGAATGGCTCCTTTGATGTCTGTCCGGACAATCAGGGCGTGTTCACCCCCGTAGATATCGGCTTTTTCGATGTTGACCAGGTGATTGATCACGTTGAGTTTTTTCCCCCGGATGAAGGTATTCAAAACCGCTGTCAGTTGCGTATAGGGAATGCGGCTCAAAAGGTTGATGCGCGACATCATGGGCAGCGAAGCCACTTTCTGCAGGCGTGGAAGTTGGGCTCGGGGCGTGTAAACCGGTCGGGTACCAAATTTCGTGTCGACACCCAGTTTCAGCCGCATCGGAATCACAATCGTTTTCGGATTGCCGCGAATCGGCCCAACCAGGACGGCGTAGGGGCGGGGGAGAAGCCAGACCTGCTGAAACTGCCGGTTGATGAGCAGCGGTTTCTGAATATCGTTCCAGACGGTTTGCAGTTCACGATCCAGCCGGAGTTCGTTAAAAACCGCGTTGTCGATGGCGTTCTCGATGCCGTCTTCCCGTTTTTCCAGAATGCGGTCGGCCAGCCGGGTAACGGGGATGTCTATACCCAGCACCCGAATCCGGGGTTCGGTAATCCAGCGATAGTTTTCCAGCTCCACGCGGGTTTGCACACGCCAGTTGTCCTGTACCGTCAGCGGACTGCGAAAACGCACGTCGATGGCGCTATATACCCGGTTGCTGGTATCTTTCGAGTTGGTCAGCAGATTCATGGGATTGCTGATCCAGATTTTCAGGGATGCACTGAACGTCAACCGGGTGCCGTCAAAAGCCAGTTTAATGGGGCCGTTTCGTTCGATGCGCAGGTGTAGTGACCGCGATTTGCCGCTTTTTATTTCGGCTTTTTCAACCAGTACTACGCCAAGGGCCTTGTTGATTTTTTCTTCGAGTTCAGAAATTTCAAACAGAATCGGAGCCGTCACGTAGGAACTGTCGGCCGTCAGGGAGTCATCGAAATTGCGGGCAGCGGGTGGATCAGGGTTGACTTTTTTGCAGGAAAAGATACCCGCCATCAACAAAGCGAGAATCACGGTTATGGGAATATAAGAGGGGAATCGGTTTCCCCCGCTTTCGTCACTCGTCATGTTGGGCCGGAATACGTACTACCAATTAGTTAACTGGTAACCGCCCTGATTTGTTAACAGACGCGATTTTTGTATCGGTGCTGCACCCGCATCCCTTCGCACAACCGGCCTCTTTCCGGAACAGACTCTTCCACGCCCGGCGACCGAGGTAGGCCACCGCACCCAGGAAAATCAGACCGATGAGGAGTTGTTCGAACACTTTGAATTAAGAGTGACGAGTTGGCTGTGGCACTTGTTTTTCGCTCGCGTCAGCCAACTCTTCACTCTTAACTCTTAACTAAACCCAATGGTTCCGGAGGGCGAGCTGGTAGACGTGTTGGTAGTGGTGTTCGCCGTGCCAGGCATAGTTGGCGAGGGCTTCGGCGAGTGAAAACTGCTTTTTGCTTTCGGGGTGGAAATACAGCCGCTGAAGCTGCGTTTCGGTCAGGGTATTCAAAACTGCTACCCAACGCTGGTGTAAGTTGCTCAGAATGACCAGTGACGGTGCAATGGAAAGCCGGTAGTCGGGGAGGGTTGCCCACGCGTTTTCGTCATACGGTTTGATGGTCGGAATGGCTTCGGTCAACGCCAGTTTGGTGCGGACGTAGGCATTCATGTGGCTGTCGGCGACGTGGTGAACCACCTGCCGGACGGTCCAGCCACCGGGGCGGTAGGGCGTGTCTAGCCGGCTGTCACCCCAGCGACCCACCAGTTCGGTGAGGTTGTGCGGAAAAACCGCAATGGCGGCAATGTGTTCCTGCGACTGATCGAAGGTATAAGTATGGCCGTAGGTAAACGGGCCAATGGGATAGCGGAGATCGTTGGTGTCGGACATAAAACCTTGATTTTAACGAATCGGCAGTGTTCCTTCGTTGTTCCAGTATTCCTCGATGACGGCCAGCAGTTCGGGCTGCATGGCACAACCCGCGAGCACGTCGCCCCGGAACAGAAACTCGTCGCCCCCGTTGAAGTCGGTGACAATACCGCCCGCTTCGCGCACCAGCAGCACGCCCGCAGCCATGTCCCAGGAGTTAAGGTTGAATTCGTAATAGGCTTCAAACCGTCCGCAGGCGACGTAGGCCAGGTCGATGGCGGCCGAACCCATCCGGCGCAGGCCGTGGGTGCGCTTCATGAGCGACGCCAGGATGGCCAGATACCGCTCGATGCGGTCCATGCTGGAATACGGAAAACCGGTGGCAATCATGCTTTCATGCAGCCGGGTTGCGGGCGACACGGCGATGCGCTCGTCGACCGCGCCGTTGCGCAGACACCAGGCTCCCCCGCCCGTGTAGGCGTGGTAACACTCGTCGCGGTTGATGTCATAAACCGCCCCCGCAATCGGTGTTTTGCCATCGGCCAGTCCGATGCTGACCGAAAAAACCGGCAGATTATGGATGAAATTCGCCGTGCCGTCGAGCGGATCGATGATCCAGTTCAGGCCGGTGCGGTCGGCGTTTTGCCCGGTGGTGCCTTCTTCGGTGATAAAACCGGCTTCGGGCAGCAGCGTGTGCAGGGCTTCGACAATCAGCTTCTCGGCCTCTTTGTCGACATACGAAACCAGATTGTTAACGTCTTTGTATTCAATGTGCTCACTGGAAAACGAAAGTCTTTCCTGCCGGATGAATGCCCCGGCCTGCCGGGCAATTTCAGTGATCTGCTGGGTTAAACCCGCCAATTGGATATCATGACCTGGCATAAGTGGACGGTGCGGTTTGGGTGGATGCCGTGCGGAATTGGTAAAACGCGCGGAACAACAAGGTTAGTAAAAAGAACGTAAACCCGTAGAGGTAATCCTGAAAAAACGCATACAAAAAGAACAGGACCAGACACACCATCGTCAACAGGAAATACATCCGGATTGTTTGGGGATTGCCCCGGCGGGTTATCCAGAAAATCAGCGGCACATGGAGCGGCATCATGAACAGCAGCGCCGGGTTCCAGGTCGTGACGCCGTGATCAGTGCCGAACCACAGAAAAACCAGAAACCAGCCCCAGAAACCGGTGAAGCCAAACAGCAGCCGATCGAGCCAGAAACCGGCTTTTTTGGCCCGTTGCTGACGGCGGGTGATCAGAAAAACCACCACCAGCAGTACCGCAAAAAAGAAATCCGGCGAAAGCAGATACGTCAGAAACGCGTTGGTTTCTTCCGCCGTGACGGCCCGGAACAGCATCAGGCTGTTGGCCACCAATGGCGTTTCCTGTCCGTTGGCGGTGATCAGCCGGGCGTGGTCGACTTCCGTGTAGACATTGTCGGGCAAATACATGGCCTGCCAGGGCGTGGCCTTGATGTCGGCCGGATACCCGATGCCGAGGTTCATGCCCATCCGCGCCCAGGCCTGGTTGGCAATGTATTCGTTCATCCAGTCGCGGTACGACTTCGTGGAATCGACCACGTTGGCAAACCGCAGGCTGTCGCCACAGGCTTTGACGAGCATGTCGCGCGGGCGGGTGGCGCAATTGTCGTAATAAAACCGGTAGCTGTATTCCCGGTTTTCGGGCAGGGCGTTGGTTTCCAGGAGCTGAAACAGCCGCTGTTTCTGGGCATCCGACAGGTTCAGGATTTGCTCCTTGAGCGTGCGATTTTCCAACTGCGACCCGTAAATCATGTTCGGCATGGGATACACCGACACGTAATAGGGCAGGGTGCCTTTCAGGAATTTGACGTAAAAATTGTCGGCGTAGGACGCAAACGTGCCGTAGTTGTACACCCGGTCGACGCCGTACATGGGGTCGCTGATCCAGAGGGCGGTATGGCCGAAGGACGAGTACAATTCGGACCCCGGTGCCACGGTGATCAGGCTGACTTTGGCCTGGGGGGAAAGCGACTGGCCGGATGAATACTGAATACTGAATACCGAATATAGAATAACGAAAACAGCTTTCAGAAGTCGTTGGCTATTTTCCCTGGACAACAATGACAAGTTCACCTTTTATCGTTTTTTCGGCAAAGTACGTAATTATTTCCTGTAACGAACCGCGAACGGTTTCTTCAAACAGTTTTGTCAGCTCGCGCGATACGCTGGCTGGTCGGTCGGGGCCGAAAACCTCGGCAAACTGGGTCAGCGATTTCACCAGCCGGTGGGGCGATTCGTAGAAAACCATTGTGCGGGTTTCTTCGGCCAGCTCGGAAAGGCGGGTCTGGCGGCCTTTTTTGTGGGGCAGAAATCCCTCGAACGTAAACCGGTCGGCGGGCAACCCGGAGTTGACCAGCGCCGGGACAAAGGCCGTGGGACCGGGCAGGCACTCGACCGGAATCTCGTGTTTGATGCACTCGCGCACGAGCAGAAAACCGGGATCGGAGATGGCGGGCGTTCCGGCGTCCGACACCAGCGCCAGGGTTTTGCCCGTTTTGAGTTGGGCAATGACGCGCTGCACGGTCTGGTGTTCATTAAAAATATGGTAGCTGTGGAGCGGTTTGCTGATCTGGAGGTGTTTCAGCAGAAAACCCGAGGTGCGCGTGTCTTCCGCCAGAATGGCATCCACCGACTTCAGTATATTCACCGCCCGCAGCGTAATGTCATCCAGATTACCAATAGGGGTGGGGACGAGGTAGAGTTTCATGGTTTTGAATGATGAGTTATGAATGATGAACGATGAATTAATAGCGCTGCGTCAGCTAATCCATCGTTCATCATTCATAACTCATCATTTTGTCAATTGCATTGGCTAAAACACGGTCTTTCTCTGTCACCGTGTTGCCTGCGTCGTGGGTGCTGAGTTGGAAAGAGACCTGGTTGTAGGTGTTGGTCCACGTGGGGTGGTGGTCCATTTTTTCGGCGATGAGGGCCACGCGGGTCATGAACGCGAAGGCTTCGCTAAAATCCCGGAACGTAAAGGTTCGGGTGAGTTGGTTGTTTTCTTCCTGCCACATAGCCGTCGACCGGGTTGATACCCGGATGGTTTGGGAGGCAAGTTAGGGGATCGGAAGGAAAAAATACGGATTTTGGCGGAGGGTGTTGGGAAAATAAAAAAACCGTCTTACTTTTGCACCCACATAAGTGACCCAGAGGGATGGCGGAGTGGTCGATCGCGGCAGTCTTGAAAACTGTTGACTGTAACAGGTCCGGGGGTTCGAATCCCTCTCCCTCTGCAAGAATGACTAAAAACCCCCAAAACAGCCTGTTTTGGGGGTTTTTTAGTGTTTCATATCTAAGTACAATCGGATCAAGTACAAAAGTTGTGGAGTGCGTTGCATTTTTTTAGGTT
>NZ_VBSL01000109.1:269-536 GCF_006149005.1 Larkinella sp. C7 | reverse complement strand
ACCGATAACAGCCTACCTAAGATTGGTAAAGAATTTGGTGGGCGTGATCATTCAACTGTCCTGCATGCCTATAATAAGATTAAAAATATGCTGGCCCAGGATGACAGTTTGCGAATCGAAATTGAGACTATCAAAAATAAAATCAAATAGGCTTGTGGACAAGAGCAAGATTTCTAGCTAGTTTATCCACAGCTTGTGCACAAGGCTACTGACTATTGAGCTCAAGCTTGCAGAAACTTTTCCACGCCCTCCACAAGACCTACTACT
>NZ_VBSL01000109.1:0-212 GCF_006149005.1 Larkinella sp. C7 | reverse complement strand
ACTAAACTTATACTTAATACTATAAAGGAGTCCTCATGATTAACTTTTCGATAAATAAAGCCTTCTTTCTTCAGGCATTGAATACCACCAAAAGAGCTATCAGTAGTAAGAACGCTATTCCAATTCTCTCTAGCCTTAAAATTGATGTTCATTCTACAGGTATTACCCTGACAGGGTCTAATGGACAAATTTCTATTGAAAATTCCATTACT
>NZ_VBSL01000108.1 GCF_006149005.1 Larkinella sp. C7 | reverse complement strand
GGCAGTAGACTTAGCAGAAACAAGCGCTTGTTTGTTAGCCTGTGCTGTAGCAATTTCAGCTGTGATAGCTTGTTGAGCAGATTCAACAGCTGCTTGTTGTTGAGCAAGAGCTGATTGGTTAGCTTGAATAGAGGCTTGGTTAGCAGCAACTTGATTCATAGCCGCTTGATTGTCTGCTTGTTTTGTTTCAAGAGCAGCCTGATCAGCTTGCTGTTGAGCCAATTGACTTTGACTTGCAGAAACAACTTCATGAACAGCAACGATACGGCTAATAGCATCTGAAATTGATTTTGAATTCAAAATCGTATTGATGTAGCTAGTAGCTGTATTGTTCTTTTGTGCATTTTGAGCTTGTGCTTGAATTGATGCGTTACGAGCAACAATCTTAGCTGACAATTCCTGAATTTCACCTGCAAGTGTATTAGACTGCGCCTGAAGTTCATTATTTTGAGCTTCTAGTTCTGCATTTTGTCCTGCAAGTACAGCTGATTGATTCTGGATAACTGCTGATTGCGCTTGAGCTGCTTGTGACTGAGCTGACAAG
>NZ_VBSL01000107.1 GCF_006149005.1 Larkinella sp. C7 | reverse complement strand
CATTGATAAGGATTATTTGGCAGTCATTGATGAACAACTAGCTGATTTTGGCAGTCGGGTCATGGAGCATCGTTATCAATTTGTCCAAGACTTGACAGTGGAAGCTGATAAGCACCACCATATCATCTCCAACCAGCTGGAGCATCTAAAAATTTCCTATCAGTCATCGGTTAAATTTCAAGAACCAGCCGAGATTAAGCAAAATTTCCTAGACCNTTCCTAGACCAATTGGCCAAATCCTTTAGCCGAGATAGCTTCAAAAAGAATACCGGTGTCGGACCGCACCGCGACGATCTGACCTTTTTTATCAACGATATGGACGCTTCCTTTGGTAGCCAAGGTCAACAACGCAGCTTAATTTTATCTCTAAAACTGGCAGAAATTGAGCTGATTAAAGCCATAACCGGAGATAGTCCAATTCTTTTATTGGATGATGTTATGAGTGAGCTTGACAACCACCGTCAACTTCGTTTATTGGATGGTATCAAGGAAAACGTGCAAACCTTTATTACCACAACTAGTTTGGACCACTTACAAGGTTTACCA
>NZ_VBSL01000106.1 GCF_006149005.1 Larkinella sp. C7 | reverse complement strand
TGAAGAGCAAGGGAAGTTGACTCCCGAGCTTAAGCAAGCTATCCAAGCTGCTGGTAAATTAGCTGAGGTAGAAGAACTCTACCTACCCTACAAGGAAAAACGTCGGACCAAGGCTACCCTTGCTCGGGAGGCTGGCTTAGCTGATTTGACACGGCTGATTTTGCAAAATGTTCCGGATTTAGAAGCTCAGGCTGCTAACTTTGTTAGTGAAGGTTTTCCAACAGCCGATAAGGCTCTAGCTGGTTCCCTTGATATTTTAATTGAGGTGCTGTCAGAAGATAATCGACTGCGCTCTTGGACCTATAATGAAATTTGGAACTACAGCCTGCTGGTTTCCATCCTCAAGGATGCCAGTCTGGATGATAAGCAGGTCTTCCAAATCTACTACGATTTTTCGGAAAAAATCAAAGATTTTCAGGGCTATCGAGTTTTAGCCCTCAATCGTGGGGAAAAGCTGGGCGCACTCAAGGTGGGCTTTGAGCATCATATGGACAAGATTATTCGTTTCTATGAGGCTCGTTTTAAGACCAGAAATTCCTATATTGAT
>NZ_VBSL01000105.1:301-548 GCF_006149005.1 Larkinella sp. C7 | reverse complement strand
CCAGTCCGGTCACGGTCAACATTTTCCATGTCCAAGTTAGCATTTTCAAGGGCATCTAGGGCTGCATACATAGCAAAGAGAGAATAGTTATCCATCCGGTTCTTGTCTTTTTTGACAAAGTATTTATCGAATGGGAAGTCTTGAATTTCTCCAGCATTGTGAACTGGGATTTCGGAAGCATCAAACTTTGTAATGGGTTTAATACCGATTTTACCGTTTTCTAGGCTATTCCAGAATTCTTCTGGCG
>NZ_VBSL01000105.1:0-245 GCF_006149005.1 Larkinella sp. C7 | reverse complement strand
TCCAATTGGTGATGTGACACCGTAACCTGTTACAACAACGCGATTAAAAGTCATAATAGTTCCTCTATCTTTTTTGGATTATTTTTATGTAAAACTCAATGAAAATCAAAAGCTACAGATGGTACCAGTGTATGATAAAACGAGTTAACGACGAATTCTCTGATTTTCGAAGAGTGAAAAGCTCTGATTAACCTTGCATGGTCATGCCACCATCAATGGCAATAACCTGACCTGTTAGGTATTCC
>NZ_VBSL01000104.1:292-548 GCF_006149005.1 Larkinella sp. C7 | reverse complement strand
GTGCCAGCTAGTCAGCCTCAGGATACCACCGTGCAGACGGTTTTAGACAAGGCGCTTAGTTCAGATACCCAAGTAACTAAGACAGAGACAGTTAGTGAAAATCAAGCAGACACTGCGGCTATTGATAAAACAGAACAAGTAAGTTCTGAATCTCAAGCAAGTACTAGTGATGTTGATGCTAATGTAACTTCAGCGTCAGGAAAGGTTGATGCAGCAACTCAGACCGATGACCAAGCCGACCAGTCAGCAACTTCTA
>NZ_VBSL01000104.1:0-223 GCF_006149005.1 Larkinella sp. C7 | reverse complement strand
GACCAAGCAGTTCAAACACAAGCGACAGAAGTGGTCAGTCCGGCTTCCGTGACTACAGCAGTTCAAGAAGTTGGCAAGGATATTCCAAGCTCGGGTTATTATACTTATCCTGAACGCACAGAGGTAAAGAATAGTCCGTCAGCTTCAGCACCTTTGGCCTTCTATGCTAATGCTGGCGACCGAGTTTACTACGACCAAGTCATCAATCAAGATGGCTATCAAT
>NZ_VBSL01000103.1 GCF_006149005.1 Larkinella sp. C7 | reverse complement strand
CGACTTTCATAACACTTCCATCTAACTTTCATTTCCAGATTGCCTAAAATTATAGCAAAATTCAGACAACTTTTCAAATTCCTATTTTGGCCTAATATCAGCCATACTTTGTCTGTGCTTCACAGGAGTGCGCTTTGTTCAGATTAGCTCTTTGTGGTAGAATAAGGCTGAGGTTTTTCATGAAGCAAGCAGTTATTTTTGATATGGATGGTGTTCTCTTTGACACCGAGGAATTTTATTACAGCCGCCGTCAGGCATTTTTAGCGACCCGTNGATATGGATGGTGTTCTCTTTGACACCGAGGAATTTTATTACAGCCGCCGTCAGGCATTTTTAGCGACCCGTGGTATCTCAATCAGCCACCTGCCTCCCAGCTTTTTTATCGGGGGCAATATGAAGCAGATCTGGCAAAAGATTCTTGGTCAAGACTACCAGAAATGGGACCTTGCTCAACTTCAGGCTGATTATAGGGCCTATAAGCTAGCCCACCCTCTGCCTTATAGCGAAGTTATCTTTTCTGATGTACGTCCCACCCTAGATAGGCTCAGCCAAGCAGGCTATAAA
>NZ_VBSL01000102.1:285-567 GCF_006149005.1 Larkinella sp. C7 | reverse complement strand
ACTCGAATGAGATCCGGATGCTTTTGGGCATAGGACTGAATAATTGCTCTAGAATTATCAGTTGAACAATCATCAACCAAGATAATCTCATAAGGAAAATCTACTTCTTGGGCAAGAAAGCTGTCAATCGCTCTTTCAATAAATTCGGCATAGTTGTAACTCGTACAGATGATTGATACCATCAGATTAGACATAAGCTAGCCTCCTATCTACTCAAAAATCAGTCAGATAAAATTTCCCAATTCCCATTTCTTTTTACAATTCCGGATGCTGAATCCATAG
>NZ_VBSL01000102.1:0-234 GCF_006149005.1 Larkinella sp. C7 | reverse complement strand
GGCCACTACCTTGGGTTGGATAGTCCAGGGCATTATCATTATAAATCCAAATATTGCGGTCAATATCTGTTAACGAAAAGACGATATGGGTCTCCGTATCATCTAAGACATCGTAGGAAATCTCAAATTCAATCTTCTCATTCTGAGTCATTTGCTGATTAGATAGTAATTTAACTTCTAGATTATCAACGTGTTTGACTTCTTCCGCCTTATTGTCATTATCGTCGCTCTCAG
>NZ_VBSL01000101.1:327-570 GCF_006149005.1 Larkinella sp. C7 | reverse complement strand
AAGTACTTCATCATCAAGAATCAAAATTTTCATGTTCGGACTCTCCTATCTGTTGAGGGATTAAATACCAGACCGTCGTGCCATTGTCATCGCAATCAAAATGCAAATGACTAATGCTGCCATAGAGTAAATTAAGGCGGTTATTAAGATTAACAAGGGCAGTACCACTTCCTGTACTTTCAGAAACGATTTCTTGGCCCAATTTATCAATAATTTGGGGTGAAATTCCTTGACCGTTATCGC
>NZ_VBSL01000101.1:0-222 GCF_006149005.1 Larkinella sp. C7 | reverse complement strand
TATAGACGTCGTTTTCTTGCTTAACCTGGATGCAGATTTTATTATCTTTTTTTCGATCTTTAAAGGCATGCCGAACTGCATTCTCAACTAACACTTGTAGGCCAAAGGGAGGCAGCTTTATTTTTTCGGAAACGGAAATTTGATAATCCAACTGATATTTATCGGGAAAGCGAAGTTTTTCGAGATTCATATAAGCATCGACATGAGATTTTTCTTGTTCTA
>NZ_VBSL01000100.1 GCF_006149005.1 Larkinella sp. C7 | reverse complement strand
TACTCGTTGTGCTAGTTAATCAGGCATAAGCCTTAGAATACTTCAAACTCAGCCCAAATTCATTTTGACTATTTTCTAGCATGAGTGAATAGATGAGTAAAATAGCTTCTACTCTAAACTGTAATGCCCGAAGGTTTCGACAGCGTAAATTCTCAATGCCAAACTGTTCTAAGCTCGAAAAGACGGTTTCAATCGGTTTGCGCAATCGGCTAATTTTATAGTTCTCAAACCAAGAATAGTCCGCTATATTTTTCCTGAGTTGAGAAATTAAGGTGATACNGTCAATATAGCCCTTGTCTCCATAAATCAGTGGAATAGAGCTGTGTTCCAGTAATTGAAAAGCCACTTGGCTATCGTAAACAGAGGCTGACGTTACTACATAATCCAAAGGAAAGCCCCTATCGCTGACTAAAACGGAGAACTTCACCCCGTAGTAGTGAATCTTCTTCGTGGCGTTGTATCCGATGTTAGCGACTTCTGATAAAAGGCTAGCTCTTAGATTACGGATGGGATGACATAAGGCACAGGGAAAACTGTCAATCAGGCCAAATGAAGAGGTCTCACAAAGGGAG
>NZ_VBSL01000010.1 GCF_006149005.1 Larkinella sp. C7 | reverse complement strand
GCCGGAAATCACCCGGCAGGCCGGTCTGGCGGATTTGTCGCTGCTAAACATCGACGAAACAGGCAGCGAACAGCTGAACAGCAGCCGGGGACAGGGTACGGAGATTTTTCTGCAACGGGTTCGGTTCGATCTTAAACGCAGCGACTGGCTGTGGCTGGCCAACAGCGACAAGCTGGTGATTGCCAACACCGATCTGAGCCAGGGCGTCGACAGCCGTTTTAACTACCGGGGGCCGCTGCAACTGGACGGATGCAGCCATTTTGTACTCCGGGGAAATACCTTTACTTACGCTGTCGATGGGCTCAATCTGGACAAAACCCGCGACGGGGTTTTTGAGAACAACGTAGTCATCCGCGACGGCTCGGCCCGGTATCCAACCAATACGATCCACCACGTTCTGATCATGAATTTTGCGCAGAATGTAGCGGTGCTCAAGAACGAATTCAAGGTCGTCAACGGCCCGGCTCAGAACGGCAGAGATGGCGAAACGATCATCAGCGAGGGGGGAGGGGGCGACCGTATCGATGAAGATGCCGGAACGGTGAGCGGAGCCACGGCCACAACCTTGCAGGACCAGAGCAAGACCTGGGGGAGCTTTCGCCGGCAGCCGGTGGTGGCCATTGTAAGCGGAAAAGGGATGGGACAATGGCGCCGGATCACCAGCCGGAGCGGCTCGACACTGCAATTGGATCGGGCCTGGGACGTCATTCCGGGCGTGGGCAGCCGGTATGCGGTTTTCAACTGGGGGGCACGCAACTGGCTGATTCAGGGCAACCGCTTGTCGGGTAATCACCGCGGCATCACGCTGTATCACACATCGACAACCCAGGTAGCGATTGTCAACAACACCCTGCTCAACAGCGGCTCGATTGACCTGACACCGATTCAGCAGCAGTCGGACGGTCGTCAGCAGTTTATGCCGATGTATAACACCCAGATTGTGGGCAACACCGTTTCGAACACGAATGGGGCCAATGGCGTGTTCATTGGCGTCCATCCCGTGCAGCACGCCCAGGAAAAAACCTTTGGTACGTCGGTGGTGGGGCTGGAGGTGCGGGGCAACACGTTGCGGGCGGGCGTTCCGAACATCCCGGCGGTGGTGGATGCGGAATATCCGGAAGGGTACCTTAATTACCTGGAATATCATCCCGTGGCATTTTATCAGGATGAGCAGGTTCCGGCGATTCTGGGGAGTATTTTCGAGAACAACACGGCTATCAATTGCGCGAATGCGTTGTATCTGAACAGCGGTTCCTACAACACGCTGGTTTGCAACCTGAAGCTGGAAAGTTCACCGAACGCGATTCGGGACGACCGCTTTGATCGGGTTAGCCACGCTGCGGTGGCAACGGTTTTGTGCGTTAAACCCAGCCCGACGCCTACGGCCAATAAACCTCCGCAGCCGCCCTCTCCCACCGTATTGATTGCCCCGCTGACGGCCCAGGTGGGGGTACCTTTCTCGGGAACGCTGGTGGCTTTCACCGATCCCGAAGGCGGAACCCTGACGTATGGATTAAGCGAATTACCGGGCGGATTGAGTATGAATACCGGCAACCGAAGTCTGAGTGCAACGGCGTTCAATCACATTATCACCGGTACGCCGGTCAAAGAAGGAACCTACAAACTGACGTACTCGGCCACCGATGAGCAAGGGGCAACGAGCCAGGTCAGTTTTGATTTGATCGTTAAACCTGCCGCCGTCACTCCCGTCGTAACCGGGGATTTTGAGGGTTTTCTGGATAAACTGGAATGCGGAAGCATCCGGGGTTGGGTCTGGGATCGCAACAAGCCGAACACACCCTTGACGGTTGAGTTCTACCTTGAAAGCGGGTCGCCGGTTGTTACTACGATTTTAGGGCGCGCGGAGGCTGCGATTTACCGGACAGATTTAAAGACGGCGGGGAAGGGCAACGGGGTTCATGCGTACAATTTTTCACCTCCGGCAGGTTTAAAAAATGGCGCGATGGTTCGGGCCAGGGTGCTGGGCAGTACGTACCTTCTGAAGGGGTCTCCCAAAGCCTATCAGTGTGCGAACGCGCGTTTATCAGCCGAAGAAACAATGGATCTCAGCGTGACTGTGCTGGGAAATCCGATTATGGGGGACGCGCTGGAAATCGAGATTCGGGGCGCCGAAGACCAGCCGGTTCACTGGCAATTATCGGATGTGCAGGGTCGACTGGTCACCCAGCATCGGATAGGACGGGCCGGTGCCGTTGAGCGGCAGACGGTGTTGATTGCCGGTCAGCCGGCGGGGCTTCTGTGGCTCCGGGTCAGCACAGCCGACCAAGTCAAAACCGTACGGGTGCTGAAGGCAGACTGAGGCAATCCGGTATCTGGATTAGCAGCAACCGCCCGGTTTTCAGATCAGGCCGTGGCCACTTTCGCGTTTCCTTTCTTCATCAAAAATATTTTCAGTTTACCAGCGAAATGTAAACCGGGAAGGCGGACCGACCCGAAACCCCTTCCTTCTGCTATTCTGGAAATGCCCCGGTTGATCCGGTCACTTCGTGCTTCGGGGAGGATGCGTTTGCGCCGGAAGCCCTGCTACTCGCGCCCGGTTTGAATTATCATACATAAAAATCACCGCCATATAATAAAGTAAGGGAAATTCAATGAATAAAATTCATTGAATTTCTTTGTCTGTTAAATAGGATGGTTGATCAATACGATACAAGGTAATGACAAATTGTTGTGCAAGCAAATAAAATGGTTATAAATACTACATACCTAAGCAGGGTTAGCACAATTTGTAGAAATTATATTCCCGTAAAAACTTGAGTAATGTCTGATTTTTTACCGTTTCCGGAACGGTAGTCGATTCTGCGATCAAAGTCGTAAGGAATTCGTAAGTCATGTGTCTGATAAAAGAGATTGCGGAATTACTTAACGTATTTACAAAATTAAATTCTATTTTTATTCAATTTATAAGTATTATTTTTGTAATACAGTTGCTTCCATCAGGAATGGTAATAGCATCCAGAGAGTTTACGTAAGGATCAGGCAACCCAATCAGTACCCCGAAACGTCAGGCCGTGTAAATTGTTTTCGTTTTTTGAATTGAGTAATTTTACTTAACTTGCAAAACTTTTTGACAAGGGTAACGTCTTGTTCGCGAAGTGGATGAGTTAGTCTGGCAGTAGCAGTCCGGTTATTTGCAGAATCAGTATCATTATTTTATGAAAGTGACGGTATGAATCAATGTAAACTGGGTGTTCGGGGGGCGATTTGGGTGTTGGGCCTGTGTGCTTTTCTGACGAGTTGTATATCAAGCAAGAAACTGGTACTGTATCAGAAAAGCGGGAACGATAAAGACACCATTGCGCTTTCTCCACGGTATATTGCGACCATCAAAGTGGGCGATGTGTTGTCTGTTCAGGTGAGCAGTTTTAGCCCGGAGGCCACGGCTCTGTTCAATCCCTATACCTCCATCACAGCCATGACCGGGCAGAGTTCCGCCACAACCCCCATGCCTTACGTGACCGGTTACCTGGTTAGCGAAGAAGGGCAGATTGAATTGCCTTTGATCGGGAAAGTGACCGTCCAGGGACTCACCAGCAGCCAGGCGGCCAAACAGATCCGGCAGAAACTGCTCGATTACCTGAAAGAACCAACGGTGAATGTCAGAAACCAGAGCTTTCAGATTTCCGTCACGGGAGAAGTGGCCCGTCCCTCCCTCTTCACCATTCCCAATGAGCGCGTTACGTTGCCCGAAGCCCTGGGGCTGGCGGGTGATATTACCATTTTCGGACAGCGTACGAACATTCTGGTTATTCGTGAAGAAAACGGGCAGCGGACGTTTAACCGCGTTGACTTAACCCGGCGGGATTTGTTTCGCTCGCCATTCTATTACCTGCATCCCAACGATATCGTGTATGTTGAACCCGGTAAGGCCCGAATTGCCAATGCAGACCGGAATTATCAGTTAGTACCTATTATCCTCAGTGCGCTTTCGATCATAGCCATTGTTGTAACGCGTTAATACTATGGTAAATAACTCATACACGCCTTATCAGGCCTATGAAATAGCACCACAGCCCAATCTACGGGCTACGCTCATGCGGTATTTACGCTTCTGGCCGTGGTTTTTGCTTTCGATCGCGATCATGCTCGGAGCGGCTTATGGGTACCTGCTGTATCAGCCGCCGGTTTTCCGGGTGCACGCGAGTTTGCTGATCAAAGATGAAAAGAAGGGGGGCGTCTCGGCCGAGAACCTGATGAAAGAACTCTATCTTTTTAATAAGAACGTCAGCATCGACGACCAGATCGAAATTCTTAAGTCCTACACCCTCATGGACCGGGTGGTGAAAAGTCTGGGGCTAGACGTTCAGTATTATCACCCCACCAAAACGTACAACAAGGAAATCTACGGGGAGTCGCCCATCCGGTTGCTGGTTGAAAAAGAGCATCCAAGCCTGTTTTCCAGCGAGTTGGCGTTTACGTTCGTGGATGAAAAAACATTCCTGTTAAATGGCTACTCCTATCCGTTTAACCAAAATATCAAAACGCCTTACGGGTTGCTTCGCGTATTTGCGCTCAAGCCTATTTCGGCCAGCACACCACCCGTGCTGGTGTCGGTAGCAACGCACTCGCGAGCCGTCAACAGCTATTTGAATAAACTGAGCGTTGAACCGGCGGCCAAAGAGTCCAATGTGCTGGAAATCAGTATGGAAGAAACCGTGCCGGACAAAGCGGAAGCGATCCTGAACCAACTGGTCAATGCCTACAGCAAAGAGGCCGTTTTCGACAAAAACAAGGATGCCAGTAACATGCTCCACTTCATCGAGGAGCGGCTGAGCCTGATTGCCGGTGAACTCTCGAAAGTGGAACAGGAAGTCGAAACCTACAAATCGACCGAGGGCATTACGGATCTAAGCATCCAGGCTCAGACCTTCCTGATGACTGTCAAGGAAAATGATGCCCAGTTGAATGAAGTAAACATGCGGTTGAGTGGTTTGGCGGACATTGAGCGCTACGTGGCCAAACAGATTGGTGACAAGAGTGTTGCTCCCGCCACCATCGGACTGAACGACCCGACCCTGAACGGCCTGCTCACCAAAGTATCGGAACTCGAACTGAAACGCGATGAAATGTCGCGCATGATGGCCAGCAACAGCCCCATGCTCCAATCGATCGACAGCCAGATCAGAACCATCAAAGGCAGCATCAACGAAAACATTCAGACGATGCGGCAGCAGTTGACCAGCAGCCGCAACCACCTGCTGGCGAATAACCGGCGGATGGAAGACATGATCCGGACCGTTCCGGGGAAGGAGCGCACCCTGCTCAACATCACCCGGCAACAGGTCATCAAAAACGGGCTGTATACCTACCTGCTTCAAAAACGGGAAGAAACCGCTTTGTCGGCGGCTTCGACGGTTTCTGACAGCCGGATTGTAGACGCAGCACGCACGGACGAAGGGCCGATTGCTCCGGTAAAAACGTCCATCTTTTTGATCTTCGGCTGCATCGGCCTGGTGTTGCCCATTGGTTTTATTGAACTGAAATCGGCTCTCAATGACCGGGTAATGCGCCGTTCCGACGTGGAAGAATTCACGCAGGTTCCCATTTTAGGCGAGATTGTGAAGGGCAGTAAAATGTCCAGCGACAACCTGGTTTTCAAACCGAGAATGCGCTCCGTCATTGGGGAGCAGATTCGGGCTTTGCGGACGAATCTGCATTTTTTGAAAGGTGAAGAGCAGCGCAGCCAGGTGCTGCTCTTCACTTCCTGCATCAGTGGGGAAGGCAAGTCGTTCATTTCCCTCAATCTGGGGGCCAGCCTGGCGATGGTGGAACGGACGACGGTTATTCTGGAGATGGACCTGCGGAAACCGCAACTGCACAAGAGCCTGCACATGGAAAACCTCGCCGGCATCAGCAATTACCTGCTGGGAGAAGCGACGATCGATGAACTGCTTCAGCCCATCATGGGATACAACAACTACTTCATCATTACGGCGGGGCCACTCCTGTCGAACCCGGCGGAGTTGTTGAGTTCGCCCCGTCTGGGCCAGCTTTTTCGCGAGTTGCGGCAACGGTTCGACTACATTCTGGTGGACTCTCCACCCGTTGGGCTCGTAACCGACTCGCAGGTGATTGCGCCGTTTGCCGATGTTACTCTGTTTATGATCCGGCACGACCATACGCCCAAAAACCACCTGAAAATGGTGGACGCTCTCTACAAGGAACAGCGATTCCAGAATTTGAGCATTGTTCTGAATGCCATTGGAGAAGGCGATTCGCACTACTATAATTATGGCTATGGCGAATATTATGGGGGGACGGATCCTAATCAGCAGAGGGGAAAAGGAAAACACCGAAAAACCTGATCCGACGACCTTTTTAAGTAATTAAATCACCAACAGGCTATGTTGATCGCCTAATACCAAGCTTCGACGGCTTTCCTGACCGTCATTCTCCTGTAACGAACCCGAATTAGACAGTTAAAAGCAATATGCTAAGCCTTAACTCACAATACCAAACCCTTTATGTCTATGCGGAGGAACGGAACCGACGCAGTGATTTTACATACCGGTATTTTGGAAAGCGTGCCTTCGATATTTGCCTGAGTTTTCTGGTTACCGTGTGTATCCTGATCTGGATGATTCCATTGGTAGGCCTGTTGATCAAGTTGGGCTCACCCGGCCCCGTTCTGTTCATCCAGAAACGTACCGGGTATCGTGGTGCTTCTTTTAATTGTCTGAAATTCAGAACGATGACGCATAATCCGGCGGCTTCCTTCAAACAGGCAAAGCGAAACGATGAGCGGATCACGCCGATCGGGCGGTTTCTGCGAAAAACCAATCTGGACGAAATGCCGCAATTCCTCAATGTGCTCATCGGCGACATGAGCATTGTTGGCCCCCGGCCCCACGCCATTCAGCACAGTGCACAATTCTGGAATACAATGCCTGAATACCGGAAACGCTACCGCGTGAAACCGGGGATCACCGGACTGGCCCAGATCAATGGATACCGGGGCGAAATCGACCATGTGATGAAAATGCGCCACCGGGTCAGATATGACCGCTTCTACAACCGGAAAAAATCCATTCTGTTCGATCTCTGGATTTGCTGGCTGACGGTGAAGGCCATGGTTGGTGAAAATAAAAACGCCTGGTAACGGGATAATCTTTTGCAAGCCTATGTCCTGGTACGTATTGTATACGAAGTCCCGAACCGAAAAGGCGGTGGCCGACAAGTTGAAAGAGCGCGGGATCGAAGTGTATTGTCCGCTGGTTAAAACAAAACGAAAGTGGTCGGACCGAATGAAAACCGTCGAAGAACCACTTTTCCGGTCCTACTGCTTTGTGAATCTGGAAGAACAGCAACGCGATCGGGTATTTGGGGTACCCGGTATTGTTCGCTACCTGTTCTGGATGAATAAACCGGCCGTGGTTCGGGACTCCGAAATCGAGATCATCCGGCGAATGCTGAAAGAAACCGATAACAACCACATTCAGGTTGAGGCCTTTTCATCATCCGACCGCATCAAAATAAAATCCGGCTGTTTTCAGGATCTGGAAGGCAACGTCATGAACCAGCAGGGGAAAACACTGCAAGTGTTTATCGATTCGCTGCAAATGGTCATAAAAGTTGATTTATCGAAGACGCTGGTTACGGCTTGAAGGCCACGTTTGAGCCCCTGCAATTTCTGACTACCCTAAAACACTGCAAGTTAGGTCCAGCCTGGGACTGAAAGGGCGAAGCCGTATCAAAACCAGCCGGTATTTCTTAATTCCGGAACGTTTACGCGAAAAAAAACCGGATAACGGGCGAGAAACGACGCTCAAATCAGTCTGTCAATTCATGAAAAAAATAGCGCTGGCGGCCCTTATTTTTTGTCTCTTTCTGCTGCTGGTGGAGCTGGGCGGTCGCTATTACGGATTAACCAGCTATCCCCTCTACGACGCCAGTAACGAATATGAATACCTGCTAAAACCCAATCAGGATGTCAGGATTTACCGGAATCGATTTACCACCAATGAATTCTCCATGCGCAGTGCGCCCGTTGCCAAAACCGATACCCTCGTGGTTTTATTGGTGGGCGACTCGATCATCAACGGCGGTAATTCCATCGATCAGGATAGTCTGGCCAGCACCCTCGTAGAGAAAGAACTGCTTCGTCAATACGGTAAAAAAGTACGTGTCTTAAACATCAGTGACAAAACCTGGTCGCCCGACAATGTGGTGGCTTATTTGAAGAAATTCGGGATGTTCGGTGCCGATATGATTTTGATGGTGGCCAATAGTGGCGACGCATTCGACCCGATGACTTTTCAGCCCATTGTAGGCGTAACGTCAACGCATCCGGATAAGAATGACGCGTTTGCCTGGCCCAAATTGGTCGTAAAAGCGTGGGCAACCGTAGAAGATCGCTATTTCAGATCCGAAGAGCCCGCTACGAAAGAGGAAAAAACCGCTGAAGAACCTGAGAATCTGGTCAAAGGGTTTGCCGATTTAGACAGTATTTCCAGACAGTTAAAAATACCGTTCTTTCTGTATCTACACCGCTCCCAGTCGGAACTGACGAAAAATACGGTCGACCGGGGCGGCCTGGTAATCGAAGAATTCTGCAAAAAAAATCAGATTCCGATGCGCATCAACCGCATGGCGTTCGACATGTTCAATGATGAAATTCATTTGAACAGCAAGGGACAAAAAGCATTAGCGAAAGATTTATTGCCCATCATTCAGTCGGAATTAAAGCTGTAAAGAAGGCGTGATAGGAGAAGTTTTTGAGTTTAATCCATGATGAGCAAACCAATGTATGTCAACCACTAAACGACTGATTTCAGGTACAGCGGCTTCCTGGGCAAGAATTGGGGTTACCATGCTCACTCAGGTGGCTCTTGTTCCCATCTTTCTGAGCTACTGGGACATTCAAACCTATGGGGTATACATTGCCATTCAGGCTCTGATCAATGTTTTAAATACCCTGGGGAGAGGCTACAGCGATTATTTACAATTTGAATTTTTGAAATTTGGCACCACCAACCGACCCCAAATTGCCTCCCTGCTTTGGTCCGGGGTCAGTGTCATTCTGATTCTGAGTGTTCTGGAACTCTCCATTTTATATTACATCGCCTTTTACAGCAATATCGAGTTCTTGTTCAACGAAAAAAGCGTCAGCAATCCGGGCTTTAGAAATCAGGTTGGGTGGTCGCTCATACTGCAATGGGTTACGTGGATAGCCTCCAATATTATCGGGCTGTTTTTTAGAGCATTAAACCCCTTTGGTTACTACCCCCGGATGGAGTGGTGGAACGTGATTTCGTCCATTCTTACTTCACTCATTACGGTGGCCTTTATCATAAATGGTGCCGATTTACTGGGGGTTAACATCGCGGCATCCGTAGGGTCAATGGCGATCATGTTCATTCAATTTCTGGATACCAACACGCTGTTAAAACGGGAAAGCATTCAAATCACGACGGCTTCCGTGCGGATGGGCTTCGAAAAGTACGTTACTTCCATTACGTTGTCGGGCCGGTATTTTCTGGAAAATTTCAAACAGCAGGGCGTTCGGCTGTTGCTGTCTCCCCTGGTGGGCGCAGCCAGTCTGGCGGCTTTTGTAACGATGCGAACCGGTGCCAATGTGGCCTTGCAAGGGCTTTCTACCATTACCAACCCGTTGATGCCGGAGTTGATGCGGTTTTTGCACACCAAGGATCAGGAACGAATGCAGGTCGCTTTCGATAGCATCTGGCTGGTGGTGGTGGCTGTTCTGGCTCCTGCCGTGCTGGTGATCCATGCCATCGCTCCTTTCCTGTTTACGATGTGGACGAAAGGCCAGATTGTATACGATCCTTATTTGTTCGCGACGCTGTCGTTGAGTGTGCTGGTGTATGGCATCGCCCAACCGGCCACCGCGATCGTCACCGGGAATAATTTGCTCAAATTACAAATGGGTATTTCGCTGGTATCGTCACTGATCGTTATCGCCGGTATCTTTTTTCTCGTACCCCAAATCAGCATCGTCGGTGCCGGCATCTCGCTATTAACCGCCGAAATTGCAGCCGCTATTGGGTTCCGGTATTACGCCAGAAAATGGCTTCAGTCGCATCACATGCGCTGGCCGAACCAATCGTACGGCATCGCGATTCGATCCGTCCTGATAGCGGCTTTTGGCATGATCATGATGAGTGCATTCCCGGACTATTATCTGTTGTATCTGGCCGTATCTTTTGTGGCGTTATGCTGGAATATAAAGAAATATTGGGAGCTGTTTTCGAAGATTGGGGTGGAGAAAACCTTGTTATTATTAAGTCGTCTGCCCGTTATCGGCAAGTACTGTTACAGCAAAACTGCCTAATTCAATCATGAAGGTTACCCAGTTGGCGATCGGAAGGTTTCATCACTTCCACCTCGCAAGACAATTAGAACGATTAGGACTGCTGGAAAGGATATACACGGGCTTTCCTAAATTCAAATTAAAAGATGAACAGGGTATTCCGAAGGATAAAGTAAAAACGTTTCCGTGGATTCATACGCCCTACATGAAAAGAGGGTTGATTGGAATTCAGTACTGGGAGTGGTTATCGGAAGAGTGGGAATGGATCGATAAACAGGTGATTGATAAATATGTAGCCGGAAAAATTGACCATCCGACCATCCTGATTGCTTTGTCGGGCAACGGCTTGCACGCCGGTAAAAAAGCGAAAGACAACAACGGTTATTTCATCTGCGACCGGGGTTCATCCCACATCCGGTTTCAGGATCAAATCCTGCGCGAAGAATACGCCCGCTGGGGATTTACGTTTCGGGGAGTCGACCCGCGGGTGATCGAAAAGGAAGAAATTGAATATGAACAGGCCGACCGGATTACGATTCCTTCTGAGTTCGTAAAGAAAACATTTATCGATCAGGGCGTTCCCGAAAGTAAACTTTCTAAAATACCGTATGGTGCCCGGCTTGAGCGGTTTTATAAAGTGGCCGAACCCGGTACGGATAAATTTAAAGTACTCTGGGTGGGCAATGTCTGCCTTCGGAAAGGGTTCATGTATGCCTTACATGCCTTCCAGAATCTCCGGCATCCCAACAAGGAATTTGTCGTCATCGGAACGGTTGAATCGGAAATAAAACAATTGCTGATCGGGCAAAACCTGGACAAGGTGTTTTTTTTAGGCCTGATCCCGAACGTTCAGCTTCCCCGCATGTATAGCACCGCCAGCGTCTTTATCATTCCGAGTTTAGAAGAAGGATTGGCCATGGTGCAGGGAGAAGCCTTAGCGTGTGGTTGTCCGGTCATTGCCAGTGTGAATTCGGGATCGGAAGATTTATTCAAAGACGGTCAGGAAGGCTTTATCGTACCCATTCGGAATCCGGCGATCATGACCGAAAAATTAGTGCAGTTGGCTGATGACCCGGCCTTGCGGGATAGCATGTCGGTGGCGGCTATCGAGTGCGTGAAAAGCATGGGCGGGTGGGATCGCTACGGCGAAGGATTTCGGGAAACACTACTAGCCCTGGTCGAAGGAAAATGAGCATGGTAGCCAGTCAGAAACGGCCTCTTACATCCGCACCGCAGACGCCTGTTCTGCCGGTTCAGCCGCGCTTTATTTTTTTAGGGCTCTTCAAACGGTGGATCTGGATAGCGGTTTTTGTGGCGGCTCTGCTGCAAAGTCTGTTTTTCTTTAGTCCTGCCAATCTGTTTGCGGTGGTTTTTGTCCTCTTCGCGTGGGGATTAGCCGATAAATTTGTTCTGACGGCTTTTAACTTATCGAAATATACCTTTTCAACCGTCATCATCCTGGGTTTTTCACTCACCCAGTATGTTTTGCCGCTGATCTTTACACTGCTCGAAGGAAAACCGATCACCTATAATCTTAAATTTCCGTACAGCGTTTTTATTCATTCTTTACTGGCATTGGTGGTTTTTATAACGTCCCATCACCTCTATAAAAAATGGCGCGAAGGGCTTGCGGGCAGACTGTATTATAAACTGAGTCTGGTTTTAAAGCGGAATTATTTTTTTGCGACACCTTCCAATCTCCAAATCTGGATTATTGGCTTCGTGGGATTAGCCGGTATGGCCGTTACGTACCTCAGTGGCAGCCATTTTGATGGAACCGCCGAAGCAAGAGGAACGGTGGCGAAATTTTTTCAGGGATTGGTACCCTACGCCTATACGCCCTTATTCCTGTTATTGAGACCCTTATTCTCGTTAAAAAGACCACCTTTCGTTAAACCGCCGACGCTTAAAGTCCTGATTTTTGCTTCCATGCTGTTGTTTGTCGGCATGGGCGGAAACAGCCGCGGACTTTTCATGACCGGTATCAGTGCGGTGGGAATTGCCTATCTGATTGGGCTCTTGTTAGGCAAATTCGACCACAACATCTTCAATTTTAAAAATGCCCTCCTGGCCGGTTTAGGACTCTGGATTATAACCGGTCCGCTCGCGGATCTGGGTACATCCATGGTGATTGTCAGGGCGCAGAGAAGCAATCTGACCAGTACGGAACTGGTGCTGAAAACGCTCGAGGTTTTGCAGAATAAAAAAGCCATCAAGCAGTTCAGAGCCATGAATACGGTGATTGAAGTTCGGGACTGGGATGAGACGTATTTTGATAACATCTTCCTGTCGCGGTTCTGCAACCTGAAATACAATGATGCCAGCCTGGAACTGGCGTATAAACTGGGCAAGCCAAACGATGACATGCTCAGTTATTCCATCGATAAATTCTGGGCTATTCTGCCGTTGCCGGTTTTAAATTTTTTCCACCTAAAAGTGGATAAACTCACCGTCAATGCCTCCTCCTACGGCGATTATTTGTACGATCGATCGGGCGGTAAAGGGGGATTAGGCGGTTTTCGGACGGGCCATTTTGCCGGTACCGGTATGGCGACTTTCGGGTGGTGGTATCTCTTACTGATGGCCGTTGGCGTCATTCCCCTGTTTTTGCTGGTTGACTTATTTGTCATGTATTACCAGCAGGGTGCCGTGATGACTACCTGTTTAAGTCTGGCCGGACTCATTCAGATGAACTTCTTCTTTACCTTATTTTCGGTTTCTAATTTTTCGGAAAGCGTCGTTAATATTTATTCTTTTTTAATGCGGGGCTGGATTCAGGATGCCCTTCTCTACTGGTTTATCCTGTTGGTTCTTCGCAAACTCCGTCTTTTTTAAGGTCGTATGACGATTGTATACATTGGTGAAGACAACCCGTCCTCTACCTCCTTTCACCGGTTTCTGGCGCTGAAAAGACTGGGGCATCTGGTGACGATTTATAACCCACAGGATGCGTGTAAAGAGCAGTTGCAGGGGTTTTTAGGCTCTAAAGTTCATTTTCGTACCGGCTACCAATTTCTACAAAACCGGACCCGGAAATGGCTGTCGACGGTACTCGAAAAACAGAAAACCGTTGATTTAATCTGGGTGGATAGTGGGGAGTTAATTGGCAAATCGGCGCTGGAAACCTTAAAAGCCGCTGGTGCTCCGGTGGTTCTTTACAATGTCGATGACCCTACGGGAAAACGGGACGGCGGCCGGTTTAAATCCCTGCTGAAAGCGCTGCCCTTTTATGATTTAGTCGTCGTGGTGCGTACCGAATCCGAAAAGGAATGCCGTGAACTCGGCGCGTCCAACGTCTTGCTGGTCTACCGGAGTTACGACGAAGAAGCGCATAAACCGTATGATACGCTGGCAGAAATTCCGACGCAATTTCGCTCGGAAATCGCTTTTATCGGCACCTGGATGCGGTATGAAAAAAGAGACGAGTTCTTACTGAAATTGATCCAGAACGGTTTGCCGGTGGCGATCTGGGGCGACCGCTGGCAGAAATCACCGCACTGGAATGCGCTAAAAGCCCACTACCGGGGTGGAGCCCTGGGAGGCCGGGATTACGTGGCCGCCATTCAGGGAGCAAAACTCTGCATCGGGATGCTCTCGAAAGGAAACCGGGATTTGCACACCCAGCGCTCACTCGAAATCCCGTACATCGGCGGTTTGTTCTGCGCTGAACGCACCGCTGAACACACGGAAATGTACCGGGAAAATGAAGAAGCAGTTTTCTGGAACGATGTGGACGAATGTATGCTGATCTGCCGGGACCTGCTGGAGAATGAACCCAAAAGAGAATCGATACGCCGGGCCGGTATGCGGAGAGTCCGGGAAAATAAGGTGGGCAACGAAGACATCTGCACCCGAATCATTGAAGAGCTAAAACGCAATCAGGCCATCTAACATGCAGATCGTTATTTTTTGTCACCCGTCTTTTCCCGGTTCGCAAAGTATGCCGCGCTATGCCCGCTGGCTGGCCAGTGGTATGCAGGAACGCGGGCATGAGGTGGATTCGTGGCAACCGAAACCGTTCTTTTATACGCTGCCCGTTCCGGAAGCTTTAAAAAAATGGCTGGGCTACATCGATCAGTATATTTTATTCCCGATTCAGGTTCGGCAACGAATCAAAGGATTACCGAAGCAGACATTGTTTGTCTTTGCCGATCAAGCCCTCGGACCCTGGGTGCCGTTGGTTGCGGATCGGCCGCATGTCATTCACTGCCACGACTTTCTGGCGCAGCGATCGGCTCTGGGCGAAATTCCGGAAAATCAGACGGGCTGGACCGGGAAATTGTATCAGGCGTATATCCGGAAAGGATACCGGAAGGGCAGGAATTTTATTTCGGTTTCCATCAAAACGCAGGGCGATCTTCATCAGTTTTTAAAAGCATCTCCGGCGTTCTCGGAGGTGATCTACAACGGCGTGAATCCCAATTATACGCCGGGTCAGGCAGCGGAATCCCGCTCGGTGTTGAGTGCCCGGTTTGGCATCGATTTATCGTCCGGTTACCTCGTACACATCGGCGGTAATCAGTGGTATAAAAACCGCAAAGGCGTGCTGGAGATTTATGATGCGTGGCGAAAAGCCTATTTACAGTCTATACCGCTGCTAATGATCGGCGAAGAGCCCACAGCGGAACTGTCGGAACTGGCGCGGACGTCGGCGTTTCAAAACGACATTCATTTTCTGACGGGCGTTGACGATCAGCACGTGGTTCACGCGTACCGGGGCGCTCAGGTGTTCTTGTTTCCGTCTCTGGCCGAGGGCTTTGGCTGGCCGATCGCCGAAGCGATGGCGTGTGGGTGTCGGGTGATGACCACCAGCGAGGCACCCATGACGGAAGTGGCCGGCACAGCGGCCACCTTACTCCGGCGTCGGCCCCTCGATGAGCTCGATAGCCAGCTTTGGGCGGATGAAGGAGCCGTTCGGATTCAGCAGATCCTGAATGAAACGGCTGAAAAACGCCGGGAATGGATCGACGAAGGATTGGCAAATATCAAGCGATTTACAATCGAAAACGCGACCGATCAGCTTGAGGATGCCTACCAAAAAATCCTTGGGACGTATCGTTTTGCCGGGCAAACTCACACACTCGTTTAATTCCGGTCGTACTTATGCACGTTCTTCATGTCGTTTCGGGAATCGATCCAAAAGCAGGCGGAGTAAGCCAGGCCGTACAGACGATGATCAAAGGGTTATCGCAGCTTTCGGTTCAAAATACCGTAGTGACGCTGGATGATCCTCAGGCGGTTTATTTGCAGAACGTAACGTTCCCGGTTTTCGCAACAGGCCCCGCCAAAAGCGCCTGGCAGTATAGTGCTGATTTTTTGCCCTGGATGAAGGAGCACGTTACGCAGTATGATTGGGTGATTGTCCACGGTCTTTGGCAATACCATACCTATGCGACCCACAAAGCCCTGGCACAATTAAAAACGAAAAAGCCGAAACTCTACGTCATGCCCCACGGTATGCTGGACCCCTGGTTTCAGCGGGCCGCCGGGCGTAAACTCAAGGCCATTCGGAACTGGATTTTCTGGCAGCTCATCGAAAATAAACTGGTCAATCAAGCCGACGGTTTGCTGTTTACCTGTGAAATGGAGAAGACGCTCGCCGAAATCCCGTTTCGCCCCTACTCACCCAAAACGGAAAATGTCGTGAGTCTGGGCGTAGAAGCTCCTCCCGCTTTTACACCGGCTATGGCACTGGCTTTTCAGGCAAAATGCGGGGGACTCAGCCGGGAATTTATTCTGTTTATCAGCCGGATTCACGTTAAAAAAGGGGTCGATTTACTGATCGATGCGTACCGGAAACTGAAAGCTGCGGGAGTTTCATTGCCGCAACTGGTGATTGCCGGTCCGGGTCTGGAAACCGCTTACGGGCAGGAAATGCAGCAGCGGGCCGGTGGAGATACCGACATTCTGTTTCCCGGTATGCTCGAAGGCAACGCGAAATGGGGTGGTTTTCACACCTGTGAAGCGTTTATTCTGCCCAGTCATCAGGAAAATTTCGGCATCGCCGTTGTTGAAGCCCTCGCCTGTTCCAAACCGGTTCTTATTTCAGATCAAATTAACATATGGAAGGAAATCGAGCTTGAAAAAGCCGGCATGATCGAAAATGATACGGAAAATGGCACGTATACGCTGCTCCAACGCTGGACTGCCCTGACGGGAGACCAAAAGCAGCAGATGGCGTTGCGGGCCAAAACCGCTTTCGAGACGCATTTCACCATGTCACAGGCTTCCCGTCGGATGCTGCGTGCTTTAAACCGTAACTAATTTTACTATGCGTATTGCCATTATACAAGGGGCATTTTTGCCGGTACCGCCGGTTCGGGGCGGAGCGGTCGAAAAGATATGGTATCGAATGGGGCAGGAATTTGCTGCGATGGGGCACGAAGTTGTCCACATCAGCCGGTCTCATGCCGATTTTCCCGCCAAAGAAAACGTGAACGGGGTAAGCTACGTACGGATTCCGGGCTACGAAACACCATCGTCCCTTCTTAAACTCAAATTTCTGGATTTAATCTACTCGATTCGGGCCATTAAAGCCCTGCCTGAAAAGGTCGATATTATCGTTACCAACACCTTCTGGTCGCCCTTTTTATTGCGCGGTGAACGCGGAAAAAAAGTCTACGTCGATGTGCAGCGGGTGCCAAAAGGGCAGATGAAATTTTACCGCCATGTGGGCGTTTTAAGGGGTTGTTCACCGGCTATCTGTGAGGCCATCATCAAGGAGGTTGCGCCGGAATTTCATCACCTGATTTCCTACGTTCCCAATCCGGTTCCGTTTGAAATCAAAACGCTCCCGATCCGGCGCGAAAAAACGCTGCTCTTTGTGGGAAGGCTGCATCCTGAAAAAGGCGTTCACGTCTTGTTAAATGCCTTTCGGTTGCTGGCCAAAGAGCAGGTATCGGGCTGGAAACTGAAAATTATCGGGCCTTCGTCTTTCGAAGAGGGGGGCGGTGGAGCGGCTTATTACCAGGAACTTCAACAGCTTTCAACCGGAATGAATGTGGAGTGGATCGGGCCGGTTTTCAATGATGAGGTGCTGATTAAATATTACGCCGAAGCCGGTATTTTCTGTTATCCCGCCCAGGACGGCAGTGGCGATGCGGCTCCGGTGGCTCCGCGCGAGGCCATGGCATATGGGGCTGTGCCGGTGGTGTCGGGTCTCGGTTGTTTTCATGATTTCATTCAAAACGGGAAGAACGGTGTCTATTATGACCACACCGCCGACGATCAGGTCGGGGCGCTTGCGCAGGCACTTGCCGCGCTGATGAATGACGAAACCCGTTTAAAGTGGCTCTCGAAACAAGCCATCAAGGTGAATACCGAATATGCCATTCCCGTGATAGCCAGGCGGTTTATCGACGATTTCAGGAAGATTTATCCAGTTTCCCAAAATGATAAAAACCCATCAGCAAGCGTCAGCGTATGACAGTCCCTGGACGGTAGCGCAGCGCATAAAAATGATAAGCTGGCAACTGGTCTGGACGGTATTCTGTTCCTGGACGCCCAAACCCGCCAACCCGTGGCGCCTGTTCTGGCTGCGTGTTTTCGGGGCGCAGCTAACCGGAAAACCGTTTGTTCACCAAAACGCCCGCATTCAGATTCCCTGGAATCTGGTGCTGCATGACCGCGCCTGTTTGGGCGATGGGGCCAACGCCTATTCACTGGACCGGATCGAAATTCACGAACACGCCACGGTGGCGCAGGAAGCCTATCTCTGCACCGGAACGCACGCATTCGATGAGCCGGCCCGGAATTTAATAACCGCCCCCATTGTCATCGGCGCCCACGCTTTTATCGGCGCCCGGGCGTTTGTCATGCCGGGCGTTACGGTGGGTGCCCAGGCTATTGTCGGGGCTTGCAGTGTGGTGACGAAAGACGTCCGTCCGTTCGAGATTGTGGCTGGAAATCCCGCCCGAATCGTTCGAAAAAGAGAGGTTAAAGGCGTTAGTAAGGTCGTAAGTTGATGGCCCAGGGCCGTATTCTGCAAACAAAATGATTTCAGTACTCATACTTACCAAAAATGAAGAACAGGATCTGCCGTCCTGTTTAAAATCCGTATCCTGGTGCGACGACATCCACGTTTTTGACTCCTTCAGTGAGGACAAAACGGTGGAAATTGCCCAGGCCGCCGGTGCCACCATTACCCAGCGTAAATTCGATAACTGGTCGGCCCACCAGAACTGGGGATTGGCCAACATTCCTTTCAAACACCAGTGGGTGTTGTACATCGATGCGGATGAGCGGGTTTCCGAACAACTGAAAGAGGTGCTTTTAACGTTTGTACCCGGCGCCGATGAGGTGGTGGCCTACGAAATTCAACGGCGCGATTTTGCCTGGAACGGCCGGTGGTTGAAACACGCGCAAATGTCGCCCTTCTACCTGCGGCTGTTTCGGCCCGATAAAATGCAGTACAAGCGGCTGGTGAATCCCGTTTCGATTCCGGACGGAAAAGTCGCCCGAATCGGGGGATTCTTGGATCATTTTCCATTCAGCAAAGGCTTCCGGTTCTGGTGGCAGCGGCATTTGGGGTATGCGGATATGGAAGCCGCCATGCGGATGGTGGATATGAACGCCGGCACGTCGTTTTCGCTTCAGAAGGCGGCTTTCAGCAAAGATTTCAGCGAGCGTCGGTATCACCAGAAAGGCATCTTTTACAAACTGCCCGGTCGCCCGCTCATCAAATGGTTTTATCTGGCGATCTGGCGTCGCGGATTTCTGGATGGTCATGCGGGGGTCACCTACGCCGTGTTGCAGGCGATCTACGAATACTTTATCATTCTAAAGACCAAAGAACTGCAAACGGCGCAGTCGTAACGATCCGGTTTTGTCGGCTTACACGCTTCTTTCATGAGAATACTCATTTACGGCATCAATTACTCACCCGAACTCATCGGAATTGGGAAATATACGGGCGAAATGGGCGCCTGGCTGGCTCAGCAGAATCAGGAGGTCGACGTCATTACCGCCATGCCCTACTATCCCGAATGGGCCGTCCAGGCGTCGCACAAGCGCAAGTGGTGGCATACCGAGCGGATTGCGGGCGTACGCGTCCACCGTTGCCCCCTGTACGTTCCGCGTGAGGTAACGGCCTTGAAACGCATTCTGCACGAGTTTTCATTCGTACTCAGCAGCCTGTTTTTCTGGGTGCGGATTTTCTTTACGAAGCGCTACGATGTGGTGATCTGTGTGGCTCCCCCGTTTCATCTGGGCCTGGTGCCGACCATTTACAGCCAAATCCGGCGCGTACCGCTCTGGTGCCATATTCAGGACTTGCAGATCGATATGGCCAAAGAACTGGGCATGATCAAAAACCGCCATTTCCTACAAACCATGTTCCGGGTCGAATCCCATATTCTGAAGCAGAGCCGGGTTGTGTCGACCATCAGCGAGGGAATGGTGCGGAAAGTAGCCCTGAAAAAAGGGATTCAATCCGGGTGCGTTTTGTTTCCGAACTGGGTCGATGGGACGTACATCAAACCCTTGCCGCAAACGCAATCGCTGCGGGCCGAACTGGGCTTGCAACCTTCGGACAAAGTCGTGCTTTATTCCGGAAATCTCGGCGAAAAGCAGGGACTGGAAATCATCATCCAGGCTGCCCGGGCTTTTGTGAGCCAACCCGATGTGAAATTTTTGTTTTTCGGAACCGGCGGGGGCCAGGGCAAACTCGAAACGCTCGTGCGGGAGTATGCCTTGACGAATGTGAAATTTTACCCCTTGCAGCCCTATGAAAAGTTGTCAGCCCTTTTGGCGACGGCTGATATTCACCTGGTATTGCAGAAAAAATCGGCTTCAGACTTGGTTCTGCCGTCAAAATTAACCGGAATTCTGGCCGCCGGCGGTTTCGCTCTGGTTTCTGCCGTTCCGGGAACGACTTTGCATGATGTCGTGCAGCACCACCGCATGGGCGTCCTGATTGAACCGGAATCGGCTGTAGCCCTGAAAGACGCCATCGACAAAGCCCTGCTTGCGGATTTAACGGCTTTTCGGCACCATGCGAGAACGTATGCGGAAAAGTACCTGAACAAGGAAAAGACATTGCGTGATTTTATGCGGGAGTTGCTCAAAATTGGCGATCCGTCCTGCAAAGCATCACCGGTTTTCCTGGAAACAGCACCTGCGGAAGACGTCTTTAAGGAGCGTTTTGCGAGCGAGGAAACGGATATAGAGAAGGAGGGAATTACCCGGTAGACCGGAAGCAATACGCGGAAATCTGGAGAGTAATTGACAAATAACAGCCTGAGCATACACTTTCAACCGGTTTGATACACATGGATGAGTTCTCAAGAATGAGTTTCGATTTGGATAAAACCGTCGTCGCCTTGTTTGCCGTGCAGGTAAGAAAGTCTCCTGATCGGGTTGCCGTGCAGTTTGAGAGCCGTCAGCTCAGCTACCGGGAACTGGATGAAAAGTCGAATCAGTTAGCCGGTTTTTTACGAAAAAAAGGGGTAAAAGAAGAAACCCTGGTGCCGATCTGTGTCAGCCGTTCGCTGGAAATGGTAATCGGTATCATGGGGATTCTGAAAGCGGGTGGGGCCTACGTTCCCATCGACCCCGAATATCCGGCCGAACGCATTCAGTATCTGTTGTCCGATGTAGCGGCCCAAGTGGTTGTGACGGATTCAACTTCCGGTATGGTGCTGCCCAAACACAACCAGGAGGTTGAATCGATCTGCCTGACCACCGATTGGGAAACGATCGCGAATGAAGCCACGGAACCCGTAGAAACCGCCTTGTCGTCCGATCATCTGGCTTATGTAATCTATACCTCCGGCTCGACGGGGCGGCCAAAAGGGGTTTTAATCGAACACCGGAACCTGAGCAACTTCATCCAAAGCCAATCGCAGGAGTTTGGCATTCAGGATGATGACGCCATTCTGCAAACCAGCAACTATGCCTTCGATCCGTCGGTCGAACAGATTTTTCTGGCGCTCTGCAACGGCGCGAAACTGGTGCTGATCCGGAAAGAATCGCTGTTCAATCCCGATGAAGTGGTGCGTGTGATGCAGGAACAACGCATCACGCACCTGCATTCAACGCCGAGTTTATTGCGATACATTCCCGCTGCACCCTACGGCAGTTTAAAAAGAGTCGTTGCCGCCGGAGAGATTTGTCCGCCCGATCTGGCCAAAGCCTGGGGTTCGCAGGTCCGGTTCTACAACAAATACGGACCGACTGAAGCAACGATTAGCTCGATTCAATACCCGTATCCGGCGGAGGCCGAACTGGAAGTCGTGCCCATCGGAAAACCGATCGCCAACACGGAAGTCTACATCGTTGGAGCCGATGGAAACCGGGTTCCCGCCGGTATTCCGGGCGAAATCTACATCGGTGGTGCGGGCGTGGCGCGGGGGTATCTCAATCACCGTACGCTGACAGCGGAGAAATTTATTGCCAATCCTTTTGGCACAAAACCGGGGGAACGGGTCTACAAAACCGGCGACACGGGCAAATACCGGGCCGATGGAACCATTGAATTTGTGGGTCGCATCGACGATCAGGTTAAAATCAGGGGGCACCGCATCGAGTTGAGTGAAATCGAAACCGTCCTCGGAGCGCATGAGGCAATTGACCAGTGCGTTGTCCTTGTGCAGGACGACCGGACGACCGACCGGCGATTGGTCGCTTATGTGGTGGTCAACAGCGAACTTACGAATGGAGCCATCCGGCAGTATCTGGCCGGCAAACTTCCCGAATATATGCTGCCGTCCCTGTTCATTCAAATGGCCGCCCTGCCGTTGACCGCCAATGGCAAAGTGGATAAAAAAGCGTTGGGAACACCACGACTCGACCGCGCGTCCTTATCCGACGTCTATACGGCTCCGGTTTCCCCAATGGAGCGTCAGATCGAAACCGTATGGGCCGAACTCCTGCAACTGGACAAGGTGGGCAGGGATGATAATTTCTTCGAACTGGGCGGTAATTCGTTGCTGGCGATTTCGGCCGTCGCAGGTTTAAAAAGACGATTTGGCTACAGCGTTCCGATTACAAAACTCTATCAGCAACCGACCATCAGGGGCCTTGCGACTTTTCTGGGAACGGAAAATGACGGCCAACGCAAGATCCCGAAGCGCAAAGAAAAGGCGGCAACGCAGGATGTCGCCGTGATCGGCATGGCGGGGCGGTTCCCCGGTGCCGATTCCATCGAAGCTCTCTGGACGCTTCTAAAAGAAGGAAAAGAAACGACTCACTTCTTCACCGAAGCGGAACTGGATTCGTCCATTCCCCCCGGATTACGGAACGACGCGGACTATGTAAAAGCCCGGGGCGTTATCAACAAACCCGAAGAATTCGATCCGACCTTCTTCGGCATCAACCCCCGCCTGGCGGAATTGATGGACCCGCAACACCGCATCTTCCTGGAAATCGCCTGGGAAGCGCTGGAAAGCGCGGGCTATGTTCCCCAACAGTACGACGGCTCGATCGGCGTTTTTGGGGGGTGCCGCAACAACACCTATTACTACACCAACGTGCTGCCGCATACGGAGCTGGTGGAACGGGTTGGCAGTTTTCAGGTGATGACGGCCAACGATAAAGATTACATTGCCACCCGCACGGCGTATGCACTGAACCTGCGCGGCCCGGCGGTGACAGTGCAATCGGCTTGTTCGACCTCGCTGCTGGCCATTGCCCAGGCTGTCGACAGCATCCGGAACGGGCAGTGCGATATGGCGCTGGCGGGTGGTGCGGCCATTGCCCAGCCGATCAACAGCGGGTATCTGTATCAGGAAGGGGCCATGTTGAGCAACGACGGCCATTGTCGCCCGTTCAGTGCCGACGCGCGGGGTACGGTTTTCAGCGATGGCGCGGGCATCGTGTTGCTGAAAGGGCTGGAAGACGCCCGGCGGGATGGCGACACCATTCTGGCGGTGATCAAAGGCGTTGGCATCAACAACGACGGCGGTGGCAAAGGCAGCTTCACCGCTCCGAATGCCGAAGGACAGGCGGGAGCCATTGCCATGGCGCTCCAGGATGCCCGCGTCGATCCGTCGACCATCGGGTATGTGGAAGCCCACGGAACCGCCACGCCGATTGGTGATCCCATCGAAATCGAGGGGTTGAAAATGGCTTTTGGCGCGCAAACCGCCACCCAGTTCTGCGCCATCGGGTCCATCAAAAGCAACATGGGCCATTTAACCACGGCCGCCGGGGTGGCTGGCTTTATCAAAACCGTATTGGCCCTGCGTCACAAACAGATTCCGTCGTCCATTCACTATAGTGCCCCCAACCCGGCAATCGATTTCGGCAACAGTCCGTTTTTCGTGAATACGGCCTTGACAGAATGGGCGCAAACGTCCGATCCCCGCCGGGCTGGTGTCAGCTCATTCGGTGTCGGCGGCACGAACGTTCACGTGGTTCTGGAAGAATATCCCACGGAAATACCGGTTGAAACCGCAGCCGAACCGGCCACGAAAAAACCAGTGCAGTTGATTACCTGGTCGGCCAAATCAATCGCGAGCCGGGACTTGTACGGCCCGCTTCTGGCGAATCATCTGCAGCAAAACCGTCACCTGAAGCTGGCGGATGTGGCCTTCACGCTGCAAACCAGCCGGGCGGCTTTCCAGCACCGACGGTTTGCGGTGGCGTCCACCACCGACGAGCTGGCCGAAAAACTGCTGGCCAGTTCGGGGGCTTCGCACGAAGTAAAATCGATCAGAGAAATACCGGGTGAGGTGGTTTTCCTGTTTCCGGGTCAGGGTTCGCAATACCTGAACATGGGACGCGAGCTTTACGAAAACGAAGCCGTATACCGGCAGGCCGTCGACGCATGTGCCGAAGCGTTGGGTGCGTACCTGGAAACTGACATCCGGACGGTTTTGTATCCGAACGAGGGGAATGCCAAAGCCGAAGAGAAACTAAAAAATACGCGGTTTACCCAGCCCGCTTTGTTTGTAACCGAATATGCGTTGGCCAAACTGTGGATGAGCTGGGGCATTGAACCGTCGCTGCTGTGTGGACACAGCATTGGCGAGTTTGTGGCGGCCCACCTGGCGGGTGTTTTTTCGCTGGCCGATGCGCTGAAACTGGTTGCGGTGCGGGGTCGGCTGGTGAGCGAACTGCCCCGGGGAAGCATGTTATCGGTTCGGATGGAAGCCGATCAGATCGGAACCCTCATGCCGGAGCCGTTGTCGATTGCCGCCATCAACAGCCAAAAACTGTGCGTGGTGGCCGGTCACGACGAAGACATCGCGGCTTTTGCCAGCGTTCTGGACGGAAAAGGAATTCCGAACCGGGTGTTGCAGACGAGCCACGCCTTTCATTCGGTGATGATGGAACCCGTGGTGGCTTCGTTCCGGAAAATTGTTGATGAGGTGGTGCTGAACCCGCCCCAAAAGCGCATCATATCCACGGTGAGCGGCAGGCTATTGACGGATGCACAGGCAACTGACCCGGCATACTGGGCGAAACATTTGCGTTTGACCGTGCGCTTTTCGGAGGCCCTGGAGTGTAGCCTGGCTTTCAATCAACCGCTGCTGATCGAGGTCGGACCCGGCAATGCCACGACGACGTTTGCCCGCCAGCAGGCCGGTTCCCGACCGGTTCCCATCATCACCAGTCTGGATAAAAAAGGCGTGCAGTCGGAGTATGAATCCCTGCTGAAAGCCCTGGGGCAACTCTGGATCAGTGGCCTGGAACCCGATTGGAAGGCCTTCTATTTGAACCAAAACCGCGTGAAAGTCAGTCTGCCGACTTACGCTTTTGATAAAAAACGCTATTGGGTTGATCCCATCGTTCCCCCGCTGCCAGTTGTCGATCCCCCGGACGCGTCGGCTTTTGCGGTTATACCGATGGCTGGCCCGGTTACCGATACTACAATATCCCCCCCTATCGTGATGAGAAAAGACGTATTGATCAATAAGGTCAAAGAAATGCTGGGAGAAGCTTCCGGCCTTGAAATGGAAGGCGTGCTGCCCGACATGAGTTTTCTGGAAATGGGACTCGATTCGTTGCTGCTCACCCAGGTATCCATCACCTTAAAGAGAGAATTTGGTCTGCCCATCACGTTCCGGCAACTGAATGAAGAATACGCCACAATCGACAGTCTGGTTGCGTATCTGGACCAGGCCTTACCGGCAGAACACTACGCGCCGAAACCGGTTTCGCAGCCCATTCCACAGGCATCGGCTCCGTCACCGGCCCATCACATTCCGGCAGCCGTTGCCGTCGGCACGAATGATACGGTTCTGGGTTTAATGGCCCAGCAGGTGCAGATTCTGGCCAAACAGATTGCCATGATGCAGGGAAATCCACCCGCGTCGCAACCGTCGCCGACCGCCCTGCCCAATCCGAACGGAAAAGCATTAACTGAACCGATGGTTCCGGCCAAAACACCGGATTTGACGCCGGAAGAGGAAATTGAGATTAAAAAACCGTTTGGAGCCAGTGCCCGCATCGAGCGTCAGAGCACAGAATTAAGCCCGAAACAAAAGCATTTCCTGCAACAACTGATTCGTCGGTATAACCAGAAAACCGGCGGGAGTAAAAACTACAACCAGGCGCACCGGGCCTACATGGCCGATCCGAGGGTGGTTTCCGGATTCAAACCGCTGACGAAAGAACTGGTCTATTCCATCGTGATCAACCAGTCCAAAGGCAGCCGGTTGTGGGATGTCGATGGCAATGAGTACATCGATATGCTCAATGGGTTTGGCTCCAATATGTTTGGTTACCAGCCTGATTTTGTGAAGAAGGCGTTGCACGAGCAGATCGAAAAGGGCTTTGAAATCGGCCCGCAGCACGAACTGGCGGGCGAGGTTTGCCGGCTGATTTGTGACTTCACCGGTTTCGACCGGGCGGCTCTGTGCAGCACGGGTTCGGAAGCCGTGCTGGGTGCGATGCGGATTGCGCGGACCGTTACAGGACGCTCGCTGGTGGTGGCCTTCACGGGTTCCTACCACGGCATCGTCGACGAAGTGATTGTGCGGGGGACCAAAAAACTGAAATCGTTTCCGGCTGCACCGGGCATCATGCCCGAGTCGGTTCAGAACATGCTGATACTGGACTACGGCACGGACGAAAGTCTGAGAATTATCCGGGAACGGGCGCACGAACTGGCGGCCGTGCTGGTGGAGCCGGTGCAAAGCCGTCGGCCGGAATTCGTGCCGATCGACTTTCTGAAAGAAGTGCGGAGCATCACCGCGTCGTCGGGAACGGCGCTCATTTTCGATGAAGTCATTACCGGTTTTCGGATGCATCCCGGTGGAACACAGGCGATGTTCGGCATCAAAGCCGATCTGGCTTCCTACGGGAAAGTAGTGGGTGGCGGCATTCCGATCGGGATCATTGCGGGCCACAAGGAGTATATGGACGTGCTCGATGGCGGTTTCTGGCAATACGGCGACGCGTCGTTTCCCGAAAAAGGCGTGACCTATTTTGCCGGTACGTTTGTCCGGCATCCCCTCGCCCTGGCTACGGCGAAGGCTTCGTTGCTGCACCTGCGGGAGGTTGGGCCGGGTTTGCAAAAGGGATTGACCCACAAGGCCGAGCGCATTGCACGGGAGTTAAATGCCGAATTTGATCGCCATCAGATTCCGTTGTATGTGGCCCAGTTTGGCTCGCTCTGGAAAATCAAGCCCAAAGAAGAAATACCGTATAGCGAGCTGCTGTTCGTGTTGATGCGCGAAAAAGGCATTCACATCTGGGACGGTTTTCCGTGTTTCATTACCGAAGCGCATACCGATGCCGAAATTGATCAGGTGCTGGCCGCGTTCCGGGAATGCATTCAGGAAATGATCGACGCGGATATTTTCAAATCCATTGCGCCGGTCCGCCCACCGAAAGAAAACAAAGTGATCGCGTCCGGCCGCTACCACGAACCGCCCGTTCCGGAAGCCCGTTTGGGTCGCGATGCGGACGGGAACCCCGCCTGGTTTATCGCCAATCCCGACAAACCGGGTACGTTTTTACAGATTAAATTATAAGGTACGCTAAACCCGCTTGTGTGATGACGGAAAATATACCGACCCCAACCGTGACAACAACCGTTGACTTTAATCCGTTTGCCGGACCGGAAATTGCGCGCGTAGCGCCCAGTACGGAACCGCAAAAAGAAATCTGGACGGCTTGTCTGCTGGGTGGTGACAACGCCACCCGTGCTTACAACATGCTGACTTCGGTCGTCTTTAAAGGCGTTTTCGACCGGGTTGCCATGGAGCGGGCGATCCAGACGCTGGTTGATCGGCACGAAGCACTGCGAATGGTTTTTAGCGGGGATGGGGAATATCTGTGCATCTACAAAGAACTGGCAATTCCAGTACCCTATCTGGATATTTCGACGAAGACGGACGAAAAAAAACAGACCCTGGTAGACAATTACATTCAGAAAGAGACCTTACACGTCTTCGATCTGCTCAATGGTCCGCTGTTTAAAACGGCGTTATTCAAACTGGCCGATGACGAACACCGCCTGGTTTTGACCGCCCACCACAGTGCGCGGGATGGCTGGTCGATGGGAGCGATGCTGCTGGACTTGAGCGCCCTTTACTCGGCTTATGCGCTGGGAATGCCCGTGACGTTGCCGGACGCGCCTTCGTTTGCGCAATACGCCATCGAACAAGCCGACTTTTCGCAGAGCGCAGAATACCAGCGCATTGAGAATTTCTGGATCAATACCTACAAAGAAAACGTACCGGTTTTCGACCTTCCCACCGATTTTCCGCGCCCCGTAACCCGCACGTTTGAAAGCGGTCGACTGGACTACCCGATGGACAGTGAACTGGTGCTGGCCATCAAAAAAATGGGATTGAAAGCCGGGTGCAGCTTCGTAACGACCCTGCTGGCGGCTTTTGAAGTGCTGCTGCACCGGCTATCCGGCCAGGAGGACATTGTCGTGGGCCTACCGGCTGCCGGGCAATCGGTGACGGGAAACAACCGGTTGGTGGGCAATTGTGTCAACCTCCTGCCGCTGCGCAGCCATCTGGAACCGCAGAGCACCTTTACCGACTTTTTGAAAACGTGCCGCCGGTCGGTTTTTGACGCCTACGAACACCAGCGGCTGACCTTCAGTGATCTGGTCAGAAAACTGAACATTCCGCGCGATGCGTCGCGGATTCCGCTGGTGCCCATCGTTTTTAACATCGACATGGGAATGAATGACGGCGTTCATTTTCAGGGCCTGACGCACAAATTGATCAACCATCCCAAAGCCTACGAAAACTTCGAGCTGTTCTTCAATGCCACCGGTTCCGAGAAGGCCCTGACGCTGGAATGCGCCTACAACACGCAGCTTTTTAGCGCGGAAACAGTGGGCCGAATGATGGATGATTTCACCAATCTCCTGAAAACGGTCGTCGCGAACCCGTCCGTCGTGATCGGGGATATTCCATTTGCTTCGGAAAACAGGCTGAGCGAACAACTGGATCAGTGGAATGATACGGAGGCCGATTATCCGAAACACACGCCCCTGCACGATCTCATTGCCCAAACCGCAGCCCGGTACCCGACTAAAACCGCCATCCGGTTTAACCAGCAGGAAATCAGCTACCGGACTTTAAATGAAACCGTCAATCAGTTGGCGCACTACCTGATTCAGACCGGGATTCAGACCGGGGATATTGTCGGCGTAGCCGTCGACCGTTCGCCGGAAATGGTGATCGCGTTGCTGGCCGTGCTGAAAGCCGGAGCCGCTTATTTACCACTCGATACGGCCTATCCGCACGAACGGCTTTCGTTCATGCTGACCGACTCATCGGCCAAACTTCTCCTGACGTCGGCCAGCCAGCAGGGTCGGCTGAAAAGCCAGTCGCCCGAACTCGTGATTGAAAAAGCCCTGGCGGATTCCAAAACACTCTCGAAGGAAGAACCAGTGGGCCGGGCTGCGGGGCCTGATCTGGCGTATGTGCTCTACACCTCCGGTTCGACGGGAAAACCGAAGGGCGTTCTGATCGAACACCGGAATCTGGTCAATTTCATGTGGGGCATGATGACGGCCCCCGGCATCGGCGAAGACGACGTATTGCTGGCGGTTACGACCATCTCATTCGACATTGCCGGACTGGAACTGTTCCTGCCCCTGCTGGTAGGAGCCACCGTGCTGCTGGTGGATCTGGCCGTTGCCCGCGATGGCCGGTTGCTGCTGGATGTGGTTCGTTCCGAGCGGGTTAGCATTGTGCAGGCCACCCCCTCAACCTACCGGATGCTGCTCGATGCCGGCTGGAACAGCCCGTTGCCCGTGAAGGCACTTTGTGGCGGAGAAGCCCTCTCGAACGATCTGGCCGACAAACTGACGACTCTCTGTTCGGAATTGTGGAACGTGTATGGCCCAACAGAAACCACCGTTTGGGCCACCGTCAAGCAGATTGTGAAAGGCGAGACCATCACGATTGGCCGCCCCATCGGCAACATGAAGGCCTACATTTTGGACGAATTTCTGAAACCGGTAGCCATTGGCACGGTGGGCGAAATTTTCATCGGTGGTGATAGTGTAGGGCGGGGGTACATGAACCGGCCGGAGTTGACCACCGAACGGTTTTTGAAAAATCCGTTTGACAAATCGACCGACGGCACGATGTACCGCACCGGCGATCTGGGTAAATTTCTGGAAAACGGCGAAATTCAGTGCCTGGGCCGGATCGACCACCAGGTGAAAATCCGGGGACACCGGATCGAACTCGGCGAAATCGAGAACGTCATCGGCACCATCGCCGAGGTGAAGCAAACGGCGGTGATCGCCCACGAGACCCGCTCGGGCGATCAGGTGCTGGTGGCCTATGTCGTGCCGGAGTCGGTTCCGACGAACGACAAAGCCCCGAGTTGGCAGGAACGCTGGGACATGATTTACAACGTTGGGGTCGAACACGAAAAGGAGCAGAACTCGTCGGAGCAGGTGCTTGAACTGGCCATTGCCGAGCAGTTGAGCGGTAAAAAAGACGTCAAGGAAGAAATTGACGACTGGGTGCAGCAGTCGATCCGACGCATCAGGGCGTTGGAGCCGAAACGGATTATGGAAGTGGGTTGCGGGGCCGGGCAGTTGCTTTTCGAACTGGCACCCGCATCGACGCTCTACATCGGAACGGACTATTCGGCGACGGCCATCGAAAATTTGCGGGAGAAGCTGGCGCTGGACCCGGGCAAGTGGCGGAATGTGAAAACCGCCGTTGGCAACGCCGACGATTTCAGTGCGGTTCCGGACGCTTCGCTGGATCTGGTGCTGATTCACAGTGTGGCCCAGTATTTTCCGGATACTAATTACTTACAGCGCGTTATTGAGGAAGCTGTTAAAAAAGTGGCACCGGGCGGTTGTATTTTTATTGGGGACATGCAGGGCAAAGGAACCCTGCGGATGCACCACACCTTCGATCAGTTTCCCCGTTCGTCGGCTGAAAATACCGTTGCGGACTTCAAAAAGATCATTGACCGGCGGTTGTTCATCGAGGATGAGCTCATGGCTGACCCGGCTTATTTTTACGTTCTGCCCCAGTTCATTCCTGCTATTTCGGCGGTCGATATTCAGCTTCGCGAAGGAAAATTCCTGAACGAAACCACAAAACACCACTACGACATCTGGCTGTACGTCGGCAATCCGCCCGAAGTGGCCGAAGCCGATGCGGTCATCGACTGGAATCCCGACTATGCCCTGGAGAACCTGGAAAAAAGTCTTTCGACCCATTCCGGGGCGGTTGTGCAACTCCGTCATGTTTTCAACAGCCGCACGGCTGAAGATTATACGCTGATTCAGGACATCGACGCGTTGAGCGATGACACCCTGCTGGTGGAGGCCAAACAAAAATTGTCCCCCGTTCCGGTTAGCGTCGACCCGGCAACCTTGTGGGCGGTGGGTAAGAAACACCGCTTTACCACGCACGTCCGCTGGGCAGGTGATGGCTCCGATAACCGGCTGGACGTTGTTTTTATCCCGAACGATCAGCCGAACCGGATTCCGGCCCGGCCTGCGTCCATTCCGGTCGAAAACGTGTCGCTGACCGACGTTTCCCGCAACCCTTTCAAACACAACCTGGTGGTTCCGCAGGAGCAGCTTCAGGGGTGGAAAGAGCAAATCCGGCAGCACCTGCCCGACTACATGGTTCCGAACAACTTTGTGGTGCTGGCCCGAATGCCCCTGACGCCCAACGGAAAAATAGACCGGAAAGCGTTGCCCGATCCGATGCTGGACGAGGTCGAAAACCGCAGCAATTTTATGGCTCCGCGGACCGACGTCGAAAAGCTGGTGGCCGACATCTGGATGGAGTGTTTACGGCTGGAGAAAATAAGCGTACTCGACAACTTCTTCGAACTGGGCGGGCACTCGCTGATTGCGGTGCAGGTGATGACCCGGCTGGAGAAAAAAACCAGCAAGCGACTGCCGCTTTCGCTGTTGTTCGAATACCCCACCGTCGAAAAACTGGCTTCGACCCTGCACATGAACGGCCGGTCGGTGAGCTGGGATTCGCTGGTGCCCATCAAACCGCAGGGAACGAAAACTCCGCTGTATATCGTCCACGGAGCCGGTTTGCACGTGTTGCTGTTCAATACCCTGGCCATCAACATGCACCCGGATCAGCCGGTTTACGGACTTCAGGCCAAAGGCATCAACAGCGACGATGAGCCACTGGACAGCATCGAAGCCATTGCGGCTTACTACATCGACGCGATCATGGCCAAAAATCCGGACGGGCCGTATGCGCTGGCAGGTTACTCCTTCGGCGGGATTATTGCCTACGAAATGAGCAGACAGTTGAAAGAGCGGGGCAAAGAGGTGAAGTTGCTGGCGATGTTCGATTCGTATGCCGATCAATCGAACTTCTACGATCCGTGGTTAAAGCGGGTATGGACCGATTCGACCACCTTGCTGAAGGAACGGCTGTATATTTTTACGCTGCTGCGAAAATACCCCCACGAAACGATCAGAGAGAAAGCCGAATCGCTGAAACGCAAAGTCAATCAGTGGTACCGCCGGATTCGGTATAATGAAGATTACCTGAAAGTGTTTCATGGCAATTATTACAAAGTCAATGAAACAAACCGGATTGCGGCCCGCAATTACCGCCTGGCTCCTCAGGACGTGACGATTACGCTTTTCCGGGCCAACAAGCAAATTGCCTACAAGAAAGACTTCGAATTTCTGGGCTGGAAGCCATTTGCGCTGAAAGGTATCAAAATCCATGAGGTCCCCGGCGATCACATGAATCTATTCACACCACCCAACGACAAGGAATTTGCCCGGATTCTGCAGAATGTGCTGGATCAATGCTAAACCGGCACACGGTTGCCTATTGACTCAAATTCTGCCACCGGAATGACGGCAGCCAATAGCGTCTTTGAATTGCATCTTATCCATCTAACCATATAGCTATGTTTCTAACTCTAATGAAATCCAAAATTCACCGAGCCCGGGTGACGCAGGCCGAATTGAACTACGTTGGTAGCATTACCATCGACGAAGATCTGATGGATGCGGCCGGTATGCTTGAGCATGAGCAGGTTCACATTGTGAACAACAACAATGGGGAACGTTTGATCACGTATGTGATTAAAGGAGAACGCGGTACGGGCATCATTTGCCTGAATGGTGCAGCCGCCCGCAAGGCGCAGATTGGTGACATCATCATCATTCTGTCTTACACCATGCTGGCCGCCGATGAAGCTAAATCGTACAAGCCAGTGGTCGTTTTTCCCGATGGGAACAACCGTCTGGTGACGGCCTGATTGAATTAATTGAATTAACCCAACTCGAAAAACGTACCGTAACACAGAGCGCTGACGGTTTTAGACGCATCAGCCTTTTTTGAAAACGCCCGGTAAGGTTCGCCTTCCGGGCGTTTTTTTATGGGAAAAATGGAAGGGATCGATCAGGAAGCCGCATTTTTTCCGAAGGAGGCAATCCAGAAAATCAGGCTGAAAAATGCCGTTAAACCACCTATGACAATCAGTCCCCATTTCAGCACCGGCAGGAAATTCCACTTCGTGAGAAAGAACAAAGCGGCTACAACGGCACTGGCGAACAACGCCAGATAACCCAGGCTGATGAAGACGATATAGCCGCTGCCAACGCCCGAATTGCGACTGTCGTGGTAATCGACCGCTTCGCAAAGAATCGTAACCAAAATCACAATGCCAACGCAACCGCCCAGGACAATCCGGAGCAACCACCACCACGGGCTGCCGGGCGCCCAGAACAGGGGAACAAACGAAAGCCACACGCCAAGGAGCGGTAAAAACCAGCCAAAAGTCAGCAACTGCTCATTGCCGGCATCCGTACCCGGGTTGCGGGCCGCCAGCAAAGCGGTAACGGCCAGCATCAGAACCCAGACCAGTTCGGGACCGGCAAAATAGGAGAGGGTGCGGTTCATGAATCAAAACGCTTTGTAATTTTTTACCTCGTCCTGAAGCGACACCAGCACATTTTTGAGGTGTTTGTCGAGTTCTGTATACATCGCCCGCAAATCCTTGTCATTCTTCTGGCAATAGACTTCAACCGGAACGGACTTTGAATCCATACCGCCTTCGATGAGTTCAATATGCGTGATCGTTGCCCGGTATTTGCGGTTGGCGCATTCGATCACGAAGGTGTAACGGAAGGAATAAACACCACCGGCGGAGGTTTCGGAACGCGGCAGGGTGACGACCTGAACGGCTTTCCCGACCAGATCACCGGTTTCCTTGTCACTCACGTTGAAGATTTCGCCGGCCGACCGGAACGATTTTGCCGCCCACAACCGGGCGCGTCGGAACAGGTCGATCTGCGAAACACTGCCGCAATCGACTACCTCGGTATAGGCCACTTTTTGATTGAGAACGGGTAAAATGCCGTGGATTTTGCCGTCGGCAACCACGGGTGGACAATCGGCCTTGGCAGGTTCTGCGTTCATCATACCGGCAAGCAACAAAGTGAAGAGGATCAATTTCATCGTGGTGTATTTGTTATTTCCGGTCAAAAATACGGTTGCCAATACCACCAAGTCCAGCCGGAAGCGATACTGGGCGGTGTTGGGTGAATAAGCAGGGTCAAAAAGTGGATAATTGACGGAGCGGTGCGGGCAGGGAGGGAGACGAGATTTGGAAAAAATGTACTACTTGATCTCCTAATACTTCAAAAAAACCTTTCTGTATTTTTTACAATATGAAACCTTTCCCTATTTTTGGTGAAAGCCGTCAATGGCACACCAACCTTTAGCCGAAATTTCTATGAATCGTATGCTTACCTCCAGCGGGTTACTGATCGCGGCTCTGCTGTTGGGTTTTCAGACCCTGGCACAAACGCCCCCGCGGCAACCCACGCCCAACGATACGCTCAAATCGCCCAAAGTGCTGACCGACAACCGGGTTGCGATTCAACTTTACGCGCCCAAAGCGAGTGAGGTAACGGTGGTTGGCGACTTTATGACGGTTATGAAACCGCTGAATCTCACCAAAGATGCGCATGGCGTTTGGTCGGTGACGGTTGGCCCACTGAAACCCGATTACTACACGTATACGCTGACGGTCGATGGCGTTCGGACGATGGACCCCAAAAATCCGGTGATCAAGCAGGGCATCAGCAGTCTGGAAAATGTGATGGCGTTGCCGGGGGCCGGAACGGTTTTTCAGGACAACCGACCGGTTCCCCACGGCGAATTGCGGCAGGTCTGGTACCAGTCCAATACGCTGGGCATGGCACGCCGGATGCATGTGTATACGCCCCCGGGCTACGAAAAAGGAACGACGAAATACCCGGTTTTTTACCTGCTCCACGGCGGGGGTGACGACGATTCCGGCTGGCCGACGGTCGGTCGCGCGGGGTTTATTCTCGACAACCTGCTGGCGGCCGGGCAGGCCAAACCCATGATTGTGGTGATGCCCAATGGCAGCATGCCGCTGCCGCCCTCATCGGGAATGCCCAATCCGGACGCGATGCAGAAAATGCGGGCGTTGTTTGCCGATGAACTGCTGAAAGAAATCATGCCGTATGTGGAGAAAACCTACCGGACGCAGCCGAATCGCGAAAACCGGGCCATTGCCGGGCTGTCGATGGGTGGTTTTCAAACGCTGGATGTGGCCTTGTCCCGGCCCGAACTGTTCAATTACGTGGGCGTGTTCAGCTCCGGTTTTTTTGGCGCGACCATCGACGAAGCCGAAACCAAATACGCCCGTGCGCTGAACGATCCCGGTTTTAACAAAAACAAGAAGCTGTTCTGGATTGAAATTGGCAAAGACGATTTTGTGATGGATGCCAACAAAAAAACGATGGCGCTGCTCGATAAACACCAGATCAAGTACCAGTACAAGGAAACGTCGGGGGGGCATACCTGGACCAACTGGCGGCAGTATCTCAACGAATATGTGCCGTTGCTGTTCCGGTAAGGGCTTTCTGATTTGCTCAACTTTTGACTAAAATTATCCATGAATCCATTTCGTTACTTTCTCTTTTTTAGCTTGTTGCTGGTCGGCTTCGTTTCGTTCGGTGCCAAAGTCGATTCGCTGGACATTCCCAGTGCCGTGATGCAGAAAACCCTGCGCGCGGCTGTGGTATTGCCGAATTCCTATGCCAAAAGCAAAGCCGCTTACCCGGTTTTGTACCTGCTTCACGGCGGGGGTGGGCGGTTCAGCGACTGGCTGTCGAGTACGCCCGACAAAATGCTGCTGCACAACCTGGCTGACCAGTACAACCTGATTATCGTAACCCCGGAGGGCGAAAACCTGAGCGGGTACCTGGACAGTCCGTTTCAGAAAGACAGCCAGTTTGAAACCTACCTCACGAAAGAAGTGCTGGCGAAAATCGACCAGACGTACCGCACGATTCGGGATCGAAAAGGGCGTGTCATCACGGGCCTGAGCATGGGTGGCCACGGGGCGTTGTATCTGGCGACGCGCCACCCGGATCTCTACTGTGCCGCCGGGAGCATGAGCGGGGCGCTCGATCTGAACCCGACGCACTGGCGGATTACGCCCGAATTTGCCAAACAGATTGCGCCCCGGTTTGAGCGGATTCTCGGTCCGCTGGGTAAAACGCCCGATCCGTATGCCGATCATTCCGTGGTCTTTATGGCCGATAAAATGAAAGCCAACGGACTGAAACTGATCATCGACTGCGGGGTGGATGATTTTCTGATCGAGCCCAACCGGGAGTTACACCGGCGGCTGGTCTACAACCAGACTCCCCACGACTACACCGAACACCCCGGCGGGCATACCTGGGACTACTGGGAAAACTCGCTGCCCTACCACGTTTTGTTTTTTCACAAGGTATTGAAAACGAATGGCGTGACGGTTGCGCAATAGTATCAAGGTATTTGAAGGGTTGAGTGAGCCCAACCGGCCTTTCAAATACTGCCTGGAGTACCGGTCTTCATAATAGGTCGAACAAATCAGCCGGAAACGAGTTTAGAAAAAAACGAGTTTTTCTCGGTCCTGGGAAAGTGCGACAACGCCCCTGTTGTACAGGCGTCTGCCCGTTAACAGATTCTTATGAAGCCACTTGTATTGGTAGTTGACGACGATGAAGATGACTTGTGGCTGATGCAAAAAGCCATGTTACAGATTGGCGGCACCTGCCAGCTCAATCCGTTTAGCGATGCTGCCAGCCTTCTAACCTACCTGGACAGTGCCGTGACGGTTCCCAGTCTGATTTTAATCGACTATCACCTGCCCCGGATGGACGGGCTGGAACTGACGGAATTGCTCCGGTCAAGACCGGCGCTGAAAACCGTTCCGTTTGCGTGGATGAGCTCCGAAATCGACCCCACCTGGGAGGTTCGCTGCCGGGAACTGGACGTTTCCTGGTGCTGGGTCAAACCGACCGACTACACGGCCTGGCAGCAATTTGTCCAGCAGATTTGTGGCCCCCTGTTTGCTTCGCAATCAGGATAGGTTGCGGTATTGGGAATTTAGAGGCAACTGGCGAAAGTTCTAGAGTGGACCAATTGATTTTAAGACGAAACAACTACCGTTGTAGTAGCTGTCTATTTTTCATAATCCGGCGTAGGCCAGAACACTGACAACGAATCCTCTTCCAATGCTCTCCCACCCCTTCAAAAGCCAGTTACCCAACATTTCTAAAACATCTGTCATGATTTCTGCCTTTTAAGGATTGACTGTTTGCTGGTTGTCGGTCGTTAAATCAGGCAGGACCGGCGTGGGGGTGTAGATCATCACCAGCGTTCCTAGGCGCTTGCCCGGTGCCATAACCGGGGCTGATAGTTGGTAGGCTTCCTGCTTGGTGAAATACACATTCTCCTGCTGGAGCAGACTGGCCGGAAAACGATCCGCAAACGAAATTCCCTGATTCTTCTTGTTTGTCGAGATTTTAACGTTGCCCGTTGGGTCAACCAGCAACATCTCTTTCACACCACGGTCTTTGACCAGCGCGTTAAAGTAGGCATTGATTTCGCTCTCTTTGCCTTGCCCTAAAGCATTTCCTACCGCCCAGGCAAACGTTTTCATGCCAAACATCAACTGCTGCCGATCGCTGGCCAGTTGGTTATTTTGGGCTGTAGTATACAAGGTGTTGCGTTCAGAGGTTACCTGCCGGGTCAACTGCCAGTTCCGGTACAGCAAATAACCCGCTCCACCGATCAGAAGGATGATAACCCCATAAAGGATAACCCTTGAATTTAATCCAGTCGTTCTCCGGTCTACTGGATTGGCCGGTTTTGCGTGTTGATCTGTATTCATGGTGTTTATATAGTTTAGCTTAAAAATTCAGTCGGGCACCCACTCCACCCTGCACATGCGTGTGCAGAATAGAAGGTACCAGTTCTGAGTAAGCGCCGATTTCGGCAAAAAACGACAGGGGCTTATACCCCCGATCCAGAAAATATTCGAACCCCAGTGTACCCACCGCACCCAGTGACACATTTCTGACGTTCACCTCCGCCGTTCCGGTCTGCCCACTTTGGAGGGTAACCTCCTGCAATCGGTAATACCGGCGGTTGTTTAGCTGACCACCCAGCCCATAATACAGTTGGACATTCCGACTGTTGCCCAATCCCGTGCGCCAGAGATAGAGCAGGTTGGCCGACCAGCCAATGTCTTTATAATAACCCTGGCGGTAGGCGCGATCGTGATCCCAGAAAGCCCCATAGGTTCCAACGTTTATTTCGAGGGCATTGCGGTTATTGCGGAAGTAATTGCGTACCATCACACCACCCGGTTCACCCATTCGGGCACCAATCGCCAGACGGGTCGGTGCCCTGTATAGCTGTGCTTTCATCTGCAGGGCAGTCATACAAAGTGTAAGGATAAGGAAAGCGGCTCTCATGGTAATTCGTTGAGTTTATGGTTTGTGAAAAAGCCGTGGAGGCTAACCAACAGCCTTTTGGTGCTTGTCTGTTACCAGAGAGAACTTCGAAAAACTTAAAGAAAGCTTAGGGCAACCTTAGAATTCAATTAGAATCCATAACTGAGTCAAAGAGAACAAGTTCTGATTTACGTAATGCATGAGAAAATGGGATCAGTTTGACCAGGACCTTGCCATTTCATGATACAAAGTCTGAACTTGCCGCTTTTCATAGGGGGTTGTCAGCGTCTGTTCCGCATATTGCAACAGAAGGTGCGCCTGTTCCCGAATGAGGGCTTTTCGATCATCGTCCAGGCACTGGTTACCGACTAAAGCCAGCGCGCGCATCAAACGCCGGATTACCGCGTGATTTCCTTTGGCATTGATCCGGATCAGATCGAAGGTTTGCCGGAGGTAATGATCAAAGCCAACGGGCCGAATCAGGATATGAAGTTGCCCGTTGGCGGTGCGAAACGGCTCCGGAAAATTTCGGGATGCCAGTCGCTCCATAATGGCACCTGCGTAGTCTATCGCCATAACAGCAGTCGTCGTATCGTTAATGCCGGGAGAAAGTGCTTTCAGGGCAATGTCCACCAATTGTTGAATTCCAAAGGCGACATCCTGTTCGATGTTGCGATGGCGGCCGATCGCTATTTGATCCAGTAATTTATGAAGATGGTTGGAATCGAAGATACCGGGCTTTTCGCCGTTGGAACGTATACTGAAAAGCAGTGCTTTTTCGCCAACAAAAGAGCCAATGGTCTGCTCTACACGCAGTAAGGCCCGGTGGTCGATCGCCCAGCGAAGTACCTCATCCAGGTCGATGTGCTGAATGTAGCCCGATCGTGTGGATAAAACCGGTTGCCAGCCGGACTGGGTCTCGGCATGGCGCCAGCGAGCATCATCCCCAAGGATTGTTTCAACCGGTTTTTCAGATTCACCAGGAAATAGCGCATCGATTACCTTGATCGTTTCGTGGCTGATGTGTTCCACAATCGTACCCGTCTGCAGGGATTCGGCGATGTGATGAATAAAAAAAATAAGGGCGGCCACGCCCCCCAACGCCAAGAGCAATCCCATCAAAACCGCGGTTGATGGGACAAACTTTTGTTCTTCGGTGCCGCGAATGGTTCCGAGTACGATGAGACAGTAAGCAAATACACCAACAAAATAACCCATAACGACCTGATTGCTGCGGTCGCGCATGAAATTGCGGAGCACTCTGGGCGAATATTGGCTACTGACCTGCGTAATGGTCGAGAGGGTCAACGAAAAAACCAGGGCAGCGACCGTTAACATGGATCCGGCAATGGCCGTTAACATGCTCCGGGAGCCTTCGGCCCCTGCACCGAATAAGAGCGGAAATCGCTTGGCGCCATCAAAGGACGTTTCAGCATCGAAGGTGATCAATCCGTAGGCCATTCCAAAGGAGGCAAATACCATGAGCGTCGGAACGAACCAGAGCGACTCCTGCAAGGATTGCCAATACTGATAAAGTCGGATTTGCATTGTACGGGAGTGCTCTGAGAAAATAAGTACCGAAGCTTCAACGCCCTCACTGGTGACACTGTTGGTTTTAAAAAATCAACGTTATCATAGTGATTCTGGCGTTGGGCTCTCTTCCTAAACTAAAAAATCCAGAAACTGTCCCGAAACTCAAATTCTGTAGACCCCAGATAGGTATTCTCAGTATTATACATTGAAGCCCGATACATGCCGGTTTGAAGGCGTCAGCCGAATCAATACAGCATGTAATGCGGTTGGGTAATTGAGCCAAAATTTACGGTTTGCACGGCATGAATCGGAACAGCGCCGGTCTCGACCGGCGCTGAAAAGCGTGCCATTGGCCTGGATGCGTTCCGAAATCGATCCAGCCTGGGAGGTTCGCTGCCGGGAACTGGATGTTTCCTGGTTCTGGCAAATCTACATGGATCGTAGAAGCTCCTTTCTGCTACTTATTCACCCATGGCTACCTGCTGTTGATTGGGTGTAGTCGGGCGATTTGGACAGCTATACCTTTGTTGCGTTCAATCAATCAAACACAACAAAAACAACTATAATGAACCAGTTAGTGAAATCGTGTGCTATTGTTTTAGTTAGTCTAAGTGTAGCAACAGGCTTAACCTCCTGTGACAAAAACCAGGTAGTAGGTCCCCTGACACCAGCGGCCAAACCAACCGACCGCGAATCGGTAATGACCAACAGCCAGGTCCAGATGCGCAAGCAGTATCAGGTGAAGAAAATAGACGGGTCGGACTCGCAGGGAAACGCCCACCAAATCATCTTTCAATATCCGCGGGAAGGAGGAAAGGTAGCGACCGTGCTCCGGGGTTCCTCCCAACGCTTCGATTATACGTACGATAACAAAACCATTACGGCAACAATTTCTAAAAACAACAACGGTACTTTTCAGAAACAATCCGTATGGACTTATAAGTTGGATGGCGGTGGTCGGTGTTACGAGGCCAAGTGCCTCAATTTCAGTATGGACGGACAGCCTGGTAGCTATGAGCCGGTGTTGACTTATCACTACAATGGGGCAGGCAAATTGGTAGCCATCAAAGAAAATGGCAATAATAAGGTTGTCTTGACCTATAATGCGGAAGGTGATTTGATTAAAACCGTTAGCGAGCAGGACTTTGAGACGACTTTTTCTTACGATAAAGTCGGCCCCTACGCGGGCAATTTGCAATCGACGGGTCCTGGTGGCCAACCTTGGACAGGTTTAGTGGCGGATAACCTACCGCTCAACCCCTGGAATCTGTCTTACATCGATGAGTTTCAACCCATTTTTGGGAAGCTACGGACGCACCTTCCCCGACGCTATCAGACCCGCTTTATCCCGACGAATACGATCGGTTTTGATTGGTCATATGGGTATATCCTGAACGAGGACAATCAGGTTGTAGAAGGCAATCGGATTACGAACCAAGGCCTCACCATGAAGGACATTTATACCTACAATGTAACCCAACTTAACCAGGGTCAGCAGTAATTTCCCAAGCCGAACAAGCTTTTCCCATCCCTAAACGTTGGTCTTTCGAGATTTAGGGATGGGAAAAGCGTTTTTATGGAGTAGGGGTATTTCTGGCCTGGTATCAGGTTTGTAGGATGGGCATATTTTGCCCGATACTGACTACCTGCTTCAAGGTAACCAAATCGGCATCTGCCAAAGCGAGTGGGATTGCGATACGACTCTTACCACAATGCTAATCATTTATTTTAGCACGAATCACTCACACCGGCAGATAAACCCGAAACGTGCTGCCCTGCCCGGGCTGGCTGTGGGCGGTGATGGCTCCGCCATGGTTCTCGACTACTTTCTGGCAGATCGCCAAACCCACGCCCGTGCCGCTGTAGACCGATTTTCCGTGTAAGCGTTGAAACACTTCAAAAATCCGGTCGGCGTGTTTTTCGTCGAAGCCAATCCCGTTGTCGGTGACGCTGATCAGGTGGTAGTGGCTGGCCTGCCGGATGGGGCGGACACTGGCGGGCAAATCAGAAGCAGACCGTTTCGCGTAGCTGATCTGAACGGCGGGCGCGGAGTCCGGTCGTCTGAACTTGATGGCGTTGGATAACAGGTTCTGAAAGAGCTGCCCCAACTGAGACGCATCGCCGTTGATCGTCGGCAAATCGTCGCTTTGGATCACGGCCCCGGCCTGCTGAATCTGCCATTCCAGCGTTTCCAATACCTTCGTCAGAATGTGGGTCAAGGAAACCGGATCAAAATTCTGTTGGCGGGTCGAAATGCGGGAATAGGCCAGCAAGTCCTTGATTAACTCCGACATGCGCCCCGCCGACGATTGCATGCGGTTGATCAGATCCAGGCCATGGTCGCCCAGGTTCGAGGCATACTGGCTTTGCAGAAGGCTGCCAAACGACTGAATTTTGCGCAGTGGTTCCTGCAAATCATGGGACGCCACGTAGGCAAACCGCGTCAGGTTTTCGTTCGAGCGGAGCAAATCCTGGTTCGATTCTTTCAGTTCCCGCGTCCGCGCCTGAACCTGACTTTCCAGTTCGGCTTCGATTCGTTTCTGTTCGTGAATGTCGGTGGCCGTTCCGACCCAGAGTGTGATGGCTCCGGTTTCGTCCCGAATGGGCAGCGCCCGGTTCAGATGCCAGCGGTACATGCCATCGGAACCCCGCCGGTAGCGGTTTTCGACCACAAACACCTCCCCGGTTTTGAGCGACTTAAAATAGGTTTCCAGGGTACAGGGCAGGTCGTCGGGATGCACCACGGCCTGCCAGCCCCAGGCTTTGGTTTGCTCATAATCCAGCCCGGTATAGGTGTACCATTGCTGGTTGTAAAAATTGACTTCCCCCTCGGGCGTATTCGTCCAGGTCATGGGTGAAATGGCCTCCAGAAGCGTGCGAAACCGCAATTCACTGGCTTCCACGTTCCGGCGGGCCAACACCTGTTCGGTTACGTCAATGGCAACGTCCAGAATCGCATACACCTCACCGTCGGCATTGCGCAGCGGTTTGTACGTAAAATTGAAATAGTAAATGCCGGGTTTACCGTCCACCACCAATCTGGCTTCAGATTCCTGCGACGAAAATTCAACACCGGTTCGGTAGACCTCATCCAGAATATCCAGGAACGGTTGCCCTATCAGCTCAGGAAGGGCTTCCCGGAGCGGTTTTCCAATAACCGTATCTCCTTTCCCCCAAAACTTCAGCATCGCTTCGTTGGGCAGTTCAACGATCATATCCGGGCCAACAAACAGGCTCATGGCTGCCGGTGCTTCTTCGATCAGGTTGCGAAACCGCTGTTCGCTTTCTTTCAGTGCCATTTTTGCCTGGACCTGAGGAGTTACCTCGGTAGCCAGCACCATGACGTCGGTGATGTGCTTCCCGTTTTCCCGCATCGGGGCATAGGCAAAATTGAAATAGGCGTCTTCCCGTTGACCGTTGCGCTGCAGTTGTGCCAGCGTTTCAAACCCGTAATGGGGAACGCCCGTTTCATAAACGGTTTTCAGTAATTCGATGAATCCCTGATCCTTGAGTTCGGGCAGGGCGTCGGACAGGGGATGATTAAGAATGGAAGCATCTTTTCCCCAGAGCTCCAACATCGCGTTGTTGACGGTGTCAATTACCAGATTTTCGCCACTCAGAATGCTGATGGCTACCGGAGCCTGGGCAATGAGGTTTCCAAAATGCTCGTCCACCCGTGCCGTTCCTTCGGCCGTGCTGTTGCCCCCCGGCAACGGATACGCCCGACCGGTTTTCGACAAGTGCGTATGCCCAAAAAAATGCAGCCAGCGTCGCGCAGTCTGTTCGGTGATCTCCTGCATGGAGCCGATCAAGCGAATCGCTTTGCCATCCCGATGCTGGATGTAGCCCCGGTCGTGAATGATGGCGTAGGTTCCATCGGCCCGCCGAAACCGGTATTCCTCCGACCAGTTGAGGCCCCCCTGATCGATGATGCGGTGAAGACCGGTCACCATCCGTTCTTTATCCTCGGGATGAATGTAATCATGCCAGGACTGGGGCCCGACCCCGGCGGGCGGCATATCATGGCCGAACAATCTGGTGTAGCCCTCGCTCCACCAGACGGTATTGGTTTCGAGGTTCCAGTTCCAGACAGTATCCCCGGTTGCCCTGCTGAGCAACTCAACCCATTCATTTCCCGTTCCTAAATCCGTATTCACAAGTAAATTTCTTCGCTCATATACGTAAAATACCCTTAAAAATAACCAAATGTAGCTGAATTATCAGGGATTGCGGCCATTTCGGTAGTCCGTTCAATAGGCTTTTGGAAAAGGGTTTTGGAATAACCGGATGATATTCCGGCCCGGGTGTTTTCAAATCGGGAACTAAAAAGCGGCTTTCGAATCTTTTCAGTGCAATATTGCTTATTTTAGACGATGTACGCTGAATCAACTTATCAGGCGGCCCGGCTGGTTTCGGGAACCATAGAAACCTATTTTGCCCATCATTTTGCGACGGCAACCCGCAATGGCGGGGAGGACACCGGGCATCAGCCATATGCACCGGAAATCGAGGCCATGATCGATACGGCTTTCTGGGCCAGCCTGCGACACGAAGAAGGGGTTTCGCCCAAAGTGACGCTGGCCTTTTTGCCCCCCGAACAAGCGGGTGAACCCCTGATTTTTGGGTATCGCCTGCGGTTTACCCCCGCCGTGCTGACCAAACTGGCCCCCGCCGTCGAGCGCCCCGGCATTCATCTGGGCGTCTGGCACGAAAACGAAGAATTGTACATCTGGGGAACCACCCGCGAAATTCCGGGCAACTGCCTCGTGCTGGAAGTGATCGAACCCGGTCTGCTCGTCATCAAACACCGGCGGATGGACGGTTTTGGCAAGTTTGTCAATGTCGCCATTCTGAAAGGCGATCAGATTAAAATCGTGGACGAAGGCACCGCCCGGGCGCCCGATTGTCCGGATGTCGTCACGTCTATGCTCGGTTTCAAACTGCCGTCATTCTGGAACGATTCGATGAACATTCTGGTGCAGTTGGCGGTTTCCATGCGGGCACACGGCCGGGGCGGTTCGCTGCTGGTGGTTCCGTCGGTCAGTCAGTCCTGGCGTGATTCCATTCTTCAGCCTATTTTGTATCCGGTGGTGCCGGTGTTTTCCCGGCTGGCGGATCTGTTGCAGCAGGAATCAGACGCGGCCAGCCAGAACGTATGGCGGGGAGCGGTGAACCTGGCCGTCGAGGCCATTGCCGGCCTGACGTCGGTCGATGGCGCGACCATCATCAACGATCGCTACGAAGTGTTGGGATTTGGCGCCAAAATAGGCCGTTCCGAAACCACCGACCGGGTGGAGCAGATCATCATGACCGAACCGGTTATTGGCAATAAACCCGCGAAGGTGCAACCCACGCAGACGGGCGGAACCCGGCATTTGTCGGCAGCTCAGTTTGTGTTCGACCAACGGGATGCTGTGGCGCTGGTGGCCTCCCAGGACGGTCGTTTTACGATATTTACCTGGTCGGAAACCTACGGGATGGTACACGCCCACCGGGTCGATTCGCTGTTGTTGTAAACGATAAAAACCGCTTACAATAAGCGGTTTTGTACCGGTTGCTAAACTTATGTAACGATTTATTAATACAAGTTACTTGTATTCTGCTTTTCTACTTATTTTAGTAAAACCTCACGTTATCTCTGAAGGATGCTCCACCGTCCCAAACCGAATCGCTATTACCTCATTCACAATGAGCCCGTCCTGCTGACCGAAACGCTTCTGAAAGAACTTCAGCCGCCCAATCGTCCCCAGCCCATCAAGCTCACCAAACCCTGGCTCATCGCTTTTGGCTACTGGCCGGACCCTTCTGCCAACTCCTGGATCTTTGAAGATTCCCGACTCATTCCGGGCATGAATTGCTGGCTCTGTGTGCAAACCCGCCGGTATCTCCAGTACGTCCACGAGCTTCAGGATTTGTTTGAAGAAGAATACGAATACACCGAACTGCGGCTCCGGACCGATCCGAACAAGCTGCACCTCCCGACCATTCGCCAGCAGTTGGCGTAACGTATATCTTCCAAGCGTTTCTACTTTACCGAAGACGTCAGCTTCGTGTATTCCAGGGTCGGAATGACAATTCCCGATGCCGATTTGATAACGAGTTTAGTCAGATCCGTGTCCGGGAAAAAGATGTCCGTCATCACAGTCAGTCCGCCATCGGCAAACAGCTCGACCGAAGCCACATCGACCAGCAGCGTGAGCGAAATCTGCGGATCGACCGACAAACGCGGAGCCGTATGCCGCTTGCCAAAGCCTTTTTCAAAACCGGTTTTTCCCGCTTTGCTCCGGTCAATGTAGTACACATTCGCGGTTTTATCATACCCGATCACCACCTCATTCCCCTGTTCATTGGCCAGCACAAGGGCAAAATCGCCGGCGGTTTTGGTGGTGAGTTCCAGCCTGAACAGGCCCGATTCATTCCGGGTTTTGGCCGTCAGCTCATACCGGTCTTTTACCGTCAGGTCGTTGACCAATACGGTTTCCTGATTCAGGGCGCCGAGTTCTTCCACCGGTACCGACGTCAGAAATAAGTCCTTGTTCACTTCTTTCAGGCCCAGTTCACGCGGCACCGTGGTAGCACTGCGCCAGGCAGTGGTCGGCACGACGTTGGCATACTGCCAGTTGCTCATCCAACCCATGAGAACCACGCGATTGCCGGTATTGGCAAACGTCACCCCGGCGTAATTATCGGTTCCGTAATCCAGCCACTTCGTTGCGGTGGAATACGGTTTGAAGGTTTTTCCGTCGAAATCGCCCACGAAATACTGGGTGGCCGAGCCGCCATTGGGGCCGCCGGGGTTGATGCTCACCAGCAACGTCCAGACGGTTTTGCCGTTGTGGGTCAGCGGGAACAGATCCGGGCATTCCCAGACACCGCCGTGCGCACCGACGGTGCTGCCAAACTCGCTTTCCCGGGTCCAGTTTTTCAGGTCGGGGGAGGAATAAAACGTGATCCGGTCTTTGGTCGCCAGCGTCATGATCCACTTCTTCTGCGGTTCATACCAGCGCACTTTCGGATCGCGGAAATCGGAAATGCCGGGATTGGGCAACACCGGGTTTCCGGCGTATTTGGTCCAGGTTTTGCCTTCGTCGAGGCTGTAGGCCAGGCTCTGGTATTCGTGTTTGCCCGTCTTCTGTTTTTCCAGAACCGGGTTGTGGTGCGTAAAAATGGCAACCAGGGGCGTCTGTCCGTTTTTGCCAAAACCGGTCGTGTTGTTCACATCGACCACCGCACTGCCCGAAAAAATATACCCCAGACTATCCGGGAAAAGTGCAATCGGCTGTTCCTGCCACCGCACCAGATCCTTGCTGGTCGCGTGACCCCAGTGCATCGGCCCCCAGGTGGTGCCGTCGGGGTAATACTGAAAAAACAGGTGATAGGTCCCGTTGAAATACACCATTCCGTTGGGATCGTTCATCCAGTGCGCCTTGGGCGAAAAATGATACTGCGGACGATGGGGTTCCGGACTTGCCGCAACGACGGGTTGATTCATCTGGCTAAAGGAAAAGGAGTTGCTCAGGAGCAACATACCAACGAAAGCGAGCAAGTTATGCATACGGATAGGATTTGTCAATGTACAAAATAGGATGCATCGGGCGGCAGATGGGGCCGGAAGGGGTTGCCGAAGCAAAACCGAATCCCGGCCGTCATCCACCTTTCACATAGGTATAGCACTCGGTTAAAATCCGGGGTTCTGCTTATACAGACCCTTCGTAAAATTGATTTCGCGCTGCGGAATCGGCAGGTATTCGTCGCGACCTGCCGTGAACTTGGCTCCGCTCAGAAACGACCGCCGGGTTTTTTCTTTGGCAATGTAGGCATTCAGCGTCGGCTCGGCAATGCCCCAGCGAACGAGGTCGAAGAAGCGCGGACTTTCGGTGGCAAACTCCAGCCGCCGTTCAAATTGCAGGGCTTTCCGGGCATACGCCTGTGTCCAGTTCGTGGCCGCATACGGTTTGATCAGGTAGTTGGACGGGTTGGTGCCGTCCGCTTTCTTCGTGCGCCCGGTGCTGGCGGCTGCCCGCGCCCGGATTTTGTTGATCAGCGGTAAGGCCAGCGCCGGTTGCCCCAGTTCGATGTAGGCTTCGGCCTGCCAGAGCAACACGTCGGCATACCGGATGATGTCGATGTTTTTCGATGTACCGATAAACGGCCCCTGCTTTTTATAGGTCGAACTGGTCGCGGCCTGTTGCTCTTTCATGCTCTGGAAAAAACCGTAGACACCCGGATCGCGCACCCAACTGTTGCTGAAGAGAATGGCCGGATTGTACTTGTACGGATGGCCGTCGATGCCGATGGTGTGGTCCACGCGCGGGTCGACGGTGGCGGTTTTGAAATCGATGACCGCATCATTGAACGTATCGAGTTTGGGCAATCCGTTGGCGTCGGTTCCGAAGGCGTTGGCGAGGTTCTGGCTGGGCTGGTGAAAACCGCAGCAGCCGTATTGCGGAGCGCCGTGGGGGTAGTTCAGGCCGGTTTCAAAGTTGAGACGCCCCACCGTCGTTCCGTCGTTGATTGAATACTGAACCGCAAAAACCGACTCGACACCGTTGTCGAATTCCGGCAGGAAGTTTTCCGCAAAATCGGGTTGCAGGTTATACTGGCCCGAGTTGATCACCAGATCAGTCAGCTTTACCACTTCCTGCAATTTGGTTTTGTTGATATTGACCACCTTGTTGTTATCGTCCTGTTCATAAGCCTGATACAACCGCAGTTTGGCCAGATACGCAGCCGCCGACAGTTTGTTGGCGCGGCCCACCTGCGTCTGTTTTTCGGGCAGATTATCCACCGCAGCCTGAAAGTCCGTCGCAATTTTATCCCACAACTGGTCATTGGTCATGGCGCGATTCGAAATGGTCAGAATTTGTTCGTTCGACAGCGTTTCATCGATGTACGGAATGTTCTTGAACAGCATTTTCAGCATGAAATGCGCGTGTCCCCGCAAAAACCGCAACTCTGCCAGGCGGGTTTTCCGCTCCGGAAAGCTCGCATCGGTCAGGGCCGTGATGGAACGCAGGGCCACGTTGGCGCGGGAAATGGCCTTGTAATAATTCTCCCAGGTATACGGGTGATACAAACCGCCCCCCTGCTGGGGCTGTGTCAGGTTGTGCTGCTCGTAGAAGTTGATGTCTTCCAGATCGGCCACCCCGCCACCGCCTTTGTAGGCATCGTCGGACCGGATGCTGCCGTAGACCCACATGCTGGCGATGGGGCCGATCATTTCGCCGTTGCCAATGGACGCATAAGCCGCCGTGACGAGCGCATCGGCATTCGCGGCACTCTTGACATTGTCGGACGAAAGTGTGCCCTGCGGCTCATAATCCAGGAAGTCCTTGCACGCGGAAGTCAGTAGCGTTCCGGCGGCAATCAGAAGGAGGGAAAGTGCTTTATTTTTCATGATTTGAAGGCTTTTGAGCGGTTTTCGGTATTCGGTTTACCGTTTTCGGCGGGCTGACGCGTTCTTGTTCGTGCATCAGCCAACCGTAACCGTATACCGAAAACCGTAAACGTTAGAATGACACATTTAAACCAAAAGTGAACGTACGCGGTACGGCGACGGCGTTGACATCGACCCGCTCCGGATCGGGACCCAGGAAGGTTTTGCTTTTCAGCCAGAACACGTTCTCGACCATTCCGTACAGGCGCAGGCTCGTCAAGCCCACTTTCCCGATCACATCTTTGGGAAAGGTGTAGCCCACCTGCACATTCCGGATCTTGAAATACGAGGTGTTGACGTTGAAATAATCCGAGGTGCGCGTCTCGTTATTGCCATCCGACAGCGTCAGCGACGGAATGGTGGATGCGGTATTCTGCGGACTCCAGGCGTTGAAAACCCCCGGCCCGACGTTGTCGCGTCCGCGGATGAAGTTGTTGTAGAATGTGTAGGAGTCGAAACCGGTCCGGCCCGCAATACCCGATCCAAAGACCGAGAAATCGAAGTTTTTGTAACCGAGGTCGATGCGCGTTCCGTATTCCAGACCGGGCAGCGTGGTGCCGAAAAACTCCTGATCCAGCGCGTCGATTTTATCATCGCCGTTGAGATCGCGGTACCGGATTCGGCCCGGAGCGGCTCCCACCTGCGTCGCGTGGCTGGTCACTTCTTCCTGATTCTGGAAAATACCGTCGGCGCGGTAGCCGAACAGATCCAGTTGCGAATGCCCGATGATCGTCGTAACCGCATTGCCCGCAAAAGCTGAGCGAACTTCTTCCGGTAAAACCGTTATTTTGTCGCGGAACCGGGCAAAATTTGTTGAGATGCTGTAGGTGAAATCGCCGATGGGTTTGCCAAAATAGGCCAGCGAAAGTTCGAAGCCCTTGTTGGTTTTGGTAGCGCCGTTCACAAATTTTAACTGTCCTTCGCCCACCGCCGATGCGACGGGCGGCTTGATCAGAATGTCTTTGGTTCCGCGGGTGAAGTAGTCAAACGATCCTGCCAGACTTCCGTTCAGGAAGGCAAAATCCAGCCCGACGTTCAGTTCGTTGGTAGTTTCCCACTTGAGGGCCGTATTTTCACCCTGCGTTTGCACAAAACCCGACGGCAGGGTTCCCGCACCGGCCCCGTTCAGATCGTAGGCCGTTCCCACGTTCCAGTATTGATCAAAAAAACCGTTGTGACCATTCGGCACCTGCGACGCCAGGGTTCCGTAGCGGGGTTCGAACAACCCAAACCGGGCCAGATCCCCGATGTCCTGGTTGCCAATCCGACCCACACCCGCCCGCAGTTTCAGGTTGCTGATGGCCCGGACGTTGCTCATGAACGCTTCCTTGTCGATCCGCCAGCCCACCGATGCCGACGGGAAAAAACCGTAGCGGTTGTCGGCACCAAAGCGCGAAGAACCGTCCCGGCGCAGGGTCACAGCCGCCAGGTAGCGATCCGAAAAACCGTAGTCGATCCGGGCGAATTGCGAGAGCAGGCGGCTGCCCGTCGACGTCCCGTTGCTGCTGGCGTTGCCCGACGCGGCACTCAGCACAAAGAACTCTTCCGATTGAACGGCGAAGTTTTCCCGGTACGACGTCACGTCGTTCAGATTATCCCGGATGGCTTCAACCCCGGCCAGCAGTTTGAAATTATGGTCGCCGAGCGCGAAATTGTACCGCAGGGTATTGGTCCAGGTCAGACTCAGAAACTTGTTGGTGTTGAGTGTGAGGCTGTTGAGCGAGCGGGCGATAAAACCGTTCTGGAACGATTGCTCGATGTTTTTGTTGGAATACCCCGCATTGTCCATCCCCAGTGACGACCGGAAAACCAGACCGGCGAGGGGTTCGATTTCGGTGAATACGTTGCCAAACACAAACGTCCGGTTGATCTTATCCCAGCGGTTGATATACTGCATGAACAACGGGTTGTTCCGGTCGGAGTAGCCCGAGCCGATGGGTCCGGCATAGTCACCGGTTTTGGTATACACCGGGATTGTCGGAGCCAGCGTCACGGCCAGACCGGGGGTTGGTGCCCCGCCGAGATCGGTTGCAATGGGTGTTTCGCGGGAACTGGTCATTTGCAGATTCACCCCGAATTTGAACCGGCCGTCGAATTTACTGGTCAGCCCGTTGATGCGGCCCGTCAGCCGGTCATACCCCGTGTAACGCAGCATCCCCGAATTATTCAGATAGCTTACATTGACCAGAATCGAGGAGGTTTTGGTTCCGCCCGTAATCGTCAGGTCGTTGTTGGTGACATAACCCGTTTTGTACATCTCTTTTTGCCAGTCTGTATCACCCGCCGGGACATTCTGGTCACCCCCCACGAACGGTTTGACGGTTACGCTGTTCAGGACCGGATTCTGGAAGTTTTTGTTCCAGTCGAAACCGTAGATATCGCCGTAGCCGGAAGCCGGATCGACGCCGTCGTTGACCGACGCCTGCCAGAGCGCCCGCCCGCGATCCACGGCGTTCAGCATCTTGAACCGTTGCGGTTTTTCGGTTTGCGCCGAGATGCTGGAATTGAACTGAACGTTCAGCTTGCCGTCGGAATTGGCTCCGTTTTTGGTCGTCACAATGATGACGCCGTTCGATGCCCGCGACCCATAGATGGACGCCGATGACGCATCTTTCAGCACCTGAATCGACTGAATGGCCGTGGGGTTGAGGCTCTGGAACACCTGCGACCGCTTGGTGGGCATCCCGTCGATGATGTACAGCGGGTCGTTGTTTCCCAGTGTATTGGCTCCGCGAATCAGAATCCGGCTGGCGTCGCCCGAGGGCGTTCCTGATTTTTCAATGTACAGACCCGGCACGCGGCCCTGCAAAGCCTGCATGGGATTCCCGGAACTGGTGTTTTTGGTGGCCGCTACCTCGATAACGGCGATGGCCCCGGTCAGATCTTCTTTTCGGGCGGTGGTATAGCCCAGCACGACCACTTCGTCGAGTTGCCCGCCGGACACCAGCGAAACCGTCACGGTAGCAAGTCCTTTGACCGGCACTTCCTGGGCCAGATAGCCGATGAAAGACACCTGAATGGAGGTCGAACTTTCCGGGATTGTGAGCGAAAATTTGCCTTCCGCATCCGCCGAAGTACCGGTTGTCGTTCCGGGAACGACGATGCTGGCACCCACCAGCGGCTCGTTATTTTTGGCATCCAGGACGGAGCCCGAGAGCTTGCGCTGGGACCAGGCCAACGGTCCGATCAGCAACAGGGCCGTCAGGATAAAAAGCGATTTTCTTAAGTTCATGGGAGTACGTTTTAAAATCATAGGAATCAGGATGGTAGGGAATACAGCGTTAGATCAGTTCTTTCCAGAAGGCATTTTTGACCAGTATTTCTTCCGAAACCGGGGGCGTGGCACCCCGTTGGGTGGCGACGTACGCACCGGTCGCACAGGCAAATTCGAGGGTGGTTTGGGCGGTTTCGCCCTGCAGCGTTTTGTAGAGAAAAGCCGCCAGAAAAGCGTCGCCACTGCCGATGGTATCTTCCACCTCGACCGGAAAACCGGGTTGGTGGACAAAGCCGGTTTCGTCCAGCAGAAAGGCTCCTTTTTCGCCGAGCGTTACGCACAGTTTTTCGAGGTTAAACCGCTCCCGAAGTCCATACATCGCCGATTTGGCGTCAGTCGGTCCGCCGAACCAGCCGGTAATTTCGCTCAGTTCGTGTTCGTTCAGTTTGGCGATGTCGGCCTGTTGCAGCAGTTCCAGAACGGTTGCCGGTTCGTAATGGGGAGCGCGAAGGTTGACGTCGAAGACTTTGCGGGGTGCCACCGCCAGCAGAGCCAGCAGCGTTTCGTGGGTTTGCGGACTGCGGGCGGCCAGACTGCCGTAAATGAAAAACGCGCTTTGCTGCACGGTTTTGAGCAGCCCCGGCTCCAGTTGAATGTAGTCCCAGGCCACGGGCTGGACAATTTTGTAGGTCACCTCGTTGCAGTCGGAGATGTTGGCTTTGGCAACACCCGTCAGGTGCGACTGCCCGGTCTGGATGCGGTCGAGCGGCAGGCCTTTCTGCGCGACGAATTCCAGCAATTCGTGTCCCAGTTCGTCGTTCCCCACCCGGCTGATGAGTTGAGCATTCAGGCCGAAATTGCGGAGGTGGACGGCGACGTTCATCGGCGCTCCACCGGCCTGTTTACTGGTGGGCAATACATCCCAGAGAATTTCGCCGAAGCAGGTAATGAGAGGTGTCATTGGAATAGAGCGTAATAAGGTGAGGGAGTGATTCGGGTGCTGTTAATGGACGACGAAAGTCTTTTCGATTTGCTCCAGGCTGGTGCCTTTGGTTTCGGGCATCAGCCGCACGACAAAAAGCAGTTGCAGCACCATCATGGCAGTGAAAAAGAGGAAGGTGTTTCCTCCGCCGAGTTTTTCGGCCAGATACGGGAACGTGAAGGTGATGATGGCGGCCATCAGCCAGTGCGTGAAGCTACCCAGGGCCTGCCCGCTGGCGCGGACTTCGTTCGGGAAGATTTCGGAAATAAATACCCAGATCACCGCGCCCTGCGAAAAGCCGAAGAAAGCGATGTAACCAAAGAGCAGAAACGGCACTGTCATGCCGCTGAAATCCTGTACGTAGAAAGCGCGCGCGACCAGTCCCAGTGTCAGGATGAGACCGACCGAGCCAATTTTCATCAGCGTCCGGCGGCCAAACCGGTCGATCAGGTTCAGGGAAATCAGCGTGAAAATGAGGTTGATCAAGCCAATACCGGCAGACGACAGCAGGGCTGAACTCTTGCCGAGACCCGTCATTTCGAAAATCCGGGGGGCGTAATAAATGATGGCGTTGATGCCCGAAACCTGATTGAAAACCGCAAACAAAACCGCCAGCGTGATCGGCGTTTTGTAGGTTGACGAAAACAGCCGGGCTTTCGTTTGGGTCTGGGCGGCACTCAGTTCCAGCGCCAGCAGCGTTTGCCCCGCCGTTGCCGGATCGATCATGATCAGCACGTCGCGGGCTTCTTCCACCCGGCCTTTCTTGAGCAAAAGCCAGCGCGGACTTTCCGGAATATTGAGAACCGCCATCAGGAAAATCAGCGAGGGCAACGCCTGAACACCGAGCATCCACCGCCACGATTCGGCCCCCATCCCCGCCAGCAGGTAGTTGGAGAGGTAGGCAATCAGAATGCCCAGCACGACATTGAACTGAAACAGTGCGACCAGCCGTCCACGGGATTTGGCCGGGGAGATTTCGGTGATGTACATCGGTGCCGCCACCGATGACGCGCCGACCCCCAGACCGCCCAGAAACCGGAACACCAGAAAGAGATTCCACTCGGGCGCCAGGGCCGTTCCGATGGACGAAACCAGATACAGAACGGCGATCCAGAACAGGGTCTTTTTACGGCCCAACCGGTCGGCGGGAATCCCGCCCGACATCGCACCAATGACGGTTCCGATCAGGGCCATCGAAACCGTCAGGCCGTGTTCCCATACGCTCAGGCCCCATAACGATTGCAGCGATTGTTCGACGCCCGAAATAACGGCGGTGTCGAATCCGAACAGAAAACCGCCCAGTGCGGCTGTGATGGACCAAAAGAAGATGCGTTGTTTTTGACTCATGTCTGACAGGGTAAATCCCGGTTAAATGCCGATCATGAACCAAAGCTACCGAAAGCCACCGGAGCGGACTTTCGGGAATTGTTCTAATTATTTCAAATTAAGTACTACTGTTAATGTGTTGATTTGCAGGTATTTGTGATTATTTTTAGAAATAACTTTTCGATTTTGTTACACGGTTTTTTGAATTTGATTCAGGGGAGATGGGGTGAGTGGTGAGGGATTAAAAATGGAAAAATTGTCAAAGTGAACTTGTATACTTATCTTAGTGAAAAAGTTCACTCGTATGGCTACCGTCGCTTCCACTCCGGGTTCTTTTCGGAATCAACTCGTTCCATCGCGTTCGTTTACCGAGCAGGAGATTATTGCGCGCAGTCGGCAGGGGGTGCTGCGGTCGGAAGCCGATCGGGTGGCTCAACTTGTTGGCCTGACCGACAAAGAGGTTGCTGCGGCTTTGGGTTTATCCGCCAGTTACCTGCATCGTCAGAAAACCGACCAGCGGATCAGTCAGGACGCTTCCGAGCGGTTGCTGCTACTCGAAAATCTGCTGTACCATGCGCTGGATACGTTCGATCAGCGGACGGCAACGGTTTTGGGTTGGCTTCGTACGCCATTACGGGAACTGGACAACCAGACTCCGCTGCAAACCCTGGATACGGTTACGGGCTATACGCTGGTTGATCGGGTGTTGGGTCGGATCGATCACGGTATTTTCGGATAGGTATGGCGTTGGTGTATCGCGTTGTCCGCCAGAAATACGCCGACCGGCCTTTGGATGTGGCAGGAACCCGGCTGAACGGCGGTCGCTGGAATCCACCCGGTGTCGGTATCCTCTACACCGCCGAGCATCCTGCGCTGGCTCTGGTCGAAATCCTGGTTCATATGCCGCAGGTACCTTACGAACACTTGCCGACCTATCGTCTCTTCACACTGGAAATTCCTGAAAATAGCCAGCGCATGGTGAAGCCGGAGGAGTTGCTGCCGTATTGGAACGAAAACACCTATGCCAGAAGCCAATACCTCCTTCAGGATTGGCTGACAAAACCGGATACGCTGGCTTTGGGAGTTCCTTCGTCGGTATTACCAGCCGGAATCAACTACCTCCTGCACGTCAGTCATCCCCAGTTTGCCGACATTCGAATCATTGCAGAATCGGATCTGGTGATCGATCCCCGGTTGCGGAATGGGTGATGTCCTGCCAGCTTTCCATTTTGTCCGGGTCTTAAAGTCGATAAAAGCGTAAGCCGAATGGTGAAAACCACTAGCAAAGACAGTATTTTTCTTTACCAGTTGGCTTCTTTATACTGTACTGGATAGCTGGAGTTTTCAACGGTTTTGGCCAACGTATCAGCATCCATCAATCTTAAGCAATCTGTTTTCAATGGAGAACTCCAGAAGAGATTTTATCAAAAAAGCCGCGTTAAGCACCGCCGGAATCACCTTTGGCGGAATGGCGACGGGTCTGTCGGCCAAAAGTTACGCCAAAGTGATCGGGGCCAATGAGCGGCTGAACGTCGCCATTGCCGGGCTGGGTCGGCGGCTGGGGGCCTATTACGAGCCTATTTCGAAAAAAGACAGCAATGTCGAACTGGTGTATTTGTGTGACGTCATGCAAAAACAGCGGGAAGCGGGGCTTCAGAAATTTTCGAAGTTTATCGACTACAAACCGAAGCTGGAAAACGACATCCGGAAGGTGATTGCCGACAAAAATGTGGACGTGCTCATCAACGCGACGCCCGACCACTGGCACGCACCGGGTACCTGGCTGGCTGTTCTGGCGGGCAAACACGTGTACGTCGAAAAACCGTGTAGCCAAAACCCCCGGGAAGGTGAAATTCTGGTCGAAATCCAGAAAAAATACGGCAAGATCATTCAAATGGGCAACCAGCAACGCTCGGCGCTGGAGTCGATCGACGTGATCAGCCAGATTCACAACGGCGCCATCGGTACCCCTTTCAAAGCCGTTGCGTTTTATACCGCCAACCGGGGCGAAGTACCGCTGCCGAAGGCGGCCCCCGTTCCGACCGGGCTGGACTGGGATCTGTTTCAGGGCCCGGCCCCGCGCCGGCCGTATACGCACGACACCTGGGATTACAACTGGCACTGGTATGGCTGGCACTACGGAACCGCCGAAAGCGGCAACAACGCGACGCACGAACTGGACGTAGCCCGCTGGGCGTTGCAGGTAGAATTTCCGGAACACGTAGCGGTTGAAGCCGCCAAACGGCATTTTCTGGACGACGGCTGGACGATGTACGACACGATGGATGCCACCTTCCGGTTTCCAGGCAATAAGATCATCAAGTGGGACGGCAAAAGCCGGAATGGGTATAAAACCTACGGCAGCGACCGGGGCACCGTCATTTACGGCAGCAACGGCAGTGTGTACGTCGACCGCGACGGCTACCGGCTTTACAACCGCGAGGGCAAGATGGTGAAAGACAGCAAATCGAAGGGTTCGGAAGCCGGAACAGCACTGGGCGGTGGCGGTGACATGTCGACCCGGCACGTCGTGAACTTTTTCAACGCCATTCGCGGGAAAGAAAAACAGAATTCGACCATCGACGATGGTGCCAAGAGCACGCTGCTTTGCCATTTGGCCAACATTTCCTTCCGGACCAACAAGGCGTTGGAGATCGACTCGAAAAACGGCCACATCCGCGACAAGGAAGCCATGAAACTCTGGAGCCGGGAGTACGAAAAAGGCTGGGAACCACCGATCTAAGCAATTTGCTATTTTGGTTTCGGAAAATTGGCTTTGAGGTTGTCAGCGGCCAGTCGAACGGTTTCGTCGATTCTTTTTTGCCGGGTTTCCATTTTTTTTGCGTTTAGAATCCATTCTAAAATCCCGCGTTTGGCAGAACGGGCAAACTTGTTCCAGTTCTCGAACGCGGGATTGTTTTTTTCAAAGGCGGCTTGCAGGTCTTCGGGAATGGTGAGGTTCTCAACGTCGTCCAGGGCGGTCCAGGTACCGTTTTGTTTGGCGAGTTCGATGGCCTTCAAACCCGCTTCGGCGATCCGGTTTTGCGCGTTCAGCCGTTCGACTTTTTCTTTGTTTACCCGGCTCCAGTTGCTTTTCGGGCTGCGTCGGGCAAAAAACTGGTAGTAACTCTCGGCGTCCCGCGTATTGGCTTTGCTGTCGATCCAGCCAAAACACAGGGCTTCGTCCACGGCTTCCGAATAATACACGCTCGGCTTACCGGTTTCCTTTTTGAAGATGATGAGCCAAACCGATTTTTCGGTGGCGTGGTTTTGTTCCAGCCAGGTTCGCCAGTCGCGCTGGCTGGGGGCATAGAATGTTGGGATACCGTCTTTTAGCTCCATGATCTATCTCAACTGTAATTTCATACCTTCGTGGGAGTCGACAAAACCGAGTGATTCGTAAAACCGGATCGCATCCGGGCGTTTTTTGTCGGTGGTTAATTGAACCACGTGCGCCCCTTTGGAGCGGGCGCGTTCAATGGCGTAGTCGAGGTGCCCAGCTTGTCATCGGAGAGCATTTTTACAATCTCAATCAGGTCAGATTCGGTGGCCAAACGGTAGGTAATTTCCATATATTTGTAGAGACTTCGTTTGACACAAAAATCGACGATTGCCTGGATTTTTACTCATAAAATAGCGTTGTTTCGACATAACTTTGCATTTTGGAAGTCTTTTTGGCATGGTTTTGCGTATTACTAGTGACAAAATCAGTTTCGAATGCGTTTCCTGATCTTTTTCATTCTTTTCCCGATGGCCCTTTTTGCCCAGCCGAAAGGCTGGCAGGAGATTACGATTTCCGACGGCCTGTCGCAGAGCATGATTTTCGACATCGAGCAGGACCGGAAAGGATTCATCTGGGTGGCTACCAAAGACGGTCTGAATCGCTACGACGGCCACAACTTCAAGGTTTTTACGCACGATCCTTACAACGATTTCAGTCTTTCGGGTGATAATTGCTCAGCCTTGCTGATCGACAGCCGCCAGCGGCTTTGGGTGGGCACCTTTAACGAGGGTCTGAATTTGTTCGACGACCGGACGCAGCGGTTTTACCACATCAACATCAGTGACCAGACGAGTTCGAATGCGGGAAATTACGAGGTTCGCACCCTGGCCGAAGACCCCGAAGGCAACATTTGGGTGGGGACATATACCAATAAGATCTTCAAAATCAGTTTGCCGGCGTCGCTCCGGGATCAATTACCGGATCAGGCTGATCTGACACAATACGTCCGGATTCAGCCCATTGCAATAAAGGAGAAAAAGATCAATGCGTCATCCCTCTATTTCAATTTTCGACCGGACGGACAGGGGTTGCTGGGCGCAGCTTATGGCGTTTTTTCTTTTAACTGGCGAAATCCTTCGCAGGCCACCAAACTGAGTCTGTTTGGTGGAGACGTACTGGATTTGCATTCGGTGTATGAAGACACCCGCCAGGGCTTTCGGTTTGCTTCGACCAGTGATCACATCAAAGGCTGGTTCAAAGGGCAATTGAAAACCATTGCGTTGCCCAAAAAAAAATATTTCGGGGTGCAGCTATACGCGATGGATGCGCAGACCATCGCCATCGCCACCGCCGACCATATGTGGCTGATGTCGCCCGCTGAGCTTTTCCGGCAGGACAGTTTGACCGTCCAAAAGGCCTTCGTGACTTTTCCGCCCAACGTCTACAGCATTACGAGTGTTTTAAAAGACCGAACCGGAACGTTCTGGTTCGGAACCAGCGGCTACGGTTTGCGAAAATTCAACCCCAAAATCAAACAATTTCATTCGTATTTACCCAATACCACCCTCTCCAATCTGTATGTCGACCGGCAGGGTCGTACCTACGTGCGGTTTGAGTTTTCCTATTGGGAACTCGACCGGACCCACAACCGGCTCCTGCCGTTTCTGGATCAAAACCTGCCCGAAGCCGACCGGCGGCAACGGTATCTGATGCAGGACCGGGCGGGTACCTACTGGATTTCCAATGTCCATTTCGAAACCCACGAAAAACACTTGTTCAAGTTCTCATCGGACTGGCAACTCCTCAAAAAATACCCGTTGCCGGCCAATACCGCCTTCGGTTTTTTTGGTAACCACACCATTGAAGACCAGGCCGGTCATCTCTGGATTGGTGCGACCAATGGGAATTTGCTCCGGTTTAACCCGAAATCCGAGCGGTTCGAGGTGTTTAGCTACCAGTCCCTGATGCCTCAAAGCGGTTCCGACATCGAGACGTATGCCTTGTATATTGATGGGAGTGGCACGTTGTGGATCGGTACGCAGAAAGGACTCATCAAAGTGATGAACGCCCAAACGAAACCGGTTTTTTCGATCTATAAGAACAGCAAAACCGAACGGCAGAGCCTGAGTAACGATTTCGTATCGAGTGTGATCGACGATCCCAATGAACCGGAACGGTACCTCTGGGTTGGCACCAAGGGCGGGGGGCTGGAGCGGCTGGACAAACAGACCGGGTTGTTCGTGCATTTTACCGAAGCCCGGGGCTTGCCCAACAAAGTAGTGTACGGTATTCTGACCGATAGCTCTAAAAACCTCTGGCTGAGTACCAACCGGGGCCTGTCCCAGTTCAATCCGAAAACCTACCAGTTTCGCAACTATACCAAAGCCGACGGCTTGCAGGACGATGAATTCAATACCAGTTCCTATTTTAAAACCGCATCCGGCGAACTCCTCTTCGGGGGCATCAATGGGCTGACAACCTTTCGGACGGAAGAAGTTGGTACGACGAGTTCGGACAAACCGCTGGTGAACATCATCGGACTGAAAATCAACAACGAAACCGTTGAGGTAGGAAGCCCCGGCGGTATGCTGTCGCAGGCCATCGAACAGACACCAACGCTCGAACTGGCGCATGATCAGAACCTGGTTACGCTCGAATTCGGGGTGATGGATTACATCAATCCGGGCAAAAACCGCTACCGGTATCGCCTGCACGGCATTGACCGGGACTGGGTGGAGGCCGGTACCAATCGCTTTGCCAATTACGCCCATCTGCCCGACGGCAGCTACCGGTTTGAGATGATGGGGTCGGCCGACGGCGAGGTTTGGAGCAAACCCGTCGAACTCCAGATTCGGATTCATCCGCCGTTCTATCGCACCTGGTGGGCCTATTCCCTTTATCTGTTGGTGCTGGCCCTGATTGGGTGGCAGTTGTACCGGTTTCAGATTCAGCGATTGGTCCTTCGGCAACAGGTTATTTTTGAACAGAAAGAAGCCAGTCGACTGGCCGAACTGGACGCGCTTAAAACCCGGCTTTTTACGAATATTTCCCACGAATTCCGGACGCCCCTGACGCTGATTCTGGGACCCATCGAACAACTGGTTCAGGAATACGCCCATGACATCCGGTTTCCGCTCATTCAACGAAACGCCACCCGGCTGCTCAGCCTGATCAACCAGTTGCTGGACCTGAGCAAAATCGAAGCGGGACAACTCAGCCCCGAACTGCGCACCGGCGACATGGCCGCTTTTTTTCGGATGCTGGCCAGTTCGTTCAGGTCACTGGCGGAGAGTCAGAAGCTGGCGTTTAGTTTTGTCCAAAACGAGTCGACTTTTTGGGCGGATTTTGACCAGGACAAACTCGAAAAAATTGTTGCCAACCTGCTGTCGAATGCCTTTAAATTTACGCCGTCCGGGAAGGCGGTGCGCATGGCGGTGAATTATTCGGGTCTGTCCGGAAAAGAGGAAGTGACGGTCACGGTCGAAGACACCGGTATCGGGATTGCTCCGGTGCATCTGGGGCGCATCTTCGAACGGTTTTATCAGGTCGATCACCCATCCATCCGGACCTACGAAGGCACCGGCATCGGGCTGGCACTGGTCAGCGAACTGATCCGCGTCCTGAACGGAACCATCACCGCCACCAGTACGGAAGGCATCGGGACAACGTTTATCGTGACCTTGCCCCTGGTCAGGAAAGCGCTGGAAGCCGATGTCGCTTTGCCCCGGCTTCAGGGGGCGGCCCATCCGGTTTTGCAATCGGCCCGTCCGGAGAATATTTTGCTCATCGTCGATGATAACGTCGACATCCGGTTGTATGTACGGAGCATTTTTGAAACCGACTACCAGATTGTCGAAGCCACCGACGGGCAGGAAGGGCTGGAAAAAGCCACAGCCCTGCTGCCGAATCTCGTCATTTGCGACCTGATGATGCCCCGGCTCGATGGGTTCGGGTTTTGCCGGGCGTTGAAAACCCAGGAAGCCACCAGCCACATTCCGGTGGTAATGCTGACGGCCCGCGCCACCGTCGAAGACCGCATCGAAGGCTTTGAAATCGGGGCCGATGCCTATCTGACCAAGCCCTTCAATCAGGCTGAAATAGTGGTTCGGGTGCGGAATTTATTGGAGAAACAAACCCGGTTACGAACCTATTTCAGGGGCGGAATTCAGGTGGCTCTGCCAGTCGATGAACCGGGAAAAACGAAGGAAGAAGCTTTTTTGCTAAAAGCGAAAGCAATTATCGGGCAACACCTGGCCGAAAGTGATTTCAGTGTGGAGCAACTCAGCGAAGAACTAAACCTGAGCCAGCGGCAACTGGTGCGCAAACTGAAAGCCCTGACCGACCAAACCGCCGTGGAGTTTATTCGCAATCAGCGACTGGATCACGCGGCTGAACTACTGCGACTGGGCAATGCCACGGTGTCGGAAGTGGCCTATCGGGTAGGCTTCGAAAGTCTGTCGTATTTTACGAAAGTGTTTCAGGACAAATACGGCGTGTTGCCTTCCGCGTATACCCAAATCTGATTGGATCTGCTTCGTTAGAACTTCTCCCGCCCCGCCAGGGGCTTTTTTTATGCCTTACCGGATGATTTGGTAAAAATGAGCTAAGAATTGTCGGATTTGGGTTAACGGGAATGGGTCATATGATGTCAGCTTTGCATGTTGAAACGAAGCACATCCCTGCCCTCTTTTACAATACGACTATGAGAACTAAATCTTTACGCTTTCTATGGTTGCTTACTACGGCAATTGGACTGCTTGGCCAAACATCGGTTCAGGCCGGAACTTTTATCTTCTCCAACAAAAGCGATAACCTGACTCCTACTGTCGCTCTTCCGGGCATTACTACCCAGCCGGTTTCGCAGACGGTTTGCAGCACCAGTCCGGCCAGTTTCTCGGTAGCTGCCACCAATGCGACGAGTTATCGATGGCAAGTGTCCTACGACAATACCTTCAACTTCCCTTCGAATCTGGGCAATACCGGTGTTTACAGTGGTGCTGACACCCCGGTGCTGACGATCTCCTCGGTTTCGAATTTAAATGGGGCCTACTTCCGCTGTGTGGTGACCAACGGCGGTGAATCCACCAATTCGGAAGGGGTGTTGCTGACCGTGACGACCTTACCTACGGCTACGATTTCCTATACCAATTCGTTGTTATGTACCAACGGTAGTCAGCAGGGTGTGTCGCGTTCGGGCAATAACAGTAACGGAGGAGTCTACAGCAGCAGTCCCTCCAGTCTCTCGCTCACCAGCGATTTCGGCGCAGTAATGCCCGGGAGCAGTACGCCGGGTAGTTACACGGTTACCTACACTGTACCGGCGCGGGGAGGCTGTCCGGTGGTGACCGCCACGACTACGCTGACAATAACGGCCCCGCCCACCGTTACGGGCAATGCGGTTACCCAGCCTACCTGTTCTACCCCGACGGGTACGATTAGTGTAACGGCGACGGGCAGCGGCACCATCGAGTATTCGCGCAACGGGACCGACTGGCAATCCAGCGGAACCTTCAGTGGATTGAATCCGGGTAGTTACACGATTCGCGCGCGCTCGTCGGACAACCTCACCTGTACCCGAAACATCACGTTCATGGTGAATGCGGCTGCTGTCGTTACGGTGAGCAATCCGACCGTAACGACAGCGACAACGGGCTCGGGTTTGAGCCGGAACTTCACGGCTTCGGGCGGTACCGGACTCTATAGTTATTCGGTGGCCAGCGGCACTTTGCCCAACGGACTCAGTTTGGCTACAACGGGCGTTTTATCAGGAACGCCCACGGAGGGGGGCAGCTTCACGATCACGGTTCGGGCCACGGGCAACGATGGCTGCTCAGGCGTCGGCGCACCGTATATTCTGGATGTAACGGACATTCCGGTTGCCGTGATCACTACCGGGCCGGTTTCGCAGACGGTTTGCAGCACCAGTCCGGCTAGTTTCTCGGTAGCTGCCACCAATGCGACCAGCTATCTGTGGCAGCGCTCTGCCGACAATACCTTCAACTTTCCTTCCAACCTCTCCAATTCGGGTGTCTACAGTGGTACCGACACGCCGGTGCTGACCATCTCGTCGGTTTCGGGACTGACGGGCTACTTCTTCCGCTGCGTGGTGAGCAACGCCGGAGGTCCGGTGAACTCAAATGGCGCTTCCATCACGGTAACGACGCTTCCGACGGTCACTATTTCCTACATCAATCCGCTCTTGTGTACCACCGGTGGCACGCAGGGGTTGGTGACGCGCTCGGGGTTCAACAACAACGGTGGAACCTACAGCAGCAGTCCCTCGAGTTTGTCGCTCAGCAGCAGTTCAGGCAGCGTAACGACCGCAAGCAGTACACCGGGAAGTTACACGGTGACCTACACTGTACCGGCCAACGGGGGATGTCCGGTGGTGACGGCCACGACCACTTTGACAATAACGGCCCCGCCTACGACGACGGGTAACACGATTACCCAGCCCACCTGTGCCATCCCGACGGGAACAATCAGTGTAACGGCCACGGGCAGCGGCACCATTGAGTATTCGCGAAACGGTACCGACTGGCAGACAACGGGCTTGTTCAGCGGGCTTGAGCCCAATTCGTACGTCATTCGGGTGCGATCGTCGGACAACCCCACGTGTACACGGAACCTGGGCTTCACGATCAATACGGTTCCTTCAGGACCCACGGTGAGTAATCCCGACGTGACAACGGCGACAGTGGGTACGGCTTTCAGCCGGAACTTTACGGCCTCGGGCGGCACATCACCCTACAGTTACTCGGTGGCGAGTGGCACCTTGCCCAACGGACTCAGTTTGGCAACCACCGGGGTTTTATCGGGAACACCCACCGAGAGCGGCAGCTTTACCATCACGGTTCGGGCCACGGGCAACAATGGGTGTTCGGGCCTGGGTTCGGCGTATGTACTGATCGTAGGAGACGCCCCCTCCGCCGATTTATACATTACCAAAACCGACGGCGTCTCAAGTCTGGCTCCCGGCACCCCGACCACCTACACCATTACCGTCAGCAATGCCGGGCCGCTGGCGGTAACCGGGGCAACCGTGACCGATAATTTCCCGGCCTCCATCACCTCGGTAGCCTGGACCGCAACCTTTACCGGCGGAGCATCGGGGACGGGATCCGGAACCGGAAACATCAGCCAGCAGGTGAATTTGCCCGTGGGCGGTTCCGTGACCTATGTGGCGGTTTGTGAAACCAGTTCGACTTCAACCGGCAGTTTGTCCAATACCGCATCGGTCAGTACGCCCGGCGGTATAACGGACCCCAATACCGATAACAACAGTGCCACGGATGTGAATATCCTGACGCCTTCGGCCGATCTGGTGGTTGCTTTTTCCGACAGCCCCGATCCGGTTGGTGCGGGCAACAACCTTACCTATACCGGACAGGTCAGCAACCTGGGACCCAGCACCGCCAGCACGGTGCAGTTGTCGATTCCGCTTTCGGCCAGCACCACGTTCTTTTCGCTTATTGCACCGGGTGGCTGGAGTTGTACGACGCCCCCGGTGGGGACAACCGGGACGGTTTCCTGCAGTCGGGCCAGTTTTCCAACCGCAGGTACCGCCAGTTTTACGCTGGTTGTGGCAACAGTGCCGGGAGCGGAAGGTAACATCCTGACGACCACCGCAACGGTATCGTCTGGTATAACGGACCCCAATTCGGATAACAACACGGCTTCGGTCAATACGTCTGTGGTATCGGGTAGTGCTGACCTGTCGAGCCTCACCCTGAGCGTCGGGAGCTTTTCGACGGCGTTTTTTCCAAGTGTTACCAGTTACTCGGCTACCGTCGGCAATGCCACCAGTAGCCTGACGGTGACGCCTACTTCAGCAAGCAGCAACGCGAGCATTCAGGTCCGGGTCAACGGCGGGAGTTACGGTTCTGTAGCCAGTGGCGCGGCTTCCGATCCGCTGGCGCTCACGGTGGGGGCCAATTCCATCGAGGTGCGGGTGACGGCGGAGGACGGCCTAACAACTAAAACGTACCGGGTGACGGTCACCAGGGGCGTGGAGACGCCCACCATTGGCACCCAGCCGGTTTCGCAGACCGTGTGCTCCAGCAGTCCGGTGAGTTTCTCGGTCAGCGCCGGCAATGCTACCAGCTACCAGTGGCAGATTGCCTTCGATAACACGTTCAACTTCCCCACCAACCTTTTGAATTCGGGCGTCTACAGCGGAGCCGACACCCCGGTACTGACCATCTCGTCGGCTTCGGAACTGAACGGACGGTATTACCGCTGCGTGGTGAGCAACGGGGGTGGGGGAACCAACTCGGAGGTCGTATTGCTGACGGTGACGACCCTGCCGACGGTGTCCATTCACTATAACAACACGGTATTTTGCAACAATTCCAGTGAGCTGGGTCTGATTACGCGCTCGGGTATGGGGAGCAACGGCGGGACCTACAGCAGCAGTCCGTCGAGTCTTTCAATCAATAGCAGTTCGGGCATCGTGACGCCCAGCAGCAGCCCCGCGGGCAGTTATACCATTACGTACACCGTTCCCGCCAGTGGCGGCTGTCCGGTCGTGACCGCCACCGCTGCGCTGACGGTGATCGCTCCCCCGACGTATACCAACCATCTCCTTACCCAGCCCACCTGTGCCATCCCAACGGGAACAATCAGCATAACGGCGACGGGCAGTGGCACCATTGAGTATTCCCGCGACGGTACCGACTGGCAAACCAGTGGCGTCTTCGGTGGATTGGATCCGGGGCAGTATTACGTCATTCGAATCCGGTCGTCAGACAACCCCACGTGCACCCTGAACCGGGGTTTTACCATCAACCCGGTTCCCTCGGCCCCAACCGTGAGCAATCCGGCGGTGACGACAGCCACAGTGGGTACGGTTTTCAGTCAGACCTTCACGGCCTCGGGCGGCACATCACCCTACAGTTATTCGGTGGCGAGTGGCACCTTGCCCGACGGACTCAGTTTGGCAACCACCGGGGTTTTATCGGGAACACCCACCGAGAGCGGCAGCTTTACCATCACGGTTCGGGCCACGGGCAGCAATGGCTGTTCGGGCCTGGGTTCGGCGTATATCGTAACAGTCGGGCAAGCCGCGCCTTTCATCAGCGGTTTTGCGCCCAGTCTCACTGCGGTTTGCGTGGGTAGCCCGGTGACGTTTACCGCCACCATTGCCAACCTAACCGGCAGCTATTCCTATACGCTTACCTCCCTCTCCAACGAAGACATGCTGTATACCGGCACCAGCAGCAACCCGAACTTTAGCCAGACCATATCGGCTCCCGGATCGGGGCAAACCTTCAAGCTGGAAGTGATCAACAACGGAATGCTGGCCACCGCCACTCAATACCTGACGGTCAATGCGCTGCCTGTGGCCGGTTTGGTCAACAACGGACCTTTAACCTGCGGACGAACCTCGGTAACCCTCACCGCTTCGGGCGGCACCAGCTACACCTTTTCCAATGGCAGTGGCGTCGTGGGTACACCCGGTGAAACAAACACGGTGTTGGTCAGTAGTCCAGGTACCTATTCGGTCACGGTAGCCAATGCCAGCGGCTGTCTCAGTACCACGACAACGACGGTTAGCCAGGATGTGACAGCGGCTTCCGTCAGCATTAGTCCGGTTTCGGCCACGCTTACGTGTGCGAGTCCAACAGTAAGCTTATCAGCCGAAGGCAACGGAACGGTATTGTGGTCGACAGGAGCCACCACGGAGAATATTTCGGTGAGTTCGGCGGGGATGTATTCGGTCACCCTGACGGCGGGCAACAGCTGTACGGCCTCGGCCAGTGTCCAGGTTAGCAGCAATATCGTATCGCCATCGGCTCCCAACTTAACCAGCACCACCGTTACGCAGGGGGCGCCCCCGGTAACGCTGATCGCCGACAATTGTGCGGGTACGCTCACCTGGACCGGGCCAGGGGGGGCGACCGGAACCGGGTCCATTACCGTTACGACGGCATCACCCGGTACATTTATCTATGAGGCCACCTGTACCGTAAATGACTGTGTCGGTGATCCCGCCAGCGTAACGGTCGTCGTAGCGGCTCCCGCTGTTACCGGTTCGTTCGACGGGTTTATCTACGGGGCCGACTGCGCCACCTTCCGGGGCTGGGTCTGGGACCGCAACAAACCCAATACCGTCATCACCATCGATATTCTGGACGGGACTACGGTCATTGCGACCATTCCGGCGGGTGAATTCCGGCAGGATCTGCTCAATGCGGGCAAAGGCAACGGGCGTCATGCGTTCTTCTGGCCCATTCCCGATGCGTTGAAAGACGGTTTGCCCCACAGTCTCTCGGCCCGCGTAACGGGCAATAATTTCGTTCTGAAAGATTCGCCAAAGGTGTTGATTTGTGAACCCAATACCAGCCCGGGTGGCAATAAACCGCCCCAACCCCCAACGCCGACGGTGTTGATTGCTCCGCTGGTGGCCCAGGTGGGCGTGCCTTTCTCGGGTACCCTGGTGGCTTTCACGGACCCCGAAGGCGGTTCCCTGAGCTATAATCTAAGCGGTTTGCCAGCGGGGTTGAGCCTGGAGATGCCCAGCCGCATCATCAGCGGGACGCCTACTGAATCGGGTACGTTCGTACTAACCTACCAGGCCACTGACCCGCTGGGAGCCAGCAACAGCGTGAGTTTTCAGTTGACGGTCAACCCGGCCGAGACGACGACGGTGACGGGCAGTTTCGAGGGGTATCTGGACAAATTGGATTGTGGCGGCATCCGGGGCTGGGTGTGGGATCGTAATAAACCGAACACGCCGTTGACAGTGGAGTTTTACACCGAAAGCAGTCCGGGAGTGATCACGGTATTGGGCAGTACGCTGGCCAACATCTACCGGCAGGATCTGAAGGATGCGGGCAAGGGCAACGGTGCCCATGCCTACAACTTTACGCCCCCGTCCAGTGTGACCAACGGCACATCGGTGCTGGCCCGGGTGCTGGGCTCCAGCTTTGTGCTGAAAGGCTCGCCGAAGACCTATCAGTGTGCCCCGGCCCGGTTGTCGGCGGAACAGAAACCGGTTTTGGAGGTGGCGGTTTTGGGCAATCCGATCCATGATTACCTGGATATGGAGATTCGGGGGGCGGAGGGCCAGCCGCTGACGGTGCAGGTGACGGATTTGCAGGGTCGGATCGTTGCTGAGCAGCACATCAGCCGGGCGGGCGTGGTGGCGTATCAGCGGCTGTCGGTAGTGGGTCAGTCAGCGGGTCTTCTGGTGTTGCAGGTTCGGATGATGGCTCAGGTCAAAACCGTAACCGTTTTGAAGACGAATTAAAGCGGGAACGGGGCGGCAAACGTTGCCGCCCCGTTTTCTGGCAATTTTTTTAGCCGGGCGCGTCATCCGGCGAAAATGAGCAAAAGAATGTCGGATTTGGGTTAACACAAATTGGCCGCTGAAAGTCAGCTTTGTGGTAGAAAAACACGTTCATTTTTTTCACCACTTTTCGGTCATGCTATGCAAAACAACGCCGTTTTTTGCCGCTCTTTTCAAGCCTGTCGAATGAGGTTGGCGTCGATAGTCTCAGGTTTGAGTCTGCTTGTTTGGGGTCTGCTTTGTGGTCAGATCATCCTGTTGGCAATCGTTCAAACGATGAACCACAAAGCGGTTTGCCACACGGATCACGGTTTCTTGTGTGACGTGTATATGGGTGTTCCTTCCCACGAAAAAAGAGGAAAACCGATGGATTCGTCTCCGCCCCGCGGGGCATTGGCCACGGCGGAAAAGGGGGCACAGGGTACGTTTTTGAAGATCCTCAAAACAGCCTGAAGTGCTTTTTAGGGGAGAATGGGTCTAAAAAGGGGAGAATGTCCGAAATGAGGAAAAGGATGTCCGAAATGTGTTAACTGAAAAAGGGGGAATCGGGGCTTTTTTGCAGGGACGAACCGATCACTTATTCACGTGCATATGCCCCAACCTTTTTACACCGGCAACCCGACCTGTCAATCCGCCGATTTGACCTTTAACCCGTCCGAAAGCATGCTCACGATGCACTGTCGGAAAACGGGACCGATCAGCCTTCCTGTAGCCGATTTGATGTTTCTACAGGCCACCGGCAACTACTGCTGGCTGCACTGGAGAAATGGACAACGACTGCTGCTGCCCCGTACCTTAAAATACTACGAGCCCCAATTACCCGACACACTATTTGTTCGCCCACACCACAACTGCATTGTCAACATCCGCTACATTGAGCGCATGGAACGGATTTATCCTGATAAAGGAGGATTGATTCATTTGCGGTCGGGGGTGGCGCTACCCATCTCGCGTCGGCGGTGGCTGGCCATCCGGAAGCTTTATACCCGGCTAAAAACAGAGCACTAATGCCAGTGGCTTTGCGGGCAGACTCAAACGCCAACCGGCGCTTTGCGGTATTCCGAAGGCGTTTGTTTGGTGTGTTGCTTAAAGAATGTCGTGAAGTAGGCGGGTGAGCTAAAGCCGGTTTCACCGGCGATTTCCGACATGGCTTTGTTGGTCTCCACCAGCAGCACCTTGGCTTTTTTCAGGCGGATTTCGGTAAAATACTCATTGACATTTTTATCGAGCACAGCCTGTACTTTCCGGTAGAGCTGGACGCGCGAAACGCCCATTTCGCGGCTCAGTTGCTCGACGCCAAACGATGGATCGGCCAGATTCTGCTCAATGAGGGCGGTAAGTTCGTTCAGGAACTTTTTCTCCTGGCGGTTTTCGGTTTTTGTCAGGTAATCACCCATATACCGTTTCTGCCATTTTTCCCGGTTGTTCAACGCCGTCCGGATCGTTTCGAGCAAATAGGTAATCAGAAATGGTTTGGCGATGTAGGCATCGGCTCCGGCGCGGGTGCCTTCGATGCGGTTTTCCATCTGGCCCTTGGCGGTGAGCAGAATAACCGGGATGGTCGAGGTTCGGAAGTCACTTTTAATGCGCTGGGTCAGTTGCAAGCCATCCATGCCCGGCAGCATAACGTCGCTGATAATCAGGTCAGGTACGGTTTCCAGAATGGTCTCCCAGCCTTTTTCGGCAGATGTTTCGGCCACAACCTCAAATTCCTCACGGAGCCGGGTGGTCAGGTACTGCCGCAATTCGTCGTGGTCTTCGATGAGCACCAGCGTACCGGTTTTTCGGACAACCGGGGCTACAGGGCTGGCAGGGGCCGGCGTTCCTTCGTCGTCGTCCAGCAACAGGGGCAGTGTGCGGGTATCGGGGATTTCTTCCTGTTGGGTCGGGTCCAGATGCGCATTGCCCAAGGGCAGCAGAATGGTGAAGGTCGTACCCTGTTCTTTCTCCGAGCGGACGTCGATTTCGCCGTAATGCAGGTGGACAAATTCCCGCGAAAGGGCCAGGCCGACGCCGTTGCCAAGGTTAAAATGTTTGGGAGCCGTATAGAACAAATCAAAGGCGTGGGCCTGTTCTTCGGCGTTCATGCCCGCCCCGTTATCCTGCACCTGAATCCGCGCCCGGTTGTCGCACAGATCGACCCGAACATGAATGAGCCCGCCTTTCGAGGTGTATTTGAACGCATTCGACAGCAGATTGAACAGGACTTTATCCAGTTTTTCGCGGTCGAACCACACCATGAGCATCGATTGCGCGGGGATGAATTGCAGGTCGATGTGGTTTTTCTCGGCTTTTCGGCGAAAATCACTCACAATATCCCGGATAAACGCCACCAGATCCTGTTCGCCGGCCTGCAAAAGCAGTTTGCCGGCGTCGGTTTTCCGCAAATCCAGCATCTGATCGACCAGCCGCAACAGGCGGTACGCGTTTTTTCGGATGAGTGATAAATTCGCCTTGAGTTCGTAGGGGTTGACGGTTTTCTTTGCCAGCAGGTCTTCGGCCGGGGTCAGAATCAGGTTGAGGGGCGTGTTGAACTCGTGGGAGATGTATGAATAAAACCGCAGTTTTTCTTCCGTTGCCAGCCGGGCCTGGGCCGATACGGCTTCGATGCGATCTTTCTGTTCGCTGATTTCAACGTTTTGTTTGGCCAGAATCTGGTAAGCCGCCTGTTTTTGCCGAACCAGATACAGGGCCCAGGCCCCGAGCAGAATGACCACAAACAAACTGGCCAGGGTGACATACAGCGTGTTGCGTTGGGTCAGATACGTCTGTTTCAGTTCGTCGATTCGCTGGCTTTGCTTTTCAATATCCTGCTGCTGGCTGAGGAGTTTGTCGCTCTGGGCTTTGATGGCCCGGACGTTGGACGCGTCGATCTGGATCGAATTCAGGGTCGTTTCGCGCCGGACGGCTTTGCCAGCCAACACCTGCACGGCGGTTTCGATGGCTTCCTCCCCGCCGGTCGGGTACAGAAACGACGCCTTCAGGAGTCCGTCGGTCACGAGTTGCATGCCGCCTTGTGGACCAGGCAGGGCGTCGATTCCGACAAACTCAAGCTGATTCGTCAGGCCGTGTTGTTTGCAGACTTCGTAGACGCCAAGGGCCATGACGTCGTTGTGGGCGAAAACCAGGTCGGCTTTTTGAAGGGCTGTGAGGTTGGTCTCAGCCCGGTGGCGGGCGGTGTCGCGTTCCCATTCGCCGTCCAGTTCGGCCACCACGCGGATGCCCGGAAACCGGGCGAGTTGTTGTTGCAAACCCCGGTGTCGTTCCTGAGCGGGCGACGAACCGGCCAGCCCTTTCACCTCGATCACGGCACCTTTTCCCTTGAGGTGATTTCCGATGAACGCACCGGCCAGCCGCCCAATTTCGAAATTGTCGCCCCCGATGTAGGCGTTGTAGGATTCTGAATCGATCCGGCGGTCAAGGACAATAACCGGAATGCCTTTTTTAAAAACCGCATCGACGGCTTTGGTGATGGGCGCGGTTTCGTTGGGCGAAATGATCAATAAATCAATGCCGCGATTGGTAAGTGATTGAATTTGAGCGATCTGTTTGTCGGTGCTGTTGCCCGCATCCTCATACAGCAGGGTATAATCGGGGTGAAACGACAGCGCCCGTTGCATATCGCTGAGCATGGTTTGCCGCCATTGGTCGGCGCCCGTGCATTGTGAAAAGCCAATGGTAAATTTCTTGTCCTGCGGTTTTGAACAGGAACTCCCCAAAAAGAAGATGAAAAGAAAAAAGAGACTATATTTCATCTTTTTCTGTCATTAATGCTATTTGTCCAGCCTAATCAAAAGTAGGGGTATTCTGTGTGAAATCAAACTCTGCGTCGGCCCGGTTTTCAGGGACTTTGGGGCATTGACAGATTCGTTCTATTCGGAAAAAAATCCGTAGAAGCGGCTAAAAAGGTAACTCATCTTTTCTTTTGAAGGCAATGCGGGAGATAATGAACTTATTTGCCGGGAAGCGAATTAAAAATATAGTACCTTGCCTGCCAGAAAGCCGCTTCCCTGCCAGATCCCAGATCTTCTCCCATCGAAAAAGCCTCCGGATAGACGGGAAAGCCGTATACTGGCTGATCAAACTCATTTTCCACTAAAACAATCACCACATTATGGGTAGAACTCAAGAGACGTTTAATAAAAAGGAAAAAGAAAAAAACCGGCAAAAGAAGAATAAGGAAAAGGCGGAAAAGAAGGAAGAGCGGAAAGCCAATTCGGATAAAGGAAAAGGTCTGGACGAAATGATGGCGTATGTCGATGAAAACGGTAATATTTCGTCGTCGCCCCCGGATCTTCGGAAGAAGAAAACTATCAATACGGAAGATATACAGATTGGGGTTTCCAGACAAGAACCGGGTGTCCCGCAGGAAGTTATCAGAAAAGGTACGGTTACGTTTTTTAACGAGTCGAAAGGCTACGGTTTTATCAAGGATCAGGAAACACAGGATAGTGTTTTTGTGCACATCAGCGGTTTGGTCGATGCGGTGAAAGACGGCGACAAAGTAACGTTTGAAGTGGAAATGACCGCCAAAGGTCCCAACGCCCGTGATGTGAAGAAAGCCGTTTAAGGTAGTTACAACACGTTGAAAATCTTCGTTTAGCAGAAACCCGGCCTGAGTGTCGGGTTTTGTTTTTTGGTGGGGTTTCATCCCGGCGTTGATGTCATGCCGGTGTCGATGTCATGCCGGTGCCATGCCATAGCCACAGGGCGTTGCCCCGTACTAGTGATAATGCCCCGTTGGGGCGCGATGCAGCGAACAATTCCACATCCCGCCCTGAAAGGGCATCATCACTAGCACGGGGCAACGCCCTGTGGTATGGTCCCGCACATGGAATTGATCCCGACATGGTGTGGTCCCGACATGGCATGATCCCGACATGGTATGGTCCCGCACCTGGTATGGTCCCGCACATGGAATGAGGATAGGTTTATGGCAGGTGATGTACAATCGCCCCGGACTCGGTTTAAGTTCAGGCATTACTTTTTGCAGGGGTGATCGTCTAATGATTTAATCGTGCAAACCATTAAATCAGATATACCATGCCACAATCCTTAACCAGGGTGTATGTTCACCTGGTCTTTAGCACCAAATACCGTGAGCCGATCATCGGCGATGAGGTGAAAGACGAATTGTATGCCTATTTGGGCGGTATTTGCAGGCAACTGGAATGCAATCCTGTAAAAATTGGCGGCTACTACGACCATGTGCATATTCTGTGCGTTCTGTCAAAGAAAATCACCCTCATGAAGTTGCTGGAAGAGGTGAAGAAAAGCTCGTCCAAATGGATGAAGATGCAAGGCCACACCTACCGAAATTTTTATTGGCAGGACGGGTATGGCGCGTTCTCCGTAAATCCGTCGCAGGTCGATGCGGTAGTGCGGTACATCAGCAATCAATACCAGCACCACGGCAGCACCTCGTTCCAGGACGAATGCCGGGGGATTTTTCAGAAATACGGCATGGTCTACGATGAGCGGTATGTGTGGGATTGATTACGACCCTTCTTCCGCCAGTTCTTTTACTTTGTCCAGTGCTGTTGGCCAGGTTTTCAGGAAATATTCCTTATCCTGTTCCGTAACGTCCAGATTCACCGTTAATTCGGTTTTTCCATCGACGGTTTTGAGCGTATAATTTTCATGGGCACCCGCCCATTGTTTGGTGGCTTCACTGTCGTAGTCTTCAACCCCGTTTTTGATTGCGCCCAGGTGTTTGAACGACATCCGTTCGTTGGGCCGGTTGGCGGCAATCGATGAAATCATTCCTTCGTGTTCTCCGCCCAGGAACAACACTTTGCTGCCTTCTTTCCAATCCGTTTCTATTCTTGAACCTTCACTGAAAACCGCCGTCCATACCGGATACGTCGCATCGTTCCAGAGGATGTTCCACACGGTTTCCCGCGGGGCATCGATCAAAATAGTATATTCCAGCTTTTCCATGGTGTTGAATAGGGGTTTGGTATGGAACAAAGGTGACGGTTTTTTTCGGAATCAGGAGGGGTGAAAACGACAAGTTGAGGGGGCGATTCCGACCCGTTGGCCGACTGAAAATTAAAAAGAGAGGCCATCGCAACGAATCGTTTCGAGCCATTCGGAGATTGTGGAAAGGCTGAAAAATACCTGTTGGAATCGTTTGCCTTTTGGTATAAGTGCTTTGGAGTGGCTTTCATGCATTAATTACAAAGTGGTTTTCAGGTGTTTCATTTTTTTTTGCGTGCTTTGCTCTGTGATGCATCGTAGCAAGTAAGCGTTCCCTGCACAATAAAGCGTAACCATACCAGCCAAATCGCTATGCCATTGTTTAGAATAGAACATAAATTAGAACACATAAAAGAAGTTTCATTCAAACTGGAACGGGAGATTCAGCGTCTAACGGAGCAAAATCTGCAAATCTTATTACGAATTAATTTTATACGCTCTGAATTTTCGCTGAACAATTTTCGGATTGATACCCTGGCTTTCGATCCGGAGACTAAAGCGTTTGTTATTATTGAATATAAGCGAGATAAAACCTTTAGTGTAATTGATCAGGGCTATGCATATTTATCGCTAATGCTGAATAATAAGGCAGATTTTATCTTAGAGTATAATGAAAGTCAAAACCAGAGCTTGAAGCGGCTGGATGTTGACTGGACACAATCTAAGGTAATTTTTGTAGCTCCTTTCTTCACCACCTACCAGCGAGAAGCTATAAATTTCAAAGACTTGCCTATCGAGCTATGGGAGGTTAAAAAATTTGAAAATGATACACTATCTTTTGAACAATTGCAGAAAGCTTCTGCGAAAGAAAGTATTAAAACTATCTCCCGTTCAGATGATACGGTAGAAGCCGTTAGTAAAGAAGTAAAAGTTTATACGGAGCAGGATCACCTGCAAAAAGTAGATTTTGAAACCCGTGAGCTATTCGAGAACGTCAAGGATAGATTACTGAATATGGATGACAACATAACCGTTCAGCCTAAAAAACAGACCATTGGCTTTAAGGTAGATAATAATATATTCTGCGATGTTGTATTGCAAGGTAAAGGGCTTAAAATTTACCTGAATTTAAAAAGTGGCGACTTGCAAGATCAAAAAAAAGTCACTCGCGATGTTTCAAATGTTGGGCATTGGGGAAACGGAGCTTATGAAATTAAATTGACGGATCTTGAAGATATTGATTACATTTTAAGTCTTTTAAAACAATCCTTGCGAAAGAATAAAGCATAAAAGGTCCGCTGATTTATGAACTACCCCCATCCCTCCATCGAAGCCTTGCTACAGATCTTCAAACCCGTCATTGGGGCAGATTATGACAGATACCGCAACCACGTCTACCGGGTTTTTCTGAATTGTCTTTTGCTGGATCGGGATGCAACCAACGAAGAAAAATACGCCCTGGCCGTCGTTTTTCATGACATCGGCATCTGGACCAATCACACCATTGATTATTTAGACCCTTCCGTGGCGCAGGCCCGACACTACCTGACCGAAACCGGGAAACCAGAGTGGATCGAAGAAATTACGCTGATGATTTACTGGCACCACAAAATCAGTCCGTATCGTGGTAACTTCGAGAAAACCGTCGAAAACTTCCGGAAAGCGGATTGGATCGATGTGTCGCTGGGCCTGTTGACGTTCGGAGCCGACCAGCACCAGATCCGGAAAAACCGGGAGCGGCTGCCCAATCGGGGGTTTCACTGGTTTCTCACCAAAAAATTAGCGAAGAATTTCTTCGGACATCCGCTGAATCCGCTTCCCATGTTTACGAAATAATCCGTTTCCACGTACCGCAACGACCAGTTTTAAGCCGTAGCAATCCCGAATTCTCGCAAAGCGCGGGGGAAGTTTTTTCCTTCGTGACCCGACCGGCAGAGCTTGATCAGCGCAAACCGCTGGAGCACATCCAGCCGAATCCATTGCCGGAGGGTCAGGGGCGCACAGTTGAATTCCCGCGCTTTTTCCTGTACTTCGCCCGGAACCTCGCCCAGAATATCCCAGGTTGCCTCCACCGGTGGTAGTTCGCTGACGGTTTTCTGGCAACGCTCGGCCACCCGCTGAATCAGATACTGGCGGTATTGTTCGATTTCCGATTCGGTATAACACGGGCGGATCGCCAGTTCGCGTTTTTCATCGACCCGCAGTTTCACCCATTCCGGGAGTTTCAGCTTGATGCCGCACGTGTCGAGTTTGTAGCGGACAATCATCGGAATGCAGCGAAACGTGTCGACAAAGTCGTTCTCAAAAGCAAAATACACGGGATCAACAGCCTGTGGTTTCATCGAAAAGTCGGGTTTTGGTTGATTACTTCGAGCTGAATTTCCTGTAACTCGGTTTTGGGGGCATCGCAGGTAGAACAGGTATAGTCGCTGGGTAACTGGCTGAATGATACGTCCGCCGGAATGCCGCGCCGTTCGTCACCGTACTGCGGATCATACACGGTAAAGCAATGCGGACACTGGTACAATCGACTGGCCGCAACGGGAGCCGGTTCCGGATTTTCCGGTTCGAGCCGGACGGATTTGCTCGTTTCGAGCGAACGGCGGTTGCTGAATTTGCGGCACAAGCGGTCGATCTGGTATGGCAGAAACGGTTTGAACAATCCTTTCTCGAACCGGATATACGTCCGGCTGTTCGGGTTGAAATTTTCGGTATAATACAGGTCGTACACGCTGAAAAGCGCCAGGTGACCGATCCGGAGCAGCGGGCGTTTGCGCACCAGCACGGAGCCGAAGACTTCCGATTTCGGGCGGGTTTGTACGCCAAAACACAGCCCAAACGTCCGCATATCGTATTTTTCGAAATACCGGATGACGTAGTTTTTCAGTTGCAGACCGTCGTCGCTGTGGTCTTCCGTTTGCCAGGCCAGTTCGTTGGCGGCATGGCGCACGTTGATGTTGTGTTTGGCCAGCACATATGACCACGCTCGCCGGTCTTTCTCTTCAATTCCTTTGATAATCAAGGATTTCCAGGGTGTTACGCAGATCTCTCCGATGCGGGTTTTCAGACACAGCGCGCACATGTCCAGCAAAAAATCGATGGGAAACTGCTCATCCCGGCGGTATAATCCGAGCCACGACCGTTCACCGTAGCGGTTGAATCCTTCGTAATACGGCAACGAAAACTCCGGCAGTTCGACCTCCTGCGTCGCCGGTTGGGTAATAAAACCAGCGCGACTCGTGACGGTTTTGTGCAGCGTTTCTGCATCCCGGTAGTCCGATTCGCTGTCCAGCAGTGCCGTTTCAACGGCTTTGGCCAGGCGACCCAGATCGTTGGTATAGACGAGTTCCGGCCAGCGAAAAACCGTGTTGCTCTGCTTCGGGCGAACGTACAAATACCAGAAATGGGGCTCGGGGGACGCGATAAAATTGAGATTTCCCGTAAAAAAGGGCGTGAAACTCTGGTTGGAGTCCGACAGGTTTATCTTTAAACGGGGCTGCTCGTCAAACTGGTCCAGAACCGTGTGATATTCACTTTCCCGCAGCCACGCGCCCGTCCGAAACACGTCTTCCCCGCAGTACGAACTGATGATGTTGGGAAACTGATCGGTATTGATTTCGTAGGGAATCGGATGCTTTTTCAGCTCTTTTTCCAACGCGCGCAGGTCTTCGTAATGCACCGTCATGAGCAACTGCTGCCGGGCACCAAAACGAACGTTCCGAACATTGGCATTCCGGGCCAGCGCCAACAGATTCTGCAACGTTCCCGGCGAACTGATCCCGGCCGGAAGGTTGACTTTGAGGGTGTAATAATCTCTCATTGTAATGATGAATGATGAACGATGGACGATGAATGGGCTGATGCATACAGGCATCGTTCATCGTTCATCATTCATCGTTTGTAAAAGCACCCGCTCGTTCATCTTTTCCAAAATACTCCGCACTTCCGGGCGACACGAACCGCAGCCGGTTCCGGCGCCGGTTTTCTGGCACAATTGCTGAAAATCGGTGCAACCCGCCTGAATGGCACGCTCCAGGTTGCCCTGTCCGACGCTGTTGCAGGAACACACCAGTTTGCCCTCCATCGGATCGACGGCTTTGCTGGCCCGCAGCAGTTGCAGGCGTTTTTCCGACAATTCCGTTCCTTTGGCAATCAGGTCGCGGAACTCCGCAAATTCGTTCTTATCCCCAATCAAGATGGCCCCCACGAGCTTGTCGCCCTGAACGATGCATTTTTTATAATACCGTTTCGACTTGTCGATGAAAACAATTTCTTCGTAGCTGGAATCATTCGGGGGCGTTTCGGCCATGCCGATGCTGCACAAATGCAGTCCTTCCATTTTCAGGATGCTGATTGCCACGCTGCCCCGGTACGGCTTGGAAACGTCCCCGGCAATGAAACCGGCGGCTATTTCGGCCTGTTGCTCGGCGGCCAGCGTGATGCCCCACATCTGACCATTCCACTGCGCCAGTTCGCCCGCGGCAAAAATGTCCGGGTCCGATGTTTGCAGGTAATCATTCACCACCACACCCCGGTTGCAGTCGAGTCCGGCTTCCCGCGCCAGTTCGATATTCGGTTCCGTACCTATGGCGATCACCACGACCTGACACGGTATTTTATGGCCCGATTTTAACTGAATGCCTTCCACTTTGGTGGTTCCGGCAAACGTCTGGACTTCCTCGTTGAAAAACACATCGATGCCGCGTTCTTTCAGTTCCAGATACAACAACTCACTCGCCAGCGGATCGATCTGGCGTTCCATAAACCGCCCCGCCCGCTGAATCACCGTCACCCGTACGTTGATCTGACGCAGCGAAGCCGCCAGTTCCAGACCCAACAAACCGCCCCCCACAATGACCGTGTGTGGTTCGGCCCCGCCTTCCGGTTGCTTCAGGAAAGGCAGCAGCGAATCGGCATCGAGCCGTGACCGCATGTTGAAAATGCCCGGTAATGGCGGAACGCCCCGGGGCATAAAAGCCCGGCTTCCCGTACCGAGCAGCAGTTTGTCGTAGGTGTGTTCCACGCCATTGCTGTCGATCAGCACTTTGGCTTTCCGGTCGATGTGGACGATGCTAACGCCCTTATGAACCCGGATGTTGGCATCCCCAAACTGATCCTCGCGCAACTTGACAAGTTGCTCCCACGACTGCGCCCCGCTGATGTAATCGGGCAGCAAAACCCGGTTGTAGAACGGATAGATTTCTCTGGAAAAGACGTGAATCTCGTCGTCCGTATTTAAAGTTCGGTAAGCATTGATAAAGCCCAATCCCGCCGACCCGGCTCCGATAATGACAATTTTTTCAACCGGTTTTCGGTAGGGGACGACCTCGACCGCCGAAAACTTGAAATCCGGTTCTTTCGAACGGGGATCGATGAGGGCATTCGTCAGGTTGTTGGCGCGGTTCAGGTTGCTCTTCCTCGGACCGCCGACCGGCATTTTTCCCCAGTGCATGGGCAGAAAACACAAACCGGCCCGCACCTCGTCGGTAAGCTGGGCCTTGACGCGCACCTCGCCCCGCCGACCCCGCACTTCGACCAACTGGCCTTCCTGAATGCCCCGCGCTTTTGCGTCGTCGGGATGGATTTGCAGAAACGGTTGCGGACTATGCTGATTAAGTTTGGCCACCCGACCGGTTTTGGTCATCGTGTGCCACTGATCGCGGATGCGTCCCGTGGTCAGCACCAGCGGAAAGTCTTCATCCGTCGGTTCCGATGCGTTTTCGTCGGGAACTGCATGAATCTGCGCCCGACCATTGGCGGTATGAAACCGGTGATCGGTAAAAAGTCGTTTGGTGCCGGTTTCCGGTTTTCCACCTTCGATATTCGTTATTCGAAATTCAACATTCGTTATTAATTTTTCTTCCTTCTCTTTTCTGTCTTTCTCCGAAAACGGCCACTGAATCGTCCGGTATTTCTTCAGCAGTTTATAACTCACGCCCGTTACATCGACGTTCGTTCCGGCCGTGAGTTGGGTGTATTCGTCATAAACTTCCGAGCAATTCGCATAAGTAAACGAGTCGCCAAACCCCATTTTCTGCGCAAACCGCCAGAGAATTTCCGAATCCGGCAAGGCTTCGCCGGGCGGATCGATGACTTTGGGCAGGTACGCAATCCGGCGTTCGGCGTTGGTCATCGTGCCGTCTTTTTCAAGCCAGGCGGAAGCGGGCAGCACAACATCGGCAAAACCAACGGTATCCGCGCGGTTCGAAACATCCTGCACCACCACAAACCGGGCTTTTTTCAACGCCAGTTCAGCCGCATTGACATCCGGCATACTCACCAGCGGATTCGTGTTGATGATCCAGATGGCCTTTAATTTATCTTCCGCCAGCGCTTCGAACATCTCGGTAGCGGTCAGGCCGGGTTTGGGCGCAATCTTGACCGGACTTTTCCAGAACGCTTCCACCTCGGCGCGGTGGGCCGCATTCAGCACGTCGCGGTGGGCGGGGAGGCTGTTGGCCAGGCCGCCGGTTTCGCGGCCACCCATCGCGTTGGGTTGTCCCGTCAATGAAAAAGGCCCGTTGCCCGGTTTGCCAATCCGACCCGTAATCAGGTGTAAATTGATGAGCGACAGGTTTTTATTGACACCAATCACCGATTGGTTCAGGCCCATTGTCCAGAGCGACAGAAAGCCCTTCGAGCGGCCAATCCAGTCGGCCGCCTGCCGGATGCCTTCGGGCGAAATCCCGCACAGGTCGGCGGCTTCCTCAATCGTGCGCTGCATCACCTGATCGCGATAAGCCGCAAAACCGTCGGCGTGGTGGGTGATAAAGTCGATGTCGATGTCGCCATTCTCGATCAGCAACCGGCCGATGGCGTTGTTCAGCACAATGTCGGTGCCGGGGCGAAGGGGTAAATGCAGATCCGACGAACGGGCGGTATCGGTTTTTCGGGGATCGACGCAAATGATTTTGACGTGTGGATTGGCAGCTTTGTGCGCTTCAATCCGTCGCCAGAGAATGGGATGACACCAGGCCGGATTGGCACCCTGCACCAGAAAAACATCGGCTTCTTCAATGTCGTCGTAGCAAACCGGTACGGAATCTTCCCCAAGCGACAGTTTATAGCCCACCACTGCCGAACTCATGCAGAGCCGGGAGTTGGTATCGATGTTGTTGGAGCCAATAAAGCCCTTGATCAGCTTGTTGACCAGGTAATATTCTTCCGTCAGACATTGCCCTGACACATAAAACGCCACCGAATCCGGCCCGTACTTTTGAATGAAGGTCTTAAAAACCGCAGCCGTGCGTTCCAGCGCGGCATCCCAGCTCACCCGTTGCAGCGGCATCGACCGGTTGAGTCGCATCTGCGGATACAGCAACCGATCCGACTGATCCATTACCGTATAGTGCAGATTCATCCCTTTCGAACACAGCATGCCGCGGTTGGAGGGATGTTGCTTATCCCCTTCAACCGTCAGCCGTCCGTTCTGCTCCTGTTTGACGACGATTCCACAGCCAACCCCACAGTAGCAACAGGTAGTTTGATGAGACATGGTTTGAATGATGAATGATGAACGATGGACGATGAATGATGGACAATGCATGATATAGTGCGCTAGCAATTCATCGTTCATCGTCCATCATTCATCATTATTTTTTAAGCGGTTTGCAATTCGGTTTCGGCGGTTTTTACGACGGCGGTTTTGCCGAAGTTGACGAGGAACAGCAACAGGCCGGTCGCTGCGACAATGCCACCGATGTAGAGGAAGGCCTGTCCGTAGCTGATGGATTGCGATTTGAATAGGAAGCCCATCAGCATACCGCCAATGTTACCACCGGCACCGACAACCCCCGAAATGACCCCAACGGCTTTTGGATTGACGAACGGCACAATGGCGTAGGTGCTGCCATTGGCCATTTTCAGGAACAGTGCAAAGCTGATCATCGAAATAATCGCCATCGACAGGCTGCCCGACTGTGCGAAGAGCGCAATGCCGACGCCTTCCATCAGCAGCAAACCGGCCAGTAACAGCCCTTTGCCGCGCATACCGTATTGATTTCCCACTTTGTCGGCGACGATGCCGCCGAGGGCGCGGGCAAAAATGTTCATGAATCCGAACAGCATGGCCCAGAAACCGGCTTCGGTTTCTTTCATATCGAAATTGTCGAAAAAATAGAGCGACGCCACCCCGTCGAAGGTGATTTCCATCCCGAAGCAGCAGGCATACGCCAGCGACAGAGCCCAGACGCGGATGTCGGCGCAGGCTTTCCAGAAGCTTATTTTCTCGCCTTTTACCGTCGTACGCTGGATCTCGTCCGGTCCGGCGTCCCGGTAGTTGCCGTTCGGTGTGTCTTTCGTGTAGCGGAAATAAACAAACGCCATGATGAGCATCAGGACGCCCGGAAAAATCATCGCCAGCCGCCAGGCTTCAGGCTTGGTGTAGCCAAAACCGATAATCGTGGCCATAATCACCGGCATGGCGAGTTGCGTGATGCCCCCGCCCAGGTTTCCCCAGCCCCCGGCCACGGCATTGGCCGTTCCCTTGATTTTGGGGGCAAACATGACCGACGTATGAAACTGCGTGATGACAAACGAGGCACCGATGACGCCGATTGCCAGACGGAACAGCAAAAATGTGGTGTAGTCGTGGGCCAGTCCGACAAACATGACCGGAAAGGCACCCAGCACGAGCAAAGCCGTGTAGGTTTTACGCGGCCCCCAGGTGTCGCACAATTTTCCGACCACCAGGCGGGCAAAGATGGTGGCCGACACGGCGGCAATGATCGTGTTGCCCACTTCGGGCTTCGTCAGTCCCAGATCGGCGCGGATGGCAGGCATCAGCGGGGCCAGACCGAACCAGCCGAAAAAGCAGACAAAAAACGTCATCCAGGTGATGTGAAAAGTCTTCATCTGAATGCCTGAGAAACTGAATACGGGCAGCGTTTCGAGCGGTTTATTTACGGGTGCGTTCATGGCTTTTTCGGTTTATGATTAGAGGAAAGTGGGGCGGATGTTGATCATCAAATACGCCCAGGTTCCCAGTTTATCTTTCTGATTCATGGTGTTTTGCTTCGTATATTCCAGCGAATTCGTGCCGCGCATCAAGGCGTATCCGGCTTCCAGGCTCGTGAATTTGTTCAGGCTGTAGGTGGCCGTAAAGTCGAACTCCATGCCCAGTTTCGAATCGAGTGTTGCACCGGATGCCGCATCGGGCATCTTGTTGAACGTGGTTGCCGCCAGGGCGAAATAATGCACGTCGAGGCCCGTCGTCAGGCGTTTTCCGGCGTATTTGAACTTCAGAAACGCATCTTTCAAACCGCCGGCCGGTGCGCCGGTGCCCACGTAGAAATAATCCATGTAGCCCCAGTGTTTGTGCGGGGTGCCATAGAGCGGATCGAAGCGACCGGTTTCACCCGGTTTTACGGTTGCGGCATTGGTGCCGGAAAGAACTTCATACCCGGGAGTAACACTCAGCAAACCTTTCTGGAACGTGACGTTGGCACCGTAGTGATAGGCGTTCCGGATGCGCAAACCGTCGCGGTCTTTGCCGCTTTGTAAATAGCCGAAAGCCTGCCACAGAATCTGACCGGTTTTTGCGGCCGAAACCGTGGCCTGTCCTGTCAGCATCGCGCCGTAGGTCAGCCGGGAATGAACGCCCGGAACATCATAACGCCGACCATATACGTAGCCCGTAGCCGCACTGCCCAGCGAGTCGGTCCGGTATTTCGAGAAATCGTCTTTAAAGACCAACGCCGAGAATTTAGTCCCGTTAAATTTCCGCGTCAGATACGCCATTTGAAACGCCTTGAACTGCTGATTCTGGCCGTTGGTACTGACCGCATTGGCCACCACCGGCACCCCGCCTTTGCCGACGGTGGGCAAAAAACCGCCCGGAATCGCCAGCGAAACGTTTTTGTTGGAAAGTGCCGACGCTGGTGCATTGGCAGGTGTGTAATAGGTGCCGGTGTTTCCGAACGCATCGGAATTCTGGTTAAAGCCGACGCCCAGATCCAGCGCCCAGCCGTGGTGCTGGGCTTTCAGGATGGCGGCATCGAACCGGCGGGCCTGCTGGAGCCAGTCGAGATTGCCCAGCAAGCGGACGTCGTCATACACCAGTTCCTGACGTCCAATTTTCAGGGATAACCTGTCAATGGGCTTGAATTTCAGCGTACTATCGGCGGCATTGATGAGCGTCAGATCGGCCCAGGCTTCGTGGATCATCAGCCGGTTTCCGTCGGTGCTGTTGATGCTGGAAGCGTCCTGGCCCCACACCCGTACGTCCTGCACGGAAACGTTAAAGAGAACGCGATCCCATTTGTAACCGAACGTCAGCCGGGTGCGTTGCGACGTAAAAGCGGCCGCCCGGCTGTTTTTGGGTGCCAGATTGCCGAAACCGTCGCGCAGTTCCGTACGGGTACGAAGCTGGCCGGTCAGCGAAACCTGCGCCCGGAGTTGTAGGTGAAAAATAGTCAGCAGAAGGCATAGAAGCCCTAACCGCATGAAGTAGAGTTTCATGACATACGTGGGTTGAAAGAAAAGAAGCGGCCGGTGCAAAAAGTAAGCAGGATACCCGAAGCGGGTAAGAGAAAGGCAACCCTCTGAAAGGACAGGCCTTACGGGTGACGACGCGATTCGTCCGGTCGTCCGGACCCGATAAGGCGGAATGAAGCGATTTGCTTTACGTCGGTTTTTTCATTTTCTTTGAACCGTTTGTGTTTTACATAGACAAACCCAGTTTTGGCCGATCCAAAGGTGCCCCCACACCGGATCGGCTTTTTTTTCGGTTTACAGTATTCGGTTTACAGTTTACGGTGCGGTTCCCCACCGGGACTGACATAAGCTTGTTCTGGCGTTAGCCAACTTGCGTCAGCTACCGTAAACCGAATACTGTAAACTGTCAACCGATACGCTGCGCAGGCATTCGGCCAGGTAGGCCGGATGCAGGGCAACCACTTCGCCGATCACCAGCACAGCTGGCGCCCCCACGCCATGCTCTGCTACGAGATGAGGCATTTTCCAGACCTGACCCACCACACTCTGTTCGTTGATGCGGGTCCCGTTCTGAATAACCGCCATCGGGACATGGCCCCGACCGGCCTGGCAGTAGAGTGCGCAAATCTCCGCCAGTTTATTCACGCCCATCAGCACCACCACCGTCGCTTTTGACTGAACCGCCAGCCGCAGATCGTCGGACAGTTCGCCGTGGCGCGTGGTGCCGGTGATGACCCAGAAACTTTCACTGACCCCGCGGGAGGTAACCGGAATGCCCTGCGAAGCCGGAACCGCAATGCAACTGGAAACACCGGGAACGACATCGCACGGAATACCGTATTGCCGGACGTGTTCGTATTCCTCGTATCCGCGTCCGAATACGTACGAATCACCGCCTTTCAGCCGAACCACGTGGCCGTGTTCCTGCGCCATCCGCACAATCAAACCATTGATTTCCTCCTGCGTAAACGATGCCTTCCCCGCCCGTTTTCCCACGTAGGTTTTCAGCGCGTGTTTGGGTGCAAAATCCAGCAAGGAGTCATTGGCCAGATCGTCGTACAGCACAACGTCGGCTTTCTGAAGCGCCCTGATCCCTTTCAAGGTAATCAATTCGCCGTCGCCGGGACCCGCCCCCACGAGTGTAAGCTTTGGCTTCATCGCTTTGGTGTTTAGTAGTGGTGAATAGTTAAAATGTACTATTGTTAGTATTTGATAACTATCGAATTATTGGTTCAAAATTAGAGAGATAATTTGGAAAAGCAAGTGAATTCAATAAAAATAGGATTAAAATATAGGTGTGACAGAATAAAAATATAGGAAATTGGGAAAAATCAGTTTAATTTTGAATCGTGGTATTTCAGGTGTAATTGGGGAATTTTACTGAAATAGTACAAAAAATAAACGGGTTTGTTTTATAACTATAGTTACTAATAACTATGAACACAAGCAAAATGAGGCATGTCGTCGTCGTAGGCAATGGCATGGTGGGCTACAAATTCTGTGAAAAATTAGTAGCCAAACAAAAAAACGGGGTGCAGTTTACCCTGACGGTTTTTGGGGAAGAACCGCGGGCGGCCTACGATCGCGTCCATCTGAGTGCCTATTTCGATGGAAAAACGGCCGAAGATCTGACGATGGCGCCCGAATCGTGGTATGCCGAAAACGGTATCCAACTGTATCTGACCGACCCGGTGGTGGACATCGACCGGGAGCGGAAGGAAGTTCGTTCGCACCACGGCATGGTAGTGCCCTATGACTATCTGATTCTGGCTACCGGTTCCGGCGCGTTTGTGCCACCCGTGGCCGGCGTCGAAAAAGACGGGGTGTTCGTCTACCGCACCATCGAGGATCTGGACCTCATTCAATCGTATGCGCGCAGAGCCCGCAAAGGGGCCGTCATGGGGGGCGGTTTGCTGGGGCTGGAAGCCGCCAAAGCCCTGCTCGACCTGGGTCTGGAAACCGCCCACGTGATCGAATTTGCGCCCCGGCTGATGCCCCGGCAAATCGACGATGCCGGGTCCGGGATTCTGCAACGCCAACTCGAAGCGCTGGGCCTGAACATCCACCTCTCTAAAAGTACGCAGGAAATTACCGGCGAGGACACCATCAAAGGCATCCAGTTCGCGGATGGCAGCACGCTGGACGTCGACATGCTGATCATCTCCGCCGGGATTCGTCCGCGCGACGAACTGGCAAAAGCGACCGGTTTGGATACGCACCCGCGCGGGGGCATTGTGGTCGACAATTTCCTGCAAACCTCCGATCCGGCGGTTTTTGCCATTGGCGAATGTGCCGTCGTTCACCATATGATCTACGGCCTGGTGGCTCCGGGCTACGAAATGGCCGAGGTCGTGGCGGCCCGGTTGATGGGTGAGGAGAAGGAATTCAAACCGTTCGACATGTCGACCAAGCTGAAGCTGATCGGCACTGATGTCGCCAGTTTTGGGGACCCGTTCATTGCCGAACCGTCCTGCCGCACGATTTCGTACGAAAACAAAGCCAAAGGCATTTACAAGCGCATTAATATTTCGGGCGATGGCAGAACGCTGCTCGGCGGTATTCTGGTGGGCGACGCCGATCAGTATAACATGCTGCTGCAAACCTGCAAGAATAAAACCATCCTGCCGCCCGATCCGGAAGACCTGATCCTGGGTTCGCGCGGGGGTGAAGAAGCAGGTGCGGGCGTGATGGGCTTGCCCGACGAGGCACTGATCTGTTCCTGCGAAGCGATTACCAAGGCCATGCTCTGCCACGAAATTGGCGAAAATGGCCACACGACCATCGATTCCCTCAAGAAAGCCACCAAAGCCTGTACGGGTTGTGGCGGTTGTACGCCCCTGGTGAAAGATTTGATTCAGGGCGTCCAGAAACAACAGGGGCATTATGTCAGGAATGTGCTTTGCGAACACATCGATTACACCCGCCAGGAACTGCTGGATCTGGTGAAAATGAACAGCCTGAAAACGTTTGATGACGTGCTGGACACGTTCGGAAAAGGCGATGGCTGCGAGGTTTGCAAACCGGCGGTGGCGTCGATTCTGGCGAGTTTATGGAACGAAAATATTCTCGAAAAAGGGCGCGCGACCATTCAGGATTCCAACGACCGGTTTTTGGCGAACATCCAGAAAGGCGGCACCTATTCGGTGGTGCCGCGCATTCCGGGGGGGGAAATCACGCCCGATAAACTGATCGTGATTGGGCAGGTAGCCAAAAAATACGGTTTGTATACCAAAATAACCGGCGGACAGCGCATCGACCTCTTCGGTGCCCACGTCGGCGATCTGCCCCTGATCTGGGAAGAACTGATCAACGCCGGTTTCGAAAGCGGCCACGCCTACGGGAAATCCCTGCGGACGGTGAAAAGTTGCGTGGGCAGCACCTGGTGCCGGTTCGGTGTGCAGGATTCGGTGTCGTTTGCCATCGAAGTGGAAGACCGGTACAAGGGCGTTCGTTCTCCGCACAAAATCAAGTCGGGCGTGTCGGGCTGTATCCGCGAATGTGCCGAAGCGCAGAGCAAGGATTTTGGCATCATCGCCACTGAAAAAGGCTGGAATCTGTATGTAGGCGGCAATGGCGGCTCCAAACCGCAGCACGCGCAGTTGCTGGCTTCGGATGTCGATAAGGAAACCTGCATCCGCTACATCGACCGGTTCCTGATGTTTTACATCAAAACCGCCGACCCACTGACGCGCACCGCCACCTGGATGAACAAAATGGAAGGCGGCATGACCTATCTGAAAGCCGTGGTGGTGGACGACGTGCTGGGCATTGCCGACGAGCTGGAGCGCGAGATGCAGTTGCTGGTCGACACCTTCAAATGCGAATGGAAAGAAGTGGTTGACAACCCTGAACTCCGCAAGCGGTTTGCCCACTTCGTCAACGTTCCCGAACAAAAAGACCCAACGGTAGAATTCGAATCGTTGCGGGAAATGAAACGGGCGAAGGAATGGAAGTAATCCAGCCCACGGTTTCAACCGTGGGAACAGGCGAGGTTTTAGGCCGATTATAAACCGTTAAAACGGTTTGGCCAACTCCCAAAACCGTTTTAACGGTTCCCGGAATATGGGATACGGATTGGTGTACCCACAGTTCAAACCGTGGGCTATGAAAAAAATATGGTCGTTTTCTTTTCTCCAAACGCAAAAAATATGGAAACCTTACTAGCTGATAAAGAAGAAATTACGTGGTATCTGGCCTGCCGGGCCGAGGATGTTCCTGCCGATGGCGGGGCCTGTGTCCTGATCAACGGTCACCAGATTGCCATTTACAATTTTGCGCGCCGGGGCGAGTGGTATGCGACGGACAACGAATGCCCGCACCGCCAGCAGATGGCCCTGTCGCGGGGCATGATCGGCAGCCAGGGCGACGAGCCGAAAGTGGCCTGTCCGTTCCACAAAAAGACGTTTTCGCTCCAGACGGGGCAGTGCCTGAACGACGATGGCTACCAGATTATGACCTTTCCGGTGAAAGTGACCAACGGAATGGTGTATATTGGAGTAGAATAGAGACCGAATGAATCAACTCGATGAGCAGGTAGCCCGCCGGTTAACCCGGTTTTACGTTCTGGCGTTAACGTGCATTGCCGTGCTATCGCTGAGTGGGCTGCTGTTTATCCGCCAGACGCTGAGCGATCACTACGACGACAGCCGGGTGGTGAACGTGGCAGGTCGGCAACGCATGTTGAGCCAGCGACTGACGAAACTGGCGCTGCTCCGGATCATGGAGACACCTACGACCGATACGGCGTCGTTTTCCGCGCTGCTGCACACCTGGAGCCAGAGCCACATTCAGTTGCGGAACGGTGATTTGCGGATGGAAAAGGCGTATGTGGTGCGGAAAAGCCGCCAGCTCGACCGAATGTTCGCGGAGATCGAGCCGGTTTTTCAGTCCATGTACCAAAGCCTGGTGCGAATCGATGCCGCTTCGACATCGCCGGAGCAGAGGAAAACCGCCCTGAAGGTCATTCTGCGCGACGAGCCTTCGTTTCTGAATCAGATGAATGCCATCGTGTTTCAGTTCGATAAAGAAAGCTTCGAACGGGTTCGGTCGCTCGAACAGATCGAGTGGGTGCTGACGGTGGCGACCCTGCTGACGTTGCTGATCGAAGGGCTGTTGATTTTCCGGCCGGTGGTGACGCATACCAAAAATGTGATTCGGAAACTGACCGAATCGGACGATGCGTTGCGGGCGGTGAACGAAAGCCTGGCGGTGGCCAACACAGATCTGGAAGTGGCTAACCAGCAGTTGGTTAAAACCCAGCGCGAACTTCTGCGGGCTACCGAAGAAAAATACCGTTTGCAGATTGCCGAGGAAACCGTGCGGTCGGCGGGCCTGTTGGAAGGGCAGGAGGAAGAACGACGGCGGTTTGCCCGTGAACTCCACGACGGGATTGGGCAGATGCTGACCGGCCTGAAACTGCACGCGGAAAAACTGAAGGTCATTCCTTTTCCGGAACCCAAACACCGGCAACGGTTCGAGGAATTGTGCGAACTGATTTACGACGTTATTCAGACAACCCGCCAGACGTCGCACAACCTGATGCCGTCGGTGCTGGGCGACTTCGGTTTGGGTGCAACCTTGCAATTATTGGCGGAACAAACGGCCCGATCATCCGGAATTGAGGTTATCTTTGAAGGGGATCGTGACGAGAGCAGGCTGCCGCCAGCGGTGGAAATTGGCCTGTACCGGATTGCGCAGGAAGCCCTGAACAACGCCATCAAGCACGCGCAGGCTCAGAAAATCCGGATTAGCTGGCAACGAGCGCCCCGAATTGTATTGGCGGTGGAAGACAACGGAAAGGGCTTTTCCGTTAAATCGACTCCGAAATACGAAAGAGGAATTCAGCCCGTCAACGGCCTGGAAAACATGCGCACCCGGGCCCGTTTGATGAACGGCGACCTGACGATTACGTCGAAATTGAAAAAAGGAACGAAAGTTGCCGTCACTTTACCAGACACTACGAACGGATGATGCCGATACGAATTCTTGTTGCCGACGACCATTCTGTGGTACGAAAAGGGGTTCGGACCTTGCTGGAAGATGAAGTTGATATTGAGGTGGTTGGCGAAGCCCCCGACGGCGACGAAGCCATCGATCTGATTCCGGTGGTGAAACCGGATGTGCTGTTTCTGGACATCACCATGCCCCGCATGTCGGGCATCGAAGCCCTGCAAATCATAACCCGGCAGTATCCCAAAATCCGGATTCTGATGTTCAGTATGCACAACAACAAGGATTATATCCTGAAATCGGTGCAGTATGGAGCCGCCGGTTATTTGCAGAAAGACACCGACCGCGAAGAAATTCTGCGGGCAGTTCGGGCCGTGGTCGACGGCGAATTGTATTATCCACCGAGCGCTTCGACGGTTATTATCAGACATTGGGTGGTGCCCGAAACGGGCACCCTAAAAGAAGAGTACAGCCCGGGTTCCAAAAGTCGCTCATCCATCTGGAACAAAGTTAGCTCGCGGGAAGCCCAGATTCTGACCTGTTTGACGGAAGGGATGAACAGCCAGGAAATCGCCAAAAAATTTGACATCAGCACCAATACCGTGGCCAACCAGCGCGCCAGCATTCTGAAAAAAGTGGGCGTCAAAAATACCGTCGATCTGATCCGGCTGGCGCTGGAAGAAAAATCCGGTCGGATGAAAAACTAACGCGCCGGATGTAATTCGTTGACTAGTTGGGCGGTAACAACTGGAATTCACTAACCCCGATGCTGCCCGATGACTCGAGAATGACCAGCCGAAACCGCTGCGCCGTGACGGGCGGAATTTCCTGCCGCCATTCGTTGCCCATTTCCCGGCCCGTCGCCAGCGTTACCCATTCGTTGCCTTTCTGATACTGCACGCTAAACCGGCTGATTTTCGGGATCAGCTCCGGGTTGTTTTTTCGCTGAAATTCCTGAAGCACGATTTGCCCAACGGGTTGCGGTTTTCCTAAATCAACCTGCAGCCAGCCGGTGCTTTCGTAATTGGCTTGGGCTTCTTTCGTCTGGTAGTGAAGCGGTTTTCCATAATTGGCCTCAAAATTGGTGTCGCTTCGACGGCCGAGCTTCCAGTAGGTCGCCTTGTTATCGTCGAACGCGGCTCCTGCATCGTGCAGAAATGGCCCCACCGCGCTCGAAGCCGACGGTTTTTTGCCATAGGCCAGCGACCCGGTTTTCGAAAACGGCAGAATGGGAGCCAGTTGCGCAGCCGGACGGTCCAGGGTCAGGGTGATCATCGTCGCAATGGAGTCGCGCGCAGAAACCGGCACGATCAGCCGAACGTGTTCCTTATTTTGCGAAAAAGTCAGCTTCGCGCCATTGAGCAGGGCGGCCTGTTTAATCGTTGCGGGCAGGGGTGGTAACACCACTTCGCCGGTGGTTCCCGCCAGCAGGTGCAGAAAAATGCGGTTGTCTTTTTGCGTACAGACGTACTCCTGAGCGGGGGTGTAGGGGCCGCCTTTGGTGCCGTAAATGGCGACTTGCCGGGGCTTGATCCAGGCTCCGACTTCCTGCAAACGGCTGGCAAACAGGGGCGGAATCTGTCCCAGGCTATCGGGGCCGACATTGAGCAGTAAGTTACCATTGCCACCCACACACCGCAGCAACGTATGCACGACCTCTTTCGCAGCCCGGGGTTTGTCTTCAAACCGCCACGCCCACTGGTGGCCTAAATTCGTGCAGGTTTCCCAGGGGACGTTGCCGTATCCGGCCACGAAACCTTCAGGCGTAACATAATCGCCGTAGCGGCCCGGCTGGGCGTGCGACTCGTCCGGGTTGAAAGCTTCGAGCCGGTTGTCGAGGATAATACCGGGTTGCAGGCGATGCGCCAGCTCATGGACATTTTTCGGGTCGGTCGGGCAGGGCCAGCCGTCGTAATCAATCCACAACAGGCTGATTTTGCCGTAGTTGGTCAACAGTTCGGTGAGTTGCTGCAACATCCGGGTTTCAAACACGCCGTTTCGTTCCCGGTCAGGATTGCGGCAGTCGGGGTCTTTCCAGTCGCCGGGCGAAAAATACCAGCCCAACTCCAGCCCGGCTTCGTGAACGGCGTCGGCCAGTTCCTTGCAAACGTCCCGCCCAAACGGCGACGACATGATGTTGTAAGGAATGGTTTTGGTGTTCCACAAACAGAAACCGTCATGGTGTTTGGCGGTGAGCACGACGTATTTCAGGCCGCTGGCTTTCGCCAGACGCACCCATTCTTTCGGATTGAATTGGGTGGGATTAAACCGCAGATACAGCGAATCGTACCGGCTTTTGCCGTAACCCGCCCGCGACCAGCTAATCTCTTTGCCCGTCAGCGTCGCCGGTCCCCAATGGATAAACATACCGAAGCGGTCCTGCTGCCACCACTGGAGCCGCTGGGCCTGGGGCAAGGCTTTTTGTGAAACCGCCGGGAGTGTGGTCAGGAGAAAAAACAGCGGGAGCAGGAGCCGTTTTGCATTCATTTGTCGGAAAATTAGGCTGTAGGAATAATCCCAAATGTACCCTAAATCCTGTTAAAGCCTACGTTTGCAGCGGTTTTATCGTGTCGCTGTTTTCCCGAAGCCGGATCACGGGAAAATGGAAAATTGTACCTGTTTTTAATTCCCGGTAGCTAAGAGTTCTCGATCAATTCGGTACTAAAAACAATATTGTGTTACCGATTTGCGTAGAGTGGTAAACACCACCAGCACAATGATGACACCTCTGAAGCCCAATCGATACTATGTTGTTCAGAAAGAACCGGTTTTATTGACTGAAAAACACATCAAAGAGCTCCAGCCGCCGAATGAGCCCCAGCCAATCAAATTAACCAAACCGTGGCTGCTGGCCTTCGGATTTGAGCCCGACAAAGCCGCGAACGTGTGGAACTTCGAAAATGCCCGCCTGGTAGCCGGAATGAACTGCTGGCTGTGCGTCAAGTCGCGCCGGTATATTCAGTTCGTGCACGAACTTCAGGATCTGTTTGAGGAACATTTCCGGGAAACGACTTTGGTTCTCAAATCGCACAGTTTCTACATTTCCGGCACGGTTTAGCCCCCGGTTTTCCGGTCATACAAAACCCCGACACGAGCCGGGGTCTGTACGATTGTATCCTAGTATGTATGAAGTTTTGCGTTACATATCCATTGACTGACTAGTCATCGTCCTCATCCGTGCTTTCGTCCGCAGCATCCCGCATCACCTGATACAGACTGACCAGGTCATCCGTAGAAAGTTCGTCCAGTTCAATGTCGCTGTCGTCGCTGAAACTCAGCGTCAGCGGATCGCTTTCGTCGTCGTTCAGGGTGATGGCCGTTATTTCCAGATCGGATTCGGTGAGGGTTAGCGGCAGAAACCGCAGATCGAAATCGGACGCGTCGGCATCGTCGCCCAACTCCGTCACCACCTGCACAATGGCGTCTTTAAGGGTGTCACGGAAATCTTCGAGCCTGGACACGAGCTCGTCGGCCGTCGGCAAAGCAGAAAAATCGGAAGTAGCCATAAAATCGAAAGTTGAGGGAGATGTTGTCCGTTCGAATATCACGGGCCGAAGTTCCGGCGAATCCCCGAATTCCGGCTTTTTCCGAGGTTATGTTTTCGTGAAATTTTAACTGGCGACAAGAGAGGGTAGACCAGAGAATAGAGATGCGGATTAATCTCTATTCTCTGGTCTACCCTCTTTACGCTCTTTCAAAACAAACTCAGCAGATTTTTTACCATCGTTGGTGCATACTGCCGGTTCGTGATGTTCCGGTCGAAGGTGGTGCCAACAGGCAACGCCAGCGGATGGGAAGGATGTGAATGCATGGCTTCTTAGGAATAATGGACAATGAATACGCAACAAAGCGAATATGAGCTACTGTCTGTTGAAATATCGAATAACAAATATTGAATAACGAACACCGAAAGCGGGCCGGATTCTTCTTCTCTACTTCGATATTCGTTATTCAACATTCAGTATTCGATATTCATTCTTCATTATATCGGTATTCTCTAACTTTTTAAAAAAATAATCTTAAAACAGGGGTTAGGTTTCCCGGAAAAGAGGCTCTTGCAGGTATAGCACCTGAAACTATGAGTAGACGGCTACCTTCGGAAGAAGCACAACAACTGTGGCAGGAATACCGGGCGGGGGATATGTATGCGCTCGCGAAGATCATGCAGAGCTATTATGCCGATCTCTTTCACTGGGGAATGCGGCTGCATGCCGACCGGGAGTTCGTGAAAGACTGCATTCAGGAGTTGTTCCTCAATCTGTGGAAACGGCAGGATTCGGTTTGTTCGGTCGAAAACGTCCGGGCCTATCTGCTCGTCGTACTCAAAACCCGCGTCCTGCGGGAGCTTTCCCGGAAACACACCACACACCAATCCACGCTTTCGGAAGAATACGCTTTCTCGGTCGAGTTTGCGGCCGATGTGCAGTGGATCGAAGAGGAAAACGAAGTCTACCAGATTCGCAAACTGGAGCGCGTGATCAATCACCTGCCCGACCGCCAGAAGGAACTGATCTATCTGCGGTTTTACCAAAACCTGAGTTTCGAACAAATTGCGGATGTGATGCACCTGGGCCGCCAATCCGTCTATAATCTGCTCCAGAAATCCCTGACCAGCCTGCGGAAAAACTGGACCGTGCAATGCGTCGGGTTACTGTTAGCTCAGTTTACGGTATCCGGTTTTCAGTTTACGGTATTCGGCAGCTGACGCATTCAGGCTCACAGCTAGCAGGTGCCAGCAACCGAATACCGTAAACTGAAAACCGGATACCGAATACCGATACACTTATGAAAAACTACGAAACCTATACCGTGGAGGATTTTATTCGGGACGAAGATTTCCAGGACTGGGTGCGGGGTCGTGGTAGTCGGGACGGGTTCTGGCGCTCTTTTCTAAAAAATTACCCCGCAAAACAGACGGCCTTCCAGCAGGCCGAGCAGTTTATCCGGGCTGCCAACGTGGCTCCCGAGCGACTCAGCGAAGCCGAGATTCGCAAAGAAACGGAAGCGTTTATTGACAATGCCAGTGCGTATATACCCAAACGGTATGCGCTTCTGGAGCCGGAACCGGACAAAAGTCCAACCGATAATCCGGTTCGCTGGCTCCCGGCGATTGCCGCCGTTTTTGTGGCTGTGATGGGATTTGGCTGGTATTTTTTCGATAAGAAGCCGGAACAACGGAGCGCTCAGTCGTCGGTTAATTCCGCCATTCAGTTGGTGGAAACCACCAACGATTCCCACCAACTTTTGCGGGTGGTGCTCAACGACAGTTCAGAGGTGTTGCTGAGTCCCCAAAGCCGCCTTCGGTATCCGTCCCAGTTTTCCGGGAATTCCCGCATCGTGTATTTGCAGGGCGAAGGCAGTTTTTCAGTCAAGCGTCAGCGGCAGCCGTTCATGGTCTACACCGGCGAAATGATCACGCAGGTGCTCGGCACGCGTTTCGTCGTGAAAGCCTTCGATCTGGATCAGAAAATTACGGTGCAGGTGTTGTCGGGGAAAGTGTCGGTTTACAAAAAAAAACCGGAGAAGGTTCCGGATAACAAGGAAGTCAACGGGCTGATTTTGAACGCGAATCAGGCGGCTATTTTTGAGAAAAGCGACGGTAATCTGACCAAAACGCTGGTGGCTAAACCGCTGCTGATTGCGAAAAGAGCCAAAGAAAGTCCGTTTGTCTACGATGAAGTTCCTCTGCCGGTGATTCTGCACGAACTCGAAAAGAGCTACGGCATTCCGATCCAGTTTGACGAACAGCTATTTGAAAGCAGCAAAATTACCGCCATTCTGTCGAGTGAGTCGCTCTACGAAAAGCTGGATCTGCTTTGCAAGGCCTCGTCGGCGAGTTACGAAATAACCGATGGTCAAATTGTCATTAGCCGAAAGGGATACCGATAAAACCGTAAAAGAATTGGCAGTGACAACGCCACTGCCAACCGGTCTATTCACTGAGTGTCGCTCGCCAAAGTAACCGCTCAGAGAAAAATGTTCCGAAAACAGAACTAGTCAACCTTAACAAAACTATGAAAAAACACCTTGCCGGACAACTCTGGTTGAAGCTTATGCGGTTTTCATTAACACAAAGTTTGGTTATGTTATCGCTGGTGGGCGTGTCGTATGCCCACACGATTAACGCTCAGGAATACCTGAGCCGACGCCTGACGTTACACGCTGATAACCAGGATATAAAACGGGTGTTGGCGGATATTGAAAAAGCAACGGATGTGCAGTTTGTGTACAGCTCGCAGGTGATTGAGAAGCGGCAGAAGATCAGCATTCAGGCCAACAACTCGACGCTGGAGGAGGTGCTGGTCAAGTATTTCAAACCGCTGCCGGTCAACTACGAACTGGTCGGACGAAAGGTGGTTCTGTCGGCGAGTACCGCACCGGTCTACGAAACCGGCCTGGTCGATCTCATCGAAAAAGCTGCAACGCTGGCTCCCAAACGCATGGTGTCGGGCAAAGTGACCGACGAAACCGGCGCGGGCTTGCCGGGCGTCAATGTACTGATCAAAGGCACGCAGAAAGGCACCACCACCAACGCCAGTGGGGCGTTTCAACTGGATGTGCCGGATGGTTCGACGGTATTGGTTTTTAGTTATGTCGGCTACGTGAACAAAGAACTGGCCGTCGGCAATCAAACCACCATCCAGATTGCGCTGACGCCGGAAAGCAAAGCGTTGAACGAGGTGGTGGTGACGGCTTTAGGGATTAAAAAGCAGACCAAAAGCCTGGGTTACGCGACCGCAACGGTGGGTTCGGACGAAATGACGATCAACCGGACGGCGAACTTCATGAACGCCTTGCAGGGCAAAATGGCGGGGGTCAACATCACCTCACTGGGTTCGGGACCGGCTGGCACCAGCAAAATCCGGATTCGCGGGCAGTCGTCGTTTGGCGGCAACAACTCGCCCCTGATCGTGGTCAATGGCGTGCCGATCGACAACACGAACTACGGGGCGCGGGGCGATGTGTCGGATCGGGGCAGCAACCGGACGTCGGACAGCGGAGACGGCCTGAGCAGCATCAACCCCGACAACATCGAAACCATGACGGTTTTGAAGGGCGCGGCAGCCTCGGCCCTGTACGGGTCGCGCGCCAAAGACGGTGTAATCATGATCACGACCAAAACCCGGGGCAGCGGCAACGGCATTGGTCTGGAATACAACTCCAACTTCACGTCCGACACGCCCCTGGATTACACCGATTACCAGTACGAATACGGGCAGGGCGAAAACGGCGTCCGTCCGACAACGCCCTTTCCGACGTCGGGGCAGTGGAGTTTCGGGGAAAAATTCCAGCCGGGCATGACGCAGGTTTTGTTCGATAACATTACCGTTCCCTACCAGCCAGTGCGGAATCAGATCACCGATTTTTACCGGAAAGGCAGCACCTGGACGAACACACTGACGCTGTCGTCGGGGAACGAAAATGGCGGTTTTAGCCTCTCGCTTTCCAATCTGGACAATACCACCATCCTGCGCGGCTCGAACTACAACCGCAGAACCGTCAACCTGGGCTTCACCCAAACGCTGGCCAAAAAACTGACGGTTTCGGGGAATATCAACTACTCCAAAGAATTCCGGAAAAACCCGCCCAACATCGCCGAGCAGGATTACAGTCCGGTCATTATCTTCAACATGGCGAACTCCATGCCGTTGGATATTCTGGAAAAATACGCGTCGGATGCCAATGGAAACGAGACGGTCTGGTCGCGGTTTACGAACCGTACGAACCCGTATTTCGCCCTGAAACGTTTCGAAAACATCAGCACCGACCGGGTTTTTGGCAACCTGACGGCCAAATACAACTTCACGAACTGGCTGTTTCTGCAAGCCCGGATCGGGCAGGATTTCTACGCCCGCGAACAGGATTACAACCTGCCGACCGGTACGCAGCGGCAACCCGCAGCGCCCGCCGGTTTTGTCAATGGGCAGTATGTGCAGGACGTTCGGCACGTTCGCGAATTGAATGCCGACTTCCTGCTGAATGCCAACAAAACCTTCGGCGTTTTTGGCATCAATGTGAATCTGGGCGGTAACCAGATGTACCGCAAAATCAGCCGTCACAACGTGCTGGTACAGGATTTTTACGTCCGCAATTTGTATACCATCGGCAACGGCCGGCAACGCGATGCCATTTATGACTTTTCGGAACGGCAGGTGAACTCACTCTACGGTTCGGCCGAAGTCTCGTTTAAGGATTATCTGTTTCTGAACGGAACCGTCCGAAATGACTGGTTCTCCACCTTGTCGCCCGCAAACCGGAGCATTCTCTATCCGTCCATTACCGCCAGCTTTGTGTTTTCCCAGGCTTTTGCCAGCTCGCTACCCACCTGGCTGACGTTCGGGAAAATCCGGGCGGCCTATGCGGAAGTCGGCAGTGACACCGACGTGTCGCCCTACGCCAACAACCTGTTCTATGGCATCAACGCCCAGCAGTTTCCGTCGCCCAGCGGAACGGCCCAGCCCCTGGCCAGCATCAGCGGCACCACCGTTCCCAACGCCGACCTGCGCCCGATGCGGGTTTCTGAAAAAGAAGTCGGTCTGGAGTTGAGGCTGTTCAACAACAACCTGAGTCTGGATCTGACGTATTACGACAAAGTGTCGTCGGATCAGATTCTGCGCGCCCAAACCTCCGACGCGGGCGGCTATCAGACCCAGTTGATCAACGTGGGCAAAAGCAGCAACAAGGGGCTGGAAATGCTGGTGAACATTTCGCCGGTGAAACGGCCGAATTTTAGCTGGAACACCACCTTCAACGCGGCCTATAACGTCACGAAAGTACTGGATCTGGGTTCGAGCGTCAGCGATAACATGATTACCGTCGGAACCGGCGACTTCACCGGCGAACTCCGGCAGGTGGTTGGTCTGCCGATGGGTCAGCTTTTTGGCTTCGGGTATCTGCGGGATGCGCAGGGCCGGCAGGTTTTCGACGCCGGAAACGGACGTCCGCTGCGCACACCCACCCAGATCAGTTTTGGCAGCGCCCTGCCCAAGTGGGTAGGTGGGATTACCAACAGCTTCAGCTACAAAGGCATCAACCTGTCGTTCCTGATCGACTTCAAACTGGGACACAAGATGATTTCCGGAACCAACCACAACGCCTGGCGGCACGGGTTGCACAAGGCCACGCTGGTGGGTCGGGAGCAGAATTTTGTGATTGGCACGGGTGTCAATCCAAATGGCGAAGTCAACCAGACCAAGTCGGGCGTGCAGGCCTATTACGAAACCGTCCGTTCGCAGAACATTGCCGAAGAGTTTGTCTACAACGCCGGTTTGTGGCAGTTGCGGCAGATCACGCTGGGTTACGACTTTACCAAGTTTCTGCCCACCAACGCGAAGTTCATCAAGGGACTGCGGCTCAATGCGGTGGCTAACAACGTGGCCGTCATCAAAAAATGGGTGCCGAACATTCACCCCGAGCAGTTCGGATTTCCGTCTGATAACCTCGTCGGTCTCGAAGCCACCGGTTTGCCGGTTACGAGGAGCATTGGTTTTAACTTGAATGTGAGATTTTAAGGTGAGTTGTTACACAGGGTCTATCAGAGAGCATCAGAGATTATCAACGTTTTCTCCGTGTACCTCTGATGCTCTCTGATTAACCCTGTGTAACAACTTTTCTCTCCAAACCCGATACAAAAACATGAAAAAGATACACATCGCTTTTTTTCTGACTCTCCTCCTCAGTGCCTGCGACGACGGTTTCGACGAAATGAATGTTAACCCCATTGCCCTCACGGCGGTGGAGCCAGCTTTTCAACTGAATACGGCCATCGTGTCGAGTGCGCCGGGCTACGGCAACCTGAGCTACGAAACCACCATCGTAAAGCAGATGATCACGCCGTTCAGCGGTTCGGGCTCAGCGGCCAACTTTAACCAGGACAACCGCACCGTCTCAAACGGCAACTGGAACACCTACTACCGGACCATCATCCGGGAACTGGTCGATGTCATTGCCCAAACCAAAGATGATCCGGCGCGTGTCAATCTGTACAACATGACGCGGATCTGGAAAGCGTATTCGTTCATGGTGATCACCGACACCTACGGCGACGTCCCGTATGTGCAGGCCGGAAAGAGTTATCTGGAGGGCATTGTAAAACCGGTTTATGACACCCAGGAGTCGATTTATACCGATATTCTGACCGAACTCGATGCGGCTTCGGCAGCTCTGGATGCGTCAAAAACCAAAGTGGCCAGCGATGTTCTCTACGATGGCGACGTAGTCAAGTGGAAGCGGCTGGGGTATTCGCTGCTGCTGCGGGGCGCCATGCGGCTTTCCAAAGTGAACCCGGCCAAAGCCGCCGAATACGTGGCCAAAGCGGTGGCCGGTGGCGTAATGCAGTCCAACGCCGACAACGCGATCATCCGGCACACCGCCAGTTTCACCAACCCCGTGGGCAGTCAGTTGAACGGGGGACAGTCGGCCTTCTTTTACCTGGATCAGGAATTTGTGAATTTCCTCCAGAAAAACAACGACCCGCGCCTGGCCTCCATTGCGGTCCGGTATGTCGGTGCAACCAGCGGGGCGCAGCAGGTGGAGTCGCGGGCCAACCGGACACCGGCAGTTCAGGTTGGTGCTCCGCAGGGGTACGACAACACGACGATCGGTGCGGCTGTAACGGCCAGTAAATTAGCCAGTCTGTGGGATTACAGCCAGCTTGATAAAACCCGGATGGCTGGCCTGACCGCGCCCAGTTTTCTGGTAACACACGCCCAGACGCAGCTTCTGCTGGCCGAAGCGGCTTTTCGGAAATGGACGACGGGCAATGCCGCCACGCTCTATGCCAACGGGATTCGGGCGCACATGCAGCAACTGGCCACGTATGGCGCCAACACCGCCGTGGCTGAAAGTGCTATTACGGCGTATGTGGACGCCAATCCGCTGGCAGCAGGCAAAGAACTGGAACAAATCAACACGCAATACTGGGTGGCGTCGTTTTTGGTGGGCCCCGAAACCTGGGCCAATTTCCGCCGGAGCGGTTTCCCGGTTTTGACGCCCAATCCCTATCCCGGCAGCGATCTGAAAACGGAGGGCTTCATTCGCCGGTTGACCTACACCGATGCGGAGTTGAACGTGAACAAAGCCAATGTCGATCAGGCCATTAGCCGACAGGGTGCCAATCTGCTGGACACGCGCATCTGGTGGGATAAGAAGTAAAGTTGCCTTTTTTTCGCCTTTCCTGTACATGAAAAATCTAAAAAAACGACTGAAACAAGGCGAAACCCTCAACGGGTGCTGGTTAAATCTGGGAAGTTCGCTCACGGCGGAAATTGTCGGTCAGTCCGGTTTCGACTGGGTGCTGATCGATCTCGAACACGGGGCGGGTTCGGAAAAAGACGTTTTGTATCAGTTGCAGGCGCTGGAGCATACTGCTGCGGGGGCCATCGTTCGGGTCGAAAGTGCCGAAAGTCAGCGCATTCACCGGGTGCTGGATATGGGTGCGGAAGGCATCATGTGTCCGAAAGTTCACAATCCGGAAGAAGCCCGAAAAGTGGTCAATGGCCTGCATTATCCGCCCCACGGCGGCCGGGGTGTCGCCAAAATGGTGCGGGCAACCGGTTTTGCCGTTAATTTCCCGCAGTATTACGCCGAAGCTCAGGAGACGATTCTGGGCGTGGTGCAGATCGAAACCGTGGAAGTGCTGAATCACCTGGACGAAGTGGCGGCCATTGATGGCGTTGATGTGCTGTTCATCGGCCCCGCCGACCTGTCGATGGAACTCGGCATTTTCGGGCAATTCGATCACCCCCGGTTTAAGGAAGCCTTGCAGGAAACCGTCAACGCGGCCCAAAAAGCCGGGAAAGCCACCGGTATTCTCTTTTTCAATCCTGACGATTACAAACGCTACCACGACCTCGGCATTCGAATGATTGCCTGCGGGGCCGACGGAACCTTCGTCGCAGACGGTGCCCGCAGTCTGGCGAAAAAGCTGGATGCCTTTCGGAAATGAATTATTACACAAAGTTGATCAGAGGAGATCAGAGTATTTATTGAAAAACTTTTTCTCTGATCAACCCTGTGTAACAACACAAAAACTTCCTAAACCGTAAAACCGTACTAATGTCTGATCCCCTGTTAATCTTAGCCGTAGGTGTTTTTATTGTCGTCGGTGGCATCATCGGATTGAAATTGCATCCATTTCTGGCACTGTTGCTCGGTGCGTTCATCGTCGCCCTGATGACGCCCGCGTCGGCCATCGAGCAGTTTGCCCTGGCGAAAGGAACCGCCCCGGCAGCCGCGCAGGCCCTGGCCAAAAAAGGCATCGGCGAGCGGATTGCCACGGAGTTTGGGGCCACCTGCGGTAAAATTGGCATCCTGATTGCGATGGCCGCCATCATCGGCAAGTGTATGCTGGAAAGCGGGGCCGCCGAGCGAATCATCCGTTCCATGCTGAAACTGACGGGTATCGGCAAAGCACCCATCGCCTTCCTGGTCAGTAGCTTTTTTATTGGGATACCGGTTTTTTTTGACACCGTTCTTTTCCTGATGATGCCGCTCGCCAAGGCCATGACGTTGCGGATTGGTAAAAATTACCTGTTGCTGGTGTTGTGCATCATGGCCGGAGCCGCGATGGCCAACTCCCTGGTTCCGCCCGCGCCGGGGCCGCTGTTTCTGATCGGCGAAATGCACATTCCGATTGGACTGATGATGATTGCCGGTACCATCGTAGGACTTTTTACGATCACTGCCGGGTATTTCTTTGCGCTTTGGGCCAACCGGAAATGGCCGATTCCGTTGCGGGATTCGCTGGATGCCAAACTGGAAGACATCAAACTGATTGCCGCCAAAGAAGACATTCACCTGCCCGGTTTGGGGGTGTCGTTGCTGCCCGTGTTGATTCCATTGGTCTTTATCTGCGCCGATACCGTGCTTAGCACGCTGGCCACACCCGGAGACCCACTGACGCAATCGGCGGTTTGGAAGGTGGTGAAGTTTTTTGGTGACAAGAATATTGCCGTCGTCACCGGCGGCATTGCGGCTTTGCTGATTTTGGCCGCTCACAAAAAAAGCGGTAAAGAAGGCTTGACGCCCTTCGTGCAGGCGGCTTTGATGAGCGGGGGCGGCATCATTCTGATCACGGCAGCGGGGGGAGCTTTTGGGGGCATGTTGCAGCAAACCGGTATCAGCACGCGGATTGCCGAGATGACCAAAGATTACCAGATGGCCCTGATTCCGCTGGCGTTTCTGATTGCCGCCGTGGTCCGGACCGCGCAGGGGTCTGCGACGGTGGCATTGATCACGGCATCGGGAATTCTGTCGGGCATGGCGAGCAATGCGAACCTCGAATTTCATCCGGTGTACCTGGGTCTGGCCATCGGCTGCGGTTCCAAACTGGTGCCGTGGATGAACGACGCCGGTTTCTGGATCATCTGTAAACTCAGCAATTTAACCGAACAGGAGGCCCTGAAAACCATCTCGCCCCTGCTCGTAGTGATGGGCCTGACCGGTCTGGTCATCATCATGATCGGCGCCCAGTTGTTCCCGTTAATTTAACTAACGGTTTACGGTTTTTGGTTTTCAGTTTACGGTTGGCTGACGCACGAATACAGACGCGTCAAGTCACGCGTCAGCTACCGAAAACGGAAAACCGTAGACCGTAAACCGTCTACTTATGGAAAAAATAGGATTCATTGGCTTAGGAATCATGGGGAAACCCATGGCGTTGAATTTGATCAAAGCCGGTTATCCGGTATCGGTTCTGGAAAAAAGCAGCGCGGCTGGCGAACTGGTTGAAGCGGGTGCAACCGCATTTCCGGGCAATAAAGCCCTGGCGCAAAACACGGACATCGTCATCACGATGCTGCCGGATTCGCCCGATGTGGAGCAGGTTGTTTCCGGCCCGGATGGCGTTTTGGAGGGCATTCAGCCGGGCGCGTTGTTCATCGACATGTCTACGATTGCGCCTTCGACGGCCCGGACGATTCACCAGGTGATGCAGGAAAAAGGCGTAGAAGCGCTGGATGCGCCGGTTTCGGGCGGTCAGGTGGGGGCGGTTTCGGCCTCCCTATCGATCATGGTGGGCGGGAGCGACGCGGCCTTTCAACGGGCGCTGCCGGTTTTTCAGGCGATGGGCAAAAACATCGTTCACATTGGCGAACCGGGCGCGGGGCAAACCACCAAAGCCTGTAACCAGATGATTGTCGGCATCACCATTCAGGCCGTGGCCGAAGCGTTTACGCTGGCGAAAAAAGCCGGGGTCGATCTGGAGAAAATGCGGGAGGTTCTGCTGGGCGGTTTTGCCCAGAGCCGCATTCTCGACCTGCACGGCAAACGGATGATCGAGCGCAACTTTACGCCCGGTTTTAAAATCAAACTGCACAAAAAAGACCTGGGCATTGCGCTGCAATCGGGCGAGGAGTTTGCGGTGCCACTCAAAGCCACGGCATTGGTTGCGGGGCAAATGCAAGCCGCCATTGAGGCTGGAAACGCCGAACTGGATCACAGCGGGATTCTACTGGAATTGGAAGACTGATGCAAAATCTTACCTAAATCCTTTACCAACATGAAACGGAAAAGTTTTATCAAAGTTATTGCGACGGGTTCCGTTGGAGCGGCTGCGTTTGGTTCCGAACAGGCCCGGGCAGAAGTGAAAGCCGCGCCCAAAAAAGTGCTTATGAAAGTCGGCTGCCAGTCGGGCGGCACGTCCGTGGAAAACCTGGAGTTCAAGGCGCGGCACGGGGTATACAACCTGGACGGCGGCTCGCCCAAAACGATACCGGGTAAAGGCTGGGATCTTGAGGATTCGATGAAAAAGCGGGAAGCCTGCGAAAAATACGGTATCAGCCTCGACGCCTACCACTACCCCTTGACTTCCGCCGGGATCGATAAGGTGGAATACCCGAACATCATGCTCGGGAAAAGTCCGGAGCGGGACCGTGAAATTGAGATTCTCCAGCAGATGATTCAGGTGGCCGGCAAAACCGGGATCAAAGTCCTGAACTACAACACCACCATTCTGCCGGTTTTGCGCACCGGGCGGTATACGGACCCCAAGCGCGGCAATGCCTCCTACAGCGTCTGGAATTATGAGGAAGCCCTCAAGCAAAACCACCCCAAAACCGTGGCCGGCGATGTGTCGATCGAGCAGATGTTCGAGCGCATTACGTACATGCTGGACCGAATTCTGCCGGTGGCAAAAGAGTACAAAGTGAAGCTGGCCAACCACATCGCCGATCCACCGACGCCGGTTGGCTACCGTGGCATCACCCGCTGGAACAGTCCCGACGTGTTCAAAGGGATTCAGCGCTTTGCGAAACTGTACGACAGTGAATACCACGGTTTTAACTTTTGCATCGGCTCCATTGCGGAAGGATTGAAAGATCCGAAAACCGAGATTATGCCAATAATTAAGTGGGTAGGGGAGCGAAATCAGATTTTTAACGTTCATTTGCGGAACATCAAAGGCGGCTGGAACAATTTTCAGGAAGTGTATCCCGACAACGGTGACATGAACTTCCTGCACGTCGTCCGGGCACTGCGCGATGTCGGTTTTTCCGGGATGGTCATGCCCGACCATGTGCCGCACCACCACGATGCAGGCAGTACGCCCCAGGCTTTTTCGTTTGCTTATGGCTACATCAAAGGGCTGCTCCAGGCGGTTTCCGACGAAGTGAAGAGTTAGTAAAATGACAACAGAATCCCGCATTTCACGATGACTTTGACAACCCCTTTTACCGACAAGGCCGGGCCGAGAATTAAAGAGATTACCGTTACACCGATTGCCGTTGTCGATCCGCCCTTGCTGAATGCCGCCGGTCTGCACGCTCCGTATGCCCTCCGCACCATCGTAGAACTGGTGACGGACGACGGTATTTCAGGCATCAGTGAGATTCCGGGCAACAGCGACATCGATGCCGCTCTGGAAGCGTCAAAACCGTTGCTGGTCGGACGCGACGTGTTTCAACTCCATGAAATCCGGCAGGTTCTGGTCAATCATTTCGGCACCGACACGGCGGCCCAGCGGGGTGATGCGCCCTGGGATCAGCGGAAAATGGTCCATATTTTTAGTTCCATCGAAGTCGCTTGTCTGGACATTATCGGGAAAGTTGTGGGTCGTCCGGTGGTCGATCTTCTTGGCGGCAAAATGCGGGATCGGGTACCGTTTTCAGCCTACCTGTTTTATAAATACGAGGGGGCCGGGGGCAAGCTGGCGTTCGACACCGACCCGAATGCGGAAGGCTGGGCTGCGGCCCGGCAAGCCAGCGCCCTGAACCCGGCCGAGATTGTGGCGCAGGCCAAAGCCATGTGCGCCGAGTTCGGATTTCAGTCGATCAAACTCAAAGGCGGGGTTTTCGAGCCCCGGCAGGAAGTCGACGCGATGTTCGCGCTCTACGAAGCCTTTGGCCCGAATGTGCCGTTGCGGATTGATCCGAATGCGCTCTGGAAAGTCGAAACCGCCATTCAGTACGGCCGGGAAATGGAGCCGATTCTGGAGTATCTCGAAGATCCGGTTCGCGGACAGGCGGCCATGGCGGAGGTTCGGAAAGCCCTGAAAACGCCCCTTGCCACGAACATGTGTACGACCTCTTTTGAAGACATTCCGAACAGCATTGCCATTGGTTCGGAGGACATTATCCTGAGCGATCACCACTTCTGGGGCGGTTTACGGGCTTCAATGATGCTTTCCGGCATTTGCGAAACCTTCGGGCGCGGGTTGTCCATGCACTCCAACAGTCACCTCGGCATTTCGCTGGCGGCCATGGTTCACCTCGGCGCGGCTTTGCCGCAGGTTCCGTATGCGCTGGATACGCATTATCCGTGGCAGTCGGACGAGATCATCACGGCCGGGCGGTTTACCTTCGAGGAAGGGTCGGTTTTGGTGCCGCAGGAACCCGGCCTGGGCGTCGAACTGGACCGGGAAGCACTGGCCCGACTGCACCAGAATTACCTGGATTGCGGGTTGAAAAAACGGGACGACGAGCCGGAGATGCAGAAAAAACAGCCCGGCTGGAAATTTCAGGCTGTTCGCTGGTAACGTACCAACGGACTTTAGTCCGTCATACATGAGGAGGAACGCAACCTTTGCATCTTTATAAGATAATTCCATTCCGATATGCAATTTATCCAGCATTGGAATGGTTTAAGATTGCGAAGATGACTCATCACAAACTCCGCGTCCGGTTCTGGCTGGGCGTTCTCTATACATTTCTTCTGGTACCGGCTGCCATCGGGCAAACGTTCAGCCACCTCAGTGTGGAAGAAGGCTTGTCGCAAAGCAGTGTGTATGCTATTACGCAGGATCCCAGCGGATTCATGTGGTTTGGCACCCGCGACGGGCTGAACCGCTACGATTCCCGCCGGGTGGTGGTCTACAAAAACCAGAACGGCAATCCGCGCAGCCTGGCTTCCAATACGATCAACAGCCTGCTGGTGGATAAAAAAGGGCGGCTTTGGGTCGGCACCACGAAAGGCTTGTGTTTGTTCCGGCCCGATCGGGATGATTTTCAGCGGTTTTCGTTCAACGATTCCCAGGATTCCACGATCATCAGTCTGGCGGAAGACAGCCGTGGCAACCTCTGGGTTGCCACGTTTCACGGATTATACCGCTTGCAGGCCGACCAATCCCGGCAGTTTGAGCCGCTGGCAAACCTGACAGAAAACCGTCTGGAGCTGAAAAACCGGCAAGTTCGAACCCTCTTCGAAGACCGTAACCGCAACCTCTGGGTCGGCACATCGGGCGGTTTGGTGCAACTCCGCCCGATGCCTTCTGGAAAATTTCAACTGACGCATCATTTCCTGGAAACCACCGACGCGGTCTATCACAACGCCTTCAACAGCATCAACGCCATGGGCGAAGACCGGGCCGGACGGCTCTGGCTGGGCACCGAACGGCACGGTATTGCGCTGTTTGACAAGCCATCGAAACGCGTTGTTTCGTGGAATACGGCACCCGGACTGGACCTGAGCACCCAAACCATCCGAACGATTCAGGCTGACGGGAAAAACAATTTCTGGGTGGGAACCATGTCGGGACTGCACATTGTGGCGCAGGATGGCAGCCGGTTTCGAACCCTGACCAATCAACCCACCGACCCTGGTTCGCTGAGCGACAACTCGGTGCGCTCCATTTTCCGCGACCGGGATGGCTCGGTCTGGGTCGGGTCTTATTACGGGGGCGTCGATCTCTACAGTCCGCTGGCCCGGCAGTTTGGGTCCTACCGCCCGATCGGTCGCGAGGGTGGAATGCCGTTTAAAATTGCGGGGCCGATGTTGCCCGCCAGCGCATCGAATCAACTCTGGCTCGGCACCGAAGACCGGGGGCTGTTTCTGCTCAATGCCGATAAAACCGTTGCCCGGCAATACGTCCATAATCCGAAAAACAACCAATCCTTGTCCAACGACAAGGTCAAATGCCTGCTGGCCGATGGACCAAACGGCTTGTGGATCGGCACGTTGCAGGGGTTGAATTACCTGGATTTGCGCCGACAAACCATCACCCGGTATTTGCACGAACCCAACAACCCGCGTTCGTTACCGAACGATCGCATTTACGACCTGAAACGGGATGCCGAAGGAACGCTCTGGATTGTGACGAACCTGGGCGGTTTATGCCGGTTTGAGCCTGAAAATCAATCTTTTGTGCAGTTGGGGCATCGGGCCGATCAGCCTCATTCGCTCAGTTCCAACAACGCAATGAGTTTGCTCATCGATAGCCGTCAACAGGTGTGGGTCGGCACCACCAACGGCCTCAACCGGAAGGTGCCGGGTCGGGATGCTTTTGTTCAGTATGTGCATCGTGACACGGATTCGACCTCGATCAGCAGCAGCCACATTACCTGTTTTCTGGAAGACCGGCAACACCGGCTCTGGATCGGCACGCGCGACGGCGGTCTGAACCGGATGCTTCCCGACAACCGCTCATTCCGGCACTACACGATGGCGCAGGGATTACCCAGCAACACCGTTTTCGGGATTCGTGAGGATCAACAGGGGCGTTTGTGGATCAGCACCGACAATGGCCTGGCCCAACTTGATCCCGACCGGTCGAAAATCATTTCCTACAACAAACACGACGGGCTGGTGTGCAAGGAGTTTACCTCCAATTCAACGCATCTGGACGCGAACGGTTATTTTTATTTTGGGGGATACGACGGCATTGTCTATTTTCACCCCGACAGCATTCGTCGGAACACCGCCCCGCCCCGGCTGGCGTTCACCCAGTTGCGGCTGTTCAACGAGCCGGTTACGAGCCTTTCATCCGCTGGCATCGACTACGAACAGGGGCTTACGTTTACGCATCAACAGAATGTTTTTTCGCTGGATTTTGCGGCTTTCAATTACATCAATTCCTTCAAAAACCGGTATGCATACCGGTTGAAAGGTTTCGATAAAGGCTGGAATTATGTGAACGAACCCCGCGCGATGTACATGAATCTGGCTCCCGGTGCGTATGTGTTGCAGGTAAAAGGGGCCAACAACGACGGCATCTGGAACCCCCGGCCGCTGGAACTGACCATTACGGTTTTGCCGCCGATCTGGAAAACCGTCTGGGCGTATATCCTTTATGCGCTGATTTTTATGGGGTTGCTGGGGCTCTGGTCGCGGTTTAACCGAAACCGGCTTCGGCTGGCGCACGAACTGGAGGTAGAGCACATCGAAAAAGCCCGGCAGCAGGAGCTTCACCAGACCAAACTGAACTTCTTTACGGAAATTGCCCACGAAATCCGGACGCCGTTGACGCTGGTGATGGGACCGCTGGAGGTTCTGACCACCCACCGGACCGACGATGCTTTTCTGCAAAAACAACTGGCCATCATGCGGGGCAGCACCGACCGGCTGCTGCGGCTTTTGAACCAGCTTCTCGATTTCAGAAAGCACGAAACCGGGCACGTCCGGTTGCAAAAACGGCAGACGGATCTGGTGGTTTTTCTGGAAAAAATCACGGACTCGTTTCAGGAACACGCCCGCTCTCGTCAGGTTGTCCTGCTCAATGAATCGGAAGTGACCGCCCTGCCGGTTTGGATCGACGCCGGGGAAATGGAGAAGGTGATCTACAACCTGCTGCTGAATGCATTTAAATTTACCCCGGCGGGCGGCACCATTTCCGTGCGGTTGCAACAGGATTTTGGCGCGTCGGACGCGGCCAATCGGGCGGTTATTACCGTTGAAGACACGGGCAGCGGCATTCCGGCGGAAGAGCTGGACCCTATTTTTAACCCGTTTTACCAAGTCAACCGCTCCAAAACGCGGGATTCCGGTTTTGGGCTGGGGTTGGCGCTCAGCAAAAGCATTGTCGATCAGCACCAGGGCCAGATCGCGGTCGAGAGCCGGGAGCAGGTGTGGCAAACGGCTGGTTTTACGCGCTTTACGATCACCCTTCCCGTCGGCCTGCCGGGCCAATTCGAACCGGTGCCAACTGACGTGCCGCCAGAACCGGACTTTCAGGTACTTCGGCCAGCGGCTTTGATCGTGGCCCAGGAAAGTGCAATGGATTTGGAAGCAGTATCGCTTTCCGGCAAAAAACTTGTTCTGGTGGTGGAAGATCAGGACGACATCCGGGCTTACATCCGGGATTTGCTGGCCGACACTGCCCAGGTGATCGAAGCGGCTGACGGGCTGACGGCGTGGGAAAAAGCATCGCAGGTGTTGCCCGATCTGATCATTACCGACGTTGCCATGCCGGCGATGGACGGTTTTGCCCTGACGCACCGCATCAAATCCGATCCGCGCACCAGCCACATTCCGGTCATTATGCTGACGGCCAAAGGCACGACCGATGATCAGTTGGTGGGGCTGCAAACCGGTGCCGACGACTACGTGACCAAGCCCTTTCACCCGGTTTTGCTCCAGGCCCGGGTTCGCAACCTGCTGTTGCTGCGGGAGCAGTTGCGGGCCAAATACCACCGGATCGTGACGCTGCAACCGCAAGTGCAGCAACTGGATCACCCCGACGATAAATTCCTCAACCAACTGATGACGGTTCTGGACGCGCACCTCAGCGATGCCGATTTCAACGTGACCAGTCTGGTGGGCGAAATGGGCATGAGCCGCCCGGTTTTGTTCCGCAAAGTGAAAATGCTGACCGGTTTGTCGGTGATCGACCTGTTGCGAACCACGCGGCTGAAAAAAGCGGAGAACCTGCTGAAACAGAAGAAAGCCAGCGTGTCGGAAATCGCCTTTGCCGTCGGTTTCAGCGACCCCCGGTATTTCAGCCGGGCGTTCCGCGCCCAGTTTGGTGTCACGCCGACGGAGTATAGCCATCAGGTGGGTGAGTCGGCGTCTGAATTCACAAGATTGATCGTGTAAGTTGATAGTGTCTTACAAATTATGTAAATTTATGGCTGATTTTGTAATTTCTTACAACCGATTCCTGTTACCCGTCTAGAGGCATAATGGTCATTATTAGTAAGACAATTCTGAATGAGTTTGGCCAGAGGCATGCCGATTCGATAGGTGCTTTGAATGAGTGGTACACTGTAGTAAAAGCCTCCGATTGGAATAGCCTGGCCGATCTGAAGCAAACATTCAATTCAGTGGATTACGTAGATAATGATCGCTATGTATTTAATATTCGAGGTAACCGGTATCGTATTGTTGCCATGATTTTTTTCGACAAACGGACTGTATTTATCCGCTTTGTTGGCACTCATACTGAATACGACAGAATAGACTGTTCAACGATCTGAACGATAGCACTATGAACGCGCCCAAAAACGAAACGGATTACAGGGAGTTGATGAACCATATCGAAACTTTTTTGCAAAAAGCCACGATCGGTAAAGGCTTCGCCAGTCTAACGCCTGAAGAGGCTGACCAATTGGCTCAGTTATCCCAAATGGCGGAAGCCTACGAAGATCGTATTCCGCTGATGCCTATCAAAATGCCTCAATCGTTGGTTGAGATGATTGAGTTCAAGATGTACGAAAAAAAACTCAAACAACGGGATATGGCCCATTTGCTGGAAATACCGGAAACGCGTTTGTCAGAAATCATTCGAGGTAAACGCCGGATTTCACTGGATGTTGCGAAGCGTTTATACACGAAGTTTGATATTGACCCGGCGTTTATTCTCCACCATGCTTAATTACTTTACCGGGTTTTATAAATAAAAAAGGTTAAAATAAAAGATCATAAGTGGGTTTGGTTATTTCTTCAAAACTCCCTGTAATCGGAGCAAAATTTAGCTTTTTTGAGGCATTGTGGAAGAATGCCCCTTTCTTTGCAAGCTAACATCCTATTCCAACCCACCTCGTACCTTTCATGGAAAACCTTGTCAATGCCATTAATGACATTATCTGGAGTAATGCGCTGATCATCCTGTGCCTCGGCGTTGGTGTATATTTTTCAATCATCACCCGGTTTTTACAGGTACGCTACCTCAAAGACATGGTTCAGTTGCTGTTTGGTGGCAAATCATCAGCAAAAGGGGTCAGTTCCTTTCAGGCCTTTGCCATTGCCATTTCGGGACGGGTCGGAACCGGAAATATTGCCGGTGTTGCCACGGCCATCGCCATGGGCGGACCGGGCGCGGTCTTCTGGATGTGGACCATCGCGTTTTTAGGGGCAGCATCGGCTTTTATCGAAGCTACGCTGGGTCAGATTTACAAGCAGGTGAAAGATGGTCAATACCGGGGTGGACCAGCCTATTACATCGAAAAAGGATTGGGAATTCAATGGTATGCAACGCTGTTTGCTATCGCAACGGTTCTCAGTACCGCCTTATTTTTGCCCGGCGTTCAAAGCAACAGCATTGCCATCAGTGCCCAAAATGCGTTTCAAATCCCGGTGGCCGTTACCGGTGGCATTGTAACGCTCCTGTTGAGTCTGATCATCTTTGGTGGCGTAAAACGCATTGGGAAAGTGGCCGAAATTGTCGTTCCGTTTATGGCCGGGGCCTACATTCTGATGGCCGTTATCATCATTGTCATGAACATTACCGAAGTCCCCTCGGTGATGAGCCTTATCGTTCGGTCGGCGTTTGATCTGGAACCGCTCTACAGTGGCGTTTTCGGCATGGCTGTGGCCTGGGGTGTAAAAAGAGGCATCTATTCCAATGAAGCCGGTCAGGGAACGGCCCCGCACGCAGCCGCAGCCGCCGAAACCAGCCATCCCGCCAAACAGGGACTGGTGCAGGCATTTTCGGTGTATGTCGATACGCTGTTCGTTTGTACCGCCACCGCCTTCATGATTTTATTCACGGGCCAATACAATGTTGTGAATCCGAAAGGCGGGTTTCTGGTCGAAAACATCCCCGGCGCGGCCATTGGGGGTGAATACACCCAAATGGCCATCAACACCCACTTCCCGTCGTTTGGGGGTGGTTTTGTGGCGGTATCGTTGTTTTTCTTCGCGTTTACCACCATTATGGCCTACTACTACATCGCAGAAACGAATTTGAGCTACCTGGACCAGAAAAAGAACAGCAAAAGTCTGTTGCTGGCACTTCGCATTCTGATTCTGGGTGCCACCTTTTACGGGTCAGTCAAAACGGCGGCTCTGGCCTGGACGCTGGGCGACATCGGCGTAGGCATCATGGCCTGGCTCAATGTCATTGCCATCGTTCTCCTGCGAAAACCGGCGTTGCTGGCCTTGAAAGACTACCAGGCTCAGAAAAAAGCGGGGAAAGATCCCGTTTTCAATCCGAGGGAACTGGGTATTAAAAACGCCGATGAATGGGAGAAGTCCTGAAAAGACGACGGTTCCGGTTTCAGAACAGCGGTTTTTTCTCGTTCAGCTTCTTCGCCCGTAGCAACGCTTCCAGGTAATAGTAATCGGCATAAACCAGCGGCACATCCCGCTCGAACGTCTTCGCACCCGTGCTGTGCAGGAGCAGAAAACCGTGGTTTTTCCCAACCGGCGAAGCATAACTTTTTGACAAACTGGTGATGACCTGATCGGCTTTGGCGCGGTAGTGTGCGTTCCTTAAACCGTAGGTACTCAGTTCGTACAAGGCCGAAGCCATCACCGCTGCCGCCGACACATCGCGCAGCTCGTTCGGAATGCCCGGCGCATCATAGTCGTAATATGGCACCAGATCGGCGGGCATCCGGGGGTGATCGAGCATAAACCGGGCAATGGCTTCGGCCTGTTTCAGAAACTGCGGATCTTTGGTTTCGCGGTAACAAAGCGTATAGCCGTACAATCCCCAGGCTTGGCCCCGCGACCAGGCCGACGCGTCGTTGAAACCCTGGTGCGTATTTTTCTTCAAAACTTTCCCGGTCAGCGTGTCATAATCGACCACGTGAAAGGAACTGTGATCGGGGCGGTAATGGTTTTTCAGCGTCGTTTTGGCGTGCGTAACCGCTATTTTGTAGAAACTCGAATCGCCCGTCAGGCGGGTGGCCGCAAACAGCAATTCCAGATTCATCATGTTGTCGATGATCACCGGACACTGCCAGACCTCTTTGTGGTGATCCCACGACCGGATGATACCGGCCGTCGGTTTAAACCGTTTGCTCAACGATTTTGCTCCCTGAATAATGACCTCGCGGTATGCCGGATCGCGCGTCAATCGAAAACCGTTGCCGTAGCTGCAATAGATTTTGAAACCCATGTCGTGCGTGCCGGCATTCATCTTCTCGGCTTCCAGGTTGGCCGTGTAGAACCGGGCCTGGGTGGCCCATTCTTTTTTACCGGTAAATTCGTAGAGGTACCACAGTTCGCCGGGGAAAAAACCGCTCGTCCAGTCGCGGGCGGGAACAAGCTGCAACGCACCGGCGTCATTTAACGTTCGGGGCGAGACCAAAAGCGGTTTGTTGTTGCCCGCTTTTTTATCGGCAGCGGCTACTTCGCTCAGCATCAGCCGGGTTTGCTGTTCTGCCTGGTCGAACAGGGATTTGATCAGGGTGTTGGGAACGAAACCGGTCAGCAGACCCAGTAACGCCAGTAGTGAGATGGGGACTTTTTTCATAGATACGGGGACATTAAAGCCAAATGACAGGATTGCGAATGGGCAGGTTCCGCAGCACTTCCTCAACCTGCGGACGATGTTCCAGTTTTTGCCAGGTTGCCAGCCAGGCCGGTTGGTCGAAAGCCACGGCCCCAAACACCAGAAACGGATGCGCCACCGGCCACTCGTTCCAGTACATGACATCGGGTTTGAGCGGCCAACTCGCTTTATTCTGCACAAACGGAACCAGATACGAAATGCCTTTACGAATACCGCGTCCGTCGGCAGTCTGGTACGTCCAGAGGTTGTCGGTTTTGGTGGATAAGATCTGACAGATCGTCGTCATGGCATCGAGGTTGAACAACGAATACCCATACGGTTTGGTCCGGCGAAGTTCCAGCGGAAAGCTGCCATCGACGGCCATTTGATCGGGGAGCAGCACGGTTTTGTAGCGGTTTCGGCAGAACGCCAGCAGCGAATCGTTGTTCGTGAGTTTGGCAAAAGCCGCCACCTGCATCACCCAGCAGGTGCCGTGGTTGTTCTTCGCATTCATTTCGTCTTTCCCGTACGGATGGGTCGTCAGCCAGGTCAGATAATCGGCAAACCATTGACGTACAGTCGCTACAGATCGTTTATCGCTGCTTTTGGCGGTTTCCATCACCCGCAATCCCTGCGCCACTTCCATCAGGTGAATGGTGTCGATGATGCCGATGCCCCGGCCCGTCGCCCGGCCTTTGATGGCCTGCGTGTAGAGCAACGACGGGTTCATGCGCGTGGCCGGATCGACAAACCAGGCGTTGAGGTGCCGGAAAGCCTGCCGGACGTAGGTTTCGTCGCGGGTGATGACGTAGGCAGAGGCCAGCGCCCCCACCACCCGGCTGAAGCGGATCATGGCCTGGCGGTGGGCCACAAAATTGTCGGGGTTGGTCATGCCGTCGCGCTGGACATAGGGCCCCTGCGGATTGGCGGAGTCGGGCCACCAGTAGTCGCCTTCCGAAAAGAAATCATGTTTGCCGCCCGCGCTCCGGGGTGAGGTTTGCGCCGTCACAGTGACGGGTTCCTGCTGCATGGCCCAGCGGGCTTCGGCCAGAACGGCGGACTTCAACGTGGACACAACGGTTTTCGGTGGGTTGGGCAACTGCCCATAAACCACCCCCGCCAGCCAGTGGCAGATCAAAACCGGGAAGAGAAGTAACCGTGTTTGCATCGGTATCACTTAAAAAGTACGGACTTGTCCGGCAACCCCAAAACCGGGGGTGTCAGCGCGAAGTCAGAGCAGGATCGAAAGCAAATATAGGAGAAAGGAGACGAGTACGACGATGGACCCGACTTCAGCAATGGATAGAATAAGTCTGTTTTTTCTCACAGGAATCGCTCCTACGTTTTGGAAGTGCAAGTTTAGTTACGTCCAACTTTTTCTTGATAACGTCTAGTGGTCAAATTGGTGGACAAATCGTTCAGGCCGATCAAAAACCGTTCAAAGAGGTGGACAAACCGTTCGATTTAGATTATTCCGACATTTTTTAGTCTCCTGACAATTAATATTGCTTCATGTTTAACCAATCAGCTTTGTCAACCCGATCAACTAGCATGTGGGCGTCGAGGGTACAACCTATTTTACAATTCTAAATCCTATGAAAAAAAACGGTACAAAAGCCAGCCGGTGGATCTGGTTCGCCCTGCTGGTGGGCCTGCAGTTTCCAATCCTGCTCATGGCGCAGCAAACCGCCCCGGTTTCGGGGAAAGTAACGGGAGCCAACGGTGAGGCCATTCCCGGAGCCAACGTGGTCGTGAAAGGAACGACCACCGGAACCTCCACCAATGCACAGGGTACATTTAGTTTGAACGCGCCGTCCAACGGCACGCTGGTCGTTTCGTCGCTGGGGTTTACTTCGCTCGAAGTGAACATCGGCGGTCGGAGCCAGCTTACGATTACGCTGGCCGAAGACCAGAAAGCGCTGGAAGAAGTCGTGGTGGTGGGCTACGGAACGCAGCGGAAAAGCGACGTAACGGGTTCGCTGTCGTCCGTTACGGCAAAAGACATCAAGTCTGTTCCGGTGACGGGTGTCGGGCAGGCGTTGCAGGGCCGGGCAGCCGGAGTGCAGGTAACGCAAGCATCCAACGCGCCGGGTGGTGGCGTAACGATTCGGATTCGCGGGGGTAACTCCATCAATGCCGGAAACGAGCCGCTCTACGTTATCGACGGTTTTCCGGTGTACAACGAAAGCGGAGCAAACCTGAACCCGAACGACATCGAATCGATGGAAATCCTGAAAGATGCGTCGGCGACGGCCATTTACGGGTCGCGTGGTGCTAATGGCGTGGTGCTGATTACGACCAAACGGGGTAAATCAGGCCAAAACCGCATCGAATTTGAGACCTACTACGGCATCCAGCAGGTACGCAAGAAACTGCCGATGCTGAATGCGACGCAATACGCGACGCTGGTGAACGAAGCCAACACCAATGCGGGCCGGGCACCGGTTTTCACGGATGCGCAAATCGCCGGTTTTGGCGAAGGCACCAACTGGCAGGATGAAATTTTCCGGGAAGCCCCGATTCAGAATTACCAGTTGACGGCGTCGGGCGGTTCCGACAAAACGCGCTATGCGGTTTCGGCCAACTACCTGAATCAGCAGGGTGTTATCATCAATTCCGAGTACGACCGGGCTTCATTCCGGTTCAATTTCGACCATAAAATCAACGACCGGTTCAACATCGGAACCAGCCTGAACGTGATCCGGAGCCGCAACAATGCCGTGCCGACGGACGCCGATGGTGGAACGAGCGGAACCGTCGTCTACAGTGCGCTGAACTTCTCGCCAACGCAGCCGGTTCGCAACCCGGACGGAACGCTGGTGGTTTTCAACACACCCGGCCGGATTCAGATCGGTAGCCCGGTGGCACAGGCACTGGGAACGTTCAACAAAACCGTTGGAACGCGGATGATCGGGAGCGTATTCGCCGATTACAAAATCATTCCCGGTCTGACGTTCCGGACGAGCTTCGGAGCCGATGTCAATTACTCCAAACGGAGTCTGTATCTGTCGCGCAATACCGCCACCGGTACGCAATTGAGCGGTCAGGCATCGATCATCAATACCCAATCGTCGACCTGGCTGAACGAAAACACGCTGACCTACAACAAAACGTTCGGTAGTGTTCATAACCTGACGTTTCTGGCGGGTTATACCATGCAGGGAAACCGGTTCGAGAGCGTCGAAGCGCGTTCGCAGGGATTTGCCAACGACATTCTGACCTACGAAAACCTGGGCTCGGCGTCAACGGCACTGGTGCCAGCGTCGTCGGCCAGCAACTGGCAGCTTAATTCGTATATCGGTCGCGCCAACTACGATTATGCCGGCAAATATTTGATGACGGCAACGGTTCGGGCCGATGGTTCATCCCGGTTTGGTGCCAGCAACAAATGGGCGGTTTTCCCGTCGGCTTCGGTGGCCTGGCGGTTGTCGGAAGAGGATTTCCTGAAAGGGAATAACGTGATCAACGACCTGAAACTGCGGGTAAGCTACGGCCTGAGCGGAAACCAGGAAATTACGCAATACCAATCCCTGGCGACGCTGGGAACGCAGAATGCCAACTTCAACAACACGGTTGTGATCGGCATCGGGCCGTCGCGCGTGGCCAACCCGGATTTGCGCTGGGAAACCACTGCGCAGTTCGATGTCGGTGTCGATGTGGGCGTTCTGAATAACCGCATCACGCTGACGGCGGATTATTACAACAAGAAAACGACTGATCTGCTGTTGTCGGTGCCGCTGCCTTATGTTTCGGGCTATGCGTCGGCTCTCCAAAACCTGGGAAGTATCCGGAATCAGGGGGTCGAACTGGGCATCAATTCCACCAATTTGACGGGTGCGTTCAAGTGGACGACGGCTTTCAACATTGCGGCTAACCGCAACGAAGTGCTCAATCTGGGCGATCAGACGGAATTTGCATCGGGCGATGCCAGCGGTCACCTCCAGCTTCCGAACTCCGGACTGGTGCGGGTGGGCGAGCAGATTGGCCTGTTCTACGGTTATAAAACGGACGGTATTTTTCAGACGCAGGCCGAAGTTGATGGATCAGCGCAGAAAACCGCCAAACCCGGTGACCGGCGTTACGTCGATCAGAACGGCGACGGTGCCATCAACGCCAGCGACCGCGTGATTCTGGGATATGCCCAGCCGAAACTCTACGGTGGGTTGACCAATACGTTCTCTTACAAAGGCGTGGAACTGAGCATTTTCATGCAGGGAACATACGGCAACAGCATCTTCAACATCAACCGCTTTGAGCAGGAGTCGTTGACGGGGGTGAGCAACCAATCGACGGAAACGCTGAACCGCTGGACGCCGACGAATCCGAGCAACACCATTCCGCGCGCCAACGCCGTCGGCAATGCCTACGTGCTTTCGAGCCGCCAGATTGAAGATGGCTCGTATTTGCGGGTGAAAAACATCAATTTGTCGTACACCCTGCCGTCGTCGCTGGTCAGTAAAATCAAACTGTATAACGTGAAGGTCTACGTCAGTGCGCAGAACTGGATTACGTTCACCAAGTACAGCGGTTTTGATCCGGAAGTGAACCGGTTTGGACAAAGTACGCTGAGCCAGGGCAGCGACTACGGGAGCTATCCGGGCAATAAAATGATTCTGGCCGGTCTGAACATTGGACTCTAATCCGACCTTAAAATTCTTGTAAGATCATGAAAATCAATCATATCCTTGCTGTTGCCGCGTTGACTTTCGGGCTGGGAGCGTGTTCGCTGGAAGAAACGCCCCCGTCGTCGCTGGCTCCGGTCAATTTTTATACGAACGCCAACGATGCCACGGCGGCCGTCAATGCCGTCTATGACATTGCCAACCAGGTGGGCGACCAAAGCCGGAATTTCATCATCATGGGCGATTTGCCCTCGGATGATATGGACCCCCTGCTGAACAATGCCGACCGGGTTCAGCTCTGGAGTTTCCAGACCATTCCGACCAACAGTGTGGTGACGCAGAGCTGGCAGGTGATCTACCAGGGCGTCAACCGCGCCAACACCGCCATCGACCGGATTCCGGGCATTACGATGGACGAAACGCTGAAAAAGCGTCTGATCGGGGAAGCGAAATTCCTCCGGGCTTTCTATTCTTTTTACCTCGTGCGCTGGTATGGCGGGGTGCCGCTGATGCTGACCGAAACCCAATCGCTGAGTGCGGGGAAAGATGTGGCCCGGGCCAGTGCCGATGAGGTCTATACGCAAATCATCAAGGACCTGACCGAGGCCGAAACGTCGTTGCCGGACAAGTTTACGGGTGCCGATCTGGGTCGGGTTACCGCCGGGGCTGCCAAGTCGATGCTGGCGCGGGTGTACCTCACCAGGAAGGATTTTGCAAACGCGCGGGCCAAATCCAAGGAAGTGATCGACAATGCCGCCAAATATGGTTACGGTTTGTTTGATCGGTACATCGACGTGTTTGCCATTTCGAATAAAAACGGCAAAGAGTCGGTTTTCGAGATTCAGTTTGTGGGTGGCGGCAGTGGCCAGGGCAGCGGTATGGTGACGTATTTTGCGCCGGAAAACTCGCCCATCACGGGCCGGGGTTTCGGGTCGTTCATTCCGACGATGGATTTGTATAACAGCTTCCAAACCGGAGATAAGCGCAAAGAACTGTTCCTGAATTCGTATGTAAACGGAGCGGGCCAAACCGTCAATACCTTTCAGCACTTCAACAAATACGTCGATCCGTCGGCGCGGGCGTTTGGCGATGCCAACAACAACTTCCCCATCATCCGGTATGCCGATGTGTTGCTGATGTTTGCCGAAGCCGAAAATGAAATCAGCGGACCTACGGCTGCGGCTTTGGGCGCTATCAACCCCATTCGTCGCCGGGCTTACGGTTTTCCGTTGACCGGCGCTTCGACAGCCGACTTTACGGCGGCTTTAACCAAAGAAGCCTTCCGGCAGGCGATTTGGGACGAACGGCGCTGGGAGTTTAACGCCGAAGGACACCGCTGGTTTGATCTGGTGCGGACGGGCCGGTTGGTGCCACTGCTGAAAGCCAAAGGCAAAACCAGCATTACCGAAACGCATACGCTGTATCCGATTCCGCAGCGCGAACGGGATCTGAACCCGAATCTGACGCAGAATCCGGGGTATTGAAGCCAATTGATAAGCAGGGATTGCCCCGGAGGGGCTCCCTGTTCATAGAAAATAAGTACGAATAGGTGATAAGCTCCGGAGGAGCGTCCTTCTTATTTAGGACGCTCCTCCGGAGCTTATACATGACCGGATTGCTAACAGGTTATTGACAGAGGGCTCCGCTGGAGCCTGATCAATTCTGACTCACATGACCGAATTACATAGAAATTGTTCCTTCCAGCTAGCCGCTTCAAAACGAATAATTCACTCCCTTTGGCAACGCTTCCACCGCCAGTTTCATCCACTTTCCGTTGATTTTAATCACAACGATGTTGTGGTCTTTATCGTAGAAGATTGTTCCGTTTTCGCTGTTTTTCAACGCTTCATAATTGACGTGTTTCGCGTCTTCGGCGTAATTCGTTTCGGCATCCGCCGTCGGTTTTTCCACCAGAAGATTATCGCGGCCAATATTGCCTAACGTCAGCGCATTGGTCATTTTTAAAGAACCGTAAAAAACCGCTTTATCACGGCTGAACAGAAACGAGTGTTGCCGTACATCGGAGCCGATTTTAAACCAGTTATAAGCCGGTTCGTCGTGGTTATAAACCGTACTGTAATAGTAGAGTTCGGCGACCGGTTTTTCATCCTCAATATGTTTGTTCACCAGCATCGTAATGCGGGATTTGTCGTCTTTGGCGTAGCCTTCAAACACATGATAGCCCCAGCGTTTGCGGTTTCGCTCATTTTCGTTGCCCCGCACCTGAATCATGTACGGCGTACTCAGAATCCCGTTGACGGTCGTATACATCGGCGTGATTCGCGGATTGAAGCCAAAATTATACCCGCGTTCTTTCCAGCGGTTCCAGGTCGTGTCGATGTCGGATGAAATCTCTACCCGTTTGAAGGCCGATTGCTCCGAACCGGGAATGAGTTTCAGGTAGTCCGTACCATTCGTAACCGTGGAATTTTGGGCATTTGCGTAACTGAAAAAGAAGGTAAGAGCATACAGGATGACTGCGTTTTTCATACGGAATTAAAATTGGATGGATTGAAAACAGGATGAGAAAATGTACGTATAATTTTGTGCCGATGGAAATTTACCGCACGTGCAGCACAATGCGACGGTAGCGGCTGAGGGCCGGTTGACCGGAATCGGTTACGGTCAGGAGCAATGAAATGGATTGGTTCCGGGCTTCCTTCGCGGTCCGGCAACGCAGCCGGGCTGTTTGATCGCCCGCCAGAACAAAGCCTTTCGGCAGGGTTCCGGGGTAGATCTGCCAGTTGAACCGCAGGGACTGACCATCCGGATCGGTCGAGTTGCCGGCATCAAACTGCACGTCGGAACCGGCAGAGATGACCCTGGTAAGCGGTTGAAAAGCAGCGTCTCCGTCAATACGAACCTGGGGATGGTGGTTTGCTTGCCGGTACGGTCGGGTACACCACTGTAAACGGGCCTGGAAGTCGGCCTGCCAGGCGGGACGCCAGCGGTAAACCGAGGCCATATACGGTGTCGGATCGGTAGCGTAATCCGCAGTCGAATCAACCTGATCCTGGAAATAACCCGCAGGGCTTCGCTGGAATGTACCACCCCAGCCGCCCAGTTCCGGCTGTTCCGGCCCGTTCAATCCGTTGGGAACCAGGCTCAAAAAGGACGGCGAGTCGCCTTCTTTGATCCCTTTTACCCGACCAATCCGGGAACTCCAGATGTCACCTCCGGCATAATTTGGATACAACGCGCCGAGCGGACTGCCACTTTGCTGAATATGGGTGGCTACCCAGCCTGAATCAGCCAGCCGGGTGTTTCCGCCCCGGTACATACCCCTGAAGTTGTGGCGGTTCAGGATATAAAAAAGCGTCGGAAACTGCTGCCGGATCCAGGGGCCGGTGGCATCCTGATCCGCAATGGCGTGAATGCGTAGTTTACCAATAAAATCCTTTACGGCCTTTTCGGAACGGGTTTGTTGCACCTTCCAGAGCGCCTGCGCCAAATCGGCCGTACCACCCCAGGCACACACCCAAACCGGACGCGGATCGGGCCGATCGACAACCCGGATCAGCCATTCCGAGGCCTCGGTGTCACGACCGGCACCGACGCTCGTGGTTACCGGCACGTTCGGCCCGGCCAACAGCTGGCCGGATTTGACCAAACCGAGCAACCGGGCGGCTGGCGGGTAAGAGCGATCGTGTTGTAAAAGTGTGGGCTGAACCTTCCCGTAGGTTTCGATGACCTGCCGAATCAGATCCGGTTGCACCCGCTGGCCATGCCCCAAATTAGAAGAGGCAACCAGTCCCTCAATCTCTAATTCATTGGTATACAGCATCAATCGGATCAGCGACTGACCGTCGTCGGGTTCGCCAGTGCCAGCTTGTAGACTGGTGATGTCGGTTAAAATCAGAACGCGCGGCTTGTCCGGGCCGGTGCGGGGTTCCTGGAAGGGCTCCGTCCAGAAGCCACTGATTGCCAGTATGCCCCCTAAAGCGGTGATGCCGGTGATGAGCGCGAAAAATCTTTTTGTAGGCAGGGGGAGCATGGTATGAGCCGGTTTTAGGGTCGCATTGATCGGAAGATCAGGACACTGCATTGATCGCACCCGCTGTTAAAAGCATTCCGTATTTTTGTTTTACTACTTGTCGTTGTTCAGAAGCAACTGAAACGCAGCCCAGGACCGGGTAGAATTCACAAGCCCACAAATCCGACCATCAAAAAAAAAACTATCGTAATATTGCGATTAATAAAATGACTGGTACCTTTGCAACATGGGACTCACCAAAACCGAAATATTTTCTGACCAGCAAAACCGCATCGCCGATCTGGCCAAAGCCTTTGCTCATCCCGCCCGGGTGGCCATTCTGCAATTGCTGATTGCGAAAAAAGCCTGTGTATGTGGCGATCTGGTGGATGAATTGCCGCTGGCACAACCGACGGTTTCCCAGCATTTGAAAGAACTGAAACGCATTGGTCTCATCAAGGGAGAAATTGATCCGCCCCGGGTGTGCTACTGCATCAACGAAACCGTTTGGGAAGAAGCCCGGCAGGCGTTTGGTACCCTGCTGGATTCGTTCGTGCCCGCGACCTGTTGCTAAAACCAGCGTCGCTATTTTTTTACCTGAATCAATCGTAATATTACAATAAACAAATCAATAAACGTGAACATGGAAACTGCTGAACAACTAAAAGAAATCGTGCGCCAGACCTACAGTGCTATTGCCGAAGGGGGGCAGCCTGAAGCGGCTGGCTGCGGGTGTGGTCCTACGTCGTGCTGTGGCCCCTCGAATGACGTGCCCATCAACATGGCCGTTGGCTACGACGGATTGAACGGCTACGTAGCCGAAGCGGATCTGGGGCTGGGCTGTGGCCTGCCGACACAATTTGCGCAGATCAAACCCGGCGACGTGGTGGTGGATCTGGGTTCAGGAGCGGGCAACGACGGTTTTGTGGCCCGGGCCGAAACCGGCGAAACCGGCCGGGTGATTGGCCTGGACATGACGCCGGCCATGATCGACCGCGCCCGCCGGAACGCCAAAACACTGGGGTATAGCAACGTTGACTTCGTGTACGGCGACATCGAAGAAATGCCGCTGCCCGACAACCTGGCCGATGTGGTGGTGAGCAACTGCGTGATGAATCTGGTTCCCGACAAGCAGAAAGCGTTTTCCGAGACGTTCCGGATTTTGAAACCCGGTGGTCATTTCAGCATTTCGGATATTGTATTGAAAGGCGATTTGCCTGCGGGCGTCATCAAGGATGCCGAATTGTATGCGGGCTGTGTGTCGGGGGCTATCCAGAAAGATACCTATTTGCAGATTGTTCAGGAAGCCGGTTTTACCGGGATCAGCCTGCAAAAAGAACGCGAAATTGTTCTGCCCGACGAACTGCTGCAAAACTACCTGACTGCGGACGAAATTGCTGACTACCGCCAGCAGGACAAAGGTATTTACAGCGTTACGGTTTATGCCGAAAAACCTACCGCACCGGCTGTCGAATTGGCTCCGGCAGCGACCAGTGCCGCTTCCTGCTGCGGACCCGACTGCTGCAATTAGTATCTTTAGTTAACGCGTTCAATGTTGAAAATGATGACTTTATCAATTGAAAATGTCCGCCCGGAAGACCGGGAAACGGTTATTGCGCTGTTGCAACAGGCGGAGTTGCTGACCGATGATTTGCCACCCGAACTACCCGGTTTTGTGATTGCTAAAGAACAGGAAACCGGCATTGGCGTGGCGGGTCTGGAACGCTTCGGAACCGTGGCACTGCTGCGTTCCGTGGCCGTTGAACCGCAGCACCAGGGTCGGCAAATCGCTGCGCAACTGGTTGACCGGCTGCTGGAAACTGCCCAAGCTGACGGGTTGGCCAACGTGTATCTGATCACGACCACCGCCGACCGCTATTTTGAGCGATACGGTTTTCTGCCCGTTGATCGACAGGACGTGCCTGAAGCCATTCAGCAAACGCAGCAGTTCAGTGCCCTTTGTCCCTCTTCAGCCATTGTGATGAAGCGAACGGTAAACAACAATGCCGCATGAACACGCCCCGCCTTTCATTTCTCGACCGGTTTTTAACGCTGTGGATTTTCCTGGCCATGCTCACCGGCGTGGGCATCGGCTACTTTTTTCCACAGTCGGAGGGCTTCATCAACGGGTTTAATTCCGGTTCGACAAATGTGCCGCTGGCCATCGGCCTGATTCTGATGATGTACCCGCCCCTGGCGAAGGTGCGGTATTCCGAATTGCCCAAAGTATTTTCCAATACCAGAATTCTGGGACTGTCGCTGGTGCAGAACTGGATCATCGGTCCGTTGCTGATGTTTTTTCTGGCCGTGATCTTCCTGCCCGACAAACCCGACTACATGACTGGTTTGATCCTGATCGGAATTGCCCGCTGCATCGCGATGGTCATCGTCTGGAACGATCTGGCGGGGGGCGACCGGCTCTACGCGGCCGGTCTGGTGGCTTTCAACAGCATTTTCCAGGTGCTGTTCTATTCACTCTATGCCTACGTTTTCATCACCGTTCTGCCGCCATTGTTTGGGTTACAGGGCTTCACGGTCGATATCACGATTGGCGAAGTGGCGCAGAGCGTGTTCATTTACCTGGGCATTCCGTTTCTGGCCGGTTTGCTGTCGCGGCTGATTCTGACGCGCGTTTTCAGCCGCCAATGGTACGAAGAGACGTTTTTATCGGCCATCAGTCCGATGACACTCATCGCCCTGCTGTTCACGATTGTGGTGATGTTCAGCCTGAAAGGAAAACTGATCGTTTCCATTCCGTTCGATGTGCTCCGGATTGCCGTTCCGCTGACGATCTATTTTGCCATCATGTTTTTCTCGGCGTTCTACCTGTCCAAACGGGCCGGTGCCGATTACGCCAAATCCACCTCGCTGGCTTTCACGGCCGCCGGGAACAACTTTGAACTGGGCATTGCCGTGGCCATTGCGGTTTTTGGCATCGACTCCGGAGCCGCTTTTGCCGCCGTCATCGGCCCGCTGATTGAAGTACCGGTGTTGATCCTGATGGTCAACTTCGCGCGTAAACAGAAGAATACATTTGGAATCTCCTCCCAAAAACCGTCCCCAAAAACCGTATGAAAATTGCCCTGTTTTCCGACATCCACGCCAACCTGCCCGCTCTGGAAGCGGTTTTAGCTGACATCGACCGCCAAAAACCGGACGCCGTGTATTGCCAGGGCGATTTGGTGGGGTACAACATCTGGCCCAACGAAGTGATCGCCGAAATCCGCCGTCGGAACATTCCGACCATTGCCGGTAATTACGACTACGGCATTGGCCGCTCGTCGGATGATTGCGGGTGTGCCTACAAAACCGAGGACGAAAAAGCCAACGGCAAGGTTTCCATTGCCTATACCAACAAAACCATAGGCGACAACGAACGGGCGTATTTGCGGACTTTACCCACCCACATTCGCGTCGAGTTTGAATTGGGCAACAATCCGGAACAATTGTGGCAGCAGCAGACGCCGGTTTCTTTGTTGCTGGTACACGGCAGCCCCCGGCGCGTCAACGAATATCTGTTTGAAGACCGCGGTGACCGCAGCCTGGCGCGTGTTCTGGAAGGTGCCAGCGCCGATATTATGTGTTTTGGCCACACGCACAAACCGTATTACAAAGTGGTGAATGCGCTGGGCGAAGGCGAAACACCGTATTACCGGCACGCCATCAACATCGGTTCCGTGGGCAAACCCAAAGACGGCGACCCCCGCGCGGGGTACGTTCTGCTCACGATCGGCGAAACCGCCCGGCCCGGTTCTGCCGATGGCGTTCACGTCGAGTTTGTTCGGGTGCCGTACGATGTGGAACGGGCGGCTCTGGCCGTCGAGCAGAGTGAATTGCCGGATGTCTATGCGCAGGCGCTGCGGCTGGCGCAATGAACAAGAAAGCTTGTTTCCAGTCGTATGCCTGGTGGCATGAAGCCTGACTTACGTAAATAGTGGTATTCTCCCGTTAATACCGGTGCCGTTTTTAACGCACTCACCAGAGCGCCAGAGGAACCGAATTTTTATGGCTTTTTCATGCATGAAATGATGAACTGGGCCGAAAAAACGTGCTTTATACCCGGAATTTTTTCCAGAAAAGGCTGTAAGAAATAGACCACTTTGGCGGGGCCGGTTGGAAAAAAGAAGGGGACGTAACCAACGTAGCTCCACGAATCAATTTGTCCGCCCGCATTGCGTATCCAGCGTTTTAAATCCCACTCGAAGAAGGACTGTTCTTCGTGTGCGATGTGATATTTGGACGTTTTTTCGATGACTTTCAGGATGGGGTTGTTGCCATTGGGTTCCATGATAATCAGGTGATCGGCGAACCGGAAAGCATTGGTGATGGCTTTTTGCTGATCGGAAAGGTGGTGGAGAACGCCCCGGATGACGGCTACATCGTATTTTTTGGCCGGAACAGGCAACTGGTCGTCCAGCAAATTAATGGTTTCAAACTGCACAGTAGGGTACTTCTTACTGGCGATCTGAATGGCCGAGTCGGCAGGATCGAAGCCGTGCACGTCCAGATGCGGGAAGTTTTCCTTGATGTTGTTGGTGTACATGCCGTCGCCACAGCCAATGTCTACCAAGGTTTTGTAATGTGGTTTGATGAGTTTGAAGATCTCGTCCGAAATCCGTTTGTTAGCGACATGCGACGAAAACTGCGCATTGGTGGTGTACAGAAAACCGCCATTTTCGTTCACATTCCGGTTGAACTCCTGGACATTTTTTTTCAGCGCCGTATTCATTATGCTAGGGGGTTAGATGAAGGAGAAGAGTGAAACTAATAGTGATCTTTGATCGGAGGATCAGGGTGGAACAAGGTGTAGCATGGCTAAAACGAGATTTGCAGCTTTCCCTCCGCGAAATAGCAGAACGGAAAGCCAGATGGGCCAGCCGCAAAACGGCTGAACACTGCTCGAAAAAGTGGCAAAAAGAGGAACTCCCCGGCACCCGATGAGGCCGCGTCAACGATCTAGCCCAGGGCTGGGGCTAGCGGAAAATCGTCGTCAGGGGGGAGTAAGTTGCAGCATAATTCTGAATGTGATCAATATCTATTGATCGGTTACTACGGCAAAAATTAAAAAGAAATTAAAAAAAGCAAGGGGAAAGATTAAAATCAGATTAAGTGGCCCTGCTGGAAGTTTCTTCTTACTATTGCAGTCTATCAATTGAAAAACCGATGAAAGCGACTTTTTTGAAACACTTCCAGGATTTTTTTACATCGGGTTCGATAGGCGGTTTCCTTCTCTTTCTCTGTGTGGTCATCTCACTCGGTATCGCCAATTCGCCCTTGGGGGCGTCCTTTGAAAACCTGCTGGCCACCCGGCTGGGAACGGACTGGGGCGGTCTGGATTTACAATACTCCGTTCTCATCTGGATCAACGATGGCCTGATGGCGATCTTTTTTCTGATGGTGGGCCTGGAAATCAAAAGGGAATTGGTCGAAGGAGAACTGTCATCCGTCAAAAAGGCGGCTTTGCCCATTTTTGCGGCCATCGGAGGTGTGGCGGTTCCGGCCCTGTTTTACATGATGCTGAACCGCGGAACCGAAACCACCGTGGGCTGGGGAATTCCGATGGCAACGGACATTGCTTTTGCCCTTGCCCTCATCACCTTGTTGGGAAAACGGGTTCCGGCGTCGCTGAAAATCTTTCTGACCGCCCTGGCTATTGTGGATGATCTGGTCGCCATCGTGGTGATTGCCATTTTCTACAGCACGGATCTGCACGTCAATTACCTGGCGTATGCAGGGGGTGTTTTGCTGGTATTGATTATTTTCAACCGGGTGGGCGTAACGAATCTGGCTTTCTACCTGATTCCCGGCCTGTTCATCTGGTATTTTATCCACCATTCGGGCGTCCATGCTACCATCGCCGGGGTGCTTACGGCCTTTACGCTGCCGACTACGCCGGATGACACCGAATCGGCACTGGAAAAACTGGAGCACATGCTGATCAAACCGGTCAATTTTGCCATCATGCCGCTGTTTGCACTCGCCAATACCAACATCCGGTTTGAAGACGGCATGTTGCAAGGCTTGTCGACCCCGCTGGGGTTGGGCATTTTGGTAGGGCTTGTGGTGGGCAAACCCGTGGGAATTACGCTGCTTTCCTGGTGCTCCGTCAAAGCGGGTTTGTGTACGTTGCCCGAAGGTGCGCGCTGGCCCCATATTATTGGGTTAGGCCTGTTGGGCGGCATCGGTTTTACCATGTCGATTTTTATCGCGCTCCTTTCGTTTGCCGGACAGCCGGTTTTTACCGCCGGTGCCAAATTTGCGATTCTCATCGCATCGGTTCTGGCGGGTGGTTTTGGCTACATTGTTTTAAGAGCCGTCGCCCGGAAAGACGACGTTCTGATCGCTGAAGAGTAAGTTTACGGACAAGAAAAACCCCATGAACGAATCACCGGTACGGGATCTGATTATTGTCGGAGGAGGACAATCCGCTCTGGCTACGGCCTACCATTTACAGCGCAGTTCCCTCGACTTTATCCTGCTGGATGAGCAATCGGCACCCGGTGGCGCCTGGCAGCACGGCTGGGAGTCGCTGCGGCTTTTTTCGCCGGCGGATGCCAGTTCCCTGCCTGGCTGGCTGATGCCCCGCACCGCGTCGTTGTATCCGTCGCGGCTGGACGTCATCGATTACCTTACGCAGTATGAGAAGCGGTATTCGTTTCCTGTTCACCGTCCGGTTCAGGTGCAAGCCGTCGAGCGTGCGGGTTCGTTGTTTCGGCTCATTACAAACCAGGGTGAATACCGCACCCGGACGCTGGTGTGTGCAACCGGAAGCTGGAGCAATCCTTACATTCCTGCGTATCCCGGAAGAGAAAATTTTCAAGGTCGGCAACTCCATTCGGCCCACTATCGCTTCCCCGCTGAATTGGCGGGAAAACGGGTGCTGGTGGTGGGCGGAGGCAACTCGGCGGCCCAGATTCTGGCAGAAGTGTCGAAGGTGGCGAATGCGACCTGGGTTACGTTGACCGAACCCACTTTTTTGCCGGATGAAGTCGATGGACGGTATTTGTTTCAGGCGGCCACCCAGCGGTTTCAGGCGGGGGACACCAAAACCGGTGGCAGTCTGGCCGATGTGGTCATGGTCGAACCCGTAAAAGAAGCCCGCAGTCGGGGTGTTCTGCATTCCGTCCGACCTTTTACGGCACTCACCCCAACCGGAGTAATTTGGCCCGATGGGAAAACCGAAGCCGTCGATGCCGTCATCTGGTGTACCGGTTTCCGGCCCGCCCTCGCGTTTTTAGAACCGCTTGACGTTCTTACGCCGGATGGAAAGGTCGCCGTAGCCGGAACGCGCTCGGTTCGGCAGCCGGGTTTGTGGCTGGTTGGCTACGGCAGTTGGACCGGTTTTGCCTCGGCAACCCTCATTGGCGTCAATCGGTCCGCTCGCCAGACGGCGCAGGAAGTCATCGGTTTTCTGCAAAAAGCCTTGTCTCCTTAACGAAAAAAACCGGAGTGGAGCCCCGGTTTTTTTCGTAGCCATTCTTGATTACACCACGGCCACTTCCTTGCGTTCGCCAATTTGCTGCCGCCACATGGCGTAGTATAATCCTTTCTGCAACAGCAAATCCGCATGACGGCCCTGTTCGGCCACGTGGCCTTTTTCCAAAACAAAAATCCGGTCGGCGTGCAGAATCGTGCTCAGGCGGTGGGCAATCAGAATCGTGATGTGCTGCCGCGAGCCCGAAAGCTGGCGGACGGTTTTGCCGATTTCCTCCTCCGTCAGCGAATCGAGGGCTGATGTGGCCTCATCGAACACCAGCAGGGTCGGACGGCGCAGCAACGCGCGGGCGATGCTCAGCCGCTGTTTTTCTCCCCCGGAAACTTTCACCCCGCCTTCGCCAATCACGGTATCGAGCCCTTGTGGAGCGCGACTCAAAAGCGTATCGGCGGCCGCCTGGCGGAGTGCCGTGAGGCATTCGGCATCGGTGGCATTCGGAGCTACAAAGCGCAGGTTTTCGCGAATGGTCCCGGCAAAAAGCTGCGTGTCCTGCGTTACAAAACCAATCTGTTCGCGCAATTCATCCAGATCGACTTCCGAACTCGGGATGTCGTTGTACAGAATCCGGCCCGCCAGCGGGGGATAAAGACCGACCAGCAGCTTGACCAGCGTCGTCTTCCCCGAACCGGACGGCCCGACAAACGCGATGGTTTCGCCCAGTTTGACATCGAACGAAATGCCATCGAGGGCCGGGTTGTCGGCGGATAAGTGTTTGAAACGGACGTCCTCGAACGCCAGCGTTTGAATCTTTTTGATTGGGATCGGATGGGCCGGTTTTACATCGCGGGGCGTGTCGAGAATCTGCTGGAAATTAGCCAGCGAGGCTTCCGTTTCCCGGTAAATATTGATGATGTTGCCCAACTCCTGCAACGGTCCGAAAATAGCGAAGGAGTAAATGAAGAGCGAGAAAAACTCACCCACCGTAATGCGTCCCTGCACCACAAGAAACAGCATCATCAGCATGATGGCATTCCGCAATAAGTTGACAAACGTGCCCTGCACAAACGACAGCGAGCGCACGTAACGGACCTTTTTGAGTTCGAGCCGCAGGATTTTTTCGGTGGTTGCATTCAGCCGTTCGGTTTCCTGCTGGGCCAGGCCGAGGCTTTTCACGAGTTCGATGTTGCGCAAACTTTCGGTGGTGGAACCGGCCAGCGCGGTGGTTTCGGCCACGATGTTCTTCTGCACGACTTTGATTTTTTTACTCAGCAGCGAACTGACAAAACCGAGCAGCGGAATGGTCAGAAAATAGGCCGGGGCAATGGGCCAGTACACCGTGCTGGCGTACCACATGACGAAAATAATCCCGACTACCGATGTGAATAATACGTTGACAAACGACTGGATGAGCTTTTCCACATCCGTCCGCACCTTCTGGAGTTTGCCCAGCGTCTCGCCCGAACGCTGGTCTTCAAACACCTGATAAGGCAGGTCGAGCGAGTGGCGCAAACCGTCGGAATAGAGCTTGGCGCCGAGTCGCTGCGTGATGACGTTGACGTAATAATCCTGAAAGTTTTTGGCGATGCGGCTCACCATCGCAACGCCCAGCGCCTGCAAAATCAGCAGCCCGGCACCATCGCTCAGGAAGCTCACGAAGTCCAGTCGCTGAATAGCCGAACCCGGTTTGACGACGTACTGATCGATGATTTTTCGGAAGATGTACGGATCGAGCAGCGAAAAAATCTGGTTGATGGCGGCCAGGAGCAGGGCCAGAATGAGGAGTGGCCAGAAACCGCGTAAGTAGCTGTACAGTAATTTCATAAAGTAAAAAAAGAGGTTTGATTTCGACCGGGCTGCGTACGGTTTTCAAAACAGGACAGCCCGTGGCGGGTCACTGCATCGTCCGCAAGCGGTTTTCCCGCTGAAACTCCTTAATGAGTTTTGTATTACCGGCCAACCAGATAACATCGCCCGGAAGGAAAAAGGTCGTTGAATCGGGATTTAAAATGCGCGTTCCCTTGCGTTCGATGCCCACGATGAGCCCCTGGGTTTTTTCCCGAATACCGGAATTTCGAATGCTTTGGTCGATGTACGGAAACGATTCATCGACGGCAATTTTCTGGAGCGATATTTCCTGCGCCGACGTAGCCTGAACCTTTTCTTTTTTAGCCGGTTCGATCAGGCTGATAAAATGTTCCAGTTGCTTGTCGGTGCCAATCACGGCAATTTTATCGCCCGGAAATAGCCGTTCGTTGCGGCCCGGCACCAGCATGGTCACGCTGCCCCGCGCAATGGAAATGACGTTGACGCCATATTTTTCCCGAAGCGCCAGTTCGGCGAGGGTAGACCCGACGCCCGGCGATTCGGCATTGACTTCAAAATAGGAAAGGTGGGCATCCCACGGCAGCAGGTTCCGCCCCATGCGGTTCTCCTGGTAGATCTGGCGGGAATTGAGGTTGACCAGAAACCGCTTTTCGATCAGCTCATAAATCAACGGAAGCCGCTTGCCCATCACGAGCCAGCCGCCGGTCAGCACGACGACGACGAAAAGCAACAGGCTAACGGAGAAAAATTGTTGCAGCAACAGCAGCACGAGCCCCAAACCGATGACGCCACGGGCAATTGCCAGCGTCACCAGTGGCCCCCGATACGCGCGTCGTTCGGTCCAGAGCCGGGTATAAACCGGCCGGTTGATTCGTTTCAGTACCAGTGCCCACAGAAACGGGGCCATCAGCAGAATGGACAGAAAACCGGTCAGAATATCGGCTCCCGGACTGCCGATGATTTCTTCCGCAATCAGGGGCATCAGCCAGCGGGATGCGAGCAGAATGATGCCCAGAATGACGGCGGTGTTGACGATAATGATCTGAATGTGTTCGCGAAGCAGTTGATACCAGTCACTCACACTGCCGATGGTTTGCGCCCCGGAGCTGTAGGCCGTCAGGAAGAGTTTGGTTCGCGGACTCAGCTTGCTTTCCACCCACGTGCAGAGCGGGCCGGATGCCTTGATCATGTAGGGTGTCGTAAATGCCGTCAGGGCGGAAACGGCAACGGCAATGGGATACAGAAAACCGCTGGTGACTTTCAGATTGAGGCCCAGTGTGGCGATGATGAACGAAAACTCCCCGATCTGCGCCAGGCTCATCCCGGTCTGGATCGATTGTTTCAGCGGCTGGCCCACCACGAGCGCACCGAGGGTAACAAAAATGGATTTGCCGAGAATAACGACGACGGTAACAATCGCAATCGGTCCGGCGTATTCGATCAAAAGAGCCGGGTCGATCAACATACCGACCGAGACAAAAAAGACCGCCCCAAACAGATCCTTGATGGAGGTCAGCAGGTGTTCGATGCGTTCGGCGTAAATGGTTCCGGCCAGAATCGACCCCATGATGAAAGCGCCCAAAGCCGGCGAAAAACCGACGCTCGTGGCGAAAACCACCATGAGCAGACACAGCGCCAGCGAGATGATCAGCAGGGTTTCGTCGGTGATGAATTTCCGGCCGCTTCGCAACAGGGAGGGAACGAGAAAAATACCACCCAGAAACCAGATGACCAGAAAGAACGCCAGTTTCATGATGGCGACCAGCATTTCGGCACTGAAAAACTGCTTGCTGACGGCCAGCGTAGAAAGCAGCACGAGTAGTAAAACCGCCACGATGTCTTCAATTACGAGAATACCGAAAACAATACCGGCAAACTGCTGGGTTTTGATGCCCAGTTCGTCGAACGCCCGGATGATGATGGTGGTGGAAGAAATGCAGACAATGCCGCCCAGAAAAATGCTGTCCATCGTCGACCAGCCCAGACACATGCCGGTGAGGTAACCCAGAAGAACCATCGCCGAAATCTCGATGACGCCCGTCATGGAAGCCGTGCCGCCGACCTTGACGAGCTTTTTGATGTTAAATTCAAGCCCGAGGCTGAACAGCAGCACAATGACGCCAATGTCGGCCCAGATGCGAATGGTGGCCGGGTCGGAAATGGTCGGGAATAATGAAAACTTTGGCCCTACGAGCACTCCGGCCAGAATATAACCCAGAACGAGGGGTTGTTTAAGCCATTTGAAAAGAAGCGTCGTTACGGCTGCGGTTCCCAAAATGATCGCCAGATCAATGATCAGGTTTGGTAAATGAGCCATATCTGGAAAAAAACCGTATTTTTATCGACCTACCCTTGAAACGGCAGACGGATAAAACGAATAAAATTGCTATTCTTACAATAATACGACCTTTTTAGCCCGAATCGGATGAATCATTTGCTTAACCGTAGAAAATTTCTGGGTGTGACAGCCACTACGGGACTCTCGCTCAGCTTGCCGCACACCCTCTTTTCGATGCCCGAACCGACTCCGTCGGCGGAGGGAAAACGGGTGGGTATCATTGGCCTGGACACCTCGCACAGCACCGCTTTCACCAAAGAACTGAACAGCCCGACCGCCGGTCCTGAGCTGGATGGCTACCGCGTTGTGGCGGCTTATCCGAAAGGCAGCAACGACATCGAGTCGAGCGTCAGCCGGGTGGCGGGGTATACGGAAGAAGTAAAAAAACTGGGTGTTGAAATCGTTGGTTCCATCGAAGAACTGCTCCGCAAGGTGGATGTGGTGTTGCTGGAAACCAACGACGGCCGGTTGCATCTGGAGCAGGCCCTGAAAGTGTTCAAGGCTGGGAAGCGGGTGTTTATCGACAAACCGATTGCAGCTTCGCTGGCCGATACCAAAGCTATTTTTGAAGCCGCCAAAAAGGCCAACGTGCCGGTTTTTTCGGCCTCATCGCTCCGCTATATGACCAGCGCGCAGGACATCGCACAAGGAAAAACCATCGGGAAAGTGCTGGGGGCTGACACCTACAGTCCGTCGCCCATCGAGAAAACCCATCCGGATCTGTTCTGGTACGGCATCCACGGCGTCGAAACGCTTTTCACGGTGATGGGGCCGGGTTGCAAGCAGGTGAGCCGGACGCACACGAAGGATATGGACGTGGTTGTCGGTGTCTGGAATGATGATCGGATCGGGACTTTCCGGGGAATCCGTTCCGGGAAAACCGGGTATGGCGGTACGGCGTACGGCGAAAAAGGCATCGCAGCCATCGGTCCCTACGAAGGCTACAAAGCGTTGCTGGTACAAATCGTGGAGTTCTTCAATACCGGAAAACCGCCGGTCAGTGCCGCCGAAACGCTGGAAATTTTTGCCTTTATGGAAGCCGCTGAGGAAAGTAAACGGCAGGGCGGAGCCACCGTGACGCTGGAAAGCGTGCTGCGAAAAGTATAAAGACGGTTCTTTAAGACGCCGTCCCAAACCGGATCAAAGCCGGAATGCCCCGCAGGGGTAGAATGTTAATAGATACAAGAAGTTAGCATCAAATCCAAGCTCCGGAGGAGTGTCGTCAAAGCACCCTAAGGGCGCTCCTCCGGAGCTTGAAAAAATAAGTATAGCCGATTGGGCTATTAACATTTTACCCCTCCGGGGTATGTTTCACAACCTATAACCCTTCAATCCATGCAATCATCGAATAAAACCCGCCGGGCGTTTATCAAAAAAACCGTATCGGGCACGGCGGCCTTATCGCTGGGGGGCATTCTGCCCGGTTTTAGTGCCAAAAGTTACGCCAGCATTCTCGGAGCCAACGAGCGAATCAAAGTGGCCGTGATGGGCGTCAATTCGCGGGGACTGGCGCTGGCGAGCAACTTTGCGCTTCAGAAAAACTGCGAGGTGCTGTACATCTGCGACGTCGATTCCCGGGCTTCCGACAAGGCCATTGCCACAGTGGAAGACCTGCAAAAAAGTCGCCCGAAAGCATCTCCTGATTTTCGCAAAGCCCTAGAAGACAAGGATCTGGAAGCACTGGTGGTGGCTGCGCCCGACCACTGGCATGCGCCGGCGGCTATTCTGGGCTGCAAAGCCGGCAAGCACGTATACCTCGAAAAACCGTGCAGTCACAATCCGCATGAAGGCGAATTGTTGATGGCGGCCACCGAAAAGTATAAACGGGTTGTGCAGATGGGCAACCAACGCCGGTCGTGGCCGAACGTAGCGAAGGCGATTCAGGAAGTGAAGGGCGGCATCATCGGTCGTCCGTATTTTGCGAAGGGCTGGTATACCAATAACCGGGCGTCGATTGGTGTCGGGAAAGAAGCCCCCGTTCCATCGTGGCTGAACTACGATTTGTGGCAGGGTCCGGCTCCGCGCCGACCGTTCAAAGACAATCTGCTGCATTACAACTGGCACTGGTTCTGGCACTGGGGAACGGGTGAAGCGCTCAACAACGGCACCCACATGATCGACCTGATGCGTTGGGGGCTGGGCGTCGAATACCCGACGCGGGTTTCCTCCGCGGGTGGGCGGTATCGCTACAAGGATGATTGGGAAACGCCGGATACCCAAGTGATTACGCTGGAGTTTGACAACAACACCAGCATCGTTTGGGAAGGACGTAGTTGCAATGGTCGCACGGTTGAAGATAATAGCGTGGGCGTCGAATTTTACGGCGAAACCGGTTCGGTTGTGATCGAAAGCGGGAATACCTACAAGGTGTATGACTTGCAGAGCAAACTGGTCAAGGATGTCAAAAACGATTTTGTCATCGACGCCCGTGACCGCATGAACCCGTCGCAGGCGCTGGATGCGATTCACATTCAGAACTTCTTTGACGGCATCCGGAAAGGCACGGCTCTGGCGGCCGAAATCAAAGGCGGACACCAGAGCACGCTGCTTTGCCAGTTGGGCAACATCGCCCTCCGGTCCGGCGAAACGCTGAACATCGACCCCAGCAACGGGCACATCAAAAACAAAGGTCTGATGAAAAAATACTGGCAGCGGGACTACCAATCCGGCTGGGAGCCAACGGTTTAATGATTTTTACTGCCACTCAATCACTCAATTGCCCATTCACTCCTTGAATTAGATGAAAGCAACTCTGGCGGCTGTCGAGGTCAGTTCGTTAAGCAAGCGGGATACGCTTATTTCGATCCTGATCATCGGCCTGTTATTTTTTATATTCGGTTTTGTGACCTGGGTCAATGCGATCCTGATTCCGTATTTTAAAATCGCCTGCGAACTCACCAATTTCCAGTCGTATCTGGTCACGTTCGCGTTTTACATCTCGTATTTCGTGATGTCGGTGCCGTCGTCGTATTTGCTGAAAGCCACCGGTTTTAAGAAAGGCATGATGATCGGTTTCTGGATTATGGCGGTGGGGGCGTTCATCTTCGTCCCGGCCGCCCTGACCCGAACCTACGGGATTTTTCTGCTGGGATTGTTCATGATCGGGGTCGGGCTGGCGGTTTTGCAAACGGCGGCCAATCCCTTCATCACTATTCTGGGACCGCAGGAACGAGCCGCCCAGCGGATCAGCATCATGGGCATTTGCAACAAAGGTGCCGGAGTGCTGGCTCCGATTCTGTTTGCCGCCGTGATTTTGCGGGCCACCGACACCGATCTGTTTGCGCAACTGCCGACGATGTCCGCCGTCGAGCGGAGTGCCGCACTGGATGAGCTGGTTCGGCGGGTGATCGTGCCCTACTCGCTGATGGGCGTGGTACTGATCGGCCTGGGGTTGCTGGTGCGGTTTTCGCCTTTGCCGGAAATCGATACCGAGCAGGAAACCGCCGATGTGGCGGCTGCCAATTCCGGAAAAACCTCGATTTTCCAGTTTCCCCACCTGATTCTGGGCGCTGTGGCTATTTTTCTGCACGTGGGCAGTCAGGTTATTGCCATCGATACGGTGATTGGGTATGCCAACTCCATGGGAATCAGTCTGCTGGAAGCCAAGACATTTCCGGCGTATACCTTAACGGCTACGATCTGCGGGTATATTCTCGGCATTTCGCTGATTCCGAAAACCATCAGTCAGGTGACGGCTTTCCAGTTTTGTACCTTGTTGGGTGCGGTTCTGACGCTGTTGATCATCTACACCAGTGGTCCGGTGACAATTCTGGGCCATCAGGCCGACCGCTCAATCTGGTTCGTGGTGTTGCTGGGTCTGGCCAATTCGCTGGTTTGGGCCGGCATCTGGCCACTGGCGCTGGACGGTCTGGGGCGGTTTACCAAACTGGGCGCGGCCATCCTGATCATGGGACTCTGCGGCAACGCCATTATGCCGCTTTTCTACGGTTATTTTGCAGATTTGTACGGCGTAAAACTCGCGTATTGGGTGTTATTTCCGTGTTATCTGTATCTGGTGTACTATGCGTTTTGGGGGCATCGGGTGCGGAGGTGGGTAGACTACCCCTGACGCCCCCATCAGAAAACGTTGGCAACCTCGCCGAAACCTGAAGACCGGAAAACGACGCTTCAGGGATTGCTTTTTCCGGTTGAACCGAACCGGCGTTTCAGCGTCGTGGTTGGGGGTTGATCTTTGTTACCGAACAACAAATATCGACTACCATGAACATTACCTACCCCCACACGATTGAAAACGGCCACGGCGAAAAATTGGTCTTTCTGGGCGTAACCCAGGAACCGGACGGCGACCGGGTCTTCGGAGAAAACTTTGTGAAACCCGGCAGCGGCCCGCCCATGCACGTGCACTGGCTGCAGGATGAGGGTTTTACGGTGGTGAAAGGCAAAATTGGCTACCAGATTCAGGGCCAAAAAGAGCAGTATGCCGGTGAAGGCGAGTCCATTGTGTTTAAACGTGGTGAACCCCACCGGTTCTGGAATGCGGGGACCGACATGCTTCAATGCCGGGCCTGGATCAAGCCAGCCAATACCATTGTGTTCTTTCTCTCGGCCATCTTTGCGGCCCAGGCCAAATCGGGCAGGAACCAGCCGGAAGCCTTCGATGCCGCCTACCTGCTGACCCGCTATGCCAGCGAATACGATATGCTGGAAATTCCCCTGTTTGTCAGGAAAGTGGTGATTCCCATTACCTATGCCCTCGGAAAGCTGCTGAATAAATACGAACATTTCAACGATGCCCCCGAAGCCGTGAAACCGCGTTAACCCAGCGCGTTTGGCTCATCTATATCCACATCGGCCGGCTGCCCAATCGCAAACGCAACAACGCGGGCGATGGCAGCCGGTGGCATGTAAACTGGTCCCGATGCGACAAACTGGCTCCTAAACCGGCAACGACTCCAGTCCATTTCTAAAGCCCGAAAGTTTATTTTCCCTTCTACAGTTACTTTTTTCAAATTCACCGTCTTACTACAGGATAGGTGATCATTCTTTCGCCTGGAGAGTGGGCATACTTTGTTAGAGTTAGTACAGTTCCGGTCGGAGTTCCTGACTCCGACCGGACTTCTTTTCCGGTTTCGGTTAAAACAGAAATTTGGGACGAGAGAACGTAGCGGTGCCACGTCCTCATTTTTTGGTTTTACTGACAACCTTCCGGCGAAATTCCTTGTCGATAAGACCAAGGAGGATAAAAAGCTGCTAAAAGCCGGGTGAAGGAGACGCTATGCGGTTTTAAGACCTTTCTCTCTTCTGATTTACGCAACGTACAAACGCAATCCAGAAACAAACATTCGCATGACAGCACGACTCGAGAAAGGAATAATGGAGCAATTGACGTCTAACCTGGCGAACGCAAAAAACATGAAACCCGCTGAACTGGACCAGATGATGCAGCGAATCGCGGACGTTGTCGAGAATGCTGCGGGTATTAAGGTGACGTGGAAACTACCGTCTTCAGCCCATAAAAACACCCAACAGGAACAACTGGATCAATTGGCCGCCCTCTATCTGGGGGTTTAGGCAGCAGTAAATGCAAGTCAGGAAAGCGTAGCGAAAATGGCGTGATAACATTCAACGAGCGGATCGGGTTTAAGTCAGCGTAACGTTGCCGTTTCCGAATTAAACCGGGACGTCGGCTAGTCATCCGCTCCTGCGTGCCCGTTGGGTGTCGGGAATCTGTCATTTGCCTATGGTTTCCATTAATTTGTTGCTGGTTGTGCTGGGCGTGGCTGTGCTGGCCGTTGCGTTCTTGCCTTCCTTTCTCAAAGAATATCCGCTTTCATACCCTATCGTTCTGGTCGGTTTAGGCCTGTTGGTCTATGCTTTTCCGCTCCCTTTACCATCTGCCGATCCGCTTCAGTATCCGGCTTTAACAACGCACCTGAGCGAATTATGCGTCATTGTGGCCCTGACGGGGACGGGACTTAAGATTGATCGCCGGTTTTCACTAAAAAACTGGCGGATACCGTTTCGGCTGGTCTCGCTGGCCATGATTCTCACCATCGGTGCCATGGCGGTGGCAGGCTGGTACGGTATGGCATTATCCCCGGCTTCGGCTCTGCTGCTGGCGGCTTCACTGGCACCCACGGATCCGGTGCTGGCGGGCGATGTGCAGGTTGGTGATCCGGGGGAGGGCGGTGAAGACAACGTCCGGTTTGCGCTGACGGGCGAAGCCGGCCTGAACGATGGTCTGGCTTTCCCGTTCGTATACGGAGCGATTGCCCTGTTGCCTTCTGAAGTGCCTTTGACGGACCGGTTTTGGGATTGGCTGGGCATGGACGTGGTCTACCGGCTGGGCGTAGGTCTGCTGGCAGGTTGGCTTTCAGGAAAACTCCTGGCCGTCTTCATTTTCCGGTTGCCCGAAAAAATCAGCATCAAATCATCGGTTTACGGATTTGTGGTTTTGGCGGTAACCCTGACCACCTACGGAGCCACCGAATTAGTACACGGATACGGCTTTCTGGCCGTCTTCATTGCCGCCGTCACCCTCCGCAGCTACGAACGAACCCACGAATACCACCAGCACATGCACGATTTTTCGGATCAGGTCGAGCGGCTTTTCATTGTCGTCGTCCTCCTCTTTTTTGGTGGAGCGATAGGGCAGGGTCTGCTGGCCCCGCTCACCTGGGCGGATGCCTTGCTGGGGCTGGGCCTTCTGCTGGTGATTCGTCCTCTGGCGGGTATTATGACGCTGGTGGGTGCCAAAGCCAGGCTTCGTGAACGGTGGGTCATTGCCGGTTTTGGAATTCGGGGCATCGGATCTTTTTTCTACCTCGCCTTTGGATTGGAGAAAGCCCCTTTCCCGGAAGCCGAGCGGCTTTGGGCCATCGTCGGCTTTGTGGTTCTCGTTTCCATCGTGGTTCACGGAATACTGGCTACGCCGGTCATGAAATGGCTCGACAAACAGAAATAAAGGTTGCCCGGCATTAGAGTTTATCCTTCCAGGCTTCCATCCGGGTCAGAATCGCTTCGGTAGAGCCGCTGAAATGAATAATATTTCTGTCCGGAAACTGCGTGTAAATGGCCCGGTAGATTTGACAGAATTCGATGGGACTTTTGGTGATTAACCCGGCCAGGACGTCTTTGCCCCGGTATTCCTCAATCACTTTCGCCATTCGATACCCCATAAAATAACTGGTTTCATCGAAGGCTACCGTAAAACCGATGTTGTAAAGCTCGCTGAGATTGGCGGTGGAGTCGTGAAAAGCGGAGAATAACAGGCTCTCGAAGAGCGCAAAGTTCTGCTGCGATCGCTGCCCGTTGCGTGCATACTGTTCCTGTTGCTCTTTTGAGAAACCGCCCGGCTGTTTGATTTTTGTAAAATCACCGACCAGACTGGCGGAGCCTTCGGCCCACAGATTGGCCAGCAGCGTATAGGTACGGTCAATATTTTTTGGCGGATTCGCTGCGGTCTTTCCGTTCGTGCGATGGCGTTCGCCCACCTGCTGAATGGTATGATAAAGTTCGTGGGCAACCAGATAAACCAGTCCTTCATAATCATCGCCAATTTTCTGCAAAGCCACATTGAAAGTGTCGTCGCTACCGATGGTGAAGCCCAGCGCACCCCCGCCGACCAGGAAACAGGCCCGGGCTTTTACGGGCAGCGTAGCCGGTGAATACGGTAAAATGAGCGCTTTTACATCCTCAATAAACGACGCCTTTGTTTCCAGTTGACGGACTAAGGCTCTGATTTCCGGAAGTTTAGCTTTTACGGCTTTCCACTCGAACGGGTCGTTGCCTTTCACCGTTCCCGTTTCGACCATCTCCCGCAAGGTTTGTTTAAAAGCGGCCTCTGTGCCCGTTTTGTTGTAACTGGTGACCTTTCGGATCAATTGCTGGCTGCCGTAGAGTTTCGCAATTTCGTCCAGTTCGGCATCGGTCGTTTTCGTTTTGGCCAGCAGATTCGTAACCGCCTGCGCACTCCCGAAATCGAGCTGAATGGCCATATCGGGTTGTGGAGACGGTTTTTTACTTTCCTGGCAGAAAGCTTTTGGATTGACCAGTAAAAACAAAATAAACGCGACTGTCTTCAGCATATGGAGAAAATTAGTGAGGTGATCTGGCTGGAATTAGCTATTTTGGAGCTTAGTATGAAAATATAAAAATAGTATTTGCTACGGATGTATGGCTAACCGTAACCGTAAAGTTGTCGTTTCGCTGGATACGTACCTGAGTATTCTGGCTGTCGTTTCCAGTTTCTGCGCCATCGGCATCACGTTTTATCAGGCGTATCTGCAACGAACGCAGCAGTATGCTTCGGTGATGCCGATCCTGGACAGTTACAATACGTCCAAACTCGAAGACGGAAGTTCGGGCTACGCAATTATGATTGATAACAATGGACTGGGTCCTGCTTTTATCGAGGAAGCTTCCTATTCTTATGCCGGAAAAAAATACGATACTGTTTCTGATTTCGAAAACGCTATTCTGAAGCGGGCCGGCATTATCGATAGCACGAGCATGGTCAGCGATCTCTGGAAAGGCCTGGTGATCCCGCAGGGCGGAAAGGTTGCCCTCATCGAATTGCACAGTCGAACGGCAGAACGGGCGATCCGTCAGAGTATGAATGATGCCAGGATCACCATTCTATACAAGTCCGTTTATGGTGAAAGATGGCGGCATACGTTTCCGCCGGGCCGAAACGCAGAACAAAATGCGAAGGTGGACGACTAATACGGTTTTCTTCTTCCGATTTTATCCCACTTTCTTCACCACCCATTCGCCCACTTTCAGACCCTGCGCCCGGCCCTGATCAATGGCGTCCATGAAATGAATGCCGCCGTAGAACCGGGAAAGTCCGGCTTCGACAGCGGCTTCGCGGAAGGATCGGAACGTGCGGGCTTTCAGGCCATACGGCTCTTCGACGGTGTCGGTATACTCAAAATGATCGCCGAAATAGTGTGTCAGAATGACTTCCGAAGCCGCCGAAATGGTGGAATGTCCGCTCAAATATTCGGGAAACGGGGGTGTTTGCAGAAACGGTTTCCAGTCGGGATCGATGAGCTTGCGGATGGCGGTTTCGGGACGAACGCGGTTGCTGCGGTATTTTTCGTCCCAGCAACAGATAAAACCGTCCGTTAATCCGATGGCTACGGCCGTGTAGATCTTCAGCGATTCGGCGAAGCTCTTTTTCGCTTTGGTACACGCAATCCCCGTAATGCCCAGCCAGTGAGCGCCGGGGGAGATTTTTTTGAGACCCACCATCATGTGGCCGTTGTTTTCGAGCGCAAACGGATTGCAATCCCAGAAAGCCGCAATCTGCCGGTGTTCTTCCGTCAGGCTGTTGCCGCCTTCCTTCTGATTTTGCAGGAGCATCCGGTAAAAAGACGAGCTCTTATCGGTGGAATAAGCCGCTGGCGGTGCGGGTTTGAACTGGGCCGCCGAGTCCAGCGTGAACGGCCGGACGGTGTTGAAATACGGTTCGACCGGGGCAAAATACCCCGGCGGGGTCGGATACCAGCTTCCGGCTTTTTCGGAGGGTGTATACCGGGGGTAGTTGCTGATGCGGTTGTACTGGTCGGCTTTGGCGTATTTCAGCATCTGTTTGCTCACCTCCAGCGCATACGTTGCCGACTGCTCGATCACCTCGTCGGAAAATCCCGCGGTTCGGCACGAATCCAGCAACTGCTTTTCCAGCTTCTCCAGCCGTTTGCCCGAAGGCTGCATTTTCTGGGCGGTTTTGAGCATCGCCAGCACCGCGCTGAGGTGCGTGGAATGTCCGCTGACATTCGGTTTTTCCATCGCCGGATAGCCGTTCAGGACGCCGTGCATGCTCCGGTAAGCCTTGTCGTTCTGGGCAACCACTTCGTAGCCGGCCAGACAAGCATAGGCAAAAAACCGGGCGGCCAGGGGCGGATTGGTTACGTCGTGAATCATGACCTCGGTCATCTCGGCGACGACGCTGGTGATCTCCCGGTTGCCCAGTTCCGGTGTTTTTTCGGTCTGGCAACTGCTTATAAGGGCTATAAAGAAGAGAGAGAGGAAGATTTTTTTCATTGAAATTGAAAGGTTGTTACACCGAGTTGATCAGAGGAAATCAGAGAAAAACTTTGATAACCTCTGATCAACTCGGTGTAATAACTCATTTAAACCCATACGCTTTTACGCCAACCTGGTTAATCCCCATTAAGACCGTGTTTCCAATCGGCAGCACGCTCCGGACATCGCCTTTCAGCAGAAAACCGGATTGGGGTTGCGGCACATACGAAAACTGGCCTTTTCCGTTGCCTTTCAGTAAAACACCGTAGTTGGCGTCGTACTTCCCGAACCGCAAGCGCGCCCGGCTGATGTTGCCGCACAGGAGCAGGTCTTTCTTGCCGTCGTGGTCGTAATCGAAGGCCGTGAGTGCAAAAACCGGGGAAACCTGCACCTCGACGGGCAGTGCTTTTTCCTGCCATTTTCCCGGTGCCGTACTTTCAAAATACGTGGTTTTCAGGTGATTGGCTTCCAGTCGATCCACGTCTTTCAGCTCTTCTTCCGTGAAAATATCCTTCATCGTCGCATCGGCGTAGCTTTTGTAATCCGGGAAGCGCGTTCGCATGATGCTGAGCTGATCCAGCAGCTCGTCGCGGGTGACGTAGGGATACGACTTGCCCTGAATGTAAAAACACAGAATCGGATCGACCGAACCGTTGTCGTCGAAGTCCTTGTAAAATAGTTCGGCGGGTTCTTTGTCGCTGGCTTTACACTGCGTGTTCAGGCCCTGATTGCCCACCACCAAATCCGGTTTGCCGTCGCCGTTGAGGTCATCGACCAGCAGTTTATTCCACCAGCCCCGGTATTCTTTGTCGAAAAAGGTCTTGGTCTGATCCGTAAATTTTCCGCCGTCGTTTCCGAAAACCGTCACCGGCATCCATTCCCCCACCACCACCAGTTCCGGTTTTTTATCGCCGTTGAGGTCGGTCCAGGCGGCATCGGTCACCATGCCAATGCGCTGGAGATCGGGAGCCAGCGTGGCCGTCTGATCGGTAAATTTTCCCTTGCCGTCGTTGATCAGCAGAAAACTCGGGGGCGTTTCGGGGTAGCGGCCCGGAATCACCCGCCCGCCCACGAACAGATCCGGTTTGCCATCGCCGTTGAGGTCGGCCACCCGAACGCAGCTTTTGCTGGTGCGCATGACGGGCAAAGCCGCCGGATTTTTGGTGAAATTTCCTTTGCCATCATTCATGTAAAGCCGATCCTGCAACAAGGCGTCGTCGGGCATGAAGTTCGCGTAACCACCGCTGCACACGTACAAATCCGGAAAACTGTCGCCGTTGGCATCGAAGAAAACCGCGTCGGCGTCGTCGCTGGCTTTGTCGGTTTCCAGCGCGGGTTGGGCTTTTTGCAGGAACTGCTGGTTGGCTTGCTGGAGAAAAACCGCCCCGGCCTGGCCGCTGCCCCCGCCCACAAATACGTCTTCCAGCCCGTCGCCGTTGACGTCAGCTTTGGTCAGACACGGCCCCACAAACGACGCCGGATTGACCAGCAGCGGCTGCCGTTTGAAATCATTGACGGTATTTTTGGGGTGCTGATACGCCACCGGGGATTTCAGTTCCGTAAACACCGCCGGAGCAGAAGGCGTTAACCGCCGGGATGTTTTGGCAGCCTTTTCCGAAACCACCAGCACCTGGTCGGCCTTGACGTTGGTCAGCAGTTGTTGTTTGTCGCCCGGCCACACAATGCGCAGCGAGTCGATGGTGGATTCTTTTCCCAGCCCGAAATGCAGCATGGGCGATACGCTCGACTGATAGCCGCGCGATGGCATTTGCTCCAGATACTGTTGCCGGCCGTTCCGGTAGAGGGTTACTTTGGCACCCAGCCCAAACCGGTTGGCCCCAACCCCGTCCAGTTTGACGTTCAGGTAGTGGTTTTTGAGTTGGCTACCGGCTTCGTTGCGGTAGATAAAAGCCGGTTTGTTGATGTTGTTGATGGCCAGATCCAGGTCGCCGTCGTTGTCGAGATCGGCATACACCGCGCCGTTGCTGTTCGAAGGCAGGGTCATGCCCCAGGCCCGACTGACGTCGGTGAAGGTAAGGTCGCCGTTGTTTTTAAAGGCATAATTAATCACATCGGAAGCCGGTATTTTATAGACGAGTTCCAGCAAATCCTGGCGCATGACCTTGCGGTTGAGCAGAAAATCGCCCATGTATTTCAGGAAATCCTGGTTGGTATAGTCGCGCAGGTAGCCGTTGGTAACGAACAGATCCTTCCAGCCGTCGTTGTCGTAGTCGGCCAGGAGGGGAGCCCAACTCCAGTCGGTGTTGGAAATGCCGGACAACTGCCCCACTTCGCTGAATTCGGGAATGCCTCCGGTTCCTTTCTTGCCATCCGTTCCGACATTCAATTGCAGCATATTCCGCATGTGCTGGTAATAAAAGCCCGAATTGACGGCCAGATCGAACTTTTCATAATTGTCGGGCGACATCAGGAGTTTCTGCCGCCGGTTGTCTTCGGGTAGCATGTCGAGCGTCAGAATGTCGGGCCGGGCGTCGTTGTTCATGTCGGCGACATCGTTTCCCATCGAGAAGTGGGAAATGTGACCGATGCCGGTTTGCAACTGGTTCGTAAAGGTTCCGTTCCGGTTGTTGAGATACAGAAAATCGGGGACGTTGTAGTCGTTGGACACATAGAGATCGGGCCAGCCGTCGCTATTCAGGTCGGAGACGCCCAGTCCCAGGCCATAGCTCAGCACCGAATTGAGCAGACCCGCCCGTTCGGTCACATCCTCGAAACGGGTTCCGGTATTCCGAAGCAGGCAAACCCCGATTTCCGGGCTTTTTTTCTTCATCAGCTCCGCCGTGGCATCCGGGTCGAGGATGGGCAGCAGCCGGGGGTTGTGGTTGAGCAGAAATAAATCCAGATCGCCATCGCGGTCGTAGTCGAAGAACGTTCCCTGGGTTGTCTGACCGGGTTTGTCCAGCCCCCATTTGGCGGTTTGATCGGAGAAGCGGGGAATGCCCTGCGCATCGGGGCCGTCGTTGATAAACAGTTGAGGTGTCCGTTTTTGGGGCGGCAGACTTCCTGAATAGGAGAGAAAGAGATCGAGCCGCCCGTCGCCGTTGACATCGGCCATCGTAACACCCGTTCGCCAGGGGCCTTCGCGTCCGGCCACGCCCGCAGTGGCGGTAATATCGGCGAATTTCAGATTGCCTTTGTTGAGGTACAACTGGTTCGGAACCATGTTGCCGCTGAAATAAATATCCTCCAGGCCGTCGCCGTTCAGATCACCAACGGCGACCCCGCCACCGTTGTAAAAATATTCGTACATGAGCACATTGGTATTCAGCCCTTCGTTCAGCGTATTGACGAACGAAATGCCGGTTTGCTCCGGGGAAAGCAAGGTGAACAGCGGAGGTCCCGTGTCGGGGGCCGTCTGCTCGGTGGAAGCCGGTTTTTTCTGGCAACCCGTCGACAAAAAGGCCATCATAATGATGAGACCACTCCAAAAAGCGCGTAAAAAAAGCGTCATAAACGAAAGAATGAATGAAAAGGCACGGAAAGCTAAGTTAGGACAATTGAGTGCAATAGTTCAGTGTTTTTTCAAATTGTCCTGATCAGGGGCGGGTTGACGCATTCAGATTGTTTTGGGAGCAAAAGCGGGAATGAAGATCAAAAAAACTGGTGCCAACGCAGGGTTATACGTTGGCACCAGGTATATTCAGAGGGATATCGACTTGTGGAAAGCGTTCAATGCTATTGATAGCCGGGATTTTGCACCAATTGCTTGTTCCGGTTGATCTCATCCCGACTGATCGGCAGGAAGTAGATTTTGTCGGCCCACTTCCGGTTTTCCTTCCCGGTTCCTAAATCCTGAACGCTGTAGGAATACGTATAATTTTCTTTGCTGTACTTATACGTCGTCACGGTTTTGCCGGGTTTCAGTTTACCGGTGATGACGATGATCTGAGCCTGTTTACCCAACACCGTTGGTGCGATCATCCAGCGTCGAACGTCATAGAACCGCTGGTCTTCGAACAGCATCTCGATGTTCCGTTCGTTCTGGTACCGCGCGACGAGGGCCGCTCCGGTTTCGGTAATGGCAGGCATGCCCACCCGGAACCGGACTTTGTTGAGCCAGGTTTTGGCTTCGGCTTCCTGACCCAGTGCCAGACAGGCTTCCACGTAGTTCAACACCACTTCTGTAAACCGGATCTGGATGGAAGGTACTTCCTGCCGGATGTTCTGATCGACAAGCGTTGGATCGGGGTCCATAAACTTGCGGATCGCGTAACCCGTCCAGGTTCCGTTCCAGTTTTCGATGGAGCTATTGCGGGTATCCAAACCGGAATATTTGGTGGGAGCCGCCGAGCTACCTACTTCATACTCACCCATTTGAATCTGTCCGGCCGGATCGATACCGGCTCCATCGGGCGTGCGGGGCTTCCATTGCGCACCGTCGTACAGGATGGATGCATAGAAGCGCGGATCGCGGTTTTCGTAAGGTGTTGCCGCGTGGGCCGGGTTTTTCCAGTCGAACTTCGTACCGTCCATCATCTCGTAGTTATCCACCAGTTGTTGAGTGGGTTGACTCGATGTCCAGCCGTGATAACCGTTTGGCATGTTGTTGCGCGGATACCACGAACCCCAGTCGTCGAATGAAGCCCGGATGTAGTATTTCAGGAAGATACCATCGGCTTCACCACCGTTGCGCGACAGATACATGTTGATGTAATTCTGCTGGCCTTCGGCCGCAGAAACCGGTGCCGTCAGGTTCAGTTTATAGCCATACTGGTTTAGGTCGATCACGGCTTTGGCAGCATCCCGGGCTTTCGTCCAGCGGGCAATCCGGTCGCCACTAACGTATCCCAGCAGTTCGGGTTTGTTGAAACCAGCGATGACGGTCGACTTGGCTTTTGCCGTCGGAATATCGTGCAGATCACTGGCGGCATACAACAACACGCGGGCTTTCAGGGCCATGGCGGCACCCATCGTGGCGCGGCCACTGGTCAGGGTTTTCCCTTTCAGCAGGATAGCGGCCGAATCCAGGTCACTCACGATTGAGTTTACACACTCTTCGTAGGTATTCCGGGCGATGGTGAAATCGGGGTTATCCAGCGTGTAAGGCGACTTGATCAGCGGAACCGCCCCATAATAACGAAGCAGTTGGTTGTAAAAATAGCCCCGCATGAAATACATTTCACCCTTCATCCGATCAGCCACCGTGGCATTGTTAAACTTGGGCTTGGCCAGGTTGGCCAGTGCAATGTTAGCCGCCCGAATCCGGGAGTACATGGCACTCCATTCCATCGTGTTTTTAACCGTTCCCAGGTTCGATGGACTCACGTTGGCTTCGTTGACATCCTGCTTGCCAAAGCTGTAGAGGGCGTTGTCGGTCTGGCAATCGAAACTCATCTGGTCCAGAACACCGTCCCTGATCCCGTTGTAAACATCCGTCACAAAAGCTTCGGAGAGGTTCTGATCCGACCAGACCGCATCCCCCGACACTTTGTCGAGGGGCTTGGTATCCAGAAAATCGCTGTTGCAAGCTACCATCGTCATCCCTACGAGTAAACTGGACGACAGGCATTTTACGATATGATTCATAATAGAATGATTGAGCATTTAGTTAAAAACTGACTGATAAACCGGCGTTGATTACCCGCGCCTGCGGATAGTACTGCGCGCTACCGCTGGTCGATTCCGGATCGAACAGGCCTTTCATGGCTGGGGCATAGGTAGCCAGGTTAAGACCGTTTACATACACCCGCAGGTTGTTCAGCCCCACTTTGCTGGAAATCAGGGATGGTAACGTATATCCGATTTCGACGTTCTTCAGACGGATGTAGTCGGTTTTTTTCAACCAGTAGCTGGTACCGTTGGAGAAGTACTGGTTGCTGCGGTCAACGATCCGGGGATGTTCCGTGCTGGGGTTGTCCACCGTCCACCGGTTGTCGTAGCTCCATTTCAGGAAGTTACCGATCGTGCCTGACTCGGTTTGCAGGAAGATCTGACCACCCGCCGAAGCCTGCACCAGGATGCTGAAGTCGAAGCCTTTGTAGGACATCGTTCCGTTGAAACCGCCCTGGAACCGGGGCTGATTGTTGCGGTCGGCCCGAACGCGGTCGTCACCGTTGATTTTTTTATCACCGTTGATGTCTTTCAGTCTCATGTCGCCGGGGCGCAGCAAGCTGGCTCCTACACCACTGTAATCCACCGTGTTCTGATCGATTTCGGCCTGGGTCGAGAAGATGCCGTCGTATTGGTACATCAGCGTGCCGTTCTGCTGGTTCGGATCGTTGACGTTGCTCGGAATGGGCTTGCCGGTCGACCGCTGCCATTCGGGTGCTCCGGGGGTTTCGTCCCAGAACGTAATTTCGTTCTTGGCATACCCGCCGTTTACACTCACGCTGTAGCGCAATTCACCCGCCTGTCCGTTGTAACCCACCCGGAATTCGTAGCCTTTGTTGGTTACTTTCCCGATGTTCGTGGCCGGCAGGGTCATCCCCGTCGTTTGCGGAATGGAAGCACTCTTGCGCCACAGGATGTTGGAACGCTTGTTCTGGAATACGTCGAACTCGAAGAAAATCTTCCCGTTCAGGGCGGCACCTTCCAGACCGATGTCGGCGTTGTTGGCTACTTCCCAGGTGAGCGTCGTGTTCGGAACACCGTTTTCATAGAGTGTCTGAGCAACCTGACCGCCCGTTACATAACCCCAGTTGGCATTCACGGCATCACCGTAGGCATACGTAGGCAGGTAATCATATTCACGCAAAGCACCGTTGAAATACACCTGGTCGTTCCCCAACTGGCCCCACGATGCCCGCAGTTTCAGAGAATTGATGGCCGGAATGGCATTTTTGAAGAAATTCTCTTCGGATATACGCCAGCCTGCCGACACGCCGGGGAAGAAGCCCCACCGGCTTTCTTTCGGGAACATGTACGAACCATCATACCGCCACAGGAATTCAGCGAGGTATTTTTCTTTGTAGTTATACGCAGCCCGACCGAAGTAACTCATCCGCGCCCGTTCCCAGGCTGACGTCGTGTTGCTGTTCTTTTCGGCACTACCACCGGCAAACAACTGATCGATGGCCGTGGAGGCAAAATACCGCCGGAAACCGGAGAAACCGGCCGAGTTAGACGCTTCTTTCGTGATCCCCGCCAGCAAGGTGATGCCGTGGTTACCGCCGAATACGTGATCGTAGGTCAAAATACCCGACAGCAGCGAGTTGAACTGGTCGTTCGTGTATTGGTTCAGCTCTGCCTGAGCGGGACCTTTTGCCACCCGGTTCAGGATGGGTTGCTTGTTGGCATCGTACGACGTGTAATCCCAGCTATAGACGTACCAGGGCGTCTGCCATCTCTTGCCTTGCTGAATGTATTTGTCTAGGGCAACACTACCGCTGAATTTCAGACCCGGAATCCAGGGGTTGGTAACGTTGACGGTGGCATTGCTTTGCACATAATACCGCGTATCCCGGTCGTAACCGGTGGCATCCGTCGTCACCAGAACGGGTTGCTGACCATTTTCGATGTCAGGAGCGGGCAGCCCATTCGGCCAGAAAGCCGGTTTGTTCGGATAGCCCCGCATCAGCATCCGGAAAATGGCCCCGGCACCTACCGTCGGGAAAAACCGGTTTTCCTGACGACCGACCACACCCACGACGGTATTGACGTATTTGTTGACTTTCGCGTCCAGATTCATGCGGAAGTCATACTGCTTATACCCTGTTGCGGAGTTTTTGTAGTAACCATCCTGGTTCTGGTAGTTGGCCGACACCAGGTATTTGATGTTTTCGCTACCGCCAATCAACTGGAGCGTGTGTTTCACCTGAGGAGCCCAGGTTTTCAGCGCTTCGCCGAACCAGTCGGTGTTGGGGTGTCCCCACGGATCGGACCCATCGTTAAACTTCTTGATATCATCCGGCGTAAAGGCGGCTTTGGCAATCGCTCCGTTGTCGGGGCGGGTAAAGCTGCCTGTCGTTTTGAAGGCATCCGAAGCGGCTTTCCAGTATTGCGGAGGCAGGTTATAGACGTTGATCTCGTTGTTCAACTGGGCGTATTCGGCGGCTGTTGCCATTTTGGGAATAACCGTCGCCTGCGAAAAACCCTGGTTGAAACTGTAGGAAAGTTCCGGTTTGCCGGTTTTGCCCCGCTTGGTGGTAACCAGAATAACCCCGTTGGCTGCCCGCGAGCCGTAAATGGCCGCTGCGGCATCTTTCAGGACGGAAATGCTTTCGACATCCTGTGGATTGATCCGGTCGAAACCCCCGGCCCGGGCCGGAACACCGTCGATAACGATCAGTGCGTCGTTGTTTCCCAACGTGTTGGAACCCCGGATGCGGATGGCTGAACCGTCATAACCCGGTTCGCCACTGGAGTTGGTGGCAATAACGCCCGGCATCCGTCCTGCAATGGAGTTACTCATGTTCATGGCGGGTGATTTCACCAGATCCGTCCCTTTTACGGTAGCAACCGCACCCGTAATCGTTTCTTTCTTTTGCTCACCATACCCCACAACCACGACTTCATTCAGGGTGCTGATGTCGTCAGCCAGCTTCACGTCGATCACTGACCGGCCGCCAATGGGTAATTCCTGGCTCACATACCCAATGAATGAAAATACCAGCGTTGCATTTTTGTTCGGAACGTTGAGCGAATACGTGCCGTCCGAGGCCGTTGTGGTTCCCTGTGTGGTGCCTTTGACCACAATGCTCACGCCAGGCAGTGCGTCTCCCTGTCCACCGGTCACCTTCCCTTTTATGGTTGAGTTTTGAGCAAAAGAAAGGGTGACAGAAGCAATCATTAGATAAAGTACCAATAGATACCTGTTTTTTGGAGGCACCCGATGAGTAGACTTTTTCATACGCATAAGACGGATTAGATTAAGTAAGTAATAGAGTTGGTAAGATTGAACAGGTAATACTTCTTCACGTGTAGGGAAGCGTGGACAGCAAGAAGACTATAGGTGTCACTAAGACCCCCGGTGTCTGGTAATACCGGGGGCGCTAGTCAAAAAGGATTGGGAAATGAATTAAACTGGGGAGAACCCCGAATGATTGTAGTAATTGTTTATCATAATTAATAGAGATGGTTTGAGACAATTGAATTATGCAAAGGAAAAATTATTTCCCGAATTATTTCGTCAATTTGTAACAGAATAGAGGAGAAAAATACCATCCTGATACCTGTTACTGCGACCTAATTTGGTAAAATGAATTGCCTGCCGAATTCACATTGAAAAACGCCTGCGTGGGGGCGAGGATCGTAATTCAAACGTTAAGTTAAGAATAGAATATAAATAATAAAATATTGGAACAATAAAAGTCAAAACGAAGTCAAAACCGGTTAAAAATCAGTCACTCGCCGGTGACCATCGACCCGGATTCTCCGGAATTATGTCGGATAAATAAATTAAATGATCCTAATTTAATAGGTTGTCCGCTGCCGTACATCAACTTGACCGGCATTACGGGCCGTGTGCCGTTGCTGGGCGGTTTCCGGGTTTCTTCAAGTTGATGCAAACTGCTGAAAAAAGACCGTTAATAATGAATATCGAATGCTAAATGACGAAAGCCGGGTCAATCACTTCGTTATTCGTTACCGCGCGGGCGGCCCGTCAACATTCAGTATGCGATATTTTAACACCTGCCCCACCGGCGCGTTGTCGGGGCGTTAACTTTTTTTAACAGGCTGTTTATAAGGCAGAAGGATGGTCGGAAGGGGATACGAAGTACCTTTAGGGCAACCAAATCCGGCTTGCCAACGGGGCTTATGCTACAGAACTACTTCAAAATCGCCTGGCGGAATTTAACCACGCAGCGGAGTTACACCCTGCTCAACATCCTTGGTTTGTCCGTTGGCATGGCGGGCGGACTGCTCATTTTTCTGTTCGTTCGCTACCACCTCAGCACCGACCGGCACCACACCAAATTTGACCGGATCTTCCGGGTCGTAACGGACATGCACCTCGACGACGGTTCCGTCGAGTATTACCCCGAAGCTCCGCTGCCGATGGCGCAGGCGTTGCGAACGGATTTTTCGCAGGTCGAGCAGGCGGCTTTTCTGATGATGAACCGTGAACTGACCGTAACGTACCGAAAGAACGGAAAACCGGTTCGGTTTCTGGAGCACAAAGGAACCGCTTTTGTTGAGCCGGAATTGTTTGCTATTCTGGACTATCAATGGTTGCGCGGTAACCCCAAAACCGCACTTCGTGAACCCAGCAGCATCGTCCTGACCGAGTCGTGGGCTAAAAAGTATTTCGGTGACGCCGACCCGATGGGGCAGATGCTGAATCTAAAACCCGGAATCGACGCCAAAGTAACCGGTGTTCTGGCTGATCCACTCAAAACGACCGACACGGACATCAGTCTTTTCATTTCCATTGCAACTCTCAAAAAGTTCAGTCCCGATTACAACCAGGGTGACTGGGGCTGGCTCAACAGCAACTACCGGCTTTTCTGTACGCTGACAAGTCCGGAAGCGGCCGGTAGTCTGGAAGCGGCTATGCCCGCTTTGGGCAAAAAGCATTTGGGCGACAATGCCCATGTCATTCAGTTTCATATCCAGCCCCTTCGCGAAAGCCATTTCGACGTTCGACGCATTATGGGTGGTGCCACGGCCATCCGCCCGTCGCTGCTGTGGTCGCTGGGTCTGGTGGGGGTGTTTCTGGTGCTGACGGCCTGCATCAACTTCGTCAATCTGGCAACGGCCCAGGCTCTCCGGCGGGGCAAGGAAGTCGGCATCCGGAAAACGCTCGGCAGCACCCGGGGGCAACTGGTCCGGCAGTTTTTGCTCGAAACCGCGCTGATCGTGCTGGCGGCTACCGGTTTGGCCCTCCTGATGGCGGTGCTGAGTCTGCCGGTTTTCAACCAGTGGGTCAGCATCGGTTTGTCGCTGCACCTGGATGGCCTGACGCTTGGTTTTATCGCGTTACTCGTTCTGATCGTCATTTTGCTGGCGGGTGGTTATCCGGCCGCAGTTTTGTCGGGGTTTAGTCCGTGGGCGGCTTTGAAAGGGAAACTGTCGGCTAAATCGGGGGGCAGTTATTCCGTGCGGCAGTCGTTGATTGTCCTGCAATTTGTCATTTGCCAGGCCCTGATCATCGGTTCACTGGTGGTGGCCACACAGGTCCGCTACATTCAAAATACGGATATCGGTTTCCGAAAAGACAACGTCGTGGTGGTGACCTTGCCCAATCCGCAGAAAGCGTCGCGGGAGACGTTCAAAAATGAACTTCTGCAATACCCCGAAATCAAGTCGGTGAGTGCCAGTTACCGCCCGCCCTCCGCCCTGGTGATGAACGGCGGATCGTTCAAGTTTGGAGACAAAGCCGAATGGGAGCCGTTTCCGCTGCGGGAGCGCGTGGCCGATGCCGATTATCTCAAAACGTACGGGATGCAACTCGTCGCAGGTCGTAATATAAGCCAGAGCGATACGATTCAAGAGTATCTGGTGAACGAAGCTTTTCTGCGAAAAATGAACATTCGAGATCCAAAGCAGATTGTGGGTCGCCGGATGCAGTATTACCTCTCGCCGGTTTCGCTGCCGATTGTGGGCGTCGTCAAAGACTTTCACCTGCGGTCGTTGCGCGAGGAAATTGCCCCCTGTTTCATCGCCAGTCATTCCGAATTTTTTGTCCGGGCAGGCATCCGGATTTCGGGGCAAAACCCGCAGCAAACCGTTCAGCGCATTCAGCAAATCTGGGAGAAAATCTATCCCGATGCGGTTTTTGAGTATGAATTTCTGGACGAACAACTGGCGCAATTCTACGAAACCGAGAACCTGATTTTCCGGCTGGTCAACACCTTTGCGGGCATCGCCATCCTGATTTGCGGACTCGGTTTATACGGTCTGGTATCGCTGGTAGTCGTTCAACGGACGAAAGAAATCGGCATTCGGAAAGTGCTGGGCGCATCGGTGGCCGGCATTGTTGCGCTACTTTCGAAAGACTTCCTGAAACTGGTGGTGGTGGCTATGGTGATTGCCAGCCCGATTGCGGGATATGTCATGAGCCAGTGGTTGCAGGACTTCGCTTATAAGATCAGTCTGGCCTGGTGGATGTTTGCGCTGGCGGGCGGGCTGGCGGTTTTGGTCGCGCTGGTGACGGTTTCCTTCCAAAGCATCAGAGCGGCTTTGGCGAATCCGGTGAAGAGTTTGCGGACGGAGTAGAATTAAAGAACACAAAGTCTGTTCGGTCGACGACTATTCTTTAAACAGGGAAGTAAGACTCAATTCAATACCCGTCTGCGCATCGCTTAAGATACCATCGGTAAAAACTTCCTGTTGAGTAGGGGATAACACCGTCACTTGCTTGAATTGAGGAATAATAACCCAAACGGTTGTTACGCCGGACGGAAAATACACGTCCAATGCTTTATCGGTGAGGTCCGACAGCGCCTGCCGGGGGGATAAAATCTCAATGGCTATCAACGGTGGAGTCGTGGGACGAATGATGTCTTTGAGCCAGTTTGCTTTTCCAGGGAGACAAATGGCAACATCCGGTTTTGCCCGACCGTGCGAAAGGTCAAACTCCAGTTCCGGCAGAATATCGAATAGTTCGTCATACTGACCAAGACTTTTCGTGAGACGATACGTAAGCTTAGCGTGGTTGTATGACATGACATCTTCCGTTTGAAACTCCTCGAATACATCATACTGGGGTGTTTCCATAGCGCTTTGAGTTTTTATCAAATGTAACAAAAATAGTAAGACTATGCTGAGCAACTACCTCAAAATCGCCCTGCGCAACCTCTGGCGCAACAAGTTGTATACCGGTTTGAACGTCGGCGGGCTGGCCATCGGGCTGGCGGCCTGTCTGCTGATGGCGTTGTATGTCGACCACGAATTTTCGTACGACCGCTACCACGCCAACGCCCACCGCATCGTGCGCGTAACGACCGATATGAAAACGCCGGAGTCGGTTTTGTCGATTGCCTCCAGCCCGGTTCCGCTGGCGGAAGCCCTGAAACGCGATTACCCGGAAGTCGAAACCGCCGTGCGTTTGCTGCCTACTGATGCCGTTATACGTCATGACGATAAGCTGCTTAAAGAATCGGATGTCTATTACGCCGACAACGAAGTGTTCTCGGTTTTCTCGTATGCATTTCTGGCGGGAAATCCGGCTTCGGCGCTGGCGAATCCGAACAGCGCGGTTCTGACCGAACGGCTGGCAAAGAAGTATTTCGGGAAGACGGACGTGCTGGGGAAAACCCTCGAATTCAACAAGCAGCTTTTTCAGGTCACCGGCGTGGTGGCCGACGCGCCGAGCAATACCGATTTGCCCGTGAGCGCCCTGCTGTCCAAAGTGTTCACCGGGAGCCGGTCGTGGGTGGAAGATGATTTTCCGTGTTATACCTACGTTCTCTTCCGGGACGAACCAAATCTGGCGGTTTTCGGCAAAAAACTGACGCAGCTTGCCAACCGATACGCCAATCCCGAACTGCAAAAAATGGGCGCGGAGGGCTACTCGCTCCGTTTTCCGGCCGAGGTGTTGCAGGACGTTCATTACAGCCAGGGCAAGATGGCCGATACACCCAAAGGCAACAAACAATACGGGTATCTGTTCGCCTTTCTGTCGGTCTTTGTACTGGCCATTGCCCTGCTGAACTACATCAACCTGCTGACGGCCAAAGCCACCGAACGCGCCAAAGAAGTCGGGATTCGGAAGGCCAACGGCGCCCAACGCGGCCAGTTGATCCGGCAGTTTCTGCTGGAATCGCTGTTGTTAAGCGGTTTTTCGGTCGGTATTGCCGTGGTGTTGGTCTATTTGGCCCTTTCTTTTTTCAATGAACTGTTACAAATCCGCCTGTCAATCGTCTTATCGGAAGCGGTGCCGCTAATCGGTTTTACGTGGCTCCTGATCACGCTGGCGGGCGGTTTATACCCGGCTTTTGTATTGTCTGATTATCGCCCGGTCGAGGTGCTGAGAGGCCGGCTTGGCAGCTACGGAAAAGGAGCGTGGTTTCGGAAATCCGTGATTGTTTTTCAGTTTGTGCTGGCCGTCGGCATGATTGCCGGGGTTCTGGTGATTCGCCGACAAATGAATTTCCTGCAAACCAGAGACCTGGGTTTTACGAAGGAGCGGATTCTGAGCGTTCACCTGCCCGACGACTCGACGGCGCGGGTGGCTGCCACCGCGTTTGCCAACAGTCTGAAAAACCGCAGTGAGGTCGGCGCGGTGACGCTGGGTTCCGGTTTGCAGCCGTCGGGCCTGCTGCCCATGGCGTCCACTACGTTCCGGAGCAATGGACGAAAACGGGAACTGATGAGCAACTTTCTATTTGTGGATGACCAGTTTTTACCGTTACTGAACATGAAGCTGAAAGCAGGGCGCAACCTGTCGTCGCAATCGAAAGCCGATTTGAAAGGTGGATTCATCGTCAACGAAGCGTTTGTTAAACTGGCGGGTTGGAAGGACGGCATCGGGCAGACGATCGACGGATTTGGCCACAAGGGGAAGGTCGTTGGCGTCGTAAAGAATTTCCATTATCGCTCCCTGCACAACCTGATCGAACCTTTGGTGCTGGTTTACAATACCATTCCGGCGAGCAGCGTCATGCTCAGCATAAGCTCCGATCAGTTGCCGGTGGTGAAAAGCATCTGGCAGCATCATTACCCGCTCTATCCGTTCGATTATGAATTTCTGGACCAATCGTTTGAGGCCCAATATCACAAAGATCGGGTGTTGGCAACAGTTTTTAACGGTTTCGCCACATTAACCATCCTGGTTTCTTGTTTAGGACTATTCGGTTTTGTTACCTTTACAACCGGGCAACGAACAAAAGAGATCGGTATACGCAAGATTTTAGGTGCGTCCGTCGTTAACGTGGTGTTATTGCTCTCCAAAGATTTTCTCAAGTTAGTTTTCATTGCCTTTTTCATTGCTGCTCCGGTTGCCTGGTATGCGCTGGATCACTGGTTGCAGGATTTCGCGTACCGTGTCGGATTGGAAGGATGGCTCTTCGCAGCAGCGGGTGGTCTGGTCGTACTGATTGCCGTGTTGACCGTATCGTTTCAGTCCATCAATGCCGCATTAATGAATCCGGTGAACAGTTTAAAATCAGAATGAACACCCTGAACCGCCCGGGTAGCCCTTGGAATGGTGTGGATTCAGGTTACTCTCCCTAAAACAGTAAACACATGAAAACAGCAATTACCCTCGCACTCTTCGGAATCAGTGTCGCGGCTGTCGCCCAGGAACGCTCGTCGATCAGCCGGAGCATCAATGACAATGGCAAAACGTTGCGTATAAAGATCGACGTTGAACAGCCCAGCCGCAACATTCACTACGACCAGGAATTCGATGCGATGGGAATGAGCAAGGAAGAGAAAGAAGCATTGATCAGCTCGATCCAGGATTCACTGGGCGTGCATGTCGTGGTCAGTCCGCCCCGCGCCCCCAAACCGCCGACGGCCCCCCGGGGTGGTGTCCGACCAACGCGCTATGAATCGGGTGAAGTGGCGGTTGCGTCGAGAGGAACCGGCACGTCCGGCAACCGGTCGAAGAACGAGGACAGTCACCTGCCGAAAAACGTGATTGTGGCACCCGACGGAACGCCGTATACCAAAACTCTTATCGAAGATCTCGAGAATAATCGCCTGAAAATGAAGTATGAATACAAGCTTGACGGCGAAGAACACGTTTTCGAGCGGACGATCAACTTGCAGGGCAAAAGTGAATCCGAAAAACAGCAGCTCATTGCCGAAACGGAGCGAACGCTGGGCCTGTCGAATGCGCGAAAGTGAGCAGCGAACGATAAATAACTGATCCGGTATGGATTGAAAATCCCGACTGAAGGCTCGCGTCTTCAGCCGGGATTTTTTATTTCATTTGAAAACGAATCGACGGTGCAACACGCGGCTACCCCAATCCGTCTATTGAAAAATGGCCCGAAAGGGGTGCCAAAACGTCCTGAACCATGCTTCAAAACTACCTCAAAGTCGCTCTCCGCAGCCTCCGGCGCGATCCGGTTTATTCCAGTATCCATTTGGCGGGTTTGTCCGTTGCCCTGGCGTTCGGCTTGCTGACCTACGCCTTTGTGCGCCACGAACGCTCATTCGACCGGTTTCATGCCGACGCCGACCGCATCTACCGGTTTGAATCGACCGATTTGTTCGACTTTGAAGGCAAACCCAAACGGCACCCGCTCAACCTGCCGTTTTTCCCGGCCGAAGAACACCGGAGTCTGGCCTTTCCGGTGGTTTTCGGGATGGAAATCAAACAGCAAATGCCGGAATTTCAAGACGTGGTTCGAATGACAAGGCTTCAGGAAAGTATTGTGAAATACGGAACGAAAGCGGTGTATGAAAAGGCCATTCTGTTTGCGGATTCCAATTACTTCACGTTTTTCTCAATTCCGTTGACGGTGGGTCGCCCGGAGCAGGTGCTGGCTGGACTGCACAACGCGGTGATTTCGGAACGACTGACTCAGAAACTGTTTGCAAATGAGAATCCGGTTGGCAAGACGATTCGGTACGATGGTAAATTCTACACGGTATCGGGCGTGATGCAAAACCCGCCGTCGAACACGGCACTCACCGCCGAACTGGTGGTGCGGCTGGAAAGCGATGACTATTACACGAAGCAACTCGAACAACGGTACAACACGAGCAATGTCTACACACTTGGGAAACTAAGCCCTACGGCTTCGCTGTCGTCAGCAACCGCCAAACTGGCCATGCTAGGGCCACAGCTCTTTAAAGAAGTGATAACTGATATGCTAAAGGCAGCGTCTCCTGAGCACAAAGACCGTCTGACCAATAACCAGTTTTTACTGACCGTTCGCCCGCTGACCGATACGCATTTTTCGTTCAGCGAACGCTGGAACCGCACGGTTTCGCCGACGAATGTGTACCTGCTGGTGTCCATCAGTCTATTGATTCTGCTCGTGGCCGGTCTGAATTACATCATCATTTCGCTGTCGAAACTGGCGGGGCGGTTGCAGGAGGTGGGCGTTCGGAAAGTGGTGGGAGCGGCTCCGCAACAACTGGCGGTGCAACTCTGGCTGGAAATCGTGCTGGTCGTCGGGCTGGCGTCGGTCATCAGCCTGCTGCTGGCGTTGCTGCTGTTGCCGACCTTCAACAACCTGACCGACCGGACGCTGACATTCTTCGACGTTTTTCAGGCGGGTAATTTGCTGGGATTATTGAGCATGGTATGGGCGGTCAGTTTAATCGCGGGAATTTATCCGGCACTGTTGTTCGCCCGTTTACGACCGAATTTGTTTCTGGGCCAAAACCGCACCTACAAAATCAATCCGCTGGTGATTCAGGGCATGATGGGAACGCAGTTTGTGCTGTCGCTGGTGCTGGTGACGGCCGCCATTACGATGCATAAACAGTTGCGTTTTGTGCAGGAAAAGGAACTGGGGCTAACGAAAGAACTGGTTCTCAAAATCAAAAACCTGCAACAGTTTGAGGATGGCAGCGGCCCCCGGATTTATGAGCGGTTATTGCGGTATCAGGCGACGAACCCGGACGTATTGCTGGTTGCGAGCAGCGCGGGCGGTTACGGCGAAGACGGTTTTAACCGCAACGGCACTACGATCAACGGGCAGAAATACTGGGCCTTGCAGCAGGCCATCGATTACAACTTCTTTACGTTGCTGGGAATCAAACTCAAGCAGGGCCGGATTTTTTCGCCGGCGTTCCGGTCGGATACGGCAAAAAGCGTCAAGGCGGTGGTGATCAACGAAACGCTGGCGAAGTTGCTGGGTCAGGAACTGGTGTTCAACAAACCGCTGGAAACCTTGAATGGGCGGACGGTGATTGGCGTTGTGAATGATCACAACATCGAACCGCTGACCAAAGCCATTCAGCCCGCGTATTACAAACTGGATCTGGGCTTTCAGGGCGTGTTTTACCTGAAACTGACGCCCGGCAATCTGTCCGATAAAGTCGCCCGCATCGCCCGCGACTGGCCGCAGCTTTCCGACGGGCAACCCTTCGAGTATTCTTTTCTGGATCAGGATCTGCAAGCCCGGTATCGCGACTACCAGCGTTGGACGACGCTGACCCAACTCGCCACCGGTATTGCGTTGCTGATCGCGGCTTTGGGCCTGTTCGGGCTGGCGGGCATTCAGGCCATCAACCGGATGCGGGAAGTCGGTATCCGGAAAGTGATGGGTGCCACCGTGGGGCAACTCTGGGTTCTGCTCAACCGCCGGACGCTGACGCTGGTGGGGCTGGCTTTCGCTCTGGCCATCCCGCTATCGACCTGGTTGATGAACCGCTGGCTGGATAGTTTCGCCTACCGCATTCCGCTGAACTGGCCCATTTTTGCGCTCGCGGGAGCGTTGGGCGTTTTCGTCGCGCTGGCTGCGGTCAGCTACCACTCCATTCGAACGGCTTTGATGAATCCGGTGAAGTCACTGCGTTCAGAATAATGAGTTAAGAGTTAAGAATTAAGAGTGAGGAATTGAGAGTAAAGAATAATGGGTGATCAGTTAAGCGTGAGGAGTAAGGAATCGTTCGGGTGAAGGCCGGAGGCCTGTCCTGTCAATAGAAACGTGGTCACCTACATACCGCAAGCTCCGGAGGAGCGGTCTAAGCATGTTTTTCAGACCGCTCCTCCGGAGCTTGCCTCTGACGAAAACCGGGAATTTTCTATTGGCAGATCGCCCTTTCAGGGCTTTTGGGTTAATTTGAATGGCTTCTTGAACTCAATCATCCTGCTTTATCCTTCAAAAATCTCGGCTAACTGGAGCTGAATACCGGTTTCGGGATCGGTAATCGTCCCTTCCGTAAAATTGAGCTGTGTGCGGTTGGGCAACAAAATGGAAACAATTTGCAGCGCTGGTATGATCAGCCAGACGGTTTTGACACCAGCAGGGAAATGCTTCTTGTAGATTCGTTCGAGCAGGCTGTTCATACTTTGCTCGGGAGAGAGAATCTCCAGCGTAGTGAGCGGAACATCCTGTACAACGATTTCATCAGTCAGCCAATCCAAAGTTCGTTTGGGGAAAATGCAGAGATCGGGCCGGGTTTTACCGAAAGCAAATTCCAGATCTAGTTCTGTTAGCACACTATACTGTTTGCGATATGCTGTAAGCAGCAAAAAAGCCAACTGGCTTTGCAATTTGGAGTGGTTCAGACTCGACTTTTTTCCTCTTCAGGGTTCTGACTGCTCAGTTGTGGTTCGGCAACGGCTTCCATACGCATTGAGGTTTTTTCAAATATACTTTTATTTCAGCTCAACAAAAATGCTACATACCCTTCGCTCCGCTGGCGAGAAAAACGGGAAATCACTTTCGGACTTAACTTTAAACCGCTACTTTAGCGGCCATGAATGGCTTTGGGGGTGTCCCGTGCGGACTGAGATAATACCCTTCGAACCTGACACAGTTGAGACTGTCGTAGGGAAAAGCTGGAGAGAGCGCTCGCTTCTTTCTTTTTGATTTCCATACCGGGAAACGCACCCACGCGTCCATTCAGCTTTTGCTCACGTCAAAACCCGGTCCGTTGTGAATACCCTCGAACACGATTTAAACGCCCTGCGGGCAATGGCTCCGCTGGTGCATAACATCACAAATTACGTGGTGATGAATTACTCCGCCAATGCCCTGCTGGCCATCGGCGCTTCACCGGTGATGGCCCACGCCATCGAAGAAGTCGAAGAAATGGCAAGCATTGCCGGCGCACTGGTCATCAACATCGGAACACTTTCGGCACCCTGGGTACAGGCCATGAAGCTGGCGATGAAAAAAGCCGCTGACCTCGGAAAACCGATTGTGCTGGACCCGGTTGGCGCGGGCGCGACGGGCTACCGGAATACCGTCTTGTCCGAACTGCTGGAAACCGCTGCGCCTGCGGTGATTCGCGGCAATGCGTCCGAAATTCTGGCGCTGGCCGGTTTGGGCGGTCAGACCAAAGGCGTCGATAGCACGGCGTCCTCCATGAGCAGTCTGGACGCGGCCCATTCCCTTAGCGAGCGGTTGGGTTGTGTCGTCAGCGTCAGCGGAGCCATTGATGTCATCGTGCAGAAAGGCCGGATTGCGTACGTGGAAAACGGCCATCCGCTCATGACGAAGGTGACGGGCATGGGCTGCTCGGCTTCGGCGATTGCCGGGGCGTTTTGTGCCGTTCAGCCGGATTTGTTTCAGGCGGCTGTGTCGGCTGCCGCAACGATGGGCGTTTGCGGGCAACTGGCTTTTAGCAAAGCCACCGCGCCCGGTAGTTTCCAGATCGCGTTTCTGGATGCGCTGGCTGAATTGGCCCCCGAAAAACTGGTTGAACTGGCGCGGATTCGATAAGAAACAGAGAAAAGAATAGAGAAGGGAGACAAGAGACCCTAGAAGCCTTATCAATAATGATTCGCGTCTCTACTCTCTTGTCCCACCTCTTTCATCGGAAACTATGCAACTTTATTTAGTAACTGACGAAGCCGCCTGCCTGGGCCGGGATCTCTTTTGGGTCGTTGATGAAGCCGTCAAAGGCGGGGTGACGATGGTGCAATTGCGCGAAAAGTCGCTCGGCACACGGGCTTTTGTGGACCGGGCGATCCGTCTGAAGGCGTTGTTAAAACCGCATAATGTTCCGCTGATTATCAACGACCGGGTCGATGTGGCCCTGGCCAGCGATGCCGACGGTGTTCACATCGGGCAGAGCGACATGCCGTATGAAACCGTGCGCGCTCTGCTGCCACCCGGTAAAATCATCGGCTTATCGGCTGAAACGAAAGAGCACGTTCAGGAAGCCGAGGATTGGGATCTTTCCTATCTGGCGTTAAGTCCGTTGTACGCAACGCCTTCCAAAACCGACCATGCCGAACCGTGGGGACTGGACGGTTTGCAGTGGGTGCGCGCCAACAGCCGCCATGCGCTGGTGGTCATCGGTGGGTTGAATTTACTGAATACTGCCGAAGCGATTGAAAACGGAGCCGACGGTGTTGCGGTGATTTCCGCGATCTGTAGTGCCGAATCGCCCCGGACGGCGGCTTTTGAATTGAAGAAAACGTTACAAACCGGTGTGAAAAAACGATGAAACGCTATCCAACGGTATTGACCATTGCAGGTTCAGACAGTGGCGGTGGGGCCGGTATTCAGGCTGATTTAAAGACGATTGCGGCATTGGGGGCCTACGGAACCTCGGCCATCACGGCGCTGACCGCCCAGAATACGCTGGGTGTGCGGGCCATTCACGCGGTTCCGGCGGCTTTTCTGCGGGAACAACTCGAAGCGGTTTTTGAGGATATTACCATCGACGCCGTTAAAATCGGGATGATCAATACCGTTGAGGTGGTGGAGGTCATTGCCGACGTTCTGGACCGTTTTCAGCCCCTGTTTGTGGTTTTCGATCCGGTGATGGTGGCCACGAGTGGGGCGAAACTGATTCTAAACGAAACCGTTGACGTCCTGAAAAACCAGCTTTTTCCGCGTGCTACCCTGATCACACCCAACCTGGACGAAGCCCGGATTCTGCTGAAAAAACCGATCGAATCGGTTGAGCAGATGCGGGAAGCGGCTGAAGAATTGATCGATCAGGGCTGTCGGGCGGTTTTGCTGAAAGGCGGCCACCTCGTTGCGGCCCGGCTGTATGATGTGCTGGCGGTTCGGGGTGAACCAACGCAGGTTTTTGAGTCGGACTACATCGAAAGCAGGAATGTCCACGGGACGGGGTGTACGCTTTCGTCGGCGATTGCTACGCATCTGGCATTGGGCTATAGGTTGAATGATGCCGTTTCGTTGTCAAAAGCATACGTGTCCGATGCGATTCGGGCCGGGAAAGACGTTACCACCGGGCGCGGTTCCGGTCCTTTGAATCATTCCTTTTCTCCAAAACCCCTGGTAATCCGGTCATGAAATTCACCGAACAGCTCTGGAATGCCGCGTTGCCGGTGTACGAAAAAATACAGGCACATCCCTTCAATGAGGAACTGAAAACCGGTACGTTACCGGTCGAAACGTTCAAGTTTTACATTTACCAGGATTCACTCTATCTGGCAGATTTTGCGAAAGCGCTGGCCGTCGCCGGAACCCGGTCTTCGACGAGTGAAGAGTTGCTGGAGTTTCTGCAATTTGCCCAAAATGCCATTCTGGTAGAACGCGCCCTGCACGAAAGTTACTTTGCTGCGTACCACATCGGGTTCACCAGCGGCAAGGCACCGGGCTGTTTTGCGTATACGAATTACCTGCTGGCTACCAGCACGTTCGAGTCCTACGAAGTGGCCGTAGCCGCCCTGCTGCCCTGTTTCTGGATTTATAAGCGGGTCGGGGATTTTATTTATGCCAACCAGACCACGCCCAATCCCTACCAGAACTGGATCGACGCCTACGCTGGCGAAGAATTTGGCTTGGCCGTGAACAAAGCACTTGCCATCTGCGACCGTCTGGGCGAACAGGCTTCCGAATCCACCAAAAACCGCATGACCGAAGCTTATCTAAACTCGTCCCGGCTGGAATACATTTTCTGGGATAGCGCCTATCGGCGGGAAAACTGGCCGGTCTGAATCAATGCGTTAGTCCGTAAATGGCAAAGTAGGTCAAAGAACCGGCGATGTAGCCCAGCAACGCAAGTCCGCTGATCCGGCGCAGATACCAGCCAAATTCCAGCTTTTCCATGCCCATAACCGCCACCCCGGCGGCTGAACCAATGACGAGCAGACTGCCGCCCGTTCCGGCGCAGTAGGCCAGAAATTCCCACAGTTTGGCATCGGCCGGATAGGTCGTCATATCATACATGCCCATCGCGGCCGCCACAATCGGGACGTTGTCGACAATGGCCGATGCCACCCCGATGATCATCACAATGAGGTCGAGATCGCCGACGGCTTCATCGAGCGCTAAAGCCACACTCGAGAGAATTTCAGTGGATTGCAGGGCACCGACGGCCAGCAAGATGCCCAGAAAGAATAAAATACTGGGAATGTCGATTTTGCTGAGGGCATAAGCCGCCGTAAACCGCTGGCGGTGTTCTTCATCTTTATCGGAATGAATAACCTCCGAAACCACCCAAACAGCACCCAGGGCCAGCATCATGGCCATGTAGGGCGGGAGGTGGGTAACGGTTTTGAAGATCGGAACAAAGAGGATGGCAGTTAATCCGGTGGCAAACATGGTGCGCCGGTCGCGCCGTTGAAGCGGGGTCACGTAGGGGCGGCTAATGCCTTTCTTCGCCGTGGCAATCTCGGTTTCGGAGGTCGGTTTGATGGTGAAGGTCAGCCACACCAGCGGCACCAGCAAACAGACCAAACTGGGCAGAAACAGTTGCGTAATGATGTTCATTGTCGTGACCTGACCGCCAATCCAGAGCATGGTGGTGGTGACATCGCCGATGGGGGACCACGCCCCTCCGGCATTGGCGGAAATGATGATCATTCCGGCCATCAACCGCCGTTGTTCCGGGTCTTTCACCAGTTTGCGGGTCACTGAAACCATTACGATGGCCGAAGCCAGGTTGTCGAGCATGGCCGACAGAAAGAACGTCAGCCCACAAATCAGCCAGAGCAGCACCCGTGCATTCCGGCTGGCAATGCGGTCGGTGATGATGGAAAAGCCGTCGTGAATATCGATCAGTTCCACGATGGTCATGGCCCCCATCAGGAAGAACAGAATCTGGGCAATTTCGGCAAGATGGTGCCCCAGACTCTCCAGCACCGGCTCCGGTTCCGGAACATTCAGGATGTAGAGGGTCCAGCAAATTACGCCGGTAATGAGGGCCGTAGCGGTTTTATTGAGCCGAATGGGATGTTCGAGCGTAATTAAAATATAGCCAATTACGAATACGATAATAATGAGTGTTGTCATGAAGCGAGTGGACTTGCCTGGCCCAAAGGTAGTGCAATCGGGGCATTTGGGGTGAAACCGGATGATTAGATTAAGCTTAGAATGTGTCAGTTAGTTCGTTATACCGGCTTCGGCCAGCAACACCAGCAGAACGTTTTGCAGGCCCAGAACGCCCTGGTCGTTCAGCCACCATTCGTTCAGTGAGTGGACGTTTCCTCCCTTGCCACCGCTGCCAATCGTCACGGCGGGAACGCCCAGCGAAATCGGCGTATTGGCGTTGGTTGAAGAAACATCCAGTTTGGGCGTGGCACCCAGGTGTTTGGAAACCGCCATCGCCCGTTGCACCAGCGGCACCGTCGGCTCGATTTTGCCGGAAGGACGGTCGCCGATTTTCTTTACCTCGACCGTCAGATCGGGACCGCTGCGTTTCAGTCCATTCTCTTCTTTCAACGCCCGTTGCACGGCGGTTTGCAGCAATTGATCGATGCCCTTGAGCCGTTCGGGGCTTTCAGAGCGCATATCGATTTCCATCCACGACTCAAACGGAATGGCGTTCACCGACGTGCCTCCGCCGACGACACTGACGCTGTAGGTGGTTTTGATGCCCTGCCGCGTGAACTGGTCGGCTTCGTTGGTGAAATAATAAATGGCTTTGCCCAGCGCACTGTGCGGGTTGACGATCCCGAACGCGCCGTAAGAATGCCCGCCCGGCCCTTTGAAGGTGATCCGGTAACGGTAGGAACCCAGACCCCGGTGAACAATTTCGCTGATGCCGTCGCCATCGACGGCGATGTACGAATTGATTTTGGAACCGTTCGTTTTGAACAGATGCTTGACGCCCCGCAAGTCGCCCAGGCCTTCTTCACCCACGGCCCCGACAAACCAGACATCCGCATTGGTTTCGATCTTCGCCTTTTCCAATCCTTTCAAAACCGTCAGAATGGCCACCAACCCCCGGGTGTCGTCGCCAACGCCGGGCGCGTAGAGCGTGTCGCCTTTCTGTTTCACTTTCACGTCCGTGCCTTCCGGAAAAACCGTGTCCAAATGCGCTTCGACCACCACGGTTTTCTGGCCGGAGCGGCCTTTGCGTTTGCCAATGACGTTGCCGATCTCATCGATCCAGACCGAATCCACGCCCGCTTCTTTCAGCATGGCGGCATATTTTTTGGCTTTCACCGATTCCTTGAAAGGCGGAGCCGGTGTTTCGGTGAGCGTAATCAGGTCCTGCTTCGTCTGCGGTTCCCATTCCACAAAATGTTGAAAAACCGCCTTCACCGCCGGACGATTCGTCAGGGTTTTGATTTCATCCGTGTAGCGTTTCTCGACGGCAACGGACTCCTGCGCGTGGAGGGAAGAACAGGACGCGAAAGCCGTAACGAAACTAAAAGCAGCTAATTTGAGAAGTTGAGTCATGAATGTGGTGGTGATGAAGTCCAACGGCGAAGATGGTCTAAAAATAGGGATTTTACCCCAGAAATGGATACTTTGCTTCCAAACTACTCGCTCCGATCAGGATACCGCTATACGTCGCTATATACGTTTTTAGGGTGTTGTCCGAAAGCGAAGAATGGCCCGTCCGTTTGCGGACAGTTATGGTACTTTAATTAAAGTAGTATGTTGATTATGAACCGGATATGATTTTTGGTACATCCTTTGGACTCAATGCTGCATCCATTTTAAACCCCTAAACGGCCATGCTCAAAAACTACTTCAAAATTGCGTTCCGAAATCTTTGGAAAAACAAGGTTTTTTCGGGCGTCAACATGGCCGGACTAGCGCTCGGTATTGCCGCTTTTGTGCTGATTCTGGAATACATCAGTTTTGAGAAAAGCGTCAACGGATTCCATGCCAACCTGCCGACGCTCTACCGGATGTTGTGGCAGAACAAAACCGGCGAGGTCTGGCCGGATATGGCTCCGGCGGTGGCAACGCTGATGAAGCAGCAATTTCCCGAAGTGAAATCGTATTGCCGGGTGGTCGACAATTCGATTTCTGGTATTGTTTCGGCCTCTGAAGGAAAAAACCGCCTGTCGCCGAAAGCCTTTCGGGAAACCGACGTCGCCTATGCCGATGCCACTTTTTTTACCCTGTTCACGTTTCCGCTCGTTCAGGGCGATGCCGCCACGGCGCTGACCCGTCCCAACACGGTAGCCCTGTCCGAATCCTACGCCCGGAAGTATTTTGGCGATGCGAAGGCTGTGGGGCAGTTGGTGACGATGAACAACCAGTTTGGAACAACGCCTTTTACGGTTTCGGCGGTTTATGCCGACATGCCCCAAAATTCGGATATGCAGTTCGGTATGGTGTTTTCGCTCCAAACGCTGGCGAACCCGGCCAACCTCAACGGCAACGACTGGGCGCGGCTTGATAGTTTCGACGGGTCGTACCTGATGACGTATCTGCAACTGCCCGAAGGAACCGATTACCGGAAACTGGAGGATAAATTCGAGCTGTTGAAAAAGAAAATCCGACCGCAGGAGGAAAACCGGATGGTGTTGCAACCGGCCGCGAGCATCCACCTGGGCGCATCGCTCAGCGATCCGTATCCGACCACGGGCAAACTGGCTTTTGTCTATTTGCTCGGTGGTATTGCCGTGCTGATTCTGGCGATTGCCTGGTTCAACTACATCAACCTCTCGACGGCGGGAGCCTTGAAACGAGCCAAAGAGGTGGGCGTTCGGAAAGTGGTCGGGGCCGGACAGCGGCAATTGATCGGTCAGTTTCTGGGCGAATCGTTCCTGCTCAATCTCCTCGGTTTTGGTCTGGCAATTCTGCTGATCAGTGGGTTGCAAACCGTATTCAATGAACTGATCAAAAAAGAATTGTCACTCAGTATTCTGACTTCCAATAGTTTCTGGCTAATCGGATTGGGTATGCTGCTTTTCGGTGCGCTGGCATCGGGCGGATATACGGCTTTTGCGTTATCCTCTTTCCAGCCGCTTCAAACCTTGAAAGGCGCGTTTGGCAACCGAGCCAAAGGCGGTTCGTTGCGGAAATCGCTGGTGGTTTTTCAATTCAGCGTGTCGGTGGTGCTCATCATTTGCACGTTTGTGCTGTACCGGCAGTTGCAGTTTATGCAAAACCAGCGCCTTGGCGTCAGTTTGGAGCAACGCGTCGTGATTCACGGCCCGGAAGTCGGGAAAGATGCGTCGTTTCAATCGCGGACGGCGGCTTTTCAACACGAACTCGAGCAATTGCCTTCTATCAAAAATTTTTCCAGTTCGGGAACCGTACCGGGGAATTTTTACAATTTCTCGACCAGCGGTATTGTCAAACAAAACCCGCAGGCAGAGGCTGACAAAATCGTGTATTCGATGGGTTTCATCGACCACCGGTATCTGGCCACGTACGGAATCGCCCTGGCGGCCGGCCGGAATTTTCTGACCACTGAATGCGAGGCTGGTTACGTGAAAAGCAGCAAACTGATGGTGAATGAGACCGGGGCCCGGCGACTGGGTTTCCCATCGGCCGCCGACGCGGTAGGAAAAATCATCAACTGGGGGCAGGCCTTCGAAATTGTTGGCGTCGTGAAAGATTACCACCACCAGTCGCTTCGGGAGGCCATCGATCCGATTATTTTCATGCCCAGCCGCTACGGTAACTGGCTCACCATTCAGCTAAGTACCGATCAGATTCAGACGAAAATGGCGGCTCTGGAGCGGCTTTACAAAGCCACCTATCCCGGCAACCCGTTCGAGTTTTTCTTTGTGGACGAGAACTACAACAAGCAATACCAGACCGAACAGCAGTATGGCAAGATTTTCGTCACGGCTTCGCTGCTGGCCATTTTCATTGCCTGCCTGGGTCTGTTCGGACTGGCAACGTTTATGACCGAGCAACGGACGAAAGAAATTGGCGTCCGGAAAGTGCTGGGTGCTTCGGTGGGCAGCATCGTGACGCTGCTGTCGAAAGACTTCATGAAGCTGGTGCTGGTCGCGTTTCTGATTGCGTCGCCGATTGCCTGGTATGCCACCCGGCAGTGGTTGCAGAATTTCGAATACAAGATTGATCTGGAATGGTGGATCTTCGGGCTGGCGGGCGGAGCCGCCGTGCTGGTGGCGCTGGCAACCATTTCGTTCCAGAGCGTCAAAGCGGCTTTGATGAATCCGGTTTCCTCACTTCGTTCGGAATGAAGGAGTGAAGCGTAAATATCGAACATCGAATACTAAATATCGAATATCGAAAGCAACCGACGGCCCTTCGTTATTCGTTATTCAATATTTAGTATTCGATATTGAAACGAAACCGCTCGGCACGCTGTGATTGCAAAACACTTAACTTTTTTTAACGCCTTGGTTTTGCGGCTTGTCCGTACCTTGAATCGCCATCAAGGACGAACAACTCATGTTACAAAATTACTTCAAAATCGCCTGGCGCAGTCTGCGTAAAAACAAGGGGTTTAGCTTGATCAACATCCTGGGTTTGGCGGTCGGCATGGCGGTTGCCATGTTGATCGGCATCTGGGTCTGGGACGAACTGACCTTCGACCGGTTTTATAAAAACGAAGCGAATCTGTACCGGATTATGCTCAACCGGACCGCCAACGGCGAAACCACTACCCAGCCCAACGGTGCTCTGCCGCTGGGAAATGTGCTACGAACCGAAATTCCGGAGTTCAAGCGGGTTGTTGAATCGCTGAATACCAATTTGCGAGCCGAAGACGGCTTGAAAGTTGGGGATAAAAAACTGATTTGCAAAGGCCAGAATGTCGGAAATTCGTTTTTACAGCTGTTCGATCTGCCGATGAGGCAGGGCAGCCCGGCGACGGCATTGCAGGAACCGAATTCCATTGTGTTGACCGAACAAACCGCCGATGCCCTGTTTGGCCAGACGGACCCGATGGGAAAAACCGTCCGGCTCAACGACGCATTTGACCTGAAAGTGACCGGTGTCCTGAAAAAACTGCCGACCAATACCGCCTGGGATTTTCATTTTCTGGTCCCGTTCAGTCACCTGGAAGCCAATGCACCCTGGATTGAAAGCAGCCGGACCAACTGGAACAACAACGTCATCGAATACCTGGTCGAGCTGCATCCGAATGCGGACCCTGCAAAGGTTGACCAAAAACTGCGCGGTATTATCAAGCGGCATAACCCGGAATCGGTTTTTGAAGCGTTTCTGCATCCGGTTGAAAAATGGCATTTGTACGGCGAGTTCGAGAATGGCAAAAATACCGGCGGGTTCATTCGCTATGTGCGGCTTTTCGGCATCGTTGGTCTGGCGGTTTTGCTGATTGCCTGCATCAATTTCATGAACCTGGCCACCGCCCGGTCCGAAAAACGGGCGAAAGAAGTGGGCGTTCGGAAGGCCGTAGGCTCGTTTCGGTCGCAGCTCATCGGCCAGTTTCTGAGCGAATCGTTGCTGATTGCCGGTCTGGCGCTCATGCTGGCGTTGGTTTTGGCGTTGCTCTTTCTACCGGTATTCAACGGAATCACCCAGAAACAGCTTTGGTTTCCGTGGACCAAACCCGGTTTCTGGCTGCTGTCGCTGGGCTTTACGGTGCTGACGGGCGTTTTGGCGGGGAGTTATCCGGCTTTTTACCTGTCGTCGTTCAAGGCCGTGCGGGTGTTGAAAGGCAGCGTTCGCGTTGGACGAAACGCGAACTGGCCGCGCAAAGTGCTGGTGGTCGCTCAGTTTACGGGCTGTATTGCGTTCATCATCAGTGCCATCCTGGTCTACCAACAAATTCAATACGCGAAAAATCGCCCGGTTGGCTACAATCCCGATCGGTTACTAACGGTTTCGCTAACCAACGATCTGAACCGGAATTACGAGGCTGTTCGGAATGCATTGCTGGGTTCCGGCGCGGTGGAAAGCGTGACGAAAGCGTCGAGTCCGGCCACCACCATCACGGGCGACACGCGGGTTGACTGGGCAGGCAAAGCCCCCGACGAAATCATGCGGCTCAACCTGATTGCTGCTACCCCGGATTATCTGAAGACGATGGGAATTAAACTAAAAACCGGTCGCGATTTTTATGCCAACGGCGCAGATTCGGTGTCGGCCATTCTGAACGAAGCCGCCGTGAAGGCCATGCGGCTGAAAAATCCGCTGAATCAGGAGTTGAGCTTTGTCTGGGACCCCGGCACGAAGCTGCGGATCGTCGGCGTGGTCGAAAATTCGATCATCGAATCGCCGTATACGCCCGTCAATCCGCTGATTTTGATCAGCGGTCGTCCGTTTGAACGTTACGTGATTTTTCGGTTGGCTCCGAATCTCAACACGACCGAAGCCCTGGCGCGGATCGAACCGATTTTTCAGAAATTCAATCCGGCTTTTCCCTTCGATTACCAGTTTGTCGACGACGCCTACAACCGCAAGTTCAGGCAGGAGGAACTGATCGGCAAACTGGCGGGCGTCTTTGCGGTTCTGGCCGTTTTCATTGCCTGCCTCGGTTTGTTCGGTCTGGCAGCTTCCCTCGCTGAGCAGCGCACCAAAGAGGTCGGGATTCGCAAGGTGCTGGGAGCTAGCGTCGTGAGCCTTTGGGGGTTGTTGTCCCGCGAGTTTGTCGGGCTGGTGATCGTCGCCTGCCTGCTGGCGTCGCCCGTTGCGGCTTATTTCCTGAACGAGTGGCTCAGTCAATTTGATTACCGCATTAGCCTCAGTATCTGGGTGTTTGTGCTGGCGGGTGGGCTGGCGATTCTGATTGCGCTGCTGACGGTTTCGTTCCAGAGCATCAAAGCGGCTTTGATGAATCCGGTAACCTCGCTGCGGTCGGAATGAAAAGGCAAGATGGAAGCGCCTGTGCAGAATGGAAGGCGTTGTGTAGGTGAAGGACGGCAGGTGTCGTTCGGGTGAAGGCCGGAAGCCTTGCCTGTTAATAGTAAAAATGAACCCTGGATAGTCGGAGCTCCGGAGGAGCGGTCTGAGCGTGTCTTTAGGCCGCTCCTCCGGAGCTATCGGTAAATGGGCGACCCGCTTTCTACTGACAGGCAAGGCCTCCGGCCTTCACCCGAACGACACCTGCCATCCTTCACCTACACACGCCATCCATTCTGCACGGGCACTCCCGTTATACTTCTTTAAATGGGCAGCTTTCTATTGAAAGGCCTCCGGCTTCACCCGAACGACGCCTTCCATTCTGCACGGGCGCTCCTGTCATATCATACTTCTTCATCCTTTGATGGAATAAAAGCCGTCTGTACCAAAACGATACCATTAAAAACCGCTCGTATTTATCTTTAATACATCCGAAACTTAACTGCTGAAGCTATGGTCGCGAGGTGTTTGATTGGGGGAATGATCGGCCTGTTTGTGATGCAAAGTGCCAATGGTCAATCGAAAGCTACGGCAGGAAATGGATTAAAGGGAGACTATTTCGATGGTACGAACTTCGAACGAAAAGTGTTCACCCGGATGGATCCGCAGATCGATTTCAACTGGGAGGGTTCCCGACCGGGGCCGGGGCTTGGGCGCTCGTATTACTCCGTACGCTGGACCGGGAAATTATACGCACCCACAACCGGCGTGTATAAATTTACGGCCACGGTAGACGATGGAATCCGACTTTGGATCGGGGGTAAGAAGGTGATCGATGTGTGGCGATTGAATGATAATCAGACGTTTAGAGGTGATGTTTATCTGAAAGCAGGTCAGTACTACGACTTGCGGGTCGATTTTTTCAATGATCCGCTGGGGGGAAGCATCAGCCTGTTTTGGATACCGCCCAATCAAACCACTCCCAGCCCCGTTACAGGGAATTATCTGTTTCGCCCCGACTTTCAGCCGCCAAAACCCGTTGCGCCGAAGGTAGTCCCCAAAGTTGCGCCGAAGATGGTGCCAAAACCGGTCGTGGTAAAACCCAACGTTCGACCCGCAGTGGCCCGTAAACCGCCGGTTGTACGAACGACTCCGAAAGATACGGTCGCCCGCGTTACGATTCCGGTTAAAACGCCGGAGCGTTTTGAGGGCTTGAAAACGGGGGATAAACTGGTGCTGAATCAGGTGTTCTTTGCGCAAAGCGAATACCGTCTCTTGCCGGAATCGTACGCAGAACTGGATAAACTGGTGCGCACAATGACGCAGAGTCCAACCCTTCAAATTGAGATTAGCGGCCACACGGATAATGTGGGTGATCCGCGCCTGAACCTGGCATTGTCTGAAAACCGGGCCAAAGTCATTACGACGTACCTGGTTCGGAATGGCGTTGCCGACGGGCGCATTGCAACCAAAGGTTACGGCGGAACCCGGCCCATCGCCGACAATACGACGGAAGAGGGCCGGGCGAAAAACCGCCGGGTCGAGTTCAGTGTGAAATAATCCCTTGTCCGCAAATGGCCGGAAAACCGTCCGTTTGCGGACATTTTATTTTATTTACTTTTTAGTAAGAAATTGATTGTGAATAATTTACCGATTTTGGTATGCCATTTGGGAGTAAGCACAAATACGTCTTCCTATTCTGCTGAAACCGATGCTGACAAGCTACCTTAAAATTGCCTGGCGGAGCCTGCTGAAAAACAAGCTCTTTTCCTTTATCAACATTTTTGGCCTGGCCCTCGGCATGTCGTGCAGCCTGATAATTGGTCTTTGGGTCAACGACGAGTTGAGCTACGACCGGTTTTTACCCCATCTCGACAACATTTTCTTCGTACGGACCAATAGCACCGAGCAGGGTATCATCTATACCAATACCGTCACACCGGGCCCGCTGGCTGAGGTTTTGAAACGCGATGTGCCGGAAGTACGCTACGCGGCCAAAGTGCAGTTTCCGGAAGAAAAACTGCTGAAAGTGGGCGAGAAATCAGTGAAGCAACGAGGGTTTTATGCAACGAAAGACTTTTTTCTGCTTTTCGATTATCCCACCGTTGTCGGGAGTCCACTGGTGGCTCACTCGAAGCTGGATCAGATTATTATTACGCGGAGGGTGGCAGAGAAGTTTTTCGGCACGACCCAGGTGCTCGGAAAACGCCTGCAATTTGATAATAAAACGTATTATACCGTTGGCGCTGTTATTGAAAATTTGCCCGGCAACTCGACTTTTCAGTTCGACTGGATCATCAATTACGACGTGCAGGAGGAGGATTGGAAGAAAAAATGGGGCAACAGCTCGTTTTTGACCTACGTCCGGCTGGACCCAAAGGCCGATCCGGCCAAAGCGGAAGCCGGAATGAAGGGAATTTACCGGCGCAACACCGACTGGAAGGAAGTACCTGTGCCAACGCTTCAGCCCATGAAGGATGTGCATTTATACGCTAAGTATGAGAACGGAAAGGCCGTTGGGGGCAAGATCGAATATGTGCGGATTTTTGCATTGGTAGCCCTGTTTATTCTGCTCATTGCCTGCGTCAATTTCATGAACCTGGCCACGGCCCGCTCGGCCATGCGGGCGAAGGAAGTGGGCGTTCGGAAGGTGGTCGGCGCGTTGCGGTCTTCGCTGATCGGGCAGTTCATGAGCGAGTCGGTACTGACGAGCCTGCTGGCGGTTTTTCTGGCCCTGAGCATCGTGAGCGTCATTCTGCCGACCTTCAATGCCGTTTTCTCCAAACACTTCACGCTGCATCTGGCAGACCCGACGCTGTGGCTGGGCATTCTGATTCTGGTGCTGATCACCGGCTTTGTGTCGGGCAGTTATCCGGCTTTGTTCCTGTCGTCGTTGCAACCCATCCGCATTCTGAAAGGAACGCTCCGGTTTGGTTCCGGGGCGGTCTTGTTTCGCCGGACGCTGGTGGTTTTTCAGTTTACGTTATCGATTTTTCTGATCATCGGCATGCTGGCGGTAGCGCATCAGATGGAATACATCCGCACGAAGAATCTGGGTCTTGATCGCGAAAATGTCCTGTATGTACCGCTGGAAGGCGATACCTACAACAAGATGGAGGCCTTTCGGCAGGAACTGATTCGCACACCGTCGATTGCTTCGGCGTCGGTAACGATGAGCTTACCCGTGAATATTGAGGCCACCTCCGGCGATTTGACCTGGCCGGGTCAAAAACCGGATCAGAATTCGAATGCAGCGACCATGTCTGTGGGCTATGATTTTATCAAGACCATGAATATTAGGCTCGTGGAGGGTCGGGATTTTTCGAGTGCCCGCAAAGCCGATTCGGCGTCGTACATCATCAACGAAGCGGCCGCTAAAATGATGGGAATGAAGAACCCGGTGGGCCAGCAGGTCGGCTTCTGGATGGGCAAAGGCCCGATCATCGGACTGATGAAAGATTTCCACCTGCAATCGTTGCACAGTCCGATTACGCCCCTGATTTTAACCTTGATTCCGGGTAATACGAGCTATCTGCTGGTACGGACGGAGAAAGGAAAAACCACCGAAGCCATCGACGAACTGGAACGGGTTACGCGGAAATTTAATCCGAGTTATCCGTTTGAGTATCATTTTCTGGATGATGCCTACGAGAAGATGTATCGCGGTGAACAGCAGGTCAATACGCTCATCAATTACTTCGGAACACTCGCCATACTGATTTCCTGTCTGGGACTGTTTGCGCTGGCGGCTTTCACGGCGGAGCAGCGGATGAAAGAAATTGGCGTTCGGAAAGTGCTGGGTGCGTCGGTATCCAGCATTGTCTCACTGGTTTCAAAAGACTTCCTGAAACTGGTTCTGGTCGCGCTGCTGCTGGCCTCTCCGCTGGCGTGGTGGGCGATTTCACAATGGCTGGACACGTTTCAGTACCGGGTCGACCTCTCGTGGTGGCTGTTTGCGGTGGCCGGGGTGCTGGCGGTTTTCATCGCCTTCCTGACCGTGAGCTACCAGTCGATCAGAGCCGCCCGCATGAATCCTGTAACCTCACTTCGTTCGGAATGAAGAGTTATGAGTGAAGAGTTAAGGGTGCGTCAGCCAACTCTTCACTCATAACTCTTCATTCCGAACGCATAATTCAAACAACAATGCTAAAAAACTACCTCACCACCGCCATCCGCGCGTTCCGGCGCAACTGGAATTATTCCGTGATTAATGTTGTGGGCCTGACGCTCAGCCTGGCGTGTTGCCTGTTATTGTTTATCGTGATTCGGTATGAACTGAGTTTCGACCGGCACCACTCCCAGGCCGACCGTACCTATCGGTTGATCAGGCACTTCACCAAACCGGATGATGGGTATAACGTGGGCATACCGCTACCGGTTCTGGCTGCGATGCGCAATGATTTTCCGGACCTGGAACACCAACTGACGTTCATCCACGACGTTCGGAACCCCGTGATTGCTGCCGAAGACGGTCGGACGAAAGGAACGATGCGCCGGTTTCAGGAAACGGGTGGAGTGGCTGCTTTTGCTGAGCCGGAATATTTCCGATTGTTCGACTACCAGTGGATCAGCGGGAATCCGGCTACTGCCCTGAACCGCCCGGGTACGGTGGTGTTGTCGGAAGAACTGGCCCACAAATACTTCGGCGATGCTGATCCGATGGGCCGAACGTTGAAAATCAATAATAAACTGGACGTATTGGTGTCGGGTGTGGTGCAAAACCCGCCGGTTACGAGCAGTATTCCGTTTAAAATGCTGATCTCGTTTGCTTCGCTGAAAGAATACGGGGCCAACACCAACTGGGACGACTGGGGTTCGTCGTACACCGGGGCGCAACTGTATCTGAGGTTGCCCGAAAACACACCGGCATCGAAAATGGAGCAGCAACTGGTTCCCTTTCTGCGCAAATACGTAAATGCCGAGGACGCAAAGGATCAGAAATACGAGCTTCAGCCGCTGACGGAGATCCACTACAACACCGAATTGAGTAACTACAGCGAACGGAGCATCAGCAAAGCCATGATCTGGGCAATGGCGCTGATCGGCCTTTTTCTGCTGGTAACCGCCTGTGTCAACTTCGTCAATCTGGCCACGGCGCAAGCCATCCGGCGGTCGAAGGAAGTGGGTGTGCGGAAAGTTTTGGGCAGTTCGCGGATGCAGTTGGTGCGGCAGTTTCTGGGCGAAACCGGTTTTCTGACTGGCCTGGCCGTTCTGCTGGCGTTGCTGATTGCCAATTTCTCGCTGGCTCCGGTTGCCGAATTGCTGAATGTGAAACTCCAGCCGACCTTGTTTGCTGATCCGGTGGTGCTGGGCTTTTTGCTGGTGCTGGCGGTCTTTACCACGGTTTTGGCGGGTTTCTATCCGGCCCTGGTTTTGTCGGGTTATCAGCCGGTTCTGGCCCTGAAAGGCAAAATTCGGGGGGCGGGCAGCGGGCAGTTGACGCTTCGCCGGACGCTGATCGTGCTCCAGTTCACAATTTCGCAAACGCTCATCATCGGTACCGTAATCGTTTACAACCAGATGGATTATTTCCGGAATGCCGATCTGGGTTTTCGGAAAGACGCCATCGTGATGATTCCGATTCCGGAGAAAAAACCGGGGAAAATGGAATCGTTGCGGGCTAAACTGACGGGTTTGCCGGGCATCAGCTCAATGAGCTTCGGGATTTCATCGCCTTCGGCCCGGGGCAACTGGTGGACCGGTTTTCGCTATGAAAACCGGGAAAAAGAAGAGGATTACGGCGTGGTGATGCGCCCTTCCGACACGTCATACGTCCGGACGTATGGGCTGAAACTGCTGGCCGGACGGATCAACCTGCCCGCCGACACGATGCGGGAAGTGCTGGTCAACGAACGGTTTATGACGAAGCTGGGCATGAAGAGTCCCAACGAGATTCTGGGAAAAACGGTTCTGCTGAACGGTCGGCGGCTGCCGATTGTGGGCGTAGTTAAAAATTTCAACACCTTTTCGCTACACCAGGAAACCGAGCCGTGTATTCTGACGACGCACCGGGATGCCTATTCGAGTCTGGGTATCAAAGTGTCTGGTAATTCGGCGCAGGTGAGCAAAACGCTGGCGGAAGTGGAAGCGGCCTGGACGGCTACTTTTCCGGATTTTCTGTTTAAATACGATTACCTGGACAAAACCATCGCCGATTTCTACGCGGCCGAGGAACGCCTGTATGCCCTGTTCCGGTTGCTGGCCGGTATCGCCATTTTTATCGGCTGTCTGGGTTTATACGGCGTTGTGGCTTTCATGGCGGAGTCGCGGACGAAGGAGGTTGGCATTCGGAAAGCGTTGGGGGCATCGACTTCGCACATTTTTGGGCTGTTCTCGTTTCAGTTCCTGAAACTGGTGCTGATCGCCCTGCTGATTGCCGCGCCCATTGCCTGGTATTTCACAAACCAGTGGCTTCAGGATTTTGCGTATAAAATTGACATCGAGTGGTGGATGTTCGCATTGGCGGGTGTGATGGCAACTGCGATTGCGTTGGTGACGGTCAGTTTCCAGAGCATCCGGGCGGCTTTGATGAATCCGGTGAAAAGCCTGCGGGCAGAATGAAAATGAAAGGAATAAAGAATAATGAATATTGAATAACGAATATCGAAATGGGCGTCCGCAGAGCTACTTCGAAGTTCGCTATTCAATATTCGTTATTATAAAAAGCTATTCAAATCGAGTTGGAGAATTTCGGAGAAGGAGGAGTTTTCGGTCAGGCCACCGTCGCCTTTGCGGTAGCGGAACCATTGGCCGGTTCGGTAATCGTAAATGAATCCTTCGCAGATACCGTAAAAACCCTGATCGATTAACTGAAAGACTTTATGCAGATCACCTTGCAGTCCGTTGGTATGACATACTTCGATAATGATTGGCGTTTGAGCCGTTTCATTGTCGCGTAGTAAAAGATCCGGTACGAGGCTGGCTTTGCCTTCATCGAGCATCGTTTCGGGCAGGGGTTCCAGATGGATGGTTTTTTCGCGGTGAAAAAGCACGCCCAGCCCCATCAGCAGCTTGGCAATAACGCGTTGGTGATCGACAGGCGCCCAAACACCCTGATCTTCATGAACGATGGATAGAGGATTGGTGGATGGAAAATACATACTATTACGGTTTTAAGGAATCACGATGGGAAAGTCATAAAAAACTATTCAAATCGAGTTGCAGGATTTCGGAGAAGGAAGCATTTTCGGTCAGGCCACCGTCGCCTTTGCGATAGCGGAACCATTCGCTGGTTTTGTACTTGTAAACGAAGCCTTCGAGGATGCCGTAAAGCGCTTCGTCGATGAGTTTTATGATTTTGGTAAGGTCGCGTTTCTGACCGCTGGTTTGGCATATTTCGATAATGACCCGGGTTTGTTCCGTTTCATAATCGTACAGTAAAACATCAGGAACGGGCGTTGCGTACTCCTCCATCATTTCAGGAAGTGGCTCAAGCGGGATTTTCCCTGAGCGATACAAGGGATAGAGACCGGCCGTTAGCTGAGCAATGGTCCGTTGATGGATGAACGGGGCGTTGACATCCATTTCATCCTCGTGAGCCATCGATGCCAGTGGATAGTTGGATTTGTACATGGCAACCCGGAGAAGATAGACTGATTTGATTAAGCAAACATACCGAAAAAGCACATGCTTCGCAATTACCTCAAAACCACCTGGCGCAGCCTGATTCGCAACCGGAATTACGCCTTTATCAACCTCACCGGGCTGACCCTGGGGCTGGGCGTTGCCATCGTTTTGTTCTGGATTGTGCGGTTTGAATACAGCTTCGATACGTACCACGCGAAAGCCGACCGGCTATACCGGCTGATTGCGGTCGATAAGTACGGCGAAAAGGGCACCTCCGTTCCGCACGGCCTCATCAAGGCACTTAACGAACAGATTCCGGGGGTCGAGAATGCGGCCAATGCCTACGGCTACTCTTCCAACGGATTGCGGGTCGGGCAACAGCTTTTTAACGTCAAACACCTCTTTTTCGCGCCACCCCGGTTTCTGGACATGATCGATGTGGAGTGGGTGAAAGGCTCTCCGCAGCAGTCGCTCAGCCAGCCCTATCAGGTGGTGCTGGACGAACCGACGGCCCGGCGATTTTTTAACGAAAGCGACCCGATGGGCAAAACCATCCGGTTCAACAGCCAGGTTGATCTGGTGGTGTCGGGCATCATTCGTAAAGCACCGGTCAACTCGGAATTTCAGTTTCAGGTGCTGGCTTCCCGCGAGACGCTGAAACGCATTGCGCACGAGTATACCAATGAAGAATACTGGGGCGGGGGCGATTCGATGCACCACGGCTACGTTGTTCTGAAACCGGGCGTTTCGCCTTCTGCCATCGAAGCAACCCTCAAAAAACTGGCTACTCAACACCAGAAATACTCCGCCCTGACCGGGTTTGAGCTTTTGCCGATTACGGAGGTGCATCGCAACACGGAAACCGACCCCGACCCGTTCAATTACGTCATTCCGCAGTGGATGCTCAACACGCTGGCTGCTATCGGACTGTTTCTGGTGATCATCGCCTGCATCAACTTCGTCAATCTGGCCACGGTGCAGGCGGTTCAGCGGAGCCGCGAAATTGCCGTCCGGAAAGTGCTGGGTAGCAGCCGGAAACAGTTGATGATCCAGTTTTTCGGGGAAACCGCATTCCTGGTTTTTGCCGCCATCGCTCTGGGCGGTTTGCTGGCTACGCAGTTGATTCGCTATGCCGACCAGTTGCTCAACACGCAGGTTGCGCAGTCGAACGTTTGGGACGCCGGAGCCATTGCATTTCTGCTGGGCTTGGGTGTTGCCGTCACGTTTCTGGCGGGTTTGTATCCGGCATTGGTGCTGTCCGGTTTTCAGCCGGTGAAGGTGTTGCGGGGGCGGTTTTATGCCGCCAATCCCAAAGGATTTTCGTTGCGCTCGTCGCTGGTCGTTGCGCAGTTTGTCATCGCGCAGGTGCTGGTGATCTGCACGTTGATCGGCAGCAAGCAAATCCGGTATTTCTACGAAACCGATCTGGGTTTTGATAAAAAAGCGATTGTAACGGTTACCATGCCGGAGCGGGGCAACGGAGTTCTGCGGGAACGGTTTCGGCAGCAATTGCTGGAACATCCCGAAGTGAAGGATGTGGCATTTGCCCTGACCACGCCGTCGAGCAACCGCAACTGGTGGTGGCGAACTGTGCAGCATCACAACTTGCCCGATGGCGAGCAGACGTTCCGCTTTCAGTACGTCGATACCAACTACTTCCATTTTTTCAAAATACCGCTGGTCGCCGGTCGGTCGTGGACCCGTGCCGATACGAACACGGTCGCGATGATCAACGAAAAAGCCGCCCGGGATTTGGGGTATGCGAATCCTGAAAAAGCGATTGGCGAACGGATTAATCTGGATGGAAACCAGCCGTTTACGGTGATGGGCGTCGTCAAGGATTACCATTCGCAAAGCCTGCGGTCGTCCATTGTCCCCCACGTTTTCCTGTATGCCGACTGGAATTTCCAGGAAGCCAGTATTCGGATCGATCCGAAACAGCAGTCTCAGGCGTTGCAACACATTGAACAACACTGGAAAGCGGTTTTTCCGAACTATTATTTTGAAGCCAAATTCCTCGATCAGAACATTCAGGCTTTCTACGACGACGAACGCAAACTGACCAACTTCCTGACGCTCTTTGCCGCCGTCGGCATTCTGATCGGCTGTCTGGGACTGTTCGGTCTGGTCTCATTTGTCGTGACGCAGCGGACGAAGGAGATCGGCGTCCGGAAGGTGCTGGGCGCGACGGTTGCGAGCATCGTTTCGCTGTTGTCGAAAGACTTTCTGAAATTGGTTCTGGTGGCTTTTGCGATTGCTGCGCCCATTGGCTGGTACGCCATGAGCCGGTTTCTGGAGGAATACCAATACAAAATCGACATCGACTGGTGGGTGTTTGCGCTGGCCGGCGGTCTGGCCGGACTGATTGCCCTGTTGACGGTGTCGGTTCAGTCGGTGAAAGCTGCTTTGACCAACCCGGTTACGTCACTACGCTCGGAATAAAGAGTTAGAAATGAAGAGTTAAGAGTGCGTCAGCCAACTCTTAACTCTTCATTCTTAACTCCTAACTCACAACTAAAAATGCTACAGAACTACTTAAAAATCGCCTGGCGGAATTTGTGGAAAAACAAGGTTTTTTCAGCCATCAACATCATTGGACTGGCCATCGGCATGGCGGCCTGTATTCTGATTATGCTCTTCGTGACGTACGAAACGAGTTTCGACGGGATTCATAAAAAGAACATCTACCGGCTCGATGAAGTGCAGAAATTTCCGGGCATGGTGGACCCGCAAAATGTGGCGTTGTCGATGTTTCCGATGGGACCGACCTTGACCCAAGAGTATCCGGAAATCCGCAGTTTCGTCCGGGTTCGTCCCAATAAGGAGGTCCGGCTGACCTATGGTGATAAAAAGATCGTGATGCCCCAAATGCTGTGGGCGGATTCGTCCTTTTTGCAATTGTTCGATTATAAACTGCTTCAGGGTGACGCGAAAACCATTCTGAAGAGCCCTAATAGTGTGGTGCTGACGGAAGAAAGCGCGGTTAAATTCTTTGGCAATGCGAATCCGATCGGCAAAACGCTCGTGCGGTATGATTCGGATACGATCAGTTTTAAAGTGACCGGTATTCTTGAAAATGCCCCCAAAAACTCACACCTGCAGTTCGACGGAATCTTCTCCTTCAATTCGTTTGTCAAAGCCGACGCCATGAACAACTGGGGCGGCAACTGGCTGGTGACGTATCTGGAATTAGCGGACAATGCCGACGTTGCGGCCCTGGAGAAAAAATTCCCGGCTTTCCTCAAACGGCACATGAGTGGCGAGAATTGGAAATTCTACGAATTGTTTCTCCAGCCGCTGCATGAGGTCCACGACAACTCGATGGCGATCACACATGATTACCTTAATTTTCAAAAATTCGACAAGAACTATACGTACATCTTTCTGGTCATTGCGGTGATCGTGCTGCTGATTGCCTGCATCAATTTCATGAATCTCTCGACGGCCAAATCGTCGGGCCGGGCGAAAGAAGTCGGGATTCGGAAGTCGGTGGGAGCGGAGCGAACGCAACTGGCGGCTCAGTTTATCGGCGAATCCATTTTACTGTCGTTTATCGCTCTGGTTTTTGCGGTTCTGCTGGTAAAACTCTGTCTGCCCTTTGTAACCGAACTCAGTCAGCGGGAATTGGATCTGGCCCTGTTCAGTAACCCATCGGTTTTGATTTTATTCATCGCCTTTGCCATTTTAATCGGCGTCATTTCCGGCAGTTATCCTGCCTTTTTCCTGTCGTCGTATCAGCCCACAAAAGTGCTGAAAGGCAGCTTGGAAATTGGCAAAAACAAAGGGTCGTTTCGCAACATACTGGTGATCGGCCAGTTTACGGGGGCGGTTTTTCTGATCATTGCCACGGCTTTTGTGGTGAAGCAACTGCGGTTTATGCAGCAACAGGACCCCGGTTTTTCCCGCGATCAGGTGATGGTTGTTCCGCTCAATTCATTTACGAATCCAAAATATGATGCCATCAAGCAGGAATTGTTATCAAATTCCCTGATCACAGGGGTAACGGCTTCACAGCAACGCCTGGGGAATAACCTGCACCAAACCGGGGTCAAGTTTCACGGCGACGGGCCGGTGCGCGAAATGGCAACCTCGCAGGTCATTGTCGATCCCGATTACCTAACACTCTATAAAATTCCCATAATCGCTGGGCGGAATTTTTTAAAAGACAGCAAAACGGATAACGCCAGAGCGTATATCATCAACGAAACGCTGGCGAAAGAACTGCTGAAGGAACAGCCGAAAGCCACGATGCAATCGCTGATCGGCCGGAATTTCGGTTTCGGCGGGATGGATTCGCTGGGCCGGATTGTCGGGATTTCGAAGGATTTCAATTTTAACTCGCTTCACCACAAAATCGAAACGCTCTGCATTTTCAACCAGAAGGACTGGGGCTATAACGAAATGTCGGTTCGGATCAGTGGTAAAAACGCCCCGGAAGCCATTGCCTACGCCAAATCCGTCTGGGCCAAACTCGCGCCCGATCAGCCGTTTGATTACTCATTTCTGGATGAACATTTTGCCGAACTCTACCGCGCCGATGGTCAGGTGAGCGAAATTGTCGGCATTCTGGCGTCGCTGGCGATCATCATTTCCTGTCTCGGTCTGTTCGGGCTGGCGTCGTTTTCGGCCGAACGGCGCGTCAAGGAGATCGGCATTCGCAAGGTGCTGGGTGCTTCGGTGGCGGGGATCATTGCGCTGCTTTCCCGGGATTTCCTGAAGCTGGTGTTCATCGCCATCCTGATTGCTTCGCCCATCGCCTGGTATGCGATTCATCAGTGGTTGCAGGATTTCGCCTACCGGATCGACCTCTCCTGGTGGGTGTTTGTGCTGGCGGGAGCACTGGCGGTTTTGATCGCCCTGCTGACGGTTTCGTTCCAGTCGGTGAAAGCCGCTTTGACGAATCCGGTGAAGAGTTTGAAGAGTGAGTAACGTCCGTGGGGACACCATGCAACGAAGGCCCGTCGCCCTGCATCTTTAGATCGCTTTCCTGTTTTTCTGCGCTAATCATCCCCGTTTATGTTTCGCAACTACCTCAAAATCGCCTGGCGTAATCTCAAACGCAACAAAACGTTCTCGCTGATCAACATCCTCGGTCTGGCGCTCGGCATGGCCTGCAGTCTGGTTATTCTGCTGTGGGTGCAGGACGAACGCGCAATGGACCGGTTTCATGCGAATGACGACCGGATTTACCGGGTCATGGAAAACCAGGCCTGGGCGGGTCAGGACGTCAGTACAACGCCCTCGACCCCCGGTATTCTGGCCGAAAACCTGAAAAAGGATTTCCCGGAAGTCGAGAAAGCCGCCATGATGACGTGGGAACAGAACATTCTGCTGACGGTCGGCAACACGTTCGGCAAAGAAAAGGGGCGGTTTGCCAGTGGCGATTTCCTGACCATTTTCTCGTTTCCGCTCACACAGGGCGACGCCCGAACCGCCCTGGCACGTCCGGACGGCATTGTGATCTCCGAAAAGCTGGCGCAGAAATACTTCCCCCATCAGGATGCGCTCGGAAAAGTGATCCGGGTGGACAATACCGACGACATGATGGTGACGGGGGTGATGGCGGAAGTGCCGGAAAACAGCTCGCTGAAATTCGATTACCTGATTTCGTGGGAGCGGTTTGTGAAATACAACACCTGGGTGAAAGAATGGAGTAACAACGGCCCCCGGGCGTTCGTGCTGCTGAGTGCAAAGGCCGATCCGGATAAAGTGTCGGCCAAAATCAGGGATTACATCAAGCAGAAAACCAACAAGCAGACCAATAACATCGAGTTGTTCCTGCAAAAAAACAGCGAGGCTTATCTGCATTCCAATTTCAAAAACGGCCAGCCCGATGGGGGGCGGATCGAATACGTGCGGTTGTTCATCATCGTGGCGGTTTTTATTCTCGTCATTGCCTGCATCAACTTCATGAACCTGGCCACGGCACGTTCGGTCAAACGGGCGAAGGAAGTGGGCGTTCGGAAAGTGGTGGGCGCCGAGCGGGGGTCGTTGATGGGGCAGTTTGTGGGCGAATCGCTGCTCATCTCATTTCTGTCGCTGTTCGTAGCGGTTTTGGTGGTGGCGCTGATGCTGCCCATCTTTAATGAGCTGACGGAAAAACACCTGACGTTTCAGTTTGCCGATCCGTTTTTCTGGCTGGTTTTGCTGGGACTGACGCTCATAACCGGGTTGGTTTCGGGCAGTTACCCAGCCTTGTTCCTGTCGTCGCTGAAACCGGTGGTGGTCTTGAAAGGCGTGTTGAAATTCAAACCGAGTGCAACCATTTTCCGCAAGGGGCTGGTGGTGTTTCAGTTTTCGCTGTCGATCATTCTCATTGTCGGGATGATCATCATTTACCGGCAGATTCAGTACATCCAAACCAAAAACCTGGGGTTCGACAAGGGGAATCTGTTGTATATGCCGCTGGAAGGTGATCTGAAAAAGAACTACCAGACGTTCCGCAGTGAATTGCTGACCCAGCCGGGTATCCAGGCGGTTTCGGCCTCCTGGGCCGACCCGCTGGAAGTTGGTAGTTCGACCATCGGCGTCGGCTGGCGGGGCAAAGACACCACGCAGCGGATTTTGTTCAACCAGACCGCCGTGCATTACGACTACCTCAAGGCGATGGGCGTCCGGCTGAAAGAGGGGCGCGAGTTCTCACCCGATTACGGCACCGATACCACCAACTACCTCATCAACGAAGCGTCGGCCCGGAAGATTGGCTACAAAAATCCGGTGGGGCAGGAACTGACGTTCTGGGGGCGAAAGGGCATTATCGTGGGCGTGGTGAAAGATTACCACATCAACTCGCTGCACGTGGCTATCGAACCGCTCATTCTGCACATGCAGCGCAACGAATTCGACGGAGTTGTGCTGGTGCGCACCGAAGGGGGCCGCACCAAAGAGGCCATTGCCAATCTGGAAAGAACCTTCCGGAAGTTCAATCCGCGCTATCCGTTCGAGTACAAATTCACGGATCAGGAGTTTGGCAACAACTACAAGAGCGAAAACATCATCAGCAAGCTCTCGAACTACTTCGCGTTTCTGGCCATTTTCATCTCCTGTCTCGGCCTGTTCGGGCTGGCGGCTTTCACGGCGGAGCAGCGCACGAAAGAAATCGGCATCCGGAAAGTGCTGGGGGCCAGCATTGTCAACATCGTGCTGATGCTTTCCAGAGATTTTCTGCTGCTGGTGTTGCTGTCGTCGGTGGTGGCGCTTCCGGTGGCCTGGTGGGCGATGAATAGCTGGCTGGAAAAGTACGCCAATCGCATCGAAATCGAGTGGTGGATGTTTGTGGTCGCCGTTCTGGCTTCGCTCGCCATCGCCCTCTTTACCATCAGTTTCCAGAGCATCAAAGCGGCTTTGATGAATCCGGTGAAGAGCCTTAAGACCGAATGATGAGTTATGAATGATGAACGATGAATTGTGTCAGCCCATTCATCGTTCATCATTCATAACTCATCATTCGGTGTATAGGTAAATAACAGGCGTGGTTTTCTTTCGCTTACATGGAAACTTCACGTCGCGACTTTCTCAAAAAAAGCACCTCCCTGGCCGCCCTGACAGTCGGTGGAATCACATCGGCTCAGGCATCTGAACAACGGGTCGGGGCAAAACCGATTGTTGACAAGGCGGTGCTCAAGGATGCCGGGATGCAGCTCTGCGAAGCGTATTTCAGCGGGATGAACGAACAGAAAATCGCCCTGACAAAGCAGATGGCGGTGCTGGGAGCGGTGGGCGGCATCAATCCCGGCATGGTCGGCCTGAAGGACGTGAAACCCTGGGAATCCAAGGCGGTGTTGGCGGTAAAGGAAGCCTGGGACAAGGTGGGTCTACAACTGCGCGTCATTGAAGGGCCGCCCGCGCTGGGCGAAAAAACCAAGCTGGGACTGGCCGGTCGGGATGAGGAAATTGCCAATTTTATTACCCTGATGAAAAACCTGACGCAGGTCGGGATCGATACGATTTGCTACAACTGGATGCCGGTGATTGGCTGGTATCGCACGCAGAACGACCGGCCGGGTCGGGGCGGAGCGCTGGTCACGGCATTCGATTACGAAGCCATCAAGAATCTGCCACTGACCCAGTACGGCGAAGTGTCGAAGGAAACACTCTGGAAAAACCTGGCTTATTTTCTGAAAGCCGTCGTGCCGGAAGCGGAGAAAGTCGGCATGAAACTGGCCATGCATCCCGATGATCCGCAGGTAGACAGCGTTCGGGGCATCGCCCGCATCATGAATACCGTCGATTCGTTCAAACGACTGCTGGAACTCTACCCCAGTCCGAGCAACGGCATTACGATGTGCCAGGGCAACTTTGCGCTGATGGGCGATGCTAGCGGGATTCCAGCGCTCATCGACTACTTCGGGAAACGGAAGAAAATCCATTTTGTGCATTTCCGGAACGTGCGGGGCGACAAGTTTGCCTTCGAAGAAACCTTTCACGATGAGGGCATCATCGACATGTATCAGGCCATGAAAGCGTACTATACGATCGGTTTCAAAGGCCCGATTCGCCCCGATCACGTACCGACCATGTACGGCGACAGCAACCAGAACCCCGGTTACAGCACCATCGGCACCTTGTATGCGCTGGGCTACACGCGGGGATTGATGGAAGCCGTGAGTAAACGGAAAATGTAATGATGGGTTATGGCTGATGAAGGATGAATGGGCTAACGCAGGGCATTCATCGTTGATCATCCATAACCCATCATTACGTTCTAAAAACCAAAAGCGTGCCGATTTCGGCGATGAGCAGGCTGAAATGGGTGGCGGATAAACCGCTCATCTCGTAGGCCAGAAAGAACTCATCGGCGAGGATGAAAGCAGCCCACAAACCGATCGTGACGGTGAGTGCCCGGTAGGCGGCCAGCGGGTAGTCTTGCGTTTGCCGGACGGTGACTGCAAACGCGCTCCAGAGCAGCACCGCGCCAACGGCTTGCCAGACGAGAACGCCGGTGTAAAACAGGCCCGCGAGCCAGACCGGTGAATGATAAATCCCGACCACTTTTTGAACCAAGGCGTAGTTTCCTGAAGCAAAAACCCAGTTGGCTGGCAGCAAGCCGAGGGCTTTGAGGGCGTCAGTGCTGTTGCTGCACAGCACGAGGGAGAAATAGAGTGCCCAGAAGAGGAGCAAAACCGCCTGAATGGTCTTGCCGGATTGTGGGGAATTGGTCCACATAACGATTTTTCTGACTGGTTGAACAAGTAAAGGTATAGGAGAAAACAGAGGGCTTATTCCGGGAATTCGTGAACCAACCCTGTGGTGTTGGGTTTACTACTAAACGCAATTTGATTTTATGGCAGATACGAATCCCCAACTTCCCCCCCAAATATACAGCGTAGTACCGGCCATATTACCTCCCGACCAACTATTTGGCCCTTTGTTTCACGATGTGCAGATGCAGCCGGTATTTGCCGATTCCATCACCTTTGCCGACTGCTATCCCCGGCGGGCGCCGGAAGAAATTCTGAGCCAGTATGAAATTGAGAAACACCGGGAGGGATTTCGGCTGGAGGACTTTGTTCATGCCTATTTTCACCTGCCGAAAACCCTGGAAACCAACCACGTCAGTGACCAGTCGCTGCCGACAGCCGTGCATCTGAACCGGATGTGGCCGCTTTTTGAGCGCCGGTCAGAATCGTTCTGTTCCATGCTGCCGGTTCCGAAGCCCTATATCGTCCCTGGCGGGCGTTTTCGGGGACTCTATTACTGGGATAGTTATTTCACCATGCTGGGGTTGCGGGTGTCGGGCGAAAACGAAATGATCCGGCACATGGTCGCTAATTTCGCCCACCTGATCGATACCTACGGCCACATTCCGAACGCCAACCGAAGCTATTACCTGACCCGGTCGCAACCGCCGTTTTTTGCCCTGATGGTCCGGCTGCTTTCCGAAATCGACGGTCCGGACGTCCTCGTTCGCTATCTGCCCCACATGCAGAAAGAATACAATTACTGGATGGATGGCTACTTTCGGCTCGACGATCACGAAGGCGCTTTCCGGCGCGTGGTGGTGTTGCCCGACGGCAGTATTTTAAACCGCTATTGGGATGACCTCTCCGCCCCTCGGCCCGAATCCTACCGGGAGGATGTGGAACTGGCTCGTGAAGCGGCTCCCTACGGCGTTGCACCCGGAACGCTGTACCGACACATCCGGGCCGCTTGCGAATCCGGCTGGGATTTCAGTTGCCGCTGGTTTGGCGATCCGGAACAGCTGGCCACCATTCACACCACGGATATCATTCCGGTGGATCTGAACTGCCTGATGTATGATCTGGAAATAACCCTGTCGGACGCTTACCGCCAAAGTTCATTCCAGGAACCGTATGAGCATTTCAGGCAAAAAGCCGAGACCCGGCGAAAAGCCATCATGACGTATCTCTGGGACGAGAAGAGTCAGTTTTTCATGGATTACAACGTCGTTTTGCACAAGACCACGCCGGTCTGGTCACTGGCGGCTCTGTTTCCGTTGTTCTTCGGGCTGGCGACCGACGAACAGGCAGCTCAGGTTCACGAACATATCCGGAAAAGCTTTCTGAAAGAAGGCGGAGTGGTTTCAACGCTTCAGCGAAGCGGGCAGCAATGGGATTCTCCGAATGGCTGGGCACCGCTGCAATGGATCACCTACCAGGGGCTGTTGCGATACGGGTTTACGGAGACAGCCGCTGAAATCCGGAAACGCTGGACGGCGCTCAATGACAAGGTATTCCGGAATACCGGCAAAATGATGGAAAAATACAACGTCGTGGACATCGATTTGCCGGCGGGTGGGGGAGAATATCCCAACCAGGACGGTTTTGGCTGGACCAACGGAATTTATTTAGCCCTGCAAGCCAGCGACGGCACGGGACCGGCGAACGGAAAATCCTAGTTCCCTTTCAGCAGGAACGGGCTCGAAACCGAAACGTTCCGGTGGTCTTTCAGATAGAAAAAGCCGTATTGAAAACCTTCTTTCGGCACGGGGCTGGTCACGGTTCGGGTGTTGCGATCGAGGGTCGCTTTCTGCTTCGACCAGATCCGGTTCTCATTCACCGAGGTCGTGTCATTGGAATAATAAAACTCGGCGGTATAGACCGTGACCGGTGATTGGTAGGACAAACGAAGGGTCGAGTCCTGTACGGAAACCGGCGCAACGGCTGCCAGCGGAACGCCGTCGTTGAGGATGCTCTCGAAGAAATACCGGATTTCGTGCGGTTCCCAACCCGCTTCGTGGCCGTGCTTCATGTCCGGGATCAGGCACATCGTCCGCCGGCTGGGCGCAATCAGGCTGTAGGTTTTGTGGTAGGGAATGACGTTATAAAACCGGTCTTTGTTGCCATTGACGAACAGAAACTGCGGTTTGGCAAACGGCAAATACACCGACGGATCGAAATACCGCATCCACTTCCGCTGCCCGTCCGGCGAAAGCTTGCGGATGGAGGTTTTGAAAACATCGGATTCGTCGTAATACGCGCAGCCATACACCGGTGCGGCTGCCTTGAACCGGTTGTCGAGACTGGCGACCAGGCAGGTCAGATAACCGCCCCAGCTGATGCCGGTGACCGCCGTTCTGGTGGCATCGACTTCGGAAAAACTCAGCAGCAGCGAATGCGCCAGAATGGCACCCGAAACGGCTTGGTACGTCCACAGATCGCGGAGATCGGCTTTTTCCAGTTTCGAGAATTTATCGACTTCGCCCTGATCGGGTCCGGCCTGCGCGAGTCGTTTTCCGTCTTCCCCCTTTCCCGCCAGATCCATCGCGATGGCTGCGTAGCCATCAGCGGCCCATTTTTCCACCCATTCTTTGAACGCTTTTCCGCCCCCGCCGTGAATCAGGACAACGCCCGGAAACGTCCGCTTGCCGACCGGTTTTCCCCGGATCAAATCCGGATTGGAGTAATACGCAAAAACCTGCGTCGGTTTTCCTTCGTAATCGACGCTTTTATACAGAAGCGAGTGAACGGTTCCGGTTTGATTCAGCCACTCCACCGCCGGGGCCTTGCTCAGCGCCTTCAAATCCCACAGCAGCGAGTAGACTTTGATCACGCGGGGGTCGATGACCGGTGCGGTTTTCTTTTGGGCAAACCCGGTGGTTGTGCTGAGGAGCAGCAGAAAAAGGAAGCGTTTCATGGGTGAAGTCGGATTCAGGAACCGGAAACCAACGTAAGACATTCGGGAGCGGTTTTTACCCGTCCGGGCTGGTCTATCTCGCTGTACACTAGCGGACAGGAATTGTCCGAAATCGTACAGCTTCCCCGTTTACAATCCGCCTAAAACCGCTTCTAAGGCCGGTTTGGGAAGTTGGCAAGGCATTTGATCAGCAAAGATAGAACTAATTGACAGCGATGAAACGCAGCTACTTGGGCGAGTTTGAAGAAATCGTATTACTAACCGTGGCCGTCATGGAAGGCGGGGCGTATGGCGTTGCGATCACCCACGAAATCAGCGAGCAGACCGGTCGTGCGGTGCGGCTGAATCAGGTCCACGCGGCTCTGGAACGACTGGAAGACAAAGGCATGCTGAAATCGGAGATGGGCGAACCTACCGCCGAGCGCGGGGGCCGACGGAAACGGCTGTTTACGGTGACGGCCTATGGCCGACGGACGTTGCAGGAAATCCAGGAAGTCCGTGTCAGCTTCTGGGCGCGTTTGCTGAATCCGTTCAAACCGGCCACGAGTCTTTAAATGAAAGAACAAAATGAACAATGATAAAATATCGAATACTGAATAACGAATAATGAACACCGGGCGCTGGCGAAGCCACTTCATAATTCGGTGTTCACTATTCAGTATTCGATATTAAAAAAATATATGAAACCGCCCCGCCTAGCCGACCAACTACTCGAATTCTTCTGCGCTCCCCACCGGCTGGAGGAGGTGCAGGGCGACTTGCACGAGGAGTTTGATTATCAGGTGAAACGGATCGGTGAACGACGGGCCAGAATACGGTATTGGCGGGATGTACTGGGCTTTCTGAAACCCCCGGCTGGATGGCCGTTCGCCATCAAACGAAAAGCAACTGCGTATTCAACAACTCATACGATGAACCCAACCATGATTAGCAATTATTTCAAAACCGCCCGGCGGAATTTGATTAAAAACCAGACCTATGCCTTGATCAATGTCACGGGCCTGGCTATGGGCATTGGCGCTGCGCTGCTGATTTTTTCGCTCGTTCGCTACCATCATACTATCGATACACACCACCAGAAATACGCTTCCATTTACCGGGTAACCACCGAGTTTGTTACGCCTGAAGGCAATTTTAACGTAACCGGCGTTCCTTACGAACTGGGGAAAGCCCTTCGGAATGACCATCCGGATATCGAAAATCTGGCGATGATCGAGCTCTACCGGGACCCTTTGGTAGCCATTCCCGTAGCCAATGAACCTGACCGAAAGTTTAAAGACGCTCACAAAATGGGAGCCTTTGTGCAGCCTTCCTATTTTAAGATCTTCGATTACGAGTGGCTGGCTGGCGGACCAGCGGGACTGGCTCAGCCCAATACGGTGGTTCTCAGTGCTGAAAATGCCACCAGGTACTTTGGGACGACGGAGGTACTTGGCAAAATCATTAAGATCAATGCAACGCTGAATGCCCGAATTGTCGGGGTGTTTAAAGATTACCGGGATAACACCGATTTTGCCTATTCCCTGATGGCATCCTGGGCCAGTTTGCCCGAATTTCATGACCGCCCGCTGAACGTAGATTTTGACAATATCGACAGTGGTACGCAGTGCTTTGTGAGCCTGAACAGCCACTTTACGAAAGCCGACTGGGATCGGCAGATGCTGGCTTTTGTGAAAAAGTACAAACCGCACGGTCTTAAGGATACCCGGTTTCCGATGCAGCCCCTGCGGGATATTCACTTCTCGACCGAAACCGGTGGTGTGAGCTCGGGCTTGATCTGGTCATTGTTTGCCATCGGCATTTTTCTGCTCATCACGGCCTGCATCAATTTTGTCAATCTGGCCACGGCGCAGGCCCTGAACCGATCCCGGGAAGTGGGTGTCCGGAAAGTGCTGGGCAGTACGCGGCCCCAATTGTTCTGGCAATTCATGGGCGAAACCGCCTTGTTAACCCTCACGGCCACGGCCATTGCACTCCTCTTTTTTCAGTTTGGTCAGCAGTTGGCTCAGGAATATTTACACGGGGTCTTCCGGTTTACTTTTTATTACGATCCATCCGTCATTGGCTGGTTGGTACTGATCGTGACTGGGGTCATTTTCTTGTCCGGTTTTTATCCCGCTCTGGTGCTGACGGGCTTCAAACCGGCCTTGGCGCTGGCCGGACGGATCACCTCCCGGCAGGTGGGTGGTTTTTCCATACGCCGGAGTCTGGTGATCACCCAGTTTGCCATTTCACAGATGCTGATTGTGGGTATGGTCGTGGTGGCCAATCAGTTGCAGTACATCCAGACGAAAGACCTCGGTTTCCGGCAAAAGGCTATTCTTACGGTTCGGTTGCCTTCGTCACCCCAACAGGATGTCGGCAAAATGGAGAATTTTCGCCACCGGGCTATGGCCATTCCCGAGGTTGAGAAATTGAGTTATTCCATGAGCGGCCCACCCCAAACGGGCTGGATCAGCCAGACGGTTATCAAATTTGACACCCGCCCCGAACCGGAAAAATTTACCCCCCAGCAAAAGTTTATCGATGCCGCTTATGTCGATGTGTATGGGTTGAAACTGGTGGCCGGGCGAAATCTTCAGCCCGCGGATACGTCCCGGGAAGCGCTGGTCAATGAAACCTTCGTCAAGCAGTTGGGCATTCATAATCCGGCCCAGGTGCTGGGAAAAATCCTGCATACGGCCCGAAAACTGGAAATCGTGGGCGTTGTAAAAGACTTCAATGAGCGCGATCTGAAAAGTGGGATTTTTCCGCTCCTCATGACCACCCGGGCGACCAAATATTATTATGCCAGTCTGCAGTTACACAACGGCAATTTTGAGCGGGTCATCCACCAACTGGAAAAAGAGTATAACCAGCTCTATCCTGACAGTTATTTCACTGCGCAATTCGTCGATGAGCAATTGCAGGAATACTACGTTCAGGAACAAACGATGGCCAAGCTGATCAATTTCTTCGCCGGAATCGCCGTGGTGATCGGTTGTCTGGGGCTGTATGGACTGGTATTGTTTATGGCGAATCAAAAAACGAAGGAAATCGGCGTCCGGAAGGTGCTGGGCGCCAGCATCAGTAACATCCTGTGGCTGTTTGGCAAGGAGTTCGCCCGGCTGATTGCCGTCGCCTTCGTGGTCGCGACGCCCGTGGCGTGGTGGGTGATGACGCACTGGTTGCAGGATTTTGCCTATAAGATCGACATCGGTCCCGGTATTTTTGGAATAGCCCTGCTGGCAACTGTGATCGTAGCCGCACTGACCGTGAGTTTTCAGAGTGTCAAAGCTGCTTTGATGAATCCGGTGAAAAGCCTGAAAAGTGAATGAAATAAGGGGAATGATAAATAGTAAATTTCAAATGAAGAATGTAAAAGTTTGATAATCGAGGAGACGGTGACGTGCTGAGATATTTTATCATTCATCATTTGAAATTTACCATTTGAAATTATAAAACCTATGAAACCGCCCCAACTCGCCGACCGCCTTTTGGAATTCTTCTGCGCTCCCCACCGGCTGGAGGAGGTGCAGGGGGATTTGCACGAGGAGTTTCAATACCAGCTTCGGCGGGTGGGGAAACAGAGAGCGAGGAGATGGTATTGGTGGGGTGTGCTAGGCTTTCTGAAGCCCCCGGCTGGATGGCCGTTCGACATCAAACGAAAAAAGACTGACGATTCAACAACGCATCTCATGAACCCAACGATGATCAGCAATTATTTCAAAATCGCCCGGCGGAATCTGGTTCGCAACAAAGCGTTTTCGGCCATCAACATCCTCGGTCTGGCCCTCGGCATGGCGTGCAGCCTGCTCATTCTGCTGTGGGTGCAGGACGAACGCAGCGTCGACGGTTTTCACGCCAACGGCGACCGGCTTTTTCAGATCTACGAACGCGGTTTTTATGATGGCAAGGTGGAAGCCTCCTATTATACGCAGGGCCTGCTGGCAGAAGAATTAAAACGGGTCGTTCCCGAAGTGGAACGGGCCAGCGGTCTGGAACAGAGCCGAACCGCCACGTTTGAAGCGGCCGGGAAAATCAACAAGGCCGATGGATCGTTTGCGGGTGCCGACTTTTTCAGCATGTTCAGCTATCCGCTGGTGCAGGGAACGCCCGAAACCGCCTTGAACACGCCGGAAGGTATCGCCATTTCGCGAAAGATGGCCGAACTGTTTTTTGGAAAACCGGAACAGGCCGTTGGCCAGACGATTCGCTACGAGAACCGGGACGACCTGATGGTGACGGCGGTTTTCGAGAACCTGCCCGCCAACTCGTCGCAGCATTTTGATTTTTTGCGGAGCTGGAAAGCGTATGTGAAAGAAAACCAGTGGGTTCATAACTGGAGCAACACGAGTCCATTGACGTTCGTGCAGCTTCGTCCGGGAGCCGATCCGGCGAAAGTCGAGGCCAAAATCAAGGAGTTCATCTACCAGTATACCACGAAAACTGCCGGATCACATACCGAACTCGCCTTGCAACCCTACCCCGAAAAGTACCTGAATGCGACCTTCAAAAACGGTCAGGTCGATGGCGGGCGGATCGACTACGTGCGGCTGTTTAGTGTCGTGGCGGTTTTTATTCTGCTCATTGCCTGCATCAATTTCATGAACCTGGCCACGGCCCGCTCCACCAAACGGGCGAAGGAAGTGGGCGTTCGGAAGGTGGTGGGAGCGGTTCGTTCCGCCTTGATCGGGCAGTTTATGGGCGAGGCTATTCTGCTCACGTTTGTCGCAGTGGTGCTGGCGGTGATGCTGGTGCTCATCCTCCTGCCCGCCTTTAATGAGCTGACCGGAAAGCGCCTGTTTTTGCCGTTCGGACAACCGGTTTTCTGGGCGAGTCTTGTCGGACTTCTGCTCCTGACGGGCCTGGTGTCGGGGAGTTACCCGGCCCTGTTTCTGTCTTCCATGAATCCGATCCTGGCTTTGAAAGGGCGGATGCTGTCGGCGCGTCTGGGATTTGGCGCAACGTTTTTCCGGAAAAGTCTGGTGGTTTTTCAGTTTTCGCTTTCTATGATTCTCATCGTGGGCATGATCGTGATCTACCGCCAAATGGGCTATATCCAGTCGAAAAACATTGGGTATGACCGCGAAAATCTGCTTTACATTCCCATCGAGGGAGATTTGGTTCAGAAATATAATCTGTTCAAAGACGAAGCGGAGAAACAGCCGGGCATCCTGACCATTTCGAGGATGAAGGAATCCCCCACCCTGATTGGCCACCACCGGAGCGACATCGAATGGGTTGGCAAAGATCCGGGCCTGTTGGTGCCGTTTGCCGACGCCGTGGTGGGCTTCGATTTTCTGAAAACCATGAACCTGAAACTGGCCGAAGGGCGCGATTTCTCCCGCGAATTCGGCACCGATTCGGCCAGCTACCTCGTCAATGAAGCGGCTGTTCGGAAAATTGGCTACAAAAACCCGATCGGAAAGTCGATGTGGTGGGGAAACCGGGAGGGCAAGATCATCGGCGTTTTGAAAGATTTCCACTTCAATTCCATGCACCAGGCCATTGAACCGCTGATTGTCCGGCTCGACGAACAGCAAAAATGGGGCAGTATTCTGGTTCGGGCCGAAGCCGGCAAAACCCGGGAAGCGCTGGCCAGTCTGGAAAAAATCTGCAAAGAACTGAATCCCAATTTTCCGTTTACCTACCAGTTTTCGGACCTGGAATACGCCAAATTATACCACAGCGAACAGGTGGTCAGCCAACTCGCCAATGCCTTTGCTTTTCTGGCCATTTTCATTTCCTGTCTGGGTTTGTTTGGGCTGGCGGCTTTCATGGCCGAGCAGCGCACGAAAGAAATCGGCGTTCGCAAGGTGCTGGGTGCATCGGTTCCGAACATTGTGGTTCTGCTGTCGGCCAACTTCCTGAAACCCGTCGCCATCGCCATGCTGATCGCGTTTCCCATTGCCTGGTATGCCATGAACCGCTGGCTGCAGGGGTTTGCGTATCAGGTTGATCTCGCGTGGTGGGTGTTTGCCGTTGCGGGTTTGCTGACGGTGGTGATCGCGCTGCTGACCGTCAGTTTTCAAAGCGTCAAAGCCGCTTTGATGAATCCGGTGAAAAGCCTGAAAAGTGAATAAGATGAATAGCGAATATTGAATAAAGAATAGCGAAGGTAGAATTGTCATCCGCAGAGCACTTCGATATTCGTTGTTCATTATTCAGTATTCGATAGCTAAACAACATGAAACCGCCCCAACTCGCCGACCGACTCCTGAAATTTTGCTGCGCTCCCCACCGGCTGGAGGAGGTACAGGGCGATTTGCACGAGGAGATTCAATACCAGCTTCGGCGGGTGGGGAAACCGAGAGCGAGGAGACAGTATTGGTGGAATGTGCTGGGGTTTATTCTGTCGTTTGCGCTTAAAAGAAAGTCAATTGAGTATTCAACAACGCATCTAACAAACCCGATAATGATCCAAAATTACTTCAAAATTGCCTGGCGGAATCTCTGGCGGAAAAAAGTGTTTTCGGCCATCAACATCGCCGGTCTGGCCGTTGGTCTGGCCACCTGTCTGCTCATTGTCCTGTTTGTACAGGACGAGCTGAGTTACGACCGCTACAATACGAAAGCCGACCGGCTGTTCCGCATGACGATGCACATCCGCCTGGGCGGCAAGGAAATGAACATGGCGTATGCCCCCGCGCTGGCGGGGGCCGCTATGTTGCGCGATTATCCGGGCGTAGAAGCTTTCACGCGGCTGGAAAGTGAAGGAACGTTTGTGATCAAATCCGGCAACGAGCGGTTTAAGGAAGAACGGGTGGTGTTTGCCGATTCCAATTTCTTCGCGGTTTTTTCGATTCCGCTGTTGAAAGGGAACGTAAAGACGGCGTTGACCGAACCCAATACCGTCGTCCTCACCGAATCGACCGCCCGGAAGTATTTTGGCGATCAGAATCCGGTGGGCAAAAGCCTGACGATGGGCACCAAGGGCCTTTTTCGGGTCACGGGCGTTTGCCGGGATGTGCCTTCCAATAGTCACTTTCATTACGACTTCTTCGGCTCGTATCGCTCGATTCGGCAGGGAGAAAAATGGCTGGCCAGCGGGTCGCATACGTACCTATTGCTGCGGGAAGGCTATTCGGTGGCGCAACTGGCGGCCCAAAGCCCAAACATTGTCCGCAAATACATGGGGCCGGAGGTGCCGGAGTTTCTGGGCATGACCTACGACGAATACCTCCGGAAAGGCGACCGGATGGGGTTCCGGTTTCAGCCCGTCACGGACATTCACCTGGGACCCAATTGGGAGAACGAACTCGAAGCGAACAGCGATCCCAAATACGTCTATATTTTTTCGGCCATTGCGGTTTTTATTCTGCTGCTGGCCTGCATCAATTTCATGAACCTGTCGACGGCCGGGTCGGCCAATCGGGCCAAGGAGGTCGGCATTCGCAAAGTGCTGGGGTCGGTACAGCAGCAGTTGATTCGCCAATTCCTGTCCGAATCGGTTTTGATCACGTTTCTGGCGCTCGTGGTGGCTGGGGTTTTGGTGGCCGTTGCGCTGCCGACGTTCAATCAACTGGCTAATAAAGCGTTCGATCTGGGGACGCTGTTGAATGTCCGCCTGATGGGCTACACCCTGATGGGCAGTTTGCTGGTTGGGCTGTTGGCGGGCAGCTATCCGGCTTTTTTCCTGTCATCGTTCAAACCGGTTAGTGTGCTGAAAGGCAAACTCTTATCCGGGGTGCGCAGCGGCTGGTTACGGAATACCCTCGTTACGGTGCAGTTCGTCGTTTCCATCGGCATGATCATCGGAACGCTGGTCGTCTATCAGCAACTGCGGTTCATTCAGAACAAAAAAGTCGGTTTTGACAAAGAGCAGGTGCTGATTCTGCACGACACTTACGTGCTGGGCGATAAACTGAAGACGTTCAGAAGCGAACTGGCGAAGCAATCACAAATCGTCAGTGCCAGTCTGGCGGGTTACCTGCCGGCGGGCCGTTCCAACCAGGGCGTCGACGGTTTTCGGGATGTGAACGCACCCACGGAAACAGTGCCTTTCCGGCTGAAAACCTACCGGATCGACGAGCAGTATCTGCCCACGCTGGGTATCGGGGTGGCATTGGGCCGGAACTTCTCCAAAGCGTTTTCGGGCGACAGTGCTGCGGTACTGGTCAACGAAGCTGCCGTCCGGCAGTTTGGCTGGAAAAACCCGGTTGGACAGCGCATCACTACCGTGGGCGACGGTAGTCCGGGCGACCGGCAAACCTACACGGTGGTCGGGGTAACGAAGGATTTTCACTTTGAATCCATGCACCAGCACATTGCGCCCCTGATCATGTTTTACGGCGGAGACTGGTACCAGATGGCCCTGCGCATCCGCACCGACAACGTCCCCGCTTTGCTCAAAATGCTGGAGCAAAACTGGAAAGCCGAAACCGATATGCCTTTCTCGTATTCATTTCTGGATGAGCGGTTTAACAAGATGTATCAGGCTGAGCAGCGGATTGGACAACTGTTTGGCATTTTCGCGGGGCTGGCGGTTTTCATTGCTTGTCTGGGCCTGTTCGGTCTGGCGGCTTTTACTACGCTCCAGCGTACCAAGGAAATCGGCGTTCGCAAGGTGCTGGGTGCATCCGTTGCCAGCATCGTAGCGCTGCTTTCCAAAGACTTTCTGCGGTTGGTTTTCGTCGCCATTCTGATTGCCACGCCGATGGGCTGGTATGCCATGAAGGAGTGGCTGGCCGATTTTGCCTACCGGATCGATCTGGAATGGTGGGTTTTCGGGCTGGCCGGTTTTCTGGCCGTTGCCGTTGCTCTTCTGACGGTCAGTTTCCAGAGTATCAAAGCGGCTTTGGTGAATCCTGTTCGCTCGCTGCGCTCGGAATGAAGAATTAAGAGTTAAGAATTATGAGTTAAGTGCGTCAGCCAACTCATAATTCTTAACTCTTCACTCATAACTCTATGCAACCACCCCAACTCGCCGACCATCTCCTGAAATTTTGCTGCGCTCCCCACCGCCTGGAGGAGATTCAGGGCGATTTGCACGAGGAGTTTCAGTACCAGCTTCGGCGGGTGGGCGAACGGCGGGCGAGGGTGCGGTATTGGTGGGATGTGCTGGGATTTGTGCTGTCGTTTGCGAGTAAAAAAAGGTCAAAAGAAGATTCAAAAACGCATCTAGCGAACCCGATTATGTTCCGGAATCATTTCAAAATTGCCTGGCGAAATTTGACGAAAGACCGTCAGTTTACGGCACTTAACCTGGTCGGTTTGTCTACCGGTTTAGCCTGTACCTTGTTGATTTATCTGTGGGTAAAGGATGAATTACAAATGGATACATACAACGAAAAAGACGAGCAGCTTTTTCAGGTCATGGCCAATCATTTTCACGAAGATGACGTGAACACCATCAATCATACGCCCGGTCTTCTGGCGGATGCGCTGGCGACCGAAATGCCCGAAGTCGAGCATGCTGTAACGGTGGTTCCGGCGTCCTGGTTTTCCAGCAAAGGGATCATTTCTGTAGGCGAAACCCGGCTAAAATCGGGTGGGCAGTTTGTCGGGAAGGATTATTTTAATGTCTTTACCTGCCCATTTCTTCAGGGAGATAAAAACAGCATTTTTTCGGATAACCATACCGTTGCACTTTCCGAGGAACTGGCTATAAAACTGTTTGGTACTACGACAGATGTGCTTGGCAAGGCCGTCAAATGGGATCACGAGGAATTCAGCGGGACTTACCGCGTGGGGGGTGTTTTCGCCAATAGCCCGGCCAATTCGACCGAACCGTTTGATCTTCTGTTCAGTTTTAACGTCTTTTTTGTCAGACGACCCGGTATGGAAAACTGGGGGAACAGCGACCCGAGTACGTTTCTGGTTTTGCGGGAAGGTGCCGATTTAGACCGATTTAACGCAAAAATCAGGGATTTTTTGCAGACAAAAGATAAAACAAAGACGCAATTATTCGCAATCCGGTATTCCGATAAATACCTCCACGGACAGTTTGAAAATGGCAAACCAGTTGGCGGACGGATTACGTATGTAAAACTGTTTTCGATCATCGCGGTCTTCATTCTGCTCATTGCCTGCATCAATTTTATGAATTTGTCGACGGCAAAAGCATCAGGGCGAATCAAAGAAGTGGGCATCAAAAAAGTGGTGGGAGCCCTGCGCAGTTCGCTGGTTTTTCAATACCTGGGCGAATCTCTTTTGATGGCTTTTCTGTCGCTCATTATAGCGGTTTTTCTCCTGATTCTGTTGCTTCCACAATTCAATTTGATTACGGGCAAGCACATCAGTCTGGAGTTTGACGGCACGCTGCTGCTGTCGATTGTCGGCATCACGGTATTGACCGGTTTAATCGCCGGCAGTTACCCGGCTTTGTATCTTTCCGGTTTCAATCCAACGGCGGTATTGAAAGGCAAACTCAAAACGTCGGTTGGCGAGTTGATGGTCAGAAAAGGCCTGGTGGTGTTTCAATTCACGGTTTCCATCCTGTTTATCGTCTCGGTTCTGGTAGTGTATCGGCAAATTAAGTATATCCAGACCAAAAATCTGGGCTACAACCGGGAGAACATTATTCATTTCGAAATTCCGCTGGAAATGGATTCTGTCAAGCTGAAATCGGCAGAGGGCTTTCTGGCCGAAATCAAAACGATTCCGGGCGTGGTCAATGCGTCGAGTTATTACCACAACCTGACGGGTGGCCACGGGGCGATTTCCGGGTTTCAATGGCCGGGAAAACCGCCGGGCAAAGACATCGAGTTTGCTAATCTGGAAGTGGGATATAACTTCATCGAAACCCTCGGCATGGAACTGAAAGAAGGCCGCGGTTTTTCCAACAGCCCGGGTTCGTACAACGAAATTATTTTCAACGAAGCGGCTATTAAAAGCATGGGATTGAAAGATCCGATTGGCAAAACCGTCAAATTTTGGGATCGGGAGCGGCAGATTGTGGGCGTGGTCAGAAACTTCAACTTCGAATCGCTGTACGAAACCGTGAAACCGTGCTTTTTCCAGGTCTATCCGGTCATGCCCAACATCATGGTGAAGATGCAGGGCGGCACGGAACAACAGACGATTGCGCGCATTCAGAAGGTATTCGAAGCCCATCACCAGGGCCTCGTTTTTGACTACCAGTTTCTGGACGAAAACTACCAGGCGCTCTATGCCGCCGAGCGTCGAATCGGTGTCCTGTCACGGTATTTTGCCGGACTCACCATCCTCATTTCCTGTCTGGGCCTGTTCGGTTTAGCGGCTTTTACGGCCCAACGGCGGCAGAAGGAAATCGGCATTCGAAAAGTGGTGGGTGCCACAGTCGGCAATGTCGCCCTGATGCTGTCGGTGGATTTCCTGAAGCTGTTGCTGATTGCGCTCCTGATCGCTTTTCCGGTCATCGGCTGGGCACTCAATCAATGGCTGCACAACTTTGCCTACCATGTCGATTTAGGCTGGGGTGTGTTCATTATCGCCGGATTGTCGATTACAGTAATTACTTTATTGACAGTCGGTTACCAGGCCGTGAAAGCGGCTTTGATGAATCCGGTGAAGAGTTTGAGAAGTGAATGAAATAAGGGAAATGATAAATAGTAAATTTCAAATGATGAATGTCAAAGGAGTTAGGCGGTACTTACNTTACAGTAATTACTTTATTGACAGTCGGTTACCAGGCCGTGAAAGCGGCTTTGATGAATCCGGTGAAGAGTTTGAGAAGTGAATGAAATAAGGGAAATGATAAATAGTAAATTTCAAATGATGAATGTCAAAGGAGTTAGGCGGTACTTACCCTTTTATATTTAACATTCATCATTTAACATTTTAAATTAAAAAGGTTGAAGTGATACCTGCTCCCCCAAAACTCGCCGATCGACTGCTCAAATTCTTTTGTTCTCCCCACCGCTTGGAGGAGATTCAGGGCGATTTGCACGAGGAGTTTGCCTTTCAGGTGAAACGCATCGGCGAACGACGGGCCAGATGGCGGTATTGGCGGGATGTGCTGGGATTTTTGACCCTGTTTGCCATTCGAAGAAAATCAACGGAGTATTCAACAACCTCATTAACGAACCCAAGCATGATCCGGAATTATTTTAAAATCGCCTGGCGGAATCTCCTGAGCAACAAGGGCTATTCGGCCATTAATATTGTTGGTTTATCGGTGGGCATGGCCGTTGCCATGCTCATTGGCTTATGGATTTATGATGAGCTATCGTTTAATCAATCCCATCAAAATCACGACCGGATTGCGCAGGTGCTCGAAAACCAGACACTCGAACAGGGCATCCAAACCTATGGCGCGTTGCCGTTTCCGTTGAGTCGGGAACTGCGAACAAAATACCCGGACGATTTCAAATCCGTTGTGGCGTATTCCTGGGCGGAACAGATTCTGGCGTTTCAGGATCAGAAACTTACCCGGGCCGGCAGTTTTGCCGAACCGGATTTCCCGGAGATGATGACGCTGAAAATGCGCAGTGGCACACGGCTTGGTCTGAAAGAGCCGGCTTCGATATTACTTTCTGAATCAACTGCCAAAGCCCTTTTTGGTGCCGTTGACCCGCTCCATAAAGCCATTAAAGTCGGCAATAAACACACGGTACAGGTGACGGGCGTTTACGAAGATTTGCCGCACAATACCTTGCTGAAAGACCTGGCTTTCGTGGCACCCATCGAACTGATTTTCTCCGAAGATACCGAACGCTCGTATCTGAATAACTGGCGCAGCAGTTCGTTCGAGATTTTTGCGCAACTGAATCCGAACAGCCGTTTTGACGATGTTTCCCGGAAAATCGAGAACGTCTTTCGCCAGCATACGGATAGTAAAGCGCAGCCCGCTCTTTTTTTGCATCCCATGAACCGCTGGCATTTGTATTCGGAGTTTAAAAACGGCGTGAATAGCGGTGGACGCATCCAGTTTGTCTGGCTTTTTGGCGTCATTGGCGTTTTTGTGCTGTTGCTGGCGTGCATTAACTTCATGAATCTCAGCACCGCACGGTCGCAGAAACGGGCGAAAGAAGTTGGCATTCGGAAAGCGATTGGGTCGCAGCGAAGCCAGATTATCGGTCAGTTTTTTAGCGAATCGTTTCTGGTCGTTGCCTTGTCCTTTGTGCTGTCCTTGGCGTTGGTCCAACTTGTTCTGCCGATTTTTAACGACGTGGCCGACAAGCAGATGACGATGCTGTGGTCGGATGCCTGGTTCTGGTTGTTGAGCATCGGCTTTAGTCTCTTTACGGGCATCGTTGCGGGTAGCTATCCGGCCCTCTATCTGTCTTCTTTTCAGCCCATTAAAGTGCTCAAGGGAACTTTTAATATCGGTCGTCTGGCGTCGATTCCCCGCCAAGTGCTGGTTGTGGTTCAGTTTACGGTTTCGGTGACACTCATCATCGGAACGATCATTGTTTTCCGGCAGATTCAATTCGCCAAAAACCGTCCGATTGGCTATAACCGCGAAGGATTGATCAACATCACCATGAATACGCCCGAGCTTCAGGGGCGTTATGATGCGCTCCGAAACGAATTGCTGGCCACCGGAGCCGTTGCCAACATGGCCGAAGCGTCGAGCCCGGCCACCAACATCTGGTCGTCGGCCAATAACCTGGAATGGCGGGGCAAGAATCCGAATCAGACCTCGGCTTTCGGTACCATCTGTGTGACACCAGAATTTGGCGATGTGGTAGGGTGGAAAATAAAAGAAGGGCGTGGTTTTTCCCGCCAATTTTCGACGGATTCGATGACGTTTGTCCTGAACGAAGCGGCCGTTAAACAGATTGGTCTCCAAAAACCGGTTGGCGAAATCATCCGCTGGCACGATCAGAACTGGAAAGTAATCGGGGTTGTGAAAGACATGGTTATGAAATCGCCTTTCGAGCCGGTGATGCCGACGGTTTTTATGATGAACACCCACGAACGGACGCTAAATTTCATCCACATCAAGCTAAATCCGGCGATGAGCGCCGGGCTGGCGCTGGAAAAACTGGAGACGGTTTTCAAAAAGATCAATCCCGACGCCCCATTCGAGTACAAGTTTGCCGACCAGGAGTTTGCGGCCAAATTCGCGGCTGAGGAACGCATCGGCAAACTGGCAAGCTTCTTTGCGGGCCTGGCCATTTTCATCAGTTGTCTGGGCATCTTCGGTCTGGCGTCTTTCGTCGCGGAGCAGCGTACGAAGGAAATCGGGGTTCGAAAGGTGCTGGGGGCTTCGGTCGCCAATCTCTGGGGATTGTTGTCGAAAGATTTCGTGCTGCTGGTCATTATTTCGTGCCTGCTTTCGTCGCCGATTGCGTGGTATTTCCTGAACGACTGGCTCCAGAAATACGAATACCGGACTGAAATTTCCTGGTGGATTTTCGCAACCGCCAGCTTTGGCGCGTTGGCCATTACGGTATTGACGGTCAGTTTTCAGGCGATAAAAGCGGCTTTGATGAATCCGGTGAAGAGTCTGCGAAGCGAATGAAATAAGGGAAATGATAAATAGTAAATTTCAAATGATGAATGTCAAAGGAGTTAGGCGATGCTCATCCTTTTATATTTAACATTCATCATTTAACATTTTAAATTAAAAAGGTTGAAGTGATACCTGCTCCCCCAAAACTCGCCGACCAGCTCCTCCGATTCTTTTGTTCTCCCCACCGGCTGGAGGAGATTCAGGGCGATTTGCACGAGGAGTTTGCCTTTCAGGTAAAACGCATCGGCGAACGGCGGGCCAGATGGCGGTATTGGCGGGATGTGCTGGGATTTGTAACCCTGTTTGCCATTCGAAGAAAATCGAGCGACGATTCAACAACCTCATTAACGAACCCCAGTATGATCCGGAATTACTTCAAAATTGCCTGGCGGAACCTGCTTCGCTATCGACTGAATAGCACACTTACGATCACCGGACTGGCGCTGGGGCTGGCGTGCGGTTTGCTCATCATTCTCCACGTCAAGGAGGAACTGAGTTACGACAAAGGCTTTACGAAAGCCGACCGCATTTTCCGGATTACCACGGAGAATATTGGTGAGAAAAGCCGGATCTGGGCCGCTACGTCGCCCATCATCGGCGTGGAAATGAAGCAGCAAATCCCCGCTATTCAGACCCTGGCGCGTTTCCATCGTCCTTATCCCGATCGGGTGTTCAGTTATGCACCGTCGGGCGGTGAACTTCGGCAGTTTGAAGAGAAACGCGGTTTTTATGCCGACTCGACGGCGGTCGAGGTGTTTGATCTGGTGTTTGTCAAAGGAGATCCGCAAACGGCTTTGAAACAGGTCGATGGCATTGTGCTGACCGAAGCAACGGCCAAAAAATACTTCGGCGACGACGAACCGCTGGGCCAAGTGATTCAGGATGATCTGGACAAACGCCCGTTGACCGTGACGGGGGTGATCAGCGACTTTTCGTTTCCGACTCACCTGCAATTTGACTACCTGATTTCCATGTCCACCTACTATCGCTTTGCCGATAAAAGGTCGCTGGAAAACCGGAGCTGGTCGGGATTTTACAACTACGTGCTGCTGAACCGCAATGCCTCGCTGTCGGAAGTGGAAGCGCGACTACCGGCGTTTATGGTGAAATTCTACGAGGTAGCGGGCGAAAACCGGAAAGACATTCTGGCGACCCGGAAGACGCACCTTCAGCCCATCACGGCCATTCACCTGCATTCGAAGCTGGAAAAGGAAATGGGTCCGAACAGCGACATTCTGTACGTATATGTGTTTGCGTTGGCGGCTCTGTTTATCTTGCTGGTGGCGTCGGTCAACTTCATCAACATGGCAACGGCGCAGGCCTTTAACCGGATGAAGGAGGTGGGTGTACGGAAAGTGCTGGGTGCCCGGAAAGAACAGTTGGTGAAACAATTTCTGGGCGAATCGTTCCTGCTGACGCTGACGGCCGCGGTTCTGGCGCTCCTGCTGTTCCGGCTGGCGATTCCGTTTTACAACGCGCTCACGGCTAAAAACCTTCAGTTTGGGCAGTTTTTCAACACGGCAAATGTTGTCATTATGCTGCTGCTGGCCGGATTGATCAGCCTGGTTGCTGGCCTGTATCCCGCGTGGTTCATCTCCAATTTCGAGCCGGTTACTTCCCTGAAAGGCAGGAAGAATTCGGTTTCGTCGGTGACACTGGTGCGCAAAGGGTTGATTGTTTTCCAGTTTGCGGTCTCGGTTTTCATGATTTTCAGTACCATCGTGGTGTACCGGCAAATGCAGTTTTTCCAGAACAAGAAGCTGGGCTTCGATCAGGAACAGGTCGTGGCCGTAAAACTTTATGGTCAGGAAATGCACGAAAAAGTGTCTACGATTCAGAATGAATGGCTGAAAAATTCCGCGATCACGGATGTGGCCCTGATTTCAGTTCTGCCCGGCGACCGGTTTAGTACCGATATGCTCACCCCGTTAGAAAAAGCCGACGATGCCAGTCAGATGCGGTTTATGTGGGCCGATGAACACATGCTTCCGGTGCTGAAAATTGGACTGAAAACCGGGAGCAATTTCGGGCGGAAAACCGAAGGTGCTCACTTCCCTTATATTCTGAACGAAGCGGCTGTGAAAGCGCTTAAATTACAGTCGCCGATTGGCCAGAAAATGGTTTCACTGGGTGATACGGGCGAGATTGTGGGCGTTGTCAATGATTTTCATTTTGCTTCCCTGCATAGTGCCGTCGAACCGCTGGTGATTGTTCAGCATCCCGGTCAGGCCAACTACTTTTTGCTGAAAATCAAAGGCAATAAGCTACCCGAAACGTTGCAATTTACCCGGTCAACCCTGGCTCGTTTATCGCCCCAAAGCCTGTTTAGGTACACCTTTCTGGACGAAAAACTGGCCCGGCTCTACGATTCAGAACAACGCGTAGGCAATGTGCTGACGGTTTTTGCGGTTTTTGCGATTTTCATTTCCTGTCTGGGCTTGTTTGGTTTATCGGCTTACGCGGCTCAACTGCGCATCAAGGAAGTCGGGATTCGCAAGGTGTTGGGGGCAACGGTTTCGGCCGTGGTTCTTTTGCTGTCCCGAGACTTTCTCCGTCTGGTGATCATCGCGACGCTGCTGGCTTCACCACTGGCCTGGTGGGCGATGAGCCGCTGGCTGGAAGGGTTCGCTTACGCCATTGAGATGGAGTGGTGGATGCTCGTTTTGACGGCTGGTTTGGCAGTTTCGGTGGCCGTGCTGACGATCAGTTTCCAGAGTATCAAAGCGGCTTTGATGAATCCGGTGAAGAGTTTGAAAGCGGAATGAAAAGAATTTTAAACGATAAATTTCAAATGATGAATGTCAAAGGAATTAGGCTCCGCGCATCCTTTTATATTTAACATTCATCATTTAACATTTTACATTAAAAAGGTTGAAGTGATACCTGCTCCCCCAAAACTCGCCGACCAGTTCCTCCGATTCTTTTGTTCTCCCCACCGGCTGGAGGAGGTACAGGGCGATTTGCACGAGGAGTTTGCCTTTCAGGTAAAACGCATTGGCGAACGGCGGGCCAGATGGCGGTATTGGCGGGATGTGCTGGGATTTTTAAAACCCCGGCCGGGCCGACGTTCGGCCGGATGGCCGTTTAAATCGGATGATTCTTCTTTAATGTTTATTCTTAACCCAACTATGCTCAGCAATTACCTTTTGATTTCCCTGCGGAACCTTTGGCGCAACCGGCTTTCGAGCGCCATCAGTACGGTTGGATTGGCCGTCGGTCTGGCGAGTGGCCTGATGATTTTTCTGCTGGTTGACTGGCTGTTCAGTTTCGACCGGTATCACGCCAAGGCCGACCGGACCTACTGGGTCGTGACGGACATCCGTCATGATAACGTGGTTCCAAGCGATGCAACGCCCCGGCCGCTGGGCGATGTGCTGCGCCGGGATTATCCGTTCGTAGAAACCGCCGTCCGCCTGGAACTGGCGTTTCGGAAAATCATCGGGATACCGGACGGAAAAGGCGGTTTGGCAAAGAAGTTCGAAGAGTCACGCAACATCGGTTTTGTCGAACCGCAGTATTTTGAGGTGTTTGGGGTGGAATGGGTGAAGGGAAGTCCGAAAACCGCCCTGAACGCGCCCAATACGGTTGTTTTATCGGAACGATACGCCCAAAAATACTTCGACAATGCCGACCCGGTTGGCCGTACACTGCGGTTTGATAACCAGACGAATCTAACCGTTACAGGCGTCATTAAAAACCCGCCGTCCAATACCAAGCTGCCTCTGGAGATGCTGGTTTCCTACGCGACTTTTCCCGTGTTGACGGGCGATTTACAGGCCATGCAACGCTGGAATGCGCCCGCTGCCCTGTGCTTTGTAACGCTTCGGGAAGGGGCCTCCGTTGCTCAGTTGACCGGGGCCTTTCCGGCCATTCGCCGGAAGTACCTGGCCGGGCCGGAAGCGAAACGGCTTGATTTTCGAGCCCTGCCCCTGAGCGACCTGAACCACAATCCCCAATACGGCGGCCATGCCCCGCGTCCCATTCTGTATGCGCTGATCATCCTGGGCGTGTTTCTGGTCGGGGCTGCCTGCATCAATTTCATCAACGTCGCCACGGCCCGTGCCATCAAACGGTCGAAAGAAGTGGGCGTTCGGAAAGCCATCGGAAGCACGCGCGGGCAGTTGATCGGCCAGTTTATGACCGAGACCACCCTGGTGGTGCTGGCGGCAGTCGGGCTGGCCCTGCTGTTGACCCAACTCAATCTGCCCCTGTTGAACTCGGCTTTGGACAAACTAAACGCGGATCTCTCGGTGCTGCATGTGTTTCGGCCCGACGCGTTGTGGTGGTTTGGCGGTCTGATTCTGGGGGTCATTCTGTTGGCGGGATTCTACCCGGCCCTGATTTTGTCGCGGTTCAATCCGGTGATGGCGTTGCGCGGGCGGCTGACGACGCAGCAGGTCGGTGGCGTTTCGGTTCGGCGCGGTCTGGTGGTCGTGCAGTTTTTTATTACGCAACTTTTCGTGATTGGGGCCATTGTCATGACGAGGCAGGTGCAGCACATGCAGCAGGCCGATCTGGGTTTCACGAAAGAATCGGTGCTGACGGTTCCGGTGCCGACTACCAACCCGTTGAAGCAACAGACCCTGCGCGAACAACTGGCTCAACTCCCCGGCGTTGCACAGGTGGCGCTGGCGGGCGATCCCCCCGCTTCATACCGTCGGCCGCCGGTTTCGTTTACCTACGACAGCCATCCGGAACCGGAGAAATTTCCGGTCAATGTGAAAGTGGGCGACAAAGACTACGTTCCGCTGTTTGACCTGAAGCTGGTAGTGGGGCGGAATTTTCGGACCAACGATTCGACGAACAACGAAGCGCTGGTGAATCAGGCCATGATCAAACAACTGGGCCTGCCAACCCCTGCGGCCATCCTGGGCAAACGGCTCACGGTTTTTGGGAGAACCCAAACCGTGGTGGGCGTGGTGAATGATTTTCAGATCGGCAAAGTCCACGGCAGTGTGCCGCCCACGGTCCTGCTCAATTCGCACGCAGATTTTGCCATAGCGGCCTTGAAAGTGGCTCCGAACAACCGGTCCGCTACAGTGCAGGCGGTTGAGAAAGCCTGGAATGGGCAGTTTCCCGAAAACGTTTTCAAAGCGGTTTTTGTGGACGATCTGGTGAATGAATTTTACCTGACCGAACGGGTTCTGCTGGGGCTGATCCAAGCCTTTTCGCTGGTGGCCATTCTGATTGGTTGTCTGGGCGTCTACGGTTTGGTGGCTTTCATGGCCGAATCGAAAACGAAGGAAATTGGTGTTCGGAAAGTGCTCGGGGCTACTCAGGCTCAGCTTTTGTGGCTGTTTGGCCGGGAGTTCGGCAAGCTGGTTTTGCTGGGCTTTCTGGTGGCCGCTCCGCTGGGCTGGTGGCTCATGACCCACTGGCTCCGGAGCTACGAATACCGGATCGAATTGAGTTGGTGGATTTTTGCAGGGGCCGCGTTGCTGACCGCGGGCATCACCCTGCTCACGGTAGCCTATGAGTCCGTCAAAGCCGCTTTGATGAACCCCGTGAAGTCGTTGCGTTCCGAATAAAATGAGCACGCAAGGATTCCGGAAAGGGTCTGCGATCTGGCTCAATTTTTGCCCTACTCAGGTACTTACCCTTTTGTAGGCAAAGCTCCTGTTGACCTATATACGGGGTACTCAGCGTGTATGATTTTTCAGAATGAAACCTTTCGGGCTCAACAACTGGAGAGCTTTCAGGAGGTTATTCCGGTTGCGGTGCTGTATTGCCAGCCTGTTGTTCACAACAACCAGGTCGCGGACTTTCGCTACATCTGGGGAAATCGTGCCGCTCTGAACATGGCAGCACTGAGTCCCGGTGAGTTTAGCCAGATGACCATGCTTCAGGTTTTTCCCAGTTTCGTCGATACGGGCGTTTTCAGCCGGTACGTTCAGGCCTGGGAAACCGGCATTACCCAGCGCTTTGAACGGCAACACCCGATCGGCAACACCATTAATTGGGTGGATGTTACGGTGAGCAGAAAATACGAAGGGATCGTTATCACCGCCCTCGATATTACCGAGTCCAAACAAGCCCAACTGGCGCTAGCGCAACAAACTCAGTTGCTGCAAAATATTGTCGAGCATTTACCGGCTGGTCTGGCATTGTTCCACCCGGTTCGGAACGAGGCTGGTGACGCCACAGACTTTCGGTATGCCTTAACCAATCCCGTCAACGCCCGGACGGTGGGCCTATCCGTTGAGCAACTGATCAATCGCAACCTACTTGATATTTTCCCTTCGGCCCGTGAACAGGGTTCCTTCGGGCGACTCGTGGACGTGTTACAAACCGGGATTCCCAAACACTACGAAACGCATTACCAGGCCGATGGGCTGGATTTGTGGGTAGAAGGCCATCTAACCCGGATCGGCGACGGGGTGTTGCTGACGTATCTGGACACTACACCCCTGCAAAAACAGCAGCAGGCATTGCGGGAGCAGGCCGATCTACTGCACCAGAAAAATGAACAACTGCGCCGGATCAACCAGACATTGATCCGGACGAACCAGCGTCTTCAGGGGTTTCAGGCCATTGAACGGGCCTTGCTCAACCAGAGTTTGACCGAACAGGGACCCGAAGCAGCCGCCCTTCTGCACGTCCGGGAATTGGTGCCGTGCGAGCAACTGGTGGTTTTCCGGTTTAACGAGGCAACGGGCCTGGCGCAGGCCGAAAGCTGGCTGGTGGGTAACGAAATGGCCACCCGGACGGCTCCCGGGTTACCCATCCACCCGTTTAAAGTCGAACCGTTGCTGAGTGGGCAATCCTGGCTGCTGGATCACCTGCAACCGGATTCCGTGGGCATTCCACCAGAACTGAACCTGTATAAACGGGGGTTTCGGTCGCTGCTCGTTATCCCACTCTTCAGCCAGCAGCAATACATCGGTGCTTTTGTGCTGCTGTCGCACACGCCCCGGTTTTTTACGGAAGAATACCGTCAGATTGCCGGCGAGGTGGCCAGTCAGCTGGCCATCGTTATCTACCAGCAATACCTGAATGAACGGCTGCAGCAGCATACCGAACAACTTGAACAGCGGGTGGCGGAACGAACCCGGGAACTCGGCCAACTCCTGGCATTGCAAAATGCCATTCTCAAAAATGCCGGGCAGGCCATCATCTCAACCGATACGCAGGGCGTGGTGCTGACGGCGAATCCGGCCGTTGAACAGGTGTCGGGCTACCGGGCCGACGAACTCATTGGAAGACATCCCCAGACGCGTTTTGACACTTCCGAAGCCCCGGTTCCCATTCTGACCTACCAGGCCGAACTGCCCACGGCCCCGCCTGCTTTTCTGATCCAGCCGATCCTGCAGGAACAGGGTTTTTTTCAGACCGAATGCCTGATTGAAGGCAAAGGAGGAAAGCGGTTTCCGGTTTTGTTGACCACCAGCACGCTGCAGAATGAGCAGGGGGAGATTACGGGGTATGTGGGTATGGCGACGGATATTTCGTTGCTCAAGGCGGCTGAAGAAAAACTGAAACAGAAAAACCGGGAGCTGAATACCTTCTTCGTGGGGGCGCTGGACATGCACTGCATCTCCGATAGCCAGGGAAATATATCGAAAATCAATCAGGCTTTTCAGGCTGCGCTGGGATATACGGAAGCCGAACTGATGGCCATTCCGTTTTTGCATTTGCTGCATCCCGACGAACAGAAATTCGTTTTTCAACACCTGCTGACGGGCATTCTGCACCGGCCGGTTCGCAACCAGATTAACCGGTTTCGCAAAAAAGACGGGACCTACCGGATCATTGAGTGGAATGCCATCGGAATCGACAAGCTGGTGTATGGGTCGGCCCGGGACATTACCCAGCGAAAACTGGCCGAAGATGCCCTGCGGGAGAGCGAACAGCGGTTTCGCGAGATTGCCGAAAACGTAGATGAGGTCTTCTGGATTCACTCGGTGGAGCCGTTCAGGTTGCTGTACATCAATCCGGCGTATGAACGCGTGTTTGGGATTGTACGCCAGCAGGTACCTGGCGATGAGCACTCTTTTCTAAACACGATTCTGGAAGAAGACCGGGCTACAACGCTGGCTGAATTTGAAAAATACCGGCAGGGGCAGGAAGTGACGGTTCAATGCCGGGTGAAAGGCATACACCAGGGAATCCGGTGGCTTCTGATTCGGACGTTCGTCATGAAAGACAACCAGGGCGTGCCGGTTCGGTATATCGGGATTGCCAACGACATTACCAGCCAGAAAGAGAAAGAACTGGTGTTGCAGCAATCGCTGGCCCGCGAACAGGAACTCAGCAAGCTAAAATCGCAGGTCGTTTCGACGGCATCGCACGAGTTCCGGACGCCCCTGGCCACCATCCAGACCAGTGTCGATCTGATTCGTCTGTATCTGGAACAACCGCCGGAAACCGCCAGACCAGCCATCAAAAATTATTTGGAAGTCATTCAGCAGCAGGTTCAGAATTATACCGGCCTGCTCTCGGACATGCTCACCATCGGCAAGATTGAATCGGGCAAAGTGGCTTTCAATCCCCAATGGGTCGATGTGCTGACGTTGTGTCGGCAGATCATCGGCAGTCATTTTAGCCACCAGCCTGACGCGCGAACCGTCCGTGTTTCGTTGGTCGGGCCGTCGTCCCGGGCGTATCTGGATGAAAAGCTGATGACCCACGTTTTGGTCAATTTACTGTCCAATGCTTTTAAATTTTCAAAAGCCAATCCCGGCCTGGTGATCCGGTTTGAGCAGCAGACGTTGGTCATTGAAGTCATCGATGAAGGCATCGGCATCCCGGCCAACGAACTGTCCTCGCTCTTCCAAACCTTTTTCCGGGCCAGCAATACGGCCAGCATTCAGGGCACCGGACTCGGTCTGGTGATTGCCCGCCAGTTTGTGGAGCTTCACGGGGGAACGCTCACCGTCGAAAGCCAGGAAACGGCAGGATCAACATTTGCCATTAGGTTGCCCATCGAACCCACCAGCCCTTCCAGCCCGTCGGCGTAATCACGGTCTGTTCACCTCTTAAAAATCCACCCCTTATGGCTACGCGAATCGTACTGATTGAAGACGAAACCCCGATTCGGGACAATGTAACCACCTTACTGAGTCTGAAAGGCTACGACGTGGAATCGGCACCCAATGGGCGGGAAGGCATTAGTCTGGCGATGGTATCGCAGCCTGACCTCATCCTGTGCGACATTATGATGCCGGAGATGGATGGATACCAGGTGCTGGAAGCCATCCGGAGCAACCGGTCACTGGCAACGGTTCCCTTCATTTTTCTGACGGCCAAAACGGAGGAAGCCGACGTGCGCCGGGGTATGATTTCGGGGGCGGATGATTACCTGACCAAACCATTCACGCTGGAGAGTCTGTTGCTGGCCATCGAAAGCCGTCTTCAGCGCGAGGCACTGCGGGAATCCGATCTGCAGAGCCGGTTGGGAGAACTCCGCCGGACCATCACCCGGATGTCCAATCATGAATACAACACGCCCCTGAGCGGCATTCTCGGTTTCGTTACATTGCTGATGGAGCATTACAACGAATTCGATCAGGAAGATAGCCTGTCGATGCTGGGCATGATTAAAACCTGTGGTCTGCGGCTGAAACGTTCGCTGGACAACCTGCGGCTCATGGAGGATCTTCAGGAAAATCCGGCGTCCATCCAGTTTATCAACGGCGTTTCACGACTGGATTCTGATGTGGTAAATCATCACATCCGCACGGTTAATGAGCGGCACGATCAGCCTATTCAATGTCAGATTGAGATGGCAGGGGCTTCGGTCTGTATTTCGGAAACCGGTCTGCGGATTGTGCTGGATGAGCTGATCGACAATGCACACAAGTTTTCGGATGGATCAAACCCCATTCGGATTACGGGCCGCCGGGAAGGTGATTCCTATCGGTTAACGATTGTAAACCGTGGACAACCGTTCAAACCGGAAGACATCGCCCGCATTGCACCGTACGTCCAGTTCGACCGCAAAAGCTACGAGCAGCAAGGCTCCGGATTGGGGCTGGCTATCGTCAAAAAACTGCTGGAAGAAACGGGAAATACCCTCGAAATCGAAAGCCTGCCAACGGGAGAGACGTCAGTAATGGCGGTTTTTCAGGGGGGTAGTATTGAGCAATGAATACTGAATAACGAATACTGAATACTGAATAACGAATAATGAAGGCTGGACGTCTGCGAAGCCTCTTCGTTATTCAGTATTCGTTATTTAGTGTTCGTTATTTAACTTATTCACTTCGCAGACTTTTCACCGGATTCATCAAAGCGGCTTTGATGCTCTGGAAACTGACGGTCAGCAGGGCAATGCCCACCGACAACAGACCCGCCAGCGCAAATACCCACCATTCGATAGCAATTTTATAGGCAAAACCCGCTAACCAGCGGTTCATAGCCACCCAGGCCAGGGGCGACGCAATGACGATGGCAATCAGAACCAGTTTCAGAAAATCCTGCGAGAGCAGGGTTATAAGGCTGGCAACCGATGCGCCCAACACTTTGCGAACGCCAATTTCCTTCGTGCGTTGCTCAGCCATAAAGGCGGCTAAACCAAACAGACCGAGGCAGGCAATGAAAATGGCCAGCATCGCAAAGAACGTAGACAGCGTTCCCACGACGGTTTCGCTGGTATAGAGCTTTGCATAGTCGGTATCGACAAAGGAATACGTAAACGGAAATGTCGGGTTCAGTTTCTGGCAAAGGGCTTCGATGCTGGCCAACGCCTGTCGGGTCTGGCCGGGCTGGGTTCGAATCAGGATGTTGCCATAATGGTTGTTGGCCAGGCGGATGATCAGCGGTTTGATCGGATCGTGCAGGGAGTTGAAATGAAAGTCTTCAATGAGGCCGATAATCTTGCCCGGTTTTTGCCAGAACGTCAGCGGCTGCCCGACGGGGTCTTTGTAACCCATCCGTTTGGCCGCAGCTTCGTTGATGAGGTAATTGGTTGAATCGGTACCGAAACCGGGGGAGAAATCGCGTCCCCGAACGAATTTTACGTTCATCGTTCTGGCAAAATCATAGCCGACTGCGGTGTTGTTGAACGAGATGGCCGCACTGGGGTCTTTCCCGGTCCAGCTTACGCCTTCGGTTGTATTGCCGTTGTAAAGCGGATTGGTTTGCATGGTCGAAACCGCCTGAATGCCGGGCAGTTGCTGCAATTCCTGCTTAAAGAGCGGAAATTTTTGCGCAATTTCGCCTTCACTGGGAATCCGGATCAGGTTCGCGCGTTCATACCCCAGGTTTTTGGTTTGGATGTACTGAAGTTGCCGGTAAATGACTACGGTTCCGATGATGAGCAGCATCGACAGCACAAACTGAAACACCACCAGTCCGCGCCGGAACAACTGCGCTCCGGCCCCAAACCGTAGTGCTCCTTTCAGCACACGTACCGGATGGAGCGACGACAGAAACAGGGCGGGATAACTTCCTGCCAAACCGCCCGTTCCGATCAGGAGGCCACACAACACCGCCCAGAATACTGGCTGGCCGAGCGGCAGGCCAAGGTGTTTTCCAGTCAACTGGTTAAAAACCGGCAAGGTCAACAGCACCAGGCCAAGGGCCAGCCCGAGTGAGAGCGTGGTCAGGAGCAGGGCTTCACCCATAAACTGCCCGATCAGCGATGACCGTTCGGCTCCGACCACTTTCCGGACACCCACCTCCCGCGCCCGCTTCACCGACCGCGCCGTGGCTAAGTTCATGAAGTTGATGCAGGCAATGAACAGGAGAAAAACCGCTACGATGCTGAAAAGCCGCACGTATTCGATTCGGCCGCCGTCGCGCTGGCCGTTTTTGAAGTGGGAATACAGGTACGCTTCGGTCTCCGGTTGCAGAAACAGTTCAATATTGAAATTCGGTCCAATGTCTTTGTTACGGCCTTTCAGAAACGTTTTGAGTTTGGCATTAAACTGATCCGGATTCGCATCGGCGCGGAGTAACAGACGGGTTCTGGGCCCGGCATTTTCCCATTCCTGAAGCCAGGGTTCCCGTTTCAGATAGCCTTCCCAATTCAGCAGAAAATCGTACTGATCGAGGGAATGAACGGGTAAATTGTCGAAAACCGCCGTTACCTGATAGTCGGTTCGGTTATCGAATCGGATGGATTTCCCCAGAGCAGTCTTTGGATCACCAAAATAGATTTCGGCCAGTTTCTTCGAGATGACCAGGCTGGTGGGCGAGCGAAGAGCGGTATTGGCCGAACCGGCTACGAGTGGCAGGCTGTACATCGTGAGCCAGTCGTTGCCAACAAAGTGCCCTGCCTGTCGGGCAACCTTGTCGCCAACCGTCAGGACGTGTTCTTCTTTTCCGGACAAACCGGCGGCATACACCACCTCGGGAAACTCCTTCTTGAGTGCATCGGCCAGAATTCCGGGCGTGTCTTCATCCGTCACCACCTGGCCGTCGGTGGTTTCGTGTTCCATCACCCGGTAGAGGGTGGCCGCATTGACGTTCTGCCTGCCGATGCGCAGTTCATCCTGAATCCAGAGCAGAATGAGCAGGCTGGAAGCCATGCCGAGCGCCAGTCCGGCGATGTTGATCAACGAGAAGGTTTTGTTGCGAATGAGGTTCCGCCAGGCAATGGTGAGGTAATTCCGGATCATAGCAGGATGCAGAAAAAAGGGGGGGTGATTGGCTTTGTTTCGTTTGGCCAGTGGCCGCAACAACTTCAAAACACTCAGGCCATACCGCCAGCGGGCTTTCCGCACCCCCACGGTTTTGACCCAATACGCGTAGAGTTCCAGCAAGTCACCCTGCACTTCCTCCACGGTGCTGGGATCGCCCAGCCAATCGAGCAGGGTGGTGGCCCAGCGGGGCGGTTTTGGATGATCTGGCCGTTTGATGGGCTTCATATTTTTTCAATATCAAATGTAAAATGATGAATGTTAAATAATAAAGAAGCCGCCCGCGCGGTGACGAATGATGAAGTATCCCGGCGGCATCTGCCCTTTATCATTTTACATTCATCATTTTACATTTGATATTTAGCATTCATTAACTTTTCATTCCGAACGCAATGACTTCACCGGATTCATCAAAGCCGCTTTGATGCTTTGGAAACTGACCGTCAGCAGGGCGATTCCCGCCATCAGCAGACCCGTTAGCGCAAATACCCACCACCTGATCTCAATCTTGAACTCGAAATTCTGTAGCCATTGATTCATGGCATACCAGGCAATCGGTGACGCCAGGACGATGGCAATCAGAATCAGTTTCAGGAAGTCTCTGGAGAGCAGCGTAATAATGCTGGTTACGGATGCGCCCAATACTTTACGAACGCCGATTTCTTTGGTGCGCTGCTCGGCGGTAAACGTAGCCAGACCGAACAAACCGAGACAGGCAATCAAAACCGCTAGAAACGTCGATGCGTCAATGAGTTGCGCTGTCCGGGTTTCCGACTTGTAGGCCTGCGCCAGCGTTTCGTCCAGAAAACTATACTCAAATACCTGGTTCGGGAACGTGGCTGTCCAGACCTTTTCAATGTGTGCCAAAGCCGCCTGTATCGTTTCGGCCGTTGGATTCTCCGTTTGCAGTTTGATGCCTGCCTGGTAAAAATTCTTTGGTACGACCATGATCAGTGTCGGGTCGATTTTCTGGTGCAGTGAGTTGACATTGAAGTTCCGGGCCACGCCAGTGATCGTTGCAAACTCCTGACTGTCTCCGAAATATACTTTCTGGCCAATGGCCTCGGCGGGTCGGCTGATGCCCGATCGGTTCAGGAATATTTCATTGACAATGACTTTGAGCGCTGCAGAAGCGGTATCGGTATCCCTGAGTTTTTCCCCGGCCAGCAATGGGATGCCGTAGGTATCCAGATAACGGGAATCGCCCATTTTCGTCTGGGTCCTGATGTCGATGGCTTTGGTACCTTTTCGGTATTGCATGCTCTGCATCCAGTTGCTTTCTGCCGATGCGCTGTTGAACGAAAAACTGACGTCCCTGATCTGCGAAGACCCGGCCAGTTGATTGCGCAGGGCTTGCAGTTTTTCGGGTTTGTTGTCGGGTAATCCGACGGTAATAATGGCCGCTTTGTTAAAGCCCAGATCTGCATTTCGGAAGAAAGTAAGCTGCTGGTTGATCAACATCGCACTGCTGATGAGAATCAGCGAAACCGTAAACTGAACGACGACCAAACCCTGCCGCAACGAAAACCCCTGCTTTCCCTGCGTTAATGTATTGTTTTTCAACGCCCAGATCGGTGCCATGCCTGACAGCCGGAACGCCGGATAAACGCCCGCCAGCAAAGTAGTCAGGCCCGCCAGGATGAAAGCAAACAAACCGGTTTGCCACGAGAACAAATCCGACGTGGTGAGGGGAACCGCCAGCATACCAGCGACGGTCGAGAGGGTAATTTGGGCGAGCAGGATGGCCAGCAAAACCGCCAGAAACGTAATCAGCCCGGCCTCTGTCAGAAACTGATAGACCAGCGACCAACGGTTACTGCCCACGGCTTTGCGAATGCCGACCTCTTTTGCCCGTTTGAATGCCTGGGCGGTGCTGAGGTTAATGAAGTTGAAGCAGGCAATCAGCAGCACCAGCACGCTAACGAATGACAGGGTCTTGAGTAAACTGAGGTTGGCCGTCCGACCACTCAGGTTGCTGCTGTAATGGAGTTGGGATAAGGGGTTCAGCAAAAAGTTTTTGGTGGATAGCGCTTCTTTATCCATGTATTTGAGTCTGATCGACCGAAACCGTTTGTTCAGTTGCGCGGGGTCAATGCCTTTTTTTAGCAACACAAACACCTGGAAATTGTCGCCCCATCCGTTCCACGCATTTAAATCGAAATCCGGGCTGGTGTTTTTGAGGGTGGAAAACGAAACCAGCATATCGAACGGGAAACTGGTTGTGGACGGCTGATTTTCCAGCACACCGGCCACCATCAAATCCTGTTTGTTGTCGAGCTGAATGATTTTGCTGAGGACATCCGTGGTACCAAAGTATTTTTCGGCATACGCCCGGCTTAAGACAACGGTGTTGGGTTGCGAGAGCGCCGTTCGGGCATTGCCCGCGAGCCACTGATAGTTCAGTAAATGAAATAGCCTGTTGTCGGCGAATACGAACGATTCTTTAAACCGTTTGTCGGTCGAGGGAACGGCAAAGATGCTGCCCTTAACTTTGAACATCGGAACGACGAGCTCTGCTTCGGGGACATCCGTCTGCAAAGCGTTCGCCATGCCGGTAAAGGTGCCCGGATAGGTGTGTTTTTCTTTGGTATTTTCGGTTTCAACGCGGTAAATCCGGCTTCCGTTGGCGTGGTTCCGGTCGTAGCTGGTTTCGTGCCTGATCACCAGGAAAATCACGACCGTACACGCCAGGCCCGCAGCCAGACCCGTGATGTTGATAAACGAATACCCCTTGCTTTTGGCGAGGTTTCGGGGGGCGATTTTCAAATAATTCCGGATCATATCAGGACTTAGTAAAAAAGGTGAAGGATATTCGGGAGATGATTTTCGTTTGGCCAACGGTCGTAACAACTTTAAAACACTCAGGACATACCGCCAACGCGCTTTTCGTTCGCCTACGTTTTTAACCCAGTAATCGTAGAGTTCCAGCAAATCACCCTGGACTTCCTCCACGGTATTGGGATCACCCAGCCAGTCGAGCAGGGTGGTGGCCCAGCGGGGCGGATGATGGTGCGATGGCTGGGTTGGCTTCATAGTTTTTGATATCGAACACTGAATAACGACGGAGCCGCCCGCGCGGTAGTGAATAAGGAAGTGAGTGATCAGGTTATCGGTGTTTGACTTCGATATTCAGTGTTCGTTATTCGATATTCATTATTCACTTTTTCATTCACTCCGCAAACTCTTCACCGGATTCATCAAAGCGGCTTTGATACTTTGGAAGCTGACGGTTAATAAGGCGATGCCAATCGCCAGCAAACCCGCCAGGGCAAATACCCACCATTCCAGGTCGATTTTGTAGGCAAAGTCCTGGAGCCAGCGGTTCATGCCATACCAGGCAATGGGCGACGCGATCAGGATCGAAATGCCCACCAGTTTCAGGAAGTCTTTCGACAGCAGGCCAACGATGCTGGCCACCGATGCCCCCAGCACTTTCCGAACGCCAATTTCTTTGGTGCGCTGCTCGGCGGTAAACGTTGCGAGCCCGAACAGACCGAGGCAGGCAATGAAGATGGCCATGCCCGAAAAGCCCAGGAAGAGCCCACCTTTCTGCTCGTCGGAGCGGTATTGCTCGGCGAAAGTCTGGTCCAGAAACGTGTATTCGAACGGCTGATTGGGATTGACCTCCTCATAAACCGTCTTCACATACGCCAGCGCAGCCGGGATGTTCCGGGGCATCACGCGAACCAGCAGGTTATCACCCCGGTCCGGGTGTAAAACCAGCACCAATGGTTCGATTTTGTTGTGCAGGGAGCGCAGATGAAAATCCCGGATGACGCCGGCAATCGGAATTTTCCGGGTATCAAACTCAATGAGTCCGGCCGTGCGGTTTTTCCAGCCCAATCGCCGGAGCATCGCTTCATTGACCAGCACCGCTCCAGCCGAATCGCTGGCCAGATCCGGCGAAAAGTTGCGGCCTTCTTTTAACTTGATTTGCAGAACGCTGAGGAAATCGTGATCCACGGAGAAGTACTCTGCACTGACCGGCAGTTCGGTTCCTTTCGCATAAAAACTGAAGGTGGTTTTGTCGTTCATTCCGCCCCCCACCGTACCGTTGGTCAGGCTGGCTCCTTTGATCAGGGAACTCTGCTGTAATTTGGTTTTAAGAACCGCAGCCGTTTGCTGAACCGCCGGTGCTTTGAGCGGGATGGTAAGCACCTGCTCCTGCTGGAAGCCCAACTGCGTATGACGCATGTACTGTAACTGGCGGTAGACGATGATGGTCCCCACCATCATCACCATGGAAATCGTAAACTGAACCACCACCAGCGACTTCCGCAATAAAGCGCCCTGACCCCGGGCTGTAAAGGCTCCTTTCAATACGGCGGCTGGCTTGAAGCGGGAGAGAATGAAAGCCGGGTAAAGGCCACTAACCAAACCGATGGCGAACCCAAAACCAGCGAGTCGAACCCCCGTCTGCACCGTCCACAGGTTGAGCGTCAGCGTCTTGGCAGTCAGGAAGTTGAAAGCCGGAAGCAGGGCATACAGCAACCCCAAGCTGATAAACAGGGCCAGATACGACAGCAAGATGGATTCAGCCAGAAACTGCCCCAGAAGCTGGAGCGGAAGGGAGCCGACGGCTTTCCGGATGCCAATTTCCTTCGCGCGCCCGGCGGAGCGGGCCGTTGCCAGATTGATGTAATTCACCACCGCAATCAGCAGAATGAATAAAGCGATGGCCGAAAACGTGTAGACATAGGCCAGATTACCGCCGTTTTCTTCGCCCATCAACTCCCTCGACCGCAGGTGCATATCGGCTAAGGGTTGAAACGTAAGCTGGAAGCTGACCTGTTTGCCGCCATCGTCACCTATGCTTGGTGCGATGTACTTTTTATAAAAGGCCGGCATTTTCGCTTCCAGCTTCGGGCGGTCGTCGGGCTGGTTCAGCAAAATGTAGGTCATCGAGTTGAAACTGTCCCATTTGTCCGGGTTAACCCCACTCATTTTCTGGTTCGAATACGGCAATATGGCCTCAAATTTCAAGTGGTGGTTGGCCGGAACATCCCGGATCACCCCCGCGACCGTAACCGGCAAATTGTCTTTCACCAGAACGGTTTTCCCCAGCACGTTGTCCGTTGTGCCAAAGAGATTGACCGCCAGTTTTTCCGTCAGAACCACCTCATTGGGTTGTAGAAAGGCCGTTTGCGGACTACCCTGGATAAATTCGTAGTCGAAAAACGAGAACAGCGTCGAGTCGGCGTAAATACTATTCCTTGCATACAGGACTTTTTCGCCCGCCCGGAACAGGGTTTCCGAGCCCGTTTTTACCCGCAGAACCTTCCGGATTTCCGGGTATTCCCGTTGCAGGGCAGGCCCCATCGGTGCCGAGGCAATGCCCAGCTTGTATTCATTTTCCGCCCATTTGATGTGCAGGTTGATCCGGCTGATCCGGTCGGCGTGGGTGTGATACCGGTCGTAGTTCCATTCGTCGTGAACGTACAAACCCAGCAGGATGGCGCAGGTCATTCCGACGGCTAAACCCAGCAGGGTCAGCGTGCTGTACACCTTGTTTTTAACCAGATTTCGAAAGGCAATTTTCAGGTAATTCCGGATCATGTCAGGATGCAAAAAAAAGGGTGTCTGATTGGTTTCTTTTCGTTGAGCCAACGGTCGCAACAACTTCAAAACACTCAGGGCATACCGCCAGCGCGCTTTT
>NZ_VBSL01000001.1 GCF_006149005.1 Larkinella sp. C7 | reverse complement strand
GGCGCGGGCCAGGGCTTTTTCAATTTCGGGATTCTGGGTGTTGAGTGTAAACCAGTCGACTTCGACCAGATCCTGATCGATGGGTTCGACGCCGTAGAACCAGCCTTTCCAGAACCAGTCCAGATCGACGCCGGAAGCGTCTTCCATGGTGCGGAAGAAATCGGCCGGGGTGGGGTTTTTGAAAGCCCAGCGATTGGCATACTCCTTGAAAGCGTAGTCGAACAGTTCGCGGCCCATAACGGTTTCGCGCAGAATGTTCAGGGCCACAGCGGGTTTATCGTAGGCATTCGGGCCAAACTGAATGATGTTGTCCGACGAGGTCATGATGGGCGACAGTGTGGCCGGGTCCGACTTCATATACGGCACAATGCGTTGCGGTTCGCCATACCCGCTCAGGAAATTATAGTCCCATTCTTTTTCCGCCAGATACTGGCAAAAACTGTTCAGTCCTTCGTCCATCCAGGTCCACTGCCGCTCGTCGGAGTTGACAATCATCGGGAAAAAGTTGTGACCCACTTCGTGAATAATCACCCCGATCATCCCGGCTTTGTTGCTCTCCGAATAGGTGCCATCCGGTTCAGGCCGACCGCCGTTGAAGCTGATCATCGGGTATTCCATGCCGCCGTAGCGCGTCGCATGGCAGGAGATGGCGACCGGATACGGGTATTTGAAGGTGCGGTTTCCGTAGGAACGCAGCGTGTGTTCGACGGCCCGCGTCGAATATTGTTCCCAGAGCGGATTGCCTTCCTTGGGGTAAAACGACATGCTCCAGATTTTTTTTCCATCGCCGTAGACGTCGGTTTGCATGGCGTCCCAGATGAATTTGCGCGACGAGGCAAAGGCAAAATCCCGGACGTTGTCGGCTTTGTAAATCCAGGTTTTCTTGCCGGTTGGTTTGCCCTTCTCAGCCGCGATGGCTTCATCCTGCGTCACGATTTTAAGTGGCGTTTTCGAGGTCGATGCTTTCTGCAACCGCTGGAACTGCGTGGGCGTCAGCACCTGTTTGTAGTTCAGACATTCGCCGGTTGAACCCACGATGTGGTCGTTGGGAACGGTGATGGCCACCTTGTAATTGCCAAAAATCAGCGTGAACTCGCCCTGTCCCAGAAACTGCTTGTTCTGCCAGCCGTTCACGTCGTCGTAGGCGCACAAACGCGGAAACCAGTGGGCAATGAAGTAGTTCCGGTTGCCATCTTGTTCGAAATATTCATACCCGCTCCGGCCGTAGTAAGCCGTGATGTTATAATTCCAGTCGACGCCGAACCCGAATTTCTGTCCCGGTTTTAGGGGAGCGGAAAGATCGATCCGCATCATGGTTCCGTTGATGGTATACTTCAGCGGTTTCCCGGTCGCATCCCGAACGGCGGTTATCTTATGGCCATATTCTTTTTGGGGATCGATCTGGGCACCGGGCTCGGCATTGTTGAGGTTGTGCAACCGGGTCAGGCTGCTACCACTGGTCGAAACCGCCGACCGGGTGGCTAAGTTCGCCGTTGAATTCTTTTCAAACAGGTTCTGATCCAACTGGAGCCAGAGGTATTTCAGGGCGTCGGGTGAGTTGTTGTAATACGTAATCAGTTCAGAACCAATGATTTTCTGGTTTATATCGTCCAGTTCCACCTTGATGTCATAATCGGCACGGTTCTGGAAAAAATCCCGGCCCGGTGCACCGGTGGCCGTCCGAAACGTGTTGGGGGTGGGCAGTTGGGGGCCTAATTGTTCAAACCGATCGTTGGCCTTGTAGGGAGTCGTGGAGGGAGCCTGCGCCCAAATCCGGACGGTCAGGGTCATGCATACCGCAACCAGCGCGGTGATTTTTCGTCTCATGGGTTCGTAAAAGTCTTTAGCGTAGAAAAAGTGGATGAAGTGCGCTTTAAAGATAAAACGAAAGCAGAAGTGTCCCAAATTTTCCGACACGATTCCGTTTGAGTCCGCAAAAACCGCTCACTTTTCATAAAACCGCCACGAAGTTTTGAAATCTTTGCTCAGTTTCTGGTTGGTCAGAATGGCCCGGATCATTTCGACCGGCATGGCGTTGAGCTGCAGAATGGCGTCGTGGAATTGCTTGTAGGTCATTTTTTTACTGTCGACAAACTCCTTTTTCAGACCGTAAAACTGAAAACCGCCCGTCATGTAAGCCAGTTGGTAGAGTGGGGGATAACCACCCACGAACGACCGGCGCACTTCGCCCTCGGCGTTGGCCCGCTCGTGCCCAACGCGGTCCACCAGAAAGTCGATACACTGCTGCGGTGACCATTTGCCGAGGTGGTAATTCAGCGAAAAAATGATGCGGGCGCAGCGGTGCATCCGCCAGAACAGCATCCCGATCCGGTCTTCGGGCGACTGCGGAAACTTCATGTCCCACAGAATCATTTCCCAGTACAAGGCCCAGCCCTCCGTCCAGAACGGCGTGTCGAAATTGCGGTAGGTCTTGTGCCGGTTGTTCATAAACCCCTGCAGGTGGTGTCCGGCAATCAGTTCGTGGTGAACCGTCGAGCGCGAGAAATGCGGATTGTTGCCCCGCATACTCATCAGCTTATCCTCGTGTTCCATAGTGTTTGTCGGATAGGAAATCAGGATGGATTCGCCCCCCAGAAAGAACGGTGACACCTTCTGCCGGGCTGCTGCCATCATGTTCATTCGCCAGGTTTCTTCGGCGATGGGTGGAATGGTCACCAGGTCGTTTTTTTTCAGGAACGCCATCGATTCCTCATACAGCCGCAGGATCAGTTCCGGCTGTTTGCCGGCCGGAACGGCGGTATTCTTGACTTTCTCCTGAGCGGCTTTCCAGTCCGTGCCAAACCCCATTTCCTGCGAGGCTTTCAGCAATTCCCGGTCGCACCACGCAAATTCGCGGTTGGCAATGTCGATCAGTTCTTCCGGCGAATACGGAATGAGTTCAAACTGGAGCTGCCGGAGCAATTCTTCACGGCCCACGGCAATGCCGGAAATACCGCTGCCGTCGTCTTTGGTTGGGGCGGCCTCTCTGACTTTTTTGGTCAGCAAAGCCGTATAGGTTGTCAACAGACTATCGGTTTTTCGGTACGGTTCGGGCACCCACCAGCTAAACTGCGGGTCGTAGGCGTTGTAGAACGTAAAGACGCTTTTCAGGGCGGCCTGCAAGCCTTTGGCGGTTCCTTCGGCGCGCCGGGCCTGCGCCGGTTCGATCTTCTCGGTTTTCTCAACCACCTTTCGAACCGTGATGATCTGTTTCCCAATGGCGTTCAGATCCGCAGCCACCTGCTCGGCCACCAGCGGCATTCCGCGCCGACGGAGTTTTTCCAGCGCATAGATTTTGTCCGCAAATGGAAACCAGTCTTTGGTCTGGTTAACCTCGCGTTCTTCGTCCGCTAATTCCTGAAGTGCTTTCTTCAGATTTCGTTGAAACAGCAGATAATCCACCCGGCTGTCGGTACTCATCCGGTCGAAATCCAGTTGCTGCAATTGCCGCAGGTAATCGGCATGAAACGTCTTGAAACGCTCCCGCCGTTCGGGCGAATTTTCAAGGGTGTAAAACCGGCTGAGACTGCCCCGATCGGCTTCATAGTTCGTCAACAGATGATGAACATCGCTCGTTTGCCGGTATAATCCGTTCGTCGGATTCGGTTGAGCGAAAGCCACCAGTGGCCCGACAAAAAGCAGAAAGGAAAGGAAGGAACGGGTAAACGGTGGTTTCATGGGCGGTTTCATCGGTGGTTTCAATTCACTAAAGTAGTTATTGTATAATAAAAACCGGAAAATATTCGGCCAAAAACGATTTTTGCCAACTATTCTGTAACTTTTAGGCCTGTTAACCTGAACAACCTGCTCATCTATGAAACACAACTCCGTTTACTCAGTGCTTTGGCTGGCGTTGAGTCTGACCGCGGCACAGGCCCAAAAATTTACCGGTTTTACCCCCGCTCGTCAGGCCACTGAGGAAAAAGCGGAAGCCGAATTCAAGAAACACCAGTCGTCGGCCGCTTTTAAAAAGCACCTCGAAATGCTGAGCAGTGTGCCCCACGTGGCCGGAACACCCGAAAATGAGAAGGTTCGGGACTACATCGCCGAAACCATGCGGAAAGCGGGCTGGCAGGTCGATATTTATCCGCACGACATTTATCTGCCCAAAGGCCCGGGTGAAATTGCCGTTGAACTGGTGGAACCCATTCGCCAGCCGCTGAACATTCGGGAGTATCTTTTTTCGGAAGACAAATACGCCAAAGACCCGCGCCTGATGCCGGGCTGGAACGCCTATTCCGGTTCGGGCGATGTGACGGCGGAAATCGTTTATGCCAACTACGGACGCAAGGAAGACTTCGAACAACTGAAAGCGATGGGCATTTCGGTGCAGGGGAAGATCGTTATGGCGCGTTACGGCGGCAATTTCCGGGGCTACAAAGCCCTGTTTGCCCAGGCCGCCGGAGCTGCCGGGGTCATTATTTACACCGATCCGGCCGACAACGGGTATACGAAAGGACTGACGTTTCCGGAAGGGCCACAACCCAGCGAGAGCGTCATTCAGCGCGGCTCGCTGCTGACGGTTCCGTACACCGGCGACCCGCTGACGCCCGGCGAACCCGCGCTGCCGATCGACGGAAAAACCAAGATCAAACGGCTCGATCCGAAGGATGTTGCCCTGCACACCATTCCGGTGACGCCCATTCCGTACGGTTCGGCCACCGAAATTCTGAAACGCATGACGGGCAGCAAGGCCGTTCCGACGGGCTGGCAGGGCGGTTTGCCGTTTACGTACCGGCTGGAAGGCGGTTCGGCCCTGAAAGTGCGGCTGATGGTGAAGCAGGAAAAAGCCATCACGCGGATTTACGAAGTGGTTGGAACAATGGTTGGAACGGAATTCCCCGACGAATGGATCATTGCCGGTTGCCATTACGACGCCTGGTCGTTCGGTGCTACTGACCCCAACAGCGGCACGGCGATGTTGCTGAGTCTGACCGAATCATTGGGCAAACTGGCGAAAACCGGTCAAAAACCCCGGCGCACGATCAAAATAGCGCACTGGGATGCCGAAGAGTTCGGCGTTATCGGCTCGGCGGAATGGGCGGAGCAGTTTCGGGACGAACTGACGCAAAAAGCCGTTGCCTACATGAACTACGATGCCGCCGTGTCGGGCCGGAATTTCGGGGCCAGCGCGTCGCCGTCCCTGAAAAAGATTCTGATCGAAGCGACTCAGTCTGTTCAATATCCTGATTCCAACAAAACTGTCTATGAGCATTGGCTGGGGCAGGGCGGTCGCCGTGGTGGCAGCACCGTCGGGATTGCCTCATCGGCACCGGCTACGGTCGTCAACGAGCCGGTCATTGGCAACCTGGGTGGTGGTTCAGATCACATTGCGCCCTACATGCACGTCGGCATTCCGTCGCTGAATGCCGGAACGGGTGGGCCGACGCTGTACCATTCGTCCTACGACGACCTGTTTTTCTACGATAAATTTGCCGATCCGACTTACAAAATGGGGCCAATGGTGGAGCAGGTGGTGGGAACCATGACGTTGCGCCTGGCGAATGCCGACGTGCTGCCCTACGATCTGGTGCGCTACGCCAACGACCTTTCGACGCACCTGAAAGCCGCCGAAAAAGCCATCAAAGCCTATTCGCCGACCTATTCCATCGAACCGTTGCTGACGGCGGTGGTCGATCTGAAAAAGAACGCCGAAGCCGCCGAAACCGCCCGCCAGAATTATTTGCAGGCGGGTCGCACCGATAAACTGGCCGAACTGAACAAGACCATGCGGCAACTGGAACAGTCGTTTATCGATCCCAAAGGCATGGCGTTCGGGTCGTGGTATCGCTCATTGTATGCCTCCTCGGACCCGAACAGCGGGTATGCGTCGTGGATGCTGCCGGGACTGCTCTACGAAGCGTCGCTGAAATCGACCGCCAACCTGCCCGATCTGGAAGCCCGCTACAAGAAAGCCATTCAGACGCTGAGCGACCGGTTGGGAACGCTGGTGGAAGGCATGGCTTCGGGCAATCCGGCAACCCTGGGCGGAGGGAAAAAATAGCGGTTTTTGGTACCTTCGGGCAGTTGAGGAGATTTTTGATTGTCCGAAGGCATCCTGCTACTAACCCGAACCCCTTACCATGACCTTTTTCAGCGTTCGAACCGTGATTCTTATCGGTTCACTTTGTGCGTCTTTCGTTGGATTTGCCCAAAACCAACCCATTATTCTCCGAGACCAGCGGGAGCTATTTGTCGACGATTACCTGATCGACACACGCACCAACCTGGAACTGCGTCTGGGAACCCCGGTCTCGGCCGGAAAAGCGCTGCAATTTACCGAACCCTGGGAAGGACAGTTTTGTACGTACGTGTCTGTTGTAAACGCCGGTGACCGCTTTCAGCTATATTACCGGGGGCTGGCCGGATATGAAGGCAAAGGTGATCAGCAGGTTACGTGTTACGCTGAAAGTCAGGACGGTATTCACTGGATGAAACCGAAACTGAACCTTTTCAAGGTGAACGGCACGCTGGAGAACAACGTGGTACTGGGCGACAATCCTCAGCGGAGTACGCATAATCTGGCGGTGCTTTACGACAACCGGCCCGGTGTTCCGGCCGACGAACGGTACAAAGCTGTTGGCGGAGAGTCGAACACGAAGATTCCGTCGAGCGGGTTGTTCCGGTATGTTTCGCCGGATGGCATTCACTGGAAACGCTACGCCAGGGATACCGCGGCTTTGTTCCATGATTATGCACTGGACTCCCAGAATGTACTGACGTGGGTGCCTGCGGAAAAAGTTTACGCCATCTACCTCCGCGCCTGGACGGGTAGAAAACCGGGTGAACTGTATCCCGCTGGCGGCATTCGGTCCATTGCCCGGTCCACGTCCCGCGATTTCATCCATTGGTCAAAACCGGAAATGATGACCTTCGGCGACACCGAACGGGAACATCTGTACACCAACACCACACAACCCTATTTCAGAGCACCCCAGCTTCTGATTTCCATGCCTTTTCGCTTTTCACCCCAGTTAAAGGTGCTTTCGGATGCGCAGTTGATCGAAAACGGGACTGACAAAACCCAGTGGAAGGGCGTTGCCGATGGCGTTTTTATGACTTCTAGGGGCGGAACCGTTTACAACCGGAAATTCATGGAGTCGTTTGTCCGGCCGGGTTCCGAACAGAAAAACTGGGGGGCGCGGAGTAACATTCCGGCGATGGGCGTCATTGCAACCGGTCCAGCCGAAATGTCATTTTTCGTCACCCGCGCCTACGGCACCCGGGCGGTTTTTCTGGAGCGCATGACCCTGCGTACGGACGGTTTTGCTTCCCTGCATGGCGGTTATACAGAAGGAAGCATCGTGACGAAGCCGCTTGTTCTTCAGGGAAATAACCTGGTCGCTAATTACGCAACTTCGTCGGTGGGTTACGTGAAAGTGGCGGTTTTGGATGAAAATGGGAAGGCCATTGCCGGTTTTGAAGAGTCGGAATTGTTGGTCGGTGATCAAATCGATGGCCTGGTAAGCTGGAAAAACGGCAAAACTGTCAACGAACTGGGCGATCGGAAAATTCGGTTGAAATTCATCGTTCGGGATGCTGATCTGTATTCCTTCGCCATCCGTTGACCCGGCGGGCATTGCTTGTCCGGCGAATGTCTGAGCAACGGAAAGTATTCTATCTTTGCAGATCAACTTCCTGAATCCCATGAAACACCTGATTCGACACACGTTCGACCGTGTCACGTATTGTCTATTCCTTGCAACGCTTCTCCTTCCGTCCGTTCGGGCACAAACCAACACAACCGGTCCGGCCACGGCGGCCATTCTGAGTCGCTGGGAAAAGCAGGTGACGCCCGAAAACGCCTGGCGCGACTACCCGCGTCCGCAACTGGTACGGGCCAACTGGCAGAACCTGAACGGGATGTGGGAATACGCCATCCGGCCCAAAACCGAGGGCCAGCCCGCCAATTTCGACGGGCAAATTCTGGTGCCCTTCTGCGTAGAATCAACGCTTTCAAAAGTAACGAAATCACTCAAATCGGACCAACGGCTGTGGTACCGCCGGAATGTGACGATCCCCACCGACTGGAACGGGCAGCGGGTGTTGCTGCACTTCGGTGCGGTGGATTACGAATGCAATCTGTGGGTCAACGGCGGTTTGGTCGGCTCACACGTCGGCGGCTCGGATGCGTTTGAGTTCGATATTACGGATTTTCTGAAATCGGGTCAGAATCAACTGATTCTGGGCGTGATGGACCCTACCACCGACGGCGAACAACCGCGCGGCAAACAGGTGTTCGACCCCAGAGGCATTTGGTATACGCCGGTGTCGGGCATCTGGCAAACCGTCTGGCTCGAACCGGTTCCCAACCCGGCTTACATTGAAGAGGTTCGGCTCACCCCGGAACTGGATTCCAGCCGGTTGCGGGTGGAAGTGCTGCTAAACCGACCCCTCACCAACCCAACGAGCGCCATCCGGTTGACGGCGCTGGACGGAACCCAAACCGTTGCGAGCCTGCTGGTTCGGTCGGGGCGGGTGGCGTATCTGCCCATTAAAAATCCGAAACTGTGGTCGCCCGACAGCCCGTTTCTCTACAACCTGAAAGCCGAACTGGTGACGGTAAAAGACCCCTTTCCCGGAACCGAAAACCGCAACCGCCCGCGACACAACGACGCCGAGCGGTCGGCTTATGCCAAAGCCGAGGTAACGGGCAATGCTGTCGATGCCATAACGAGCTATTTCGCGATGCGGAAAATGTCGATGGGGCCGGGCAAGATCGCCGGGCAGCCCATGATGTTGCTGAACAACAAACCGGTTTTTCAAAACGGTCCGCTCGATCAGGGCTGGTGGCCGGGGAGTTTGCTGACACCTCCGTCGGATGAAGCGATGGTTTTTGAGCTGGATTTCCTGAAAAAGTCCGGTTTCAACATGCTGCGGAAACACATCAAGGTAGAACCCGACCGGTATTATTACCACTGTGACCGCCTGGGTTTGCTGGTCTGGCAGGACATGCCGTCCGGTTTTTTGAGCGGCCAGGACATGGGTCGCCAGGAGGTCGTCGAACCGTTGCGCCGGTCGAAAGGCAAGGAACAGTTTGAACTGGAACTGCGCCGGATGATGAATCGATTGCACAATCACCCCAGCATTGTGACCTGGGTCGTACACAACGAAGGCTGGGGTCAGTACGACAACGTTCGGCTGGCGGATTGGGTAAAAGCGCTCGATCCCAGCCGGTTGGTGAATGCCGCCAGCGGCTGGTCGGATCTGGGTGCGGGCGATTTCTTCGACATTCACACGTATGAAGAAGTGCCGAATATTCCGGAGGCCAAAAAAGACCGGGTGATTGTCGTCGGTGAGTTTGGCGGCATCGGCTGGCCGATCACCGGGCATTTGTGGGACCCAAAAAAACGGAACTGGGGGTATCAAACCTATCAGGATAAGGATGCGGTTCTGAAAGCGTATCGCACCAAATACGCCAAAATGGTGGAAATGTACCAGAAAAATGGCGTTTCGGCAGCGGTGTATACCCAAACGACGGATGTGGAAGGCGAGGTCAACGGCCTGCTGACCTACGACCGGGAAATCATCAAGATTCCGATTGAGACACTGCGGGAAATCCACGCGCCGTTGTTTAAATAAAGGCGGTTTTCCAGACCGGTCAAAAGTCTGGCAGGGACATTCAATTTACCGGATTGTGAGTGAATAGAAACAGCCCTGCAACGGGCGGCACCCGCTGGTTGTCGCCCGTTGCAGGGCTGTTTCTATTGTTGTGCAGGCGTATCGTTTTAGTAACTCCCCAAACGAGCGGGATTCCGCATCAATTTTACTTGAAAACAGAGGTTTCGCGCCTGGTCTAGGCTGATTATCAGGGTATAATTTCTGTTTTGAGATTCTTCTCATCCGTTTCCGGCCAAAATTTTGCGGTTTACTTGCGTATTAAAATAAAAAACGATTACTTGCTTGCAACTACAAACAACTATCTCGATGAAGATACAATTTCTACTTCTGATTTCTTTCATCCTGCTCAGCCTGGGGGGATCGGCGCAGGATTTGGATTGGAATACCTATCCGGATGGCACACTCAATCACACCTATCCAACGGTTGGTAATGCCCCGGTCAGTGTGGGGATTGTGACGACGGGCAGTACGTCGTCGCTCAATGCGAATGAACCCAACGGCCGTCCGACGGGTTTGCGGCTCGCGGCTGATTTTCCCGCCAGCGGCAATTGTGTATCGGTGAAAATCACGTTTTCGCAACCTGTCAGTAACCTGAGTTTTAACCTCATCGATATTGATTTTACGGATGGGGACAGTGACTATCAGGATGTTGTGACGGTTTCGGGCAGCAACGGTGGAACACCGGTTAGTCCGAGTATTGGGTCAGCGGCTACCAATACGGTCAGCGGCAATACCATCACGGGTACGAACAGCGATACGCCATTAGCCACAAATCTGGTCACGTTCAGTAGTCCGGTCACCGAAGTAACCATTCAGTACTGCGCCGGACCGGCTTTTGCTCTTCCAGAATCGCAGGAAATTTATGTTGGCGATTTTACCTGGGATGATGAACCCGCCATGCCCGTGCGGCTGGCATCATTCAGTGGCAAGCGGGTCGAACACCAGATGCTGCTGGGCTGGCAAACCACTTTTGAATCCAACAGTGCCTATTTTGTTGTGGAACGCAGCACTGACGCCAAATCCTTTGAAGCCATTGGCCGGGTCGTTTCCCAGGGTTTTTCCGAATCGATGCAGGCATACGGTTTTACGGATGACGCTCCCCAAAAGGGAATCAACTACTACCGCTTGCGGCAGGTCGACCGCGATGGCCGGTTTGAGTTCTCGAAAATCCTGGGGCTGGCGTACGATGCCGACGGGTTCTATTTTGAGGTGCTGGCGCTGGAACGGGGCCGGATTGAAGTAAAAACCAACGCGCCGGACCCCGCGTTTGCGGTGGTGGATCTACGGGGCATTGGTAACCTGGGTTCGGTTGAAAAAGTGGGCGCAACGCGGTATGTTTTGCAGGTAGCGCCCTCGGGCCTGGCCACACCATCACTGAAAATCGTCCAGATGCAAACGAACCATTTCGGCTGCGCCAAACGCGTGCTGCTGAATGAATAACCTGAATTAATGTTTATTTGTGTATACCAGACACCCTGCCGGTTTTGCTGGCAGGGTGTTTTATGCGTATTCTTCAATGGCTGGTGTGAACGCCAAAACACGACCGGAGAATCGCGTCAAACGTGGCTCCGTAGGTTTCCTGATCCGGACGGCGCACTTCTACTTTCCGGCTAAGGGGTGCGCGGCTGAAAATGAAGACCTTTTCTTTGGGGAGATCGGCGGGAAGGTAGGGCGAATGTGTGGTGATGAGGCAGTCCTGCCGGATGGTTTCCGCCTGGTCGCTGCGCTTTCCGTCCGACGTCGGCAGTTCCCGCAACCGATCCATCAGGTTCATCCGCCAGACCGGATTGAAGTGCGATTCGGGTTCGTCGAGCAAAAAGAGGACATTCGAAAACGAAATCATGCTGAAGGTTCCCAGGAGCTGGGCCAGTTGATGTTCGCCGTCGGAAAGAGACACATAATCGACAATAGCCGCATGATTCCGGGCGTGAAAGTTCACCCGTTCGAAACGGAAAACCTTGTCTTCATCCTGCGGCTCCGGCAACCGCGAGGCAAACCGACGCGCTTTGGTTTCCTTGCTAAACCGTTCGCGGGCGTGTTTAGGAATCACGAGATCATTCAGCATGGCGAGCTTGTGAAAAGCCGAATACAGCTCGAAGGCGGTTTTCCAGAAAAACCGAAAGGCGGTTTTTGTTTCGGTATCTACCAGAAAATCAAAGGTGTAGGTTTCGGTTTTATCATCATACTGGTAGCAGGTAGCACAGCGCTGCAGTCGGGTCAGGTATTCTTCGAGTTCATCCGTGAGCTGAATGCCTTTTCGTTTCGACTGCTTGCCGGCGCGGGCCGGTGCGCGGGGAGCCGCTCCGTGGGCCAGTTGAATGCTGCACCGAAAGGAATGGAGGTCGTCCAGGTGGGCGTGTTTCAGCAGGGCGGAACGCTGTTCATCACTGCCCAGCAACAGATTGGCAACCAGCACTTCCAGATGCGTTCCGTAGTCGATCAGCATCAGGCGTGTGTCCTGAATACCGGTTGGCGGGATGGCACGATCGATCGCGCTCTCGCGTACTTCCTCCGCATACCCACTCCGGCTGAGCAGGAAAGGCAAACTCAGCGTCTCGTTATCCCCGGATGAATACCCAACCACCTTACCGGGCAGCAATTCTTTCGTTTCGGGCGCGGTCAATTCGCAGTTTATCCAGGCTCCGTCCACCATTTTCCGGATCGTCACCACCGGTCGGCGTTTCGTTTGCGCCCGGCGCGAGATCCGGACCTGAACCGTTGCCGGACTGCCGTGGGGACGGATCAGGTAGTCGACTTCGAACTGCAAACCCGGGTTTCCTTCGATGCGTTCTTCCTGACACACCACGGCATGGAAGGCCGACTGAAACATTTCGGCCAAAACCTGGAGCAACTGTGACTTGCCGGTTCCGTTGGCACCCAGCAGGCACAAGGGGGCGAAAGTTGTTTGCTCATCCATTTGAGAGCGCAACGAAATGTCGAGCCCATCGAGTAGTCCGCCACACGTATCGGCTGAAATGATGTGAATGCGTAAGAGCTTCATGGTTTTATCCGGATCAGGGTCATGGCCTGTTTTTCGGGGTCAAAGACCTGTTTCAGTGCCGGTTGTTTTTCGGAGAGAAGCGTAAAAACCGCTTCTTTCAAGGCATCGTATTCAACGGCGAGCTGACTGCGCAGTTCGTCGAACGTAAACGGACCATCCGGCAGGAATCGAATGGATTCCAGCACGGTTTCGGGCGAGAGTGGGGTCATTCTGGGTTTTCGGGTACGTTTGGGCAAGGGCGTCGTTTGGGATCGGACGGTTTTGTCGGCCTGCATGCGCTGAAGAAGCAAGTTGGCGGGTTCATCCTCCGGATCATGCGGTACCAATTGTCCGCGAAAGGCGCTATCCAGCGTGGCCGCCGGCAACCGCTCAATTTTTGCCCGGGCCGCCACGCAGCGGGCTTCCAGGGCATCGGCATAGGCAAATAAGGCGTCCACCCGGCGGACAATTTCGTGCTGCTCGGCGACGGGTGGCACCGGAAAACTGAAATGGCGGCATTGGGAAAGCGAAATGTTGATCTGCCCCGCCGACCCGCGCGTCTCGTGCAGGATGGCCGCCAGGTTGTCGCCTTTGCAAAGCAGGTAATACAGCCAGCCGCTCGTAATGCGCGGGCCGGGCCGGAAGAGCGTCAGGGCCTGGTTAATGTTCCATTCGGGATAGGTATCGGGCACGATGGCAACCTTCCCCAGCGGTGGCCCCACGATGTTCATCAGAACATCCCCCGGCACGGTTTGCGACCTTTTCAGGGCCTTGTCGTGCGAGGCCGTCGAAATGAACTGCGGCCTGGAATTGAAATCAACCGACTGATTGACAAGGTTATAGACCTTTAAAAACGGAATATTGGGGTGGTCGAGGAAACCTTCTGCGGGGGTACCGCCGTTTTGAACTTTCGCGCAAACCTTATCTGCTCGCTCCAGCGTCCAGTCCGACAAGTCTTTCCCGCGCCATTTCTCAGTGAGTTTTCCGGAAATAGCCGCCGATAGAATCGACTGGCGCAGGTTTTTCAGCAGGCCCAGCACCCGGTCCAGACGGTCGCGGCAGGCTTCAATTCGGGCCAGGGTAGCCCCGATTTTGTGTACAATCCGGTGTTGCTCCCGGAGTGGGGCAATCAAAACCGGCAAGGTGGCTACCCGCTTGGGTTGTGCCCGGGTGAGCGACCCCCCAACGCCCGTGACACCCCGGCAAATCAGTTCGCGGAAAACCGGCGTGCTGAAATAATACCGTAAAAAATCAGGCGATAAAACCGGTAACCGCACAACAATCCATTCGGACGACGCAATTTGCCGGAGCTCGCCTTTGGGCTTTACTTTCCAGACGCGGTTGATCCGGGGGTTGATCTTGCAGATCAGAATGTCGTTGGGCTCTACCAGTTGTTTGACGGAACCAATGGCCGCGCCGGGCAGCCGCTCGGGCTGACGGGTTGGAAAGGCCGGTACGCTGTAGAGTTCAAAAATAACATCGGGTTGACTGGCCGGGTTGATCACCAGCGACGCGAATTCGTTGATTGCGCCCAGGTTGACCTTGATCCAGCCCTGTGGTACGTCGCTCATACCTCCACCTCCTCTCCCAGCTCCTCCATGATTTCCCGCAATACCTCCAGCGCCCCCTCCAGTTCTTCCATCACCTCCAGCGCCAGCACGCCCGGTTCCGGCAGTTCTTCGCTTTCGTCCTTGAGCCACGAAATATCCAGGTTGTCGTTGTGCTGGGCGATCCACTCGCGGCTAAACCGGCGGAAGCGGTTGGTGAGGCCGGTATCGTCCCGGCGACGGGACAGAGCCTCCGGACGCCCCAGCGGATCATCGCCAAAAGCGGCTTCAAATTCGGAAAAGTGATTCCGGGTCAGGAGGGTGCGTTTTCCGTATTGCGGCATGTTCGCCCGCAAATCATACACCCAGACTTCTTTCGTATTGCCCTGATCGGTGTGGCCTTTTGTGAAAAAAATCACGCAGGTTTTCACGCCCTGTGCATAGAAAATGCCCGTCGGCAGGCGCAAAATGGTGTGGAGATTGCATTTATCCATTAAATCGGCCCGAATCTGTTTTCCGATGTTGCCTTCGAAAAGCGCGTTGTCGGGCAACACGACGGCGGCCCGGCCACCCGGTTTGAGGCCCCGGTAAATGTGCTGTAAGAAGCAAAATTGCTTGTTGCTGGTTGGGTAGGGGAGGTCGGTGCGTTCGGGCAACCCTCCGCCTTTTTTACTGCCAAAAGGCGGATTGGAGAGAATCAACGTGGCTTCCGGCAGCTTCTGACCGTCGGGCGACAGCGTATCGCCGTAGTGAACACCACCCGCATCGGGGTTGAAATCAATACCGTGGAGAAATAGATTCATGAGTGCCAGTCGATGCGTATCCTGCACATGTTCCATGCCAAAAAAGGTCCGGGTGCGGTATTTTTCAAGCTGGTTTTTGTTCCAGTTTTCCGGATTCTGGTGTTCACGAATGTAATGATTGGCCGCGATCAGGAAACCACCCGTTCCGGCTGCCGGATCCTGAATCAGATCATCCAGCGTGGGTTTCATCACCGTCACCAGGCTGTCGATTAGCGAGCGGGTGGTGAAATACTGACCGGCTCCCGACTTTTTTTCGTTCGCGCTCTTTTCCAGTAGCCCTTCGTAAATATCCCCCAGATCTTCCCGGCCGGCATTGTACCAGGCCAGTTTGTCAATTCCTTCCACCAGCGCCGACAGGGTTGCCGGTTTTTTGATGAACGAGCTGGCATTGCTGAAGATTTCCTTCACAATCTGCTCCCCGTGTGCGCCCAGGTGAATCAGGGTGATTTTGTAGGCTTCGAGTCGTTCCAGTTTTGGTTTGGCAATCAGGTTATCCCAGCGGTGGCCCTTCGGAATCTGCCCCTCCGTACCGGTTTCCTTCGCCATCTTGAAAAACAGCAGGTAGGTCAGTTCGGTAACGTATTGGTGATACGTCACGCCATCGTCTTTCAGCACATTGCAGAGATTCCAGAGCCGGGCGATGATGTCGTTGGAAATAGGTTTCATAGGGTCGTTTTCCGGGAGGTGTCGCCGGACGTAAAAAGCCGGTTAGGCTGCGAAACTGCAGGGGTTAAATGGATCAACGGCCCAATCTAAAGAGGATGCCCGCGAAAAACAAAGCAGAAAGCGGTATTCTGTATCCTCATTTTCCGGAAAAAGTTACATGGGGTAACTGTGGTGACGATTCGCTGGAGCTACTGATTCGGGTAAAACCGCTCTTTGTTGTTTACAGAAAGAATCCTTTGGGAATCTTCTCGGACACCTTTTTTGTCTTTTTCTGCTACGGTATTTGACTTTTACTTGTGTTTAACCGGAATTATTGTTAATTCGCATGTACACACAAATAAACATTAAGATCATGAAAAAATTTGTACTATTGGCCATTTTTTGGCTATCGGTATCGGTGGGTTGGGCGCAGGACCTCAACTGGAATACCTATCCGGAAGGGGAGTTGACGAACACCTATACCAACATCGGGAATATTCCGGTCAATGCCACGGTGGATGTAACCGGTCTGACGGGTTCCTTTTATCTCGATTATCCGCGCCCGAGCGCCAACGGGCTGGAGCTAAATGCCAACTTTCCCACGAATGGCAATTGTATTTCCGTCAAAATTACCTTTTCGCAGCCCGTCAGTAACCTGAATTTCAACCTGCTCGATATTGACCGGATCGATGGCGACAGCCAGTATCAGGACGTGGTAACGGTTTCGGGCAGCAACGGTGGAACACCGGTTAATCCGGCCATCGGGTCGGCAGCAACCAATACCGTCAGCGGCAATACCATCACGGGAATCAACAGTACCGTCAACAATGCGGTCAACACGATTGCGTTCAGCAGTCCGGTGACCGAGGTGACCATTCAATACTGCGCCGGGCCGGATTGGGTCGACCCGAAGCGACAGTTTATTTTCATTTCCAATTTCAATTGGGACGATGCTGCGGCCATGCCTGTGCGGCTGGCGTCGTTCAGCGGCAAGCAGGTCGAACACCAGATGCTGCTGGGCTGGCAAACCACTTTCGAATCCAACAGTGCGTATTTTGCCGTGGAACGCAGCACCGACGCCAAATCCTTTGAAGCCATTGGGCGGGTGGTTTCAAAAGGGTTCTCCGAATCGATGCAGGTATACGGTTTTACGGATGACGCTCCCCAAAAGGGAACAAATTACTACCGCTTGCGGCTGGTCGACCGCGACGGACGGTTTGAGTTTTCGAAAATTCTGGGACTGACATACGATGCCGACGGGTTCTATTTCGAGGTGCTGGCGCAGGAACGGGGCCGGATTGAAGTGAAAACCAATGCACCGGACCCCGCGTTTTCGGTGGTGGATTTGCAGGGAATTCCGAATCTGGGGACGATTGAAAAGGTCAGTGCCACCCGGTATATTCTTCACGTAACGCCCTCGGGTCGGGCCACGCCGACCCTGAAAATCGTCCAGATGCGGACCCATCAGTTTAAATATGCCAAAAAGATTCTGCTGAATTAACGGGCTTGTACGGTTAACGCCAGATCGGCCCCGAAAGCAGGGGTTTTAAGCGTTGCCAAACCGCCGGAATGCCGAAGTTTTTCCTTCTGCTTCCGGCCGGTTTCCGGCTCAACGTATGTGACCGTATAGCGACCGGCGGGCAGATTCAGCGTCAGGTCCATCGGCTCGGGCTGTTTCGGGTGATTGCCGTTGTAGACGTACAGAGCGTACTGTTTCCTGGTTTCGCTGAGGGCGTGAATCCGAACCCGCGACGGCAACGAACCGCCCGGCAAAGCCGTATCCGGTTTCATCCGAACGAAATCCAGCCCTTGCATAAAGTCTTTCAGAACGCCCAGTTGCTTCCGAAACGCCGGACTGCCCCCGCCGGGCGATTTTGGCCCCGGTGTGTAGGTGCCGTCGGGTTGAACAGACGTGAACGAATAGTCGAGGTTGTTGTAGAGACCGCCCCCGGCCAGCAAAAACTCCCAGCCTTCCTTGCGGTAGGTGGAGTCGGCAGTGCCTTTAAAACCGGTTTCGTTGTCGCCCAGGACTTTGTTCAGCCCGTAATTGAGCGGGACAGCTTTGGGTGGCGTTGCGTAGTGAAAGTTAAAAACCGACACGGCGGGATGCGGCTTTTCGATTTTGGCCGAACCGTTGGCGATGTTCTGCGTAATGAGGTGTTTGTTTGGTAAATTCGTCTCGGTTTGCACAATGAGGTCGGCGATGTGGTGCTGCCAGTTTAGTTGCACCCCGCCAAAATACGGTTCGTTGCAGATTTCAAACAGCACATTGCTGAAACCGTTCAACTCCGTCACGATTTTCCGCACCATGGCTTCCTGAATGGCCAGCAACCCGCCGTTTTTGTCGAGCGTGTAGACCTCGTTCCGCCCGACCGTTCCAACCGAATTGACGTTGTTGGCGGCATTCATCGGGCTGATGACCCACATTTTTTCTTCGTAAAACGGACAGAAGAGCGCCAGTTCGACGATAATGCCGCGTTTTTCAGCGGCTCCCACAAACTCCTTCAACCGGTTGAAATAAGCCTCATCCCAACGCGAAAGATCAAACTTGTTGCCGCCCAGTGCATAGCCAGCCTGTTCGCTGCGAGGCCACGGGCAAACAAACCGCCCCGTTTCCGGTGCCATCGTGTTGTGTTCGATCCCGAAATCGCCGGGGGCTTCGCGGTAGGCACCGGTGAAGGTGCGGGTCAGGTTCAAACCGTCTTTTTGAAGCGTGTTGAGATACGTGATGAAATCAAAATCCAGATTCAGAACCGCTCCGTAATGTTCGCCCGACGTGATCAACACCGTGGGTTTGCCCTGATAGCTGAAATAATGCGGATTGTCGGGGTGTAAACGGATGGGTTGCGCTGAAAGCCAGCCGGATAGGCCAGTCAAGGCAAGGGTCGCTAGAAACCGGTTTCTCATGGTTCAGGAGTCGAATGGATAAAGGGCTATCTCAATTCTCTTGTCTTCACTCTCAAGTCTATTTTAACAAAAAATCCCTTGCCAGTTCCAGTTGATCGGTGCTCAGGAAATCGGCACCGGCTTCGCGGAGTTTGGCCCACACCGCCGGATCTTCGGGACAGGCCCAGAGCCGCAGTTTCTTGCCCTCGGCGTGAACGCGCTGAACCAGTTGCCGGAGTTTTTGAAACTGGTCGTCCGGCATCGGGCCCTGTCCGCGCCATTGAAGCTGGTTGCCATAGGCATCACTCACCACCGGCATCAGGTCGCGGCTGAATCCCTTGCCCAGATCGGCGGGCCGTCCGTCGATGCCCACCAGGCGTTCTTTCGCTTTTTTGAGGGTTTCGATGGGGCGATTTCCGGAAATAAAAACCGTAACGGCACCCGGCTGGCAGCGGTTTCCCTTGCAGGTGGTCAGAATCGACCGATAGCGTTGCAACACTTTCTCCAAAGCCCGGTAGGTGCTGTCGGCCCCGGTTTTGAAATCGATCATCAGGTAAACGGGACCGCTGTAATTGGCATACACTTTCCCGCCGTTCTGGCGAATTCGCTCGGCCAGCGGGCGCAGGTACAGATTTTCGAGTGACTTATCCGTGTTCCAGAATGGCGGGCGGTTGTGGGCAACGTACAGGGTGTCCTTGTGCGCATACACATCGGCTTCCACACTCGTAAAACCGTGATCCAGCGCATCCCAAAGGGGGCGCGATTGTTCGTAATCATTGTGCGCGTGGGCGTTGGGCAGTGGCACCACGCTGGCGAGTGGCTGCGGAGTCTGCAACGGAGCCATCGGTTGCGTCCAGGCGGTTTCGACATCACCCGGTTCAAACGGATTGAATTTGGGTTTGGTTGAAATGACTTTGGCCCGCACCAGCAACTCGTCGGTCAGCGTATAACTCGCTTCCGTGCCCGTCAGCTCTCGCAGTATTTCCGCCTTTTCCTGCCCTTTCCGAATCCCGATAAACTGAATCCGGTACTTGACATCCGGTTCTGTTTTAATTTTAAACGTCACGGTTTTAGCGGTTTGCGTCAGACTTTCGAAGGTGACGCCCGTGGTCGCGTAAAACCGGCCCGCTTCCAGGGCTTCTACAATCGTGTTGGGTTTTAGCTCGGGCGCGTTCACCATCACCCAACCCCGCCCCGAATTGCTGTAGGTGGGTCCGAAGAAATTATAATGATGACTGTCGTCGGTGGCCAGGCCGAGCATCAGCGGTCGACCCTGCCGCAAAAACGTCAGGTTGATTTTGTCCCACATGGCCTCGGTGCCTTCGCGGGTGCTGTCGCCGTAGTTATGCACCTGCGGGTGGCCGTTGAAAACCTCGAAAAACCGCTCGTGCCGGAGTTGCATCAGGTCGTTGGCCGTAATGGCGTAATGAAAATTGGGATGATTGATGTGGGGAAACATCGGTTGGCCGGTTTGCCGCCGTTGCGCCACCACCGCATCGATGTTGTTCTGCATGACCTCGGCCACGCTGTTGCCCGGCAGCGGTTTCAGCAGGTTTTGCAGGTTGGTCATGTTGATGTGAATGGGCTTGCCCTGGTAACCCGTCGAGACTTCTTCGCTCTTGAAAATCAGAAACTTCTCCGGCTCTTCGAAGTAGTTTCGGTATTCGCTCAGGTTCTTCAGCCGCACTTTCAGGGAATCATTGGGGCCGGTCTGGTATTTCACCCAATCGGGGCCGAAGGTGCGCAAATACCGTTCGAAGGTGCGCCGACGGTCGGGAGCGCGCGGCACTTTGATCCATTTTTCGCCTTCCTGAAACGTGTTGTGATCCGACAAACCGATGAAATGGTAGCCGTTGGCCTTGTACCAGTCCATGATCATTTCGGGATAATCGTCGCCGTCGCTCCAGAGCGAGTGCGTGTGGAGGTTGCCTTTATACCAGTGCTGGGCCTGGGCAAGCGGAATAAACAACAGAAGGAAAAGAAAGAGGAAAACCGGTCGCATGGGAGCATAAATGAGGATGCAACCGGGAAAGGGATTTGAGGGCGTTTTCTAACCTCTTCCACTTCGTTATTCGGTACTAACTTCGAAATTCGGTGTTCGTTATTCAATATTCGATAGTGATTTCATTTTTCACCTTACTATCGAATAATGAATAACGAACACCGAATTTCGAAATAAATTGGGGAAGGCATAAAACAAAAAAAAACATGCCGGGAAGCATGTTTTTCAAGCGTTTCAAATTATTATATCTTTCGATTAAATAACCTCTACGTTAACGGCATTCAAACCTTTTTTACCTTGCTCAACTTCAAATTGAACTTTGTCGTTCTCGCGAACTTCGTCAATTAAACCTGATACGTGAACAAAGATGTCTTTGTCTGAATCCGAAGGGGTAATAAACCCAAAACCTTTGAGTTCATTAAAAAATTTAACAGTTCCTGTTTGCATTATATTGTATTGTATTTTAAAATTTCACCAAAGGTAACAAGAATAAGTCAGAACCGCATCATGTCTTTTATTTATTTTGATGCACGGCACGCTGAATAAAACCGTCCTGTCTGGTTTTCTCGTTTTTCGAAGATCAGTTCGTTAGTTTCTTTTCAAGACCACAGCCTGCCCACCGGAAGGTAACAGATTGGCAGTCAGCCGATCTTTCGACGTGACGGTCCGGTTTTGCTTCCGGATCTTTCCGGTTCCGTCGTCCTCATACACCCAGAGTGAATACTTTTTACCCGGTTCCAGAAAGGCCAGCGACAGGTCGATTTTCCGGGCTTCGGTGCTGGTAATGGTGCCGACAAACCAGTCATTTCCTTTCCGCCGGGCTACCGACACATACTGGCCGGGCGTTCCATCCAGCACTTTCGTTTCATCCCAAACCGTCGGGAGGTCTTTCCAGAATTCAATTTCCTGCCGATCCGGGAAATCGGCCGGTTTGCCATACCAGTACAAATACTGAAGCGGACTGAAATAGATCACCGGCAACGCCAGTTGATGGCCTTTGGTGTTGGTCAACCGTGGCTGGTTGAAGCAGAACGTATAATCGGCGGCTCCGGCAACGTACCGCGTGAAGGGCAAAACCGTGTTGTGGGTCGCATTGGGCCACTCTTCGTTGCCCCGCACGCCTTCCTGCGTCAGCAGGTTCGGATACGTCCGGCTGAAACCGGTCGGGCTGTATTCATCGTGGATGTCCAGCACCAGTTGGTGTCTGGCGGCTTTGCGGATGGCATCGTGCAGCCAGACCGTCCAGTGGTGCGAACCCGTATGCACAAAACCGTATTTGATGCCGGCAACGCCCCAGCGCTGGTAGAGTGGCAGCAGTGTATCCAGTTGCCGTTCGAGGGCGCGGTGGTTGACATACAAAATGACCTTCTTTCCCTTCGATTTGGCGTACCGAATGGCTTCGGGTAAATCCAGATCGCCTTTCGGATTCCGGCGCGGATCGACCTTCACGGTGGTGGCATCCGACGCGATTTCGTATTCATGACCGTACCAGCCCGCGTCGAAATGGAGGTAGTCGATGTTTTGTTCCACCGCAAAATCGACCAGGTTTTTGGCTCCGGTGGTCGACAGCGTTACTTCCCGCATCACTTTTCCCGGTTTGATCCAGCTCACATCCTTGATTTCATTCGGCGGATTGAGGTTCTGAATCAGATAGTTGTGTTCCAGCAAGTCGCCGGGCCGGTCGGCTGCCATCACCACCCGCCACGAACTGGCAAAGGGCGAGGCTTCGGTGATTTCGCCCGCCAGTTGACTAACGAGTTGGTTCAGACCGGCGGTTTTGAGCCGCACCAGCGGGTAGCTGCTCTGCTCGGCCTGTGTGATGCAGGCCCAGGTTCCATTGTCGAGTTTCAGGGTAAGCGGCATCTGGGCGGCTTTTGTCCAGTTCTCCACGGTCCGTTCTTCGTAGCTCCCCTGCGCGTGATCAGTGTAAAGGGCTTTCGTTTTCGGCGGCAGGTTGAAAGAGGTCATTTCCTGGCCAACGTCCAGAATTTGCATGCGCAGGTCTTCCGGGAAAAAATACCGGAAAGCCACGCCTTCGTCGTAGGCCCGGACCACAAGTTGCATCATGCCCCCCGACCCCGGCCCGTTGCGCAGGCTGACTACCAGCTCGTTGTAGCGATCGGGAATCTCCGCGCGTTCGCCCCAGACCGGTTTCCAGTTCGATTGCTGACTCCGTTTCGTCGCCGATACGATCCGCAGGTTCTTATCCCAGTTCAACGGCCGGGAAGTGGCGGGATTGCCGCCCAGCCCCAGCCGCGAAGGCAGAATCAGGGACTGGTTTCGGTACGTTGTTTCGTACACCGGGCTTTGGGGCGATTCCGGCAGGTCACGCAGGGTCATCGACCAGGTAAGCAGGCCGTCGGGCGAACTGATCCGGAGGGAATCCGGCGTTTGCGCCCGCCCTTTCTGAAGTAAAATGAGGCAGGAAAGGATACAAAGAATGCGGGTCATTCAGGTTGAAAAGTTAAAAAGGTACAAACGCAAATCTCACAGCGCGTCAGAGATAATTGTTAAATACGAAGGATTAAAAAGGCGAGCCATTCATCCCATAGGGACTCAACAGCACAGCGTCGGTAGCAGGAACGTGATTAGTCTCAATCCATAAGTGAGGTACGCGACTGACCTATTACTACCAACGCTGCGCTGTTGTACCCCTGATGGGGCAGGATTCCCGATAGCTCATACCTACTTATCAAGGTTCTCCGGGCAGTTATCTACTTCCGGTTTTTCAATTAATATCCCGGATTCTGCTCGATTTTAGCATCCAGATTGGCATCGATGAATTTCTGCGGAATCGGGAATAATTCGTGTTTTTCGACGATGTTGCTGCCGGTTTTGGTATTGTATTTCTTTACCCGTTCAACCAGCAGGGGCGCATTGGCCAGAAAACCGAACCGGATGAGCGTTCGACGGCGGGGTTCTTCCATGATCAGTTCCCGCACGCGCTCATCCAGAATGTAGTCGAGTGTGGCGCGGTCGGCCGTAACCGGTTTGGCTTTGGCCCGGCTGCGCAGCACGTTGAGGTCGTCGGCGGCTTTTTGCTTGTCGCCTTTCCGAACGTAGGCTTCGGCCCTGAGCAGGTAGGTTTCAGCCAGCCGGATTTTATAAAACTCCACGAACGTCCGCCCGGCGGTATTGCCGGCCAGCGGATCACCTTCGAGTTTCCGGGTATACGGATAATACCAGCCGGAGTTCAGCGTGTCGATTTTGGCGGCCACAGGATCAACTTTCTGTCCGAAAAAACGGGAGGTGGCATTGTTGTAATAGAACGTCCGACGCATGTTGTACGCCGAATTCCGCATGTCGTTCCAATCTTCTTTCCAGACCTCGTAACTGGCGTAGGGCGTTCCCATTACCCAACCCACCGGGCGGCCCAGGCTGTCGCAAACGACCATGCCCGACTTGCCTTCCGGATCTTTGATGTTGTGATACCCGGCACCCCAGGCCCGCATGCTGCTGTTTCCGCCAAAAGCCGTGGCGTTGGTCGCATTGGTGTAGGCAACGCCACCAGGTGTCTGGTATTCGAACTGAATGGCCCAGATGGTCTCGGTATTGGCCGCCAGATTCTGGTTTTTATCCCGAAATAAATCCGAAAAAACATCGCCGGGTTTGTCCAGTTTGCTGCCAAACCGCTGCGTCATCAGTTTATACGAACCGTCGTTGATCACGGCGGAAGCGGCTTCAATGGCTTTGTCGTTGTTGCCCAGCGCCAGGTAGACTTCGCTCAGAAAATGGTCGGCAGCGGCTTTCACGATCCGGCCGGGAGCCGCCGGTTTTTTGGGGAGCCACTGCGAGGCAAATTCGAGATCCTGCCGGGCAAACTCCAGCACCTCCTGCCGACTGGCCCGCGTATAATCCGTTTTGGGTGCCGTTTCGACATGCGACACCAGCGGGACGCCACCGTACAGATTGGCCAGAATCGAGTAGGTATAGCCCCGGAAAAACCGTGCTTCGGCCAGAATAGCGTTCTTTTCAGCTTCATTCGCCCATTTGGCGGTCGGTTTATCGGCATAATCGACCACGATGTTGGCACGCGGCAGCATTTTGAGATACGCCCATTCCCACCACAGATCGACGGAAGCCAGCGTCGGCGTCAGCGAAACGTTGTAGTCGCGCAACAGCGTCGATACGGCCCCCGGCATGTAGGCGTCCGTGCCGATGTTCATGGCGTGCAGGTTCTCGGTGTCGGTTCCGAATAATTCGTCCCGGGCAGCCGCGTGAATGGCGATGATGGCGGTTTCAAAACCGGCTTTATCCACCAGCACCACGTCGGGATTCAGAAAGGCCCGGGGCGTTTCGTCGAGTACATTGTCTTTGCAGGCACTGGCCCAGCAAACCAGCAGCAGCGTTCCCAGGAGGGTCAGAGGCCGTTTTGACGCTAATAAAAGGATATGTTTCATAGATTGAAATCCGTTCAGGGTGACAGGAATGTTAAAAACTGAGGTTGATACCGCCCGTCAGGGTGCGGGACATGGGATAACCGCTGGCTTCGGAGCCGATTTCGGGGTCAAAACCGGGGTACTTCGTGAAGGTGAGCAGGTTTTTGCCACTGACGTAGGCCCGGATGGTTCCGACTTTCCAGCGATTCAGGAGCGTTTTCGGCAATTCATACGCCAGCGAAACATCCTGCACCCGAACAAAATCGCGGCTGACGTAATACCCGTGTCCGTACGGATTGGTATACACCAGCGATGCCATCGTGTTCGATTTGTTTTCGGACGTCCACCAGCCGTTGTCCGGGAAATTGGACGCACTTCCCGGAAAATTGTTGCTCGGAATCATCTGGTTATAACTTCTGATCCAGCCTTGCATGGCGTTCAGGAATACCGACAGCGTGAAATTGCTGTAGCGGAACGTGTTCGTCAACCCCCAGCGGTATTTGGGTTCCAGCCGCCCCACCACCGTGCGGTCGTCGGTGGTGATTTTGCCGTCGCCATTCAGGTCTTTCAGGCGGTAAAAACCCGCTTTATAACCGGTCGGAAGCTGATCGCCCTCCTGGTAAACACCGTCGATGAGGTAGTCGAAAGCAACCTGCACGGGCTGACCGATGAACCACTTATTGCCCAGATCATTGTCCTCTACACCATCGCCGTTCAGATCGCGGCTGTAGATGTGCACAATGCGGTTTCGGTTGGTCGAAAACACGATGTTGCTGCTCCATTCAAAAGGACCCCGCTGAAGGTTGGCGGTATTGATCGTCAGCTCGAACCCCCGGTTGTTGGTGGCCCCCAGGTTGGTGATGACCGATTTGAAACCGGTAGCGGACGGCAGGGAACGGTCCAGGAGTAAATTTTTGGTGTCCATATTGTAATATTCGAGCGTTCCGCCAACCCGTCCTTTCAGGATTTCAAAATCAACCGCGACGTTGGCTGAGGTGGTGGTTTCCCACTTCAGATCGGTGTTGGCCATGCCCGATGGATAGGTGCCGGTGTAGGTCGGGCTGCCGTCGCCGAAAACATACTGCGCGATTGCCGAACGACTCAGGGATTGATAAGGCGAAATGGCCTGATTCCCCACCGACCCGTACGACACGCGAAACTTCAGCAGGTCGATGAAGGGCATCGACTTCAGAAAAGGCTCATCGGAAGCAATCCAGGCCAGGGCGGCTGATGGAAAGGTTGCATACTTGTTCTGGGCACCAAACACCGAACTGCCATCCCGGCGGGCGGTGAGTGTCAGCAGGTAGCGGTCTTTGAAATGATAGTTCAGCCGCAACATCGACGAAACACCGTCCTGCGCGGAGGCTCCCGTTGTTGTTTGCTGGGTTTGGGCAATACCCAGGTTATTCCAGCCGTTGGCGCCGTTGAAGAAATTGGAAGCCGTAGCGGTGGTCGATTCCGACTGGCTGTGGTTGCGGCCATACAAAAGCGTCACATCAAAGGCATGATCGCGGCCCAGTTGGCGGCTGTAGGTAGCAATGTTTTCCAGCACCCAGTCGAAAATTTCGACGTTGTATTTCGTGGCATTCGCCAGAATGTTCTCGCCAAAACGCTGGTACGCCGGTTCGAAGGTGTAGTTGTGTTGCCAGCGATAATTCGGCGAGTAATTGATCCGGTAACTAAGTCCCTTGATGAAAGGAACCTCAATCTTGGCGTAGAAATTTGAAAACAGGTTGTGGTATATTTCTTCATTCTGACGCCGGATGGAGTTAAAAAGGGGATTCGGAACCAGTTGCACATCCTGCGGAAAGTGGACCGGGTCTGTTTTGGCGTCATCGTAATACATTTTGGCAAAGGGACTGATCTGGGCCGCCCAGTTGAGGGCCACATCGACGCCTGACAAATCCCGCCGGGCGTAGGTCGCATTGGTGCCCACCGTCAGCCAGTCGGCCACCTTCGTCTCCAGATTGGTTCGTAGCGTAACGCGTTTCGCCATGTCCTTGTAAATCAGTCCCTGTTCGTTCACAAAGGCCCCGGATACCAGGTAGTTGGTGCGGCCCGACTGGCCGGCAATACTCAGGTCGTAGGACTGAACCCCGGCTTTCTGCGAAATTTCATCCCAGGGATCGGTGATGGTACCATTGCGGTAATTCTCGGCTTCGGTATTCTGGAGATAAGTGGCCACGTTGGCCGGATTGGCTTCCTGTCCGCTTTGTGCGCGGTAATCCAGTGTTTTCTGGAGGTAGCGTTCCGGCGACAGCATTTTGATGCGGTTACTCCAGTCGGCCACGCCATAGTAGCTGTTCACCCGAATGGTTGGCTTGTCGCTTTTGCCGCGTTTGGACGTAATCAGAATAACACCGTTGGCGGCTTTGGAACCGTAAATGGCGGCTGCACTGGCGTCTTTCAGGATTTCCATCGACTCGATGTCGTTCGGGTTGATTTCGGCCAGACTGCCGTTGAAAAAAATGCCGTCCAGAATAATGAGCGGATCGTTGCTGGCGGTGATGGACCGACGGCCCCGAACGAGAATGCTGCCGCCTTGCCCCGGTCGTCCGTTGTCGATAAACTGCACCCCGGCGACGCGCCCGCGCAGGGCCTGAGCGACGTTCGTATTGGGCAGGTTTTCGGTAACTTTCATGTCTACTTTTGCCACCGAACCGGTTACGTTTCGTTTCGACTGGGTTCCGTAACCCACCACGACAACTTCACTCAACGCCTTGGTATCGGATACCATCTGAATGGTGAGAACCTGTCGGCTGGTAACCGGAATTTCCTGCGTTACATAGCCAATGGAGCTAACGACCAAAACCGCCTTCCCGTCGGATACCTGAAACGTAAACTTGCCGTCTTTATCGGTGGTCGTTCCCCGGCTGGTGCCTTTCTGAATGAGGTTGACGCCCGGCAAGCCCTCGCCCTTTTCGTCGGTTACAGTGCCGGATACCGGCTGGTCGAGCGGGGCGGTGTGGGCCATTTCGTTGTCAGGCAGTAGTTTGACTGCCGGTGTGGCGGTGAGCAGGATCTGTTTGCCCTCCACTTTATAGTTAATTTTCAACGGTGTCAGGAGTTGGTCGAGGATGGTTTCCAGCCGTTCATCGACCGCCGTAAACGTCACTTTCCGGTCGGCCTGAATGAGCAGCGAGCTGTACAGAAACCGTACCTGAGCCGCTTTGCCGATGGACTTCAGGGTGGTTTTAATATCCTTATCGACCACCTGTACGGTTACTTTCTTGTTCAGCATTTCCTGAGCCCGGCTATCGCGGGCGAAGGAGAGGCTAACCACACAGGCAGCAAGCAGCACCTGGAGGAGGGAAAGTTTCATAAGCTTGATAAAGGAGGGTGAAATCCAGTCTGGATTTTTCATAAATTGGGTCGTTTTTTGAGTCGTTTCGGTTCGAAATGGACAAAAAATCCCTCATCGACGCCCAACAGGGCGTCTTGCAATCCGATGAGGAAATGGGTGGAACGGGCTGGGGGGCGCGGTCGGGTGTCGGAACGATGCTGTTGGAACCATTACCGGTCAGGCAGTCGGACACGCCAACCCAGCGACGTTTTCGCGAAGGCGGTGAGGAGAAGTAGAGTTTTTAGTCAGGCATAGGCAAGGCAGGTGGTTTTGAAAAGATACAAATCACGAAAAGCGTTTGGAAACCGTCAGGGCGTGCAACCCTGGCTGTGAATAATCACCCGGCCCTCCACAACCTCATAGGTCGCTCCAATGGCCTGGCAAATAAAACCGAGTTTTACGGACAGCGTTTCATCCGAAAACTGAGCGGTAATCGGGCATTTTTCCAGCAGATCCGCCTTGTAATCGATAGCGACGCCGTAGGCTTTTTCCAGTTTGGCCAGCACCTGCGTCACCGGAACATCTTCGAAATCCAGCTCCTGAACGTGGGTAGCCACGGCCACCAGCTCCGGTTTTGCGACCAGTCCGCGTTGCAACTGTTCGGTTTTTCGGTTAAAGACCACTTCCTGATTTCGAATCAGGAGAACGCCGTTGCGGGTTTGAGTCTTCGTTTTCCGGAACGTCTTTTCAGCGAAAACCGAGACTTTCCCGGTTCGGACGGCCACGGCCACTTCCGGTTCGTGATCGAACGCCCGAATGCGAAAGCTGGTGCCCAGCACTTTGGTGACGGTTTCGTTGGCGTAGATCAGGAACGGTTTTTCGGGATTCCGGGCAATTTCAAAAAATGCTTCGCCCGACAAATACACTTCCCGAAACGAACCGGTAAACGTCTTCGGATAACGGATGCGGCTGTTTTTCTCCAGCGTAATGGCCGACCCGTCGCTTAGCACCAGCGTCAGCGGTTCGTTGGTCGCATTCACTTTCTCTGAAAGCACCGTCGAACCAGCGCTCAAAGGCGGGCGGTAGGTCGTCTGATGGGTCGGTGAAGGGAGTTTCGGCAGCAGCAGCAAGCCCAATCCGATGATCACGAGAACCGAAGCGGCCAGACTCAGCCAGGTTCGCCGGTTTTGCCCCCACCAAACAATGGGTTCAGATCGGGATTCGTCGTCGTTTGTCCGCTCGGCCTGTTTCCGTTGACGGAACTGCCCCACCAGGTGTTGCACTTCCTGGCGGACTTCGTCGTCTGACAAATCCACCGGTTGTTGTTTCAGGGCGTATACCAGTGCTTTGGCCTGATTCAAAACCGCCCGTTGTTCCGGGTACTGGCTGCGCCAGGCCGTCCAGAAGGCCGTCGCGTCCGGGTCGCCGTCGATCCAGGCGTGGAAGGTGGCGTCGTTCAAAAAATCGTCAACCTGCTGGTAGAGCTTCATGAAAAAGGCGGAACGTTAAAAAGGCGGTTCAGAGAAGGAGAATCAACATGGTGCCGGAAATAATCAAAAAAATCATTTTATTTTTTTATAAATGCCGGCAGTACCCCGACTTTTGTAGTTGGCAGAATGCGCCGGGAGCGGGTAAAAACCGGTTGATAGCCTCTTTTACCGGCGGCTCCTGGTGGAATACGGGTTTAGTTTGCCGGTTGCTACCACCAGAAATTAGTCGTACCATGCTGTATGTTTCGCTCATCCTCCCAAAACCGTCCTTCTGAATCGCTAACCGACGCGGCCCTGTGGCATCAGTTCAGGGAAGGGGATGAAGTGGCATTAGGCGAACTGGCCGAGCGGTATTACAAACGGCTGTATGGCTACGGCAGCAAATTCTCCCGCGATCGCGAAGCCATCAAAGATTGCATTCAGGACCTCTTTCTGGAAATCTGGGACAAACGGCGCACCATCAGCGAACCGGATTCGGTTAAACTCTATTTGCTGGTTTCGATCCGGCGAAGAATTCTCCGGCGAAAAACCGGAGACAAGTGGCTGGAACAAAGTGAAGAACTGGATTTTGATGCCGCCGTGGTGGGCGATTTGCCCATCGAAACCGCCATTATCGAAGACGAAACCAGCCAGTATTACGTCCGGAAGCTTCAGCAACTCATTCCTCAGCTTTCCCGGCGTCAGCAGGAGATTATTTACCTCCGGTTTTACGAAAATCTGGACAACGAGGCCATTGCCGAAGTCATGTCGCTCAGCCGGGGGGCGGTTGCCAACCTGCTCTGGCGGGCCCTGAAAGAACTGAAGGAATACTGGTATGCCGGGTTACTGCTTTTACTTTTACCGGGAATTTGTTTTCTGAAATAACGGGGCAGAAAGCTACACGTTCAAAATAACCAAATTATTGCCTGATGGGCCATACCATCCCCTGATTTGGGTGAAATTAACGCAGCTTCCGGCTAAAATTAGTAAAATATACCGGAATTCGCCTTCGATTCGTTATACTAGACTGCTACCAGCGCGAACCAGTTTCTGTTTCAGTTGTTAACAGAAATAGACAACTGCTAACCTTCTTTTCTATGTCGTTCAAAAAGTTTGTATTCCGACTCCTGGGTCTCTATACATTCATCCTGTTTGGTTTCGCCCGTGGGCAGGCCCAAACGTCCCAATGGTTCCACCTCGATTCGAAAGCCGACAGCGTCTGGGGAATCAGCACGGATCGTACCTACCGCGAGTTACTCAGCCACCGCAAACCGACGCCGGTCGTCGTGGCCGTGATCGATGGCGGAATCGACTCCACGCACGAAGATTTAAAACGAATTCTGTGGACCAATCCGAAGGAAATTCCCGGCAACGGGATCGACGACGATAAAAACGGCTACGTCGATGACGTCCACGGCTGGAATTTTATCGGCGGAAAAGACGGCCGGAACGTCCAGTACGAAACCGCCGAAGTGACCCGGCAATACGCCCGGCTGCGCCCTTTGTATGAAGGCAAAAACCGGTCGTCGCTGAAACCGGCGCAACAGAAGGAATTCGACCAGTTCGTGAAATATAAAACGGAGATGGAGAAGAAACGCGCTGAGTATAAGGAGCAATACGATTCTTACAGCACGTTCAGTACCCAACTGGTGACGATCATTGATGGGCTGAAAAAAGCCCTGAACGTCTCCAAACTGGACACCGCGACGCTGCGCAATCCGGCCACCGACAACGATTTTGTGAAAAAAGCGGCTGCCGCTCTCTATGAAATGACCAGTGCGCAGGGATTCGGGCAAGCCGAAGATATTCAGGCCGAACTGACCAGAGGACTGGAAGACCTGAAAGGCAAAGCGGAATACGCCTACAACCCCGACTTCGACAGCCGCTCGATTGTGGGCGATAAACCCGACGATCTAACCGAAACCGCCTACGGCAATCCCGACATTACCGGCCCCGACGCGCTGCACGGCACGCACGTCGCCGGCATCATTGGCGCCGACCGCACCAACAACCTGGGGGTGCAGGGTGTGGCCGATCAGGTTCAGATCATGGCCGTTCGGGCCGTTCCCGATGGCGACGAGCGGGACAAAGATGTGGCCAACGCGATCCGGTATGCGGTTAATAACGGTGCCCAGATCATCAACATGAGCTTCGGAAAAGACGTTTCGCCCCAACGCAAAGCCGTCGACGACGCCATGCGGTACGCGCTTTCCAAAGGCGTTCTGCTGATTCACGCGGCCGGGAATGACAACAAATTGCTGGATACGACCGCCAGTTTTCCATCAGACCGGTTCATGGATGGGTCCGCGATTCCGAACCTGATTACGGTGGGAGCTATTACGTCCAAAAACAACGAAAGCCTGGTGGCCCCGTTTTCCAACTATGGTCGCAAAACCGTCGATGTGTTTGCGCCGGGCATGGCCATTTATTCAACAACACCCCGCAACGGGTATGACAACCTGAGCGGTACGAGCATGGCGGCTCCGGTCGTAAGCGGGATTGCCGCCGTCCTGAAATCGTATTTTCCGAAACTGACGTACAGCGATCTGAAGCGGATTATCGAGAAATCGGCCATTGTGCAAAACCGGCAGGTGCTTCGCCCCGAGTCTACGGATCTGGTCAATTTTACCGATTTATCGAAAACCGGTGCCATCGTGAATCTCTACGAAGCCGTCAAACTGGCCGAGGCCGAAGAAGCCGCAGCAGCCGCGAAAAAAGGCTGACGGTTTTTGGTATTCATGGAAGGCGGGGCGCACTATCGGGTCAGACCGAGTGCGCCCCGTTTTTGTTCGGCCAGCACGCCGGTGCCCTGCTGAAGCTGGTAGCGAATCTGCCAGCCATACACGCCAACCGGCGCGGTTTTTCCCTGATACATCCCGTTCCAGGCGAATGGCGGCTCGGTGGTCTGGAAAACCAGCTCGCCCCAGCGGTTGAAAATCGACAGCGACGTAATGGTAATGTCTCCGCAGCCAAAGGGTTGAAAGACATCGTTTTGTCCGTCGGCGTTGGGCGTAAAAATATCCGGTGTATACAACACGCAGCCGCAATCGGCGTACGAAATGCGAACGGTATCGCGAACCGTGGCGCAATCGTTGCTCACCGACGCCTGAAAAAAGCCGGACTGCCCCACGGTTCTGACAACCGCTTCGAATGGGTCCTGCCAGCTGAATTTCCCCTCGGCAAAGTCGGGCCGGATGGTATACACTTCTGCCCCGCACAGGTTCTGATCCAGGCCCAGATTCAGCCGGGGTGGCGGTACAAACCGGATCTGAATGCTATCGGTCGCCACGCAACGAGCCTGTTCGACCCGCAAACTGTATAAGCCATCCTGCCGGACGGGATAGGTCAGGGTAGTAGAACCGTCCTGCCAGCGGAACGTTGGCGGAACACCGGCGGGCGTTTTGAGCGTCAGGGTTTGTCCCTCACACAGCGTCGTGTCGCGGCCGAGGTCGAAATCGAGGGCGTAATCCACCCGGATGGTGTCGCGCAGGACTTTGCAGGGCGTGGTGACCGTGACGGAATAATGGCCCGGTTGGGTGGCCCGAAACGTGGGTGCGGTGCTGCCGTCGTGCCAGCGGTATTCGGTGGCACCGGGCGTGGTGGCATCGAGCAGGAGCGTGCTGTTCCGGCCACAAAGCGTGGTGTCGTTTCCGAGGTCCATTTTAATGGGCAACAGCGAAACGTCGTCGATGAAAAGGTAGAAATACCCCAGAAAAACCGGCAGCTTTTTGAAACTCCCGATGGTTAAATATTGCTCTCCGCCTTTGGCTTTGACGTAGCCCGAAATCCGTTCCCAGCGCAACATTGGAATGCTGGTGGTCAGGGCATTGTCAATCACCTGGGCATCTACGGGAAGCAATCCTTTTTCCGGGGAAGTGATCGGTTTTTCGGACAAAAAAGCACCGATCGTTCCGCTTAAATATTTGTTCGGCGTTGGTGTCGCGACGTACATCTCGAAGAAATAACAGTCGTCGGCAACCAGCGGTTTTTTCAGGGGCGTGGCAAGGTATTCGGCCCAGCTTACGTCCAGAAAGAGCCGGGCCAGTCCCTGCCCGGAATGGGGTGGCAATTCCATCTGAACCGTCGGAAAACACTGGTGGTAAAAATCGGGCGTGGCGCCGTTGGGATTGTACCAGGGAACCGCTTCACCCAGCAAATTATCCTGACGGGGGCAGGTTCGGTACTCCTCAAAACCGCCGTTCTGGAGCAGATTTTGGGCCATAGCGACTCCGGGCAGGCACATAACCAGCCACCACACCATCCAAACGGCACGGCTCCGCATGTTTCAGTCTACGCGCTAAAGTGATCGGGGACATCTAATATACGGTCTTTTTGCGAATAACCTTGGATGCCATCCGGGGTTATCCACAGTCAATCTCGTTGGGTTGTGCGGTTGTAGGCGTCTATAGCCTTAGTCGGATGCCCGCTTTGCCCAGCATTCGGGTAATCCAGACACACAGCAGGGCGAACAGGAAGGATTTCAGCAGGCCGATGCCGCCGATTAGCAAAACGTCCGGCAGGCGGATTCCCAGAAACGCCGTGGTCGCGTAGGCAAAATACGGAATCAAGTAGCAGAGCAACGTGTCCGTTCCGGCGGGTTTGATAAACTGGAACCAGTTGCCTTTCCCTTTCACATCCGCAAGCCCGTAAATGGCCGTGAACGCCAGAATCGTAAACGCACTGCACAGAAACAGCCAGGCTGGCGTGGCATCCAGCTTCGATAGGCCCCAGTAGGGCCGGGTAATGACGGACAGGCCGGTTAGCAAAACCGCCGTTCCCAGAAAAACAAGAGTCATCCGCCGGTTGTCGTCCTGTTTGCGGTAATACTGAAACAGGGTTGCGATCACCACCCCGCCCATGCTCAGACCCGCCAGCGTGCCGCCCCGAATGGCTGCCGGGATGAAGTCGAGGGCACTGGGTAGCAAGTCCGCATGGGATAGCATACTCAGCAGTGCAAAACCGCACCAGGCTGCGATGAGTATGAAAAGCCGGTTTCGGGCAAAAACCGTGACGAGCGCGGCCGCCAGATACGACCAGCCGATCAGTCCCAGAATGCCCCACCAGTGCGGTTCAAAACGGGTGATTTTTTGGGCATCACCGCCCCGGTACAGGACGGCTAAAACCAGCAGGATCAGCAAACCGGCGGTTTTCAACCCTGTGCTTAGCCACTTCGGCGCTGATTTTGGATACGAATTCCACACCAGAATAAACGACGCACAGCACAGCACATTCCACAAAAGCCGGGGCAGGCCCGTTGCGGTTTCGTTGATGGATTCGCCGTTGACCAGAAAAACACCCATTGTCAAGAGTGCCACCGACCGCAGCAGAACGTGCCCGACGAGTTGAAGATCCGTGTCGCCTTTTTTTCGCCGGTTATCGATTGCGAAGGGGAGCGACATGCCGACAATGAATAGGAACGCCGGGAAAACGACGTCGGCCAGTCCGATGCCGTCGGCGCCGGGCGGCACGTGTTCGAGCCAGGCCGGAATGCCGGTTAACGACCAGAGATCGTTGACGAAAATCATGAGCACCATCGTCAGCGCACGCAAAATGTCGATGGCCCCGACCCGCGCCGGATTCAGGACGGTTTGGGTGGATTGGGGAGAATGGGTTGCGGTTTTGTTCATGAATATGGCTGGCTGATGGGAACGCGGATTAAGCGGATTGGACCGATCAAAACGGATTTTAATTTGAATCTGTACAAATCCGTTCAATCCGCCGGATCCGTGTTCCTATCCAATTTTGTTCGTAAACTTTCATCACGTCCCAGCGCCCACCGTCAAATGTACGCGCATTCGTGGGTTGGATGAAACAAAAACGGGGGAAAATGCAGTTCGAAATTTTATTCCGAAAAAAGGAGTATTGGCCGTACACACTTGCATCTTTACATACAAATAGCAAAGTATTACTGTTTTGTATGCAAGATTATCGGAATTTCGAGCCTGAAGAATTAGCTATTGATCCGTCTTTTCAACGTTGGAAATTGCTGGACGATCCTGCCGAGCGTGATTTTTGGAAAGAATGGTTGGTTCAAAATCCTGATAAAGAGGAACTTGTCGATAAGGCTTACCAGTTGTTGAGTACCCTGAATGACGTCTATACCCGGTTTCCGGGCGAACGGGCAACGGTTTCAGACCGGGAAGTACAAAACGAAATCCAGCGGCTGAGTCAAGCCATCGATAGCCACGAAAAACCGTCGGTTCGCTGGTTCCGCCCGGAGTGGGTGCGGTATGGAATGGCGGCCAGTATCGTCCTGATGCTGGGTCTGTTCTGGCAGTATGGAATTCGCTCGAAGGAGCCGAAAAGTGGTAACGTTACCTACGACGAACTGGTGGCGCAGGTGTCGAATCCACTTCGGGAAGTGGCCAATACGACCAATGCATCGCGTCAGGTTCAGTTGCCGGATGGAAGTACCCTCGTATTGAAACCGAAAAGCCGGGTGAGTTATTCCGATCCGTTTCCGGGAACAACCCGCGAGGTTTACCTCGTCGGAGAGGCTTTCTTTCAGGTTCATAAAGACCCGAATAAACCGTTCTATGTTTACGCCAACGGACTGGTCACGAAAGTGCTGGGAACCAGTTTTACGGTGCAGACTTTTGAGGATAACAAGCAGGTGAAGGTGGTGGTTAAAACCGGGAAAGTCTCCGTTTTTGCCGGCAACCAGGCTACGGTAACCCAGCAGAAGGAGGATTATAAACTGGGTGGAATCGTCCTGACGCCCAACCAGCAGATTGTCTTCACACCGACCGACACCCGGATTGTCAAGAGCCTGGTGGCCGAACCGGCCTTGCTGGAAAAACCGGTTCAGAAACAGCCGTTTAGCTTCCGGCGCACCCCCATTGCCGAAGTGTTTGCCACCCTCGAAAAAGCGTACGGCATCCGCATCGTGTTTGATGAAGAAATCATGAAATCGTGTTACCTGACGGCTTCGCTGGAAGACGAACCACTCTTCGAAAAGCTGGACTTAATTTGCAATACGATCAATGCCCGCTACGAGCAACTGGACGCCCACATTATCGTCAACAGCGACGGGTGTGGATCGCTCTAAAAATTGCTGATACATTTTGGGTCAAACACTGGCACGATAGGTAAAAAATTGGTTGATTTACTTAAATTTTTTAGTATTCATTTATCCATTCTTCAATTTTCTAATGAAACCACAACGCCGATCCATTTTAAAACGACTCTTTGCTTCCATTGCCGGTGTCACTGGCCTGGGTGTGGCTACCACCGCGGCTAAAGCCGAAGCCGCTCCCGAAAAGGAAGTATTTAACGTGGTGACTGATCAGGATGTGCCACTGTTTTCCGGTTCAACCAAAATGGGAAATCTGGTCTTCGTGGCCGGCAAAGGATACCATAAGGATGGGGACATCAAAGTGCATACGGACGAGGTGCTGAAGGAGTTGGAAAAGGAACTGATCAAAGCCGGTTCTTCGATGGAGAAAGTGCTGAAAGTGACGGTTTTTCTGCACGACCTGAACGACTACAAAGCCATGAATGAAGTCTACAAAGGCCGGTTTGGCAGCAAGCCGCCGGTGCGCACGACGGTAGCCGTTTACGGCGGTGTTCCCGGCGACTCGCTGGTCGAAATGGACTGCATCGCTTATATTTAATTGGCGGCATACCGCTCTCTCCAGTCGGCGGGGGCGGTATGCGGTTTCCCCACCTTTTTGCTAACCCATCTTATGATCAGTAGAAGAACCATCCTCAAACGACTGTCGGCCATGCCGCTTTTAGGCGGTATCATCGGCAGTGCCGCTCCCTTGTCATCGGCCGTGGCCGCAACGGCGCTCGCTCCCCGCAACCTGGTGAAAGAGCTGGGTATCAGAACATTCATCAATGCCGCCGGGACTTACACGGCCATGACCGGTTCGCTGATGCAGGACGAGGTGATGGAAACGATTCAGGCGGCTTCCAAAGAATTTATGATGCTCGACGATGTGCAAACCAAAGTCGGGGAGAAAATTGCGGCCATTGTCCACGCCGAATCGGCAGTCGTAACGGCGGGTTGCTTCTCGGCCATGACGCTCGGTTTGGCGGGCGTGCTGACCGGTATGGATCAGAAAAAAGTGGAAGCCCTGCCGCAACTGGAAGGCACCGGCATGAAATCCGAAGTGATCGTGCAGAAGGGTCACAACGTTGGCTATTCACACGCGCTGACCAACACCGGCTGCAAGATGGTTTTCGTCGAAACCGTGGAGGAGGTCGAGAAGGCGATCAATGAAAAAACCGCCATGATGTGGTTTCTGCACATCCAGTCGGATCAGGGCAAAATCATGCACCAGGAATGGGTGAACCTGGCCAAAAAACACAACATTCCGACCATGATCGACATTGCCGCCGATGTGCCGCCGGTCGAAAACCTGTGGAAATTCCACGAAATGGGCTTTGATCTGGTGTGTGTTTCGGGCGGAAAAGCCATGCGCGGCCCGCAAAGTGCCGGGATTTTGATGGGCAAGAAACACCTGATTGCGGCCGCCCGACTGAGCATGCCACCCCGTGGTTCGACCATCGGACGCGGCATGAAAGTGAACAAGGAGGAGATCCTGGGCATGTACGTCGCGCTGGAAAAATTCGTGGGGCAGGATCAGCAGAAGGAGTGGAAAATGTGGGAAGACCGCGTCGCGCACATCGCCGATGCCGTGAAAAAAGTCAATGGCGTAACGACCGAAACCATCCGGCCCGAACTCGGCAACCACACGCCGACGCTACGGATCAAGTGGGAACCGGCCAAAATCAACCTGACCACCAAAGCCTTGCAGGAAGCCCTGCGCAACGGCGATCCGTCCATCGAAATCGTTGGCGAGCAGGGCGGTATCAGCCTGACCACCTGGATGTTGAAGCCCGGTCAGGAGAAAATCGTTGCGACCCGCCTGAAAGAAGAACTCGCCAAAGCTGCGGTCTGATTTTTTCGGTTATTGTTCCCTAAACCCATGCGCAAACTTTCCTTTTTACTGGCCGTACTCGGTCTGATCAGCGGTTCGGTTGACGCCCAAACCTACAGCCTCGTCATCAAGGGCGGGCAGGTCATCGATCCGAAAAACAACCTCAACGCGGTGATGGATATCGCCATCACCGACGGCAAAATTGTTCAGGTCGCCAAAACCATCGACGCCAGCCAGGCCAAACAGGTCGTCAATGCCAAAGGGATGCTCGTTACGCCCGGCATCATCGACATTCACGGCCACGTTTTTTACGGAACCGAACCGAATCATTACCTCAGCAACGGCCTGACGGCGGTTTCGCCCGACGGTTTTACGTTTCGGGTGGGCGTCACCACCATCGTCGATGCGGGTGGGGCGGGCTGGCAGTCGTTTCCGGCGTTCAAAAAGAACATCATTTTTTCGTCCAAAACGCGCGTGCTTTCGCTGCTGAACATCGTGGGCGAAGGCATGCGGGGTGGAAACTGGGAGCAGGACACCACCGATATGGACCCCAAAATGGCCGCAGCGATGGCCCTCGGCAATTCGAACGATGTGGTTGGTTTCAAAGTGGCACACTTCATGGGCGGTACCTGGACGCCCGTTGACAAAGCCGTGGAAGCCGGAAAACTGGCGAACATGCCGGTGATGATCGATTTCGGGATGCACGACCCGCCGTTGTCGCTGGAAGAATTGTTTCTGAAACACCTGCGCCCCGGCGATATTTTTACCCACACGTATACGCTCCTGGAAGGCAATGTTCGGCAAACGATTGTGGATGAAGCCACCGGAAAGGTAAAACCGTTCGTTTGGGAAGCCCGCAAAAGAGGCATTGTGTTCGACGTAGGTTATGGCGGGGCCAGCTTCAATTATTCACAGGCCATTCCGGCGGTCAAGGCCGGTTTTTACCCGACCACGATCAGCACCGATTTGCATACCGGCAGCATGAACGGTTCGATGAAAGACATTCTGAGCATCATGTCCAAATTTGTCGGCATGGGCGTTCCGGTGGCGGATGTCATCAAAGCCAGTACGTGGACCCCGGCGCAGGTGATCAAACGCGAAATGCTGGGACACCTGTCGGTGGGAGCCATCGCCGATGTAGCCATCCTGACCATGCGTGAAGGAAATTTCGGTTTCTACGACAAAACCGGCTATCGGGTGGAAGGCAAGAAAAAATTCGAGTGCGAAATGACCATCAAAGGCGGTAAAATCGTGTATGACCTCAATGGGATCGCCAACCCGCTGGTGGTGAATTAAAATGAATCTGACTAGTCCTATTCTCTGAAACTTCTGAATGTCAAGACTCTATACCCGTAGCCTTTTTCTGGCTTTACTTGCTGCGGTCGGTTTTGTCCGGCCTGAAACGAATACAAACCTCCCGGTTCGGACGGCGGAAAACGGCGGACTTTTTCTGCCGGAAGGATTCGAAGCCACGGTCGTTGTCGATAGTCTGGCGGGTCGCGCGCGGCACCTGGCGGTCAACGACAACGGCGATATTTACGTGAAAGCACGGTTTGCGCGGGACAAGGACGAATCGGTGATCGCCTTGCGGGATACCAACGGCGATGGCCGGGCCGACATTATCAAACGCTTCGGTGGTCTGTCGCGCGAACGGGCGTACGGCACGGCGATGCGGATTCACAACGGCTACCTGTATTTCAGCTCCGAACTGATCGTGTACCGCTACAAACTGACCCCCGGCAAACTGATTCCCGAAGGCCCGGTGGAAATCATTCTGACCGACGACCACGCCCACGGGATGCACGAGCACATTACCAAACCGGTGGCGTTTGATAACAAAGGGTATATGTATGTGCCATTCGGAGCGGGTTCGAACGCGTGTCAGGAGAAAAACCGCATTCCGAGTTCGCCGGGTCTGAATCCCTGTGGCCTGCTTGCCGACCACGGCGGCATCTGGCGGTTCGACGCCAACAAAGTGGGACAAACGCAGAAAGACGGAAAGCTCTTTGCCACCGGATTGCGGAGCATTGTGGCCCTGGACTGGAATCCGGTCGATCAGACGCTGTACACGGTCGGCCACGGTCGGGACGATTTTCTGATGTTGTGGTCTCATTTGTATTCGCCCTGGGAAAGCGCGGTGTTGCCCGCCGAAGAGTTTTTGCGGGTGAAAGAGGGGATGGATGCGGGCTGGCCGTATTATTATTACGATCAGGAAAAGAAGAAAAAACTGCTCAATCCGGAGTACGGCGGAGACGGCAAAAAAGCGGGGAAAGGGGCTGATTATGAGCAACCCATCATCGGTTTCCCGGCCCACTGGGCACCGAACGATCTGGTGTTTTACCAGGGAACGGGAGCCTCGAACGGTTTCCCGGAGCATTACAAAAACGGGGCCTTCATTGCGTTTCATGGTTCGACCAACCGCGCACCCTATCCGCAGGCGGGGTATTTCATCGGGTTCGTTCCCGACAAAAACGGGTCGCCGTCTACCGATTGGGAAGTGTTCGCCGACGGGTTTGCCGGGGTCGATCCGATTGTCAACGTGAGCGATGCGGTCTATCGTCCGATGGGCATTGCGATGGGGCCGGACGGTTCGCTGTACATTGCCGAGACCGAAAAAGGGAAAATCTGGAAGGTGACCTACAAAGGTGATAAGAGCAAATTCGGTTCGGCGCAACTGGCGCAGATGGAAAAACGCAAGTCGATGTCGCACATCCGGACGCCGGATAAAGTAAACGACAATCTCGACAAAGACAAGCCGGTTCTGGGGAGCAAAGTCTACGGCGTCTACTGTGCCGCCTGCCACCAGCGCAACGGCCGGGGCGACTCGCAGCGGTTTCCACCCCTGGCCGATTCGGAATGGGTGCTGGGCGACAAAACGCGCCTGATCGAAGTGCTGTTGAAAGGGCTGGAAGGGCCGATTGAAGTAAAAGGCCAGTCGTACAACAACGTGATGCCGCAGCACGATTTTCTGAAAGATGAAGACATTTCCGAGGTGCTGACGTTTGTCCGCCAAAGCTTTGGCAATTCGGCCAGTGCGGTTTCTGCCGACGAGGTGAAAGCCGTTCGGAAGTCGATCAGGAAAAAGAAATGAAGTGTGATGTTTTCATGAGGTTGAATATTCAGATGTAGTTAATTGATAATCAATTCATAAAAGGTCCGTTTATGCCCCAGTAGGGGAATAACAGCGTAGCGTCGCCGGGCCGCCGGAGCGGTAGCATAAAAAAATCACTACCCTTTCAGCGTGCCTTTAGGTACGTAACGGTTTGCGGTAACAACAGGATCGCGTACCTAAAGGCACGCTGAAAGGGGAAATTGCCGGATCTGCTACCGCTCCGGCGGCCCTACGCTGTTAAATCCCTTCGGGATATTAGCCCCTGTTTATTTAGTTAAAATCAAATACCAACTGGCTATTAAAACTGACTGCCCTTTACGCTTAACTTTTCATTTAAATGCGTTCCAATAATTTACTGATTGCCGGTTTCTGTGTGTTGTGCTTAGGGATAATGAGTTTTACGGATAACCCGAAAACCGATGATCCGAAGCAGGAGAAATGGAAAGCCCCCGTCTGGGCCGATACGCTGAAAAGCCACTTCCCGACCGAGCCGTTGACGCTGGAACAGGGCGAAGAATTATTCATGGAATACTGCTCGTCGTGCCACGGCGAAGCGGGCTACGGCGATGGCGCTGCGGGCCGGGCGTTGGGGGCCAAACCGGCCAACTTCCACGACCCGGAAGTGACGAAACAAACCGACGGTGCCTTGTTCTGGAAACTGTCGACTGGCCGCGGAAATATGCCGCCGTTTAAGGATGTTTTTTCGGAAGAACAGCGGTGGCAACTGGTCGGCTACCTCCGTAAATTAACCAAAAAGAATACCGACACGAAATGAGGGCGTTCAACGCAATTTTGCGAAAAATAAACCTGCTGACGGCCGTGGTATTCTGCCCGGTTCTGCTCCACGCACAAGGCCCCGATGCCAAAACTCCTGTTCCGCCGACGGCCCTGCGCCCGGACATCAAGGTCGAGCATTTCATGACCGTTGGCCCCGAAGCCGTGCGGCTGATTCAGCATCCGACTACCGGCGATATCTATTACACGACCTTTACCGGGGATGTGTTCCGGGTGAAGCTGAACGGCCAGCCGCCGGTGGCCGAGAAGGTTTTTTCGGCAGCAGATCATGGCATTACGCGCCTGCAGGGGGCGGCTTTTCTGAAAAATACGCTGTTTCTGGCGGGTAACATCAGCGTCAACGACAACAAGGGAACCAAAGGCCGGATGGTGCGCTACGACCTGGCGTCGGGCGAAAAACCGGAACTGACCGTTGTGTTCAATACGGTTGAATACGGGACGAACAAAACCACCTTCGACCACGGCTGGAACGCGCTGGAAATCAGTCCCGATCAGAAATACATCTACGTCAATACCGGCGCGCGAACCGACCACGGCGAGGTGCAGGACAACGGCGGAGTCTATCCGAATGCGCGGGATAATGCGCTGACCGCCAAAATTTTCCGGTTTCCGGTCGATGCCAAAAACCTGGAGCTGCCGAACGACGAAGCCAAGCTGAAAGCCGATGGCTACATCTACGCGGAAGGCATCCGGAATGCCTACGACATGGCGTTCGATGGCGACGGCAGGCTGTTTGCGGTTTCCAATTCCGGCGACTACGACCACGCCGAAGATATGTTCTGGGTCCAGAAAGGGCATCACTACGGTTTTCCGTGGGTCATGGGCGGCATCGACAATCCGCAGCAGAATCCCGACTGGCAACCCGATCCGGAAAAAGATCCGTTCCTGAGCAAGTTCGCCCACGCCTGGCTGATGCGGTATTTCCGGAATGATCCCGAGTTTCCGAAAAAACCGGCAGGGGTGAAATTTACAGGGCCGGTTTTGAACGTCGGCCCCGATGCCAACGAATACCGCGACCGGGCGACCGGCGTCGTCATGGATGGTGATTCAACGGGCGTTCCGGTTGGCACGTTCAATGCGCACAGCTCGCCGTTGGCCTTGTTTTTCGATACCAAAAACGTGCTGGCGGATGATCTGAAAGGCGACGGTTTTGTGATCCGGTATTCCGGGCCGCGACGCAATTCGACGGCGATCAATCCGCTGAAAAAACAGGGGCGGGACCTGTTGCATCTTGACTTAACGTACAACAAAACCACAGACAATTATTCCGTTAAAACCACCCGCCTGGTCGACGGTTTCACGGAACCAACGGACGCTTTGCTGGTCGGAAATACCGTCTATGTGATCGAATACGGCGGCAAGGGCGGCAACCTCTGGAAAATTACCTTACCCGCCGATCCGAAAGCGGCAAAGAAACAGCGTAAGAAATCCAAATTAACCGATTAACGACACACGTATGTTAAGCAGAAGAAAACTCATTAAACGCCTGTCGAGTGTCCCGTTGTTGGGCGGACTGGTGGGCAGTTTTTCATTACCGGCCGAAGCCGCTTTATCCAAAGGGGCTGCGGTGGCGGCTCCCAGGCGTGATTTGTTCAAGGAGTTTGGTGTGCGGACGTTCATCAATGCCGCCGGAACGCTGACCTACATGACGGGTTCTTTGATGCACGACGAAGTGCTCGAAGCGATTAATTATGCCTCGAAAGAGTTCTGTTTGCTGGACGAATTGCAGGATAAAGTCGGGGAGAAGATTGCCAAAATGGTGCACTCGGAAGCTGCGGTAGTAACCTCTGGTGCCTTTTCCGGGATGACCCTGGGACTGGCCGGCATTCTGACCGGAACGGATCAGAAAAAAGTGGAAGCGTTGCCGCATCTGGAAGGAACGGGGATGAAATCCGAAGTGATTTGCCAGAAAGGACACGACATTGTGTATAACCATGCGCTGACCAATACCGGCTGTAAAATGGTGATGGTTGAAACCGTCGAGGATGTGGAAAAAGCGATCAACGAAAAAACCGCGCTGATGCACTTTCTGCACATCCAGTCGGACAAAGGTAAAATCATGCACGAAGAGTGGGTGGCGCTGGGCAAAAAACACAACATTCCGACCTCCATCGATATTGCCGCCGACGTGCCGCCAACCGAAAACCTCTGGAAATTCAACGACATGGGATTCAGTTTTGTGGTGGTTTCGGGCGGGAAAGCCATGCGTGGACCCCAGAGTGCGGGTTTGCTGATGGGCAAGAAAGACATCATTGCAGCCGCCCGGATGCACATGCCTCCGCGTGGTTTCAACATCGGTCGCGGCATGAAAGTGAACAAGGAAGAGATTCTGGGCATGTACGTCGCGCTGGAAAAATTTATTTCGCAGGATTACACCAAGCTCTGGAAGTCGTGGGAAGATGGCGTTGCGCACGTTGAAAATACCGTCAAAACCATCAACGGGATCAAAACCGAGGTGCGCGTGAATCCGCTGGGCAACCACACGCCCTCGCTCCGCATCTCCTGGGACCCGGCGCTGGTGAAAGTGACCGGAAAACAGGTGCAGGAAGCCCTGCGAAACGGCGATCCGTCCATCGAAGTCGGTGGCGGTGGCCCCAGCAGCATCGGCGTTACGGTCTGGATGATGAAACCGGGGCAGGAAAAAATCGTGGCGAAGCGAATCAAGGAAGAACTTTCGAAGGCGGTTTGAAAAATATCCCCAACTTCCTCAATGAATTAACCCTAAACTCCATGAAAAAACGGTTTCTTTTCATTTTCACCGGCTTGTTCGCTCTCGCCAGTCTCGCACTGGCGCAGCCCTATCACGTCGTCATCAAGGGCGGTCACGTGATCGATCCGAAAAACAACATCAACGGGATTATGGATGTGGCCATTCTGGACGGCAAAATCGCGAAGGTGGCGAAAAACATCGACGCGACGGGCGCCCGGCAGGTGGTCAAGGCCAAAGGGCTGTACGTAACGCCCGGCATCATCGACATCCATACGCACGTTTTTTTCGGAACGAACATGGACCAGACCTACAGCAACGGACCGAATGCCTTGCCGCCCGACGGTTTTACGTTTCGGAACGGCGTGACGACCATTGTGGATGCCGGTTGCTCGGGCTGGCGGGATTTTGAAGCGTTCAAGAAGCAAACCATCGATGCATCGCAAACGCGGGTGCTGGCGTTGCTCAACATTGTCGGCAGCGGGATGCGGGGCGGCAAATTTGAGCAGAACATCGACGACATGGACCCCAAAGCGACGGCGGAAATGGCTCAAAAATACCCCGATCTGGTGGTCGGTGTGAAGCTGGCGCATTTTAACGGCCACGACTGGACGCCCACCGACCGCGCGGTGGAAGCCGGAAAGCTGGCGAACAAGCCGGTGATGATCGACTTCGGTGGCAGCAAACCGACGCTTTCCATCGAAGAATTGTTTCTAAGACGCCTGCGTCCGGGCGATATTTTTACCCACTGTTTCGGCCAACTGGCCACCCGCGAGCCGATTCTGGATGTGGCAACCAACAAAGTCAAACCGTTCGTGTGGGAAGCGCAGAAGAAAGGCGTCATTTTCGACGTGGGCTACGGCGGGATTAGTTTCGCGTTCTCGCAAGCCATTCCGGCCCTGAAAAGCGGTTTTTTTCCGAACACCATCAGTACCGATATTCATACCGGTAGCATGAATAATGCCATGAAAGACATGCTGAACGTAATGTCGAAATTCATGGCGATGGGCATGGATTTGCCGGCAGTCATCAAAGCCAGTACGTGGAGCCCGGCGCTCGCCATCAAACGGCCCGAACTGGGCAGCCTGACCGAAGGCTCGGAAGCGGACGTGGCCATTCTGGATTTGCAGGACGGCAAATTTGCGGTTCGGGACACCGGTTATTTTGGTTTCTTCGATTACACCGGCCACAAGATTGAGGGAAAACAGAAGCTCACCTGCGAAATGACGATCCGCAAAGGCCGGATCGTATACGACCTCAACGGTATTGCTGAACCGATTGTCGTTCGTCAGCGGCCGCAGTAGCGGTTTATGGTATTCCGGGGCTAATCGAGATTTGCAATCTTGATTGTGGCTGTTGCGGATTTTAAATCTGCAACAGTTTCGGTCGGCATTTGAAATGCCGACCAGTGCAAGGGTTTAGGTTAATGCGTCAGTCTACCGAAAACTGTAAACCGAATACCTCAAACTGTTATATTTGGGGGGAATTCCTAAACCTTCTGAAAATAGTATCATGTATAAACTGATTTTAGGTCTGGCGGGTGTCTGTCTGCTGGTAGCACTGGGGTTGATGTTCACCGGAAATCTTCCGCTGGCGGGTCCGTTTCTGATTGCTTTCTTTCTCGCGGTCGCCATCGGTTTTCGGGGGTTCGAAAACCTGAAAGGGTTCTCCTATACGGTTATGATTTTTGCCGCCGTCACCACGGCCTTGTTTTATCCCACGTATTTTGTTTCCTACAACGGCTTTAAATTCAGTACGTTAATTACGCCCCTGATCCAACTCATCATGTTTGGAATGGGAACGTCGATGAGTCTCGATGATTTTGTCGGCGTGGTTAAAATGCCGCGCGGGGTGCTGATCGGTGTCGTTAGCCACTTCATCATCATGCCGACCATCGGCTACACCCTGGCGAGCATCAGCGGTTTGCCGCCCGAAATTGCTGCCGGTATCATCCTGATCGGTTGCTCGCCCAACGGCATGGCTTCCAACGTGATCTCGTATTTAGCCAAAGCCAATCTGGCGTTGTCGATCACGATTACGGCCATTTCCACCATGCTGGCTCCTTTCGTAACGCCCCTGCTGATGCGGACGCTGGCGGGTGCTTTCGTCGAAATCGACACGCTGGCGATGATGTGGGACATTACGAAAATGGTAATTCTGCCGATTGGTGCGGGCTTGCTGTTCAACAAGTTTCTGAGCGGGAAAGCCAAATGGCTGGACGACGCCATGCCGTATGTGTCGATGTTTGGCATCACGTTTATCATTGTGATCATCACGTCGGCGGGTCGCAACAGCCTGCTGTCGATCGGCCCCATTCTGCTGGGTCTGGTTCTGATTCACAATTTGTCCGGTTATTTTCTGGGCTACTGGTCGGGCCGGTTGTTCCGCATGAGCGAGCGCGACTGCCGAACCATCGCCATCGAGGTCGGGATGCAAAACGGCGGTCTGGCGTCGGGGATTGCCAACCAGATGGGAAAAATGGCCACCGTCGGTTTGGCCCCGGCCATTTTTGGACCGCTGATGAACATTACGGGTTCCATTCTGGCGTCGTGGTGGCACCGCCGGATGCCGAAAGAAGAACGCGATGCTCCGCAGGAAGTGGTGCACGGCCACCGAAGTTTATAGTCACCACGGAGGGGTTTTCTGTTAATAGAAATTCATTTTTCGGGTCTGAATAAGCTCCGGCGGAGCTTACTCAACATAAAATACGAGGTCGTCCCGCTGGGGCTTGAAGCTTTTGCCCGATTGTTTTTCTATGAACAGGCCGCTCCTCCGGAGCCAAATGACGCTGGAGGATTATAAACCTTGAATCAATAACTTTCACAATGAATCGAATGCCTTTCAAAACATTATCGCTCGCTGTTGTGGCCTCGCTGACCGGCGCGGGTTTACTCCTGATTTCAGCCATGCCGAATACCGCTGAGGAATTATTCAAATCGACGGTTTTTACACCTGTCAACGGGTTTACGTCCGGCGTTGAAGGCCCGGCGGTGGACAAAGCGGGGATGGTTTATGCCGTCAACTTTGGCAAGCAGGGCACGATTGGGCAGGTGACGCCAACGGGTGACGCCAGCGTATTCATCGAACTGCCCGAAGGCAGCATCGGCAACGGCATCCGGTTCAGCAAAAAAGGCGATATGTTCATTGCCGATTACCCCAAACACAACATTCTGAAAGTGGCCGCAGGCACCAAAAACCTGAGCGTTTTTGCCCACGAACCGCGCATGAACCAGCCCAACGACATCGCCATCGACGGCAAAGACCGCTTGTATGCGAGCGACCCAAGCTGGAAAAACAATACCGGCAACCTCTGGCGCATCGATACCGACGGCAAGGTGACCCTGCTCGAAGAAAACATGGGTACCACCAACGGGGTGGAAGTAAGCCCGGATGACAAACGGCTGTATGTCAACGAGTCGAACCAGCGGAAAGTCTGGGTGTATGACTTGTCGGCCGATGGGAAAATCAGCAACAAACACCTGCTGATCGAGTTCCCGGATTTCGGCATGGACGGTATGCGCTGCGATGCCGACGGCAATCTCTACCTCACCCGCTTTGGCAAAGGCACCATTGCCAAGGTGGCCCCGAGTGGCAAGGTGATTCAGGAAATCCCGTTGGTGGGCAAACGACCTACGAACATCTGTTTCGGCGGAAAAGACGGTCGCACGGCTTACGTCACGCTGCAGGATCAGGGCAATCTGGAAAGCTTCCGGGTCGATAAACCGGGCCGGGAGTGGGCGATGCGGAAAAAGTAACCGACTTTTCCGGCGGTTTTACCAGCGCGACCGCTTCAGCTTTTCGGGCTGGAGCACGCGGATGTTGGTGCCGCTGATGTCGATCAGTCCGTCGCTTTTAAACTCGCTCAGGGTGCGGATCAGTGATTCGGTGGCGGTGCCGACCATCGCGGCCAGGTCGTCGCGGGAAAACTGAATCACCGGCTCACTTTCGTGGGTTTGCAAATTCTGGTGGAGCCGCAGCAGCGTATCGGCCACCCGCCGGCGCAGCGAATCGTAGGCCATTTCAAGCAGTTGCTGTTCGCGTTCAGTGACCCGGTTGGCCAGCAACTGCACAAAACTCCGCGCCACTTCCCCATCGCGCGAAAGGAGATCGATGAAGATTTCCTTCGGAATGTACACCAGTTCGGAATCTTCCAGCGCCACCGCCGAGTCCGTGTGGTCGGTTTGCTCCAGCAGGCTCACATACCCGAAAAAGTCGCCCGTCTGGTACAGGCCCGTAATAAATTCCTTGCCATCCGGGTTGGTTTTGTACGTTTTCACCCGGCCACTCTGCACAAAATACAGCCGCATCGGTTCGTCGCCTTCCGAATACACAAACTGCTTTTTGCGGATCAAATGCCCTTTCCGGTCCACGGTCAGCGAATCGATGCCGGTCAGCGTCTGGGCATCGTCCAGAAATTGAGCCAGGCCGTCTTTGGTGGGTTCATAAGCCGGTCGCATCTGGTCGAAGCGTTTTAACCGTCCTTCCACCGCGTTCAGCAATTCAACTTCATCGAACGGTTTGGTCAGGTAATCATCGGCGCCCATTTCCATGCCCCGGCGGAAGTCGGAACGCTCGGTTTTGGCGGTCAGAAAAATGAACGGAATGCCCGACAAAACCGGGTTTTTGTTAAAAATATGCAACACGCCGTAGCCGTCCAGGATGGGCATCATGATGTCACAAATCACCAGATCGGGCCGGGTTTCGAGCGCTTTCTCCACACCGATCTTGCCGTTTTCGGCCGTTAGAACGTGGTAGTTGGCGAGTTCCAGAATTTCAGCGGTATTTTCCCGAATGTGATTGTTATCTTCAATGAGCAGAATCGTCTTCATGACTGAACGAAATGGTTACGGTGGTTCCCTGGTTAAGCTGGCTCTGGAAGTCAATGGTGCCGTTGAGCAGCGTCAGATACTGCGCGACAATGTGTAATCCCAAACCCGTTCCCTGAATGGCCGTGACGTTTTTGGCGCGGTAAAACCGTTCGAACAAATGCTTCTGATCGTCGGGCGACATGCCAATGCCCTGGTCCTCGATCGACAGGCGAACCCGGCCGTCGCGGCACCAGAAACGAACCCGGATTGGTTTGTTTTCCCCGGAATATTTGATGGCATTCGACAGCAGATTGACCAGCATTTTGCGAACCAGCGACGGATCCAGCCAGACTTTTCCGGCACAATCCGGCTCGGTTTGAATCGTTTGGCCGGGTTTTAACATGCCCTGCACGTCCGCGATCACACTGGTTACCAGCTCTTCGAGGTCGAACAAAGAGTAGGACGCTTCAATTTTTCCTTCTTCCAGCTTGCCAACCGACAGAAATTCTTCCAGAATGTCGTTGAGGTGGTTCACCGATGCCTTGATGCGCTGGATGTGGCGGTTTCGTTTGTCCTGCTGCTCCGTTGTCGTGTATTTATTCAGCAAATCGGCCGACGTCTGGATCGCACTCAGGGGCGTTCGAAATTCGTGCGATGCCATCGACACGAAGCGGGATTTGAGTTCGCCCAGTTCGCGCTCGGTCGTCAGGGCTTTTGAAAGTTCGTCTTTCGACAATTCCAACTGGTGCAGCGTCACCATGAGGGCGTTGGTTCGGTCGGCTACTTTCTGTTCCAGTTCGGCGTTCAGTTGTTCGATGCGGTTTTTCTGTTCGATGAGCACCCGCTCGGCTTCTTTTTTATAGGTCGTATCGATGATGTAAGCGACCACAAACAACTCATTTTCCCGGTAAAAATAACTCAGGCTGATTTCGGCCGGAAACAGCGAACTGTCTTTGCGTTTGACGTGCAGATCACGGCCATGCCCCATCGGGCGCACTTCCGGCCGGGCATTAAACGACTTCCGGAGGTTCTGGTGGAGGTGAACCAGCGAATCGGGAACGAGCAATTCGATGGATTGCCCCACCATTTCGGCTTCCGAATAGCCAAATAGCTGGAGCGCGTAATGACTCACCGAAATCATCCGGCCCCGGCTGTCGGAGAGAATGATGCCGATGGTCGCGTTGGCAAAAACGGCAGAAAATATATCGGTGATCATGCGGTTTGTCCGGAAACTGGCAATAAATGACCGTCTAGCGGGATTGGATGCAAGTTAAGCGGGAAAAACAAGCCGCTACCTGACAAAAATCAGTTCGGGAACCAACCTATCTCATGGTCGTTGGGACGGCAAAGCGGCAATTTTGGGTATTCTGTTTAGAGTTTATGATTTCTGGTTGATAGTTGGCCGGGATAGGCCGCTCAAGTAACGTAAACCGTAAACTTTAACCCGTAAACCATGAACTGAATTTATGAACTCGACCCTTTTTCGGCCCCTGATCGTTCCCGCCAAAATCGTGGTTCTGCTGGTGTTTGTCCCGAATTCGGGGTCACAGCAGGATTCGGTCAATCAGTTGCTGGACCGGGTCGGAACGGTGTTGGGCGATCGCATCCGGATCACCCGCGTCGATCAGGTCGTTCATCCTGAAGTGGTCAGAAGCTTTGGGGTTCACCAGTTGCCGTCGTTCATCCTGCTGAAACAGGGCATCGAAATCTGGCGGCACAACGGGTTGCTGGAATCCCGGGAGTTGATTCGCACCCTGTCGGTCCAACTCCTGGAAGAGGGCAAGGAGTAAGCAATTGCAATGTAGTATCAGTAAGTAGTAAATAGAGTGCCGCGTAAATTCTGACTTAGCTGTTCGGAAACGTACCCTGAAAGCGTGTGATGGGAAAACAAAACCCTGCCAGAGGTCTAAACCGCCCCGGCAGGGTTCCCATTTACCATCTTACTCAAACGTACTCAACTAGTTATTGTCGTCAGTATCCGTGGCCTCCGGTTTTTCCGCTTCTTTTTTGGTATCCGCTACCATTTCCCGCTTATCGATGTAGTCCAGCAGTTGCTGAACGTTCTTGTTGGCAGGGTCCAGTTCCAGCGTCTTTTGCAGATACGGAACCGCCTGAGCGATGTCTTTTTCGCGGTAATACTGATAGCCGATGAAGCTGTTGGCTTCAATCAGGTCTTTCTTCGACACCTTGGACGAATCGGCACTTTCCAGAAAAGCCTGATAATACGTAATGGCCCGCAGACCGGCGCTGTCGTCTTTCATATACCGATTGACCCGCGCACGCCAGAAAGGACCCCGGTCGTAGGTGGGATTGACCTCGGTCAGTTTGGCAAAAGCCGAGTCGGCTTTCGGCAGCAGGGTGCTGTCCTTGTTGATGGAAAACCCGAAATACGCACTTCGGCCCACGTTGTAATAATCCTGACCCACCACGCGCTGGTTGTGTTGCTGCTTCCACTGGATGCCCTGTTCGTAGGCGCGGGCGGCCTCGCCGTAGTTTTTGAGGTCTTTATACTGAATCAGGGCGATTTCGTCGAAGTAGTTTTTGGAGGTGTCCGCCGTGGCTTTGTTTAAAAACACCAGCGCCAGCGAATCACTGACGGTTGTCGTGTCGGCGCGGTTGGCATAGGCCCGACCCAGAGCCGCATAATCCATCGTAAACTGGTCTTCTTCTTTCGACTCGTTCAATACCTGTTGCATCAGTTCCAGGGCTTCGTCATACTTTTTGTAGTCGTCCGTCACGTAGGCGTAGGCATACATGCGCCGGACAGCGTTGCTGTTTTTCAGGAGCGACTGGTCTTTAATTTTGGCCAGGTAGTCCATCATGTTTTTGTAATCTTCGCTCAGAAAAGCCAGCTTGGTGTAGCGCAGGATGGTGGAATCGGACGGTTCCGAGTTGTCCACCATTTTTTTGTAGTTATAGGCCGAGGACCGGTAATTGCGGCTCAGGGAGTACAGATCACCCAGGTTTTCATAGGCTGGCGTGAACGTTGAATCGACGCCGAGGGCTTTGACGAAATAATCACGTGCGGTGTTGTAGTTTTTCGACCCTTTGAAAATATAACCGATGTTCGTCAGGACATCCGGTTGCTGAGCGTCGAGTTGTAAAGCCGATTCGTAGGCCGACACGGCTTCGCCACCCTGGTTTTTCAGGCGCAGTGCGTCGCCTTTCACGACATAATAACCGGCTTTTTTCTCCACTTTTTCGTTGGATAACACCTTGTCGATCAACCGTAGGGCTTCGTCGGGGTTCCGGTTTTTGTCGATGAGGATATTCATTTCGGCCAGGCGGTGGAGCCAGTCGGGGTGCTTGCGTTTGGCTTTTTTCTCCACTTCAGCCCAGATCGTTTTGGCTTCGTCGGTTTGGCCGCGCAGCAGAGCCACGCCCCCCAGTCCGATTTTATTGAGGTAGTTCTTTTTTTCCAGGTCCGCCCCTTTCTGAAAGGCCATACGGGCCGAATCAGGCTGGTTGATTTGCAGGTAATACCGGCCCAGAAAGAAATAGGAATCGGGAGAAGGCTGGCTGGAAACGGCCTGCCGGTAGAGTTGACCCGCCTGCTGGGGCCGGTCGGACTGGAAGTGGGTGATGGCCTGCTGAATCGTGGCGTCGGCGGATTGTGCTACCGCCATACTGCCCGCCAGAAGCGTCCCTATCAACGAGAATATGATGTGCTTTTTCATGGTGTTGAGCGTTTGCGTGGATGCATTTCACCGGGAAAATCCCGGTGGGATGGACTGCAAATTGCATGAGAAAGCTAAGAACGGGCTTAATAAAACCTTAGAATTGTCTTAGAGCCGGCAGACGTCAGTGGCCGGAAAACCGTCAGTTTGCCTTCGGTGTCGCAGCCGGTTCGTTGGGCATGGCCAGGTGTGTTTCGGCCAGAAAACCTTTTTTCAGGTGTTCATACATGGAGTGCGGATCGACCAGTGAAGCCACCAGTTGCGCAGTCAGGCCGCCGAGCAGCAGTGGGAAAATCGCGGAGTGGCGGTCGGTCATTTCCAGCACCAGAATGGCCGCCGTAAACGGTGAACGCACCACGCCGGTCAGAAAACTCACCATCCCGACCAGCACCACAACGGTGGTTTCCTGCTGATCAATCGTTAAGACGTGTGCGATCAGTTCGCCCAAAATGGCTCCGGCGCTCAGCGACGTGGCAAAAATTCCACCGGCTCCTCCGCTGCTGTAGCTCAAAACCATGCCCATGATCCGGGCCGGAAACACATACCAGGGCACTTCGCCGGGGTGGTGGAACAGCAGGTGATTGATGAGCGGTTTGCCGGTTCCGGCGGCATCGATGCCACCCCAGTAGATCAGGGCCGCAAACAGGAGGCCACAGCCGATGACCCAAAGCACCTGCTGCGGCACGGTTTTCCAGGTTTTCCGGTATTGGTTGATTTGCACCAGCAGTTTGCCAAAGAGCGCACCGGCCAGCCCGGCGATGAGTGCTGTGACAAAGGCCACGCCCAGAAAAGACAGGCCGGTGGTGGGAATGGCGGGATAGCCGAGGTACAGATAGGAGCCCAGCAGGGCCTGTGCCGTCATACCGGCAATGATGACGGCGGTGAAAACGGCGGTTCGGTAGAGCGTGATGTGTGTGTGCGTCAGTTCTTCCACCACAAACACAATACCACCCAGCGGGGTGTTGAACGCGGCCGCCAGCCCGGCGGCTCCGCCGGTGACGAGCACAATCTGGCGGGATAGCTGTGGCCAGCCCCGGGGTTGCAGGCGGTTGATGAGTTGAAAGAGCGAAGCCGAAATCTGAATCGTGGGGCCTTCGCGGCCGATGGCTCCCCCGCCGAGCAACAGAATCCCGCTGCTCAGGATTTTGACGACGGCAATCCGAATGCTCAGCAGATACGAAATTTTGGTGTGATGGGCGGGTGTAGCCAGGTCGATGGCCGCCATGAGTTGCGGAATGCCGCTCCCGCGGGCGGCAGGGGCCAGCACCCGAACCAGTGCCCAGGAAAGCAAAAAGCAGAGTGGAGTGAGCAGGAAAGCCCAGGCCGGAATGCGCAGGAACCAGGTTTGGAAAGTGGCTTCTGACCAGGCAAACAAACGTTCGTATCCCACCGTCACCAGGCCCGTCAGGAGCGATGCAATCCAGAACGGAATGGATTGCAGCGTGGTTCGGCGGACGCGCTCATTGTAAATGGACCGGACAAAACGGTTGTCGAAACGGGTTAATAGCTTCTGGTACAACGAGGGCTGGTTTTTCATCAACTAGAGAAACGTTCCGATGGTCTGTTTTAGAAATCTGGAAAAAGAACGAATTTTAAACGCTTTCCAATCCAATAAGTTATTCATTGGGCTGAGTCCTGGTGCGTTGCGAAAAGCGTCTTGCCAACCTGATTTTTTTGATCGAAGACCCCAAACGGTGGGCTGGTGCTGGCTGCCAAAGCTGATGAACACCGATTAGGCCGGGCTTAATACCGGATTAGATTTTGCTTAGAACCCGGCTTTTTGGAACAAAAATTGCGTTTTTTAAATAGATTCAACCCGGTTTTGGTGCTGCTTTGCTGGTAAAAGACCGACAGACACCGTTTTATCGCCTAAACCTACCGAAATAATGTTAACTGAAGAGCGGAATCAAGCCCGAAAAGAACGAAGCTCGACCTGGGATACCATCCGCCATTTCATCCGTGACCGGTTCAGTCTGGATGAGGATAAGGCCGATGAAGCCGAAATCATTCAGTCCATCAGCCGGGGCATTGAGTTCAAAGGGACTAATCTGTGGGCGCTTATTTTCGCCATCTTCATTGCCTCTATTGGGTTGGACGTCAATTCGACGGCGGTCATCATCGGAGCCATGCTTATTTCCCCGTTGATGGGGCCTATTATGGGCATTGGATTGGGGGTAGGCATCAACGATCTGTCCCTGATTCAACGGGCCTTCAAAAACCTGTTCATTGCCGCCATTATTAGCCTGCTGACGTCCACCCTCTACTTTCTGGTCAGTCCGTTGCACGTTGCGCAGTCGGAATTACTGGCCCGCACCTCGCCCACGATTTGGGATGCGTTCATCGCTTTTTTTGGGGGGCTGGCCGGCATTGTGGCGGGTTCGCGCCGGGACAAAATCAGCAATGTTATTCCGGGCGTGGCCATTGCCACCGCCCTGATGCCACCCCTCTGCACGGCGGGTTACGGCATCGCCAACGGCAATCTTTCGTACTTTTTCGGGGCTTTTTACCTGTTCCTGATCAACAGCGTCTGCATTAGTCTGGCCACGTTTCTGATTGTGCGGTTTCTGGGCTATCACCAGAAGGAATACGCCAATCCGGCCATTGAGAGACGGGTTAGAAATACCATTCTGGCCGCCGTCCTGATCGTGCTCGTTCCCAGTACGTACCTGGGCTACCAGATCGTTCGGAAAACCATCTTCGAACAGGCCGCCAAACGGTTTGTGACCAATGAAGGGAATTTCCAGTATCGGCAGGTGGTCAATTATACGGCGCGTTACCAGCGGGATGCAAGCAGTATCGAACTTATGGTGGTGGGCGAACCCATGCCACCCGACTCGATTCAGCTCCTGAAAGCCAAATTGCCTGCCTACGGATTGGGTAATACCGCCCTGATCATCAGGCAGGGAGCCTTGAAAGATGCGGAAGTCGATGTCAACACCATCACGTCTACCGTCACTGACCAGATCATCAAATACAGTCAGGGGTCTATTGCCCGTAAAGACCAGACGATCGATTCGCTCCGGAACTACATCGAAGCCACGCAGTCGGCCCATTTGCCGGTGGCCGATTTGCGCGACGAACTCAAAACCCTCATGCCCGACGTGCAGTCGTTCACGGCCGCACGGTCGTTGGTCATGAGCCGCACCGGCAACCGCCCGGATACGGTTTTGCTGGTCTACGCCAAATTTAGCCGCCGACACCGGCCCGCCGAAAAAAGGCGCATTGAAAACTGGCTGCGCAGCCGCACCAAGAGCCGGAAAATTAAGTTGATTGTGGAATAGCCTCCTGACTGAAGTCAGATAACCGCATTCTTTTCAAAAATCTGCTGAATCCGGGCAATCTCCTCGCTGTAGATGGTTTTCTTCCGGGTACCGAAATACAGGGTGTTTTCAATGACGTTCGTTCCTTCCCAAACCAGTTTCACCAGCCCCCGATCCATCTCGTCCCGGCACAGAAAATCCGGAATGATCGAAAAACCCTCCCGGTCGCTCAGACACCGCACAATGGAGCAGATGTTCGGCACAATGTAGTTGGGTTTGAAATCCGGGTGGCGGTTGAAATTCAGGTGCCAGAACCGCCTGAGATGATCCATGTCGGCGGCTGTGCTGTACCAGATCTGCTGTTTTAACCAGACCTCGGCTTCGCTGAACTTATTCTGTTTCAGCAATGAGTCCAGTTCGGTGGTTTGCGACCGGGCACCCCCGATCAGCACAATCCGCTCTTTCGAAAACGGCTGGTACGTCAGGTTTGTCTGCGTGCCTTTCTGGGGCGTAATGATCAGATCCAGCAAGCCTTTGTCCAGATCGTGCTGCATTTCGGTGTATTCCCCAAACTTGATAATGACGTTGAACGGCAACGTGGCGATGTGCGGTTCCAGCGTAAACTGAAACGTCTCGAAACACATGCCGATGCTGATGGTCGCCCTGCCGGTTCTGGAGCTTTTATGAAACTGCTGTTCGGCGGCTTCGAGCTTGCTGATGGGCTCCAGAATGAAATTATACATGACTTTTCCGCGTTCCGTCGGCACCATTTTCCGGGCTGCCCGGTCGAAGAGTTTGTAGCCCGTATGCGCTTCCAGCGAATTCAGATGCAGGCTGACGCCCGGTTGCGAAATATACAGGGCCTGAGCCGCTGCGGTCAGTGAGCCAGTTTCGTAGATGGCCTTGAACGTCCGAAACCATTCCAGATTAGCAATCATGATGTATCAGTATTGTGATACAAATATACTATTTAACTTATTTTTATGATAGTAATGAGGCCATTACTTTTGCATCGACATAAACGAGAAACACCATGAAGAATATATTTGTGATCAATGGCGGTCAAAAATTTGCCCATTCGGGCGGAGCATTCAACCAGACGCTGACGGGCTGGACCGTCGATTTTCTGCGTCAGCACCCTGATTTTGCTGTAAAAGTGACCAACATCAACGAGGATTACGAACCGGCTGAAGAAGTGAAAAAATACGTTTGGGCGGATGTGGTGATTTATCACACGCCGGTCTGGTGGTTTCAGGTACCCCACCGGCTGAAGGAGTACATCGATGTGGTATTTACAGCGGGTCACCAGCAGGGCATTTACGTCAGCGACGGTCGTTCGCGGAAAAATCCGGCCATTAATTACGGTACGGGCGGAACGCTTCAGGGGCGGCACTATATGCTCACCACGAGCTGGAATGCGCCGGAAGAAGCCTTCACGCTGCCCGGCGAGTTTTTCAATCAAAAAAGTGTCGACGAAGGCGTCATGTTCGGTTTTCACCGGATGAATGCTTTCACGGGGATGGAGCCACTGGAAGGACTGCACTTTCACGACGTGGAAAAGAATGCCAACATCGAACGGGACCGACAACGGTATGTGGCCCATCTGGAACGGGTGCTGTTGAGCGATTCCGTCATGGCTGCTTAAGGCGGTTTTTGCGTAAACCGACCGGTAGACCGGTAAAAGCGCTTGGAAGATCGATCAGGAGGGCGTAATTTGTGGACACCGATTTCTGGTGTCTTCCCAACCATTCGATTAACTCCTTATTCATGCGTGACCTGGTTTTCCTCGGACTGGCTTTATTACTGGGCATGGCCCTGCTCGCTACGCTGGCGCAGCGGCTGCGGATTCCAACGCCCATCTTTCTGGTGATGGGTGGTTTGCTGACCAGCCTGATTCCGGGTGTGCCGACGCTGACCATCGAACCGGATCTCATCTTTCTGGTGTTTCTGCCGCCCTTGCTCTACGAAGCCGCCTGGTTCATGTCCTGGCGCGAACTCTGGCGCTGGCGACGGATTGTGCTGGTACTGGCCTTTGGGCTGGTCGTCCTGACGGCTACGGCGGTGGCCTATGCCTCAACGGCTCTCATTCCCGGTTTTACGCTGGCACTGGGATTTTTGCTGGGCGGTATTGTTTCACCCCCGGATGCGGTGGCCGCGACCTCGGTGCTCAAAGGGGTCAACGTTCCCAAAAGTACCCTCAGCATTCTGGAAGGCGAGAGCCTGATTAATGATGCGTCCAGCCTGGTGGTCTTCCGGTTTGCGATGGCAACGGTGATTTCGGGCACTTTCGTCTGGCAGGAGGTCGGCCTGAATTTCGTTATGGTGACGATCATGGGCGCGGTGATCGGCCTAGCGGTGGCGGGTGTATTTTATGCGATTCACCGCTGGTTGCCCATTCAGACCCGAATCACGATCCTGCTGACGTTCATTGCGCCTTACATCATGTACCTGACCGCAGAACAGTTTCATTATTCGGGGGTCATTGCTGTCGTCAGTGGCGGACTGTTTTTGTCGAACCACAGTTCGCGGCTGCTCAACCACGCGGAGCGGGTGCAGGGTTTGGCAATGTGGGCAACGGTCATTTTTATCATCAACGGTCTGGTGTTTGTGTTGATTGGTCTGGAATTATCCGTTGTCGTGAAAGGACTGGACGGCCATTCATTGACGGATGCCATTGGCTACGGTCTGGCGATCTCGGCCCTGGTCATCGTCGTTCGGCAGGTGTTTGCGCTGTTTGCCATGGTATTTACCGAAATTGCCGGGCGGTTTATTCCCGTTGCGGTGCGGAATGTGGGTTGGCGAGGCCCTGTCGTCTTGGGCTGGGCGGGCATGCGGGGCGTCGTTTCGCTGGCGGCTGCCCTGTCGATTCCGTTGACACTGCCCTCGGGTGCCCCTTTCCCCGAGCGTCCCCTGATTTTGTTCATTACGTTCATGGTGATTCTGGTGACGCTGGTGTTGCAGGGACTGACGCTGCCACTGGTCATCCGCTGGGTTAACCCGAAAGAAGTGATTCCGCGTCTGCCCGAAGAAAAGCAGGAGGCCACCATCAACCGCCGGTTGCATGAAGCGGCCTTGCAGGAGCTGACCCAGCACTACGCGGTGGCTGACAACCAGTTGCTGAGTCATTTAAAAAGTCGGCTGGAAAGCGGTTTGCTCTTAAATCAATACGTTTCGTCGGATCGGGACGGCCCGCTGCTGGCCAACTACAACGAGGCCCTGTCCCGCTTGCACCGCATCAAACGCCAGGAACTGGAGCGGCTCCGGCACCAGGAAGAGTTCGATGCAGACGTGATCCGCAAAATAGAAGCGCAACTCGATCTGGAAGAAGAAAAAAACGACCACGCAATTCGGTAACGACACCCGTTTTAATACCGCTCTTTGCTCCGTTAGGAGCTCAACAGCGTAGCGTTGTAGGAGCAGGCTATTCCGCCACCCTCAGCGTGACGTGAGGCACGCGACTTCTCCGATTTTACGATACCGACACGACCAGTTGCACCGGTTTTACCGGCAAAAGGCTCTCACCAATTCGGAAGGCCGCCGTAAATTCGGCCAGTCCGTGGCTCCCGCCGTTGACGAGTTTACGCGCTTGCCGAAGGTCGTTTTCGAGCAGCGCTTCCTTGATTTGCCGTTCTTTCCGTTTCAGGAAAAGCGCCAGAACCGCAGCCGCTATGTCGGGTTTGTTGGCCAGCGCCGGATTTCCGATCAGATCAACGCCCAACTCTCTTCCGATGGACTGGTAATTGCTGCGGCCCGTGAGTTGGATAAAACCCCGGCCCTTGAACCGGTCGCCGTCGGGCGGCCCCTGGTTGCCCAAATCCCGGCGATTGTCGTATAGGTCGAACGGTTTGCCACCCGGTGAGGTGTTGAAGCGGGATTTGCCTTCGTCAATGGGTTTGAAACCGGCGGTTTCGGCCCGAATGGTCGACAGGGCCATCAGCACCATGTTGCGGTCGGTGAGGTCCTGATTTTTCAGGGCGTCGAGCACGAAAGGCAGGTGTTTTTTGATGTTGTCGAGGGGCGTGAGCGGAAACATGCGGGACACCACGCCCACGGTGACCTGTGGCAACACCGAGTCGGCAGCAATCGCTTCGGGCGTGGGTTCAAAACCGAGTGCCCGCAGGGTTCTGAGACCAACGATGCCGTCGGCCAGCAATCCTTCGCTCCGCTGAAACGCGATAACGGCGGCTTCGGTGCCGGTCCCGAAATCACCATCGACTTTGCCGGGGTTGAAGCCCAGGGCTTTCAGTTTTTCCTGGAGCCGGACGACGTCGGCGCCGGAGGAGTTAAGTTGCAAGGGTTGCATAAAGGAGAAGGTTTAGACGCTTGTGGGAATGCGCCCAAGTTCGCTCATTTTCAGGGCAATGGAAAACCGTTTACACAAAAGCCAGCGTGAGATTGCCGAATTTCAGAGGCCCGGGACATCGCTGGAAAACAGCGGACGGCAACGGTTTTTTCCCGGCAAACGAATGGGAATTAATTCGCATCTGCCAGGCACATCAACGGGTATGATCGGGCGGATGCTGCCTTTGATGATCGGTGTGGAGTGGTTTGGTTCGTCGTCATTTTTTACCGGCCACCTTTTCTCTTAATCTTACAACCTATGAAAGCTTTCCTGTTGACTCTGATGGGCTGTTGGCTCGGATTGCGGCCGTTTAGCCTGGCACAGCGGGTGGCCGTTCGGTCGGCCAATCCGTCGCCCCAGGCGGTTTACGCGGCTGAACAATTGAAAAAAGCACTGCGGGAACGGAAGTATACGGTTGGTTCGGAACCGGTCGAGTATTTCGTTTTGCTGAAGCTGGACGCGGCTACATTCGGCCCGGAAGCTTACGGCATTTCCCGGCAGGGCAAAACCCTTTCCATCACCGGCGGTGACGGACGCGGGCTGATCTACGGCAGTCTGGCGGTGGTGGAGGAGTTGCGGAATGGCGTCGGTTTGCCGCAAATCAAAGCGCAGAACGAACGGCCGGCCTTCGCACTTCGGGCCATCAAATTCGATCTGCCCTGGGATACCTACCGGCACAGTTATGCGCTGGATCTGCACGCCGAAACCTGCCGCGATACGACCTACTGGAAAGCGTTTCTGGATATGATGGTACAAAACCGCTTCAATGCGCTGAGTTTGTGGAACCTGCATCCGTACACATTCATGATCCGGCCCAAAAACTTCCCGGCGGCTACACCCTTCAACGACCAGGAACTGAAGCAGTGGCAGACACTCTTCCGGTCGATTTTCCGGATGGCTCACGAACGCGCGATCGACACCTATCTGATTCCCTTCAATATTTTCACCAGCCCGGAATTCTCGAAAGCCTACAACGTCAACCCGGCCCTGAACAACCTGACCCATCATCACTTTATCGACGGCGATACGTCCGAAATCGTCAAACGTTACACCCGGGAATGCGTCACGCAGGTGCTCCAGGAATACCCCGAACTGACCGGTTTTGGCCTGACGCTGGGCGAAGCGATGGGTGGGATGACGCCCCAGCAGCGCGAAAACTGGATGAAGGCAACGATGATCGAGGGTATGCGGCTGGCGGGTCGGAAAACGAAACTGATTCACCGTATTCCGTTTTCCAGCACGACGGGTTCACTCGGTGTCACCAGCATCGATACGGAAAAACTCACCCGGAAATCCATCGAAGCCGAAGGGGCTTTGCCGTTTATTGAAGGGCCGATCTGGGCGGATTTGAAATACAACTGGTCGCACGGGCATTCAACGCCGAAACTGGTGAAAGTCCACGGCGGCAAGCTATACGATACCTATTTTGTACCGGACCCGAAAGCCTATAAAATTACCTGGACGGTACGGAATGAGGATTTTTTCTGCCTGCGGTGGGGTGTTCCGGGTTTTGTCCGGGCGCACCTGGCCGCCAACCGGCAGTCGTACGTGGGCGGTTATTTTCTGGGTTCGGAAACCTACATTCCGGCGAAAGATTACTTCACCAAACCCGGTGGCCCGGTCGACTGGAAATACGCGTTCGAACGGCAATGGTTGTTTTACAAACTCTGGGGGCGGCTTTTGTACAATCCGGCCACACCGGATGCGGTTTTTAAGGCCGAGTTCACCCGGCGTTACGGCCCATCGGCGAGCGGTTTGCTGGAAGCCTACGCACTGGCGTCGTCTACCCCCTTGCGGCTGGCTTCGCTGTTCGATTTCACCTGGGATTTTTCGCTGTATAGCGAGGGTATGCTGGCGCACGATGCGAAGAAAAACGTCGCCTACATCTCCGTCGACCGGCTCCTGACCCAGCCCGTGCTTGATCCTGATTATGTGTCGGCCAGCGATTATGTGAAAACCGTCATCGCCGGTGGTGGTTTTGAACCCACAAAAATAACCCCGCCGAAACTGGCTCAGATGCTGGAACAGGATGGTCAGAAAGCCCTGCAAGTGGTCAAATCCATCAACACATCAGCCAATCGCTCGCTGCACTACGAGGTGGCCGATGTGCAGGTTTGGGCCAATCTGGGTTTCCATTTGGCCGAAAAACTGAAGGGTGCCGTTGCATTGCAAACCTACCGAACCCAGGGTGGTGAGTCGAATAAACAGGCTGCGGTAACTCATCTGGAAGCTGCTTTGCGGTACTGGGACGCCGTCGTGGCCATCACCCGCCCGCTCTACAACGACATGCCACTGGTTCATTTTAGCGAACAGAAAGGCCGCACCTGGGAGCAAAACGAAACGCTCCGGTTTCACTGGGAGAAACTGCGGGGCGAGGTCGCAAACGACGTTGAGATTGCCAGAAATGCGGTGTTTACGCCAGAAAAATAAGGTGCGGTTTTTGGTATCATCCCACGGTTGAAACCGTGGGAGTAACAACACCATAAACATAAACAGGAGGGCTGATTATTTGAAATAGCGATCCGCAAAAATCAGAAACGTCGGCCAGTTGGGGCCGGTCGTGTGCCCTCCGCTGTGCTGGCGGAAAGCGATGTCGCCGTCGACCAGGGCAGTTTCGATGGGCGGGAATTCCATCGTTCCCAGACCTTTTTTACCCAGCAGTTTATAAACCGGTCCGGCCAATGCGCCCCCCAGAAACATACCTTTGGCATCGACCCAGTTGCCTTCCACCTGCGGTGAACCGGAACTGATGAAAACCGGTCGGGGCGCACACAAAGCCACTAATTCATGGGCATCGACGGGTAAGTCGTTGGGGGTCAGTGGTCCGGCATATTTGATGAAGTTGCCCGCCATCCAGTGGTATTCGGCGGCAGAAGCGACATTCTCGACCTGCTCGCCAAATTTCCGGCGGTGAATTTTAACGCCCCCTTCGCCCGACGAGCCGACAAACGCAATGGCCAGCCGGGGTTCATACGCCATCGTGACAGCAGTGGCCTTGCCGTAGCGCGAAAGCCCTTCGATTCCAATTTTTTGGGCATCCACTGCTTTGTCGGTTTCTAAATAATCCAGGGCGCGGCTGGCTCCCCAGGCCCAGGCCCGCAAGGCTCCCCAGTCGTCGGGTTTGCGGGTTTGTCCTTTGTTCATCAGCCCAATGATGCCTTGCGTCAGACCTGCGCCGTTGTCGGCCTGGTAGCTCGTGGGGTACAAAACCGCATAACCCCAGCCCTTGGCCAGAAGCTGCTGCTGCCAGGTCGGTTCGGGTTTCGCCGGTGGGTTGGTCGCGGGAGGGGGCGGCAGCCGGAAACCCGCCGGAAACCGGAATCCATAACTCATCATGACCGGAACCGGGCCGGTAGCGTTGGCGGGGGTCGAAAGCGTTAATTCAATGTCGACCTTGATGGCCGGATACGCGGAATTGTCGACATGCCCCAGCAGTTTTTTCGTGATCACGGGAATATCGCCGTTCATTTCTTTCGTTTCACTGGTCACTTCCCAGGTCACTTTCGGCAGGTTTTTCGGCACTCGCCCGTAGATTTCCCGGTCAAAATCTTCCACAATTTCCGGTCGTCGCTGCTGCCACCATTGTTTGGGCGTAGTCACTTTTTTGCCATTCTTCAACACCAGCGGATCGGGCAGACTGGTGTAGGGCGTGGCCTGTGACTCATCGATGTTCGCGGCATTGGGCGCATTGGGATTTCCCGATGGGCCGGGGCGCAACGACGTGATATTCAATTGTTCCAGCATCTTTTTGTGATCATGTTCCGATTGCTTTTGAATAACCGCCTGAGCCGCCAGAAAGGCTTTTCGGGTGGAATCCGGATCCTGCGCGACGGCCTGGAAACCGCTCAGGGCTAAAAAAGAAAGAAGAAAAACCGTGTTTTTCATAGGGTCGTAGGCGGTATTTAGGAATTTGTAAAGCATACAGAGTGTATGCGCAACCGGTTGCTTTTTTATAAAAATACGGGAAATCAGGGGCAGGAAATAGCCGTTTTTGCCATTTTTATTTATCCGTAAAGTAGACGTACTTCGTATTCGATTTTGCGGCACCCTCGAGAAACGTTCTAAAAAGAAAACCATGTTAAAAATTTCCTTAAGTCTGGTCTATAGTGTCCTGATCCTGATGGGGTTGGTTGGGCAACTGGGCGATTCTGAAACCAAACTACTCCAAAAATCTACGAATCGGGCGGTTGTTTCTGCCGACCCGGATGAACTGGTAATTACGAATTTCGCCGGTCCCGACCTGACGCCCAGCCCATCCTGTCTTGCCGTGGCACCCACCGGCGAAGTCTACGTCGGGGTAGACATGATTGGGTCGCTGGGCAAAACGCCGGGCAAGGGCTACATCATCAAACTGGTCGATAGCAACAACGATGGCAAAGTCGACCGGCACACCAAATTTGCGATGGCCGACAACCCGCGCGGTATTATTTCCCAGGGTGATCAACTGTTTGTCCTGCACACGACGTTTTCGACTGAAACCGGGATCGCCAGTGGCATGGATCTGGTGGTTTTCGAAGATAAAAACCACGACGGTGTGGCCGACGGCCCGTCAAAACCGCTGATTCAGAACATCAGCTCGCCCAAATTTCTGCAAAGCCGGGGCACCGATCACTCGACCAACGGCATCCGGATGGGAATCGACGGCTGGATTTACATTGCCGTCGGCGACTTTGGTTTCCACGGCGCCGTGGACCGGAGCGGAAAGAAATTGACCCAACTCGGCGGGGGCATTGTGCGGGTGCGGCCGGATGGAACCGAAATGGAAGTGTATTCGCACGGGATGCGGAACATCTATGACGTGGCCATCGACCCGTATATGAATATTTTCACGCGCGACAACACCAACGACGGCGGGGGCTGGAACATCCGGTTTAGCCACCAGATTCAATCCGGGGAATACGGTTATCCGGTTCTTTTTAAAGGCTTTACGGATGAAATCATTCCCGCGCTGGTCGATGTGGGCGGGGGCTCCGGTACGGGCTCGCTGTTCATGGACGATCCGACCTGGCCGGAAAAATACAACCACGTGCCGATGATGGCCGACTGGGGAAGAAGCCAGCTTTACATTCACCGCGTGACGCCGGATGGCCCGAGTTTTACGCAAAAAGAAGAAGAGTTCATCAAATTACCGCAAATCACCGATGTGGACGTCGACGCGTCGGGTCGGATGTATCTGTCGGCCTGGGACGGTGCGGGCTATTCCGGCAATCCGTCCAAAGGCTACGTGGTGCGGGTTGTGCCGAAAACCTGGTCGTACAAAGCCTTTGCGGATGTCAAAAAAGCGTCGGTGAAAGAACTGGTGGCCCTGCTGAAATCCGGCAGCGCCGTGGCCCGTCTGGCCGCCCAGCAGGAGTTGCTGACCCGCCCGAAAGATGCGGCTGACGCTTCCTGGAAACTGGCCGCCGATAAAAGTCTGCCGCTGTACGTTCGGGTGGCCGGTATTTTTACGTACGCACAGGCGGCTGGTGCCAACGGCATTGCCAATCTGGTGAAACTGACCTCGGAAAACGACGTTCGGGAGTTCGCGTTGAAAGCCCTGGCCGACCGGAAACCGAACCTCCAAACCGTGCCCATCGAACCGTTTCTTCAGGGATTGAAAGATCCGTCGGAGCGGGTGCGGCTGGCGGCCATCATCGGTTTGGGGCGTTTGGGACGGATTGAAGCCGCGCCGGCCTTGTTGCAGGTGAAAGTGCCAGCTTCCTTTGTTGCTCCGGCAAAAGGCACGGAAGGCCCGCACGCGACGCCGAATGCCGCCATCGTTCCTACGCACCTGGCGGTTCGCGCGTTGGTGAGCCTGAATGCCGTCGATGCGTGTGTGAATGCTATCGGCACCGAAAATTCGACAATTGCACTCTGGGCGCTGCGGTATATGCACGATCCGAAAGCCGCCACCGGTTTGATTGCTGCTTATAAAAACGCGAAGGATGAAACCCTGAAAAAGCAGATTCTGACGACTTTATCCCGGTTATACAAGAAAGAAGCGGATTACGACGGTTCGTGGTGGTGGAGTACCCGGCCCGATACGCACGGGCCTTATTACAAGGGGATTACGTGGGAATCGTCACCGGCGATCAAAGACCTGCTGATGCAGGAATGGACGAAAGCGGATGCGTCGGGCAAGCAATTTTTTGCCGATTTGAACGGACGGCACCGGATGGAAATCACCGAGTTTGGCGGGGAAGAAGTCGTGGCGGCTAACGAAGAAACCAAAGTGGATCTGGAAAAAATCAGAAACCAGAAAGGGCAGGTTGGCAAAGCATCGATTGAAGACGTGATGCTGGCGATGGCGAAAATCAAAGGGGATGCGGCCCTCGGGAAAACGCTGTTTACCCAACAGGGCTGCATTGCCTGCCACAGCCTGAGCAAAAGCGAGCCGATGAAAGGGCCGTTTATGGGTCAGATTGGCTCGATCATGAACCGCGAACAGATCGCCGAGTCGATTCTGAAACCCAATGCGTCGATTTCGCAGGGCTTTGCCACGGTTTTGATTACGGCCAAAGGCAATAAGACGTACATGGGTTTTGTTTCCGAAGAATCGGCCAGCAAGGTGGTGATGCGCAACATTACCGGCGAAGTGTTCACCATCAAAACCAGCGATATTCTGACGCGGAAAGAACAGGAAACTTCGATGATGCCGTCCGGTCTGGCCAACGCCCTGTCATACGAAGAATTTGCGTCGCTGATCACGTTCCTGTCGCAGCAGAAGAAGTAAAGTAATTCACTTTTAACCACCCGGTTATACTCATCCGGGGTTTATTGGTCCGGAGAACTTCGTGTTCCAGTTCGTTACTCTTAAAAAAGACGATTTTGCCATTCATCGGGGCGATGTGTTGTACGGTATCGCCCCGGTGAATGCACAATTCGCCACCGTCATCTTCCTGCCAGTCGGCGTTTAAATACAGGATCATCGAATACTTCCGGCTGTCGTTGTTGCGAAACTGATCGAGGTGTTTTTGGTAAAAACTGCCCGTTTCATACAGCGTATAGTGAAATTCGTAGCCGGTGATGCCCGTGTAACAGGTCTGGTTTAAATGACGGACAAACTGGTCCATCAGGTCAAAAAAATCATTTTCGTAGCGGTCATTGTGCTGGCGATCCAGCCAGTAAATCAGGTCGCTGCGAACCCGTTTATTCTGCACAACCTGGCCGTCGCTGCCGGTACCTGCCGACCGAAGCCGGTTTTCGGCGTACAGCGTGGTCAGATTTTCTTTCAGATGGGCCGCCAGAGACTCACTTAAAAAATGATCGGCGATGCCGACGTTGTGGTCAATAAAACTCGTGATGAGGGAATCAAAGATCGTTTGCAATCCGGAAGGGAGCACTGCGCCCGTATTCCGGTGAAGGTACGTCTAATTCCCGGCAATTACGGTTTAAACCGGCTCGGGCGTTCGTAAGGCTTTCCGAACGGCTGGCGCCACTTTGGTTCCGAACAATTCGATCGCGCGAAGCACTTTGCTGTGCGGAAGCTGATGGCTACCAATGAGTTGGGCCAGATACCGGGTGTTCTGGAACAATTCGTGAAAGTGCAGAATCTTGTCGATGGCTTGCTGCGGACTGCCCACCAGCAGCGGCCCGGACTGGCGCATGTACTCGAAATGCTCCCGGCCAATGGGCGACCAGCCCCGTTCGCGACCGATGCGGTTCATCATTTGTTCGTACGACGGAAAGAGTTCGTCCGATGCCTGTTGCGAATGATCGGCCAGGTAGAAATGCGAGTTGATCGCCAGGGGCAATTTCGCAACGTCATGACCGGCTTTCTGCGCCGATTGCCGGAACAGGTTCACAAACGGCACAAACCGGTCGGGCGAGCCGCCCAGCATCGCCAGCGTCATGGGCAGGTTCATCGTGCCCGCCCGAACGGCGGATGCGGGTGTGCCACCAACGGCCAGCCAGATTGGGAGCGATTCCTGATACGGACGCGGATAAACGCCCAGGTTGCGGATGGCGGCCCGGTGTTTGCCCTGCCAGTTAACGATTTCGCTCTTGTTGATCGCTACGAGCAGATCCAGTTTTTCGGTAAACAGCTCGTCGTAATCCTTCAGGTCGTAGCCAAACAGCGGGAAGGATTCGATGAACGAACCACGCCCGGCCATGATCTCGGCCCGACCGTTGGAAATGAGATCCAGCGAAGCAAAATTCTGGAACACCCGAACCGGGTCGGCTGAACTCAAAACCGTCACGGAACTCGACAGCCGGATCGTTTTTGTAAGAGAAGCTGCGGCTGCCAGAATGACCTCCGGGGCCGACACCATAAAATCCGGCCGGTGGTGTTCGCCGAGGGCAAAGACGTCCAGCCCCACTTCGTCGGCCAGTTTAATTTCTTCCAGCAATTGCTGCATCCGCTGGTGAGCGTTGACGGCTTTTCCGGCCACGCCATCGGGCAGTACTTCGCCAAAACTGCTAATACCTAATTCCATGATTATTCAGTTAAAAAGTATTGATCGAAAAAAGAAGACGACTCTCAACCGGTTGGCCGGATTCAGAAAGCCGATCCATATTGTTAGTAGTACTTTTAAAAACCGCCAATAGTTCATTTGGGGCATTCACTGCGTTACAGTTTTCCATTTACCACCTTTTTGTGTAATTCCGCCGTGACCTGCTTATTTTGCGTATATTCATAGAGCGATTAGTCAATCAGAAAAAATGAGTAAACTGGATAAACCCGAGAAAATACTGGCGACCGCGTTGAAACTCTTCGTTGCCTACGGTTTTCACGGCACGCCCACGAGCAAAATTGCCAGCGAGGCCGGGGTGTCTAACGGCACGCTTTTTCATTATTTCAAGACGAAAGACGAGCTGGTGGTGTCCTTGTACACGGCCATCAAGGAAGAACTGAATCAGTATTTGGCAGAAAAAGCCAACGAAACCGGCGACGTGAAAGAGAAATTCAGGAACCTGTTTCGGTATTCTCTGGCGTGGGCGCTGGAAAACCGGGACGCTTTTTACTTCATCCAGCAGTTTCATTTTTCCCCGCATCTGGGTCTGGTTCCGGACGAGGAGATTCGGAAGCAATCTGAAAAGCACCGGAACCTGTTTCAGGAGGCCCGTGACGCGAAGGCGTTGAAACCGTTGCCGCCGGACTTGCTCATGATGCTTTCAATGAACCAGATCAATGGACTCTTTCAGTATCTGACTGCCCAAACCGTGTCTGCTGAGAACCAGCAGCAACAGATCAATGACGTTTTTGAACTCACCTGGACGATGATCGTAAACCCCGAAAAACCATGAAAACGAACGGAATCAGAGCCATTATCACTGGTACGACCGGTATGGTAGGCGAAGGTGTTTTGCACGAATGCCTGCTCCATCCGGAGGTAGAAGCGGTGTTGATGATCAACCGAAAACCGTCCGGAATGTCCCATCCCAAATTGACAGAAATCATTCATGCGGATTTTTATGACCTGTCGACGATTGAAAACCGTCTGGCTGGTTACAACGCGTGTTTTTTCTGTCTGGGCGTCTCGTCGGTCGGCATGAGCGAGCCGGATTATTACAAAGTAACCCACACGCTCACGCTGAACGTGGCGACGGTTTTGAGCAAACTGAACCCGGACATGACGTTTTGTTACATTTCGGGAGCGGGCACAGACAGCACGGAGAAAGGACGTTCGATGTGGGCGCGAGTCAAAGGGAAAACCGAGAATGACCTGCTCAAACTGCCTTTTAAACAGGTATTTAACTTCCGGCCGGGTTTTATCAAACCGACCAAAGGACTGAAAAATACACTGAAAATGTACCGGTATATGCTCTGGCTGTTTCCCATTGGCCGGGCGTTGTATCCCGGCGGTTTTTGCACTTTACGGGAGTTGGGGCTGGCCATGATCCATACGGTCAACAAAGGCTACGAAAAGCAGATTCTGGAAGGGAAAGACATTATCGAACTGGCAAAACGGTAAGGACTGGCAAGCGGATCTGAACAGTAATCCGTTCGTTTTCAGGAAATAAACTGACGGACCAGTTCCAGTTGAAAAACCGTTGGCTGGCCTTCGCCGGAGGTGACGGACACCCGGCCCTGATGGAGCCGGACAATGCGTTCCACCAGCGACAGACCGACGCCGTTGCCCCTGACTTCGGCGGTTTGTCGGCTCCGGTAGAAAGGTTCGAAAATATACGGCAAATCATCGGCAGGAATGGGTGTGCCGTTGTTCTGCACGCTGATCACAACGGCGGTTTCGGTGAATCGGACGTGGATCACGGCTTTGCCATCGCTGGAGAATTTACAGGCATTTTCGGTCAGGTTTTTCAGGGCCGTTCGCAGCAGCGCGGTATTGCCCGGCACGGCCAACTGGTTGAAATCGTCCGGTAATTCGTCAAAACGAACCGTTACGTCGTAGTGGGCGTGGATGTTGCTGACTTCCTCCCGAATGTCCCAGACCACTTCGTCCAGGCGCACCGAATCCGTCAGCAAGCCGACCGCCGACGCCTGGTTGACCTGCGAAAGCTGTAACAATTCCCGCGTCAGGGTCGAAAGCTCGCCTACATCATCCAGCACCGACCGGATGGTTTCTTCATACACCGCCGATTCCCGGCGGTTGAGCAACGCCACTTCCAGTTGGGAGCTGATCTGGGTCAGCGGATTTTTCAGTTCGTGCGAGACATTGGCCACAAACATCCGTTGCAGCCGGAACGATTCGTCAATCCGATCGAGCAGGCGGTTGATGGTGGTCGACAGGCGGCTGATTTCGTCATTGTCCGTGCTGACCGGCAAGCGTTCCTGCAAGGTATTCGGGAAAATGTGGTTCAGTTGCTGTTCCATGCGCTTCATGGGCCGGAGCGCGTCGCCCGCGTAGAGCCAGCCCGAAAAGGCGACAATCCCGACAATGCCGCCGAACAATCCGACCAAAACGACCAGCATCTGGCGCAGAAACTGGTCGCCATAGCGGTTTTCGGCGCTGGCCAGCACCACATACTGGCCCGAGGTGGTTGCGTAGCGAACGCCGGTTACGTAAGCCGCTCCCTGCCGGAATTTCTTGTTTTTTTTCGCCCGAATGGCGTCCAGCACCTGGGTCGATACGGCCAGTGGCACCTGCTCATTGGTGATGAAAACCGGACTGTTCCGGCCGTCATATACGGCTATTTTCTGCGCCGGAAGCTGGTCTTTCCGCAGGCGGGTAAATTGAATCAGGAGTTGGGGGCCCATTTTCTGCCGAATGAGCAATTCGCCAATGGTGTCAGCTTTTCGGTCGAGCCGCCGGTAAAAATCGGACGAGATAAAATACCAGCAAAACGCGTAGAGGCAGGCAAAAGCGAGGGCCAGAATGGCCGAAACCAGGCCCGTAAAACGGAGTGTCAGGCGGGTGCGGATGGTCATAAAACACTACCGCAGTAAGGCCGGAATGTCGACCAGCCAGGCAATCAGCAGCGTCAACACAAACAGGCTCACCATCAGGATCATCAGCCAGTCGGGCTGTCGTGGTTCGCGGTTGTTCGACCCGGAGGGAGGTGAACTGTCTCGGTGTCCCATCAAAGGGCTCGAATCCGTTCCGTAGGTGTGGCTGTATCGCAAGTTAGAAGTCATATCACGTGCTGGGAAAACACTTCTTAACTACAAAACTGGAGCGAAGATCTTAAGCAGGATTAAATAACTGCTTAGAATTTCCTTAGAAGTTGTTTGCATGAAGGCCGGAGCTACCACGAGTTGGTATCGGCTATTGACAGACCGCCCTTCCAGGGCTCTCCCCGGTTAACTCAAACAGTTTGTTAGAAAACGGCTCGCCCCGCGAACCTATTCTTCTTTTAGCACATAACCCATACCAAACTGCGTATGAATGAGTTTTTTAGGAAAATCCTTGTCAATTTTCTTGCGTAAATAATTGATATACACCTCCACGACGTTCGTTCCCGCATCAAAATTCAAATCCCAGACCCGTTCGGCAATATCGACTTTCGACATTACCCGCCCCTGGTTTCGCAACAGGTATTCGAGCAGGGCAAACTCCCGGGCGGTGAGATCGATCACCTGACCATCGCGACGAACGGTTTTGGCATCCAGGTTCATTTCGATCCCCGCAAACCGGAGCGTCTGGGCCGTCATGGCGACCTGCGTACTCCGTTTGGTCAGGGATCGCACCCGCGCGAGCAGCTCGGCAAACTGAAACGGTTTGGTCAGGTACTGATCCGTTCCGGCATCGAAACCCATCACTTTATCACTGCTTTCGCCCAGAGCCGTTAGCAGCAAAATGGGCGTCGTGACGCCCTGCGCCCGCAACTGCCGAATCAGTTCAAAACCGTTCAGGCCCGGAATGATAACGTCAGTGATGATGACGGCATACGAATTTTTTAAAGCCAGCCGCTTGGCAATCAGGCCGTCGTAGGCAATGTCTACTTCAAATTGTGTTTCTTCCAGACCCTGCCGAATGGCATTCAGGGTTTTGGGCTCATCCTCAACCACTAGAATTTTCATATACAAAAGGCTAGGTTCTGACTACCTAACCATCGCTGAATCGGATTGTTATCGTACCCCTTTCATTTCATTGACCGCGTTAGCGGGGAAACCGGCATCCGGTCCCGGCTTACTAAGCAGATTCTAAGCAGTTCTTAACCTCGCTCTAAGAACGCTCCGGTTATTTTACGGGCAGAGGTCAAAAAAATAGCGATACAAACGCGATCCTGTTCGACCTGAACACCAGTTTTTATCGTTCAAAGCGTTTTTAGGTTTGTCTATAATTCCCGGATAGCCACTGGAAAGGAGTTCAGTGGCTATTTTTTTGTCCGCATTACTGGAGTAGACACATTACGAGCAGCCAATACTTAAAAAAAGAAATCTGACTCTTGAGCGAGGTCAACGCCTTGTAGAGCAAATTGGCCACGGATTGGCGGTTGATTTCCATCAATTCCGCGATCTGCTCATTTTCCAGGCCTTTGTAAAACTTCAGAAAAACCACTTCCTGCTGTCGTTTTGGAAGGGTATCGATGGCCTGACGAACTTTGCGCTGGTTTTCCGAATCGGCCTCATTTTTCTCGATAGCGGTTTCGACGGTTTCCCAGTCAGACAGTTGGCTGATTTCCTGCAAGGATGGAGCCGAAGCCGCGTTTTTATTGCGCCGGAATTCCTGTAAAAGCTGATTGCGAAGCGATTTAAACAGATAGATCGCTACATACTGGATCGTGAGCACCTGGCGTTTCTCCCAGATCGAAATAAAGATTTCCTGAATCGAATCCTTAATAAACTCGCGGTCCTCCGTAAAATTGGCCGCATAACTGAACAGTGCCCGGTATTGCGACTCGGCCAATTGGCAAAAAGCCGCCTGATCTCCAGCCTTCGATCGCTGCCAGAGTTCCAGTAAATAGTCGTTTTCCTCGATTATGCGCTGTCGGTGGTCCACCATACCTTGTGCAATTCCAAGGTAAAATAACAGCATTAATCGTTAATACATAAATAAAAAATGGATGTTTTGCGATTTATACAAGTAAAAACCGTTTAAATGCCAGGTTGTCAGAATAAAATTGCGCAGAATGGTTTACGGTTTCCAGTATTCGGTTTACGGTATTCGGTGGCTGACGCGTGCTTGTGAATGCGTCAGCCACCGAATACCGTAAACCGAATACAGATAACCGTTAATTCATTCTTGAAACTGAATCGTGACAAATTTCAGAATCGCATCGTTGGGTTTGGTGCGCTTGATGGCAAAAAAGTAGACATCGTGTTTTCCCGATACGGGTTTGCTGATCGAACCAGTAACTTCTTTGTTGGTGTTCCAGGCCCCGGTTGGTTGGTAGGCCGTCGTGCTGATCACCGGCCCGGCCTGCGAGTCGATCCGCACCTGAATTTCGCCCGGCTGATCCAGCGAGGCATACTCGTAGGTGAACTGTTTGATGTGGGTCAAGTCGACGTTTTTCAGGAGAAGATACGCCTTGTGCCCCCCCTGCGACAGGTTGACGCCAAACCGGGGGAAACCGACCTGGGCATCAGTATACACCGCCCGAACCTTCGCATTCCGCAGCGTAACGGCGTCGGTTCCGGTCAGTGGTCCAACGACCTGCCCGCCTTTATCGGTATACGATGCCAGCAGCGTGTATTGTCCCCGTAGTTCCTCTTTCTGGTGGTCGGCCAGCGTCAGAGAACCTTGCATCGGTACGGTTTTCTGTGCCCTTGGTTTGTCGGTCAGCGAGAAAATATAACGCACCATTTCCTGCGCATCGGTTACCGAAATCTGGGGGTGAGCGCTCATGACGTGCACGGTTCCCCAGTTACCGCCACCGCCGTTGATGATCTTGGTCGCGAGTTGCTCCAGCGCCCCGGTTTGGGTTTTGTACTTCTGCGCCACCGCCAGCAGCGACGGCCCCACCGATACTTTATCAATCGTATGGCAGGCTTTGCAATCACTGGCGTCCATCAGCATTTTGCCCGGCGGATTGCTCACCAGCACGGAAGTCGGCGATTTCGGCGCGTTTGGATCGACGGTACTGGGCTGCGGATTGTAGGCGTAAAGCACCTTAATGCGCTTCGGATCGATTTTCCCATCTTCCTGATCCTGCACTTTCACCGTATACGCAAACGGTTTGCCTTCCCAGAAAAAGGATTGGTTGTCGGTGCTGGCAATGGTTACCGCTGGCTTCGTATTGCCTACTTTAACGATAACCGTATCCCGGCCGACCAATCCAGCCCGATCCGTGACTTTCAGAATGGCTTTGTAAATACCGGGTTTGGCGTAGGTGTAGGTCGCATTTGGCGTGGTAGCACCCACTTTTTTGCCATCGAACAGCCATTCGTATTTCACGTCATCATCATCATCCAGATCGCGCGACCCCCGGCTCACGAAGGACACCTGCAACGGAGCCGCCCCGGCGGCTTCGCGCAGAATCGGGAAATTCCGGCGTTCGGACGTCAGAAAAACCGTGCGGTCGAGGTGGTTTTCCACCGCCGTGTCCTGCACGCTCGCCTGGGCCAGCGGAGGGCGGTTTCCGGTGTTGTATTCGATCTTTACCAGACGCGCATCTTCGTTATCGGCCCCGTAAACGGAACCGTATTCCAGCATGTACATCACACCATCCGGCCCGAAATCCAGATCGATCGGGCGTCGAAAATCGCCGTTTGACGCCATGAAAGGCTCACTGCGCACGTAGTTTTCGTTTTCATCGAAGCTAAGCGCCAACACCCAGTTGCGCATCCAGTCGAAAACGAACAGCTTGCCGTCGTAATACGCGGGGAATTGATTGGCAGACTTTGATTTCGTATCGAAGGTGTAAAATTTACCCGCCATCGCGCTGCGACCGCCGAGCCCCAGCTCCGGGAATTCGGTCGAAGCGGCATATGGATACCAGATGATCGGGGGCGTTGCGGGCGGTAGCTGGTTCAATCCGGTATTGTTGGGCGAGTTGTTGACGGGAGCCGCCGGATCGAATTTTGGCCCGGCGGTTTTGGTGGCAAAGTCCCACCTGACATACGGGTAATTGTTGCCGACAAAATACGGCCAGCCGAAGTAACCGGCTTTTTTCGCCTGATTGAATTCGTCGTAGCCACGTGGTCCCTGTAAGCCTTCCTTGCCTGCATCGGGGCCAATTTCGCCCCAGTACAACACCGACGTTTTCGGATTGACGGCAATGCGGTACGGATTTCGGCAGCCCATCGTATAGATTTCCGGGCGGGTTTTAGCGGTTCCTCTCGGGAACAAATTGCCATCCGGAATCGTGTAGCTGCCATCGGGTTGGGGATGAATCCGCAACACCTTTCCCTTCAGATCGTTCGTGTTGGCCGCCGACCGCTGGGCGTCCAGGCTGTAAAATTCCTTGCCGGGCCGTTCGTCCATCGGCGAATAACCGTCGGACGGAAAAGGGCTGGAGCTGTCGCCGGTTGATAAGTACAGGTTGCCGTCTTTGTCCCAGGCCAGCGAGCCGCCGTGGTGCGAACCGCTGTTTTTTTCCACCGGAACCGTCAGCAGGATTTTCTCCGACTTCAGATCGAGCGTGTTGCTGGCAGTGACCGTAAACCGGGAAAGCTGAAAATTGATCGGTTCTTCGGTTTGCCCGGCGGGGGTATAATAGACGTAAATGTGCTGATTCTTGGCAAAATTGGGATCAACCGTTACGCCAATGAGCCCGGTTCCGCCCACGTAGGTAATCGGAAATTTATGAACCAGCGCGTTTTTTCGGGTTTTGGGGTCATAAACCGACAAATTTCCCTGAATTTCGGAGAAAAACACGCGCCCGTCGGGGGCAACCGCCAGTTCCATCGGAGAAGCCAGGTCATTGACCAGAACGGTTTTCACGAAGCGGTTTTGCTCCGGCGTTACTTTGGCGTAGGCTTTTTTGTAATCAAGCGGTTTAGCGTCACCGATGGCGTATTGGACACCACCCAACAGGTGTTTGAGAAACAGCGGTTCGCTGTAGCTTTCGTCGGTGTGGCCGTTGCCGGTGTAGAAAGCCCGTCCACCATCAAATTCATGGTACCAGCTAATCGGGTGATTGGCCCCGTTGGTGCCGCCTTCGTAGCTGTTTTCGTCGAGGTTTGCCAGCACGTTGATGCCCGAATAAAACGAGCGGTAATTGTACCATTCGTCGGTGCGATTCCAATGATCCGGTAACGTTGTTGTAGAAACATGCTTCTTGTCGGTAACATCGACGGTTGCTTTGCGGACGTTGGAATTGTGTGGATGACTGGCAAAATGCGCGCCCATCAGCTTGCCATACCAGGGCCAGTCGTATTCCGTGTCGGCGGCCGCGTGGATGCCGACGTAGCCACCACCGGCCTGAATGTAGCGTTCAAAAGCCGCCTGTTGCTCACCATTCAGGACGTTGCCCGTGGTGTTGTTGAAGATCACCGTGGCGTATTTTCTCAGATTCTCGTCCGTAAACACGGCGGCATTTTTCGTAGTATCCACCAAAAAATTATTCTCCTGACCCAGTTTCTGAATGGCCGCAATCCCGAACGGAATGGAGGTGTGTTTCCAGCCTTTGGTTTTGGAAAATACCAGCACATGAACCGGGTCAGCGACCCGGACGGTCATGCTGGCATGCAGCACAAAAACGAGGCCGATGATGACAAAGGAACTGATTCTCATGAGTATTGACATAACGCAGGGCTTAGGAGGTTGTTTTTTTCGCGCAAACCCATGCGACTGGTCTTCTGGGTTTGCAGACTATAAAGCAGATTTGTCGAACAATCTGCTTTATAGTTCTAAAAAATAGTGCTATTATTCCTGCTGCGCATCAAAAACTGCCATGCTACAACTCAACAGCGTTCATCACATTGCTATCATTTGCTCGGATTATGAGCGGTCGAAGCATTTTTATACGGAGATATTGGGATTGAAAATCATCCGGGAAGTGTACCGCGCCGAACGCGATTCGTATAAACTGGATCTGGAACTGAATGGCCAGTACATCATCGAACTGTTCTCGTTTCCGAACCCACCCGCGCGGCCATCCCGGCCCGAAGCCCTGGGGTTGCGGCATCTGGCCTTTGCGGTGTCGGATGTGGCAGCCGCCAAAATCGCCCTGGAAACCGCTGGTATCGACGTAGAACCCATCCGGATCGATGCGCATACCGGGCGACGGTTTACGTTTTTCAGCGATCCGGACGGGTTACCGTTGGAGTTTTATGAAGAAGATTGACTACTCCCGTCAGGGTCTGTGGCCGCTGACAGGAGTATCGTTGGTCGAGAGTTGCGAACCCGCGCTTTTCTGTCGGCAGTGATCATAGCTGTCGATCAACCGGTAGCTTTTGTGGTCGGTTTTGAGCCAGTTGCGGGCGGGTGTTTGCTGGATTAGCTCCTGCATACACGGGTATTTGGCAAAAGCCACTTCCAGATTATGGCGGTTCAGCGACAGCACTGGCTCGTCGGGCGTGACGCTGAAAAAATAATGTTCCGTGGCCCCTTCCCCAAAGTCTGACTGGCGGTAGAGCGTCAGCGTTTTTTCCTGCACCACCTCGTAGGTGTTTCCAAGATACAGCCGGTACAAGGTTCCGTCTGTCTGCTTATACCCCCAAAGCCGTTCGGTGGCTACGGTTTTTCTCTGACCCGAATCCGTCGTTACCTGCACGTTGTACGGGTGCCAGTGCACCTTCACCGCCCGCCAATCCGGGGCCTGAACCTGATAGCCACCCCGGTCGTTGCGATACACCAGTTGATAATGCGTCCGGTGGGTAGCACAACCCTGAACGAGCAGCAAAACCGCTCCCAGCAAAATCCAGTACCGCATCATTGTTGAGTGTTGGTTAATGCCTGACCATCGCGAATCTCCTCCGAAGCGATCCGGACCACCGGTTCGCCGGCTTTGAGACCGCCGAACACTTCGACCAGGCTGTCGAGCGTGTTGCCTTTTTCGACCGAGACCCACTCGGCTTTGTGGTTATTGACGCGAATCACGAACGTTTTTTCGCTGGAACTGACCACGGCGGTTTTCGGCACAAACAACGTAGGAGCCGTCCGTTCCATCGGCATCTTCACCTCGGCATACATCCCGGATTTCAGTTGATTGGCCTTGTTGTCGAAGTCAAATTCGGCCAGCATCGACCGGTTGGCTTCCACCAGACTCTGGGCGCTCCGGGCCAGTTTTGCGTTAAATTGCTGTTCGGGAATGGCGTTGACCGTAAACGTAACCGCACTTTTGGCGGCCAACTGATTCGCAAACGTTTCGGGAATGGCTACCGTCAACCGCAACGTCCGGCTGTCTTCCAGCACAAACAACGGTTTGGAATTGCTGTCGCCCGCGCCAACCAGCGCCCCGGCGCTCACATTCCGTTCGGTGATCACACCGTCGAACGGCGCGGTGATGGTCAGGTATTGCCGCAGTTCTTTTTTGGTCTGGTAATTGGAGCGGCCCACCTGAATATTTCCGGTTGCCACGGCCACTGTCGCGCTGTCGGCCAGCATCCGGGCCTGCGCCTGATCGAGTTCGTGCAGCGAAACCGCTCCTTCGACCTTGCTGGTTTGCAGCAGTCGGTTATACGTCAGTCGACTGGCGCGGAACCGGGCGGTTTGTTCCTGCAAGGCCGCTTCCTGCGCCTGAAGTTGGGCCTGCGCGGTGCTCAGTTCTGACAACACTTCCGGCGCATCAAGCACGGCGAGCACCTGGCCTTTCCGAACCGACGAACCCCGATCGACCCGCACATCCCGAATGAATCCTTTTACTTTGGCGTACAGGCTGACGCGGTTCCAGGGCTTCAGTTCGCCCGGCAGAGTGACCGCCTGGCGGGGTTGCATGGTTTGCACTTCGGTTATGGCAACATTTTGTACGTCAGGTACTTTGACGGTTTTCTTTTCTTCACTGGCGGCCGACGTACAGGCCGCCATTCCGGCAGCAGCGACGACGGGCCAAACAAGTTTTAACAACGGTTTCATACGACGGTACTCAGGGGTTGATGGTAAAATTTGCTTTCCGGATCTTCCGGATCGAGGGATACTGACTGAACGGAAGCGTTGGTCTGAAACTGGGTGAAAACACAGGGCAGAATCAGCAGAGCCGCCAGCGTGGAGGCAATCAAACCGCCGATGACGGCCTGACCGAGCGGAGCAATCTGATCACCGCCCTCGCCCATGCCGGATGCCATCGGCACCATCCCGGCAATCATGGCGATGCTGGTCATCAGGATCGGGCGAATCCGGCTGTTGGCCGCCAGCACGACGGCTTTGCGGGTGTCGCCCATTTCCAGCCGTAGATTTTCCGCGTTGGTGACCATCAGAATGGCGTTGGCCACCGACACGCCCACCGACATGATCAGGCCCATGTACGATTGCAGGTTGAGCGTGGCTCCGCAGGCCAGCAGCATCAGCAGTGCCCCGGCCACCACGGCCGGAATAGCCGCCAGAATCACCAGCGAGAGTTTGAACGACTGATAGTTTGCGGCCAGCAGTAAGAAGATGATCACAATGGCGACGAGAAGTCCGGTTTGCAAACTGCTCAGCGTGTCGGTCAGCAGGCTGGTTTGACCACCCAGTTCAACGAGCACACCCCGGGGCGGTTCGCCCGCGTTTTTGATTGCCTGCTCAACAGCTTTTTGCGCCGAACCTAAATCCTTATTCTGCAAATTGGCCGTGATCGTCACCAGTCGGTTCGGTCCGGCGCGGTCGTATTCACCCGGCGCAGTACCTTCCGAAAACGTGGCCACGTCCGACAACAGCGGCCGCATTTCGCCACTCTTCAACGGAATATTCCCGATGTCGCTGGTGCTGCTCATTTTGTATTCCGGAATCTGCACCTGCACCTGGTAGGCCAGTCCTTTCGACTCATCGAGCCAGAGGTTTTTGTCCGTAAAGCGGCTGGACGAGGTGGCCGCGACCATCGACCGGGCAACTTGTGTGGACGTTACGCCCAGTTGACCGGCCCGTTCGCGGTTCAGCGTTACGTTCAAAACCGGGTAGGCGAGGGGTTGCGCAATTTGCACATCACGCAAAAAGTCGATTTTCGTCATTTCCGCCCGAATCTTGTTGGCAAACCGCCCGGCTTCGCTCAGATCTTTGGCGGCCACGGTCACCTCAATGGGGGTCGATGCGCCCTGACTCATGATTTTCTCGGTCAGCTCAATCGGTTCAAAGGAAATGTTGGCCGTCGGCAACGCTTTGGCGATGCGCTCCCGAAGTTCTTCCTTCAGGTTATCCATCTTCACGGGATGATCCTCCTTCAGCGACACCTGTAAAACCGCTTCGTGAGGACCGCTGTTGAACACGAAAATGTTGGACGTCCCGTAGCTGGACGGAACCGTTCCGACGTAGGCCGACGAAATTTCAACGTTGTCCTGTCCAACGGATTCTTTGATAATCTCCAGCACTTTCAGCGTGGCGGTTTCGGTGCGTTCCACCCTTGTTCCGTCGGGAATCCGCAGGCGCATCTGAAACTGGTGGCTGTTGCCGTGCGGTAGAATGTCGGTTCCGATTACCATAAAACACACGACGATAATGGCCAGACTACCCGCCAGATAACCGCCCACCACCAATCCCCGGCGGTTCAGGATTTTTTCGAGCCAGGTCGAATACCGTTGTTTGAATTTGTCGAAACCGGTGGCATTTTTGACCGGATGCGCCCCTTCTTCCCGCATAACATGACGCTCCTGGGCGTCGAGGGCCAGCGTGGCTGGTTCGTGGGCCGGATGGCTTTTCAGGAGCCAGTTTGCCAGAACCGGCACGAACGTTTGCGAGAGTAAAAACGACGCGATCATGGCAAAACCGACCGACAACGACAGCGGCAAAAACATGGAACGCGGGACGCCACTCATCACGAAGGCCGGGGCAAAAACCGCCAGAATGGCCAGCAGAATCAGGAATTCCGGGAAAACGATTTCTTTACAGGCATCCCAGATCGCAACGGCTTTGGGTCGACCCATTTCGAGATGCTGGTGAATATTCTCAATCGTTACGGTGGCCTGATCCACCAGAATCCCGATGGCCAGCGCCAGCCCCGAGAGCGTCATGATGTTGATGGTTTGCCCGCACAGATTGAGCATGATCACCGCCGACAGAATCGAGATCGGGATGGTGATTACCACGATGATCACACTGCGCCAGTCGCGGAGGAAAAGCAACACCATCAAACCGGTCAAAACCGCCCCCAGAATCCCTTCCGTAACGAGACTTTTCAGGGCGTTGGTGACGTAAACCGACTGGTCGAATTCGTAGGAAATCTTTACATCTTCCGGCACAGCGGCCCGTAGTTCCGGCAGCGCCTTCCGAATGTTGTTCACAACGTCGAGCGTCGAGGCATCCGATTTTTTTACCACCGGAATATATACCGCCCGGCGACCGTTGACCAGCGCGTAACTCACCGTAACGTCGGCACCATCTTCTACCGTGGCGATATCCCGCACAAAAACCGTCGGTCCCGCACCCACGCGGATTGGAATGTTGAGAAAATCTTCGGGCTTCTTGACCAGCGAGTTCACCGGCGTCATCAGCGTTTTTTCGCCAATCCGAATGTTCCCGGCGGGAGACGGCTGGTTGTTGGTCACAATCGACTTGATCACTTCCTCCGGCGTGAGCTGATAACTCCGCACCAGGGCCGGATTCACTTTCACGATCACCGTCCGCTGGTTTCCCCCGAAGGGCGGAGGGCTGGAAACGCCCGGAATCCGCGAGAACATCGGCCGCACCCGCGACGAGGCAAAATCCTGAATTTCGTTGAGCGACCGGCTCGGACTTTCAAAAACCAGTTGCCCGACCGGCACCGAGCTGGCATCGAACCGCACCACCTGGGGCGGCACGGTGCCCTCCGGCATGTAGGCTTTGGCGCGCGACACGTTGTTGGCCACTTCAGCCGCTGCCTGGGCCATATCCGTACCCGGATAAAACGACAATTTGATGAGTGACAGTCCCTGGATGGTTTTTACGTCGATGTCGCGAATCCCGGACACGTAGAGAAAGTGGTCCTGGTAGCGGGTGGCAATAAAACCGTCCATCTGGTCGGGGGCCATCCCGCCGTAGGGCTGCACCACGTAAATCGTCGGCAGATCCAGATTCGGGAAAATATCAACGGGAATGGTAAACAGCGACATCACCGAAAAAAACAGGAGACCGAGCACCAATACCACCACCGAAATGGGTTTCCGCAGCGCGGAACGAATGAGTTGATACATAAGTTCTTGACTATTTTATCTGGTTCATAAACAGCGAAATATCTCCCTCAGCCGCGGCTTTCAGCAGCAGGTAGCGCCAGACGTTGCTGGTGGCGACGTAGCCATCGGTTTCGGCCCGGTTCAGGGTGACGAAGCTTTGCAGGAGCGTGGGTAAATCGGCCAGTCCGTTCTGGTAGCGGGCTTTGGCCTGGTTGTAGGCTTGTTGGGCGGCCCGAAGCTGGACGGGGGCCTGACGCGCCTGTTCCAGTCCGAGCGTCAGTTGCGTTTCGGCTTCCCGGTTTTGCCGGGTGATGCGCAGTTGCTGGTCGTTGTAGAGTTGCCGGAAACGTTCGACCTGAAATTGTTCGCTGCGGGCATCGTGTTTGAGCCGCAGGCTGTTGGTCAGGTTCCAGCGGGCCACCACGCCGACCAGGTAGTTGGCCGCCTGGTAACCCAGTCCCCGGTTGAAATCCATCGCGAACGTTTCATCGGCATTGGCGAAGCCCGAACCCCGCGCCCAACCGGCCCCGACGAGCGAAATCGACGGCAGCATGGAACGTTGGAGCGCCACGGTTCGCGCAGACGAAAAGTTGATTTGGGACTGGAAAAACCGCAAAACCGGGTTTTTCGGCGAAATGGAATCCGATTGAAAGGTGGTTTGTGGCAAGGTGGTATAAAACCGCATGCTGTCGATGCGAAGACCGACCTGCACCTGACCGATGAGTTCCGAGAGTCGCAGCCGCTGCACCTGCTCGCGTTGCTGGCTTTCGAGCAGAATTAACCGCGCCCGAACCGCTTCGGCGGTGGCCAGCGAACTATCGACACCGGCCCGCATCCCCGAACGAACACCCGCATCGACCACATTTTTGAAGGTTTCCGCCCGTTCGACGTTGCTGCGCTGGACATCGACCAGTTTCTGGTTGACCAGGAGCGTGAGGTACGCGTCGATAATCCGGATCTGGTGCTGAAACAGCTCGTTATCGTAATCGGTTTGGGAACGGTTGAGGTCGGCTTCGGCGGCTTTCACACTGGCTTTTACGCGACCGAAGTTGACGATTCGCCAGTCGATGACGGCGCTGACAAAGCTGCCGGTGGTGCCCCGGTAGATGTTGTCGGGCCGAATGCCGCCGGAAGTCGAAATGGACGTTCCTTCGTTGGGGAAGAACGAACCGTTCAGGGCGTTGCTGGTCGCATACGTATACTGATCCTGTACGATAACGCTGGGCAGAAAGTCCGTGCGGCTGGCCTGAACCCGTTTTTCGGCGCTCTGGATTTCGGCCTGTTTGGATTTCAGAAACGGGTAGGCCTGCGTTCCCCGTTCCAGGGCCTGCAACAATGTCAGGGTTTGCGCCTGAGCCATACGCTGGCCAAAAAGGAACGCTCCGGTTGTGGCCGTCAGGAACCAGATGCGCGATCGGCGGAACCTAAAATGTACGTGTTTCATTGGCAACTCATTTTCCGGTGTTGGTAACAATACCGTGGTAAGTGCCTGCAAAACAACGGGGCAATTCTGGAAACATTTGGGAAGTAAAAAGTTATTACACAGAGTTGATGAGGTAATCAGAGAATTTCTCTGTGTAACTCTGATTTCCTCTGATCAACTCTGTGTAACAACTTTTTCTCCAGCAGATGTAAATCTTCACCCCTCCATTTAGAAACCTCCAGAATGTTTCCAACATTGCCCGCTACTTTTGGTGTTTAGGAATTGGATGAACCCAAAGAAAGATGAAGGTACTGGTGGTAGAAGATGAAAAAGGCCTGGCCGAAAGCATCACCGACTATATGAACAAAGAGGGGTATCTTTGCGAAACGGCGGGGACTTTCCGGGAAGCCGACGAGCGGATTTATCTGTATCAGTATGATTGTGTGATTGTGGATCTGACGCTGCCCGACGGTGACGGTTTTCAACTGATTCAGACGTTGAAAAAACTGCTGGCCACCACCGGCGTGATCATTATTTCGGCCCGCAACGCGCTGGAAGACAAGATTCGGGGGCTGGAAATTGGCTCGGACGACTACCTGACCAAACCGTTCCATTTGTCGGAGCTGAATGCCCGGGTGAAGTCGCTGATTCGCCGGCGGAATTTTGGGGGTCATACCGAAATCCGCTTCCGGGAAATCCGGGTGAATCCGTCGTCGCGGAAAGTGTATGTGAACGGCCAACTGGCGGTTTTATCCCGGAAAGAATACGATCTGCTGCTGTATTTTTTGTCGAACATCGACGTTGTGCTAACCAAAGTTTCCATTGCCGAGCATTTGTGGGGCGACAACATCGACTCCGCCGATTCCCTGGATATGGTGTATTCACACATCAAAAACCTGCGCCGGAAGCTGCTGGAAAAAGGCGGCTCGGATTATGTCAGTTCGGTATACGGGATCGGTTACAAATTCGGCGAACCGTGAAACTACTCGCTAAAACGAACCGCATTTACCTGGCTTTCTCGCTGGCCATTTATCTTTTCGCCGGGCTGGCCTTCTATCAGGTTGTCCGGATTCTGATTTACAACGAAGTGGAAACCCGGCTGAAGGTTGAAAAGCGGGATTTTGAAGCCTATCTGAAGCAGCACAAAGCCTGGTCGGATACCACCTATTTTGTTGAAAACAAGATCGATGTCGTTCCGGTTGGGCGGCAAACCCGGCTTTCGGAAACGTTTATCGATACGTTGATCCAAAACCGGTATGACCAGGAACTGATGCCATTTCGGCAACTCACGTTTTACGTGCCCATCAAGGGCGTGATGCACCGGGTCTCAATTCGAAAATCTCTCATTCAATCCTACCAACTCATTGAAGTCATCACGGTGACGATGGCGGCCTGTCTGGGATTGCTGCTGCTCGGCACGTTCTGGTTTCAGGGGAAACTGTCGGGGCGGCTCTGGTTGCCGTTCTACGAAAGCCTGTCCCGCATCAAACGCTTCAATCTGGCCAGTTCGACGCCGTTGCAACTCGACAAACCAGAGATCAACGAGTTTCGGGAGCTGAATGAAGTGCTGCGCAAGATGGGCGACAAAATGCAGCAGGATTACCGCAGCCTGAAAGAATTTACCGAAAATGCCTCCCACGAAATCCAGACACCCCTCGCGCTGATCAACGCCAAAGTGGAGCAACTCATTCAATCGGAAAAACTGACGGAAACGCAAACCCGCTGGATCGAGGAAATTTACCAGGCCTCCCGGCGCATGGCCCGGCTGAATCAGGGATTACTCTTGCTGGCTAAAATTGATAATCAGCAGTTTACCGACAACCAAGCCGTTGACCTGGCGGCATTGCTGGCCGAGAAACTGAGCGCAATGGACGAGGTTTTGCTCCACAAACGAATTGCGGTAGAGATCCGGAACTTGGTGCCGTTTACGGTTCAACTGCCCCCGGCACTGGCCGATAGTCTGGTGACCAATCTGGTCAATAATGCCATCAAGCATAACCAGACAGAAGGGCGCGTGGAACTGCGGTCCGACGGAAACATTCTGTCACTGGGCAATACCGGCAATGCCTTGGTTTCGAATCCTGAACGCTTGTTCGAACGCTTCAAAAAAGAAGGTTCCAGCCCGGATTCTGTGGGTTTAGGGCTGGCCATCATCAAAGAAATCTGCGACACGTACGGTTTGGGGGTGCAGTATGCCGAAAGCAACGGCTGGCACCGGTTTGGCATTTCCCGGAAAGTGAACGAAGCGTAGTCCTGGCAGCGGTTTCGGTTTATGCAGAAGGATACGGGCGTTACCTGACTCTTCAATCCTATTCACATCCCAAAAACCGTTGATACCGCTCTTTGGCATCCGACAAAGCCTGTTGCTGCGCGTCGGTCAGGGTGGTGAACAGGCTGGTTTCGATCAAAACCGAATTTTTCTTCAACGTCCGTTTCCAGGTGCCGACCACCCGCCCGTCGATCACGATAACCGGGCTGAAAATACCGTTGCCGGCTTTGGCGATCTGCGCCGGGTCCAAGCCGCCGAGCGGGGCACCTCGGTCTTTATAGGCGACTAAATATTCGTCGTAAACCGGTAATAAATAAGCGGTTGTGGTGTATTCATGCAAAGCAGGCAGAGATGCGGGCATCCAATACGTTTGACCGTCCACCACCTCCGATACAAAACCGGATTTAATCAGTTCCATCCCGGCTCTGGCGTCGGTGAGCGTCAGGCCCGACCACCAGCTAAAATCCGCTAGGGTTGCCGGTCCGTGGCTGGTAAAATACCGCCGGGTCCATTCAGCCAGGGCTTCTTCGCGCAGCCACGGTTTCGTGGGCGGCACCCAGTCGTCCAGCAGCGTGAACGTAAACTCCTTGCCGCGTCGGACGCCGTGGCTGATCAGCCGGTCGTAGGACGCCCGCGCCAGCAGCAGACTCAGGCGGTTTTCGTGGGCCGGAATGCCCGCCTGTTCCAGAGCGGTTTTTAATTCGGGGCGCGTCAGGTGTCGACCGCCCGACAACGCTTTTGTGAAAACCGCTTTACTTTTTGCAATAACCGGTTCGCTGAGTTCAAGCTGGCGGAAATGACTGGCGTAGAGGGCCTGCAAACGGGGCTGGTTCAGTTCCAGAATCCAGTGAATATCGGCAGCCGCCACGAAATGCAGGGTACCGCGCATTGGCCAGGTGCGCAGGATGGTTCGGTCGGCAATTGCCTGCTCGATGTCGGCGTCGGTGCTGCCGGGTAGCCGGTTGCCGATGGCCCATTTGCCAGCCGTATAATCCTGTCCCTGAATGGCCCCAAACCAGGCTACCAGGGCGCCGGGGGTTGTCAGCGACGGTTGCATCAGGTGTTGCTGATGAAGGCGGTATGCAAGGAGGTCTGAACGGGTCATGGGCGTGCGGTGAAAAGGGACGATATCGTGATTGGATTGGTTGACGTTTCGGTTCGATCAAAAGTAAAGGTACAACCGCCGGGTGACAGCCCTGTGTCAGCAGCAAAAATCGGGCGTTTGTATTTTTGAAAAATTTTCCCGCTTATTTTTTCAGGGGTGTTGATAACTTTGCATCCATGCCATCCCAACTCATTCAGCCACAAGAAGCCGCGTCAGCCCTGTCGGGAATCGATCTCGACGCTTATTTTCGGCGCATCGGCTACACCGGCGACCGCACGCCCACACTCGAAACGCTGCGAACCCTCCAACGTCTCCACACCGAAACCATTCCGTTCGAAAACCTCAATCCGTTGCTGGGCCTGCCGGTTTTGCTGGACAGTGATTCACTCCAGCAAAAGATGGTGCAGAATAGAAGGGGCGGGTATTGTTTCGAACAAAACCGGCTGTTAAGCTTCGTTTTGCAAGCGCTGGGTTTTCGGGTTCGGGGGTTGGCCGCCCGCGTTCTCTGGAACGTTCCGGCAGGTGAAGTCAAAGCCATCACTCACATGCTGCTGCAGGTGGAGATGGGGCCGGAATCGTACCTGGTGGATGTGGGTTTTGGCGGTTTGTCGCCCACCGGCCCCGTACGGCTTGTGCTGAATACCGTGCAGGAGACCCCCCATGAACCGTTCCGATTGATCGAGTCAAGTGGTGAACTGGAAGTACAGGCGGAAGTCCGAAACGAGTGGCGGTCGTTGTATCGCTTTACATTGCGGGAATTTCTGTTGCCTGATTATGAGATGTTTAGCTTTTATCTGTGTACGCATCCCCACTCGTATTTTCTCCGCAGCCTGGCCGTTGCCCGAACGACGGCCGACCGGCGGTATGGCCTGCGCGATACAATTTTGACGACGCATCGTCTGGGGGGTGAATCGGAGCAGCGGGAACTCCGCAGCGTGGCCGAATTCCGCACCGTACTCGAGGAAATTTTCCGGCTGACGCTGCCTGATACGCCAAACCTTGACGCAAATTTGCAGCGAATTATCGACGCATCATCCGCGGAAAAATAACTATTTTGTGGTTACCATGTTTCGTATTGTAGAGGGGGAGCGACTGTCGCTTTTCAGTACAGGCTGCCCGGTTTGATTTTGATAGAACGGAATAAATTGCCGAGATTGGGCGCTTACTTTATCATCCTATCCCATGAATATTAGCAGCGTATTTCAAAACAACGAAAAGTGGATCGCCGAAAAACTGGCCGGCGACGAAGATTATTTCACCAAGTTGTCGCAGGGGCAACAGCCGGAGTTTCTCTACATTGGCTGTTCCGACAGCCGGGTTACTGCCGAAGACCTGATGGGGGTTAAGCCGGGGGAAGTGTTCGTTCACCGAAACATTGCGAACCTGGTCAACAACGTCGATTTGAATGTCATGTCGGTGCTGAATTATGCCGTCCGGCACTTGAAAGTCAACCATGTGGTCGTGTGTGGACACTACAATTGCGGGGGCGTGAAAGCCGCCATGGAACCGGTCGATCTGGGGATTTTGAACCCGTGGTTGCGCAACATTCGCGATGTATACCGCTATCACAAGGACGAATTGAATGCCATCGAGGATGTTAAAGCCCGTTACGACCGGCTCGTGGAACTGAATGTGGAAGAACAGTGTGTCAACCTGATCAAAACCGCAGCCATTCAGGAAGCCTTCCGCGAACGGGGCGTCCGGGTACACGGCTGGGTGTTCGATGTTCGCACCGGAAAACTAATCGATCTGAAGATCAATTTTGAAGAGAAAATGAGAAGCATCATGGAGATTTATAACCTCTATGAGCCGGTTTCAATGGTGAAATAAGTCGTCAACTGAGCCGTCCAATCGATGATCAGGTGTCGACCGGGCGGCTCAGTTGCTCTATAAGGAGCTTATTCCGGCGACCCGTGGGGAATCAGCCGGAAGCGATACCGGAGTGCGATGTGTTCCAGGGCACCAGCGGGCAAAGGATCTTCCTGTTTTTCAGAAGGAGTCAGCCAGGCCGACCAATCCGTTGATGCCTGCGGTCGCCTGGGCAGATCGAGCGGAAAATCGACCGGCGCGTTGTGAACAAATACGCGCATCTGCCATTTTTTCAGACTGATTGGGGTCGTTTCCCACGGCAAAATCACAAAATCCCCTTCCTTCCGAATCCGATCGGGATGCGGGCTGTCCAGGTCCTGCCCGATGAATTGAGGAATCAGAATCGAGTCGATGGTCGCTTCCTTGAGAAAAGATTGCGTGGCACGCATCTCCACGTCCACTACCGCCCGGTGATCGGGGTATTCCAGCCGGTATTCCTGCTGATCCGACCAGTTCAGGTAGAATACGAACCAGCCGATGAGCGCAATACCATCGAAGATCTGGAGATACCGGATGTAGTTTTCGACCAGGAAATACCGCGCCAGAAACCAGACTACAAAAAAACCGACGAATGCCGCCAGAAAACCGCCCCAGGTTGCCAGGTAGGCCACTCCCAGCCGGGCGTCCGGGCCGGTAGCAGAGCTGTTGAGGACAACGGTTACTTCGGCAAACAAAAAATAAAACAAGGGGGCCGCACACAGGCTGGCGACGAATAAGGTGAAAAATCGTTCCATAATGGCTCGAAGTAACGAACCGATTACTCACTATTTAAGTGGCAATTGATACTGGGCGGGCTTTGTTGAATAAGGCAACATGAAAAATTTATAGATAACAAAACTGTTTTCTGCGGATACAATTTTACGCACGATTTTTGATGGAATAGTACAATTGTCAGACTTAGTTATAATTTGTGGGGAAATAGTTGTTTTACCAAAAAATAACGTAGCGGGCTTTGTATGAAAGTAATATGTGCTGTTCTATTGCTATTCCTGTTGCAGGTTCAGCCATTAAACGCCCGGGCCGTTCCGATACGGTTCAAACACCTTACCACAAATGAGGGGTTATCCCAGAACAATGTAACCTGTATTTTACAAGACAGGCAGGGGTTCATGTGGTTTGGCACGCAGGACGGTTTAAACCGGTTTGATGGTTATACCTTTACGGTATATCGGAATGACCCCAAGAAAGCGAATAGCCTGAGTCATAATTTTATCCGGGCACTCTACGAAGACCACAAAGGCCGCCTGTGGGTCGGCACGGAAGACGGCGGTTTGAATCTCTTTAACCGCGAAACCGACAACTTTGTCAGCTTTCAGCGGACCTCCGACAAGCTCAACAGCCTGAGCCATAACCAGGTGATCTCGATTGTGGAAGACCGTCAGGGAATGCTGTGGGTTGGAACCTACGGTGGCGGTTTGAACCGTTTCGACCCTGCCCAGCAATCCTTCACCCATTTCACCCACGATGCGGCTAACCCCCGCAGTCTGGGAAATGATTTTATTTACGATATGCTGGTCGATGCGAAAGGACGGCTCTGGGTGGCAACCGGCGGGGGCGGACTGGATCGTTTCGATGCGACGACTCAAACTTTCCGGCACTTTGTCAACAATCCCGCCGATCCGGGCTCGCTGAGCAACGACAACGTCACCGCCCTCCTGCAAGATTCGCAGACCCGGATCTGGGTGGCCACCGAAGGTGGTGGCCTGAACCTGTTGAATGCCGATCAGCACTCGTTTACCCGGTTTCAACACAGCAAAACCGATGTCAACACCATTAGCCACAATGACGTCATTTCGCTGGAAGAAGCCAATACGGGAAGTCTGTGGATGGGCACCCGGAACGGCGGCATTAGCGTTCTAAGCAAAGACCTTACCACCGTAACCCGCCATCCCTACAGCGAAACCAACAGCGAAGGCTTGAACAACGGCTCGATTTATGCCATCTGCCGGGATCGAAAAGGCGATATGTGGATCGGTACCTACAGCGGAGGAATCAATTTTTACGACCGTGAACCCCGAAAATTTGAACGCTATGAAAAAGATCGTTACAATCCCAATAGCCTGAGTAACAACAATGTGTTGTCTGTGCTGGAAGATGCCGAAGGAAATCTCTGGATGGGGACGGACGGCGGAGGGCTAAACCACCTGAACCGAAAAACCAATCAGTTTACCCGGTTTATGCACCACGCAGATCGTCCGCGCAGCATCGGCAGCAACTTCGTGATGTGCGTTTTCGAAGACCGCGAACACAGGATTTGGGTGGGTAGTTACAAAGGTGGGCTCAGTCGGTGGGAAAAGGAACCGGGCGAGTTTGTCAATTTCCCGAAGAGTGACGGCCCGGACGGCATCAGCCACGAAAGCATCTGCGCCATTACCGAAGACCATGAAGGCAATCTGTGGCTCGGGACGCTCGGCGCCGGGGTGAGCCGTTACGATAAAAAAACCGGTTTATTTACGCATTACCGGCCTGATGCGACCCAACCGGGCACCCTGAGTCATGCGGTCATCCGGACGTTGTACTGCGACCGGAGCGGCACCATCTGGGTTGGCACGGAAGGCGGTGGGCTAAACCGGTTCGATCGCCGGAGTAACACCTTTACGAATTACCGATACAATCGAAATGTGCCCGGAAGCCTGAGCAACAATCTGGTCAACAGCATTTACGAAGATGCCAGCGGAACGATATGGGTGGGCACCGACAGCGGGCTCAATAAATTCAATACCAAAACCCAATCGTTTACGGTATACCGTCAGCAGGAGGGTTTGCCGAATGATGTGGTTCAGGGTATGGTGGAAGACCGTCGGAAAAACCTCTGGATCAGCACCAATCGGGGGCTTTCCCGGTTTACGCCACGAACCGGCACTTTCCGGAATTACGGAGTCAGCGATGGCTTGCAGGGCAATTCGTTCAACCGGAGGGCAGTATTCAAAGGGCGGCTGGGTGAACTTTTCTTTGGCGGAACCAACGGTCTGAACACGTTTGATCCCGATAGTTTGCGCGACAATTCGGCGATTCCGCCGGTTTTTATCACCCATTTTCACCTGTTTAATCAACCCGTTGCCATTGGGGGGGCGGATTCGCTGCTGCGAAAAAGCATCGATGAAAGCACCCAAATCACGCTGGACTACTGGCAGTCGATGTTTTCGGTAACCTTTGCCGCGTTGAATTACAGCCTGCCCGAAAAAAACCAGTATGCGTATCAACTGGAGGGATTTGATCGGGGCTGGATTTACGCTGGTCATTCCCGGATGGCAACCTACACCAACCTGGACCCCGGCGAATACGTTTTTCGGGTGAGGGCGTCCAACAACGATGGCGTCTGGAATGAGCGGGGCACTTCGCTCCGGATTGTCATTACCCCGCCCTTCTGGGCCACCTGGTGGTTTCGAACCGGCCTGGTGCTGGCCTTGCTGCTGGGGGCCTATGGCTTATACCGGTATCGGGTAAAAACCATCGAAAACCAGAAAAAGGAACTGGAAAAAGAAGTTGGCGAACGAACCGCCGAAGTGCTGTACCAATCGGAAGAAATTCAGACCCAATCGGAACATTTGCAGGTTCTTGTCGAAGAAATCCACGAACAACGGTTGCAGGAAAAACACGCGCGGGAAGAAGCCGAAAAAGCCAACCAGGCCAAGAGCGTTTTTCTGGCCACGATGAGCCACGAAATCCGGACGCCCATGAACGGCGTGCTGGGCATGACGTATTTGTTGCAGGAAACGGAATTGTCGGAAGAGCAGCACGAATACGTCGACACCATCCATCAGTGCGGAACGAATCTGCTGGGTGTGATCAACGATATTCTTGATTTTTCCAAGATCGAATCCGGGAGTCTGGAACTGGAACTCCAGGACGTCGACTTGCGGCATTGCGTGGAAGACGTCCTCGATCTGTTTGCCAGCAAAGCCGCCGAACTGGAGCTGGATCTGGTCTATGAACTGGACCCTCAGGTGCCGACACAGGTCATCGGCGACAGCCTGCGCCTGCGCCAGATTCTGATCAACCTCGTGGGCAATGCCATCAAGTTTACCGAGCGGGGCGAAGTGTTTGTCAGCATTGGTTTGCAACGACGGATCACTGATCAGGAACTGGAGCTGGTTTTTCGGGTTCGGGATACGGGCATCGGTATTTCGGAAGATAAACTGCAACGGCTGTTCAAAGCCTTTTCCCAGGTCGATTCGTCCATGACCCGGCGGTATGGCGGCACGGGCCTCGGGCTGGCCATCAGCGAACGGCTGGTCAAACTCATGGGCGGGGAAATAACGGTTAACAGCCAGATCGGGATGGGAACGACGTTCACGTTCACGATTCAATGCCAGATCAGCCAGCAGGCCCAGCGGCAGTATATTTTCTTCAATACCGGCGAAAACGACGGGAAACGGGTTTTGCTCGTCGATGACAACCCCACGAATCTGACCATTCTGAAGGCCCACCTCGAACAGTGGAAATTCGTGGTGGTGGCGGCATCGTCGGGCAAGCAGGCGCTGGCAATCATGAACCAGGAAGCGCTTTTTCAACTGGTTATTACGGACATGCAAATGCCGGAAATGAACGGGGTACAACTGGCGCGGGCCATTCGCGGGCGACACCTGACGCTGCCGATCATTCTGCTGAGTTCCATCGGTGAAGAAAGCCGCAAATCCTATCCGGAGCTTTTTTCGGCGGTTTTGACCAAGCCCGTCAAGCAGCAGCAGCTTTTTGATGTGGTGCAAAAGCAACTCAAACAATCGGTGGAGCCCCGGGTGGTTGCTGCCAAAGCGGTCCACCACGCGCTGTCGAATCAGTTTTCCAAAGACTATCCCCTGCAGATTCTGGTCGCGGAAGATTACCCGGCCAACCAGAAACTGGCGCTCAACATTCTGAGTAAACTGGGCTATCAGGCACATTTGGCCCAAAACGGTGCCGAGGTGCTGGATCTGGTGCAACGGCGGTTTTACGAAGTCATTCTGATGGATGTGCAGATGCCGGAAGTGAACGGTCTGGAAGCCACTATCCGCATTCGCCAGCAGCCAGGGCCTCAACCGACCATCATTGCGATGACCGCCAATGCGATGGCCGACGACCGCGAAGCGTGTTTGCACGCGGGGATGGATGATTACATCGCCAAACCAATCGTGATTGAGGAACTGAAAAATGCCCTCCAGCAAGCCGCGATTTTACGGCAAACCGAACCCTGACAGGACCTTTGGACGCTGTCGGGGCAATCACGTCTTCCGCTTCTTTTTCTTGGCGGATGGAAACAGCACGTTGTTCAGAATCAGGCGGTAACCGGGCGAATTGGGGTGTAAATTCAGGTCGGTCGCCATTCGCCAGCCTCCGCCCCGCGTGCCTTCAGGATCGTGGCCCCCGTAAAACGTCCATTGGCCGATGCCGACTTCGCCGTAGATGTAGCGGTCGGAGGAAGGGCTGGTGCCCATCACCAGCACATTGGGTTTGACGGTACTTTTGCGAAAAGCCGTGGTCTGGCCGTGGAATTCCTTGATGTTCGATTCGTGGTTTTGAACGAGCATCGCGGGAATCATATCCCACTTCGCCGAGAAATTGAACAGGTTGAAATAGCCCGAGGGCTGATCCCAGCCACCGCCAAACCGCCCCGCCGAGCTGTTGATGTCGGAGAACGCCATGCCGCCGTAACCATTGTCGAGTTCGAGGGTGAAGTTCTGGAAGGCGACGGTTTTTTCAAAATCCAGCTTCGACTGCGCTTTGGGATCGATGCCGTCGCCGTCGTAGGTGCTGCTCACAATGTCGACGCCCTCGGCAGCCAGCGCAATGTCGAACGTTTCGGCGCCCGAACACATGGCAAACATATAACCGCCCCCGGCGCAGAAATCGCGGATTTTCTTGGCAACCGCCAGTTTCATCTGGGACACTTTCGGGTAATTGAATTTTTTGGCAATGTCTTCCTGCGCCTTGACATCTTCCGCCGACATCCGGCGGGTGTTGCGGCCATACTGACCCGTAAAATCTTCGTGGTGCAGGTGAATCCAGTCATATTTGGCCAGATCGCCCTTCAGAATTTCTTCGTCATACACCACTTCAAACGGAATTTCGGCGTATTTGAGCACCAGTAAAACCGCATCCGTATTTTCAAATTCGGACGGGCTGACCTTGATCGGGGAATAGACCACAATCCGGGCCGCCGACACCAACTTAACCGACGCCATGTTCAGGTCCGGGTTGGAAATCTGCTGTTGGATGGTGTTGGCATCGGCATCCGATATGATCTCGAAGGAAATGCCCCGAACCCGGCACTCGGTTTCGACGGTCGGGCTGTGTTTGATCATGAAACTTCCACCCCGGTAGTTCAGCAGCCAGTCGACTTCCAGTCCGGCTTTCAGAACAAAGTAGGCAATTCCGTATGATTTTAAGTGGTTTTTCTGGCGGTCGTCCATCGGAATCAGGATGGAATTGGCGCGGCTGGCAATCGACAGCATGACCAGCAGGAGCGTGAGGTATCGTTTCATAACGGAATTCGGTTCATGAAAATAGTAAACACAAAAAACTCCCTGTAATTCAGTTACCTAAGTTACTTTAAGTTTGTTCAAAAACGGTGGTCGTTCTAAAATTTCTGATGGAAATCTATTGAGTGAAACCCCGGCGGTCAAGGCAGCCGTTGGATACCGGCGTTACTTATTAACCCAAAGCAACCCAGTGTTGATTTTCGATGGCGTTCGCCGGTTGTTATCCCCATCTTCGGGGCATGAAAATCATTACCACGACCAACTGGATTTTTATCGGCATTTACGGAGCACTGGTCATTTTTACCCTGATGACCGTAAACCGTTCCGGCAACGATGCCGCCGGGCGGGGCATGGAATCAGGCCTGGCGATTTTTGCCACGCTGGTGCTGGCCGGTCTCATCGTTCTCAATCTGTTGCCATATCGTTTTGCGAAGATCACCACGTTGATCGTCCTGACATTGCCTGCGGTTTTCGGCCTCTACAACGGCATCAGCAATTATTTTGAATTACAAAAACAGCGCAAAGATGCCTTGGCTGTGGAAAACGGCTCGTTCTACTTTCCGGATGTGGAGCGGCAGCAAATTGCGGCTGCCGTGGCGGTTGGCGATGTGGAGCAAGTGAAAATGCTCTTGCAAAAAACACCACGCCAGCTCAATCAAAGCGGTTACCAATCTACGACGCTGCTCGATTTTGCGGCCATGACGGCGGTCAGGAGCCAGAACCCGCAACGCATCCTGCAATGCCTGGAGCTGCTGATGGAACACGGTGCCACCGTTCAAGGGCCAGACTCGTTGCACCTGCCCACCCAGTTTCTAATTTGCGAAACCGGGTCGCCCGCCCTTCTGGAGTGGTTTCTCGCCAAGGGAGTCGATCCGAATGAAAGACCGCACGATGGAAGCCCGCTTCTTTTTAAAGTGATGGATCTGGATGTCGAGCGACTGGAGAAAGTAAAGGTATTGCTCGACCACGGTGCCGATCCGAACGCGCCCGCCGGTCGGAATGAGTACACGATCAGGCCGTTTACGTCGCCCCTGATGTATGCCGCGCAACGGCAGTCGTGGACCATTTGCCAGCTTCTGCTGGAACGCGGAGCCGACCCGGATTACCGGACTCCGGAAGGCGAGGATCTGAAAACCGTGCTGGCTAAGTTCGAAGAACCGTATACGGATCGGAAAAGTCTGCCGGCAGATTACCAGGCTTTCAAGACGTTCCTGAACACAAAGGGGGCCAAAAAATCTTCATGAAGGGTGTATGAAAGCCATTGCCATACTGAACTGGATTCTGATCGGTTTATACGGGAGTTGGGTATTGTATATGCTGCTGAATCCGAGCCGATTGGGAGGGGATGCGGCCACCCGGGGGCTGGACACGGCATTGGCCTATGTCGTCGCTTTCGTTCTGGTGGTATTTTTTGGGCTTAACCTCCTGCCGTATACGATTCCGAAGATCATCATACTTATTCTTATGCTGGCGCCGGGGCTCCTCTTTTTGTCTCGATTAACCAGCCAGTACCTCAATTCACGGACTCAGGACCAGGTTGAAGCGGCCCGGGCCAACGGTTCAATTTTCTTCAACGACAAACCCCGCAGGGATGTTGCGGCCGCCATCGGTGCCGCCGACACCACCCGGCTTCGGCAGTTGTTGCAACAGCCGGTTCCGCACCTGAACGAACCCGGTAATTACGGGACAACCCTCCTTGATTTTGCGGGTGAGAGAGCCGCCACCACCCAAAACATCGCACAAATGATGGCATGTCTGAAGCTGTTGATCGACCACGGGGCCACCATCCAGGGGGCTGATCCGCAGCACGTACCGACGCATTTCCGAGTTTGTAAACACGGCCCGGCGGTTTTGCTCAAGTGGTTTTTGAACAAAGGCGCCGATCCCAACTTCCGGCCAGGGGGCGGTAATCCGCTATTGATTGAAGTGATGCGGTACGGCGATGATCAACTGGAAAAAGTCAGACTCCTGCTCGACCGGGGTGCTGATCCCAATGCCGTGATGGGGAGTGATGATACGACGTACGATGCGAATTATTCACCCCTGATGTATGCAGCCCGGGAACAGCTGTGGGACATTTGCCAACTGTTGCTGAAAGAAGGGGCCAATCCGGCCTATCGGACACCGAAGGGCGATGACCTGAAGAAAATAATGGCTCAACACGCGGAATTGTACGCCGATGTGGACGATATCCCGCCAGCGTATACGGTTTTTAAAAAGCTTCTGGAAAACCATACGCAACCCAGACCAGAGTGAAGAGTAGTGCTTATCCACCCAAAAGTCATGATAAAAGGAATGATTCTGAGCGTTCTCGTGGTGCTGGCAGTAGCCGGTTATCGCGTTGATACGATGTCTAAAAACAATAGTCGCCAATCTGTTGCGGTTTCGGCGGTTGTCAACGATTCGGCTGCGGCCGCGCGGTCGGTCGTGAAGTTGCTGAACTGGTATAAAAACCACATCGACTCGGTGAGCCGCATTATTTTGGTCGATCAGAAACCGGGCAAACCGTATGCGGTAAACTTTAAAAACGGTGAGAAATACCTGGCTTACCTCCGAAGCAGCCACCTGCTGACAAATACATTCCTGAACGAATGGCGGATTTATTTTCGGCAACGGCAACAGGGGTTTCAGTTAACGCATCAAACGGAAGGTCCACCGACCGGTTTTGAATACGATTTTGTCCTGCTCAGCCAGGAGGTGGATCTGCAATTGAAATCCCTTAATAAACTGAAAATCAACAAAGTGACGCTCCGGAAAGACCGCGCCAGTGTGGCGTTCGACCTGCTGGCCAGTTATGAATGCAAACTGGTTCGCACCAATGGCGTCTGGCTGATTAATGAGATTTTGAACTTGAGCGCGGAGTAGAGCAGCCCTTCAGGTGATTTAGGTGTTTATGAAAAAAGCGGACTTTAGCGGTCCGCTTTTTTTATGATTTGTAATCCGTGTTACCTGGGTTGATACGGTTGATCGGGCCGGGCCGTCAAATACCGCTCGCCTTTCGGCATGACGATCCACAAAACGATGTAGATCAGGACGGTGGGGACGGGGTTGGGCACGACGACCATCAGGACGAAGAAAATACGGACTAAAACTTTATCAATTCCGAAATAATCAGCGAGTCCGGCGGATACACCACCCAGCATGGATTCGGAAGGAATGCGGTGCAACTGTTTCGTATTCATGGCTTTATTAGTCTGGTTGTTTACTTTTTTCTTTTCTTTTGCTGTTACTGTTGATTCAAAGGTACTGTGCAATGCCAAGTAGTAAAAGGACTTTCTTACCAACGGATTCGGGGCTATATGACAGGTAAAAAACCGGGATGTTCAGGTCAGAATGGTATCGGTGAGTTTGCCAATGTCGTAGCTCACTTTCTGAATAAACTCCAGTTGTTCTTTCAGGGAGCGGTCTTCTGTGACAACGGTTTCCGGTTTTTCCGACAACACTGGCTCAGGAGCGGAGGATTCTGCCGCAGCTTGGGGCGGGGTAGGGTCGAGTTTTTTCAAACTTTCGTTCAAAACCGTCAGTGAACGCCGGACGGGACGCAGGATTTCGGGCGGACAGGCCGATGGGTGTTCGGCGTTCAGCCGGGCGGAGGTGATGGTGGCGATGTTGGACGATAGAATGTGGTTCAACACCACAAATTGGTGGATTTCGTTCTTATGCCATTGCTTGCTCTGCGGCTCGGAAGTCATGCGCTGAAAAGCCGCCGACAGGTTGGCCGAACTAACGTAGACGTCTTTGCGGGCCAGTTTGTATTCCAGCAGCGTCAGCGGTTTTCCCGACAGGCTTTCGACCAGTTTGCGCAGATACGCGCGGTTGGCTACCAGCACATCGCGCAGCAGATTTTTGAGTTGCTGCGATTCCCAGTGCGGAAAAAGGTAACTGGCCGCAAAAGCAATCACGCAGCCAATCAGCGTATCGACCACCCGCTCTTCGGCCACGCTGATGCCACCCAAACCCAGAAACCGGAACAGAATGAGGATGTAAGGCGTCATCAGGATGACCATCACGATGTAGTTGGTGCGCTGGAAACTGTAGGCACCGATCATCAGAAACAGCATCACCCAGAACAAACCGGTGGTGTTTGGAATCAGGAGCAGCAGCCCCACACCGATCAATCCGCCGATCACCGTGCCAATGATCCGTTCGTAATTGCGTTGTTTGGTCAGACTGAACGCCGGTTTCAGAATGAGGGAAGTGGTCAACAGAATCCAGTAGCCGTGGTTGCCATACGCAATCAGTTTAGCGGCCACAAAACCGACCAGACAGGCAATCGTGACCCGGAGCGAATGCCGGAAAATCGAAGAACTGAGCGTCAGGCTGTTAACCGCCAGTTTCGGGTCGATTTCCTGATGCGAAACAAAGCGGGAATATTCGGCGGTTCTATTTTTTTGCGGTTTTTCGCTCAAAACCGTCGGCGAATACGTATGGATGTCGTTCAGCCGCTGGTTCAGGTTGCGGAGGGTGATCAGGATTTTTTTCAACACCAGGTTGCTGCCTTCGGTGTCCTGTTTGCCAATGTCATCGATCTTTGTTTTGAGTCGTTCCAGGTGCCGCATGAGATCTTTCCGGCTCTTGTAGGGACGGTTCGACTGGATGGCCAGGCCGATGTAGTCCATTTCGATGGCCAGTTGGCGGATGAGACGGGCAATGTCGTCCAGAATTCCGGTTTTGCCGAACCGTTCCCGAATGGACGGATAATCGTAATACATCGCCGTAATCTGCTCGTACAAATCCAGAATGTCGCTGAACGTCAGCACGAGCAGGCGGCCCGTCCAGGTCGTTTCTTTTACAATTACGCGGGTTTTGAACAGGATTTCCCGCACGGCATCCTGTTTTTCGCTGACAATGGCCTGTTGCGCCATCAGTTTGCGGTAATCTTCCTGTAAATCCGTCCGAATGCTGTAAAAGTCGGCCTTGATCATCAGGAATTTCGAAATTTCGTGGATGCATTCGCCCAGGGCCTGCTGAGCGGCCCGGTAGGGGCGGAGTTGGGAAAATGTCAGGCTGATGGCCGTATACCAGAGCCCTCCCGCGCAAACGAGTGCGCCATACTGCCAGACAGCCGCCGGTTCGAGTTCCCGGTCCATGGTCAGAATCATCGCCAGCAAACCGGCTGTTCCGACGGCGGTGGCCCGGTTGCCATAGAGGGCGAACATCGAAAAGAAAAAACTGAAGAGCAGAATTTCAACGCCCAGGAGCCAGACGTTCATGCGGGCAAAACCGGTGATGAGCGAAACCAGCACCACCACCAGCAGGCCGTATAACATGCCATTTCGCCGGTGTACGACCGGGCCTGGCGCATCCGTAATGCTAACCCAGAAAGCGCCCAGCGAAATGATCAGACCGGTTTCGAATTGCTCAAACCGGTAAAGCACCACGGAAGGAATCAGGATGGCTAACGTGATGCGCAGGCCATCCGAAAAATGCTGACCGAATAGAAAATACCGGACTTCCCGGATCTGCCTTTTCATAATGGCAAGGTAGGCGGTATTGCCCGTGTAACCAACTCCAAAAGGCGATATTCCCGTTGGTTCTTAGCGAACCGCGACGGGATACCCGGCTTTTTCCAGTTGCCGGACCCATTGGGGAGGCACCACGCAGAACCGCCGTTTGTCCAGGCGCAGAATGCTGTGGAGTTCGCCGGTGCGTTTGTCGATGCACTGCCGGCGATAAAGCGCGTCGGAAAGGCAGTCGAACTGTGGAAATGTTTTCAGAAAATCAGAGGATTCAGCTTGTTGCTGGGTCAACGGTAACGACATACACACGTAAACTTAAAGGGGCGATTAGGTATAACACGGATCAAACAAGACGCTTCAAAAAGTGTTACGGTGGGGTAAATAGACGGTTGGGAAACCGAATGGTGTTGTGTTTTCGAGAAAGTACCCGATCTCTTAAACACAGTTACAAAAGTAGAAGATTTATTAAATAAATACAACTGGCAGGGGCTGTAAATATCCTTGTATTGATATGATTTTACGAATATTTTTTACCGATCAATAACTTATTATTATGATAATAGAGAGTTTTGTTCTAATCGAATTCTAATGTCAGGTCAGCGTCTTCAACAAGAAATTTACTATTTTTGGATTATTTTGTCAGACAAGGAGTAGGTATATTTACTAGGTCACGATTTCAATATATCTTGTGAAAATCAGAATGGCTTTTGCTTTTCCTGATCGGTATTGTGTAACAATTTTCCACCAATCCCGTTAAAAGGTGATTCAACCAGTCCGAAAACGTGCAGAAATGAGTGAGGTGACCGGGGAGATACACACAATCACGTAAACGTCACTGCCCATGTCTTCGGTTACACCCCCGCCGTTTTACCACCGGCTTTCGCACACGCTTCTGGCTTTGGGCCTGATTATGACCGCGTTCTATCTCGGTCAGGACATCATCGTGCCGTTTGCCATGGCCGGGTTGCTGGCGGTTTTGCTGCGTCCCGTCGAAGCCTGGCTCGTTCGGCGCGGTTTACCGAGGGTGGTGGCCATTAGTCTGGCATTGTTTCTGGCAATTGGAGCAATCGTGGGGCTGACCATGCTGATTTCAATGCAGATCGCCCACTTTGCCGACGACTGGCCCAAGCTGCAAAAAAACCTCAACGACTTCTACAACGACGCCCGGCGCTGGATTCGGCAGGAATACAATGTGAGCTACAGCAAACAGGATCAATACCTCAAAAAAGCCCAGGATCAAACGATGGACACGCTGCAGGGCTCCGGAACCCTCGGCGTCATCACCGGGCCACTGGGGACGTTGCTGATTCTGCCGATTTATATTTTTTTGTTGCTGTATTACCGGGCCATGCTGATTCAGTTCATCATCCGGCTGTTCACCAGCCAGCATACGGAACGCGTTCGTGAAGTATTGGGCGAAATCCGGAGTGTCATTCAGAGTTACGTGGTAGGGCTGGTGACCGAAACCGTCTGTGTGGCCGTGCTGAATTCCGTCGGCTTGCTGGTTCTTGGTGTTCAATACGCAGTTCTGATGGGCGTAATTGCCGCCATTCTGAATTTGATTCCCTACATCGGGGGGGTGGTGGCTACGGGTCTGGCAGTGGCCGTTACGTTTGTCAACCATCCCGAACCGTCGATGCTGCTGGGAGTCGTAGCGGTATTTCTGGTGGTACAATTCATCGACAACAACTTTCTGGTACCGGTCATCATTGGTTCCAAAGTGCGGATCAACGCGCTGGTTTCCATTGTGGGTGTACTGGTCGGCGGGGCGCTGTCGGGTGTTTCCGGAATGTTTTTGTCAATTCCGATCATCGCCATCCTGAAAGTGATTTTCGACCGGGTCGAAGGCATGGAGCCCTGGGGCATTTTGCTGGGCGACCAAACCTCGGAGGAAGACATCAATAAAATGCTGCGGTTACGACGGCGGAAGAAGAAAATTCCGTCGAGCCAGCCGGGCTAGCCAAACCGGCGCGTTGCCGTTCTGTTGGAAAAGACCGCTTCTCTGCCTATTTTCCGGTATGAAAACCGCCTTCCGCGTATTCCTGACGGCCCTGCTCTTCACCGGCTGGTACACCATGCACGCTCAATCGACCAAACGCCCCCGCGACTACGGCATTCGCTTCGGCGTCATGCCCACCGGGCCTCTCAATGCCATCACCGATGTGCCGGGCGTGCGGGTCGGGCAGGTGACCTTGCAGGAAGGTCAGCGGGTGCGGACGGGCGTGACGGCCATTCTACCCCACAGCGGCAATCTGTTTCAGGAAAAATGCCCGGCGGCCATCTATGTCGGCAACGGTTTTGGCAAACTGGCGGGCTACACGCAGGTCGAGGAACTCGGGACCCTCGAAACGCCCATTGTGCTGACCAACACGCTCGGCGTTCCAACGGCGGCCGATGCCGTGATCGATTACACCTTAGCCCAACCCGGTAATGAACAGGTGCGCTCCCTGAATCCGGTGGTCGGCGAAACCAACGACGGTGGTCTGAACGACATCCGCAGCCGCCCCGTTACGAAACAGCACGTTCTGGATGCCATCAAGCAGGCCAAAACCGGCGCGGTAGACGAAGGCAATGTCGGTGCCGGAACCGGTACGGTTTGCTTCGGTTTCAAGGGTGGTATTGGCACGGCTTCGCGAAAACTGCCGGTTTCACTCGGCGGCTATACGGTTGGGGTGCTGGTGCAGACCAACTTCGGGGGCGTTTTGCAAATTGCGGGCGTACCGGTTGGTGTGGAACTGGGCAAATTCTCGTTTAAAGAAAAACTTGATGGTTCGTGCATGATGGTGGTGCTGACCGACGCTCCGCTGGACGCCCGGAATCTGAAACGACTCGCCAAACGGGCGTTCATGGGTATGGCCCGCACGGGTGGCATCGCTTCCAACGGCAGTGGTGATTACGTCATCGCCGTCTCAACCGCCAACCGCATTCCCAATGCCTCGAAAAGCACCTTCGACGAGGTGAAACTCCTCCGCAACGATGAGACTTCGCCCTGCTTTATGGCCGCCATCGAAGCCACCGAAGAAGCCATCATTAACTCGCTGTTTGCCGCCCGGTCGATGACCACCAGCAACGGTTACCAGGTTGAGCAACTGCCGGTTGAGAAAGTGGTCGATCTCCTGAAAAAAGCCGGGCAGGTAAAATAGTTTCTTATCGTTTCCGCGCCCAAATCAGTCCGTAATCCATCTGCGTTGGAAGGTTCTCGTCAGTGGGTTCCAGTCCGGCTTTGGCAAACCAGTCGCGGTATTCCCGGCGGCTGTAGCAGCGGCCTTTGGTGCCCCAGAACAATTGGGCGGAATAATCGGTAACAGCCAGCGGACCATCCAGCGCGTCGTTCAGAAACGCGTCGTGTACCCACAATTCCCCACCGGGACGAATGGCGGCAGCAAACCGGTCGGCCAAGAGCTGGCAGGTTTCGGTTGGCCAGTCGTGGAACAGGCTGGCGGCCAGTAAAATATCCGTCTGCGGGATGTCGTCCGTCAGCATGTCGCCGGGCTGGAACGTTACCCGGTTTTTAACGGTTTCGGCACCAGGACGTCCGCTTTGGGTAAACGCATCGAGTAGTTCTTCGGCTACGGCCAGAACCGCCGGACGATCCAGAATCGTGGCCGTGGCCGTCGGATTGAGCAGCAGCCATTCATAGGTGTAGAAACCGGTGCCACCCGCCACGTCGAGTAAATGCCCCTCGCTTTTCGACAGCTTTCCGGCTACGATTGGCGACAACTTCTGCGCCCTGCCGGCCAGCCCGAGCGTAAACATCCGGCTCAGGTCAGCATCGTCCATCGGCGACGGCTCGTCGCCTTCCTTGACATACGAAATACCACCTGACGTATCCAGCGGCCCATCGTTCCGAAGCCGAACCGCCATTTCCACGGCCCCCGGATCGCTCTTTTCCAAACCGACGTATCCGATCAGATTGGGGGTTTGGTTTTGGGTAAGAAACCGCCCTAATGCCGTGATCTGAAGCGCACCGGTTTCGTTGACTTCCAGCATGTCCATTGCGCAAAGTGCCGGAAAAAGGACGCTGGCCGGCCGGTTTTTCAACCCAATCCGCTGACTCAGTTCGGCGATCGGCAGCGGTCCGTTGCTGAGTTCTTCAAAAACCGCCAGATGGTGAACGGCGGCAATCAGCAGCCGGGAGCCAAACATGGCGCGCAGGTGTCGGGTAATGGGAGCGAGGTCGGGTTGGGGTGTTGGTTGCATTCGTATGAAGTAAAGAGAATAACAGGTCGCCGTTGGTTAAATTTCGCCCAGGTTCACTGAACGCTTCTATTTCGCTTCTATTTTCTTGTAGAGAATATTTTTGTATTGGACGATAAAGGGCGGTCCGGCGTGCATCTGAAAGCCTAACAACCCCTCCGGAACAAAGTTTTTAGAATCTTCATCGATCGATATACTCATAACCTGATTGTTAATGATATGGATCATAATGGGGCCGCGGGCAATAATATGGTAAGCGTTCCATCCATTCGTATTGACCACCCCCCGCAACAGGACCGGGTCTGCAATTTTTGCCACGGACTTGAAGGCGGGTCCGTCGACCACCCGCGTTACTTCCCCGCGTCTGGCTAAGACCACATGCCCGGTTCTTCCCCGTTCTTCATGAACATTTCCGGTAAATAAATTAGTGAAATCCAGATCAGCCTGGTAGCCTTTCAGAATCCATTTTCCAACTTCCGGCAATTCGGTACTTCGATACTGCATCCCACTGTTGGTTCCGTTTATTTTAAAATCGAATTTGATTTCAAAATCTTTCACTTTCCCTCCGCGCCAGATGAGAAAATTATTGACCTTAACGACTTTTTCGGGTGTTGTTTCGCCGATGAGAATGCCATTTTCGGCGCGCCAAAAGGTGGCATCGCCATCCCACCCATTCAAGGTTTTTCCGTCAAAAATAGAGACAAATCCCAGGCTGTCATCCTTTACGGTTGCGGGAAATAACCGCCCCACTCCACTTCCTGGTCTGTTGGCTGAATTCGCAGCGGGGACGGTTTGAGCGTCAACAACAGAACTGGCTAATAATGAGAAGAAGAATAAGCATCCTCCAAACGTAGAAAGATGGATGCGATCGGTCCAGGTCTTTTTCATTTTCGTTCCGGTTTAAATGTTGAATTTTTTATTTTAGAATGGCCGTTAAATGGTTATACATTGTACGACAATTCGTTTAATCCTGCATCTGAAATGGGGGATTTACTGTATTAGTTTCGAATTTACCCGCACATTGTTGAGCACAAGCCCCTCGACGACGGTTTTGTCAATGGCCGCGTTTTTACTTTCTACCCGGAAGTTCTCAAAGGTAAAATGGGTGAGTTTGTCGCGTTCTGAAACCGCTACGTCAAAGAACGTATCACACACCAGTTCAATGTTTTTCAGCGTCACATGATTCGCGAATGAAAGCGGCTGGTCCTTGCGGCCCTGTAAGTCATAAAACTGGGTCCAGGGTTTGGCATACAGCAGGCTGTGGGCCTGGCCTTTGATGTTTTCGACGGTAATATATTCGTACAGTTGGGGCGTATCCGGCCGCATCTTCAGCCACAACACCCGGCTGGCTTCGCTGACATGGCAGTTGCGCATCAGAATGTTCCGGTTATGAATGGCTTCACTGCCGCAGGTCAGCGCCGAATGGCAAAAGCCAAATTCACAATCTTCGATGAGGATGTTGGTGTTGGCGCCGTTGCTGGGCACCCGGTCGGCCCAGGGGCCCTTGCCGCCTTTGAGAGCAATCGCGTCATCATTGACCGACAGGTAACAGCCCTTAATCAACACGTTGGTACAGACATCAAGGTCGATGGCATCCGTACTGGGGGCTTTCACGGGTTTGTAGGGCGAATAAATGTGTACATTCAGCACTTTCACGTTCCGGCACTGGTAATAGTGGCTGGTCCAGAAACCCGCATTGTGCAGCTTTACGTCCTGCACCTGCACGTCGTTGCATTTCCAGATAAAGACCAGCCGGGGCCGGGAAACCTCCAGATTCGTGCAGTTCGGATTTTCTTTCCGCCGGGCCCAGAAGGCCTCCCAGAAACGCAGCCCGTTGCCATCGATCGTCCCTTTTCCCGAAATCGTAAAACCGTCGACCTGATAGGCATTCACCAGTGCCGCAAAGTAATCCAGACTCAGCCCCTCCATCCGCGATGGCAGTTTCGGGTAGTCGGCGATGTTGTCGGAGCCTTTCAGAGTGGCCCCTTCTGTCAGGTGCAAATGGGTTTTGGGCTTGAAAAATAAAGCCCCACATCTAAACGTCCCCTTCGGAATCACGACAACGCCCCCGCCTTTCCGGGCTGCGGCATCAATGACCTGCTGAATCGCATCGGTTTGCACGAGGGTACTGTCTGCTTTTACGCCAAAGTCCGTAATCACATACCGCTTTCCGAGTTGAATCGGGTCTACTTTCCGGATCGTTGTAAACCAGCTACTGATCGGACTGCCGTCCGGGAAAGAGGCTTTCACCGCGTTTTGCGCCAAAAGGGGCGCGCTTAGTGTTACCCAACACACCAGGGCAACGATCCTTGTTTTCATATTGACTCCGTTTTGCTCAACAGGGTTTGTCTGGTAAGCAAACAGGATGTCTACTTCTACTGATTGATCTTTCTTCGCTTTCCCCTATTTTAGCGAAAGTCTTGAGCCCAATCATTTAACCTGATGATACCATGCAAAACCGGATGACCCTGAAGATGCGATTTACCCTGCTGCTGGCCCTCTGCCTGAGTGCTGTCGGTACGTTTGCCCAAATGCCGAACTCGCCTTTGCGCATCATCGTTATTGGTGCCCATCCGGACGATTGCGACCTGGGTGCGGGCGGAATTGCCGCCATTTATTCCGCCATGGGTCACCAGGTGAAATTTGTGTCGATGACCAACGGTGACGCCGGGCATCAGGACATGGGTGGGGGCGAACTGGCCCAAAGAAGGTACAAAGAAACCCAGGAAGTGGCCAAACGGCTGGGCATTACCTACGACGTGCTCGACAATCATGACGGGGAACTGATGCCTACCCTGGAAAACCGGCTGGCGGTCATTCGCAAAATCCGGGAATGGAAAGCGGATCTGGTGATTGCGCCACGAACCAATGATTATCACCCGGATCACCGAAACACGGGCGTTATCGTGCAGGATGCGGCTTATCTGGTCATCGTGCCCAACGTGCTGAGCAGTGTGCCCCCGCTGACCAAAAATCCGGTTTTTCTCTATTTTCGCGACGGTTTTCAGCGCCCCAATCCGTTCCGGCCCGACATTGCCATCGATATTACCGAAACACTGGCGAAGAAAGTAGACGGTCTCGATGCACACACCTCCCAATTTTATGAGTGGCTGCCCTGGACCAGACAGGATCTGGCCAACGTTCCCAAAGACCCCGTGGAGCGAAAAAAATGGCTGCTGGCCGCCATGGAAAAGCGTTCTTCCCTGACGCCGGAAATTAAGGCTTCCGTCGAAAAATGGTATGGCCCGGAAAAGGCTGCGAAGGTCAAATCGGTTGAAGTCTTCGAAATTTGCGAGTACGGAAGACAGCCCGGTCCGGAGGAAATCAAACGCCTTTTTCCCATGTTGCCGCGCTGACATTGGCAAAGTAACTGGCTATCGACGACGCTTTTCGGGCGTTTCGATAAACCGGATTTTAGACCATCATTCGTTCGTAAACCGGATTTCCGGCCACCGGGTCGATGCCAAACAGTTCGACGTACAGCACCTTCGGTATCAGGCCCGAACCGGGTTCGAGTTGTACAAAGACTTTTTGCAGACACGCTTTTCGACCGTTGATGGTCGTTAATGCCATCGGCCTGCCTTGTTGCATATCCACCCAGATGGTGCGCTTTTTGAAGGCGTTCAGGTAAATTTCGAAACTATTTTCGCTGCGATTCAACGCTTTGTGTTTGTAGCCGTAGGCCAGTTTCCACTGAATCATCGACAGCGACTCGCGTTGACCCTGCTCGGCGTAGCGAATCCAGTACACGCTGACCGGATCGTTCGCATCCAGCCGCCGACCGGCTGTTAGATTCGCTTCATAAATAACGGTGTTGGTGTTATTGCTCCGCTGAATGTAAAACAGCCGGTTGGGGGCAGAGGGCGGCACCGGAAACTCGCGGACACCAGCCAAAACCGGGATGAATGCGCTGGTCAGTTCCAGCAACAACAGAAAAAAGAAGGTGTGGAGGCTCTTCGTGATCATGATTCAGTAGTTTGTTGTTTACGACCCTAAGACCGCTATCTTCGATGTTACCCCTACGCCGGTTTTGAAAAATTAGCGGATCATGCAGCGTGCGGCCCGTCATTTTTTCTTCTACTTTCGCACAACTTAACTGCTTTCAGCGTTTTACGCAGGTATGAAGTCATTCCTTTTCCGATTCGGTGTTGTTCTGGCCGTCCTGGTCTTAGTCAACTTGCTGTCGTCGTTTTTGTTTTTTCGGGTCGATCTGACGGAGGACGGCCGTTATACGCTGTCGGAAGCCACCGAAAACCTGCTGGCGAATCTCGACGATGACGTACACATCAATGTGTACCTGACGGGAAAATTGCCGGCTGGTTTCAAACGGCTGGAAACCAGCATTCGCGAAACCCTAAACGAGTTTCAGGCCCGGGCCGGACAAGACCTGACGTTCCGGTTTATCGACCCCACCGCCAATCCGGACGCCAAACAACGGGCCGAACAACAGACGCAACTGATCCAGAAAGGACTGGCTCCCACCAGCCTGAATTTTACGGCCGAAGGCAATCAGCGCACCGAACAACTGATTTTTCCGTGGGCGATTGTTTCTTACAACGGCCGCGAACAGCCGGTTTTGCTGCTGCATGGAAACCGCTCCAATTCGTCGGAGGAGCAGTTGAACCAGTCGATCGAAAATGTGGAATATGAGCTGGCGTCGGCCATCCGGCGGCTGACCATCAAGGAGAAAAAAGTGCTGGGCGTGGCGGTTTCGTACACCAATGTCGAACCGCTCCGGCTGTCCGATCTGCTGGCGACCCTCAATGCGGTTTACGATATCAAGCTGATCAATTTGCAGGAATCCCGCGATCTGGTGGGGCTCGATGGGCTGATTGTTCCCAAACCCGACCGCGCGTTTTCGGAAGCCGACAAATACAAAATCGACCAGTTTGTGGTCAACGGCGGCAAGGCGCTGTTTTTTGTCGATGGCCTGAAAATCGACAGCGTAGGGCGGGAGGGCACCTTCGCCCAGCCGCTCGATCTGAACCTGAACGACCTGTTTTTTCGCTGGGGTGTTCGGGTCAACAACGACATTATCAAGGATTTGAGTTGCGCCATGATTCCGCTGAACGTCGGCGATATGGGCGACAAACCGAACGTCCAGATGTTGCCGTGGCGGTTTTTCCCGCTGATCAACACCTTTGGCAAAAGTCCGATTGTCCGCAATCTGGATGCGGTTTACACCCGGTTTACCAGCACGCTCGATACCGTACAGGCCGTGGGCATTGCGAGAACGCCCCTGCTGATGACCTCGCAATACACCAAAATCCTGAAAGCCCCGGCGCTGGTGAGCTACAACGAAGCCCGGCAGCAACCCGATCCGCGCACCTATAACAACGGCGTTCAGATGATTGCCTGTTTGCTGGAAGGCCGGTTTCAGTCGCTCTATGCCAACCGCATTTTGCCCGGCGATCCGCGCGCTGCGGCTTTTAAGGCGCAGGGAGAATCCACCAAAATTGTGGTTTGCTCCGACGGCGATCTGCTCATCAACGACATCAACTACCGCACCAACGCGCCCTATCCACTGGGATACGAACGGTTCTCGAAAAATACCTTCGCCAACAAGGATTTTGTGGTCAATGCGGTCAATTATCTACTGGACGATAACGGGATCATTGCGGCCCGTACCAAACAGGTGACCTTGAGACCGTTGGATAAAATCCGGATGAAAGAAGAGCGCACTTCCTGGCAACTTTTGAACCTGCTGGGTCCGGCGGTTTTGGTGGTTTTGGTGGGCGTCATCTGGCAATTTGCTCGCCGGAGGAAGTACGCATAGGGAGGGAAAAGCTATTACACAGAGTTTATCAGAGAAAATCAGGGGTAATCAAAAAACTCTCTGATAAACTCTGATTTTCTCTGATAAACTCTGTGTAACAACCCCTGAAAATTCGACTATTTTTCCTACTTTTGTTCTCATTGGACTAACGGCCCCAAACAAAATTGCATATGAAATTCATCGTTTCCTCCTCCGTATTACTCAAGCAACTTTCGGCCATCAACGGTGTGGTGGCAACGAATCCGATTGTGCCGATTCTGGAAAACTTTCTGTTCAAACTGGAAGATGACATCCTGACGGTCACGGCTTCTGATCTGCAAACGACCATGATCACCAACATTGCCGTGGAGTCGTCGGAGAAGGGAGCCATTGCCATTCCGGCCAAACTGCTGCTCGATACGCTGCGCGGTTTGCCCGAACAACCCATCACGTTCAACGTCAATATAGAAACCTTCGGAACCGAAATCCTGACGGATAACGGCCGTTATAAACTGTCGGGCGAAAATCCGATCGACTTCCCGAAAATTCCGACGGTCAACCGCAGCCTGACCGTCGAATTATCGTCGGATGCCTTACTGAGCGCCATCAACAATACGGTTTTTGCCACCAGTACCGACGACCTGCGCCCGGCCATGACGGGGGTGTATCTGCAACTGACCGCCGGGAGCGCGACGTTTGTGGCTACTGACGGACACCGGCTGATTCGCTACCGCCGGACGGACATCAGTTCGCCCAGCGATTCGTCGATGATCATCCCGCGCAAAGCCCTGACGCTGTTGAAGGCTTCTTTGCCCGAAGCCGCGCCGGTGAAAGCCGAGTTCAGCCAGTCGAACGCGTCATTTACCTTTGCCGGTTCTCCCGCCGGATCGACGCAGATGATCTGCCGGTTGATCGACGAGCGGTTTCCGGATTTCGAAAACGCCATTCCGACCAACAATCCGAACATCATGACCATTGGCCGGACGGACATTCTGAATTCGCTGAAGCGGATCATGATTTACGCCAACCGGACGACGCACCAGATCCGGCTTTCGCTCAAAACCAACTCCCTGACGATCTCCGCCGAAGATCTGGATTACAGCAACGAAGCCAACGAAAAACTGCTCTGCGACTACGACGGCGATCCGCTGGAAATTGGCTTCAACGCCAAATTCCTGACCGAAATGCTCAACAACCTGAGCGCCAAAATGCTCTCGTTCGAAATGTCGGCCCCCAACCGCGCGGGTCTGATCATTCCGGCCGACAAGGAAGAAGACGAAGATATTCTGATGCTGGTGATGCCGGTAATGCTGAATACGTACGCGTAATTGGTGATCCGACAGGCTTAAGTGTTTTAATTATAAATGTAAAATGGTAAATATCAAATGTAAAAGTACTGGCACTGAGCAACTTTTACATTTGATATTTACCATTTTACATTTATAATTCTTTTATTATTTTCTACTCCACGCGCCACTTCACATCCGCCCATTTGACGTCCTGCGGCAGCCGGTTGGCCTGAACGGCCAGCGCGGCCACGCGACCGGCGGCTTGTCCCATCATGGCCGCATTGCCCGTGACGCGGTAGCTGGAGTGGGCGATAAAGTCACCGCTGATGCACCGCCCGGCCATCATCAATCCCTGCACATCCTTGGCAATCAGCGCCCGAACCGGAATGTCATACGGTTTGCTGGACGTTCCCCGCTTGTAGTTGGTCGTGGCTTCGTCGTCTTTTTTGACGGAGTGGACATCCACGCCGAACGTAACGCGACAAACCGCATCCGGGTGGCGGATTCCGGTCATCAGATCCTGGCGGGAAACCGTGTAGAGCCCGTGAATCCGGCGGCTTTCCCGAACGCCAATCTGCTCGCCCGTAGCCACCAGCCGCAGGTTGCTCCAGACGCCCTTGAGCGACTGCAGACTCCCGATGATCTTGTGCACTTCGGCCCGGCCTTTCAGCGTGGCCTGCGAAACCTGATTGGCGTCGGTGCCCTTAAAACCGTATTCGTGATTAGCCATCAGCATGTGTAAATCTTCGCGGATGGGATGGATGCTGGGGTGCGTATACGAAGGCGAATGACCTCCGCGACGGATGGCTTCTTCCAGTCGTTTTTTGGAAGGCGAACCGCCCTTGCTGTCGGCTGCGTCGCGGACATATTCCTTGATGTCAGCGTAATTGACGCCGGTTATCAGACAGAGTAAGCTCATCGGCTGGCCCTGCCCGGAACTGTCGCCGTAGTCGAAACCGCAACCGGCCTGAGCTGCCAGATCGCCGTCGCCCGTGCAGTCGATGAACACTTTGCCCGCCCAGGCTTCCCGCCCCGATTTCGATTCGGTGACCACGTGCGTGAGCCGCCCGGCTTTCTGGGCCGTTGCCACCACCCGGGTGAACAACCGCACGGTGACGTTGGCTTTCAGGCAATATTCCTCCAGCAACAGTTTCATGCCTTCGGCGTCGAAGGAGAACGTGCTGCCCGTCGGAACGGTCGCACTGTCTCCGCGTTTTTGCAGTTCGTCTTTGATTTCCTGGACCAAACCGGCTTTGTTGGTGTTGTCGAGAATCCACGTCAGGCAGCCGGACGTCCAGACGCCCCCCAGACAACCGTGGACTTCAAGCAGGAGCGTTTTGGCCCCGCTGCGCCCGGCTTCGATGGCGGCTGCCACCCCGGCGGGGCCGGAACCGCAGACAATGACGTCGTAGTCGCCGACCACCGGCACCTCGCGGGCGGCTTCGGCCAGGGTGTTGGCATCGGGGCGGATGGTGGAATAGGCCGTGGCCGACTGGGAGACGGCGGCTCCTACAAGGGCGGTAGTTAAAAAATCTCGGCGTTGCATAAGTTGATTGTCAGAAGGTTAATAACCGGTATTTTGTTGGAGTTCCCGGTTGGTGTCTAGTTCACGTTGCGGAATCGGGTACAGATTATGCTTGGGTACGGTGGTCGTAACCGCTACTTTTTGCATTGCTTCCCGAAGTTTATTCATTCGGATCAGGTCGTACCGGCGGTGGCCTTCGAAGCACAATTCCCAGCCGCGTTCCTGCAAAACCGCATCCCGAAACTGTTCTTTGGTCAGTCCGGCGGGCAGGGCTTTGAGTTTGGAGCGGCTGCGAACCTGATTGATCGGCGCATAGGCATCGGGCGTTGGACCCGCCACCTCGTTCCGGGCTTCGGCCAGAATCAGCAGCAGATCAGCATACCGGATGACGGGCCAGTTGGTGTCTGTGTTGCTGGGCGTGGTGCCGTTGGGATTGAAGTATTTCCAGACGTGGGGCTGAAACGTGGCTTTGCTGCCGTCCGAAAACGTGTAGGAGTCCTTGATGCTGACGTCTTTGCGAAGGTCGCCCGTTTCGAAACTACTGATGAACGCTTTCTTGACAAAAGCGCCACTGCCGCCCGTAATGGGTGTTTTTCCGCCCCGCACGCCAAACGTTTCGTTAAAACCGCTGCCGACGACCCCGGCTTTGTATTGGACCGAGAAAATATGCTCCGGCCCGTTTTCCTTCTCGGCCGGCCACAAATCGGCGTAGTTGGGAACCAGGCTGTAGGTATTGGCCTGAACTACTTCCTGCGCTTTTTGGGCCGCAGCCGCGAAATCCCGGTTGAACAGGTACACTTTAGCGAGTAAAGACTGAGCCGCCCCTTTGGTGACCCGGCCTACATCGGCAGCCGCGTAGCTAACCGGCAAACCTTTCTCGGCTTCCTGCAAATCCTGAATAACCTGGGTGTAAATTTCGGCGGCTGGCCGGCGAACCACCGACAGCGCATTCAGGCTCGTGGTTTCTTCCACCACCAGCGGCACATCGCCGAACGCTTTCACCAGATCGAAGTAAAACAAGGCCCGCAAAAACCGTACTTCGGCCACCAGCCGGGCCTTCCGGGTAGCATCCATCGTCGTTCCCGGTACGCGCCCAATGGCCGCATTGGCCTGATTGACCGCCACATACAATCGCTGCCAGAAATCAGCGAGAACCGCATTGGTCGAGGCAACGGTGTACGTATTCAATTCCAGGGTTTCGGTGCGCGACACCGCGCCGTCGTCCAGCAGGTCGGACGCCAGATCGCCCATCCGCCAGGCCCCCCCGCCGTAATACGCGCCCGTCGACAGGTGGCTGTAAACCGCATTGACGGCGGCTACAGCATCGGCTTCGGTTTTATAAAAATTGGCCGGTGCCAGAAAATCCTGCGGGTTTTCGTCCAGAAACTGGCAACTGCTGCCGAGCCATACGCTCAGGAAAAGGATAGGTAGGGTAGATAGTTTCTTTTTCATGGAAGTCGGGTGTTAAAGGCCCAGGTTGACACCGATCATAACCGTTTTGGCGCGCGGATACGCTCCGTAATCAATGCCCTGATTGATCGGGTTTTGCCCGTGCGAATTGACCTCCGGATCGTAGCCGGTGTATTTCGTCCAGGTCAGGATGTTCTGGCCGCTGACGTAAATTTTGGCGGAACGCGCCCATTTGACCAGCTTGCCCGGCAGGTTATAGGACAACACCACGTTTCGTACCCGCAGATATGAACCGTCTTCCAGCGCCCGGGTGCTGATGAATTGCTCCTGACCACGGTAATCGGCTTTGGGCATGTAGGCGTTCGGATTCTGGGGCGTCCAGCGGTCCAGCGCCCGGATGTGGTTGTTGTGGGTGCCGCGCATGGATTCGAGTTCGTAGACCCGCAGCAGGTTCAGGATGTTGTTGCCGTAAACACCCTGCATCAAAACCGTCAGGTCGAAGTTGCCGTAGGTGAAGGTGTTGTTCAGGCCGTAGATGAACCTGGGCTGGGCGTTGCCGATGATGGTTCGGTCGGCGGGGGAGAGCGTGCCGTTGCCATCCACGTCCTTAAACCGCAGGTCGCCCGGTTCCATGTAGCGGTGAACCGGGCCGCTGGCGACCTCCTCCTGCGTGCGGAACAAACCGTCGCCGATGTAGCCGAAGAAGGAATTGACCGGCTGGCCTTTCCGGATGAGAATGGCCGGGCCGGGCGAGTAGAAACTGGAACCCGATTCGGGGCCAAAAAACTCGTTTACACCGCCCAGACTCAACACTTTGTTGCGGTTTTGGGAGTAATTGGCGTCCACGTTCCACTTGAATTTGCCGTTGACCGGCGTGGCACTGACCGAAAACTCAAACCCTTTGTTCTCGGTGCTGCCCACATTCTGGAGCGACGTATTGTAGCCCGACGTCCAGGGAACGCTCACTTCGAGCAGCAGGTCTTTGGTACGTTTATAGTAATAATCCGCCGTAAACCGCACCCGGTTGTTGAGCACGCCGAAATCAATCCCCACGTCAAACTGCGCGGTTCGTTCCCATTTCAGGTTCGGGTTGGCGACCCGCGACGGTGCAATCCCGATGGCGAGGTTGTTGCCGATAATGGAGGAGGTATTGCTGAGTGAACTCTGGGAGCGGTACAGCGGAATTTCCTGAAAACCGGTGACGCCGTAGCTGGTCCGAAACTTCAGATCTGAAACGATCCGCTGGGCCTGCATGAATGGTTCTTCCGACACCCGCCAGGCCAGCGCCCCGGACGGGAAATAGCCCCATTTGTTGCTGGCTCCAAACCGCGACGACCCATCGGCCCGCAGCGAAACCGTCAGCAGATACCGCTCCCGAAACCCGTAATTGATCCGGCCCAGATACGACATGAGCGACCATTGGTTGGCCCCCGAAGCGGCTGGCTGTACGAGTCCGGCAGCTTCCAGGTTGTTGTACGTCAGAATATCGTTGACAAAATTCTGCCCTTTTGCTTCCACCTCTTCGCTGATTTCCCGCTGGACCGTAAAACCGCCCAGCACATTGACATGGTGAACGCCCACGGTTTTGTCGTAGGTCAAGGTATTTTCATTCAGCCAGTTATATGATTGCTGGTCGCTCACGTTGGCAATGCCGTTCTGAAAATACGCGCGGTAAGTCGTGCGCGGAATGTAGAGGTTGTTTTTCGAAAACGTAGCGTCGGCTCCCAGACTGACGCGGGCGGTCAGCCCTTTCACCACTTCGTATTGCAGAAACATATTGCCCAGAATGCGGGCGGTGCGCGTCAGGTTGGTGGTTTCATTGGCCAGCGAAACCGCGTTATCCCGCCGGACGGAAGGGCCGATTTGCTGCCAGTCGACAAAATAATTGCCGTCCTGGTCGTAAATCGGCAAATTCGGGCCGCTCGTTAAAGCCGTGTGAACCACGCCGTTGCTGCCGGTGCCACCGCTGTTGACCAGAACCGCATGGTTGTTGACGTAGCTCAGTTGCAGGTTGTTGCCAAACGTCAGTTTCGCGTTGATTTTGGTTTCCATGTTGAACCGCAGCGATAACCGTTTGAAATTGGAGTTGCTGATAATGCCGTCCTGATCGAAATAATTACCGCTGACCATAAACCGGGTTTTTTCCAGTCCCTGCGAAAACGTGAGCTGGTAGTTTCGGATGGGCGCGGTTCGGTAAATGGCGTCCTGCCAGTCGGTACCTTCGCCCAGCGCCTTCGGATCGGCGAACGGTAATGCCCGGTTTCGGAAGGCAGCGGCTTCGTTGGCGAGTTCGGCAAACTGCGTTCCGTTCAGCAGCGGAATTTTGTAAATCAATTTCTGAAAACCGGTGTAATATTCGGCATCGAAGCGCGACTGGCCCGCCTTGGCCTGTTTGGTCGTAATCAGCACCACACCGTTGGAACCCCGCGAACCGTAGATGGCCGTTGCCGAGGCATCTTTCAGAATTTCAATCGATTCGATGTCCGACGGATTCAGGCTTTTGAGGGCCGTCACCGGAAAACCATCCACGACGTACAACGGCTCGTTGTTGTTGGTGATGGAGTTGCCGCCCCGAATCCGGATGGAAACCGTGCCGCCGGGAGCCGCGTCGGTTTGCGTCACCTGCACCCCGGCGGCACGGCCCTGCAACCCCTGATCGAGCGTTGCCATCGGCAATTTGTGAAATTCACTGCCCGAAACCGACGAAACGGAACCCGTCAAATCGCTCTTTTTAACGGTTCCATACCCCACGACCACCACTTCTTCCAGCGAGCGCTCACTCGGTTTCAGGATCACGCTCAGCGTTTGCCGCCTGCCCACCGTCACTTCCTGGGCTTCGTAGCCGATGGACGAAAACACGAGCACCGCCTGTTCATCGCGCACCCGCAGCGTAAATGAGCCATTGGCGTCGGTGGTGGTACCGGTTGTTGTTCCTTTCACCTGCACATTCACACCCGGAAGCCCTTCGTCCGACCCGCTGGCGGTCACGCGTCCCTGAACGGCCACGTCGGCAGGCTGCGTTGCGGTTTCGGTCGGCCCGGTTCGGGTGGCAGCGTTGTCGTTGGCCCCGGAAGGTTCGGGCTGCGTCATCGAGGTGGGCGCTTCGGACCGGTTGGGCGATGCGGTTCGCGCCGGTCGCATCCGGGCTGCGTTCGACACGATCAGGTAGGTTCCGTTGGACAGCCGTTTCACCTGAAAATCCGTGGTCCGCAACAGGCCTTCCAGGTTTTTCTCCAGCGACCATTTGGGGTGGAACCAGCCAGTGGGAACGCTGACGCCCTGGAGCTGCTGTTCTTCAAAGGCCAGATCGACCTTATAGCGGCTGCGAAGTTCCAGCAGGGCGTCCCGCAGTTGAACCGTCGAACCAGGAGACGACTGGATGACCGACCGGGCCGCCTGAACCGACGCCAGGGTTTGCGCCTGAACGGCCACCGAGAGCAGACAACCCGCCGTTGGCAGCAGGATTCTTAAAAATGGCACCATACGTTTTAAGGGTTTAAGGGGGAAAGAGGAATCATCACTTTGCCCGAATCGGTTTCGACAACCTGCGTGCGGGTCAGGGTGGTGAGCAAATCGAGCAGAACCGGGGCGGTTTCGGCCCGAAACGTACCGGTAATCTGCCGGTGAACCAGTTCGGAGTCAGCCAGTTGTACGGTTTCGCCAAAATGTTCTTCCAATGTCGCCAGCACCTGCGATAAAGGCGTGCGGTCGAACAGAAACCGGTGTTCTTTCCAGACCCGGTAGCGTTCGACCGACTGGTGGGATTGCATCTGAACCTGACCGCCCGGCTTCACGGTGGCTACATCACCCGGTTTCATCACCACCGGTGCGGGCGCCGAACCTTGCAACGACCGGAAGGCCACTTTTCCGCTGTTCAGCACAATGCGCGAACCTTGTCGGCGGCTCGAAACGACGAATTCCGTGCCCAATACGACTACTTCCAGCTCATCGGGTGTTCGGACGATAAACCGCTGGTGGGTAGGCAGATGCCGCACCGAAAACTCGGCTTCGCCGGTGAGCCAGACTTCCCGGCTGGTTCGGCCAAACGTCCAACGCGACAACCGCAGGCTGGAATGGGCATTCAGCGTTACCCGGCTGCCGTCGGGCAAACCAACGGTTTTCAGTTCGCCATACTGCGTTGAATAGGTGCGGTAGAGCCCGCGGTCGCGCTGCCAGACGGCCAGCAGGGTGAGCAACGCCAGTGAAGCGGCAACGAGCCACGCCCGGCGGACGGACGGTGTTGCCAGCGGCAAAACCGGTGTGTCGGGGGGTGATTCGAGTTGCTGAATCCGTTCCCGGAATTGGTGGAAGGCGGTTTCCGGGTCGGCTTCGTATTGCAGCCGCTGACTTTCCCATTCTTCCAGACAGGCGAAAAACCACTCCCGGTTTTCGGGTTTCTGTCGCCATCGCTGAATCCGCTGGGTCTGGATCGGCGTGGTAGTCCCTTCAAAATAGGCAAAGAGCAGTGCCTTGGATAGTTCCGATTGCATGTTGATGTCGAAAAGGAGGAGAGATACTTACCAGGTCAGCAGCAGGAGTAACACCAGCCAATAGTCGTGGAGGGCCTGTCGTAACCGGCTCAGGGCTTTGGTGAGATGACCTTCTACGGTTTTGACCGAAATGTGCAGATCTGCCCCGATCTCGCTGTTTTTGCGACCTTCAAACCGGCTCAGCACAAACACGTTGCGGCATTGGGGCGGCAGGGCGTCCAGGGCGCGGTGGATGCGGGTTGTGAGTTCTTCAAAGGCCAGATCCGCATCGGATTCGGTGCTGTCTGCCGGGTCGATCTGCTCGTTGTCTTCGGTGGGTTCAGTCCGGTTAAATTCCCAGCGGAGGTAGTTGATGGCGCGGTTGCGGGCGGCCGAAAACAGGTAGGCGCGGAACGAGCCCGTGATCTGGGTGTACTGATTCGTTTGCCACAGGTGAAAAAACAGATCGCCGACGAGGTCTTCGCCAATTTCGCGGGAATAGACCAGGCGTGTAACGTGGCTGCACAAGGGGCGGTAATACCGCTGATAGAGCAATTCGAACCCTTTCACCGGGTCCGAATGCAGCATCCGTCGGATCATCCATTCCGGGTCGGCAGCACGGTTTGAATCCATCGGCACCAACATTCTTATTTGCGCGTCCGGGCGTCGTTCGTCCGAAAAATCCGGTTGCAGGGTCGATTCATTCATACAGTTCAGGGTCTACTGCAAAGACAAGAAAAATAGGCACAACCCTCGCTCGGTTTCTGAATGAATTGCAATTTTTTCTCACTTAGGTACTAAGCGGTTTTGTTTTCGGGGGTACTCTAGCGTTGAATCGGCTATTGAAATTTACCGCGTCAAAATGCCGCTGATCCCATTCTCAGGCCGTAAAATCAGTTCGCGTGGGGCTTCCGTATTTTTCGATTTGCCTTTGTTGTAGCTCTTCGTATATTTGAGTTTGTTGCGTATTCTAACCGGACGGCAAATCAGCCTTTTTGCTTTCTTTTTTGAAGCTTCTCTTTTCCGTCCGGGAACGCGATTTTTTACGACTAACCCGGTATTTCCGGGCCTGGTACAGTCAGGCAGTAATCATTACGGTGTTATGAAAGTCTCTCCTGCGGAACCGTTTCAACTGGTCTATTCACTCCTGGAACACGAGTTTCTGGGGTATCTGTTTGAAGCTTTCGTCGTGCAACTCAATGCGCGGGGTGAGCTGACGTTGCAGAACCAGACGCTGTCGGCCAAAAACGCCGGGGAGTTTGCCAGTGAACTGGACGATGCTGATTTTGAGCTGATTCGGATCATCGACGAAATCCAGCAGGACGTCATTCTGAAAAAATTCAATCCCAAAAAATTACCGGCGGTCGATTTCTTTCTAAAGATTTACGACGCCCAAAAGGGGGATAAAGAACTGCGGGACCGGATTTGCGAATACCTCGAAACCCGCCGGGCGTTGATTCTGGAGCGGCTGGCCGAAAAACCGTTGTATGTCATGGGCAACGACGGCAACCCGGCCTGGATGTCCGTTGAGCGGATGCCCGACAAGGCCCGCGTCTTTTTCAATTTTGTGCGGACCGAAACCGCCACGGAATACTTTCCCATTATTAAATACGCCGGTGAGCGGGTCGAATTTCATTTTAAGGATGCGCTCTTGATTTGCGACGATCCGGCCTGGATGATGGTGGGGAAGCGGTTGTTTCATTTCGACAAAAATGTCGACGGCAAAAAATTGCGCCCGTTTCTGCAAAAAAGAAATATCGTTATCCCGAAAAATATTGAAGATCAGTACTATCACCGCTTCGTCGCCCCCCTGATTGCGTCCTACGACGTATACGCCAGAGGGTTTGAAATCCGGAACGAAGTGCTGCCTCCCGCGCCCGTGCTGACGGTTTCGGAACATGCCGTCGCGCACCGGACTACGCCCGCGCTCTTCGATCAGGCGGTTTCGAACGGCCACCGGAACGGAAACGGGGCGTCGGAACGGATGAACAACGTGCTGACGGAAATGGCCCATGCCGCGCCCGTCGACGACTCGCAGGTGGTTTTCGACCTGCTGTTTCAATACGGGCAGTTCACGTTTCGCTACGACGGTTTTACGGATTCGGCTAATGTCAGCATCGAAAAGAAAGGGAACGATTATGTTTTTCACAAAATTCGCCGGGATGTTCGGAAGGAGAAATCGACGCTTTTCTGGCTCAAGGAAAACGGTCTGGAACTGAAAGACAACGGTCATTCCAAACTCGGAAAAGCGACCGCTTTCGAGTGGCTCCAGCAAAACCACAACCGGCTGGTGGAAGCCGGTTTTCAGATTTCACAACACGCTGATGACACAAAACGCTACTTTTTAGGCTATTCGTCCATTGTGGTTTCGATCAACGAAACCCGGGACTGGTTCGACATTTATGCGAAAGTGCAATTCGGGGAGTTCGAGATTCCGTTTATCAAGCTGCGTTCGCTGATTCTAAACAAGAAACGGGAGTTTACGCTGCCCAACGGCGAGGTTGCCGTCATTCCCGAAACGTGGTTTACGAAATATTCGGAACTCTTCGCGTTCATGGAACACGAGGTGGACAGCGACCGGCTGGTGCTGCACAAACACCACATTGCGCTGGTGCAGGAATTGCAGGAGGAGAGCCTGGCGTCGGCGGTGATCAGCCGGAAGCTTGAAAAACTGCGGAGTTTTGAAGAAATCAATGCGCATCCGCTGCCCGCCGGTTTCAAGGGCGAACTGCGGCCTTACCAGAAAGCCGGGTACGACTGGCTGCAATTCCTGAATCAATACCGCTTTGGCGGTTGCCTGGCTGATGATATGGGATTGGGCAAAACCGTCATGACGCTGGCGATGTTGCAGTCGCAGAAGGAAGCCGGTTTTACGGAACCGACGCTGCTCGTGATGCCCACTTCGTTGCTGTATAACTGGGAACTCGAAGCCAAACGGTTTACGCCCGGCCTGCGCGTCATGGCGTACACCGGTACCTACCGCGACAAAAATACCGCCCAGTTCGATGGCTATGACGTTATTCTGACCTCGTACGGCATTGTCCGGATCGACATCGACTTGCTGAAGATGTACCGGTTTCATTACATCATTCTGGACGAATCACAGGCCATTAAAAATCCGTCGTCGCACATCACCCGGGCGGTTATGCAACTGGACTCGGCCCACCGGCTTATTCTGACCGGTACGCCGTTGGAAAACAGCACGATGGATTTGTGGACGCAGATGACGTTTATCAACCCCGGTTTGCTGGGAAGTCAGACGTTTTTCCGCAACGAGTTTCAGATTCCGATCGAGAAAAAGAACGACGAGCAGAAAACGCAGCGGCTTTATGGCATCATCAAACCGTTTATGCTCCGGCGGCACAAGTCGCAGGTGGCGCGTGACCTGCCCGAGAAAGTGGAGAATATTCACTACAGCGATATGTCGCCGGAACAGGAGAAGCAGTATGAAGAAGCCAAATCGTATTACCGGAACCTGATTCTGGAACGCATCGAGGAAGACGGCATGGCCAAATCGCAGATGGTGGTTTTACAGGGGCTAACCAAACTGCGCCAGATTGCGAATCACCCGCGCATGATCGACGAAACGTACGAAGGCAATTCCGGCAAGCTGGACGACATGGTGATGCGGCTGGAAGGTGCAATGGCGGATAATCACAAGATTCTGGTTTTCAGTCAGTTCATCAAACACCTGGACGTTGTTCAGCAGTATTTGCAGGAACGGGGGATTCAGTATGCGTACCTGGACGGTTCGACGCAGGACCGGCGCGGGCAGGTGGATCTGTTTCAAAACAACGACTCGATCAAGTTGTTTCTCATTTCGCTGAAAGCGGGCGGACTGGGCCACAACCTGACGGCAGCCGATTACGTGTTCATTCTCGACCCGTGGTGGAACCCGGCCATTGAGGCCCAGGCCATCGACCGCGCCCACCGGATCGGGCAGAAACGGACGGTTTTTACCTACAAATTTATTTCCCGAAACACCGTGGAGGAGAAGATTCTGGCCCTGCAACGTTCCAAGCAAAAGCTGGCCAGCGACCTGATTACGACCGAGGAAAACTTCATGAAATCGCTGACGAAAGAAGACATTCTGGCGTTGCTGGATTGATCGGATTAGTTCAGGTTCAGCAGCGATTTCAGCCGTTCGTAGAAACCGGTATTTTTGAAGGTAAAGGTTTTGTGCAGAATGTAATTGGAGATAAAACTCAGGCCCATTCCGAATGTGTGAGAAAACAACTTGTTGATATTCACGGTCTTGACCGATCCCGGCAGCGTAAACACGTAGATCCCGTTCTGACTGACCGAGAAGTTGTATAAGGCCGACGCACCGTAGACCGTAATCAGGCAGGAAATCACCGAAACCATCGCAAATTTAACCATCTCCCGGCGGGTTTTGGCCGAGTTTTTGGCGTTGAATGCCAGCAGTTTGGTAAGAAAAAAGCCGATGAAAAACGAGCTGATGTAGCCCAGTAAGACGCCATTTTCGTAGGAAACCTTGAACCACTCCTGAAGCAACGAACTCACAACAATTTGCAGGGAGGCACCAATGGCCGCAACAATGAAATAAGCAATTAGGTCTTTTTGATTGAATAGTTTGTCCTTCATAGGTTAAATAGAGATGAAAGAGGTTAGACGTGAGAAATGAAGCAGATGGTTGATAGTCAAAGGGTTGGTTGGTCTCTTGTCTTTCATCTCTTGTCTTGTACGCTATTTTGGTACTTCCCGCTTCAGGTATGAACGTGCAAATTAACAGGAAGAGTTGGAATTGTTGAGAACCGGGCGGGTGCAGGAAAACGGTTTATTTATTTAATGACCAAAAATTGGCTGAAACCGTCATTTTTAACCCAAAATTGCTGATTGGAAAGGCAAAAAATCCAGCCCACGGTTAAAACCGTGGGGCTATGACGGAAAAGTGGAGTTCGTAACCGTTTCACGGTTCAAAAATGCCTGATTTGATTTATTTCATAATCGCACGCTTAAAACCAGGGGCTGAGCTTAGCCATGCGCTTGCAGCAGCAAGGCAACGGGATGCTAAGTAGATCGAATATAGTGTCTTAAAAAGTACGATAAAGTCCGAATTGGGGCTACTTTTGCGGAGGATTGTTACAAGTATGCTTACATTCAACCCCACAACCCGCATTGGAATCCTCGGAGGAGGTCAACTGGGCCTGATGCTGATTCAGGCCGGGATCGACTGGAACCTGATTGTTCATATTCTGGACCCCGATGCCGAAGCGCCCTGCCGCCACCTGGCTACGTCATTTACGCAAGGGTCACTCACCGACTACGATACGGTTTATCAGTTTGGCCAGCAGGTCGATGTGCTGACGATTGAAATCGAGCGGGTGAATGTTGACGCCCTTGAGGCTCTGGAGCGCGAAGGAAAGCGGGTTTTTCCGCAGCCGTCGGTGATCCGGATTATTCAGGACAAGCGGGCGCAGAAACAGTTTTACCGCGAGCATAACCTCCCCACGGCGGATTTCATTCTGACTGAAAACCGGGACGATGTAGCGAAAAATCCGGAGTTCCTGCCCGCTTTCCACAAACTGGGCCGCGATGGCTACGACGGTCGCGGGGTGCAGCGGATTGCTTCCGTTGATGATGTGGATAAAGCCTTCGACGCGCCGGGCGTTCTGGAAAAAGCCGTTGATTTCGAGAAAGAACTGGCGGTGATTGTCGCCCGCAACGAGCAGGGCCAAACGGCGACCTTCCCGACGGTCGAAATGGTCTTTCATCCCGAACAGAATCTGGTGGAATACCTGTTTGCCCCCGCAGCGATTTCTGAAACCGTCGATCAACAGGCGCAGGAAATTGCCCGGAAAACCGCCGAAGCTTTCGGAATTGTCGGTTTGCTGGCGGTGGAGTTGTTTCTGACAAAAGACCAGCAAATCATCGTCAACGAAGTGGCGCCACGTCCGCACAACAGCGGTCACCACACGATTCGGGCGAACGTGACGTCGCAGTTTGAACAACACTGGCGGGCCATCCTGAACCTGCCGTTGGGCGATACGGCCATCCTTTCGCCAGCCGCGATGATCAACCTACTGGGCGAACCCGGCCACAGCGGCCCCGCCCGGTATGAAGGCATGGAAGCCCTGCTGGCGATGCCGGGTGTGTTTCCCTTTCTTTATGGTAAAAAAATCACCCGCCCGTTTCGCAAAATGGGGCATATTACCGTTATTAGTTCGGATTTAAATGCACTGAAAGCGAAAGCCGATTCGGTGAAGGAAACTATAAAAGTGAAGAGTCAAAAATGAAGAGTGAAGAGTGAAGAGTGAAGAGTTGTATGCGTCAGCCAACTCTTCACTCTTCACTCTTCACTCTTCACTAAAAATATGGTTGGAATCATCATGGGCAGCAGCTCGGACCTGAAGGTCATGCAGGAAGCGGCCGATATATTGACTGAGTTGGGAGTCTCGTACGAAATCGATGTGGTTTCGGCCCACCGGACGCCGGAGAAAATGGTGGAATACGGCAAAACCGCCCGCCAGCGGGGTTTGAAAGTGGTGATTGCCGGTGCGGGTGGTGCCGCCCACTTGCCGGGGATGGTCGCTTCGCTGACGACCTTGCCGGTGATCGGGGTGCCGGTGAAATCCAGCAATTCGATCGATGGCTGGGATTCTGTTCTTTCAATTCTGCAAATGCCTTCGGGGGTGCCGGTGGCAACCGTAGCCCTCAACGGTGCCCGCAACGCCGGGATTCTGGCGGCTCAGATTGTGGGGACATTCGACGAAATCGTGGCCCAACGGTTGCAGAACTACAAGGAAGACATGAAAGTGAAAGTGGAAAAAATGAGCCAGGAGGTAAAGAACAGTTAACGGGTTTACGGTTTATGGTTTATGGTTGGCTGACGCACGAATAAGAATGCGTCAGCCAACCATAAACCATAAACCGTAAACTGTAAACCTTATATATGGAAACCGAAAATGCGAAGCGTAACCCCCGGCAGACGGAGGGTTCAAGTTTGCCCACCATTACGCTGGCCGTTCTGATTCTGACGATTCTGGCCCTGTTGTACGTGGGCTACGAGTACGTGGCCGATGACACGAAAGGGTCGGAGGAACTGACGAGTGTCGCGTTGGATACGACCGTGCAAAAACCGGTGGAACTGCCGCTGGAACCGGAACTGGTAGCGCCCATCGAAATCGATACGTCCAGCCGGAATGCGCCCATCGACTTGTCGCAGACGGCCCCAGCGCCCATCGATGAGGAAAAGGAAGTCCCTAAAAAACCGGCTTTGGATTCCGAAGAACGCCCGGCAGTGGGCAAACCGGCGGAGAAACCGGTAGCCGAAGTCAAAGAAGAAAAACCGGTGCGGGAAGAGAAACCGGTAGAGGAAAAGCCAAAAGAAGAAAAGCCCAAAGAAGAGAAAAAAGAAACGCCCAAAGTGAATGTTCCGGCGGGTGGGGTATCGATTACGCATACCGTAAAACCGGGTGAAACGATCTACAGTGTAGCCACCAAGTACAATCTGAGTATCAGTACGTTAAAAGCACTGAATCCGGATTTGAAAGATAACGCGGTGAAGGCCGACGTGACGAAACTGAAGGTGAAAGCGCGGGCGTATCATACCGTTGGCGCCGGCGATATTCTCCGTGTCGTGGCTGAAAAATACGGAGTTACAGTCGATGCGCTGATGAAAGCCAACGGAAAGACCAAGAATTATGCCGCCCGGGGGGAGAAACTGGTCATTCCGTATGCCGAGAAGCAGTAGGCAGTAGTTTCCGAAGCAGATTGCCTTATTTGAAACGTCCTGTAGTCGCAGCGTTAAAACTTACGAACCAATTTCATGAAAACCGTTTTTGCCACCCTTCTTTTTTTTGGTCTCGCCCTGACCGGCGCTTCCGCTCAAAACAAAATGACTCCATCCGATCTCACCCACGTTGTTCTTTTCAAATTCAAACCGGAAGCTACGCCCGAGAAGGTGAAAGAAATTGTAGCCGCTTTTGAAGCATTACCCTCAAAAATTAAAGAAATCAAAGGCTTTAAGTGGGGAACCAACAACAGCCCGGAGAAACTCGACAAGGGCCTGACGCACGCCTTTGTGCTGACGTTTGCGAACGAAAAAGACCGGGATACTTACCTGCCGCACCCGGCTCACAAAGAATTTGGTAAACTTGTTGGCGGCTGGCTGGCCGATGTAACAGTGGTCGATTTCACCAACCAGGCGAAATAACTCAAAAAAAGGCAACGGGAAGAAACGCTTTTTGCCGTTTCTTCCCGTTGCCTTTTTTTGGGGGTTGCTACGCTTTTATCTTTTCGGGTTCCGCCAAAAAACCCTTCCGTTTCAGGAGCGTATCCATGAACTTCAGTTCGTTTTCGGTGGTGAAGATCGAATACGGCAGGTAGAGGAACTGGGCGTTTTTCATGCCTTTAGCCACGATTTTGGCCAGCCAGTTTACTTTCATGCCGTTCATCGCCTGGTCGTTGGAAACCACCATGACATAAGCGGTTTTGTCTTTGGTCACGCTCCGGATCTGATCCCATTTCAGGATACCGCCTTCACGGGCGTTCAGTTTCAGCATAATCTGGCGGCTGTCAATCTCGTAGACATATTTCTGAAACAGCGATTTGGTCTGTTCCATTTGCGTGATGCCCGTAAACTGCACGGCCCAGAACAGCACGTACAGGATGGTGAGGAGTACAATGACGAGGTAAATCCACCAGTTCGGATAAACGCCCGTCACGTTCAGGATGGCATTGGCAAAAATGAGACCCAGTGGGACGAAACCCCAGTACCAGTTGTTTTTTACCCAGCTACGCATCGCCAGACTGATGTAGGTTTTCTGGTCGAGGGCGTATTTTTTGGTTTTGATAATCATTGAAATAAATTACATTTTAGACTGGAGATGTTAGACAAGAGAATAAAGAGAAAGAGACTTCAAGTCTTTTGTCTCTTGTCTCAACTCTCTTGTCTGAACAGTTTGCAAAAGTACGAAAAGGCTTCGTTTATTTTGAGCATTCGGCGTTTTCGGGTAATTTTCATTTTTTACCATCGACTTCCCTGATCGGTTATGACTTCCGAGACTACCCAGATTCTGACCCGCGTACAAGTAGAGCAAAAAATACGCCGGATTGCCTTTGAGATTTACGAGAACAACTTTGAAGAATCTGACGTGATTCTGGCCGGCGTATCGGGCGAAGGGCACGTGCTGGCCGAACGGCTGGCGGAGGTATTGCGGCAGATTTCTCCCCTGGAGGTCATGGTGATGAAAATTACGCTGGACAAAACCACGCTGGAGCAACCGCCGGTTCATCTGGATGCCGAGAAAGCGGTTTTTACCGGAAAATCGGTCATCGTGATCGATGACGTCCTGAACTCGGGGCGAACCCTGGCGTTTGCCCTGCAACCGTTTCTGAATGTGCCCGTGACCAAGCTGAAGGTGGCCGTGGTGGTCGACCGTGACCACAAACGCTACCCCGTTGCCGCCGATTACATTGGCTACAAACTCAGCACCACGCTGACCGAACACGTGCTGGTGGTGCTGAGCGATGAGGAGCGCATCGGCGTGTATATGCGCTAGGAAAAAGTGAGCGGTGGGTAGTTTTGTCGAATCACGACCGGTTGTTCACCGCATCACCGTAACCCGTAAGAACGTGGCATCTACCGAAGTGTGTTTCGGATCGGTGCTTTTGTTCTGACTGGTAAACAGGTCTTCCAATTCGCGCTGTAGTTCCCATGCTTTCCCATTTTTTTCGGCGGCTTCAAACGCATTCATGGTCGGGCCGTAATAGTTTTTGAATGCCTGAACGAATTCGGAAGGGGCATACGGGGCATTGAAGGTAAACGTATCTTTCAGAAAGGTTATGTTGTCTTTGGACACACCGGCTTTCTCAAAGCGTTCAGTAACGTGGCTTTCTACTCCCCACAGCATGGGGCTGATGAACCCTTCCGGCGGTGGGGGCGTATAGGCCGAACTGATTTTTAGTATTTGGGCCACCAGCGTAGGATCGCCCGGTATCCAGTTTCCCATGACGATCCGGCCCCCGGGACGGGTCACCCGAACCATTTCTTTGGCGACCTCAAAGGGCTTCGGCGCAAACATGGCACCAAAGATGCTGACGACGAGATCAAAACGCTCATCTTCCAGTTCCTGCAAATCCGTCGCATCCCCTTCCTGAAAGGTGCAGTTGGTCAGTCCTTCCGCTTTGGCCCGACGGTTGCCGGCTTCAACCAGATTCCGGGCGATGTCAACGCCTAAAACCGTAGCTCCCCGTTTGGCTTCCGGGATGGCCGTGGTGCCATCGCCACAACCAAGGTCGAGCACGTGAAGGTCTCTGGTGATGTTCAGGTCGGCAACCAGTTTTTCACCGCTTTCCCGCATGGTGGCGGCAATTTGGGTGAAGTCTCCTTTTTCCCATAACGCTTTGTTTGGATTCATCTTTCCTGGATTTAAACGGGTGGATTCAACCGCAGATAACCGCTGGTCGGGTGAGTGGCGACCGATCGGTTTTCTGCCAGCTTAGTGGTCTGAACTTCAGCACGATTCAGGCAGAATGCTGTCTTTCAGATCGTTCGAAAGGTAAGTAATCTTCGCGAGCGGGAGGCATAGTATTGAGTAAACGGAAAGAAGATGGATTGCTTTCCTGCATCCGAACAAAGCCATGCCGGGCTGCTTAATTAAAAGACTGCCGAAATTCCAGCGGAGAAAGGCTGGTTTTGGTCTTGAATAATTTACTGAACGACTGTGGATGTTCGAACCCTAATTCGTAGGCAATTTCGCTGACGGACAAATCGGTGGCAGATAGTTTCTCTTTGGCCTTTTCGATCAATTTGTCGTGAATGTGTTGCTGGGTAGTTTGTCCGGTTATTAATTTGAGCAGGCCACTTAAATACGTGGGTGATAGATTTAGATTTTCGGCAACGTATTGAACGGTTGGCAAACCCTGTTTCATTAAGTCGTCACTGTTGAAATAGTCGGCAATCAGCTTCTCCAGACGATCCAGGATTTTATGATTGGCTATTTTTCGGGTGATGAACTGCCGCTGATAAAACCGGTCTGCATACTTGAGCAATACTTCCAGTTGGGCGATGATGATATCCTGGCTGAACTTGTCAATGGCTGCGTGGTATTCCTGCTGAATGCTTTCGACAATCCCGGCCATGATGGCTTCTTCTTTCTCAGACAGAAACAGGGCCTCGTTCACCGAGTAGTCGAAATATTCATAGTGCTTGATGGTTTTGGCTAAGGGCGTATTCCATAAAAAGTCGGGATGGACCAGTAACATCCACCCCGTCTGTTGTAGTATGGTATCCTTCTCGATCTCAATTTTCAGGACCTGGCCCGGGGCCATGAAGAACATCAGGCCTTCGTTAAAGTCAAATTCCTGCTGCCCGTATTTCATGCGGGCATTGAAGTTTCTTTTTAGCGCAATGGAATAGAAATCCTTCACGATGCCGGTTTCGTTGGCAGGCAACTGCTTGGTTGATTCCAGATTAATTACGCTGATTAACGGATGCTCAGGCTTGGGCAATTCCCTAAACTGGTGGAATTCACCAATCGTTTTAAACCGCCGTGGTTGCGTGGTAGCCATACGTCAAGATACGTATTTTTGGTGAAAGGCAGCCGCAAATTCTTCCGCAAAATCCGTCAGTTTTACCTTACCCATCAACGCCGGTTTATGGCGGTTATAGTCTTCGGCCAGGACACCCGTGTACAGACTGGCATACATTTCAACCAGACTGGCCGCAATGGTCGGATTCATCCCGATAGACACCAACCCCTTCTGCGTTTGTTCGTCCGAAATAAGAATCCATTTTAAATCAGGCATTCCAAGGGCAGCCCCTAACAGGGTGGCAGTCTCGTTGCCCGTCAATTCTTCACTGGCTACATACCGCACGGTTCGGCCAACAAGCGGGGTTTCGAGTTCTTCAGCAATCGCAGCCGCAATATCGACTGGCGAAACCCAGGGGATCGTGCCGTCGGCACCATAGTTGGCTGCGATAACCCCCTCTGCTTCGATCATCGCGGTGTAGCCATATAAGTTGTAGTAAAAAGAAGTGGGCCGCATGTGGGTGATGGCCACATCCGCGGGCAGCGCGTTCAGAATCTGCTCTACATCGTGCGCGCCGAGTAAAATACCCGAGCCCTCACCGGCCCCTAAATGGGCACCAATCGTACTGAGATTTACCACCCGCTTTACGCCCGACTGTCCGATGGCCTGTGCATAGTTGGTGCCGATCCGGTGATAGTAGGCCAGCAGGTCGAGGGTATGATCGAAATAGTTGGCTGGTGGCACCATCGTATACACTGCATCGGCACCGGTGAACGTTTTCGTCAGAAAATCAGCGTCTTGCAGCGACCCAATGGCTGCGGTGGCTCCCAGGGCTTCGATAGCGGATTGCTTGTCGGGCTTGCTGCTGATGACGGTAACCGCATGGCCTTTTTCTACCAATTCCTGCGTCAATGGTTTGCTGATGTGTCCTAACGAACCGGTTAGTATGATTTTCATTTTTCTATTTTTTTGTTTCTGCAAAGGTCAGCAGCCCCCAAAAAATAGATGTAGTCGAATCTATGGTTGTTGTAGTCGAAACTGGGTTTGTCGGAGTTCGTTGACCATTACAGCGTTTTTTCAACCACGCCACCTTTGCGGCTGTCGACCGAAACCGTGTATTTGCCACCACCGCCTTTCACGATCCAGCGGACTTTCACGTACCCCATGCCCGGAATGTTTGGCACCTCGATCGTTGCAGGGTTATTTTTCTGCTCTTTCGTAATATTCAGATCGGCATTTTCGACAATCATGGCCGCCAGTGGCGTGGCTCCTTTGAGTGTGATGTAATCGGGTCGTTCAATTTTAAACCGGATGTCGTGCGCGGAGTGCGTGGGAATCACGCGCTGGTTCACGACGGTGGCCGTCACTTCCGTCAGGCCGTTGCCGAGCGGTTTCGTGGTGATGGCTTGAACGTCCAGCTTCGGCGTCTGGTGAGCGTGGAAAAGCGTGAACGACATGTTCCGGTGGGCGTCTTCTTCCAGCATAAAACCGGGGTGGTTGCGGATGTAATTCTTCTTGGGGCCACCAATTTCGATGTCGCCATACTGCGGATGTTTGAACGGTTTCCAGGCCACATACGCATCATCGAACAGCAAATATTTCCCAAACTGATTGAACTCGTCGTTCTGAAACCGGTTGCTTTCCCCCGGTTTTTGCCGGAACAGCAGATACGACGACATCAGCTCGTTGGAGAAGGTAAAAACGCCCCGGCCCAGCGCCAGCCAGTCGATTTCGCCACCATAAACCGTATACAAATCCTTGTAAATCACGTAGTAATTGTAGCCGGGAATGATTTTTTCGCCCGTACGCCCGATGACGTCATACACCGCAATGTCGCCCGGATTGTAATATTGCTGATCTTCTTCGGCACCCGGCCCGCGCAGCATCATCCCGCCGTAGTTGTGATAGCTCTGGGCTCCGGCGATGTTCGGGTGGCCAATGATGTATTTCTTGATGGCCTGCGTCTCGGGTAAGGTTCCGGGATAAAACAGCGCCCCGCCCTGAATGTAATCCGGTTGCCAGCCCCAGCCCCAGTCGCGGTTGGGGTCGTAGCGTCCGGCTACATCTTCGTTCACTTGTCCGTCGCCGTCGTTGTCGATGCCTTCGTAGCCCAGCAGCTCGTATTCGCCCGGTTCATCGGCTTTGGCCGGAATCATGCGCGTCGGGTCGTTGGGGTCCTGTTTCATACGGCCCAGCGGGGTTTTCCGGCGCATTAGCACGATGTTGCCGTCGCCATCGAGGTCATCGTACTTGTCTTCATCGATCTCGCCATCCCCATCGTCGTCGAACGGCATCAGCCCCGAGCGGGGCGAATTGGGATTGTTGGGATTCTTGATAAAGTCTTCCCGCGCGTCGAGGTTGATGCTGGGCGCGATGTAAAACACCTTGTCTTTCAGCAACTGGGTCGTAAACTCGATGGTGCCAAAATTCTCCGCCAGATACCAGGCCGTATACATCGCAATTTCCGACCCCTGCAACTCGTTGGAGTGAATGTTGCCGTCGATGTAAAAACCGGGTTTGCGATCGGCGTTGCCGGTTTTGAAATCACTGACGACCAGCACCCACAAATCGCGGCCCTGAAACGTTTTGCCCATCGATTCGAGCTTCACCAGGTTCGGGTGGGCCTTCACCATATCCTGGCAAAACTTCGTAATCCCGGCGTAGTCGTTGTAATGATTCCAGCGCATCGGCACTTTCGGGTTGGCCGGTGAACCCACGGCCCGCAACCCGGTCAGATCGTCGTTCTGCGCCGGTTTCTGCTGCGCAAAAGCGGGAATGGCAAGTAGTGTCCAGAAAAGTATACCTATCTTTTTCATAATTTTTCTCTGATTACCTCTGATGTTCTCTGATCAACTCTGCGTAATAACTATTTCACAGAGTTGATCAGAAAACATCAGAGGTAATGAGGGTTTATTTGAGGGTGATGTCGATTGATTTAAGGCCGGTCATGGCGTTGCCGGCTTCGAGCGTGGCGCGGCCCGTGCCGGAGACGAGGAACGTGACTTCCATCGACTCGCCAGCCGCCATCGGACTGCGCAGAATCCGCTTCCGGCCCGATACCACGGTTTGGCCGTTGCCGGTTCGCAGCTCGATTTTCATCTTGGGAACAAACCGCACCCGGTCGCCGATCTCGGAGCCCGTCGGCAGCAAACCCCGGTTGATGACCTGCGCCGTGACGCGCGTTAGTCCGCCCGAAAGCGATTCCGTCCGCAGGTTTACGACGTCGATTACCGGCATCTGGCGAACAAAAGCCGTCATGAATTTCAGGTGTTTGTCAGCGATGTCGTTCAGAAACGAAACCGGCGGATTTAGTTTGGCAAACGGAGCGATACCGCCTACTTCCGCTTTCCGACCCGGAAAATCGGGATGTTCGATGGGTTGCCAGTTGACAAACACCTCGCGGACGTTGTTGGCATCGGCCCATTTCAGAAACTTCACGTCGTCATTGTCCGACGGTTTCGCACCGCCTTTTCCCTTCATGGTATCTGCCGAAGCGGTGGCTTTGGGTGTCCACCAGCCCGGTGTCGAGAAACTGAACCGTCCGTAGTGGTAATAGGCGGTTTGGGCAAAATTGCCTTTGGTCGGCGGCATCGGTGGCGCGTCTTTCAGCGCCGTCTGGCTGTTGTAGAGTTTCGAAACCTGATCGCCGACGGGCGCGTCTTTTTCCATGACCCCGGTAATGATCCGCCGGGTGGTTTTGGTGCGGTCGAATTTTGGCGCTTCTGAAAGGTTGTTATACGGCCCGAAGGTAAAAACTGCGTAGACATTCGGGGCTTTGTAGAGGAAGTCGAGCAAGGCCCGGTTTTCCGGTTCCGACACCGGCATCTCGCCCGAACCCGGCGTGAAGAACGGGTAATCGAAAGTGAAATTCTTGTCCAGTGCCACGCCACCCGCGCCGTCTTCGTTGAAAGCGCCGTCTTTATCGTTGTCTGTTCCTTCCGAAATCACTAAATAACGCCCGGTTTCGGACTTTGCCGGATCGGCTTTGACCAGCACTCGCGGGTCGTCTTTGCTGGCGATGAAGGTGCCGGTCGGGTCTTCCACGCGGATTTGCGTGATCAAACCGTCTTTGTTCAGGTCTTCAAAAGGGTCTTCGTTTAGCCGACCGTCGCGGTCGTCGTCGGTATCGGCACCGTTGCCGGTTCGTTCGTAGCGTGGTTTGGCCACAAATTGTTCCTGCGCATCGGGGTTGACACTGGGGAAAATATAAAACGTCTTGCTGTCGAGCAACCGGGCCACGCTATCCTGACCCGAAGCCGCCAGCAGTTTTTCGGCGAGTTGAACGGCCAGTTCCGTTCCGGCCAGATGAGCGCCCTGCACACCAGCGACAATCGCAATGGCCGGTTTTTGGGCTGCCGTTCCGCGACCCACCGTCAGCAGCCAGACGTCTTTTCCCTGGCGAGATTTGCCGATGGACTGTAGGTTGGTCAATGGGCCGTAGCGGCTGGTCAGGGTTTTTAATCGGGTTGCAAGTTGAGCAGAAGAGGAGTATGGTCCGGCGGGTGGCGTTTGCGCAGCGGCCTGAAAGAAGACCGCAAAGCAACTCAGAACGCCCGCCAGCCCAGTCGGGAGAAAACGGTGTTTCATGAAAAACAGGTAAACAAAGTTTGAAAGATGGAGCGAAGCGTTAAATTTAGATAATTTGCGGTAACTTTTTCACCCCGTCAGTGGTCGAAGGCCCTGGCAGCGGTGAAAAAGTTACCGCAATATTCTTGCTCAAAGAAACCAAAAGTTTAACCCCTGTCAGGGTCTCCGACCGCTGACAGGGTTTTCGCCCTAAACCCATGAACACAGATCGTCGTACTTTTTTACAGTCTCTGGTCGGCTTGGCTGCGCTGCTTCCGTTGACCAAAACCGCTGTGGCCGGAGCAAAAACCGCTGCCGCCGAGCGACCGCAGATCGCCTGCAACCAGTATACCTGGCACACGTTTTATCAACGGCAGGGCCGCAACTGGTCGGCGGATTTGGATGCGTCGCTGGCCGATTTTGCCAAATCGGGTATTGTCGGGTATGAGCCGTCGATTACGTCGGCGGATGAAATCCGGAAGCTGGCACCGCTGCTGAAAAAGCACAAACTGGAAATGCATTCGCTGTATGTCAACAGCACTTTGCACAAGGCCGATGAAGCCGACAAAACGCTGGCGACGGTGACGGCCATTGCGGATGCGGCCCGTCCGCTGGGGGTGCGGCTGGTGGTAACCAATCCCAGCCCGATCAAGTGGGGGAGTGGGGAGGACAAAACCGATGCAGACTTAGCCACACAGGCCGCCAATCTGGACCTGCTCGGGGCCGAACTTCGGAAGCGGGGCATGACGTTGTCGTACCATACGCATGACGTCGAAATGCGCAATGCTGCCCGCGAATTTCACCACATGATGCTGGAAACCGACCCTAAAAATGTGTCGCTTTGTCTGGATGTACACTGGATTTATCGGGGTTCGGGCAACTCGCAGGTCGCTTTGTTCGACATTGTGAAACTCTACGGAAAACGCATTACGGAACTGCACCTCCGCCAGTCGAAAAACGGCATTTGGGCGGAAACATTCGGCGACGGAGATATTGATTACCCGCGTCTGGCCCAAGAACTAAAAAAACTCGGAATTCGCCCGCATCTGGTACTGGAGCAATGCATCGAAAAGCAATCGCCGAACACGATGGACGCCCTGACGGCCCACCGGCAGGATTTAAAGGAAGTGAAAGCGGTTTTTGGAAATTAAGAGTTAAGAATTAAAAGTTAAGAGTTGAAAAAAAGAATTTAAGATGCTGAAATACAGTATATGTGGCTTAACCTGGGTTTCAACTCATAACTCATAACTCATAACTCATAACTCATAACTCATAACTCATAACTCATCATTCTTCCGCCAGCGTTTGCGAAATATTCATGCGGTAGACACCCAAAGCCGGAAGTGCTGCGGCAACAATACCAATCAGGACGGCGACACCCAGCACCAGCCATTCTTCGGGCAGGATGTTCAGGTTATTCAGGCTGTAATGGAAATTGCGTTCGGCGCGCATGGAGAACAGGAGCAAACCGATTCGGCTGAAAACCAGTCCTAAGATGAAACCGATCAGGGAAAGCGTCAACCCTTCGAGTAGCAGCATGCCGAAGAGTTGTGTCCGGCCAGCACCCATTGACAGCATCAGGGCCATTTCGTACTTGCGTTCTTTGAGCGAATTGTAAAGCGACACAAATACGCTGATGCCGGCGATGAGCATGATAGCGACCGCCAGTCCGCGCAACGTATCGACGCCAATACCCAGCAAATCGAACAGGCGGTTGATTTCGATGGCGGGCAGAGCCGCCAGCAGTTTGGAGTTGTCGTTGATGCCCCGCGCCACCATCATGCCCATTGGATTCCGGAACTTCACCAGCATGCTGGTAATTTCGCGGGGTGCTTCGTGGTCATGGTCTTCGTCGGTGTGTGCTTCGCCCTCGTGCTCCTCGCCTTCGTGTTCTTCGTGGTGTTCATGAATGGCCCAGACGCTCGATAAAGGCGTCAGAATCAACTGGTCGATAACACTGTTGCTGGGGTTGAAAATGCCGACGACTTTGTATTTTGTCTCGCCGTGTTCTTCGCCATTGCCATCCAGTCCGTGCGAACCGGCGAAGGTATCACCCAGTTTCAGACCCGTCGTTTCGGCTACGCGGGCGCCAATGGTCACTTCCAGGTCTTTACTGAATAAAGTACCCTGGCCGACAGTGGCTTCAAAGTGATCGACGTATTTTTTGTTCGTACCGACAATCCGGAAGGTTTTGTAACTATCGCCCATCGACAGCGGAATGGCGGTTTTGATCATCGGGTTGCGGGTCAGCCGTTCGGCATCCTCCAGTGGAATGTTGCCCGTCGGCGAATCGATCTGATAAATGCTCGACAGAATCAGTTGCAGCGGGCTGCCTTTCGCACCTAGCACCATGTCGATGCCTTTGACGTTGCGGGAAAACTGCTCGTCCAACTGCTTGTTCAACAGCAGCAACAGCGAAATGATCGTGATGCCCAGCGTCATCAGCAAGCCACTCAGGAAACTACTGAGCGGTTTATCTTTCAGATTGGCCCAGCTTATTTTAAAAAGATTCATATGCAGTTGGTTCGTTTATGGTTTATAGTCTGTGGTTGTAATCAAGCCATTTCGTGTTGATTTTCAGACACTTTAAACTATAAACCTCAAACTATAAACTTTATAAAATCACCTGATTCGAAAATTCGTCTTTCAACCGCTGGTCGTGCGTCACCACAATCAGGCTGGCCCCGATTTGCTCGGATTGTTCGCGCAGCAATGCCACCACCCGGGCGCAGTTGACGTCGTCGAGACTGGAGGTAGGTTCGTCGGCCAGAATCACCCCCGGTTTGTTCATGACGGCCCGCGCAATGCTCACACGCTGCTGTTCGCCCTGACTCATCTGGTGCGTTTTCTTGTTCAGGTGTTCGGCAAAGCCCAGGTGCGCGGCCAGTTCACGAGCGCGGTTTTTATCCTGCGGGTTTTTGGCCAGGTAGTTGGCCAATAGCAGGTTGTCCATGACTGACAGTGCGCTGACAAAATGCGGTTTCTGGTAGATGATGCCCACATGAGCGGCCCGAAAGGTGGCGGTTTGGGCCGGTGGCAATTGGGTCAGGTCGGTCTGGTCGATGGTCACCGAACCGTTCTCTGGCCGAAGGAGTAACGCCAGCAGATGCAGCAGCGTGGTTTTGCCCGTACCGGATTTTCCCAGAATCAAAACCGCTTCGCGGTCATTGCAGCGGATGTCCGGAAAGGCGAATCGTTTGGTCGGTGCGTACGAAAAGGTCAGTTGATGCGATTGAAGCATACGGCTAATATCATCAATTTTTTTCGAAAGATACGTAGGTTTGTAGCGTTATTGCGTTCCATTTTGATCAATCCATGAAGCGAATTGCCATTTTTGCCTCCGGCTCCGGAACCAACGCGGAGAAAATTGCCGGGTATTTGACGGATCATCCCGACATTGAGGTTACCTTGATCCTGTCCAACAACCCGAAAGCCGGGATCATCGAGCGTGCGCGCCGGGGTTTTGGCCCCGACCAGAAATTGCATGTTCCGGTTCTGGTGTTCGACCGGAAGACGTTTTACGAAACCAATCGTATCGTGGAACTCCTTCAGAAACAGGAGATTGATTTGATTGTACTGGCGGGCTTTATGTGGCTTATACCGGAAACACTGGTCAAAGCGTTTCCTCAACGGATGATCAACATTCACCCGGCTTTATTACCAAAGTTTGGCGGCAAAGGCATGTACGGCCATTTCGTGCATGAAGCCGTGGTTGAAGCCGGCGAACTCAAATCGGGGATCACGATTCATTACGTGAATGAGCACTATGACGAGGGAAACATCATTTTTCAGGCTTCCTGCGCGCTCGAACCCTTTGATACGCCGGAGGATGTGGCCCGAAAAGTGCAGGTGTTGGAACACCGATATTATCCGGAAGTGGTGGAAAAGGTGTTAATGAATAGCGAATTATGAATACAAAATATCGACTACTGAAGTTCAGACCGGGCGGTTTAGCGGTAATGGTGGGCCTGGTGGTCAGTCTGGCGGGGTGTTTTCGGCCGGCGATTCCGATTTCGATGTCGCCCAATTATCCGGTGGATGTGTTCTACGAAAACCAGCAGCCCGACCGGCCCTTTACGGAAATGGAATGGCTGGAATACAAGGAAGAAGTGCCGCTCACCCAACAACAGCAGGAACCGATAAAAGGGCGTATGGTGAAACGGGGCAACAACATTGAGCAGAAAGAACTGCTGCTGGCGCGCTTAACGATGCAGGCGAAAAAACTGGGCGCCGACGCGCTGATTGCCGTTCGGTACCAATACTACAGTTCGGCAACCGTCAATGGATATTCCATGCGGGGAATGGCCGTGAAGTACCAGAAGGAACGGGAGGTGAGTCAGTGAGGGTTACTTCACTTCATCGTAATCCACGTATTCGCCCCCTTTCAGCTTGGAGTCGGTGGCGCCGGGCGTCGTCGTATAAACGCGGGTTTCGCCTTCGCGACCGCCCTGGTTGAAACGCTCATTGGCTTTTCGCTGTTCTTTGGCAAGTTGGCGACCGACCAGCAGCCAAAAGAAAAACCGTCGTACCGGCGGTACAAAGGCGATAAGGAGCAGAAGAACGAATAAGAATTTAAAAATCATGCTGAACGACCGGGTGTTCGGGTTATGAGATAAAGATATAACGCAAAAGCGGATTAAACAGTTGCTCTACTGATATTATAAAATACTTAAAATGAAACGGCAGCTGTCAACCCCAGAAAATGATCTAACTCTTTGTTGGTGTTACAACCATTAATAGTAACTAGGGGTCACTTGAGCTTCAGCGTCTTTAAAGCTATCTTATGAAAAAGATTATACCACTACTTGCTCTTTTCTTAATCAACTGGGGTTGTCAACCGACTGAGCCACAACATCCCATTGTAGGCGACTGGCGTTGGATTTCATCAACTGGTGGAATAGCTGGCTTGCACCTAAAGCCCAAGAACGGCGATGTGCATATCTTGCGGTTTACAGCGGCCGGAGTATTTGAAGTATATATTAATAATTTACTTTTTTACTCAGGAAATTACCGGTTAACCGGTGCAGAAAGCATTTACAGTAATTCCAAGGAGCCAAGTTTGGTTGTTGATCATTTCATACGGCATAAGAAGGATACGATTAATTATTATTCTTCTTTCCTGATGAACGGAACCATAATCAGACGATTCTCAAATAAGGAGCTCGAACTGGCCGATAACTGTAACGATTGCTTTAGGCACTCGTTTCTCAGAAATTAAAAAAGCCGACAGTCAACAGCATTTGCTGTTGACTGTCGGCAGTAAATTTCAACTCACCGCTGACAGGGTGACTACCGGCTCAGATACAAATTCCGCTCGGAGTAGACTTTCTGGAAAAACTCGTCTTCCAGGTCGTCGATGAAGTAAATGCCTTCACCGGTCGATTTCATTTCCGGGCCGAGTTCCTTGTTCACATTCGGGAACTTGTTGAACGAGAATACCGGTATTTTGATCGCATAGCCTTTTTTGACCGGTTTGAAGTCAAAATCCTTCACCTTTTTCTCGCCCAGCATCACCTTCGTGGCGTAGTTGACATACGGTTCCTGGTAGGCTTTGCAGATGAACGGCACCGTCCGCGACGCCCGGGGATTGGCTTCGATGATGTACACCATTTCGTCTTTCACCGCAAACTGAATGTTGATCAGCCCGACGGTTTTCAACGCTTTGGCAATCGTCCGGGTGTGGGCTTCGATTTGCTGGATGACGGCTTCGCTCAGGTCGAAAGTCGGCAACACGGCGTAGGAATCACCCGAGTGAATCCCGGCCGGTTCGATGTGTTCCATCACCCCGATGATGTAGACATCCTCCCCGTCGCAAATGGCGTCCGCTTCGGCTTCAATGGCGTTTTCGAGGAAGTGATCAAGCAGGATGTTGTTGTCGGGAATGTCGTGCAGAATCTTGACGACGTGTTGCTCCAGTTCCTGTTCATTGAGCACAATCTTCATGCTCTGACCGCCGAGAACGTAGCTGGGCCGAACCAGAAGCGGGAAACCCAACTCGCGTGACAGCTCAACGGCTTCGTCGGAACCGCGCACCGTTCCGAATTTCGGATACGGAATGTTGTAATCGCGCAGCAGCGCCGAGAATCGCCCGCGATCTTCGGCCAAATCCAGGGATTCGTAATCCGTTCCGATGATTTTAATGCCGTAGCGCGTCAGCTTTTCGGCCATTTTCAAAGCCGTTTGTCCGCCCAGCTGTACAATGACCCCCACGGGGTTTTCGTGCATGATGATGGCGTGAACGTGCTCCCAGAAAACCGGTTCAAAATACAGTTTATCAGCAATATCAGGGTCGGTCGAGACGGTTTCGGGATTACAGTTGATCATGATCGTCTCATAGCCACACTCCTTGGCGGCCAGAACGCCGTGTACGCACGAATAATCGAACTCGATGCCTTGCCCGATGCGGTTCGGACCTGAACCAAGAATGACGACTTTCTTGCGATCGCTTGTGATCGACTCATTTCCGGCTAGCAAACCAACGGGCAGAGCCCCTGTTTCGGGGAACGCGCCACCGGCACTGGGCAATTGCGGACTGTTGAAGGTCGAGTAGTAATAGGGCGTCCGGGCTTCAAACTCAGCCGCGCAGGTGTCTACGCATTTGAAGACGCGCCGGATGTTGTGTTCCTGACGGAAATCGTAAATCTTGCTTTCCTTGACCCCCAGCAAATGCGCCAACTGGCGGTCGGCATAGCCTTTCTGCTTGGCTTTCAGAATCAAAGCGGCCGGTACATCTTCCAGATCGTACTTTCCGATTTCTTTTTCCAGTTCCACCAGTTCTTCGATCTGGTATAAAAACCATTTGTCGATTTTGGTCAGGTTCTGGATGGTTTTGAACGACATTCCGATTTTGAAGGCGTCGTAGATATGGAACAGGCGGTTCCAGCTTGGGTGTGCCAGACTGTGGGTAAGGGCGGCCTGGTCGGTCAGTTCCCGGCCATCGGCACCCAGGCCGTTGCGCCGGATTTCGAGCGACTGGCAGGCTTTCTGCAAGGCTTCCTGAAAGTTGCGGCCAATGCCCATCGCTTCGCCTACGGATTTCATTTGCAGGCCCAGCGAGCGGTCGGCACCCGGAAATTTGTCGAAATTCCAGCGCGGGACTTTCACAATCACGTAGTCGATAGCGGGTTCGAAGAACGCCGAAGTCGAGCCGGTGATCGGGTTGATCAGTTCGTCCAGGTTGTAACCAATCGCCATTTTGGCCGCGATTTTCGCAATCGGATACCCGGTGGCCTTCGACGCCAGGGCCGACGACCGGCTCACGCGCGGGTTGATTTCAATGGCGATGATGGAATCGTCGGCCGGATTGACCGAGAATTGAACGTTACAGCCACCGGCAAATTTACCGATGCCGTCCATCATTTTAATGGCCAGATCGCGCATCTGCTGGTAGAGCGTATCGGGCAGGGTCATTGCCGGAGCCACCGTGATGCTGTCGCCGGTGTGAATCCCCATCGGGTCGAAGTTCTCGATGGAGCAGATGATGATGAAATTGCCGGCACCGTCGCGGAGGAGTTCCAGCTCATACTCTTTCCAGCCCATCACGCTTTGTTCAACCAGTACTTCATGCACCGGCGACGCGTGCAGCCCGTTGTTGAGCGCCTGATCGAAGTCTTCCGGCAGGTCGACAAAACCGCCCCCGGTTCCGCCGAGGGTATAGGAAGGCCGGATAACGAGCGGAAAACCGATTTCCTGGGCAATTTCTTTTCCTTCGAGAAACGAACGGGCCGTGCGTCCTTTGCAAACGCCAACCCCCAGTTCGATCATTTTCAGCCGGAATTTCTCGCGGTCTTCGGTGGTCTCGATGGCTTTGATATCCACACCGATGATGCGGACACCGTATTTTTTCCAGATACCGGCTTTATCGCAGTCGATGGCCAGGTTTAAAGCCGTTTGGCCACCCATGGTTGGTAAAACCGCATCGATGGGATGACCTTCTTCCTGATGCTTTTTGAGAATTTCGACGATGGATTTTTTCTCAAGCGGTTTCAGATAGACGTAGTCGGCATTGATCGGATCGGTCATGATCGTGGCCGGATTCGAGTTAATCAGCGATACCTCGATGCCTTCTTCGCGCAGCGAACGGGCGGCCTGTGAACCGGCATAGTCGAATTCGCAGGCCTGACCGATGACAATAGGGCCGGAGCCGATAATGAGAATCGAACGGATGGAGGAGTCTTTGGGCATTACAGTGAGACGAATGAATAATGAATCTGGCGACCGTTGCCACGGCAAACCGATGAAAAATGTGTGTCAATCCTTAACACACAATCACTATTCCTGACCCCCTGAAACGTACTGGCCCGAAGCGAAAACAGGTTGGCACAGCGACCGGAACGCAGACACAGGGCGCACCGTTTAGTTGCTTCCGAAGCCAATCTGTTTCGGTATGGTCAAAAATCCCACAAAATTAGTGGATGGAGACGAATTAGGAAGAAAAACTTTTAAATGTTTTTGTCGTTGCACCCGGAAACCGCAGTGCAACGACAAAAACGCTATTTTTTAGTCACAAAGATCAAATCCTGGTAATCAACGGTATTGAGTCGACCACACCAGTTGCCAAACTTAATATCGCGAATGGTCAACCCGGCTTTTTCAAACGCTTTCCGGGCGTAGGTTTCATCGAACGCAATCATACTTTCGGGCAGATCCTGGAGATATACCATCGTGTTGTCCGTAAAGGGCGTCAGGTGTCGATCGTACTTGTTTTTTCCTTCGGCATTCAACCGGCGGGATTCCTCGTTTAGCAAAAACATGGTGATGTAGCCCCGCGCGCCCTTCTTCAACGTCCGCGAAATTTCGGCCAGATACCGCTCAAAATCCGGTTCGAGCATGTGAGTAAACACCGAATTCAGAATGACATAATCGAAGGTTGCAGACTCAAACGGAAACCGCAGCTCGTGGCCCTGCATGGTTCCGTTCGGGTTATACATCTTGTTGTAGACGTTCAGGTGGTGAAAGTTGAAGTTCGGGAAGCGTTTGTGTACTTCCTTGTTACACCAGTCTACGCCGTCTTTGACAATCTCGATGCCGTCGTATCCACCGGGCGTTTTCAAGTATTCGGTCAGGGGAATGGCCAGCCGGCCAATACCGCTGCCGACGTCCAGAACGCGGTCGGTTGACTGAAGGTCACCGATTTCTTTCATCCGGTCGATCGTGAGTTTCCCTACTTTCCTGAAATCGCCGTCACCGATAAAAATCATCCTGGACGGAGGAGTGAGTGCATCCCGCTCACCGGTGATAATTTCCAGTTGATCGATGACGGAAACCGGAATGACATTCTTTAGTGCGGTTTTTATCGAGTTGGGAATCAAGCTTTTCAGGCCCATTATTGAATTGCTTTTGGTTTAAATAGCGGCCAAGTTAAACATTAAAGCCATTATTTTGTAAACTTATCCCCAAGTTTACGTTCTGAAAGAAACAGATATTTATTGATCGGAAAATTAACAGGTTAGTCTCCTTTACAACTATGATGATACGTCGACGTGCATGGGTGCTGATAGCGGTGGTTGGTCTGACGTTTGCAGGCTGTTATAAATACGAAGAGCGGGTCTGGCGGACGCCTTCCAACCAGGGTGGTACGCCCGGAACGCCCGGTACGCCGGGAACGCCGGGGGGAAATACGGGCGGGAGCGGCCCCGGAACCTCGCCCATCACCGGTTTGCCCAATCCACCGGCCCGGCCTTCTTACATCGATAACGGGTCCCTTCGCCTGAGCGTCGATCTGAACATGGGGGGGGCCATTACCTACCTGGCCACGTCGGCCAACGGGCAGAACCTGGTGAACAACTGGGATTCGGGTCGTCAGATTCAGGCGTCGTTTTATGCCGGGCCGACGCCCTTTGCGCCGGGCGGCAAACAACCCCATCCGCAATGGCAGGAGTTGGGCTGGAACCCGATTATGTCGGGCGACGTTTTTGGCAACCGTTCGAAAGTGCTTGAGTCGCGGAATGATGGGCGGGAAATTTACGTCAAAACCGTGCCGATGATCTGGCCCAACGATAATGTGGTTGGCGAATGCACGATTGAAACCTGGATCACGCTCGATAAAAATACCGTTAAAGTGCGTCACCGGCTGAACAACAACCGGAGTGATACGAAACAATATTCGGCAAAACCGCAGGAGTTGCCGGCCGTCTTTCTGAATGCGCCGTTCCGGAATGTCGTTGCCTATACGGGTGCGCGCCCTTTTACCAATGATGTACTCACCAAAACGAGTAGCCAGACCGTCAACGAAATTTTCGGCGGACAGCCGCTGATCTCCCCGGAAAACTGGATGGCGATGGTCAACGATGCCAATTGGGGGGTAGCAGTCTATAAACCGAACCACCACTATTTTATCGGCGGTATTTTCGGAACCTCACCCATTGGGGGCGAATACGACTTCACGACGGCTTACATTACGCCTTCGGCCTACGAAGTCATCGACTACAATATTCAGTATCAGTACGATTATACGCTGGTCGTCGGCACGCTCGACGACATCCGGAAGTATGTCTATGCGCAACCCCGCCCCAAACTGGCGCCGGATTATCGCTTTGTGGCCGACCGGCAATCGTGGTGGTATTATCAGGGAACCGATCGCGGCTGGCCCATTAAAAACGAACTGGATCTGCCGCTCGATAACGGGAGTTTCCTGATGATTGGCCCCAATGAAATGTATCAGGCGGCCGATGTGCCGAAGATGTACATCAAAGGAGCTTTCAAAACCGATGCAACGCAGGCCCGGCTCCGGTGGATGGTGCCGAAAGACCCCGAATTTGTGGCCGGAAACTTTGTCGATTTTCCGATTATTGGCGACGGTCAGTACCGGACGTATGAAATCGATATGACCAAAGTACCCACCTGGAAGGGGTCCATTATTCAACTCGGTTTTGAGCCAGCCCTGGGTGAAAAAGGCGGAGCGGGTAAGTTTGCCAAAATTCAGTCCATCTCGTCCAAACCGTAATGTTTCCCTTTTTATGAAGATCCTGGTTGCCCTCGCATCTCTTTTTCTGCTGAGCTACCGCCCCGCTTCCGTGACGGAACGTCCGGATTTCGAACGGTTTTTTACCGAACAGAAACTGAAAGGGTCTTTTCTGCTCTACGATCCACAGCGTGACCATTACACGGCGTATCAGTTCGAACGCACCCGGCAGGGATTTCTGCCCGCGTCCACGTTCAAGATTCTCAACACACTGATCGGTCTGGAAACCGGTGTTCTGAAAGACGAACATTCCGTCATGAAATGGGATAGCGTCAAACGGGACATTGAAACCTGGAACCGCGACAATACGCTCGAAACCGCCTTTAAAGTTTCCTGCGTGCCGTGTTACCAGGAAGTGGCCCGGAAAGTGGGCCTGAAACGGATGCGCGAGTGGGTTGCTAAAGTTGGCTACGGAAAACTGGACATCCAGGCCGACAACCTGGATTCATTCTGGCTGGAAGGCAAATCCACGATTACACAGGAGCAACAAATCGATCTGTTGCGCCGGATTCACGAGGGCAAGGTGCCGTTTGCACCCAAAAACCTGGCGGTTCTGAAAAAAATCATGCTGATCGACGAAAAACCGGGTTCAAAACTCTACGGCAAAACGGGTTGGGCTGGTGGGAGTGCCAATCCCAACATCGGCTGGTTTGTAGGCTACGTGGAGAAAGGGGACAAGGTCTATTATTTTGCCACCAATGTAGAAAGTCCAAAACCGGTTCCCGCTACGTTCATCTCCGCCCGTCGCCAGATTACGGAAGCGATTTTGAAGGAACTGGGAATTTGAAGGAAATTATAAATGTAAAATGAGGAATGCTCAATGTAAAAGTAGCCAGCTTTACTTCACTTGTACATTGAGCATTCCTCATTTCACATTTATAATTCTTTCATTAATAGCCCACCGCTTGCCCATCCTTTCGCATCTCCGAGGCACCGTGATAGACTTTATGCGTGGTATCGGACAGAATGGCCTGATAGCCACCGAAGAAATCCTTTGGAACCAGGTGGTGGCCCCGGCGCTCCAGTTCTTCGCGGACGTCTTTTGAAATACCGCTTTCCAGCGCCAGGTGACCGCCGTCCAGCATTAGGGTGCCAATGGGTTCGCTGCTGCCGGAATGGCTGAACCGGGCCGCGTCGCCCGCTTCCTGCACGTTCATACCGAAATCCAGGAGATTACACAGAATCTGAACGTGGCCCTGCGGTTGCATGGCTCCGCCCATGACGCCAAAACTCAGGAACGGTTTTCCGTCTTTCAGGACAAAAGCCGGGATGATGGTGCTGAAGGGCCGTTTGCCCGGTTTGTATTCGTTGGCATGACCGGCCTGCAGGCTGAAACTCGTCCCCCGGTTGTGAAAAACAAATCCCAGCCCGTCGGGCACCAGTCCACTGCCAAATTCGAGCATGTTGCTTTGAATCAACGACACGATATTGCCTTCGTCGTCGGCCACGGTGAGGTAGGTCGTGTCGCCTTCCCGCAGCGGCAGAGCGCCGGAATCGACTCGTTTGGCAGCCTGTTTCGGATCGATCAATTTCCGACGCCGGGCAGCATAGTCCTTCGATAACAACCAGGATAGCGGTATTTTGGCGAAGTCCGGATCTGCATAAAACCGGGCGCGGTCTTCGAAAGACAGCTTTTTGACTTCCGTCAATACGTGCAGATACTCCGCGCTGTTATGTCCCATTTTCTTTAAGTCATACGCTTCCAGCATGTTCAGCATCTGGAGCACGGCAACTCCCTGGCCGTTGGGGGGTAATTCAAAAACATCGAAACCCCGGTAGTTGACCGAAACCGGATCGACCCAGGTACTTTTGTGGCTAGCCAGATCTTCCTTGCGCAGGTATAGCCCGGTTTTTCGGGCATACCGATCGATGACTGATGCAATCGCCCCTTTGTAAAAAGCATCCCGACCGCCGTTGGCGATCTTTTCGTAGGTAGCCGCCAAATCCGCGTTTTTGAAGATTTGTCCTTCTTGGGGAGGTAACTGATTGATCAGAAAGGTTCGTCGGAAGTTATCGAACTCCTGAATCGTGGACCGGCTCGCTTCCAGCCGCCGAACGGCCTCCTGCCACGAATAGGCAATGACCGATGGAACGGGAGCGCCTTCGCGGGCGTAACGAATGCCGGGCGCCAGCAGGGTTTTCATGGCGAGTTTGCCAAACCGCCGGTGCAATTCGAACCAGCCATCTATGGTTCCCGGCACCGAAACCGAGAGGGGGCCATACAGTGGAATCGTCTTGCTATCGCCTAAAACCGCCTTTAATTTGTCGGATGTCAGCCCCCGGGGCGACCGACCGCTGGCGTTCAGGCCATACAGTTTCCGGTCTTTGGCCGACCAGACGATGGCGAATAAATCGCCACCGATGCCGCAGTTGTTGGGTTCCAGCACGCCCAGGGCCGCGTTGGCCGCAATGGCCGCATCGACGGCGGTTCCGCCCTGTTTCAGCATGTCGAGGCCGATTTGTGACGCCAGGGGATGAGCCGTCGCCACCATGCCGTGGCTGGCCACAACCGGGCTCCGGGTGGCGAAGTTCAAGCCGCTGATGCGATCTCCTCGGCCCGTTTGCGCCAGTCCCGGCGTGGAAAAGAGCAGAAACAGGGCATAGCTGGTAAAGAAAAGCGTCGTCAAACGTTCCATTTTTGATTTCATACCGTGATTGCGTAGGCTCGGCGGGTAAGTTATCAAATAATGAGAAGCGGGGTGGAATTTCGCCCTGAAAAGCGGTCGGAATTCGATTTATTCCTATATTTCCGCAAACCGGCCGCCCTACTTTTCAACGACCGGTGCAGCGTTCGTTTACCGTACCATACGATGGCAGAAATCAAACCAGACCTGGATCAGAAAAATCCCGGTGCTTTTTACCTCTACGAAGAGGGCGTTAAAATTGGCGAAATGGTGGTCAATATCGCCGATGGTAACCTGACGGTTTACCATACGGAAGTGGTCCCGGAAGCCGAAGGAAAGGGCTACGCCAAACAGATGCTGGATGCGATGGTGGCGTATGCGCGGGAAAACCGCCTGAAAGTCATCCCGCTTTGTCCATACGTTCACGCCCGGTTCAAACGGCATCCGAAAGACTATGCGGATGTTTGGACGAAGGAAGAAGACGGATTGTGAAAAAGGGAATTTAAAATGAGGAATGCTAACTGTAAAAGGAAGAGGCTCACTACCTGCCACTTTTACAGTTAGCATTCCTCATTTTAATTCCCCTCAACAAAAACCGGAGCGTAGCCGTGTGCGACAGGCCAAACTATGGGATGTTCATCATCAGAATGCCGAGCAGCGCAAAACCACGAATGACGTCGACGGTTGGAATGCGGTCGGCTGTGGCAACGGGCTGGACGGCGACGTAGCCGGGGATTCGGAAGACAAGGGAACGGTGGGCGAAAGGGCATCCATGAAGCAGAATGATAGAGGGTGACGAGACCGTTTTGATTTGAAAAGGCCAGAGGATAAGTTTACTGCCGGTTACGGACACCAAACGCAGACAGAAAGGGTATTTTTGTGGTTTATTCTCTGTAATATACCCGGTTACCTTCCGGGTATCAAAACGTTTTATTTAACGGCAAATCTTAAAAGAGCCTCACCATCGTGTCATGAAAAAAAGTATTTATAGTCTCGTCCTTCTCCTCAGTCTTGGATTTTTTACGTCGGTTCGGGCCCAGAAAAACGTCAGGCTGCAGGGCAATGTCAACGGACTGGGTACGGTTATGGTGTACCTCAAGAAAACCGATAATGCCAACAGCAAGCCGTTGATCGTGGATTCGACCCGGGCGGTGGATGGCAAGTTTACGTTTAGCCGCACCATTCCTGAAATTGATTTCTACAATGTGGTGGCGGCTGGTTTGCCGGGGCAGGTGCAATTTATCTGGGACGGTGATCTGACCCTCGAAGGCACCCGCGACGCATTTCGCGAAGCCGAGGTAAAAGGCTCACCGCTGACCGACCGCTGGCTGAAATTTCAGAATGAAGTAGACCGCCCCTACCGCGAGGTGCTGATGGATTTGTACAACGACCGCCAGCGTTCGACCGGTGATACGGCCATTGCAAACCGGGTGGTGCGGGAAGAAAAGCGGCTGAAGGCGGAACAAAACCAGAAAGTGGCCGAGCAGATCAAGGCCAATCCTGATTCGCAACTGAGCCTGTATTTGCTGAACTGGTACTGGAATCAGTTTCCCAAAGCCGAAGCCCGCGCCATGTACGACAAGCTCAGCAGTTCGTTCAAGAGTCACACGCTGGCCAAACGTTTGCAGAATCAGTTGAAGTAGGACTGGTTTTTGTTTTCCGGTTTTTACGCCAGCGGAATCCCCGCTTCGGTCGCTTTGCGAATGACGAATTGCCGGGCTTCGTCGTATTCTTCCGGGGTGCGGAGGTGTTCGAGCATAAAGGGGACTTCCTGCGGTAAGGCGGTGACATTTCGGATGTAGGCAACGTAATCAAGCGTTCCGCGACCCGGCATGGTTTCGGCAAAATGCACATCCTTGCCGTGGACATCTTTGGCATGAACCGCCACAATCCAGCGGCTTAACTTCCGGAAAGTCTCGTTAATCAGGGCCGCGTTGTTGTAAAACCGTTCGGGTGTGTTGATGATGTTGGCGATGTCGACGTGCGCCCCAAAAGCCGGGCGGTCGATAGCCTTGATGAATTTCAGGTACGAATCCGGCCCATCGGGCAAACTCCAGCCCATCATTTCTAGGGCGAATTTGGCCTTTTTCGGTTTGACGGCATCAATGACCTTCCGGCAGTTTTCTACCGTCGCGTCGAAGTATTCTTTCGTCAGATTGCGGGCATCCGGGCCATCCCACTGCTTCGGGTTGTAGGAACCGGCGATGTTTACGCAGGTGAGCGCCCCAATCTCTTCGGCCAATGCCAGGCGCTCGGTGACATACGCCAGGTTTTTGCTCCGTTTTTCGGTATCCAGATCCAGCATGTTGACCCAGGCGCCGACTTCGGCAATGAGGACGTTTTGATCCGAAAAAGCCTTCCGGATGGCGGCAATTCTGGCGGTTTCCGTCAGCTTGACCGCCGGAACATACGCCGAGCTGTAGTTCAGCCGCCGGTGTTCGCGCGCCAGTTCCGCCGGGTCGTCGCTTTTCAGAAAGATGGGGCCGCCCAGCCGCAGCGGTTTTGGGGCGGTTTTCAAAAACGGTACCGGTGGAACGAGCAGACTGCCCGCCAGCAGGGTGGAGGATTGAAGGAAGTGGCGACGGGAGAGCATCCGATTATTTTGGGGTAAATATACAAGGATTGGGGTAATTGTGATTTTGTTACCATTTATGCTTTTTTTTTCAATTCAGATGATAACTTATTGCCTGATTGGGCATTTTTAGCTGAGGGTATTTGATGGAGTTTGTTTCTGATCGGTTCTCTTTTCGCCGGTTTAGGTCTTTGCAACCATACTACCCCTCCAGCCGTTGCCTATTGTTTGAGTCGGAAGTTTGAAGCGAAATGAAAGCATGTTGAAAATGGATAAAAAAACAATTGCCACCCTACTGTGGCTTTTTATCAGTGTGTTTGAATGCATACCGGCTGCTCAGGCGCAGAAAAATGACGCGAAAAGATACAAGGATTTGATGGACCTGGGCGTTGCCGCTTATCAGAAAAAAAACTTCACGGCCGCTATCCTACACATGTCGGAAGCCGGAAGCCTCATGCCGAATGACACCATTGCTCCACTTTACACCGGAATTGCTGCTCAACAACTAAAAGATGAGCCAACGGCAATAACGCAATTTGAAAAATACGTTGCGCGTGGAGGGCGGGATGCTGCAGTTTTTTACACCTTGTCATCGTTTTATAAAGCCGATCAGAACTATGAAAAGGCCCTTTCTACGCTCGAAAAAGCCATTGCCATCCACCCCACGAACCGGGATCTTGCCAACGAACGAATCAATATTTTTTTGACTGCCAATCGGATCGATGAGGCAATTGACAATTTAAAAAAGGCGGTTGAGCGAAATCCGAACGATGTACAAAGTCTCGTTAATCTTTCCATCATCTACACGAATAGGGCTACCAAAACAGACGAGGAAGTTGACAAACTGGAAATCGAGACCAAGAAAGAAAGCGACCTGGGGAAACAACTGGCGGATACGAAAAAAACGCTGGATGTCTATCTGACTGAGCAGAAGCGACTCAATGCGCTCCTCAGGAAACAACCCCAAAATGCCGAATTGAAACGTCAACTAGGCACGGTAAAACAACGCATTACTGATAATCAGGCTACAATCGCCCAACTGGAAGCGAATGACCAGTCGGCCATGCACGCTTCAGCCGCGTTGGAATCTGGCCGGCGGCTGGAGGAGGCCAGGCAGAAATACGCGCGGGAAAAGGAACTGGAAAAGTACTACCTGACGCGTGCCCTTGCCCTTGATCCCGGTAATTATGATGCCAATTTCAACATGGGCGTTCGGTACTTTAATCAGGCCGTTAAACTAAAAAAAGTAGTGGATGGTATGAGCTCGGCGGAATACAGCCAGTACGGCAAAAAAGTGGAAGGGCAGGTATGCGGCACATTTAAAAAAGTCGTACCGTATTTTGAACGAGCCAGACAAACCAAGAGTACGGAAGCCGATTTGAATGAGCATTTGACCAATCTGGAAAACATTCTGAAGCAGTTTCAGGATAAAAACGTGATCTGTATCACGCCAACCGACGACGCGCCGTTTTTAACTACCACGCCTGCCAGTCCGGTTGCGCAGCGACCCGCCGAATCAAAACCGACGACTGACCCAAAACCGGTTCGGGATAACCCCACCACCACGGCTGCCACTCCGCAACCAGCCGCCCAGCAACCCGTTGTTATGGCGTTTCCCCGACGCTTTGCGCTCGTGGTTGGCAATTCCGCTTACCAGAATGGGTCATCGCTGGAAGGAATACCCGTCAACGATGCCACCGATATCGCTGATCGGCTGCGCGCGCTGGGCTTTTTGGTGACGCTGGTGACCAATTCTACCAAATCTGCGCTTGAAACAAGCATTGGTCAGTTTAATCAACAACTTAAAAACGCCGATGTTGCGCTGTTTTTCTATGCCGGACACGGAATCGAATTTGATAACCACAACTACCTGATTCCGGTGGACGCAAAGCTAACGGACCCGGATGATGTGGATCTCCAGGGGGTGGATGTACAGAAACTGATTGATCGGATGCGCCGGAATACCCAAGCGGCTTTTAACGTCATTATCATGGATGCCTGCCGCGATAATCCGTTTAAATCCTTCAATCGGGGCGGTTCCCGAGGTTTTAAACCCGTTGGCGATCTTTCCGGCGAAGGCAATATGTACCTGGCCATGGCAACCGGTTGGGGGAATGTTGCCGAGAATAGTTCCGGACGAAATGGCGTATATACGCGCTCGCTGCTCAATCATCTCCGGTCGGGCGAAGTGCTGGATGATGTCTTGCTGCGCACGCAGATTGAGGTGAAACGACAAACCAAAAACCGGCAAAATCCGCAGGTTGTTACCGAAATGGCGCAGGAAATCAAGTTGAAATTCTGATAAAACCGTGCTGATCAAGATGTGCAAATCTCGACCAGCGAACTAACTAATCCGGCTCCAGTTCGTTTCGTCCGCCCGCTGCATTTCTACCTGGTTGCGGATTGGGGCGTGCTGGGGCAAAATCAAATCGGGATCTTCGTCCAGAATCTGTTGCGCCGATTCGCGGGCCGCCATCAAAATGGCACCGTCTTTGGCCAGGTCGGCCAGAATCAGGTCGGCAATGCCGCTTTGCTGCGTGCCGGAGAGGTCGCCGGGTCCGCGAAGCTGGAGGTCCACGTCGGCAATTTCAAACCCGTTGTTGGTTTTTACCAGCGTCTCGATGCGGGTGCGGGTTTCTTTGGAGAGCTTGTAATCCGTCATCAGAATGCAGTACGATTGCTCGGCACCCCGCCCGACGCGCCCCCGCAACTGGTGCAACTGCGCCAGCCCGAACCGCTCGGCACTTTCGACCACCATCACACTGGCATTCGGAACGTTTACGCCGACCTCGATCACGGTTGTTGCCACCATGATTTTGGTCTCGCCTTTCACAAACCGGTCCATTTCAAAATCCTTGTCGTAACCCGTCATCCGTCCGTGCAGAACGCCAATGGGATGATTCGGAAACGCCCGCGTGATGCTTTCGTGTCCGTCCATGAGGTCCTTGAAGTCCAGTTTCTCCGATTCCTCGATCAAGGGATAGACAATATAGATTTGACGTCCCTGCTCAATTTGTTGCCGGATGAACCCGAACACTTCCAGCCGGTGGGTGTCGTACCGATGAACGGTTTTGATTGGCTTCCGACCCGCCGGGAGTTCATCGATCACCGACAGATCGAGGTTGCCGTAGAGCGTCATTGCCAGCGTCCGCGGAATGGGTGTGGCCGTCATGACCATCATGTGCGGGTAAATCTCCTGATTTTTGTTCCAGAGCCGGGCACGCTGGGCCACGCCAAACCGGTGTTGCTCGTCAATGATGCACAAACCGAGGTTCTTGAACTGCACCACATCTTCCAGCAGCGCGTGCGTGCCGACAATGATGTGCATCATACCGCTTTGCAACTGCTCGTGAATGATCCGGCGGCCTTTGGTACGGGTTGAGCCCGTCAGCCGCCCAATGGTCAGGCCCAGTTGGTCGGCAAATACTTTCAGTCCGTAGTAATGCTGGTCGGCCAGAATTTCGGTGGGGGCCATGATACAAGCCTGAGCGCCGTTGTCGATTGCCATGAGCATGGCAATGAAGGCGACGATCGTTTTGCCGCTGCCGACGTCGCCCTGCAACAGTCGGTTCATCTGTTTTCCACTGACCAGATCGGCGTGAATTTCGCGCAAAACCCGCTTCTGGGCATCGGTTAGTGAGAACGGCATGAATTCCCTGTAAAACCGGGTCAGCAGCGTCATGTTCCGGAATACCTGACCCGGGTATTCCGTTTTGTGAATCAGCTTGTTTTTGATCAGCCGCAACTGGTTGTAAAACAGCTCTTCGAACTTCAGCCGTCGTTCGGCCTGCTTCAGCCAGGCCTGGCTCTTGGGCAGATGGATGTTCTCAATCGCGTCGGCTTTCGAGATCATCCGGTATTTTTCCAGCAGCGAATTGGGCAGCGTTTCGTGAATATGCGGATACGCTATTTCGAGCAAATGCTGCATCATGCGGGCAATCAGCTTGCTGTCGACCCGCATCCGGCGCAGCTTTTCAGTCAGGTTATAAACCGGGTGAAACGTGCTGCCCTGCTCGTTTTCGGCCGTCAGGGGGTCGAGTTCCGGGTGGGTGATGCTGTATTTGCTGCCAAAAGCAATGGGTTTGCCGTAGGCGATGTATTCGGCACCGGGGCGCAGAAATTTCTCAAAATGCGAAATACCCTGAAAAAAAACCAGATCCATCGAACCGGTATGGTCGGTAAACTCGGCCACCAGGCGCTTCTTGGGGCCTTCGCCGATCACCGCCCAGTCGCGGATACGCCCGATAACCTGAGCCGCCGGCAGGGCTTCTGAGAGTTCAATGATGGTGGTGAAGCGGGTGCGGTCTTCGTGCCGGAATGGGTAATACTGAATCAGGTCCCGGTACGTAAAAATGTTGAGTTCGGTATTGAGTAACGACGCCCGCTGAGGGCCCACACCCTTCAAATAGTCAATTTTTGTGTCGAAAAACGTTACGCGCTCAGTCATACCCTCAATTTGTTGAACAACCCCGCCGGGGCGGAATGGTTCGGGAGTCAGCCTTGTGGTTAACCAAAACTACAAAATTTCGTAAAAGATACTGTTTTTCGGATGAGTTGATACCAATTTGTCGCTTGAAATCAGGGAATAAAGGGCTGATAATGAAAATTTTTAGAACGATTCTTTTAACTTCTGCCATAATGGCTTACTTTTTGTAAGAATATACCGGGATAGCATGTGGTCTATGGCTCAACGGAATACGATTCTTTTATTTCTGGTGTTCATCGGCTTAAGTCGTTGGGGATCAGCTTCACACATCGTCGGCGGTAATGTCCGGCTTACCGCCGGGGCAGCCCCTGACCAATACACCTTGTCGCTGGATTTGTTCATCGACGAACAGAACAGCCGGGCGGGCGACATTAAACCAAGCCTCAAACTGGCCATTTACCGCCGACGGGACAATCTGAAAATGGGTGAGTTCGAACTTCCCCTACTCAGTGAGCAGGCGCTGGCCGTTTCCAATCAGGCCTGTGCGCAACTTCGGCCCCTGAAACTTCGCGAAATCATTTACAGCAAAGCGATTGAACTGTCCGGCGATCGTTTCGACGATCCCGATGGCTATTACGTCGTCCACGGGGTGTGTTGCCGCAGCGGAGCCATCGATAACATCGTTCAGGCCGACGAGTCGGGCATGGTTTTTTACCTGGATTTTCCACCTGTCCAAACCGTCCCGAATTCGTCACCGGTTTTTTCGGTTCCTACGGGCGAATATGCCTGTAAGGGACAACCGTTCACGTTCAGCTTCAAGGCCACCGACGCCGATGGCGATCAGCTCAAATATTCGATTGTCACGCCCTACAAAGGCTTTACGAACCAGGGTGTTGCCTTTGACAACCAGCCCAGTTCGACCTATCCGACCGTCGGGTGGAAAGCCGGTTTCAGTGCGGCCAGTTCCGTACCCGGTACGCCGGGTCTTCAGGTCAACGCCGAAACCGGGGTGCTCACCGTAACGGCCAGCCAGGTTGGCCTGTTTGCTTTTGCGGTTTTGTGCGAAGAATACCGGGATGGAAAACGGATCGGTTCTGTTCGGCGGGATTTTCAACTGGCCGTTGTCGATTGCCCCAATAACACACCACCCGCTCCAATGATTACGCTGGAGAAAGCCCCCGAAAATGCCCGGATCGGAAAGGCAGCAAACGGCACCATTTCGAGCGTATCAGCCTGCCAGGGTCAAAGCGTAACCCTCAAAACCGACGCTTCCCCCACCTGGTCGTATCAGTGGCAACGCGATGGTATCAATCTGCCGGGCGATACCCTGGCTACGCTGGTGGCCAGAGAATCCGGAAATTATACGGTGGTCAAGCAATTCCGGAACACCTGCGGGAAACCCAGCCCGGCGCAGACCAGCGTGAAAGTCGACCTGTCGGAAGCCGACACCCTGAAGCTGACCGCGACGGGGCCGACCACGTTCTGCGACGGAAAATCCGTTATCCTGAAAGCCCCTGAAGGCCCGTATTCGTACGCGTGGTTCAAAGATGACCGCGTGTTTCCGGGGGCCAGCGAGCCGGATTATCAGCCGCATGAAACCGGTGAATACAAGGTTCAGATCACGAGTGCTATTACCGGCTGCGTCGTCACCGACAGCGTCATGGTTCGGGTGAAGCCCAAACCGCAGGCGTCGATTGTGCCCCCGGCATTGACGACGGCCTGTTCCGGCGATACCATCCGGTTGAACGCCATCACCCGCCCGACCTATACCTACCAGTGGGCCAATACCGGAACCCTCATCGATCAGGAAGCCGGAGCGTCGCTGGCAGTCACACAAGCCGGTCATTATGTGTTAACCGTTACCGACACCAACCAGTGCCAGGCCACTTCCGAAGAGGTTCTGCTGCAATTTAAAACCGCGCCCACCGTTACAATGGCCCCTTTACCGGCCCTTTGCGAAAATGCCACCGGACGCCTGGCCCTGAGTGCCGAACCCGGTGGCGGAACGTTTGCCGGTGTGGGAAGGGCGGCTGCGGGTGTTTCGGGTCTGGAATTTGATCCGGCCAAAACCGGACCGGGTCAATTTGTGATTACCTACACGCTGTCGATGCCGGGCAATACCTGTCCGGGCCGGGCGCAGCAGACGGTGGTCGTGCATCAGGCGCCGACCATTGCCGTTGCCGACGCGACGGTTCGGCGGGGCAGCGAGGTTCAGTTGAACAAAAACAGCCTCGATTCGCTCCAGTATTACTGGACACCCTCCATCGGATTGAGCAGTCCGGTGGCCGCCCAGCCTTTTGCGAGCCCCGATACCACCACCACGTATCGGGTGAGGGCTACTTCCCCGCAGGGCTGTGAATACACCACCCGGTTGACGGTAACGGTGATGACGGCCCTTTTTATCCCGGATGCTTTTACGCCCAACAACGACGGAATGAATGACCATTGGGTGATCCGGGGAATCAGTGATTATCCTGATTGTCAGGTTGAAGTATACAACCGCTGGGGCAATCCGGTTTTTGTTTCCCAGGGCTATTCGCAGCCGTGGGATGGCAAAAGCGCAGGGCAGGATTTGCCCCCGGCGGTCTACCATTACGTGATTAAACCCGGAGACTCGCAGCCCCACCGGAGCGGCAGTTTGCTGATTACCCGGTAAAAGGTCAAAACCGTTATTGAATCGCTTCAGAACAGCCAGTAAGCCGCTTGCTGACCGTTTTCCGGGGGATTTTGTTTAATTTTTCTTCCACATTCTTCGTTTTTTTGATTGAATGGGCTTAACCATTGCCCACGATTGCCGATTTTTGGCGCTTCTTGTGAACGAAAATTGGATCGCATGGAAACACAGTATACTAATTCTGAGAGTAGACCAACGGTTTTGTTGGTAGATGACGACGAAGAGGACCGGATGTTGATGCGAATGGCGCTTGAATCGATGGAAATGGCGACCCCGATTCAGGAGTTTGACAGTGGAGAGCGGCTGTTAAGTTTTATGGAGCAGGAAGGCGATTCGCCGGCTGCACTGCGTTCGTGGATCATCATTCTGGATAAGTACATGCCGGGCCTGAGCGGATTCGACACGCTGCGGGAAATCAAGCACAGGCCGGTCTGGCAACGCATCCCCGTGGTCTTGTTTGTCAATACCCAGAATCAGGGTGAAATGGAGCTGTGCGTCGACCTCGGAGCCACGGTTTGTATCAGTAAACCCCTTTATTTTGAAGAGATTAAAGAGCTGATGCGGCAGGTCTACCAGCATTGGCTGGCGTTGACGTCGGCGTCATCGACCAACAATTTATCCGTCCAGTAACCGCACTTCGACCCGCCGGTTTTTCCGTTTATTCTCTTCCGTGTCGTTGGCTGCAATGGGTTTTGTCTGGCCGTATCCTTTGAAACGAAGGCGGTTTTCGGCAATACCGTTGGTAGTCAGGTAGGTGGTGATGACCCGGGCGCGGTTTTCGGAAAGCGCCAGATTCAGCCGGGGGTCGCCCACGTTGTCGGTATGGCCCGAAATCTCAATTCGCAAACCCGGCCGGCTTTTCAGCAGAGCCACCAGCTGATTCAATTGGGTGTAGGATTCGGGGCGCAGCAAATAACTGCTCTGGTCGAAATAAACGTTGTTGAGCGTAACGGTTTTGCCCGTCGTCAGCGTTGCCAAATCCGTGTTGACCGGGGCGGCTCCTGTCGCTGGTTTGGCTTCCGGCACCACCGGTTTGGTCTCGGCAACGACCGGGGGCGAAGTCGTCGCGGGGGGCGTCACCACCGGCGGGGTGGCGGCTGGTGAAACCGGTTCTGCGGTGGGCTGCGTTTCGGCAACGACCGGACTTTTAGCCCGCTGCAGCCGAATCGTGATGTCATGCTGGTCTTTCACATCGACCGTATACTCGTAGGGCTGATAGCCGTCGACCTCCACGGTAAATCGTATTTTTTGCCCGAATTCCGCCAGAAATGTAAAACGCCCTTCGCGCGGTGGGCCGGTCATAATCACCCGTTTTCCGTTAAATTCCTGAATCTGGACATTCAGCTTCTGCCGGATGAGTTGCTTGGTGTCGTAGTCGACCACGGTGACATTCACGGGCGATTCGGCTGAAACCTCGCGTTCCATTTCCAGCACGATGGTTTGCTGGGATTGTTCCGGGTCCGTTACGCGGTCGAGACGAAGAATTTTCTGCGCCGGTCGGTAGCCGGCATAATTGGCATCGAGCCGGTAAATGTTCCCGGCTGGCAGCGCCACCGTGTAGGAGCCTAATTGCAGCGTACCGCGTTGGACTTTCCTGGTTTTTTCGTTGGTAATGGTCAGGGTTGCCGGAAGCAGGCGGCCGCTGCGGTCTTTCGTTTCAATCCGAACAGTGTATTCTTCCACCGGATTGGTTTGTCCGGCACCAACTACGGCCTGCAGCGTCAGGAGCAGGGAAAGAATAAAAGCGTTAAAACCTTTCATTTCGCTTGAAGACTACGGTTTTCGGCGACGGCTACCCAGGGCCAGCCCGGCATAGACATCGGCCCCTCGCGGACGCAATTTATTGGAATTACTGCCAATCATCCCAAACAAATTATCGGTTCCCAGAAAAACCGGCCCCACGCGGACGGAAGCCCCCGCCATGAAGGCGTTATTCAGAAACACCAGCGGAATGGCCACGCCAACTGTGGATGTTTCGAGCCGGGGCGTTATCGCAACCAGCGAAGGCTGGCGGATGGCAATCGCATCTTTGGCCCGCAAATCCTGGAGTACAGTCCCCGTCAGGTAGAAGCCCCGCCCGACGTTGATGTCGGCATTGAGGGAAAGGGCCGTTGGCAGTCCCGATGTAAAACGCCCGGTGTTGTTGGCTTCGGTCAGATTCAGTTCATCCCGAACCACTTCGGCAATGCCTTCGCTCCCCTTGGCGTTGATGAAATCGTCGGAGGTAAATTGCTGGTTGGTGGTGTTGATCGAATACCGTTGGACGTACCGGTTATCCTCGTACCGGATGGTGCCAATATCCATCAGCGCTACCCCTAAACGGAGCGCATACTGGTCCGGGTCATCGGCCGATTTAAGCTGGTACGAAAAGCCAATGTCGGCTCCCCAGCCTCTGCCGGGGTTGTTGCCGTCGAAAAACTGACGCAGGCTGACCGAACGCCCCTGATCCTGCAAATAGGTCGTGTAGCCCAGTTCGGCGTTGAGCTGATCGACCTGCATGTAATATGAACCCGTGTTGGCGGTATCCGACAAAACGCGGTAGGACAGCCCCTTGTTGTTCAGAAAACCGGCCGTGATGCCCTGCAGGCGTTTCACCGTGACGCCAATCGAAAGCTGTTGATACTCGTCCTGAATGAGTGCTGCCGCCAGCGTCAGCCCGACTTCGGCGTAGGTGTTGGTGTTGATACTGAACTGGTTGTCTTTATTCGGAATGTTGTAGAGTTGTTCGTCCTGCAAACCCGCCCGCACCACCGACAGCAGTGATTCCGACGCATTGCGGATCTGGGCCGTGGCCCGTAGCCGGGTTGTCAGCCCAATGGCCGCCCGACCACCCAGTTGAAGCAACAGAGACGGCCCGCGCAGATCGGTCCAGGCGGTGGCATTTTTGGGCTTTCCATTGGCAATTTCTTCCAGGTATTCGGGTCGGAATAAAACGGCTCCATCGGATAGTTTATATTGATCCGGCACCCGTTTCAGTGCGAGCGAAGAGAGCGAATAGGGAGCCTGGTAGCGAACGTAATTGTTGTCGATGTGGGCATTTCCGGCCCCCAGATTCAGGTAAAAACCGTATTTGGAGTCGGTAGCAAAAGCAGGATTCAGATAAAGGCTCTGGGTACCACCGTAAGGACTGGGCGCGACACCCAGAAAATTTTGGGCCGCAACCGAAGAAGTAAACAGACAAAAAAATAGAAAACGGGTGAGCCGTAAACCCATACACAAAAAGGTTATAAATCTAAATGATCAATGATGGATGATGAACAATGAATTAGCTAACGCTTACAACCTTCATCGTTCATCATCCATCGTTCATCATTCTTTAAACGCCTTCTGCTTCGACTTGTTTTACTTCGGGCACTAAACGCGTCAGGAGATTTTCGATACCGGCTTTCAGGGTCAGTGTGGAAGAGGGGCACCCACTGCAGGAACCTTGCAGCAACACCTTGACGGTACCATCTTCGTCGTTGAACGAGTGGAAGCTGATGGCACCCCCGTCGGATTCAACAGCCGGGCGAATATACTGATCCAGAACGGACTTGATTTTTTGAATGGTCGGCGAATCCGCTTCCACTTTGGTGGTGTTGGAGTCGATGGTTTGCTGGGCAAAAACCGGTTTCTGGTCGTTGAAATACGCCCGGATATATTGTTTAACCTCAATCAGAACATCTTCCCACTCAGTTTGTTCGTCTTTCGTAACCGTGATAAAGTTGCTGGCTATAAACACCCGCTTCACGTAATCGAAGCCAAATAAAGCCACGACCAGGGGCGAATTTTTCCCGTTGATCAGGGCTTCCGACGCATCGGCATAATCGAACGAAAGCCCTTCCGGTGCCAATGGAAAGTTTACCACGAACTTCATGGAATTGGGATTCGGGCTGCTTTCGGTATACAGCGATAAAGCAGGATATAACGTACTCGTCATTTTCGTAATCGTTTCAGTTGTGTATCAAAACCGCTACTGGGCAAACACCCGTCCGGATTGATTAGTTTACCAACAATAAAAAACCTGTCCGGTATTCCCAGACAGGCTTTTTAGATCGTTGTGACACCGTCCGGAATCACAAAAAGTAGTTGATTAAGCTACCGGAGCTTCGGCTACTTCCGCTGCCGGAGCCGCTTCAACCGCGGGGGCTGATGTGATGATGCTCACGAAGGAACGACCACCTTTGCCTTTGCGGAAATGTACGGAGCCATCGACCAACGCAAACAGCGTATGATCACGGCCGATGCCGACGTTTTTGTCGGGGTGATGCTTGGTGCCGCGTTGACGAACGATGATGTTACCGGCAATGGCCGACTGACCACCGAACAGTTTCACACCCAAGCGTTTGCTCATCGAGTCGCGGCCGTTCCTTGAACTACCTACACCTTTCTTGTGCGCCATTTTTTAGAAAGTTTACGGTTTACGGTTTATGGTTTCCGGTTGGTTGACACGCGTTGGTGTCGGTCATTGGAAACCGTAGATCGTAAACGAATTTATACGGTTATGTCTTCGATTAATACTTTGGTCAGATACTGACGGTGGCCATTTTTCTTCTTATAGCCTTTCCGACGTTTCTTTTTAAAGACGATCACTTTTTCGCCTTTCAGGTGTTCCAGAATTTTGCCGGAAACCTGGGCGCCTTCGACGGTCGGGGCGCCTACCGAAATAGTCCCGTCATTATCGACAAGTAGTACCTTGTCGAACACAAGTGCAGCGTCCGTGTCGCCTTCTAACCGGTGGGTATAGACGTAACGGCCCTTTTCAACTTTAAATTGCTGCCCTGCGATCTCTACGATTGCATACATGATTGATACAGAAAATGTTGTTTCTCAGAAATGAGGTGCAAATATAGGAGTTTTTGTTTGAAAAAAGAAACCAGAACCTTCTATTCACCAGAAATGTTAAATTAACAGGAAACGCACTGGTTATTTGTTGGTTAGCACGAATTTTGTGCAGCGTTTTCGGGTTAAACGGCTCGCGTAACGTAGGAGGGGCTGGCCGTCGGTTACCTGGCCGAAAGGGTGTATGGGTTCGGCATTGTATCGTCCTACGGAGAAGATTATTTTGACTTTAACCCGATTCGTATGAAAGCATGGATAAGCCTGCTGGCTGTGCTGCTGATGGCGGCAGCAGCTACGTTTGCTCCGGCACCTCCTTCTGCCGGGGAAAAGGTGTATGCCATTGGCGACGCCGTGGTGGATTTTAAGCTAAAAAATGTCGATGGTCGCCTGGTTTCACTGAGCGATTATAAAAACGGGAGAGGAGTCATTCTGATCTTTACGTCCAACCACTGCCCGTTTTCGAAAGCCTACGAAGAGCGCGTGATGGCGCTGGATCGAAAATACGCCGTGGCCGGTTTTCCGGTGATTGCCATTCAACCCAACGACCCGGGCGCCTACAGCGAGGATTCGTTTGAGAACATGAAAATCCGGGCGCAGGAGAAAAATTATTCATTCCCGTATTTGTCGGACGAAAGCCAGACCGTGGCCCACGCTTTTGGCGCCACCCGCACGCCCGAAGCATTCATCCTGAAACGTGTCGGCGACCGGTTTACGGTCGAGTATACCGGCTCCATCGACGACAGTCCGCAGATTCCCTCGGGCGTGCGACGACGTTATGTGGAGGACGCGGTCAATAATCTGCTGCTGGGCCGCCCCGTTGTTCTGACCACCACCAAAGCCATCGGCTGTGCCATCAAGTGGAAAAGCATCTGAAGAATGAAGAGTTAAAAATTAAAACTACTGTACGCGTCAGCCTACTTTTAATTTTTAACTCTTAACTCTTCATTCCCTTTGGCACTGCTTTTGACAAGGGCACTGTACAAACCAATCAATCAGTAAATCGTATGAAAAAGGTGATCATGACGTTCAAACAGATTCGTATGTTGGCCGGAGCAGCTTTCCTTGTGGCTTCGTTATCGCTGACGTCTTGTCAGAATGACGGGAAAAATGAATCCCGCACCGAAGATGCTATGGAAAAAACGGGTGAGGCCGTAGAGGCCGATGCCGAAGAAGCCGGTGATAAAATGGAAGCCCAAGGCGAAGAAGCGGCTGCCGATTTTCGGGAGGAACGCGACAAAGTAGTAGCTGATATCAAGGAAGAACAACGGGATCTGGATGCCCGTATCGATAAATTAAAGGCGGATATCAACCGCGAAGGGGCGGAAGCCAAGGCAAAATCCAAAGAAAAACTGGCCGAACTGGAGGAAGACAGGAAAGAACTGGGTCAGGATTTGGAAAACGCTCAGAACGCCACCGCAGCCGCCTGGAAAGATGTGAAAAAAGGCTTTAAGGAAGCAGGTAAAAACATCGGCGATGCGTTCGACAAAGCTGGTGATAAACTTGATAACGATAACTAATCGTTTTAGGTAGTTAGGTAGAAAAGCCGCCCCAACCGCGCTGGTTGGGGCGGCTTTTCTGTGGAAAAATATACACAGAGTGTTGGCGTAAATGAACAGTGTTCTGAAAAAAACGTTGAACATTCGGCGGTTTTAAAGACCTAAAAAAATTTTTTTTTCGGTCTTTTGACCAAAAAATGCCCTCGCGATTCTGATTCAGAGAGCATAGTTAACCCACATACACCCCTTGATTGTAACGTTCACTTTGCTGCGGTATCCGGCGCGGGGCTGGTATCCGGCTTTTGCCAACATGGGCCGGTGGGTCATGCGGCCTTTTCGGGCGGAAGGGCTGCAGTTTCAGAAAATGATGGGCTGTGGGCGAAACTTCGGCCTGATTCCGGATTTATCGGCCTATGTTTTTCTTGGCGTCTGGACGGACGAAAAAGCCGCCCGGTTGTTCTTTGAGTCAGACCGCTGGAAAACGCTCTGCAAAAGCACGAAGGAGGTGGGAACACTCTATATGAACCCGCTGCGGTCGCACGGTGCATGGGATGGACAAAATCCGTTTGAAGTGCGGGAGCCTTCGCGTTCGACCGGTTTTCCGGTGGCCGTGCTGACGCGTGCCACACTTCGGCTGGCGGCTTTACCCGATTTCTGGCGGCACATTCCGCAGGCCCGCCAACGCCTGAAAGCCCACGCGGATGACCTGCTCCTGGCCATTGGCGTCGGTGAAAAACCGTTTACGCAGCAATGCACGATCAGCGTCTGGAAGGATGAGAAAACCATCGATCAGTTTGCCTACCGGCAGAGTGGCCACAAGGAGGTGGTTCGGCTGACGCGCGAACGACGGTGGTATTCGGAAGAACTGTTTGCCCGGTTTGCCGTCGTCGGAAGCGAAGGGATTTTTTCCGGAAAACCGCTCCTGCCGGAAACCGCTCTATAAAATCGCCATCAATTCTTTCAGGTGCTGGATTTCGTACGTTGGCGCAACGCCTTCGATCGGCAGGCTGGCGGTGTTGTAATACACCACGTCCATGCCCGCGTTCAGGGCTCCGCAGACGTCAGCTTCATAATTATCGCCAATCATCAGGCTTTCACCGAGCGAAGCGCCCGATACGTCCAGCGCAAACTCGAAAATGCGCGGCTCCGGTTTTTTGGCTTCGGCTTTCTGGATGGTCACAATGTGCTGGAAGTAGTCGGTCAGGCCCGAACTGGCCATTTTCAACGCCTGAATTTCGTCGAAACCGTTGGTGATGATGTGCAACTGATAGCGCTCTTTGAGGTAGTCCAGCACATCGGCCGCCGATTCCATCAGGTGCGGTTTGCGGGGCAGCAGTTGCAGATAGGCCTCGTTCATCTGGTCACAAACGGAATGATCCGAAACACCGACGGCATCCATGACCATTCGAAACCGGTATTTTCGAATGTCGGTGTGGGTCAGCCGGTTGTTGTAAAAATCGGACCAGAGCTGGTTGTTGATGGCAATAAAGTGGCGGTTAAATTCGTCGGCGGAGGCAATACCGGCCTCCGAGAGCCGGAATGTCTCATATAATTCAAAAATTGATTCCGTTGAGTTCCGGTCAAAATCCCAGAGGGTATGATCGAGGTCGAAAAAAAGATGTTTATACATGGCTGAGAAAGTCAGGCGTCAGAACCGACAGACGTTGCATACCACTGCCCGGCCGGTATGTCCTGACGCCTGAACCATTAAAACGGGAGCACCAGTCGCTCCACCGGTTGATCATTGACGAGGTGGCTTTCCACAATTTCTTCGACGTCCGAAAGTTGTACATTGCCGTAATAAGTTCCTTCCGGATATACCACCATCGACGGCCCCAGGGCGCAGGTGTCGAGGCAACCGGCGCGTTGGGCGCGGATATCAATTTGTAAACCGCGTTGTTTCAAGGCCTCCTTGAACGCATCGACCAGCGCCAGGCCGTGGGCTTCTCCGCAGCTTTTTTTGGGGGCCGGTTTTTGATTGGCACAAATAAAAACGTGTTTCTTAAATTTCATGAGGATGGATTCAATCGCACCGATGGCGAATTTCGTATATGAGTAAGAATTGCAAAGTTCCGTTAAAAATCTCAGGAGTGCTACGCGAATTTTAGAGAAAGAATTTCAGGGATTTAAACCCTTTGGCATCATTTTGGGTCTATCCAGGTAGTTGGTTGAAAAAGTACAAATGAATCCTTGAATAAGGCAGAAATGTAGAAATGATCAGGAATTAAAGTTTTTTTTACAATTCACACAATAAAGTGTTGTATTTTGACTGATTAGTATGAAAATAATTTTTCCGCCTATTGCAAAGTACGATGAAAATATTTTACTTTGAGACAACCAATCAGATCTTTCACTAAAAATCCCAACGCTCACACACTATCGATACAAAGCTCTACGTTACCTAACTGATTACTGAAAATGGACAAATTGCAGGTTAGCGACAGTGAGCTTATATCCCTGTACATCCGCGGTAGTGAAAAAGCCTTCGAAAAACTGGTTCAGCGCCACAAATCGAAAGTTTATACCACGATTTATCTGATTGTAAAGGACCAGTACGTTGCCGAAGACTTAATGCAGGACACCTTTATCAAGGCCGTTGAAACATTAAAATCCGGTAAGTACAACGAAGAGGGTAAATTTTTGCCCTGGATTATTCGGATCGCTCACAACCTGGCTATCGACTTTTTTAGGAAAGAAAAACGCTACCCCAATGTAGTGTTTGAAGATGGTAGTAATGTGTTTAATACGCTGGAATTTGCCGAAGACTCCATCGAGTCGGTGCAGATTCGGCAGGAGACACATGAACATCTGCGTGAGCTGATTCAACGGCTGCCCGAGCAGCAACGTCAGGTTCTGATTATGCGGCATTACGAGGAAATGAGTTTCCAGGAAATCGCCGATGCAACCGGAGTCAGTATCAATACGGCATTGGGGAGAATGCGTTATGCTTTAATTAATTTGCGTAAGCAGTTAAGCAAACGTTCCCCATACTATGATACAAATTTTTACCAACGATGACGTAATCCGGTATGTCTACGAAGAGACTTCCAGCGAAGAAAATCTCCTGATCGAAGACGCCCTCATGGCAGAACCGGAATTGATGAGCTTCTATTTAGATACGCTCGAAATCAAGTGTTTGATGAATAAAATCGAACGCAAACCGGCCGAGCGCACCGTTCAAAATATCCTGAATTATTCGAGAAATTACGCGGCAAACCCGTCAGCTTAAGACTTTTAGGCTGACGGGTTTCTGTTTTCTCTGGTGAACCCTGATAATCTCTGATTCACTCTTTGTAACCACTTAAAAATTGTTACACAGAGTGAATCAGAGGAAATCAGAGAGGATTATCTTTGCTGTATGCTAAAGAAAGAACGGTTTCGCCATTTTCTCGATTACTTCATTACCCACTTCCCGGAACCGGAGACCGAGTTGCATTACCGCAATCCGTATGAATTGCTGGTGGCAGTTATTTTGTCGGCCCAATGCACCGATAAACGGATTAACCAGGTAACCCCGAAGCTGTTCGAACGGTTTCCCGAACCGGAATCGCTCGCGGCAGCGTCGGTCGATGAGGTGTTTGGCTACATTCGGAGTGTTTCGTATCCGAACAACAAGGCGAAACACCTGGTGGGCATGGCGAAGGTATTGACGGAGGAGTTTGGGTCGGAAGTGCCAGCGAAAGTGGACGACTTGCAGAAAATGCCGGGGGTGGGTCGAAAAACCGCCCACGTCATTGCATCCCTCATTTTTAATCAGCCGACGATGGCCGTCGATACCCACGTCTTCCGCGTGTCGCACCGGCTGGGATTGGTGCCGAAAACCGCTACGACGCCCCTGGCGGTCGAGTTGGCGTTGGTGAAATACATCCCGAAAGAATACGTCCCCAAAGCCCACCACTGGCTGATTTTGCACGGACGTTACGTGTGCGTCGCCCGTTCACCGAAATGTTCGGAATGCGCCTTGACGCATTTTTGTCAATACTTCGAAAAATTGATGGGAACGCGGATTTAGCGGATAAAATCAGTTTTATCCGTTCAATCTGCGTTCCCATTAGCAATTAGAACTGCTCGATACCGGCAAAAAAGAAATCACCCTCGATTTTCGCGTTCTCGTCCGAGTCCGAGCCGTGAATGGCGTTGGCTTCGATCGACTTGGCAAACCGTTTCCGAATGGTTCCCTCTTCGGCCTGGGCCGGGTTGGTAGCACCAATCAGCTTGCGGAAATCAGCCACGGCATTGTCTTTTTCCAGAATCATCGGAATGATGGCTCCGGACGACATATAGGCGCACAGGTCGTTGTAAAAAGGGCGTTCGCTGTGAACGGCGTAAAACTGTCCGGCCCGCTCTTTCGTCAGCAGGGCTTTCTTTACGGCTACAATCCGAAATCCGGCTTCTTCGATCATTTGAATGATTGCACCGGAATTCCCCTCCGCCACGGCGTCGGGTTTAATCATCGTGAACGTACGGTTGGTCGTCATCAGGGAGTGAAACAAAATATTATTTGGCTCCAAAGGTATAAAGATTAGAGAACAATTCTTCGTAATTTTGCGAATTGATACCTGCCCGTTCACCCGGGGTAATTCGTAAATGCAAGACTTCGACGCTATCCGTACGCTGATTGACCAGCCCCAGACGGTGCTGATTACTACCCACCTAAACCCTGATGCCGATGCCATGGGCTCGTCGCTGGGCTTGGCGGGCTATCTGAAAAAACGGAACCACCATGTTACGGTGATCACGCCGACCGATTACCCCGAAAACCTGTACTGGTTAAGCGGTAACAACGACGTGCTGGTGTTTGACGAAAAGAAACGGGTCGAAATCAGTCAGTTGTTCGAACAGGCCGACGTTATTTTTTGCCTGGATTTCTCCGCACTCAACCGCATCCGGGATCTGGAACCAATGGTGCGGCAGTCGCGCGCCAAAAAGGTGATGATCGACCACCATCTGGAACCGGAGTCATTTGCCGATTTTGCCTACTGGGATACGAAAGCCGCAGCAACCGCTCAGCTTGTGTTTCAACTGATCGACCGGTTTGGTGATAAAAAACTCGTCGATGTGGGGATGGCTGAATGCCTTTACGCCGGTATTATGACCGATACGGGCTCGTTCCGGCACGCCAGCACCACAGGTGACGTGCATCGGGTGGTTGCCGAATTGATCGATATCGGCATTGACGTGAGTCCCATCCACCGCCGAATTTATGACAACGTTTCGCTCGACAAACTGCGGTTTACGGGCTATGCGTTATCGGAAAAGCTGGTGGTTTTGCCGGAATACCGCTTTGCCTACATCACCATTACCGATGCGGAACTGAAGCGGTTCCGGTCGAAAATGGGTGATACGGAAGGTCTGGTCAACCAAGCGCTGGCGGTCGAAGGCGTGATTATGGCGGCCATTCTGATCGATCGGGGAGACGAAGTGAAAATGTCGTTCCGGTCGGTGGGTGATTTTTCGGTGCGTGATCTGGCCAGCCAGCATTTCAGCGGGGGCGGTCATAAAAATGCCGCCGGTGGCCGGACAACGCTGACGCTCAAGGAAACAGAGCAAAAACTACTGAGTGTATTGCCCGCCTACCAGGAGCAACTGCTGGAGTCGGTTTGAGATAGGTTTACGGTTTTCAGTATTCGGTTTATGGTGGCTGACGCATTCGTATTCTCGGGTCAGCCACCATAAACCGAATACTGAAAACCGTAAACCATATACTATTTTTGTCAACTAAACCAAAGTCCCGTTTGTGGTGTGTAGTTAACCACAAATTCTAAAACCAAACTACGAACTACAAACACTAAATTTCATGACTATCAAAACCGTTAGTAAACTCTCTCTGCTGGTCGTGGTACTGGCTTCCTGCGACAACAACCGGGTGCAAGTAACCGAAACCGGCTTGAAGTACAAGTTTCACGAAGATGTTGAAGATACGCGTAAAGCGAAAGTCGGCGACGTGATGACCTTTAATTTAACGGTCAAAAACAGCAAGGATTCACTTCTGGGCAGCAGCTATCAGAACGGAGCGCCCGTGAAACAGCCTTTGCAGGCATCGACATTCAAAGGCAGCCTCGAAGAAGGGCTTGCTCTGTTGAGCAAGGGCGACAGTGCCACCATTTATGTCAACGCCGATTCGATTGCCGGCCGGTCGCAGCAACCCCTGCCGCCGTTTATTCCGAAAGGCTCCGACATTGCCTACACCATCAAAGTGATCGATATTCAGTCGATGGAGGAGTTCCAGAAAGCGCAGGTATCGCTTCGGGAAAAGCAGAAAGGTACCGACGACAAAACCATCGCTGATTATGTAGCCAAGAACAAACTGGCCGGTCAGAAAACCGCATCCGGTTTGTATGTCGTCATTACGCAACCGGGAACGGGCGCAAACCCGGGCTCGGGTGATGTCGTGAAAGTGAAATACACCGGTAAACTGATGAATGGAAAAGTGTTCGACAGTTCCGACAAAAATCCACAGACGCAGGCTGGTATCGACTTTCCGCTGGGTCAGGGTGCCGTTATTCCGGGCTGGGATGAAGGCGTCCGCCAACTGAAAAAAGGCGGTAAAGGACTCCTGATCATTCCGTCGGGTCTGGCCTACGGCATAGAAGGCGCACCGGGTGCCATTCCGCCAAACTCCGTGATCATGTTCGATGTGGAACTGGTCGACATTAAAAAAGGAGCCGCACCAACCCCGCAGATGCCCCAAATGCCGCAGGGCGGACGGTAATCAATACCCGAAATCTGTGAACGAACCCGATACCAGATTCGTATCGGGTTCGTTGTTTATTAATAGAAGTTGAGTAAAAGCGTATTTAGATACACGAATGAGATGGCAGGAATGAAAAATTGGCTGAAATGGAGTGTTGCCGTTTCGCTGATTGGGCTGTTGATCGCACAGGTGAGCTGTGCGCCGGATCCGGGCGAAGCGCTGAACGATCGCAAGCGACGCGAAAACGAGGAGGAAATTAAGGCTTATATTACTCAAGAAAACCTCCCGGCCGCTAAGGATGATGCAACCGGTTTGTACCTTGCTAAAACGAAAACCGTACCGACCGGCCAGACTCCGGTAGTGGGCGACGAAGTTCGTTTCTACTTTGTACAGCGCCGTCTGGATGGTGTTATTGTCGACAGTTCCGAAACCTTCGCCAAAAAGCCGAGTACGGTCACGATTGGAGCACCTTTGCAGGGAACGATTACGGCCCGGCTTTACAACGGCTTGCAATTGCTGAAAGAAGGCGAAGAAGGCATCGTATTGGCACCCTACGACCCGACCGACAACAAGAGCGGTAATTTACTCCTCCCGGCTTATACGCCCGTCCGGTACGATATTACGGTGGTCAGCGTCCGGACCGAAGAAGAACAGATTCAGGATTATCTGGTTGCCAAAGGCCTGACGGCGGCTGAGAAAACCGCTTCCGGTCTCCGGTTTCTCCTGACAAAAGCCTATCCCGATTCGGCCCTCGTGAAAGTAGGACAAACAGTAAAAATCAAATACAAAGGTACCCTGCTGAATGGCAATCAATTTGATGCTAATGCCGATGGAGCCGATTTCAACATTGGAACGGGTGCGGTTATTGCCGCCTGGGATGAAGCACTGGTAAAAATGCGGGAAGGCGAAAAAGCCACGATCGTTCTGCCTTCTACCATTGGGTATGGGCAGTTGGGAAAGGCTCCCATTCCTCCCTACGCTTCGCTCGCATTTGATATAGAAGTCGTTAGTGCCAAATAAACAATCTTTCCTGAGCAATAGGCTGCCTTTAGCGAGGCAGCCTATTTTTATTAACCCCTTTTCTATGACGCTTTGTTTCGCCACCAACAACGCCAACAAACTGGCCGAAATCGCGGCACTGCTGGGTGACCAGTTTACGTTGAAAACCTTGCAGGATATTGGCTGTTTTGAAGAGATTCCCGAAACGCAGGACACGATTCCCGGCAATTCGCGCCAGAAAGCCGAACACGTCTGGGATCATTACCACGTCAATTGTTTTGCCGATGACTCGGGCCTGGAAGTCGATGCGCTGGACGGCGCACCGGGCGTTCACTCAGCCTATTATGGCGGGCATCCGCGCAGCTACGAGCGCAACCTGAATTTGCTGCTGACCAACCTGAAAGACCAGACCAATCGCCGGGCGCGGTTTCGGACGGTGATCACGCTGGTCATCGACGGGCAGTATCAGTCGTTTGAAGGCGTTGCCGAAGGGCAGATTCTGACTGAGCCGCGAGGCAACGGCGGGTTTGGCTACGACCCCATTTTTCAACCCGACGGCTACGATCGCACCTTTGCCGAGATGAGCATGGAGGAGAAAGGGGACATTAGCCACCGGGGGAAGGCATTTGCCAAACTGGTGGCGTTTTTGAAAGAGTTGCCCCCAACCTCCTAAAGGGGCAAAACAAAAAAGGCTTCCTGTTCGGGAAGCCTTTTTTGTTGCGTAAGATCGATCTAATCAATAGAACTTCGCCCGGCGGTCTTTCACCTTGGCGTTTTCACGAATGGCTTCATTGATCATAAAACCGGTGCGGCTGCTGGCGTTTTGCTGAAGCTGGGTTTTATAAACCGTGTAATCGGCTACCGTTGGGGCTGGCGTTACAGAGGTGGTTTCCACAATCAGGACACCGGCATCACCCGCAAAAGGTTTCGAGCGTTTGCCGTTTTTCAGACCGAAGATTTTACCAACGGCCACCGGATCGACGCCTGCGCTTTTCAGAAAACCGTTGGCCAGGTTCAGGTCGGGTACTTCTTCGACCAGCGCACCGGCACCGTATTTCTGGGCAATCGACTCGAGGGTTCCCGATGCACTGTTCAGTTTGGCAATGATCTGTTCCGCCTTCACCTGGTTGCGAACTTTCGCGGTCAGTTCCGGACGGAAGTTGTCGATCTTCACTTCATCTTCGGACGTTTCGCCGGTCAAAACCGCCACGACATACTGGTCATCCACTTCAACCGCCGAGGAAACATCGTTGACATCCGTATCGTCGTTGAAAGCCCAGCGAACCAGTTCACGGGCGTTCCCCAGCGCATTGACGCTGGTTGAGTTTTCCGGAATCCGTTCGGCGGTGGCTACCACCAGTGTTTTGTCTTTCTTCACGTTTTCGTCAAACGCTTCTTTGGTCTGGCTTTCCGTGGCGAACTGCTCTGCTTTGCGATACACTTCATCGCGGGTTGCCTGGCTCGGGGTAATGGTTTTACCGATCGTCGAAATCCGGTACAGCGTATTCGTTTTCGGCTCGGTTACTTTGATGATGTGGTAGCCAAATTCGGTTTCAACCAGACGCGGAATCAAACCGGTGCCGTTGAAGCCGAAAATCGCATCCTGGAACGGCTTCACCATCTGGTTGTTATTTTTGAAATATCCCAGGTCACCACCCTGCTGCGACGAACCGTCGGCGCTGTTGGCTTGGGCGAGGGCTTCAAAGCTGGCTCCTCCCTGAATTTGACGCAGAATACCTTCGGCCGTGATCCGCGCTGCGGCTTTCGCCGAATCGCTTCCGGCAGCCCGAATCAGGATGTGGCTGGCCCGAACGGTGAAGTTGGTGTCCTTTTTAACGCCACCATACTTGTAAATGAAATACGTGTTGCCTTCTTTGTAAGGACCGTATACACCACCCGGAGCAAACGTGCCAACCGTGGCTTTCAGTTGCTCGGGCATTTCGCCAAGCGTCATGTACAACGGAGCCTGAATGTCGGAGTTCATGCGGGCATACGACGAGTCGTTCGTGGCCGTTGCCAGACCACGGGCCAGCGTTTTAATCTGATCGTATAAGGCCGTGCTGTCTTCTTTCGACGGCGCCACCGGGAAGGTTACATACTGAATCGTCCGGCTGTTGATGCTCTTGTATTCGTCCTTGTGCTTGTCCAGATATTCCTGCAACTGGGCATCGGTTATTTTTACCGTCGTATCCGGAACGGAGTAATACGGAACCAGCAGGAACTTGGCGTTGGCGCGGGTGTTCTGGGCCTGGTATTCTTTCTGGGCTTCGGCGGTTGTGACAAACGACGATAGCCGCAGCAGGTTTTCGTATTTGGTCCGGGTGCGGTCAGCGCTCAGGTTTTTCTCAAAATTGGCCCAGGCCTGTTGTTGTTCGGCGGGCAGCGTTTTGAGGCTTTTCAGGTAATTGATAACGGTATTTTTGTCGAAAGAGCCGGTTTTGGGGTCCGTAAACGTCTGCCGGATGGCGGGGCTGATGTAGTTACCCTGCACCATATCAACCAGTTCTTCGGGCGTTACCGACAGGCCGAGGGCATCGTATTCTTTCTGGTAGGCAATGTCTAGAATGAACTGGTTCCAGGCCTGGTCGCGAAGTTGAACCTGATCCTGTTCGGTAGCGGGGCGACCGGTTTGTTGCTCATAAGCGGCCCGGGCTTCATCGACTTTCGCATTGAATTCCGGATACGAAATCTTTTGACCGGCAATCTCACCCACGGTCTGGTCCTGTCCGCCAAACAGGCTTCCCGGACCGAGCAGATCACCTCCTACAATAAATAAAATCAAGCTGACGGCAATCACACCGACCGCAACGCCTGATTTTTCTCTGATCTTGTTAATTAAAGCCATTGTTAGTTTTACGCAGAAATTTGACCCGCAAAATAACACTTATTCTCACAGAAATACAAGGAGAAAACGGGGGCGAATAGGCTGTGTTTCAAAATTAACACGGCTGACGCAGGCAGGTTGGACGCTTCGAATAAGCGTCCTGTTTTCGCAAATTTTTTGGAAAGCAGAACGGGAGGGCCTTGGCCGGTGTTTGCTGACGCCGACCGGGCCGGGAATCGTTGGTGGGGCTCCACCTGGCGAATGGCGAACAGATTTGACGCGCATCAGTTGCTTAGGGGTTGATAGTCAGGCGGAAAACAAAGTCTGAGACAGCAACACCGCAGGCTGTTTTCGGAAGCAATGCAGCGCGATGCCGGAGTCCCTAAAAGGAGAAAAAAAGTGAAGGTCCGACGAACGAAAAACGGGGAATGCAGTGGATTTTGGGCTGCCATCAGCTACTTTTTACCCCGGGCTTCAGGGTATAAACGACGGTTTTATGCGGGGATTACCGTCGTTTATACCTTGAAATCGTTTACTAAGAATGATTTTATTTCCTCCTGAACAATAAGAACATCCAACCGACGTTGGGGTCGGAATGATTTGGTCAGGATTTATAAGACAGGCCGGGTTTTTACGTTGCAGGAAAAAGGAAAGTGTATGAATGTCATCAAGTTACTGATGTGACTTATTTGGCTACATAATTATTCACATTATTGAGCCGGTTTTTAGCATTATTCCAGATTATAAAGGACAGTTTAAGGAAACCGGTTGGTGTAATAACGGCTTTCTTTTGAGTATTTATTACCATATGATTTTGATAATAAAGTTTACTTTTTTGCCGCGACTCAAAATTGGTGAAAAGCGGCCGAAACAAATTCTAAAACCGTTGGCAAAGACGCACGCCAATAGGTCCAGGTGTGGCCGCCATCCCGAATCCGAAATTCGTGTGGAATTTCTTTTTTACGCATGGCAATATGAACCAATGAATTTCCTTCATACAGGAAGTCGTCGTCACCACAGTCGATGTACCAGCGAACCGCTTTTTTCTGATTATCGGGTATATTATTCACCAGATTTAACACACTTTGCCGGTTAAAATAAGCCTGCAATTCGTCGTCTGTGGCGGTCTGGTTGGTTCGGGCCAGCCGGGTTTTGGCATCTTCGGTTGAGACCGGCCCTGTGGCCGCACTGAGCGGGCAGGCCGACGAAAACAATTCGGGGTGGTGGAGCGCATAGGTAAAAGTACCACCGCCCCCCATCGACAGGCCGGAAATGGCCCGAAACCGCTTTTCTGCTTTAATTCGGTAGTTTTTTTCAACGAAAGGCATCAGTTCCTCGAAGAAAAAATCTTCGTAACGCCATTCCCCTTTCACATCATTTTCATAACCACGACGGCCGGTGTTGGCGTCGGGCATCACGATAATCATGGGAGTTGCTTTGCCCTCCGCAATGGTTCGGTCGGCAATGTGAAGGACCTCGCCGAATTGTACCCAACCCGTGTGGTCGTCGCCGGCGCCATGCAGCAGATACAGCACCGGGTAGGTGCGTTGCGAGGTTTCGTAGTCGGGGGGTAAATAAATGGCAAACTTCCGGTCACTCTTCAGAATTTTACTTTTTAATGACTGGTTGTCCAGTACTTTTCCGGTTTGGGCAACCACCAAAGCAGGCAAAACCGTCAGGAACAGCAGCACCTGAAACGTAGTTTTTTTCATATACAGCAAGGTGTTTAGGAGTAAGTAAAAACTGTTCGTCAAAGCGCCCTTCTACTCCTGTAAAATTGCCCGGGTAGAGCAGCACCGACGAATTTCCAAGATACAACAAAGAAATAAAAAAGGAACGCAAGTTGCCCTGCGTTCCTTTTTTAACCAACTTTTTGTGGTCTTACATCGCGTCCTGAATCGCTTTGATGGCATCATAGTGTTTTTGCAGGGTTGGAAGCGTCTTTCCTGCGAAAGCTTTTACATCCGGGTCTTTGGCGTTGAAGGAAGCGTCTTTAAAAAGGTCAATATCTTCCTTGTGGTCATCGACCATCAGTTTAACGTATTCTTTGTCAAATTCTGCCCCCGAGAGTTTGCTTAAATCGTCCACATGTTTCTGATGATCTTCGCTCAGGGTTGCCGGTATGGTGATGTTCTTGGATGTCGTCAGGGTTTTTAATTCCTCGTTGGCTTTGGCATGATCGGAGGCCATCATGGCACCAAATTCCTTCACTTTGGGATTCACAGCTTTCTGTTCGGCGAGCTTTCCAAGTTCCACTTCCATCATGCCCCCGCTGGCTGCTTTTACCGCAAATTCGGAATCATCTTCGGGCATGTCTTTCTCGTCATTGGCTTCTTCGGCCTGTTCCGCGCTGTCCTTATTGCTGCTACTATTACACGCCTGGAAGGTGTATGTCCCCAATACTAACAGTAGAAATAAACTTACTTTTTTCATGATCAGTTGAGCTTTATTGCGTGAGATGTTTTGTTAGACTCTTTAGTAGTAAAACTCGAGATCTCGGGTAAAGTGTTTTCAATAATCCTGAATATTTATCCAAAGGTCCGGGGTTGGTGGCCAAGCCGTGCCGAATCAGCGCATTCGTTTTTTGCGTCTTTGTTCGGAATATGGCTCCCGTTTTAAGGGATAATTGCGGGATTACGTTAACAAAAAGACAAGCTAATTAACGAATGATCAAGTAATGATGAAACGATAACGCGATCCATGTTGAAAAATACCTACTTTTTTAAATCGTCTTTCGGTAACTTTATTTTTCCTTTTTCCTGATTTATCGTGAAACGACCGAATGAAACAGATGGTTTACCAGACAAACTTTTGACGGGAAGAAAGGTGGTTTCGCTTCGCTAATTTTTCAAGCGAGCCGTTGATCAACTCCTAAATTAGATTAATTGTTGATTAAAACCGCCTTGTTTAATACGGGTTATTTTAAATAAAAGTGAAATAAATTAAACAGAATTGAATAGCTTTGTGGGCAAACATTTTTCAACACACCCAATGAAAGTAAAACCGAACAAAATCCGTTTCTTCTCACCGGAAGACAATACGGATGAAGCACCCAAAGTAACACCGAAAGAGACTTCGTTTTCGACGTCTGTGACCAAAACCGGTCGCCTGGCTTTCCCCCAAAAACTGATGGAAGGATTGAGTATCGATCCTTCGAAACCCCACTACAAAGTGGGAACGGTTAACCGTCGCAAAGGCGTAAAAGCGTTGTATCTGATTCCAACGGAAGCTGGTGACGGTGAAGCGTTTGAACTGTCCAAAACCGGTCGTGGTTATTCCATTCCCCTGAAAGGAGTCTTCCAGAAAATCGGGCTTAACTTTCAGGATCATGAATATACATTCACGATCAAACCGTATGAGTATGGTGATGGCGTATCCGGTTTTGAACTCGTTTCTGACCAGCAAACACCACGCACAGCGGCCTCTGATGAATCGGAGGAATAAGCTTCGGATGGCCGGATTGTTGTTCGCTCTTGTAGCGAACCTTTCCGGCTTTTCTCAGTCGACGTATACCCAACATCTGTTGGCGCATCGGGAAAATTATAAAGCCGAATTCCTGAAATCGCCGAAGAGTCCGTTAAAAAAAGAGGATTTAAAAAATCTCAGTTTCTACGACCCCGATTCTACCTATCGGGTTGAAGCCACGGTTCAGCGAACGCCCCAAGCCGAGCCGTTTGAATTACCTACTTACGACGGTCAGAAAAAAAGCTACGTTCCGTATGCCGTTCTGACGTTCCGTATGCAGGGAAAACCGCATCACCTGACGGTTTACCGCAGCCTGCAACTGGCGCGTTTGCCCCAATACCGCGACTATTTATTTCTGCCGTTTAAAGATGCCACCAATGGCCGGGAAACCTACGGTGGCGGGCGTTACATGGACCTGCGGATGGGGGATATCAAAGACGGGAAAGTGGTAATCGATTTCAATAAAGCCTATAATCCGTCCTGTGCCTACAGCGACGGCTATGCCTGTCCGATTCCACCCAAAGAAAACCATTTAGCAGTAGCGGTGGAAGCGGGGGAGAAGACGTATAAAAAACAATAGCAATTGTTTGATAATAGGTTAATGCGTAGTTTGGCGGAACTGATTGAGTATAAATACCGTGCTTGTATGATTTTTTTTCGCCGTATTAACTACGGGTTGGCTATTGCTTACCTTCTGGTTTCTTATTGTTCATTCGCCCAGAATAGTAGTATCACTTTTGGGCAGGTGAATTTTGATGATTTGAAAATGACGGTTTATCCTGCCGATTCGTCGGCGGAAGCCGTTGTGCTGTCAGACCTTGGTAAAGCCTCTATTACGAAGAATGATTCCCGAGGCTATTACGTATATTACGAGCGTCATGTTCGAATTAAAATTCTAAAAAAAAGTGCCTTTGACCGAGCTACGGTGACGATTCCTTTTCACCGCGTCCGCGTCGATCTTCATGAGGAAATAAGTGACATTGAAGGCATGACCCATAATCAGTTGGCGGATGGCTCCATAAAAGTGGATAAACTGGCGAAAGATGCCATTTTTGAGGAGCGCCGAACGGAAGAAAGGTACGTCAAGCGATTTACGTTACCGAACGTCCGCGTAGGTTCCGTGATTGAATTCCGGTATACGCTTTCCTCCGATTTTGTGTTTGAATTGCGTGAATGGAATTTTCAGCGCGATATTCCGGTCCGCTGGAGTCAATATGATCTGAATCTGATACCGGGATTTGAATACCGTATTCTCTTTCAGGGATACGAATCGCTGGTAATTGACAAAAACCAGCAATCGGGTAGTGACATTCAGTACCGCTGGGCCATGAAAGACCTGGTGGCGTTGCAGGAGGAAGATTTTATGGCAACACCCGATAATTACCGCGCCAAAGTCTGGTTTGAACTGATCCGAACGACTTTACCTACTCAGGTAGGCCCCCAGAACTTTGCTAAAAAGTGGGAAGACCTCGATAAGTTTCTATTATCCTATGACAAGTTTGGACTGGCCCTGAACCGGACCAGCTTTCTGAAAGAAATCGCTTCCGTTCTGAAGAGCCAATCGTCCGACACCCTGAAACAGATAACGGCAGCGTATCAATATATTCACCAGGCGATGACATGGAATGGTCAACGCTCTATTCTTACCAGAAACAGTCTCAAAAATGCATTTGATGCCAAAACCGGGAATACCGCAGAGCTGAATCTGATGCTGGTCGGCCTGTTGCGGGAAATGGATCTGGAAGCTTATCCGGTTATTTTAAGTACGAAACAGAATGGTACACTAAGTAAAGACTATCCGTTGCTTTCCCGGTTCGACTACGTGGTTGCCGTGGTGATCCTGGCCGGAAAAGACCTCCTGCTGGATGTGTGTGAACCAGACCTGAGAGCGGGTGTACTCCCCGTGCGCTGCCTGAACGGCGACGGACGGCTCATCCATATCCGACGGGCTCGCTGGATACCGCTTACGCCGGTTGAAAAACGTCGGGAAACGGGGCAGTTCCTGCTGAAAATGACGAGAGAAGGTCAACTCGATGGAACGATCAGCATCACCCATACGGGTTATGCGGCCGCCGAGAGTCGCCAGCGCTTGCGGGCGGTGAGTCTGGAAAAATTCGGAGAGGAATTTAAAAGCCGCAATCCCGACTGGCAGTGGAGTAAGCTGGAAGTACAAAATGCCGACTCTATCTATCTGCCGCTGAGCATCAGGGGAAACGTCACGCTGGCCGAGGGCGTGAGCCGAATCCAGAACCGTTTGTTTTTGCGTCCATTACCGATCTTCATGCAAAACCCTTTTAAATCGCCCGAACGACGGTTTCCGGTCGACATGGGCGTTCCGGTCGAAAAGTCCTTTGCTGCAACGTATATGCTGCCCGAAGGCTATACGGTAGAGGAATTGCCTAAAAATATCGCGCTGGTATTACCGGGAAATGCGGGTCGCTTTACGTTTATGGCGCAACAGGAACAGGGGAAATTGCAGGTTGCCAGTCGATTAAGTTTTAATAAAGCCGTTTTCAGTCCGGAAGAATACGGCGCACTGCGGGAGTTTTATAACCAGGTTATTGCCAAACACGCCGAGCAGGTTGTACTGAAAAAGACAGATGAAAAATAAGCAGTTCATTGGCTTGGTAGCTTGTTGGTTAATCAGTCTGGCAAGCTGGGCCGCAGAGCCTTTTTCCGTTGCGACCATTCCCAGCGGTTTGCCGGCGGGGGCTGCGGTGGTCATGCGGCTTTATGAACAGACATTCGAGGTCAGGACGCGTGCCGAAGCGGTTGAAACCGTTCATTATGCGGTTACCATTCTGAACGAAGGAGGGAAGTCGTACACCTCTGTTGCAATTCCGTATACCAAGCTTTCAAAAGTAGGCAGTATCGAGGGAATCTTATACAATGCAGAAGGGAAGGTCATTCGGCGGCTCAAACGAAGCGACATCGAGGACCTGAGCTGGGTCAGTAATTTTTCTTTATTTGAAGACAGCCGGATGAAATCGGCCGGTTTTACGTATGCGGATTATCCGTTTACCGTCGAATTTCGTTACGAAACCACCACGCAGAATACGATGTTGTATCCGGACTGGTTTCCACTGAGCGATGATAAACTGGCGCTGGAGTCGGCCCAGTTTCGGATGATTGTGCCGGTCGGGCAGACGTTGCGCTACAAAACATTGAATCACTTACCGGCTCCCGAAGTCGTTGAGACTTCAACGGGGCGGACCTACACCTGGAAGCTGAAGCAACAAAAGATCCATGAACAGGAGGTCCAGGCTCCCTATTATACCAACCGGGGGCCGGGTGTACTGACCGCACCGGATGAGTTTGAACTGGGGACTCGAAAAGGCCGTATGACTACCTGGCAGGAACTGGGCCGGTTTCACTATGAACTGAATGAGGGCCGTGATCAACTCCCCGAGTCGCTGCGGCAGCAGGTATTGGAGCTCGTTGCCAATGAAACCGATGTGAAGAAGAAGATTCAGAAAATATATGGGTTTGTACAGCTACACACGCGTTATGTCAGTATCCAACTGGGCATTGGCGGATGGCAAACGTTTCCGGCTTCCGTCGTGGCCGAGAAAGGCTACGGCGACTGCAAAGCATTGACGAACTATACGTATGCGTTGCTAAAAACAGTGGGTATTCCGTCCTTTCGGGCATTGGTGTCGGCAGGCCAGCATTCGGCGGATGTGTTACCGGATTTTCCCGCGTCGCGGTTCAACCACATGTTTCTGTGCGTTCCCCTGGCAAAGGATACTCTTTGGCTGGAATGCACGGATCAACACGCACCCGCTGGTTATACGGGTAGTTTTACCGATAACCGGTATGCGTTGGTTTTGACGCCGGACGGTGGAAAACTGGTTCGGACTCCGGTATACCTCCCGGTCCATAACCGACAAAACCGCTCGGCAATCCTACGACTGGATGCGTCAGGAAAGGCGACTGCCGATGTCAGAACGATATACACCGGTATTCAGGCAGAGTCGGTCGAATCCGTCGTGCGTGCTGCCAACCCAGACGATCAACGGCAGTGGCTCTATCGGCAGTTTGGAATACCGAATTTTACGATTTTGTCTTTTTCGTTTCAGGAAGACAAAAGTGCATTGCCAACCTTTATTGAACGGATGGTTGTTGAATTGCCTAATTGCGCCACCCGCAGTGGAAATCGTCTATTTTTTGTTCCTAACCAGTTACCGTCGACTCAAACGCTCCCCATTCAAACCGATCACCGAACGGCAGCGTTGCAACTTGCTACCGGTTATATCGATACCGACACGGTAATTTGTCAGCTACCGGCCGGTCTTGGCGTTGAGTATGTGTTCGAACCCATTCAGCTCACATCCCGTTTCGGGAGTTATCAGGCATCCGTGAAGGTGGAAGGGAAGACCGTGAAATACATTCGCAGACTGGTTGTTGAAGCCGGTCTGTATGCGCCGGAAACCTATTCCGACTATGTCGATTTTCGCCGGAAAATTGCAAAAGCCGACCGGATGCAGATTTTATTAAAGAATGAAGAGTGATGAGTTAAGAGTTGTGTATGCGTCAGCCAACTCTCAACTCATCACTCTTAACTCATCACTCTTAACTCATTATTCTTAACTCCAATCCCGGTCCGACGAATCGCGGGTGTTCCAGCTATCGGTGGGGGCAAACCAGGTTGCGCCTTTCCGGAGGAATTTCTTGGCAACTTCTTCGTTGAGTTCGACGCCCAGACCCGGTTTGTCGGGCACTTTCACGAAACCTTTTTCAACGATCGGCTTGATCCCGGTCACGATGTCTTCCCAGCCATCCACGTCGACGCCGTGGTGTTCCAGCGCAACGAAGTTTTCGGTCGCAGCCGCGCAATGGATGTTGGCCATCATACAGATCGGCGAACCGGCAAAGTGCATCGCCATCGGAATCCCGGCTTCTTCGGCGTAATCCCCGATTTTTTTCGTTTCCAGCAAACCGCCCGACGAAGCCAGATCCGGGTGAATCATGTCGATGGCTTTGGCATCGATGAGCTTGATGAATTCTTCCTTGGCGAAAATGTCTTCACCGGTCAGTGTGGGCGTTTCGATGGCATCCGAGATTTGTTTCCACTGATCGGTATAGAACCAGGGCACCAGGTCTTCGAGCCACGCCAGCCGGAACGGTTCCATGGCTTTGCCAATCTGAATGGCGGTATTGACGTCAAAATGTCCGAAGTGGTCGGCGGAAAGTGGCGTGTCGTAGCCCACGATGTCCCGAACTTTGCTCACGTGCAGAGCCAGGGCATCGATGCCTTTTTTCGTTACCTGAATGCGCGTAAACGGGTGTTTGGTCTGCGCATAATTGCCCATCAGCCCCGGTTTGGCATCATTCCATTGTTGCTTGACATTCCAGTTCTTCGTACCGACCAGCATTCCCGGCGTGTCGGCCAGCATCCCGATGCCGAAGTCCATCTTCAGAAATGTATAGCCCTGATCCCGGCGTCGGACCATGTGTTTGGCAAATTCGTCGTAATCCTTGCCTTCGGGCGTATCGGCGTAGAGCCTGATGTAATCCCGGTATTTACCGCCCAGCAACTGGTAGGCCGGCACGTTATAGGCTTTGCCTGCCAGATCCCACAGGGCCATTTCGACCCCGCAGACGCCCCCGGCTGCCCGGCCATGATTCCCAAATTGCTTAATCTGTTTAAAGATCTGCTCCACATTGCACGGGTTTTTTCCTAGAATGCGGCTTTTCAGCATGAGCGCGTAGTTGGCACTGGCGCCGTCGCGCACTTCACCCCAGCCCACCAGACCCTGGTTGGTGTCGATCCGGATGATGGGGCTCGAAAAAGGAACGCCCTGCAAAACCGCAATGCGCATGTCGGTGATCTTGAGTTCCGATGGCTTCGATTCGCGCTTTACCTTCTGGGTGATAAACTCCAGTTCGCGTTCCGGTCTTCCGTCGAACAGCATTCCCATCGACAGACCGCCCAGAGCCGAGTTGCGCAGAAAACCACGCCGGTCGACGCCGGAAGACGGACCTCCCAGACGGGGTTCGGCGGCTGTCGGTGCCGGGTACTTCTTCAATAAATCAAGTAAGTGTTGAATTTTTTTCATGCGTTTAACTGGATTTAGGTAATACTATTTCATTCAATCGGTATTTACATAGAAAAGCAAACTTCAGTCTGGATATAATTCAATTTATTGAGAAAGTTAATGAAAAACCTCATTTTTCGTTTTGGTGGCCTATTTTTTTACACCAGCCGCCTGGGTCAGTATTTTACCCAACCTCCTGTCTTTATGAGTAGACCTTTTTGACTTTTCTAATTCCTTAATCTTTCCGGGTGCAGTATCTGCGTGCAGTTTTGCTGACCGGCAACCCTTAAAAAGCGATGATAAAGAAAACGTTCGTAGCATTGGCAATTACCCTTTTGGGAAGTATGTCGGCTCAGGCCCAGCGGGTTGGCTCATCGGTTGAGCAGGTTACCGCTTTAACGTCTAACTGGAAAGGGGCACGTTTGCCCGATGGTCGGCCCAATGTGCCGGATCTGGTTCTGGAGCGGCTGCAAAACTGTACGCTGGAGCAAATCTGGGGCTATCTGGGGAACAAAGGTTACCGCAACCAGGTCGAAAAAAACTGGGTCATTCTCAAACCCGGCGAAACCATGACCGGGCGGGTGGTTACGGCGCAGTTTATGCCAACCCGGCCCGACCTCGACAGCCTGGTCAGGAAGCAGGGCAAAGCTGAAGGGCGTTCGCAGAAAGGCGGTATCAACATCTGGCCGATCGATATTCTGACCAAAGGTGATGTGTATGTGGCCGACGGCTACGGAAAAATTAAAGATGGAACCCTGATTGGTTCGAGCCTCGGCAACGCGATCTATGGCAAAACCGGGAAGGGTGTCATTTTCTACGGTTCGGTCCGGGATATGCAGGAACTGAAAGACACCAAAGGGTTCAACGCCTGGGTGAAAGGCCACGATCCGTCGTATATCAAAGACATGACGCCGACGTCCATCAATGCGCCGATTCGCATCGGTGAGGTGACGGTTTTTCCGGGCGATGTTGTGTTTGCGAACGAATACGGCGTAGTGTTCATTCCGGCCCACCTGGTGGAGGGGCTGGTGTCGGCTTCGGAGATGACGGCCTTGCGGGATGAATTTGAACGTGTACTTTTGCAGCAGGGAAAATACCCCTCGGGCGAGATTCACGGCGACTGGTCGGCCAAGATCAAAGATGAATTCAGAGCCTGGGTGGGCAAATACCCCAAAAAATTAGCGATTACCCAAAAAGACATTGACGCCTATCTGGCGAAAGAACATTAAAAAAGGTAATGATAAATGTTAAATGAGTAATGATAAACGTAAAAGTAGGTTTCAATCCAACACTTTTACGTTTATCATTACTCATTTAACATTTGATATTGTTTACAGATTAATTGACCCCGTATGAAATCCAGCATTGCTTTAATCGTTTCTCTCCTTGTCCTCGTATTCAGCACGCATTCGTTGGTTGCCCAAACCATTCCGAAGGAGGAATTGACATTTTTGACATCGGAATGGAAGGGAGAACGGTTTCCCGACGGGCGTCCTAAAATTCCGGATGCCCTCGTAGAACGGGCTAAAAAAATCGGAATCGACGATGCCTGGACGGTTTTGAAAAACGAAGGCTACACGAACCAGTTTGAAGGCGGCTGGAAATTCATCCACGATGACGTCATCGTGGTGGGCCGGGCCGTAACGGCGATGTTTATGCCCAGCCGACCGGATGTGGAGAAAAACATCAAGGAGCGCGGCACCACCAAACAGGGTCGCAAGGGAAACACCAACACCTGGCCCATTGAAACGCTGACCAAGGGCGATGTATACGTGGCCGACGGTTTTGGGAAAATCGGCGGAGGAACGCTCGTGGGGGCGACGTTGGGGAACGCCATTTTCAGCAAAACCGGCAACGGCGTCGTCTTCAACGGAGCCGCCCGCGACTTGCAGGAATTGCAGAACATCAAGGGTTTCAACGCCTTTGTGCGGGATTTTCACCCGTCTTTTCTGGAAGAAATGGTGTTGATGGGACTCAACACACCGATCCGCATGGGGGGCACGATGGTGTTGCCGGGCGATCTGGTGATTGCCCAGCGCGAAGGCATTCTGTTCGTACCGGCGCACATGGCCGAGCAGGTGATTACCACCTGCGAATTTGTGACCCGCAAGGATCAGTTTGGCTTCGAGATGGTAAAATCAAACCGCTACACCACCGGCCAGATCGACAGCCAGTGGACCGACGAGATTAAGACGGAGTTTCTGAAATGGCTGGGGCAACATCCCGAACTGGGCGCCATGACCCGGCCGGAGCTGGACAAAGTCATGAGCAAACGAACCTGGTAAATTGTTATTTCAATCAATACGTACGATGGCCGGAGATCGCTTCGGCCATTTTTTTGCCCGTCGGGCTCGAAAGAAAAATACAGTCAGGTGTGTGACCGGTTGCGAAAATGTCGCATTTTTTCAATACCGGAACCGATTGGGGCTTTACTTTTACGGCACAATTCGCAACAACACTACGATTGAACAGGAATGAATACATGGTACCAGGAATTTAAACCGTCGGCCGCGCTGCAACCTTTCGTTGAATGTTACTGGCTGCATCATTTTGAAACCAGCGGTAACGAAGAGTCGCCCCTGCAGCGTTGCCTGCCTTTCGGAACGCTGGAACTGATCATGCACCTGGACGATAACCGCGCCTATGTGTTGTTTGATAAGCAGTGGCACAAGCTCCCGCAGGCGTTTTTTGCGGGGCTTTACCAGGATGCCGTGCAGTGGAAGTCGGTGGGAACGACCCGCAAATTCGGTATCCAGCTCAAACCGGAGAGTCTGCCGCAACTGTTCAATGTGCCTGGCGCATCGCTGTTCAATAATTTCACGGACCTGGAAAGTCTCTTCGGAAAACGCATGAACCGCCTGGTCGACAGCGTCTACGGTTTGCCGGATATCCAGGCGGTGGTCAGCGCAGCGGAGACGTTTCTACTGGCGCAACTCCGGAATCTGAAGGCCGACCGCAATTACGTATTCGAAGCCACCCGGCTGATCCGGAAAGCAAAAGGAAACCTGTCCATCGAAGATCTGAGCACGCATTTATACGTGAGCAAGCGGCAGTTGGAACGCAGTTTTAAAGACAAATACGGCACCACGCCCAAGATGTACCAGCGGATCATTCGCTTCCGGAATGCCTACGAGTCGTTCCAGCAGGAAACGACACTCCCCAACTGGCTGGATGTTTCGCACACGTTTGGCTATTCGGACCAGGCCCATTTTATCCGGGAATTCAGACTGTTTACCAATGACGCCCCGACGATGGTGTTTAATGACCAGGGCCATTACTACCGGGTTCCGGGGCGGCAACTGATCCGGACCCATGCCTAAAGCATCCGATTCCGGTTTTTGGTAGACGCTGCCGGTTTTATTTATCCACCTTTTTACCGTTTCAATGACGGTCTGCCTGAAATCCGGCAGATCACAGGGGTCTTTTTTTTCACTACAACCAAACACACCATGAGATGGATTTATCTGGCGGCTACAGCCGCCATCGGGCTTGCCTGTGCCTTTACCCAGCCGCATAACGCCCCCCAACCGGAATTCAGTCCGGTTCTGGTACCCCAAAAAACAACCCAGGGCGAGCTGGTCAAACGGGGCGAATACCTGGTGACGATTATGGGCTGTGCGGATTGCCACGCGCCCAAGAAAATGACAGCCCGGGGACCCGCACCTGACATGGACCGCTTTCTGTCCGGTTACAACAGCGCTCAACCGCTGGGTTCGTACGACAAAAATCTGGTCAAGTCGGGTCAATGGGTGCTGTTCAATGGGCAGAATACGGCCTTCATCGGCCCCTGGGGCGTGTCGTTTGCGGCCAACTTAACGCCGGATGCCACCGGGATCGGCAACTGGTCGGAGGAGCAGTTCAACAAAGCCATGCGGCAGGGGAAATTCAAAGGGCTGGACAGCGGCCGACCCTTGCTACCGCCGATGCCGTGGCCGAACTATGCCGGGATGACCGATGCGGACATGAAGGCGGTTTTTGCCTATCTGAAATCGCTCAAACCGGTTTCCAATGCCGTACCCGCCCCGATTCCGCCCGCGCCCTGAGTTCGGCAACAGGCCATTTTGCTTCTATTTTTTTTACGTCAAAACAACGAATACACCATGAAAAAAGTACGCTTATTTTGCGCCATTGCCCTGTCGTTTTTTCTGTTGAATTGTACGAAAGACCATTTAGATCCTTCGCAGGAGCAGTACCAGCTTGACGAAAAAACGTCCGTCGCCGTGTGGAAAGGCAGTCTGCGAACTGGTTATTTTGAAGAAGGCTCCATTGCCGTGACGAGCGATGCCCTGACGGTGAAAGACGGGAAAATAACCGGTGGCTCATTCACGATTCCGGTTTCTTCCATCGTCAGCACCAGTTTGCCGGACACGCTCAAGCCGGTGTTGGTACACCATCTTCAAAGTGCCGATTTCTTCAACATGGCGTTGCATCCGTCGATTACCTACACCATCACCAGTCTGGCACCTTATGCGGGTGGAGAAGGCGTGGCTGGGGCCAACTACCGGGTGAATGGCAGTCTGACGATGCTGGGCAAGACCCATCCGGTGAACTTTCCTGCAAAAATTGCCTTGAAAGACAATCAGTTGGCCGTGGAAGCCACGCTCAAGGTGGACCGCACCCAATGGGGCATGACGTATAGCGCAGACCCCGCTTTACCCGATGCGCAATACATTCTGCCCGAAATCGCTATCCACTTAAAACTCGCCGGGAACAAACATTAAGGGCCGGGGTGTTCTTTTGTCGCTACTCTTACGTCTTTCTTCCCAAAAATGACCGAGCAAACAAAAGACATTCTACGCCGGGCGGCTTCGTTTTGCGCCTACCAGGAACGAACCCAGCGGGAAGTCCGCGAACGACTTGGTGAGTGGGAGGTGTTCGGCGATGAGGCTGAGGAGATGATTGTGTGGCTGATCGAACAGAATTACCTGAATGAGGAGCGGTTTGCCAAAACGTTTGCGGGCAGCAAGTTCCGGGTGAAACGCTGGGGGCGGCACAAAATCCGACAACACCTCAAGCAGCGCGGCATTACCGGCTACAACCTCGAACAGGCCATGAAGGAAATCGAACCCGACGATTACCGCCAGACGCTGGTCGATTTACTCGAAAAAAAGAAGCGCAGTCTCCAGGGCGAAAGCCCACTGGTGATGAAACAGAAACTGGTCCGGTACGCCATCAGCAAAGGCTATGAAAGCGAGATGGTGTGGGCGGTTATTGGGGAGAATAAAGAGTAAAAAGAGAATAAAGAATAAAGACAAGAGAATAAGACGAATGAAATGCTCAGAACGTCTTTATTCTCTTGTCTTTATTCTTTATTCAGTTGCCAACCGCGACACGACCGACAGGCCAATGACAGGTCGGTTTAAAAATCAGCGTCGAAGGTAATTTTCTGATCTTCTTTTTCTTTGGTAGACGACATGACACCGGCTTTCTGGTATTCGCCGACGCGTTTCTCGAAGAAATTGGTTTTGCCCTGCAGCGAAATCATGTCCATGAAATCGAACGGATTCGTGGAGTTATACACCTTCTGCAAACCCAGCGACACCAGCAGGTGATCGGCCACAAATTCGATGTATTGCTTCATTAACTCGGCGTTCATACCGATGAGCGAAACCGGCAGTGATTCACTGACAAACTCCTGCTCAATGCTGACCGCATCCTGAATCATGGCGTATACCTCCGATTCCGGCAGTTTATTCTTGATGTGCTCCGTGTAGAGCATGCAGGCAAAGTCGCGGTGCAAGCCTTCGTCGCGCGAAATCAGCTCGTTCGAGAACGACAGACCGGGCATCAGACCCCGTTTTTTCAACCAGAAAATCGAGCAGAACGAACCGGAGAAGAAGATGCCTTCCACGGCCGCAAAGGCCAGCAGCCGTTCCACGAATGAACCGTTTTCGATCCAGCGCATGGCCCAGTCGGCTTTCCGTTTCACGCAGGGAATGGTATCGACCGCCCGCAGCATCTTGTCTTTTTCGACCGGGTTTTTGATGTACGTATCGATCAGCAGCGAATAGGTTTCCGAGTGGATGTTTTCCATCATGATCTGGAAACCGTAGAAGCATTTGGCTTCGGCATATTGCACCTGCGACAGAAAACCGACCGCCAGATTTTCGTTGACAATTCCGTCTGAAGCGGCAAAAAATGCCAGGACGTTGGAGATAAAATGCCGCTCGCCGTCGTTCAGGTTTTCCCAGTCGCGCTGGTCCTGCGAGAGGTCAATTTCCTCCGCCGTCCAGAACGACGCTTCGTGCTGCTTATACATTCTCCAGATGTCGTGGTGTCGGATCGGGAAAAGAACGAACCGGAGTGGATCATCTTGTAAGATCGGTTCGATTGCTTCAGGTTGAGCCATGATTCTTATAGACTTAGTGGTAAGTGTAACGTTCAGTAAACTAAAAAGCGGGCTAACAAAGTTATCGCATTGGCGGAGGAATGCAACTTAAAAATTGATGGATGAAACTAGCCGGGTAGCCGCTTTCTGAATAACTCCATAGGTATCAAATAGTTGTTGAGCGGGCAAAAAAATAACTTCTTAGAAATCTGCTAAAATTTGATTTTTGCATTGAAAGCCAGTCATTTGTAGTCCCATCTCGATTTTAGTGTTTTTATGTCCGAGTTGCCATTGCCCGGCTTGCCGCCGGTGAGTGCCGTAATGATTACTTTCAACTCCGCCCGCATTCTGCCGGCGGTCCTGCGTGCCTTAAGCTGGTGTGACGAGATTGTCGTGGTCGATTCGGGCAGCACCGATCAAACCCTTCCCCTGGCGCAGCAGTTCGGTTGTCGCGTTCTCCACCGGGATTTCGACGGATTTGGTTTACAGAAAGGATTTGCCGTTAGCCAGGCCCGGAATTCCTGGGTGCTGGTGGTCGATGCCGACGAAGTTGTAAGCGACGAACTCCGTTCTGAAATTCAGCTCCGCCTGGCGGAAGTAGAAGCCGGGCAACGCGATTTTCACGGTTTTGAAGTCCCGATTTCGCTGGTCTTTCTCGACCGGCTGATGCGGTTTGGCGGAGAATACAAAATGCCCCATCTGCGGCTTTTCGACAAACGGTTTGGCAACTACAACACCGCCCGGGTTCACGAAGACGTGGTGCTGACCGGCCCGGTCGGCAAACTGACGCACCACATGCTGCACGACAGCTACGGCAGCCTCCACGAATACTTCGAGAAATTCAACCGCTATACCACCGCCGGTGCCCGCGATTTGCTGAGTCGGAACAAACGCGGTTCCATTGCCCAGATCATTTTTCGGCTCCCGATCACCTTCGTAAAAGAGTATGTGATTAAACGGAATTTCCTGAACGGCTATCCCGGTTTTATCTGGTCGTTGTTTTCGGCGATGTATCCGGTGGTGAAATACGCAAAACTTCGGGAGTTGCGGAGGAGAAGGGCCCCCAAAGCAGCGTTGCCGGACTGAGGATTGTAAGCGACATTTATGCCCTTTTTACCTCAAAAAGTTACTTGTTATTTGTCTGTTAAATGGACTGGTAACTTAGGAAAGTGACATTTAGCACTTCTTTCGTTGCCAGACAAAAATAAGTTGGTTTCTATACAATGTGACCCCATATTGCGCATCATTCGCTGGGCATTTCCATGTGGAAGCTGTTTTTATGTAGCGCATTTATACCGACTCTGTCTCCACTATTTCGTATGGGAAAACGTTATCGTTCATTCATACAGTTTATTGTACTAATAATTGTTTGTACATATAATTGTTTTGGTGCAACTTTTAGGGATTCAGAAGAATTGCCTGATGGGAGTAAGCGGACGCCGAAGGCTAAAGTAGGGATGTATGGGCCAATAAACCGGTTCTCTAAGGTTGTCGACCCCGTCTGAAAATCCATCCCCATCAGGATTAAAACGGCCGGAATCGATTCCGGCGCGGCCTTTCCGGCTAAGCCCCGTACGACCCCTGAAAAACAGTGTAGATCCGGTTCGGTTTATCCTGACGGCCAATAAAACGGCGATCACCGTTGGTGAAGAAATTGAGCTAACCATCCGGGCCGAATTGCTCGATATTCCACCCAGCCTGCTGTTCTTTTTTGAGGATCAGAAATCGTTTTCCCTCAAACTGCTGTTGCCCGACGGGTTTGAGATAACGGGTGGAACCTATACCGACTTCATTGGTGCGACACTTGATCTGCAATCCAAACCCGCTGTCGAGTATACGGTTAAAGGGAAGTTTACCCGGTATTCACCGGAACCTTTTACGCTTCTGAGAGGGCCTAAACAAGTAAGTACACAAAGCCTTTTTGAGAAGAAAGCGGAATTGGTGCTGGATCTTCAGCCTGTCTGTACCCTGGAGGCCAGTCAGGTTCGGGTCTATGAGCCGGTGGCGGGGGTTTTAGTGATTGAGGTGTTGGAAAACCCGACCCGTTATGTATACAGCCTGGATAACATCACGTTTTATCCGACCAATTTCTTTCCCAAACAGCAGTCCCGGACGTGCACGGTCTATGTTCGGGAGAAATGGAACCCGGCCTGTGTGGTGGCCGTCAATTACGCTTTTGCCCCATCGAAACCCATCAAAGGCGTACAAGGGGCGACACCACAAGGAGCGACACCACTATCCGATTCGCCTTGTGATGAAACAAGGCCTGTTATTAACGATGCTAGTGGCGTTTTGACTGTTTATGGTTGTGGTGGCACAACCATGTGGGTACGGGATAATATTGTTTTAACAGCTACAATCGGACAAAATACCATCATTGCTTGTAACCAGGGGGGGAATGGGACCTATACGGTTTACTGCTATGCAAATTCGGGGGTATGTGGCGATCAATCCAGCGATCCGGTCAATGTATCGAGTTGTCAGACAGAATGCTGGTTGCCGACGAGCACTAAGCGCTGTACTAATGGCCAATTAGAGCGAGAAGAATTCTTGAGCAGTTCCTGTAATCCGCAGGCCCGACTGGCCGCTACCAGGAATATGCTAACTCGATGGGTACTAACCGGATTACCTTGCGAACCTGCCCATTGGGAGCCGACCGGAAATGTTCGCTGTGACGCGTCGACGGAGTATTATCAGGAACAGGAAGAACGGGATGTCGCTCAGGGCTCATCAACCTATAATGTAACCCACTGGGTGCCGACCGGTCAGGAGTGTTTTCCCCCAGTAAACCCTAATTGGCAACCGACAGGGGTGTTGAAGTGTGACGCGTCGACGGAGTATTATCAGAAGCGGGAAGAGCGGGACATCGCCGAAGGGTCGCCCTCCTACAATGAGACGCGCTGGGAGCGGACCAACAACGGCAACGACTGTTTCCCGGTTATCGCCCCCAACTGGCAACCCACGGGCAATGTTCCCCAACTGGCAGCCCACGGGCAATGTTCGTTGTGATGCTTCGACGGATTATCTTCAGGAACGGGAAGAACGGGACATCGCCGAAGGTTCGCTCACCTATAATGTAATCCACTGGGTGCCGACCGGTGAAGACTGTAGACTTCCCACAGCGAATTGGCAAACCACGGGCAATACCCGCTGTAACCCTACCGTCAATCGCCTGGAACGCGAGGAACGTGACATGGCAACGGGTTCGGTGACGTATAATGAAACCCGGTGGATTCTCACCACCGATTGCTGCCCGATGAGTGCCCCGACAGTCAATGCGTTGCCTGCCGCGATCTCCGGCTCCCAGACCGTCACGCTGACGGCTTCGGGTTGTGCTTTCCAGGTGGAATGGTCCGGGCCGGGCGGCACCTCGACGGGGGTTGTCTTGATGGTGACGCTATCCCAAACCACTACCTTCACGGCTCGCTGCCTGTCTGGCAGTTGCCAAAGTCCCACCGCTTCGGTGACCGTGCAACGGATCACGGTTCCGGCCCCCATCATCCGCACCAACCAGACCGCCTTGTGTCCGGGTGATACCCTGCAACTGGATGCAGACGGCTGTGAAGGACTGGTGCGGTGGTCGAACGGGATGACGGGCAACCGCATCCGGTTTGCGCCAACGGCCACAACAACCTACTCAGCGACCTGCGTGGTGAGCAACGTGGCCAGTGAGGCTTCCAATGCCATCGGGATTTTGGTGCAAACTGCGCCCACCGGTGCCAGTGCCACGACCGGCCAAACCCCCTACACCACGGGGCAAACCATCAGCCTGAGCGCGACGGCTGCGGGGGCTACCCGCTACGAATGGAGTGGTCCGGGCGGTTTTATGGCCACGGGGCAGTCGGTCAGCCGCCCGAATGCAACCGTGGGGATGGGTGGTTCGTACACGGTTCGGGCGTATAGCGGAGCTGCCTGTCCGGCCGTAGCCACGGTTAGTGTGACGGTACAACCGTCGGTGACTTGCACCTTGGCGTTCGATGGCGAACCGTTGGCGGACTGTGACTTTTCGGCGGCTGACACCACGCGCCGGGGCCGGATTACGGTGAAGGTGAAAAATGAACAGGTTAATAGCTCATTGCATATTGCGCTCTACCAGCCGGTGGTGAACGGTGGGCAAACGAGCTACCAACTGAAGTCGATTCTGCCCAACAGCCCGGCGGTTTTTACGGGTTTGCAGGAAGGCACGTACCGGATCGAAGCATACGAAGTAACGGGAATCGATACCTGCCGGGCGGGAAGCCGGCTGGTGTCGGTGGTTTGCGACACGACAGTTTCGGGCTGCAACATCCGCATCAAGGCGGTCAATAGTCAGCAAACCGAAACCGATGTGTTGCCGCGGGTAGGCGGGGTTTTGCAACCGCTGACGCTGTCGGTACAACACCTGGAAGGGGCTTTTTTGGCGGGGTATACCTACCAGTGGACGCGTACGGCGGGAACGGGTGCCGCCGTCAGCCTGGGCACCACGCCGACGCTCTCGGCGACGGCGATTGGGGAATACGCCGTGAAGCTGATGAGTGGGACGGACACCTGTACGGCCTACCTGACGGTTCGCAGCAAACCGTGTACGCCCCGCACGCACACGTACGCCTGTGGCACGATGCCCGCGATTCCGCTGCCTGACAACGGGAGCCGATTGAGCAACCTGGCTCCGGGCGACACGATCCGGGCGGCTGATTTCGACATCATCGTGACGGAGGTGCGGGGTGGCGGTTCGGCAGGCTGGAACGGGGTGGGGTACACCGAGATTCCGTATTTGCAGGGCTCGCGGATTGCCATTGAACTGACCGGGGTGGTGGTCAATGAGTGCTATGAGTTGGTGGGCGGAACGGCGGTGTCGGCGTATGATCCGAGTGGATTTAGTGGGCAGCCAGGAAGCGTAGATAAGTTCTCAGACTTGTCAAAGGTGGTTGCTGAAGTCTATACGCTCCTTGAAAATCTAAAATCTACAGATGCAAACCTTGTTACTGAGCAAAAGCAGCGGCTCTCCTCATTAACTTCAGTTATCCAGGCCGATACAAGTCTAACGGAGGTTCAAAAGCAACAAGCTATCCAGCAAATCAATGCGATTAGTGAACAATTAACCATAGTTGAACAACAGCCTTGTATTTGTGCCTCCTGTTCAACGTCTTCGACACCAGGAGGGAGATTGGCAGCCGCGCCCAATTGCCAGGATATTCAAATCGAAATTGCCAGAAGCGAAGTTGCTTACACGGAAGCTCTTGGTGGTAGTATGCCGGGTTGCAATGCTCCTAAACCCACTGGAACGGGACGGGATGGGGAATTGAAAACAACACACGGAATTGTTCAAAGTGTTAAAGTAGGTACCGTTGGCATTGCATGTACTAAGACATGGATCTATATTAAAAAGATTGGTGATATTGCCGTCAATGAAGGGTGGTATGAAACGGTGGATGTCGTCATCGACAGTCTTTTTCGCTATGGTGAGGTTAACCCCATTACTTTATTCATGTCGGGGAAACAGCAACTGACCCGTTTCACCCAATGGTATATTCAGGACCGGATTAATTGCCAGGAAACAGGATCATGTGATAACAGTTTTGGTAAAGCGGCTATATACAATACGAATAGGTCAAATTATCGTCTATATAGGCCAATCGACCAAATCAGCGCTTATTACAATTGGGCCGCCTTGGAAGTACAGAAAAAATCATCTGTACGGTTTTTTCATGCAGCCCGTGATGTAACGGGTTGGCTAGGGGTACGCGGAGCATTTACAGTTCCTTTAGCATCAGGACTTTCAGAAGCTGGACGTAAATCACTAGCTGATGTAAACGTAATTCTGCTAGAGAAAAACATGCCTATCATCAATCAAATTTTGACATCAGGTAGTTCGAATATAGCACAAGGCAATGGTATAATTTGGGATTTTAACTATGTGTTAATCGAACAACGTGCTCTGACTCAATATTTATTTAATAATAATTACTTGCCTAAGGCTGATATTTATCAAATTAATGAAAATTTTAAAGATTATGAACCTTTCAATCCCCATTTTAAACTAGCAAAATTCCTGGTCAACACTGCCCGGCTTGACTATCAAATTGAGAAACATCGTTTTGCCATTGGTCGGTCATTAGTTTTTCTTCGCCATGCTGATGACCCAACATTCGTCAATTCGCCTAGATATCAGCAAGCTTTGGATTATTTAAAAACAGAATATGGAAATCAGAATGTAGAGCAATTCAAGCAAGCTTTTTTAGGGCAATAAAAATGGAATATACAAATTATGAAAGCACATTATGAAGTTATGCCTATTATATTTATTTGGATTTTATTGGGGATTTATATTTTTATAAATGCTTTATTTATAAATCCATATGAGGAATTTAGTCTTACAAGGGCAGATAAACTTAATGGGATTATGTTTTGTGCGTCTGTAACTGCTACCAAAGTAGTCGAATTGTTTCGGTTACGATTATTTAATATAATAATTCGTTTAATTGTAATTTTTCTTATTTATATTGTTATATATGACTTGTTGGGAGGTCCATACATGCTTGTTTCATTTTTCCAACCCTTTTACAGGAATGTATTGGCACACTTTACAATTCTCTTTTTAATACTCGAAGGCATTACTTACTATCTGCAAAACCGGAAAGTAAAATAGTGTAAGATATTTAATTTAAAAATGATTAAGCCTGTGAAAATTTCTTATGAAAACACAGTATGAGGCTATTACTATTGCAGTAATATGGGTATTGCTGGGAACTTATATTTTGTTTTGCAAAATTTTAACAAAAGATATTCTAGATAATTTTAGCCTACTAGTTGAAATGGCAAAAAGTGATGGTGCAATGTTTTGCTTTGCGGTTACTTTAATCAAATTAACCGAACTAATTCGGCTTAAATTATTTGATATTATAACTCGATTGGCATTGATTTTTGTCGTTTATGTTGTCATTTATAGTTTATTGGGAGGCCCATATATGCTCGTTTCATTTGCCCAGCTTTTTCACCGACACGTATTGGCACACTTTGCCATTCTATTTTTATTACTTGAAAGTATTACTTACTATCTACAAAACCGGTATGAAAAATAGAATAGAAACTCATAATAAAAAATACTGTTCAATGTTAAATGGAGTTGATGAACTAAACAGTCAATCCTGAATCGTATTTCAATAGAAAATACACCATGTATTCAACCTATCAAAAACAATTTAAAAACGTGGAATATCAATTAATTAATAAAGAAACTAATAAGTACGACGCCATCATTCGCTATGAAGATTTTGACGAGCGTTTTTATTTGGATTTATTTTAGAGCAACCAATGAATATTCTTCAATTTTTGTTGCAGTTAAAATATAAATAGGTTAATTTTTAAAATTGTTTGTAAATGCAAGTTGATAGAATAATTTGTTGCTAATAACTCACAATTTAGTGACAAACTAAATCGATACCTGTGTCAGGTATTAATCAAATAACTGCCACGGAAAAACCGGATTAGCAACGGCTAATCCACCCGTTCTTTGACATTCAGAACGACAAAATAAAAGCAGCAACTGGTCACGGTGCGGTTTTATAAAATCGCACCGTTTTCCTAAATCTGTTAACTAAACTGAGGTCGATTCTACCCAACAGCCCGGCAGTTTTTACGGGTTTGCAGGAAGGCACGTACCGGATCGATGCGTACGAAGTAACGGGAATCGACACCTGCCGGGCGGGAAGCCGACTGGTGACGGTCGACTGCGACACGACGGTTTCGGGCTGCAACATCCGCATCAAGGCGGTCGATAGTCAGAATACCGAAACCGATGTGTTGCCGCGAGTGGGCGGGGTTTTGCAACCGCTGACGCTGTCGGTAGAACACATGGACGGAGCTTCGCTGACGGGTTACCAGTATCAATGGAGTCGCACCAGTGGAACGCGTGCGGCTGTTAGCCTGGGCACCTCACCAACCTTGTCGGCGACGGCGATTGGGGAATACGCCGTGAAGCTGATGAGTGGGACGGACACCTGTACGGCTTACCTGACGGTTCGCAGCAAACCGTGTACACCCCGCACGCACACGTATGCCTGTGGCACGACGCCCGCCATTCCGCTGCCCGACACCGGGAGCCGGTTGAGCAACCTGGCGCCGGGCGACACGATCCGGGCGGCTGATTTCGACATCATCGTGACGGAGGTGACGGGTGGCGGTTCGGCAGGCTGGAATGGGGTGGGCTACACGGAGATTCCGTATTTGCAGGGCTCGCGGATTGCCATTGAGTTGACCGGGGTGGTGGTCAATGAGTGTTACGAATTGGTGGGAGGGACGGCGCAGTCGGCGTATGATCCGAAGTGGACGGAAGTTAAGCCTATTGATGAAGTAGTGACAAATGCTGTCACGGCCATAAAAGATTTATTAGCAGTTTATACTCCTAATGACAAGGCTAAATTGGAAGAATATACGAAAAAGCTTGATGAAGTGAAGCAAGCTTACCAGGAGGATGACGGAATTCCCCAAGAAGCTAAAGAAGCTATTATTCATAATACGACTATAATTCAAGCTAAATTGAATGAATTAGTATCTTGTGATTCTTTATCAAATTCACCTAATGGTAGAAGAACCGCTACTGCCTGTCCGAATCCTCAGGATCTCATTGACATGATGAATGAAGGCCTTCCAGAGTCAACTATTGATCTGCAAAAAAGGACAATCGAATTTGGTGAATTTCAATGGTATGGTAAGCCTAATGAAATCTCAAATAAGATTCATACTCAAGCAAATAGGATAGCTATTCGACAATTAATAGATACCACAGGGAGCTTAAGTGATTGGAATAAATATGTGGGATATACACAAGAAAATACCAGAGCTATATACGAAAATGGTGGTTTACTTGATGCGGCTTTGGGGGTTCGAGATGTACTTTCCGCTGCTTCGCAAAATAGAATCATTGATAACTTTTTTACTGGCAGACAAACAGAGGTTGCTTTTGAAATAGGCGATCCTGTTTCCAATAAATTAATCGAATACTATCAGCATCCTTTACGGCCCTATATTGATAAATTTATTACCAAGGTTACACCAAGCATAAAGGAAAGTGGGTTTGACAAATTAACCGGTAACTTTGTTTTTAGTAAGCGCGAGGGCGCTAATGGTATTGGGTTACCAGATTTTAGTAATCCTACTGAGATCCCTTTCTATGATTTCTATGGTATTATGGGAGGTACGCAAAAGATTAAGGTCGAGATGGAATTAAAAACAATTGCAAAAAAAAGGACTGGGTTTGTATAATCAAAATCTTGAATCTTTTGATTATACAATTCAAAGATTAAATGCTACTTTCCATATTATGGATTGGTATGGTGCCGATGAAGCAGATATTAATGGAAGTTCTATAAAGAAAGACTTCAGTGAAAGCCTGAAGGCCTTATTTATGTTACAGCATTTCTGGGGTGTTGGGCATCCTTTTCAAACCAGAATTTCAGCCAAATTGATAAATGAATTTACGATCCGATGAATATAAAAAAAATTACTTTTTTTTGCTGGGTTTGGCAGTATTCTATATTATTTATAGAATAAATAGACCCGCTTGTAAATCATATGGAAGTGAAAAAATGTTTCTAATAGGAGCGTGCCCTCCCGTTAGAAACTCTTACACAACTGTGTATAGACGCTTAAATTGTTTTTGCGATAATATTGAAAACTGGAAGAAAATATGTGCTGTTATTCATCATCTTGATTATTATAAAAACCTTGGTGGTGAGAAATATCCAGAAAATATGTTTGGAACTAAAAAAATACCTTGTGGTGATGACGAGCTACAGGTTGACGTATTTGATGATAATGATGTTTTTCTTTATATAGTTCAAGATACTACTAAAATCGTTTATGATGGAGCTTTGAAAAAACTAATTATAAATGATATGGTGACTTATAAGGTTGGCATCTTGGATGTTGATAAAGAAAGCAAAAAAGTAACTCACAATTCAAAAAAAGCCACAATTAAATACGGTTTAGATTATAATGAATTAAATAGTAAATCCTTGATAAAATTTCAACAAGCCATTCATCATGATTCGACCTATCAAAAGAGATTTAAAAATGTGGAATACCAATTAATCAATAAGGAAACCCGCAGACATGATGCCAGCATTCGCTATGAAGATTTTGGTGAGCGGTTTTATCTGGATGTGTTTTAAAGGCGTTATATCAACTCATAATTACAAGTAAACAGGAAGAATAATGAAAAATTTAACCCATTTAAAATGTTTGCTCAAGCAATAAATTGTATGAAATCCATCACCTTACGCCTTCAATTCCTATTGGCTCTGTGTATGCTTTTAATCGTTGGGCTTGCCGGATGCAACAAGAACAGCGACGATCCCGAACCCAGCCCCACTTCCAGCATCGGCAAATACGCCGGGAAGATGGTTACAACGGGCGGCTTGACGAATCAGGGGTCTGCCATTGTCCAGACCATGGCCATCACCGTTGAAATGACGGCAGGGAGCAAGGAAAACGAAGTCAAGTGGAAAATTATCGGTCCTTTCGGTGATTACAACGATCCGCTGATGGCAACGATAGAGGGCACCAAATTCACGACACAAAGCCAGAAGCTTACGTATGGCCCGGGAGATGAGGTGGTTTTCGAAGGAACGGGCACCCTCATCGGACAGCAACTCACGGTTACGCTCCGGGAGGACGATGGCCAGGGGCAATACACGCACGAAATTACGGCAACCCGAAAATAATTCAATTTTATTCAATCCATACACCAATCAAATGCACATGAAAACGTCTGCACCATTTTTCCACTTCTACCTGAAAACGATTGTACCGGTTTTGATTCTGCTCAGTTTTTCGGCTTGTAAAAACGACAGCGATGACCCACAGGATACGACAAGCACTTTTGTCGGAACCTATACGGGCAAAATGGTTGCAACAGGCCAACTCATGGATTTTGAGCTAGACCCCATCGATGTCGAAATTCAGGCCGGTAGCAAATCCAATGAAGTAAAAATAAAATTTGACTTCGGTTTGGGCGAGGCTGATTTTTTGCCGGCTACGGTGAGTGGAAACACCATCACGCTGGCGAAACACACCATCAAGGACGATTTTGGCACCATGACCTCCGAGGGAAGCGGTACTTTGTCGGGTAAGTTGCTAACGCTGAACGTGAAACAGACGGACGACACCGGTGCCAACAGCAATATCCAGATTACCGCAACTAAAAAATGATGCTTCGTGGCCGGACAGTCCTACAGTCCGGTTTCTTTTAATCCGGTTTCTTTATGAAAAGATCGTTAACGGTTGTTTGCCAGACCGTCCTGGGGCTGCTTTTGCCACTTGGAATGCTCCTGAGCTTCCGGTCGGCCTATGCTGACAACCGAGACCGACCATCGGATACGGATCCGGCCCGACCGGCAACGGCTTCAAGCCCGTTGCTTCCGGCTGGGACCACAACAGCCCTTGTCAAACTCAACACCAACAGCACCGCACTTTCGACCGCCACTACGGCGGGCCTGGAACATGCGCTACAGCGGGCACTGACCCACTCGCCGAAAAAAACGAGTAGCCGGGTTTTATCAGACCAGACCGCCTTGATAGAACCGAAGTTGGCAGCCGCCACCTCGGCGGAGCGCGATTCAGCGGCTTCGCTGTTTCGCTATTTAGACAGCCGCAATGGCTACGTGGAGGAGTTGACAATGCAGGATTTAACGGTATTACCGGTCGGCCTCAAAAAACAGATCGGTAACCGCACCGTTGAACTGGGCATTCTGAAAGTAACCTTTTTCCCCCAACACGCGGAACTGACGGTTTTTGCCCGTATAAAGGCTTCGATGCCTGACCCTCATTCGGGCGTCAATGAGCGCGAATTGTTTTTCGGGGCCGATCAGGTGCATTTTACCCGCGACGGTGGATTAACGGGTGATTTTAAGCTGGTGCTGCTGGGTGATTATATTGTCCCGATGGGCAATATGACCTTGCGGCTGCGGGGCGGGTTGAACCGTTTCACGGGAGCTACGGAAGATTTGACGTATGCAACGTTTAATTGTGGCGGTCTGGTCGGGTTAGGTGTAGCCGGTGATGTGCTGTTTCCACGGAGTATGTTGGTGCCCATCGAACCGGTGACTGGCGGGGTTATTGGTTCCGGGCAGGTGATGGGCACCTTTCAGGTGAGTGCCCCGGATTTTAGCGACCTGATCGCGAAGGTCGACATCACGCCCTTTGCCGTGACGGGCTACGAACAATTCGGCTTCCAGTTGACGCAGGCGGTTCTAGACCTCAGTGAAAAACGAAACGACAACGCCGTTTTGTTTCCGCCGGATTATTTCAACGATCCTCAAAACAGCTTGCCGGATGGCTCCGATCCCGGCACCTGGAAGGGCGTTTATATTCAACAGTTTCGGATCATCTTACCTCCTGAGTTTAAAACCCGGAGCGGTGGCTCGGAGCGCATTTCCATCGAAGCCACGAACCTGATCTACGACCGGCAGGGGCTGACGGCGGTTGTTGCGGTAAACAATCCATTGAACGGACAACCCCTGTCGGCTTCCGGCTGGTCCATGACGCTGGATCGCTTCGAACTGGCATTTGAAAAACACAAATTGATCGGTGGGGCTTTTCAAGGATTGTTAACCTTGCCCATTGCGCCCACTACTCCCTTGGGATATCGGGGGCAAATCAGTAAAAACAAGGAGTACCGACTCGCTGTGACGGTCGTAGAATCGCTTAAGTTTCCTCTCTGGCGCGCCACCGCCACGTTGCATCCTTCTTCTACCGTGACGTTAACAGTAGCTAACGGTGCCTTTAAACCGCAGGCGACACTCCACGGTAGCCTGGGTATTTATGCCATGAAGAATGGCTCCGAAGCCACGGAGGGTGCTGCAACGCTCCAATTCAAGGGGATTACGTTCGAGAATCTGGTGCTGCAAACCGATGCACCCCGGCTGACAGTCGGTGCTTTGGGTTATCAAAATGAGCAGAAACTGGCCGGTTTTTCGATTACCGTCAGTGAATTGCGGGTGGCTGCGGCACCGGCCGATAGCGGAGACGCCACCCTCTATTTGCAAGTTCGGGTCAACCTGATGAAGGAAACCTTTGGTGCTACGGCGGGCGTGACGGCTTATGGCAAATTTGTGGAAAATAATAGTGGTGGATGTGTTAGTTTACCCGCAATCACAACGGTTATTGTCAATCCAGCGGTTCTGTTGAATGCCGGGAGCAACAGTCCCGTTGCCATAGGGCAGCCGTTGTCACTGACCGCGACGGCTATTGGGGGAGGTACGTATCGCTGGACTGGCCCCAACGGTTTTACTTCTACCGCTCAGAATCCTACCATTCCGGTGGCAACTTCAGTAAATTCCGGTGCGTATCAGGTGATGGCTTCTGTGGGCAGTTGTACTGCGGTAGCCAGTACATCAGTGATGATTTCTGCCAGCAGTTCATACAGTGTGTGTATTGAAGCCGAAGATGCCACGTTGACGACCGGGACAGGCACCGTCACGAATGATGCGGCTGCTTCGGGAAGCCAACGGATTGGTAATTATAGTAACTCCAGTACGAACCGGCGGTTTACACTCAATACCGTTCCTCTGGCCGGTACGTACCAAATTCAGATTCGGTATTATACAACGGCAACAGCGGCTCAGGCGGCTGTACTGGTCAATGAGCAGGCTGCCAGCATCACCACCCTCAGCAATTCAGGAGCGAACGGGTATTCTACATATACTTTGACGAAGAATTTGAATCAGGGAACTAATTCGATCCGAATTCAGGGCAATGGAACCGGTTCATTTGCTTTGGATCGGGTATGTGTGGTCAAACCTTAGAAGTTGTTTGAATGAAGGCCGGAGGCCTGTCCTGTCAATAGTCAATATCAACGAGTGGTAGCTCTGGAGGAGCGGTTTAAAGACATCTTCAGGCCGCTCCTTCGGAGCTACCACTCGTTGGTATCGGCTATTGACTATTGACAGACCGCCCTTCCAGGGCTCTCTCCGGTTAACTCAAACAGCGTGTTAGCTTTTCCCAATGAAATTATTCCGGTCCTCAGTCTGGGATGGGTGTTTGTAACCCAACTCTTCATTTCTAAGCAACAGTCACGGTGCCAATGTGTGCCGTGATTTTTTTGTTTAGGTTGTATCTATCTGTTTTTGAGCATTTTATGGTACGGTTTTAATTAAATTTCACTCAATAGTTGACACTTCAGTGTTTTTTACTTTGATTTACAAAGTACTTTTAAATACATAAGAATGAGCACACCTGTAACGCCCGTTACGAGCGAACCGGCCAAAACCGCCCCCGCTCTCCAGCCAACGGAACAACCCGAAGTGGTTGCTCCTCTAACCGATCAAACGCCTTGGTGGTGGCTGGCTTTCCGGCAGCCGACGTTCCGCTGGGGACTCGGGTTTGTCGCGGTTTCGGCCACCCTGTTTGCCTTGTATGAATATTATGTGGCCCGAAACGGATCACCCGCCCACATGACGGTATTCGTGTATCATTACGGGATTGCCATTGCCTACACCGCCTGGCTGCTGATGAGGAAGGAGTTGAGTCAGTATAATCAACCGCCACAGGGCCGCCCAGCCCGTATGCTCATGCTGGTGTTGTGGCTAATCAGTGCCTACGCGCTGAACCGGGACATACCGGTATTTCAGGAATCGGTTCCGTGGTTGAAAGTGATGTTGATTTTTGCGGGCTTTCTGATGATTGGTTCCACCTGGCTGGATGGCCTTTCGGTTCGGGGACAGCAAGCGTTGGTGTTTGGCCTGACCGTGGTCTGGTGCCTGTTTCTTTACCAGACGGTTTATGTCGCTCCGCATTACCACCTCGGGCTTTTTGGAATCATCCTGCTGGGCATCGGCGGACATATTCTCGTCCCTCTGCTCATCACCATTGCGCTGGGTCGGCTTCTTCAACGAAGCTGGAACGAGCACGAACACCGGCGTCCGGCCATCATCGCCGGTTTTTTGGTGCCCCTCATCGTTATCGGCTGGTTTTTATACCAATGGACGCAAATCGATACCCGGATTCGCTATACCTCGAACGCCATTACGGCCCGGAAAGACGACGAACTGCCGTCCTGGGTGTTGCTGGCGCAGCAACTGCCGAACGATTGGATTACGGAGCGGTATCTGAAAACCGGGTCGATCTATAGCCAGCAGGGGAGCCGGATGAACAGCGTGTTTGGGCGACAGGACGAACTGAAACGGCACGATCCCCTGGTGTTTATCGCGTCGGCGTACCGAAAACCGGCCGAAGCCTGGAATCAGGACATGCAGAAACTCATCGGAACGCTGTATACCTCCCGGCACCAGACCGAAGAGCGGCTGTGGTCGGGTACGCACCTGCGGACGACCAATGTGCTGACCCAGGCCCGAATTTACCCGGAATACCGGCTGGCGTATACCGAGAAAACCCTGCATGTTCACAACGGCGGTCCGTTGCAGCAGGAAGCACTCTACACCTTTCATTTGCCGGAAGGTTCGGTGGTCACCTCGCTGTCGTTGTGGATCAATGGGCGGGAAGAAAAAGGCATTCTGACCACCAAAGCGAAAGCCGATACCGCCTACCGAACCATCGTGAGCGTGGAACGGCGCGATCCGTCGGTGGTTCACTGGCGCGAAGGAAACCGGATCAGCGTACGGGTTTTCCCCTGTCTGCCCCACGACGCGCGGCAGGTAAAAATCGGCATCACTTCGCCCCTGCGGCTGGAAACCCGGCAGACCGGGCCACCCCAACTGGTGTATGAAAACGCCTGGTTTGAAGGCCCCGATGAGCAGGGCGCAACCGAAACCGTAAAAATTGTTTTTTCGCAGAAACCGCAAAATCCGGCGTGGCCGGACTTTCTGAAACCCGGCTTTTTTGAAAAACCGGTCGAAAAACAACGGATCAGCGAGTCGAATTACCAGCGGTATTGGGAATTTCGCTTTGACGCGCCGACACTGGCAACGGGCGGTTATCGGTTCGATGGGCATACCTACCGCCTGCAACCCGCCCGGACGATCACCGAACGATTCAATCCGCAGGCTGTTTTTCTGGATCTGAACCAGGACTGGACGGAAACCGACATCGATGACGTACTGAAAATCGCTGAACACCGTCCGGTTTGGGTCTACGACGAAGGCCTGGTTCAACTGACCAGCGCCAACCGTATCGAGCTGACCGAACGGCTTCTGCAACAGCGGTTTAGTGTGTTTCCGATCCATCAAATTCCCGATCCGGCTACGGCTTTGCTGGTGACGAAAGGCTCCGAAATCGGGCCGCAACTGAGCGATCTGGCCGGGAGTCCCTACGCCGAAACGCTGAAGACGCAGGCCGGAAAACGTCCGGCTTTGCGAACGTTTTCGCTCTCGAAACCGTCGGATCTGGTGAAAACGCTGAGCGAACTGGGCGTGCTTCAAATGGATTACGGTACGGTTTCTGAGTTACAAACGCTGGTGAAACACAACCGGTTTATCCGGCAAATGACGTCTGATCAGTCCGTTTCGTTGCCGCAGTCGGGTATCCGGATTACGCGAATGTCAGAGATAAATACAGAACCGTCAGCCACTCTGGCACCCGATCATTTGCTCCGTTTGTATGCCTATAACCACCTGCTAAACCAATTGGGAACCCGGTATTTCGAGCCGGATTATGCCACAGCTCCGCTCGTTGCCGAAGCCCAGCAGGCCAACATCGTTTCCCCGGTTTCGAGCCTGATTGTGCTGGAAACGCAGCAGGACTACGACCGGTTTGGGATCAAAAAATCAAAAGAGGGACTGGACAATGCCACCCTGAAAAACACCGGCGCGGTTCCCGAACCGCACGAATGGGTTTTGCTGATCCTGGCCGTGGTGTGGGTTTTCTACCTCTGGCAAAAAGGCAGTTATGTGGGTCTTTGATCTGACCTTCCTCATCGGGCTGGCGTTGGCGGTTTATGTACTGCTGACGCCAGCCCGAAGCCGGTGGATGGCTGTGCTGGGCGGACTGGCCCTGGCGTCGCCCGGTTTGCGCTGGCTGACGACGGTTTTTGGGTTTCCGATCCGCCTGCAACTGAGTGCGGGGGTCGTGGCGATTTTGCAGATGTTGGGTGCCGATGCCACCGTGAGCGGCAATCTGATCCGGCTGAACGGCGTCGATTTTGCCGTCGATCCGGCCTGCATGGGGCTACAAATGACGGGTTTGTCGATGCTGGCAAGTTTATTTCTGGTCATTCACCTGGAAAACCGCACCCACACGCGTCTTTCGTTCGGCTGGCTGGTGCTGGTGGGAGTCGGAACGGGTGGGCTGCTGGTTTTGACCAACCTGCTGCGGATTCTGACCCTGGTCGTTTTCCGGATTGCGCCCGAAGACCCGTTGCACGATCTGGTCGGTCTGGCGTGTCTGGCCCTGTACCTGCTCGTTCCGCTGACCTGGGGCTTGCAGCGTCTTTATAGTCGGGTTGGAAAACCGTTGCCTGCCCATTCGAGTCGGTTCTGGGCGCGGCTGGCAGCGGTTTATGGCGTCGTGGGGCTGGCCGGTTTTGGGGTCATTCAGCGGAGCCAGCCTGTTGCACCGGTGGCGGTTTCGGTTCCATCGGGCTATGTTTCTCGCCAGCTCGATCATGGGTTTACCCAATACAGCAAAACCGGGTCGCTGGTGTACGTCAAACCGGTTCGGACGGCGTACAGTGCTGAACACAGCCCGGTGGTGTGCTGGAAAGGCAGCGGGTATGCGTTTGGGGCCGTCGCGGAAAAAGTGATCGACGGCCACCGGATTTACGTCGGGTCGTTGCAGCGGGGGCGCGAGCGGCTGTATACCGCCTGGTGGTTCACAAACGGCGTTCAGCAAACCATCGGCCAGTTCGACTTCCGCTGGCGAATGCTTCGGGGCGAACCGCCTTTTGCGTTAGTGAACGTCACCGTAGCCCGACGCGCCGACCTGGTGAAAACCGTTCGCGAGTGGTATTGAATGAGCTTTATCAGGAGCAGAATCTGATTCAGAGAAGAATGATACGAAAATAGGGTAACAGGTGTGTAATTGAATGTTTCTATGTTGTAATTATTAGTAACTTTCTGATTTTAAGATAGAAAGCTGTATTAGAATTTGCAATTTTTTGTATTATTACGTCAAATAAAAAGGGTGTTTATCGAACCATTTTGTCGTAAAGACGTTAAAGAGAAAGTAATTTAACGCAAACTGTGAGATTATTGACCCCGGAGGGGCCCGATGTACTATTAACATTACGTGCCGCCGACACTTAGACAACTGTTAGGCAAGGGCATCATCTCATAGGTCGCGTTAATTTAGAGTAAGTTAGGGTTTAGAAGATGAGGAGTTTTAAGATTCCTGGTTCTGTTAGCGTATGAAACTTTTTAAATGTACACACTGCGGAGAACCGATTTACTTTGAAAACAGCCGGTGTACCCAGTGTGAATACCCGCTTGGCTTTGTCGCCGGGCAACTGGAACTGCTGCCTTTGGAGGCTGTAGGCACCGATACGTTCCGGATTTATAACCAGGGTGAAACGCTTTACCGTTATTGTGCCAACCACCAGTACGGCGTTTGCAACTGGCTGGTGGAAGATGGACAATCGCGCTATTGCGAAGCCTGTACGCTGAACCGAACCATTCCCAACCTGAGTAAACCGGCGTATCTGCAACGCTGGAAAGTGATCGAGACCGCCAAACACCGACTGATTTATTCGCTCCGGCGCATGAAACTTCCCGTGATTGGCCGGTCGGCCGATCCGGAACGGGGGCTCTCCTTCGATTTTCTGGCCGACGGAACCCAGAAACGCATCCGAACCGGTCACATGCGGGGCCTGATTACCATCAACATCGTGGAAGCCGATGACATTGAACGGGAGATGACCCGCCAGAAAATGGACGAACCGTACCGCACGGTTTTGGGCCATTTTCGGCACGAAATCGGGCATTATTACTGGGATCGCCTGATCCGCAACACCAACCGGATCGATCAGTACCGGGAGCTGTTTGGCGATGAGCGGGAGAGTTATAAAGATGCCTTGCGAAATCATTACCAGCAGGGGCCTCCGGCGGGCTGGAATCTGAAATACATCAGCGCCTACGCCAGCGCTCACCCCTGGGAAGACTGGGCCGAAACCTGGGCGCATTACCTGCACATTCTGGATACGCTCGAAACCGCTTATGCCTTTGGGTTAAGCGTTCAATTCCAGCCGGTTATGGACTCGATGAGCATGGCGCAGGAAGAGAAAATCGATCCCTATGATCCGGAAGATTTCAAGACGCTGATGGATCTCTGGGGGCCGCTGTCGTTTGCCATGAACAATCTCAACCGCAGCATGGGCCATCCTGATCTCTATCCGTTTATCATCCCGTCGGGTGTTCTGGAAAAGCTGAGTTTTATCCACCAGATTTGTTACCAGGCCCGCCAGTAAATCCGCCAGGCGGTATTATACCGTCAGCCGCCGGTAAAATCCTTCTTCCAGTTCCAGCAAATCCTGGTGCGTGCCGCGCTCGACAATCTCCCCGTTCTGCACCACCAGAATCTCGTCTGCGTGCTGAATCGTGCTGAGCCGGTGGGCAATCACCAGCGTCGTGCGGTTGGCCATCAGGCGTGTGAGCGCTTCCTGAACCAGTTTTTCCGATTCCGTATCCAGGGCCGACGTCGCTTCATCCAGAATCAGAATCGGTGGATTTTTCAACACCGCCCGGGCAATGCTAATGCGCTGCCGTTGTCCGCCCGACAACCGCCCACCCCGGTCGCCGATAACGGTTTGGTAGCCATCGGGCTGAGCCAGGATAAAATCGTGGGCATTGGCAATCTCGGCCGCCCGCATCACGTCGGTTTCCGTGGCCTCGCTGCCGAACGCGATGTTGTTAAAAATAGTATCGTTGAACAGAATGCTCTCCTGGGTCACAATCCCCATCAGGTTGCGCAGGGAGTGCATCGTGCAATCGCGCAGGTCCACGCCGTCGATCAGAATCCGCCCGGCGGTGGGGTCGTAGAAACGCGGAATGAGGTCGGCGATGGTCGATTTTCCGCCCCCCGACGACCCGACGAGGGCGATGGTTTTGCCTTTTTCCAGCGTAAAACTGATTCCTTTCAAAACCGGCCGGTCAGGCTGGTAGGCAAAGGACACGTTCTGGACTTCGATGTGCTGCCGAAAACCGGGGAGCGTAAGGGCGTTGAGTTTGTCCTGAATAAGCGGCACAGTATCAATCAGTTCCAGCACCCGTTCGCCCGACGCAATCCCGCGCTGTGAACCGCTGAAAGCGTTGGAAATCTCCTTGGCTGGGCGCGTGACCTGCGAAAAAATCAGAATAAAAGTGATGAAATCCGAAGCCGATAATTCCGATTGCTGGGTCAGGATCAGCGAACCGCCGTAGAGCAGAATGATGGCGACGACCAGAATGCCCATAAATTCGGAGAAGGGCGACGCCAGTTCGCGCCGGTTGGCCAGCGATCGGACGGCCCGGCGGTAGCCATCGTTTTCCGTTTGAAATTTCTCGGTCACGAAGCCCTCGGCGTTGAACCCTTTCACGACGCGCATCCCGCCGAAGGTTTCATCGAGCAGGCTCAGAATGCCGCTCAGCCGCTGTTGGCCGACCTGGGCGTCCTGCTTCATTCGCCGGACGAGCATGGCGATAAAACCACCCGAAACCGGGATGACCAGCAGCGCAAAAAACGTCAGATTGGCCGAAATGTTGAACAGAGCGATGATGTAGGCGATGAGCAGAAAAAGCTCTTTGGAAGCCGCCGAAAGGCTATTGGCGATGGAGTTTTCGACTTCCTGAACGTCGGTGATGGTGCGGGCGATGAGGTTACCCTTGCGTTCGTTGGAGAAGAAACCGAGGTGCAGCTGAATGGCTTTGGTAAAAACCGTCTCGCGCAGCCGGGCCACCATCCGGGCTTTGAAGCTCTCCAATTGCCGAACCGACAGATACTTGAATAAATTGTTGAGCAGGACCGTCGTCACCACAATGCCGCAGACGAACTGCAAGGCACCGAGTTTGCCATATTGCCGGAAAAAAAGCGCGAAATAATACTGAAAAACCTCGGTCGGCGAGGTCTCGAACGACAGCTTCGGAGCGGGTTGGCTCAGCAGGGCCTGTAACTTTGCCGGGTCGACTTTATCGAAAAGAACATCCAGCAATGGAATCAGCAGCGTAAAGTTCAGCACGCCAAATACGCTGGCCAACATGGAGGTTAGCAAAAAGGGCGTCAGAAAACGCCCCAGTGGTCTGGCGTAAGAAAGTAAGCGAAAATAGGTTTTCATTGCCTGCAAAGATACGGTCTGAACCAGGATTTCGATGCTTATTCCGATGAACGATGATTATTCTCTGACGAAACACTGTATACCTAAGACTTGTAGGTATGTTGAAATTTTTTGTATACTTGCTGCTATGAACAGCAATCAGCAGTTACTTAAAGGCAGTTTGTCCGTCATAATCCTGAAACTACTCGAAGAACAGGAGCGCATGTACGGCTATGAAATCACGCAGAAAGTGAAAGCGTTGACAGCGGGCCAGATGGCGATTACGGAGGGCGCACTGTATCCAGCTTTGCACAAACTCGAAGCCGAGGGTCTGCTGACAACCGAAACGCAGGTGGTGGAAGGGCGCGCGCGGAAATACTATTCGCTAACGAAAGACGGCCACACCGAAGCCGTCAGCCGGATTTCGGAACTGGGCATCATGCTGGAGAACCTGCAACGGCTTTTGACGTTAAAACCGGCTATTTGATATGGCACTGACACCCGACCAACTCACCGCGATCGATCGCCACCTGCGGAAAGAAAACTGGCTCCTCAACGAAGACCTGATTGCCGAACTGACCGATCACTACGCCAACGGCATTGCTGAGCAAGTGGCCAACGGTATTCCGTTTGAACTCGCCCTGATCGACATTCACAAAGGATTTGGAGGGCGGAAGGGGTTGTTGAAGATGGAGGAAGAGTACCATACTACTCAGGCCAAAGTTCACATTCGGCTGCTTCGATCCATTCTGAGCAGCTATTTTAAAATGCCACGATTGGGTATTACGGTTCTTTCCAGTCTGGTTCTGTATGGTTTAAATGTGATGTTTCCACTTTCACTGAAATCGGATTATGTGGGATTTGCCCTCGCCACTGTCGCCTTGGTCACTTATTTCTTTGCTTTCAGGCGATTGATGTACTGGCACAAATCCGGATTTGGTCGGAATGCTCAGGTTAATCTCATCTTGCAGGGATTTAATGCTTTGTTTTTAAGCTTTTTTTACCTGCGATTATTTCTGCCGGATAAAATCTTGTTGAACTTACATCCGGCCGTGACTACGTTTATCTGTATCGTGTTCTTTTTATACGAAGTCAGCACCTTCGAACTCCTGATGTGGTACAAAACCAAACGATTGAAAAGCGTAAAATCTTAGTTCTATGCTTACTTCACACCACCTCACCCTTCTTCGCCAGGACCTCCGCGCGCTGGCGCACGTCGAGTACGAAGAAGTTGAAAATGAACTTCTGGATCACTATGCGACGCTGACGGAGCAGAAGATGGAGGCTGGACAAGTCTTCGAGTATGCCAGCGCGAATGCCTGGGCGGAGTTGGGGGCCGGACCCGGTTTGAATGCCATTCAGCGGGATTATGAAAAGAATATCCGCAAACAGATTTCAAGTCGACATCTGGAAATTCTGAAGAGTTATTTCCGCTGGCCGACGGTTTTGACGACCTTGTTGATTGGGGTTCTGGTATATATCGTTATACCTATTTTAGCCGATGATGTACTTATCCTGATACTCCTGCTCTCAGCGTTTATCCAAATGGCTGTTATTCAGTATTGCTATTATGAAAATAAAAAAATGGCCGGTACTTCTAAAAAGATTATTTGGGACTCTTTAGGTTATCGGGCGGGGATTTTATTAAACAGTGCTGGCTTCTTTCTGAACATGCGTTCCACGGGTGTGATTTTTGGAGCGCAAGGCCCTTTACAAATACATGCGGGTATTGCTGCCATTCTCAGCTTCATTGCTATCATTTATTCGATGAGTTTCATTCAACTCTACCGCGAAAATTTTAGCTACAAAACCACTCACTAGCCTACCGAAAGACTTGAGTCCGCCGATACGCTTACTCAAAATTCTCACGGTTCTACAACTATATGCATCCGATTTCGCGTTATTTGTGGCATACAACCTTGTAAAAAACGCATGTATCTTCGTTATCTGGCCGTCAGCCTGCTTTTGACCCTTTGCTCCTGCGGGATTATTTCGCCCAACTCGTCCAGTTCCGACCGGTTTTCGACCAGTCCGGAGAAATTTGCCGTTCAGCCGGGGCAGGTCGATGAAGCATCCGGGATGGTTGCCAGCCGTTCGATGGATGGTCGGTTGTGGGTGCAGGAAGACAGCGGTAATCCCGCCGAAATCAATTTGTTGACCACCGATGGCAAGCTGGAAAAGCGGTTCCCGATACCGGGAGCCTCCAACCGGGACTGGGAAGACCTGGCCATTGGGCCGGGGCCGCAGGATGGCGTTTCGTACCTTTATGTGGCCGACATCGGCGATAATCTCAAGCAAAACGACCTCAATTACATCTACCGGTTTCCGGAACCGAAAAGCACCAACGAATCCGTCAACGGCGTCGAACGCATTAGTTTTCGGTATGCCGACGGTGCCCGCGATGCCGAAGCCATCCTGCTCGACCCCCAAACCCGCGATCTTTGGATTGTGAGCAAAGCCGAAGAAAAAGTACGCATCTACCGCCTGCCGTATCCCCAAAGCACGAGCGTTGAGATGAAGGCGGACTACTACGGCGAACTGCCCCTGACGCTGATTACGGGCGGCAGCGTTTCGGCGGACGGCAACGAAATTGCGTTGATCTCCTACCTGGGCGCGTATCACTGGCGTCGGAAAAGTGGCCAGTCGCTGGCGGATGCGATGCAAAAAAACAGCTTTAAAACCCTGGCGACCGATCCGCTCGGCATACAGAGCGAAACCATCTGTTTCGACAAAAACAGCAATGGCTACTACACCCTGCCCGAAAAAGGAAGCCAGGCGTCGGTAACCTTAAACTACTACAAACGGTTATAGGACGCTGAAGCAGGGGAGACTCCCCGGTTCGAAACGCTTAAAACCCCATCGTCTTGTCTAAAACCGCTGCCATCGTTGGAGCCGGCATTGCCGGTATTGCCGCTGCTATTCGGCTGGCGGTCAAAGGCTACCGCGTCGATGTGTTCGAAGCCAATGCGTATCCCGGCGGGAAATTGTCCGGTTTTTCGCTCGACGGTTTTCGGTTCGATGCCGGACCGTCGCTCTTCACCATGCCGCAGTTGGTCGAAGAACTGTTCCGGCTGGCGGGCAGAAACCCTGACGATTATTTTAAGTACAGTCGGCTGGATGAGACCTGCCGGTATTTCTGGGATGACCACACGCACCTGACCGCCTGGGCTGATCGCGACGGTTTTGCCCGCGAAGTGGCGACCCAACTGGGCGAACCCGCCGATCACCTGCTGGCGCATCTGGCCGACAGTGCCGCCAAGTACCACATCACCGAAAAACTGTTTTTGCACCGCTCGCTCCATAAGCTATCGACCTGGTTTAACCGCGACGCGCTGTATGGCTATTTGAATTTGCCGAAGCTGGAGGTGTTCAAAACCATGAACCGGGCCAACGAACAGCGGTTTCAGAATCCGAAACTGGTGCAGCTTTTCAACCGCTACGCGACCTACAACGGCTCCGATCCGTACCAGACGCCTGCCACGATGAACATCATTCCGCACCTGGAATACAACATCGGGGCATTTTTTCCGAAAGAAGGCATGATCGGCATCACCAACAGCCTGGTCCGGCTGGCGGAAGAACTGGGCGTAGGGTTTCATTTCAACACGCGGGTGACGGAATTGGTGACGGACGGCGCGCGCATAACGGGCGTCAGAACCGGGAATGGAGACAATGCACGGAGCGAACCGAAACCTTACGACGTTGTGATTTCCAACATGGATGTCGTTAGCACGTTCCGGCGACTGTTGCCGAACGCCCGGCAGCCGGAGCGGATTTTACGTCAGCCGAAGTCCAGTTCCGGATTGATTTTTTACTGGGGAATCAAGCGGGAGTTTCCGGAACTGGGCCTGCACAACATCTTTTTCAGTTCTGATTACCGCGCCGAATTCGACCACATTTTCAATCAGAAAACGCTGTCGGATGATCCCACGGTTTACCTCAACATCACCTCCAAACACAAACCGGACGATGCGCCACCGGGTTTCGAAAACTGGTTTATTCTGATCAATGCGCCGAACAATACAGGGCAGGATTGGGACGCTCTGATTGCCAAAACCCGCCAGAACGTCATTCGGAAGCTGAGTCAGAACCTCGGCGTCGATGTTGCGCCCCTGATTGCCTGCGAAGCCCTTTTAGATCCCATTCAGATCGAAAACCGCACCTCAAGTTCGCAGGGTGCGTTATACGGAAACAGTTCCAACAACCGGTTTGCGGCTTTCCTGCGCCACGCCAACTTCTCGCACCAGTTCCGGAATCTGTATTTTGTTGGCGGCAGTGTGCATCCGGGGGGCGGCATTCCGCTCTGTTTGCTGTCGGCTAAAATTGCGACGGATTTGCTATAAGTTGTCTGGTAATTCCGCAGGCTATCCGGTGAAAGGCTGAAAACCGTATATTGCAAGCTTTGCACTGAAACTCGACGGCATGGATACTTCGTACCTGATTATCATTTTCAGTTTATCGGTTCTCCTTTCGTACGTGTTCGACCTGCTCAGCAGCCGTTACAAAACGCCGTCGGTGATTTTGCTGCTGGCGTCGGGCATGTTGATGCGGCAGGTGACGAATTATTTTGCGTTTCAACTGCCGTATGTCGACACCATTTTGCCGACTTTGGGGACGCTGGGGCTGATTTTGATCGTATTGGAAGGCGCGCTGGAACTGGAGTTGACGGGAGAGAAACTGGGAATGATCCGCCGGGCTTTCTGGGCGTCGCTGTCGTCCATCCTGGTCACGTCACTGCTCATGGCCTCGTTGTTTTACGTGCTGATGGAAGCGTCGTTTTTCAAGTGTCTAGTGGCCGCCACGCCGTTTGCCGTCATCAGTAGTGCGGTGGCCGTTCCGGGCAGCAACAACCTGAACCCAACGAGCCGCGAGTTTGTCGTTTACGAATCGTCGCTGTCCGATATTCTGGGCGTTATGATTTTTAATTTTCTGGTATACAACGCTTCCGGCGGCATTCTGTCGATAGTATCGTTTGCCAAAGACACCATCATCATGGTGATCATCTCCCTGATCTGTTGCTTTTTCCTGCTGTATCTGATCAGTAAAATCAGCCATCGGATCAAATTCCTGCCGATCATTTCGGTTCTTTTTCTTGTCTATGCCGTTAGCCGGATTTACCAGCTTTCCCCGCTTTTGCTGATTCTGGTTTTCGGGTTATTCCTCAACAACACCGAACTGTTCATCCGGGGACGGCTCGACCGAATCTTTAAAAATGAGCTGTTTGAAAAAGAGCTGGATCAGTTTAAAAACCTGACGGCCGAGGGAGCTTTTATTGTTCGGACATTTTTCTTTCTGCTGTTTGGCTATGCCTCCGATTTCTACACCCTGATCGAACCTGATGCCCTGATCGTTAGCTTTTTACTCCTCTTGATTCTCTACTCCGTTCGGTCGGGTGTGTTGCGGTTATCGTTGCCGGGCAGCATCAATCCCGTGGTTTTTATTGCCCCCCGCGGGCTGATTACGGTGCTGCTGTACCTCAGCATTCCGGATAATCTCAAACTGGTGGGTTTCCGCGATGGTATTCTGATGGCCGTGGTGTTGCTGACGGCGTTGGTGATGATGGTGGGCGTCATCAGTTACCGGGATGACACCCCTGTGGACTAAACGGCACCGCCCGGCGGTTTGTCGGTACGATACGCCAGAAAACCGTACCACTTCCGTGTTTTCCAGTACATCAGATTGTGCTCATTGTCAAAGGCTTCGCGCTCAAAGCTGATGTTACGGTACGCATCGTAATGATGGTTGTATTGCCAGCGCCGGATCAGGTATTCCAGCAAATACCAGACATAGAAGGGGAGGATACCCAGTTCCAGTTGCTGGCGGAGGTGTATGCGTTCGTGGTGGAGCAAGACCGCATCCGGGCGTTTCGTCCGTACCAATACGAACGGAAATAGCGCCATGCCACTGACCCACAAAAACGGTACGCGAACGATAATCATAAAGCGAATTTAAAAAGGAAACGGAAGGTCTTCCCTGACGCCCCATCCGTTGTCTGTTAATGGGTAAGGTAAGTCGTTTAGGTAACAAAATAAAACCGCTCACCATTCCTTTTCAGCCTTTTGACAAACTTTACACCCCGGTTATTTCCGATCTGTTTCCCTCCGAAAAAAACATTGTATATTTGAGAAAGACCGGGTTGCCGGCGTTGTCATAACCTACATTTTAGTGTTCTTACTCTATGAAAAAAACCGTGCTTTACGTTGCGTTAAGCCAGTGCCTGCTCTGGTCGGCAGTGGCGCAAACGCCTAAGAAATCGACCCCAAACCGGCCTGCTCCCAAACCGGCTACCACGGTTTCGACCGCTCCGAAAAGCCCATCGACCGAGTCGGCGGCACGCATCAAATTTACTGAATACGATTTGCCGAACGGTTTGCATGTGATTCTGCACCAGGACAATACAACGCCCTTGGTGGCCGTGACGATGATGTACCACGTCGGCTCGAAGAACGAGCAACCGGGGCGTTCAGGGTTTGCGCACTTTTTCGAACACCTGATGTTTGAAGGTTCCGATAACATCAAGCGCGGGGAATATATGAAGATCGTAAAAGGGGCCGGAGGACAGTTGAACGCCAACACCTCTACCGACCGGACATTTTACTACGAAATCCTGCCTTCCAACAAACTCGAACTGGGTCTATACATGGAATCGGAGCGGCTTTTGCACGCTAAAGTCGACGAGAAAGGGGTTGAAACCCAGCGCGAAGTGGTGAAAGAAGAACGGCGGCAGCGGTATGAAAACCAGCCGTATGGCACGTTTTTTCCGCAGGTTTTGAGCCATGCGTTCAAAGTTCACCCGTATAAATGGGCGCCCATCGGCTCGATGGAAGACCTGAATGCGGCCAAAATTGATGAATTCCGGGATTTCTACAAGGAGTTTTACATCCCCGGCAATGCCATTCTATCCATCGCCGGTGACATCAATCCCGAGGATACGAAAAAACTGATTGAGAAATATTTTGCTGAAATTCCGAAAGGCACAAAAACGCCATATCGCCCAACCGTAAAAGAGCCGGTTCAAAAAGCCGAGGTGCGCGACATCGTTTACGACAACGTCTCGCTGCCCGGTGTCTTCCAGGCCTACCACATGCCCGCCCAGGGTGATCCGGATTATTACGCACTGGACGTGTTGCAGACCCTGCTTGCCGCCGGTGAAAGCTCCCGGATGAACAAGGAACTCGTTGATAAACAGCAGAAAGCGGTTCAAACTGGTGTATTTCCCCTCTCCACTGAAGATCCCGGTTTGTTTATCTCCATCGGCATTGCCAACATGGGCGTCAAAGCCGAAGATCTGGAAGCGGGTATGAACGCCGAGATTGAGAAATTGAAGAAAACCCTGGTTACCGATGCCGAATTTCAGAAGGTGAAAAACCAGATTGAAACCAATTTCGTGAATCAGAACGCGGGTGTAGCCGGTATTGCCGAAAGCCTGGCCAACTACAAAATGTATCTGGGTGATGCCAACCTGATCAACACGGAACTGGAGCGGTATAACAAAGTGACGAAAGAAGACCTGCGCCGGGTGGCCAACAAATACCTCACGAAAGAAAACCGCGTGGTGTTGTATTATCTGCCCAAGGCGATGGAGCCGAAAAAAGAGGGCAAGGGGGAATAAGCAAATAACGAACATCGAACACTGAATATCGAATTTTGAATATCGAATGATGAAAGCAAACTATATTCTGGCTGCGGGCTTGATGGCTCTCGGTCTGTCGGTTCAGGCGCAAACGCTTGACCGGTCAAAACTGCCCGCCGACGCCCCGGCACCGGTCATTAAAGTGGGTAAACCCGTGTCGTTTACGCTCGCCAACGGCCTGAAAGTGTTCGTGGTACAAAACAATAAACTGCCGCGCGTCGGTTTCAGTCTGCTGTTCGACTACCTGCCCATCCGCGAAGGCGACAAGGCGGGGTACGTCAGCATTGCGAGCCAGTTGATTAAAACCGGGACCAAAACCCGCACCAAAGACCAGATCGACGAAGCCGTTGACTTCATCGGTGGCAGTCTGAACACCTCACCAACTGGCGTTTACGCGATGTCGCTGAAAAAGCACACGCCCAAAATGCTGGAAGTGATGTCGGATGTGGTGCTGAATCCGAAGTTTACGCAGGAAGAACTGGACAAACTGAAAAAACAGACCAAATCGGGGCTGGCGTCGCAGAAAGACAACCCGGCGGCCATTGCCACGCGGGTGAGCAGCATGCTGGTGTACGGCAAAGATCACCCGTACGGTGAGCCGGATTCGGAAGAAACCGTTGACCGGATTACACTTGAAGATTGCCGCAAATTCTACGAAACCTATTACCGGCCTAACATCGGTTATCTTGCCGTGGTGGGTGACATTACGCCGGAAGAAGCGCGTCCGATGGTGGAGAAATACTTTGGCAAATGGCAGCCGGGCGAGGTTCCGAAACCGAGCTATGAAACGCCAAAACCGCCCGCCAAAACGACCATTGCGCTCATCGACCGGCCGAGTTCGGTGCAGTCGGTGGTCTACATCACGCATCCGGTTCTGTTGAAACCGTATACGCCCGAGTCGATTCAGGCCAGCCTGACCAACGACATTCTGGGCGGTGGCGGTGGCAACGCCCGTTTGTATAACAACCTGCGTGAAAAACACGGGTATACCTACGGCGCGTATTCGTCGCTGACGAGCGACCGGCTGGTGGGCCGCTTCCGGGCCAACGCCAATGTGCGGAATGCGGTGACAGACAGCGCCGTAGCGGAATTTATGACGGAACTGAAAGCAATCCGGAGTTCGAAACCGACGGCTGAAGAACTGAAAAGTACGAAAAACACGTTTGCCGGCAATTTCATTTTTACGCTGGAAGACCCTGAGACGATTGCCAATTTTGCGATCAATACCGCCCGCTACAATTTGCCGGAAGACTTTTTCGCCAATTACCTGAAAAACGTCGATGCGGTCACGGAAGATCAGGTTGAAGCCTCAGCCGCCAAGCTGATCGATCCGGAACACGCTTATATTGTGGTGGTGGGTAAAGCTGCCGAAGTGGCCGATAAACTGAAACGGTTTGGCGACATTGTTTACTACGATGTCAACGGCACGAAAGTGGAAGCGCCCGCTCCCGGCAAACTGACGACCACGCCGGTGGGTGTGACGGCGGATCAGGTGATCGAAAAATACGTGACCGCGATCGGCGGGAAAGACGCCATTGCGAAAATCAAGGATGTCACCCAAAAGCTGACGACTGAGATTCAGGGCACGAAAATAGACATTGAAAGCAAGCAGAAAGGGCTGAACAAGTTCTCGCTGGCCGTAACGGCGCAGGGTCAGGTGGTGCAGAAAGTGACTTCCGACGGCACGAAAGTGAAAATGGAAGGCGCTGGTCAGTCGAAAAACGTGACGGACGAAGAAGCCAAGATGGAAATTCTGAAGAATGCCGCTTTCGCTGAATTGCTGTATCCGACACTGGGAGCCAAAACGACGCTCGTCGGCACGGAAAAAGTGAATGGAAAAGATGCCTTCAAAATTGACGTGACGCTGGGTAAAAAGACCATTTCGGAGTTTTATGATACCGAAACCGGCCTGAAAGTGCAGCACACGGCCATTGAGCAGACTCCGCAGGGTGAAATGGCCATCAACACCGGTCTGAGCAATTATAAAGAAGTAAACGGCGTGAAGTTCCCGCACACCCTGACCCAGAACTTCGGGCCGATGGTGATGAAGATGGAAACCCAGTCGCTGGTGGTGAACACCGGGCTGGATGACAAGGAATTTGCGGTGCAGTAAGAACGGTTTATGGTTTTCGGTATACGGTTTACGGTGGCTGGCGCGTGCTTTTTGTGCGTTAGCCACCGTAAACCATCACGTGTATGTACCACCGGTTTTTTTGGGTAGAGGTGTGCGTTTATTTGCTGGCAAAAGGAAGACTATGGTTACTTATACAACCAATTCGAAGGAGTGCTGTTAAAAGTTGTTAAGGGCTAACCACTCATTCAGAGACCTTTATACCTTGCTGAGAAATCATCCTTTCTATCATTTATGAAAAAATATAGTCTATGGATCGCCCTTCTACTTCCAATCACTGGCTGGGCTCAATCGGCAACAAAATCGACTTGGTTAGAGCAGGGACAAATGCAGGTCGGAATAGGAGTAGGAGCCAGTGTTGGAGATACAATCGGGGGCTATTTACGAGTTACACCGTACGCTCAATACTTCCTGAAAAATAATTGGGCTCTGCGGATTGAAGGCCGTTATAATTACAACGGCCCCAATGGAGACCAGTATCTGGGTGCAGGCTTAACGACTCAATATCACTTTCTGCACACGAAACGATTATCCATTTACGGTCAAGCCGGTTATTTTTATGGACAAGCTAATTATAAATCGCTTCGCTTCGTCCAGGAAACTCCCAACAGCATGAGATTGGAGCCGTATCGGTCTAGATACGGGTATGGAATGGTAAATGTAGGATTGGGCGTTCAATACCGGCTAAGCGACCGGTGGGTCATTCATGCACTCGCCGAAAAGTATATTCAACAATCGGTCAATCACTTTCGCAAACCGACCGACCGGCATAGTATTACCGTCGGGATTTCCTTTCAGATTAAGTAAAAACCTGATCTCTTTCTCAGCAACACCAAAGCTACACCGTTTAGGTGTTGCTGAGATAATATATAAGTAACTATACAACAAAATAATACTAGGGAATACCACTAAAATGGCCACTTTAGATACTATTTCAATAGGACCGGAAAAAGAAATAATCCTGCTTGATTTTAACTATGACACCGATTCTATACTGGAAATAAATGAATGTTTGGGTCCATTCTCTAGTGATATTACTTTTAAATATAGCAATGTTAGAGATCCTTTGAGTGAATTCTGGAATAAGACAGAAATAGCGTGTATAGCTGGCTGCTGTGGCATCAATGCTTTTGTACTTTGGCCAGAAGAGATCGTTGAGGTAGTGAAAAGCCTTGATATAGAGACACTTGTTAGCCAGCTAGAAAGAGTAAAAGAGCAGGTACTGGTTAGTGACGCCCAAATCATTACCTATCGTCGGCTCAATTACAATTTTGCAAGAAGTTCTTTTCTAGAGTTGATGGATTATCTACTAACGGAAATCAAACAGTGGGTTTAGAATTAACTAATCACAAGACAAATAATTAATTCGGCTACAACAACCCCAAATTCGGCTACGTTTGCTCATTGGAAATGGCGGACCTTTGTCCTAACCAATAGAGCATAACCATGATCTTAGTAACCGGAGCCACGGGCCAACTTGGCACTGCGGTCATCGACCAACTCCTTCAAAAAGTGCCAGCCCGCCAGATTGCCGCTTTCGTGCGGGACGACACCAAAGCCGCCCATAGGCTTAAACAGGGCGTGACGGTACGCGTTGGCACCTATGACGACACCAACGCCCTGGATCGTGCCATGCCGGGTATCGAAACGGTTCTGTTGATTGCGGGTACGGATGAGGAAAACCGGGTTCGCCAGCACCAGAATGTCGTGGATGCGGCCCGAAGAGCTGGTGTTCAGCGGATTGCCTACACGAGTCGGGCGCTGAAAAACTCGGCGACGCTGGTCAACCGGTTGATGGCAGGCCACTTTCAGACCGAAGATTACATTAAAGCCAGTGGACTGCCCTATACGCTGTTTCAGAACATCCTGTATCTGGATGCGATTCCGCAGTTTGTGGGTGGCGACGCCGTTTTCGAGCGTGGTATCAATGTGCCGGCCGGTCAGGGCCGGGTTGCCTTTGCTCTCCGCAGCGAGATGGGCGAAGCGATCGCGAATGCGCTGGTCGGTGACGTGGAAGGCAACCGAACGTACCGGCTGACGGGCCGTGAGTCGTATTCGTTTTATGATGTAGCCGCTGCCCTGACCGATCTCTCAGGCAAGTCCGTCACTTACACGCCAGCGGAGCCAGGCACCTTTGAAGCCCAACTGATCGGACGCGGTTTGCCTGAAGTCGTGGCCCGGCGCATCACCGGGTTTATCACCGACATCGCCAATGGACAGGAAGATAGCATCAGTTCTGACCTGGAAAAGTTGCTGGGTCGAAAACCGACTGGACTCAAAGACGGGTTAACGGTGTTGTATAAGCTGTAACAGGCGCCGTCTGGCTTTGTAGATAGTAAAATCAGGCCATAAACCCATCGAAAGATGTCAACCGAACCGCTTCACCGCATCGACACCATCTCCGCGTATCATCAGTTCGCCGGTCTTCCCAAACCGGGCCATCCGCTCATTAGTGTAGTCCGGTTTGACGACATTAGACCACAGAAGATTGACAGACCGAAAAGCTTTGTGAACAACTTCTATTCGATTGCGCTCAAACGGAATTTCAACGGCCGGATGAAATACGGGCAACAGCCGTATGATTTCGACGATGGGGTGATGGTTTTTCTAGCGCCCGGTCAGGTGCTGGCGGTTACGGCTGATGAGACCTTTGAACACAGTGGCTGGCTGTTGATGATCCACCCTGATTTTTTGTGGCATACACCCCTGGCCAAAACGATTCGCCAGTACGACTATTTCGACTATTCCATTCGGGAGGCCCTGTTTTTGTCTGAAAAGGAAGAGTCTGTGATCGTTGGCATCATCCAGCAGATTCAGCAGGAATACCAGGCTCCCGTCGACAAATTCAGCCAGAACATCATCGTTGCTCAACTCGACGTACTGCTCAATTATGCCGACCGGTTTTACCAGCGACAGTTCATCACCCGGAAAATCACCAACCACGAACTGCTTGACCGGTTTGAAACCGTGCTTGCGGCTTATTTTGCCAGCGATGAGCGACTGAAAACCGGCTTGCCAACGGTCGGATCTATGGCTGAACAACTCCATCTGTCGCCTACGTATCTGAGCAGTCTGCTGAAAACGCTGACCGGGCAAAACGCCCAGCAGCATATTCACGGGAAACTCATTGAAAAGGCCAAAGAAAGGCTGTCGACAACGACTTTGTCGGTTGGTGAGATCGCTTACGGGCTCGGTTTCGAGCATCCCCAGTCATTCAGTAAGTTATTCAGGAGCAAGACGAATGTCTCTCCGCTGGCATTTCGCCATTCGTTCCAGTAAAGCGGTGGCGATTACCGCCCAATCGGCCGGATGCCCGATTTCCGGACATCGGCGACGACGATAAACCGGTAGCGGGGGTCTTTGTCGAACGCGTCTTTGGAGGTGCGGTAATGCCGCTGGGCGCGTTGACGGGCTTCGGTGAAGAGCTTTCGGGAAGCTTTCCGACGACGAACCGACATGATTTTTCGTAAATCGACATCGCCAATCATCGAGGTTTCCAGACAGGCCAGATCCTTGTGTTCGGCGTCGCGGTAGTAGCCCAGCACGCAGTGGTCGGCCAGCAAAACCAGAACGGGGTCGATGTGAATGGAGCGTAGTACCGACGCCATCAACACCATGCCGTCGACGCAATTGGCCTGCCGGTTGTTCCAGGTCTGGTCAATCGTCCGAATGCGCTGGCTATAGAGGTTTTGCGAAATGCCGGTACTTGAATTGGTTGAGATCGAACTATAACGAATGCCCCGTTTCTGGAGCGCATACCAGATGGAAAAAACCTGATCATCGACCCGCTTTTTGTCGCCGGTCTGGTAGCCGTCGAAGCCATCCACAATATCATTTTGCAACGCCTGACTCAACACCTCGTCCACAACGGGGTCGTCTTCGTTGATGTAGGCCACGTACATGTAATTCAGATCCAGATCACCCGTACCGGTTTCGTCGTCTTCCCAGTAATACGGGCAGTCGTTGACGGAACGCATCGTGGCCACCACCGTCCGATGGCCGACTTTTTCGTTGTTGATGTAGGTCGTAACCGTGAAATTAACCGGCGTAGGTTGCAGCAAGCCGCGCAGTTTTTCAAAATTCCAGGGGATGCGGGGCGTTATTTCGTAGTTCTTGTCGGGTTCCTGCAAAATGCCTTCATAAACAGCCGCTTCACTAAAGGGGGTTGCGCCCACTTCCACCCGCACGGAGGTGTTCAGGCCGGGGTTATGAAACGAAACCGACACATTGCCGTCGCCATCGCCCAATCGGTAATGTTTACTTTTTTCGGAAAGAGTCGCCCGCGCCAGCAGATAGGAGGGAAAGAGCTGGTGCTCCATGCCCACCACCACGGATATACGCTGCCGGTTTTCCCGGGCCGTACTGGTCAAAGCAGAAACATGCGCCAATACATCACCGCTGGTCTCAACAGGTGCCAACTGCGAATAACCAGAAAACAATGACAAATAAAATACACTAAAAATCAGTGCATTGCACAATAATCTCATTTCGGTTAAAACAGTTACGATAGAATCTACGGGTGGCTATGCGAATTAACAAAATATTACGAATTTAGTCAAGTGGTAACCTCGGGGTGAATTCAACATTTTTTTGTACTATTGTGCGGATTTTAAAATCGTATGCGCGCTGCACTGGCTTACATCCTGCTGATTGCGACCCTGCTGCCCCTGTTCAGTCAGTGGGGAACCATTGCGTATTACCATGCCAACAAAGCGTATATTGCCAAAGTCCTGTGCGAAAATCGCGCCAAACCGGAGCTGCATTGCGACGGGCAATGTTACCTCGCTAAAAAACTGACCGCTCAACAGGAGCAGCAGGATAAAGCGACCACGGAACAGGTGCAGAAAACGCCTGATTTTCAATTATTCTACCAGTCGAATTTGCCGTTTTTATTTCAACCGGTTGTCATTGCTCAGACAACGGTTTTGCCGGCTTATCTGCCGGGATCGTATCCTTCCCCACTGTATTCGTTGTTCCAGCCTCCGCAGGTTTGATGGTTTATTGTCAGATCTGTCAGGTTTCAAAAACCTGACAGGTTCCCGGTTTAACCAATGGGACGTTCCCAGCGGTTTGCTCGTATTTCATCAAATCGAATCTGCTGTATGACTTTTTTATACCGGCTCGTGGTCACGGTTTTCGTGATCCTGGCGCCATTCGGGCTATACGCCCAATCCCTTATTCAGGGGACCATTTTCGATGCCCAAACCAAAGAGCCCCTGGCGGGCGTTGCCATCTCGACGGAAGACCGCAAAACCGGCGCGCTGACGAATGCCAACGGCCAGTTTTTGTTGAATTCCACCACCCAAAAATTGCTGATTTCGGCGGTGGGTTTTCAATCGCAGGAAATAACGCCCTCCGAAAAACCGCTGCGCATTGCCCTGGCTCCCGCCGTCGAAAACCTGCAAACGATTGTCGTGACGGCCAACCGCGAAGCGCAGAAACGGACCGAAGCGCCCGTCGCCATTTCCCGGCTTTCGCCCACGTTGATTGACGAAACCAAGCCGACTTTGCTGGCCGAACTCATCAACAAAACGCCGGGGGTGGTGATGCTCAATTACAACAACGAGCAACACGGCATGGGCATTCGCCAGCCGTTTGGCACCAGTGCCTACTTTCTCTACCTTGAAGACGGTGTTCCGATCCGGCCAATGGGCGTTTTCAACCACAATGCCCTCATTGAGATGAACGTCTTCACCGTTAGCTCGGTAGAAATTGTGAAAGGCCCGGCTTCGTCGCTCTACGGACCGGAAGCGGTGGGGGGCGCCATCAATTTTATCACGCAGCGACCCACCGCCGTCCCGACGTTTCGGGTTGGCATTCAGGGCGATCAGTGGGGCTATGGCCGGGTGCAGTATGGCGGGGGCGGAATGTTGACTAAAAAGCTGGGTGTCTATGCGGGCGGTTTTTTTGCCCGGCAGCGCAATAGCTGGCAATCCCGGTCCGACTACGACAAAGTGTCGTTCAATGGCCGCGCCGAATACGCGTTTACGGGTCGTACCAAACTGACCGGCACGTTTTCCTACAACGACTACAATTCGCAAACCGGCGGCAGCGTCGACAGCATTGCGTTTTACAACCGGCAATATACCTCGACCTCTGATTTTACGTATCGTAAAGTAAAGGCAATCCGCTCGCGGCTGACGCTCGATCACCAGTGGAAAAACGGCTCCGATAGCTACCTGACGGCTTTTTACCGCGACAATTCGATTGGACAGAACCCCAGCTACGGCATTCGCTGGACGAGTGGTGCCACCAAAGCCACGGGCCAGATCAACGTCAATGCCTTTAGCAGTTACGGCCTCATTGCCCAGCACAGCCAGAAGCTGCCGTTCTGGAACGGGCGGATGATGGCCGGGCTGACCTATGATGCGTCGCCAACAACCTACAACGCCTACCAGATTGAACTGGAAGCCCAGCTACGACCCGATAAAAAATCGGTGGAACAGTATAAACTGGTGAGAGAAAGGCCCGACTTGCTGCTGGCCGATTACGCAGCCGACATTCACAACTCGGCCATTTACGCCCAACTCGACCTGAATCCCTGGTCGGCGCTGCGGATTTCACTCGGCGGACGATTTGATCAGATGGCGTTCGATTATGACAATTACCTGGATCAGAGTAACGGACGAAAAGCGTATCGCCAGTTTACGCCCAAAGTGGGGCTGACCTACGACCTGGGCCGCGACCAGGGTTTGTATGCCAACTACAGCAAAGGCTTTTCACCGCCGGGTCTGACATCGATTTTTACCAAACGCGTCAATGCCCAACTGGGTGAATCGCCGTTTTATTACAACCTCCAACCGGCGTATTTCAACAACTACGAAGTCGGTGGCTGGGCATCGCTCCTCAACCGGAAAATATACATCGACGTGGCGGTTTACCAGATGGAAGGGCGTAACGAGCTGCTCAACATTCGCCAGCCCGACAACAGCACCGATTACCAGTCGGCGGGAAAAACGCTGCACCGGGGTATTGAATACAGCCTTACTTACCGTCCGTCGGGCGAGTGGTTTTTCCGGTTTGGCGGGACGAATGCCGTCCACCGGTTTGTCGATTTTGCCTTGAGTACAAGGGCTTCCGATGCCGTAAAAAACGTAAACGGCTTCGATATGCCGCAGGCTCCGCGCTGGGTAGCCAACACGGAATTGACGTATAAACCGCGTTGGGCCAAAGGGTTGCGGATGTCGGCGGAATGGCAGCGCATCAGTTCCTGGTACCAGAACCAGATCAACACGGTTTCGTACGACGACCGGGGCGCATTTGGCGGGCGGGGGGTCAGCGTCATCAACCTGCGGGCGGGGTATGCTTTCCGGCGATTTGAGGTATTTGCCAACCTGATGAATGCTACCAACGAACTCTACGCGACCTCGGCCACGCGCGGCAACAACGCCACCGACCGAACCACCTATACGCCCGCAGCGCCCCGGACGCTGGTGGGCGGGATTCAGTATAATTTTTCGAAGTGATCTAAACCACATACCATATTGACCATGAAAAACAGCCTTTTAATTGCCGCAATTCTATTGTTTGGATTTGCCGAGCGACCCGCCAAAGAAATCCGGCTTTCGAATCCCCAGTTTGTGGGCGCGACGCCCCGATTGACCACCGACCACCGGAATCACCCGGTGTTGAGCTGGACGGAAAAAGAAGGCGAGAAAGTCGCTTTTTACTATGCCGTCTCGGAAGACGGTGGCCGGACGTTCGGTGAGAAAATCCGGATCAAGTCGCCGGCGGTTTTTTCGATCCACGCCGAAGGAATGCCGAAAGTCGCGTTTAAAAAAGACGGAACCGTGCTGGCGACCTTCGAAGTGTCCCGGCCCACGGCAGAGGCCCCGCGCGCCGGTGATGTGCTGTATGTCACTTCGGCCGACGGTGGGCAGACCTGGACCGAACCCAAAGCCGTTCACCGCGACACCACGCCGGGGAAAGGCCACTCGTTCAGCAACCTGAACCGGCTGCCCAACGGCGAAATCGGAATTGCCTGGCTCGACGAAAAAACCGCCAACAAGGAAGGCCGAACCGTGAAGTTCGCCCAAACGGTGCCGGGGGGCGGTTTTGGGAAAGAGGTGCTGGTAGACGACAATGCCTGCCAGTGTTGCCGAACCAATGTGTTTGTCGATTCGAAAAACCAGATTCACATCGCGTACCGGGATTTACTGGACAACGGTGCGCGCGACATCAGCCACGCGGTTTCGACCGATGGCGGTCGGTCGTTCAGCAGCCCGAAGGTGGTATATGATGACCAGTGGAAAGTCAACGCCTGCCCGCATACCGGCCCCGATGTGGCGCAGGTCGGCAATGAGCTTTTCGTGACCTGGTTTTCGGGGGGAGAAAAAGCGCCCGGTATCAAGCTGGCCCGGCTGGGAGCAACGCAACTGGTTTCGGGGATCGTCTCCGTGCGAACGAAACATCCGCAACTAGCGTCGCTCAACGGGCACCTGGTCTGGGTTTGGGACGAATCGATGGAGGTGAAAAATGCGGATGGCGAAAGCCGGTTTATCTCCCGAATCGGGATGCGGAAGGTGTCCGGCGGCACGGCTTCACCCATCACCTACCTTACACCAACCGATGTCAATGCGGCTTTTCCGGTAGTTTTAGCCACAAAAAAAGGACTTTTAGTGGCTTATGAACAGAAGAAAGACCAGCAAAACAGCGTTATCGTAAGTAGATGGATTGAATCAATGTAATGCAACGTTCAGTATGAAAAACGCCTTCTTCGCTTCCGGTATGAGTTTATTTCTCTTTTTGACCGTTCTGGTCGCCTGCCACAACGACCCCCTGGAACCGGAATACGGAACGGTTCAACTGCGATTTGATAACGTAGTCGGTGCGCAGGAATTGAAACTGGATTCAACGACCTACACCAACGGCAGCGGAGAACCGTTTACCGTCTCCCGGTTTACGTATTTCGTCAGTAACATCAAGCTAAAAAAAGCGGATGGGTCGGAATACGTCGTTCCGCAGGACAGCAGTTATTTTCTGACGTCGCAGAGCAACCCGGCTTCCCGGACGGTTCTGCTCCGCAACGTTCCGGTGGGCGACTACACCAGCATCAACTTTATGGTGGGTGTGGATAGTCTGCGGAATACGATGGAAATCGGGAAACGGACCGGCGCACTCGACCCCGGTGGTGCGGCTGCCGGGATGTATTGGGACTGGAATTCGGGTTATATTTTCCTGAAACTGGAAGGAACCTCAACCAAAGCGCCGGTCGATGCGACGGGAAAACGGAATTTTGTCTACCACATCGGTTTGTTCGGCGGGTACCAAACCAAAACCGCCAATAATCTCAAAACCATTCAATTGGCGCTGGGTACACAGCCCGCCCACGTGATTGTGAACGGAACAACCGGTATTCAGGTGAAGGCAGATGTGCTGAAGGTATTCGATGGGGTCAAACCGCTCAGCATTGCGGCAGCACCGACGATTATGGTATCGGATTCTGCGAAAAATGTAGCGAACAATTACGCAACGATGTTCAGCATCGGTACGGTTCAGGTTGATTAAGTATTTGGTACAAGTATGATCCGAAATCTCCTTTTGTATAGCTGGTTATGCGCCATTCTGCTGCCGACATTCAGTCAGTGGGGAACGATTGCGTATTTCCAGCTCAACAAGGAGTACATTGCCCGGGTGTTGTGCGAAAACCGCGATCGGCCGGAGCTTCACTGCGACGGACACTGCTATCTGGCCCGGCGGTTGAAGGCACAACAGGAAAAACAGGATCAACAGACCACCGAACAGGTGCAGAATATCCCTGTTTTCCAGTTATACACGCCCCCTTTCCTCCGGTTCGATTTCTTGCCGGAGTTGACGGTTTTGCCCACAAAAGTTACGTTTAGTTATCAATTACCAGCCTATTCGGCTCCCCTCGCTGATTTACTACAGCCGCCCCGTCTGTAACATTCCGAAGCAAACCGGCCTATTGTCACAAACCGGGTAATCGTTTTCTTTCGGTTACTCAGGAAGCGTCTGCCTGCTCTTCCAGCAACGTTTTTACGTGGCCGGGAAGAGCATGAGCAGCCGGTTTAGTTTCAATTCCTTCCATTTACTCCAAATCAGCAATTTTCAATCCTTATTCAACTTTCGTATGAACTTCCGTTCTTTCTCTCTGATAATCAGTGTGGTGCTTCTTTTTATGGCCTGCACGAATGATTCGCCCACTACGACCCCGGAACCGGCTGGCCCCGGTGCGGTCGATTTGAAAATCGAAGCCCTCTATGGCACCGCAGCGTTTGAATTGGGCAAGGCCTACACCACGGCCGGAAACGAAAAAGTAACCTTCGATCAGCTCCGGTTCTGGGTTAGCAAAGTGGAATTGACCCAAAAAGACGGTTCCGTGTATGAAGTGCCGAATTCCTATTACCTCATGCAGTATTTGGGAAAAGATGAAGCCATTCAGGACGGCACGTTTACCCTGACAGCCGGTAAACGCGAGGTGGTGAACCTGACGGGTGTTCCGGCGGGGGAATATACCGGTGTCAAGTTTGGCATTGGCGTCGATCCCAAATACAACGACAACCTGACCCTGGCCGCTGGCGAACTGAATATCCTGCAAAACATGACGAATGTGAGCTGGATGTGGCACACCAGCTACATCTTCACCAAACTGGGTGGAACCGTTGACGTGTCCGGCGCAGCCAGCCCTTTCCTGCTGGAAACCGGTACGAACGCCAATTACAAAACCATCTCGCAGACGTTTGCCACACCCTTGATGGTCGATGGCGCCATGAAAGGACAGATGACGTTGCAGGCTGATGTTGCCAGGATTCTGGACGGGATTGTGATTGCCCGGGATGCTAAACTGAACACGACCGACAAAACGTACCACATCAATGCCGGAACCGCCAGCATGATGAGCAAACTCGCCGGAAACTACCCGGTTTCTTTCGTAAACGCCAAAACCGCCCGCGTTAGTCAGTAATGAATCGACGGGGCATTTTCGCGGGATTGATACTGCTGGGAATAGTCGCCTGTTCTCCGCCGGATGATCCTGTGCCGACACCCGGGACGCCACTGCTGGTGCGGGAACCCGCCAATTTCCCACCCTTGCCGTCGCCGTCGGATAATCCAGCGACGACGGCGGGGGTGAAACTGGGCCGGCAACTGTTCTACGATCCGCAACTTTCCGGCAACGGAAAAGTATCCTGTGCCTCCTGTCACGATCCGGCCAAAGCCTTTTCCGACGGTGTCAGGGTTTCCGCGCTGGGCGTGTCGGGTCGGGCTTTGCTGCGGCACAGTCCGGTTTTGATGAACCTGGCTTGGGCAACCAATGGCCTGTTCTGGGATGGCGGTTCTAAAAACCTGGAATCCCAGGTGTTGGGGCCGCTGACGAACCGCGACGAAATGGGCCACGATCTGGTCATTTTGGCCAATTACCTGAAAACCGTCCCGGTCTATAAAGCGCAGTTCGAGCAGGCTTTCCCCGGCGAAGCCCTTCATTACGCAACGATTGCGAAGGCACTGGCGCAGTTTCAGCGGACACTGATTTCGGCCGATTCCCGGTATGATCAATGGGTTCGCCAGGAGGGTGGTGTGCTCAGCGATGAAGAACAACGGGGACATAAACTGTATCAGCAACACTGCGCGGGTTGTCATGCAACGGATCTTTTCACGAACAACCAGTACCACAACAACGGTATTGATGTGGTTTTCTCGGATGAAGGCGACGGCGAAGGGCTGGGTCGGGAACGGGTGACGTTCGACCCGGCCGACCGGGGAAAATACCGCACCCCCACGTTGCGCAATGTGGCCCTGACGGCTCCGTATATGCACGACGGGCGCATGGACACGCTGGAGGATGTGCTGGACCATTATTCAGACCGAATTAAAACATCGCCGACCCTTGACGCCCGCTTACCGGCGGGTGGTTTCAGGTTGGCAACCACTGATAAAAAAGCGCTTCTGGCTTTTCTGAACACCCTGACAGACCACCAGTTTGTCACCAACCGGGCTTACCGGCCCTAACGGAAACGCAGCGGATTCGCTTTCACAAGATGATGGAAAACCGATCTTTTGGAATCATTGGCAGTATACTCTTTTTGGGCATTGTGATGGCCTGCCAATCGGGCAAAGATCCCGGGCCTGAAGCCACCGGCGTGTATGACCCGACCCCGTATGACTGGAAAAAACCGGCGAATTTTCCGGAACCGGTTTACGGTTTCTCGAAAAATCCGATGACCCAAAAAGGCGTGGCATTGGGGAAGATGCTGTTCTTCGATGGAGCGCTCTCGCGCGACGGCCGGATTGCCTGCGGGTTTTGCCACCAGCAGTATTCGGCTTTTGCCCACGCCGACCATTCGCTCAGCCACGGCATCGACGACAAAATTGGCACCCGCAACGTGCGGAATCTGCAAAATGTGGCCTGGAGCACGGCTTTTTTCTGGGATGGGAGCATCACGGATCTGGATACATTGGCCGTCAGTCCGATTCAGAATCCGTTGGAAATGGGCGAGCATCTGGGCAATGTGCTGGACAAAGTACGCCAGCGTGCGAGCTATCCGGCGCGTTTTAAAGAAGCGTTCGGAACCGAGCAGATTACGCAGGAGAACTTTCTCAAAGCCTTGTCGCAGTTTATGCTGACGATGGTTTCGGCCAATTCGCGCTACGACAAATACGTTCGGAAAGAACCCGGCGGGGATTTGTCGGCGGATGAACGGGCGGGGCTTTCGCTGTTCAAGCAGAAGTGTGCGGGTTGCCATCAGGGCGAGTTGTTCACGAATCAGGGGTATCACAACAACGGTTTGCCGGTCAGTGAAATCAACGATCAGGGGCGGTTTGGGGTGACTAAAAAAGAAACCGATCGGCTGAAGTTTCTGGTACCCAGTTTGCGCAACATCGAACGCTCACTGCCGTACATGCACGACGGGCGGTTCTGGTCGCTGGAGCAGGTGCTGGATCACTATAGTCAGGGTGTGAAAGACAGCCCAACGCTCGATTCGCGCCTGAAAACCGGTGGCGTTCCGGGAATTCCCCTCACCGAGCCGGAGAAAAAGCAGATCATTGCTTTCCTCAAAACACTCACTGATCAGCAGTTTATTACCGACCGACAGTTTATTCCGAATTGATGACTAATCAGGATGTTGATTCTAATCATACACTTTATGAAAAAGCTTTTTTTACTGTTTTTCCTGCTTGGTCCGGTTCTGGCTTCTGCCTGTGAAGTATGCGGGTGTTCCGGCTCCAACTTTTACCTGGGCGTATTGCCCCAGTTCCAAAAGCACTTCGTTGGGCTGCGCTACCGAACCCAACGTTACGATACCCGGCTGACGCTTCACCACGCCGGAACGATCTACGATTCGCGGGAAGAGTTTCAGGCCATCGACCTCTGGGGGCGGGTTTATCCCCATCCCCGGATTCAGGTGCTGGCGATGCTGCCCTACCAGGTCAACAAACAGACCCAGGGGCCGGACGTCCGGCGGCACCAGGGAATTGGCGACGCGACGGTTTTGGTCAACTACAAACTGCTCGACAAAACCCGGATGAGTGACAGTGGCCGGGTGGTGAAACAAACGCTGCTGGTGGGGGGCGGCACCAAGCTCGCGACGGGCGAATACCGCTACAACCCGTATGACGGTGCGCAGGTGGCGAACCCGAATTTTCAGGCGGGTACGGGGGCTTACGATGCGGTTTTCAACGCCATTTATACGCTGCGCATCGACAAATGGGGCATGAATGCGGATGCAACGGGTCGATTGACCGGCACGAATGCCAACGACTACCGGTTTGGCAATCGGCTGAACAGCTCCCTCACCGGTTTTTACGTGCAGCAATGGGAAAAGCTGAATGTCGCGATGATGCCGAGCGCGGGCTTCTACGGTGAGCTGGCGCACAAAGACCGGGATTACGCCGGCATCGTGGCCGAAACGGGCGGGTATATGCTGGCCGGAACCGTTGGGCTGGACCTCTACCGGGGGAACTGGATGATGGGGGCAAACGCCCAGATTCCCCTTCTTCAGCGAATTTCCGAAGGATTGGTGCAGGCCCACAGCCGGGTTGGGATTCATCTGGCCCGGACGTTTTAATGATGGTTTTATTGTCTAAAATCTGATTGTCAATGATTTGTAAAAATAAACTTTCGATTTTGTGTTTTCTGCTTGGGCTTCTTGGGTCTTGTCAATCCAAAAAACAACCCGACGATCATCACCACTACCACACGACTTCGGATTCCGGACAGACGACCGGCCCCGTTGCGGAACTGGAAAAACAGGTTCTGGCCGTACACGACAGCATGATGCTCCAAATGACTGATTTCATGCGTATCCAGGAAGAAGTGTCCGTTAAAGTAGAAAAGAGCGATAGGCCATCCAGGGAAAAAGGGCAGCAGGTTCTCCGGCAGCTTAAACAGGCTGATGAGGTAATGATGGACTGGATGCATCAGTACAAGGGCGATACGCTCCAACAACTGGATCAGGAAAAAGCGCTCGACTACCTGAAAATCCAGCAGGAGAAAGTAAATTCCCTGAGTCGCCTGATGCGCCAGAGTTTCACTGATGCCCAAAACTACCTGAAAGAATGAGAAAAATCCGAAAAATCACGCTGACTGCCGTTGGCTGGCTCGGTCTGTTTACCGGCATTTTCTGGTCCTGCCGTCACGACAACCCGGACCCTCAGCCGGGACCCACGGGCTCGCTCCAATTCGTGTTCGATCAGGTTGTGGGAACCGCCGATTTACAGCTTCATACCGGAAGTTATACCAACGCCAGTGGCGAAGCCTTCAAGGTAACAACCCTGAATTATTACGTCACCAACATCCGGCTGAAACGGGCGGATGGGTCGGCGTATGCGGTTCCGCAGGATAGCAGTTATTTCCTGGTGAAAGAGGCCGAACCGGCTTCGCAGCGCATTATGCTGAAAAATATTCCGGTCGGCGATTACACGGAAGTTTCGTACCTGATTGGCGTGGATAGCCTGCGCAACACGATGGACGTCAGCAAACGCACGGGGGTTCTGGACCCGTCCGGTGGCATGACCGGCGGCATGTACTGGGACTGGAATTCCGGGTACATTCATTTTAAGCTGGAAGGAACCTCACCACTCGCACCGGTTTCGGCCAGTGGTAAGGTTTTCCTGTATCACATCGGCCTTTTCGGCGGTTATCGAACAAAAACCATCAATAATTTAAGGACAATTACTTTGCCCTTCGGGACGACGACCGTCCGGGTAACCGAAAACGGCGTCGTTCCACAGGTAACGATTCAGGCGGATGTTCTCAAGGTGTTCGATGGGCCGATGAAACTGAGTATTGCCGCGAATGCCGATATTATGGTGTCTTCGCTGTCGTCCGGTGTGGCCGACAACTACGCCCGGATGTTTCAGATTGCGACCATAAAAACCGATTAGGACTGCCGGTTTTCAATCGTAAATGGATGGCGGGTTAATCATTGCCCGCCATACGTTTACATTCTTCCGTACGTTTTATTGTAGTAAATTTGTATTCAGATTAGCAAGTAAAGCTGAAGTAGATAGAAATGACGCGTTGGCAACATGTTGCAATCCTGGCGGCAATCGTTTTTTACGGTTTCGCGGTCGGCTGTCAGAACGACTCAGGGAAGGATGGCCCGGTTGAGCCGGAACCCAAACCCGTCGAGTTCAAGGCGACGCCGTACAACTGGAAAAAACCGGCCAATTTCGACGATCCGCACTATGATTTTACCAAAAATCCGCTGACGGTCGAAGGTGTCGCCCTGGGAAAAACCCTGTTCTATGACGGAATCCTGTCGCGCGACGGGGCCATCACCTGCGCGTTTTGCCACCAGTCGTTTTCTGGTTTTGCGCACAACGACCACGCCCTGAGCCACGGCATCGGCGATAAAATTGGCACCCGTAACGTACCCGGTATTCAGAATGTGGCCTGGACGCGGGCTTTTTTCTGGGATGGCGGGATTGTCGATCTGGATTTGTTACCCATTGCGCCCATTCAGAATCCCGTCGAAATGGGCGATTCGCTGGCCAACGTGCTGAAGAAAATCCGGGCCAGCGGGCAGTATCCGGCCCTGTTCAAAGCGGCTTTTGGAACGGAGGAAGTAACGACGGAGCGGTTTTTGAAGGCCCTGTCGCAGTTTATGCTGACGATGGTTTCGGCCAATTCCAAATACGATAAATATTCCCGCAAAGAAACCGGCGGTTCGTTGACCGATCAGGAATTGCGCGGATTGACGTTGTTCAAAGCGAATTGTTCGGGTTGCCATACCGGCGAATTGTTCACCGACCAGAGCTACCGCAACAACGGTTTGCGGATGCAACTGGCCAACAGCAAAGACTTCGATCTGGGCCGGTATCAGATCACGCTAAACCTGGACGATTACAATAAATTCCGGGTGCCGAGCCTGCGGAATGTGGAACGCACCTCGCCCTACATGCACGATGGGCGTTTTCAGACGCTGGACCAGGTGCTGGAACATTACATCAACGACGTTCAGGACACGCCCCAACTCGATCCGTTGCTGAAGAAAACCGGCAAACCCGGTATTGCCCTGACCAACACCGACAAAGCGGATCTGCTGGCGTTCCTGCGAACACTGACCGATGATGAATACATCCGCGACCGCCGTTTTCAGCCGGATTGAAAGAATAGTTAATTTCGGTAAAACGCCTGGTTTTCCCGCATGACAATGTCGATCGGCATGTATTGCTCCTTTTCGATGGATTTTGAAAAAATCAGAAGCTGATACAACGTCATGATGCTCCGATAGCCCTGGTCTTCGGGTTGGTGACAGATCAGAAAATCGATCAGGCCGTTGTCCAGATATTTGGCGTTTTCTTTGATCAGGTCGTACCCGATCAGCAGCGGTTTTTGCGCCAGTTTTACTTTTTCCAGAAAACGCGCCACCAGAAAAGACCGGGAGTTGGTCACGAACAGCACATCGATGGCCGGATTGGCTTCGAACAGCGGCTGAAGGTTCCGGAAAACGGATTGCTCGTCGGTCTGGTGACTATCGACCCGCAGGATGGGATACGACTTGTGGTGTTCGGCAAAATACGCCCTGAAACCTTCTTCCGTCTCTTTATAGGTGTAACTATCAATGGCCGTGGCAATGTTGACCACCAGCAACTGGCTGTTTTCCCGGAGCGCGTACGTGCTTAATTTGCCGGCCAGATAACCGCTCTGAAAGAGGGGAGGACCGATGTACGAAAGGTTTTTCTGGTCGGGAATGGTCGAGTCGATAAAGACATACGGAATGCCTTTGGTGTCGCAGGTTGCCGTGAACTCCCGGGCTTCGTTGATGAACATGGGTGCCAGTACAATGCCGTCGACCGCTGATTCCAGGATGGCGTTGGCCTGTTGGACGAACGATTGCTGGTCGCTGAGGTCAAAAAAGAACAAATCAACTTGCAGGCCATACTGACTGATTTCGGTGTTGGCCCGCTGAATGCCCCGCAAAGGCGCATCCCAGAACTCGGTTTCTTCGGTGGCCGAAGGAATCAAAACCGCCAGCTTGATGATTTTGCCGGACGCCAGACGGCGGGCCAGCATGTTGGGCTGGTAGTTCAGTTCCTCGATGATTTTGTTGATTTTCTCGCGTGTTTTGTCCGAAACACCGGTTCGGTTGTGAATAACGCGGTCTACTGTAGCAATGGTGACGTTGGCCCGTCGGGCAATTTCCTTAACGCCCTGAAGTTCTTTCTTTTTCATGTATTGGCTCTCCGAACAGGCAAAAAGTCGCAAACCGCCAGCGGGCCGGAATACGTTTCTCTTTCCTTTCTCTCACTCTTTCACCGAAAGATACTTTTTTTGCTTTATGCCGCAACAAATAGGATCATAAGTCAGGGGAAATAAGCGGTATTTTCCCGTACGGAGCCATTTTGTATTCTTGTTGTCGCCCGCGAGATGCGGGCGACAACAAGTGGGGTCATTGGGGTAAGCGGGAGGCACTGTCGGTGTCGACGAACAAAACCGCATCTTCGTGCAGCCGCAGAATGGTGGAAGGGTATTGCTCGCTGACCGGTGAATGCAGCGTGTGGTAGATGGCCTGCGCTTTGTTGACTCCCGGAACCATGCAAAAAACGTGGGGGGCCTGCATCAGGGCCGGAACCGTCAGTGTCAGGGCGTGCGTTGGCACGTCTTCAAAAACCGCAAAGCACTTATCATTCACCTGTTGCTGGCGGCAGGCCTGGTCCAGATCGACGACTTTGACCAAAACCGGGTCGTTAAAATCGGCGACGTGGGGATCGTTGAAGGCGATGTGGCAGTTTTCGCCAATGCCCATGCAAACCACATCGACGGCGTGTTGCTTCAGGAGATCGCTGTACCGCTGGCACTCGGCAGTCAGATCCGAAGCGTTGCCGTTCAGGTAGTTAACGGTTTGGAAAGGCACCCGGTCGAAAATGCGTTCTTTCAGGAAATTGCCGAACCGCTGCGGAGCGTCCTCGGCCAACTGGACGTATTCGTCCATGTGAAAAGCGTGAATCCGGCTCCAGTCGATGGCTTCTTCCTGGCACAAAGCCGCCAGAAATTCTTCCTGCGACGGGGCCGCGGCAAAAATCACGGAGACTGTAGCCTGTTCGGCCAGCAGGGTTCGCAGGCAGTTGCCCACGGCTTGTGCGGCACTGTCGCCCAGTTGGTTCCGGTTTTCGAACCGGCGAAAATCAAGTTGGTTGGTATTCGATTGACTAATCATTCGGATGATGGTATTTTTCTTCGTATAGGTTTTAAAAGACGGGGATGTTTTCACGCTGGTAGACAATCCGTCCTTCAACCATCGTCAGTTGTATTGAAATATCGGCATCAAAAAACACCAGATCCGCGTCTTTCCCCGGGGCCAGAACCCCTTTCCGATCGGCAACGCCCATAATCCGGGCCGGGGTGCTGCTGATCATGCGGATGGTGTCGAGCAGCGGAATGTCGGCCAGGTTGATCATGGTGCGCACCAGCCGGTCGGCGGTGGCGACGCTTCCCGCAAAGGCCTGACGATCCGGCATTTTGGCAACGCCATCTTCCACAATCACCTCGGTTCCGTTGTGCAGGCTACCCAGAATGCTGTTGCCGGGTGGCATTCCGGCGGCCCGCATGGCGTCCGTGATCAGAGCGGTTCGTTCGGCCCCTTTGATTTTATAGGCCAGTTTGAGCAGTGGGGCCGGTAAATGCACGCCATCGGCAATGAGTTCCACGTCCATCTGATCCAATAGATACGCACTTTCGACCACACCGGCATACCGAAAACTGTTCCGGCGGGTAACACCCGACATCGCGCTGTAGAGGTGCGTGGCCAGCGAATAACCATTTTCGACAGCCGCCAGCACTTCCTCATACACCGCGTCGGTATGGGCCACAGCCGCCAGCACACCTTTCGAGCGAAGGAATTGACCAAACTTGAGCGCGCCCTTCAGTTCGGGTGCGGCACTCCAGCGGGTGACGGATGAGGACCGTGCCAGAACTTCCTGGTATTCGTCCGGGTCGGGATCGCGGATGTAGCGCGGGTCCTGGGCTCCCCGCTGGCTCATGGCAAAGTACGGCCCTTCGAGGTGCATACCCAGAAACCGGGCGCCAGCGGTATTTTTGGCGTTCGCTTTCTCGTAAATTTCCAGCGTGTTGAACAATTCCTGGCGCGTGCTGGTCAGGGTCGTCGGAACCATCGCGGTGGTGCCGTATTGGGCGTGGAGTTCGGCGATGCGCAGAAAGGCTTCCTCGCTGCCGTCCATAAAGTCGTGCCCGCCCCCGCCGTGGACGTGCAGGTCGATAAAACCGGGCGACACATACGCTCCCCCGGCATCCAGTTCCAGTGCGTCGGGGACGTCGATGTCGCGCTCGCTGATTTCCGTGATCGTTTTTCCCGTAATCAGGATCGTTCCGTGGGGAATGATCCGGTAGGGGGTCAGAATCCGGGCGTTGGTAACCTTAATCCGTTGTGGTGCCTTGCCAGTGTTGTTCATGAACAGGTGTTTTAGCCGCCCCCGAAATCCGCCACCGGCGAATGCGGTGACCGTAAAAGGCATAATAAGCCAAATATAAGTAGCAGGGAAACAGAACCCAATAGGCTTCCCGCAGTCCGTATTGATCAGCGAGATACCCGTAAACCAACGGCAGGATGGCGTTGCCGCTCAGGCCCATGATCAGCAAAGCCGCCCCGACTTTCGTAAACCGCCCCAAACCGTCGAGGGCCAGGGGCCAGATGCTGGCCCAGACCAGCGAGTTAGCCAGCCCCAGCAACACGATAAACCAGATGGAAACGTCGGCCTGATGACCCAGAAAGACTACGCTGCTTTTTGCGAAAATAATCAGTAACGTGAACGCTAATCCCAGTAACGTACAGATTCTGAAGACGTTTACCTGGCTGATGCGTTTGGGAATCAGGATGATGCCCAGCAGATACCCGCAGATGGCGGCAAAGAGCGTATACGACGGAAACGTTTTGGCTTCCAGCAGCGAAATGCCCATCGAACTGGCGTAACCAATGATCGTATCGATGGAGATCACCTGCGTGCCGACGTGCAGAAAAATGGCGATCGCGCCCAGCACCAGGTGCGGAAACTGAAGCACCGACGTTTTCCCGGAATTGGCAGCCGCCACTTCGGTGGTTTCCTGTTCGGTATTAATTTCAGGTAGGGGTGAGTAACGAACCAGAATCCCCAGTCCGATCAACACGAAGCCCATCACCGTATACGGAACAATCACGCGCCGGACCAGCTCGTCCAACGCCTGGGCTTTTTCGATGGGCGACATGCCCGGCAACTGGCTGAACAGGTCGGTGTCGGTGGCCCGCAGAATCACGGCGGCAAACAGAATCGGGGCCAGAATCCCGGCCCCCTTGTTACCGATGCCCATGATGCTGATGCGCTGGGCAGCCCGTTCTTTTGGTCCCAAAACCGTGATGTAGGGATTGGCTGCCGTTTGCAAAACCGCCAGCCCGACCCCGATCATGAACAGTCCCAGCAGAAAAATCTCGTAGGTTCGGGTCAGGGCGGCCGGGACGAAAATGAACGCGCCCAGCGCCATGATCCAGAAACCGATCATCATGCCTTTTTTAAAACCGGTGGCTTTCAGCAGATACGACGACGGCACCGACATCACGAAATACGAAATGTAAAACGCGAAGGTGACCAGATACGACTGGAAGTTCGTGAGTTCGCAGGCAATTTTGAAATACGGAATCAGGATGGCGTTGACCCAGGTCACAAACCCGAAAACAAAGAAAAGCAGCCCGATCAGGGCGATGGAAATCCGCGTATCCCGCTGGCTTAGCGACCCTACGTCAACCGTCTTGGTTTGGTTTTTCATGCGATTATGAATCTAAACGGTGGGTTCCCAGCCCCGCTGGTAGTCGCGTTTCCAGTACTGCTGGGCCTGGCGGTTGTTTTTGATGTGGCCGTTGGTCGGGTCAATTTCCAGCGTTCCGCCCGACCGCAGGGCAATGTTGCCCAATTGACAAAGCAGTGTACTCTGGTGACCACTCAGAATATCGGCGTTCAGAGCCGTTCCTTTTTTGATGCCGTCGAAGAAATTCTGGATGTGGATCGCGTCTAGCACCTGCGAGGGGTTCATCCGGTCGCGGGCGTTGATCACCACGTCGTTCTTGACCTCCTTCACCAGCTTGTTTTCCAGGTCATAAATCCGGTAGGCATTGCCCCCGTCAATCTGCAACGAGCCGGTATCCCCGTAGAAAATAACGCCGACGCTGCTGCCTTCGATGGTGCGTCCGTTGCAACTCCGGCCTTCCCACGTCATGCCGGTGTTGTTGGCAAATTCGAGGTTGATCACCTGCGTGTCCGGCGTTTCCCAGTCGTCTTTGTAACGATACCGTCCGCCCGAGGAGGTCACTCGGGTGGGATACTCCACGTTCAGCCCCCAGCGCATCAGGTCCAGCATGTGCGTGCCGTTGTTGAGGGCTTCGCCCGTTCCCCAGTGCCAGAACCAGTGCCAGTTGTAATGTAACAGGTTGTCTTTGAACGCCATACGGGGCGCCGGACCCTGCCACAGATCGTAGTTCAGCCACGACGGAACGGCGGTTTCCTTCCCGACGCCAATGGACGGACGGTTGTTGGTATACCAGCCTTTGGCAAAATACGCCCGACCGATCACACCATCCCGAACCGCCCGGACTCCGGCGGCCACGTTGGGCCACGACCGGCGCTGGTTGCCCATCTGAATCACGTTTTTGTACTTTTTAGCCGCCGCTACCAGAATTTCGCCCTCGTTCGGGTTGTGGCTGCACGGTTTTTCCAGGTACACGTGTTTCCCGGCTTTCGACGCCAGAATGGCGGCTGGTGCGTGCCAGTGATCCGGAGCAGCCACCACCAGCGCATCCAGGTCTTTGTCTTCCAGCGCTTTCCGGAAATCGGGAACCGTTTTGGGTTTGGATTTCTGGATACCTTCCACGGTGGTGATGCACTTGTCGGCTGCGCGGGTGTCGACGTCCGAAACCGACCGGATTTCGCAGTTGGGTTGCAGGGCAAAATTGGTCGCCAGCGCCAGTCCGCGGCTGTTGACGCCCATCATGCCCACCTGAATGCGTTCGTTGGCTCCCAGAATCCGGGCGTAACTTTTGGGACTAAAACCGGGGAGCATACCACCCAGCGATAAGGCCGCTGTTCCCGCCAGCGTCTGGCCCAGAAAGGTCCTCCTTGACTGCGAACCGGCTGTGTCTTCTGTTTTTAATTTCGATTGGCTCATTATACTTCACTATTAAGTTGAAAAAGGGTTGCCTGTGTTGATTTTAAGGCTTGTCGGATTGTACCAGAAACCGCGTCAGGTCCGCCCGCATGGGCGCGGTAATCCGGTTAATTTCCGGTGGCGTCTGGAACTGCAAAGCATCGGTTTTCTGGTAAATACTGAAGACGGTTTTGACCCGCTCCAGGGTGGCCTGCACCGCCAGCGGGTCGGCATGACGGTTCAGGCTGGGTGAAATCACCAGCAACGGACGCGGAGCAATGCAGGCCATGATTTCGTCATAATCGACCGGCGTCTGTTGCGGGTTTTCGGCAAATAAGCCCAGTCGCGGTAAAAAACCGTGTTGGTAAGCGTCATTTTTCAGGCTTTCATACTGCTTCGTACTCGTCCGCCAGGGCGAAAACGCAGCCACAACGGCGACCCCGGCAATCCGTTGATCGAGCGCAGCCGCCATCAAAGCGACGCTGCCGCCGATGGTTTCGCCCAGTACATAAATCTGCCGGTTGTCAAGACCTTCGTAGGCTTCTAGCGCATCGACGCACGCCCGGACATCGCTCACCATTTTGCCCATTTTGGACCAGGCCGGGAAGCGCTCGTAAAAGTAGGTGCCTTCTTCCAGGCGGTTTCCGAATCCCAGCAAGTCGATGGCCAAAACCGCAAAGCCCTGATCCAGAACTTCCTGAAACAGCACCTCATTACCCCGCCCACCCTCGGGTTTGTAGCCAACGGCGTAGCCCGTATTGTAATTGTAAGAATGCAGGTAAATGACAACGGGTCTCTTTTTACCTGGCTTCAGGCTGTCGATCGGCTGGTATAACGTGCCACTCAGATGATCGCCCATGGCGGTATACGGCCCCAGATAGGTAATCGTCGTGCGTTTGGGTTTGGGTCGGCCCGTGATGCCGTCGATCCAGTCGACGCGGTCAATGGTGGTGGGGGCTACGGGATTGGGTTTCACACCGGCGGGCTCATCCCCCAGCAACCAGTTGAGACGCGCCCGGATGGCCTGCTTTTGGCGGCCCAGTGCAACGGTATCTTTGGCTTCGTTCAGGCGGATCGCGGGCCAGGAGGGACGTGCGGTTTTAGTCGATTGGAGCCAGTTATGATAGGAAAAATCACAATAGCGGACGTTTTCCCACCGGGCGGTTTTCCGTTTAAACTGGTTGTCCAGAAAATCCAGGCACCGTTCCACATCCCGCGTCGTCACGGCATGTTCGCCCATGCGGGGAAGCAGGCCGATTTTTTCGGGCGATTTCAGAAAATCATAGACGGTTTTTGCCGACTGGTAACACTGCTCGTTTGCCCAGGGATTCAATTGCCGTTCCACCGTCGAGTAGGTGAGCAGCAAACTGCGCGGAGCGATCAGGGCCAGAAGCTGGTTCTGGTCGATGGGCAGCCGGTCTTCCCGTCCGAAGAAAAAACGCAGACGCGGGTGAAACCAGTGGGCCGCGTTGGCACAAATGTCGTCGATGGTCTGGTTGCCGTACTGCGGGTCGCTAAACCGCCAGGGTGTGATACCACCCGTCCCGCAACTGCTGGAAATGACAGCCGCAAACCGCTCGTCGAACGCAGCCGCCCACAACGCCTGCTTGCCATTGCGCGAATGGCCCGTAATGGCGATCTGGGCCGGATTGACTTCTTTTCGCGTAACCAGATAATCCACCACCCGCGAAGCGCCCCAGGCCCGGCGCATCAAACCGGTAAAATCATAGTCGGGATAAAGGGTCTGATAGGCCTGCGTGTCGTCCTGCGTATCGGCCCCGGCATAGACGCAGCCGATGTAGCCGCGCTTGACGGCCAGTTGTGCCCAACCCCGGTGCGTCACGGGCGTCATGTATACCGGTAAGGTTCCTTTTCCCGGCGGAATCATCAGTTCCAGCGTTATCCGGGCGCGGTTTTCGGGACCAAACGACAGTTCGATCCGTTGAATCCGAACGGTTCCTTCGTAGCGGTCCGAAAGCATTCGGGGGTTCACGGACGCAGGAGCCGGAGGGACGGTTCCGCTGATCCAGTGCTGAAATTCCCGCCTGATCCGGTTTCGCTCCTGCGACCAGTCGGCTGCGGTTTGGATGCGTTTTCCGGTCGTGCCCGACAGCAGCGGGTCGGGCAGAAACGGCACGGACGGGAGTGTGGAAAAATCGGGGGGTAATTCGCCCGTTCGCCGTTGCCAATCCAGCCAGGTGCTGTCCTGAACCGTCACCCGTCTGCTGATCGGATGCCGGTGGTCCTGCTGCACATTCAGCCGCAGGGATTCTTCCAGATACTGTTTCCGCCGGGCCAGGTCAGCCTGCGCCCAAAGCGAGGTTGCCAGCGAGCCGGTTAACAGAAAGGTCAAAATCAGGCGAAGCGAATACCGCATGGTTGAGAAAGGATATGACGAACGGGCTTTACCCAATTAAAAAGTATAATGTGGATTTTGCTCCAGGGCCTTGTTCCGGTTCCAGGCATCGCGCGGAATCGGGAACCGAATGGGGACGGTGCTCAGCCACGGTTTTTTGTCGATTTCCAGGTCCTTGATGTTGGGGCGGTTGGCCTTGATAAAATCAATGAAGCGCCCGCGTCGGTTGAGGTCCGAGAACGCGCCCGCCGGTTCCCAGATGAATTCCATCCGGCGTTCGTAGAAAATCGCATCCAGCACTTCCGCTTTGGTCAGCGTGGCCGGTTTGGCCGCCAGACCGGCCCGTACGCGGATGCGGTTGACCTGCTGCATGGCATCCTGCGAGCGACCCACTTCGTTGAGGGCTTCGGCGTAATTGAGCAGGGCTTCGGCAAACCGAAGAATGGGCGGGTTGATGCCGGCGTTGGTCAGTGCGGGGCCTTCCCAGTATTTGGTAACGATGTAGCCCGTTCGGGACCAGCCCGCCGGTACGTCTTTCGGCATTACAAACGCAGGCATGTCCTGGTGCGCTTCGCCCGGCCCGATGATGACGCTCCAGTAGCGTTTGTCCTTGATTTTGCCACCGGCCTCTTTTTCAAAGGCATTCACCCATTGCGGTTGCGGTACGAAGTTACTCCAGGCGGCACTTCCACTGTATTGCGACGGCGATCCGCGCGGGGCGGTCCGCTTCACGAGGTTGTTGCCTTCCGCATCCGGGGAAACCCGGAATTGGGTCGAGAACAAAATCTCTTTGTTGTTTTCGTTGCTTTCGCGAAACACGTCCCGGAAATTGGGAATCAGGTCGTAGGCGCCGGTTGCGATCAGGTCTTCACTGTATTTGACGGCGTCGGCCCACTTTTGCTGCCACAGGCTGGCTTTCACCAGATAGCCCAGAGCGGCTCCTTTGGTGGCCCGGCCCACATCGGCGGTTCCGGTCCAGGCCGTTGGCAGCGCCCTGGCGGCTTCCTGCAAATCGGTTTCGATCTGTTTCCAGGTTTCGGCCGCCGTGGCCCGCGGAATGGCGAGGTTGGAAGACGCATCCAGTTTTTCGGTAATCAGCGGTACTCCGCCGAAGTAATTGACAAGCCGGTAATAGAACAACGCCCGCAGAAACCGCGCCTGTCCCAGAATAAGAGCCTGATTGGCCGGGTTGATACCGCTCATTTTGGTAGCTCCGTCGATTACCAGATTGGCCCGGCCAATGCCCTGATAAGCGGCCTGATAAACGTCCCGGATGATGGTGTTGCTCGACGGCAGGTTCAGCGAATGCAGTTCGATCCGGTTGGCACTGCCGTCCATTTCGTACATATCGCCCGACATCGCCCATTCAATATCGGCGGCATCGCGGACGTTCGTAAACGTTTCCTCGCGTTGTAAAACCGCATAGGTGCCGATCAGTGCCGCCTGGGCGTCCGATTCGGTCAGGAAGAAATTGGCATCGGTCAAAACATCCTTGGGCGTCAGTGTCAGAAACGAATCACTGCACGCGGTGGCCGTCAGCAAAAAACCGGTGAGGGCCAGGTAGTTGATATACTTGCGCATGAGTTCGATTGGATTAAAAGTTCAGATTGATACCCGCCATGAACGTCCGTGGTTGCGGATAAACGCCATCGTCGATCCCGGCCTGCAACGGATTCAGGCTGCCGATTTCGGGATCGAAACCCGAATATTTCGTGAACGTGAACAGGTTCTGGGCCGATACGTACACACGCGCGCCCTGGAACGCCCGGGTTCTGGACAGCAGCGATGCCGGAATCCGGTAGCCTAGCGTGACGTTCCGAATTCGGAGGTAATCGCCGTCTTCGACGTAAAAAGTTGAGCTGTTTCCGAAGTTTCCGTTGGCATCCGTATACTGCAACCGGGGTACATCATTGCGGCCACTGCCGGGTGTCCAGCGGTTCAGCACGTCCTTCACGCCGTTGATGACGCCCGATCCCCCGAAATACTTCAGCGGATACACCGACCGGCGGTTGGCGTTGTAAATCTGGCTGCCGCCGATGCCCTGCACGATGATGTTCAGGTCAAATCCTTTGTACGACAGATCGGCGTTGGCCCCATACATCAGCGTCGGCCACGGACTTCCGATCCGCACCTGATCCTGATCCGTCAACTGGTTGTCGCCGTTGATATCCCGAAACCGGAAGTCGCCCGCTTTGGCGTTGGGTTGCAGCACTTTGTTGACCTCCTCATTGGTTTGGTAGATGCCATCGACCTGGTAGCCCCGGTAATACCCGATTGGTTGCCCCACTTCGGTATAGGTCGCCCGCATGTCGAAGTAGCTGGATACGGTAGCCCCCGTGATCGGCTGGCCGACGCCCAGGCTTTTGACTTCGTTTTTGAGCGTCGAGATGTTCGTATTAACGTCATACCGGAACTGGCCAACCTTGCCCCGGTAGCCGAGCAAAAACTCCCAGCCCCGGTTTTGAACCTTGCCGCCGTTGACGGAGGGCGCGTTCTGGAAACCGGCTTCCACCGAAACCGGCAGACTCACCAGCATGTCTTTGGTGTTTTTGACGTAGTAATCCGTCGTCAGATACAGCCGGTCATTGAAGAACGACGCGTCGATCCCGAAGTTGGTTTGTTCGCTGATTTCCCACTTCAGGTTGGGGTTGCCGGGCCGCGACATGCTCGCTCCGATAACCAGCCCCTGGTTGGTGCCCAGCACGTAGTTGTCGTTGACGGTTCCGATCTGGATGGTGCTCAGATAGCCGAAAGAGCCGATGGCGTCGTTCCCCAACTGCCCCCAGCTTCCGCGCAGTTTCAGCGAGTTAATGGCCGGAATCCCTTTCATAAAGGCTTCGTCCGACAGGTTCCAGCCCGCCGAAACCGACGGGAAATTGCCCCATTTATGCTTCGGCCCGAAGTTGGACGAACCGTCGCGTCGCATGCTGACCGAGAGCAAATACCGCTCTTTGTACGAATAATTGACCCGGCCCAGATAGGATGCCAGCGAATAGAGCGAACCGGTGCCACTCGCCCGGCGCTGCGTGTCGTTGCTGCCGTTGATGACCTGCAATTGCTCATTCTGGAAGTCCAGCGCCGTTACGGAAACCCAGTCCGAGACGTTCTTATGGGCGGTTTGCCCCACAACCGCACTGATGCGGTGTGCCCCCACATCCGTGGAGTAGGAGAGCGTGTTTTCAACCAGCCAGTTTAGTCCCTGCGTAAAGGTGTTGCCCAACCGGGCCTGCAGGTTGCGGTAGTGGCCGCGTTCGGCTTTCGGTTCCCAGGTCGTCGACCGGTTGTTGCTGGCGTCGATGCCCACGCTGGTGCGCCATTTGAGTCCCTTAATGACCTCGTATTCACCGAACATGTTGCCGTAGATGCGCAGGTTGTAGAGGTAATTTTCGATGGAATTGGCCCGGAGCAGCGGGTTGTCGCCCTGAGTCGTGTAATACGCGGAAGAGCCGTTGACCACGGCGCTGGGGCCTAAGGTCGGGTAAAACTGCTGGGCGAGGTTAAAAATACCGATCCGCAGATCCTGGTTCTGCTGTCCTTTGGCCTGCGAGTAGGTGAGGGCCATCGTTCCGCCAAATTTCAGTTTGTTTGTTACGATCAGGTCGGCGGTGGCGCGGGCGGTGTAGCGTTTGTACCAGGTTTCGATGAGCGTTCCCTGCTGATCCCGGTAGCCGAGGGTCAGGGCACCTTTCAGTTTCTGGCTGCCACCCGAAATGCTGAGGTCCACGTTTTGCACCGGCGCGCTGCTGAAAACTTCGCCGATCCAGTCGGTTCCCTGGCCGAAGGAGGCCGGGTTGGCCCATTCCGGATTGGGTGCCATTCCGGAGTTGGTATACAGTTCGTTGGCTAGGGTCGCAAATTCCTGTCCGTTCAAGAATTCGGGCTTTTTCCACAGTTGCTGAATCCCGGTATAGGCGTTCAGGCTCACTTTGGCCTGGCCTTCTTTTCCGCGTTTGGTCGTGATGAGAATAACGCCGTTGGCGGCCCGTGCTCCGTAAATGGCGGCAGCCGCAGCGTCTTTCAGGATTTCAACGGATTCGATGTCGTTCGGGTTGATGATCGATAAACCGTCAACCTGATCCGAACTGCCGCTGATGCCCATATTACCACCACCGAGCGGAAAACCGTCGACCACATACAGCGGCTGGTTGCCGCCCGTTGTCCCGACACCCCGAATCCGAACGGAAGCGCCACCGCCGGGGGCACCGCTGGTTTGGCTGATGAAGACCCCCGGAACGCGCCCCTGCAGCGACGAGGTAACGCTGTTGGTCGCTACTTTTTGCAATTCTTCCGCTTTAACGGACGAAACCGATCCGGTCAGTTCGCGCTTGAGCTGGGTTCCGTAGCCCACTACCACCACTTCGTTGAGCGAAGAAGCGGCCTGTTGCAGCAGCACATCAATGGTGGTCTGCCCTTCGATTTTTACTTCTTGGGTCGTGTAGCCGATGTACGAAAATACCAGCACATCATTCGGTTTGGCATCGATGCTGTACTTGCCGTCGCCGTCCGTCGAAACACCCCGGGTTGTGCCTTTGATGGCCACGTTGGCACCCGGCAGCGGTGATTGAGCCAGGTTGTCCCGAATAACGCCTTTAATTGGGGTAGAAGTTTGGGCCATTGCCGACCGGTTGGCCAGCAGAACCAGCAACCAGAGGCAGGTCATCTGCCAGACGAGCCGTCGCAGGCGTTGGAGAGCAGTTGTCATAGTGTAAAGGATTTGAGCATGAGAAAAACTGGAAATAAACCAGTTCATGGAGGGGGTTAATTGAGCAGAATATGCGCTCCGGGTACGTACCCGGAATCGGGACAAAAAAAGGTACTACGCTTTTTGTGCTTTTTTCAGGACGCTGGCGAGGCTCACGGCAACGCCACCCTGGCGTTTGCTTTCGTCGGCGGCTTCCATAAAGGCGAAAATTTCGATGGTTTCTTCGGGCTTGACGGGTGTTTCACCGGTTTCGAAAAAGTGGATGATGTCTTTCAGCAGCGGGTTGTAACCGGCGTAGGGGCCCAGCGTTACATTGCCGTTTTTGGTATATACCGTGCCGCCGTATTCGTGCTTGCCGGTGCGGGTTCCGCGAAAGGTTCCCACGCGTCCGTCGCTCCAGGTACCGATCACGATGTCGGTGTCGGGCGTATGGACCCGCGTCACGCTTTGACAGCCCGTTCCCATGGCCGTAAACAGCGTTTCGACGCCGTGAATACCGTACCAGAACAGATCAGGATGCGTTTTTTCCAAAACCGCCGGGCTGTAGGTGTCGGCACCGACGACCAGGCTTTTGTCGATGCTGTCCATGCCTTTGATGTAGCGCAGCGACGATGCCGAGAAAACCGGGATGTTTTTCTTTTTCGCCAGGTCAAAAATGGCAATGGCGTCGGTGAGCGAAGCGGCAATGGGTTTGTCGATGAAAACGCGTTTTCCGGCGGCAAAAACCTTGGCCACCTGTTCCCGGTGCAGCCGACCGTCGTTGGTTTCCAGCATCACGACATCTACTTTACGCAGCAAATCATCGATCGAATCCGCGATTTCGACGCCCAGTTTTTTGACCTCTTCGATGTAGCCGGGAATTCGTTTGACACTCGTTTCGATGTCGTTGCTGCCTTTGGGGTAAGCCGCCACCACCCGATACCCGGCCCAGTCGGGATTGGGAGTTGGGTTGTTGAGTTCTTTGGTGAAGGCAATGCTGTGGGAGGTGTCCAGCCCGATGATGCCCACTTTTTTCCCTGGGAGTGTCCCGGCGGGTGCCGATCCGACGGCTCCGAATGGAAGCAGGTAGGACCCCAAACCAGCGGATGCCGCCAGTATCGAGAATTTTCTACGATTGAGTGTATTTGCCATATAATATTTTACAAGGGTATAGGTTTGTAAAAACGTGTACGTACCCGAAAGGTGGGATTCAAAATTTAATAAAACAAATAAATTTTATATTTATTAAATAAATACTATTTAAAGGGTAAATAGTTGTATTAATATTAGTTTTGGAAGGGGTTGTCTGCCGGGTTGCCGGTCATCCGGATTTCAATCCGGCGGAGGAGAAATAGAGAAGTTGTTTCCGTGTGGATACAGGCATTTCTGCACACAGGCATTTATCCCATAGGGATCGAACAGCGCAGCGTCGGTAGATAAACGAGAGTCGTTCTCCCGCCCGCGTGCCGTGAGGTACGCGACCTTCCGGGTGCTACAAATCGTCGCGTACCCCACGGCACGCGGGGAGAATGATTGGTTCTTTTAGGCTACCGACGCTGCGCTGTTCAATCCCTACGGGATTAAATGGTCTACGAATGAATTCATTTTCCCTGATTTAAAAACCGGTCAAAAAGGAATGGTTTGATCAATGCGCGTGGCGCAGGCGGTGAAGCCGGATGTTGGTGAGGTGGGTCAGGACCAGGCCCAAAGAGGCTGCGTAGCCGATGTATTCGAAGGTTTCGCTGACGTCTTCCAGCACAATGCCCACGGCAAAAACGCTTAGAAAAAACCACAGGCAGGCTTTGATGGCGGGCGTGGTGAAATGCCGGGTGGCAAAATATACCGCCACAATGTTGACGCCGATGAAGATGTAGTCGAGACTGAGGTAGCCAACCCGAACCGTGTCGTTGGCCAGAAAAGACGACGATACGAGCAGAATGGGCGTGATCAGGCAGTGAATGATGCACAATACCGATCCACTAATTCCGATGTAATCCGCTTTGCTGCTTAGCTCTCCCCATTTCATAGTAGCCCTTTTTCTCAGTGAACGTTGCAAAATAAACAGATGGTTTTGTACCGATCAAGATTATTTGCAATAAAGTTGCATTTATTTTTGCAACCTTGTTGCGAGTGCATACTTTTGCTACCGGATTGCTGACCGATTGTCGGCTAAAACAAACTAAAGAGCATTGAAGAATGAAGGCAAAACGAACACGTCAATGGGTGTGGATGCTGTCACTGGCAGCGTCGGTGGTGCTGGTAGCGGGTTGTAATGACAAAGCCGATGAGCCCGAACCGGCTGATGAAAACGAATTGATTACGACCGTCAACCTGAAATTTACGGAGTCGGGAACGACAACGACCCAGACGTTTACGTACCGGGATACCGACGGCGATGGGGGACAGGCTGCCACCCAATTCGATAAAATCGTGCTGAAACCCAGCAAGACTTACGAGCTGGCGGTGGAATTATTGGACGAGAGCAAAACCCCCACGGACGATATTACGAAGGAAGTCGCCGAAGAAAGCGATGAGCATTTGTTCGTCTTTACGGTTTCACCGACAACCCTCGCGACGTACACCTACGGCGACAAGGACGCCAACAACCTGCCCATCGGTTTGAAAGGCACGTTCAAAACGAATGCCGCCGGGACCGGAAAACTAAAAATTCAACTCCGTCACCAGCCGAATGCAAAAGACGGCACGCCAACCCCGGGCAGCGACGATGTGAATCTGGACTTCGATCTGACGGTTCAGTAAGAAAACCGTCAGTATAAGAGAATTATCACACGTAAGTTCTGGAGCCACAATCTGGCTGAGTGATAAAGACATTCTCATTTATCACTCAGCTTGCTCAATACCGTATAGCCTTTCAGTTTCCCGTTCTTGTTATAGGTTTCGGTTTTGATATCAAACAGCACATCGGCTGCCCGGTAGCTGACGGAGCGGAACGAAACCCGGACGGGGATGCCCATCATCCGATTGGCCAGGTTGATGTCGGAACCGATTTTGTAGACGTCGAACGTTCCGGCGGGTGTTGTCAGGCTTTCTTTGCTTTCTACTTTCCGGTTGACAACCTTGATGGACATGTCCATCATTTTGGTGTCTTTGCTGTAGGTCTCGGCTTCCAGTTCGCCATCGGGCAGGGCGCTGCCTGCGCTCAATTGTTTGGGATAAACCAGTTTGTTGGTTTTGATCCGCACTTCCATGTCTTTCATCGCGTCATTGGTGGCCAGCACCACGCCCGACAGATCGGCGATGAGTTCATCCCCCGTACAGGTATACTTCACTGCCATTTCGGGAGCCGCTTTGCCTTTGTCGTCGAACGACTGCATGACGATATTGATCAGCGTAGAACCGCCTTCACTCGTGACCTCTTTGATGCTATACACAACCCGGCCGGTCGGTTTGTCTTTGGCGCTGAAGGACAGCATTTCGTAGCTGGTTCCCGGCTTGAATTTGATTCCCAGGCAGTCCTGAGCGTACGTAAAGAAGTTGGTTAAACCGAGAGCAAAGAAAAGGAGCAGCGTTTTCATAGAAATAGGGTTCGGTACGAAGCTGGTAAACTACGGAAAATTTGCCGAACCGGAATCAAGGATTGAGTAAACGGATGTCAGACCCACGCCATGCTGACGACCCCGATGAGCATGATCAGTTTACAGAGCGAACTCAGGTAGGCGAAATCCCGCTTGGTGTCGGCCCGAACCAGCCGGTAGACGAGCCACGCAATGGGCACCAGCAGGATCACGAACATCCAGAACAATTGCTCGTTTTGCAGCGAATGGGCAATGGTGAAGAGCGAAAGGATGAAGGCGGCAATGATGCTGTACAGCAATTGTTTGGTTCGGCGAAGACCCCAGACGATCGGCAGTGTCCGGCAGCCGAAGCGGGCATCGCCCTTCACGTCTTCCATGTCTTTGATGATTTCCCGAACCAGCGTGATGACGAAGGAGAACAGCGCGTAAATGAGCAGCAAATCGACCTGTTGCCGGTAAAAAACCGCCAGCACAATCAGCGACAGAGCCGTCAGCAGAGCCACGATAAAATTCCCGATGAACGGCTGGCGTTTGAAGGTCGACGAGTAAAACCACAGCAATGTGACCGACAGAACGTTGACGACGAAAACCCATTTGCTGAGGTAAAAACCGATCACTACCCCCAGAAAATTCAACCCCTGGTGCAATCCCATCGCAATCTGCCGTTTCAAATACCGCCCGATGATGACCCGATCCGGTTTGTTGATAATATCGATCTTGATGTCGAAATAGTCGTTGATGATGTAGCCGGCCGCTGCGATCAAAACCGTTGAGAGTGAGAGCAGAAAGAGCTTCGGGTCCGGGAGCAAACCGGTCCAGTTGTCGCGCGGGCCAATGAGCGTAATCCGGGCAAAATACTGCGTGCCGACGATGATGAGCAGGTTTTGTACCCGGATCAACCGCAGGAACCCCAGGATGTATACGTAAAATGGCGGAGTGCCCGCGCGGGACGAATGGCTCCGGACTTTTGGGGTCATAACCGAAAGGGAAAATCAGTGAACCAAAGATACGGTTTCCGGGCCGAATCACCGGCTCCGCTAAAATCTTTCTCTGTCCAACCAAATTTGTGAACACAAACGACCGGAATTGATGTTATGGGAACTGATTGGAAGAGCGAAGGTGTGAACGGGTGTCTGTCACTCGCTTACTCCCTCCCTCCCTCAGTCCTTCCATCATCTTACGACTATATGAAAATTGGCATAGTGTGTTACCCGACGTTCGGGGGAAGCGGTGTGGTGGCAACGGAACTGGGCAAGGCCCTGGCCAAAGCCGGCCACAAAGTTCATTTCATTACCTACCAGCAACCGCACCGGTTGGACTTTTTTAACGAAAACGTTTTTTACCACGAAGTAAATATACCCACCTATCCGCTGTTTCAGTTCCCACCTTACGAAACGGCGCTGGCCAGTGCGATGGTGAACGTCGTTCAATACGAAAAGCTGGATTTGTTGCACGTTCATTACGCCATTCCGCACGCGTCGGCGGCTTACATGGCCAAGATGATTCTGCGGGCGCAGGGGCGGCACATTCCTTTTGTTACCACGCTGCACGGAACCGACATCACGCTGGTGGGCAAAGATGCGTCTTACGAGCCGGTGGTGACGTTCAGTATCAACGAGTCGGACGGCGTAACGGCGGTTTCGGAACACCTGCGGCAGGAAACGCTCGATCAGTTTGCCATTCGCCGGGATATTGAAGTGATTCCGAATTTCATCGACCTCGACCGGTTTAAACGGCAGAAGAAAGACCACTTCAAAATGGCGATCTGCCCAAATGGCGAGAAGCTGATCGTTCATACCTCGAATTTCCGGCGGGTGAAGCGCATCGACGACGTGGTGCAGATCTTCCATAAAATCAACCAGCAGATTCCCAGTAAATTATTACTTTCGGGCGATGGCCCGGAGCGGGCGCGGATCGAGAAGCTGTGTCGCGACATGGGCATTTATCAGGACGTGCGGTTTTTGGGCAAGCTGGATGCCGTCGAGGAAGTTTTGTCGGTGGCCGATTTGTTCCTGATGCCGTCCGAAAACGAAAGTTTCGGCCTGGCCGCGTTGGAAGCACTGGCCTGCGAAGTGCCGCTGATCACGTCGAACGCCGGTGGTCTGCCCGAATTGAACCTTCAGGGCGTGACCGGTTTTTTGAGCAACGTCGGCGATGTGGATGATATGGTGAAAAATGCGTTGTACATCCTGGATGACAACAACCTGCCGACCTTCAAGCACAACGCGCTGGAGCGGGCGAAGGAGTTTGAAATTTCGCGCATTCTGCCGCACTACGAAGCCTATTACGAAAAAGTGGTGATGGAAAGCCGGGCGCTGATCTGAAATAACGGTTTTTAGCATTTTTTTGCCCGACAAGTGTTAACTTTGCCACAAACCAAGAACGTATGAAATTCGGTGTAGTAGTATTCCCCGGCTCCAATTGCGATGACGATGCAGTCGACGCGCTGCGTGATCAACTGAAACAGGATGTCGTCAAACTCTGGCACAAAGACCACGATTTGCAGGGCTGTGATTTCATCATTCTGCCCGGCGGTTTTTCCTACGGGGACTACCTCCGGACGGGGGCCGTTGCCCGGTTTTCGCCCATCATGAACGAAGTGATCAAACACGCCGAGCGCGGTGGTTACCTGATGGGCATCTGCAACGGTTTCCAGATTCTGGCCGAAGCGCGGCTGGTTCCGGGTGTTCTGCTGCGAAACACCAACCAGAAATACGTTTGCAAAAATATCTACCTCCGTCCGCAATCGAAGAGCGTTTTGCTGACCGCCGGTCTGGACGATCGGGCCTATAAAATCCCCATTGCCCACGGTGAAGGCCGGTATTTCATCGATGCCGATTCCCTAAATGAACTGAACGACAACGATCAGATCATTTTCCGGTATTGCGACGAAGCGGGAAATATCACCGACGAAGCCAATCCGAACGGCAGTCTGGACAACATTGCCGGCGTTGCCAACGAACGCAAAAACGTGTTCGGCCTGATGCCTCACCCCGAACGGGCCGCCGATTCGCTGTTGGGCAATACCGACGGGCGGCTGATTCTGGAGCAGTTGCTGAATACGGTTTTGGTGTAACGCTCCGGTTCGTTTAAGACATTGGAAAAGTCGGCTCATGTGGCCGACTTTTCGCGTTTATAACCTTCTGGATACCAGTCTATAAATTCGAGTTACTTTATTGACCGCTCGCTCAAACGATTTTCGGAATAAAGGCGACCGGGTGTGACTTCAGGTCAGTAATTACGTCTGATAACTAATCACAACGTTGTCAAACCCAGTCGTTGACCCACACAACCACTTTCTTTCACCATGGAACTGGTCATTAAAGAACTCCGCAAATCCTATTCGGGAAAAACCGTGCTCGATGCCCTCAATCTGACCTTTCGGGGTGGCGATGTGATTGGGCTGCTGGGCAAAAACGGATCGGGAAAAACCACCTTTCTCAATTGCCTGATCGACCTGATTGCACCCGATAGCGGGGAATTCTATTTCAAAGGCGAGGAGTTAACCGGCGATCGGTTGCCGTTGAAACGGGTGCTGGGCATCGTGTCCGACGTCATTCCGCCCGTGCCTGAATTTACCGGCGCGGACTACCTGCGCTTTATGGGCTTGATTCACAAGCTCGATGACGCGACGTTTCAAAAACGCTCGACCGACTTGACCAATTTCTTTTTTGACGAACCAGGCGTCCTGAAAAAGAAGATGAGCCAGTATTCGACGGGGATGATCAAAAAGATTAGTTTCTGTGCTGCGATTCTGCACATTCCGTCGGTCGTCATCCTGGACGAACCGTTTGCCGGTCTCGATCCGATAGCCGTCCGTCAGTTGATTTCCTTTCTGCAAACCTATCGGCGGGCAGACCGCATCATCCTGGTTGCGTCCCATGACCTGAGTTATCTGGAAGAAATCGCCACACGCATCCTGGTGCTGGATGAGACGCAGATCAAATTTGACGGCGAACTGGCGGATTTTACCGAACAAGGCACCAAAGTCATCAATGAGGCCCTGTTCGAGATATTAGTCCCAAAGACCAAACAAACCACTTTCGACTGGCTCTAACCTTTCCGAATGATGTTTCCCATCCTCTTTTTTGCCTTGCGCCGGCGGTTTGTTGGCTCCTTCCGGAATGCCGAGTCCATCCTCGGACTAATTCTGCGGCTTGTTTTCATGGCCGCTCTGGCGTTGAGCGCGGGTGCGACGGGCTGGCTGATCGATTTGGCCGCCACTGCTGACACCATGAACACTAATCCTAACAATCTCATCCTGATCAGCAACGGTGTCGTCTGTGGACAGTGGGTGTGGACGGAATTCTTTCCGACCTACACACCACGGTCAACGCTGTTTTCAAAAACCTTTCCGATTCCATATCGCTCTCAGTGGATCGCAACGCTGCTGTATGATGCGTTCACGGTTTCGGTGGTTGGTTCGGGACTACTTTTCGTCATTCTGAACGCGTTTTCGAAAACGTATACCAACGCCCATCTGATATGTTCACTCCTGCTGCTGGGCAACGCCGTGGTTTTTGTTCAACTGCTGAAAGCGTTCCTGGAATCGACGCACCGGCGGCAAGCGGTATTCCTGTTAAGCTGGGGAATGCTGAGTGGATTGATGGGGTTTTTTGCCTGGCATTGGCGGTTCGATCCAACCGGATTGCTTCTTGTCTTGAGTATTGCTTTAGCCAGCCAAAGTATACTCTTGTACGGCGTGGATCGGGCTGCTCTGGCGAGAACGGAATCAACGGTTCTGCTCGTAAAGACAAACTACCTATCGCCGGTTTATACGGCCTTCATCAACAATGCCCAGGCGCGAAAAGCCTTCGTGTTCGGAATCTTGATGAAAGTGCTATTCCTTTTGTTTTCAGGAAAGATGTTGAATAGTGATTTTTCGTCAGCCGATTTTCTGCTTCTCCTATACGTTTCTCCCATGATTTTATTCAATTATGTGGCCAATAATGGCTGGGGATTCTTCCCGGCCTTGTGGATCAACGGTGCGTTAGGGAGTCGATCGGAGATGTATTTGATTTATTTTCAGCTTTTTATCATTCCTGTTCTGATCGATCTGATCGTAACCGTCAGCGTCCTTGCCTTCTTAAACCTGCTCAGTGGGCACCTGCTCTCTTTTTACCTCATCAGCACGGCTTGTTTCAGTTTGAATGGCCTTCTTTTTTCGCAGTATAAAGCGTTTCGGGTACACAACAGCCTGAGTTTTGGTCAGGTAAAAAGTAATGTAAGCAGCTGGAGTATTTTTATCAATTTTCTTTTATTGATCGGGATTAGTCTGGCGCTGAAAACCGCAGTGACGACCTTCGTCCTCTGCCTGGGTCTGGTGCTAGCTGTCGGGTATGTATTCCGTTCTATTTTGCCACGGGATCGCAATGCGATTCACAGAATTTACAAAAGTGTATTTGTAGACCGGGATTAAAGACAAAGAAGGAGTATACAAGCCGTGCATTCGGATTTATTTAAGTGTACAATTTGCGCATATTAGTAACTTGGCCTGGAAAATGCTGTTGATTACGGTAATTTTATACACTGCCATTGTACGCATTGAATGCCATGCCAATTCCAATTAATGAGCCTGAAAGAGTAAGAGCCTTGCACCGGTACCAGATACTGGACACGGTTCCCGAGAAGGAATTTGACCGGCTGACCGAACTGGCATCCCTGATTTGTCAGGTTCCTATTTCGTTGGTATCACTCATCGACGACCACCGGCAATGGTTTAAATCGCGGGTTGGCCTCGACCTGAAAGAAACCAGCCGGGATATTGCGTTTTGCCGGTATGCCATTCTGAACAGTGACCTCTTCGAAGTGGAAGATGCCACACGCGATACGCGCTTTAAAGAAAACCCGCTGGTTACTTCGGAACCCCACATCCGGTTTTACGCCGGTTATCCGTTGACCGATTCCGATGGGTATGCATTAGGAACCCTCTGCGTGCTGGATCGAATTCCTAGGCAACTCACCGAAAGCCAGCAAAAATCGTTGCGCCTGTTGGGGGATGCGGTTATTGAACTGATTATTAAACATCGCCAGAATCAGGAGCTGAAATACCTGGGAAACCTCTTTGCGCTGTCAAATGACCTGATCTGTGTCGCGGGTACCGATGGCTATTTTAAAAAACTAAATCCGGCTTTCCATGATGTACTCGGATGGGATGAGTCTCATCTATTGCAGACTTCTTTTTTTGATTTAGTTCACCCGGATGATTTGCAAGCTACCCGGCAGGAAATCGCTGAACTGGCATCGGGCAAGTCGACCATCAATTTTGCCCACCGGTTTCGTTGCCAGAATGGTACTTATCGGAATCTGCAATGGGTCGCGACTCCCGAACCCGACACCGGGTATCTGTTTGCCATTGCCCGGGACATTACCGACGAGAAGGAAAAAGAGCGTCTGTTGTTCCAGTCGGAAAGCAAATTCCGTTCGTTTTTTGAAAACTCCCAGGGCCTCATGTGCATTCATGACCTGGAGGGGAAACTGCTCACCGTCAACAGTGCGGGTGCCCACGCTTTGGGGTATGAACCGGCAGAATTAGTCGGCCTGCAGTTGTCCGATATTGTTCCCGAAATGCATCAGGATGCCCTGACCGCTTACCTGCAAACCATCAGGAAAACCGGTCGGGCCAGCGGGCTGATGCACACGCTTACCAAAGACGGGTCGTTGCTGATCTGGTTGTTCAACAACATCCTGGAAGAAGAACTGAACGGCCATACGTATGTGATTGGTAATGCCATCGACATTACCCGCAGACACCAGCTGGAAGCGGATTTGAACCGGACCAAACAAATTCTGGAACAAACCAACGAAGTGGCCCGAATCGGAACCTGGGAAGTGAATGTTGTTCAGGAAACCGTATACTGGTCAGCGGTAACCAAAGCCATTCATGAAGTGCCAAAAGACTATGTTCCGGATTTTCATGCTGCCGTATCTTTCTTCAAAGGGAAAAATTACGAGCAGATTATGGAAGCCGTAAACCGCTCCGTTCAGGAAGGCATTGCCTACGATGTAGAATTGCAGATCGTTACGGCGAAGGGCCGGGCTGTATGGATTCGGGCGCTGGGAACCCCCGAATACCAGGACGGAAAGTGTGTGCGCTTATACGGCACGTTTCAGGATATTGATGAACGAAAGAAAGCAGAGCAGGCGCTGCTGAACGAAAAATTACGCCTGGCTGCTTTTGTTGAACACGCTCCGGCGGCCGTCGCCATGCTCGACCGCGAGATTCGGTACATCGCCGTCAGCAATCGCTGGATGGAAGAGTATCATTTGTCAGGCAGTGTTCTCGGGCGGTCACATTATGATGTATTTCCCAATTTATCAAACGAATGGAAGGCGATTCATTCCCGCTGTGTAAACGGGGCTATAGAAAAAAATGAAGAAGACATCTGGCGCCCCGAGGGATGGGATCATGACCAGTACCTGCGCTGGGAAGTCCGGCCCTGGTACCAGTTCGATGGTACCATCGGGGGCATCATGATATTTACCCAGGACATCACCGAAATTTGCCTGCAACGCGATGAACTGAAAAAAGCGAAGATTCTGGCAGAGCAGGCCAGCCTGGCGAAATCGGAGTTTCTGGCCAACATGAGCCATGAAATCAGAACCCCGCTCAATGGAGTCATCGGGTTTACGGATCTGGTGCTGAAAACCGCCCTGAACACCACGCAACAGCAATATTTGTCCATCGTTAACCAATCGGCCAATACCTTGCTGAGCATCATTAACGACATCCTGGATTTTTCGAAAATCGAAGCCGGAAAACTGGAACTGGCGATTGAAAAAACGGATCTTTACGAGATCAGTAGCCAGGTGGCCGACACCATCACGTACCAGGCTCAGAACAAAGGGCTGGAAGTGTTATTAAATCTTTCCGTTGACCTCCCCCGGTTCGTTTTTGTCGATTCGGTGCGGTTGAAACAGGTGCTGGTCAATTTGCTGGGGAATGCCGTGAAATTCACCGAGAAAGGTGAAATTGAACTGAAAATCAAGGCATTGAGCGATGTTGCAGAAGAGTACGTCACCTTTCGGTTTGAAGTGCGGGATACCGGTATTGGCATCAAACCGGAAATGCAGGAACGCATATTTGACGCTTTTTCTCAGGAAGACCCTTCCACGACGAAAAAATACGGCGGAACCGGATTGGGGCTGACCATCTCCAACAAGCTCTTGGGCTTGATGGGAAGCCAGCTTCAGTTGACGAGCAAACCCGGTGAAGGAAGTTGCTTTTTCTTCGAAATCAGGCTTAAGGCCGAACCGGGGGAGGCTATCGTCTGGCGCAATAGCCTCCCGATCCATACCGTGCTGATCGTGGATGACAATGCCCACAACCGCCTTATTTTGCGGCAAATGTTTCTATTGAAAAACATTGAAGTAGAAGAAGTTAGTAACGGTTTTGAAGCGCTTCAGTTGCTGGGCCGTCATAAAAAATACGATGTCATTCTGATGGATTACCACATGCCTTACATGGATGGGCTGGAAACGATTCAGAAAATACGGACCACCTTCTTTCCGTCGCCCGACGAGCAGCCCATCATCTTTCTGCATAGTTCGTCGGATGACGAAAAAATCATCAAAGCCTGTGAGTCGCTGGATGTTAACCAACGGCTGGTAAAACCCATCAAAATGCAGGAACTGTATCAGGCACTGTACCGGCTGGTTCAGCAGGACGAAAAACCCGTGCCGGCCTTATTCGACCAGGAGGCAGCTGTCGATAACCAAGCCGTAAAGGTGTTGATCGTTGAAGATAATAAAATTAACCTGTTGCTGGCGAAAGTCATCATTGGCCGGATTGCCCCGAACGCGCGCATTTTTGAAGCGCTCAACGGCGTGGAAGCGGTTCAGTGTTACATTCAGGATGCGCCCGATCTGATTCTGATGGATGTCCAGATGCCGTTGATGAACGGGTACGAAGCTACGCAGCGAATCCGGGAACTGGAGAAGGATCGACGCATTCCGATTGTTGCCCTGACGGCAGGAACCGTGAAAGGGGAACGGGAGAAGTGTCTGGCCGCCGGAATGGACGATTTCCTGACCAAACCCATCGTGGCGGAATCCCTGGCTGCTCTGTTCAGGGTGTGGTTGTGGGCCGAGCCAAAAACCGCCCCTGCTGTCGGCCAATTCGCCGAAAGGAATGCCCGTTTTGACCTGGAGATGATCAAGGAAATGGCGGGGCATGATCTGGCGTTGGCACGGGAGTTGGTGGAGGTTGCCGGCGATGAATTGAGAAAATCGATTCCTCAGCTTCTTCTTCAGGCCGAAAAAGCCAATTTAACGGGATTGAAAGCCGTCGGCCACAAATTGTATGGAACCGCCGTGAGTGCCGGTATGTCCAACCTCGCTGCGCTGGCGCGTACGCTGGAATACCTCGAACGGTTTGATGCGGAGAACGTAAACGAGCTACTCGGCCGGGTGCAGTCGGAAATCGAACTGATCCTGGATGCCATGGCGAATACGCCCTTTACCGAATCCTAAAATCCCCCAATCCGGAATTGGATATGAATCAAATCCTTCGCTATTTACCGTAGCGAACCTTCTTTCTCCTCTAATTCCTTCCGTGTATGAATACGCCCGACGTTTCAGCAACTCCGTCGGCCGCAGTGGCTGAAAACCTGCGCCCGGTTGAGCGGGCCGAACGCATTCGCTCCATCGATGTCATTCGCGGAGTCGCGTTGCTGGGCATTCTGATGATGAACATTCCGTATTTCGGCCTGCCGGAAGGCATTCTGGGTTCCCTGAAGTTCGATCATCCCGGTGACACCAATTTTGTTACCCACCAGATCGTCGACATTGCTTTTTCGGGCAAAATGCGGGCCTTGTTTTCCATGCTCTTCGGCGCGGGAGTAATCCTGCTGACCACGCGCAAGGAACACGCTGTCGGGTTGTCGGTGGCCGATATTTACTACCGCCGGATTTTGTGGATGATTCTGTTTGGTGTGCTGGATGCCTACGTTCTGCTCTGGGCGGGCGATATTCTGTATGCTTACGGTCTTTGCGGTTTGTTTCTGTTTCCGTTTCGGAAGCTGGCTCCGCGGTATCTGATTCTGGCCAGCCTCTTTTGTTTCGGCGTCCTCATGTTTAAAGGAAATCTACGCTTTCAGGAAACGAAGGGAAAACGCGAAGCCTACCTGAAAGTGATGGCGCTGGAAAAGCAGAAAAAGAAGCTGACCGACGAGCAGAAAGCTGACAAACAGGCGTGGGAAACCGTCGTAAAAAACAGCAAACCGGACCAGAAAAAGATTGACGAAGAGATCAAAAAAGTACGCTCCGGCTATCCGACGGTTTGGGCGTATTATCTGCCCATCAACAGCGAAATCCAGTCGGTGGTCATGTATAATTTTTACTTCTGGGATGCCATCGGAATGATGCTACTGGGCATGGCGCTCTACAAGCTGGGTGTTTTCACCGGTCGGCTCCGTCGACGGAGTTACCTGGCGTTGATGCTGATCGGCTACGGCATCGGCATTCCACTCGGCTGGCTGGCCCACCAACTCACCCAGGAAGCGCACACGAACTTTGGACTTTACCTGGACACGCACAGTTTTGGATTTCCCCGGAGTACCTACGACATTCGCCGGGTAACGATGGCCCTGGGGCATGTCGGCCTGATTATGCTCGTCTATAAATCGGGCTGGTTGCGCAGCCTGATGAGCGCTTTGGGAGCGGTCGGCCAGATGGCTTTCTCCAATTACGTAATGCAGACCCTGATTTGCACCTTTATTTTCTTTGGGTACGGTTTGGGCTATTTCGGTAAATTAACCTACTATCAACTGTTCTACGTCGTGGCTGGTGTCTGGGTTTTTCAGTTGATAGCCAGTCTATTGTGGCTGCGGTTTTTTTACTTCGGTCCACTGGAATGGGCCTGGCGGTCGCTGACCTACTGGAAGCGGCAACCGTTCCGGATTTCGAAACCCAATCCGGAAACCGTCGTTTCTACCGCACAGGCTTAAGAATCGAAATTACCGCAAATCGACGACTTCAACGCCGGGATACTTGGTTTTATCGAACACAAAATACGTATCGGCTACGGCCACGTTCGGGGTGAATTTGTCGATTGTATAACTGGTCACTTTACCGGTTTTGTCGGTCAGTTTCCAGCCTTTCACCTGCTTGTCTTTCTTGTTGACTGAGATTTGTACTTTAACAATCTGCGTGCTTTTCTTTTCGGGAGTCAGTTCAACCACTTCGACGAGCTGGCCACCCTGTTTCTGCTCGCCGATGTATTTGTAGTTGTACCCCTGCTTGTAGATGGAATAGATCTTCGTCGGATTGAAGTCCCCGGCGGCCCCGGCGTCGTAATCCTGTACGTTCACTTCGTTGGTTTCCTTGATGTAAGTAGACATCGTTTTGCCGTCAGTAAAGACTTCCTGACCGGCCAGCTTCAACCGGAACGCATTCTTTTTTACCGTTAAATCACCTTTGTAATTGCTTCCTTCACCCGTGTAGGTAAAGGCGGCTTTGTAGGAATTCAGTGCTTTGTATTTGGCACTCATGGCATCTAAAACGTCCGATGCTTTTTTATCTTTTTGCGCCACCGAAGGCAGCGAAAATCCAATAACCAATGCCCACAATAAGGCTAATTTTTTCATGTGTATCGTCTTTTACGTAATTTCGGGTGATTTCTAAAACCGCCCGCAAAGTTGCTGACCGTTTTGTAGGTAGACAAGATTTATGGGAAAAAGTTTAATAAATAGGAGAAGGACCCAATCGAAAAGCGGAGAAGCCAACCGAAAGAAATGACCTCGTCATGATCTTTTTATTGGCTTCTCCGCCTGTACGACTTCCTAATTCATATTTTTCAGGACTTCCTCCAGCGTATGGATGTCCTGAATCAGCACCTCGCGGGCTTTGCTGCCTTCAAAGGCCCCCACAATACCGGCGGCTTCCAACTGATCGATGAGCCGACCGGCCCGGTTGTAGCCCAACTTTAACCGGCGTTGAATGAGTGACGTACTGCCCTGCTGGTGGTTGACCACGAGACGGGCCGCTTCGTCGAACATCGGATCGCGGTTTTCGAGGTCAATTTCTTTCTCTTCGCTGCTTCCCGATTCATCACCGGCAAATTCGGGCAGGTTATACGCCGAATCATACCCGCGCTGGCTACCCACAAATTCGCAGATGTCTTCAATTTCGTTGGTGTCGACAAAGGGACATTGCAGCCGGACAATATCGGAGTTGGACGAGAACAGCATGTCACCCATGCCGACCAGTTGCTCGGCACCGCCCGTATCCAGAATGGTCCGGGAGTCGATTTTTGAGGTCACCTTGAACGACAGACGCGCCGGGAAGTTGGCTTTGATCAAACCCGTAATGACGTTCACGGAGGGCCGTTGGGTGGCCACCACCAGGTGAATCCCGATGGCCCGCGCCAACTGCGCCAGCCGGGCAATGGGCTGCTCGACTTCCTTGCCTGCCGTCATCATCAGGTCGGCCAACTCGTCGATCACCAGCACGATATAAGGCAGAAATTTATGCCCCTTTTCCGGGTTCAACCGGCGCTGGATAAACTTGGCATTGTATTCTTTCAGGTTCCGGCACTGCGCGTCTTTGAGCAGGTTATACCGGTTGTCCATCTCGATACAAAGCGAGTTGAGCGTATTGACCACCTTTTTCGTATCGGTAATAATCGGCTCGTCGCTGTCGGGCAACTGGGCCAGAAAATGCCGTTCGAGTTTGTTGAACAGCGTCAATTCCACCTTTTTCGGATCGACCAGAATGAGTTTGAGCTGCGAGGGGTGTTTCTTGTAAATCAGCGACGTCAGCAATACATTCAACCCGACGGATTTCCCCTGTCCCGTGGCACCGGCCATGAGCAGGTGGGGCATTTTGGCCAGATCAGCCACGTAAATCTCGTTGGAAATGGTTTTGCCCATCACCACCGGCAGCTCAAAATTGCTTTTGGTAAATTTCTCGGTGGTCATTACGGACCGCATCGCCACCATTTCCCGGTTTTTGTTCGGCACCTCGATCCCGATGGTGCCTTGGCCGGGCATCGGCGCAATGATCCGAATGCCGAGTGCCGCCAAACTCAGGGCAATGTCATCTTCCAGGCTCTTGATCTTCGAAATCCGTACCCCGGCTGCCGGAATAATCTCGTACAGCGTGACGGTTGGCCCGATGGTTGCCTTGATGCTATCGATCGTGATGCCGTAATTCTGGAGGGTATCCACAATCCGGTCTTTGTTGGCTTCCAGTTCTTCCGCCGAAACCTGGGCCTTTTTATTTTCCGGATATTCGGTCAGTAAGTCGATGGTCGGAAACTGATACCGGGGCAGATCGAGCGTCGGGTCATAGAGACCGTGCAGTTTCAACGCATCCTCGTCCACCTCGTCCGTTGGTCCGGCAAACACTTCTGCAACGGGTTGGGGCGAATCAGAAGCCGGTTCGATTGGCGTGGTATCGGCAATGGTAAACGTAAGCGGTTTTTTAGCGGGTGGCCCCGATCCATTGACCTTTTCGGGTTTCAGATCAGTCGTGTGCCCATTCAGGGGCTCGGGTTCCGCCGGGACTTCGGCAGCCGGGACTGGCTTTGGCGCGGGCACCGGTTTTGGAACGCCGTTCGATGCCGGTTTGACGTCGATAAAATCCTTTACATCATCTTCGTCCTCTTCTTCCGGATCATCGTCCTCGCTATCATAAGCTGATTTGGAGGCCGGAACCGGTCTTTGGGGCAACGAGATCGACGGCAATTTGGTAATTCCGTAGAAAAAAACGAGAAAGACGAACAACGCGAACCCGATGATGGCAAGACCGCCCCAGCCAATGAGGTTATAGAGCCAGACGTTCACTTCGTAGCCAATGCCGCCACACCAGACGCTGCCCTGCCCGACGGAGTCGGTGGCCAGAACGATGTAACCGGCCAGCGCACTGATCCAGGTCATGTAAAACAGCACGGCTTTGGTCGTGCGACTCAACGGCAACAGTTCGAAATTGAAAGCCAGCTTACACCCGGCTAAAAACAGGATGATGGGAATGCCGAGGGCGGCAATTCCGAACCAGCGGAAAATGAACACGTGGGCGATGTAGGCCCCCAGAATTCCCAGAAAATTCCGCATTTCGGTGCCCGATTCCCGCAGGGGGGCGTCCGTCACTTTGCTCAGCACGCTCTGGTCGGCCTGACCGGTGAGCAAGTATGAGCAGAAGGCTACGGTTAGCCCGATAGCCAGCAGCATCAGCAACCCGCCAAAGGCTAATTGCGACCGGCGGTCGGCTTGCCAGGCCGGCCATTTCATCGAAACCGACGATGGCCGCGGTTTCGGCCGCTCGTTCCGAACGGAGTTTTGTCGGTTAATGGGTTGACTCATTTTTTTGTAAACTGCTATAATCTACCTCTTCTGCCAATACTTTGCAAATCTCTTTCGCCAATGTAGGGCCTTCATAGATGAACCCCGTGTACACCTGCACCAAACTGGCCCCAGCCCGCAGTTTTTCGAGCGCGTCTTCCGCCGTTGCAATACCGCCTACCCCAATAACCGGGAACGCATGACCCGATTGTTGACAAAGATAACGAATCACTTCCGTCGAACGTTGTTTTAACGGCGCTCCGCTGACGCCACCCATGCCTATTTTTTCAACGGTCTGGGCATCGGTTTGTAAACCGTCGCGGCTGATGGTCGTGTTGGTCGCAATAATACCGGCAATGCGGGTGGTGGTAACAATTTCGATAATATCATCCAACTGACTGTCGGTCAGGTCGGGGGCAATTTTGAGTAGAATGGGTTTTGCAACCGGTTTCCGGCGGTTTTCGTCCTGCAGGCGCTGTAACAGGGCCATGAGCGGTTCTTTTTCCTGCAAGGCCCGCAGCCCCGGTGTGTTGGGCGAACTGACATTGACGACGAAATAATCGACGGTATCGAATAAGTCGTGAAAGCAGGCCAGGTAATCATCCAGCGCGTTTTCGTTCGGCGTCGTTTTATTCTTGCCGATGTTTCCGCCGATGATCAGTTGCCGGCCCGAGCGCCGTTTGCGCAGTCGTTTGGCAGCCGCTTTGGCACCTTCGTTGTTGAATCCCATGCGGTTGATGAGCCCTTGGTCGGCTTTCAGACGAAAAAGTCGGGGGCGGTCGTTGCCGGCCTGGGGGCGGGGCGTTACGGTCCCGATTTCAATAAAGCCAAAACCCAGACAGGCGAGTTCGTCCACCCATTCCGCATTTTTATCGAAACCGGCGGCCAGGCCGACGGGATTGGTGAACTGAATACCGAAAACTTCCCGTTTCAGGCGCGGATCGTCGACGGTAAACAACTGACGGGCCAGCCAGCGAAAACCGGGAATGGCCAGCGATATTTTCAGGAAAGAAGTAACAAAATGGTGAATTTGTTCAGCATCAAAACGAAAGAGGAGGGGCAGGACGACGCGCTTGTACATAACACAAATGTACAGAACTGTCGGGATGTGGTGCAAGCCACCAGATGGATAATTAACTGCCGGAAAAATTAATTTCCCGGCAGCCATTCCCCGGCCGTTGCGTTGTTCGGTTAACTGCCAAACAGATCGGACGACAAATACCGGTCGCCCCGGTCGCAGATGATGCAGACCACGACACCTTCTTCCAGTTCTTCAATCAGCTTAAGGGCGGCAAAAACGGCCCCTCCGCTGCTCATCCCGGCAAAGATTCCCTCTTCGCGGGCCAACCGGCGGGTCATCCGGGTGGCGTCGTCCTGCGACATTTCAATGACGCGATCGACGCGGCTGGGTTCAAAAATTTTGGGCAGGTATTCCTCAGGCCATTTCCGGATTCCCGGGATCTGTGACCCTTCGGAAGGCTGGCAGCCGATCACCTGAACCGCCGGGTTCTGTTCCTTCAGATACCGGGACGTTCCCATGATGGTGCCGGTGGTCCCCATGGCTGAAACAAAATGAGTAATTTTACTCTGAGTATCTTTCCAGATTTCGGGGCCTGTGGTGCGGTAATGGGCTAAGTAGTTGTCAGGATTGGCAAATTGATTGAGGAGAAAATAATTGCCTTTTGTGGCCTGTTCTTCGGCATAATCGCGGGCGCTTTCCATCGTTTCCAGCAGGGTCACTTTTGCTCCGAATGCCTGCATGGTCAGAATCCGTTCGCGAGTCGAGTTCTGGGGCAAAACCAGTTCAATCTCAACGTTGTAAAGCCGGGCAATCATGGCCAGTGCAATGCCGGTGTTCCCGCTCGTGGCTTCGATCAATTTCATACCCGGTTTAAGATCACCACGATCGATGGCTCCCTTGATCATGCTGTAGGCCGGACGATCCTTCACGCTGCCGCCCGGATTGTGTCCTTCCATCTTTCCGTACAGCTTAACGCCTGGATGTGAGTGAATACGGTTTAATTCAACCAATGGGGTGTTCCCAACAAAATCTAATAAAGTAGCCATGAAGAGTGTACGAAGAATGAAAGCCTATCTGAATCAAACACGATGGCGGTTTTCAAAGTTGCAAACCGTCCAAATGTTACTAAAAATGGCGTTGTAATGCAGTAAAACGGCATTAGACTAAAGAAGTTGAAAATATTTTTGCTGTTCGAGGGTAAAATGTTGAAAAAACATTGCGTTTATCAAATAATATGAGCCATTTTTGTAGAAGATCAATATACAACGGCTACGTATATGAAATTACAAATCCATTCCACCCCCAGAAATAGTTACTCCGAGTACCAGTTGCAAGCCGTCACCCGCCATCTGAATCTGTCAGACATCGTCCTGCCTTTCTGGGGCCAGCGCCGGAAAATTCCGGCGTACCGAATTACCTGGCTCGAAGGGCAGGGCAACTACACGGTGGTGCATTTTAGCGACGGTTCCGAGATGATCGTGTCGCTGACGCTGAAAAAACTGGAAGGCCGTCTGCCGACGGAAATCTTTGTGAGACCCCACAAAAAAAGCATCATCAACCTGCTGTATCTACAGGAAATCCGCCCGGGGAAAAGCACAACCATCTGTCTGACAAATGGGTGCGAAATTGAAGTTTCGCGTCGGAAAACTACGCATTTTATGCGGCTGGTGGTTGCCTTTCAGCAGGAATTCCTTCCGCTTACGACGCAGTATGCCGTGGCCTGAGGCACAAAAAAAGCGGTTTTTCAACCGCTTGTCTTTTACTTTTTCGGGAGTTTAGCAAGTTCCTCGTCGCGCAGTGGCCGTCGGAGAATCTTGCCGACATTGCTTTTCGGTAACTCGGTCCGAAACTCAATGTGGCGCGGTCGTTTATAGTTGGTCAGTTGGTCTTTGCTGTACTTGAGAATGTCTTCGGCCGTGAGGTTGGGGTCTTTTTTGACCACAAAAATTTTGACGGCTTCCGTCGATTTATCGTCAGGTACACCGATGCAGGCCACTTCCAGTACGCCCGGACACTGGGCAATCACATCCTCGATTTCATTGGGGTATACGTTGAAGCCCGAAACCAGAATCATGTCTTTCTTGCGGTCGACAATCCGGAAAAAACCGTCTTCGTCCATCACCCCGATGTCGCCGGTTTTGAACCAGTCTCCCTCCATCACTTTGGCGGTTTCGTCGGGGCGGTTGTAGTAGCCCGGAAAAACCTGCGGTCCTTTCGCCCACACTTCACCCGGCATCCCCATCGGCGCTTCGGTGCCGTCTTCCTGCACGATTTTCAGCTCCGTACTCGGCAGCGGCAGACCGATCGTTCCCAGCCGGGCCGTGCCGTCGCAGGGGTTTGACGAAAGAATCGGCGAGGTTTCCGACAAACCGTATCCTTCCGAAATCACATTCCCGCTCAGGTTTTTCCAGCGTTCGGCCACCGCCGTTTGCAGCGCCATGCCGCCCGCCGACGAAATCTGGAGGTGGCTGAAATCGACCTCATTGATCCGGGGGTGATTGACCAACCCGTTGTAGAGCGTGTTCAATCCGACAAACATGTTGAATTTGTATTTCTTCATCTCGTCGATAAACGCATTCATGTCGCGCGGGTTGGTGATAAGCACATTCAGGCAACCGCTCTTGAGCGCCAGCATGGCGTTGACGGTGAGGGCATAAATGTGATAGAGGGGCAGGGGCGTAATGATCACGCACTGGTCCGTCTTCATGCGGTCGATCTGCATCCAGTAACAACCGGCTTCTGTGTTGGCAATGATGTTGCGGTGCGTCAAAATGGCCCCTTTCGAAACCCCCGTGGTGCCACCCGTATACTGAACAAAGGCCATGTCGGTGTTCGCAACCTGAACTTTCTGCAACGGCTGACGGCTCCCCCGGCTCAGCGCATCAGCCAGCGAAACCGCCTGAGGCAGATGGTAGGGCGGAATCAGTTTTTTGACGTATTTCACGACAGCATTGACAATCAGCTTCTTCGGAAAGCCGAGCAAATCACCTACATTGGTAATGATGACGTGTTTGATGTCCGTTTGGTCGATGATTTTCTCCAGATTTGCGGCAAAATTGGCGAGAATGATAATGGCCTTCGCGCCCGAATCCTTGAATTGGTGCTGCATTTCCCGGGGCGTATACAGCGGGTTTGTGTTGACAACCACCAGACCGGCCCGGAGAATGCCGAAGATAGCCACCGGATATTGCAACAGGTTCGGCATTTGAATGGCAACGCGGTCGCCTTTTTGCAGTTTCAGGTTGTTTTGCAGGTAAGAAGCAAAGTGTCCCGAAAGCGTATAAATTTCCCGGAACGTCAGTTGCTTATCCATGTTCGCGTAAGCCGGTAGACTGGCAAACCGCTGGCATCCTTCATCGATCAGGTCGATCAGGGATGAATAGGCATCGGGATTTATATCGGCAGGAATACCCTCCGGATAATGCTTTAGCCAGGGGTACGGTTTCGCCGTGAACGGTTTTTCCATGGGATTAGAATGTTTTTTGTAAAAATAAGACAAAACTTCAAACCACCTACGTACCCACGGACTTTCGTCCGCGTTTAAATGAAGATCAACGACGATCAGGTTTCTTTGTTGCGTCGGCTACGTATGAATACAAAGATACGGGCTTCGAAACCGCCGGCCAGCGGGAGTCGATAACTGGCGGTGTAGAGCCAATAACTCACAAAAAAGGGTCGGATTTTGTGTGATCCGGCCCCCTGAGAAAGTTAAAACGCAACGGCTTTCAGTCGCAGTCCCGTATCTTCCGGCAACCCGAACAGGAGATTCATATTTTGAACGGCGTGGCCCGATGCGCCTTTGGTCAGGTTATCGATTACGCTGCTAATGAGCAACTGACCGTCGTGTTTTTCCAGGTGAATCAGGCATTTGTTGGTATTGACAACCTGCTTCACATCCACCGGCGTGTTGCTGAGGTGCGTAAACGGATGGCCGTGATAATAATGGTCGAAAAGCTGACGGGCTTCGTCGAGGCTCCCGGCAAAGGGCGTATAGACGTTGGCCATAATACCGCGGGTGAAGTCGCCCCGGTACGGAACAAAGTGGATCGGTTGATCGAAACCGGGTTGCAACGCATTCAGACTCTGGCGAATTTCCGTCAGGTGCTGGTGCGTAAAGGCTTTGTAAATCGAAACGTTGTTGTTCCGCCAGGTGAAATGGGTGGTTGGGCTTAACGATTGCCCCGCGCCGGTGGAGCCGGTAATGGCACTCACCTGAACGGCCTCCGTGAGCAGTCCGGCCTGCGCCAGAGGCAGCAAAGCGAGTTGAATGCTGGTGGCAAAACAGCCGGGGTTGGCAATTTTGGTTGCGGATTGGATGCGTTCGCGTTGCAATTCGGGCAAACCGTATACAAAGCCGTTCGACTGATCGCGGAAATCGGTACTCAAATCAATTACTTTCAGCGTTTCCGGGATCGGATTTTCCGCCAGAAACTTCGCGGATTCGCCGTGGCCGGAGCACAGAAAAATCACAGAGAGGTCGGCTTGGTTGACCAGGTCGCGGGTGTCGTCTCCGGAAAAGGTCAAATCGGTGTCGCCCAGTAAATCCGTGTGGGTATTGTAAACCGGTTTTCCTGCCTGGCTTTTGCTGTGGACAAAGGCCATTTCGGCGTTGGGGTGGTTGATGAGAATACGCAGCAACTCGCCACCCGTGTAGCCCGCTCCGCCGATAATCCCGATACGTAGTTTAGTCATAATGTCTGATAGAGCCTGATGTGCTCACTGGTGAAACGTTCCCACGAGAACAATTGTGCCCGCCGGAGCGCTTGGGTTGCTAATTCGTTGCGTAAATCTGTCGACCGAACGACCGTCAGCATGGCCTGGGCGAGGGCGTCGGCGTCGGTAGGTGACACCTGAATGGCCGCATCGCCAACCACTTCGGGCAACGACGATACGTTTGAGGTAATCACCGGTAAACCGCATTGCATGGCTTCTAAGGGCGGTAAGCCAAAGCCTTCGAACAACGATGGATACACGAAGGCCAGCGCGCCGGAATAAATAGCGGCCAGGTCTTCGTCAGGCACAAAGCCGGTGAAAATCAGCCGCGACCGAATGCTTTCATTCTTCGCGATTTCGCTCAAAACCTGATCCATTTTCCAGCCTTTTGTACCGACCAATACCAGTTTCACTGCCGTCGGCAACTCCCTGCTTTCGGCTAGTTGGACAAAACAGCGGATGAGGTGATCGAGGTTTTTGCGCGGTTCGAGCGTCGCCAGACTAAGCAGATACGGTTCGTGGCCCAAGCCGAAGCGTTGTTGCGTGGCTTTGATTCGTGCGGCATCGGTTACCGGGTAAAACAAGGCCGGTGAAGCCGCCAGATGAATGGCGGTTACGCGGGCTGGATCAAAACCGGTAAACTGGCAAAAATCTACTTTCGTCGCTTCGGAAACGGTAATGACGTGCGCGTCTTTGGGCAGGTTCTGGATTGCCTCTTTGACGGCCCGCTCGCCCGCCGGAAACCATTCGGGGTGGTGAATGGGAATCAAATCATGCACCGTTAGCACCTTGCGAACGTGCGGCATTCGTCCAATGTCGTCCGGAATGGCAAAAAATGGCGAATGATAAATGGCTCCGTTCGGCAGCAGTTCCGCCGAAAACCGGGCCTGTTCGCCTTTCAACGCTTTTCGGGACCGGTAGAAAATCTGCCGAATCACCTTCGACGGCAGGCTTTGGGGCGCAAACGGACCAAGCAGGGTATTTTCCAGCTTCGCCCAGCGCTGTTCGGCCGGGCGGTTGATCAAGGGCGGAGCCTGTGTTCCGAAGGTTTCCCGCGCATACCGCAACGTTTCGGCCTGGTTGGTTGGTGCGGCCAGTGAAAGCTGCACCTGCTCCGAGGCAAGCAGTCCCTTCACCAATTGCTCGGCTACGCGACTCACACCCGTTTTGGCCTGACGGTGGTAAAAGCCAATACCCGGAAGGCTGGCGTCGATGATTACGTTCAATCGCTTTGAATGATGAACGATGAATGATGAACGATGAATGATGATTGTAAAAGCATCCGATGGATTACCCTGGGATCTTTACATTCATCATTTATCGTTCATCATTCATCATTTTAAGAATTGCTTTCCTTCACTTTCCCATAAATCATCAACTGATTCGACATGACTTTCGAGAAGCCGCGGACATCCTCGCCGGTCCAGGCGTTGTTCATTTCGCCGTAGCTGCCGAACGCGGACGACATCAGGTCGAACGGCGATTCGATGCCCAGCACCTGGAACCGATAGGGGGCCAGCAAAACGTGAACTTTGCCCGTGACGTGGGTTTGGGTGTCGGTCAGGAAGGTCTCAATGTTCCGCATGACGGGGTCCAGAAACTGGCCTTCGTGCAGCATCGTGCCGTACCAGTTCGCCAGTTGGTCTTTCCAGTATTGCTGCCATTTGGTCAAGACGTGCTTTTCGATGGCATGATGCGCTTTCAGGATAATCAGCGGAGCCGGGGCTTCAAAACCGACCCGGCCTTTGATGCCGATGATGGTATCGCCGACGTGAATATCGCGGCCAATGCCAAACGGTCCGGCCAGCGCCGTCAGTTGCTGAATGGCCTGAACGGGATCTCCGACCGGTTCTGCACCGATGCCTTTCAGTTCACCCGCTTCAAAATGCAGCGTGATTTGCTCCGGTTCGGTTTTGGTCACCTGCGTTGGCCAGGCCGATTCGGGCAGAAAACCGTTGGAAGTCAGCGTTTCGCGACCGCCCACCGACGTTCCCCACAAGCCTTTGTTGATGGAATAGGCGGCTTTGTGCCATTCCTGCTCCACGCCCTTGGCTTTCAGGTAGTCGATTTCCGCTTCGCGCGACAGCCGCAGGTCACGGATGGGCGTAATGATTTCGGCTTCGGGGGCAATAATCCGGAATGCCATGTCGAACCGTACCTGATCGTTGCCTGCGCCGGTGCTGCCGTGCGCAATGGCATTGGCACCAATGGATTTAGCGTATTCGGCAACGGCGATGGCCTGAAAAATCCGCTCGGCACTGACGCTCAGGGGGTAGGTGTTGTTTTTTAGTACGTTACCATACACCAGATATTTTAAACATTGCTGGTAGTAATCGTCGGTTTTGGCGATGGCAGTGTGGTGCTTCACGCCCAGCGAATAGGCCCGGTCTTCGATGGTTTTCAAATCGGCCTCCGAAAAACCGCCGGTATCGACCAGCACGGAGTAGATTTCGTACCCCAGATCTTCGGATAAGTATTTAACACAAAACGAGGTGTCGAGACCTCCGCTAAACGCAAGAACTACTTTTTTCTGTTGAGACATCACGGTGAACTGTGGGACGTATGGAATAAAAAGGGCTGATCTGACCGGATTGGGGACAGCTCAGATTGTATGTAAGACACAAAACTAAAAAATCCCTTCCAGCCGACCGCCGAAAGGGACTTAAAATCACTTGAATACCTTTACAATGACTTTATTATCCGACGGTTTCCAACTCACGTTCGGGTTTCCTTGTCCGGGGACGATCCTGAAAACGCATCAGAATGCGTTGCTTGATGCGCATCCAGCGTTCATACAGCTTCGATTCCTTCAGGAAATTCCACTTTTCGGTTTTCTCTTCCGTCTTTTTGTGCTGCTCAGGATCATACAACATGCCCGTGCAGAGGCAGTGTTTCCGGTTGGTCCGGGTCAGAATATCGTAATTGACACAGCTCGAACAGCCTTTCCAGAACGCATCATCTGCCGGTAATTCGCTGAACGTCACAGGTTCGTAGCCCAGATCCGAATTGATCTTCATCACCGCCAGGCTGGTCGTCAAGCCGATGATTTTGGCGTCGGGATATTTCTTGCGCGAAAGCTTGAAGGCTTCGTTTTTGATGCGGGTGGCAATGCCGCTCTTCCGAAAAGAAGAATGGACGATCAGGCCCGAGTTGGCGACGAACTTGCCGTGCTGCCAGGTTTCGATGTAACAAAAACCCACCCATTCGCCGGTTTTCGTTGTCGCCACAATCGCCTTGCCTTCCAGCATTTTCTCCATCAGGTACAAAGGCGAGCGTTTGGCAATGCCCGTCCCCCGTGCCTTGGCGCTCTCCTCCATTTCTTTGCAGATTGCTTCGGCCAGTTGAAGGTGGTTTTCATCGGCCACCTGAACTACATACGTATCGTTGTTTACTTCTGAAATCATCGTCGTTTGATCGAATGAATGCACCCTTGTCCGGCGAATAACCGGTTGGATCGTGTGATCAAAAAAGTTTGTTGATAAATGAAAATGAGAAAGGGCTGAACCGCAGGAGCGGATGCTCACCGCATAGGCAAGCAATTAGGTCGGGTCCTTTCGGACCTGAACCGAAATGGCGTTGTGTGGTAGAATGTCGGTAGATAGACGCGTGTTGCCATTTTTATGTTTGCCAAAAAGCGGGACAATGATAAAGGAATTGTTCCGCTTGTGCAATAAAATAACGATAATTTTGAAGAAACGTTCAGTAATCGTGCCATTTTTTACAAACCATTATTTTTATATATTTGTTGGAGAACCTTAGCGAATCTCCATGTATCGTCTGTCTTCTGATGACCTGATTTATGGCTACATCAATGGAATCTTTCCGATGGCCGACACGGACAATACGCTGTATTGGTACTCCCCCGACCCCCGTGCCATCATTCCTTTGGACACGTATCAACCCGCTAAATCGCTGCGGCCTGTCCTGAACAAAAAGGTTTTCGAGATTCGTATTAATGCTGATTTTGAGCAAGTTATGCGAAAGTGTGCATTGCCACGTTCGGAGAATGACGGCACCTGGATTTCCGAAGAAATTATCGAAGCCTATATGGATTTACACCAGATGGGAATGGCCCACAGCGTGGAAACGTATATCGATAACTGTCTGGTCGGCGGACTCTACGGCGTTGCGCTGGGAGCAGTTTTTTTTGGTGAGTCGATGTTTTATCAGGTGCCCAATGCCTCAAAAGTAGCGTTCCATTACCTGATTGAAATCTTGAGAAAACAACAATTTGAGCTGCTGGACACTCAATTTATCAACGATAATGTCCGGCGGTTTGGTGCCATTGAAATTCCACGACCGGAATACATGAAGCGGTTGAAGCAAACGCTGCAAAAAAAAGCCAATTTTACGGAGCCGGTTCTGGCGCATCTTTTCAAAAATCAGCCGGATTAATAGCGTCTTTCGTTCCCCCACGGTTTTCTGCCCCCGATTTCGGCCGATTCGCGCGGTCTGGCGGAATCTTTCGTATTTTTGCCCCTTCTTTCACTTCATCGCCTGTAACATCAGTTTAGTTTAGTCTCTTAATCCAGTTCAAGCGTGTCAGTCTTAGTCATTAAATTCGGTACGGCATCGATTACCCAGCCGGACGGTTCGCTCCATGAAGCCGTGATTGCCGATATTGCCCGGCAGGTGGCCGAATTGCGTCAGTCGTATCACATCGTGCTGGTGTCGTCCGGCGCGGTGGGTGCCGGAAAAGGGCTGATCGAAGGCTATCGGGGTGAAATGGCCCAGCGGAAAGCCGCTGCTGCCGTCGGGAATCTGCTGTTGCTCAATGTGTATAACCGCTATTTTTCCGAATATAACATTCCCATCGCCCAAACCCTCTGTGAACGCCATCATTTTGCCGACCGCCAGCAGTTTCTCCAGCTCAAGGAAACCGTGCAGGAATTGTGGAAAAACGGCATTATTCCCATTGCGAATGAAAACGATGTGGTCAGCGACCGGGAACTGAAGTTTTCGGACAACGACGAACTCGCCACGCTCATGGCTGTGGGTTTTGGGGCTTCGACACTCATGCTGTGTACCTCGGTTGGCGGTTTGCTGGACGAAGACAATCACATCATTCCCAAGGTCGATCGGGTCGATGAATCCGTTTTCGGGATTGTTCGGGATGAAAAATCGGCCCTGGGCCTGGGCGGAATGGCGTCTAAACTGACCTTTGCCAAACTGGCGACCCGCATGGGCATTCGGGTCACGATTTTTGGTCTGAAACAACCCGACGGCATTTTGCGGGCGTTGCGGGGCGAAACCGGCACGACGTTTAAACCGCAGGTGAGCACGCCCTCGGCGCGGCAACGCTGGCTCGGCAGTGGCAGCCTGACGGCCGGAATTCTGCGGGTCGATGCCGGCGCGGTGGCGGCTTTGGGTCGGCGGAACAGTTTGCTGGCCGTCGGTGTTCGGACGGTAGAAGGTGAATTCGCGGCTGGCGAAGTCGTAGAAATTTGTGACGAAGCGGGCAACACCGTGGCCGTAGCCCGTGCCCGCCTGTCGTCGGCGGACTTACTGCCACAATTGAACCAGCAAAATGTGGAGGTGGCAAATGCCAATGATATTGTACTTTTGTGAAAATACCGGATTGTATGAATACAGTAACTCCTTTGCTTCAGGAAACGAAGTTTGCTTCGGCTGCGGTTCGGCGCCTGTCCGACGAGCAGAAAACCGCCTTGCTCAACCGGCTGGCGGACGTGGTTTTTGAAAACAAAGAAACCATTCTGGCTGAGAACCAGAAAGATCTGGACGCCATGCCGGATTCTGATCCGAAGAAAGACCGGTTGTTGCTGAACGAAAAGCGCATCTGCGATCTGGCGGAAAGCCTGCGCGTGGTGGCGGTGCTGCCCGATCCGAGCGGAAAGGTTTTACTGGAAAAGACGATAGAACAGGGGCTTCAGCTCCGGAAGCTGGCGGTTCCACTGGGCGTGGTGGGCGTTATTTACGAATCGCGGCCCAACGTGACGCTGGATGTGGCTTCGCTCTGCCTGCGGTCGGGAAATGCCTGTGTACTGAAAGGCGGGAAGGAAGCGCATCATTCCAACCTGGCCATTGTGGGGCTGATTCACCAGGTACTGACGGAGTTTGGCGTGCCGGAAGCTGCCGTTTCGCTGATGCCTCCTGACCGGGCGGTGGTGAACGAATTGCTGACGGCTACGCGGTACGTCGATATTATAATTCCGCGTGGGTCTGATTCGCTGATTCAGTATGTCCGGCAAAATTCGCTCGTGCCCACCATCGAAACCGGTGCGGGCGTTTGTCATACCTATGTTGAACAGACGGCTGATCTGGCAAAAGCGCGCGATATGGTCGTGAATGCCAAGGTGTCGCGCCCGTCGGTTTGCAACTCGCTGGATTGCGTGCTGGTCGATCAGGCTGTTGCCGGGACATTTTTGCCGATGCTGGTGGCGGATTTTATGAAATGGAACGTGGAGGTTTTTGCGGATGAGGAAGCTTATCGTATTTTAGCATCAGCCGGTTATCCCCAGCTTCACCCGGCTCAACTGAGCGATTTTGGCCGGGAGTTTCTGGATTATAAATGCGCCATTAAAGTGGTTGACGGTTTGGAAGCGGCTCTGTCGCACATTCAAACCTATTCGTCGCGCCATTCCGAAGCGATTGTGTCCCGCGATCCGGCGGCTATCGACCGGTTTCTGAATGAAGTGGACGCGGCAGCCGTGTATGCCAATGCGTCGACTCGTTTCACCGACGGCGGGGTATTTGGTCTGGGAGCCGAAATCGGGATTTCGACGCAGAAACTACACGCCCGGGGGCCGTTCGCTCTTGAAAAACTGGTGACGGAAAAATGGGTGGTGGTTGGCGATGGACAGGTACGCTGGTAGGAGAAAACCGCCTTTTTTAGTTCGAAATGAGGAAGTTCATTTTTAATGAATTTCTAATCAAAGTACAATTACAAATGTAGTTCAATGCCGTAACTTGCGACGTATTCGTCGTAACACTGAAGAATGATTGGATTTCGGGAGTCTTTGCTATTCATGCTCTCCACACCGTTGTATGTGCTCATTATCGGCGCGGAGATGGTGTTGAGCTATTTCCAGCATCGGCCTTATTATTCCATCAAAGGCGTCCTTCAGAATTGTTACCTAACCCTGCTCAATATGGGCCTCGATTTGCTGGTTCGGGGTTTCTATGTCGGCGTTCTGGTTTGGGTTTACCAGTATCGCATTACGGAAATTACGACGCCCTGGCTGTATTGGCTGACGCTCCTGATTCTGGAAGATTTTGCCTTCTACTGGCTACACCGCGTCGATCATTTCTGCCGCCTGTTCTGGGCCATCCACGTCACGCACCATTCTTCGGAGGAATTCAACCTCACCGTTGGCTTTCGGTCTTCCGTGCTGCAACCGCTCTACCGGTTCGTCTATTTTGTCCCGATTGCGTTGCTGGGGTTTCGGGCCGAGGACATTGTGTTTATGTATTCCGCAACGCAGATTTACGGCATTATCGTTCATACTCAGTATGTTGGCCGTCTCGGTTTTCTGGAATGGTTTCTGGTTACGCCGTCACACCACCGGGTTCACCACGCGTCCAATGTTCGCTACCTGGATCGGAACATGGGCATGATGTTCATTGTTTGGGATCGCCTGTTTGGCACCTTTGCCGAAGAAGCCCCGGAAGACCCCGTTCGCTACGGGCTCACGACCAACCTCACCGACCACTCACCGGGAAATCTGGTTTTTCACGAGTGGAAGAAGTTGATTTCAGACCTTCGTATACCGGGGCCGTTCGGTCAGAAGATCCGATACCTGCTGGCTCCTCCCGGCTGGAGCCACGATGGGCGGAGTCAGACCGCTGACGAGATGCGTCAGGAACTTGGCATCGGAACGGAGTCGGAAATGGAACTACAGATCGTTGGTGAGTTGCCAGAGCGGCCGGGTGTTGGGAATCACACGTCGGTTTCTGCCGAATCGCCAATGAAGTGACAAAATAGATTGGTTGTCGTCTACCTCTATTTCCGCGATGTCACATTCCAAAACCAAAATCTGGATTCACGCCGTTTTCTCGACTAAAAACCGCCAGCCGCTCATTCGGAAAACCGTCCGGGATTTCTTATACCGCCATATCCGTCAGGAATTAACCGAGGCCGACTGTATCGTCGACAGCATCAACGGCATCGAAGACCATGTTCACATCCTGTTTCTGTTACAACCGCAACTAGCGGTTTCGGCTGTTATGAAGCAGATCAAGGGCAGCAGTTCCCATCACATCAACGGGCTGAATATTATTCCGGACAAATTTGCCTGGCAAACGGGGTATGGTGCTTTTTCGGTGAGTGAATCCCAGGTTGAACGGGTCCGACAATACATTGCCAATCAGGAACAGCATCACCAGAAAATGACATTTAGCGAAGAATACCAACGGTTTATGGAATTGAGGGAGACCGGTTTTATGGAACCCACGGTTGAAACCGTGGGCTGGTGTTAACATGTCGGTTTGGGAGCCAAAACCCAATGCAACGGTGTCGACCGATTCAAAATAACATTCCAATGTAGATAACGATATTTGTACCAGCCCACGGTTTCAACCGTGGGTCCACGAATCGGTTTCTCTCAATTCCAAAAACCGTTTTAACGGTTTGAAAACGCGGTCAACTCCGCAGCCAGAAACTTCCCGGTATAGCTCCCTTTCGTTTTGGCGACTTTCTCCGGCGTTCCCTCGGCGATGATGTAACCGCCCTTGTTGCCCCCTTCCGGCCCCAAATCGATGACGTGGTCGGAGACTTTAATCACATCCAGATTGTGTTCAATGATCAAAACCGTATTGCCTTTGTCGGCCAGCTTGTTCAGCACGTCGAGCAGATGGGAAATGTCCTGAAAATGAAGGCCGGTGGTGGGCTCGTCGAGGATGTACATGGTTTTGCCAGTGTCCTTCTTCGAGAGTTCTTCCGCCAGTTTCACCCGTTGTGCTTCCCCACCCGAGAGCGTCGTGGCGTGTTGGCCGAGGGTGATGTAGCCCAATCCGACATCGTTCAACGTTTGTACTTTTCGCAGGATCTTCGGCTGGCTGGCAAAGAACTCCAACGACTGCTCAACCGTCATGTCCAGCACGTCGGCGATGGATTTGCCCTTGAATCGTACCTCCAGTGTTTCGCGGTTGAAGCGTTTGCCCTTGCAGGTTTCGCACATGACGTGGACATCCGGCAAAAACTCCATTTCGATTTTCTTCATCCCCGCGCCCTCGCATTCCTCACACCGACCGCCTTTGACGTTGAACGAAAACCGCCCCGGTTTATACCCCCGGATTTTCGCTTCGGGCAGTTCGGCAAACAGGCTTCGGATGTCGGAAAACATGCCGGTATACGTCGCCGGATTCGAACGGGGCGTCCGGCCAATCGGCGACTGGTCCACCTCGATTACCTTGTCCAACTGATCCAGTCCTTCGACCGATTTGAACGGCAGAGCCTCGCGTTTTGACTTGTAAAAATGCTTGTTCAACACCGGAAACAGCGTCTCGTGAATCAGCGACGACTTTCCGCTCCCCGACACACCCGTAATGCAAACCATCTGACCCAAAGGCAGTTTGAGGGTTACGTTCTTCAGGTTATGTCCCGTGGCGCCCTTGATTACCAATTGATTCCCATTGCCTTTTCGGCGTTCCTTCGGGACTTCAATTGCCCGGCGACCGCTCAGGTAAGCCGCCGTCGTGCTGCCGTTTTTCAGGAATTGCTCCGGCGTTCCGGCACCAACGACCTGACCACCGTGCCGACCGGCTCCCGGACCAATGTCCAGAATGTAGTCCGACTCCAGCATCATGTCCTTGTCGTGTTCCACCACCAAAACCGTATTGCCCAGATCGCGCAGGTTTTTCAGCGAGTCGATCAGTTTGACGTTATCGCGCTGGTGCAAACCGATGCTGGGTTCGTCCATAATATACAGAACACCAACCAATTGAGTGCCAATCTGTGTGGCCAGTCGGATGCGTTGGGCTTCGCCACCGGAGAGCGTGCGCAGCGGCCGGTCGAGCATCAGGTAATCCAACCCGATGTCCAGCAAAAAGCCGATCCGTTTGCGGATTTCTTTCAGAATCTCTTTGGCAATCACATTCTGGCGGTTGGACAGGCGGCTTTCCACATCCGTCATCCAGACGGCCAGTTCCGAAATGTCCATCCGGGCCAGTTCGGAGATGTTTTTGGTGTCCAGCCGAAAGTACAGCGATTCTTTTTTCAAGCGCGCACCCTCGCATTCCGGGCAGGTTTTGATTACCGTAAAATCCTTCAGCCATTCCTGAATTTTATCGGAACGTCCCGCCGAATCAGCACTTTCCTGCTGGCGTTTCAGGAAGGTAATGACTCCCTCAAACTTGAAATTGTAATAGTCCTGGCCCGGATTTTTTTTCGACGGCATGGTCGATTCATCTTCCGTTCCGTAGAGCAGGGCATGCAGCAAATCTGCCGGGTATTTTTCGACCGGTGTCGTCAGGCTGAGTTTGTATTTTTTCAGGATCACTTCAATCTCCCTGAAAAACCAGAGTTCGCGGTATTCGCCCAGGGGAGCAATGGCGCCCCGGCTGATGCTGAGCGATTTATTCGGAATCACCGATTCTTCCGTAATTTCTTCAATAATCCCCAATCCGTTGCAAACCGGGCAGGCTCCATAGGGCGAATTGAACGAAAACGTATTGGGCGACGGCTCGTCGTAGCTGATGCCCGATTCCGGGTCCATCAGGTTTTGTGAAAAATACGTCAGGTGATTTTTCTCATCCAGAATCTGCATGGCTCCTTTGCCCTGTTTCAAAGCCGTTTGCACCGACTGGCTGAGCCGGTAGCGGTCTTCCGGTTTCGGAACAATCCGATCAATCACAATTTCGACATCGTGAACTTTATACCGGTCGAGCTGCATCTTCGGAACAATGTCCTGCACCTCCCCATCGACGCGCACTTTGGCATAGCCCAACTTGGCAATCTGCACGAACAGTTCGCGGTAGTGCCCTTTCCGGCCCCGGACGATGGGGGCCAGCAGGGTCAGCTTTTTATTGGCATAATGCGTCAGAATGGTGTCGATGATCTGATCCTGTGACTGGCGCTCCATTTTCCGCCCCGTGACATACGAAAAGGCTTCACCGGCACGGGCATACAGCAGCCGTAGAAAGTCGTAGATTTCGGTGGTTGTGCCGACGGTAGAACGGGGGTTTTTCGAGGTCGTTTTCTGCTCGATGGAAATAACCGGGCTCAATCCGTTGATTTTATCGACGTCGGGTCGCTCCATATTACCAAGAAACGAGCGGGCGTAGGCGGAGAAACTCTCCATGTACCGGCGCTGTCCCTCGGCATAGATGGTATCGAAGGCCAGCGACGATTTGCCGCTGCCGCTGATACCGGTTACCACCACCAGTTTGTTGCGGGGGATGGTAACATCAATGTTTTTCAGGTTGTGTTCGCGGGCACCCAATACCTCAATCTGTTCGTAGCCCGTTAGGTCAATGTCTGTAAGCCCGGTGTTTGGGGCGGAAGCGTTGTTTTCTGTCACGTTGTGATAGCCTTATTCTTAAATCTAACAGAAATTTCAGGGATGAAGTTTCTAACCGGTAAAAGTAAAAGGAGTGGGCTAGGTCTCCAGCACCAGTCCTTCCGACGCCGGATAACCCGTGCAGGTCAGCACCCAGCCGTTGGCCAGGTCGCGTTCCGTCAGCACATCGTTGATGGTCATGTGAACTTCTCCCGCTTTCAATCGGGCTGCACAACTCGAACACCGTCCGCCTTTGCAGCTATACGGCAACGGAATGCCATGATCCAGAGCCGCTTGCAATATGGATTTGTAAGCCGGTACGTCGATGTCGTATTCCGTTCCGCGATACCGCAGCAGGATGCGGTGATCGCGTGCCAGTTCGGGCGGTGGCGTTCTGGTAACGGGTTCGATTACAAAATTTTCTTTCTTGATGTGATCGAGCCGAATGCCCGCATAGACCAGCGTAAACTGCACCATCCGCATGAACGCAAACGGCCCGCAAACGTACCAATGCGCCTTGTCGCGCTGAAAACGCACCAACTCGGGCAGCATGGTTTCCAGCAGCCAGTTGTTCAGGCGACCCCGCCGGATGTTACCCGCTTTCCGCCAATCGTCCGACGGCTGGCTGAGCAGGTGTATCAACTGAAACCGGTCGGGGTGCTGTTTCCGCAACGCTTCCAGTTGGGTGTAGAAAATAATATGCTGTTCGCTGGTGTTGCAATACAGCAGCGTAATGTGGCTTTGCGGTTCATCACGCAGGGCCTGTTTCAAAATACCGTACAGGGGCGAAATACCGCTTCCGGCCCCAATCAGTACAATATCCCGCTGCTGATCAGGGTTGGTTTCCAGTGTAAACCGGCCCGTTGGCGGCAAACTGCTGAGCGTATCGCCGACCCGCAGGTGATCAAGCAGATACCGGGAGATTTCGCCGTTTTCTACCCGTTTGATCGTCAGGCTCAACGGTTCTGCCGGATCACCACCGGGTGTCGAACTCAATGAATACGACCGCCGGACTTCGTGGCCGAGGTGGTGAAAGAGAAGCGTCAGAAACTGCCCCGCCCGATACGGAACAGGTTGCCCGTCGGTGGGTTGTAAAAGAAGCGTTTTCGTGTCGGGCGTTTCCGGAATTATTTCGGATACCTGAAGATGAATCAATTCCTCGTTCATGCGAGCGTGTTAACTTTGTACCAGGGTCTGCAAACTTTCCGTTATAGTTAGCGAACTTTGCATTTCGGAAACGGTTATCGTTTTTACCTTTAAGGTCACTTTTAGAAAATGGTGTGACCATGCAAAGTTCGTCAACCCAATCGGAAAGAACACCAAGTTTTGAAGCTGAACCACACAGGCATGAATAAATTTACGTTGCTGAGTCTCGTTTTGGGAGTCGTTGGGGTGTTGACCCTCGGCGCGTCGGGAGTGGACCAACGAACCCGCCAATCCCATGCCGTTGCCGATACACTGATTGAAATCCGGAAGGATACGCTGATTGAAAAGTACCTGAAAGACAGTCTGTATAAAGCCATTTTTCAGCGTGATACCACCATGCGCATCGACTCGGCGGCTATGCGCGCCCAGGCTGACAGTCATAAAGTGGCGCTGCCGGAAGTGGTGACGGGCGACCTGAACGGTCTGGCGGTTTGTGCCGGATCGCCGGTTTCGGTGCCGTATACCTCGTCGGGCGGGCGGTTTTCACCGGATAATCAATTTGTTCTCCAACTGGTCGATGCGGCTGGAAAGGTGACCAACCTGAGCGAACCCGCCAAAGCCGGGCCGTTTGGCAACGGAACGCTGGCGGGTGTGATTCCGGTCACAACGGAGGCAGGAAGCCGGTATACACTGCGGGTCGCTTCCACCAATCCGGTGGTCAACGGCACGGCGCAGGCACTTCGGGTGTTGCCCGCGCCGGGTGCCCGCATCGAACTCGCCGACGGCAGCAATGCCGTAACGGTTTTGCCGGGTCAACCCGCCACGTTCCGCATCGCGCTGAGCGGACACGGGCCGTGGTCGTTTGTGCTCTCGGACGGAACGAAAGTGCAAAACACCATGACGACACCTTATGAAGTGACGGTAACGTCCGAAAAACCAACGATTTACAAAGTGGTGAACGTCAGTGGCCCCTGCGGGAGCGGAACGGTTTCAGGGGAAATCATTGTCAATGTAAACGAGAATCCGAACCCGGAAATCGCGATCAAAGCACCAAACGGCGGTTTTAGGATTTGTACCGGAACCCCTTTTCAGGTCGCTTTTACGGCTACCGGGAAATACCAGACCGGAAACGGTTTTGTGGCCCAACTCGCCGATTCCACCGACAACTGGACGACCATTTCCGCTTCCGGCACGGCCAGCCCGCTGATGGCGCGGCTGCCTTACGGTATTTCGCCCAAAGGAGCCTATAAAATCCGGGTAGTAGCCACGCAGCCAGCCATTACCAGTAACGCCGAAAATCTGATCGTGGCGGCTCAGGCCGTAGCGGTTTTGCGGAACGATACGGTGAAGATCGAAGAAGGAAAAACCGCCGAACTGACCGTGGATTTTGGCGGAGGTGGGCCGTGGTTCGTTCTGTTGACGGATGGCACCTACGAAAACAACATTGCCAAAAGCCCGCATACCATCCGCGTGACGCCCAACAACCCGACGCCTTACGCCATTACCTCGGCGGGTGGCGCTTGCGGGGTAGGCGAGTACAGTGGTCGGGCGTTTGTGAAGGTAAACATCCCGCCCTCGACCATCACCACCGGCAATCTGTCGGCCCGGACGATTTGCCACGGTGCCGAAATTGCGGTTCCGTTTACGACGGCGGGGCGGTTTTATGCCAACAACAAGTACATTGTGCAGGTGGCCGACACCAGCGGGCGGTTTGTCAGTCTGGCGACCACCTACAAAGACGGGGTTTTGAAGGCCGCCATCAGTCCGGCTTACCTGAAAGATACGCTTAATACCGTTCGGCTGCGGGTAGCATCGACCAGCCCGGCGGTGGCGGGTTCCGAAACCTCCATTAAAGTTCTGGCACCCAATGTGAGTCAGGCCGTTGTGGCGGGCGAGGGAACCATCCGGCCCGGGCAGACCTCCAAAGTTCGCGTGGCCTTCAAAAATGGATTGCCGCCCTGGTCCTTTGTGCTCTCCGATGGCACGCAGGTGAACGGCACTTTTCTCAATCCGTATGTGCTGACGGTGGCGCCCACCAGTTCGACGGAGTACACGATTACGTCTTTAAAAAGCTCGTGTGGGGCGGGAATTCCGGCGGGAAGCGCCCGGGTAACCGTGGAGCGAAATTAGGAAAGAACGTTTGCATCCGTACCGAATCCCATTAGCCCCCGGTTTTAACCGGGGGCTATTTTAATCATTTCTGAAGTCCTGAATTTTATTTTTAGCATTTCATTACACAATTACGAAATATTCGTAGATTTACGAAAAAATCGTAGTTATGCATAAGCTGACCGTACAGGAAGAAGAAGCCATGCTGGTGATCTGGAAAAGCCAGGGCGGTTTTGTCAAAGATTTTCTGGAACAACTACCCGAACCCCGCCCGCCCTACACGACCCTGGCATCCACGATTCGGAATCTGGAGCGGAAGGGGTTTCTGGAGAGTAAAAAGTGGGGCAATACGTATCGCTACGAGCCGCTGATTAGCGAAGAAGAGTACAAGAAACGTTTCATGAGTGGTTTTGTGGGTGATTATTTTAAGAATTCCTTCAAAGAACTGGTGACGTTTTTTGCCGAAGACCAGAAGATCAGTGCCGATGAACTGAAGGAGATTATCGAGATGATTGAAAAACGTAAATCTGACTGATATGCTCCCGGTTTTGATATACCTGCTTCAGGCCAACGCGGCTTTACTGCTGTTCTTTCTGGCTTACTTTCTGGTCCTTCGTCGGCTGACCTTTTATGGGCTGAATCGCCTGTTTCTGTTGTTCGGAATGATTTTTTCCGTTGTCTATCCATTGATCGATTTTTCTGAATTTGCCCGGAAAAATGAGACGCTGTTTAGACCGATTCAGCGGACGATTGATTGGGGAATACTGGAAGCCATTCCGCAGCAAACCGACGGCGGAAATATCGGGACGTGGCTGGTGGTCGTGTTCTGGTCCGGCCTTGGCGTGATGACGGTCCGGCTGGCGGTGCAGTTGCTGTCGCTCTGCCGCATTCACCGGCGTGCGCAACCGGCAACGTACAAGGGTTTCCGTTTTCGGGCGGTCAGCGAAAATTTCAACCCGTTTTCGTTCGGGCCAACCATTTACCTGAATCCGTCCCGACATTCAGAGGAAGAACTCGGGCCGATTCTGCAACACGAGCGGGTTCACGTTCGGGAGTGGCATACGCTGGATGTCCTGCTGGCGGAATTGGGTACGGTTTTTTTCTGGTTCAATCCGGTGAGCTGGTTTCTGAAACGGGCGATCAAAGAAAATCTGGAATTCAGGGTCGATCAGCAAATGCTGCGGAGCGGGTTTGACGCTAAAAACTATCAATATATACTGGTGCGCATCGGCGGCTTGCGAGTGACTTTGGCCACTAATTTCACCGAACTGACCATCAAAAAACGGATTGGGATGATGAATCGAAAACCGTCATCCTGGCACTTTACGGTGAGTTACAGTTTGCTGCTGGTGATTTTGATTGTGCTTATATTTCCAAAAATAGCCCCTGAAACCGTGGGGCGAATCGGAAAAACGAAAGCGGCCGTTGGACGGATTTCCGATCTATTCTACAATCAGGGAATTGAGGTGGATACGCCCAACGGAACGGCCAACCTGATCAGAACCATCCAGCTCAAACACCAAAAAGCCGGGACAAAACCGCCAACGGAACTGATCCTTTTTACAAAAAACAGCGTGGGAAGAGGCATGGATGTGTTCGTAAAACTGAACGGCGATCAGATTGAGCAGGCCCGTGTCATTGCCCTGGCTCCTCCCCATTTTTCGGCAAATTCTCTTTCTCAAAAAAAAGCGAAGAACACAAAATAGACCTTCCGGTCTTTCCTCAAAATCTTATTTTCTGCTGCAATGAAATCATTGATTTTCAGTGGCATTCTTATGCCCTTTTTTCTGGTAATGACAACCCAGACGCCCGGTTTGGCACAGTCCGAAACCGTTTCGGCGGAGGACGTACTTCGTAAAACTTCGCAAGCACTCAGCGGCCGGAAAACGCTCCGGTACCGCTATCACCGGGAACTGAATTACGTCTCGGAAGGCATCCACAACGCGATGAACGGAGCGTGCTTTCTGGATTTTAGCAGTGTAAACCCGGTTTTGGACTTTCGCTACCAGTTCAGCAACGCGGATATACTGGCGGTTTTTAATGGCACCGAAAAGTTCGAATGTGACCGAAAAAGCAAGACGTTGCGGGTTACCGCACAACCGGCCCGCCGGAATTTTGAGTCGCTTTCGTTCTTTTACGATTCGCCGGTTACGTATCGAAACGCGTTGCCGATGCTTCTTTCGGATGCGTCGGTGCCTAAAACCGTGCAGGATACCGTGGTGAACGCGAAGCCTTTTTATGCAGTGACCTTCACCCTGAAACAGAAAGTGATCGATTATCTGGGCGCTTACCGTCCGATCACGGCGGACCGATCGATCCGATACCGTTTGCTGATCGATAAGGCGACGCATTTGCCCGTTGAAGTGATACAGTCCAACAACCGCAACCAGGATTTTACAAAAACCCGCTTTCAATACCTCGATGCAACAGCTTCGCCGGCTGATTCGTCCTGGTATTTTTCCAGTTACCGGAATGAGTACAAGCTGGGAAGCCCGGAAGATGAAAAGCTGCAAATCATTCCACGCGGCCAGACCGCCCCGGATTGGACCTTGCCGGTTTTTGACCGCACGACCGAACTCACGCTGAGTCAGTTGAAAGGAAAAATCGTTTTGCTGGAATTCTGGATTCGGAATTGCGGCTATTGTGTGGCGTCTGTCCCCGACTTAAATGCCCTTTATAACCAGTACAAAACCAACGGTTTCGAGCTACTGGGCATCAATCCGCACGATTCGAAAGAAGTCATAGCGGTTTTTAAACAGAAAATTCAGCCGGCGTACCCGCTTTTATACGATGCGCAGGAGGTGGCAAAACGCTACGGTATTGGTGTTTTTCCCATGATCGTCCTGCTCGACAAAACCGGAAACGTGCTGTATTCCGGCGAGTTCAGGCGGGAAAACGTGGCGAAACTGATTGAGGAGAATTTGTAAAAGTTGTTTGTTAGTAATGTAAAGCACTACTAACAAACACTATTTTCTGAGAGAAAGACGGTTTATTACTCCCCAGCCGCGTCCCGATCCACCCAAACATACCCCTTCGGATGCGTTTGCATGATGCTGGCCGGAAATTTTTCCGTCACCGGGCCTTCCAGGGCGGCTTTGATCACGGGGGCTTTCTTGCTGCCGCTGGCAATCAGAATGGCTTCCCGGGCGTCCATCAATTGTTGCAGGCCGGTCGTGACGCCCAGCGTCAGGGGTGTTGGCGTAGAGAAGTATTTTTGCCCGACCGTGATGGTCGTTTCGGCCAGTTCGGAAACGTGGGCTTTCAGGTTGAACGGTGTTCCGGGTTCGTTCAAAGCAATGTGGCCGTTCAGACCGACGCCTACCAGAATGAGGTCAAAACCGCCCCGGTCATCCACAAATTGCGTCATCGACGCACATTCGGCTTCCAGATCATCGGCTTTGGCGTCGAACAGGCGGTATTGATCGGACGGAATGTTGAGCGGCCCGAAGAGTTCGCGCTGGAGGTAATTCGCGCAACTTCCTTCACTTTCCGGCCCCAGACCGACCCACTCATCCAGACCCACAAAGGTGCAGCGGTCGACGCTGGTTTTTCCTTCTTTGACCAGTTGTACCAGGGCCCGGTACGTGCCAACGGGCGTGTCGCCGGAAGCAGCACAAATCAGGGCATCGGGTTTGCGGTTCAGTAAGTCGGCAATGTGTTGGGCAGTATGACGGGAAAGCGTTTCGTAGTCGTCGAAAATCTGGAAGTTCATGAGCGGGGTTTAGCAGTTTGGCCGCTAAAATACGGCGAAGCGGTCTATTTCCCTGCAAAGCAATCAAAATCTATTTCTCGACCGTTATTTCAGGTCGTGCAGGTATAGATAAATCGCCTTCAGTTCGTCGTCGGTATACACGGTGGCGAAATACTTCCAGGGCATAAAATCGTTGATCACGCGCCCATCCGGTGTTTTGCCCGTCCGGATGGCGGTAACAAAATGGTCCGACGTCCATTTTCCGACTTTGCCCGTTTGGGTCAGGTCCGCAATAGGCGGTTCGCCAGGACCGTGGCCGGGACCACCTTTGAAACTGGCACCGTGGCAGCCGGAACAGGTAACGGCCAGGTATTTTCCGTAGACGGCATCCACCGCAGCCGGTACATTTTCGGTGGGTTGGGCCTCGTGGTCGATGACTTCCGCCGGAAAAAGTGGCAAGTCGCCGGTAAACGCTAAAAACCGCCCCAATGGTTTTACTGCTTTGGCCGGATGGGTTTTATCGACGGGTGGCTGACGCTTCAGGAAATAAATCAACGCCCCCATATCCCGGTTCGACAGCGGAGCACTGACTTCCGGTGCCGGCATGAACCACAACGTTTTGTTGTTTTTTCCCAAACCATGCCGCAAGGCGCGAATCCAGTCCTGATCAGTATAGGAAATCCCGCCTTTTCCGGTGGTCAGGTTGGACGAGTACAAAATAGCGATCGGTGTGCTGGCGTCGAAGAAAGCTTTGCCACTGAAATCGGCACCGTGGCATTCCGCGCAACCCCGGATACCGGCAATGTGTTTGCCGAGTGCGTACGAAGCCGTGTCGTTCGGAAGGGTGAGTGTCTGCAATTTGACATCATACACCTTGTTGGCGCGCGATTCGGTCTGGAAATAGACGAATGCATAAAAAACCAGGAGCAAAACCACGACGGAACCGAGGACAATGCCAAGCCATTTCAAGACTTTCCTGAACATGATAAATGGTACGTTAAAGGGAGTGAGTAGGGTGATCCATAACCCCGGTTTTCGAAAAACCGGCCTTTATGTGCTGCCCGAAAAGAGTTAACTGACAATAAGTTAAAATCAAATGGGTCTGGTGCTCACAAGTATTGAGCAAGTGGTAGAAAGAGGCTTTTTAATTGATTATTCGGTTACAATTTACCGTAAACCTATTTGTGCTGAAGGTCGATCAATTCCAGGAACATCCGGGCCGCTGGTTCGATCAGATCATCGTTAAAATCGTAGTCGTCGTTGTGTAAAGCCGGGGTGTTTTCGCCCGCGCCGATCCCGAACATGGCACCCTGGTAATGTTGTGTGAAAAGACCGAAATCTTCTCCCCATTTAAACGGTTCCTGTTTTTCCACAAACGAATGCCCCAATTTCAGTGCGCTGTTTTTGACCTGCTCAAACGCATCGGGATCGTTCTGGCTGGCAAAAAACACTTCCGTGGTGGCGGTTTCAATTTCAATACCGGTTCCGACGCTGAGGATCGACAAGACGCTGAGCAATTGCTTGGTCAACCGCTCCATGTTCTGGCTCGTCCGGGTTCGGAGCGTCAGATGCACTTCGCCGTAACCAGCCGAGATACCGTACGATTTTTCGCCCAGTGTGGTATAAACCGGTGTGATCAGTGCAAAGTCGTCGGATCGGCTGTCGGGATGTGTCAACTGCCTGGTTTTTAGAATAAAATCCGCCATCAGATACGCCGGATTGACGCCTTTTTCGGGTTCCGCCGAATGCGACACTTTGCCCGTAAACGTCACGATCAGGCTTTGAACGGCTGACGTAAACGGGCCGGGTTTGCAGACAATCGTTCCTGAACTGAAACCGGGCAGATTGTGCAGGGCAAACACCCGGTCGGGGCGAATCGCGGCAAAGGCTGGGTCTTCCAGGACGGCTTTGGCGCCTTCTCCGGTTTCTTCGGCGGGTTGAAAAAGCAGATACACCCGGCCTTTCAGCGACGGTTTTTCGGCCAGATGAGCCGCCAGCCGGCAGAGAATGGCCGCGTGGCCGTCGTGTCCGCACTTGTGAGAAACCCCTTCGGTGCGGGATTGATGGTCAAATTCGTTGACTTCCTGAATTGGTAAAGCGTCGATGTCCGCCCGGATCAGGGTTACCGGCCCCGTAACATCCGCGCCATATTGCAGCAGAAGCCCGGTTTTTCCGGCGTCGATCAGGCTAAGCGGATTGAACCGGTTAACAAATTCCTTAATCCGTCGCTGGGTCTCAAATTCCCGCCCCGAAAGCTCCGGGAAACGGTGGAGTTCTCGTCTGAATTCGACAAAAGCAGCAGATTTTACGGACGACATAGGCGCGTTGAAATGGATTTTCAAAAACCGGGATCGTTAAAAGTAGGAAAAGTGGCTGAAAGAATCCAACAATTTGGGCCTGACGGGAGAACGAATTTGGTAGAAATGAAGAAACGAACCACGATTTGCGTCATCCGGTAGCGAATTGCTAGCTTTGCGCCGGATTCTAGATCAAATGCGATTACGATGATTCATTTCAAGCGGTTAGACCATATTCTGATTCCCATTCCGGAAGGGAAAAAAGCAGAAGCGAGAGCATTTTATGGCGATGTGCTGGGGCTGGAAGAAGTCCCGGGCGAGCACCCCGGCGGGTCGCTCTGGTTTTCGATTGCCGGTATTGAACTGCATTTTCGCGAAGAAGCCGCCGGGCCGTATTCCAAACGGCACCCGGCTTTTGAAATTGCGAACCTGGCCGAAGCCAGACAGCAGTTGGAAAACCACGGCATCGCGATCACCTATTCGTCCGAGATCGACGGGCGGCAGCGGTTTTTCTTCCACGATCCGTTCGATAACCGCATCGAGTTGCTGCAGTTTGCTGATGAGTAGCTTGCTGTAAAATCCTTACCTTTGCTATCGAAAAGATACTATACACCAAAAAGATACCGGTATTTTTAAGCGATCCGGAACGGTTATGGTCAAGCAAAAAGAGTCGGTCATTCATACCAAAAGCACCTGCAACCGCAGCTTAGCCGGGGTGCGGGATGCACTTTATGTGCTCAATGGCAAATGGAAATTGCCCATCATCATTGCCTTGTCCGAAGGCCCGTCGCGGTTCAAGGATCTGCAACGGCGGGTGGAAGGCATCACGCCCAAATTGCTCTCGAAAGAGCTGAAGGAACTGGAGCAAAACGAGTTCGTCGTGCGCCATGTTTACCCCCAGACCCCGGTTTTGGTCGAATACGAACTGACGGAATACAGCCGTTCGCTGGACGACATTATCCAGGCGATGGCGGACTGGGGTTTTCAACACCGGGCGCGCATTCAATCCCGGTGATGAAAACCCCGTTCGGAACAGGTAATTTTTAGAATTGAAAGTAAATGAACGAGTTGCTGCTTTTCTGAGTCAGAATCAGTAACATCAGCATGACCGCCCAGACCAGGCTGAGCAGCCACCACGGCAGTCGCGCCCCAAGTTTCACCAGCGACGAATTGCGCATCGCCCAGTGACAGGCAATCAGAATCACCGTTACCGAGCTGACTTTCAGGATGTCCAGGGAGGTGAGCAGGGCCGCTCCGTTGGGAATGACGCCAAACATCGACAGCAGAATTCGCATCGCGCTACCGAAATCGGGGGCGCGGAAAAACACCCAGGTGATGTCGACCAGAAACAGCGTGAGCAAGGCCAGACCGAAGTTGCCGAGCCTTCCATTCCACGAAACGGGCAGCATCGACGCCTGCGCAACGGTTCCGGCCAGCACCTGATCGGAGCGGTTTTGTCCGGCAAAACTCCGCTGCCGCTTGCCGGACCAATCCCGGATCAGTCGTTCGGCGCACAGAAAAATACCGTGCAAACCGCCCCAGATCACGAAGTTCCAGGACGCTCCGTGCCACAAGCCGCCCAGCAACATTGTGATCATCAGGTTGATATAGGTCCGGGCAGCCCCCTTGCGGTTTCCGCCCAGCGGAATGTAGAGATAGTCGCGCAGCCAGGTTGAGAGCGTGATGTGCCACCGACGCCAGAAATCCGAAAAACCGATGGACGCGTAGGGATACCGGAAATTGTCAGGCAGCACAAATCCCAGACACAGCGAAATGCCGATGGCGCAGGTCGAATAGCCCGCAAAATCGCAGAAAATCTGTCCCGAAAACGCCATCACACCCAACCAGGCATCGAGTGGCTGCACCGGAAAGGGGACGCCAAAAATGGTGTCGGCAGAGTCGGCCAGCAGCGTATCGGCAACCACCACTTTCATGAACAGGCCGAGCGACAGCAGAAAAAGCCCCCACGTCATCTGTTGGGTCGTGGCGCGGTGGGGTTCCTTAAACTGCGGAATCAGATCTTCGGGCCGGACAATCGGCCCCGCAACCAGGTGCGGAAAGAACGTAACGAACAGGGCAAAATTCAGGAAAGACGGTTCGGGTTCGGCTTTCCGGCGGTACACATCCAGCGTATAGGAAAGCGTTACGAAGGTGTAGAAGGAAATGCCGACCGGTAGGATTATATCGGGTTTGGCTGCCTGGAAGGCAATGCCCATCGCCGACAGCAAAGCCGTAAAGTTTTCCAGCAAAAAACCGCCGTATTTAAAATAGCTCAACATGCCGAGATTCAGCAACAGGCTGACGGTCAGGAGGAGTTTACGGGGCGCAGATCGTTGCTCGCGGGCAATCAGCCGGGCCATGTAAAAATCCACCACCGTCGAAAGCCAGAGCAGCAGAATGAAGGGCGGATTCCAAAGAGCGTAAAATAAGTAACTGGCCAGCAATAAGTTGATCTTTTTTACCTTCCAGGGCAGTGGAAGATTGTGCAGCACCAGCAGCAGAACGAAGAAGAGGGCGAAACTGTAGGAGTTGAAAACCATGATCTCAGGAGCTATTGGTGGGGAGGAAGGGAAGCCGTAAGGGCGGGCTTTTGAGTAGGCCGGATCGTGATGGGCCAGCCGGTTTTCTGCTTCAGAATCGGGATGAAATCCTGCGTGAACGTGGCCGCATCTTTGGGTGCCAGATGCGACCATTCCGGACAGCGGTATTTGGACAATGCCGGGTAATCCGCAAAATAGATACCGGGCGTCCGGGTGTGTGCCAGCAGGCGGTCCCAGTATTTTTCCCGTGGGTGGCTCATTTTTTCGACTTCATAGAAAGGGCCGTCCGAAGGCATCCGGACAAAAACCACCTGACCACCCCGTGCCCGAATCTGGTCTACCGACTTTTTGACGGAGTTCAGGATGCCCGTAACCATCGCATCCGGCATGGTTTGCTTCGGGCTGTGAGCGCCAATGTCCAGCCAAACTGCTTTCACTTTGTTCTGAATGGCGGTGTCGGCCACCATCGCATCGGTCATGACATCCTGCCGGTCGAACTGGATAATCGAAAACTCTTTTGGGAATTTCGGTCCACCCCAGGTGCCGGGGCGGGGCGGAATCGGCAGGTTGGTCAGCAGGGGGCGCAGGGCCAGCCGTTCTTCGTCCAGAAAATACAGCCAGGGTTCCAGCACCCGGTTGATGTGGAAGCTGATTTGCTGGGAAAGCGACCACCTGGGATAAAAGTTAACCCGTTTCGTGGCTTCCCGTTCGGGAAAAGAACCGTCGGGCGCGAAGAAAAGGCCTTCGGTGACGCCAATGATGAGTGTTCCTTTGAAGTTCGGATCATTGGCCAGATCCGTCAGCAAAGGCCGGGGGGCCGTACCGACCAGCGCCAGTTGGATCGGTTTTTCGCCGGTTGTAGCCTCCCAGGTCGCCAGATCGAGGTCGAACTTGACGCGCGACGAGCCAATGATCACCGGCCTCGATGGACTGCTTCGGTAAATCGCTTTCCGGGTGTGCGCCCACAGGCTTTCGTCGTCGTTGTAGGAAAGCCCGAGGTTCTGACTGCGCCAGTACCATTCCCAGCCAACGACAAACGTCAGAACCAGAGCCAGCGTCAATAGGCACGATTTTAGAAGTGGGGTCATTTGTGTAACGGTTATCGTATTGTGTATCAGTTTGTTCGGTATAATTTACAAAAAGAGGAGTTTGAAACCGGCGGGTTATTTATTAATTGGTCGAACATTGAAGAATCTCACCAGATTTTGTCTTAAAAATGATGTTTTTGAGGATAATAAGGCCTTTTTACGGTTTTTTGCCTCGCTCAATAGCCCATCTGATTTTCTTTTCGTAGTTATCTGGAACAAATCGACTGATGATGAAAAAGACGACGGGTTATGCGGGCGAACTACGGACGGGCGTGCTGTTGACAGCGGCCTTTTTTGCGCTTTTCCTCTATTTCAATGGGCAACTCCCACCCGCCGAACTGCTGCTGGCGAGTCCGTATTTCATCGGGTTGTATTTCCTGACGTTCATCCTGGGTCAACCGGCTCTTTCCGAATCGCTCCGCCGGGCCGTGAGCACCGGCCTGGAGCGGGCGGTGGTGTTTCCGGTGTTGCTGATTATTGTTCTGTATTCGTATCTGGGGTTCCACGGACATTCGCCGTTCCAGGGGTCGGCTGCGCTGTTTCCTTTTTATGTGCTGTTTCCGGTCCTCGGTTTTTTAGCCTATCCGAAGGATTACCAGCCGATCAAATGGACGGATTTTGCGGTTTATTTTCTCTTTCTGATTCCGGCCACGTCCATTTCCTTCGGCGTTAAAACCAACCTGCCTTTCAACGGCGCGGGCTTCAGCAATGTGTTGCGGTTTGTGCTGATTCTGACGGCGGTCTACGGTTTCGGCACCATCCGAAAGCTGCCCGACATCGGATTTTTTCCGACTTTTAATTGGCGTTATCTGAAAACCGCCCTCTGGGTCTGGCTGGCTTTTATTGCCTTGACCGCCTTGATTGCGACTGTCAGCGGTTTTCTGAAAACCGACGGCTACGAACCGTTTTCGATGGCGTTGATTCCCCTGGCTGTTGGCGAGATGGTGCGGATATTTTTTGGTACGGCCTTGTTCGAAGAACTCTTTCTGCGGGGCATTTTGCAAAACATGCTGGCCCGGAAAATTACGGAATCCGGCGTTTGGAAGATGTATTGGAAGTGGGGATTTGCGGTTTTTCTGCTGCTCTCGCTGCTCACCGGCTATCTGATGCACGCGGCCTTGCTGTGGGTTCCGGTCCTGATCACGGTTCTCCTATTTCTGGCTGCTTACTGGATTGAGAACAAATCGACCGGGCTGAATGGCCCGTATACGGCCCTGGCGATCACGAGTATCTTTTTTGGCCTGGTTCATTTTCACGCGGGCTCGCTGGTCTTTGTGGGGCTGGCCAGCATCGCGGGCTGGGGCTACGGCTACACGTACATGAAAACGAAAAATGTCTTTTACGCGGCCCTGGTTCACACACTCGTCAATTCGTCGGAGTTTCTGTTCAATCTGGAAACGCTGAAGTGAGGAGCGATTTAGACAAGAGAGGATAGACATGAGAAGATAGACTGTTTTCTCAGCACTAGTCTTTACTCTCATGTCTATCCTCTCTTGTCTCTGAAAAAAAGCTATACACCCAGTTGTTGCTGGAAGCTGGTGTGATCCCAGTCGATGGCCACCGCTTCGATCTTGTCGTCTTCGTTGAAGCGGAAAATGAAAATATGGTCGCTGTTGAAACGCAGTCCTTTGTTCGTAATGCCGGCAAAATCAGCGGTTTGGGTTCCGAACAACGCCACGTTGCAAATGATTTTGTCGCCGTCGGCCGTCACTTTATCGACGGTGTTATCAATGTCCGGGAAAGCGCCGATGACGCCCGTCCAGAAATTCCGGCCCAAGTCGCCGATGGTTCCCTGCGGATCGGGGCCGAGCGGCATGAGCCAGAATTCGCCGGCGGGGTCGAAGAGGGCCATCATTCGTTCAATATCCCGTTCCTGGTAGGCCGAGAAAAATTCAATGCTGGTGCCTTTGCGAGTCAGGTCAGTCAGCGAGTCCGTTTGTGTCGTTTTCATGAAAAATCGTGGTTATATGATGCACCAAAAGTACCGGACCCCCATGCCGCTTTATTGTATAAATGCGACATTTTGCAAAAGGCGGACAAACCGGCGCTCACGATTTGAGAAAATTCGCCAGCTCGACGTTATCCCGTACGTAAAGTGATGGAATCCGGCCCGTAAAGCCGGTAAACTCACGGATGAAATGCGATTGGTCGTAATACCCCGCCCGGTAAATGACGTCGTGCCAGTCGTCTACATTCCAGTGTTTGCTGGCCAGTTGAGCACACAGGTAACTGATGCGCCGGATGCGGGCGTAATATTTCGGACTAACGCCTACTTTTTGAAGGAATTTTCGTTCAAACTGCCGCCGGCAAACATACAGTTCGTCCATCAACGCATGGATGTTGATAATGCCCCGCTTGTCTACGATCAGGTTGGCAACGTAATCCGTGCGGTCGGTTATGGCATTGGTGCGGGTCATCTGGTTGCTCAGAAAGGTTTCCAGTAGCCGAATCCGACCGATGACACTGTTGGGTTCGGCGATGCGTTCCTGAATGGTTCGGATGCCATCGCCCAGAATGGCACTCAGATCGATGCGTTCATCGACAAATTCATACATCGGTAACCCAAACAGACTGTTCAGGCCCGCCGGACGAAAAACCGCCCCGATCATGCCGATTTGCCCCTGCAACTGCAATTGGTAGCTGCGGGTCGACTGCCCGCTCAGGAAGGACGCCGGCACCACTTTCGTTCCGTTTTTCTGCGTTTGAAGCCGGTACGGATCACCATAATTGAACACCAGCGAGCCGTAGCCGTTCGGGGGCGACTCGACGGTCATCGGCTGAGCAGGCAAGGCTGCGTTTTCCCAAACGTAGTAGCACTCGACAAACGGGCGCAGATGGGGAGCCGGTTGATACTTCTGGTACAGCATGAGACGTGCAGGGAGTTAAAGCAAGTTATGCTTTTTTTCCTGCAAAGCGGCCCAACGATTTAGCGAAAGGTAAGCCGGGGCTTATTTTCGCTCCGGCACCAGCAACAACTTGATGAAATTCTTGCCAAAATACTGATTGGCAGCCTGTTTCGTGCTTTCGGGTGTCACCTGTTTCAGAAATTCCGCTTCGTGCAGGATTTCGTTCGGGTCGTCCTGGTTGAAATACTGGTTGGACAGATACCCCAGCCAGAAATTGTTCTGCTTCAACTGAACTTCCGTTTCGCGCCGGGTTTCGGCTTTGAATTTGTCGATGTCTTTGGAATCGGCACCATTCTGCTTCAGTTTTTCGATTTCGGCCAGGGTTCGCGCAATCAGTTTATCGACGTTTTCGGGGGCGCAACTGAAACCGACGCGGAACGTATACCGCTGGGCCGGAATTTTGGCATAGGCTCCGCTGACGCCCACGCCGTAGACCCCGCTTTCTTCTTCCCGCAGTGTTTCGGTCAGTTTGATCTCCAGCACTTCGGCCAGCGCATCGACCTGGGTGGCATTTTCGGCATTCCAGACAAAATCACCGCTGAAAATCAACTGCACGGTACTCCGGGGCTCGAGGCCCTTGGTAACGGATTTTTCGATTTTTCCGGCCGGAATCCGGATGCCCAGGTCGCGGTAGGTTTCCTTGCGGTTGGTAGAAGGTAAGCCGCCTAAATATTTCTCAATCAGCGGCTTGATGTCTTTTTCTTTGAAATTTCCGACGAAGAAGAACGTGAAGTCGCTGGCGTCGGCAAAGCGTTCTTTGTAAATCGCCCCGGCCCGGTTGACGTCCACTTTATCCAGCCGCTCGGGTGTCAGCGGCAACCGGCGGTAGTTGTAGGCTCCCAGCAACGACTGAACCGTATCCTGAAAAACCTTCTGGGGCGTTGGGGTGGCCAACTGGTTTTGCAGAAAGCTCCGCTGGTTCGACAAAAAACCCTTGATCACGTCGGGGTCCTGACGCGGAGCCGTAAAGTAGGCATAAACCAGTTGCAAGGCGGTTTCCAGGTCATCGGGTGTGGTGCTGCCGCTGATGCCTTCGGTCGTTTCACCGATGTAGGGCGACACGCTGACGGTTTTTCCGGTCAGGTATTTACCCAACTGAATCTGGTTGTATTCGCCAATGCCGCTCATGTGCATCAGCGTGGAGGCAAACCGCGCCGATTCAAAATCCTTGTCGGGGTAGAGAGACGTTCCGCCCGGGCTGTTGGCCGAAAAAATGATCTGATCGTTTTTAAAATCCGTCGGTTTCAACACCACCTTCACGCCGTTGCGGAGCGTCCATTCCGTGACGTTGATGTCCTTGATTTCTTTTTCACTCGTTACCGGACCGCCAACGGGCAGCGTCGGCAACAGCGGTTTATCCATCGTTTTATCGACATACGCCGTCAGGTTTTTACCGGCATTGTCGATCAGGGCCAGCACCTGCTTTTCGGTCGGGAGTTTGGCCTTGTCTTTTTCGGGAGCCATGATGACCACGGCCCGGTTTTCAGTCGTAATGAACTGTTTCGCCAGGTTGTTGACGTCGCCAACGGTGATTCCGCCGAGGTATTTTTTCAGAAAATCATTGTAAAACGAGATGCTGACCGGAATATCGCCTTTCAGGAAGTTTTCCACGTATTCGCCCACGTAGCTCGTCGAGCGGGTTTTGTCGCGTTCGCGGTAGATGCGGTCGACGGCTTTCTGATACTGTTTTTTGGCGCGATCCAGTTCCGTCTCCGTGAAGCCGAAGCGATCGACGCGGGCGTTTTCGTCCAGAATGGCCGTAACGGCCCGCGCTACGTTTCCGTCTTTGGCAATGACGTACGAACTGAAGGCGTCCTGATCGCCCAGAAAACCGCCGTAGTTGCTGTAACCGGCCAGAAACGGCGGGTCGGCCTGCTGCGTGAGTTCATTGATGCGGTTTCCGATCATGGAGTTGAACAACACCCGTTTTATTGCCTCGCGGATGTCATACAGGGTTTTCTCCTTGATTTCGGGTCGTTTATACATAATCTGTACCATCGTGTTCGGTTGTTCCGGATCGGTCACGATGGCGATTTTGGTGTCTTTGTGGGGTGGAACCGGGTATTCCGGGCGCGGTTTCGGGTTCGTTGCCGCCGGAATGCGACCGAATTTTTCCTTGATGATGCCTTCTACCTGATCCACATCGAAGTCGCCCACGGCCACAACGGCCATCAAATCCGGGCGGTACCAGTCTTTGTAAAACCGTTGCAGGACTTCGGGTTTGAAGGTTTTGATGATGTCATCTTTTCCGATGGGCAGACGGCTGGCGTAGCGGGAGTTGTTGAGAATCAGCGGGAAATACTTCTCGCGCATCCGCTGACCCGCCCCGCGCCCCGACCGGGCTTCTTCCAGAATCACCCCCCGTTCTTTTTCAATTTCAGCCGGGTCCATCGTCACGTTGTGGGCCCAATCTTCCAGAATCTGAAACGCCCGCTCAAAAAGCCGCGCCGAGTCGGTCGGAACGGGCAGTTGGTAAACCGTCTCGTCAAAACCGGTCGATGCGTTCAGGTCGGCCCCAAACCGGACGCCCGACGATTGCAGGAAGCTCACCAGTTCGTTTTTGGGAAAGTTCTTGGTGCCGTTGAACGCCATGTGTTCCATGAAGTGGGCGAGTCCCTGCTGGTCGTCGGTTTCCAGAATCGACCCGGCATTGATCGCCAACCGCAGTTCGGCCCGGTTTTTAGGCTCGGCATTTTTGCGGATGTAATACGTAATTCCGTTCGGTAGTTTCCCCACTTTAACGCCCGGGTCAAACGGAATGGGTTGTTTCAGTTCGGCGGGGATTCCCGCCGAGACGGCTGCTCTGGAAGGAACGGCGGCTTTTTTGGCACCGGTTTTGGCGGGTTGCTGGGCATTCGCACCGGTTACCAACAGAGAAATGGCAAGGCCGGTCGCAAGAATCTTGTTCATTAGGTCGGTTTTGAAAACACGGCGGATCACGTGTCTGCTGTGTTAACTCAAAATTAGCGGCATTATTTATACTTTAATAATGATTTTTTGTTGATACATCCAGCCCAGAATCCCGAACCAGATCAGCACAAAGGTCAGCGCCCCGGCCAGTGACGCGTTGTAGGGACTTTCGAAATACGGTACAAACAACGTCTGGTACAGCCACTCCTTCGCGCCGATCTCTGAGCCATCGGGGTGCTGAACTTTGATCATGTTCAAAATGCGTGGAATCAGACCGGAGAGAAAGAAAACCGTGATGGCATTGACGCCAAAGGCCACGAACGGTTTGGTCCATTTTTTATACCCCTGCACGTCGATCAGCCAGTAGCAAAGCGCCAGTCCCTGCAACGCCAAGCCGGAGGTGAGCAACACGAACGAGCTGGTCCAGAGGGATTTGTTGATCGGGAAAAAACCGTTCCAGATATAAGCTCCCAGCAAGGCGAAACAACCCGCTACGAACAGCCAGACGGCTTTTTCTGCTTCCGGTCGGCGGGATTTCAGGAGTGTTCCGGCCAGAATTCCGGACAGGCCGGTCGCAATGGCGGGCAGGGTGCTGAGCAGTCCTTCGGGGTCCCAGATTTTCGAGGTTTTCCAGAGGTGCCCACCCAGCAAAGTCCGGTCGAGCCAGGCGCCGAGGTTGGTTTCAGCGTCCAGATTGGCGGGGCCAAAATCCGGCACGGGAACGAACGACATCAGCAGCCAGTAGCCGACGAGCAAAATGCCGATCAGCCAGCCCTGTGTTCGGGTATCGGTTTTGATGTAAATCAGCGAACAGGCCAGATACACCAGCGCAATGCGCTGCAAAACCCCCGGAATCCGGACGGTCGTGAAATCAAATTTCGGAAACAGGTTCAGAAACAGGCCCAGGCTAAACAGGATCAGACTCCGTTTCACAACCTTACCTACCAGTCCGGCCCGGTCCTTCTGCTGCAACGCGTACGAAATCGATACGCCGACAATGAAAAGAAAAAAGGGGAAAATCAGGTCGGTGGGCGTCCAGCCGTGCCAGTGGGCGTGGCCCAGCGGAGCGTAGATGTGGCCCCAGTCGCCGGGATTGTTGACCAGAATCATGGCCGCAACGGTGATGCCCCGGAAAGTGTCGAGGGAGAGAAGCCGGGAGGGGTTCATGGACCGGGGAGTGTCCCGGTTCGGGTCGTTTGTGTGTGAAGTAGTCGTTTGTTGCATGAGTCGCTACAGGAACTGGAATGGATGAATACGACGATTTTTCAACGGAAGCAAACGCATTAAATACCGTACTTGTACCGGTTGATCATCTGCCGCAGCCAACTCGGCTTGAAATGTCGTTTGAGGTTTTGAACGACTTCCGGATCGACCTGAACATCCGCGGTTAGTCTGATTTTGCCTTCGTGAAGCGCCGTGTTCTGAAACCGGCTGAAGCGGCCGAAGTTGGTGCCGGCGTCGTAGCCAATGTGTTCGACTTTCGACCGGATCGGATACAGACAATAGCGCTTTTGCTTGAAATGCGTGTAACTCCAGCGGATGGCCCAGGAACTGATCAGGCCCTTTTGCTGCTTGGCAAACATCGGAATCAGGTCGCTGCCACTGGCCGAAAAAGCCTGCCGGGCTTTCGAATCCTGAATGAAATGGGCGTAATCCGCCACCGACCAGTCGGCCAGTTCCCAGCGGTTTTTCCAGGTCGACCAGCCGAGCGACGACGCGCGCGGCAACAGCAAAACCTCCTCGGAATAAGCGGGCGGAATGGAAAACGGATACAAATACCCGGAAATCGAAAAAACCAGCGGATGGTGTTCGTAAAAGTCCAGGGCCGCATTCTGAAAATCGAGGAAATCGGTCGTACAGATGATGTCATCTTCCATGACAATCACGCGGCCATGTTGCTCAATCACCGCCGTCACGCCCCGGATTACGGAGTTCGCCAGGCCCTGATTCGTTTCGGCTTCCTTGATCCGGACGTCCGCAAAGCCTTCGATGGTTGGCAAATACGACCGGACTTTTTGCACCCGTTCCGCGTCTTCTTTCGCCGTGGGCGTGTTCATTTTGGGGCCATCCGAAAAAACATAGAGAACGCTTTTCCTGGCTAATGGGTTATTGGACAGGTATTTAATCGTTTCACGCAGGTGATCGACGCGGTTGTAACAGAATAAAACGATGGGAGCGAAGGGCATTACGGTTTACGATTTACGGTATTCGGTATTCGGTTTACGGTATTCGGTTTACGATATTCGGTAAGTAGCGCATTTAGAAGAACGCGCGAGTTACCGAAAACCGAATACTGAAAACGGAATACCGTAAACCCCAAACTAATTACAAGATTACTTAATTATTTGCATCGTCTCTGCTTTCTTTGTGTTTACAATGCCAATACGCACCACAAATCGTACGCGTGTCAGGGCTGATTTGTTTGGTATTTCTGAAAATCAGCCGATTCCCGTTCAAGCCGGGCCGCACCACGACGTTTCTATTTCATTATGACAACAATCCGCGCTGAAGCGATGCCGGACGATCCGTCTGAGCATTACCGGATTAAACCTCCACTGACCAATCCCCGGCGGTATTATCTGATCAAACTCAGGGAGTTGGTGCAGTATGCCAGAACCACGTTCATCGATCCGCTGACGAAAACCGGGCGGATCAAACTGGCCGATTACGGCTGCGGAACCAAACCCTACGTGTCGCTTTTCCCGCCCGAACAGGTGCAGTACATCGGCATCGACCTTGACTGGAACCCGCACGCCGATGTCTACATCGGTTCCGACAGCCGCATTGGCATGGACGACGCGCAGGTGGATGTGGTGTTGTCGACGCAGGTGCTCGAACACGTTGAAGATCCCGAAGGCTATTTGCAGGAAGCGTGCCGGATTCTGAAACCGGGCGGTTTGTTGCTCCTGACGACACACGGTTACTGGATGTATCACCCCGACCCCACGGATTACTGGCGCTGGACCTCGGCCGGTTTGCAGAAAATTGTGGCCCGCAACGGCTTTGAAATCGTCTCGTTTCGGGGCATTATCGGACGCTCGGCGATGGGTTTGCAACTGTTTCAGGATGGTTTTCTGTTCAAAATACCGCGCTGGCTCTGGCCGCCGTTTGCGCTCATCATGCAGGCGTCGATCAGCCTGTTTGACAAGACGACATCTCAGGAAACGAAGGACAAGGACGCGTGTACGTATTTGGTCGTCGGCCGGAAGCTATGAAAATCTGCATTGCCTATCCGAACAAAAACAGCTATTCGGAGACCTTTATTCACAACCATATCGCGTATTTGAAGCCCGAATTGACGCTCTCCGGTGGTTGGCGACCCTATCGTACGCCGGACGGTGACACAATTATCCGGATGCCGCTGGCCGAGCCGATTCGGGTGGGTATCAAGCGGATGGTGTCGGCACTCTACCCGGCTTTTTACAGCCATTTTTTAACGAAATTCCTGAATGAAAACCGCCCGGATGTGTTGCTGGCGGAATACGGCCCGACGGCTTGCCATGTGATGGCGGCTTGCCGAAAGGCAAACATTCCGCTGGTCGTGCATTTTCACGGCTTCGATGCGGTCGAGAAGGAAACGCTCAGAAAGCTCGAAACGCCATACCGCCAACTTTTTGCGCAGGCCAAAGCGATTGTAGCGGTTTCCAACGATATGGTAGAGCAACTGATCCGGCTGGGTGCTGATCCGCAGAAAGTTCACCGAAATCCGTACGGCGTTGAAACGAAATTGTTCGCCGGGGCCGAGCCGGAAAAAGCAGAAAAACTGATTGTAACCGTCGGGCGGTTTACGGCTAAAAAAGCGCCACAACTGACGATTCGTGCGTTTGATAAAGTGCTGGACCGACATCCGGATGCCAAGCTGGTGATGATCGGCGGGGGTGAATTGTTGGAATCGTGTAAGAAGCTGGTCGACGACTTGCAGTTGAAATACGCCGTTCAGTTAGTGGGTGTTAAAACCGCTGCGGAAATTGCGGAATGGCACAAAAAAGCCCGTCTTTTCGCCCAGCATTCGATGGTCAATCCGGTGAATGGTGATTCGGAAGGAACGCCCAATACCGTGCTGGAAGCCTCGGCGGCCGGTTTGCCGATTGTCAGCACCCGCCACGCGGGCATCAAGGAAGCCGTCGAACACGGCGTGACCGGTTTTCTGGTCGAAGAAGGTGATTACCAGGGCATGGCGAAGTACATGGTTCAGTTGCTGGATGAGCCGAAACTGGCCGGTGAACTGGGTCGGAATGCCCGGCAAAAAATGATCAATGAATACGAAATGCGTGACCGCATCAAGGAATTAAAACGTCTATTGGAACTATGACCGTACGCTCACCGCTCACCAACTCGCCCGCGGTTTCGGCCGTTCGGAGCCTGAACGCCCGCACCATCGAACAACGGTATCGCGATCAGTTCGGGATGGACGTCAGCCGGTATTTTGCCGGGATGGACGAGGTGATGATCTATGAATGCAACCAGTCGAAACTGCGGTTTTATTACCCGTTTTCGCTGGCGGGTGATGCGGATTTTTACGCCGACTTGGGCAAGCATTATAAAGGGTATTACAGCCCGTGGAAGTGGGAGCATGAGCTGGTGTTTCAACACCTCAGGTCGGGCGACCGGGTGCTGGAAATTGGCAGCGGTAATGGCTACTTCCTGAAACGGCTGCCCGAAAAAGGAGCGAACGGTTTGGGGCTGGAGCTGAACGACGACGCGATTGCGTACGGCAAAAAAATCGGGGTCAACATCATCAACGAAGATCTGCAGATTCACGCCCAACAGCATGAAGGCCAATACGATGTCGTCTGTGCGTTTCAGGTTTTCGAGCATGTCAACAATGTCGGCGATTTTTTCCGGCAGGCGGCTCAATGCGTCAAACCGGGCGGTTTGCTGGCCATTGGCGTTCCGAATAATGCCTCGTATTATTTCCGCGAAGATCCGTATCATACGCTGAATCTGCCGCCCCACCACACCCTGCTCTGGGACCCGGTTTCGTTGCAATATGCCGGTGAGTGGATGGGGCTGACCGTGGTTGAAATCCGGAACGAGCCCGCTTCGGTGACGCACCGGAGTCTTGGCTATCGCCTGTGGCTGGAAAAACACCTGGGCCGGAATCTGTTCGCGTCGCTCGTCTATAAATCGACCCGGTTTGTGGCCAAACGCCTGCCGATCATGTCTGACGGGGCCACGGTGGTCGCCATTTATCGAAAGGGAGTGTAACCAAAACACATGGGAATTGTCATTCGCCAAAGCCTGAAAGCCAGCATCGGTTCCTACATCGGAGTCGGCATCGGGATTATTAACCAGTTGTACGTTTCGCTGCATTTTCTGTCAACCGATCAGCTGGCGATTTCGCGTTTATTGCTGGAAAATAGCCTGCTTTTTGCCGCGTTTGCGCACCTCGGCGCGCCGTTTATCACCGACCGGTTTTTTGGCTATTTCCGCGATGACAAAACGAAGAACAACGGTTTTCTGGGTTTTCTGCTGGCCTTTCCCCTGATTGGGATCAGTCTGTTCACGGCGGCTTATTTTCTGTTCGAGCAACCCATTCAGGATTATTTTGCCGAAAAATCGGCGGGGCTGATTCCCTATCATGTGCTGGTGGTGCCACTCACGATTTTCTGGATTTACATCTCCGTGCTGGAAGCCTATTGTCGCAACAACGCCCGCATTGCCATCCCGACCTTCATTCGGGAAGTGTATCTGAAACTGGCGAATGTGCTGGTGATTCTGCTGTTTGGGCTGGGCTGGTATAATTTCGACTGGATGCTGTACCTGATGGTTGCGTCGTACGGCCTGGCGGTGGTGATTCTGCTGGTGTATATTTATCAGTTGGGCAAGTTTTCGCTGCGGTTCGACTTTAAGCGGCTGCAAGACGGCATGTTTCGCCAGATGGTCTATTTTGGTCTCTTTGTGGTCATGGGGGGCGTCGGCACGCAGGTGGTGTATTTCATCGACCGCACGATGCTTTCCGGTGGCGAAGGGCTGACCAATGCGGCTATTTTTATCATCGCGACCTACATTGCCGGCATTATTGAGATTCCCCGAAAAACCATTACGCAGATTTCAACCCCGCTGGTTTCCAATTCCTTACGCCAGAACGATATGGTGCACGTTCAGGAGTTGTACCACAAATCGTCGCTGAACCAGTTGCTGGCGGGTGGGCTGGTTTTTCTGCTGATCTGGACCAACATCGACGGGATTTTCAGCCTGTTGCCGAAAGCCGACATCTACCGGCAGGGCAAACACGTAGTCTTGCTGCTGGCTTCGGCGAAGCTGTTTGAAATGGCTACGGGTGTGAACGGTGAAATCATCAATTACTCTAAATACTACCGCTACGCCACGTTGCTGATGATTGTGATGGCCTGCCTGGCGATTGGTGCCAATGCCTACCTGATTCCGCGCTACGGCATCGACGGAGCGGCTTTTGCCACCACACTCACCACGCTGGTTTTTGCCCTGAGCAAAGTCGGTCTGGTCTGGGTGTTTTTCCGAATCCTGCCGTTCACGTTTTCGGGCGTCAAGGCCCTTGCGGTTTTGGTGCTGGTCTACGGCGTGTCGCTTCTTCTTCCCGCGTGGAACGGTTCGTTGTGGCTGGTATTGTTCAGCATCATCGGACGCTCACTGGTGCTGGTGGGCCTGTTTGCCGGGCTGATTCTGTGGTTCCGGGTATCGGACGATATGAATGGGTTGATGGGGTCCGTGCTGGGGCGTATGCGGGGCTTTCGACGGCGGTGATCAGGACATCCACAGATCCTTCAATTAGGTAACCCTAGTTTGTCCCGATGGTAAATAGGTCGCGTCAGCGACAAATATTTGATGCCTGACGGCATCTCAGAAAATGCTAAAAATACAGGCTTATGGAGTAAGGGAAACTGAAGCGCTTCAAAACCGCATCTCAAAGACCAGCTTCGCCGATTCCACTGCGCCCAATTGGTGTTTAAACCGGATCAATCCCTCATTCCGAATGCCATGGCTGGTCGAAATGCCCAGATCGAGCAACGGAATCTGGTGTTGCTGGCAATAGGTGTACAGATTTTCGACCAGCATCACCGACGGGCTAAACTGTTGATAATCTTCGTGATCGGCGGGTAGGAAGTAATAAAGAACAGTGGGCGAAACCCGAATCCCCAGACAGGCAGCAATAAGCTGATCACCATCGCACACCGTAAAAACCGGGCAGACACCCCCGAAATTTGTGAGAAGATTGGCAAGCTCTTTGCTGCTCATCGATAGCGGCAGGTTTTTCCGTAACCGCGCTTTCCGAATGAACGCAAACAAGGTCTCCGCATCTGGATTTTCCCGGATGTGAGTCGTAAAACCGGCCTGCCGGCATTTCCGAAGCCGCCGTCGTTCGGTAGCATGCAAGTGTTCGGTAAAGGAACGTGCGCTGACGGTCAGGTGTTGATTCAGTTCTTCGTATTTCACCGCAAAACCGGCGTCCAGCAATACCGCACGAAGTCGCTGGCAATGAACCGGCAAATAGCAATCCGGGTAATTGACTATTCGAATTCCCTGGACTAGTAATTTTTTACTAGTTGTTACTACGTCGTCTACCAGTCGGGCTAGTTCTTCGTCCGGCAACTCATCCGAAAACTCGATGGAACCAAACGATGCGGCAGACGGACTTATGGCCCAGTCGTCGCGGATAAAAAACGCACAACGGGCGTCGGCCCGGCCGGTTTTGGGGTCGAGAAGGGCAAAATAGTGGAGCGGTCGATCCGGCTGGTTGAGCAGATGACGGGCCTGGAGGAACAGAAAACCGTCCTGGCAGAACGGCGGAATCTGTTCCGGGAGCGGATTTTCTACCTGAAGAAGTTCGTACACAGCCGGTTTACTGCTTGAAATATTCGGCAACTAGGGCTTTTTTTTCGGCTGCTTTTTGCCCCAACGTTCATACACCAACTGAAGAATACCGTCTTTCAGACCCAGGTCAGGCACCACAATGGTGTCGGCTCCCGCCCATTTCATAACCGAAATGTAGATGTCTGCCGCCGGAATGATGACGTCGGCCCGGTCGGCATTCAGCCGCAGTTTATTGATCCGGTCTTCCAGGCTATAGCCCGAAATATAATTCCGCATCCGTTCAATTTCCGCCAGCGTGGTCGTGTCACCGACTTTCGCCACGAGGTTGAAGATCTTGTTGATGTTTCCGCCCGTACCCACGGCGACCATATCCTGCGTTTTCAGCACGTTTTCGTCCACCCAGTCTTTCATTTTGTTCCAGGCCCCTTTGGTTTCTTTTCCTTCCAGTGAGCGCACGGAGCCGATTTTGAACGACTTCGAGTTGACCTTTTTCCGGTTCAGATACAGGTTCAGTTCGGTGCTGCCACCGCCCACGTCGATGTGCAGAAACTGCCGTTCGTCGAGGGCCTGCACCACCACATTGTTGATCAGTTCGGCTTCCTTCTGACCGTCGATGATGTTGATTTCGATGCCGGTCAACTCCTTGATGCGGGTCGCCACTTTGTGACCGTTGACGGCTTCCCGCATGGCCGAGGTGGCGCAGGCCATGTAGTCTTCCACTTCGTGGAGTTCCATCAACAGCTTATACACCTGCATCAATTTGTTGGTACGAACTTCGCTTTCGGGCGTAATTTCTCCAAAATTAAATACATCGTGACCCAGCCGAAGCGGAAACCGGACGTATTCAACCTTCTTGAAACTAATCACGTCGTCCACGTGCAGAACCGTTGAAATCTGGAGACGGGCCGCGTTGGAGCCGATATCGATGGCAGCAATTTTCAAAATGAAGTTGGGAAAAGTGGTACTGAAACGCCCAAATATACTCAATTTACATCCCCAGACGAAATACGGCGGCTTTTCTATAGAACGGTCGGGCGGATTCGGCTGTGCGCTAAAATTTGGGGTACTTTTGAATGAACAGGCGTACCTTTAACACCGATTGACCCTTACCGGTTTTGCCGGGCCTGCCCGACACAGACATGACTATTCTCGGAATCTCCGCTTTTTACCACGATTCGGCTGCGGCTTTGGTCGAAGACGGGCGGATTGTGGCAGCTGCGCAGGAGGAACGGTTTTCGCGCAAAAAACACGATGCCGGTTTTCCGGCCCATGCCATTCGTTTTTGTCTGGACTACGGCGGAATGAGCCTGAATGAGCTGGATGCCATTGTGTTCTACGACAAACCGCTGCTGAAATTCGAGCGGTTGCTGGAGACGTATTACGCCTTTGCTCCGCGTGGTTTGCGATCGTTTCTGATGGCGATGCCGGTCTGGATGAAGGATAAATTATTCCTGAAACGACTCCTGCGGGCCGAGCTGAAAAAACTCGGCTACGATTCTGGAAAACCGGTAAAACTGCTTTTCCCCGAGCATCATTTGTCACATGCTGCCAGTGCGTTTTACCCTTCCGCTTTTGAAAAAGCCGCCATTCTGACCATCGACGGCGTGGGCGAATGGGCGACGGCTTCCATCGGGTTAGGCGACGGCAAGGCGATTACGGTTTTAAAAGAACTGCATTTTCCGCATTCGCTGGGGTTGTTATACTCGGCTTTTACGTATTTTCTGGGCTTTCGGGTCAACTCCGGCGAATACAAACTGATGGGGCTGGCCCCGTACGGAAATCCGAATTCGCCGGACGTGGACCGGTATGTCGGGCTAATTAAAACGAAGCTGGTGGAGATCAAGGAAGATGGTTCCGTGTGGCTCGACCAGAACTACTTCGATTATGCGACCGGTTTGCGGATGGTTCACGAAAAAAAGTGGGAAACGCTGTTCGGTATTCCGAAACGCCATCCGGATGATGAACTGAAACCGGAACATGGTAATCTGGGACTGGCGATTCAGCGGGTGACGGAGGAGGTGGTCATCAACATGGCGCGTGAAGCCCGGCGATTGACTGATACGGATAATCTGGTGCTGGCAGGGGGCGTTGCCCTCAACTGCGTTGCCAACGGAAAACTCCAAAAATCCGGCATTTTTAAAAATATCTTCATTCAACCGGCAGCCGGTGATGCGGGTGGTGCCTTGGGCGCGGCTTTGGCGGCCTATCACATCTATTTTGACCGGGAACGCATCATCGATTACCCGCATGACGCCCTGCAAGGGTCGTTTCTAGGCCCGACGTTTTCCGATCTGGACGTTGAATTGATGGCAAAAAAGTACAAAGCGTTTTTTACGCATTACGACGATTTTGAAGCCTTGTGCAACGAAACCGCCCGGTTGCTGGCAAACGAAACCGTCATCGGCTGGGTGCAGGGGCGAATGGAATTCGGGCCACGGGCGCTGGGTGGTCGTAGCATTCTGGGCGATCCGCGAAGTGCCGGTATGCAGAAAAAACTGAACCTGACCATCAAATACCGCGAGTCGTTCCGGCCCTTTGCGCCCTCGGTGCTGGCCGAAGATTGTTCCGACTACTTCGATTGCGACGGGACCTCGCCCTACATGTTGCTGGTGCACCCGGTTCTGGAAAACCGCCGAAAACCGCTGCCCGCTGAGTATGACAGCCTTCCGATGCGGAAAAAATTGTATGTTCAACGCTCGGATTTGCCGGCCATTACGCACATCGACTTCTCCGCCCGGATTCAAACCGTTCACCGGGAAACGAACCCCCGCTACTGGCAATTGATCGATGCGTTTAAACGACAGACGGGGTGTGCGGTTTTGGTCAACACGAGTTTCAACGTGCGGGGCGAACCCATCGTCAACACGCCGGATGACGCGTATCGGTGTTTCATGCGAACGGAAATGGATTATCTGGTCGTCGGGAATTATGTGTTTGATAAAAAACAGCAACCGGCGTGGCCGGAAAAGGGCGTGTGGAAAGAAGAATTTGGATTGGATTGATAGCAGAAGACTACCGTTGTCACTCGTGACACGCGAGCGATAACCTTAAAGTAATACTTTACAAGCTGTTTAAGTTAACCGGGGAGTGCCCTGGAAGGGCGGTCTGTCAATAGGCAATGGCATCCATCAGCTAGTGGTAGCTCCGGAGGAGCGGTCTAAAAACATCTTCGGGNCCCTGGAAGGGCGGTCTGTCAATAGGCAATGGCATCCATCAGCTAGTGGTAGCTCCGGAGGAGCGGTCTAAAAACATCTTCGGGCCGCTCCTCCGGAGCTACCACTAGCTGATGGATGCCATTGCCTATTGACAGGACAGGCCTCTGGCCTTAATTTAAACAACTTCTTAAGAATTTTTAACAGATATCTGCCTATGAGTCAAGTAGAGCGCGTCAAGGCCCAGTTGGTGATCGTAACCGGTCTGGTCGTTTTGTACTTTGTCTTTAAATCCGTTTATTGGCTCTATGCCGCAGCAGCCGTAGGGCTTTTGAGCATCTTCATTCCGGCGGCTGGCAACGGCATTGCCTGGGCGTGGTTCAAACTGGCCGAAGTGCTGGGAATCATCAACAGCAAAATCATTCTGACGGTTTTATTTTGGGCGGTTTTAGTCCCGATCGCGTACCTCTACCGGCTCCGGGCGAAAAACCCGTTGACGATCAAGCGAACGCCGGACACGTCGCTTTACCACGAGCGGAACCACACCTATACCAAAGAAGATCTGGAACATACCTGGTAACGGAATCTTTTGCAAAAACCGCCTGTTTCTCCCCGAAGGGAATCGGTTTGGCGAAGACCGGCTCTTTTTCTATTTTTGTAAACCGCTTATCGAGAAAGACGGAGGGATTGGACCCGATGATGTCTTGGCAACCATTCATACTCCCTGAAAAAGGTGCCAAATTCCGCCCCGGCAACGGGGACAGATAAGTTGAAAGCTTGCACCCTGCTTCCTTTCTTCGATAAGCCGTGTAACCATATTTGTCCCGTTCTGCTACAGGCGGTGGTTTGCCGGGTAGGTAATCCTAATCAATACAAGAAATTGGAAAAAATAACTGACCTTCTTCAACAGCGTATCCTGATTCTCGATGGAGCCATGGGTACTATGATTCAACGATATAAACTGGAAGAGGAAGATTATCGCGGGACGCGTTTTGCGGATTGGCCCCACGATTTGAAGGGCAATAACGATTTGCTGTCGCTCACAAGACCGGACATCATCAAGGAAATCCACCGCCAGTATCTCGAAGCGGGGTCGGACATCATCGAAACCAACACCTTCAGCGGAACGTGGGTGGCGATGGCCGATTACCACATGGAGGAACTCGTGTATGAACTCAATTACGAGTCGGCGAAAATCGCGAAGGAAGTGGCAATGGAAGTAACCCGCCAGAATCCCGACAAACCCCGGTTTGTGGCCGGTGCGATGGGACCGACCACGCGGCTGGCCTCCATGTCGCCCGATGTGAACAATCCGGGTTATCGCGCTATTACTTTCGATCAACTGGTCGAAGCGTTTTACACCCAGGTTTCCGGGTTGGTCGAGGGCGGATCGGATTTGCTATTGATTGAAACCATCACGGATACGCTCAACGCCAAAGCCGCGTTGTTTGCCGTGGATAAATATTTTGCGGATAAAGGCCTGGAACCGCTGCCGATCATGGTTTCGGGAACGATTACCGACGCTTCGGGCCGGACGCTGTCGGGCCAGACGACGGAAGCGTTTCTGTATTCGGTATCGCACCTGCCGTTGCTCAGCATTGGGTTGAACTGCGCGATGGGGGCCGAACTGCTGCGGCCGTATGTGCAGACGCTGGCGAAAGAAGCACCATTTTTTACGTCGGCGTATCCGAATGCCGGGTTGCCCAACGAAATGGGGGAATACGATCAGTCACCCGACGAAATGGCGGCCCAGATCGAAGGCTTTGTGCAGGACGGTTTTGTCAACATCGTGGGCGGTTGCTGCGGTTCGACGCCGGATCACATTCGGGCCATTGCGCAGGCGATTGCGAAATACCCGCCCCGTCCGAGACCGCAGGCTGAATCGTATCAGAAACTGAGCGGTCTGGAACCGTTGAAAATCACGGAGTTGACCAACTTTGTCAACGTCGGTGAACGGACGAACGTAACGGGTTCCAAGGCGTTTGCGCGTTTGATCAAAGCCGGGGATTATGATGCGGCCTTGTCCGTGGCGCGTCAGCAGGTAGAAAACGGTGCGCAGGTGATCGACGTGAACATGGACGAAGGTATGCTGGATTCGGTGGAGGTCATGACGACGTTCCTGAATCTCATTGCCGCCGAACCCGACATTGCGCGCGTGCCGATCATGATCGACTCCTCGAAATGGGAAGTGATCGAAGCCGGTTTGAAATGCGTACAGGGCAAAGCCATCGTCAACTCGATTTCGCTGAAAGAAGGCGAAGAAGCGTTTATCGAACGTGCCAATCTGGTCAAACGCTACGGTGCTGCGGCCGTGGTGATGGCATTTGACGAAACCGGTCAGGCCGATAATTTCCAACGACGGATTGAAATCTGCGAGCGTGCCTACCGGATTCTGGTCGATAAAGTCGGTTTTTCGGCGCAGGACATCATTTTTGACCCGAACATCCTGACCGTTGCCACGGGAATCGAAGAACACAATAATTACGCCGTCGATTTCATCAATGCGACGCGCTGGATCAAGGAAAATCTGCCGTTAGCCAAAGTCAGTGGCGGTGTGTCCAATATTTCGTTCTCCTTCCGGGGCAACGAGGTGGTGCGGGAAGCGATGCACTCGGTTTTTCTGTACTACGCCATCAAAGCCGGGATGGACATGGGGATTGTCAACGCCGGTAATCTGGGCGTTTATGACGACATCCCGAAAGACCTCCTCGAACGCTGCGAAGATGTGCTGCTCAACCGCCGTCCGGATGCGACGGAGCGGCTGGTCGATTTTGCCGAAACCGTCAAAGCCAAAGGGAAAGTCGTTGTTCAGGATGAAAGCTGGCGGCAGGAACCGGTTCAGGAACGCCTGAAACACGCGCTGGTGCGCGGCATCACGGATTACATCGACCAGGACACGGAAGAAGCCCGGCTGCTGTATGAGCGTCCCATCGAGGTGATCGAAGGGCCGTTGATGGACGGCATGAACGTGGTGGGCGACCTGTTTGGCGAGGGAAAGATGTTTTTGCCGCAGGTGGTGAAGTCGGCGCGGGTGATGAAAAAAGCCGTTGCGTACCTGTTCCCATTCATCGAAGCGAGCAAAGCGGTGGGTGCCCGGGCGGCCGGAAAAATTCTGATGGCGACCGTCAAAGGCGACGTGCACGACATTGGGAAAAACATCGTGGGTGTGGTTTTGGGTTGTAACAACTACGAAATCATTGATTTGGGCGTGATGGTGCCGACCCAGAAAATTCTGGAGGAAGCCAAAAAACACAAGGTCGATATCATTGGCCTGAGCGGTTTGATTACGCCCTCGCTTGATGAAATGGTGGGCGTGGCGAAGGAAATGGAGCGCCAGGGTTTCACGATGCCGCTGCTGATCGGGGGGGCTACAACTTCGCGCATTCACACTGCCGTCAAGATCGATCCGCATTATTCGGGTCCGGTGGTTCACGTGCTGGACGCCAGCCGGAGTGTGCCGGTGGCCGGTCGGCTCATCAGCGAGCAGGAAAGCACGCGCGATCTGGTTTTTCGGGAATTTAAAGACGAGTACACCAAACTCCGCGCCGATCACGCGAAACGAAAGCAGGACAAAAAGACCCTGACGATCGACGTAGCCCGGAAAAACAAAACCGTCATCGACTGGTCGGAATTTGAACCGACCAAACCGCAGTTTCTCGGAAACCGCTATTTTCAGGACTATTCCTTGAAAGAAATTGCGGAGTTCATCGACTGGACGCCGTTTTTCCAGACCTGGGAATTGCACGGAAAATACCCCGCGATTTTGACCGATGAGGTTGTTGGCGTGGAAGCCCGGAAAGTTTTTGAAGATGCCAAGCGGCTTTTGCAGAAAGTGATCGATGAAAAACTGCTGACGGCCAAAGCCGTGGTTGGTTTTTATCCCGCCAACGCCACCGATGACGATGTGCTGCTGCACGACTTTGAAGAAATCGTCCGCGAGATTCCCTGTGAACGGCACGGTTCGCACGCGCACATCGAATACAAACTCAGCCATCTTGCCGAGCCTAGCGAGCGGAAATCGGCCGGAGAACTGATTTACGATACCAAAACCGTACTCCATTTTCTGCGGCAGCAAAACCAGAAAGCACCCGGTTTACCCAACTTCTGTCTGGCGGATTTTGTGGCCCCGATGGAGACAGGTCATACCGATTACATTGGCGGTTTTGCCGTTACGGCGGGCATTGGCATTGAAAAACTGGTTGAAGAATTCGAGCGTGATCACGATGATTACAACAGCATCATGATCAAGGCCATCGCCGACCGGTTAGCCGAAGCGTTCGCCGAATTGATGCACAAACGGGTTCGGACGGAATTCTGGCCGTATGCGACCAATGAAAAACTGTCGAACGAAGAGTTGATCAAGGAAGAATACCAGGGCATTCGGCCGGCACCGGGCTACCCCGCCTGCCCCGACCATACTGAAAAAGCGACGCTGTTTGAACTGCTGGATGCCGGGCAGATCGACATTCAACTGACCGAAAGTTTTGCCATGTACCCGGCGTCGTCGGTGAGCGGTTTTTACTTCTCGCACCCCTCGTCGCGGTATTTTGCGGTCGGAAAAATCAACAAGGATCAGGTGCTCGATTATGCACAGCGGAAGAATATGCCCCTCGATGAGGTCGAACGCTGGTTGTCTCCGGTTCTGTCGTACGACGCGTAGGGAACCGCGCCTTCCATATTCTGTCACTCCGCCCCAACGGGGCACCATCATCAACCCCAGACATCGTCCGGGGACAACCGTGGCAAAAATCCCACCGCCCAAACAAACCCCGAAGGGGTCTCATCATTAGCCCCGGATATCGTCCGGGGTAATGACCATATTCCCACCCTCATAACCCTGAAAGGGTTGAATACCAATTTATTTATCCAACCCTTTCAGGGTTATGACCAATTGGCACCAACATTAGCCCCGGACATCGTCCGGGGCTAATGTTGGTGCCCCTTTGGGGCGTGGTGATGGGCGACCTCCCCGTATTCCCCGGACGATGTCCGGGGCTAATGATGGTGCCCCGTTGGGGTGGGGTCTGTTGCGTGGAGGATTTGAAAAAAAATCCGGAAAAGATTTTGTTTATATATTGGAATCTTTTATATATTTACTTCGTACAAATAAATTAACATTCTATTTCTGCACAGCATGGAACCATCAGGCAATGAATTTTTGCGGGGTACCCTGAAGACAATCGTGTTGAAACTGCTGACCGAACGGGGCCGGATGTACGGATACGAAATCACGCAGTCGGTCAAAGAGCGGACGCAGGGAGAGGTTATTCTGACGTTCGGGGCATTGTACCCGGTTTTGCACAAATTGCAACAGGAAGGGTTACTGATTACGGAGTCGGTGGAAGTGGACGGGCGGTTGCGCAAATACTACACACTCACCCCCAGTGGTAACGAAATGGCCCACCAGAAAGTCTCTGATTTCGAGCGATTTGTTGAAGTAATGAAAGCCCTTTTACAACCGGTGCCAGCCTTGTCGCTGGGCCACTAAAATCCGAACCGATCAGCCGCTAAACCCGATAGTCCTATGGAAAAGCTCAACCCGCAACAAGTAGAAATCCTATACCGCCATCTGGTCTGGAACGGCACCGACGAAGCGCTGTTTGAAGAACTCCTCGATCACCTGGCTTGTGAGGTCGAGCATTACATGTGGATTGGTCTGCCGTTTGAAACCGCCCTGGAAAAAGTGCAGCTCGAAGCAAACGCCAAAGCCGTAAAACACTTGCGCAAAACCTACCAGATCGAGCTGACCATGAACGAGGAACAGCTTCGGAAAGCGGATCTGGACGATATTGTGTTTCAGTTTCGCAACAAAGCGTACGGTGCGTATGATCTGCGGCAGGAATACCGGAATTCCCTGCGCACGGCCCTGCTGATGACCGTCGGAATGGTCTTGATGATGATGGCTCTACTAACCACCGTCAGTACCGGGAAATGGACGTATCTGAGCGTTTGGGGGTTGGTCTGGACCGTTGGGCTGCTCAGCTTCTCGTATGCCGTCGGCACCTGCATTCGCCAGCGAATTCAGCAGCGATACCGGATCGTCCGATAAAAGATTGCCTGGAGCGATGGTCGAAGAAATTGGAAGTGGCCGGGAAACGAGAACGTTTCACACGGTTTCCACTCCCAATCGGCTATTTATTCAACGCTAGGATTAAATCAGTCGGTAATGCGCTGCCAGGTCCTTCATAACCAGGATATTGTCGACTTTGAGCTTGTCAAAAATCCGGGCTTTGTGCGTGCCAACGGTCGACGTGTGAATGTTGAGCGTATCGGCAATGTGGCTGACGGATTTACCCCTCACCAGGTGAAAAGCAATTTCCAGTTCCCGGTTCGACAACGCATCGAACGGGTCCAGGTCTTTCCTGAAGTGGTTATCATCCTGCATTTTTTCCAATAAGTCGGGGCACACACACGGTTTTCCGCACAGGATGGCGTGGACGGCTTTCCGGATTTCCGGGTCCTCGGCCTGCTTGCTGATGTACCCCTTGACGCCCAGTTGCAGATACCGTTTGGCGAAAGCGTATTCGGTCATGATGGTGAAGATCATAATCGGCAAGTCCGGTGCCATCGCCCGCATATTCTGGAGCAAACTAAAGGTGTCCGTATTGGGCATGTTGATATCCATAATTACCAGATGATAGGTGGTATCCATGATCTTGCCGAAAGCTGAACTGCCGTTTTTGGCTTCGTCAACCTGGATGGTGCCATACTGTTCTTTCAACAACAAACGGATGCCCGAACGGACGATGGAATGATCGTCTACTAATAAGATCTTGTACATAACTTTCCTGGTTTTAGCGTTAAATAGTATTTCATCACTGCACTAGGCCCGGTTTTCAATAATCCAGGGCCGTAAAAACGGAGTTGTTACTGATGTACTCGGGAATCAGACGTTTAAGGGTTCCCACCAACTGGTGATCACTGCCGTTGAGCATCAGATGCCGCAGTTGGTCGAGCGTCGCTTTCATTTCGTCCGCCTCGGGAATGACCACCTGCGCAATCATAATTTTGGGATGATGGGTCGGCAGCGTGCTTTCGTTGTCATTGAGGAGTTCTTCAAACAGCTTTTCGCCCGGTCGCAAACCCGTGAAAACGATTTTGATGTCCTTGTCTACGGCATAACCGGACAGGTGAATCATCTTGCGGGCCAGCTCCACGATCTTGACCGGATCGCCCATGTCGAACACGAATACTTCCCCGCCTTTGCCCATACCGCCCGCTTCGAGCACCAGCTGGCAGGCTTCCGGAATGGTCATAAAATACCGGATGATGTCGGGATGGGTAACCGTCACGGGGCCACCCGACTGGATTTGCTGTTGAAAAACCGTCACCACCGAGCCGTTGGAACCCAGTACGTTGCCAAACCGGGTGGCAATAAACCGGGTGCGACGGAGGGCTTTGTCGGGGTGATTGAGGCTCTGAACGTACATTTCGGCCAGCCGTTTGGTGGCTCCCATGACGTTGGTGGGGTTGACGGCCTTGTCGGTCGAAATCATGACGAACGTGCGGACGCCAAATTTCAGCGACAGATCCGCGACAATCTGCGTTCCCAGCACGTTCACCCGCACGGCTTCGTACGGATGTTCTTCCATGAGCGGAACGTGCTTGTAGGCTGCGGCATGAAAGACAATCGTCGGGCGGGTTTCCCGGAAAATATGCCGCATCCGAAACTCGTCGGAAATGTCCGCAATTTTCACGATCACGTTGACCTCGCTCGCCATCGCCTGGTATTCCCGGCGCAGTTTGAATTCCAGATCGAACAAGGCCGATTCCGCCTGATCGACCAGCACAACGGTGTGGGGACGGTGGCGCAACACCTGCCGGATGAGTTCGGCACCAATTGAACCGGCGGCCCCGGTCACCATCACGACCTGATCGCTGAGTTGTTCACGGATGGCCCTGTTTTCCAGCTGAATGGGTGAGCGACCGAGGAGGTCCTCGATGCGAATGTCACGGATCTGAAACGCATTCAGCCGGCCGTCGATCCATTGTTCAACCGTGGGTATGGTTTTGACCGAAACGTGGTATTGCAGGAAAAAATCGGTGATTTCCGTTTTTTTCTTCGGACTGATGGCCCCCATCGCCAGCAGAATCTGCGGTGGAATGGTTTGTTTCCGAATATAGCGTTTGTAAGCTTCCTGCCGCGAAACGACCGGCAACCCCTGAATGACTTTGTTGATTTTGTACGGATTGTCGTCGATGAAGGCCAGAACCGTATACCGTTGCGTGGGGTCCTGCGCCAGCGCGTTGCGGGTGAGCAAACCGGTTTTGCCGGCTCCGTAGATCAAAATCGGCTGGGGTGGCGTGCCCCGCGTAATCGACCGCAGGTGCCAGTAAAACGCTTTGACCAGAAACCGGCTTAGCGACAGCGCTACGAGACAGCAGCAATAATCGATCATCAGAATCGATACCGGTACGTAATATACGAGGTAACCGGCTTGCCAGCCGAAATAGGTTCCGAAGGCCGTAAGCGTGCTCCCGGCGGTAACCGCATACAGCAGCAGCAGAATGTCTTCCAGGCTGGTGTGGCGGATAATGCCCTGGTGGGAGCGAAACAGCACAAAAAACAGAGACCGGATTCCGACTGTGAGACCCAGGCAGTACAGAAAGTAATCGGCATAAATGGCCGTTACTTCGAAATTAAACCGCAGCAAAAAAGCGATCAGGAACGAACCGATGGAGATACAAACATCGGCCAGCAGCACGAAATAGCTGGAGACAATGCGGTTTGAATGAATTTTTAAATAGTGCTCTATCATCACTTTATAATCTAGGATGAGGGATTATCGACTCAGATGATTGGCAATACAGAGCCCGGTACCGCGGTTTTCAGGACGGCGGTAACGAATAAGCCTAGTCTGTTCAGCCGGTTACTGAACCGCTACTTTTACAAACTTCGGCTGCACCAGCGACGGGTTTTGCAGCGAAATCACATACAGGCCGCTGTGTAGCGACACGCCCTGGAACTGCACGGTATTCCGGCCTTTCTCCAGCCAAATCGATTGTTTGCCGACGGTTCGGCCCATGTTGTCGACCAGGACCAGGTTCGCTTCCCGGGAGAGATTTTCGTCGCCATAATCGACATACGCTCTGATGGTGCCGTTGGTAACCGGGTTGGTCGACAGTTTCAGTTCGATGCCCACGTAGCCCTCAAACGTCAGGGAGCGCAGGAAGCTGAATTCGTATTTCCCGTCCGTATCCACCTGCCGCAAGCGGTAATAATGAACCACCGACGGATCGGGATATTCCTGCGTGAAGCGGTAATGCTGGGTTTGGTACGTCGTTCCGTGGCCTTTTACGGTGCCCAGCACCTCAAAATCGCGGGCATTGGTCGAATGCTGTACTTCGAAAAACGCGTTGTTTTTCTCGGAAGAGGTAGTCCATTCCAGAACCGCATGTTGGTTGACGGCTTTCACGTTGAAGGACGATAAGGTGACGGGCAGGGCCGAGGTGCCAACGGACGTTTCCCGGTTGCTGGTGTTGTTGGCCGTGATGTTTTCTGACAGATCGGTCGGTTCCACCAGTGAAGCCGTGGAGGTAATGGTCGTTGTGCCAACGGTTTGTACCGCTATTACGTTGATCTCCAAAACAATAGGCGAACCCGCTTCCGCAATGGGAATGTTGTTGATCAAATATACGCTGGTCGTGCTGGTGTTACCGGGAACCACTTCAAAACCGGGGATGGACGAAGCCGATACGTAGTTGACATACTGGTTGAGCGTTATCACAACCGACATTTGCCCCGCCGGGATCGGAGCGGGGTTGTTGTTGCCCACCGTCACCCGTACCACCCCGGGGTGATTGGGACCGGCAAAGGTTGACGTATTGTCATCGGAGATAACATCCGTTGGGGTGGCATAAACGTCAACCACCTGGGCCTGGCTCTGGTGCGAAAGCTGGATGACGGCCAGGAAGATGAACGCGATAAGTAGTTGCTTTTTCATGGAATTTTTGTTGGTTTCGTGGAAGAGATGCAAGTCTGGGGGGCTGGCCCCCCAGACTTGTTGGAGTTAGAAGGTAATGTTGACGGCTGTAACCGCGGTATTGTTTTCGTTATTGACCTCACCGCCCGACCCGCTCTGGATGCGGGTATTGATCAGGCTGGCTCCCGAGTTGGCTCCTGCGGTCAGCGTTAGCGTCAGCCCGATGCTTTTCGCATTGGCGGCTAATCCCGCGATGGTAACACCCGGTTTTGATACCAGTCTGAAGAAGCTTCCGGAATCGGTGAGCGTCCATTCATCACCAGCGGAGCCTGAGAAGGCAACCGTCATATACTGGGTCGGTTTGGTCACCGTCACCGTAATCGTTCCGTTGGAAACCGAGTTGGCCGGAATGTTCCGTACCGTGATGGTCAGACTGCGCGACTGGCCAACGGCCGTGAAGCCGGCATTCGGCATCAAATTCGTCGGGGTCAAATCCACGTTCGGGTCCGTATAATCCGGGTTGTTGTCCGTATCTCCATCGGGCAATGTGGGGCTGCCGGCATCGCCGTACGCATTCTGCGCCCCATCGACCGACTGCGGAATACCGTCGTTATCCGGTTCATCGGCATTATCGATAATCCCATCGCCGTTGGTATCTAACGTGGCCGGGTTCGGAATACCGCTTTCGTAGAGATCCTTGATGCCGTCATTATCACTGTCCAGATCCAGGTAGTTCGGGGTGCCGTCATTGTCCGCATCGGGTGGTGTCAGACCGCTGCCTGCCGAAGCCGGAATACCCGTTGAACCCGGTGCGCCGTCGGCAATCCCGTTGTTGTCGGCATCAGTGCCACCGCCTTCGATCACATCGTTGATGCCGTCGTTATCGCTGTCGAGGTCGATGTAATTCGGTTTGCCATCACTGGTGCCGCCCGAGTTGGTGTCGCTGTTGGTGGGGTTTGTCCCGTCCGCTCCGCGTTCCACCGAATCCAGAATACCGTCGTTATCACTGTCCAGATCGCGGTAGTTGGGATTGGAATCACCGTCCGTGTTTGGCAGGGCCGGGCTGTTGGCATCGCCGTAGCTACCGGTTGCCCCATCAACCGACGTTGGAATTCCGTCGTTATCCGTTTCGGAGGCATCGTCGATAATACCGTCTTTGTTGGTATCGAGCGTACCCGGACTCGGAATGCCGCTTTCGTAGAGGTCCGGTATGCCATCACCATCGCTGTCAACGTCCTGGAAGTCTGGTTTGGCGTCGCCATCGGTATTGGGCGGAGTCAGACCGCTGCCTGCCGAAGCCGGAATGCCCGTTGCGCCCGGCGTGCCGTCGGCAATGCCATTGTTGTCGGCATCGGTGCCATTGCCTTCCACCACGTCGTTGATGCCGTCGTTATCAGCATCCAGGTCGATGTAATCCGGTCGTCCGTCGGGGTTGCTGCCGGTATTGGTATCGCTGTTGGTCGGGTTGTTGCCGTCGGAACCTTTCTCAACGGTATCCAGAATGCCGTCATTGTCGCTGTCCAGATCGAGGTAATCGGGCAGGGCATCGCCGTCCGTGTTGCGGGGTTCATCGCCATTCGGGCCAGCTTCCACGGAGTCGGGAATGCCGTCGTTGTCGCTGTCAGGATCGCGGTAGTCGGGAACGTCCGTACCGTCCGTATTGGAGGGATTGTTGCCATCCGGGCCTTTTTCCACGGAATCCGGGATGCCGTCGTTATCGCTGTCCAGATCCCGCAGATCCGGATTACTGTCACCATCCGTATCCCGGTTCGGATCGCCTGTCGGATTTTCAACTGTATCGGGAATGCCATCGTTGTCATCATCCGGATCGCAGGTGTCGGGAATGCCGTCGCCATCAAAATCGAGGAGGTCATTGCCGGTTCCGGTGCCGCAAACATCGTTGCAATCGGGTATGCCATCACCATCAGCATCTTCGATGACAAAAGCATCGTAAATCCGGTATTCCCCGAGCAAACCGACTACGCTGCCAATGTCGATCTGTACCATATCAAAGGCGACACTGGGCGTAAACCCTACGACGGATTGTTTGGAGCCACCGGAAAGAAGCGCGGCCCCCAGTAAGTTGGCCGAGGTCGATGTCTCGACGGGGGTTGCATTGCCGTCTTTGTAAACCCGGATTGTAATGCTGTTGAGTAAACCTAAATCAACCAGACCGGTTTCGGTGGAAATGTGAAATCCGACGAACGTTTTTCCCGCCGTAAAATCCGTGCCGTCATTCTTGACGGTGATTCGGGCACCGGCTCCTACCGAAATGCCGGTATTATAGGTCGCATAATCACCCAGGGTCGTATTGGTAACCCGGCCGGTATTCGTCAAACTAGAACCCAATGAAAGGAGTCCGTAGAGTTCTGTAAATGAATTGGTACATAAAATTCCGCAACTCGTGTTTTCCTGAATGGTACCGCTGTATTTACCAGTGCTGTTTGCATCCAGCGCCTTCTCACAATTGGTACAGCTTGATGCCTCCACAAAAGCACCATACAGCCGGATAGGCCCAATGACGGTTGCCAGTGAATTGACTTTGATTCGTACTTCGTTGAATGGCAACGTGGTTACAAACCCCAGTTTCTGTTTGGGAATGGTCGTGTTGACGCCCAGTAGTGACAAATTGAGCACATTAGTAGGGTCGCCCGGGGATTTGGCTTCCTGTAAGGTTCCAAATAAATAGGTCTCAATCGTAATGGTATTGAGCGCATTGGCGGACAGAAGCGCATTGGCCGCTTCTTTGGAAATGACGAAACCCGCCCGTTGACCGCTGGCATACACTTTTTTGGTGTCGATGACGCCTACGGATGCCGTTGGAGCGGCTCCGGCCACGACGGAAAGAGTCGCGTAGTCGGCGTTATTCCCATTAATCAGGTTAGCCCGGTCGGTCAACGAGCAGCCTACGCAGGTCACCGAACCGTAGTAGGTGGCATCGGTACCCAGGCCACTGATGTAGTCACCACAAACGGTGGTAGACACCGGCGACGAGCAGGTGGTTGGGAAGGCTACGGCGGCAAAAATTCGCAGATTGCTGAACACTTCGGCGCTTAACAAACTGGTGTTCAGGCGAACTTCGTCAAATTCCTGGTTCGTTGTGAACGTCGCATACATTTTCTCCGTACTTCCTAACGCCGAACCAGAAACCAGCGAACTGAGCGGTTGTGCCGCCGAAACGGGATTGCCGTTCAGGTAGGTTCGGATGGTCACGCTGCTCAAAACCGACACATCAACCAGCGCACTGCGCGACAGGATAAAACCGACCACATTACTTCCGGTATAAGAACCGCTGGTTCTTTTTACCGAAATCCCCTGGGCAATCTGAGCCGCAATGGTCGTGTTGATCGTGGCAAAGGTTTCGAGGCTGTTATCGGTTATTTTTTGCAATTCGTTATAGGTGCCCGTGCCCAGGCAGAGTGGGCCCGCGCAAACCGTTGCACTGATCACCCCGCCCACCTGTACCGCCGTCCCGGAAATGGGGGCATAGCATGACTGCGCATACGCGGGAGGCATACTGACCAGCATACCAATTACGGCCAGCAAACTCATCAGACGGTGCCGCTGTCGGGAAAGCCGGTTTTTAATTCGCCCAATTAAACAGTAATGTGGAGTCATAGCGAATTGGTTTTAAATGGATGGATTGTTAGTTAAAACTTTTATTTTAGGCACACACGCATCACTCACAGCTATTTTTTATAAAAATTAGCTGTCCAGTTTTGTAGCTTAACGGGCATAGTTTTCCCCAGTAGAAATTCCTATTTTTTGAATTTCATGACGGAAAATTGCAGTAAGTACATGTTACATAAAATCATTATTACCTGTCCCTGTTGATTGATTGTAGAGAAAATCAATTCTGGTTATTGTATTGAAAACCAGACAAGAATAGCGCATAGAGCCTGGAGGTGGCTCGCGTTTTTATTCTTGACAGCAGGATGATTGAAGATTAAATGCGAGTTACAGAATTAAGCATGCGAAAGCAAGGGTCGCTTAATCCGGCCGTTTCCAACTCTGACATCTAAATGGGTAACTCTTTGTTTTTTGCAATCACAACAGCATCTGGAGGTGAATGCTGGCTTCTTTGACGGTTAATTTGCCCATCCTGGAGGGAATGTCGCAAAAGAATTGTTTGGGACTACCTGGCTATGGAGGTTTGGGCCAGGACTAGTTACTCGTCTGAAAAAAGCTATTTTTTTTCATAGTATGTTTCGCAATCAGGAAAGACAGAGAATTTGTATGCGCAACTTTAAACTGTTTTTTCATAAATGTCAAATTTTAAATACCGTTTTCTTTGTCTATTTATTATACGGTATATTGTAAAATTTTTAAATTAAATAGATTCAAAAATTTAAATAAATACACGGTTAATCACATTTAATGAATAGCAAAAATTTTGCCACTGAATCTAGTAGGATAATTATTTTTTGTATGATAATTAATTTAATAATTTATTTTAACAGGATCAGTTGCTGCTTCATTCACACAATAGCGTACTTGTAAATAATGTCTGCTACATTATTTTCCGGAGCCCTTCGCGGATAAATTGTATTTTCTGAATTTGGTATGTTATGAGTAACCGCGCTATGGGCTTATTCTACCCGGTGGTCTTCAATCCGTAGCCTAAAAGATAGCTTGAACCGGGCCGGTTTTTTGGAAACCCGCCTGTAGTAGAAGATAGAACTATTTTGAGATATAATTTGAGCTTTTTTACGATAGTCAACCTGACAACTAGATTGCAAACCGATCGATACATTGTGCCGACACCAATTGCATACTGAACCAGGCGGGGGAAGATTACCCCCAAAAAAAGCTTTTTCAGATAGCGTTGCAAAAAATGGCACGGGTTTATCGGGCCGGTTTTTGACTAAAAAAAACGGACAGGAAGGCGCTAACGTTTGGGGTGTACGTAAAAAAAGGGTTACTTCCCAAAATCAGGAGACCAAGAAAGATACAGATTCATCTTGCCCACGTATTCTGCCTTAAAAGCGGAAACAAACCCGTATCGAGAAACTCATTTTTCAGGTTGATGGATAATTGGTTGATCACACCGTTACCATAACCTCTTTCCAACTGTTTTTCGAAGAGCAATTTTCCCGAATTTCGATAAACCGATTGGGTGCTGCTGTTTACTTGTCTGGCAATCAGCATACGGACCGCATGGATCTGGCCAATGCCTGTTTTACCATTTCGGCGTAATCCGCTTCGCTTAAGTGCGATGGTGATGGTTTGTTTTTACTTGTACGCGATCCATTCACTTATCTCCCGTCCTTCGGTATAATTGGCCGTACTGTTTTTAAAATCGGAGAGGACTACTTCGACGTTATATTTTTCAAACGAAGACCAAATACCTTCTCCCATGTAGGTTCCTTCCCGGCCAACAGAGAGTCCCTGCTTTTGTAAATACTCAATGAATCGAGTAAGAATAACCGTATCGTTCTGCTGAACCTGAATAAATTGAGACATAATTATCGATTTGTTACGGTGGAAGTAAAATGTACGACAATTATGGGACCAAAGCATGGAATAATTGAATATTTTACCTTTTCAATTATCCCAGGTGGGTTCTATACTTAGTTTTTGGCTTTTTCTATAGGTATAGGCAGGCTCCATGATTCGGTTTTACCACACGACCCGTGAAAAGCATCCCGCCGGTTCAACATTCATTGCATTTCGCCATTAACTTAGGCGGCATTACTTCCCAATACAAAACTTACTGAAAATCGTCGCCAGCAAGTCGTCTGTCGTGATCTCCCCCGTCAACTCGCCGAGGTGGTGCAGGGCGTCGCGGAGTTCGATGGCAATCCAGTCCTGGGTTGTTCCGGCATCCAGGCCGTCGAGGACGCGGAGGAGGGCCGCATCGGTTTGGGTCAGGTGTTCGTAGTGGCGCAGATTCGTGACGACGGTGCTGCCGGGAATGGCGTTCGTTTTCACAAAACCGACCAATCGCTGCGCCATTTCGTCCAGATTTTTGCCGGTATTGGCCTGAATTGGCACCAGTTCCGGACCGAACGAATCCCGCCATTGGCTGATTTCGGTGTCCGCCAGCTTATCCATCTTGTTGGCAACGAGCAGATACGGCACCGCCCGGTTTTTCAACTCCGCTTCAATTTCGGCAATTTCGGCCAGTGTGGTTTCAGCCGCGTCGAATAAGTAGACGATGATGGCGGCTTTGTCCAACTGCTGCCGGGTGCGTTCCACGCCAATGGCTTCGATGGTGTCGGTGGCTTCGCGGAGTCCGGCGGTGTCGATGAGCCGGAAGCGAATGCCGTCGAGAAATAACTCATCCTCAATTACATCCCGCGTGGTACCGGGAATGTCCGAAACAATGGCTTTTTCCTCATTCAACAGCGCATTCAGCAGGGTCGATTTGCCGGCATTCGGCTTGCCGGCAATCACCGTCGCCACGCCGTTTTTGATGGCATTGCCGACCGAAAATGAGTCGATCAGTGGCCGGAGCACGCGCTGAATCGCCAACACGAGTTTTCGCAGATCGTCGCGTTGGGCAAACTCCACATCTTCTTCGCCAAAATCCAGTTCGAGTTCAATCAGGGCCGCAAACTCGATCAATTGCTGGCGGAGTGCCTTGAGCTGTTTCGAAAAACCGCCCCGGAGTTGGGTCAGGGCCGCCCGGTGGGTGGCTTCGGAGTCGGCGGCAATGAGGTCGGCAACGGCTTCGGCCTGCACCAGATCAAACTGGCCGTTCAGAAAAGCCCGCTGCGTAAATTCCCCCGGCTGGGCCATCCGAACGCCTTCTTTCAGCAACAGACGCAGAATTTGCCGGATCACATACTCCGAACCGTGGCAGGAAATTTCGACCACATCTTCCTTCGTAAACGAGGATGGACTGCGAAAAATAGTCACCAGCACCTCGTCGATGATCGCGTTTTGCTGATCCCGGATGGTGCCGAAATGAACGGTATGGGAAGCTTGCTGATTCAGATCTTTGCCGCGAAAAATCCGGCTGGTCAGCGCAATGGCGTTGTCGCCCGATACCCGAATAACGGCAATGGCACCTATGCCCGGCGCCGTCGCCAGAGCCGCAATCGGTTCCTGTTGTAAAATATCCATCAAAGGCTTGATAACTCCGATAAACCCTGATGTTCTCTGATAAACCCTGTGAAATAACAAACTTGTTAATCAGAGTTGATCAGAGAAAATCAGGGTTTATCGGAGACTTGAATTCAATAAGTTTGGAAAAATGGGCAGCGAAGTTGCCAGCCCGACCAGCCGTTTCTCCAGCGGCACCGCCGGAAGATTCAGCAAATCGGCCAGTTCGTCGCCGAGGAAGAAACGCATTTGGGCCGCCGGGAGGTTCCGCAGGGCGGGTGGTGCCAGGTTTTCGAGAGCCTGAAGCAGCGACCGCGTCAGCCCGGTTCCCTGCTCCGAAGTCCGAAACTGCCGCCGGGCAATCGTGCGTTCGAGGTGAAAGGCTTCGCGCAGGTTCCGGGGTAACAACTCGTCCGCAACGCCCAGCAGCGAACCGGCCACATTGATCTGGTGCAGGTAGGCATCTTCTTCTTCGGGCGTCATCGGAATACCGGCTTTTCGCAGCCCCCGAATCACGATGTACGAAAACGCCAGATTGGTAGCCGCCATATCTTCCTGATTGATCGGATAACCCCAGACCAGATCCCACTGCGGGCTGTGCAGTGTAAACCAGCGGATCGATGCATGCAGCAGGCGGATTTTCAGGGTTCGGCGAAGGGCTTTACCACTCTCCCAGTCGCGCGGTTTCATGATCCCGAATACCCATTCGCCGGTTTCTTCCAGCCGCTTCCGGGTGTCGTTGTGAATCCGCTGCGAGAGCCAGAGCACCCGCGCGCCATCGGCTCCGGCGTAGCAATACGGCAGGGAATAACACCCCAGCGTCAAGCCCACGGCGACTTCGTTTTTCTTGAAAAACCGCATGGCCACGTCCATCTTCCGGCGGTCGGCCCAATCGGGGAGGTGGGCCTGGGTCGTCATAAAGGCCTGAACGGCCGGGGGTTGGTCAAGGCCGTCGAAGTCGGCGGTATTGCCGAGCCAGCGCATCAGCAAACCGACGCTTTCACGGCCCTGTTGGGCTGCCACCGACCTGATAACGGCATCGGCATCCGGATCACCCTGTTGCCGGTATTGATCCAGTAATGCGTCCGGGAAAATGCGTTGAAGACTGACGGTTTTTAGCATAAGTACCCACGGATTTTAGTCCATGTTTTCTGTGGACAACAAACAAAACACGGACTAAGGTCCATCCGTTCTACAACGTATCCCGTCCTAACGTATCGACCGGCGCGGGCAACGCTTGTTGTGCGGGCGGTGTCGATGGGGCCGGTTGAATCGGATACGCCGGTTGGCCGGGCACGCCATAGCGGTATTGGGGTTCCACGATTTCAACACCGGTTACAAAGTATTTGGTTTCGCCGTTCCAGGGGAGTTTGACCAGCTTCTCTTCATAGTGCAGGGTCACGCGCTGACCGGTTTTGACGGCCTGGTTGATTTGCTGGGCCACCGAATCGTCTTTCACCGAGAAATCGAAGTATTGCGGAGTCAGCGAGCCGGTTTCACCCGAAAAACCGCCGACGTTCAAAACGCCTTCCCAGGTCTTGAAAACATATCCCCGGCGGCTGTATTTGGAAATGGTACCGGCCCGTTCGCCGTCGCTGTAACTCCAGGCGGTCAGGTAATAAAATATGCCAAATACAAGAAGAAGAAAGACCAGGGGAATCAGAATGCGTCTCATTGGATAATGCTCAGGTTTGATACGTTATGCATACAAATGAATGGTTTTTGGGCGGCAATTGCAATTCGGTTATTTGGACCGGATGGCAATGACGGGGTCCATCCGGGCTGCTACCAGGGCCGGTAAAATACCGGAAAGCGTGCCAATGATGCTTGATACGCCCAGCCCCAGCATGATGTTGGCCGGCGACAGGATAATCACCAGACTGCCCAGCTTCATAAATGACAACAAATAAACGAGCAAAATGCCGACGCTGCCGCCAATTAAACTTAAAAAAACGGCTTCAAACATGAATTGAAACAAAATAAAGTAGTTTTTAGCCCCCAGCGATTTCTGGATGCCGATCAGATTGGTGCGTTCTTTAACCGACACGAACATGATGTTGGCGATGCCAAACCCGCCCACCAGGATCGAAAAACTGCCAATAACCCACCCGGCCACCGTCAGAACGGCAAAAAGGCTGGAGATGGCTTTGGCGGCTGCGTCGGGCCGGTTGAGCGAAAAGTTATCTTCCTGCAACGGTTTTAGACCCCGCCGGGCGCGCATCAGGCCCCGAATTTCGCTTTCCAGTTCGAGAAGTCCTTCATCCTGATCGAACCCTTTCACGGCAATGTCGATGCTCGGATTGATGGAATGGTACATCTTGGCAAAAGCGCCAATCGGAATGATGCACTTGTTGTCGGGATTTCCGCCAAAGTTGACCAGGCTTTCGCCTTTTCGTTCCTGAACGCCGATGACGACGTATTTCAATCCGTTCAGTTTGAATTCTTTGCCGACGGGAATCTGGCTTGGAAACAGGGTTTCGGCAACGTCGGCACCCACAATGGCCACGTTGCGGGCGGCATCGATTTCCTGCTGGGAAAAATACCGTCCCTGTTCAACCGGCACTTCCGAAATCTTGTTGTAATCCATCGTGGTTCCCTGAATCAGCGCCTGGATGCTGTTGTTGCCGTTTTTGACCGTCACCTGGCCTTTGAAGTCCATGGCCACCACGGCCTGGGCGTTTTCCAGCCGGTCGGACAAAAATTTGAATTCGTTGATCGATGGCTCCGGGCGTTGGAAATACTTCCACCACTGAAAATTACCGTCGAAGACCCAGGGCCATTTCTGAACGTACAGCACCTTGTCGCCAATACCCGAAAGGCTATCCTTGATGTTCCGTTCGAGCGAATCCACAATGGTGAAAACCGCAATGATGGCGAAAATGCCGATGGTCACGCCCAGCAGCGAGAGCGTGGTCCTGAGGAGGTTCGAGCGCAGGGCCTGCCACGCGAACCGGAAGCTTTCGTACGTCTGACGGATGAATTTCAAGGGATTGACGGTTTATAGAAGATTAAAGGTATCAGACCCGTCGGAATCTACCAAACGATTTGAAGGCGAAGGTCGTTTCGGCGGATGTTTGGTTAGTTTTTGTAGTTTAGTGGTTTACGAATTCCCGAATTATGAAAAAGAAAATTCTATCTATCAATAATACCATAATCCTGGTTTTGGTTGTTCTGGGTGCCTGCCGAACGGGTTCAAAGACACCGGGTGTTCGTCAGAGTTCCGGTGTATATCAGTACGATAACGAAAAAAAAACAACCGCCCAGCGTAAATCCGGACCCTATTATTCGGACCGACAGGCGGTTACCGGCAGGAATGGAATGGTCGCATCGGCACACCCGGTAGCCTCGCGGGTGGGTGTGGACATCCTGAAAGCGGGTGGCAATGCGGTCGACGCGGCCGTGGCGGTCCAGTTTGCGCTGGCGGTTGTTTATCCCGGAGCGGGAAACATTGGCGGGGGTGGTTTTATGGTTTTTCGGGACAAAGCCGGACAGGCCTACACGCTCGATTACCGCGAAAAAGGCCCCGAAAAAGCCCATAAGGACATGTACCTGGATTCGGCCCGGAACGTCATTCCCCGGCTTAGCATTACGGGTCATCTGGCGAGCGGAGTGCCGGGTTCGGTTGCGGGCATGGTGGAAGCACACCGCCGGTTTGGCAGGCTGACGTGGGCGCAGGTGCTGCAACCCGCCATCGACCTGGCCGAAAAAGGCGTGGCCCTGACCGAGCGCGAAGCCCTGGGCCTGAACCGCACCAAAAAGTCGTTTTTGCAGGTGAACCCGGACAAGCGGTATTTCATGAAAGCCGACACGACGGACTGGAAAACCGGTGAATTGTTGATTCAGAAGGATCTGGCGCAAACGCTGCGACGCATTCAGCAGGAGGGACGTGCCGGTTTTTATGAAGGCGAAACCGCCCGATTGCTGGTGGCCGAAATGCAGCGGGGGGGCGGCATCATCACGGAAAACGATCTGAAAAGTTACCAGGCTGTTTGGCGCGATCCGCTGGTGGGTACGTTCCGAAACTACAAAATCATTACCATGCCGCCGACCTCCAGTGGGGGGGTGGCGTTGTTGCAGTTACTGCGGCTGGTAGAACCGTATCCGTTGCGTCGCTGGGGCTGGAACAGTGACTCGACGGTGCAGGTGATGATCGAAGCCGAGCGACGGGTGTATGCCGACCGGGCCAAGTTCCTGGGCGATCCGGATTTTGTGAAAGTGCCGGTCACGCAACTCATCGATCAGGACTATTTGAAAACCCGCTGGTCCGATTTTACCTTTGCCAAAGCAACAGACAGCAAAAACGTGAAAGGCGGTGTGCTGCCGGGCTACGAAAGTCTGGAAACCACCCACTTTTCGGTCGTCGATCAGGAAGGCAATGCGGTTTCGATCACGACCACCCTCAACGGGGGCTACGGCAGCCGCGTGGTGGTGGGCGGTGCCGGTTTTCTGATGAACAACGAAATGGACGATTTCAGCGTGAAACCGGGCGTTCCCAATATGTTTGGACTGATTGGCAATCAGGCCAATGCCATCGCGCCGGGCAAGCGGATGCTGTCGTCGATGACGCCGACGATTGTGGAACAGGACGGAAAATTGTATATGGTGGTAGGGACGCCGGGCGGCTCGACCATCATCACCTCGGTATATCAGACGATTCTGAATGTGCTGGAACACGGCATGACAATGCAGCAGTCGGTGAACGCCCTGAAGTTTCACCACCAGTGGTTGCCTGACAATACCATTTTTGAAAATGGCGCTTTTTCGGAGGAAACGATTCAGAAACTTCAGGCGCGGGGTTATAAACTCGAACAACTGACCAATTCGCTGGGTCGCATGGATTGCATTTTGCGCCGGCCCGACGGCACGCTCGAAGGCGCTTCGGACCCGCGGGCGGATAATACGTCGGTGGGGTATTAAAAAAAATAAACCTTGTGAGCCGAAAAGCGGTTTTCACCAAATCACCTGTTAGTAAGCGACTGATTAACAATTATGAAAACGAAATTCCTTTCTCTCATTCTTCTGTGCCTTTTTAGTACTGGTTTGTGGGCGCAGGCTACCAAAAATGCCGCAGCGATGGCCGACGTTCGCAAGCGGTTGACGCAGATTTACGAAAAAGACCAGAAAGAGCGCGCGGCCTACGACGCCATTGAACGCCAATACGGCTGGGGTGCGAAAGAATCGCAGGACGCCCGGCAGAAAATCAAGGACATGGACAAAGAACACCTGACCGAAGTAGAAAAAATCATCGCGCAGGTCGGCGGCTATCCCGGTAAGAGTGTGGTGGGTCAACCGCTGGATCAGGTCGCCTTTTTGATCATTCAGCACAGCGTCGACCGGGCGGTTCACGAAAAATATTTGCCGATGGTAACGGAAGCAGCCCAGAAGAATGAACTTGACAAAGCCGGGGTGGCTTTTCTGACTGATCAGGTGAAGGTTCAAAAGAAAGAAAAACAAGTGTACGGTACCCAGATTCACATCAACAACCAGGGTCAGAAAGATGTCTATCCCATTGAAGATGAGGCTAATGTCGATCAGCGCCGGAAGCAGATGGATCTGGAACCAATGGCTGCTTACCTGGCCCGGATGGGCGTAAAGAAGTAAAAAATAATTGAATGTCGAATATCAAATGATGAATACTAAATGTAAAAGTGTTGAGTCAGCGTTTCCAGACTTTTATATTTAGTATTTATCATTTGATGTTTCACAGTACAGTCAAAACGCTAGAATTTTCCGTGATTTTTGGCCATTTCCAGCAACTCGGTCAGGCCGGAGGTCGTAATTTCGTCGGGTGATTCAAATTTGATGTGCCGCAGCAGTTTCCCGGTTCCTTTCAGCAAACCGTTCGGGTCGGGCAGTTGGGTGCCATAATTGAAACCCAGATTGACGCTCGAGGAGAGTGGCGCAATGTAGCAGATTTCGTCCGACATCCGGGGGCCGGTTCCGTAGGTAATCGTTTTGTAGCCGGTATGAACGGACTCGTGTGCTTCGGGCAGCACGCTCCGAACCAGCTCCCGAACTTTCAGCGCAAGGTCGCGAACTTCCGGTTTATAGTCAGCTAAAAAGTCTTCAACTGGTTTTTTCATGGGCGGGTTTAGTTGGTCAAAACTATAGTTTGTCCATGAAAAGTGCAAAAATCGCGCCGATTATAATTATATACTACCAAAAAACCGCTCTGTTGTCGTTTTAAAGCCGGATTCGCCAGTCATGGATGCGGTTAGCAATCTAAAAGTGATTTTGTGGTTTTACCAAAAAAACCGGGGCAAAATCAATCGGCTGGTGTTAGGTTGAAGCACCGATTTTACCGCGAACCTCGCCGAAATCGACGCGTTTTTCATCGGCCCAGCCGCGCAGAATCAGCGTATCGCCATCTTGCAGGAACGTCCGGGAGGAGCCGTCGGGCAGGGTCAGCGGGCGGGTTCCGTTCCAGCTTAGTTCGAGTAAGGAACCGTAACTGCCAGGCGTTGAGCCGGATATCGTTCCGGTCGCCAGCAAATCGCCAACGTTCAGGTTGCAACCGTTGACGGTGTGGTGGGCAATGAGTTGGGCCACATCCCAATAAAGATGCCGTGCGTTCGTCCGGCTGATAACGACCTCATCCGGGTTATCGGATGTCTGTAAAACCACATCCAGCGTAAGGTCGAAGTGCTTTCGTCCGCCCGATTGCAGGTAAGGGAGGGGCGTTGGCTCCTGCTTCGGGCCGTCGATGCGAACGGAATCGAGTGCTTCCAGCGGCACAACCCAGGGAGACATCGACGAAGCAAAATTTTTCCCCAGAAACGGCCCCAGCGGCTGGTATTCCCAGCGTTGAATGTCGCGCGCCGACCAGTCGTTGAACAACACCAGCCCAAACACATAGTCTTCAGCGTCGTTGACCGAAACCGGCTCGCCCAGAACCGACGGTTTTCCGATGACGATGCCCAGTTCCAGTTCAAAATCCAGCGCGTTGGTAGGACCGAAAACCGGCTGCTGGTCCGGGCCTAAAAACGGGCCGTTCGGCCGTTTGATGGGCGTTCCGGAAACCACAATGGACGACGCCCGCCCGTGGTAAGCCACCGGCAAATGTTTCCAGTTGGGCAGCAAGGGGTCAGCCTGCGGACGAAACATGCGCCCCACGTTGCTGGCGTGTTCTTCACTGGCGTAAAAATCCGTGTAATCACCAATGCGAATCGGTAGGTGGAGCGTTGCGGCTTCGGCATCGGTCAACACGAAGTCGGCAAAGACATCGAGCGGTTTTTCCGGATCGCTCAGCAAGTCGATCAGGCGCTGGCGAATGATCCCGCAAAGCGGTTTTCCCAACGCCATGAAATCATTCAGAACCGGTTTTTTGAATACTTTCAGATCAAACGCCAAGTCATCGAAAAAACCGAGCCGGCCGACCATTTCCAGATCAAGAATCTGGTTGTCAAGCCGGACGCCCACGCGGGGATTGGAACCGTCGGTGCTGAATATGCCGTAGGGAAGGGTCATTCACTGATGTTGTTGTAAATCGAATCCATAATCCGGACGAAATGCTGGTAATCTTCTTCGCTCAGGTCGCCCCAGCCTTTCCGTCGAATATCGACCACGGTCGGCAGCACTTCGTCGTATTTGGTCTGGCCTTCGGGGGTCAGAAAAATCAGAAATTTCCGGCGGTCTTCTTCGGCCATGCGTCGTTCGGTCAATCCTTTTTTGCAGAGCAGGTCGATCATCCGGGTCACGGTCGGGGCGTCTTTGGTCGTCAGATCGGCCAGCACATTCTGGCTGATACCGGGGTTGCGGTAGAGGTGATCGATGAGCACCCATTGATCGACGGTCAAGTCAAAACCGGTTTCGTTGAACTGCTTCTGGAGCGCATTCCGAATTTTCTTGATGGTCGTGTCAATCTTAAAAAAATAAGCCCGGTGATCGGAGGGATGCGTCATTCGTCTGATAGCGGTTTTCTAGGGTTCGTACGCCGGAGCGACAGGCTTCATCATCCCGCGAAAAAGCATGACAAAACCCAACCACAAAAGTAGTCCAAACTAAGTGACTAACAATTCTTCCAGTTTCTCTTCAATTTCCGGAATGGATTGATACAGTTGCTCGTACGATTCAATGACAAAATACTGGTCCTGAAACCGGTCGATGACGTAGGGCGTTTGCAGCAGTTTTCCGACCTCATACGGAATGCGATTCGGCCGTGGATCTGATAGGCTGTAGGCGGTTTCGCCCGTCGAGGACAGAATGCCCCCGCCGTAGATCCGCAATTCTGATTCCTGGATCAAGCCAAATTCAACCGTATACCAGTACAGCCGCGAAATCATGTCAATGGCTTCGGGATGATCGACGTGGGCGAGTGCAATCCGGCTCAGAGCCGCCAGGAAATCGCAGAATGCCTGGTTCGACAACATCGGCACATGCCCGAACGTATCGTGAAACAGGTCCGGTTCCTGCAAATAATCCAGTTGTTCGCGCCGACGTAACCAGGTGGTGGCCGGGAAGTGGCGAGTTGACATGAGTTCGAAAAACGCGCGGTTGGAAATCAAACCTGGCACCGCCGAAACCCGCCAGTTGGTGAGCTTTAGCAAGCGGGGATTCAGCTCGCGTTCAAAGTCCGGAATATGATCGGCCACAAAACCGACCTGATCGATGCCGTCCAGATAAGCCTGACTGGCCTTTCCCGGCAAAAGTGTCATCTGCCGTTCGAAGAGCAACCGCCAGACGGCCTGGTCGTCGGCGGTGTAGGTGTCGTATGCCTGATCCATTTTCATTAAGTGATTGTGTAATTGAGCGAATACTTCATCGGAGGAAAAAAATGGCGGAGCTATTCACTCAATCGCTCATTCACAATTGTTAAAGCGTTCCCCGCAATTCCTGCTCGTGTTCGATGGCTTCGAAAAGGGCTTTGAAGTTCCCTTTTCCGAATGATTTGGCACCTTTCCGCTGGATGATTTCGAAAAACAGGGTCGGGCGCGGACCCACTGGTTTTGTGAAAATCTGGAGCAGATAGCCTTCGTCGTCACGGTCGACCAGGATGCCGAGCGACCGTAGCGCATTGATTTCCTCATCGATGTGGCCCACCCGGTCGAGCAGATCGTCGTAATAAGTCGTCGGCACTTTCAGAAACTCCACGCTGCGGTCGCGCAAAGCGGTGACGGTTTTTACAATGTCGTCCGTGGCCACGGCAATGTGCTGAATGCCGGGGCCACCGTAGAAATCCAGGTACTCTTCCACCTGCGACTTCTTTTTGCCTTCGGCGGGTTCGTTGATCGGGAATTTGATGCGACCGTTGCCGTTGCTCATTACCTTGCTCATCAGGGCCGTGTAATCGGTCGAGATGTCCTTATCGTCGAAGGATACCAACTGGCTGAATCCCATTACATTGGCGTAGAAATTGACCCAGATGTTCATCTCGTTCCAGCCCACATTGCCGACCATGTGATCGACGTACTTCAGACCCACGTCGTCCGGGTGGTATTCCGGCTCCCAGGTTTTGTAACCGGGCAGAAAAACACCGCCATACTGACGCCGTTCGACAAAAATATGGATCGTGTCGCCGTAGGTGTGAATGCCCGACCGAACCACAAAACCGTCCGCATCGTCCTCGCGCGTGGGGGCCATAAACGGAATGGCCCCCCGCTGCGTGGTTTCTTCGTAGGCTTTCGTTGCGTCATCGACCCACAAGGCCACTACCCGCACACCATCGCCGTGCTTGTCGATGTGTTGACCGATGTCCGTACCGCCGTGCAGGGGCGAGGTGAGCACCAGCCGGATTTTGCCCTGAACGACGACGTACGATTCGCGGTCGCGCCAGCCGGTTTCCAGCCCGGCATGGGCCAGCGGCTGAAAACCAAACGCCGTCTGGAAATAGTGCGCCGACTGGAGGGCGTTGGCGACGTATAATTCAATATAATCGGTGCCATTCAGCGGCAGAAAGTCTTTTGCCGCATCGGTGGCCGGTTTCGTTTGTGTCAATTCTGCGGTTTCCATTGGTTGTTGATGATTTAGTCAATCCAGGATTTGTAATACTTCCCATCGTCCAGTTGCAGGGCCGCGTCCGTCAGCATGAGCGGGCGGAACGTATCGACCATCACGGCGTATTCGTGCGTCTCTTTTTTGCCAATGCTCCGTTCCATCGCGCCGGGATGCGGGCCGTGCGGAATACCGCCCGGGTGCAGCGTGATGTGGCCCGGCGCGATGTCGTTGCGACTCATAAAATCGCCGTCGACATAATAGATCACCTCGTCGGAGTCGATGTTGGAATGGTTATACGGGGCCGGAATCGCTTTGGGATGATAGTCGTAGAGCCTCGGGCAGAACGAGCAAACCACAAAAGCGTCGGTCTGAAACGTCTGGTGAACCGGCGGGGGCTGGTGAACGCGCCCGGTGATGGGTTCAAAATTGAAAATTGAAAAACCGTACGGATAGTTATAGCCATCCCACCCCACGACGTCGAACGGGTGCGTGGCATACACCAGCGAATGCAGCGCACCCTGCTTCTTAATTTTGATCAGAAAGTCGCCGGTTTCGTCGTGGGTTTCGAGGTTTTGCGGCCGTTTGATATCGCGTTCACAAAACGGCGAATGTTCGAGCAACTGACCGAATTGGTTGCGATATCGTTTGGGCGTATAAATCGGTGAATGCGACTCCAGATAAAGCAATCGCGGTTGCGTGTCCCGGTCGAACTCGATCTGGTAAATCATGCCACGCGGAATGATCAGGTAATCCCCGTATTCGAACGGAATGGTACCCAGCAAGGTGCGGAGCCGCCCGGAACCCCGGTGAACAAAGACCAGTTCATCCGCATCGGCATTCTTGTAAAAGGAATCTGTCATCGACTGGGTTGGAGCCGCCAGTCCCACGATCACATCTTTATTGACCAACAAAGGAATACGGCTTTCCAGAAAATCCGCGTTGGTGGGTTCCAGATTGAAACCAAGCAGCTTGCGCGAAAGAATGTTCTTCTCAACCGCCACAACCGGCGTTTTTTCCACACTTTCCAGCACCGCTTTGACCATCGTGGGCCGGTGGACATGATAAAGCAGCGACGACATGCCCTCGAAACCGATCGTGCCGAACAACTGCTCGTAGTAAAGCCCACCAGCACCGTCGCGGCCCGGCGGTTTTTCGAATTGGGTGTGTCGCTTGGGCGGGATCTGACCCAATGTGTGATAGAAAGGCATGGGCGTAGATGAAAGGTATGGAATAATACTTGTTTTGCTAATTATTGTTTTGCTTACAATTATAACGTATTTCTAGAATTATATTGAACAATTTCAGGAAATAATTTTCTTATAAATTGATTTTATGGATTTGCAAGCCGTAAAGTGCATTTAATACAACGCTGTGTAGAGAGCAATCAGCATTTCCTTATTTTTGCCCGCGATTACCCCCAACCGTGCGACGGTCCGACCCCGGAAGGGGGCTATTTAAATCCGTATTTTTAAAGCCCTCCTTTAGGGGTCGGACCATCGCACGGTTGGGGCTTAACTTTCAACTCCATAAACCTGATGCAACCCACGCTCCTGATTTTGGCTGCCGGTATTGGCAGCCGCTACGGTGGAATCAAACAACTGGATCAATTTGGTCCGAACGGTGAGACGATTATCGACTATTCCTTATATGATGCCATTCGGGCCGGTTTCGGCAAAGTCGTATTCATCATTCGCGAAGAATTGCGGAAGGATTTTGAAGAGATCTTTTTGCCGAAGCTCGCCGGTAAAATCGAAGTGGATTTTGCAATCCAGGCCTTGGATTCCTACGTACCGGAAGAACTGGGCACCATTCAGCGGACCAAACCGTGGGGAACGGGCCACGCCATGCTCTGCGCCTGGGAGCAAACCGATACGCCGTTTGCGGTCATCAACGCCGACGATTTCTACGGGCAGGAAGCGTTTCGGATTCTGGCCGACTTTCTGGTGACCAATACCGACGATGCGATGCAGGCCCTGGTAGGCTACGAAGTTCAAAATACGCTGTCGGATTACGGCTCGGTTTCGCGGGGTGTTTGCGACCTCAATGCCGATGAAACCCTGTCGTCGGTGATTGAAAGGACCAAAATCTACCGGCAAAGTGAGGGAGACGACGCGGGTCAGATTGTGTTTGAAGAAGCGAATGGCCTGACGGTGCTGGCACCTGACACCCCGGTTTCAATGAATTTCTGGGGTTTCAAACCGGCGGTTTTTCCACTCGTCGAGGAGCAGTTTGCCGATTATGCCCGCGCGAATTACAACGCACCCAAAGCCGAGTTTTACATCCCGACCATCATGACCAATCTCATCCAGCGGAACCAGGGTCAGTGTCAGGTATTCCGTAGCCAGTCGGAATGGTTTGGCGTTACGTACCCGGATGACAAACCGCTGGTACAGGCGTCGTTCAAGAGGCTGCACGAGGAAGGCAAGTACCCTGAAAGATTATGGTAGTTTTTGAAGATACGGTATTCGACTGACACTTCTCCCTTTATTTTACCACCGATATTGGGGGAATTGGCTTTGTTTATGATAAAATAAGATAATTTTCGGCCTGAAACTGAAAAAATGAAAAAAGCTCCGGACAACGCGTTTGGAGCTTTTTTCATTACCACAGGAATGAATTGTATTATTTTATAAAAGCTGGTATTTATCCGGGAAAATGGACATTTCACTATTTAAAGTATTAGTAGTAAACAACCGTAAAGTATTGAATTTTTCTAAGTTTAACCTTTAAATTATAAACAACTTTTCGTTTATTAACAATTCGGTAATTGACTTGTATTCAATGTTGTATAAATTTGTATCAACAAAGGAGTTGACAAGGGTTCAGTAAGGTAAGCATTTAGTTTATTGTACTATATCAAGTCTGAATACAACCTAGTTCGAATACAACCTGTAGAAAATTATGAAAACGAATTTTGTCAATAATAGTGTAACGTTGGGCCTGGCGATGCTGGCCGCAACGACTCTGGTAGCCATTGCTCCTTCATCGGCTGTGGCCCGTGTAGTGGATGGCCCGAAAGCCGAAACGAAAGCAACGCCGGTTTCGATCCGGGAAGTTGGTAACCTGAAATTTAAAGTAACGGTTAATCAGCCGGTTGATGATAAAATCGTTGTATCGATTGCTGATGACTCCAACAACAAGCTGTATAGCGGCACGTTGACCAAAAAAGAACAACTGGGTCGCGTTTTCGACTTCTCGCAATTGGCGGACGGTAAATATGTGATCGAGGTAGCCTATGGCAAAGAGAAAGTTTCTCAGTCATTCGCCATTCAAACGCAAGTAAGCCGTGTGGTTCTGGCGCGGAACTAAGCCCTCGGGCCTTTCCGCTTCTACTCACTAATTCTCGTCCACCTTTGTCATTTCAATCAAACAGCCGGTCAGGTTTTTCAAAACCTGATCGGCTGTTTGATTGAGTGAAGAGTTGAGAGTGAAGAGTTATGAATGTTACGCGTCAGCTATTCATAACTCTTCACTCTCAACTCTTCACTATTTTTACCCTTCCCAGATCACCGTCTCCTCCCGTTCAAACCAGGGTTGGAGGTGGGGTTCATACCAGGATTCGATCATTTTACGCTTTATTTTCAGGGAGGGCGTCATCAGGTCGTTGTCGACCGTCCAAGGCTCTTTCACGATCACGGCTTTTTTGACGCGCTGATACGTGTGCAGGTTGGGATTCAGCGTGTTAAGCGTCTCCTCCAGACTTTGTGAAACCTGCGTCTTATCCGCTTTGAGGCCCGTTTCCGACAAAACAATCAGCGCGATCGGTTGTGGCAATTGCTGAACCGCAACGCAGATTTGATCCACGAAATTGTTCTCCGCAAAACCGGTTTCAATCTGGGCCGGAGCCACGTATTCGCCCTTGGTGGTTTTGTAAATCTCCTTCACCCGGCCCGTAATGGCTAGAAAACCGTCGTCGTCCAGTGTGCCCACGTCACCGGTATGGAGCCAGCCATCGGCATCCAGGGCCGCTGCGGTCATCTCCGGCTCCCGGAAATAGCCGCGCATCGTCCAGTCGGAGCGGGTCATGAGTTCGCCCGTGATGGGGTCGAATTTCACCTGAATGCCGCTGTAGAGCATCCCAACCGTGCCGTCTTTGATCGTGGAAGGAGGCATGACCGACACCACGCCCAGGTTCTCGGTCATGCCGTAGGCTTCCTGAATGGTGATGCCCAATTCCCGAAACCACCGGATGATGGCCACGGGTGTGGGGGCTGCGCCGGTCAGGATCAGCCGCACGTCGTTGAGGCCAAGGGCCATGCGAAGTTTGCGCTTGATCCATCCGGCAATCACCGGAATTTTAAGCAACCGATCGAGTTTTGGCTGTGGAAGCGTAGCGAGGATCGTCTGCTGGAACTTCAGCCAGATGCGGGGAACACCCAGGAAATGCGTCGGACGCGCAGCCGCCAGATTTTTGGCAAACGTCGCCATCGATTCCACAAAATAAACCGTACCGCCCGTGATGAGGCTGAGGGCTTCGACGAGATTCCGCTCGGCCACATGACAAAGGGGCAAATACGAAAAGAAACGGGAATCCGGCACGTCGACGCACATCAGCGGTTTGGTCGCGTCGATGGCGCTGATCATGGCCTGGTAGGGCATCATGACACCTTTGGGATTGCCCGTTGTTCCGGACGTGTAAATGATCGTGAATAAATCCTCGGAATGCGGTTGCGGATTGTCCGTCATGGGTTCATAACGGGTCAGAATCGCATCCCACTGCGCGTGGTCCGGATCGGTCGTGTAGCCCGGCAAATCGATGCAGTGGACGGTTTCGGGGACACCCGGTTTCATGGCAGGCCATTGGTCCAGTTTTCCGACAAACAAGACCGGACAGCCACTGTGTTCCAGAACTTGTCGTAACTGGCTGGCCGTCAGGGTCGGGTAGAAAGGAACGGACACGTGACCGCTGAGCAGAATCGCCAGATCAGCAATAATCCAATGCGCACAATTTTTAGATACGAGACCAATGTTACTCTTCGGGGGTAAGCCCAGCGAATTCAGGTACGTCGCCAGCGTCCGCGCCTGTTTTCCGACATCGCGCCAGGTATAGTCGCGGTATCGGTCGCCTTCGGGTTGCCGCAGGTAGACTTTTTTGGGTTGTTGTTTTTCCCAATAATAAAAATAGTCAAGCAGCGTCTGCCCTTTCTGAAAATCAGAGCGTAACGTGTTCATATCAGTATGGATTGGCTGGGTAGTAAAGGTGTAAAATAGTATTTGTTTTTGAAATAATTGTAGTTAATGTGGAAAATCTTAGCAAAAAAGCAGCAGAATTTCCCGGAATGGGTTTTAAACGATCAGAAAAACGAGGTAAAAGCTCGAATGAAGACTCCAATCGCAGAACAAGTAAAAATTCCCGATTGAATGTGTTACTAAACTTCGTCCTAACCGTCTCAATAAAAGGAATATCCGGAAGCTAGACATTTCTTCGGTGTTCGCCGAAATCCCGACTTTTATGATGACAATCTTACTGACCCTGAATCGCCTTTGTGTTATCCTCCTTTTTTCGCTCTTCTTCTTGAACGGGAACGCGCAATCTCCGACGAACCTGACGACCAACATCGCGTTAACCGCACCGACCGAAACGGATTTTGCCCCCTCGGCTTTTTTTTCAAGTACAGCCCAGATTGTAGCGGCTTTCAACACTGCGCGACGAGCCGAAGAAACCCAACTGGGATTGCCCGCCAATAGCCTGGGCAACTTGACGTTACCCGCTAATTATGCCACCTTTTCGCCCAATGATCGGGCGTTGTACCTCATTAATCAGGAACGAATCGCCCGGAGCGGTATAGCGTATCCCGGAACAAGCGCTGTGTTGGGCTTACCCCTGGAAGGGGTTGAAAGCGCCTTAGTGACAACCGCTCAAGGCCACGCGAGTTATCTGGTCACCAGCAATACTTTTTCCCACACCGGGGTAGGGGGTTCCTCTTCATTTGATCGGGTCAATAACACCTATCCTTCTGTCTGTCGAAAGAGTATGGGCTATGCGGAGAATATTTACGTTGCCTGTACCAGTAGTGCAACAACCCCGACGTTTTTGGTTGAACAAGCCGTTTTTAACTGGCTATATCGGGATTCGTCAGCCAATTGGGGACATCGAAAAGCCATGCTGATTCAAAATGATGATATTTATCTGGCCCCTCCACCCAATACGCTTCGTGGCTATGTCAACGACCACGGGAGCGCTGCCAGTGAAGGCTTTCTCGGTATTGGAATTGCTTCGACAGCCGTTGGGGCTTATTCCGCTTCTTGCTCCGGTAGCTTCGCCGGGCACGTCGTGGTGATGAATATTGCCGATCCGACGGCCGATGCAAGCTGTACATTCAACACCACGGATGCACTTCCCGTCCATCTGCTGTATTTTTCGGGCGTTTCCCGCCAGGGGAAAGCCGTGCTGGGCTGGTCGACCAGCTGGGAGCAGGGCAGTCTGGGGTTCGATGTCCTGAAAAGCCGGGATGCCCAATCGTTTGAGAAAATTGGGTTTGTTCGCGGAAACGGAACGAGTTCGGAAACCAACACGTACGGCTGGACGGATGAGGAAGTGATACCGGGCCAGACGTATTACTACCGCTTGCGGCAGATCGACGCGAATGGTCGCACGGAACTCTCGAAACCAGTGTCTATCAACATAGAAACAACAGACCGGGATGTTTACCTCTTTCCAAATCCCAGTGCCGACGGGCGGTTTACACTGGTGGCTTCAGGGGCGGATGAAATCAGTCTTCAATTGATCAACACGGCAGGGATTGAATTGCCGGTTCGGGCAGTGGCAGGGACCTCTTCCACCACCGTCATACCGCGTCAGGTGCTGGCGCCCGGACTGTACTGGGTGAAGGTGCGGGATGCAAAGGGTCGGGTGCAGAACGTATTGCGGCTGCTGGTGGGCCACTAAAAACCGGGTTTTTCGAAATAGCAACGGCAAACTATTGGGTTGTTTGCGTTCGTTCCGTATTTTTCGCAACGGTGCAGGTGACCGGGTTGGCAACTAACGCCCTTTTGATGCGACAACTTACCAGTGCCCTTCTGTTGATTTCCGGTTTAGCGTTCGGTCAGGCACCGAAAAACCTGAAAGCGGATGTGAAATTACCGAAAGAGCCGACGTACACCAGTGCGCCCAACGGTTTCCCGGTTTTTGACACACCCGCTCAGGTTGTGAATGCGTTCAATTACGCCCGTCGGCAGGAGGAAAAGCAGATGAAATTGCCCGCCAACAGCCTGGGAAACCTTTCGTTACCGGAAAATTACACCAAAATGTCCCCGGCAGATCGGGCGTTGTGGCTAACGAACGGGGAGCGAAAAGCACGGGCGGATGTGAAGTATGGTACCGAAAAAGCACTCGGTCTGCCGCTCGAAGCCCTGGAAACGCACCTGAACGCCGTGGCCCAGGCCCACGCTGCGGACATGACCACGAACAACTTTTTTGGTCACACCAGCCGGGATGGCCGGACGGCCCTGCAACGCATCAACGCCCAGACGGTGTTTAGCGGAAAATGCTACGAGTTTATGTCGCGGGCTGAGAATATCTACATGTTTTGCTATTATTCCAGTGACAAACCGGTTCTGGAGCTACCGGCTTTCATCGTGGAGCAAGCCATTTTCTCCTGGCTCTATCAGGATGCGGTCGTGGCCTGGGGGCATCGGGAAACGATGCTGATACAGGACAAAGATGCGTCCGGTGGAAAAGGGTTTCAAAACAACCGGGGGGCCGTCGGCAGCGAAGGTTTTCTGGGCGTCGGACTGGCAACGCGGGCGGACTATGGCCCTTGTTCCAAAATGCCGGGCTACCAGCGGGTTGGCCACGTCGTGGTCATGAATCTGGTTGATCCAGCCGCCGATTGTCCCTATTCTCTTCCGTAAATTTTCTTCCCACATTGTCTGTTCACCGGTTTATTTATTTTACGTTTCCTGGAAATGTACTTAAGTATATTTCCAGGAAATCGCTTTTGTTGTGCGGTTTTAAGCCGCTCATGGGGCGGGGTATGGTAAAAGCAGGTTTGTAAAAAAGTCTTGTCGTCAAATTTCAAAGCAGGGCAAGTAGAACGTTTGGATGGGCTTCTTTTATGGCATAGTAAACTTTATCTACAAAAAATACTAAATGAAACACTTCTCCGCCTATACTGCCGAGGAGTTAGCCGCTGACGAATTATTCATTCGGTGGGTTCAACATCCTGATGACGCTGAGGTTTCGGCGTACTGGGAGGGTTGGCTGGCTCACCATCCTTACAAAACGGAAGTTGTCGATTTCGCCCGCGAACTGGTTCGCATGGCTTCAAGCCCGGCGTCGCGGCCGATGGAAGGAGAGGAGGTGATGTCGTTGTGGGGGCGAATTCGGTCATCGATTCAGGAAATGCCGGAGTTGCAACCCCTGCAGCCCGAAATCCAAAGTTGGGTAACAAACTGGTATATTTTTCGCTGGGTGAGTGCCGCAGCCGGCATCGTGCTGTTTATCGGCTGGGTTCTCTGGACGCAGTGGTCACATGCGATGGAAACCGTCCGGACACCAGTTGGCGTGGCTAAAACGGTGAAGTTGCCCGACGGAACGCTGGTAAAACTGATCGGCAATAGCCAGATTCGGTACGCCCGCGTCTGGTCGGAAGAAGTGCCCAGGGCGGTTTGGCTCGAAGGGGAAGCCTTTTTCACCGTTGCCCAACGCTACGGTTCCGGTGAAGACAGCAAGTTTCGGGTTCATACGACTACCCTGACCGTGGAAGCGCAGGGAACCCTCTTTACGGTTTCTCAACGAAAGAAAGGAACGAGGGTTGAGCTTTCGGCCGGCAAAATAAAGTTGATGCGCAACGACGATCCGCAGGTCATCGAAATGAAACCCGGTGAGTCCGTTGAAATTCCGGCCCCAACACCGGTTACGGTTCAGAACAAAACATCTTATATCCTTAGCGATACCGATCTGCAACCGTCGTCGGTCATCTATTCAATCTAATTCAATCTCTATTATTTCTATACGTTTAATCAACCAATCTCTATTATGAAATGCATCATTACTTCCTTTCTCTCTGCTAAAGCGGGGCGGGTTGCCGTTGCAACTCGTCTGGGAGCTTGCGGGTTGGCGGGTCTGCTGGCCGGTAGCCTGCCCGTCGAGGCCGCCATCGGTTCCCACCGACACCCTGCAGACGTACACGCTGCCAACCTGAGGGGCCTGCCAATGGCCAGCCTGAGGCCAGGTGAAATCACCGATCCCGCCCTGCAGGAACGGACGGTTTCGGGCCAGATTCTGACGGCGGAAGACAATACCCCGCTGCCGGGGGTAAACATTGCCGTGAAAGGATCGACGCGCGGAACCACCAGCGACGCCGAAGGGAAATTCCGGATTGCTGTTCCGGATAATAATTCTGTGCTGGTCTTTTCATCGGTTGGGTTTCTTTCTCAGGAAGTTACCGTCGGTGCCCAATCGACGATCAGTCTAAAACTGGCCGTTGACCAGCGCACGCTGAACGAAGTGGTCGTTGTCGGGTACGGTACGCAGAAAAAGAGCCAGTTAACGGGGGCGATCTCCTCCGTTGGCGCCAAAGAAATTGCCGAATTGCCCATCACCAACGCCCGCCAGGCACTCCAGGGCCGGGCTGCCGGGGTCGATGTGGTGCAAAACAGCAGCAAGCCGGGCGCTGGCCCGGTCGTCCGGATTCGGGGTCGCCGGTCGATTAATGCGTCGAATGATCCGCTGTATGTCGTTGACGGGATTCCGTTGGCGGGCGGAATCGACGATATTAACCCGTACGACATTGCTTCGATGGAAGTATTGAAGGATGCGTCGGCAACGGCCATCTACGGATCGCGGGGCTCCAATGGGGTTGTGTTGATCACCACGAAGCGGGGTAAGCCGGGCAAAACCGTCGTCAGTTATGATGGCTATTACGGTTTTTCGGATCGGCTTGGCCAGATCGATGTTTTCAACGGAGCCGAATTTGCGGAATACAAACGGGAATCCCGCCGGGCTGCCAATCAGTATACCACCGATGAAAAACTCTTTGAACCCATCGAATTAGACGGTATCAAAAACAATCGCAGTACGGATTATCAATCTTACCTGATGCAGCAGGGGAACATTCAGAGCCATCAGGTTGGGGTGCAGGGTGGAAATGAGAAAACCCTGTTTTCGATTTCCGGTAACTACTTCAAGGACGTGGGTGTCGTGAAGAATCAGGATTTTACCCGGTATACGTTCCGGATTAACCTGGATCACCAGATTAGCAAGAAAATCAAAGTCGGCATTTCGACCCTGGGCGTTTACAGTACCCGGAACGGCGAAAACTTCAATCCGCTGGGTGGAGCCTATGCCGAGAACCCCTTGGGAAAACCGTATGACGACAACGGCAACCTGATTTTCCTGCCAACTTCCGACGGTTTGCGGACCAATCCCATCGCCGAGGTGGTTCCGGGCGCGCAGATCGACCTGACGAAGCGGATGCGGATTTTTAACAGCATCTACGGCGAATGGAACATCATCGATGGCTTGAAATACCGCGTCAATTTCGGCCCTGACCTGACCAACCGTCGCATAGGCCGGTTTGTCGGTAGCCAGACCAACGCCCGCCGGGGGGCCGATCCGACCGCTTTCTCGTTCAATGAATACCAGTTTAACTGGACGCTGGAGAACATCCTGACGTACAACAAAAGGTTCAATGACATTCATAACCTGAACGTTACGGCACTCCACTCGATTCAGAAAGACGATTACGAAACCAATCAAATCTCGGTGACGGGCGTACCGGCTGAAACGCAGCAGTTCTACAACCTGGGGCAGGCTTCGCTGATCAACTCCGTGGGTTCAACCGTCCGTCGCTGGGTGCTGAACTCCTACATGGCCCGGGTGAACTATGACTACAAGGAGAAATACCTGCTGACGCTGACGGCCCGCTACGATGGTTCATCGCGGTTTGGTGAAAACACGAAATACGGTTTTTTCCCCTCAGCGGCTGTTGGCTGGAATTTGAGTAACGAAGGGTTTCTGAAGTCGGTTCGCTGGATCGATAACCTGAAACTGCGGGCCAGCTATGGTTCAATCGGCAGCACGGCCATCGATCCCTATCAAACCCAGGCCCAGTTGGCCCGTTCGGCCTATGCATTCGGTTCGGTTGGCGCATTCGGCTACTGGCCATTTACCATCGGAAACCCCGATTTGAAGTGGGAATCGACCACCAACAGCAACCTCGGGCTGGATTTCAGTCTGTTCAGCGGACGGGTTTCCGGTTCGCTCGAATATTACCGGGCCGATACGCGCGACCTGCTGCTGTTTGACCAGCTGCCATTGACGAGCGGTTTCGACCGCGTGCTTCGGAACGTGGGAAAAACCCGGAATCAGGGGGTTGAACTGACCTTGTCGACGGTCAACGTAGATGCGCCCGGTGGATTCCGCTGGACGACGGACTTCCAGTTTACCCGCAACCGGGAATCGATTCTGGAACTGTTCAATGGCAAAGTCGACGATGTCGGGAACTCCCGGTTCATCGGTCAGCCGCTGACCGCCTATTTTGACTACAAGAAAATTGGCATCTGGCAGACCAACGAAGCAGAACAGGCTAAGAAATACCAGAGTGCCGTGGGCCAGATCAAAATTCAGGATACGAACAACGACGGGAAAATCGATCCGGCGGACCGCGTCATTCTGGGTTCGCAAGTGCCGAAATACAGCCTGGGGCTTACCAACCGCTTTGAATACAAAGGCTTCGATCTGTCGTTTTTCGTGTTTGCCCGCGTGGGCTATATGTTCCGCAGTATTTTCCACCAGGATTTCCTGACCCTGGCAGGTCGATACAATACGCTGGACGTTGACTACTGGAGCGCGAACAATCCAACCAATGAGTTTCCGCAGCCAAACATGAACCAGGAATTTCCGCCGTTCCGCTCAACGCTGTTGTATTTTGACGGTACGTTCGTGAAAATCCGGAACATCAACTTCGGGTACAATGTCCCGGCGAGTCTGACGGAAAAACTGGGCATCGGTTCCCTGCGGTTTTTTGCCAGTATTCAGCAACCTTTTATTTTCTCGGAATACCGGACCAAATACAAGGGGATCGACAGCGAAACCGATGGCGATGTCAACGCGGATCAGTCACCCGCCGTACGGCAGACCACGTTTGGTTTAAACCTGAAATTTTAACCTGGATTAAACGGATTAAAAAGATGTTCAAGATGAAAACATATAAATTACTTCTTCACTCGTTCACGCATTCGCTATTGATCGTGAGTGCGCTGTTGCTCAGTACAACGGGCTGTAAAGATTTGCTGGAAGAGGTTCCGGTTTCGCAGGTCGGCAGCCAGTATGCCACCACGCCGAACGGGTTTGAATCGGTGGTGAAAGCGGCCTATTCGTCGTTGCGGGAATACTACGGTCGCGAAGATGCCATGACCCTGACGGTTTTCGGAACGGATACCTATACGATGGGAGCCGATGGTAGTTTCAAATTTGTCAACCAGTATACGTCCCAGATCGACGGCCGGTTAGGGCCAACCAACAACATCTGGAATGCTTTTTACAAAGGCATCAATACCATCAATGTGGCGCTGGACGCGGCTGATGGAATTGCCGGGCTGGATGCAACCATTAAAAAACGTCGGGTTGCGGAACTGAAATTCCTGCGGGCGCACCATTATTTTATTCTGGTGCAGATGTTTGGGCCGGTTTCGTTGCTGACAAAAGGCAACCTGGTTCCGACGAAGGAATTTACCCGCGCTCCGGTGAAGGACGTATACACCCAAATTATCGCGGATCTGGAATCTTCTTTGACCGATTTGGCAACTCCCACCGGCGATTATGGCCGGGTAACCAAAGGAGCCGCTGAGCACTTGCTGGCTAAAGTGTATCTGACGAAAGGGACCGATAAGGACGCGCTGGCAGCCGATGATTTTGCCAAAGCGGCCACGTATGCCCAGAACGTAATCAAGAATTATACGTACAGCCTGCTGCCCGACTTCTCGGCCGTGTTTGCCCAGGGTGGAGGAGAAGTCAATAGCGAGGTGATTTTTGCCACGCAATACACTTCCGATCCGATTACGAACATTGGTTCCGGTTTCAACAGTACGACAACCAGCACGGTGACCATCAACGGAAACCAGACCCACTTGTATTTCGGAATGGAGTATGACACTCAGGCCGGTATGCAGCGCGATGTGCTGAACGGGCGCCCTTTCAAGCGGTTTATGCCGACGAACTATATGTTGAATGTCGTGTTCGCGGAGAAAGACCGGGTGAAAGATTCGCGGTACAAAAAGACGTTTAAGGATACCTGGCTGGCCAACAACCCCAGCAAAACGACGCCGATTTTTGACAATTCGAAAACATCTCTGAAGTTCAACGCGGGCGATACGGCCATCTTTATTCCGGGGTATGAAATGCCCCTGGCCGAGCGGGCCAAACGTCCCTATCAGGTGTTGGTACCGAGCTTGTATAAGCCCAACCTGTTCCCGACTTTGCAGAAATTCCTGGACCCCCTGCGCCCCGACCGGACCTACGAACCCGGTAGCCGCGATTTCATCATGTTCCGGTTGGCGGATACCTATCTGCTGGCGGCAGAAGCCCTCATCAAACAGGGAAAAGCGGCTGATGCGGTGCCGTTCATCAATGCTGTTCGCCGGCGGGCGGCCTGGCCGGGTAAGGAAAAAGACATGGAAATTACCGTTGCCGACGCCACGATGGCTTTCGTCATGGAGGAACGCGAACGTGAAATGGCCGGCGAAATGCACCGTTGGTTTGACCTGAAACGTTGGGGTAACCTGGTTGAACGCGTGAAAGCGTACAATGCCGACGGGGCTCCGAACGTCAAGGATTTCCACATACTTCGGCCGATTCCACAGGATCAGATTGACCGTACGGCGGGTGGAGCGGCCAAATATCCGCAAAATCCGGGGTATTAATCCGTATGGCTAAGGATTGACAGACAGGCCCCGAACCGGAATTCCGGTTCGGGGCCTGTTGTTTAGGGCAGGGCTGAGTAGATTTTACGGCGAAATCCCTTCCTTCCTTTAGAATTCTTTACAACAAAAACCGCAACTCCAATTCAGGGTTGCCGACTATACTACCCTATTATGCAGGCTATTGTAAACAGACGCCAGTTTCTTACCACCGCCGGTTTGTCGGCCCTCGTTCTGGCCACCAGAACCGATCTGCTGGCCGCTGCCGCTAAAAAATCGGGACTGAAGATCGGGTATTCCGGTATTACCTGGGGCGGCAAAGACGAACAGGCCATCAAAGACCTTTCTTCTCTGGGCTACAAAGGAATTCAACTCCGGGCCAACACCTTTGCACCCTATAAGACCAAACCGTCGGAACTGAAAGCGTTGCTCGACCAGCACCAGTTGAAGCTGGCGATGTTTTCGAGTGGCAATGTGGAGGTCGACCCGGCGAAGTTCGACAGCACCGTGGATATGCACGTGGCCCACGCCAGCTTTGTGAAAGCCTTGGGCGGTTCGGCATTCCAGATGACCAACAGCCTTCGGAAAAACGGGCAGGCTCCGACTACCGAAGAACTCAAGAAACTCGCCAAAGTGATGAACGAGATTGGCAAACAAACCGCCGACATGGGCGTGCAGGCCACGTATCACAACCACATGAAACAGTGGGGCGAAACACCCGAAGAAGTGGATATTCTGGTGCAGGAAATGAATCCGAAGTACGTCAAACTCCTGCTCGATATTGCCCATTACAAACAGGGCGGGGGCGACCCGGCCAAAGCCGTTGTGCAATACAAGGATGTTCTGCACACACTGCACCTGAAAGATACCAAAAGCCCGGTACCTGAAAAACCGGATGATCCGAAAGCCTACAAATTTGTCGAACTGGGGCAGGGCAATGTCGACGTTCCGGCGGTTTTTGCGGCACTGGAAAAAATTAAGTTCAAAGGCTGGGGCGTGGTTGAACTGGACGGCGTTCCAGACCCGAACAAAACCCCCTTGCAGTGTGCTCAAATCAACAAAGATTACATTACCAAAACACTCAATTTTCCACTTTAGCCCTGATAAACTCTGATTTTCTCTGATCAACTCTGTATAATAATTTAATTGCTGTTTCACAGAGTTGATCGGAGAAAATCAGAGCTGATCAGAGAAAATACTATGAAAACACTATTTGTTACGGCCGTTTTAGCATTAGGCCTGATGGCTGCTGAAAAACCGCAGGCTCCCAACACGCTGACGGCCAAAGAGAAAAAAGAAGGCTGGCAACTGCTTTTCGACGGCAAAACCACCAAAGGCTGGCGGGGTGCCTACAAAGACAAGTTTCCGGAAAAAGGCTGGCTCGTTCAGGACGGTTTGCTGACGATCTCGAAAACCGACGGTTCGGAATCGACGCACTACGGAGACATTGTGACGGAGGGTGAATACGGCGATTTCGACCTGATGTTTGAGTTCAAACTGACGGAAGGGGCCAACAGCGGCCTGAAGTATTTCGTGGTGGAAGAAACCCCCAAGCCGAAAGGATCAGCCTACGGGCTGGAATTTCAGGTGCTGGATGATGACAAACACCCGGATGCCAAAATGGGTCGCGATGGCAACCGGACCGTGGGATCGCTCTATGACCTGATTCCGGCGAAAGACAAGAAAGCCAACCCGATTGGCGAATGGAACCAGGGACGCGTGGTTTCGAAAGGCAGCCACGTTGAGCACTGGCTGAACGGCAAAAAAGTCGTCGAATACGAACGGGGTGGTGAGGAATTTCGGAAACTGGTCGCGCAAAGCAAGTACAAAGCTCCTTCGTATAACGCCCACGGACGCTTTGGCGAAGCTCCCAAAGGCCACATTCTGCTCCAGGATCACGGCGACCGCGTTTCGTTCCGGAATATGAAGATTAAAGCGTTGTAAGTGCCATCTCCTTCGTTATTCCAGGTTCGTTATTCAGGATTCGATATTGAATAGAAATCAAAAATGTAATATCGAATCCTGAACATCGAATATTAAATACCGAATCCTGAATATCGAACACCGAACAACGAAGGGAATAAGCCAAATACTAGTAGACTTTTCACAAATAAGTCTTTCAGTAATAGTCTTTTGTCAGTAATCAGACGTATTGTATTTATCATTTAAACGACCAGCCGCATGGAAAATCGTCGCGACTTTATAAAGAAATCTGCTCTGGCGGGGCTCGGAATGAGCTTCTCTGCCGCTAGTTATGCCCGAATCCTGGGTTCTGCCGACCGCGTTCGGGTCGGTATTGTGGGGTTCTCAGACCGGTTCCGGGGTGCTTTGGCACCCAGTTTTGCCAACCATGCCAAAGAACTCAACTTCGAGTTTGTGGCCGTCTCCGACATCTGGAGCCGTCGGCGGGATGAAGCGCAGGCCTACCTGAAAGGGAAAGGGTACATTACCGATAACTTTGTGAAGTGTCGGAATAATGAAGAACTCTACGACCGCAAAGACATCGATGCCGTGATTGTCAGTACAGCGGATTTCCAGCACGCACTGCACTGCGTGGAAGCCGTAGAAGCCGGTAAGGATGCGTATGTGGAAAAACCGTTCGCTGAATCGCTCGACGACGCCCGGAAAGCCCTGAAAGCGGTTGAAAAAAACAAGAAAATCGTTCAAATCGGTTCGCAACGCCGGAGTGCGCCGAACTACTTTGCCGCCAATGATTTCATCCGCTCGGGTAAATTCGGCGATATTTCGATGGTCGAAATGACCTGGAATGTCAACCAACCCGGTCGCTGGCGCCGTCCGAAACTTGTTTCTGAAATCCGGCAGGAAGACACCGACTGGAAACGCTACCAAATGAACCGTCCGCAGACGGCCTGGGATCCGCGTAAGTATCTGGAATTCCGTTTGTTTTATCCGTATTCGTCTGGTATTCCGGGTCAGTGGATGTCACACCAGATCGATACCGTACACTGGTTCAGTGGCTATGATCATCCGCGCAGTGTGGTGGCCAACGGCGGTATTTACCTCTGGAAAGATGGTCGTACCAATGCCGATACGTTCACGGCGGTTTTTGATTACGGCCCGGATGATGACAAAACCAAAGGCTTCCAGGTGACCTACCACTCCCGCATGACCAATGAAGCGGGGGGAACCAAAGAGTTGTATTACTCGAACGGCGGTATGATCAACCTCGATACCAACAAGATTACGTCGGAAGGTGGTTTGGAAGAAAAATATGCGAAAGAAATGGGCATGAAAGCCAATTTGCTGACCGAACAGACGCTGGCAACGACGGGTGAAAAAATGGAAACCTCGGCCAATACGGGTGCCGATCCAATGACCTCCCGGCACATGCGGAACTGGATGGAGTGCGTTCGCAGCCGGAAAGAACCCAATGCCCCCGCCAAAGCCGGTTTCAATCACTCCGTCGCTAACATCATGGCAACCATCGCCTTACATACCGGCGAGCGCGTAACGTTCGACAGTACGAAACAGGAAGTGCTGGCGAGCGGTAAAGTTGTAAAAGTCTAATTTAATGGATGGGAGCGCGGATCGAACGGATCAACGTTTTAATCTGTGTCAATCGGTTCAATCCGCGTTCCTATATGGATGGCTTGATATGAAAAAACTGACCCTCTGCTTTTGTCTGCTGGCTTCCGCTGCGATAGCCCAGAAACAGGCTGTGCAATTGACGAATAACCAGGCGCAGAAACGCGTGGATGTTACGGTTGATGGCAAACCGTTTACTTCCTACATCTACCCGGGGCCGGATGTCCTGAAAAAACCGGTGTTGTATCCGATCCGGACGGCAGGAGGCAATTTTATCACGCGAGGCTGGCCGATGGACCCCCGGCCCGGCGAGCGTGTCGACCACCCGCACCACGTGGGGATGTGGCTCAATTATGGCGATGTGAATGGCCACGATTTCTGGAACAATTCCAACGATGTGAAAGGACACGGCGGCCCGTTTGGTACCATCGTTCACACCGGTATTAAATCGCTGAAAAGTGGGAAAGATGTGGGCGAACTGGTCGTAACCGCCGATTGGCTCGATAAAGACGGCAAGCCCCTGTTGCAGGAAACGACGACGTTTGTTTTTCGCGGTACGCCAAAAGAACGCATCATCGACCGGACAACGACGCTGAAAGCTTTGAGCAAGGACGTGACGTTTAAAGACAACAAAGAAGGCATGGTGGCGATTCGGCTGGCCCGACAACTGGAACACCCGTCGAACAAGCCGGAAGTGTTCACGGATGCGAGCGGTGTGGCAACCAAAGTATCCCAGATGGATAATACGGGCGTCACCGGAAAATACAAAAGCAGCGAAGGGGTAGAAGGCGAAAAAGTCTGGGGCACGCGCGCCAAATGGATGAATCTGACGGGGGTGATCAACGGAGAAAACGTTTCCGTCGCGCTCCTGGATAATCCGAAAAACATCGGCTATCCGACCTACTGGCACTCACGCGGATACGGCCTGTATGCCGCTAATCCATTGGCCCCCAGTGTGATGAGCGAAGGGAAAGACAAGCCAATGAACTATGTGCTACCTGCGGGCAAGTCCGTAACTTTCCGGTATCAGGTACTGATTACAACCGGCTCGGTCTCCGACGATGCGCTGAACCAGAAAGTCAATCAATTTGTAAATTAGTTAAATTTTTAAAGAACAAGGCATAGTAATTGCCTGCGGGTTTTTGTTGTGACCAGTGCAGGCGTCATACGCTACTGCAAATTTGCTTATCTCCATTATCGGTTACTTTTAACCATCAAGTAAGTGCTAAAAGTCAATTTGTGCCATCTGATCACTCGGATGGCTTTTTTTTTGATTCAGTGTCTGGTATTAACCCAAATCACATTAAAGACACCAGCATGGAACCATTGCAACAGCTCATCGACTCTTACATGAACACGTACCGGGCCATTATGTGGCGGATGAAAGACCGTGCTGTCGACAGCCGGGGATTGAGCGAAACCGTTCGGTTAACCGAGAATACGATTCGCCTACGGCGTCAGAAACCGGGTCTATGGCGGGTTAGTGAAGTTCGGTTGCTGGCCGAATATTTCGGTATACCCGACAATGCCTGTGTGCGCCTGGAGCAGGAGTTGGCGCCCTTCATGAGTCAGGCATTGCAGATGCCGCCTTCCAAACACCGTCTTCTGGAGCAGGCGACGCAATTACACCTTCGGCGGATGTCGGCCAATAAACGGCTGGACTGGCCCATCGAAGATATCGAAAAGCTGCGGAAGGGATTACAGCAATTTGAGGCCAACGCGTGTGTTGGCTGAAAAGGATGAGGTGAAATTGGCGACCAGTGTCTAATTCAGGGAGAGACCGGCCGGCGTGTTATACGAAAACCGGTTTAATTTCGCGCTCATCCACGACCGAAAAACCGGGCTGTTGAAGCCCATTTTGCTCAGTTCATCGTCAATCTGCCGCAACAGAAAATTCAGTTGATGAACCATCAGCCACTGTCGTTTGATTTGTTGCTTAAGGGAGGCCGGGGAAGGGGTGGCTGATGTTTCTTCCATTAACCGCCGGACTGTGGCGCGTAAATGGTACTGAATAACGACCAACCGACCTGCCAAAACGTGGTCGGCAGGGTGCTTTTCCAGAAAAGAGATGCCGTCGGAGATGAGCTGGTTTCGGCGTTGAAGGTGTTGTGTTACGGTGATCCAGGCCTGATCAGCTTTGATCGACTCGTAGGATACGGTTTTCATGATAATAGGTTATTTTACAAGTTTTCAGTACGGTTAGGTCAAAAATAGCGAAATAATCCAAATAATATAGGGGTAAGGAAGAAGAAGTGAAGAATTTTAGTTGGCGGTAGTTTTCTGAAAACCGGGCCTTTCTTTTCGGTGATTTTGCGGATATTTGTAACCCCAATCACTTTGCCGAAACCCTCTATGAATCCTTCCATCCGGGCCCTCATCGTTTGCACCAACCACACGGATTATAAAACCAAACCGGAGAAAACGGGCCTTTGGCTGAGTGAACTGACCCATTTTTATGATGAATTATCAGACAAAGATATCCCGTATGACATCGTGAGTCCGAAGGGAGGACGCGTACCAATCGACGAGCGGAGTTTGAAGCGGAAAGACAACACGAACGACAAATGGTATCCCAATCCGGTACTGAAAGCGAAGCTGGAGAATTCACGCAAACCGGAGGAAGTGAATGCCGGTCATTACCAGTTGATTTACTTTACCGGGGGGCACGGAACGCTTTGGGACTTTCCGGAGAACGATCTTCTACAACAGATCACCCGGCAGATCTACGAAGGCGGTGGAATGGTCGCGGCTGTGTGCCACGGTGTGAGCGGGCTGTTGAATGTGCGCTTGTCGGATGGTAGCCTGCTGATTCAAAACCGACAGATTACGGGTTTTGCCAACGTGGAGGAGCGGCTTTTGGGGCTGACCCATGAAGTCCCCTTTTTGCTGGAAGACGAGCTTCGGAAACGGAACGCGATTTATCGGAAAAGTTTAATTCCCTTTTTGCCTTTTATCGAGGTAGACGACCGGTTGGTGACGGGTCAAAATCCGTTGTCGGCCCGAAAAGTTGGTAAAAAAGTGATGGAAGAAATGGTTGAAAAGTAAGAAAGCCGACAGGAAGGGTTCGGGTTCTTTTCCGTTAAATCAGGGTGTTGTTCAACAATCCGCTCTCTAAAACCTTCTGATAATACGGAAGTTTCCGGGTCTGCTTGATGGCGGGTAGCTGCGTTTCGTGGTAAATATCCGTTCCGACGAAGGAAACCAGCCGCTGGTCGATCATCCATTCTGCCAGATTTCGGGCTTCCCGCGAGGGCTGACCCGAGAGGGAAAGGAGGTTTAACTGAAATTTAACGCCCTGATAATGAAGGTCCCGCATCGTTTCAGGATTTTTTTGCAGGTAGATGTATTGTTCAGGATGAGCCATAACCGGCACCAGGTTCCGTTGTTGGAGTGCCGTAATCACCTTATCCAGTTCGTAGGGCCGTTTGACCAGGCTTGTATCGAAAAGCAGATAGCGTTCGGTCGTACTTTGGCCAAACGTCAACAACTCGGCTTTGGAGTAAAGAATCCTGAGTAGGTTGATATCTACAAAATACTCGGCGGCTACTTCCACCTCAATGTTAATCTTTAATTTTTGCAATTCGTACTTCAGGATCGACGCGGCCGCAAAAATGCTGTCGGTGGTATTCTGGTAGAAGCCATCCATGATGTGGAGGGTTGCAACGACCTTCCGAAAGCCCAGCGCAGAGAGTTCACGAAGCAGACTGATGCTGTGTTCAACCGAATCGGTTCCGTCCTGACTGCCCGGAAGCAGTTGGGCATGGACATCGACACGAAGCTCGGAAGCCGAAGCCGACGCGTCGGGCTTAGCGGTTTTTGTACGGGCACGAGTCAGAAAACCGAATGGCATTGGGGTATGTAACTAGAAAGTTAGGAGATTCGGGTGCCAGACAAAAGTTTGGCACGGCACCCTTAATCTGCTTCATTAATGGACATGAATCGTGCCAAAACTAACAATATGGCTAGTGCTCGTTTATTAAACGGATACAAAAAAACCGCTCAGGTGAGCGGTTCGGTACGAATCGGTATGCGCCGAAAATTTAAGACACAGATTGCGGAAATAATTCGCGAAAACGAGCCAACTGTTGGTCTTTATCAGACACGTTCGGGTTCTCGATGCCCCAGTCGATGTTCAGATCAGGATCGTTCCAGATGATTCCCGACTCGCAGGCTTTGTTGTAGACATTGGTGCATTTATAACTAAAAATGCTGTCTTCGAGGGCCACAAAACCGTGGGCAAAACCCTCCGGGATGTAGGCCATGTTGCTGGTTTCTGAATCCAGGATAAAAGCTTCGTATTTCCCGAAAGTTGGCGAACCTTCGCGCAGGTCTACGGCAATGTCCATCACTTTCCCGGTAATGACCCGGACCAGTTTGCCCTGTGCAAACGGTTCGTTCTGAAAGTGCAGCCCCCGCAGGACCCCTTTGGTTGAAAAGGACTGATTGTCCTGTACAAAATGAGTGGGAATGCCTAATTCGTGGAAAACCGGTTGATTGTATGTCTCCAGAAAACTACCACGGGAGTCTTTAAATGTCTTCGGGCGTAATTCGACCAACCCTTCAATCGACGTTTTGATGACCTGCATGAAATACTAATTGAGCGTAAAGAACCGGTTTGTCCGGCATCAGCGGACAAATTTAGGAAACTCTGTCTACTTCCAGTAATTTTGAGCCTCACCTTTTTTACGGGCACCCGACTAATTTAACTTTAGCAGACGATCAACCTATGACGGCTAATGAGTTGTATACGACTATTTTAACTAAAAAATCCTATTTGTGCGTGGGTTTGGACACCGACATTCGCCGGATACCGACGCATCTTCAGCGCGAACCGGATCCGGTGGCGGCCTTTAACCGACAAATCATTGAAGCCACGGCGGAGTATGCCGTTGCCTACAAACCCAATATTGCTTTTTACGAAGCCCAGGGCCCCCGCGGCTGGGAAAGCCTCCAGCGAACCCTCGAATACATTCCCAAGGACTGTTTTACCATTGCCGATGCCAAACGCGGTGACATTGGCAACACCTCCGGTTTATACGCCCGCACCTTTTTCGACCCGACCTCGTCGGGGCTGGATTTTGATGCCGTTACGGTGGCACCCTACATGGGCCGGGATTCCGTCGAACCGTTCCTTGAATTTGAAAATAAATGGGTAATTCTGCTGGCCCTGACCTCCAACGTCGGAAGTTCGGATTTCCAGCAATGGCCCGTTGGGGGCGAAAAGCTCTACGAAAATGTGATCCGGACATCGCAGACCTGGGCCGGGGCCGACCGGATGATGTACGTGGTTGGAGCCACCCGTGCCGACGAGCTGACGCACATCCGGACGCTTATTCCCGATCATTTTTTGCTCGTTCCGGGCGTGGGTGCGCAGGGCGGTAGCCTGGCTGAGGTGTCGCGCTATGGCATGAACAAGCAGTGCGGTTTATTGGTCAATGCCTCACGCAGCATTCTGTATGCGTCCGGCGGCACTGATTTCGCGCAAAAAGCAGCCGATGAAGCCCGGCTATTGCAACAGGAAATGGCGGAGTACCTTTGAGTTATAAATGATGAGTTAAGAGTTATGAGTGATGATGAGATCAGATGTTTAGGGAAGATTTTTGGCTGAAAGTGTGACTTTTTGCCTTTTTCTCCTTCCAATACGTAGCTGCACGGAGGATCCGTCATACGCTTCAGTTATCACTCATCATTCATAACTCTTTATGTCCGAAGAGTTTATTTATTTTCTCTGGCAATTTCACTATTTCCACGCTACCGATCTGCGAACGGAGGAAGGGGAGAGCCTGCGGGTGATTCATCCGGGATACCGCAATCCGGATGCGGGGCCGGATTTTACGCACGCCCGCCTTTTTGTTGGGGAGGTTGAGTGGGTGGGAACGGTGGAAGCACACGTGCGGGCCGGGGACTGGCTGCTCCACCGCCACCAGCACGACCGGGCCTACGACAACGTGATTCTGCACATTGTCTGGGAAAAAGAGTCTCTTGAGTTGAAGCGATCGGACGGTTCAGTTATTCCGACCTTGTGCCTGAGCGAGCGGGCGGATCTGGCTTTGTTGCAGCGTTATCAGACTCTGCTGGCTGAATCGGGACCCATACCCTGTACTGCTCAGATAGCCCGCGTGGAACCCCTGCGCCAAACGGCCATGCTGGATAAAGCCCTGCTGCAACGCCTGGAACGCAAGGCCGCCGGGGTAATGGCCCTGTTTCAAAGCACCGATCTGGACTGGGAGGAGACGACGTATCAGCTCCTGGCCGCAGCCTTTGGTTTTCAGGTGAATACCGAACCTTTTGGGCAACTCAGTCGTCAGGTGCCGCTGAAGACCTTGCAAAAACACCGTGGTACGCTTCGGCAACTGGAAGCGATGTTGTTTGGGACGGCCGGTTTGCTGAACAGCGAAAAACCGGATGCCTATGAAGCGGAATTGCAGCGGGAATACCGTTTTCTGGCGGCCAAATACCAGCTTACCACCAAAAAGCTACCCGCCTATGCCTGGAAGTGGGCTAAACTTCGTCCGGCCAACTTTCCGACGCTCCGGCTGGCCCAATTTGCCCAACTTCTGACCTTCCGAAACAGCCTGTTTTCAGTCTTGATCGAAACAGACGACAGCCGGATTTTGCTGCGGCATTTGCAGGTTACGCCATCCACTTATTGGCAGACTCATTACCGGTTTGGAAAACCATCTGATCATGTGCTGGCTGCGATGGGACAGAAAGCCGCTGAAAATCTGATTATTAACGCTGTTGTTCCGTTGCTGATTGCTTATTCCCATCACAAGGATCAGCTGGAATACCGGGAGCGGGCCATCCGCTTGCTGGAACAACTCCCGGCGGAAGACAACCGCGTGACCCGGATTTGGCAGGATTTAAATATTCCGATTCGCACGGCATTCGATTCGCAGGGGGCTATTGAGCTGTACAACAATTTTTGCCAGCCTAAAAAGTGCCTGTCGTGTCAGATTGGGGTGAGTTTGTTGCGGGGAAAGTAAGACCTGAAAAGTTAACCGCAGAATATAAAATGTTAAAGGTCCAATGTAAAAGTGAAGAGGCTAAGCGCTCTTAAACCACTTTTACATTGGACGTTTAGCATTTTATATTCTGCGGTTACAAAACCCTAAAAACCGCTTGGGCCACCGGTCAATGGATCGGTATCGCGCCGGTTGGTCGTGTTGCCTGAGTTGGATCGGGTGTCATCATCCGAATTCCAGGTACGGTTTCCCTGACTGGACTGATCCCGCTGCCAGGTTGCCGCATCCGCATTCTCTTCGGTACCGCTACCGGTCACGCCGGAATAGCTGCTACCACCTGCATACGTGCCGGTAGTCTGGCCGTAGTCGCCATCGCGAACCGTGTCCCGCATCCGGTCGCGGATGCCATCCCGGTCGGTATCATCGTCGTTGTCGGACTCCATTTTGGCGCGTTCATTGATGAACGATTCCGCAATTTCAGTCAGTTTCCGATCTGTATTTTTCTCTTCCTCCAGACTTTCCTCGATGAGTTGAGCGGCATCATGATACCCCAGCAACCGGGCCAGGGAATGGAGTGAGCCGTAGGCGGCAATTTCGTGGTGTTCAACTTTTTGACCGGCAATGATCAGACCAGCATCGCGGGTCAATGAACCGGAATCCGTGTCGGAAATAACCACGTCGCCGTCGTCGATCAGGCCGTCGATGGCGTTGCAGTTTTTTTCATCGGCCTCCATCCCCAGTTGCTGGAAGATTTGCTCGATCCGGCGGATTTGATTTTCTGTTTCAGCCAGGTGCTGGTGAAAACCGTCGCGTACCACATCGGTGGTGGCTGCTGCGGCCATGTTTGGCAGGGCATCGGCAATTTGCTTTTCGGCATAATACATGCCTTTCAATTCGCTGATGAATAATTCACGCAGTGATGTGTCCGTGTCCCTCGTGCCAAAAAAATTCGCTAACTGTTCCGTGAAAGAAGCCATACAGGTAATCGATTAACAGGTTTAACATTGAGTTTGTAGCCTACTCTCAAATGCCATACCAGTAATTAACTACCTGAAAAGTAAGGGGTTAGTAAGAAGGTGCTGTGGATGTATTACCCCGTTCCGCGGATGGGATTCCTCGTAGAACCGGAAAAGCCGTAATAAACCGCTACGAATTATTAATAAGACTAACGCCCGAACCCAGAAACACCAGGCCCACGATGAAAGGCGCCAGGGATTCCCATTTCGTAATGCTCATGCCCAACACCGGTTTGGCATCCGAAAGGAAAGCCACGCAGGCAAACAGGACGACGATGATGCCCAGAATGGTCAGTGTTGCGCCGAAAAAGCGTCGGAAGTTGTTCTTATCCATAGTATTTTGTGCGTTTGTGGTGGTTTCGTGTCGGATCTATTGCGGGCCTTCCGGGGAAGCGGAATCACGGGTTACGGATTGGTCAGCATGAGTGGATAGCGCTTTGACGGGTTCCAGGCCCATTTTCCGGCCCTCTTCGATCATAAAAGGAATCGCGGCTTCCAGCGTGTTGACGACGGTCCCCTCCAGAATGGCTTCCCGAATGGCTACCTTGATCAGTCCGACTTCTTTCGACGGTTTCAGACCAAAGGCGTCCATGATGAGTTCTCCCGTGATAACCGGCTGAAAATTACGCAGTTTATCCCGTTCGTCCAGCTCGCGGAGTTTGCGCTCCACCTTGTCGAAATTAGCGAGGTGTTTCTTGACGCGGTCGTAGTTTTTCGACGTAATATCGGCCCGGCACAGGTTCATCAGCGCTTCCAGATCGTCGCCCGCTTCGATCAGCAGCCGCCGGAGTGCCGAGTCGGTTATCTGTTCTTTCACCAGGGCAATGGGCCGCAGGTGCAACCGAACGAGTTTTTTGACAAACCGCATTTTTTCGTTCAGCGGCAATTTCATCTGGCGGAAAATGCCCGGAACCTGTTTGGCTCCCAGATCCTCGTGGCCGTGAAACGTCCAGCCCACTTTCGGATCGAAGCGTTTGGTAGCCGGTTTGGCAATGTCGTGGAGCAAAGCCGCCCACCGCAGCCAGAGGTCGTCGGAGCGTTCGGCCACGTTGTCCAGCACTTGCAGCGTGTGGTAGAAATTGTCCTTATGGCCCTTGCCTTCAATGGTTTCAACGCCTTTCAACGCCAGTAGTTCCGGGAAAATAAGATCCAGCAAACCGGCGTGATACAGCAGTTTAAAACCGTATGATGGCTTGGCCGACAGAATAATCTTGTTTAGCTCGTCCGTAATCCGTTCCCGCGAAACAATCGCCAGCCGGTCTTTCATTTCAATAATCGCGTCGAACGTGTCCGGCTCGATGTCGAAACCCAACTGCGACGCAAACCGGATGGCCCGCATCATGCGCAGCGGATCGTCGGAAAATGTGACTTTCGGCTCGAGTGGCGTGCGAATGGTTTTCCGGCGCAAATCGTCCAGACCGCCAAACGGGTCGAGCAATTGGCCGAAGTCGCTCTCGTTCAGGCTAATGCCCATCGCGTTGATGGTAAAATCCCGGCGGTTCTGGTCGTCTTCGAGCGTACCGTTTTCAACCAGCGGTTTTCGTGAATCGGAGCGGTAAGATTCTTTTCGGGCGCCCACAAACTCCACTTCCCAGCCCAGCGAACGGCTGCCCGGAACGGTTTCGGTTGCCTCGCTATAAATAGTTTGGTCGGGATGAGCCGGTAGCATGGCCGTTCCGAAATTCTTAAACACAATCACCGGCACTTTCAACTCCCGGCCTACGGCTTCGGCCAGGTCGATGCCACTGCCGATGCACACAATATCGATGTCTTTCGACGGACGTTTCAGAATCAGATCCCGCACAAAACCGCCGATGACATACGCACGAACGTCCAGCGCAGCCGCCTGACGGGCGATGACTTCAAAAATGGGATTGCTATGTAGGGTCTCCGTAAAGTTCATAGAACACAGGAATAACGAATCGTTCCGATCCTGGTCGGCAGTGGCGGTACGGCTCATTATTTTCGTAAAAAGGCTACTTCCCCTTTTGGACCTAACTCCATAATACGCGGTAATTGAATTTTGGCTGGCAGTTCGCCCCACGAAATGGGCGGTTTTGCCAGACCGACCGGCCATTCAGCGTCTTCGAACGGCAGGGTCAACAGCCCCCGGCCAAACGCGCCGATGAGGTTTCGCACCGATTCGCTGAGGGTTTTCCGCAGCGGCACCTGCAACCGGAAGGCCTCGGGCAGGTTGATGCCGTTGTACAATAAAACCGTCAGGGGCATTTCGGCGAACTCGATCAGATCCCAGGCCACATCCGGCACGGGCCGGACATAGAGGTTGAGCTGACCACTATCGGAAATGAGAATGGTGGGGAGGGGGGCCGGAACCAGGTCTTTCCGGACATCCAGCAGATGTTCGACGGCTTCCGCATGGCCGGGATCACAGGCCAGTGAAACCCCGGTTTCGTCGGCCAGCCGGATGAGTCGTCCCTGCCGGAGTTCGGCAACAATATCGCGTGGCGTTGGTGTCATAGTTGTAACAAGCCGCAAAAGTACGGCAAGTTTTTGGAAAGGTGTTTGAATTATAAGCAAACCGTCTTAGATTTCATTCAAATGTCGGTTTTTACAGCCCCTTCCTTTAAAATGAATATAGTTACCAATTGGTTTATCGCACGCTCTGGCAACAGCGTAATAAAGATGCTTGCTTTGGGAATTCTCTACCTGTTCCTGTCCGCTTTTGGATACGCCCAGAAACCCGCTGCGGCTTCGAAAGAAACCGTTGCCTTATCCAAACTCTACATCATTCCCGACAAACGCTACATCATGCGGGGCGATGGAAAACCGTTTTTCTGGCTGGGCGACACGGCCTGGGAATTATTCCACCGGCTAACGAAAGAAGAAGCCGATCTGTACCTGAAAAACCGGGCGGCCAAAGGGTTTACCGTGATTCAGGCGGTGGTGCTGGCCGAACTCGACGGGCTGACGCAACCCAATCAGTATGGCCAATTGCCGCTGGTGGGCAACGATCCTGCCAAACCGAATGAAGCGTATTTCCAGCATGTCGACTGGGTGGTCAACCGGGCCACGGAGCTGGGGCTGGTTGTTGGGCTGCTGCCGACCTGGGGGGATAAATTCAATAAGAAGTGGGGAAAAGGCCCCGAAATTTTCAATACCGCCAATGCCCGGACCTACGGTGAGTTTATTGGCAAACGCTACCGGGGAAAACCGGTCATCTGGATTCTGGGCGGTGACCGCAATCCGGAGGGCGAGCAACGGCTGGCTATTGTCCGGGCGATGGCGGAAGGCATCAAGAAAGGCGACGGCGGCACCAAGCTAATGACGTATCACCCGCAGGGCGACAGCAACTCGTCAGGATTTTTTCACAGCGATAAATGGCTGAATATTAACCTGTTTCAGTCGGGACACAGTGCCAGAAACAAGAAGAATTACGTGATGCAACGGCAGAATTACGCGATGTTTCCACCCAAACCGACGCTCGATGGTGAACCACGTTACGAAGACCATCCGATTGCGCACAAACCGGAGCAGGGCTATTTTGACGATTTTGATGTGCGACAGGCGGCCTGGTGGGCGGTTTTGTCGGGCGGTTGCGGGCATACCTACGGTAACCACAACATCTGGCAGTTTTTCGATAACGACCGAAATCCGCCGGTTTCGGCCGCCCGTACGCACTGGAAGCGGGCACTCGACCATGCCGGGGCGTTTCAGATGGGAATTTTGCGCCGGTTGTATGAGTCGCATCCGTGGACGCGGCTGATGCCCGATGAGCGGCTGATTCAGAATACCAATTCCGACGATGGCAATCACCAGGTGGCCGCCATTTCGGAAGACGACAACTTCCTGTTTGCCTACACGCCCAACGGCAGTCCGCTGAAAATTGACCTCGCCCGGCTGACCGCTGCGCCGAACGTGCTGGCGTACTGGTATAATCCCCGTGACGGAAAAAGCCAGAAAATCGGGGTATTTCCGAACAGTGGTCCGCAGGAATTCAAGGCCCCAATTGTGGGCCCAACCACGGACTGGGTGCTGGTGCTGGACGATGCGAAAGCGCCGTTTGCGGGCTTTGGCTTGAAGAAATAAGAATACGGGTTTGATAACTGTGTCGCCATACCTACTGATTTCTTCAGCCACGTGGCCGTGTTTGTCATTAATAGTCTACAGACGCACTTCGGAAAGCAGGAAACAGCACGTATTTACGTTACTAGTTAAAACCCATTTGTTATGCGACTAACTCAGGGGCTCATTGAGCGTTCCTCGGTTCTGGTTCACCTGATCGGTTGGGTAACGCTGGTGACGCTACCGTTTCTTTTTCTTCCCTTGGAAATCTCCACTTTGCAGCGACCGGAAGTAGCCACCCTACTGCCGGCCAAATTGATAAGTGATGCCTTACTGATTGCTTTTTTTTACCTGAATTTGCACCGCCTGACCCCGCAGGCGTTGAGAGGACATACAATAGGCCCCGTGTTAATAGGGGGGCTCGGCTGTCTGTTGCTGCTAACATTCTCCCAATGGGTAGTCCTGAAGGGGTTGCCTTATCCCCCTGGCCTCGCTTTTCCTCCGTTCCCGGGTGGGGTTTCCTTCCCAACACCTCCCCGGTCGCCTTTATGGCTCGGTAGCTTTTTGCCGACTCCGCAACTGCTGTCCTTTGTCCTGGTCATTGGCGCAAGTACGAGTCTGGCATTATGGCGGGATCTGGTGCGCACCCGGGAGGCCCAACAACAAATGAGCCTGGAGAAAGTGACGGCAGAGTTAGCCATGTTAAAGCTGCAAATCAGCCCCCATTTTCTGTTCAATACCCTCAACAACATCCGTTGGCTAACGAGCCAATCGTCCGACCGGGCCGAAGAAGCGATTATAAAACTGTCTCAGTTGCTGCGCTATATCATCTATCAGGCCCATCATGATCAGGTAACGCTGGATCAGGAAATAACCCATTTGCACAATTATATTGATTTGCAAAAGATGCGTCTTATCGATCCGGACGGGGTCCGTTTTGATTGGCAGGGAGATATAACCGGTAAAACCATTGTTCCTTTGTTATTGATCCCTTTTGTAGAGAACGCGTTTAAGCATGGCCAGCATAGTCAATACCAATCGTTGATTCACATTGAGTTGACGGTAGCCGGGCAGAATTTGATTTTTAAAACCCAAAACCGATATTTTGATGATCATACGTCGTTGGCCACTGAAGATTCGGGGATTGGCATCCAAAACGTAAAACGCCGATTGAACCTGCATTATCCGGATCGACACCAGCTTACACTCGATTGCGAGCTGGGGATCTATAACGTCTTCCTGCAGGTAAGTCTATAAACTCCTTACTGATGAATATTCGTTGCATAGCCATTGATGATGAACCGTTTGCGCTGGCAGTCATCCAAAAAGACATTCGCAGGATTTCCTTTTTGGAGTTGGTCGGCGCCTATACCAATCCGTTCGATGCAAGAGATGCGATTCGGCAGTCAACGGTAGACCTGCTATTTCTGGATATTCAAATGCCAACGCTAACCGGTATTCAGTTTTTACGCAGTTTGTCGGATCCTCCGCTGGTCATATTGACTACGGCCTATGAGCAATATGCGGTGGAAGGCTTCGAGCTAAACGTAGTCGATTACCTGGTCAAACCGACACCCTTTGAGCGGTTTTTGCGGGCGGTCAACAAAGCACACGATTTATTACGGGTCAGACAGACCGAAGCGAATACGTTCAGTTCTGAAGCCAGCGAACGCACGTTCTTTTTCGTCTATTCGGGATACCGGGAGATCAAACTGTTTCACGATGAAATCCTTTACATAGAAGGTTTGAAGGATTATGTAAAATTGTACGCCGTCAATCAGGACACCAAACCCCTGCTGATCCGGATGAACCTCAAGGCAGTCGAGACGAAACTAATTCCGGGTCAGTTTTGTCGGGTTCATCAATCCTTTATTGTTTCCCTGGCTCACATTACCTCCTTCCAGCGGGCCAAACTGTTCATTGGCACGCGTGAGATTCCCATTGGCGGGCGCTTTGCGGACGAATTTGAGAAAGTATATCGCAATTCTTCCGTTTGAGCAGACCAGGGATGGCAACAGCCAGAGAATGTATACACAATCCCCCTAAATGTCTATACTTTTCAACGTTGGCCGTAAAAACTGGGTACCCATGACTAGATGCCCACAAAGTTTGAATACGGTCCAATGCTCATTTTTACGCCGACCCCAAAAATTGTTTTTATACTGGTTTTATTGGGTTTACCCCGTTTCGTCCAGGCACAACGAGTCTTTGTTGCCAAATCGGGTTCTATAAACCGTACGTACATCAATTATACCACCAATGGCGACAAAACGATATCCCCCAATTTGCCGGTTGTCGTGGTCTTGCCACCCAGTGGAGATGATGCGAGAAAGACGTTTGCATCAAATGGTGCGTGGCTGGCTAGCAGAAGGCCTGCCGTTTTTCTGTTTCCCAATCCCGGTGAAAACCAATGGCGCTGTGCCGATAGCACCCGTGCGGATCAGGACACCGACTTTATCGATCTCATTATAAAAGAAACCTACTCCAATTTTCATATCGACCGGAACCGGGTTTACCTGTTGGGGAACAACCAACAGGCTTGTTTGATTGAAAGGTTGAAGAAAAAGTACCCGCACCTGGTGGCCTATAGCCTGACCGTCGACCAGCGCACGCTCAGCGACAGCACGACAATGGCAAAGGTGATTTCGGAACTGTTAGCGGGGAACTACCGATCAGAAGCAGACCATGAATTATGGAAAAATGTGGCTGGCACCGGTGGAATGACCCGGGTTGATTCCATTAAGGAATTTACCTGGCATCGTCGCATTGTACTGGAATTTCGGCCCGGTCTCTTTTTTATGAATAGCTCGGTAAAAACCGGTATTACGGATAAAACGTATATGGATATCAGTAACTCCCATTCCACATTCGATATTCATTTGACAAAATGGGTAAACGACTCAATCGCCTGGTTTGTCGATATCGGTCGCCTGAAAATACCCCAAAAGCAGGAAATTGACGGAGATTTACTGGAAACCGGAGGAGGTATGGTCTTCCTATTCACGGCTGGATTTAAATATGCTTTACCACGGCACAAATACAGGCCTTACATTTCACTCGGTACGGGCGTAATTCCAGTCATGATCTTTGGTGGAAAACTTAGCACGCTGTCAATGGGTTCAGGTTCGGGACCTCCTTCATCACGACCCACCAGCATTAAAGCAGAAGCCAGGGTAGCGCTCCATACGACTCTGGAAACCGGTTTTGACTGGCGCTTTGGCAAGCGGCTGGTTTTGGGAGGGCACCTCCGGTACATCCATTCTGGAAATTTTGATACCGCCGGAAAAGTTAATGGAATTAAAGGCTTGCAGGTAAACGGATCTGTAGGGTATATCTTCAATGCCAACCGCGTCAAAAATCTTCCATTTGCTATTAAATAGAGTCATTCGAATGCTAATCAACAAACTAAGACCGCATGCGGCCCATTGCTTTATTTTATTCATTTTGATGGTTCTCACCTTATCAGGCGGTGCGTTTGGACAAGCCCGGTACACCATCAGTGGAACGGTAAAAGATTCGACCAATGGAGAAACCCTCATTGGCGCTTCGATTCTTAGTAAAGAAGCAAAAACCGGTACTGCTACCAACAGCTACGGGTTTTATTCGATCACACTGCCGGTTGGTCAGTACCGGATTGAATTCACTTCGGTGGGATATAGTACGATTGTAAAAAACATTGATCTGAAAGCGAACCTTCAAATTGATGTTGACTTACCCTCCAAAGTCCAAAGTCTTCAGGAGGTCAAGATCGTTGACAAAAGTGTGGGTGGTGCCAATGCCAGAAATATAGAGATGAGTGTGAATCGGCTTGATATTAAGACGATTCAAAAATTGCCTGCCTTATTGGGCGAAGTAGATATTGTGAAAAGCCTTCAGTTTCTGCCGGGTGTCAGCCAGGTTGGCGAGGGATCTTCCGGGTTTAATGTCAGGGGCGGGAGTGTTGGTCAGAATTTGGTGCTGCTCGACGAAGCCCCGGTCTATAATTCATCCCACATGCTGGGTTTTTTCTCGGTTTTCAATCCTGATGCCGTCAAGGACGTTAAATTGTATAAAGGCGCTATTCCTTCCCAATTCGGCGGTCGAACAAGTGCGGTTCTGGATGTTAGGCTGAAGGAAGGAAATATGAAAAAGACCGAAGTCGAGGGTGGTGTCGGTTTTATTTTTAGTCGGTTATCGGTACAAGGCCCGCTGGTCAAGGATAAATCTTCATTTCTGATTGCCGCCCGGCGATCGTACATCGATGCAGTAGCCTCCGCGGTTACGGGCGACAAATTTGGGTTGAACTTCTATGATGTTACCCTTAAATCCAATTACATAATCAACGACAAAAACCGGGTATACCTCTCCGGTTTTTTGGGCCGGGACAACTTCGGGCTGTCGGATGATGCCAAATTTAACTGGGGCAATAAATCCGCCACGCTACGATGGAATAGCTTGATTACCAATAAATTATTTTCGAACGTTTCGGCCATTTTCAGTGAGTATAACTACAATCTGGCGTTTAATCAGGATGCCAATAACCAATACGCCTGGCATTCTTCGATTGCCAATTATGTGATCAAACCCGACTTTAGCTATTTTATCAGTGCCCGGTCGGAGATCAAGTTTGGGTTTGAAGGTTCTTATTACCGATTTAATCCTTCGAATACAAAAGGTATTACCAACGGCGAACCTGTTGACAATAGCCTGGAGCGAAAGTATGCCCTGGAAATGGCGGCCTATGCAAGCCATCAATGGCAGGTTACGCCCCGGCTTGAAATTCAGTATGGGTTCCGGTTTTCCCGTTTTAACTACCTCGGGCCCGGTACCGCAGCAACTTATAACGACACCATACCGGGAAAAAGAAGAACCGTAGTGCGTGAAAAACACTATGAGCGTGGGCAAACCATCGCGTCGTATCAGAATCCGGAACCCCGATTCTCCTTAAAATTTGGGATCGATGATCAAAAATCGGTGAAAGCCAGTTATTCACGGACCGCGCAGTATGTGCAGTTTATTTCCAACACGACAGCCTCGAATCCGTTGAATGTCTGGACTCCCAGCACGAACAATTTAAAACCAACCGTAGCGGATCAATATACACTGGGCTATTTTATGACTATCGGAACTACCGGAATGTATGAAGCGTCGGTCGAGACTTTTTACAAGAAATCAGTGAATGAAGTTGACTACATCAATGGTGCCGAACTGTTGAGTAACAAGTATCTGGAAGGCGATTTGCTCAGTGGCAAGGGAAGAGCGTATGGCCTGGAGTTGTATCTGCAAAAGAAAAAGGGTGACCTGACTGGCTGGGTCAGTTATACCTTAAGCCGGTCTGAATTAAAGATTGAGGGCATCAACAAAGGGAATTGGTATGCGGCCCGATTCGATCAGACGCATAACCTGAAAGTGGTTGGTTCGTATACGATCAACCCGCAATGGTCGGCTACCGCAGATTTTGTCTATACCACGGGCACGCCCACCACCTATCCCAACCAGCGAATTGTTTCGCAGGGATACCTGATCCCGTATAATTCGAATGAGTCGCGGAACGATATTCGGGTAAGCTCCTACCACCGATTGGACCTTTCAATTCGCATGGAAGGGAACCCCCTTCGCCGAAATGGGGTACCCCGAAAAAACCGTGATTATTGGGTATTCTCGATTTATAATGTGTATGGGCGAAAAAATACCTTTTCGGAGTATTTTTTACAGAGCACCCAACGGGTTACGGCCAACACCCCTTTACAAGCTGATGCACACCGGGTTGCCATCATTGGAACGATGGTTCCGTCTGTTTCCTACAACTTTAAGTTTTAGCTTAACTCTTCACTGTAACGCTCCATGGGTATCCAACTAAAATTCTGGACGAAGTTCCTACTGGCACTCATGATGCCGGTTCTGTTGGCCTGCGATGATGAGGTCGACATCATGCTTGGTAGTTCAACGGCCGTGCTGAATATCGATGCCTGGGTGAACAACAAAAGCGAACTCCAGACGATAAAGCTTACTTTATCACAGCCCTATTTCGAAAATGACCAACTGCCTCCGGGCGTATCCGGAGCGCGGGTTCGGATCAGCGATGATGCCGGTAATTGGTATGATTTTACTGAAAATGAGCGCACGAGAGATGGCTCATACACCTGGATGCCGGCAACTGGCGAGCAACTTGGTATTCCCGGCAGAACCTACCAATTGATTGTTGACTATCAGGGTGAAACGTTTGAAGCTACCTGTAGGGCTGGCCGGGTACCCCCAATCGACAGTATTACCTATAAATTCGAAGAAGGAAGGGGGCCTATCGAAGATGAATATCGGGCGGAATTCTGGGGGAACGATCTGGTCGGTAAAGGCGATACCTATTGGATCAAAACCTATAAGAATGGGAAATTTATAAACAAAGCCAGCGAGATTAACATTGCCTATGATGCCGGAATTTCATCTGGAAACGGCTTCGATGGCGTACCGTTTATTTCGCCGGTTCGGGGCAAAATCACCCCGAATGAAGTAGACAGTGACGGTCAACGGGAACCCTCTATTATACACCGGGATTCGTTGTATGTCGAGATCCATTCCATCAGTCTGGCTGCCTTTAATTACCTGAATGAAGTGATTGATCAGACTGACAAAATTGGCGGTCTATCAGAGCTATTTACGTCGACCCCCATGGCAAATGTCTCCACCAATCTGGCCAATCAAAATCCCAAGGGTTCCAGCGTTGTCGGTTTTTTCAATGTAGCCGTAGTGTCTGGAAAAGGAAAAAGATTGTTTTTGTTTTAAACCTCGTATGTTATCTCGGCTTGCCCGGTTTTATACATGGCCTGAACGGCCGTAGCCGGTTTTGTGTATCGTTTGAAAAACGTCTCGTCTTGTGGGTTCAGGAAGTTGATTAGTAATTATAGGGTGGCGCAAGTTTCTGTTAAAAAAATGGGGTTAGCCGGAAAATTGCCTTTTTGAGAAGGGTAGTCTATACTTGTAGAGAAAGATTCAAACACGGACAGGGTACGGGTATGAACGCAGGCATTGGTAAATATCTGATCGGAATTGGAGTGGTGATAGTCCTGATTGGGCTGGTCGTCTATTTCTTCGGTGACAAACTAAGCTGGCTCGGTCGGTTGCCGGGCGACATTCGTATCGAAGGTAAAAACGGCGGTTTTTATTTCCCGATTGTCACCTGCATCGTCGTCAGCGTTCTGCTGAACCTCATTTTTGTTTTGATCCGGAAGTTTTTCGGGTAGCGTTGGTATCGTCCGGGCTGGCCGAGCGGCTCGACGGGCGGGTGTCCGGATCGTCGGGAATGCGGGTTACTTTATTGATGTAAAAAACTTCACGCGGAGGAGCGAGGGAGCGGTCGGTCGAAATTTTCTGAAATCCGCAGGCCAGAAAATGGCCGTCATACCAGGCTTCCAGTTGTTCGTTTTCGGAATAAACCACTTTCTCGTTTTCCCGTAATTTTTTCAGCGAATACTTCTCCTGCTCCCGTACCACCTTGCCGCCCTGAATCACCTCGGCGTGGATTTCGCCGTCGTGCGGATAGGCCAGAATGGTCGTGTTGCCCTGGCGGGAAACCTGCACCATCTGATTCAAATCATAACTGCTCAGATCGGGAATGGGCAGGGAGTTGTCCCACAGCAGTTTGCCTTTTTTGTCAAAACCGCACAGAAACGCGTGCGTATACCGGTAGCCCTCCTGGTAGCGGTCAAAGGAACGCCCGGCGCCCAGATACGGATAGGAACTGCCCCGGTATTGGGGGTAGTAGACTTCCGCAATCAGCATCAACCCTTCGTCGGTCGGCACCAGATCGTGGACCAGCAGCCGATACCGGAACTTGGTGTCTTTGCCCTGGTCTTTCCGACGCGCCAATCGCTCGATCATTTTCTGCTGGCGTTTGGGCTTCATGTAGTTGAAGAAATTCTGAAGCTCCGAAAAGTCGATGTACCGGGTGTCTTCGGTCGGCGTAATCACCGTGCTTTCACCCACCGGCGACGCGGCATTGCGGATTCGCGTGATGTAAACCCCCTGCGAATAGGGCGTACAGTCGTTGGAATAGTTGCCGACGAGCAGCGATTCGTCGTCGTTGAGGGGAAGCAGTTTACCCGAAATCAGACTGTGTTTGTTTCCGTCCAGGTTCACCGTCCGGATCAGTTTGCCCTCGTACGAATAGGTGCGAACCGTAAACTCGCAGTTCCGCTGGTGCGTGGCATCAGTCATGACGTGAACCAGCCGCCGTTGTTCATCGACTTCGATGTTGTTGAGCTGAATGTGGTTGGTATACAAACCGGGTAACACTTTGGAAGTCAGATCGAAAAACGAGAACGACACCACCACCGGCCGGGAGCGGTAATAGCCGCCGAGGTAGGCGATGTTATCCAGCACCTTGAAATGAAAAATATCCATGGGCGTCACCAGATCGCCCCGGTAGGTTTCCATCGCTCCGTCGGTGAGGTTGATCCGCAGGATGGCAATTTTCTCGTTGGCGGTTTCTTTCAGCAGCCAGTAGAGGTAATGTTCCGTGCGGGCCGACCGAACCGGTTCGTAGAACGCATCAATTTTATAATCCGTCGACCAGAGCAGTTTGAGGTCGGTATCGTAGCGTTTGAAAGAGAACTTGGTGGGGGCTGACGAGTAGTAATCGCCATGCCGGACATTTACCAGAACACCCTGATCACCGAGCGTCGTTACGTCGAAAAACTCCTCCGAATTCTGACTAATGGGCAATTCCAGGCGGATGGAAGGCTCAAATTGGGCCATTGCAGGAATACATGCCACCAGCATCCAGCACCACAGCCCTATCGTGAGACGATTGATCATCAGCATTTTGATTAAGTACTGATTAAAGGTACGTATTCCGCCCCTTTTGTCAAATCAAACAGCGGGTTTTTGCGTGAATGGAAATTCTTAATTCTGTACTATTAAATAGGCAGAAAGTGACTTGTGGACGGGCGATACGTCTTATGTCAGACAGAAACTTGTATCCAACGATTTGGCCGGTTTGTTATGGATAATATTGACAGGCGATCTCATCGGAAATTTCAGGATGAAAAATATAGTAACGATTCCTCAACCAAACCGCCTACTTCCTGCAAATGGCGGCTAGAGGCTTTGCGTTTCGGATCACGGCTTCGTATCCCATTCGGCTCAGCAAACGGAAGAACCGGGACGAGTGAGCGGTTTTTAATGCAGTTCCTTTCCCCCAACACGGATGGAAACTAATTTTTGGCGTAGTTTTGTGCTTTGAATCTTACCTGGTCGAATGGACATTCAAGCACAACTTAAACTAGCCATTGCCGAAGCGATCAATTCGCTGTTCAATGTGCCCGTTGAAACCGTTATTCTGCAACCTACCAAAAAAGAATTTGAAGGGCTCTATACCTTCGTCACCTTCCCGTTGACCAAAACAACCCGAAAACAGCCGGTGGAAATCGGTCAGGCCATCGGAACGTACCTGAAAGAAAACACGACGATCATCAGCCAATTCAATGTCGTTCAGGGCTTTCTGAATCTCACCATTGCCGATTCAGTCTGGGTCGATGAGTTGAGCGCGATGCTGGCGAATCCGGACTGGGGGCAGTTGCCGTCCCGAAACGAGTCGGTGATGGTGGAGTTTTCGTCGCCCAACACCAATAAACCGCTGCACCTGGGCCACCTGCGTAACAACTTTCTGGGCGATTCGGTCAGCCGGATTCTGAAAGCCAACGGCTATGAGGTCGTGAAAGCCTGTCTGGTCAACGACCGGGGTATTCACATCTGCAAGTCGATGCTGGCCTACCAGGAGTTCGGCAATGGCGAGACCCCCGAATCGACGGGCATGAAAGGCGATCATTTGATCGGGAAATACTACGTCTGGTTCGATAAAGCCCACAAGCAGCAAATCGAGGAGCTGATCGAGGAGGGAATGCCGCGGGAAGAAGCCGAAAAAAAGACGCCCCTGCTGCTGAAAGTGCAGGAAATGCTGCGGAAGTGGGAGCAGGGCGACCCCGAAACCGTCGCGCTCTGGAAGCTGATGAACGAGTGGGTGTACGCCGGTTTTGCCGAAACCTACCACGAAATTGGCGTGAGTTTCGATAAAACCTATTACGAATCGGAGACCTATCTGCTGGGCAAAGACGTCATCGAAGACGGTTTACAGAAAAATGTTTTCTATCGTAAACCGGATGGTTCGGTCTGGATCGACCTTGCCGACGAAGGGCTCGACCAGAAGCTGGTGCTGCGGTCGGATGGCACCTCGGTGTACATCACACAGGATTTGGGCACCACCGACCTGAAATTTCAGGATTATCCGGTTCAGCGCGGCATCTGGGTGGTGGGCAACGAGCAGGACTACCACTTTGCGGTATTATTTGCGATTCTGCGCCGGTTGGGCCGCCCATATGCCGACGGCCTGTTCCACCTTTCCTACGGCATGGTCGACTTGCCAAGTGGCAAGATGAAATCGCGCGAAGGCACGGTGGTCGATGCCGATGACCTGATCGTAGAGATGGTCGAAACCGCCCGGAACCGCACCCGGGAATTGGGCAAAATTGACGACTTTGAAAGCGAAGAGGCCACCCGGCTGTATCACATGCTGGCGATGGGGGCGTTGAAATATTATTTATTGAAGGTCGATCCGAAAAAAAGAATGACCTTCAACCCGGAAGAGTCGATTGACTTTCAGGGACATACCGGGCCGTTTATTCAATACACCCACGCCCGGATTTGCTCGATTTTACGGAAAGCGGCACAGTTGGCAATCGACCCTACTGGTCCCTTGCAAACGGTCGAACTCGCTGATAGTGAGCAACAACTGGTCTATTTGCTGACGCAGTTTCATCAGCGGATTACCGAAGCTGGCACCGACTATGCTCCCTCGTACCTGGGGCAGTATGCTTTCGAGTTAGCCAAGGCCTACAACCAGTTTTACGGGGAGTTGTCGATCCTGTCGGAACCGGATGCCGACAAACTCAAATTTCGGGTAGCGTTATCGAAAGCCGTTGTCGAAACTATCTGTAAAACAATGGAGTTATTAGGAATTGAAGTGCCTACTAAAATGTAAACCTTTCCCAACTCAAATGAAAAAGCTACTTCTTCTAGTATCTGTTGGTGTCCTGGCTGTAACCTTATCCAGCTTTATGTCTGTAAAAACTGTTTTGAATTTCCTGCTGAGTGACAAAAGCGAAGTCGCTGTACGTCCGGCCAACGCGGTTGCTCCGACCAAATCATTGTACGATTTTACCGTCAACTCCATTGAAGGCAAAACCGTCCCCCTGAAACAATACCGGGGCAAAAAGGTGGTGATTCTGAACACAGCCTCCAAGTGCGGTTTTACGCCACAGTTTGAAAAATGGGAAGCGTTCTACAAAGAACACGGCGACAAAGTGGTCGTGTTAGGGTTCCCGTCCAACAACTTCAAGAGCCAGGATCCCGGTACCAACTCCGAAATCGCCGAGTTCTGCAAAAAGAACTATGGCGTATCGTTCCCGATGTTCGAAAAAACCGAAGTGCTGGGCGAAAACCAGGCTCCGCTCTACAAGTGGCTGTCGGACAAGTCGTTGAATGGCTGGAATGACAAGGTGCCAACCTGGAACTTCTGCAAATACGTCATCAACGAAAAAGGCGAACTGACGCACTTCTTCGCATCCAAAGTATTACCAACCGATCCGGAATTCAAATCGGCCGTTGGCATTTGAGTTAAAAATTAAGAGTTAAGAATTAAGAGTTAAGAGTTTTTGTGCGTCAGCCAACTCTTAACTCTTAATTCTTAACTCTTAACTCATCACTATGAAAAGTTGGCTTGCGGCTGCCCGGCCGCGTACGTTACCGCTGGCGCTGGCCAGCATCATTCTGGGAAGCTTTCTGGCGGCTTCGGCTGGCCAGTTTAGCTGGACCATTTGCGTTCTGGCATCGCTCACCACGATTTTTCTGCAAATCCTCTCCAATTTTGCCAACGACTACGGCGATGCGGTATCGGGCAAGGACACCGCCGAGCGCGTGGGTCCCCGCCGGGCGGTGGCAACCGGCCTGATCACCAAAGAATCGATGTTGCGCGGGATTATCGTTACCTCCTTGCTGGCGTTGATTTCCGGCATCTGGCTGCTGGTCGAGTCGCTGAAAAATGCTCCAACGGAAGTTTTCTGGATCTTCGTGGGCCTGGGTTTGCTCTGCATCGGAGCCGCTATTGCCTACACCAACGGGAAACGGCCCTACGGCTACAGCGGTTTTGGCGACATTGCCGTCCTGCTTTTCTTCGGTTGGGTGGGCGTTCTGGGAACCTACTTTCTGCACACCCTGTCCTTCGAACCCATTCTGCTGTTACCGGCCACCAGTGTTGGTTTACTGGCCACTGGCGTACTGAATATCAACAACATCCGCGATATTGAAACCGACGCCAAAACCGGCAAATATTCCATTCCGGTGCGGCTGGGGCGGCAACGGGCCGTTCGCTACCACTGGCTGCTGCTGCTGGGCGGTATGCTTTGTGCCGTAATCTACACACTGCTCATCGGGCACAACTGGTTTAGCTGGCTGTATTTGCTGGCCTTTCCGCTGTTTGTGCTGAATGGTCGGGCGGTTGCCAATCACCAGAAACCGGGGGAGTTGAACCCGCGTCTGGGGCAACTGGCCTTATCGACCTTGCTGTTTGTCGTGTTGTGGGGCGTCGCGTTGGTAGGGTAATCACCGTAACCGATCTTGAAAAATGAAAACCATCGGAATCATCGGCGGCATGTCGTGGGAAAGCTCGGCGGTTTACTACCGCCTGATCAATCAGGAGATTGGGAAACGGTTGGGCGGTCATTATTCGGCGAAACTCGTGCTGTCGAGTGCCAATTTTGAAGAATTCAGCCAGTGGCAAAAAGCCGACGACTGGAAGGCGATTGAAACCGCCGTTGACGACATGGCGCAGGGCCTCGTTCGGGCCGGAGCCGACTTTGTGGTGATTGCCTGCAACACCCAGCACGAAGTCGCTGAAGGCGTGACCGAGCGTTTGCCGGTTCCGTTGTTGCACATTACCGATGTAACCGCCGAAGCCATTCAGAAAGCCGGTTTTCGGACAGTCGGATTATTGGGAACCCGCTTCACAATGGAACGTCTGTTTTTTCGCGGGCGATTGAAAGAGCGTTTTGGCATCGACGTCATTTTGCCCGACGAAGAAGATCAGAAATACGTTCACGACAAGATTTACCACGAATTCAGCAAAGGCATCTTCAGCGACAGTACCCGCATCCGCTTTGTAGAGATCATCGAGAAACTCGCCGGGCAGGGCGCGGAAGGGGTGATTTTAGGCTGTACTGAAATTCCCATCCTGGTTCAGGCAGAACACACAAACGTACCGCTGTTCGATACCACAACGCTTCACGCAATGGCAGCGGTCGAATTTAGTCTTATTTAAAACAATACGATTTCTTTGATGTTTCTACACATAGATGGTGGATCATGTGTAGAGAGGAATGTGCCGGAGGATTCACCATCTTTTTTATAAAAAAATACCCACGAACCTGAATCCGTGGGTATTCGTATTCCTGTGTTAAGCGACTTCCACTTTCACGCGCAGCAGAAATTCATCCATTTCAATTTCCGTCGCATTGCCGTTCAGATCGTTGACCAACTCCAGCGACAGCGCCTGTACTTCCTGACAGATGTAGTCTTTGTGGGTTTCGATGGCACTGGTTAGTACCTCGGTCGGGCTGTTCTCCAGTTCGATCCGAATCTTATCCGTCACTTCAAAATTCTGGTCTTTCCGCAGGTTCTGGATGCGGTTGATGAAGTCACGGGCGATGCCTTCCTGGCGCAGCTCGGGCGTAACCGTCACGTCCAGCGCAACCGTTAAACCGTTTTGCGTGGCTACAATCCAGCCCGGAACGTCCTCCGTCCGAATCTCGACGTCGGCTATCGTGATCTCGCCAATGGCCAGTTGCATGCTTCCGGCGGCTTCCAGTTTGCGGATGTCGTCTTCGGTCATGGTGTTGATCGTCGTTGCTACGTCTTTCATCATCGGACCGAATTTCGGACCCAGCGTTTTGAAGTTGGGCTTGATTTTCTTCTTCAGAATACCGGACGCATCATCGATGAACTCAACGGCTTTCACGTTCACTTCCGACTGAATAATCGGTGAAACGTGTTCGATCTGCCGTCGGGTCGTTTCGTTCAGAACCGGGATCAGCACCTTCGTCAATGGCTGGCGTACCTTGATTTTATGCCCTTTCCGCAGCGAGTGAACCAGCGAGCAGATGTCCTGCCCGAGTTGCATGGACGTTTCCAGGTCGCCGTCGATTAAGGCTTGTTCCGCTTTCGGGAAATTGGTCAGGTGAACCGACAAATCCGTTTCTTTCGTCAGGTTGCGGTAAAGCCAGTCGGCGAAGAACGGCGCGATCGGCGACATCAGTTTGGAAACCGTTGTCAGACATTCGTGCAGCGTTTCGTAAGCCGCCCGGGTGTCCAGGCTTAATTCGCCCGATGACGTTTTGGGCGCATTCCAGAAACGCCGGCGCGAAAGCCGCACGTACCAGTTGGAAAGCTGGTCGTTCACAAAATCCTGCACTGCCCGGCCCGCTTTGGTGGGGTTATAATTCTCGAATTGCTGCTCCACTTCCAGCACCAGCGACTGCAATTTCGACAGAATCCAGCGGTCTAGCTCCGGGCGTTGGTCAACGGGAATCGTCCGCGCACCGTCGAAATCGAACTGGTCGAGGTTGGCGTACAGCGCAAAAAACGAATAGGTGTTATAGAGTGTTCCGAAAAACCGGCGTTGCACTTCGGCAATGCCGTCGATGTTGAATTTCAGGTTATCCCAGGGCTCGGCGTTGGTGATCATGTACCAGCGGGTGGCATCGGCCCCGTAGGTCGCCAGCGTCGTGAACGGATCGACGGCGTTGCCCAGCCGCTTCGACATTTTGTTGCCATTTTTGTCCAGCACCAAACCGGTCGAAACCACATTTTTGAACGCTACCGACGAATCGGCTTTTTCATCCAGCGTGCCGAGCATCCCGGAAATGGCGTGGAGCGTGAAGAACCAGCCGCGCGTCTGATCGACCCCCTCGGAGATGAAGTCGGCGGGATACGCCTTGTCGAAAACGTCCTTGTTCTCGAACGGATAATGCCACTGGGCGTAGGGCATCGCACCCGAATCGAACCAGACGTCGATCAGATCCGATTCGCGTTGCAGCACTTTACCAGATTCGGAAACCAGGTACAATTCATCGACAAAAGGCCGGTGAAGGTCGTAATCGCCGGATTCGATTTTTTGCAGATAGGCTTCGTTTTTGCTCTTTTGTTCGTCCGACAACAAGCCCGACGCAACGGCTTTTTCAACTCCCGCTTTCAGTTCGGCGACCGAACCGATGCAGATTTCGTCGCCGGTTTCATTGCGCCAGATCGGCAGGGGTGTTCCCCAAAACCGGCTGCGGCTGAGGTTCCAGTCCACCAGGTTTTCGAGCCAGTTGCCAAACCGCCCGGTTCCGGTGCTTTCGGGATTCCAGTTGATCGTTTTGTTCAGCGCGACCAGTTTGTCTTTAACCGCCGTGGTTTTGATAAACCAGCTATCGAGCGGGTAATACAGAATGGGTTTGTCGGTCCGCCAGCAGTGCGGGTACGGGTGTTCGTATTTTTCGACGTGAAACGCCTTTCCTTCGGTCTTTAACTTGATGGCAATCAGCACGTCCGTCGGTTTAAACTCCGGCGCTTCCTGTTCTTCGTCGGAGTAATATTGCTCTTTCACATACCGCCCGGCAAACTCCCCGATTTCCTGCACAAACTGCCCGTGCTTGTCGACAATCGGTACTTCCTTCCCGTTTTCATCCTTCACCATGATGGACGGAATGCCGTTTTGCTGGGCAACCCGAAAGTCATCGGCCCCAAACGTCGGTGAAGTATGAACCACCCCCGTACCATCTTCGGTCGTCACGAAATCACCCAGAATGACGCGGAAAGCGGGCGTTTCAGGCGTCACGTAAGGCATGAGCTGCTCATATTCGATCCCGGCCAGTTCCGAGCCTTTGAACTCCTTAAGAACCGTCCACGGAACCAGTTTTTTGTCCGAAACCGCAAAGCCGTCGAAATCGCCGTCGTGGGGGTCCGACCGTTCGGCTTTCTCATTGAACCAACGGCCGACGAGTGCTTTGGCCAGCACTACATTCACCGGTTCGTAGGTATACGGATTAAAGGTCTTGACCAGCACATAATCAATGTCTTTCCCAACGGTCAGCGCGGAGTTGCCCGGCAGGGTCCAGGGTGTGGTGGTCCAGGCCAGGATGTAAGGTTGTGAACCTTGCAGGTCGCCAAAGACCTGTACGGTTTGATTCGACGGTTTGGTCTTAAACATCGCCACAATCGTCGTGTCTTTCACGTCTTTGTAGGTGCCGGGCATGTTCAGCTCGTGCGACGACAGACCGGTTCCGGCCTTCGGCGAATACGGCTGAATCGTATAGCCTTTATACAGTAATCCCTTGTCATACAGTCGTTTCAGTAACTGCCAGACGGATTCGATGTATTCACTCTGGTAGGTGACATACGGATTGTCGAGATCGACCCAGTAGCCCATTTTTTCGGTCAGGTCGTTCCACAAGTCCGTGAATTTCATCACGGCTTCCCGGCATTTCTGGTTGTAGTCCTCGATGCTGATGCCGCCTTCGGATTCGGGCTTGCCGATGTGATCTTTCGTAATGCCCAGCTCTTTTTCGACCTGCAACTCGATGGGCAAACCGTGGGTATCCCAACCCCCTTTGCGTTTGACCTGAAAGCCCTGCAAGGTTTTATACCGGCAAAAAATATCTTTAATCGCCCGGGCCATCACGTGGTGAATGCCCGGTTTTCCGTTCGCCGAGGGCGGCCCTTCGTAAAACGTAAACGTAGGCTGGCCTTCGCGTGTGTCGACGGATTGTTCAAAGACGCGATTGGCTTTCCAGAAGGCTAATATATCATCGCCAACCTGCGCATAATTCAGGTTCTTATATTCTTTGTAACTCACGATCGTACTGGGATTTGGAATTGACCGCAAAGATACGGAAAATTGGGCGGAACGCATGGCCGTGCGGGGAAGAGGAACGGAGCCAAACGGTTTTTCGGTGGCAGAGAAAGAAAATGATTCCTTTTTTGTGATCGTAAGTTTAGGAATAGTTATGTTTTTTTCTACATTTTCACCTTAAATTTGGCATTAACTTTGTGCGAATCGGGCTGAAAACGAGACACAAAGAATACATTGCATCAGAAGCTGGTTAACGACAACCGTGTCTAACCCGATCTGGAGATCATTCGAATTTGTTTCACTAATGGGGTATGGCATGAATGAACTGGAACGATCAGCAGAAAATGGTGCCTTTCGGCATCATCGCCGGCCGGTTGATCAACGAGCGCTCTACGATCGGTTTGGCGCACTGGCCTATGGGATTATCTTGCAGATTCTTCCGCAATCGACCTTAGCCCAGAAGGCGCTGATGGAGGTTTTTTCCGCCGAACACTTACCGGCTTTCGCCAATTCAGCGGTTAATCCGGCGATTGCGGTCATCCGAATCGCCCGCGCCAAAGCGCTTGAGTTGAAGGATAAGGCGAAAGAACGGGAAGCCGACCGCACGGAACCATTTTCGGTAAATAACAGTTATTCACCGGAGTATATTTTTGACTTATCCTTTCGTCAGGGCTACTCTTTTGAAACGATTTCCGAGCAGTCTGGCCTTTCCAGACCGGAATTAGTAAAAGCCATTCGGGATTTTATTCACGTGTTTCGTCGATCGTAATTACGTAGGAAATTGGAAATTCGTCAATACATAGATAGTGGAGTTTTAGAGGCCTATCTGTTGGGATTAGCGTCCGAAGAGGAGCAACACGAAGTCCAGCAGATGAAGGTTCTTTATCCGGAAGTGTCTTCGGCTTTGAACGAGCTTGAAGTGGTGATTGAAACGTATTGTGTCGAAAATTCGGTTCCCCCGCCACCCGGCACCTGGGAACTCATCCAGGCGCGCATTCCCGGCCAGGAAATCAGGAAACGAGAGCCCGAAACGGACGATAAAAAAGACGCGGAACCCCGAACCGCTAAATCTGACTACGTGGAAGTAGAGGTGAGCGACTCGTTTATCCGCGTCCACAAATACTGGCGACTGGCTTTTGTGATTGTGTTTGTTTTATCCAAGATCTTTCTGATTGCCGGCCTGTATTACTACTTCAAAGCCGACAGCCAGCAGCAGGAAATCGAGCGACTCAAAAGCACCATCCAGCAACAGCAGGTCACGCGCTGATTGTGTTTTTCAACAACCTTTCGAAGCCAATCCCTACGGTTTTGGCCATTGCCCTTCTTTGATATCGGTCAACGACAGTTTGGCCGGGTCCAGCACTACGTATTTTATCTTTTTCCGATGATGGGTGTAGGTAAGGTGCACCAGTCCGTCGCGGGACTGAATCACGGCCGGATACGAAAACTCGCCACCGGGCTCGTTTTCGAGCACCACCGCAGCCTGCCAGCGTTTGCCATCGGGCGACACGGCCACGTTAAGCGGTGAGCGGCCTTTGGGCGTGTGGTTATACACCAGCAGTTGCCGGCCATCCTGGAGCGTTACGGCATCCGTCCCGGAATTCGGGTTGGGCAATTCAGTCGCTTTCAACTCCGTCCATTTTGTCCCGCCATCTTCCGACCAGGCTTCCAGAACACGACCGTTTTTACTGCGGCAAAGCAACTGCAATTTGCCGTTGGGGTGAAACAGAATGCTGGGCTGAATGGCACTGAATTGCTTGCCGTCGTTGAGTGCCGGGGTTTTCTGCCAGGTTTTTCCGCCATCAGTGCTGCTTTCCATATGCAACCGCCAGCCGTTGTCTTCGCTGCTCGACGGGCAAAGTAATTTGCCGGAGGCCAGCAAAACCGGTTTGTTTTTAATCGGGCCAACGATTCCGTCGGGGAGTCGCGTGGGTTTCGACCAGGTTTTTCCACCGTCAGCCGAACTCATCTGCATGCCCCACCAGGTCGACGGGCTGGGGCCAACTTTATAAAACAGCAGCAACGGTCCATTCGGCATTTGGAACAAAACCGGATTCCAGGTCGGTTGCCGTGCCCCTTCAGCCTGAATGCCATTGGCCAGTTCGACCGGGGCGGTCCAGCCTGACCCGGTTTTGCGACTGAACCAGATGCCGACATCGGGATGCCGTTCACGGGTGCCTCCGAACCAGGCTGCTACGATGGCATCCGAGGTTTCGGCTAGCGTAGACGCGTGACAGGAGGGGAAAGGGGCCGTTTCGTAAATAAACTCGGATTTGACTATGCCGGTGGTTTGGGCCGCTAAAAACCCGGGGAGAAGACTGAGGAAAAGAAGGGTAAATCGGGTTTTCATTGGGAAAGTAAACGGTTTTTTCAGGGAAGGAATTTGAACCCAAAGGTATGGGTTTCGATTGGAAAGGGAGATTGTTTATGCGAAAAAGTAGAAGAATTAGCCTAACGTAATTTTTGTTGAAAATTACGTTAGGCATTGTGTATCTTTGAATAAGCAAATTACTCAGTAGGAATGCTGAATTTCGGGAATTAGCCTATGGAAAATTCGTTGCAAACCCCTCTTAATCAGCCCCAACTTGAATTACTAAAAATGTTTTCAAGAGAGGTCGATAGTGAGCACTGGCTGGAGATTAAGAAGATCATTGTCGATTACTTCGCTCAGAAATCCATTGAAGGAGCTAACAAAACGTGGGATGAACAGGCGTGGGATGACCAAAAAGTAGACGAGATTTTAAATGCCCATCTGCGGACTCCTTATCGCAAATAGGTAATAAACCGCATTATGTCGGATCTTAAAGTTACTATTGATACCAATGTGCTATTAGTATCAATTTCTGACCGTTCCCGCTATCACCTTATTTACCGTGCTTTTCTGAATGGAATCTACACACTTTGTGTAACGGGTGACATTTTAGACGAATACGAAGAGATTTTTGAACAACCACATCATCTGGGACCGACAATAACGCAGGATGTTTTAGAAGTCATTGATAATGCCCCCAATGTTGCTCTGGTTACTAAATTCTTCCGCTGGGAGCTAATTAAAAATGACCCGGATGATAATAAGTTTGTCGATTGTGCTGTAGCCTGTAACGCCGATTTTATTGTCACCAACGACCGTCACTTTACTATTCTCAAGGGTATTCCTTTTCCTCGATTACAAGTGATAAATATTGATGAATTCATCGATATTTTAAAATCGTTTCATCAATAAAAAGCCGCCGGGGCCGTCAAGGAATCTCTCCCTTACGGCCCGGCGGCTTTTTATTATCAACTCTCAAATACCCTTGTTCAACACCCGCACCTTGACGTGCGAGGGATTCTTGTTTGAGAAATAAACCCGTTGGGTGGTTTTCTGGAAATCGGCTTCCGTAGCGTCGTAGATGTTCATGAACTTGCCCGGATTGCGGTCGACCAGCGGGAACCACGAACTCTGCACCTGTACCATCATTTTGTGGCCTTTTTTGAACGTATGGGCCGCATCCTGCATGTCGAACCTCACTTCAGCCACTTCACCCGGTTTCAGCGGTTCCGGCTTGGAGAAGCTGTTGCGGAATTTCGCCCGCATCACTTCGCCCCGCACCAGCAACTGAAAACCGGCCATTTTGGTCGTTGGAATCGGGCTGGTGGCCGTTGTCGTGTCGGGATAGACATCGATCAGTTTCACCACAAAATCCGCATCCGTTCCGGTTGAGGTGACAAACAGATTCGCCATCACATTCCCGGTAATCGTCAGGTCTTCCGTCAACGCTTCCGACTCATACACCATCACGTCGGGGCGGGCAGCCGCAAACCGCTGGTCTTCATACATAAAATCGGCACCCCGGATAATCTGGATGTTGTTCGTATACGGAACCGGTTTCTTGGGATCGTTCACGTATTCGTCAAAAACCGCTTCGGTTTCCTTTGGCGCTTCGAACGACAGCTTGCCGTTGGCGTGTAAATAAATGCTGCGTTCTTCCGACTCTTTGGGGGGCCACTGGCTGTATTGCTTCCACTCATTGGAACCCGTCAGAAAAATAGACGCATCCGGCAGTTGCGGATCGGGACCGTCTTTCAGGTAATGATTGAAAAATGGCAGCTCAATTTTTTCCCGGTAATACAGCGACGTTTTGGCGCCAAAACGAATATTTCCCAGCGATTCGCCGGTGCTGCGCGCCCAGCCGCCGTGAATCCACGGCCCCATGACCAGCAGGTTTTTTGTTTTCGGATTCTTGCTTTCGATGCCCGCGTAAGTCTTGAGCGGCCCGTACAAATCTTCCTGATCGAACCACCCGCCCACGGTCATGATGGCCGGTTTGATATTTTTCAGGTGCGGAACGGGCGTCCGGCTTTGCCAGTATTCATCGTAGGCATCGTGTACCATCATCTCCTGCCAGAGCGCATTTTCGCCTTTGAAATACTTTTCGTTGACCTTCGACAGCGGCCCGACATTCATGTAAAATTTATACGAATCCGGGGTGTAGTAGCCGTTGAAACGGGGTCCTCCCTTGGTGGTTGGAACCGGGCGCGGCTGGCCATACGACGATAGAAAGGCGAAGGTACCCATCAGAAAAAAGGCGCCGTTGTGGTGCCGGTCGTCGCCCATGTACCAGTCCGTTACCGGTGCCTGGGGCGAAACCGCCTTGAGGGCCGGGTGGGCGTCGATGGCGGTCATGGTCGTGTAGAAACCGGGTGCCGAAATGCCCCAGGTGCCCACCTTGCCGTTGTTGTTCGGAATGTTTTTGATCAGCCAGTCGATGGCATCGTAGGTATCCGAACTTTCGTCCACATCGGTTTTTTTCTTCTTGTCGGGAATGTGCGGCCGAACCGCTACAAAGTTGCCTTCCGACATCCAGCGACCCCGAACATCCTGATAAACAAAGATATAACCGTCTTTGGCGAACGCCATCGAAGGTCCCAGCGACGTTTTATACGCATCGGCTCCGTAAGGAGCCACGCTGTAGGGCGTGCGATCGAACATGATCGGGTATTTCTGCGAGGTATTTTTCGGCGTATAAATCGATGTGAACAGTTTCACCCCGTCGCGCATCGGCACCATCACTTCCGTCTTGACGTAGTTTTCCCGGATGTACAACGAATCCGCCTTGTTGACTCCCGGCACTTGCGCCAGCAGTGGATGACTCAGAGCAACGACCACCGCCAGCAGCAGCAGCTGGCAAATCGACGGTATTTTCAGACTGATTTTCATGCGATTGCGTTGGTTATACTAATTGGCTTTCGTCGTTGCACCCTTGGCCGGAGCCATCTTTTTGATGTGCGCATCCATGATTTTGAGCAATTCGCCGTTGGAGTAGGGCCGCCAGCTATGACCACCGCGGTCGCCGTAGGTCACCGAACCGCCGTAAGCCGGATTGGTGGTTTTGCTCAAAAACTCGTCGACTTTATACACCCCAAAGTTAAGGAAGAAATCGTCCATCCGCCCAACGATGATGTTTAGCTTGCCCACCAGCTTCGGCCCAACGGTTGCCCAGTTTTTCTCCAGGTAATGCCGCAAATCATAATGTTCCTTCCAGTAAGCGGCCACGCTGGGATCGATCACCCCGGTCTTTTTGTCGAACAGCGGTTTGAAATACCCGTCGGCACCGACCGGCCCGAACACCGAACTCCAGACGTCGAGCTGACCGCCCGACCGCCCTTTCGTGCCATTGACCAACTCCATCATGTTGCGCTGTTCGGAGGTCAGGCGGGGTTCGCCCGTTGCCGGGATGCGCGTGTTGGTCGTAGGGACTTTATACCACTCGTATTCTTTGTAAAACGCATTTTTGTCTTTGTAAATATCGATGCCTTCCACGTTCCAGAAGTCGAGCGGATCGGGGGCAAACGACCAGGTGCCACCGTAAAACTCGGGATACCAGACCTGGAGCGCAAACGATTCCCAACCACCGGTCGAACCACCCGTGAGTAAACGGGCGTAGCCTTCGCGGATGCAACGAAATTTCGTTTCAATTTCCGGGATCAATTCTTCGTGAATGGCGTCGCCAAACGGGCCGTTGTTGGCCGAGTTGACCGCGTACGAATCATCGAAGTAAGGCGACGGATGTTGCAGCGTGATGGCAATAAACCGGGGGGCATTATCCGCCGTCCAGTCTTTGTAAAACTCGTTGTTCGGGTTTTCGGCAAACCGGAACGGGGGCGCGGTCGAAAAGTGGCCTTGCTGATACACCGTCGGATAGAGCCGGGTAGGTTCCTCGTCGTAGCCTTTCGGCAGCAGAATGGTGGCACCGATAAAAATCGGATGGCCCCAGAATTTCGTTAGTTTGGCACTCTGGATTTTGATGTGCTTCACCCATTTGGTATCCGCAGGCACCGAAATGGGCGGAATCACCTTCGTCACTTCCAGCTTGATGGTTTCGCTTTTCGCCGGATCGATCGTGATTTTCTGAACCGCACTGTAGACGTTCCCCGGCGAGCGCGTCCACTGCTGGCCTTCCCACTGGTCCATGTGCATCCAGACCGTGTGGCCGTCCGACCGCTTGAATTCGGTGTATTTGTTCAAAACCGCCTGCACAAAGTACTCGCCTTTCGGAACATCTTTCAGCGCGTTGATGGGATAACCCAGCGTAGAACCGTCGATGGTGACAGCTTTGCCCGCAGCCAGTTTTTCGAAATCCGCTCCCCAGAACTGCGTGCCGTAGCGGCCCACCTGCTGCCGGGGTTCGGTGCTGTCTTTGCGCGTAATGATCAGAAACATCCGGCCCGTCAGTGGCGTTGAGCTGATGGCAGCCGGAAACGAAAGTTCAAACTTGAGCTTCGTCTGGGCAAAACCAGTAAACGAGGTCAGAAACGCCAGGACGATCAGCAATCGACGGGCGATCTTACTGTGGAAATGATTCATAAAATGGGGGTTAGGGGTTAGGTTACTGCGGATTTTTGGCATCCCACTGAACTTCGGCAAACGGACGAATCAGTTGATCGTACACTTTATGATTCGGCTGATCGTTCGGAAGCTGGGCCAGACGGCCGTAGCGTCGCATGTCGAACCAGCGGTGGCCTTCGTAAAACAACGAATACCGGCGTTGATTCAGCAACTCGTCGATCAGGGCATTTTTGTCGTTCAGAATCGCCGGTTTGGCGGTCGCCAGTTCCTTTAATCCGGCACCAACCCGAACCTTGTTCAGGGCTGTTACGGCATCCGCCAGTTTGCCGGTTTGAATCATCGCTTCGGCATACATCAGAATCAGTTCTTCGTTCCGGATGATCGAGATCGGATTGGTACTGAGCGGATACATCGACACGTCGTACTCACCAATAATCCCGTTTAGAGCGCGGGCGGAGGTGCGTTTCGTTACTTTTTTCGTCACCCGCGTATCACCCGCTTCGGCCTGAGAGATAAACAACGCCTGGGCGACCACGGGCGAAGCCGTCGTGTTCAGTTGCTGAAATTGCGGATTCGTGATATCCCCCGAGGTGGTTGAATACGTAAAATTGGGGCCGGTGGTCAGCGCACCGTTCAGGTCGAAAAACGATTCGTTCAGGGTGGTCAACAAACCCGTCCAGTCCTGCTGGTACATCGCCGTCCGTGCGGCCAGTGCCCGGTTGAATTTTCGGAAATTGGCGGGCGTATTGAACCCGGCATAACCGCTCGTCATCGTAAATCCGAAAGCCGTTCCACCGGCAGCCAGTTGCGTTGCTCCTTCGTCCAGCAACCGCCGGATTTCGTTCAGCGCTTCTTCGTAGGACACAAACGGTCCCGGTTTCAGCATGTCACCCGGGCTGTACAAGTCCGTGTATTTGATCCGGATGCCATTTTTATACTGCATGTTGAGCATACACAACATCGTGTAGGCCGATACGGTATTGGCAAAACCCCGAATCCCCTGCTTTTCGGCGTCGGTCAGCGCGCTGGGGGCGGAATTTTCGGCGGCCAGTTTAAAATACTCGGCCCGGCGACGGGTCTGGGCGTAATCGCTGTAATAACCGTTGAATAAGGTGGTTGCGCTAAAACCGCCGTTGGTCGTTCCCAGTAATTCGGTGGTCCAGGTCAGCTCCGTGGAAGCCAGGTTGTAGATTTCCCGGCCAATGGAGCCGGTAACCCGAACCAGATTCGACTGGCCGTTGCGGAAAGACGACTGGATGCCGATGCCCATCTGGTTGATCTGGATCCGGGACGCGTTGGTCAGGATAGACTCCAGGGCGGGGTTGTTGGGGTCGATGGTGTCTTCGACTTCAAAAAAGCTACAGGACGGCATCGCAAAAGCAAGTCCGGCCAGAAGAATGGTATGTTTTAGAGAAAATTTCATAGAGGAAAACGTTTGGAGACTAAAAATCAACCGCAATGTGGAAGAAAATCCGTTTGCTGTTCGGGAAAGCGGCATTGTCGACGCTCGCGCCCACCGACTGGTTTCCAAAGTTCGACGCTTCGGGATCGTAGCCTTCGTATTTGGTAAAGGTCAGCAGGTTTTGGGCCGACGTACCGATCCGGATGTTGGACACCACATTGGCAAACGCTTTGCCCAGAATGGCCCTGGGAACCGTGTAGTAGAGCGAAACCTCGCGCAGCCGCACATAACTCGCATCCTGAATGAATTCACGGGCCGTTACGTTGGGGTTGGCCGGCAGCCGGGCGCGTCCGTTGGGCAGTCCCACGTTGCCATACAAATTGTCGACCTGGCTCCAGTCTTTCGTCGTACCGCCCGTATCTTTCTGTTTGGTCGTCAGGTTGGAGTTATGATTCCCCTGGCTGGTGTGCAGCAGGAATCCGAAGTCGAAGCTTTGGAAAAGCTTGAACTGGTTGGAAAACGAAACCTGGTATTTCGGCTGCGCGTCTTCGTAGCGGGTCGCCTGGGCAACGCCCTGTGCATCCGGAACGTTCGGGGAGCCATACCAGCGGGTTGGCGATTCGCCCAAACGCAACTGGTTGCGTCCGTAAATACTGAAACCGGAACCCACCGTCGTGTTCGGAATTTCCAGCCGCGTGATTTTGCTGCGGTTGAACCAGTATTGCACCGAGGAGGTCCAGGTGAAATTCGACATCTCGACCGGTGTGACGTTCAGGCCCAGTTCAACCCCCCGGTTTTGCAAGTCACCGACCGGATAGGCGTTGAACTGCGTAACCCCCGTTCCGGATGATAACGTGTAGGGATTCAGCAGGTTGAAGATTTTTTTGTCGTAATAGGTCGCTTCCAGACTAACCCGGTTTTTGAACAAGCCCAGATCGACGCCCCATTCCACTTCCTGCGCCGTTTCGGGCTCGATGGTCGGGTTTCCAACGCTCGTGGGAGTTACAGAACCCAGTTGGCCGTCGATGATGGTGGTTCCGAGTGAGGTGAAGAGGTTTCCATAAGCCGGTACACCCCCGGTCCGGCCAAAAGCCCCCCGGAGTTTGAACTGGCTGATGGGTTCGTAGGACCAGAATCCGAATTTCGTCAGGTTAACCGCCAGTGATGCCCGTGGAAAACCGTACCATTTCGCATTGTCGCCGTTCAGGCTCGATTTGTCGAAGCGAATCCCCAGCGTACCGATGATTTTATCCTGGTAATTGGCTTCCTGCTGGGCAATCAGACCCACATCCTGCCAGGTCTGCCAGGTTTCGCTGAACGTACGAACGCTCCCGGTGTTGGGATTCTTCTGCTTGGGTAACAAACCGTCACCCTGAATCCAGCTAAAATCGTTGTCGGTCGAGAGCCGCACCGTTCCCACCTGCGACGTCAGGTCGAGTTTGCCGCCCAGCAACTGCCAGTTGTAAATCAGGAAAGCCTGCAAATTGGTGTTGAAGCTCCGGTTTTTCGAATACCGGGAAGCACCGGGCGTGGCCCGGGTGAGCTGCGACTGCAAATCTTCCGGGAAATACACTTCCGCTTCCGTGTTGACATAATCCAGACCGCCCTGGAGGGCCAGTTTCAGCGTGCTGTTCGGTTTTTGCAGGAAGTAAATGTTGCTGGTAAACGACTGAATAAACCGGTTGGTGAGTTCGTCGTTGATCGTCCGCTCGGCAATGGCAACCGGGCTGTCGCCGGTGTAGCGGGACTGTGGGTAAACGCCGTTGACGGGCATCAACTGGGCATAATTAGGAGTATAGGCCAGGGTATAGCCAATCGAAACGCCCCGGTTGTCGTTCCCGCTGAAACTCCGCTGGGCGCCCGTCTGCATGTAGCTGGAACCGATCGAAAAATCGACCCATTTCGCCAGCTTGTGATCCACGTTCAGACGGATCGACTTCCGTTGAAAACCGGTTCCTTTTTGAATGCCGGTTTCGTCGTTCAAACCAGCCGCCATGTAAAATTTGGTCTTGTCATTCCCGCCGGAAATGCTTAACCGGGTGTTGGTGATTTTGCCAGTATTGCCGTAAATGTACTTTTCGTAATCATACAACTTGCCTTCGGCGGTGGCTTTCTGCCACAGGTCGATTTCGGTTTTGCTGCCACTGCCCACGGTTCCATTGCCAAAAACGTAGTCGAATTTGGTCTGTCCTTCCGGGCCAATGGGGTCCAGGCTGAAGCCTTCATAACCCAGCAGTTTGGTAGCAGAAGAAAAGCCGACATCCTGACCGAAACTCACTTTGGTTTTGCCCGCTTTCCCTTTTTTCGTAGTAATGATAATCACCCCGGCATTGGCGCGGGTTCCGTAGATAGCGGCCGCACTGGGACCTTTCAGAATTTCCATCGACTCGATGTCGGCGGGATTGATGTCCGAAATCCGGTTGGGGGCCTGATCCTGGTTGGTGCCCGCCCCGCTGAACGAGCCGGAGCCGGCCCCGGTGGCAAACTGCGAGTTGTTGACGAAAACGCCATCGATGACATACAGGGGTTCGGAACTTCCGTTGATGGACGAAATTCCGCGCAGTTTCACGGAAATCCCACCGCCGGGCGCACCACTGTTCTGCACGATGTTGGCCCCGACAATTTTACCGCTCATGGCGGCATCGAGGGTCACCGGGCGGGTTTTTCCGACCAGTTCTTCCGACGAAATCCGGGTAACGGCATTGGCGGCATTGCTGCGTTTGACGCTCGTAGCCAGACCTGAAACAATAACTTCGTCGAGGCTCTGGCTGGCTTCCGTCATCGTCACGTTGATGGCGTTGGAGGAGGCCGAAACAGGTGCTTCCTGGGTCAGAAAGCCAATGTAGGAGAAGACCAGCGTTTTGGTGCCGGCCGGAGCCAGCAGGGAATAATTTCCGTTAACGTCCGAAACGCTGCCTTTTGAAGAACCTTTGGCCACCACGTTGACGCCGGGCAGGGGAGTGCCATCAGACGAACTGGTGATTTTGCCCGAAAGCGTTCGGTCTTGCGCCCAGGCTTTTCCGAGGCCGCTGACGACAATCCAGACCAGTAGCAGAGAGTAGATTTGCTTCATTTTTGAATAGTTTGGGTTATAAAAATGGAAGAAAGAAAGAATGGGTGTGTTGAGTACAGGCAATAGCCGTTCTGCGCTCCTCACGACAAGGAGACTGCACGACTTGTTCAGAATGGGACGAAAAAGGGCAGCAAACCGGGAAGTTTGCCGGAGATGGTTTGGGCCTGCTGGTTTTGTAAGGCGTCAGAAAAACTGACGATGCAATTATAGGTACTTATTCTTGAAGTGCAAATATAATTTTGATAATATTAAAATTGTCAAAATTTTTTAAAGATTATTGCTGGAATTAAGGAATTAAATGTGGTATATTTTCTATCTTTTTTATAATGTTTTATTGAAAACAGGCGATGGGTAATAAAATGCTGCCATTGCGTACTTATTCAATCGATCGTATTACGAAGTTCTTGATTGGGTTCTTTTTTATGATCTTTACCAATTTTCCTTTCACATAAAAGTACTCATCTTCCCGATCATCGATCCGAATGCGGTAACTCCCTTTTTTTGTGGGTTCGATGGTGGCGTAATTACCAAAGTATTCCGCAAAAACCCGGGTGCGACCCACCGGTTCTTCAAAATAAAGCCGCATGGTGGTAAAATCGATCGGGTTCGGTTCAATCGCTTTTCGTTCATATTTGTACTGCCTGACGTTGATGTCATAGTGGTCTTTTTTCCAGACAATGTCGGACTGGTAATTTCCGTGATTGGACAGCGCGTCGATGTCGGAATGCAGGAGCTGGCGGGAGGTTGGATCGTGGCGGGAAACGGTTTTGTAATAGACCTTTATTTTTCCGAAAAACCAGAATTCAACGTCGCTGATCTGGTCGTAAACCACTGAGCCGGGGCTGGTAATCTGGGCAACCGTCATTGTTCCGACGCGAAAACCGGCGATATCGATTTCGTATTTTTGATTTACCGTCTGGCAGAAGCTTTGCGTGCAGGTCAGTATCAATAAGCTGGTAATGAGAAAAAACTGTAGCACGTTCGAACTGGTTTTATGTACTTTTAACCGATTAAAAACTCAACTGCTTGTGTGCATGCCTCGAATTGTCGGTCTGTGGCTGGGTTTACTGCTGTCTTTTTCCGGCTTTGGCCAGTCGGATCAGCACTTCCAGATCATTCCCAAACCGGCCAAAATGGAAGTTCTTGACGGCCGGTTTATTTTCAGCAGCGAAACCACCGTCCGGTTTCCCCCGGACAACGCCGAGCTGAAATCGTTGGCTGATCCGTTTATCCGTCAACTTCAGGCCGCTACCGGTTTTTTACTGCGAACGGAAAATCGGCCCGGAGCGACGCCAACCGGCACTTTGCTCGCTTTTTTGCCGGTTTCTGACGCGAATCTGGGCGACGAAGGTTACCGGATTGACGTTACCACCACTACTATAACGATAGAAGCGACCAAACCGGCTGGTTTTTTTTACGCCATCCAATCGCTGTATCAACTTCTGCCGCCCGAAATCTTCCGTTCCACACCCGCCGACCTGTCGGTTAAGTGGTCAGTTCCCGCTTGCCACATTGAGGATAAACCCCGCTACGGTTACCGGGGGCTGCACCTGGATGTCGCCCGACACTTCTTCCCGGTTTCGTTCATCAAAAAATACATCGACCTGTTGGCTCTGCATAAATTCAACACATTTCACTGGCACCTGACCGACGATCAGGGCTGGCGGATCGAAATAAAAAAATACCCCAAATTGACTCAGGTCGGTAGTCGGCGGAAGGAAACCCTCATTGGCCACTATTATGAATCAGATCCACAACAGTTTGACGGTCAATCGTACGGCGGTTTCTATACGCAGGATGAAGTGCGCGAGGTGGTGCGGTATGCGAAATCCAAATATGTAACTATTATTCCTGAAATAGAAATGCCGGGTCACGCCCTGGCCATTTTAGCGGCTTATCCGGAGTTCGGCTGTTCGGGAGGCCCCTACGAAACCGCCACCAAATGGGGGATCTTCACGGACGTTTTGTGCCCTTACGACCGGACGTTTACTTTTCTGGAAGATGTGCTGTCGGAGGTGATGACGTTATTCCCCGGCCCCTATATTCACATCGGTGGTGACGAATGCCCGAAAATTTCCTGGAAAAAAAGCCCGTTCTGTCAGAACCTGATGAAGAAGCTCAAACTGAAAAACGAGAATCAGTTGCAGCGTTATTTTATTTCCCGAATTGATAAATGGGTGACATCCAAAGGCTGGAAAACCATTGGCTGGGATGAAATTCTGGAAGGGAACAGTCCGGCCATCCGGGTATCGCCGGGTGCAACCGTCATGAGCTGGCGCGGCATCGACGGTGGTTTGAAAGCCGCCCGGCAGAATCACGATGTGATCATGACACCCGGCAACTTTCTGTATCTGGATCATTACCAGGCCGATCGGTCGCAGGAACCGCTGGCTTTTGGCCGGTTTACACCCCTCGAAAAAACGTATTCGTATGATCCAACACCGGCTGATCTACCGGCCACGGCTCAAAAACACCTCATCGGTGCGCAGGCCAACGTCTGGACGGAATACCTCAAAACCGCCAATCAGGTCGAATATATGGTCTGGCCGCGGGCGGCTGCCGTGGCCGAAGTGGTGTGGACACCCCTCGATCAGAAGAACTGGCCGGACTTCACCCGGCGGCTTCCGGTTCTCTTCAAACGACTGGATGCGCTGGGGGTTTCGTATTCACGGGCTTATTATGATGTGGTGGCCGAAACCCGTCCGCAGCCAGATGGAACGTTGCAGGTTTCCTTGACAACGCAGGAAGAAACCGCCGAAATCCGGTATTCGACCGATGGCTCGACGCCTACGGCCCAATCTGTTCGGTATGATCGCCCGTTCGACCTGACAAAACCCACGACGGTGAAAGCCGTTGCGGTAAAAGGCGGTGCGGTGATTGGCGATGTGCAAGCGTGGGACTTTGCGGTTTCCAAAGCAACCGGTAAATCGATCCAATTCGCCACGCCACCAACCCGGCCGAAAAATATAGACCCATCGATAGTCATTGACGGTCGCTACGGGACCACCATTGGCTATCTGGAGGAAATGCAAAACGTGGCCGGTGTGAAAACCGCCGACCTGACGGCCACCCTGGACCTGGCCGAACCGAAGTCGATTCAGTTGGTGAGGATTGGATTGGTAAAAGCCACTGCCGGGGCCATTCTGTTGCCAAAGCAGGTCGAGGTTGCCGTTTCGGACGATGGCCAGACGTTCCGTACCGTCAAAACCGTGTCGATGGACCCGACGGAACGCGGAAAAAAGGCCATCATCCGCCAGACGATCACTTTTGAACCGGTGACGTGTCGGTATGTGCGAATCATGGCCCGAAATGTAGGAAAAGTACCCACCGGAATGACCCAGGCTGGCAAAGAGGCCTGGGTCATGGCGGATGAAATTACGGTGGAGTAAGCCCCGATTTAGTTGCTGGCGAGGGCTTCTTTCTCCTTGCCGGCAACGTCGTTCTTGATTTTAGGCACCGTTTTGAGGTACTCATAAATCGCTCCCACTTCATAGTCGGTCATCTGGTGCGGGAACATTGGCGAGCGAATCAGGCTGCCATCCGGCCGCACACAGGCTTTGACGGCCTGGATGAACTGCGCTTTCGTGTATTTTTTGCCGATTCCAGTTTCTTCGTCAAAGGTGAGATTGGACGTAAAAATGGGTTTGCCATCGGGCGTTTTCATCTCGTTTCCACCGCCGTAATACCCCGCTGACAACTCGGGGGTTAGGGGATTTTGTTTGGTGAAATCGGCCGAATGGCAGGCATAGCAGGTTCCCAAACCGTCGGCTACGTAACGCCCGAATGCCACTTCGTCGGTGCTATCCGGAATCACAATGGGCTTTTCCGGGTAGGGGAGCGGTTTGATGACGGTATTGGCCAGTAGCTTGGTGAATAGCGAAAATTCGGATGGAGGAGCTTCTTTGCCGGAGGCTTGTACCGGAGCCGCATCCGAGCGGAGCCAGACCACGACCGATTTCAGGTCTTCGTCGGCCATGGTCGCAAATTTCGGCATGATCCCGGCGAAGGTGCCGTTTTTACGGACGCCGGTTCGCAAAAAGTGGAGCAGTTCCCCATCGGTCCAGTTGCCAATTCCGACGGTTTTATCCTGCGTAATGTTCATGGAGTAAACCGTTCCAAACATACTGGGAAGGTCGTTCATGTGTCTGCCTGTGAGTTGGTTATCAGCATCGGCATGGCAGGCAATACAATGCATCTGGGCAATCTTGGCACCCCGTTCCAGCCGGGCCGGGGTAGCTTCGATGGTCATTTCCTGAACCACGGGAGGGTCGTAAGTGGGAATGCCACGGACGGCAACGAAACTGACAAAGCCCAGCAAGCCAACGACGACAAAGCCGACTACGATCAGCACAATGCGCAGTACTTTTTTCATACAAGAGGAAAATTAATGAGAAGTATTCGTGTTTACAGACACAAATTAAGCGGGTGCGGGTGGGTTTGGCGGTGTCGGAATGCGTCAAAAAAACTACATTTCCCGACAGGAACCGACCGTTCAATCAAAAGGTAAAAATCGCATCAGAAAGCGTCAATACGCGCTGACAGGTTGTTTTGAGGACCCAAAACTTGTTTTTCAGACCGGTTTTGCCGAATCGCAGTTTTTTTCTTTATCTTCCGATTCCAACCTTTTCAAGCTCACAACCCCTGTATGTCTGATTACGCAAACCCGTTAACCGAAGAAAAAACTGAGTTAAAACGCTCGCTGGGGTTCATCGATGCTACCCTGCTCGTATCGGGGTCGATGATTGGTTCCGGTATTTTTATCGTCAGCGCCGATATGTCCCGCAACGTCGGATCGGCAGGTTGGTTGCTGTTACTCTGGGTGTTGACGGGCGTCATTACCGTTACGGCGGCTTTGAGTTACGGCGAATTGGCCGGTATGATGCCCAAAGCGGGCGGCCAGTTTGTGTACATCCAGCGGGCGTATGGCTCACTGCTCGGGTTTGTATATGGCTGGACGGTTTTTGCCGTGATTCAAACGGGAACCATTGCCGCCGTTGCGGTGGCCTTTACCAAGTTTACGGCGGTTTTTATACCGGCCTTGAATCCCGAAAATATCCTGTTTAGCATCGGGAGTTTTCCCATCAAGGCGTCGGCGCTCTTTGCCATTGGCAGTGTGGTGTTGCTAACCTGGATCAACAGCCAGGGTATTCAAAGTGGGAAGCTGATTCAGAACGTGTTTACGTCGGCGAAATTACTGGCTCTTCTGGGTTTGATTGTCGTGGGCATCGGCGTTGGCTCAAAAACCGGAACGCTCTCGGCGAACTTCCAGAATGCCTGGGCGGCTACCCAAACGACGGCCGATGGCTCCGTGGTGTCGCTCGGCGGCATGGCATTGCTGCTGGCGTTGGGCGTTTCGATGATCGGGTCGCTTTTCTCAGCCGATTCGTGGAATAACGTGACGTTCATTGCCGGCGAAATCCGCAATCCGCGCCGGAACATACCCCTGAGTTTGTTCGTGGGAACGCTGATGGTAACCACCATTTACGTGCTGGCCAATATTGCCTATCTCTCGCTGCTGCCCTTGCAGGGATCGCCCAGTGCTGCGGATGTGGTGGGCCGGGGCATTCAGTTTGCTTCCTACGACCGCGTGGCAACAGCTTCGGTTTCGCTGATTTTCGGGGATGTGGCCGTGGCCATCATGGCGGTTTTGATCATGGTGTCAACCTTCGGCTGCAACAACGGCCTGATTCTGTCGGGAGCCCGGCTCTATTACGCCATGGCGAAAGAAGGGCTTTTTCTGAAAACCGCGGCCCAACTCAACAAAAATTCCGTCCCCGGTATTGCGCTTTGGCTGCAGTGCGGCTGGGCGTCTGTCCTTTGTTTGTCAGGAACGTACGGCGATTTGCTGGATTATTGTACTTTCACTTCGTTGGTGTTCTACATCATTACCATCGGTGGTCTTTTTCTGCTTCGTCGCAAAGAACCCAATGCCGAGCGACCCTACAAAGCCTTTGGATATCCGCTGGTGCCGGCGCTCTACATCCTGGCCGGGGTGACCATCTGCCTGATTCTGCTGAAAGAAAAAACATTCAATACCGGCATGGGATTGTTGATTGCCGGTCTGGGCGTCCCGATCTATTTCATGACCTCGCGTGGGCGGAAGAATTAAGGCTGCGGCACAATTCCTTCACCGGTTTTCGCAATACACCCATCAGAAAAAGCATTTCGGTCAGGATTCTTTTTAGAAATTGGCCGAAATGCCATTACTTGCTGTTGTTTCCTGAAAAATTATTCTGATGAAGGTATTGATTGTTGAAGACGAGGATCTGGCGGTGCGCAAGTTGCGAAAACTGGTGCAGGAAGTGGACCCGACGCTCGAAGTGGCGGGTATCACGGCCAGCATTGAAGATACCGTCGGCTGGCTCAAAAACAACCCGGCCCCCGACCTGATTTTCATGGATATTGAACTGGCCGATGGGCAGAGCTTCGAAATATTCGAGCAGGTGGAGGTGAACAGTACGGTTATTTTTACGACTTCCTACGACGAATATGCACTCCAGGCTTTTAAAGTCAACAGCATCGACTATTTGTTGAAACCGATTCAGAAGGATGATTTACAGCGCAGTCTGAAAAAATTCCGTGATTTGAAAGTTCGGCGGCAGGAAGTCAGTGCCCCATCCGCTCCGGCTTTCAATTTGGATAAACTCCTGCGCGAACTGCAATTGCAACAGCCGAAGGAATACCGGCGACGGTTTCTGGTGCGGCTGGGGCAGCGGCTGCTTTCGATTGAGGTGCAGGACATTGCTTTTTTCTTTACCGACGAACGGTTTAGCTTTTTCAAAACCTGGAATAATCAGAAATACCTGATCGACTACACCCTCGACGAACTGGAGGATGCGCTGGATCCGGGTATGTTTTTTCGCATCAACCGGGGTGTCATCGTTACCCACAGCACCGTTGAACAGATTCAGCCGTATTTCGGAAACCGCCTTTCTCTTACGCTGAAACCGGTATTCGAAAAAGAAGCCATCGTTAGCCGCGAGAAGGTAAGTGATTTTAAAGTCTGGATGGGCAAATAATAAACCTTGCAGCCAGAGTAGCCGTTTATTAATCAAACGACTGCTCATCAATGAACTTCTCTTTCATCAACCGACTTCTCTCTTGCGCCATACTGAGTCTGCTGGGAGCCTGCACAAGTGTCGGGCCGGGCAAATTGTTTCGGTCGGCATCACCGCACGATCAATACGCCCAGTCACTGCGCGATGCCCGGCTGGAACGTACGGCTTTAGGCACTGACTGGCTGACGACGGCCGACCGGGCTTTGAAAGATTCGGTGCTTATCACGGTGCCGTACCGCGAAAGCGGTTATTTCTCGTCTTCCCGCCCTTTTGCGCTCGGTTATCGCCTGAACGGACAGCGGGGCGACAAATTCATCATCAAAGTCGATGTGCAGGGGCAGGAGCCGGTGCAGGTCTTCATCGACGTTTTTGAACTGAACGAAAGTAACCGGGACCCCGACCGGCTATCGTCCGCCAAAGCTGATACCAATCAGTTAGAGCTGGAAATCCGCCGAACGCGCACCCACCTCGTCCGGATTCAGCCTGAGTTATTACGCAGTGGCCGCTACACGCTTTCCATCACCCGCGAACCGATCCTGAGTTTTCCGGTTGTCGGTCGCGATAGTCGCCAGATCAGCAGTTACTTCGGCGTTCCGCGCGATGCGGGGCGTCGTCGGCACGAGGGCATCGACATTTTTGCCCCCCGTGGCACTCCGGCTATTTCTGCATCCGACGGGTATATTTCCCGGGTAGGGACCAATAACCTGGGTGGGAATGTGGTTTATGTATCGGACGCCCGGCGGAACCAGACGCTGTATTACGCCCACCTGGATTCGCAGGCCGTTCAGCAGGGACAGAAGGTTTCGGTGGGCGACACCGTGGGTTTTGTGGGCAATACCGGCAACGCCCGAACGACCGGTCCGCACCTGCATTTTGGCATTTACAGTTCCAATACGGGTGCCGTCGATCCGCTGCCTTTTGTCCGGCGCGGAACCGGTCCGGCGCGTCAGTCCCTGCTTGCCGCCGAAACGCTGGGCGACTCCGTTCGCATTTCGTCCACCCGGGCCGTGGTCCGTCAATCGCCCAACGGTGATGCCCCCATTCTGCGCACCTTGCCGCGTTCTTCTGCATTTACCATTGCGGGCGGAACAGCAACGTGGCTGCGGGTTGAATTGCCGGATGGGGTAAGGGGCTATGTCGCCAGCAGCGTTGTTGAACCGGCCCGGCGGGTGTTGCGCCGGGCGTCCTTGCCCGTTGGGACCGATCTGCTGGAATCGGCCAGTTCACAAGCCGCGGTTATCGAAAGACTGCCCTCCGGATCGGCTGTCGATGTTTTGGGCGTCTTCGGATCGTTCCAACTGGTGCGGCACACCACCGGCCTAACGGGCTGGCTGTCGCAAGCGCCCTAAAAGCAAAAACCGCTCACTTCGTTGGAAGTAAGCGGTTTTGATACCTTTCAATCAATTTGAAACTCACACCTGCCAGGCGTCGTGTTGTCGTTGATTATTTCTCTTTAATTGAGCCGTAATCAGAACCGGCACTTTCTGGAAGTTGTTTCATGATGCTTTGAACCGTTGTCCGGTAAGCCACATCACGATTGCTCTCCTTTTTGCTCTGGTTTAACTGACCCGAAGCCCAGCCCTGCCAGATGATGTCGTTCGTGCGGGTATCATACACGTTGACAACGACCCGGTTTTCTTCGTATTGACGGGTGTATACATTGTTAAAACCGGGGTTATACCACATCCAGTAAGGCGACCAGTTGTTGTTGGACTGCACTTGCTGACGGTCTTTCGAATCGGAGAAAAACCGGATGACAAGGTCGGCTTCTCCGCCTACGACCGGCTTGTAGCCTTTGGCCCGCATCGTTTTCTCGATCTCGTCGGCAATACGGCGTTGGTTCAGGTTACTGCCCGCAATCGGGTCAGCATTACGGCGTTGGTCAGCTTCAACCCGGAAGGTGCTGAACTGGCGAACATTGACTTTGGGGTCATAGTCAAATTTGACATTCACTGATGGCGAACAACTTGCCAACAGACCCAACATGAACAGACTGGCAATTATGCTCCTGATATTCATCGGTTGATTTGCGTTATTAGGGTTAATGTAATCGACTTCCAAATTTAAGTGAACTACTTGTTAACGCTTACTGATTTCTCATTAGTATTTAGTCCCTTAAATAACTAAATTTTACAAAAGTTAGTTCGCTGAATCAACCTTGCTTTCTTGAGTTATATGTTTAAATCTTTATTTTTTAAAAGGCTGACTAATAGCAAATTAGTTGTGTAGGCTGTGTTTTTTAGGGCATTAAAAAACCATCCGCCCTCTGGAGACGGATGGTTAAAAATAGTTAAAAGAAGTCTTACTGATGCGACACCTGAACGTCGAGAAGCAGCTTGACATCGTCGCTAACGACCACGCCACCGGCTTCGGTAACGGCATCCCACGACAAACCGTATTCTTTCCGCTTGATGGTGCCGGTAATTTCGAAACCAGCTTTGGTGTTACCGTAGAAATCACCCATTTGTCCGCCGTGTTCTGCTTTCAGGGTGATGGATTTTGTGGTTCCCCGGATGGTGAGGTCGCCCGTAATGTCGTACGTATCATCGCCGGTTTTCTTGACAGACGTCGATACAAAAGTCAGTTGTGGATGGTTTTCGGCATCAAAAAAATCGGCTGATTTCAAGTGACCGTCGCGTTGGTCGTTACCCGTAGTGATGCTATCGATATCGGCGGAGAAAGAAACCGAAGCGTTTTCAAAGTCGTCGCCAACCGTTTCAACTTTTCCATCGAAGGAGTTGAATTTACCGGTTACGTTCGAGACCATCAGGTGACGTACTTTAAACTGGATGACGGAGTGAGATGGATCAATGGTCCATACGATGGTTTCGGGAGCAGCAGTTGCCATGATTGTCTTTTATTTTTGGTTAATAATGTTAATACATTTAATGTTAATACATTTAATGTCGAAAAAATGTTTCAAGATTCCTTATTTTTTTTTGAAAAAGAATGATGTCACTGAAGATCAATTCATGAAGAGGTTGTAAAATTTCGTGCAAATTTCTGGCTATCAACCAAATAGTAAATCAAGGGCGGCCCCCAGATTATCTTTCCCCTCAAGAATTTCCGGATTATAAAACTCGGTATAACTACATTTTGTACACGAGCAGGCTATAAACACGTTGTGCTCGATGTCGAAAATACGGGACAGGCCCGTTCCGGTAGCAGCAATCCGCTTGACATACACCTCACGGTTTTGGCATTTTGCACAGGAATACCGGTTGGCAATTTCATGTTCAATGGTCATGGAAAATACGGTTTGTAGTGTGAAAATTAACGGGCTTAAAGATAGATTTTCACGGAAAACCGTAGGGAAGTTATGGGCAGAAAGGTAATTTGTCGCTGTGAGTGGATTTATAAAGTTACCACAATAATGAAAACGATTCTTTCGTATGGCAACGGTTCGAATGTTGCGAAGCTATAAAAAATAAACCCCCGTTGCGGATCACGCAACGGGGGTTCGGTATCGGCTTCTTATTTGTTATTGTTGTGCCAGTGCTTCGGCTCCACCAACGATTTCGAGAATTTCTTTCGTAATAGCGGCCTGACGGGTACGGTTGTAAACCAGCTTGAGTTCTTTCAACAGTTCCCCGGCATTTTCCGTGGCTTTGTCCATCGCCGTCATCCGCGCGCCGTGTTCAGAGGCATTGGATTCAAGAACGGCTTTGTACAACTGAATTTTCAGCGTTTTCGGAATCAGCTCCGTGATGATTTCTTCTTCCGAAGGCTCAAACAGATAGTTAACGTTGTTCGCCTTCGTAGCGGAATGCGTTGCTGCCGAAACGATGGGCAGAAACTGCTCGGAGCGGATCACCTGCGTCGCCACGTTTTTGAACTCGTTGAAAACGACGTCTACGCGATCGTACTGACCGGCGGTGAAAGCCGCCATGACCTCTTCAGCGGCCGCCCGGACTTTGGCAAAACTCAACGACAGAAAGGTATCGACAAAGTTGGTATTGACCTTATACCCCCGGCGTTGAAAAGCTTCAGCTCCTTTTTTACCAATGGCCAGAATTTCAACGTTACCCCGGCGGTTTTGCTCGGCGTAGCGTTCATTGATCAGGACCAGCGTTTCCTTGACAACGTTGGTGTTGAAGGCCCCCGCCAGACCCCGGTCCGAGGTTACCACGATCAGCAGTACCCGTTCGATGGGACGAACCTGGTTGTACGGACTTTCACCCGCCAGTTCGGCACCAGCCGCGACGGTGCTGAGCATTTCACTCAGTTTTCGGGCATACGGACGCATCTGGATGATGTTGTCCTGTGCCCGGCGCAGTTTAGCCGCAGCCACCATTTTCATGGCTTTGGTGATCTGCTGCGTCGAGATAATTGAGGTAATCCGGCTTCGTACTTCTTTTAGTGAGGCCATTGTCTTTGGTTGTGGAGTGGTGATCGTTGAAAGTTGGGAAATAATCCGCCGGGGTCTCCGGGACGATTAGTTCCGCACTTTCAACGATCTGAACTCCTGAGTATCTAAACGTTATGCGTAACGAACTGCTAATTCCGTGGCAACTTTCTTGATGACCCCGATGATGCTGTCGTCCAGTTTCCCGGCGCGGAGCAGATCCAGCGTATCCTGGTATTGCGTTGTCAGTAGCATCGTGAATTCGGATTCAAATTCTTTGACCCGGTTGACCGGCACTTTATCGAGGAAACCGTTGGTCGAGGCCAGGATGATGGCCACCTGATGCTCTACCAAAACCGGCGAATACTGCGGTTGTTTCAGGATTTCCTGGTTCCGCCGACCCCGTTCGATGGTCAGTTTCGTCGACGCATCGAGGTCAGAACCGAACTTGGCAAAGGCTTCCAGTTCGCGGAACTGAGCCTGATCCAGTTTCAGTGTACCGGCCACTTTCTTCATCGACTTGATCTGGGCATTACCACCCACCCGCGATACCGAGATACCGACGTTGATGGCGGGGCGGATACCGGAGTTGAAGAGGTTGGTTTCCAGGAAGATCTGTCCGTCGGTAATCGAAATTACGTTCGTCGGAATATAAGCAGAAACGTCACCGGCCTGGGTTTCGATGATCGGCAGAGCCGTCAGCGAACCACCTCCTTTAACCTTACCCGTCAAAGACGGCGGCAGGTCGTTCATGGTGGCGGCAATGGCGTCGTTATTGATAATCTTGGCGGCCCGTTCCAGCAGACGGCTGTGCAGGTAGAAGACGTCACCCGGATAGGCTTCCCGTCCCGGAGGACGACGCAGCAGCAGCGACACCTCACGGTAGGCCACGGCTTGTTTCGACAAATCGTCATAGACCACCAGGGCCGGACGACCCGTATCCCGGAAGTACTCACCGATGGCGGCACCGGTAAAAGGCGCAAAGAACTGCATCGGCGACGGATCGGCTGCGGGAGCCGCTACGATCACCGTATAGTCCATGGCTCCGGCCCGGCGCAGGGTGGCTTCCACCTGCTTAACGGTAGAGGCTTTCTGGCCACAGGCCACGTAGATACAGAATACGGGCTGACCTTTGTCGTAAAATTCTTTCTGGTTGATAATGGTGTCGATGGCCACGGCGGTTTTACCCGTCTGGCGGTCACCAATGATCAACTCGCGCTGTCCCCGACCGATGGGGATCATGGCGTCGATGGATTTAATACCGGTTTGCAGCGGTTCGGTTACGGGCTGGCGGAAGATAACCCCCGGGGCTTTGCGCTCCAGTGGCATGGCAAACGTTTCGCCAACAATAGGGCCTAAACCGTCGATGGGGATACCAAGCGTGTTGACAACCCGACCCAGAATACCTTCGCCAACGTTGACGTAGGCAATCTGATTCGTACGCTTCACCGTGGCACCTTCTTTAATTTCGCTGTAGTCACCCAGCAATACGGTTCCGACGTTGTCTTCTTCGAGGTTCAGGGCTAATGCCTGCAATCCGTTTTCAAACACCAGCAATTCACCGGCCTGGACTTTTGACAGTCCGTAAATGCGGGCTACTCCGTCACCAATCTGCAACACCGTACCGATTTCCTCGAGTTCGGCGGTGGTTCTGGAGTTCGATAGCTGTTCCCGGAGAATGGCCGAAACCTCGTCGGGTCTAACTGATACCATATGAGTGGAAGAATCGTTTTATGATGGTTCTAAGAATTCGGGTGCAAAGTTACGCACTAAATTTCACTAAAACAGACGTTATCAAGAAAATTCGTTGGCAAAGTTTATACTTTTCTAAGAATCGGGCGTGCATGATTTCATAAAGTGGACTGAGCCGGTATGAATCGCATTTTAACCGGAAAGTCGGGGTTCCCCGAAAAAAAGTACACTATTTGAACTCCGCTTGTTGAGATCCTGACATTTGTTTTTTACTTTAGTGAGTTGTGAGTCATTCGTCGTCAGGAACCCCAGTCCGGTATTGACCGAATTACCCATCCTGGTGGTCTCCACTGACCCCTGCCTGTCACCATTCATCAATAATTTGTTTCATTAAATCCTGCTATTGCCAAACTTTTGACCTACATCTTTACGTTTTCAGCTTAAGCACTTTTTGAATACAACTTTTGTATCTTACACATGACGATTAAACAATGGACTTTAGCCGGCCTGCTGTCGGCTGTATTGGTAACGGGTCAGGTTATGGCTCAAACGAAAAAAACGGCCGTTAAGCCCAAACCCAAAGCACCGGCTGCTGCCGTTGCGGGAGCCGCTGCCCCGCTCAAATTAAACAATGCCATCGATTCCGTTAGTTATAGCATTGGCGTCAATGTGGGATTAGGGCTGAAACAGCAGAATCTCGGCAATGCCAACATCAAAGCCATTACGAAAGCATTGCAGGATGCACTCCAGTCGCAGAACATGCAGATTGCACCGGAGCAGGCTAACCAGATCATCGGCGCGTATTTCCAGAAAGAACGGTCGGCCAAAGCGGATGCCAACAAAAAGATTGGAGAACAGTTTTTAACGGAGAATAAAAAGAAACCGGGCGTGCAGACGACGGCCAGCGGGTTGCAATACGAAATCGTCAAGGAGGGAACCGGTCCCAAACCGATGACCACCGATACCGTTAAAGCACATTATACGGGCCGACTGATCGACGGAACGGTTTTTGACAGCTCCGTTGAACGGGGGCAGCCGCTCGAAATACCGGTCAATCAGGTCATTCAGGGATGGAGTGAAGCGCTTCAGTTGATGCCGGTGGGCTCGAAATGGAAATTGTTTATTCCATCATCGCTGGCCTATGGCGCGCAGGGAACCGGCCCCCAAATTGGGCCCAACTCGACGCTCGTTTTCGATATCGAACTGCTGGAAATTGTGAAGAAGTAATCAATGAATGGTTAAAAATTGTTAAATGGTTGGATGCAGTGGATGGTTCAAGGGCTAAATATGGTTAATCAATTGGTGAATGGATGAAACTGTGTAGCCATTGGATAAACCATCTTAACCATTTTTAGCCATTCAGTTTTTAAATAAAGAGTGGTGCTACATTAATCATAAAAGGGGAACATGAGAAAGTATCTCATTACGTTAGTACCGGTGCTGATGCTGAGTCTTCAGCCGGGTCCACAAGCAGGGATGTCAGCCGTACCGCTGCCCCCCCCGAGCGCTGATGATTTAAAACCGTCGGTATCGCAGGAACATGTTGAACAACTGGTCGCGCGTTTGCTGACGACCCACCACTACCGCAAAGTGCGCCTGAACGACTCCCTGTCGTCGGTCGTTTTTGACAATTACCTCAAGGAACTGGACGGAAACAAAGCTTACTTTCTGGCTTCCGACGTCAATTCATTCGAGAAATACCGCAACAACATTGATGATCAGTTGATCAACGGCGAGCTGACGGCCGCTTACGACATCTACAATGTGTTCCGGAAACGCTACCAGGAGCGCAATAAATTTGTTCAGGAGAACTTCGTAAAACCGTTCGATTTTACGGTAGACGAAACTTTCAATACCGACCGCGAAAAAGCCAACTGGCCCAAAAGCGTCGAAGAGCAAAACGACTTGTGGCGCAAACTGCTGAAAAACCAGTCGCTGGAACTGAAGCTGACCGGAAAAGCCGATACGTCGGTCGTCAACAGCATGAAGTCGCGGTATAAAAACCTCGATCGGTACATGAGCCGGATCAAAGCCGAAGACGTGTTTCAGATTTATATGAACTCGTTTGCCGAATCACTCGATCCGCACACCAACTACATGTCGCCCCGCTCGGCCGACCGTTTCAACCAGGAAATGAGCGCATCGCTGGAAGGCATTGGTGCCCTGTTGCAGGAAGATGGCGACTACATCAAGATTTCGGACATCGTTCCCGGCGGCCCGGCTTTCAAAAGCAAGCTGTTGACGAAAGGCGATAAGATCGTGGGCGTGGCCCAGGGTGAAGGCGGTCAGATTGTCAACATTGTTGGCTATCAGGTCGACGACGCCGTTAAACTGATCAAAGGTCCTAAAGGTACGACGGTTCGTCTGCAAATTCAGTCGAATGATGCCATTGCCGGTGCTCCCCCAAAAGAGATTCGGCTGGTTCGTGAAAAAATCAAACTGGAAGAGCAACGTGCCAAGAAAGAGGTGATCGAAGTCACGCAGAACCAGAAGAAATACAAACTGGGCGTGATTACCATTCCGGTTTTCTACCGCGATTTTGAAGGTGCCCGCAAGCGTGAAGAAGGCTTTGCCAGCACAACCGGCGATGTTCAGAAATTTTTGAACGAGCTGAAAGCTGAAAAAGTAGACGGCGTTGTGGTGGATTTGCGCGACAACGGCGGAGGGTCGCTGACCGAAGCCATTACCTTGACTGGTTTGTTCATCTCACGCGGACCCGTGGTGCAGGTGAAAGAAGCCCAGGGCGACATTGAAGTACAAACCGATCCCGATCCGTCGATCATCTACGATGGTCCGCTGGCGGTGATGGTAAACCGCTTCAGCGCATCGGCGTCGGAAATTTTTGCGGCCGCTATTCAGGATTACAAACGCGGGCTGATCGTTGGTAGCCAGACCTACGGGAAAGGCACCGTTCAGACGATGGTGGATCTGAACACCTGGTTGAAAGAATCGGAGAAAGTGGGACAGGTTAAAATGACCATTGCCAAGTTCTACCGCATCAACGGCAGCAGCACCCAGCACAAAGGCGTGACTCCGGACATTGAATTGCCATCGGCTTTCAGCGCGGAAGAATACGGCGAAAGCTCACAACCCAGCGCGTTGCCCTGGGACCAAATTGCTTCGGCCCGGTTCGACGTCACCAGTAGCCTGGACGACAAAATCATCACCAAAATCCGCGAACGCTACGAACAGCGTTTGAAGTCGGATACGGATATGAAACAGTTGATGGCTGATTTTGCCGAACTGAAACGCGCCAAAGAGAAAACCGTCGTTTCCCTCCAGGAGTCGAAACGCAAGAAGGAACGCGACGACGCGGAAAAACGTCGGAAGTCGATCAGTGCTTCGGCGGGCGAACCGGTGGCAACCAACGACTCGACCACACCGGCCAAAGATCCGAAAGATGCCAAGGCACCGAAGAAGGATTTGTATCTGGATGAGTGTGGCAAGTTACTGGCCGACTACATTGCCTTCACGAAGAATCCGCAGTAAGGGAATCTTCTGCTTCTAGTAAAAAACCGTATGGCTCAACGCCATACGGTTTTTTTATACCGAAAGATGGCAGACCAGTTGCTACAAACGCTGACGGCCCCGGAGCAATCCGGGGCCGTCAGCGTTTTTGGTGGAGGACAGGTAGTGCATTAGATCAGGCGAATGCGAACCTTGGCCAGGTATTCCTGATTTTCGTTCGAGTTTGGCTCGGTCAAAAATACTTTTTTGCCCATGAGTTGCTTAATCAGCGTGGCATTCAGGCTTTTGTTGTCACCGCTGGAAATCCGCAAATCGGCCAGCCGTTGTTCGCCATCGACCCGGAATTTGATGACGACGAAATCTTCGTTATCAAGCTGTTGCAAGATCTCCGGATACAAAACATAGGAGGCAATCTGTTGTTCCAGCGTTTGTTTGAGCGTAATTTTTTTCTGACCCGAAGCCCGTAAAGTGATTGCCAAGGCGAGGCAGAGTGTACTGATTATCAAGACCGTTTTCATTAGTTTGTTGCGACTAGAATTGTATCAATGGTGTGGATATGTCAGATTCGACTTTACAAAGGTAGGGCGACCGGGGTAGCTCTTTTAGCGCACAACTACGCAATCTGAAAATCACGTAGTTTCCACATACCCTTCCGCCGGAAGTGCGTAGTTACCCTTTCATCATTCATTGTATACTATTTGATCGATCAATGCGGAAGAAAAGTAGATGGTTTGGTGATTTACTTTAATATTCTTTGGTGTAAATACGGAAATGGCAATTTTATTTATACCTTGTAGTCCGAACGCCATATTCCCTCCTGAACAGAATGTCTACCCGCCGTACTTTCTTCCGCCAACTGGGTGCAGCAGCCGCTACGCCCCTCGTTTTGCCTGATTTTCTGACTGAATCGACCCGCACGGCTTTTCAGCGACTTCAAAAACCGGGAAGCCCGCAGCAGATTGCGCAGGACGAAGACTACTGGTCGTGGATCAAAGCCGAGTATACGGTTTCGCCCAATATTCTGAACCTGAACAATGGCGGGGTCAGTCCGCAGCCGAAAACGGTTCAGGACGCCCACATCCGGTTTTATCAGTATTGCAACGAAGCCCCCAGCTATTACATGTGGCGGATTCTGGATCAGGGCCGGGAGTCGCTACGGGCTAAACTGGCCGATCTGGCGGGATGCTCACCGGACGAACTGGCCATCAACCGCAATGCGACGGAAGGCCTGAATACCATTATTTTCGGCCTAACGCTGAAACCGGGCGACGAGGTCGTGCTGGCGAAGCAGGATTATCCGAATATGATGAATGCCTGGAAACAGCGGGAAAAACGCGACGGCATTAAACTTGTCTGGCTCGACCTGAAACTGCCTTCCGAAAACGACGATGAGCTGGTGCGGCAATACGCCAGCGCCATTACCAGCAAAACCAAAGTAGTTCATGTCACCCACGTTGTCAACTGGACCGGGCAGATCATGCCGGTTCGGAAAATTGCCGATCTGGCGCACAAGCAGGGCATTGAAGTCATTTGCGACGGTGCCCACAGCTTCGCCCACCTCGACTACAAAATTCCGGAGCTGGGCTGCGATTATTACGCGACCAGTCTGCACAAATGGCTTAGTGCGCCTTTCGGCAGTGGTATGATGTATATTCAAAAGGAGAAAATCAAAAACATCTGGGCGTTGTTGTCCAGTCCTGAACCCGACGGGCCGGACATCCGGAAATTCGAGTCGCTCGGAACGCGCTCGTTTGCCGCCGAAATGGCCATTGGGACGGCGGTCGATTTTCAACTGGGAATCGGAGCCGCCCGGAAATTTGCGCGTCTGCATTACCTGAAAAACTACTGGGCCGAAAAGGTGAAGGCGGTTTCTGGCGTCAAATTATTCACGTCGCTCAAACCGGAATTTGCCGGTGCCCTGGCCGTTGTCGGCATCAGCGGAATGACGGGCCCCGAGCTGGAAAGCCAGCTTCTGGGAACGTATAAAATCCATACGACGCCGATTACGTTAGGCCCCGTCGACGGGGTTCGGGTGACGCCCCACGTCTACACGACGCCCAAAGACCTCGATCGGCTGGTGGTGGCCATCACGGAACTGGCGGGAAAACAAAATCTGGCAACGAAACAAAAGAAGAGTTGATCTTCTATCTTTGCGGGCGGTATTGCTTTGGTATAACAAGTAAATAAACCGCCATGATGAGGATAGTAAGCACACTGTTTTTTTTGTTTGTACTCACGACGAATGCAACGGCCCAACTGATGGTTAATCGGGTCGATGTCAATAGCCTGGATATTCAGTATTGCCAATTGGTTTGTGAACACCGTACCGGGTTGACCAGAGAAAAAGTCGAAGTCTACATTGATTACGGGCAAGCCAATTTCCAGCGGAGTGTCTATTGGGAACTTCGCCGTATCGATTCATTGGGGAACTATACCCAGCGTTTCGATACGGTCATGCAGGCCGTCAATTACGTCGAAAAAGCAGGCTGGGAGGTGGCTTCATTCCAAGTGATGCAAGCTACTCGCTATTCATATGACCAGTTCATTTATTTAATGCGGAAAAAACAGCGGCCGTAAACACGTATCTTCCTGACTTGTCCCTCTTCGGCCCATTTTTGTGTCAGTTCACCCCAATTCTCCCACGCATTGCCATTCCCGGCCTAGTTTTGTTGAAAAAACAGATCAGTTATGCGGGAATTAGCGGGTATCCGACGCTTTGAATTGTGGTTCGCCGGGGGAGCGACCTTAATTTACGTTGTCCGAAGGCTTTTGGAAGAAGCGAACCGGATTGACGGAATGATTGAGGTAGTCGAACAAAACCGGGTTTCTTCGGCTATCATTTGGCGGGATCTGGCGGGTTATAACCACATCATCAACAACAATTTTCCGCTGATTGTCGGTGCGGTGCATTTTCTGGCCGCCTGGTACGTTTTTCATTACCTCACCCTTCCGAACTGGAACAGCAAAGACAATGAAGAGAAAATCCGGTTGTATGCCGGTCTGAGTATTTTACTGGTCGTGAGCAGCGTGGCCTTTTATTATTTTGCCAAACTTCATGTGCATTACCGGCAGAACGAAGTGGGTACTACGATTGGCCTGAAAGTGTATTCCTTATACAGCAAGCGAAATGTGCTGGCCGATGCCATCGGCATGGGAATTTTCATCGTTGGGTATGAATTGCTCTGCCAGTTGGGATACTACCTGCATCGAAAAGCCCGCCAGGATGTCTGGTTCATCAGCTTCCTGGTGTGGGGGCCGTTATACACCTTCCTGACGATTTTTGTGCTGGGAGGAAACCTGCCCGAAAGACTCTGGCAAAGTCCGGTTTTTGAAATCCTGCTTACGCTGGCTATTCCCATTCAGGTGTATATTCTACAGGCGTATATCTATACGTCACTGTTGCCCTATATCCGAAGCTTTCGCACGACCGAGTTTCTGGGTCGTTTGTTGGCCGGTTTGCTGATCTGGTTTCTGCTCAGTGCGATGCTCTGGGGCGCCCGCACCTATTTCAGGTTTCCCAATTCAGGGCTGAACAATACGTTGTCGATACTGACGCTTTTTTGCGCGGTTATCATTGCCCTGCTGCGCCGGACTTCGGTTAAAGAAAAGGTCGCGTTGCAAACCCAGGTTTCCCACACTTCCGCCGAACTGGCGGGCCTCCAGTCCCAGATCAATCCGCATTTTTTGTTCAACGCTCTCAATAGTCTTTATGCCACGGCTTTGAAAGAAAACAGCGAAAAAACCGCCGACGGGATTCAGAAACTGGGCGATATGATGCGGTTCATGTTGCAGGAAAACAACCGGGATCGGATTTCGCTGGAAAAAGAGGTGGAATATTTGCGTAATTACATCGAGCTCCAGCGGATGCGGCTGGACGAATCGCACGGAATCGAAATTCGGGTGACGATTCAGGAACCGGATCGGGACATATCCATTGCGCCAATGATGCTGATTCCGTTCGTCGAAAATGCCTTCAAACACGGGATTAGTCTGCGTAAACCGTCCTGGATTTTTGTTACCTTGACCCTCGATCACGCAACGATTTACTTCAAAGTTCACAATTCGCGCCATCCGGGACTGGTCAATGACCCGGAGAGAGAGCATACCGGCATTGGTCTGGAAAATGTCAGCAAACGGCTGGAGTTAATTTACCCCGGACGGCATACGCTGGCCATTCAGGCGTCGGAACAGGATTATTTTGTTGCTTTAACGATTCGCTATTGAATGTTAACCGCCATCCGTTCAGTAATCTATTCGTATCGCTATTTGTTAAATTTTCCGTTTCCCTGAGCTGTCAAAGATGGCATTTAACTTTAATTCGACCAGGATGATACTGAGTAAGATCAGTAACGAAAGTAAAAATATTGTAATCAGGAAAAAATTCTTTAAACTATAAAATACATGAATTATTCCGTCTCTTCTTAAAAATGATAAGGTTATGGATAAAATAATAGAATAGATACTAATTAAATTTAACATATATTTTGAGGCAAATCCATTGGCCGTCGTCCATGTGTCACTATTAATCATAGAAAGCTTGGTTCTATAACCATAAAATAGATTGATCTTTTTCGGTGGGTAAAAATAATATAATAAAGACGCTATTAGCATAACTAAAGGTGGGGAATAGACAACAATTAACCATTTCATGTATATAGATATTAAAAACCGGTATTTGAAATCAGTATACCGCACATGTTAACCGCCATCGCTATCGACGACGAACCGCAGGCTTTGGAAGTCGTCCGGCTCCATGCCGCCAAAGTGCCGTTTCTTGATTTAAAAGCGAGTTTTACGGATGCGTTTGAAGCGATTCCGTATTTGCAAAAGCACAAAACCGACCTGATTTTTCTGGATATAAAAATGCCGGATATTTCGGGGATCGAGTTTGTGCGCTGCCTGCAAACCGTGCCGATGGTGGTTTTTACCACGGCTTATTCCGATTACGCCGTTCAGGGCTTTGAACTGGATGCCATCGACTATCTATTGAAACCGTTTCCGTTGGCCCGTTTCCTGAAAGCCTGCAACAAGGCACTGGATTACAAGAATTTACGGGATAGTGAGGCCGAAGAATTTATTTTTGTTAAAACCGGCTACGAGGAAGAAAAGGTCTGGCTGGATGATATTTTATATCTGGAATCCGACGGGAATTATGTGACGTTCGTCCTGAAAAACCGCAAGGTCCTGAGCCGCCAGACCCTGTCGGATATTCCGCGAATTTTGCCGGAAAGTCAATTTGTCCGTGTACACCGATCCTACAGTATTTCGCTCCGGAAAATCGAGAAAATTGCCCGGAACGAAATCACCATCGCCGGTTTTAAAATTCCCGTTGGCGCTTCCTATGAAGATAAACTAACGGAAATTAAAGCCCGGCTTCTGAAATAGAATCACTCATTCCTTCCACTCAAACCGGATCACCTGCTCCAGATCCGGGTGCAGGCTGAGGGCAACGGGGCAGGTGTGGGCGGTATGCTCCATTTTGGCCCGAAACGCTTCCGTATGGGCTTCCGAGGGCGGCATCACGATGTCGACTTCAATGCGAACAATCCGCCGGGGAGCGTCTTTCGACATCACTTTCGTAATCGACAATTCGCCGTTGGTCAGTTCGATGCCGTCGCGCCGGGCCACTATTCCCATCGTGGTGATGATGCAGCTACCCAGTGAAGTTGCCGTCAGATCGGTTGGTGAAAAGGCCTCGCCTTTGCCGGTATTGTCGGTGGGGGCGTCGGTCAGAATTCGGGTGCCGGACTGGAGGTGAACCGCTTCCGTCCGCAAGTCTCCTAAGTAGGTTGTTTGTACCGTGGGCATAAGACCAAAAACTAAAATCCTGTTTGTGTACAACTATAAATTGAAAAATATAAATTGCTTCACGCAACCATCCAATGACTCAGACCGTTACTCAATAGAACGAGGAAGTTACAAGAGACGCGTTGGTTGATGCCGGCGATAATTTCGTAGTGTCAAAGTAAACTGTTATTTTTATCCTTACAAAAGTTTTCTATTACGACCGTGTCACGAGTTTTACCGATAGTGTCCATCTTAGGCCTGCTGCTAAGCGTTTGCCGTGCGCAGGCTCAGACTGCCGATACCGACGAGGATAAGTATACAACTGTTACCACCTACGGTGTAACGACCAATACGAACTCCGGTATTTTAGGCGGTTTTGTTTTCCGGCATTCCAAAGCGTTGCCGAACCTGTTTCAGGGAAAGCGGCAGTTTCGGTATATGGCCCTCGAAATTGTCAATGTGAAGCATCCCAAAGAGGTGCAGTCACAGACGCCCTATTCGGGAGCGCGGTATGTATACAACAAGCAGAATTATCTTTTCGTCGTCCGGCCGCAGTATGGTCGCGAAATATCGCTCTTTACCCGGACTGCCGATGAAGGCATTGCGATCAACGGTATTGTTGCCGTTGGGCCGTCCATTGGTGTCATCAAGCCCTATTACGTGCAGTATACGACCAGTCCGGGACAGGTCGATACCCGTCCGTTCGACCCCAGTTTGCAACCCGAACTGATCGTGGGCGCCGGAAGTTTCTTTCAGGGTTTTGACAAGTCCAAATTAACGCTGGGTCTGAATTTCAAAGCCGCCGTGGCTTTCGAACTGAGCGCGTTTCGGAACAACATGACGGGGCTGGAAATTGGTTTTCTGGCCGAAGCGTTCCCCAAAGAAGTGGTGATCATGAATGCTACCAACAACCGCAGCGTGTATACTTCCGGATTCGTAACGCTGTTTTTTGGTAACAAACGATAAGTAGTACTAAATCAGGATGCGTTGGGAATTTGGGGTTATTGGTGGCAAAAGCCGACTCACAATTCATAACGCATCTTTCTTTTTAAGAACTTTACTGCCCGAAAATTCCTTGTGTAAAAAACAGGATTGAGGTTTGCCATGATTGAACTTCCCGTAATTCCCTCCGAAACACAACGAAAGAAACGCCCCGACTGGCTGCGGGTAAAATTGCCCATTGGCCCGGAATATGCCAAAGTCCGCAAATTAGTCGATACGTATAAACTGCATACCATTTGTGAAAGCGGCAATTGCCCGAACATGGGCGAGTGCTGGGGCGCCGGTACGGCTACTTTCATGATTCTGGGCAACGTCTGCACGCGGAGCTGTACGTTCTGTGCCGTCGCAACGGGTCGCCCGAACGAATACGATACCGACGAACCCCGCCGGGTGGCCGAAGCCATTCTGCTGATGAAAGTCAAACACGCCGTTCTGACGTCGGTGAACCGCGACGAACTGAAAGACCGGGGGGCCGAAATCTGGTACCAGACCGTGCGGGCCGTGAAAGAGGTGTCGCCCACCACCACCATCGAAACGCTCATTCCGGATACCAAAGGCAACTGGGATGCGCTGATCCGGATGATTGAAGCCGGGCAGGAAGTGGTTTCACACAACATGGAAACCGTCGAGCGGCTGTACCGTCGTGTGCGTCCGCAGGCCCGGTACGAACGCAGCCTGGAACAAATTCGCCGGACGAAAGACTTTGGCCAGCGGACCAAATCGGGCATCATGCTGGGGCTGGGCGAAACCGTCGACGAAGTGCTGAAAGCAATGGACGATCTGGTCGAACACGGCCTGGACATTCTAACGCTGGGTCAGTATCTGCAACCGACCAAAATGCACCACGAAGTGATCGAATGGATTCATCCTGACACGTTCGCAATGTACCGGGAGGAAGGCCTGAAACGCGGGTTGAAATACGTCGAATCCGGGCCTTTGGTCCGTTCGTCCTACCATGCCGAGCGGCATGTGAACGTCTGATCCCACATAATTGGATTAAAAAGAAGGGGAGGAGTGGAAAAGAGGTTTTTAAAGCCTTTTTCCGCTCCTCCCTTTTTCCTTACCTCCTTTTTTGCTTTCTTGTTCATAATGAAAAAATACGACTTCATCATCGCGGGGGGCGGAATGGCTGGGTTAAGCCTGGCGTATTACCTGAGCCTGTCGTCCCTCCGTGACCGTTCCATCCTGATTCTCGACAAAGAAACCAAACACCGGAACGACCGGACGTGGTGTTTCTGGGAAGATCAGGAAGGGCCGTTTGAGTCGATTTTATTTCGGAAATGGGATACTGTCGAGTTTTTCGGAACCACCTTCAACGGGATGCTCGATATGGGAGCTTATCAGTATAAAATGCTGCGCGGCATTGATTTTTATACGTTTATGAAGAATCACCTCGCGCAGTTTCCGTCCATTGAGTTTCGGCAGGTGACCGTCAATCGCGTCAAGGACACGCCCCAGGGCGGTTTTGTAATCGCCGATGACGAACCTTACATTGCCGACTACGTGTTTGACAGCACCCATTTGCTCAAACTGAACCGCTCCGAAAACCACAACCTGTGGCAACATTTCAAAGGCTGGACGATTACTGCCGAAAAACCATGTTTCGATGTCGACAAGCCCTGCATGATGGATTTTCGGGTGGATCAGCAGGGCGATTGCCGGTTTTTGTACGTGCTCCCCTTTGATGACCGGACCGCGCTGGTCGAATACACGATTTTCAACGACCGGCTGTTGTCGGACGAACAGTACGAAAATGCGCTCCTGAGTTACATCGATCGGTTTATCGATACGGGAAGTTACGCGGTTCAGGAAACGGAATTTGGCATCATCCCGATGTCCGACGAGCCGACGACCGAACGCCCGGGCAAGCACGTCATCCGGATCGGGACGGCAGGTGGTTACACAAAACCCTCGACAGGATACACCTTTCAGCGAACGCAGCGGTATTTGCGCGAAATCGTTCAGAATCTGGCGGCAAACGGCAAACCCAAACGTCGTAAGCCGTGGCTACGGCGGGTGTTCAAGCGGTTTCTGGACAGTGTGCTGCTGAATGTGCTGCAATACCACCGTCATCCGGCCGACGATGTGTTCACCCGCCTGTATCAACGCAACCCGCCCGCGCAGATTTTCCGGTTTCTGGATGAAGACACAACGCTGGCCGAAGATCTCAAAATTATGACCACGGTTCCGCTGGGAGCCTTTACGATTGCGGCCTTTGATGTGATTCGCAAGCGCGTTTTCCGGGTTTGACCTGAACGCAACTAACTGCTTATAAGTGTAAAGTGCCGTTTTGCCCCGTTAGGGGCAGCACAGCATAGCGTCGGTAGCTACATCAGTTCCCCGCCCTTTCCCGCGTGCCGTCAGGTACAAAACCGGCTGTTTGATGGGCATCATTGCGTACCTCACGGCACGCGGTTGGGGGATTTGCCTTAACCAACCGACGCTGCGCTATTAGATCCCTACGGGATCATGACGGATACCTCTATCAACCATCTTCCAGGAAAACGGATAAAAGGCGCTGATTGTACCAAAACAGATGAGTAGTATTTTACTAAAAATTCTTTATTATGTAATAATGACAAAAAGCGTCTCATGGTTAAGCGCGTCTATTACCTTTACCTGATCGGTGCCGGGCTGCTGGGCCTGTTGGGTTTCATCACGATTCGGCAAGACTCTCCGTCGCCGGTTCGAACACCCGCCGAAGAGCTGGCGACCTTCCAGATTGAGCCGGGGTTAAAGGTTCAACTGGTTGCGTCGGAGCCGATGGTTCAGGACCCGGTTGTGATTACCTTCGATGAAGATGGCCGACTCTGGGTAGTCGAAATGCGGGGATTCATGCCCAACATGGACGGTACCGGCGAAGAAAAACCGGTGGGCCGCATTTCGGTATTGGAAGATACGAACGGCGACGGGCAGATGGACGTCAGTAAAGTCTACCTCGACAGTCTGGTCATGCCCCGGGCGCTGGCACTGGTTCCGGGTGGCGCCTTGGTGGTCGAAAGTGGCGCTCTGTGGATGACCAACGACCGCAATGGCGATCTGAAAGCCGATACAAAAACGCTGATCGACCCAACCTATGCGGCCAACGGTTTGCCCGAACACGCCGGGAATGGCCTCTGGCGCAGCATGGACAACTGGTATTACAACGCCAAATCGCGCCTTCGCTACCGGCTGAACGACGGAAAATGGGAGCGCGACAGCACGGAATTTCGGGGGCAGTGGGGCATCAGCCACGACGATGAAGGTCGACTTTATTACAACTACAACTGGTCGCAACTCCACGCCGATCTGGTTCCGCCGAATTACCTTTCCCGCAATAAAAACCATACGCCAACCACCGGCATCGACCACGGCCTGACCATCGACCGTCGGGTGTATCCGATCCGGCCGACACCGGCGGTGAACCGGGGTTACATTCCCGGAACGTTGAATAAAGAAGGTCGGCTGCTGGAATTTACGGCGGCCTGTTCACCCCTGGTCTACCGGGGAACGGCCTTGCCAGCCGCCTATTACGGCAATGTTTTTGTCTGCGAACCCGCGGGCAATCTGGTCAAACGCAACGTCGCCGAAGACAATGGGCTACTGATAACGGCGCAGGATCCCAATCCGGGCCGGGAGTTTCTGGCTTCGACCGACGAAAGGTTTCGGCCGGTTCATCAGGCAACGGGTCCCGACGGCGCGCTTTACGTGGCGGATATGTACCGGGGTCTGGTGCAGCACAAAGCGTATGTAACCCCCTATTTGCGGGAACAGACGATCAGCCGGGGGCTGGTCATGCCGATCAACCGGGGGCGAATCTGGCGGATTGTGCCGGAAAACTGGAAACCGACCAAACCAGCTAAGTTATCAAAAACCGCATCCAAAGACCTGATTCGGGAATTGTCGAGCCCCGACGGCTGGCACCGGGATATGGCGCAGCGACTGCTCGTGGAGCGCAACGACAAAACCGTGCGGCAGCCGCTCACCGAGTTGGTGCTGAAAGGCAAAAGCCAACTGGGGCGGTTTCACGCGTTATGGACGCTGGACGGCCTGAAACTGAGCAGTCCGGAACTGCTTTTGAGTCTGCTGGCCGATCCCAACACGCTGGTCAAAACCACCGCGCTGCGGCTGCTGGAACCGATGGCCCAAACAAACCCGGCGGTTCGGGCCAAACTGGAAGCGCAACTACTGAGAGCCTGGGAAAAAGCCCCCATCGAGCAGGTGCTTCAAATGACCTTTACGGCGGGTGTTCTCTCCCCGAACGTGTCTCATCAACTTCTGGCCGGGATTGTAAACCGGTACGGAAATACCGCCCTGATCCGGGATGCCGCCCTCAGCAGTCTTCAGAATCAGGAGTTTGCGTTTTTGCAAAGCTTGATGAAATCGCCCCAGTGGCAGGCGCATGAACCTTCGAAGGAGATTTTTCTGGAAATGCTGACCACATCGATTGTTCGGAAGCGGAATCCGGCTGAACTCGCCGACCTGTTGAACCAACTGGACCGGGAGTCGCTGGGATGGCAGGAAAAAGCCGTTCTCACCAGCCTGTCCATTCAGGGCAATACCACCAAAAAACCGATCCGGCTCGAAACCGCCCCCACACTGCTGACTCATTCCAACACGAAAATCGAGCCGTTCCGTCTGGAGGGCTTAAATCTGCTTTTTGAATGGCCCGGACACACCGCCGTCAAGAGTAGCGCAACCAAAAAGAACCCCTTGAGCGATGAGGAGCAGAAATTGTTTGCGTCAGGACGGCAACTGTATCTGAGTACCTGCTCGGGTTGTCACGGCACGGACGGAGCCGGCCTGAACCGGTTCGGCCCTCCGCTCGTGGGCTCGGATTGGGTATTGGGCGATGAAAAACGGCTGGCATTGATTCTGTTGCACGGCATGGAAGGGCCGGTAGAAGTGGGCAAAAAGGTGTACAATGCGCCGGAGATTCTGCCGGTGATGCCTGCTCATTCCACGATGGATGATGCCTCGATCACGTCCATTTTAATGTACATCCGCAACGAATGGGGGAATAACGCCGGGCCGATTGGCCGGAGAACCGTCGGGATGACCCGCATTACGTCGCAGGGGCGCGTTATGCCCTGGACCGCCAAAGAATTGAACAGCTATATGCTGGAAGCCAAAGCCGCGGGCGGGAAATAAATCCGCCCGAAAGCAAGATCGAATACAGACTATTCCAAACCCGTAATCCGCATGTACAGACGTGACTTTATACAAAAGGCGACCCTGGGTGCCCTGGTGCTCTCGTGGCCTACAATGCCCGCTTTCCTGAAAGACGTACCGATGGGCGTGGTCGTGCATTCCTACGGAAGTCGCTGGAATTCAAAGGTCGAAAGCAAAAAATACCCCGGTTTTACGAGCGCAATTGAATTAATCGATCACTGCAAGGAAATCGGCGCGGGCGGGGTTCAGACGGTGGTCAAAGACTGGTCGGCCGAGTTTGCCAAAAAAGTGCGTACGGAACGGGAGAAAACGGGCCTGTATCTGGAAGGGTCCATCGGCTTACCCAAAAAAGCGGAACAGGTAGCGGCTTTTGAGCAGGAAGTCATCAACGCGAAAGAAGCGGGCGCAACGGTTTTACGGACGGTTTGTTCGAGCGGTCGGCGGTATGAAACCTACCATTCCAACGAAGAGTGGCAGGCGTTGAAGAAAAATGCGCTGGTTTCGCTGCAACTGTCGGAACCGGTTCTGCGCAAACACAAAGTCAAACTGGCGGTCGAAAACCATAAGGACTGGCGGGCCGACGAACTGGTGACGATCCTGAAACAGATTGACAGTGAGTGGGTTGGTGTGACGCTGGACTTTGGTAATAGCATCGCCCTGCTGGAAGAACCGATGGCCGTGGTGCAAACGCTGGCTCCCTATGTGTTTACAACCCACGTCAAAGACATGGGCGTGGCCGAATATGCGGACGGTTTTCTGTTGTCGGAAGTACCGCTCGGCAGCGGCATCCTGGATCTGCAAAAAATGGTGGCCATCTGTAAAAAACACAACCCGGCTGTTACCTTCAACCTGGAAATGATTACCCGTGATCCGCTGGAAATACCATGCCGAAAAGAGACCTATTGGGAAACCTTTGCAGGCATCCCGCGTGAAGACATGAACCGGACGCTTCGCATGGTCAAACAGCATTCCTACAAACCGGCACTTCCGAAGGTCTCCCAACTTTCTCCCGAAGAACGACTGGCGGTTGAGGAGAAAAACATCGTTTCCTGCCTTTCCTACAGTAGCAGCAAACTGGGGCTTAACTAGAGTTTCCGGTTTTCAGTTTTCGGTGGTTGACGTCCGATTGGAATGCGTCAGTCCCGGCGGGGAGCCGCACCGGAAACCGTAAACTGAAAACCGTAAACTGAAAACCAATCAACGAATGATGAGTAAAGAAACACTGCCGGGAATTAAGCAATTTGATTTAAGCGGAAAAGCCGCCATCATTACCGGAGGCTCCAAAGGGCTGGGATTTGCGATGGCGGCCGGTCTCGCTTCGGCCGGAGCGAACGTGATGCTGGTGAACCGGAACGCGGAGGAAGGCGCGAAAGCCGCCGGGGAGCTGAGCCAGGATTTTGGGGTAAAAGTCCTTTCGTTCAGCGCCGATATTACAAGTCAGGAACAGACCGAAGCGATGGCTCAGGCCGCAATCGACGCTTTTGGCCGGATCGATATTCTGATCAACAGTGCCGGAATCAACATCCGAGGGCCCATCGATGAGGTGACGCTGGAAGATTTCAACAAGGTCATGACGGCCAATGTCACCGGCACCTGGCTATGCTGCCGGGCCGTGACGCCCTACATGAAAAAAGCCGGGCGGGGCAGCATCATCAACCTGGCCAGTACGCTGGGGGTTGTGGGTCTGGCCAACCGGACGCCGTATACATCCAGCAAAGGGGCCGTCGTGCAGATGACCCGTGCGCTGGCGCTGGAACTGGCGTCGCATAACATCACCGTCAATGCCATTTGCCCCGGACCGTTTCTGACGGATATGAATCTGCCGATTGCCGACACAGAAGAAGGCAAGAAGTTTGTCGTGGGCGCCACGGCACTGGGTCGCTGGGGGCATCTGCGCGAAATCCAGGGAGCCGCAATCTTCCTCGCCAGTGATGCCGCCACCTACATGGTCGGCTCCCTGCTCACCGTCGATGGCGGCTGGACGGCGAAATAGTTTAACGGTATACGGTTTTTGGTATACCGAAAACCGTATACCGACAACCGTAAACTATACCTAAACCCAAAACCGTAAATGGAACAAGTCATTGGCAAGGCCCCCAAAACCCGGGTACGATACGGGATGCTGGCACTCGTATTCGTCAACGTCGTTATCAACTACTTAGACCGCAGTAATCTCTCGGTGGCTGCGGCTTCGCTGAGCAAAGACCTGGCCCTGTCTCCGGTCGAAATGGGGTACATTTTTTCTGCTTTTGGCTGGACCTACGCGGTGTTGCAAATTCCCGGTGGGCTGGTCGCCGACCGCTTCGGCCCCCGGATCTTGTACGCATTCTGTCTCATTACCTGGTCGATCTCCACTGTATTTCAGGGCTTTGCACGTGGCTTTGCCAGCCTGTTTGCATTGCGGCTGGCCACCGGAGCTTTTGAAGCACCTTCGTATCCGATCAACAACCGGATCGTAACCAGTTGGTTTCCAGACAATGAGCGGGCGGCTGCGACGGCCATGTATGTTTCGGGCCAGTTCATCGGCCTGGCGTTTCTGACACCGGTTCTGGTAACGATTCAGTATTACGCGGGCTGGAAAGGGCTGTTCGTCATCACGGGTTTGGTCGGTTTGGTGTGGGGTATTATCTGGTATCTTTCCTACCGCGATCCGCTGGAGCACAAGGGCGTCAATGAGGCTGAGCTGGCGTATATCGAAGAGGGGGGCGGTTTGTTCCGGGGGAAAAAAACGGGAACAAAGCACACCAGCGTGTGGAGTTGGGAAAATATTAAACTGGTGTTTCGGGGCCGCACGTTATGGGGCGTCTACATCGCCCAGTTTGCCGTGAACGCAACGCTCTGGTTTTTTCTGACCTGGTTTCCCACCTATCTGGTGAAATACCGGGGCCTGGATTTTATCAAATCCGGTTACCTGGCTTCCATTCCGTTTCTGGCCGCCTGCGCCGGGGTTCTGTTGTCCGGCTTCCTGTCCGATAATCTGGTCAAAAAGGGCTGGTCGGTGAGCGCGGCCCGAAAGACGCCGATCATCGTCGGGCTCATTTTATCGACCAGCATTGTGGGTGCCAACTACAGCACCGACACGGCCTACATCATTTTCTTCATGGCCTTTTCGTTTTTCGGAGCCGGTATGGCGCTGATTTCCTGGGTTTTCGTCTCCTTGTTATCACCGAAACACCTGATTGGATTAACGGGTGGCGTCTTCAATTTCATGGGCAATCTGGCGTCGATTATCGTTCCGATCGTCATCGGCTATCTGGCCAAAGACGGTGATTTCAAACCGGCTCTGGTCTTTATCGGCGCTCTGGGTCTGATCGGTGCCTGTTCGTATATTTTTCTGGTAGGGAAAATTGAGCGGAGAGGATAGAAAAGAATGATAAATGTAAAATGCTGAATGTTAAATGTAAAAGGGCCGGTTTGAAATTTTTTTACATTTAACATTCAGCATTTTGCATTTATCATTCCTGAAAAATTTTGATCTTCTTATTAATCCATTACGTATGAGTGATTTAGTATTCCCTGACCGCTACAGAGGTCAGGTTGCTATCGTTACCGGTGGCGCAGACGGTTTAGGAAAAGCCATTGCCCGGCGGCTGGGTGCTGAGGGTGCTTCCCTGGCCTTGTTCGACCGGAATGCGGTTTTGCTGGAACAAACGGCGGAGGAACTGACGGCTTTGGGCGTTGTTGTTCGGACGTATACCGTGGACATTTCGCAGGAAGAACAGGTCAAACAAGCCGTGGCGCAAACCGTGGCGGATTTCGGGCAACTCGATGTGGTGGTGCATTCGGCGGGGATTGTCGGGCCTACCAGCACCAATATTACGTCCTACACGTCGGCTGATTTTGAAAAGCTGCTTGCCGTCAACCTGTTCGGGAGTTTCCTCATTACCAAATACACCGTCGGGCACATGGCCAGCCGGCAATATGGCCGGATTCTGCTCATTGCGTCCATCGCCGGAAAAGAAGGCAATCCCGGCATGGTGGGCTATTCGGTCAGCAAAGCGGGTGTGATCGGGTTGGTGAAAGCCATTGCCAAGGAATACGCAACCGCCGGAATCACCGTCAACGGGCTGGCCCCGGCTGTGATCAGAACCGCCATGAACGCCGACACCGCCCCCGAACAACTGGCCTACATGACCGCCAAAATCCCGATGGGACGCCTGGGTGAAACGGACGAAGTGGCGGCTATGGCCTGTTTCATCGTTTCTCCCGAAAATAGTTTTTCAACCGGGTTTATCTACGATATTTCGGGTGGCAGGGCAACGTATTGAGCAGGAAGAAACAAATCGGCGGATTTCGTAAATCAAAAAGGTTGATCAATCCGTTACCGTCGTAACCAATTACGCTCCGTATGAAAACACGATTTCTACTGCTTCTGATTGTATCGGTTGGCTTGCTTTTCGGGCGTGTTTCGGCACAATCGAACCCGCTGAAACCCGGTTTCGAAAAGGCTGAATACCTGGAAATGCTGCGGGTGGGCGCTGGCCACATTGACTCGGTGACGATTGATCCTCCGCAAGGCTACAAGAAAGTATATCGCTCGCCCGTTGTGGGTCTCGACAACCGCTGGGAGTTGTGGCAGGGCGACAACGGCGTTGCCGTGATCAGCATTCGGGGCACCACCCTCGACCCGCTGGGCTGGATTGAAAACTTCTATGCCGCGATGGTGCCCGCCACGGGCCAGATCCAGTTGAGCGCCAATGAGCCGTTTTCCTACAAACTGGCTAAAAATCCGCGTGCGGCTGTACACGCCGGTTGGCTGATCGGAATGGCGTATCTGGCCAAAGACATCCTGCCAAAAATGGATTCCTGCATTCAGAAAGGCACCAAAGAATTCATGATCACCGGGATCAGTCAGGGGGGCGCTATCACCTTTTTAATGACATCGTACCTCTCCAATTTGCGGGGCAACCGGTTGCCCGCCGACCTCCGGTTCAAAACCTACAGCATTGCCGCGCCAAAGCCGGGCAATCTTTCGTATGCGTATGATTATGAAGTCCTTACGCAAAGTGGCTGGGCGTTTAATGTGGTCAATTCCGCCGACTGGGTTCCCGAATTTCCGTTGACAGTTCAGACTACCGATGATTTCAACCTGACCAATCCCGTTACGACGATTCGCAAGGCCATCCGGAATCAGAAGTTTCTCAACCGGGTGATGTTCAATTACGTTTTCAATAAGATGGATAAACCGTCCCGCAAAGCGCAGAAGCAATACCAGCGGTTTCTGGGGAACTACATCAGCAAGGCCGTCAGTAAAAATTTGCCGGATTACCAGCCGCCGACTTATTTCCCAAGCAGTCATTTCATGCGGGCCGGGCAAACCATCGTTCTGGATGCCGACGAAGCGTATTTCCAGCAGTTTCCGGCTGACCCCAAAAAACTCTTTCAAAACCACCTGCTGAATCCGTATCTGTTTTTAGGAAATCGGCTGAAGTAAGTGGGTAATTTCTCCTGAAAAGGGATCGTCGGGCGTTACTCGCCTGACGATCCTTTCAGGATGATTTCCCGGTGCAAAACGCCCCATTTTCGCAGGGCTTCAATGACTTCATCCAGCGACTTGCTGTGAGGGGTCAGGGCGTAGGTGACCTTCACCGGGAAGGTGTCTTCCACGGTCCGTTTCACCAGTCCGTTCATCGTCAGATCTTGTAACTCCTTGGATAACACGCGGTCAGTTATGCCGTGAACCTCCCGGGCAATTTCGCTGAAACGCTTCTCCCCAAAGGTTAGCGCCACGATGATGGGCAATTTCCATTTGCCATTCAGCACATCCAGGGCGTCCCGAATGGGTCTTAAAATTCCCGTACATTCCGAGTGGTTCAATTCGACGGGCTTTTCCATATTTTCCGGTTTGCTATCTAAAAGGATAGCGCTATTAAAAAGTATAGTGCTTACAAATGAATAGTAAATATAGGTAAATTTGTTTACGAAATAAAAAGAATACAGACATGGAAACACAACAAGACGTGATGATCCGGCGCAAGCTGGTCAACGTATATACGCCACCCGCTCAACCGGGATTTCTGGGACCCGACCACACGGCCCGCGCGGTCATTCATACCAGCTTTGCCGAAAGTGATCCTTTTATCCTGTTGATGGATGACGTGCTCGACAAAAAGGGGGGTGAGCCAGTGGGCGGTCCGCATCCCCATGCCGGCTTTGAAACGGTTACGCTGATCCTGGAAGGCGAACTGGGGGATGGTGACCACCGGATGAAAGCGGGCGATTTCCAGATGATGACCGCCGGAAGCGGGATTGTTCACACGGAAACCATCGACCGGAAAACGAGAATGCGGCTTTTGCAATTATGGCTCAATCTGCCTAAAAAAGACCGTTGGACTGCACCCCGCGTTCAGGATGTGACGGTAGAGACGGTTCCCCGCGTGTCTGAACCCGGTCTGGAAATCCGGCTTTACAGCGGTTCGTTTGCCGGAATCTCCTCACCGGTTCAGAATCATGTTCCGGTTATTATTGCCGATATTCAGTTGCAATCCGGTGTCAGCACCATCCAACAGCTACCGGCTTCGTTCAAAACCTTTATGTATGTGATTGCAGGCAGCGTGGAGGTCGAAGGCAAACCGTTGAAAGAAAACCAGGTAGGCTGGCTCGATACCTTTTCGGGTGATGCGCTCAGTGACCTTCAACTGACGGCCGGAGAATCGGGGGGACGGGTGATTTTGTATGCCGGACAGCCCCAGCATGATCCGATTGTTTCCTACGGGCCTTTCATTGGCGACACCGAAAGCGACATCAAGGGCTTGTACCAGGCTTTTCGGCAGGGCAAAATGGGGCATGTATCGGTTTTGCCGGAAAACCAGACGTTTCGGTATTGAATTACGGACGCGTCTCGGATTCAGGAAGAAAAGAGGGCTGAAAATGGGTAGTTCGTTCGTATGAATTCGCTTCGGGAATGGGAAGGACGAACTACCCCTTTTAAACCGGACTTCAACAAACGGTGTTAAGCAGGTGGATCGTCCCGTATTAACCACCGCGCCTATGTCCCTGTCTACCCCCAAACCGCCTTCCACGCACTGGCGGCTTCGGCTGCACGAGATTATTTTCGAAGCCGATACGCCCGCCGGGAAGGCGTTCGATATTATTCTGATCGGGAGTATTCTGGTGAGTGTCATCATCGTCATGCTGGAAAGCATCGGCCGGGTCAGGGCGGTGTATGGAGATGAACTGCACCTTGCGGAGTTGTTTTTTACCGTGCTGTTTACCGTTGAATACCTCCTCCGGCTCATCAGCGTGAAGCGACCGCTACGGTATGCACTGAGTTTCTTCGGCATCGTCGATATTCTGGCCATTTTGCCGACCTACCTGAGTTTGTTCGTTCCCGGCACCCAGTATCTGTTCACGATCCGTATTTTGCGGCTGCTCCGGATTTTTCGCATCCTGAAGCTGTCGGCATACCTTTCGGAAGCCACGATTCTGACCAGTGCGTTGCGGGCCAGCCGTCGCAAAATCAGCGTGTTCATCCTGACGGTTCTGTCGCTGGTGGTCGTGCTGGGGTCACTGATGTACATCATCGAGGGGGAAGAAAACGGTTTCGACAGCATTCCGACCAGCATTTACTGGGCCATTGTGACGCTGACGACCGTGGGCTACGGCGACCTTTCCCCCCAAACACCCCTGGGCAAAGCCCTAGCCTCACTCGTCATGATCATGGGCTATGGCATCATTGCGGTTCCCACCGGTATTGTCACCGTTGAACTTTCGCAGGCAGCCCTGAAGCTAAAGCAAGGCGTTTCGTCCCAATCGTGTCCGTCGTGCGGGGCGGAAGGGCACGACGTCGATGCGGTTTTCTGCAAATACTGCGGAACGCACTTATAACGGTTTTCGCATTACCGGCTCCCATTGAGGCTGAAATTGATCGGTAGGTTATACCGACAAGCCACCACCTGTCCCCCTTGTTTCGCCGGTATCCAGGCAGGCATATTTTCGATGAGTCGAATGGCCTCCGCATCCAGTTCCGAACCTAAGCCTTTTAAAATTTCCGCCTTCTCGATCCGGCCCTGCTCGCTGACGATAAAGGTAACGAACACCTTACCTTCCTGTCCGGCTTTCCGGGCGGTTTCGGGGTAGTGAAGATGCTTTCCAATATACTCGCCGAACTTGCTCATTCCTCCTGAAAAAGTGGGTGAATCGTCAACAACCAAATAAACCGGGCGGTCGAATGTGGACGCCGAATCGAGGTTTTTGGGCTGGCATTGGGCCAGAAACCAGAGCATTCCCAGTAGTGAAAGTGTGGTAAGGAAGGATTGCCGGATCATGGCATTTCTGTTGTTTGGCCAATCGAATAACCTGAATAAGCAAACGTACGGATTTCTGCCGTTATTTACTCCCCAATTCGCTTAAATACCGGATCAAATCCCGCACATCTTCCTCCGAGTACGCATCCATGAGTCCCGTCGGCATCAGCGAACCGCTTTCGGTCTGGCTCGCCAGTTCCTTTTTGTTGATGACCCGGTTTTTGGTGGAACCCGTCGTTTTGATGTGAATCACCTCAGCGGTTTCGAAGACCTTGATACCCTGAATGATTTCGCCTTTTTTCGTTTCCACCTGCACCTGATTATAGCCTTCCTTGATGTTCTGGTTGGGCCACAGCACTTCGGTGATGATTTCGCGGGAGGAAAGGCCGCGGCCAATGGCCGACAGGTTCGGGCCAATGGTGCCGCCTTTGCCGTTCAGCGAATGGCAGGCCGAGCAGCTTGGGTTGGCCTGATAAATCAACTCACCCCGTTTCGCATCGCCCTGTTCGTGAACGGCTTTCGCCAGTTTTTCCACATATTCCGAACTGTATTTCCGGGCCACAATGGTTCGTTCTTCGGCCAGGGCATTCAGCCGGGCGCTGAGGTCGGGCGCATTGATGCCCTTAATCGCCAGGGCTTCCAGCGCCAGCCGGGCCTGCGGTTTGGGCAGGGCGGTTTTTCCCAGTTCCACCGTGAGGGCTTTGATGCCGGAACGTTGATCGATCAGGGGGGTGATGGCTTCCCGCATGGCTTCGGCAGAAGAACCAGAGCGCTGCATTTCGGCCACGGTGGCCCCGGCTGCCAGTACCACATCCAGCTCACTGATGCCTTTCAACGATGCCAGCCGGATTACGCGGGGCGTTTCGGCAGAACCCACCAGCTTTTGCAGCAACGGCAAAGCGGCCCGCCCGCGCAGTTCGACCAACGCCTTCAAGCCTTCGGCCCGGACCCGCTGATCGATCTGGTTGTTCATTGCCAGGTTGTTGATCGTTGCCGCGGTTGAACTGATTTTCCAGGCCCGCGCCAGATGAATCGCGGCCATGTTGACTTCGGCGGTTTTGGTAGGAAGAAGGCTGTTTTTGAGCGAAGCGGCCGCAATAGGAGAGACGGGCCGGGCTTCCAGTTTGCTCAGGTTTTCGAGCAAAACCGCATCGGTTTGCGCCAACGGCTGACTCAACACGAACTCGATGTCGGCGGCTTTTCCGGTTTTCGCCAGACTGAGCAGCAGGTTCCGCCGGACCTCCGGCGATAGATTCTCAGAACCAACCAGCTTCCGATATTGATCCGGCGAATACCACGACGGTGGTAAAACGCTCACAAGCCAGGCCAGATGCGCCGGTTTTTTGAACGCCAGCTTCCCGGTTTGCAAAGCCGGTTCCCACGAATCCTGCAAGGCATAAGCGGTTTTGTTCAGCGCATACGTCAGAAATTTGTCCATCGGCTGGTTCAGCACCTGAGTCGCCAGTACCATCGCTTCGGGGCGGTGAACCGAACTGACCGCCACGAGGGCTTCCAGCCGAACCCGCGCATTTTTGTCGTTGATCAACGGTTCCAGCACGGCCAACGGATCAGCCAGGCGGTCGGACCAGCGACCGGCCACGTGGGCGGCATAGGCCCGCGCGCCCGGTTCTTTTCCGTTGGCAAGTTGCCGAAGCAGGGCTTCATAGACCAGCTCGTGGCTTTCAAACACGCCGAGTGCCTCCATCAGATGGTGCTCATAATTCGGGTCTTTCGGGTCTAATTTTGCCACCCATTCCGTCAAATCCGGTCGTACTTCGGGCATCGGTTTTTCGGCCAATAACCGTTTCACCTGATACCGCACCCAGTGTTCATCGGATTTCAGATGATCCAGCAAAACCGGGACCGGCTGCCCGGCCAGTTTCGGTGGCTGAACGAGTGGCCGGTCGGTGGCCGTAATTCGCCAGATTCGTCCGTGGAGTTTGTCACGATCCGGGTGCCGCATGGAAGCCTGGTAGTGTCCGATAATCGGATTGTACCAATCCAGAATGTACAAGGCGCCGTCGGGACCCACCTTGACGTCGATGGGTCGGAAACTGCGGCTGCTCGAACTCAGGATCGGGTCGAGCAACCGGGCCGAATACCCGGACGAATCGTTCGTGACCCGCATCCGCTCGATTTTGTTGTTGTAATACCCCGCAATCACAAAATCGCCCTTCAGATCGTCCGGCAGGTGTTTGGTCCGAATGATTTCGATGATGGAGCCTTTGATGACGAGTTTGCCAATGGGCGGGAGCAGGGCGCGCTGGACGGTTTTGACCAGACCGGGAACGGTATAAAACAATTCGGGGTCGTTGGCTTTGTGAAACATTTCGCCCCACTCGCCGAAGTTCATGCCCCACGGATTGACGCTGGCCATCGAACCATCCAGAAAATTATCAAGCTGACGGCGCAGGGGCCGATACCGCCAGATGGCAGCCCGGTCGGCTTTTTCGATGCCCCAGGCGGTTTCGACGCGGCTGTAGATGCTGTGTCCCTGCGAAAAAAACAACTCACCTCCCGGACTCCAGATAAACGAGTTGATGGTCTGGTGCGAATCGTGCGTACCAAAACCCGACATCAGCACCTGCCGCGTGTCGGCTCTTCCGTCGCCGTCGGTATCTTTCAGAAACACCAGTTCGGTTTGTTCGCCCAGATAGACCCCGCCGTGGCCGAGTTCAAAACCGAGCGGCATCATGAGCCCGTCTGCAAAAACCCAGGATGTGTCGGCCTTCCCATCGCCATTGCGGTCTTCCAGAACAGTGAGTTTATCGACCGGTTTTTTGCCGGGTTCCAGTTGCGGATACGACGGAATGGTCAGCACCCAGAGCCGTCCTTTTTCGTCCCACCGCATGGCGCAGGGGTCGGCAATGCCGAGGTCTTCGGAAGCGAACAACTCGATTTTGTAACCTTTGGCCAACTGAAAGGATTTGAGTTCGGCGGCCACCGAATTGTCGGTTTCGGCTGGCGAAACCGACATCGGATTGATTTGACCGAAACCACGATTGGAATGGCTGATTAAACTCAAAATGAGCGCAATCAATAGCGGGATTTTAGGTGGAAAAGTAGAAATGGTAAGCGTCATTTGACAAAAAATCAGGTTTTAGGAATGATGAATTGAGCGTTTGCAGGTTCATACAGCCCACGGTTTTAACCGTGGGTTTGGAGAAAAAACGTAATTTTATGAACCGTTTTAACGGTTTAATGCGGTTTACAAAACCGTTAAAACGGTTTCCTGGTCGTGTTTTTTTTCGACGGATTCCCACGGTTGAAACCGTGGGCTAGATTTTGAAAATAGACGAATACTGCTCACCGCACCGGAGCCAGCTTGCGTTGTTCGTCCGCAATTCGCTGTTCGGCTTCGCGGATCAGTGGTTCGAATGCCTTCATTTCTTCGGGAAAAATCCGCCGGTTTTTGTCTTTCCAATCGTGGCTGAACGGTTGCGTGATCCGGTCGCCGTTCAGAAACGCCCAGTTGCTCGGTCGCCAGTAGTTGAACCAGAGGACGTTTTTTTGTAAAACTTCCTGCCGAAGCGACTCCAGCCGTCTTGAGATATTTCCGGGAAGTCCTAATTCCGCCATGATCAAACTCGCCACCAAATCTTGGCCACCAAAACTCAGGTGCAAGCCGTCTGTTGTTAATGGCGTTATCATATACAAATGCATACCATGAATTGTCAATTGCCCACTCCGATTCACATGCTTACCATCTTCCGTCCAATACGCCAAAGACGATAGTTTTTGAAGCGGATGAAACAGGTCAATGTAATGGTAGCCCTCCTCTTTCGCCATCCAAAAGATGGCATCCGCATAGCGTTCGACAGGCGCGGTATTCACCGGGTTTTCGGATTTTCCCATTAGCGTTTGGGGCACCATGTTCGGTTCAAATGGCGTAGGCGAAAGCAGCACAATGCGCCGGTCGGTTTTCCGAATTTCATTCAGCAGTTTTTGGTACGCAGCTATGAATCTGGGAAGGGCTTTTTCACCCTCCAGCGACTCCATTTGCCCGAACTGCACAAACACCACGTCAACGCCCAGGCTGTCCAGATTCTTGCTCCAGCTCCCGAAACCGACATCCCGGAATTGCTCATACACCGTGTCGCCGTCCCAGCCCAGGTTCCAGAGGTGGAGCTTCGTGGTGGGGTGAGCGGCCATAAGCAGCGTTTCCAGAATACCGTCTTTGCGCATCGTGGCGATGTTGGTGCCACCCGCAAAAGCGATCACATCGTCCGGGTTGAATTTCAGCGGCAGACTGCTCTGGCGTTTGTCCTCCGGGCGTTTCAGTTGGTCGTTCAACTGCGCTTCAGTCATCCCTGCCAGTTCCACCTTCGGATGATGGACCAGCCTGTTGATTTTGTAGGTAACGGTTTGGGGATCACCGCTGTGAATCTGGAGGGCAATCTGCCCCGATGCATCCCCGCCGGGGTCTTTTATCGCGACGGCTAGTTTGCCGTTGATCGCCGTCCAGATCCGGTCGCCCACGGCCAGAATTTCGTAGTGATTCCACTGCCCGCGTTTGACGGCTTTCTCGCCCCGATCCGACCAGTCCAGTTTCTGCCGACCATGTTCGTGGTACAGCCGCCCCCAGACATCCTTCCCCATATCCGCCTGATAGCCCAGGGCCTGACCCGTCGCGTCGGCCTGTCTGGAGCGAAACTGAATGCCGGCATTGCGGTTGTCCGGTTCGAGTTTGACATCGATGCTCAAATAAAAATCGCTCACTTTGACCGACGACCAGAGGAAGCGGTTTTTGGGAACTGGCTGGTCCGCCCGGCCCACAATGGCACCGTCTTTCACCGACCAATACTTCATGTCCGTCGCCGACCAGCCAGATAAATCTTTCCCGTTGAAGAAGGATTTGTCCAAGCGGGGTTGCGCGAAACCGGTTGAGAAGGACATCCATAGCAGTGTTGTCAATAGCAGAAACCGGTGCATAACCCTGACAGCGCCGGGCCGTCGTACGGTCGAAGGCCCGGTCAGCGGTTGCAACGCTGGGCTGACGTTACACCCTACATTGCTGTAGAGAAATTCAGGTCGTATCATATTGAAAAATAGCTGATTTAGGACCGTTGTTGAACAATAGAGTTGGATAAGCGATAGCCGCTGTCAGGGTCTTCGACCGCTGACAGGGCTTTTTTTAGTACCCCGGATTCTGTTTCATATCCGGATTGATGATGATCTCGCCGATGGGAATCGGATACAGCAAATCCCGGTCCGTAACGTTAAAAGCAGCGGTTGCGGGCGCACTACCCAGCGGGTAATAATATTTCTGCGGATTGGCCTTCATTCGCGCACCATATTCGCTCATCGTCTTGACGGCCAGACCACTGCGGACCAGATCATGCCAGCGTTTGTTCTCAAAAGCCAGCTCGATCCGGCGTTCACGCAGGATGGCATCGCGCAAGGCCGTTTGGTTGGTGGCGGTGACATTGGGCAGGCCCGCCCGGGCCCGAACCTGATTGAGAAAACCGCCTGCATCTGCCGAACGGCCCTGCTCATTGACGGCTTCGGCCAGCAGCAACAACACTTCCGCATACCGGTAGACCGGCCAGTTGACCCCGGTTTCGCCGTAGCGGGCGTGCGGGAACTGGTACTTTTTGATGTACGGCGTGTTTTTATACGTAACGCCCACCAACGGCGAGGTGCCGGAATAAAACCCGATCGACGCCTTGTATCGTTGGTCTCTGAGCGTATCCTCGTAAGCCGCCAGCAAATCCGGCGTGGGCGTGTTGTAGCAGCCATCCGTATTCGACGACGACGGTTTTACGCCGGTAATCACCGACGGATCGGTCAAAACCGGTAAAAATTTATACGGCATGTAATTGCTGACGGCCTGCGACGTGCCTTCCGCGTACTGCACATCGAAAATGATTTCGCTATTGCCTTCGTTCGTCGGTTTGAAAACATCGCCGTATTCCGCCACCAGCGCATAGCCCTGGGCGGTCACCTGTTTCAAAGCCGCTTCGGCTTCGGGCCAGCGTTTTTGGTTGATATACACGTCGCCGAGCAGGGTGTAAGCTGCGCCCGATGCGACGCGTCCGGCCGTCTGGGCGGTTTTGGCGGGCAGCAGTTTGGCCGCCTGTTCGGCGTCGGCGATGATCTGTTTGTAGACCTCCGCAATGTCGGCGCGCGGCTTGAAGGTGTCTTTGTAGGAACCCGCCGGTTCCAGAAAAACCGGGACGCCCCCGAAATTTTTTAGCAGATCAAAATACGCAAAAGCCCGCAGGAAATACGCCTGCCCTTTCAGATTGTCTTTGGAAGCCTGATCGAAATTCACCGCATCGATCGTGCTCAGCACCTGGTTGGCGCGGGCGATGATCAGGTAGTCGTTCGTCCATTTTCCGGCCGTATTCCGGTTATTGTTTTCGATGGTGAACGTCGAAGGATCTTCTTCCGGTTTGGGGCCGCGCTGGGCGATGTTGAACACAAAATGGGTGTTGTCGGAGCGCATCTCGTTCAGAATCCAGTCCTGGTTATAGAGCGGTTGCAGGGGGGCGTAAATTCCGCCGACGGCCTGTTCAAAATCCGCTTTCGACTGGTAGAAACTGGCCGGTGTCAGCACGGTTTCAGGAACAACATCTAAAAAATCTTTGCAGGCACTGACCAGTAAAAGCAGGAGCCCCGCGAGTAAAAATCTATTTTTCATGGTGAGTCGAATTGGAGGGTTTAGAAACCGACGTTGACGCCGAAACTGACCGTGCGGGGCACCGGATACGAATTTTCATCGATGCCCGGCGAACTGCCGCTGGCCGAATTGCGGGTGTTCACTTCTGGATTTGGCCCCGGATAGTTGGTGATCACAAACGCGTTCTGAACGCTGCCGTAAACCCGCAGCCGACGGACGACACTCCCGGCTTTCAGTGGTAGCGTGTAGCCCAGCGTAATGTTTTTGAACGACAGAAAACTGCCATCCTTGATGTAGCGGGTGTGCCAGCGGTCGCGCTCCAGATACGTCGTTCCCTGTTTAGTGCTGCCGTATTTGCCCGCTCCCGGATTTTCCGGCGATTTCCAGCGATCTTTTACCTCGGCCAGGACGTTGAAAACGCCGTCGAGGTTGGTCGTCCAGTTTTCATACTGCGTCAGAATCTGGTTGCCGTAGGTGCCGGTGAGGGTCAGCGAGCCGTCAAAATTGCCGTAGGTAAAGGTGTTGGTCATCCCGAAAATGAAATCCGGCCAGGGGTTGCCGATGTCGGTGTAGTCTTCGGGAAACGTGATTTTTCGGTCGCCGTTCAAATCCCGGAATTTGATGGTTCCCACCTGCGAATCAGCGTATTTGGGCGAACTGTCGAAGTCTTCCTGATTTTTATACACCCCATCCTGCACGGCTCCGTAGAACATCCCGACGGGTCGGCCTACCTGCGAGCGGTGGCTGTAAAAACCGTAGCTGCTGATGCCGTGGAACAAGGCCGTGGTTGATTGGGTCGACAGGCTGACGGTTTTGTTGCGGTCGAACGAAATGTTGAAGTTGGTATTCCACGAAAACCGGCTGGTGTTGATGTTGTAAGTATTGATCCCGATTTCGTGGCCCCACAGTTTCAACTCGCCGATGTTGGTCTGGATGTTACTGAAACCGGAGGATTGGGGAACCGCAACGTTAAACAGCAGATCGCTGGATTTCGTGGAATAATAATTATACGTCAACTGAATGCGGTCGTTCAGGAAGTAGATGTCGGCTCCCACGTTCAGTTGCTTTTTGCGTTCCCAGCCTAACGCGTTGTCGCCCAGGTTGGTGGTGGCCCGGCCCTGAAACAGCCCGTTGTTAAAACCGTAATACACCGGGCTGATGGTCGAACGAAACGTGTAATTCCCGATGTCGAAATTGCCGGTGGTGCCGTAGCTGGCGCGGAGTTTCAGGAACGAAACCGGTTTGATTTTCCAGAAATCTTCCTTCGACACAATCCAGCCCACGGAGGCCGAGGGGAAATTTCCCCAGCGGTTGTCCGGCCCGAACCGCGAGGAACCGTCGCGCCGAACCGAAGCCGTGAAGAGGTATTTGCTCTTGTAATTGTAATTTAGCCGCGCCAGATACGACAGCAACGCCCATTCCTGAACCCCGCTGGTGACGACCACCCGACCAGCGGCACTGACGGCCTGAATCTTGTCGTCGGCGTAGTTGCTGGCCGTAACGAGCGTGTTTTCGCTCCGAAACCGCTGCGCCGTAAAATCGACCAGCGCGTCGATGTTGTGCCCGTTGAAGTCGGTTTGGTACATCAACGAGTTCTCGTTCACCCAGTTATACGACCGGCTGGCGTTGTCTGAACCGAACGGAATCCGGGGCGGGGGCGTAAACATGACGCCGATGGTCGACGGATTGAACTGGAACACGTTGGAATTGCTCGTCTGAACATTCACCGTCGTCTTGGCCGTCAGCCCTTTCAGAATTTTGTATTCGACAAAGGCGTTGGCCAGCAGTTGTAGATTCTTCCCCTCATACACTTTCTCTTTGGCCACCCGCAGCCAGTTCGGATTGCCAAACGTCGCCGGGTCCGAAGCCGTCAGCGTCAGGCTGCCGTCCGGGTTATACGGGCTTGCCAGCGGAGTCGTCGCCAGAGCCGCCGAAACGATGTTCTCGGAACCGTAGGGTCCGCCGTCGGTGGCAAAATTGGTGTTGGTAGCGTAATTCGGGGCGATGTTGAAGCCGATTCGCACCTTCGGGCTGGGCGTAAAAACCGAGTTAACCCGTAGCGAAAGCCGCTTATACCCCGTTCCGACAATGACGCCTTCCTGACTGAAATAACCGCCCGTTACGGAGGTGCTGAAATTTTTCATGCCCGCATTGACGGTCAGGTTGTAGCTCTGGATGGGCGCGGTGCGGGTGATGGCGTCATACCAGTCGGTGCCTTTGCCAGCGTATTGTTCGGGATTCTGAAAGGCTGCATTCACCGGACGACCGTTCAATTCGGCGATTTCTTTCTGAAACTGCGTATATTCCTGCGCGTTCATCATCGTCAGTCGGCGTGATTTCGGGATTTGTTCAAAACCGTAATAGGCATCGAAATCGAGCTGCGTTTTGCCGGGAATCGCCGATTTGGTCTGGATCAGCACCACGCCGTTGGCTGCCCGGGAGCCGTAAAGCGAGGAAGCTGCGGCATCTTTCAGAACCGTAATGCTTTCAATTTCAGCGGGGTTGATGGTGTTGATGTTGCCGGAAATGGGCATGCCGTCTACCACATACAGCGGATCGGCCCCGGCGGTGATCGAAACCGCCCCCCGAATTTTGATGTTCATGCCTTCGCCGGGTCGGCCCGATACCTGATCGATGCGCACCCCGCTCAGTTTTCCCTGCAACAATTGCCCCACCTGGGCCACGGGCGCGTCCTTCATCTGCCGTTCGGAAATCGTGGCAATCGCGCCGGTGATGTCTTCTTTTTGCTGCGTTCCGTAGCCGACCACAACCACCTCGGCCAGGGCTTTCGTGTCGGTTTTAAGCAGAACATCGACGGTGGAGCGATTGCCAACCACCACTTCTTCCGGCAAATAGCCCACAAACGAGAAAACCAGCGTCGCGTTTTCATTCGGAACGGCGAGCGTATACCGGCCCTCGGCATTGGTGGTGGTTCCGCGCTGCGAGCCTTTCAGAACGACACTGACACCCGGCAGGGCTTCGTTTTTCTCGTCGGTCACTTTCCCCGAAATCGTGAGGTCGGCTTTGGGCTGGATCGGCAGGGGCGTAATGTCCCGAATAATCCCGGGGGTGTTCAGGAAGGACGTTTTTCGTCGGTTGCGCTTGAGGATGATCTGCTCGTTGGTGGATTTGTATTCGATTTGCAGGGGCGACAAAAGCCGGTCGAGGACGGCCGAAAGCGGTTCGTTGAGGGCCGAGATGCTCACTTTTTCGTCGACCGGAATCATGCTCCGGCTGTAGGCAAACCGCACGTTGGCCCGGTTTTCGATTTCCGAAAGGGCCTTTTGCAGCGATATATTTTCAGCCTTCAGGCTAATGTTTCGTTTGAGAAGATCCTGCGCGTCGGATTCCCGGGCGTAGGCAACCGCCGTGAAGAGCCCAATGAGCAGAATTTGAAGTACCGATAACCGCATAAGGGCATATACAGTCTTGTTTTTTAGAAAAAAATGCATAGGTTTGGGTGGTTAAATTGAACAATAGAAAACCGATCATCACCTTCCGAGTGATGGTAGTCAGGAATGCTTGTTCAGAGTCAGGAGTGCCGCAATCACTCCTGATTTCCTTTACAAGCCCGGCAAAAAGAGGGGTTGTCGTTGTAGCATAGGAGGGGGTTTAGAGATTATCATTCAATTTTCGTCTTCCGGTTTTGGGGTTCATTCTACGGTACTACAGCCTTCGCCGTTGATCACGATGCTGTCGCCCCGCATTTCATAAGTCGCTTCCACCATCTGGGTCGTTATTTCCAGAATTTCCGCCAGCCGGTTGTGGTCAAAAGTGGCTTTCAGGCGGCAATTGGCCAGATTCGGGTTGGCGAGTTTGACTTTGATCCCGTATTTCTTTTGCAGCCGCATCGCAATTTCCGACAGTTTTTCGTCCTCAAACGTGAGCGAGATGGGTTGCCAGGTATCGACTTTTTCCCGGAATTTCGAGAGTTCCGTGGACGTCAGCAGGCCCGAAGCGACTTCGAAAACCGCCTGTTGCCGGGGCAAGAGCAGCACCGATTTCGCTTTCCCCTGACGGTCTGGAACCGACACCGACACCTTACCCGTTACGACCGATACCTCATACCACGACTGATCGGAATTAGATTTTACGTTGAAACTGGTTCCCAACACTTTCACCAGCAGCGAATTGCTTTTGACAAAGAAGGGCCGCGCCGGGTCTTTGGTGACTTCAAAAAACGCTTCGCCTTCGACGCTCACCGTCCGCGACGTTTCGGAAAACGCCCGGGCCGTGTACTGAATTTTGGCCTCCGGATTCAGCCAGACCTTGCTGCCATCCGGCAACTGGTGACGGACCACCTGTTTTTGCGTGTTGACAATGGAAACCGCATCGGCGACCGGGTTTGCAGCCGGTTGGGCCGTGTTCAGATAGAAGTAGATACCCAGACTCGCGATGAGCAGCACCACGGCAGCCGCAGCATACCGCCAGAAAGTTGGCACCAGCGGACGGACTTGGGACGGCTGTTCCGGCTGAATTTCGTCATCGGTTTGGTGGCGAATGATTTCCTGAATTTTATTTAAATGACCAAGCTGGTCAAATTCCCGGCTTTCGGCGGTTTCATTGTTCAGGCTGGCGTACCATTGCTCTACCTGTTCAACTTCGTCCGGGTTGCACTTTCCCTCCAGGTATTTCTTCAGCAAGTCGGGCGAAATGGCATTTTGGCTCATAGGTTCGTGTGGTCAGCTTCCAGTTGGTTGGCCTTTCTACTGACAAGACGCACAAAAAACCGGTAACCCTGGTGGGATTTGAAGAAAGTTTATAACAAATACTATCTGAAAGCTTAGTAGTATTGCATCCGCCCTGCTTTTTAGAATCGATGCACAACCCGTACCGTGAGATGGACGCCCAGGCGCTGTGGCAACTGGTGAAAACGAAGGCCGATTCGGCGGCTTTTGCGGAACTGCACGCCCGGTTTTCCGGAAAACTCTACGCATTGGCCTACCGGAAAACCGGTGATTCGGATGCTTCCGAAGATCTGGTGCAGGATTTATACGTGACGCTCTGGGTGCAGCGGGAAGCCCTTTCCATCGACAAAACCATTCAGGTCTATCTGTTTTCGGCGCTCAAAAACCGGATCATTTCCCACCTTCGGAAGCAAATTCTGCACAAATCGGTTTCACTGGACGAGGTGTATTCGGAAGTTCAGATTTCGCACTCGGCCAACGTGGTTCAGGAATGGATTCAGGTCCGGGAGGTTCAGGAAGTCTACCTGCGGGAATTGAAAAATTTCCCCGAAAAAAGCCGGGAAGTATTTGAGCTCAGCCGCAGCGGTCTCGCCAACAAGGAAATTGCGGAGCAACTCGGGCTGGCCGAAAAAACCGTCGAATTTCACATCAGCAAGTGCCTGCGGGTGTTGCGGGTCAAGCTACTGTACGTGGCCGGGGTTGTATCGACGCTGTTGCTGCTGCATTGATAAAAGCGATGATGGGTAACCCCGGCGGGGTTTTCTGTCAATAGTAATTGGATCAGCCCATTCCCATTCCAGCCCCGACGGGGCGTACTAACTTCAGGTAGGTCGCCCCGCTGGGGCTCATCATCTTAATTTACGGGTTATGGCTATTGACAGAAAACCCCGCTGGGGTACAACCGCAAAACTTTACGGATTGGTTAGTATCTCATTTGGATTTGATGCCCACAATTAACGCATGGAAACTTCCTGATTTTCCGATTGAACCGGTAACCCACTGACGGTTTCTTCCCCCGTCGGTCGTTTCCGAAACCAGTTCGCCAGTGCCGAACCCGTCACATTCTGCAACGGCCCGAAGATGGCCGAAGCCAGCCCCAAGGTCGCCACTTTCCCCATTTGCAGGGCCAGGCCCGTGGCTACTCCGCCGTTCTGCATCCCGACTTCAAACGCAATCGTCCGCCGGTCCCGCTCGGGCAGACCGAACAGCAAGGCCGTGAAATAACCGACGCTCAATCCGATCAGGTTGTGCAACAGGCAGGTAATGATCAGCAAACCACCGACTTGCAGCAGATTGTCGCGCCCGGATGCTGTGATGATGACGGTATTGATGACAATGCCGAGCATGGCAACGAATGAAAGGCTGCTTTCGATCATGGGCCGGTCGATGGTCTTCGCATTTTTCAGCAGCATCGCGCTCACCATGGGCAGCAGGTAAAACCAGAACGTCGAGGTCAGGAGTGCCGTCAGAAAACCCAGGCCGTCGGCCTTCGTAACCACCATCATCACCAGATTGGTTACCAGAATGATACCGGCAAAAGCCAGCAACTGAACGGTTTTGGCGCGTCTGGTTTCGTTGCCGAAATAAAACAGGTTGAAAATAAAACCCGCCACAATCGGAATGATGATCATGTTGGTGATGTCGATCATCATGTGCGCAATGTCGATTTCGACGTACTGCCCACCCAGCCATTTCATCAGAAAGGGTGTTATGAACGGCGACAGAATGGTGGAACAGGCCCCGATCGTGACGGCCAGCGCCAGGTTGGCCCCCGACAGATACGACATCACATTGGACGCCATCGCGCTGGAAACGCAGCCGATCAGGATGACGCCCCCGGCAATTTCTGGTTCAAAATCAAACAGATGGGATAAGGAAAAACCGACCAGCGGCATGACCATAAAGTGGCAGCCAACCCCGATCAGAACGCCCTTCGGCATTTTGACGACGCCCTTAAAATCGTCGAAACTCATGTGTGACCCCATGCCGAACATGGTAAGTTGCACAAAAGGAACGATGAGTTTTTTTAACTGAAAACCGCCGACGGTGAAGAAATACGTGGGATAGAACATCGCGACTGTGACAGCCGCCAGAATCCAGACGGTGTAGGAAAAACCTTTGAGTTGGGTAAAGCCCCGGAACGCCAGCGCCAGCAAAACCAGGGCCAGCATCAAAACCGGGCCGGTTGTTCCCACCTCATCCGATGCATACAGGAAAGCGGAACCGGCAAAGGCCAGGCCGGACAAAACCAGCAGGGCAATCGAAAAGCGACGTGGCATCATCAGGTTTAGGTTTATTCGCTAATAAGTTCAATACCAGCCCTGGGATACTCATGGCAGAGGAAATATCGGCGGGCTTCGTCCTCTTCGATTTCGGGAAACCGGATGTCATAATCCACCAGAAAAACGTTGTCGTTCAGGTCGTCGCAGACGCTCGAAATCCCGGCACCAAGCGTATAGCCAACGCCGTTGATCTGCCACCCGGTACCTTCTTCGCCCCAGAACTGGTGAATGGTGCGCGGGTGAATCGTCAGGCTTTCGCCGGGTCGTAGCCGTACGATCTCGCCCGGTCCCAGGCGCCGGGTGCAGCCAGGCTGCAAGATGATTCATCCCTACGGGATTGGTGAAATTGATACTCCCGTAGGGGATAACCGATCTTGAAAAACGTTTTGTGATGGGTTTACATGGACTTTAGGGCGTCTTCTTCTGGGCGTTATAATTGCCGATGGCTTCCGACACCGTCAGCGCCCGGTTGTAGACCGAAAGCTGGCTGATCCGTCCATTGAGTTGGGTTCCGAGGGTGATCTGAGCGGCCCCGGCCACCGACTTCAGATAGGGGTTGAACCGTCCCCAGCCGAACTGTCGCGTGTCGCCCCCGTCGTTGAAATTGCCGTCGACCACAAAGGAAATGAGGTGCGGTCCGCCGTCGACGATGATGCTGACGTGATGGTTTTGATTGGCTTTCAGCAAGCCTTCGTCGCAGGTCCAGGTGGATTCCGTTCGGCCGTCGTTCATCGCAAACGCAACCGTTTTTTTGTCGGTCATGCGTACAATCCACCCTTTGCCGGTGGGGTCGCGGGCATCGAGCAGGATCTGGTTGTCAGACAGGCTGCTGAGCGTGAAGCTGAAGTCGATGGTAAAACCGTTCGGCACGTTCATGCCGGGCTGTTCCAGTTTTTTGGTATCGCGTTTGTAGAATTCGGGCAGCGTTGGGGCGACCACGGTTTGCGGAAATTTTCCCAATTGATACGACCAGTTGATGACCAAACCGTCCTGCGCTTTTTTCGGGTTGTCGAACTGATTCCATACCAGATTCAGCAGCTTGTCGTCAATTTTGTGGACGCGGGCGATGTCTTTCTGCGTTTCGGTGATGTAATACGAGCCTTTGTCTTCGACCAGATCGGGGTAACTCATCCGAATCAGCGGGTCTTCGTCGTACAGCAAAACCTCGGGCTGCGTCCATTTGATGACTTTTCCCTTGGGCGAATCTACTTCCACACCGCCCGATACCCAGGCCGGATTCCGGTCGTCGTAGGCCATGCTGCGCCGGTTTTTGTGTTCCCGAATAAACCGCCCGCCGTGGTTGTGAAACCAGTAGAGGTATTTCCCATTCTCGCATTTCCAGACAAAATTAGCCGCTCGCGGATGCTTCATCAACTGGCCGTTGCCATACCGCATGTACTGGGGTGGTTCCCACGTGTGGCCCGCATCCCGGCTGTAGGTGTAGGCCGGATGGCCGTCGATGGTCCGGTAAACGCAGAAGAACGAACCGTCGCTCAACACCACGAAATTCTGCTCTTCGGCAATAGGACCACCGTCTTTGGCTGGTGTCCGCAGGCCGATTTCGCCGTCGGGCAGGGTGTTCCACTTCGCTTTGGCGGGATCGGTTGCGGTGAACAGATCGGGACTTTGCAGCAACGCGCCTTCGCTCGTCGTGAAAAAGCCTTCGCCGAAACCGCCGACTTTATGAACCGGAACATACGCCGATTCCTTGTAGGCAAACGCCCGGCCCACGTTCCAGAAGTACTGAATTTTGCCCTGATACGGGTTCTTTTTGTCGATTTCAAAATTCCGCATCGGAATCGCTACCCGGTTTGCCGACCAGCTTTTGCCGTTGTCGTCCGAGTATTTAAAGACAAAATATCCCTGGCTATCCACCCGCTTGACCAACCCATCGGCATACGGCGGACTGTCGCCTTTCACCGCCCGGATGTTGTCGGTATTGTGGTTGTAGAAAACAAAAACCCGGCCCGACGGGGCTTTTAACAGCACGGCATACGACGCTTCCGGCCCATCGCCCGGTTCAACATCGCGTTTATCGATCCAGGTTTTTCCCTGATCGAGACTCCGCTGCGAAATCAGGTGCTGCCCCGACGCGCCTTCGTGACCGGTTCCGGTGGTGAGCACGCAGAGCCACGCGCCGTCGTTGGTCTTGACGATGTAGGGTTGATCACTGTACGTTTCGTCGGGAATCACCATCCCGGTTTTAATATCGCGGGCGTCCTGCGCCACCAGCACACCAGTCAGGGCGAATCCGAGACTGAGCGACAGGACGATTCTTTTCAGGTTGACTTGCATGGTTTCAACGTTTTTACCTAAAAGCCAGCCGCTCCGCCGGACTACCGATGAGCGGCTGGACAAGAGGATCAATACCCTGGATTTTGGGGCAATACATTGGGGTTGGGCATGATTTCAGTAATCGGAACGGGCAACAGCGGTTTTTTGTCGACACCCAAAACCGTTTTGGCGCGCCCGGTTCGGAGCAGATCGTACCACCGGTGGCCTTCGAACACAGCTCTACGAATTCGGTTTCTGGAACGGTTGGCAAATAAACCAGATCTACTGGACGAAATGGCCCAATCAAGCCGCAATTGGCTAAATTTACCGGGCGTTCTCTCCATTCCTGTTCCAGGACGAATATCTTTGGCCGACGCACACGAAATGCCTACAATCGCTATGAAATTCAACCCAACCCGCAGAACATTTATCAAGGCATCGGTCCTGACCGGTACCGTTCCCTTTTTGCCTCCCGGCATAGACTTTGATGCCATCCGGGAAAGTCAAACCAATCCCCTGTCACCCAAAATGGTACCGGAAACAAAGAGTATTATCGGCTTGTATGGCTCCTGGGCGGCCTCGCTTCAAACGCAGCCATCACTTTCGTTCCGGAATGCCCGGTGGAAGCCGGAGCAGTTGACCCGCTGGAAGCAGGAAGCACTGGAAAAGACCCGGGAATTGGTGGCGGCTCCCCCGCAACCGGCCACGCCCGAGGTCCGCATCGACCGGACCTTCGAGTATGACGGGCTGATGATCGAGGAAATTAGCTGGCAGCTTCCCTACGGCCGACCCACCAGGGCGGTTGTTCTGAAGCCCAAGGGAGCCAAAGAGCCGTTGCCTGCCATTCTGGCCCTTCATGACCACGCCGGGAAGAAATATTTCGGGTATCGAAAAATCGTCAAAACCGGCGATGATCAGCATCCGTTATTAACCGAGCACCAGCTTGAGGATTACAGCGGAAGGGCCTGGGCCAACGATATAGCCAGGCGGGGGTATATAGTGCTGGTGCACGATGCGTTTGCGTTTGGCAGTCGGCGGGTGTTGTATGAGGATGTGGTCGATTTGAAATATGAAGGACTCGATACGAGGGGGAAGACCGATGCCGATCCGGAAAAAACGGAACACATCGAAGCCTATAACCAATGGTCCGCCGAGCATGAACACGTCATGTCGAAGTCCCTGTTTTGTGCGGGTACCACCTGGCCGGGCGTTTTTCTAAGCGAAGATCAGGTTGCGCTGTCTATCTTGTGTGGTCGGAAAGATGTTGATAAACAGCGGGTTGGCTGTGGTGGCTTGTCGGGCGGAGGACTGCGAACCGTGTATCTGGCCGGCATGGATTCCCGGATCAAATGTTGTGTCTGCGTCGGGTTCATGACGACATGGGACGATCTGACGCTTCATAAAACGTATACGCATACGTGGATGACCTATACGCCTTTGTTGCCCCGGTACCTTGATTTTCCGGAGATTCTGGGCCTGCGGGTGCCGCTTCCCACCATGATTCAATGCAACAACCAGGATGAGCTGTATACGCTCCCCGAAATGAAGACCGCTGATACAATACTGGGTGAGGTTTTTAAAAAGGCGGGGGCCGCAGATCGCTATGCGGCACGGTTTTACGACGGCGGGCACAAGTTTGACAAAGACATGCAGACCGATGCCTTTGACTGGTTTGACCGGTGGCTGAAAAAAGCCTAGTCAGTCGGGTTGTCGCAACTACTTTTGGCTTTGCCGTTTATTCACTAGTAAAATGCGGCTGCGACCGGCTTTTGAAGGCAGTATATTTCCTGAACCATGCGCAAAACCGTTCCTCTTTTCCTGCTTTCCAGCCTTTTTCTGCTGGTGATTGAATCCGTTGCCCAAACGATCTACGTGGCTCCTTCGGGCAACGACAAAAACCCCGGAACGATCCAGAAACCGCTGGCAACCCTCACGGCGGCCCGCAACCGCGCCCGGCTGCTGCGTCGGCAAAAGCCGCCCACCAAACCCATCGAAATTGTGGTTCGGAAAGGGGAATATATGCTGAATGAACCCCTGACGCTGACGGCCGAAGATTCCGGCGCCGAAACTGCCCCGCTGATTGTCAAAGGCGAAGCGGGCAGCACCCCGGTTTTTTACGGTGGCCTGCGCCTGAACCGGTTTGAGAAAGTATCGGACGATCTCTGGAAAACCGACGTACCGGAAGTACGCCGGTATGGCTGGTCGTTCGAGCAATTGTACGTCAACGGGCAGCGGGTCGTTCGCGCCCAAACGCCTAACACCGGTTTTTTTCAGCCGAAAGCCGTCTCCGAAACCGTCCTGAGCAAAGGAACGGGGCCGTTTGCCGATTTTGCCGCACAGAAAATCACGGTTTCGCCGGAAAGTCTGGACTGGCTGGCCCGGCTCCCGGAAACCGAATTGAGCCAGGCGGTTTTGACGTTCTACCACCACTGGGACAACACCCGCAAACCGGTGCTGGCCGTTAGCAAAGCCGATACGGCTCTTTACATCGCGGGCGAAGGGATGAAACCCTGGAATAAAATTACCAACCATTCCCTGTTTGTCATCGAAAACCTGAAAGCGGCCCTGGATGTCCCCGGCGAGTGGTTTCTCGAAAAAACCGGCACTCTGTATTACCGCCCCCGGCCCGGCGAAACCATCGATAAGCTCACGGTTTTTGCGCCGGTCAACGAGAAATTCGTCGTTATCAAAGGCGATGAAACCGGCGGGAAACGGGTGAAAAACATCCGGTTTGAAAACCTGTCGTTTCAGGTGGCGGGCTACCGAATGCCGCCGTTTGGTGTGGAACCGGAGCAGGCGGCCGCGCGTGTGGAAGCCACCATTCAACTCGATTTTGCCGATCAGATCAGCTTTATCGATTGTGAAATTGCGCATACCGGCGGCAGCGGCATCTGGTTCCGGCGGGCCTGTGCCAACGGCCGGGTGGAGCGGTGTTACCTGCACGATCTGGGCGCGAGTGGCGTCAAAATCGGCGAAACCGTCATCCGGCCCGATTCGTCGGAACTGACGCACCACATTACGGTCGACAACAACATTCTGCGTTCGGGCGGCCACGTTTTTCCCTGCGCCGTAGCCCTGACCATCTTTCACGGTCGGGATAACGTGTTGTCCCACAACGAAGTGGCTGATTTTCGGTATTCCGGGGTGTCGGTCGGCTGGGTTTGGGGCTACGCTTTCAGTCCGTCCAAGCGAAACCGGGTCGAATTCAACCACATTCACCACCTCGGCTGGGGCGTTCTGAGCGATATGGGCGGGGTCTATACGCTCGGCGTTTCGGAGGGAACCGTGGTGTCGAACAACGTGATCCACCACATTTACGCCTTCGACTACGGTGGCTGGGGGCTGTATACCGACGAGGGTTCGACGGATATTGTGATGGAAAACAACCTCGTGTATGCCTGCAAAAGCTCCGGTTTTCACCAGCATTACGGCAAGGACAACCTCATCCGCAACAACATTTTTGCTGACAACATCAAGGCACAGCTCCAGGCCACCCGCGTCGAACCGCACCGGTCGTTTTCGTTCACCAACAACATCGTTTATTACAACAGCGGCACTTTGCTGAGCAGTAACTGGGCCAAGTTCAACCTATTGGCCGACCAGAATTGCTACTGGGATGCCCGCTCGAAAGAGCCGGTTTTTGGCAAACAATCCGTGAAAGAATGGCAGGAGGGGGGGAAAGACCCGCATTCCATCGTGGCCGACCCGGGGTTTATCGATCCGAAAGCGTTTGATTTTCGGTTAAAGAATACCGATGTGGTCAGCCGGATTGGCTTCAAACCGTTCGATTACAGCCAGGCGGGTGTTTACGGAACGATGGCCTGGCGCAACAAGGCCCGGCTGGATTCGGCGGTGGCGCAGGAGTTCGACCAGATGGTTGCCCAACACGAACAGAACTAATCATTGATCCATCATGCGACGTTTTTTGAATACTCTTTTTTCGATTGTTATCCTCAGTTATTCCGGTTTTGCGCAGGCGCAGACCGACACCTTATCCGAAAGCCGGGAGTTTCTGGTTCGGGAGGGGTTGCCCAATTTTTTTCAGAAGGTGCAGAAAGGCGGCCCGGTTTCCATCGCCTATTTTGGCGGCAGCATCACGGAGGCCGGAAACGGCTGGCGGGAGCAATCCCTGAACTGGTTGCAGCAGCAGTATCCGAAAGCCAACCTGACGCACATCAACGCGGCCATTGGCGGAACCGGATCAGACCTGGGCGTTTTCCGGCTGAAAGAGCATGTGCTGGTGCATAAACCGGATCTGGTATTCGTCGAATTTGCGGTCAACGATGGCGGTCAGCAACCGGCCAAAATCCACAAAGCAATGGAAGGTATTGTTCGGCAAATCTGGCGGCAAAACCGGCGCACCGACATTTGTTTCGTCTACACCCTGAATGCCCCGATGGCCCCGGCCTTGCTGGCACGCCGGATGCCGAACTCCGTGCGGGCGATGGAAGACATTGCGAATCATTACGGGATTCCGTCGGTGCATATGGGGCTGGAAGTGATTCGGTTAGATCGTCAGGGAAAACTGGTCTGGGGCGGCAAAAAAGAAGACTTTCCCGATAAAACGGTTTTCGCTCCCGACAAAACGCACCCGTATTCGGATACCGGTCACCGCCTGTATGTAGAAGCGTTGAGCAAGGCGTTGCAACAGATCGCCACCGTGGGCAAACCCGGCTCTCATGCCGTTCCAAAACCGTTTGTGTCCGACAACTGGGAAAACGCGCAGATGATTTCAGTGCAATCGCTGGCCCGCCAGGGCGACTGGAAAGAGCTGACCCCGACGACCGATACCGTGGCCCGCCAACTTCGGAACCGGTTTCCCTACCTCCTGAAATCGAACCAGCCGGGGGCGTCGATTCAGTTCAAAATTAAAGGCACAATGGCAGGGATTTACGATGTCATCGGCCCCGGTTGTGGGCAATATGCCGTGACGGTCGATGGTACGCCCGGTGCGCTGTATCCCCGTTTCGACAGTTATGCTACCTATTACCGCTCGCATTATTTCTTTTTGCCGGCCCTGGACGAAGGCACGCACACCATTACGCTGACGGTTTCGCCGGAACCGCTGGACAAAGCTGCCATTCTCAAAAACCGCAACCAGACCATCACCGATCCGCGCAAGTATGCCGAAAATGCCGTCTATGCGAGTCAGCTTTTGATCATCGGCAAGCTGGAAAAGTAGAAAATAGCTACCATTAAAAACAGACACTTTTTTGCCCTTTTGGCTATTTTTGACCATTTTCGTGCTCTGTTTTTACACCATTGAGTAGCCACATCTCTATTTCCTCTGAAAAGTACCTGTAAAATCACGCGTCTGTTCTGATTTTTCGTATTCCATAACTCCATCAACAATTCATGAGAAGAAGGGATTTTATCCAACTCTCCGGTTTGGGAATGAGCGCTCTGATGGGCAGTTCTGTTCCTGTGCTGGGCAATACGGTTTCGTTGCACCAACTGCTTGAACCCCGCGCCGATGCCGCTCTGAAGAAAAAGCTGGCCGATGTGGCCCTGAACGCAGCCAAAAGCAAAGGCGCGACTTACGCCGACGTTCGGATCGGGCGGTATTTGCAGCAGTTTGTGTTCACCCGCGAAATGAAGGTGCAAAACATCACCAATGCTGAATCCTACGGGGTTGGCATCCGGGTGATTGCCAACGGAACCTGGGGGTTTTCGGCCACGAGTGACGTTCGGCCCGAAGCCATTGCCAAATGCGCCGAAACCGCCGTTGCCATTGCCAAAGCCAACGCCCGCATCCAGAAGGAACCCGTCGATCTGGCTCCGCAGAAAGGCGTGGGCGAAGTGGCCTGGAAAACACCCCTGAAAAAAAACGCCTTCGAAATACCGGTTCAGGAGAAAATCGATCTGTTGATGAAAGTGAACGGCGAAGCGATGAAAAACGGAGCCGGTTTTGTTACGTCCAACCTGTTTTTTATCAACGAACAAAAGTATTTTGCCTCCACGGATGGCTCCTACATCGACCAGGATATTCACCGGATCTGGCCGACGTTTACCGTGACCGCCGTTGATCGTCAGGCCGGTAAGTTCAAAACCCGGGATGCGCTTAGCTCGCCGATGGGCATGGGCTATGAGTATCTGGACGGCTTGGCAGGGGATAAAATTCCCGGCCCGAACGGCCTGATCAGTTACCGAAATTCCTACGACATGGTCGAGGATGCGACGGTGGCGGCCAAGCAGGCGAAGGAAAAACTGTCGGCCAAGTCGATTCAGCCCGGCAAATATGACCTTGTGCTGGACCCCAACCACCTCGGCCTGACCATCCACGAATCGGTCGGCCACGCCACGGAACTCGACCGGGTGCTGGGCTACGAAGCCAATTACGCCGGAACCAGTTTTGCGACGCTCGACAAGTGGAAATCCAAAAACTTCAATTACGGCAGCAAACTGGTCAATATTGTGGCCGACAAAACCCAGCCGCTGACGCTCGGGACGGTGGCCTACGACGACGAAGGGGTTCCGGCCAAAGAATGGGACCTCATCAAAGACGGTATTCTGGTCAATTACCAGGCAACCCGCGATCAGGTGAAAATCCTGGGCGGCACCGAATCGAACGGGTGCAGTTATGCCGACAACTGGGATTCGATCCAGTTTCAGCGGATGCCGAATGTCTCGCTGAAACCCAGTGCTGAAAAACGCTCCGTGTCCGACATGATCAAAGGCGTCGATAAAGGCATCTATATTCTGGGACGTGGTTCATATTCCATTGACCAGCAGCGGTATAACTTCCAGTTTGGTGGCCAGGTGTATTACGAAATCAAAAATGGTCAGATTGTCGGCATGCTGGATGATGTCGCCTACCAGTCGAACACGCAGGAGTTCTGGAATTCGTGCGCCCAGCTTTGCGACAAAGACGATTACCGGACATTCGGTTCGTTTTTCGACGGAAAAGGCCAGCCTTCGCAAATCAGCGCCGTCTCCCACGGCTGCCCCACGACCCGTTTCAACGGCGTGAACGTCATCAATACCGGTCGGAAGATTTGAAAACGGTAAATCATCAACAAAATGGCTATCCTAACGAAAGACGAAGCAAAAAAAATAGTGGATAAGGTTTTGGGGTATTCCAAAGCCGATGAAATGAGTGTTACGCTGAATGGCAACCGAACCGGCAACATTCGCTACGCCCGGAATAACGTGTCGACGAGTGGCGAAACCGATAACATGTCGCTGGCGGTAACGGCGGTTTTTGGAAAAAAAGTAGGTTCGGCCACCATCAACGAATTTGACGACGCTTCCCTGGAAAAAACCGTCCGGAGAGCCGAAGAAACCGCCCGGCTGGCTCCCGAAAATCCGGAATACGTGCCGATGCTCGGGCCCCAGAAATACATCGAAACCGGTGCGTATGCCGAAAGTACGGCTAAAATCAATCCGGAGTTTCGCGCCCAGGCAGCTTTCGACAGCATCGATCCGTGCAGCAAAAAGAACCTGACGGCCGCCGGATACATGGAAGACAGTGCCGGTTTTACGGCCATTGCCAACAGCAAAGGATTGTTTGGGTACAACCCGGTTACGTCCGTCGAATTTTCGGTGACCACCCGAACCGCCGACGGCACCGGTTCCGGCTACGCATCCCGCGATTATAACGACGTATCCAAACTAAGCACCAAAGAGGCTACGGAAGTGGCCATGAACAAGGCCCTGGCGTCCACGAATGCCAAAGCCCTGGAACCGGGAAAATATACGGTTATTCTGGAACCTACCGCAGCCGGTGATCTCATCGGCCTGATGATGAACAGCCTGGATGCCCGGAATGCCGAAGAAGGCCGGAGTTTTCTGAGCCGGAAAGGGGGCGGCACCCGATTGGGTGAGAAATTCTTCGACGAGCGGATTACGATTTATTCCGATCCGGCCAATGCTGAAATTCCCGGTTCACCATTCGCCGGTGGTGGCGGGGGCGGAGGAGGTGGCCGCTTTGGGGGCGGTGGCGTCGACGGTCGTCCGCAGGAGAAAACACTCTGGGTCGAAAACGGGATCATCAAAAACATGAGTTATTCCCAGTTCTGGGCCCAGAAAAGTGGGGTGAAAGGCACTCCGCCCGCCCGGGGCTTCATCATGCAGGGCGGTAACCAGTCACTGCTCGATTTGATCAAAAGCACCCAGAAAGGCATACTGGTAACCCGGTTCTGGTACATCCGCGCCGTCGATCCGCAAACGCTGCTTTACACCGGTTTGACCCGCGACGGGACGTTTCTGATCGAAAACGGGCAGATCAAATACCCCGTCAAAAACTTCCGGTTCAACGAAAGTCCGGTCATTATGCTGAACAACGTCGAGGCTTTGGGCAAACCCGTTCGCTCCGGTGGTGTTTTGATTCCGCCCATGAAAATCCGGGATTTTACGTTCAGTTCACTCTCGGATGCGGTGTGATCGATAAAATATCCCTCATTTTGAAGGATAGGTTACGACTGCTTATTTCGCATTTTTCCGGTCAAAAATCCACAGAAAGCATACTGGGTTTCGTTAGCATTATACCGAATCTGTTTAGGATTTTGGATGGCACACGGATTCAGCGGATTGGACCGATCAAAACGGATTTTCATCTGCGAAAATCCGTTCAATCCGCCGAATCCGTGTTCCCATCCGTATTAGGACGAAAATTTAGATAGCTTTACCGTATCACTTTATCACCAACAAACTTTGAACCGTAGAGATTTTCTTCAATTGACCGGCCTGAGTGCCGGGGCATTCCTTTTGCCTGACAGCGCGGTTTTCGGTCGCTCGGTTGCACCGGAAGCCCTGCTGGAACCCGGCGTGGATGTGGCCGTTAAAAAACGACTGGCCGATGCCGCCCTGAATGCCGCCAAAGCCAAAGGCGCCAGCTACACCGATGTCCGGATTGGCCGGTATTTGCGGCAGTTTGTCATTACGCGCGAAGACAAGGTGCAGAACATTGTCAATACCGAATCCTACGGGGTGGGTGTGCGCGTGATTGTCGACGGCTGCTGGGGATTTGCGTCGGTGGTGGAAGCCAAAAGTGAAGCCCAAACCGCCAAAGCCGCCGAAGAAGCCGTAGCCATTGCCAAAGCCAACGCCCGGTTGATGAAACAACCCGTGCAACTAGCGCCACAGAAAGGCTTCGGAGAAGTGAGCTGGAAAGCACCCATCAAGAAAAATGCGTTCGAAGTTCCCATCAAGGAAAAAGTGGATTTACTGTTGACGGTCAACGATGCGGCTCTGAAAAACGGTGCCAATTACGTCAACTCGGTGTTGTTCATGGTCAACGAGCAGAAGTATTTTGCGTCGTCGGACGGTTCGTACATCGATCAGGACATTCACCGTCTGTGGCCCACGTTTACCGTGACGGCCATCGATCCGAAGAGTGGCAAGTTTGAAACCCGCAGCGAGCTGAGTGCGCCGATGGGCATGGGGTATGATTACCTGCAAGCTAATCCGAGCGATAAAATAACCGGTATTACGACCCGCTACAACAAAGGGTACGACATGCTGGAAGACGTAACGTCGGCGGCCAAACACGCCAAGCAGAAGCTGACGGCCAAGTCGGTCGAAGCCGGGAAATACGACCTCGTGCTTGATCCTTCGCACCTCTGGCTGACCATCCACGAGTCGGTGGGTCACCCGCTGGAACTGGATCGTGTCTTGGGCTACGAAGCCAATTTTGCCGGAACATCCTTCGCTACACTCGACAAGTGGAAATCCAAAAACTTCAACTACGGCAGCAAGCAGGTCAATCTGTTTGCCGACAAAACGCAGGTCGGTTCGCTGGGTGCCGTGGGCTGGGACGACGAGGGAGTTGCCTGCAAAAAGTGGGATCTGGTGAAAGACGGCACGCTGGTGAATTACCAGGCCATTCGGGATCAGGTTCACATCATCGGCGAAAACGAATCGCAGGGTTGCTGTTACGCCGACAACTGGAGTTCGGTGCAGTTTCAGCGGATGGCGAACGTATCGCTGGCGGCTGGCAAAACGCCCCTGTCGGTAGAGCAGATGATCAAGGACGTCAAAAAAGGCATTTACATCATCGGCGACGGCTCTTTTTCGATTGACCAGCAGCGGTATAACTTCCAGTTTGGCGGGCAGTTGTTCTACGAAATCAAAGACGGACAGATTGCGGGCATGCTGAAAGATGTGGCCTACCAGTCGAATACGCAGGAATTCTGGAACTCCTGTGTTCAGATTTGCGACGAGAAAGACTACCGGCTGGGTGGCTCGTTCTTCGATGGCAAAGGCCAGCCGATGCAGGTCAGCGCCGTCTCCCACGGCAGCTCCACCACCCGTTTCAACGGTGTCAATGTGATTAATACAGCACGGAAAATCTAGTTTTCGGTTAACGGTTTTTGGTTTGCGGTTGGCTGACGCACGATTTTAATGCGTTAGCCAAGAATGCGTCAGCCACCGAAAACCGTAAACAGAGAACCGTAAACAATTCAAAAATATGGCTTTACTAACCGAGTCTGAGGCTAAGGCATTGCTTCAGAAGGTATTAAGTTATTCCAAAGCGGATGCGTGCGAGGTGAACGTGGTGGGCGGGGAGCGGGGAAACATCCGCTACGCCCGGAACGAAGTCTCGACCAGCGGCACCATGATTACGCAGACCATCCAGGTGCAATCGTCGTTCGGAAAGAAAAACGGGGTTGCTGCCATCGACGAATTTGACGATGCTTCCCTGGAAAAAGTGGTTCGCCGGGCCGAGGAACTGGCCCAGCTGGCTCCCGAAAATCCGGAATTTATGGGCGTGCTGGAACCGCAGCAATACCTGAAATCGACGGGCTATTTTGAATCGACTGCCAAAGTTACCCCCGCCATTCGGGCGGAAGCCGTTGCCAAAAGCTTGCAGGAATCGGGCCAGCAAAAACTGGCTGCGGCTGGTTTTCTGGAGGATTTCCGGGGCTATTCGGCCATGATGAATTCCAAAGGGCTGTTTGCGTATTACCCCAGCACAAACGTAAATTTTTCGCTGACGGTTCGGACCGACGACGGAACCGGCTCGGGCTACGTGACGCGCGGCTACAGTGATTTTTCCAAACTGGATACGGTTTCAGCGACTAAAATTGCCGTTCAGAAGTGTCTGGGTTCGGTAGGCGCGCGGGCCCTGGAACCGGGAAAATATACGGTCATTCTGGAACCTACAGCGGCCGCCGTGTTGCTCGAAAACATCTTTTTTAACATGGATGCCCGCAGTGCTGACGAAGGCCGGTCGTTCCTGAGCAAACCCGGTGGCAAGACCAAGCTGGGCGAGAAGATTGTGGATGAGCGCGTTACGATCTATTCCGACCCGACAAATCCCGAACTGCCGGCTTCGCCGTGGTCGGGCGATGGCCGGGCGCAGGAAAAGGTCAACTGGATTGAGAAAGGCGTGGTGAAAAACGTCGCCTATTCCCGGTTCTGGGCGCAGAAGAAAGGCGTGAAGGCGGTTCCATCGCCCACGAATGTGATCATGGCGGGTGGCACGGCTTCGCTGGAAGACATGATCAAGAGCACCCAGCGCGGTATTCTGGTGACGAAGCTCTGGTACATCCGTTCCGTCGATCCGCAAACGCTGCTGCTGACGGGCCTGACCCGCGATGGGACTTTTTACATCGAAAATGGCAAGATCAAACATCCGGTCAAGAACTTCCGGTTCAACGAAAGCCCGATCATCATGCTGAACAACCTCGAAGCCCTGGGCAGACCGGAGCGGGTGGTCAGCACGGAGTCAAATTCAAACTACCTGATTCCTCCGATGAAAATCCGGGAATTTACGTTCAGTTCGCTGTCGGATGCGGTTTAGTTATTTCGCGGAGTTGAGCGGAGAAAAAGGGAGTTAAGCAGAGTTGTTTTTTCTCTGCTTAACTCTGATTTTCTCCGCTTAACTCTGCGAAATAGTTCCTTTTAACTCAACTCAACTTGAAACCATTCATTTTCACCCGCATCCAGTATACCTCCGGCGATTGGGATACGGACCAGCGAATGCCTTCCAACCTGCTGCATTCCCTGGTCGAATATACCACGATTCCGGTGGATGAGAAGGAAAAAGTGGTTCAGTTGACGAGTAACGAAATTTTCAAGAGTCCGTTCTGCTACCTCAGTGGGCATAAACTGGTGGAGTTTTCGACCCAGGAACGGGATCACTTCAAGCGCTACGTTCAGAACGGCGGTTTTGTGTTTGTGGACGATTGCAACCACGACATCGACGGGCTTTTTGCCAAATCGTTCGAGCAGGAAATGGCCCGCACCTTTGGCCCGAAAGCCTTGCAGAAAATCCCGAATTCCCACCCGATTTATACCTGCTTTTTCAAGTTTGAGGAAGGGCCGCCGACTACGACGTTCGAACTGAACGGCTGGGGGGACGATCTGGTGCATGATTACCTGAAAGCCGTGCTGATCAACGGGCGCATTGGCGTTCTGTACAGCAACAAGGATTATGGTTGCGAGTGGGATTACGACTTCCGCAACAAACGATTTCTGGCCGAGGATAATACCAAATTTGGCGTCAACATTATCACGTACGCATTAACCGCATAAGCATTGGAAACCAAGGAACTGACCCATTACAAAACCGTAGTCGCCAAGCTTCCGCGCCTGAAGAAAGAAATCGGTAAGGTGATTGTCGGACAGCAGGAAGCCATTGACGAAATCCTGATTGCTCTGCTGGCGGGCGGCCATTGTTTACTGGAAGGCGTGCCGGGGCTAGCCAAAACGCTGATGGTGAAAACGATGGCGGAAGCTCTGGAGATGAATTTTAAACGCATTCAGTTTACGCCGGATCTCATGCCGGGCGATATTATCGGAACGGAGATTCTGGAAGAAGATCACCATACCGGCAAGAAATTCTTCAAATTCAACCGGGGGCCCATCTTCGCCCATGTGGTGCTGGCCGACGAAATCAACCGGACACCGCCCAAAACGCAGGCGGCTTTGCTGGAAGCCATGCAGGAAGGCAAGGTAACCTACGCCGGAACCGACTACGAACTGCCCCGGCCGTTTCTGATCATTGCCACCCAAAACCCGATCGAACAGGCCGGAACCTATCCGCTGCCGGAAGCCCAGTTAGACCGGTTTTTACTGTATATCAAACTGAGTTACCCTTCTGAACAGGAAGAACTGAGTGTGTTGAAAAACACCACCGGCACCGCCCGTCCGGAACTGCAAACCGTGCTGACCGATCAGGAAATTATCGACTTGCAACGCCTGACGAGACAGGTCCACATCAGCGATGAACTGATCGGTTTCATCAACCAACTCGTCCGGTCGACGCGCCCCGAAAGCAGTCCGTCGGCGTTTGTCAGGCAGTGGTGCGACTGGGGAGCGGGGCCGCGCGCGGGGCAGGCGCTGGTGCTCTGTTCCAAAGCACGGGCGGTTTTGAACGAACGGTTTTCGGTGATCCCGGAAGACATTCAGACGCTGGCCTACCCCATCCTGCGCCACCGCATCGCCCTCAACTTCCGGGCTGAGGCTGAGAATATTACGACGGATCAGGTGATAAAAGAGTTGTTGAAATAGGTTTTCGGTTTACGGTTTTTGGTTTACGGTGGCTGACGCGTTAGCCTTCCTGCGTCAGCCACCGTAAACCAAAAACCGTAAACCGAAAACTCCAATGCAATTAGCCACAGATCTCATCAAACTCAACAACCTGCAACTCGCCGGCAAACTCGTCAGCGATGAGTTGCTGCTGGGGATTCACGCCAGCAAACGCTCGGGGTCGGGGACGGAGTTTGAGCAATATCGCCATTATGAACCCGGCGATGATCCCCGGCGCATCGACTGGAAATTATACGCCCGAACCGACAAGCATCTCGTGCGCGAATCGGCCACGGAAAGCAACCTGCAAATCCGCTTTTTGCTGGACTTATCGGGTTCGATGAACTACACCGAACAGGGCGTCAGCCGATTGGAGTACGCAAAACTATTGATGGCTTCGCTGGCCTATCTGGGCTACCGGCAAAGCGATCAGATGAGTTTGTATGCGCTACAAAACGGTGCCTTGCAGACGTTGGTCCCGACCGGAAAGCAGGCTTTTCAGCGAATTTTGTTTGCCCTGCAAAATGCCACCGCTTCCGGAACCTGGCTGCCCAAACAGGCCCGGTTTCCGGAATTTCAGCAGAAGCAAAAGGAGTTGCTGGTGATGGTTTCGGACTTCCTGCAAGTAGACGATGAGTGGTTGCAACTGATTAAAACCGTGGCCAGTCCGCGCCGGGAGATTGTCATTTTTCAACTGCTTGGCGATCAGGAAACGGACTTTAACCTGAGCGGTTTCTACCGGTTTAAGGACCTGGAAACCGATCGGGAAATTGAAGTGCAGGCCGAAACGATCAAAGAGACGTTCCAGCAGGCGGTTTCGGCCTATTTCAAAAAAATACAGGAAGAACTGTTGCTGCCGCACGTTCACCTGATTCGCGTAAAACTGAGTGAGCCCATCGCGGGGGCACTAAAAGATTTTCTGACCAGGAGGAGCGTTTAATGGAGTTCATACAACCGTTGTTTTTGTGGGGCATTGGGGCCGTGGTGATTCCGGTGGTCATCCATTTCTGGCACCAGAAACAGGGCAAAACCCTGGCCTGGGCCGCCACACGCTGGCTTCAGGAAAAGAACCAGCAACAGCAGCGGGGCATCAAGCTCGATAACCTCCTGTTGCTGATCCTGCGCTGCCTGGTTATAATTCTGCTGGCGTTGATCCTGAGCCAACCGATCCTGACCGGGTTGACAAAACCGGTGGCCGTTGCCAAAATTCACCTGGTGCAGCCGGAGAAAATGGTGGTCGATAATTACCGGTTTGAACTGGAGGAAGCAATCAAAAAAGGAGAAGCGGTTTACTGGATCAATGCCGCCACCGATGCAGCGGATAAGCCAGCGCAATTGCCTGATCAGCGGAAGTTTAATTCAGATGTATTGCAGTCGGCCATCAATACCGTATCAACAAAGCCGTCGGAATTGCACCTGTATGTCCTGAATAATCAGCAACTGGCAGATGCCCCGTTTATTCGGGTTCTGGCACAGTTTAAATTGCACACGATAGTTGATTCGGCGAGTCGTCCGGTTCGGCCGTATCTGAAATTACCGGGCAGCGGCAACGTGTTTGTGAACGCTTCCAACCAGCTAACGAGTAGTCCAGACTTGAGCAAAGACGTTCGTTTTCAGGATGTTCCGGTGCATTCGGGGCGTTTGAAAGCGCTGGTTGATTTCCGCGATAAAACCGAACAGCAAACCGTCTTGGCGGCTTTGAATGCCTTGTCGGATGTGTATGCGCTCGGGATGCAGATCGATGTAAAAAAAGAGCAGAAAACCGGGTACGATTGGGTTTTAACGGATCAGGACGTGGTTACTCCCGCCCCCCAAACTCTTTATGTGGTTTCGGGAAAGCTCAACATTCCGAAGGTTCCGAATGTGGTATACTGGGAAGAAAAACTGACTCCCCAAACCGCCGAACGGGTGCGAACCGGACAATTGCCGGAACAGTTGGGCGAGCTTCTGATCCGGCATTTTAACCTCAAACCAAACCCGTTCCCGTTGAGCCGGGAGCAGTTAAATACGCTGTTTGTTCCGGCGGGGGAGCGAAGAGAGAAACAACCGGAGAACATTCGTAACTGGCTGTTGCTGGCATTCGTTGGTTTGATCGGCCTGGAACGCTGGATGGCTTTAAAACAGAACGCATGAACGAACTGAAAAAGACCCTGTCGACGATCATCTACCAGCTTGTTGCCAACGCGCTGCTGAAGAGCAGTTTGCTGGGCATTGCGGTGGGGATGATTGGCCGACTCTGCGGTTTTTCGCCGGAACTGGCGGCTATTCTCGGGGTACTGGGATTTGGATTCGGTGCCTGGTTTACCGGTCTGTTTCGGGATAAAAAATCGCAGGCTATTGGAATCATGCATCGGTTGGTGGGCGATGCGGAATACAGTTTGCCGTTGCTGGAGAAAGAAGTACTGAACATGGCGGAACAGCTCCAGCTGGCGCGGCTGAACGAACGAATCCAGACGGTCCGGATTCCCGCGAGCCGGTATCTTTCGTTGATTTTTTCAAAAACCGGTTTTTACGGGTTGCTCGTTTTGCTTTCCGTGGCGGTTTATTACGGCTATCCCCTCCTGCAATCGAACCCGGTTGTTCAGAAACAATTGACGAAATACATTCCGGTTCTTGTTGGCAAGAACCGTCCCGCTATTCCCGCTTTTCAATCGGCTTTGTTGCAGATTCAGCCGCCCAATTATACCGGTTTGCCGGTCAAAGAATCATCGGATCTAAACGCGTCAGCCGTGAGTGGTTCATTGCTCAAATGGCAGTTAGCATTCAGCGAATCCCGGACGGTTTCGGTTCGATTGGTGAATAGCCGGGGCGAAGAGATCGCTTTTAAGAAGGCCGGAGCCGTATTTGAGTACCGTGATAAGTTGGTCAGTTCCGGGATTTATGCCATCAAAGGCTACTGGAAAACGCCGGCAGGGAAGGATTCGTTGGTTTATCAATCGGATTATTACCGACTGGAAGCGCAACCCGATCTGGCACCGAAAATTCAACCGGATTCCAGGGAAGTATACCAGTTTCATTTTCTGAAAGATGACAAAAACCTGCGGATTTCGGCGCGGATTTCCGACGATTTTAAAGTTCGGCAAGCCTTCATTGTAGCCACGGTAGCGCGTGGTTCCGGTGAAAGTGTGAAGTTCCGGGAAGTAAAATTTGCGTTGCCACAAACCAATTTCAAAGCGGCCCGACTGACAAAAACTATTGACCTGAAAGCTCTCAATTTTGCGCCGGGCGACGAACTTTATTATTACTGGGCGGCCATCGACAACAAAGAGCCGGAACCAAATTTTGCCAAATCCGATACTTATTTTGTCGTGTATAAAGACACCGCCCGGGTGGAAGAAGCTGAACTGGCAACAATGGCGGTAAACATCATGCCGGAGTATTTTCGCAGCCAGCGGCAAATCATCATCGACACGGAAAAGCTGATTGCCAAACGAAAAAAACTGGCGGCTAAGGATTTTAAAAGTACGTCCAACGAAATTGGCTTCGACCAGAAAGTGCTGCGGCTGCGGTATGGGCAATATTTGGGCGAGGAGTTTGAAAATTCGATTGGCGGACACGATCTGGTGGCCGAGGGCAATGTGCTGGAAGGGTTTATCCACAAGCACGACACCGAAGAAGAGAAAAATGCGCCCAAACCGTTTGCGTTTAAGCTGGCCGAAAAAGCCGAAGAACAGCAGAAGAAAGATCTGCCCGCTCCGGATGCACACGGACATGACCACGCGAATGAGGCCAAAAGTGACAACGAAGACCCGGTGGCGGCTTTGATGGAGCAGTATATCCACGCCCACGACGATGCGGAAACCAACACGTTTTACGAACAATCGACCCGCAGTTTGTTGAAAATGGCGCTGGAACAGATGTGGCAATCGGAGCTGCACCTGCGTTTATACGAGCCGGAAAAAGCATTGCCTTTCGAAAATAAAGCCCTGGTTTATCTGAAAGCCGCCCAACACAAAGCCCGGACTTTTGTGAAGAAAAGCGGCTACGATCCGCCCCCCATTAAAGAAAAAGAAACCCGCCTGACCGGCGAATTAGAGAAGGTCAACACCAAGTTGAATCAGGTGCGCATGTATGACCCGGTTCAAACCGGGCAGTTGGTTGGCGAAGTATTGGGCTATCTGGAATTGAAAACCTTGAATCAAAACCAGAAAAGAACCGTACAACAATTGAGTTCATCCTTAACGAATGATATCCTGAACAGCGGGTTGTCGAACTGGTCGGTGATCAGCGGTTTACAGAAACTGGGAAGTGGTAAAAAACTGTCTGATAAAGAGCGAATGGATTTGAAAACAAAGTTGTATAGTCTGGCGGCTGGTTCATCCCGAAACCGAATACAATCCGAAATGGGCTCGTATTCCAGCGAAAAGAAATTAGAACAGTCGTTCTGGCGGCATTTAAAATGAGCGTATTGAATCGGATTGCGGTCACGTTTAACCCGGCTGATTTCGTTAGCTGGCTGATCTTGCTTCTTTTAACGGTTTTGCTCGTGGTGCAGGTGGGGCTGGTCGTTCGAAATGACACCCTTCCGGTTCGAAGAAAATGGATTCGCGGTGCTTTAAACGGCTTGCTTTGGAGCCTTCTGCTGGCGTATTTTCTTCAGATTGAATGGGAAATAAAGCCGGATTCAAAGTCAGTCTGGATTGTGGATTCAAACGTGCCTGCTTCGGCGGTTAGTCAATTGAAAGACAGTCTGAAAAGCCGGGAAGTCGTTCGGGTCAGGGTGTTCAAAGATGCTTCGTTTCAGTCGCGGCTGACCGACGGAATGATTGATACCGTCACCTTGATCGGCACTGGTTTTTCGCCCGATGTGCTGGGCCAACTGAGTCGGCAAACCGTCCAGTGGATTCCGTATGTCCAACCCGATCAGGTGCAGCTACTGCGCTGGAAAGCCATCCTTCGGAAAGGCGAAATACAGTCGGTGAGCGGGCGTCTTCAATCGTCGCAGGAACGGGTGCTGAAGCTCCGGTATGGCAACCAGACGCTGGATAGTTTATCCGTAAAAACCGGCACGACGGATTTTAATTTTCACTTTCCGGCCTTCTCGCAGGGACGTACCGAACTGACGCTGGTGCTGGATCAGAAACCGCTGGACACGCTTCGGTATTTCAGCCGACCTACAGAACCCATTGCCTACCAGTTCATTCTCGACAGCCCGGATTTTGAAAGCAGAATGCTCGCCGGTTGGCTGGGGAAAAAAGGGTATTCCGTCCAGTTGACATCCACGATTTCCAAAAACATCAGCAGTAACCTGAGTATCAACCGGTCGGCCACGCCCGACGTGATCATCACCGATCCGGCCAATGCGACGAATCCTGTCGTTAAAAAAGCCGTGGTGCAGGGGAAACCGGTGCTGTTTATCAATCTGTCGGACGCCGAAACCGACACGAAAACCATCAACCGGGCTTTGGGTACGGGCTGGAAATTGAAGCGCTTATCGAATGAAGCGACCATTCCGATCGGGAGCGGTTTGCAGGCGTTGCCTTTTCAGCTTACGGAGGCTCTGAATCAGTTTCCGGTGGCCGGGTATCCCGTGGCGATTCAGAAAACGAGTGGAAAAATCGGGGTAAGTCTGGTGAGCGAGACGTTTCCCCTGAAATTGAGTGGCGACAGTGTTACGTACGACCGGATCTGGACGGCCATTCTGACGCCCTTGCAACCTACCTTTCCGGATAACATCCAGCTCGACGCGCCGGTTTTTAAAGGCCTTCGATCCGTCATTCACTTCAATAATCTGACCCGGAAACCGGCTGAAATCCGACTGGGAAACGACACGGTCAGGCTCGATTATTCGGCCATCAATCCCCTGTCGGCTGAGGTTTCGTATGGCTTTGGAAAGGCGGGCTGGCTGGCATTGCAGGACAGTCTGGCGGTTTACGTCGACCAGCCGGACGAAAAACCGGTATTTGGAAACCGTTTGGTGAGTGATTACCTCCGCGCCCGGTCGGCCGTTGCGGTTGAAACGAAACCTGGTTCCGAAAGCGGTTTTCCGGCGAAAATACTAGATTGGGTCTGGATACTGCTATTCCTCAGCGGGTTGACCGCGCTTTGGATCGAACCTAAATTTAGCATTTGACCTGTCGTAAAATTCCAGTAGCTTTGCGGCTGTTTTTAGTCTTAAATCTTACGTACAATGCCCTATCTATTTACCTCAGAGTCAGTCTCTGAAGGACATCCCGACAAAGTCGCGGATCAGATTTCCGATGCATTGATCGATCATTTTCTGGCCTACGATCCTTCCAGCAAGGTCGCCTGCGAAACCCTGGTTACTACCGGACAGGTGGTGCTGGCAGGTGAGGTAAAAACGAACACCTACCTCGATGTTCAGAAAATTGCCCGGGAGGTTATCAGGCGTATTGGATATACCAAGAGTGAATACATGTTTGAGGCCGATTCGTGCGGTATTTTATCCGCTATTCACGATCAGTCGGCCGACATCAACCAGGGCGTCGAACGCACCAACCCGGAAGACCAGGGCGCGGGCGACCAGGGCATGATGTTTGGCTACGCGACCAACGAAACGGACAATTTTATGCCGTTGCCGCTGGATCTGGCCCACAAGATTTTGCAGGAAATGTCGTACATCCGCAACCACGACCGGGATATTCTGACGTACCTCCGGCCGGATGCCAAGTCGCAGGTGACGATTGAATACAGCGACGACGACAAGCCCATCCGGATCGATACGATCGTGGTTTCGACGCAACATGATGATTTTGCTGCCGATGCGGTGATGCTGGAGCGGATTCGCGAAGACGTGATCAACATTGTCATTCCGCGCGTGAAGGCAAAACTGAAGCCGGAATTGCAGGCTTTGTTTACCGATAACATTACGTATTACATCAACCCGACGGGCAAGTTTGTCATTGGCGGGCCACACGGTGATACGGGTTTGACGGGTCGTAAGATCATTGTCGATACCTACGGCGGCAAGGGTGCGCACGGTGGTGGGGCGTTCTCGGGCAAAGATCCCTCGAAAGTGGACCGTTCGGCGGCTTATGCTACGCGTCACATCGCCAAAAACCTGGTAGCGGCTGGCCTTTGCGATCAGATTCTGGTTCAGGTTTCCTACGCCATTGGGGTGGCTAAACCCTGCGGTTTGTACGTCAATACGTATAACTCGGCTAAAGTTGATATGACCGATGGTGAAATTGCGACCAAAATCGAAGAACTGTTCGACATGCGTCCGTATGCCATCGAACAACGGCTGAAACTCCGGAATCCGATCTATTCAGAAACGGCGGCTTACGGACACATGGGCCGGGAAAACCAGATTGTGAAAAAGGTGTTCGGCATGAATGGCAGCACGAAAGAAGTTGAAGTAGAGCTCTTTACGTGGGAGAAACTCGACTACGTCGATAAAGTGAAAGAAGCTTTTGGTTTGTAGTCCGTGATAAATGTAGCTTGGGAATAGTGAGAATTTTACGGGCCAAATTCCGTGAGTACATAGGAAAAAAGCCGCCTTTTCGGGGCGGCTTTTTTCGTTGAAATGTATCGGTTAATATTCGATGTCTTCGTTGACGGTGTCCGCTTCAACGAGGTCGGTCGACTCATTGATTTGCTGGGCGGAAATACTTCGCTGTTTATCTTTATGGCGTTTCAACTTGTTTTTGAGCGTATCGATCACCACATCGGTTGCTTCCTCGAACGTGGTACCCTGCTGGCGGACAAAAATGGAGTCGCCGGGCAAAAACAGTTTAACCTCGAAAATTTTCTGTTTGACTTTGTTGGTATCGCTTCCCTCTAACCTCAAATACACTTCACCGCTGATAATCCGGTCGTTGAAGGTTTCTAATTTGTCAAGCTTCTTCTGAATGAAGTCCAGCAACTTTTGGTCTGCTGTAAAATGGACGCAATGAATTTGAATTCTCATACGTGTCACATGGTTTAAAAGTTAAACAAAGAACCCACGGACTACCTAAGTTTGGAAAACCATTTGACAGAGTCAATAGGCTGACAGAAATATCCAACTCAGTATATTGCCCGAAACTGTACGAATGCTACTTCAGGACTCACAACCAACACTTATCATACCAACCCCCAATCCGACCGGCGTAAAGATTCTTTTTATTGTCTAATTACGCCGTCTGGAAAACCGGGGTAATCAGCCCCTTTCAGGCAACTTTTATAATCGGTCAGGAGTTGACTACTTCCCCACCGTTGACGTGCATGACCTGCCCGGTGAGGTAAGAAGCATCTTCAGAAGCCAGAAAAACGAAGGCCGGAGCCACTTCTGCTGGTTGCCCGACCCGCTCCAGGGGGGTGTCTTTGCCAAATTTGGAGACTTCCTCTTCCGTTTTGGTTGAAACGATCAGAGGGGTCCAGATGGGGCCGGGAGCTACTGCGTTGACCCGGATATTCCGTTCTACCAAATGTTGCGATAAAGACCGCGTAAAAGCCGTTACGGCCCCTTTCGTAGACGCGTAATCGATCAGTGCCTTGCTGCCCCGGTACGACACCACAGAGGTGGTATTGATGATGCAGTCGTAGGCATTCATATAGGGCAACGCCAGTTTGGTCAGCCGGAAAATCGCCAGGATGTTGAGTTCAAACGTGTCGGTCAGTTGCTGATCCGTAATGTCGGTAAATTCGTGTTGTTCGACGTGGTTGGCTGCGTTATTCACCAGGATATTAATGTGGTGGTATTCGCCGATGACCCGATCCACTAGCTGTCTGATAAATGACGAATTTCGGAGGTCGCCGGCGATTAATAAACAGCGACGTCCTTCGGCTTCGACCAGTGATTTGGTCTTTTGGGCGTCTTCCTCTTCGCGCGGATGATGAACAATGGCGAGGTCGGCACCTTCGCGCGCAAAATGCACGGCAACGGCCCGGCCAATTCCGCTGTCGCCCCCCGTTATGAGGGCAACTTTATTCTCCAGCTTTCCCGTGCCGACATACGAATCCTGGATGTAAATTGGCTGCGGATGCATTTCGTTTTCCAGACCCGGTTGTGCTTCCTGGTGCTGGGGTGGTGTTTCTAGTTCCAGATTCATGGCTGTAAAAATTTTTGGGTCAGGCATTTATGATCGTTCCGCCGTTGGGGTGGATCGTTTGACCGGTGACATAACTGGCATCGTTCGACGCCAGATAGACATACGCCGGTGCCACTTCACTGGGTTGGCCGGGGCGTTTCATCGGTACATCTTTGCCAAACTGGGCGACTTCCTCCGCCGGAACCGAGGCCGGATTCAGGGGCGTCCAGATGGGGCCGGGGGCCACACCATTCACCCGGATTTTCTTCTTCGCCAGGTTGGACGACAACGCGCGGGTAAAACTCATGATCGCGCCTTTCGTGGCTGAATATTCCGGCAAATCGGCGCGGCCCTGAAAAGCCGTTACAGATGTCGTGTTGATGATGCTGTCGCCTTCGTGCAGGTGTTTTACCGCAGCCCGGGTGACCCGAAAAAACGAGTAGATATTGATTTCGAAGGTGTTGACCAGATCGTCGTCGGTCATGTCTTCAAACCGCTTGTGCTGGAGTTGCAGGGCGGCATTATTCACCAGAATGTTGAGCTTGCCAAACCGCCGGACGGTATCTTCGACCAGTTGTTCGCAATAGGACGGATCACGCAGATCGCCGGGTATAAGCAGGCATTGCCGCCCCTCGGCTTTCACCAGATCCCGGGTTTTTTGCGCGTCACCTTCTTCGCGCTGCGTGTAGGCAATGGCCACGTCGGCCCCCTCCCGGGCGAAATGGACGGCGACGGCCCGACCAATTCCGCTGTCTCCCCCCGTAATCAACGCCACTTTGTCTTGCAATTTCCCCGACCCGACGTAGGTGTACCGAATCACTTTCGGCTGCGGATTGAGTTCACTTTCCAGACCGGGCTGGACAGCCTGGTGCTGGGGTGGAATTTTAGTTTCCATACCGTTTCTTGCGTTGTTGAGTAAATCAGAAAGTGTGGGTAGATGATCAAGGTGAGATGAGAGAAGAAAGACAACACTTGATGAGTTCATCGGAATTCCCCACGTCACTACTCTCGCATCTCACCTCTTTTGTCTCCTGACTCAACAACACAATCCCCGGGCTTTTGACTGGATTCTATTATCGAACGGACTATAAAAAAAGCCGACAGTTCGGAAACCGTCGGCTTTTTTTTGATAAGGTGTTCTGTATCAGGTCGTCTTCCGGGGTATTTCCGTCGTCAGGGCTTCCCAGATTTTATCGTAAACGTCAATGGCTGGTATCGGTTTTGCGCTCGCCTGACCCGGACGCGTCGACACAAAAACCGGGTGATCGGCGGGTTGGGTGCCCACCCGCCCGTGCGAACCTTTGATCAGTGTGGCATCCAGCGGAATGACGTTCATCAAATACCGGAAGCCGAGCTTTTTGCGGATCAGTTTATACCCGGCTTTGAGTTTGATCATCGGATTGGCCGGGTCCATAAACATCTCGACCGGATCGTACCCCGGTTTCCGGTGAATGTCGACCAGCCGGGCGTAATCCGGGGCTTTGGCGTCGTCCGTCCAATAGTAATACGTGAACCAGCTTTTGGCATCGGCCATGACGACAAAATCGCCCGCCCGTTCGTGTTCGATATGGTATTTCCTTTTCCCGGCTTCATCCAGCACCAGTTCCACACCCGGTGTTTTTTCCAGAATCAAACGCACCTGCGCGGCACAGGACGGGTCGTTGATGTAGACGTGGGCAATCTGATGGTCGGCCACGGCAAAAGCCCGTGACGCGCCTGCATCGAGCAATTCCAGCCCTTGTTCGACCCGAACCTGAATCAGCCCGGCTTCCCGCAACAGGCGGTTCAGGTGAATCGGCTGGCTGACGTTCGTGATTCCGTATTCCGACAGAAGGATGATTTCCGCGTTTTGCCGTTCGTAATGCTGAATCAGATCCTTGCAAACGTCATCGATTTCTTGCAATTCCTTCGAGATTTTGCTGAAATCCTGTCCAAACTTTTGTAGGCAGTAATCCAGGTGCGGCAGGTAAATGAGCGTCAGGGTCGGGTTGTGCCAGCGGTCGACGAGCAACGACGCATCGGCAATCCAGCGGGTCGATTTGATGTTGGCATTGGGCCCCCAGAAACTGAACAGCGGAAACGTGCCGAGCGCTTCCTGGAGCCGGTCGCGCAGGTCGGCAGGCTGGCTGTAACAGTCAGGCGCTTTGACACCGTCGGCGTGGTATTGCGGGCGGGGCGTTACCGAAAAGTCGGCGGACGAATACATGTTGTACCACCAGAACATTTTGGAAACCGTAAACGACGGATCGAGTTGCCGGGCGCGTTCCCAGATTTTTTCGCCACCAACCAGTTTGTTCGACTGCTTCCAGAATTTGACTTCACATTCGGTGCGGTCATACCAGCCGTTGCCGACGATCCCGGTTTCGGTGGGCCATTTTCCTGTTACGTAGGTCGATTGCACCGAGGTCGTGACGGCGGGCAACATCGGCTCGATGCTGGAAAGCTGCTTTTCGGCTACCCACTGTTTCAGGAAGGGGGTATGTTCACCAATCAAAGCGGCTGATAAGCCCACCACGTCGATTACTACGGTTTTTTTCATAAAAATCGGGGAATAACGAATATAGAATGGCGAATCTTGAATAACGAAGTGGCTCGCACGCTTCTGAACTTCGATATTCGTTATTCAATATTCATGATTCGATATTATTTATTTTATTCAACACCCAGAAGAGTTCCCGCCCAATCGAATCATTCAACCGCAGCTTCATATCCTCGGGCAACACCTCCCACGTATAGGTTTCGACTTCCAGTTGCTCCGTAAACGGGTTTTCTTTCTGTAAACGAAGCACTTCTGAAATGTCGTCCTGCGTCGATTGCAGCAAACCGTAATCGGCCACAAAAAGCGGAACGTGGAAATGCGACCGCCATTCGACGTGACTTTCATCAAAGGCCAGCAGCGCTTCGGGTAAATCCGGGAACCGGAGCAAGTCACCGTTCACATCCCGCGCCACGACCTGATGCAGATACGTGGGCTCATTGAACTGTCGGAACTGGTCCAGAACTGCTGCCCGGCTGTTTTCTTCCACCGGAAAAGTGGCTTTCAAAGCCGCGCTGATCTGAATTTTGCCCACCTTCAGGTCATTCTCTTTCAGCTTTTTCAGCACCTCGTCCGGGCGTTCGTAGCCGACCGCAAAATGGCAAACATCGTAGCACAACTGCACGTGTTCGCGCAGAGCCGCTTCCGCTTCACCCGCCGATAGACCAAACTCATCGTTGAGCCGTTCGAGGCCAATGGGCAACAGATACAGGTTGAACCATTCGATAAACTCGTCGCCGGTTTCCAGCAAACCGTCGGGTTCGGGTTCGAGGTCGAGGTGAAGACTGATGCCTTCGGCCTGTTTGATCCGAACCAGCTCTTCCACGACCGTCATCAGCCGTTGCGTGGTAGCTTCGAACGCCAGATCGCGTTCATCCCGGTTGTTCCATTGAAACCAGTAGCGGTAGGAGAGGGGCGAGGTAGAAATCCCGGCTTCCGTAATACCGCCCGCCATATGGATCGGTAGCAGTGCCGTCAGCAAATGAAAAAGCCGGATGGTATAGTCGACCCGTTCGGGCGTTCGCCAGTCGGGGGCGTGAACCTGGTCTTTGACGCGGGTATTGTGAAAACCGCCGTACGGAAAGCCGTTCATTGTAAAAACGTAGCAGTCGTTGTCGGTCAGCCAGTTCTGAAACTCCTTCAGTCGCTCGGGCTGCGTGAGTTCTAGGCTGGCGATGTTGGACAATCGCAGGCCGATGCCGAAGGGGGCATCGGGCGAAAGCTTTTTTTTAATGGTCGGAATGGCGTGTTGCAGCGCGATAAAATGATCCGCCCAATGCTCACCGGCGTGAATGTTCGTGCAATAACCGAGATGTCCCAGCGGGGTTTTCATGCGGGCTGAATTTCGTTTTCTTTTAAAATACCGATCGCTTCGCGAATCAGCTCCGTATCCATTTCGTGGACTTCCACGCCTTTGCCAATGGCTTTCAGCAGCATGATCGTCAGTTGACCGCCGAGGTGTTCCCGGAACTCATTCAGCCCTTTTAGTAAACCGTCGCCGTCGAGAGCGGGGTGGAATAACGTAAAACCGAGGGTGCGTTCCAGATTCAGAATGCGGTGGGTGTCGGCTTCGCTGAGCCAGCCCAGTCGTTGCGAATACAGGCTGTCGAGGGCAATGCCAATGGCAACGGCTTCGCCATGACGAATTTCAAAGTCAGTAAGTTGTTCAAGTTTGTGCGCACTCCAGTGGCCAAAATCCAGCGGACGTGAGGAGCCCATTTCGAAGGGGTCACCACTGGCAATGTGGTCGAGGTGTAACTCGGCGCAGCGGTGAATCAGGTATTGCATGGCGTCCAGATCGCGGGCGGCCAGTTTTTCGGCGTTCGTTTCCAGCCATTCAAAAAACGGTTGGTCCTTGATCAGGGCGACTTTGATGGCTTCCGAAATGCCCGCCCGCCAGTCGCGGTCGTCGAGGGTTTTCAGAAATTCCGCGTCGTTGAAAACCGCAACCGGTGGGGCAAACGAACCCAGGAAGTTCTTTTTTCCCCGGTAATTAACGCCGTTTTTGACACCGATGCCCGAATCGTTTTGCGACAGAACCGTTGTCGGAATCCGGATGTGGCGGATGCCCCGGTGCGAGATGGCGGCCACGTAGCCCACCAGATCGAGCACCGAACCGCCCCCGATGGCAATCACGTAGGAATGCCGGTCGATGCCGTAGCGATCCACGGCCTCGATGAGTTGATCGACCAGTTCCGGATCGTTTTTAGCACCTTCACCGCCCGGAATAACCAGTAGGTCAGGGATGAGATCGACAATCGGGACATGGGCAAAATACGCTTTAATTTGTTCCGGTAAAGCGGGATGGCTGTTTACAACGCCTTCATCCAGAATGAAGAACAGTTTTTTGCGGAATCCTTCCGAATGGCGTTTTTTCAGGAATTCAAGTAAGGTGAGATTGGTACTTTCGAACAAACGGTCGGAAAAGTAAACGTCGTAGGTAAACTGAACGCTGAATGACTGGTGAAGGGTATTCATTCCTTGGAACACTAAGTTAATAGAATGTATAGGTACTTAAAACCAACGGTTTATTCTTTAAAACAAGAGTTTGGCCGGAACCGTTCGGTTACGTCACCGCAAATACTTTGGCCAGCAGCCGCGACAATGGGAGCAGACAGACAACAAGCATTGCCAGCGGAAACGAAGCAAAAGCGGCCACCCACGCGGCATTCATCACAATCAGCGACAACACCCCCGATTTAACCGCCATACCGATGTTTCGGCCCGTTGGTTCGCGAATGGCTTGCCAGAGGGGCGGAAAAATGAAGAAACCAAACAGTAAAAGAAACGGAATGGCCGTTCCTAATTGGTTTTGCTGCTGGGCAATCGCACCGATGCAGCCGATCACGAGTCCATACAGCAAACCGGCCACCCTGAGAACCATGGGTTTTCCACCATGCACCTCGCCCCGGCTGATCATCGTAATGGCGGCAATGTAGACAATCGGTATCACGCCCAGTGACGCCCAGAGCGGCACCTGATCGGGCAGAATACTGATACCCAGCACCAGATTCAGCCCCCGGCACAGGCCCATATTCAGTGGTCCGATGATGGCATTGTGTTTTCCAAACTTGTCGTAAACCAGCGATGCCACGCTAATCGCCACCGCCAGCCACCCCGCCGTTGGGTTCACCATCCAGGCCGCCACGATACCGATCAGCAATAATACACTTCCCAGTAAAGTTGCCTGTCCCAGACTCACCTGCCCGCTCGGAATGGGCCGTTCCGGTCGCTCGATGGCATCGAGTTCGGCATCGAAAACATCATTGAACACCACGCCCCCACCATACAGACCGACCGTCGACAGGCAAAGCCAGCCCACCGGCACCGGATCGGCATCAGGAATGAGGTAATAGCCGGCAATGGCCATTCCCGCCATGACATCGGCAACAGACGTAATGAGGTTGGCAGGGCGGGTTAGGCGAAGAAGCGGGAGTATGTTCAAGGGAATATCGAATATTGAATATTGAATAACGAATACTGAAGTCTAATGGATGTCATCAACCTTCGTTATTCGCCATTCGATATTCAATATTCATTATTTTTTACTTAATAATCGTTGATGATTTATCCACCCTCGGCGCTTGTCCTCCGCGCAAAACCGAACTGCCATTGTACCGCTGGCTCTGGTCGATGTCGATGGGTTGTTCGAAGTCGGCGAGGCTGATCTGGCCACTTTGGGCAAAAGCCGTCACAGCGTTTTCGAAGGTGACCAGACGGATGGTTTCGTCGGAAATACCGCGTTCTTTCATCAGGGCTGCGGTTTTCGGCAATGCCAGGGGATCACTGATGCCCCAGTCGGCCGCCGAGTTGATCATGATGCGTTCCGGGCCGTATTGTTTCACCACTTCCACCATGCGCTCATTGCCCATCTTGGTGAACGGATAAATCGTAAAACCAGCCCAGAATCCGCGATCCAGGACTTCCTTGACGGTTTCTTCGTTGTTGTGATCGACAATCACCATGCCGGGGTCCAGGCCGTGTTCGAGGGCAATGTCCATGCTGCGGCTGGTGCCCTGTTTTTTGTCGCGGTGGGGCGTGTGAATCTGAACGGGCAAACCGGCTTCTTTGGCCAGATCCAGTTGCGCGCGGTAGTATTTTTCTTCGGCGGGCGTCTGGTCGTCGAAACCAATTTCCCCTACGCCGACAACGCCTTCCTTGTAAATAAACAGCGGGAGAATTTCCATCACCTGCTCGGCCAGGGCCTCGTTGTTGGCTTCCTTGGAGTTCAAACCAATGGTGCAGTAATGCCGGATGCCAAATTGCGACGCCCGAAACCGCTCCCAACCCACAAGGCTGGCAAAATAATCGCGGAACGAATCGACGCCCGTGCGCGGCTGCCCGAGCCAGAAGGCCGGTTCGATCACGGCCACAATCCCGGCGTCGGCCATCGCCTGGTAGTCGTCCGTGGTGCGGGAGGTCATGTGGACGTGCATGTCAAAAAACTTCATCCCGCGTACTGTATCTAAAAAACTCATGCGTGTGTCGGCTTTAAAAAGCAAAGTTAGTTGGGTAGTCATCCAGTTGCAAGCGACCGGGAGAACGATTCTGATTCCGATGCTCTGAAAACCGGTTTTGAGCCATTAGAATACTATTAAAAACCGAAGCTTTCTCCATTTCGTTAAATAGATGCGGTGCGTTTATCGTTAATTAAGTAAAAGGTAAATTCAGTAACTTATGAAAACTATCGTTCGGATTCTGCTGTGGGTAGGCGTTTGTGGAGGCATAGGAAGTGGAGTCAGTTCCTGCCGACCCGACCCACTCGACAACCTGTCGCCCGAAGAGAGCCAGGTTTTTATTACCAATCATGATCGTTCGGTCAATTTTGCCAATTATAGAACGTTTAGTCTGCCGGATTCGGTGGTGGAAGTCAGTAATGATCAGCAGCAACTTTCCATGACGGGAATTGAGCAACCGTTTCTGGATCGTTTGGCCCAAACGCTCACCAGCCGTGGTTATCAGCGGGTGAACCGGAGCACCAACTCCGATCTGGGGGTTTCCGTGATGCGGGTCAACAACAGTTATGTAGGAGTTAACTCCATGCCCTTTTCGCCTTATTACCTCGATTACTGGGGCTACGGCGGTTTGGGCGGTTTTGGGGGCTTCAACCCCTATTACCCCAATTATTATTCGTTCTACGAGGTAAGCGACACCTACTGGCTGATTCAACTGATCGATTTGAAGAATGCAAATACCGCCAGTCAGGAGTTGAACGTCATCTGGCAGGCCCAGATTCGTGGCACCGGTATTTTTGATGCGACTTCGGTCGATTCCATCATTACCAAAGTGTTCGACCAATCAGCTTATCTGCGGGCTAATCAGTAAAGACAATAGAGGACAGACAAGAGAGAAAAGACAATCAGGGCGATCCCATCTTTCATCTCTTGTCTATCCTCTTTCATCAAAAAAACAGCCATGAATACGAAAATCATATGGAGTCTATTCGGCATCCTCTGGGCCATGGGAGCAGTGGCGCAGACAGATCAGGAACAAAAAGAGCGGGACATCGAGTTTAATAAAACACTCTACGAGCGGTTTGTCTCGGGCCGGGCTACAGTGTTCTACGGGGTTGGACTGCCCCAGGGTAGCCAGCAGAACTTCATCGACAAGGTGGGAAACCGCAATTTTGCCGTTGCCGTCGAAGCGATGTTTCCGGGTCGGTTTTCGGTCGGGGCACGCATTGGTCAGCAATACGTTTCGGAGCGGTTGCCGCGTCAGGTTTTTTCGTTTGAAGACGGAACAGATATCTCGGCGGTGCAAACCCGGGCGCTGACGACCATTCCGCTGCTAGCGATTGGCTCGGTATACCTGAACGACATCAACTCGGTTTTCCGACCGTATGTACAATTGGGTGCCGGTGGTGCTTACGTCGACTATGCCCGGTATTACGGCACGCTGGTGGATCAGAAAACCGGTGTTCGGGGCGCGGTGGCACCGGCCATTGGCGCCAAGTTTCAGTTTGGAAAAAACAATAACCTTGGCGGAGAAATCCAGGCGCAGTACCAGCACGTTTTCTTTAACTACAACGAGTTGAAAAACAGCACAAATTTGCTGTTTTCAGTCGGGTTATCGTATCGCTGGTTGTAAGCTAAATCCGGATTTCGGGAATCACCCCTTTATTGGCTTTCAATCGGTCATCCCTACAAAATGGGTCATCCCTACAAAATGGGTCATCCCTACGGGATTGCTGATTTGTCATGTTGCATCCTTCCCGGTTAAAAACGGGGGCTACAAAATGGGTCATCCCTACGGGATTGCTGATTTGTCATGTTGCCTCCTGCCCTCCCGGTTAAAACCGGGGGCTACAAAATGGATCATCCCTACGGGATTGCTGGTTTGCCATGTTGCATCCTTTTCGGTTAAAAACGGGGGCTACAAAATGGGTCATCCCTACGGGATTGCTGATTTGTCATGTTGCATCCTTCCCGGTTAAAAACGGGGGCTACAAAATGGATCATCCCTATGGGATTGCTGATTTGTCATGTTGCATCCTTCCCGGTTAAAAACGGGGGCTACAAAATGGATCATCCCTATGGGATTGCTGATTTGTCATGTTGCATCCTTCCCGGTTAAAAACGGGGGCTACAAAATGGGCTATCCCTACAGATTGTTTAGGCCAACAATCCCGTAGGGATGATTCATTTTGTAGCGGTGGGTTTTAACCCACTGAAATAGGCGGGATTGGGTGAAAAAATCCCGTAGGGATGACCCATTGAAGGCTAAACAAGATCGCCAGCCGATCCGTGGGTACGTAACAAACTTTCCAGTTCGGCCCGGTTGGCTTCGGTTACAAACGGTTTTACCAGCGTCCAGAGTTGCGGGGGAATGGTGCGTCCGGCCGCCCGACGCTCGTGGGCGTAGTCGACGGCGATGCGTGCCAGCGTTTCATTGGTGCGTTCTTCAAAACCGAGAATTTCCTCGACCGGTTTGTCGCAGAAGAAAGCCTTCATGACCAGTTGGTTCCAGGCGGGTTCGTCCAGTTGTTCGGCCGGATACGGATTCTGGAGCATGAGCGCATCCTGCACCGGACTCATGTTACTTCGAACGCCCTCAGTAGCTTGAAACCGCCAGTGTTCAGGAAACCGGAGGACCGGAATGGCCGAATACAAAGCTGCCAGTTCGTTCATTTCAGCGGCTTTGAACAGGTTTTCGATGGTGCTGAAATATACCGCCGGATCATTGGCAGGCAATTGGAGCAGCCACCACACGCGTGCCAGCCGGTCGAGCGACCAGCTTTCGACGGTAAAACCATTCCGTAAAGACTGGATTTCCTGCGCTTGGTCGGGCGAAACGCGAATGGATTGTTTACCGACAAACCGCGGAATGGCGGTAAAAACGCGGTAGAAAACCGCAGTGGTGGGTTGGTTGCGGTAGGCGTCGGCTTGTTGGGTCAGGTACGCAACGGCTTTTTCGGCGTCGGGTTGCTGCCGGATCAGGTCGAGGAGGGTGTCGGAAAGTGCTGGCGAATTCATGCCGTAAAAGTAGTAAGCAGATTGACGACTGCCAACTTACCCGGCCTTTGGGTGGGCCTGATTATACGCTTTCTTCAATTTATCGATCGTCGTGTGCGTATAGATCTGCGTCGCGGCCAGGCTGCTATGGCCCAGCAAATCCTTGATGGCGTTCAGATCGGCACCCCGGTTGAGCAGATGGGTGGCGTAAGTATGGCGCAGCACGTGCGGACTTTTCTTTTCCAGGGTCGTTACCAACCCCAGATACCGCTTTACAATCCGCTGAATCAGAACCGGGTACGATTTTACACCCTGGTCGCTCAGGATCAGAAAAAACGGGTCGGCGTTGGGACCAAACTCCGTTTCCTTCGTTTGCTGGTATTGTTGAATCAACGTGAACAAGGGCGTCGGCACCGGAATGATCCGGTGTTTGTTGCGTTTGCCCAACACCGTGATGGTTTTTTCGTACAGATTGACGTCGGCGGTTTTCAGCCCCACCAGTTCGGCGAGCCGGATGCCGGTACCGTAGAGGAGTTCCAGCACCAGTTTATCGCGCAACCCCTTGAAATCATCCGGGAAATCGACGTCGTCCAGCAAGGTTTCCATCGGTTTTTCTTCCACGAAAACCGGAATTTTTTTGCTGGTTTTCAGCGCCGAAACTTTCAGCATCGGGTCGGCGGCAATGGCTTTCCGGCGGAGCATAAACCCGAAAAAACTCCGGAGCGTGGCAATTTTCCGGTTGACGGATGTCTTATCCAGCCCGCTTTCGACCAGGCTCACAATCCAGGAACGAATCATGTGAAAGGTCGCCTGTTCGGGTTGTTCCAGCTCATACTGGCTTTTCAGATAGGCCTGAAACTGGTCGATGTCAATGCGATACGCCGTCAGGGTATGATGGCTCAGGCGTTTCTCGTAGCGGATGTGTTCAAGGAAAGTCGAAACCATAGAGCGTTGAGAGTCGGAATACACAACAAGATACCATAAAAAAAGCAGTAAGCGAATGCCTACTGCCAACCCATGCTGTTGTCGGTGCTTTTACTACAGACTATACTTCACTATTGCTGCCGTACATTTTTTCACGGTAAACCGCTTTCAGGATTTCCTGACGACGTTTGATCGAAGGTTTCTGGAAAGCAGTCCGGGAACGCAGGGCGCGCAATACGCCGGTTTTTTCAAATTTTTTCTTAAAGCGCTTGAGGGCTTTGTCAATTGACTCGTTTTCTTTGACGTTTATGATAAGCATATCCTGCAATTCGTTAATTTTCTGATACCAAACGGATTGCAAAGGTATGTTTCCAGAAGGAAAAAACCAATAGTTTTGCACGAAATGATTAACAACGAAATGGTCGAATGGTTAAATGGTTATTGATGGTAAAAAATGGTTCAATGGACACCAGCCATTTTAACCATTGAACCCTTTTTAGCCACCAGGAACCATTTAACCATCCATTCCATGAAACAAGCCGTTATTGACCTCGGAACCAATACCTTCCATTTGATGATTACGGACGCAGGGCGGACGCTTTTTCGCGAGAGCCGACCGACGAAAATTGGGAAATCCGGTATCAATCAGGGCCTGATCACCGACGAAGCCACCGAGCGGGCGTTAACGGTTCTGCGGTATTTTCGGGATGTGCTTGACGGGCACCAGGTTTTGCCCGAAGACGTCGTTGCCATCGGTACCAGCGCCATCCGCAACGCGGGAAACCAGGCTGCGTTTCTTGAACGGATTCGGCAGGAAACCGGGATTGTCATCCGGACCATCTCGGGCGACGAAGAAGCGGGTTATATTTATGCCGGGGTGCGGGCTGCGGGCGCGCTGGATGATAACATGGCACTGGTAATCGACATCGGTGGCGGCAGCGTCGAATTTATTTTGTGTACGGAGCGACGGGTCTACTGGAAACAAAGTTTTGAAATCGGCGGGCAACGGTTGCTGGAACGGTTTATGGATACCGACCCGATCAGTCCGTCGGCGGTCAATCGGCTGAACCGCTATTTTCAGGAACAACTCCTGCCGTTGACGAATGCGGTTCACCAATACGCACCCGTTGCGCTGGTGGGTTCGTCGGGTTCGTTCGATACGCTGGTCGATCTGCAGTTTATGCACGAAAAAGGCCATTTGCCGGACGAAGGCCAGACGGCTTTTGAGTTGCCGATCCGCGAATTTTACCGGTCTTATGAATTGTTATTAACCCGCAACCACGCAGAACGGATGCAACTGCCGGGCATGATCGAGTTGCGCGTCGATATGATTGTGGTGGGTGTCTGCCTGATCGATTACGTGCTGCGGGCCTACGGGATTCAGCAGATCCGGGTGTCGACATATTCGCTGAAAGAAGGCGTTCTGGCCGGTATTTTTCAACCCTGAAAAGAACGGTTTTGACGCGGGAATGCCTTAAAATTAACTAATTAACTATATTTTTTACGTACCCAATGGCAGCAGACGAAAGAGAACGATCGTATAACTGGGAAGATCCCATGCAGGGCGCACAGGCCGCCAAAACCATGTCCGGACTGGAATATTTACAAAGCATTCAGGATGGCATCAACCCGCTTCCGCCCATTTGTCAGACGCTGGATTTTGACCCGGTGTCCATGGAAGACGGCAAAGCGGTTTTTTCTGTGATTCCCTCTGAATTCCATTACAATCCGATTGGTGTAGTACACGGCGGTTTGTTGAGCACTCTCTGTGATTCGGCCATGGGTTGCGCCATTCACACCAAACTGGCGGCTGGCGTTGGCTACACCACCCTTGAACTGAAAGTGAATCTGGTGCGGCCCGTGACGGCCAAAACCGGTAAGCTCATCTGCACCGGAACCGTTATCCACGTCGGTCGCAGTGTTGCCACGGCCGAAGCACGGGTAGAAGATGCGCAGGGCAAACTCTACTCCCACGCGACCTCGACGTGTATGATTTTGAAGTAAAGTTGGAGGATGGTTGAATGGTTGGGATGGTTAAGAATGGTTGGAGGGCTAGCTGCTATCTTTAACCATTCTTAACCATCCCAACCATTTTTATCCATCAGAGCCATTCAGCCATCCTTTAACCATCCCAACCTTCAAACCATTACTTCCTGTGTATCGTCGTTGCTGCGGCCTGGGCGGAAGCCAGAATCGTCATGTCGGCAATGGTCACGTGGGGCGGGGCGGTGACGGCGTATACGACGGCATCGGCAATGTCCGTAGCGGTTAGTGGGGAGAAGCCTTCGTAAATCTTGGCCGCCCGCGCTTCGTCGCCTTTGAAACGAACCAGCGAAAACTCGGTTTCGACCGCACCAGGGGCCACGTTGGTAATTTTAATGCCGTATTGGGTCAAATCCAGCCGCATTCCTTCGCTCAAAGCTTCGACGGCGGCTTTTGAAGCACAGTAGACCCCGCCGTTCGCGTAGGTCTGTTTCCCGGCAATGGAACTGATGTTGACGATATGACCGTGCCCGTTGGCCACCATGCCCGGCGCAACCGCCCGTGTAACATACAGCAAGCCCTTCACGTTGCCGTCGATCATCGCATCCCAGTCGTCCACGTCGCCTTCGTGAATTGGCCCCATGCCGTGCGCGTTGCCGGCGTTGTTGATCAGAATATCGATGGTTTTCCAGTCGGCAGGCAGGGTAGCGATAGCGGTTTCAACGGCGGCCCGGTCGCGAACGTCGAAGTTGAGCGTGTAACACGCTGAATCCCGGCTGAGAGTCTGTTGTAATTCGTCCAGGCGTTCTTGCCGTCGGCCACACAAAATGAGTCGGTACTTCAGTTTGGAGAAAGCGGTCGCAATGGCAAGACCGATGCCGGAGGTGGAGCCGGTGATTAGAGCGGTTGGGGTCATTTTATTCCTGTTTTGTTGAAAAAACGGTTGGTGAAAAAGCAGCCAGGCAGGATCATTCCGAACCAATTCCGCTTCTCAGACGCTTTAAACGGCTATAATAGCGATTATTTAGCGATTCTTTTCTACCTTGGGATTTAGACTACTCGTCAATGAACCCCATTCTTTCCCTATTTCTACTTCTTGCCGTTTTTTTCCTGCCTTCCGACCGCCTGACGCGGAAAGCCCATAAAATTCACCAGCGTATATTGACGCTCGACACCCACGCCGATGCGCCGATCAACATGGTGAAAGACGGTTTTGACGTGGGTGAGCGGCACGACCGGGTGCGCGACAAGTCGCAGATCGACTTTCCCCGCATGAAAGAAGGCGGGATGGATGCGATGTTTTTTGCGGTTTATCTGGCTCAGGGACCTCGCACGCCGGAAGGCCACGCGGAGGCCAAAGCCCGGGCACTTGCCATTTTTCAAAGTATCGATGCCGCTTTGAAAAAACACCCCGATCAGGCCGAACTGGCAACGACACCCGCCGATGCTTACCGGATTGAAAAAGCCGGGAAGCGGGCGGTTTTTATCGGTATGGAAAATGGCTACCCGGTGGGCGAAGATCTGGCAATGCTGAAGACGTATTTCGACCTGGGTTGCCGCTACATTACGCTCGCTCACTTTGCCAACAACGCCATCTGCGACTCCGCAACCGATCCAGATGGTCCGCTTTACAACGGATTGAGTGATTTTGGTAAAAAGGTGGTACCGGAAATGAACCGACTCGGCATTCTGATCGATGTGTCCCATATTTCCGATAAATCATTTTACGACGTGCTGGCCTTGTCGAAAGCACCGGTGATTGCGTCTCACTCCAACGTGCGTGCGCTTTGCAATTTTCCGCGGAATATGACCGACGAAATGATCCAGGCACTAGCCGCGAAAGGCGGGGTGATTCAGGTGAATTTCGTAACCGATTACCTCCGGAAACCGTCGGACGAACACCGTCAGGCGTTGAATTCCATCCGGATGTCGGGTGTGGGCCGGCTAGTGACCCCGGAAATGCGGACGCGTCTTGATGCGAAGGAAGATTCGATTCAGAAACGGTATGCCTATGAACGGGCTAGCGTGGCGGACATCGTCAAACACATCGACTACATTGTCCGGCTGGTAGGCATCGACCATGTCGGCATTGGCAGCGATTTCGATGGGGGCGGGGGCGTCAACGGTCTGGAGGATGTCAGCGAAATCGAAGCCCTGACCTTGGAACTGGTACGGAAAGGCTATTCTGAACAGGACATTGCCAAAATCTGGGGCGGGAATTTGCTGCGGGTGCTGGGGCAGGCCAAAGTGCCGCAATAGTTTTTGAGAGAAAAGAAGAAAGACAAAAGAGTAGAGACAGAAATCTGGTGTAGCCAGGTTCCAGGTCTTTACTCCCTTGTCTTTCTTCTTTATTCTATGACTTCCTTACGCCTTTTCGCAGAATTCTTCAAAAGCCATTTCCAGGTGCTGGGCGATCATTTGCGCTGAGCGTCCTTCGATGTGGTGGCGCTCGATAAAGTGCACCAGTTCGCCATCTTTGAAAATACCGATGGCCGGTGATGACGGCGGATAAGGCAGGAGATACTCGCGCATCCGGGCCGTGGCTTCAAAATCGACGCCGGCAAAAACCGTCACCAGTTTGTCGGGTTTGATACCGCTCAGGTTTAAAGCCGCCTTAACGCCGGGACGGGCTGCACCAGCCGCGCAACCGCAGACCGAGTTGACGACTACCAGCATGGTGCCTTCGGCATTGTCCATGGCCTCATCGACTTTTTCGGCGGTGCTCAGGTCCTCGAAACCGACGCTTAGCAGGTCGTCTTTCATCGGGGCAACTAAATGTGGAGGATACATTGTATTGAGTTTTTAAAGTGTATAGTAAATGGTTGTAATGGTTAGATGGCAGTAATGGTTGAATGGTTAGAAATGGCTGAATGGTTTGTCTCGTACGGCTAGCTATCCAACCATTGCAACCATACAACCCTTTTCAACCCATTAACCATAGTAACCATCGAACCGTTCAAGTTACATAAAGCCCAGTTCCAGCTTGGCCACTTCCGACATCATTTCGGTGGAATAGGTCGGTTCGAATGTCAGCTCGACGCTCACATCGTTGACGCCTTCGATGCTCCGGACTTTCGCTTCGATCTCCCCCGGAATGGTTCCGGCCGATGGGCAGGAGGGGGAGGTCAACGTCATCAGAATGTAGACGTTGTTGATCGGAAATATTTTGATTTCGTAGATCAACCCCAATTCGTACACGTCTACCGGAATTTCCGGATCATAGACTTCTTTCAGGGCTTTTACGACTTGTTCTTTGAGTTCTTCGTCATTCATGACTTTCTGCTTTATAGCGTTGGCTGTTCGGCCGTACGGTTTTTACCAGCTTGTGCCGCCGAAAATTGCTTCATCTGCTGAATCATGGAAGCCAGTCCGCCGGCCCGCCGGGAGGTTACTAAGTTACTCAATCCAATTCGGTCAATGAAATACAAATCGGCGTTGGCAATGTCTTCGGCTTTTTCATTCGACAAAATCCGGATCAATAAACTCACCAGCCCTTTGCTAATTTGGGCGGTCGGTTCGCTGTCGGCTTCAAAATGGACGGTGTCGCCCCGCATTTCGGAATGCAGCCACACTTTCGACTGACAGCCCCGAATCAGGTTCTCATCCGTCTGGAACTGCACCGGCATGGGCGGCAATTTCTTGCCGATGTCGATGATGTATTGCGTCTTATCGAGCTGATCGTCAAAGAGATCGAAGTCTTCGATAATTTCGTCCTGCTTCTCGTTGATGGTCATATTTATAACCTGCCCATTCATTGGGCGAATTGCTAACCGCTTTTTACAAGATTACAACATCATTTTTTTGACCCGCAGCAAACCTTGTACCAGCCGGTCAATCTCCTCTTTCGTGTTGTAAACCGCAAAGGACGCCCGGGTGGTTCCCGTGAGGTTAAACCGGCGCATCAATGGCTGCGTACAGTGGTGGCCTGTCCGGACGGCAATGCCCTGCTGATCCAGAATGACGCCCGTATCCTGGTGGTGAATCCCGTCCAGAACGAACGAAACGACGCTGATCTTTTCGGCACTTTGGCCAATAATCCGCAAACCTTCGATACTTTCGAGTGCTTCGGTCGCATACTCGAGCAGGCTGTGTTCGTAATCCGCTATCTTTTTCTTGCCAAGTGTTTCGATGTACTCCAGTGCCGCATACACCGCAATGACATCGGCAATGTTAGGCGTTCCGGCTTCAAACTTGTACGGCAGATCGTTGTAGGTGGTTTTCTCGAAGGTAACTTCCTTGATCATTTCGCCACCTCCCCGCCAGGGCGGCATGGCATTCAGCATATCCCGTTTGCCGTAGAGAACGCCCATGCCCGTCGGGCCATAAAGCTTATGCGCCGAAAAGACGTAAAAATCCGCATCCAGTGCCTGCACATCGATGTCGATGTGTGAACTGGCCTGTGCACCATCGATCAGCACTTTGGCCCCCACGGCGTGCGCTTTTTCGATGAGAAACTTCACCGGGTTGATGGTGCCCATCGCGTTCGAAACGTGAACGGCGGAGACAAATTTGGTCCGTTCCGAAAGTAGCTTTTCGTACTCTTCCAGAATCAGATCGCCGTTATCGTCAATGGGAATGACTTTCAGGACGCAGCCTTTTTCTTCGCAAAGCATCTGCCAGGGGACGATGTTGGAGTGGTGCTCCATCGTCGTGATGATGATTTCATCCCCTTCTTTCAAAAACCGCCGTCCGTAGGTCTGGGCCACGAGGTTAATCCCGTCGGTGGTGCCGTAGGTAAAGATGATTTCCTCGACATGGGCCGCGTTCAGAAACTGTTGAATGGCCCGGCGCGAGGCTTCAAAGGCCGACGTCGCTTTTTCGGCCAGCGTATGGATTCCCCGGTGAATGTTGGCATTGTAGCCTTCGTAATACCGGGTCAGGGCGTGGAGAACCGGAAGCGGTTTTTGGGTCGTCGCTGCGTTATCAAAATATACCAGTTGCCGACCGTTCACGACCTGATCGAGAATCGGAAAATCCCGGCGAATGGCTTCAATATCAAGGATTTCGTGTGTCGCAGTTTGCATGGAAATCAGAGTGAGCTGTCAGAAAATAACACGAAGCGACAGGGAATGGTGCGAAGATTTATGATAATATCGAATAGTGATAACGAATGTTGAATAGCGAAATGAAGAGAACTTCGGCGTTCGTTATTCAACATTCGTTATTCGATATTTCAGTTTTATTATCGTGCAAGTTTGGCCTGAATCCGGCGTTCCAGTTGCTCGCGGAGCGGATCGATTTTGATCTTTTTGATCACATCTTCCGCAAAGGCGAACATCAGCAGCGATTGGGCTTCCGTTTTCGGAATACCGCGCGACTGAAGATAAAATAACGCTTCTTCGTTCAGTTTTCCGGTGGTCGTACCGTGCGAACACTTCACGTCGTCGGCGAAAATTTCCAACTGCGGTTTGGTGTTCATGGTGGCATCGTTCGACAGCACCACGTTTTTGCACGACTGGTAGGCGTTGGTCTTCTGGGCGTCCTGACGAACGAAAATCTTGCCGTTGAAGACCCCCGTCGAACGGTCTTCCAGAATCCCTTTATACAATTCGTTGCTGTGTGAATTCGGTTTGCGGTGATCCACCAGCGTGTGGTTGTCGATGTGCTGGCGTCCGTTCGGGAAATACAAACCGTACATGTGCGCTTCGCAGTTGGAACCGTCGAGGGCGATGTTCAGGTTGTTGCGGATAAAACCGCCATCGAGGGTGACGGTAGCCGAATAAAAATGGCTGCGGTCTTGCTGATACACCTGCGTTGTGCCGATGTGGTAAGCCATATCCGATTCGTTCTGGATTTTGTAATACTCCATCCGGGCGTCTTCGGCCACCACGATCTCGGTGACGACGTTGGTAAAGCTGGCCTGATCGCCCAGGGTTCGGAACGATTCGGCGACTTTGACTTCCGCGTTTTGATCGACAATAAACAGGTTGCGCGGCTGCGAAGCCACGTTCATCTGCCGGGCATCGGAAATGAAGCGCAGAATGGTCGGTGCTTCCACCGTCGTATGGGCGGGGACATGAATCACCACGCCTTCGCTGGCAAAAGCCGTGTTCAGGGCAGTGAAAGCATTGTCCTGAAAATCAGCATATTTCGCAAAATACTGATTCAGCAAATCCGGCGTATTTTTGACCGCTTCGGCCAGTGTCGTGATCGAAAGCTGATCGGCCGGGCTGACAATCTTCGACAACTGGGGCTGATACTGGCCGTTGACAAAGTAGAGAACGTTACCGTTGAGCTGCGACGACTCCAACTGGGCCAGATCTTCCAGCGTGATCGCGGAAGGGGCATTGAATTCGAATACCTCCTTGATTAAGCTATTGACGTTGGTATATTTCCACTCTTCGTGTTTGACGGTGGGGAAACCCAGGCGATCGAACTGGTTGAGGGCTTCGCGCCGGATTTGATGCAAAGCCGACTTGCTGGCTCCGTTCATCCGCTCTTCCGAGGTTCGGAAATCCGCCAGTAGCCTGGATTTGAGATCGTTATGAGGCTGATTGTTCATCTTTATGAGTTAAGACGGGGCCGCCCGTGCGGTTAAGAGTTAAGAATTAAGAATTAAAGAGCATCCCGTGAAATAACTCTTAACTCTTAATTCCTAACTCTTAACTAAAAAATTAGACCGTTTCCACTTCTGCCTTGATCCAGTCGTAGCCTTTTTCTTCCAGCTCGAAAGCCAGCTCTTTCGGACCTGACTTCACGATCCGGCCTTTGTACAGGACGTGAACGTAATCCGGCACAATGTAGTCGAGCAGCCGCTGGTAGTGAGTTACCACGATCGTAGCCCGTTCCGGTGAGCGGAGTTGGTTGACGCCTTCGGCCACAATCCGGAGGGCGTCGATGTCCAGTCCGGAGTCGGTTTCGTCCAGAATCGCCAGCTTGGGTTCCAGCATCGCCATTTGAAAAATCTCGTTCCGTTTCTTTTCACCGCCCGAGAATCCTTCGTTCAGTGACCGGCTCAGCAACGATTGATCGATATTCACCAGTTTCATCTTCTCCTTCATCAGTTTCAGAAACTGAACGGCATCCAGCGGATCCTGACCCCGGTATTTCCGGATCTCATTCATGGCGGTTTTCAGGAAGTTAGTCGTGCTGACCCCCGGAATCTCCACCGGATATTGAAAAGCCAGGAAAATTCCTTCGGCGGCCCGGTTTTCCGGAGCCATTTCCAGCAGGTCTTTGCCTTCAAACAGCACACTACCACCGGTCACATCATAATCTTCGCGACCCGCCAGCACCGATGCCAGGGTGCTTTTTCCGGAACCGTTCGGTCCCATGATCGCGTGTACTTCACCGGGTTTGACTTCCAGGTTGATACCCTTTAATATCTCTTTACTGCCAATAGATGCTTGTAAATTGCTAATAGTTAGCATAACAGGAGGTTGATTTCGACTCAATTAAACTGCAAAGGTAATGCATGAAGCGATAGCTACACGATTTGATAACAATTTAGACCCGTTAAAAGTTGACGCTCACCGCATTTCGTTGGCAGACACGGCCCGACTTTTTTTTTCAGTACCCAATGCCTTACCTTGCAACTTGATGAAGTATTCCCTTTTTTGGTCATTGGTCGTATGCAAAATAGTAATCATCAGGTGCGCACACAGGAAATCAGGGTGACTTCAGAAGTCGGTTCGCTGAAACGGCTGCTGATTCACAGCCCCGACCGCGGCCTGGGAAAAGTTGTCCCTTCCAAGGCACAGGACTGGCTTTTTGAAGACATCGTTCACCTGGAAACGATGCGGAAAGACGAGTATGACTACTACGTAAAAATTCTGCTGTATTTTCTGGATCCGGATAAAATACGGGGCAAACTGGCCGAAATCAATGCCGATTCCGAGCGTAATTTTTTTAAACCCGACCACCCGGACTATTTTCGGTCCGACGCCGTTATCGATATTCAGCACTTGCTGACCGAAATTTTAGCCGATGAAGTCATCCGCACCCGGCTGATTTCGGGAATTTGCGCCGTTGAACGGTGTAGTTTCCTCATTCAGAGTCAGTTGTATACGTATGATCCGGTTGAATTGTCGAAAATTCTGATTTCCGGATCACTGCCCGACCGAACGATGCTGTTCGCGCCCTTGCCGAATTTCATCTTCACGCGCGACATTGGCATAGTTATTAATAGCCATATTTTACTGAACAAGCCCGCCAAGCTGGCCCGGACCCGCGAAGCGTTTCTGGCCCAGTACATTTTCTTTTATCACCCGTTGTTTAGCAAATACCGGGATAAAATTATCGAAATACCGGACAACGAGCATCATTTTCTGCTGCCCGATAACGAAGTGAGCAACGACTATTCGCGGTCGACGCTCGAAGGGGGCGATGTGATGATGGTGGCTAAAAACCACCTGTTGATCGGCTGTAGTGAACGAACGACTTTGTATGCCGCCCAGCAGGTTATTCGTTTGTTATTTGACAAAAATGTGGTCGACAAAGTGACGATTGTCAAGATTCCGAAAAAGCGGGATTACATGCACATCGACACCATTTTTACGCAGGTAAAACGCAACGTCTGGGTGTTGCTGGGATCGTTGGGACGCACAGGTGACGAAGCCCGGAAGCGTGATTTGCTGCATTTCCTGGCCCCGAAAGACGTTCCGGACGACTTGCGGATCATCCAGTTCAGGAAAGGAGAGGAGCAGAAACCGGTGGAGATCGAAAACCTGGAAGACCTGCTGACGGCCATCAGCCGGGACGATCTGGGCTGTCTGGAACCGGTGCGGTTTATTTATTCCGGAAACAACGAGTTCCCGTTCGGAGCCCGCGAACAATGGACGGATTCCTGTAATCTGCTGGCACTGAAAGACGGGGTAGTGATTGGGTATGACCGGAACGACAAGACTCTGGAGGCCTTTCGCCAGGCGGGCTTCGAAACCGTGCGGGCGGCCGACCTGCTGGACCGGTTTGAGCGGGGTGAAGCCGACCCGGAAACCCTTGAAAATACATTTATCCTGTTGCCGTCGGCTGAACTGTCGAGGGCGCGGGGCGGTTCCCATTGCATGAGTTTACCTTTGTTACGTGCCGAGTTATAACCCTAATTCCTAACCCTATGCAATCACAGACAACCTCAAACCTTCTCATGATCAGGCCCGTACGGTTTGGGTTCAATGCGCAAACCGTCGGGAGCAACGCGTTTCAGAACGCTGATATGGCGACTCAGTCCCAGGATGTGGCACAGGAAAATGCCCTTCGTGAATTTGACGACATGACGCATCAGTTGATGGCTGCCGGGGTGAACGTCATCATTTACGACGATTTGCCGGAGCCGTATACGCCTGATTCCATTTTTCCGAACAACTGGGTGTCGTTTCACTTCAGCGGTACGGTTGTGCTCTACCCGATGCAGGCGCCCAACCGCCGGCTCGAACGGCGGTTGGACATCATCGATGATCTGGCAAAAAAATACCACGTTGCCAAAATTGTCGATCTGACGCATTTTGAACAGGAAGGAAAATACCTCGAAGGAACCGGTAGTCTGGTGCTTGACCGGATGAAGAAGATTGCCTACGCCTGTCTGTCGCCCCGAACCGATGCCGACGTTCTGGCTGAGTTCAGCCACCAAACCGGGTATAGTGTCGTCGCCTTTTCAGCCGTCGATGCGGCAGGCATACCGGTTTATCATACCAATGTGATGATGTGCATTGGCGACGTTTTTGCTATAGTGTGTCTGGCGGCCATTGCCGACCCCGACGAGCGGTTGATGGTTCGGCAGGCACTGGTGAACAGCGGGAAGCACGTGATCGATATTACACTGGAGCAAATGGCTCATTTTGCGGGAAACATGCTGCTGGTGACAACCCAGAAAGGACAAAAATTGCTGATTATGTCGACACGGGCGTTTAATTCGCTTTCGACCCGGCAGCAGGACGAATTGGACGATTTCGCTACGCTGTTCCATTTCAATCTGTCAACGATCGAAGGAAACGGGGGGGGCTCGGCGCGGTGTATGATGGCCGAAATTCATCTGCCTTCCCGGTAGAGAAGTGTTACTGAACAGAGAATCAGGATACCGAGCCATGAATTGATCATTCATTAATAGGACCTGAAACCGCAGGAGTTGACAGAAACTCTCTTTATAATAAGTTCGTGCTTATCCTTTTTCGAATTGTATTTATTTGCTATTTTCTTGTATCTTTAATACCGTTTAATAACTTAATTGTAGCAACATATACTTTTACTTTTTCAATTCTTCAAAACTATAGTCATTTGTGTTAACAAATTAGTAACAAACGTGTTCGAGCATAATAGAAAACAATTGCTTTGACAAACTAATTCTAATTAAGTTCGTTATATTTACAAATCGGTAACATATTAAAGGTGATTGGATTTTAAAAACCCTAGCAATCATGATCGCAGAAAAAAAACGGATTTCAAAGTACAGCAGTTGCCTGAATTTTACGGCGAATGCTTTAGCGAGAGTAATGACTAACATTTCCGACGATGAATTTGGTCGGTTAGGCCTCACGGCTTCCCATGCTTTTGTTTTGAAAGAAGCCATCGAAAATCCCGGTATTCAGCCGAAGGAATTGAGTGGAGAATTGCATTTGACGCCATCGACCATTACCCGTCTGATTGAAAAATTGGAATTGAAAAAACTGGTAGAGCGGAAAATCGAGGGAAAACACACGCTGGTTTACGCAACGGAGAAAGGGATTACCATGCTACCGGACATCAAAAAAGCGTGGGACAACCTGATGCGTCGTTACGCTGATATCCTGGGTGATGAAAGTTCCCGCCGGATGACTGACATGCTATACGGGGCGGTGAAAGCGCTGGGAAAAGATTCATAATCTTCCGTTTTAACACGAAATGGAGTAATGATTGTGCAATCATGTATGGAGTGAAAATGCCTGAAAAAGGTCGTTTTTTAAACAATTTCAGTGATTGAATAGTAGAGTTGGTGGGGTTACGTTGCTACCCGAAGGGACCGACGTGCTTCAACTCTACCATTCAATCATTGAAATCATGAACACCAATCACGAAAAGGTTGCCTTAGTAACCGGTGCAAACCGGGGATTGGGCAAAGAGATTTCTCAGGAGTTGTGTAAAAAAGGCTATGCGGTTTTCATGGCCTCCCGCGATATAGAAAAAGGCCGCGAAGCTGTTCATGAGCTTTGTGGGCAGGGGTATGAAGCCCTCTTTCTGCACCTGGATGTAACTGATCCGGTCAGTGTCAAAAATGCGTACGGTGCCTTTTCCCAAAAGGCCAGTCATTTGGATGTGCTGGTAAACAATGCCGCCATTCTGGAAGAGACGGACCGGCATGTGTCGATCTGCAAGCTCAACATTGAATCGCTGGAACGCACCCTGAAAACCAATTTGATTGGTCCCATCATGGTGATTCAGAATTTTTTGCCATTTCTGGAAAAAGGCCGAACCGGTGCCCGCATCATCAACGTGACCAGTGACTTAGGCTCGCTTTCCCATATGCAGGATAGTTATCCGGCCTACAGTCTTTCCAAAACCGCCCTGCACGCCATGACCCGCCAGTTTTCGGCTGCCCTGGTGGGGAAAAATATTGCGGTTAACTGCGTCAATCCGGGTTGGGTGCAAACCAGCATGGGAGGAGAGGGGGCCAATCGCTCTCCTGAAAAAGGAGCGGAAACCACCCTCTGGTTGGCCACTGAAGCTCCTCTGGCCGAAACCGGAAAGTTCTGGAAAGACAAGCGGGAAGTGCCGTGGTAAGCGGAATCTGCTATCTTTGTACCTTCCTGAACCTTAACACGATTCCCATGAATCTTACCGGAAAAGCCGGGCTTCTTTCCGCCGGTCTGTTGCTACACGCATTCCTAGGTTTTAGTTACGGCAGTCCGTCCGGCGGTGCCGATTCCGTCAAAGTTACCGCAACGGGTGCCGTTCCGAAGCAGATTTCCAGCCAGTTCAAGTTTACGGAAGGTCCCGCCGTCAATAAAAAAGGAGATATTTATTTCACCGATCAGCCCAACGATAAAATCTGGAAGTATGACACCGACGGCCATCTGTCGCTGTATATGGACAAAACCGGGCGTTCCAACGGTCTGTATTTCGACAGGAAAGGCAATTTGATTGCCTGTGCCGACGAAAAAGATGAGCTGTGGTCGATCAGCCCGAAAGGGAAGGTGACGGTTTTGCTGACGGATTTCGAAGGCAAACGGCTCAATGGCCCCAACGACTTGTGGATTGACGCGAAAGGTGGTATTTATTTCACGGATCCCTATTATCAGCGAGACTACTGGGAGCGAAAAAAACCGGATATTGAAGGCCAGAAGGTCTATTATTTGCCCAAAGGGAAAAAGCAACCGGTCGTTGTCGATGGTGATCTGATGCAACCCAACGGAATTGTGGGCACGCCCGACGGTAAGTCTCTGTATGTCGCCGATATTCGCGCTGGCAAAACATATAAGTACCAGATCAACGACGACGGCACGCTGACCAATCGCCAACTTTTTGTTTCACAGGGTTCCGATGGCATGACGATCGATGATCAGGGCAATGTTTACCTGAGTGGCAGAGGGGTAACGGTTTACAATCCGGCGGGTGAAAAACTGCAGGTTATTCCGGTTCCGTCCCGCTGGGTGGGTAATCTTTGTTTTGGTGGGAAAGACCGCCGTACGCTGTTTATTACGGCTTCGGAGTCGGTTTATACCCTGGAGATGCAGGTGAAAGGTGTGGAGTAAAGAAACCAAAGATATTCTTACTAAAAAAGCCAGCCTTCAATTTGAAGGCTGGCTTTTTTAGTAAGAATGAGACCGTTGCGCTAGGCGAGGATGCGAACGCGCACCGGCGTAGCAATGATCTGAGTGCCGTCATCTAGGGTTACCTGAAAAATAAAGGCAATCTCCCGGAAACCCGGTAGCGCAACCGGCGTACTCGGAACGGCGGGACGCTTCGTGGCAAAATCCTTAACGGTCGTCGTAAACTCCACGGTGGTGCCGCTGCCGGCAATCGGAGCTGCATTGTAATTACCCGCCGTAGCCACAGTTCCGGCGTTGATGCTGGTGGCACCAGCGGCTACTTTCGAAATCTCCTTGATCGTCCGGCCACTGGAAGACGGGATTGACAGCGTGATTTTGATGTTGCCACCTGCGGCTACCGACGTTTCGTAATACGGGTCGAAACCGTAAGTCGTGGCACCGGTGTAGGTGACCGGAACGGCCGGGCGGTTATCCTGAACGAGGTCACTGTAAACGTAGTCGTCTTTGCAGGAAACTCCGGCCAGCGCGAGTACGGTAAGCAAAAGGAATTGTGTTATTTTTTTCATGATTGTATTTCGTTAACGAATGACCGATTAATCAACATCCCACCACACTCGTACGTTAGACTGTGGCCCCGGATTTGGGAAAGCCGGATTCCGCTCGATTTCCTGGGTGATGTAAGCCGCCCGCACTGGTCGGGTTCCATCGATCCCCACGGCATTCTGCGATGCTGTCAAGCGGGGGTACCCGGTTCTGCGCCAGTCGTTCCACGACTCCAGACCGTTGCCGGTCCAGGCAATCCATTTCTGGGTGATGATCTGCTCCAGTTGCTGCTCTTTGGTTCCGGTCAGGGTGGCGATGTTCGGATTGGCGGCCAGATAGGCTGCAATGTCGGCATCAGCAACACCCGCCAGTTTCATCGAAGCCGTAATGCCTTCGGTATACAGCGTCTGCGGATTGCCCGGCGTTCCCAGGATCAAGGCCGATTCGGCCAGGATAAACGCCCGTTGGAAGTTGGTCAGCAGCCGGACCGGACCTTCACCACTCGTTCCCGTGACATATGGACTGTAGCGTGACCAGTTGGCTGGCGGAGTGGGCAATGTACCCCGAAAACCGTTGTCAATAGTGACGTAATCAGCCGCCGGTTTGGTGAAGAACTTGGCCAGCCGGGGGTCGGTTTTGGTCGGATCTGTGGCACTGGGCCGTAGCACGTTCAGAAACCGGGTGCTCATAATCAGCTCGTTGCTGAAAGAAGCGAAGATGGCCAGGTTCCACATAGGACTGGTACTACCCACGTTGCTGCCAAATTTTACGTTCAAATCGAGCGCGTTGCTGTTGATATACAGGTTTTTAGTCAACACTTCGTTGATCACCTGCGTCGCCAGTTGCGGTTCTTTCCGGCTGATGGTATTGGCGAGTTTCAGCATCAGGGTGTAACCCGCCCGTTTCCAGTTATCCATGTTGCCACCGTAAACCATGTCTTCGGCGGCAGGCTTGGAAGTCGAAGCAGCCTCCAGGTCGGCCAGACCTTCGCGCACCAGATCAAAAAGGCTCTGAATTCCTAAGGCTTGATTGCCTTTGTAGATGTCTTCCTGCTTGTCCAACCGCGGCTGAATGAACTCTTCACCCTTCAGCGCCTGCGAATACGGTACATCGCCCCATACGTCCGTAGCAATGCTGAACGTATAGGCTTTCATGATTTTGGCAATACCGGTATAGGCTTTGGCGTTGGTCTGGTCGGCGGCTTCGATCAATTTCTGATAGTTGACGAGCGCACCACCATAGATGTCAAAGCGCCACTGGTTTCCAAAATCGGCACCGTTCGTATTGAAGATATCGTAGGCAGCCGGGCTACCACCGGCACCCGCCAGGTAGTTCATCACCACCGAGCCAAACCGGTTGAGTTCACCATTATTGGCAAACGCGGAACCCGCTAAAGCAGTAGGCAATAAAACCGGTGGCGTTACAGCCGTAGGTTTGTTGGGATCGAGGTTGATATCGTCCACAAAATTGCTGCAGGCCCCGATTGACAGCATCAGCGGAACCAGAAGAAATTTTTTATAATTCAAGACTTTCATTGTCGGAAGAATGATGAAGGTTAGTTAAAAAGTAAACCGCAGGTTAACGCCATAATTCCGGGTGTTGGGCGCGCCGTTCAAATCAAGCCCCTGAATATTCCCGGCACCCTGCGTGTTTACTTCCGGATCCATGAAGAAGTTAGGCGCATAGAAGAACAGGTTCCGTCCACTAACCCCTACCGAAATGGCACCGAAAGGCGTTTTGCCAATCAGGCTACTAGGCAGGCTGTAGTTGAGGGCTACTTCACGCAGCCGGTAAACCGTGGCATCGAATACAGCCGCTTCGGAAGCCAGACCACCGAGGCCGGCCCAGTACGTCTGAGCGCTAACCTGGATGTTGTTGGGCGTGTACGTTTTCGAACCATCCGTATTGGTTACCTCGATGACGCCTGGTAAAATGCGGGGTTGATCCCGGTCGATGCCCGTTACTTTCAGGTGACCCTGGCCTCTCAAATCGGCTGCACTAAACGAGTAGAGGTCTCCTCCCTGACGGGTATCGAACAAAACCGACAACGACAGACCTTTGTAACTGAAGTTATTCGTCAGACCCGCCGTCCAGTCCGGATTTGGATTGGCAATCACCTGACCGGCAAGACCGGGTACGAACTGGCCGGTGTTGGGGTTGATCAGATACTCACCCTGCGGACTGCGAGCGTTAGCCGTTCCAACAATAACCCCGTAGGGTTGCCCCAGCACAATAGATGGGTTGATCCCGATGAACGCATTGCCGGTAATTGGCGATTGCGTGACGCCCGGGGCAATTTCCTCCACTTTATTCCGGATGCGGGTAAAGTTCAGGATCAGATCCCACTTGAAGCCGTTATCCAATCGAACCGGGGTCGTGTTCAAAACCAGTTCGATCCCCCGATTTCGCATGGAACCTACGTTGGTGGTGCGGGTGTCGTAACCGGTTGAGTTGGATACCGAAACGTTGAAAATCTGGTTGGTACTGCGGGTATCGAAATACGCCAGATCAATGCTGGCCCGGTTGCGGAACAGCCCCAGGTTCAAACCAAATTCATACGACCGGACGAATTCCGGCGTCAAATTTGAATTGCCAATCCGGTCGTCGATGCGAAAACCGGGTAAACTGGCGGTTCCTACGGAGATAGGGAAGGTAATTTGGGCGGCATTGTTTCCGTAAGATGCCGGTTCAAACACGGAGTTCAGCAGATACGGATCGGCATCCCGGCCCACCCGGGCAATGCTGGCCCGTACTTTGGCGTAAGAAAGTACGTTTGAGTTCAACTTGAACGCATCCGTTGGCACAAAACTGACCGCAGCCGATGGGTAAAAGTAGGTGTTGTTGGCCTTCGGCAAGGTCGATGATTTATCAACCCGACCGGTCAGTTCCAGAAATAGATAGTTCTGGTAGCCCAGCGAAAGCTGGCCATAATACCCCATCAGCCGACGCATGGTGCTGCTCTCGGTACTGGCAGAGAAAACCGATCCGTTGCTGACGTTTTCGAAACCGGGAATGGTCAACTGCTGGCTAATGATCGTTGGATTCTGAGTCTTCCGCTGGTTGATGTTATTTCCCAGCAACAGACTGGCATTCAACCCTTCCAGAAACAGATTGTCTTTCTGAGCAGTGATGATCAAATCTCCGTTCAACTCCGACCGGAAGAAGATATCTTCCCGAAGTTCACCAGCCGGGGTACGCGCTGCGCCAATGGCGGCAATGAATTTCCGGCGATCGGTGTAGGTATCGGCGGTTGCCCGGTACGATACGTTCAACCATTTGGTGATGTCGTAACCAACCTGAATGTTTCCGAAAACCCGGTCGACCTGGCCCTGTAGCGTTTCGTTGTAAGCACTCCATAGGGGGTGGTTCTGGGTAGGGTTGTAATAAATGCTCCGGCCCAGCGCGTTCTGGTAGGGGCGACCAATCAGATCATAACTGCGCGGTATCCGGGTTAACTGACCGAACGCACTACCACCGTTTCCGCCCGGAACACCCTGCTGCACGGTTTGTACGTAGGTTACCGTACCGTTGATTTTAATACCATTATTCAGGCGTGATTCCCCACCAACCTGAACGTTGGTCCGGTTAAATTTGGTGTTGGGAATAACCCCGTTCTGGAGCGTATTTCCCACCGCCAGAATAAAATTGCGCCGTTCGTCGCCGGAAGCAATGTTGAAGGAGTTTTGCAGAATGCTCCCCTGACGATAAAAGTCCTTCACGTTGTTGGGGTAGGCCTGGTAGGGGACCGTTTCGCCCTGCAAAGTCACAACCTGCGTGAGCGGTCCACCGAATTTCGGTCCCCAGGAGTTGCCGGAGGTGTTCACGAAATTGTTCTGGGTTCCCTGACCGTAATCATTTTGCAACTCGGCCAGACCGGAGACATTCTGGATGTTGTAGGACGAGTTAACCGTCACTTCCGTTTTCCCCTTCATGTTCCGACCGGTTTTGGTCGTGATGACAATGGCACCGGCCGAAGCTCTCGAACCGTACAATACCGCAGCCGCCGGTCCTTTCAGCACGTTGATCGATTCGATGCTTTCGGGGTTGACGTCGGCCAGGCGGTTGGCGGGTTGTGAACCGAACAGCGTGTTTTCGGTCTGGTTCAGGTCGTTGCTGAAAATGATGCCATCGACCACGATCAGCGGCTGGTTGCTGCCGTTGAACGACGTAATCCCCCGGATGTTGATGTTGGTGGAAGCACCCGGCGCACCACTGGCTCCGGTAATGTTTACCCCGGCCAGTTTACCCTGAAGCGCGTTCAGCACGTTGGGTTCCGAGCGTTGGGCCAGCACATCACCCCGAACGTCCTGGGTCGAATACCCCAGCGAACGCCGGTCGCGCTCGATCCCCTGAGCCGTTACGACCACTTCCGACAATTGACTGGCGTCGGCTTTCAATTGTACATTGATGGTGGATTGGTTGCCGACCACAATTTCCTGGGTGGCGGTTCCGATGAAGCTGAACACCAGACGGGCGTCGGCCGGAACGTTGGTCAGACTGTAGTTTCCGTCTGAATCGGTGGTGGTACCACGGCTGGTACCTTTCAATTGGATGCTCACACCCGGCAGGGTGGAGCCGTCGTCGGATGAAGTGACTTTACCGGTCACCGTCCGATCCTGGGCTAGCGCGGGCAGGGCAAAAAGCACGCACAATAGCCAGAATCCGGCTAAACGTTTTCTCATAGATAGGTTATTGTTTGGATGAACGTAAAAAAATGGTTGCAAAAGTACTTTTATATCAGCAATAAGTAAACCAAATAGTGCGTTAAGTAACTTTTTTTTCCAGTACACTATGAGTTGCTGCCTAAACTAGAACAGACGGTTTTTTAACTACTGTTATAATAGTAGGATCAATATAATGATAAATTGAATAATATGGTGTTCTGCTCAAAAGAAAACCTTCCGGAGAAGGATTCTAACCCGTTCTACTCGAGTTTCGACCCTTTCCGGAAGGCGTTAAGATAATCCGTCGCGCGGTTTTTCTGGCTACTTCACGCGGTGGTTACGGATTTGGCACGGCCAGTTTGTTCACGTTCAGTTCGCCCTGTGGAATCGGCCAGATGTATACCGAGGCTGCTACTGTTACAGCCTGAATATTGGCTTTGGCGGGGAGCGGAAGATTCTGCCGCAGCAAATCGTTGGAACGGAAACCTTCTCCTAACAACTCGATCCGGCGTTCCAGCAGAATGGCGTCGACCAGCGCGGCTTTGTCGGCCATCGTGGCATAAACCGCCGTGGGGGCCGACCGACCCCGAACGGCGTTTAGCAACGCCAGCGCATCGGCATCGACCCCTGCAGCCAGCCGCGCTTTGGCTTCAGCCAGGTTCAGCAGTACTTCGGCGTACCGGATCACCGGAACATAGTCGGTATGCTGAGGCCCCGTCGGAAACTTGGTGAGCCGAATCCGGCCCGCATCGCCCGTAAAATCATTCTTGACAAAACTGGTTCTCCGGGCGTCCGTGGCCGTAAAAGCCGCATTGCCGATGATGCCATTCGGATTCAGGCTGTAATCACCAATCCCGACAATCGGCATGTAGTAGCTCGCCAGCCCGTTTTGCGTCCCGGGCAGGTCGTTGCTGCTCATCGGCATGGAAAGAATCGACTCCGTCGTGGTGTAATTCGTGAAAACCGTCGAAACCGATGCCTGCAACTGGTGCGCTACGCCGGTAGCTGCCCGGTAAGGAGCCGTCGCCGATACAATCTTGGCGGCTTCAGTCACCACATCGGCGTAGCGACCCATTGCCAGATAGGCCCGGGTTTTCAGCGCAATGGCGGTATTTTTGTGCGCCCGCGTCGTATTCAGCGCAGCAGACGCATTGGTGGCCGCCAGGTTTTGTTCGGCAAAATTCAAGTCTTCCAGAATCTGGGCGTACACTTGCGCTACCGTACTGCGAACCAGGTCATTGTTGCCCGTTCCAACCTCACCTTGCAAGCGAAGCGGCAGGCCCAGACTGGCTCCGTTGTCTTTCGTATAGGGCTGCGCATACAACTGCACCATCGACAGATAGGCTAGTGCCCGCAAAAACCGGGCTTCACCTTTGTATTGACTGGCCAGTGCCGCGTCGACCACGGTGGGGTTGGCGTCCAGGCCTTCCAGAAACAAATTGATCCGGTTGATGGCCAGATACGCCTGGTTCCAGAGGTTGGTGGGTTCGTTGGAGCCGGAGTTGTTGGTGTGATTCCAGGTCTGGAGAGCCGTTACGCCGTTATTGCTCACATTCAGAAACTCTTCCCCGCGCACGTCGACATAAATGAAATACCGGCCACCCAGGAACTGGCCGTTTTTAATGCTCGAATACAGACCATTCACCTGCGCCAGCACCCGATCGGGGTTGGAAAAAGCCTCTACATCGGCCAGGCTGGTCAGGGGTTTGGGCTCCAAGAGTTCTTCCTCACTACACGAGGTTACGACGGGCAGCAGGCACACCGAAAGCAGAGCGGCTTTCAGAAACATCCGTCGGTTGGTGGATAAAAATGAAGTATGGTTTTTCATGGAAAATCGTGTTAACCGTTTAAAGGGCTGTTGAATCAGGACATCAAACGATCGATTAGAAATTAAGGCTCAAACCGGCCGTGAACGTACGGGCCTGCGGAACCGAATTCCGGTCGACACCCGGCGCCGTGTTGGAGTTCCGGTTGGTCGAGATTTCAGGGTCAGATCCCGTGTAGTTCGTAATGATGAAGGCATTCTGCACCTGTGCATACACCCGGATCGACGACAGATTTGCTTTCCGCAACAGATCGTTCTTGATCGTGTAGCCGAGCATGATGTTTCGTCCCCGCAGGAAATCGCCTTTTTCCACGTTTTCAGAAATCGGGTTGGCCGAACCGTTCGAGATGTTGTCGTTCAGAACCGGGCGCGGAACGTCGGTGACATCACCCGCCTGTTTCCAGTGGTTCAGCACGCCAACGTCGTTGTTCCAGGGCCGCTGATCGCGCAAACCGGCTTTCGTTCCGTTGTAAATCACGTTGCCGCCCGAAAACTGGAGGAAGACTCCCAATTCCAGATTGCCATATTTGAAGGTGTTGTCGAGACCGCCGTACCATTTCGGTATGGCCGCTCCTACCACAACCCGGTCGGTGCCGGAAATGGCCGGGGCATTGCCGTCCTTGTCAACGTAGGTCCAGCGACTGGCGGCCGGGGCCGAGTGGTCGTACTGCACCCGGTCGTTGTTGGCGTTGATAAAAATCCGGCGACCATTGGCCGGGTTGACGCCGTCCGTCCGGATGACATAAATACTCCCGATCGACTCATTGACCCGCACGATGTTGGAGCTTTCCAGACCGCCGGTGTTGGCCAGAATGTCGGCGTTGTTGTTAGCCAGAGCGGTCACTTCGTTTTTCAGCGTCGACAGATTGAAGCTGGTAGTCCAGTTGAATTTGCCTTTGGTAATGTTTGAAGACGTCAGGGCCAGCTCGATTCCGGTATTGGCCATTGAGCCAATGTTCGTCAGAATGAAGTTGTTCGGAATCCCGCGCGACGGAGCCTGGGGTTCGGGCAAAACGAGGTCGGTGACGTCTTTCTTGTAGTAGGTCAGTTCACCTGTAATTCGGTCGCCGAACAGGCCAAACGCGATACCGATGTCGGTGCTCGTGCTGCTTTCCCACCGCAGCGATGGGTTCCCGGCCTGCGCGAAGAAAAACGTAGGCACGGTGCCGTATAAACCGGAGTTGAACAGGCTCAAAGAACCAAAATCACTGATGCCGGCGTTTCCGACGCGGCCCAGACTGGCCCGGATTTTAAACTCGTTGACCACTTTGCCGATTGAATTTTTCCAGAAATCTTCTTCCGAAACCCGCCAGCCAATCGATCCTCCGGGGAAGTTGCCGTATTTACGGCCAGCCGCGTAAGCCGAATAACCGTCCCGACGGAAGTTGAAGGTTAATAGATATTTCTGGTCGAAGTTGTAATCAAAGCGGGCAAAATACGAGATCAGACCATTCTGGCTCTGGAAGTTACCGGACGGCGGCTGGTTGCTCGTAAAGTTTCCCTGATAAGACGTGAAGAAGGGGTCCGACAGCCCTTGCCGCGCACCACCCCAGCGGTTGATCGTATACTTCTGGACTTCGTTACCACCCACAACCGAGAAATTATTTTTTCCCACCTGAAGATCGTAGGTCAGGTAGTTCTGCCAGTTCCACTGTTTGATGTTGGTGAAGATATTAAACGCCTGTCCACCAGCCGTTCCGCCTTCGCCGTGAACGCTGTTCCGGAAATCGATGTCTTCCACGGTCGTGTTGTCAATCCCGTAGGAGGTCCGGAATGTGAGTCCTTTGAAGAGGGTGAAATCAGCGAAAATATTACCGAGTATGTGGTTATTTTCCGACGTAAACCGGCTGAGTTCGAGGTCAGGAAGCGGGTTATAATACCCACCGGCGCCGACCAGGTTTTTACCGAGCCCCATGTTGTTACCGGCCCGGTTGATGTTGTACGATCCGTCGGGGTTGCGGGGGGCCAGGTTGGGAGCCAGCACCAGCGGCAAACGACCCAGACCGCCGGTGCTGAACGCGCCCGTCGTACCGGTATTGGGGGCCTGGTTTTTGCTGTTGGCCAGCGCAATGTTGGCCCCCAGCCGAATGGCTTTGTTCAACTGGTGCGAGATGTTCATCCGACCCGTCATCCGACTGAAGGAGTTCTGTTTCAGCATCCCTTCCTGATCGGTGTAGCCCACCGAAAAGGCGTACTTCGTGTCTTTCGTCCCGCCGTTGACGCCCAGGTTGTGGTTGTGGGCCGTTCCGGTACGATAAATTACGTCATACCAGTCGGTGTTGACCACGCTGCCATCGGCATTGAGGGTGGGGAAAAACTGGTCGGGCAGGTTGGCGTTGCGGGCGGCCAGGTTTTTGTAGTCCATATACTGCTGGGCATCCAGGATGTCAAACAGTTTGAAGGGTTTGGTAACGCCAACCCAGCCGTCGTAGGTCACCTGAACCCGGCCTTCCTTGCCCTTTTTAGTGGTGATCAGAATAACCCCGGCGGCTGCCCGCGAACCGTAAATGGCCGTTGCCGATGCATCTTTCAGGATCTCAAGTGATTCGATATCGGACGGGTTGATGTCGCCCAGTGGGTTGTTCACCGTAAAACCGCCCGCCGAAACGTTGTCGTTGGAGTTGATGGGCAGGCCGTCGATGACGATCAGCGGTGATGAACTGCCGTTGATGGACGAAACCCCGCGAATCCGGATCACCGGCGCGTTGTTCAGAACCCCGTTCGGTGTGATGATGTTCACCCCCGCGGCCCGGCCCTGCAAAGCCTGATCGAAACTCTGAACGGGTTTGTTGGCAATGGTCTCGCCATTGACCGAAGAAACCGCACCGGTAATGGTTTTTTTGCTTTGCGTACCGTACCCCACCACTACCACTTCGCTGAGGCTGGTGGCATCTACCTGGAGGGTGACGTTGATCGTGGAGCGGTTGCCGGTTTCGATTTCCTGGGAAGCAAAACCGATGAAACTGAAGACGAGCCGGGCATTTTCCGGAACATTGGTCAGGCGATACGTACCGTCGCTGTTGCTGTTGGCACCGCGGGTGGTGCCTTTGATTTGAACACTCACTCCCGGGAGTGGGGAGCCGTCGTCTGATGAAGTGATTTTCCCGGTAACGGTGCGATCCTGCGCCAGTGCTGGTAGACACAGCAAGGCAAACCACACCCATAGGGATGGTAATAGTTTTTTCATAAATCTGTATATTTGTTTAGGTTATTCGCAAAAATGGTTCAAAAAATGATTGCATAATACTACTTTGATAAAATTTTTCTAAATATTACTTAGAAAAACAACCTAGCTTGCATTTTCGGCAAAACAGGAAATAAACCAGAACGAGTATATGAGGATGTCTACAAAAACAGTCGTTGCAATAGTTTTTTCGCTTGCACTGGCACCGTTTACGTTACCGGCCCAGTCGCCCCTGAAGAATCAGATGAATAAACTGGCCGATGGTCTGGAGAAAAAAGTGGTCACCTGGCGTCGGGAAATTCACCAGAACCCGGAGCTGGGTAATCGCGAACTGCAAACCTCTGCCAAGATTGCCGCTCACCTCCATTCGCTGGGCATCCAGGTAAAAACCAATGTGGCCAAAACCGGGGTCGTCGGCATTTTGAAAGGCGGCAAACCGGGGCCGGTGGTGGCGTTGCGGGCGGATATGGACGGTTTGCCGGTGACCGAGCGGGGCGATCTGCCGTTCAAATCCACGGTAACCACGGAATTCAACGGCCAGAAAACCGGCGTCATGCATGCCTGCGGTCATGATTCACACGTCGCCATCATGATGGGCGTGGCCGAAATACTGGCCAGTGTTAAAAACGACCTGAAAGGAACGGTTAAGTTTATTTTTCAACCCGCTGAAGAAGGCCCACCGGCCGGTGAAGAGGGGGGCGCGCAGTTGATGGTGAAAGAAGGTGTTCTGGAAAACCCGAAAGTCGACGCCATTTTCGGCCTGCACATCAACTCCCAAACCGAGGTCGGAACGATCAAATACCGCCCGGGCGCCACGATGGCCGCCGTCGACTTTTACAGCATCAAAGTCAAAGGGAAACAGACGCACGGCGCGGCACCGTGGTCGGGTGTCGATCCGATTGTTACCTCGTCGCAAATTGTGATGGGCCTGCAAACCATCGTCAGCCGGAATCTGCCCATTACGGAATACCCGGCGGTGGTGACGGTGGGCGCGGTTCACGGCGGGATTCGGCAAAACATCATTCCGGAAGAGGTGAACATGATCGGCACCATCCGGTCGTTCACACCCGACATGCAAAAAACGATTCACCGCCGGATCAATGAAATTGCCACCAATATTTCGGAAAGTGCCGGTGCCAAAGCCGATGTAAAAATCGACGTGATGTATCCCGTGACTTACAACGACCCGGCGCTAACCGACCAAATGGTGCCGACGCTGGAAGCCGTAGCCGGAAAAGACAACGTGATCATTCGCCCGCTCGATACCGGCGCGGAGGATTTCTCTTTTTTCCAGCAAAAAGTGCCCGGTTTTTTCTATTTTCTGGGTGGCATGCCGAAAGGCCGCAAACTGGAAGATGCCGCCCCGCACCACACCCCGGATTTTTTCATCGACGAAAGCGGCTTTGGCCTGGGCGTCAAATCCCTCTGCCACCTGACCGTCGATTACATGGAGCAGTGGAAAGGAGCCGCAACGGCGAGTGGGAAGAAGAAGTGAGAAAGAAAAAGAATGAATTATAAATGAAAAATGTAAAATGATGAATGTAAAAGTGGCTACTTCTGAGCTAGATTGCGTTCAGCGGTTTCAATGCTTCGCGTGAAGATTTGGACCAGTTCCCGGCATTCCTGGGTGGTTTTTTCATCGGCAGAAGTAAGGTGCTGCGTTTTTTTGAGGATTTTAAGGTTGATCTGCGACTCTCGAAGCTCTTTCAGGGCACCCTTCATTTTGTGAATGAAATCTTTTCGAGACTCCGCTCCCTGAGCTTCGCCGTAATGCAGGGCTGGTGCAGTACCCGATCGAATAAGTTGCCCGCCTAAATGATTCCCTGCTTTTGTGGGCGGGATTCGGTTAACGGTTTCAATGACCAGTACGGCAAAATCAATAAGTCGTTCTTCGAGATCATACTGCCGCGTCTTTTGTTCACCTATTTTATCATTCGTCATTGGCCATTTTCCATGTAGTTGCATGAACCGTTAGACGGCGGCCTCCTTTACCAGTCACTTTTTCATTTAATATTTATCATTTTACATTTATTATTTCCCTTAAAACTGCAATCGCCCTCCTTCTTCATTCACCACCAGCGCTGCGGTTTTTCCAATCGGCATGGCCAGATTGCGGGCCACATGGCCGACCGGAAAATCGAAGCAAACCGGGTAGTTATACCCGGCTACCTGCTCGGCAATGATTTCGTTGGCGGTTTTTCCGAAGGGCGACGACTCGTTGATGCGCATGTCCGTAAACTGCCCCACCAGCAAACCCGCGAGATTGGCCAGCCGGCCGGAGCGCCGGAGCTGAATCATCATGCGGTCGGTGGAGAAAAGCGTTTCGTCGATGTCTTCGATGAACAGGAGTTTGCCGGTCAGGTCGATGTCGGATGGCGTCCCCAGAATGTGCATGAGCATCGTCAGGTTGCCGCCAACCAGCGGGCCTGTGGCTGTTCCGGGGCGGTTGAGAAGGTGGGCGGGGCTGGTATAGGGCGCAGGGGATTCACCAAAAAGGCATTGCCGCAGTGTTTCGATGGAATCCGTAACGCCTTCACCGCCAAATAATTTGGGCATAATGGCGTGTAAACTCTGGATGCCCATCCTTTGCAAGTGGCAGTGTACAACCGTAATATCACTGAAACCAATGATCCATTTCGGATTTTTCAGAAATTGCGTGAAGTCAAGCCGGTCGAGGATGCGGTAGCTGCCGTAGCCCCCGCGGGCGGAGAAAATCGCCCGGATGCCGGGGTCATCGAGCATCTGTTGCAGGTCGCGGGTGCGCAGGGCGTCGTCGCCCGCAAACTGAAAATAACTGCTCCGGAGTGATTCGCCTTCTACCACTTCCAACTGCCATTGATTGCGCAGGATGTGGAAGGCCGGTTCGAGCGTTTCATAGTCCAGACGGCTGGCCATAGCCAACACGCCCACCCGCTGACCGGGTTCTAAAAAAGGGGGTCGTATCAAAGTGAATTAGATAAAAATGACATCCTCCAGCACATCCGCACCCATTTCACGGTTGATGAGCTGAATCATTTTCTGTTTGGCAATCACCAGTTCGCTGCGCAGTGGAGCGGAGTTGATTTCGATGTGTAGCTTGCGATCCTTGACGTAAAGCCGGTTGGTGCGGGAAGCGATCGCTTTGCCCATCATCTTCTCCCAAAAAGCTTCCAGATACGTTTCGTTGAACCGGGTTTGGAGTTGATACGATTTCAGCATTTGCCCGATCGCATCCTTCAGGGCAACCGTTCCGGCTCGCCGGGAAGCATTGTCTTTGTCAAAACGATAATATTGGGCCATACGAAACGGTGTCTTAACACAAAGGTAACGAACCACCCGAAGGAATGGCCCGGCAATCCCGGAAAAAATTTTAACTACGGAAAGTGGATGGCTGAATGGTTAAGGATGGTTGGATGGTTAGGGATGGTCTCCACGAGCTATTCAGCCATTCTTAACCATCCAACCATCCTTAACCATTAACACCATCCAACCATCTCATTTTCTTTAACCATTTTTTCGCTTCCCGATTGGTATATCTTCCTTAATTTGAGCTTTATTTGTATTGATTTACCTATAGTCCTTATCTGATTTATGCAATCTTCTGAAAAACCGTCGCAGACATCGCGTCGCAAGTTCATTCAGGCCGGGGCATTAGCTGCTGGTAGTTTCTTTATCGTGCCGCGCCACGTTCTGGGTGGGCCGGGCTTCATTGCGCCCAGCGATAAACTTAACCTGGCCGCTGTCGGCTTTGGTGGGAAAGGGTCCAGTGACATCAACAACTCGTTCAACAACGGAGCCAACAACGTCGTAGCCCTCTGTGACGTGGACTGGGGTCTCCCCCGTGTGAAAGAGAATTTTACGAAGCACGCGAACGCCAAGCGCTACAAGGACTTCCGTGAAATGCTCGAGAAAGAAGGAAAGAACATTGATGCCGTTACGGTTTCGACCGCCGACCATACACACGCCGTCGTGGCGATGGCCGCCATGCAGCGGGGCAAGCACGTGTACGTGCAAAAACCGTTGACGCACAACATTTACGAAGCCCGGATGCTGACCGAAGCCGCCCGTAAATACAAGGTGGTGACGCAGATGGGAAACCAGGGCTCATCGAACCCGCAGCAGAAGCAGATGGTGGACTGGTTTGACAAAGGCCTGATCGGAAAAGTACACACCATTCAGATCTGGACCAACCGCCCCGTGTGGCCGCAGGGTATTCCGGTGCCGCAGGCGGCCGAAAACACGCCGGTCGATCTGGACTGGGATCTGTGGCTGGGACCTGCCCAGAAAGTGGGCTACACGCCCGCCTATCACCCGTTCAAATGGCGCGGCTGGTGGAACTTCGGTGCAGGCGCACTCGGCGATATCGGTTGCCACATCATGGATATTCCGTTCCGCGTACTGGGACTGGGCTACCCCACCGAAGTGGAAACCAGCATCAGCTCGGTATTCCTGAAAGACTGGACGCCGGAATACAACCCCGAAGGCTGTCCGCCAGCGTCGCACGTGGAACTGAAATTCCCGGCTTCGGCTAAAAATAAATCCGATGTGAAACTGATCTGGGCCGATGGCGGTATTCGTCCGTTCCGTCCCGACTTTTTGCCTGCGGGTGAAGCCTATCCGGAAGGGGGCGAAAACGGCATGTTCATGGTGGGCGACAAAGGTCTGATTGCCTGCGGCATGTACGGCGATGATCCGAAATTGTATACCAAAGACGGACAGAAAATGGAAGCGGCTCCGAAGCCCAAACCGGTCGACGGAAAACCGTGGCCCGAAAACGGTCACCAGATTCTGTGGACCGAAGCCTGTAAAGCCGGTTTTAACAGCAAGGAACACAAAGCCTTGACGTCTTCGTTCGACTTCTCCGGCCCGCTGACCGAATCCGTTCTGATGGGTAACCTGGCCATTCGTAGCTACATGCTCCGGACGCCAAAAGCCGATGGCAAGGGCTTTAACTACCCCGGTCGCCAACGCCTGATGTGGGATGGCAAGAACATGAAAATTACCAACTTCGACGATGCCAACCAGTTTGTTTCGCGGCAATACCGCGATGGCTGGAAGCTGACGACCTAGTTAATTACCCTCGGCGACGTTCCGGAATTTTCGGGCAACGCCAGATCAGTAAAACCTCTCATTTTGTGGTCGTTCGACTGCAAAATGAGAGGTTTTTTGTTGGGCGTATCCACCGCATCGAAGTCCTGTCCGACCGGTTTCTGACCAAAAAATTTGCAGCATCGGGCTTCGTTCGCTATACTTGCGGCTCAAATCAAGTTTCCACACGATTCGAACGCCATCGAATCTTTGCAGCAGACTTCCTGCTGCGCTTGATTTATAAAGAAGAGGCAAGAGACCGGGCTCGGTGAACCTCTGGCAACCTGCCGCGCGGCAAGGTGCTACATCCCGCCTACGGATCGCTTCGGCCATCCGATAGGAGATATAAATCGATCAGACACATGACCAACATCCGATGCTGTATGCCCCCGGCGGGCTACTAATTTCACACACACCGACGATACCGACAACCGGGAGAGGCTATCGGCTGTGGGTTGACGGAATGCGCCGTAGATTCGTCTCCGCCATTCAACAACTCCATCACTCCGGCGACCCGGCGCCGGGACGTTCCAACGTCCCGGCTGGCGCGTCGATTCATCATCTCGCTTTACCAATCCTCAACTCTATAACAATCAGTACGTATGTCAGCACCATTGCATTTTGAAACCCTGCAACTGCACGCAGGACAGGAGCCCGACCCCACCACCAAATCCCGGGCGGTTCCCATCTATCAAACGTCTTCCTACGTTTTCGATAATGCCGAACACGGCGCCAAACTGTTTGCCCTGCAGCAGTTTGGAAACATTTATACCCGGATCATGAACCCCACGACCGACGTTTTTGAGAAGCGCATTGCGGCTCTGGAAGGCGGGGTAGCGGCTCTGGCCGTGGCGTCGGGTCAGGCGTCTCAGTTCATTGCGCTGAACAATATTCTGGGTGTCGGTGATAATTTTGTGACGACTTCTTACCTCTACGGCGGTACCTATAACCAGTTCAAGGTGTCGTTCAAACGGCTTGGGATCGACGCCCGCTTTGCCGATGGCGACAAAGTGGAAAGCTTCGAAAGGCTGATCGACGACAAAACGAAGGCCATTTACCTGGAAACCATCGGGAACCCCCAGTTTAACATTCCGGATTTTGAAGCCTTCGCGGCTTTGGCGCAGAAATACGACCTGCCATTGATTGTGGACAATACGTTCGGCGCGGGCGGTTATTTGTTCCGGCCCATCGAACACGGCGCGGCTGTCGTGGTTGAATCGGCCACGAAATGGATCGGCGGCCACGGAACGAGCATTGGGGGCGTGATTGTCGACAGCGGAAATTACAACTGGGGGAACGGTAAGTTTCCGCAGTTTACCGAACCGTCCGAAGGCTACCACGGGCTGGTGTTCAACGACGTATTCGGCATTGGCGGACCCTTTGGCAACATCCAGTTCATCATTCGTGCCCGGGTCGAAGGACTCCGTGACTGGGGCCCCGCGCTCAGTCCGTTCAATTCATTTTTGTTTTTACAGGGCATCGAAACGCTGTCGTTGCGCGTCGATCGCACGGTGCAGAACGCCCTGGCCCTGGCGCAGTGGCTGGAGCAACACGAGCAGGTGGAACAGGTTTTCTATCCGGGTCTGGAAAGCAGTCCTTACCATGAACTGGCCAAAAAATACCTCAAACGCGGTTTTGGGGGCGTGTTGACGTTCAAACTGAAAGCGGGGAAGGAATTAGCCGACAAGTTTATCGACAGCCTGACGATGATTAGTCACCTGGCCAATGTGGGCGATTCCAAAACGCTGATTATTCACCCGGCGGCCACCACACACCAGCAGTTGAGCGATACCGAACAAATCAGTGCCGGGGTTGCGCCGGGTCAGTTGCGGTTGTCGGTCGGAACCGAACACCTCGACGACATCAAGGCCGACCTTGAACGGGCGTTTGCTGCCATTGGGGCTTAATATTTAGTTTACGGTTTTCGGTATATGGTTTTCGGTGCTGACGCATATAGCCTAAGGTGTCAGCTACCGTAAACCGTATACCGAAAGCCGTATTCTGTAAACTGACAATTCTTTTTTCGATTGGAAACCCGGTTTTTTGACTACAAATACACCTTCGCTTTAGAGTCGGGTGCGGCTCTGCCGGGCTTCCGGCTGGCGTATACGACGCGTGGAACGCTAAATAGTGACCGTTCAAATGTCGTCTGGATTTGCCATGCCCTCACGGGGAGTGCCGATCCCGGTGAGTGGTGGGAGGGCATGATCGGGCCGGGTAAATTTTACGATCCGGCGCATCAGTTTATCGTATGTGCCAACGTGCTGGGCTCCTGCTACGGCTCAACCGGGCCGCTGTCGGTCAATCCGCAAACCGGGAAACCGTTTTACCACACGTTTCCGCTGATTACCATCCACGACATTGTCAAAGCGCTGGACCTGCTCCGGCAGGAGCTGGGAATTGAACAGATTCAAACCTGTATTGGCGGGTCGCTCGGCGGGCAACAGGCGCTGGAATGGGCCATTCAACAGCCGGAGGTGATTCAAAACCTCATCCTGATTGCTTCCAACGCCGTGATGTCGCCCTGGGGCATTGCCTTCAACGAAGCCCAGCGGATGGCCATCAGCACCGACCCCACCTGGAGCGAAAGCCACGACAATGCCGGCCGAACGGGCCTGAAAGCCGCCCGGGCCGTGGCCATGTTGTCCTACCGCAATTATGACACCTACGGTTTCACGCAGGCACTCGACAACAACGAGCAACTCGACCACTACAAAGCGTCTACTTATCAGCAGTACCAGGGCGAAAAATTGGCCAATCGCTTCAATGCGTACACCTACTGGATTTTGTCGAAAATCATGGATTCGCACAATGTCGGCCGAAACCGGGGCAGCATCAGCCTGGCACTCGAGCAGGTTGTGTCGCGAACCCTGGCCGTCGGCATCAAATCCGACATCCTCTTTCCACCCATCGAACAAAAGATTCTGGCCCGCCATATTCCGGATGCCCGCTACGAAGAAATCGATTCCCTGTATGGTCACGACGGTTTTCTGATCGAAACCAAACCGCTTACCCAGATTATCCGGACCTGGATGGACGAACCGAAAACGGTACTCAGGACAGCCGAAAAGTAGTTTAGGGCCAATGCGCTGACCATAAGTAAATTTCGCGTTTGCTTTCGCTTTAGTATAAATCGAGCCTGATTTGATGGAATTGTAGGATTGTTTAAAGCCAATTACTGCTGTTTTGTAAATAATTTAATAAAATCGTTCTATTAATAAATTATTTTAAAAATATCATTCTTATATTTCATCGCTTTTCATCTCGTAGAGGTTTTAATAGAGTATTGTATTTATGGAGGCAAACTATACGGTATCCATTGTCGATAAGAAAAAAAGTCGTTTAAAGCGCGGTATCCTGAAAGAGATGTACCGGCTGGGTTCGCGGACGCTGGCTCAGTTGGCCAAGGCGTTGCACGCCAGTGTTCCTTCCGTCACGATGCTGATCGACGAACTGGCGACTGAACACTGGGTGCAGGAAATCGGAACCGGTGCGGCTCAATACGGGCGAAAACCGGCTCTGTTTGGACTGCGGCCCGGAAATCAGGCAATTGTTGTGGTCGACATCAGCGTTCACGATGTCAAACTGGTGGTGTTCGATCTGACCAATCGCGTACTCAACCGCCTGGATGTCAACCTGCGTTTAGAGGACTCCGTGGCTTTTCTGGAATCGCTGAAAGGGCCGCTGGAGGAAATCTCGCACCGGATTCAGGAACACAACCTGAACATCATCGGCGTCGGTTGCGCCCTGCCCGGCCTGGTCGACCCCCGAACCGGGATCAATTACACCTACAAAAAACTGAATCGGCCGGAGCAGTCGTTGCAGCAGTTGCTGGCCCATTATTTCGATTCGCCGGTTTACCTCATCAACGATACCAAGGCGACCATTCTGGGCGAACACCGCTTCGGGCTGGCAAAGGGGAAAAACCATGTTTTGTCCATCAACATCGACTGGGGTGTGGGTCTGGGCGTGATCAACAACGGTGAAATTTTGCAGGGCCTGGCTGGTTTTGCGGGCGAATTAGGGCATATCCAACTCCAGGCCGACGGCGAATTGTGCTCGTGCGGCAAAGTGGGTTGCCTCGACACGCTGACCTCGGCCTCCTCGCTGGTGCGCCGGGTGAAAGCCGGTTTGCGGGAAGGACGCGTTTCGAAACTGGCCGAAGAAAACTTTGAAGACATCGACGTCGAGCTGGTGATCGACAAAGCCAAAGCGGGCGACGAACTGGCCATCGATCTGCTCAACGAAGTGGGCGGTGAACTGGGCAAAGGACTTTCCATTGCTGTTCATTTATTCAACCCTGAGCTGATCATTGTCAACGGGGTCGTAGCCAAAGCGGAACGACTCATTACCCGTCCCATCGAGCAGGCCATCGACAAGTATTGTCTGGCAGATTTTCGCAACAAGCTAGTAATCACGGTGTCCCGGCTGGGTGAAATGGCAAAACTCTACGGCACGCAGGCTTACGTTGTGCAGAGTTTACTGGAACACGAAGAAATTCCTTGATAAATCCGCGTATTGAATGAAAAAACTGTTTCTCTATATAGTAGTTATTTGTCTGACAATTCGGGTTTCCGAAGCGCAGACGAGCCGGTATGCCCTGGTTCCACAACCCGTTCGGCTCGATGAGCAGAAAGGAAATTGCAAACTCCCGAACGAAGTCGTCATTAGCATCGGCACCGACAACGCGGAGGTGCGCCGGGTGGCCGGGATGTTAGCCGGTCAGCTTGCCAAAACCACCGGTCGGACGCCGAAGATCAAAACCGGCCAAGGCGGGACTATCGTTTTTGTAACCGAACAGAATCCCAAACTGGGCAGCGAAGGGTATTTCCTGACCGTATCGCCCAAACGCATTACGCTAACCGCGCAGCAACCCAACGGTTTTTTCTACGGGATGCAGTCGCTGCTGCAACTGATGCCCGCCGAGGTGTTTGGCACCACCGTGGCTTCGGGCGTCGATTGGTCCGTGCCGTGCTGTCGCATCGAAGACCAGCCACGCTTTGGCTATCGGGGCGTGATGCTGGATGTGGGGCGTCATTTTTACCCGGTTCCGGCGGTGAAGAAATTCATTGATGAAATTGCGCTTCATAAACTTAACACGTTCCACTGGCACCTGACCGAAGACCAGGGTTGGCGGATTGAGATCAAAAAATACCCCAAACTGACCGAAATCGGCTCGGTCCGGAAAGAAACCATGCTGGGGCATTACCGGAACAACAAATTTGACAAAACACCCTACGGCGGTTTTTACACGCAGGACGAAATCCGTGATGTCATCAAGTACGCGCAGGAACGGTTCATTACGGTAATCCCGGAAATCGAAATGCCGGGTCACTCGATGGCGGTGCTGGCGGCTTATCCGCAGTTGGGGAGTAATCCTGACAAAATTGTGCCGGTAACGGGTCGTTGGGGCGTCCACGACGATGTGCTGTTCCCGCGTGAGGAAACCTTTCAGTTTCTGGAGGATGTGCTGACCGAGGTGATCGCTTTGTTTCCAAGTCCCTATATCCACATCGGCGGAGATGAGTGTCCGAAAAAACAGTGGATCGAAAGCCGGTTTTGCCAGGATCTGATCAAAAAACTGGGGCTGAAAGACGAGCACGAACTGCAAAGCTACTTCATCGGACGCATCGACAAATTCATCACGTCAAAAGGGCGCAAGATGATCGGCTGGGACGAAATTCTGGAAGGCGGTTTGTCGCCCAACGCGACGGTGATGAGCTGGCGGGGTGTCGATGGCGGTATTGCGGCCGCCCGGCAGGGACATGATGCGATCATGACGCCCACCACGTTTTTCTACCTGGATTATTACCAGGCCGACCCCAAAACGGTGTCGCAGCCCGTCTCCATTGGCGGAATGCTGCCCCTGGAAAAAACGTATTCCTATGAACCCATGCCCGACAGTTTATCGGCAGAGGAGCAAAAGCACATCATCGGCGTTCAGGCCAACCTCTGGACGGAATACATCAAAACCCCGGAGCACCTCGAATACATGCTGTTTCCCCGCGGAATTGCAATGGCCGAAATTGGCTGGACGCCCAAAGAACGCAGGAACATCGACAGTTTCAAGCAGCGGCTGGACGTTCATAAGAAACGCCTGGACGCACTGAAAATCAACTATTTTGGCGCGCCCATCAACGCTGATTTCATCTATGTCAAACCGGATGGTTCGACGGGGAAATTGTAGGGTTTCAGGCCATACCCGTTCCTTCAATCGGTCATCTCTCCGGGATTTTAGACCCACCTTGTTCATCTCTACCCCCGGTTTAACCGGGGGCTACAAAATGATTCATCCCTCCGGGATTTGTAATTTGATAATCCCGAAGGGATGAATCATCTGGTAGCTACTTTTCAGGGGGTATCGGCATTACCCTGCTGTTACCGCATCGTTCCGGAAATACGACAATGCCCCGGATGGACACTGATGGATCTGTTCCACAATGCGTTCCGTTGTCGCTCCGGCGATGGTCACCCACGGTCTTTTCCTCGGATCGAAAACGTCCGGTAACCCCGTAAAACAGCGTCGGGAGTGCGTACAGAGGGCCGGTTTCCAGACGACGGTTATTTCGCCATTGGTGTAACGGGTCGTGATGTCTTTCATGAATGCAATGGTTAGAGGATGAATAAAATTCGCCTGGACAGGTAGAGAACCGCCCTTTTTTGCTTACCAACAAAAACTGCTGAATAAAATTTCAACACCTGAGCCTTATGAAAAAATGCTTCCTGCTGGTCTATCTGTACCTGCTTGTAACGGTTTGTGCCCTGGCCCAACCCGCCGAACGTCCCATTAAAATCGTCGTGGCGCCCGATCATACCGATTGGTTATACCGCCCCGGCGAGTCCGTTAAATTTACCATTTCTGTTTTACAATACGGCAATCCCGTCAAAGGGGCCAAAATCCGGTATGAAATCGGGCCGGAAAAAATGGAGCCCACGAAACAGGAAACCGTGACGCTGGCCAACGGCACGACCATCGTCGATGGCGGAACGATGAAAACACCCGGTTTTCTGCGTTGCATCGCCACCACCGAAATCAATGGCAAGACCTACCGCAACCTGGCCACGGCCGGTTTCAATCCGCTGCAGGTGGTGCCGACCGTCGAAAATCCCGCCGATTTCAAGATGTTCTGGGACAGTGCCAAAGCTGAACTTAGCCGGATTCCGCTCGATGCCCGCATGACGCTGCTGCCCGAACGCTGCACCGAAAAAGTGAACGTGTATCAGGTCAATATTCAGAACTACGCCAACTCCCGGTTGTATGGCATTCTGTGTGTGCCGAAGCAGGACGGGAAATATCCGGCCTTGCTGCGGGTTCCGGGGGCGGGGATTCGGCCGTATAACGGCAATATCGCCGATGCGGAAAAGGGCATCATTACGCTGGAAATAGGGATTCACGGCATTCCGGTGAATCTGGACCCGGCGGTTTACCTCAATCTGAGTGCTGGTGGACTGGGTGGTTATCAGAATTTTAACCTTGACGACCGCGATCGGTATTACTACAAACGGGTGTATCTGGGCTGCGTGCGGGCCAACGACTTTCTGGTGAGTTTGCCGCAGTACGACGGCAGCAATCTGGCCGTAACAGGCGGTAGTCAGGGGGGCGCGTTGTCCATCACCACCGCCGGTCTGGACAGCCGCGTGAAGTGGCTGGGAGCCTATTACCCGGCTTTGTCGGATGTGACGGGGTATCTGAAAGGCCGGGCTGGCGGGTGGCCGCATCTGTTTTACGGAAAGGCTCTGGCTTTCAACAACACGCCCGCTAAAATCAAAACCGTTGGGTATTACGATGTCGTCAATTTTGCCCGCCTGATCAAAGTGCCGGGGTATTATTCCTGGGGTTTCAATGACGAAACCTGCCCGCCGACTTCCATGTATGCCTCTTACAACGTAATTTCGGCTCCAAAACAATTGAAATTATACGAAGACACCGGCCACTGGACCTATCCCGAACAAACGGAACTGATGACCACCTGGCTGGTTCAGCAGTTGAAGGGAGCAGGGAAATAGTTAAGAGTTAAAAATTAAGAGTTAAGAGCTGCCACCCGTGCTGTTGGCTAATGTATTTTAACTTAGCAGAATAACTCTTAATTTTTAACTCTTAACTCTTAACTAAAAAATCATGAACCGAAAAACCGCCTTGTTGTTGATCCACGGCTGGCTGATGGCGACTGCGCTTTTCGCCCAGAATGGCGTCTTGGTTTTTCAGTCTGATTTTGGGTTGAAAGACGGGGCGGTTTCGGCGATGAAAGGTGTGGCGGTGGGCGTGTCGCCCACGCTGAAGATTTTTGATCTGACCCACGACATTCCAGCCTACAACATCTGGGAAGCGGCCTACCGGTTATTGCAAACGGCCCCCTATTATCCCGAAGGCACGGTTTTCGTTTCGGTCTGCGACCCCGGTGTGGGAACGGAACGGAAATCGGTGGTTCTGCTCACCCAATCCGGCCATTATTTTGTAACGCCTGACAACGGAACACTCACGCTCATTGCCGAAAAGCTGGGCATTCAGGAAGTGCGCGAAATTGATGAAGCCGTTAACCGCCTGCGCAATTCGACGGAGTCCTATACCTTTCACGGTCGCGACGTGTATGCCTATACGGGAGCACGGCTGGCGGCTAAGGTCATTTCGCTGGCACAGGTCGGCAAAAAGCTGCCCGCCGAGGTTTGGAAAATACCTTACCAGAAACCGGTTCTTGAAAATGGCGTTCTGAAAGGAACGGTTCCGGTGCTGGACGTGCAGTATGGCAACGTCTGGACCAACATTCCCAAACCGCTTTTTGAACAACTGGGCGCTAAAACCGGCGAGAACCTACACATTCGGATTTTTAATAAAAATAAGAGGTGTTTTAAGGGTAATGTGTTGTTTGTGAACACGTTTGGTGAGTCGAAAGAAGGTGGGAATGTGGCCTATTTCAATAGCCTGCTCAATTTTTCAGTAGCGGTGAACAGGGGAGATTTCGCCCGAAAATATAAAATCAGCAGCGGGCCGGATTGGCGGGTTGAAATCTCGAAATAGTAAAACCGTGTCTTGTTCGCCCTTTGCGGACCACCTTATTTTTTCATCTTCTTGCCGGAACTACAACCAGGTGGTATCACCGTAATTTCATATTGACAATAGAGCGAAAGTTGAGAAGAAAGTTGCTGGAGAAGTGAAAAGAAGGGCAGCAAAAAAACGATCATGGCGGCTTCAGACCGGGTTTTGACGAATCTCCTGAAAATTGCCTGAGAACTTTTTGTTACTTTTTGGTTTAGTATACGACTAAAGTAAAAACCTTTCACTCCCTCACATCATGCGCTCGCGAGCCGGTCGATTAATTTTTGGTTTGATAGCGGCCCTCATTGCCGTTTTTACCTACTTCAGTAACACGCAGGAAAATCCGGTGACGGGTGAGAAGCAGCACATCAGCCTGACGCCCGAACAGGAAGTTCAGTTGGGGCTGGAAAGTGCGCCCCAGATGGCCCAGCAATTTGGTGGACTCTACCCGGACGAAAAAGTGCAGCAATCGGTGAAGCGCGTTGGCCAGAAAATCGTTAACTCCACCGATGTAAAAAACAGCCCTTATCAATTTGATTTTCACGTTCTGGCCGACAACAAGACGGTTAATGCTTTTGCCGTACCGGGCGGGCAGATTTTTATCACAGCGGCTTTGCTTGATAAATTGAAAAACGAGGACCAACTGGCGGGGGTGCTGGGTCACGAAATTACGCACGTGGTAGGACGTCATTCGGCCGAGCAAATTGCCAAACAACAACTCACCCAGGGACTGGCCGGGGCTGCCGCCATTGCCACCGAAGACCCCAACTCACCGGGCCGCAATTCGGCCATTGCGGCTTACGTCGCCAACCTGATTGGTCTGAAATACGGCCGTGATGACGAAATCGAATCCGACCAGCTCGGGGTTCGGTGGATGGTCGAGAGCGGGTACAATCCCGAAGCGATGATCGATGTGATGGAAGTGCTGAAGGCCGCCGGTGGTCCCAACCGCCCTTCCGAATTCATGAGCAGCCACCCCGATCCCGATAACCGCATCGAACGCATTCAGGAAGCGATTGCGAAGTATAAAGCGAAGTGAAAAAAGAATGATAAATGTAAAATGATGAACGCCAAATGTAAAAGGGTTGCTCCGACTCCGGTTTTACTTTTGCATTTGGCGCTCATCATTTTACATTTCAAAGTTCCTTCCCGCAATGCGGGCAGTGCCGCTTCTGACCGGTTTTTTGGGAGCGGATGTGTTCGGCAAAACCCGAGGCTAAAATACCGGTTGGGAGGGCGAAAAGGCCAATTCCCATGACTGCCGTAACACCGGCCAGTACTTTTCCCAGGGGGGTCATGGGGTGAATATCGCCGTAACCAACGGTGGCCATCGCGTTAATGCCCCACCACAAGGTGGCCGGAATGCTCGAAAACTGATCGGGCTGGGTGGGGTGTTCGAGGTAGTACATGACACTCGAAATAATGACGAGCATAAACATCAGGAAGGAGACGCTCAACACCAGTTCTTCTTTTTTGTCTTCTACCACGCTCTGAATGACCTGAAATGCCTTGGAATAGCGCGTGATGCGGAACAGCCGGAAAATCCGGAAAATCCGCAGAATCCGGATCAGGGCCAGATCGGTGTGAAAAAGCGTTACGTAAAACGGCAAAATCGCCAGCAGGTGAACAATGGCCGTGGTGGACAGCATGTACCGGATTCGCCCGAAAACCGGGTGCCGATACTTCTCATTCTCGACGCAGATCCAGACCCGGACGAAGTATTCAACCGTAAAAAAAATAACGGAAAAGATCTCAAAATCAACGAATAAATGGTCGTAGCGAAGCTTGAGCGATGGCACGGTATTCAGAATGATGGCAATGGCATTGAGCGTAATGACGACGATCAGGGTCAGGTTGAATACCAGACTCAAACCCCGTTTTTTTCCGGTGGACGTTTCCAGTACCCGGTAAACCGTCCGGCGCAACGGGTTGGCAGCGGGCTCGTGGATGTGAGCAGAATGTTGCATAGGAATAGCATTGGTAAGAAAAACGAATATGAACAGCGAATGCTGAACGGTAGATGAGAAGAGGCATTTCGTTATTCAATATTCGTTATTCAGTGTTCAATAGTCAACTCGTACAGATCAGAACAGTCGTTCACCACCGATCCAGGTTTGCAGTACCTTCACCCCTCGAAGTTGCGGAGCCGGAATCTTCATAATATCCTGTTGCAACACCACAAAATCGGCTTGCTTGCCGGGTTCGATGCTGCCGCGCAGGTGGTCTTCAAAATTGGCGTAAGCGGCCCAACTCGTCATTGCTTTCAGGGCGGATGCGCGGTCTACGGCATTTTCCATCTGGTAGCCGCCGGCCGGAAACCCTTTGGCATCGACCCGGGCCACGGCGGCATGAAAACCATAGAGCGGGTTGGGGGCTTCGACCGGAAAGTCACTCCCAAAGGCAATGATACCGTTTTGTTTCATCAAGTCTTTGAAAGCATAGGCACCCTTCACCCGGATCGGTCCCAGACGGTCGGTGGCCCAGTCCATGTCGGAGGTTGCGTGGGTGGGTTGCACCGACGGAATGACCGAATACCGGTTAAATTTCCAGAAATCGTCCGGTGAAACCACCTGCGCGTGTTCGATCCGCCACCGGCGCGGGTTGGGGCTTTTCAGCAGTTTGCCGTACAGATCCAGAATCAGGTGATTGGCCGAGTCGCCAATGCAGTGCGTATTGGCTTGAAAGTTACTGGCTTCCAGTAAGGTCAAAATCCGTTCCAGTTCGGCGGGATGCAGCAGCAGAAAACCGGCGGTTTCGGGGCGGTCGTGATACGGTTTTCGCAGACAGGCCCCCCGCGACCCCAGCGCCCCGTCGGCATAGAGTTTGAAGGAGCGAACCGTCAGCCGGTCGGTCTGGAAGGGCCCCCGTTTGAGGTAATAGTCCAGATTCGGTTCGCCAAGTTTGATCATCACATAATCCCGGATCTTCAGCTTGTTTTCCCGGTGCAGTTGTTCCACCAGTTCAATGTCTTTCCGATCCAGACCGGCGTCGGAAACCGTTGTCAGACCCAGCGACAGACACACTTTCTGGGCCGCCAGAAGCATGCGCTCCTTTTCCCGGGCGTCCGGTTGCGGAATCAGGCGTCGAACCGCATTCTTCGCGTTGTCGATCAGGACACCCGTTGGTTCGTTGTTTGCCAAAATGACTTCCCCACCCGCAACTTTGGTGGCGTTGGTAATGCCAGCCAGTCGGAGTGCTTTCGAGTTGATCAGGGCCGCGTGTCCATCGATGCGGGCAATGTAAACCGGGATCGTGGGGAAGGCCGCATCCAGTTTTTCCCGGGTCGGAAACTGCTTGTCGGGCCACTGGTTCTGGTCCCAGCCCCGGCCCAGAATCCAAAGGTTGTCGGGGTGTTTTTCGGAAAAGGTTTTGAGTCGTTGAATCACCTCGTCGAAGGAGCGCGTGCCCACCAGGTCGGCCTGTTCCAGCATCTGCCCCAACCCCAGGAAATGGGCGTGAGGGTCATAGAAACCGGGATAGACCGGCTGCCCGTTCAAATCGACGACGCTATCCGCCTGGTAGTCGTTCAGCACGCTTTCCGAAGAGCCGACGGCCACGAATTTTCCATCTTTGACAGCAAAAGCCTGGGCACTGGTGAAGAGGGAGTCGGCAGTGTAGATAACCGCATGATGAACCAGTAAATCGGCCTTTTTTTTGGGCGAACAAGCCGTTAAAAGGGCCATAGAAAGGCCGAAGAGCAGGTAGCGATGGTTCATGCCGGAAATTTACGCTTTTGGTGGAAGATTCTTTCGGAAATGTTCGGTTGAGAAGAAATACCTCCAAATCTAATTCCGGTATACAAAGAATGACAGAATATCTTTTAATTTTGAAGGTCAGATACTTAAAAATAATACCAGAATGCGCTTCTTTCTAAGCTTGCTCCTTTTCTTTTCGTTCTTTACTTCCTGGTCTCAACCCGTTCAACCACTCGCTCCGCGCACCCGGCGCACTTCCGTTATTACGCAGGAGGGCGAAACACTTACCTTGCAGGAAGCGATTTCGGCGGCTCTTGAAAAAAGTTACCAGGTTCGCATCTTCCGGTCGCAGGAACAGATTGCCCGCACCGATTTCAAGACGGCCAAAGCCAGCTTTTTTCCCAATGTAACGGGTAACCTAACCAATAACAGCAACTTACAAAATTTACGCCAGGAATTTCTCGACGGCTTACGTCCCCCTCAGAATCTCTACGGGATCACCAACCGGAATACGCAGGTTGGGGTTGGGGTAAACTGGACGATCTTTAATGGTTTTGGCAATTTCATTACCTACGACCGCCTGGGCGAAGTCGTGAAGATCAGTGAAGTCAACACCCGCGCCAACATTGAAGCCACGGTGGCCGATGTGGCCACGGGCTATTACGATGTAATCCGGCAATTGCAGCAACTGGTTTCACTCCGGCAGGCGCTGGATATTTCCCGTGACCGCCTGGAACTGGCCCGCGCCAATTACGAAGTTGGCACGCGCTCGCGGGTCGATTTCCTGAGTGCTCAGGTCGATTATAATGCCGATAGCTCCGCACTGGTAACGCAGCAGCAGAATGTGCGGAATGCCAAGGTATTGTTGAATACGCTCATCGTTCGGGACCCCGCCACGGAGTTTGCCGTTCGGGATACGATCATTGTGCGGACGGATATTTCGCTCGACCAGCTTCGGGAGTCGTTGACCAACAACAACCCGCTGTTGATTGCCGCGTCTCTGAACCGGCGGGTTGCGGATCTGAACGTGCGGCTGGCGCGGTCGCAACGGTTGCCGGTCGTCAATCTGGTGGGGGGGTATAATTTTACGGCCATCGATAACCAGGGCGGTTTCGGGGTTCGGAGTGCCCGCAACGATGCCCTTCAGTACGGGATTCAGGCCAGCATTCCGATTTTTACCGGATTTAACCAGCGACGGTTGCTGGCCAACGCCCAGACGAATGCGCTCATCACCGAGTACCAGGAGTCCGACCAGCGTTTGCAACTGCAGCAAGCCCTCGAACAGACCTACTCCCAATACCGCAACAGCCTGATTCTGGTCAATCTGGAACTGGAAAGCTTCAAAATCGCCAATGAAAACGTCGAGATCGCCTTTGAACGCTACCGGGTAGGCAACTCGACGGCGGTCGAATTCCGGGATGTACAGCGTAACGCCGTTGCCGCCGAGACCCGTCTGATCAACGCCGAATACAACACCAAACTTGCCGAAATCGAACTCCTGCGGCTCAGCAGCCAGATTCTGCAACAAACGAAGTGAGTTAAGAGTTAAGAGTGATGAGTTAAGAGTTAAAAAAATCGTCGTATCTGTTTTTTTAACTCTTAACTCATCACTCTTAACTCTTAACTCTTTATGCCCTGGACGAAGCAGGATTATCCGGTGTCGTTGAAGAATTTTATGGCACCGGTGCGAAACAAAGCGATTTCGATTGCCAATGCGCTGTTGAAAGAAGGAATGGAAGAGGAACGGGCAATTCCGATTGCCACTTCCAAAGCCGAAGAATGGGCGGCTAACCGGCATTTGAAAATCCGGAAAGATAAGGCATCCTGAGTAAACCGAAAACGCGGTAAATGAACAACGAAGAGCCGATTCAGGCTTTTGACTGGCAACGGATGTTGCTGCACGATTTTCCGGTGAGCTACCTCGGTGAGGTGGCACTGCGGACGTTTGTCATGTTTTTGATTTTGCTGACCGCCCTCAAAATATCGGGGAAGCGGGAAGTGAAACAACTTTCGGTTTTCGAACTGGTGCTGGTCATCGGCCTGGGGTCAGCCGCGGGCGATCCCATGTTCTACCACGATGTGCCGCTGCTGGCGGCTGCGGTGGTGTTCGTGGTCATGATGGGCAGTTACAAATTCTTCACCCGGCTGAGTGACAAGAGCAAACCCGTCCGCGAATTTCTGGAAGGAAAACCGGTTTACGTGATTGAAAACGGCTGCATTCTGGTGCAGAACTTCGATGAGGAAGACCTGGGGCTGGATGAGCTGTTCGCCGAACTGCGGATGGCGGGCATCGAGCATCTTGGGCAGGTTCGGACGGCGATTCTGGAACACAACGGCGAAGTCAGCATTTTTCAGTTCAAAGACGACGAAGTAAAGCCGGGCTTGCCGATTCTTCCCCATAAATTAAAGGAGTCCTTTGATACGCTTTCCGAAGCCGGGCATTACGCTTGTTGTCAATGTGGTCAGGTGGTAGAATACGGCAAAGGGCCGGTTTCGACCTGCCAGCGTTGCGACCATCACCGGTGGGTGCGGGCACAGGGGTGAAACGATCCATGCGACCGGTCAGGTGTTCAACACCTAACCGGTCGCATGGATCGCAGGCTATTTCTTCACTTTATCCTTCAAAAACGTCAGCAACAGTTTCTCGATCGGATCCAGCCCATACGGTGACGTTTGGCGAAACTGGTTTTTGCGCTTCAGATACGGGTTTAAATCCCGGCATTCATAGGCTTCCAGAATCTGCGGATGCACGTAATATTTCCGGCTAACGGTCCGCGTGTTGCCCAGCCGGTGGGCTACCTGTTCCAGAATCGTATTGATGTTTTTCTTCGCTTCCTGTTCCGTCGAACACGGTTCCAGTTCGGCCAGCAAACGCAACGCGTTGACGGTTCCGGCCCAGGTACGGAAATCCTTGGCTGAGAATTCTTCCCCCGTCACTTCCTGCAAATAACCGTTCACCATGCCGGAGTCGATGCTGCGGTGTTCGCCGTTTTCGTCGTAATACTGAAACAGCTCTTTGCCGGGAATGTCGCGGCAGGCTTTCACGAGTCGGGCCAGCCGCCGGTCGCGAACGGTAATGTCGTGGTAAATACCTTTTTTGCCCTTGAACCGAAACTGGAGTTCGGAGGTCGCCACGTTGACGTGTTTGTCTTTTAAAGTCGTCAAACCGTAGTGCCCGTATTCTTTCTCGTACGATGCGTTGCCAATCCGGATCAGCGTCTGTTCCATCACACTGAGGGCAATCGCAATGACCTTTTCTTTGGTCAGCTCGCGGTTTTTCAAATCCTGCTCGATGCGGGCGCGAAGGTCGGGGAGTTGTTGGCCGAAGGCAATCATCCGGAAGAACTTGGTTTCGCTGCGGATGGCGTTCCAATTGGTATGGTAGCGGTATTGCTTCCGGCCTTTGGTGTCGATGCCGGTGGCCTGCAGGTGTCCGTTGGGTTTGGCGCAGATCCAGACGTTTTCCCAGGCTGGCGGCAAGGCCATTTTCTTGATGCGGCACAGGGTGTCATCGTCGTCGATGAGGTGATCTTTCGGGTCTTTGTAAACAAACTGATCACCCGACCGATGGCGGGAAATGCCGGGTGTCGAATCGTTGACGTAGACTAATTTGACCGCTTTGGCGGCCTTGACGGGGTCGTGAACCAGTTCGGCTAAATTCATGGGTACGGTTAAATGTATTGCATAAACCCGAAGAGCTGGCAAATGTTAAACCGTCCGACGGATATTTATTGACGGTTATATGAACAAAACCAAATTCATCGTTTATCAGACAAACAAAGCCTAATTTCGATGAAAAAGCTCTTCTTTTTTACTTTCATCCTCGTGATTTTTTCGCTAAAACTGCACGCTCAGGTACAGGTCGGTGTGCGGGCGGGCGCTCACTGGTCGACGGTTCACACCCGGAATTCTTTCGCCGACCGTTCTCTGGCGAGGGGCTTTGCTGTTGCGGTTCCTGTTGAGATGGTTCTGAAAAATCGCTGGTCGATTCGGGCAGAACCGTCGGTCATTCAGAAGGGCTGGCAGTCAGGTGTAGATTATACCGATGAAATCGGTGTGCCTGCCGGAACCGGGAAACTCCTTTTACATTATGAAGTTGCCGAGCTTCCGGTATTGATTTCTTATCGCCGGAAGGTGACGAATCGCTGGGCCTATTACGGATTGTTTGGCCCCAGTCTGGGATATGCATTGGGCGGCAGGCTGACGATTACGGATGAGGGCTCCGAGATTTTTCGAGATCAGGTTCTTTTCAGGCGTCGGCTCGAAGCGGCTGTCTGGGGTGGTGGTGGAATTGAGATGGGGATCGGGCGACTCACCACCTTTTTAGATGCCCGGTTTCAATACGGGTTGAGCCAATATCCCTCGACTCTGGCATCCTCCAAACCGAACGAGAACACCTACGGTTTCACCGTCTCGCTCGGCTGCTGGTTGCCAACCAAAAAATGACCCTGACTGCAAGGGCGATCAGGGTCATCGGTCTTCTATCACACAAAGATAGGACTACGCTAATTATTGGGGTGAAAGCCCGGAAAACCGGTGCTAGTTCATTTCTTCGATTTCCCGCAGGTGCCGGTTGCGCATGGCAATCACCGATTCCGGAACGGGTTTATAATCAGCTGGTTCACGCAGAAAAATCAGACGGATGTTGCGTTTATGGGCGGTTTCTTTAAAATTCTGAATCGTGTTCATCACATCGCTGTCGATGTACGACGAATTGCTGCTGTCGATTTCTACAATGGCGTTTTCGGGCACGTTCATCAGCACTTTCACCATGCTGGCCTTGCTCAGGAACGAAACATAATCGCCGAGACTGATGCGGATGTGCTCCTGCCCGTTGTCCTGAAAGGTTTCCATTTTATGGGCGTTGAGGTAATTTTCCCGCAGAATGAAAAACAGGGCGACCAGCATACCGATGCCAATGCCGGTCAGTAAATCCGTCATCAAAATCGAAACGACGGTGACCACGAAAGGCAAAAACTTGGCGATACCTTCCTCAAAAAGCTGCTTGAAAATCCGGACCCGGGTCAGTTTGTAGCCGGTGATCAGCAAAATCGACGCGAGTGCCGCCCACGGAATCCGGTTGAGCACCGTCGGCAGGGCAATTACACACACCAGCAGCAGCGTTCCATGTACCAGGGCTGCGAGCTTGGTCCGGGCACCGGCGTTGATGCTGACCGAACTCCGGACAATGACGGACGTCAGCGGAATGCCTCCAATCAGTCCACTCACCATGTTGCCGATTCCCTGCGCCTTCAGTTCGGCGTTGGTGGACGTTTTGCGTTTCAGCGGGTCCAGTTCATCCGTCGCTTCAATCGACAGCAGGGCTTCCAGGCTGGCTACCAAGGCAATGGAAATGGCCGCTGTGTAGACCTGCGGATTGGTCCATTGTTCAAAATCGGGCATCGTAAACAAATCGACGAAAGCCGCCGGGCTATCGGGCACCGGTAATTGCACCAAATGGTTGCCTTGCAAGGCCCAGTCGCTCTGAAAAATTCCAATCAGTCCGTTGATAGCAATACCCGATACCACCACGACCAGGGCCGCCGGTACATTTTTCAGAATCTTGTTTTCTTTGAAAAAAGGGCGTTCCCACAGCAGCAGAATCGCCAACGACACGACGGCAATCAAAAAAGCGACACCGTTGAGTTGGCCGATGGCGGCCTGAAACTGACTAACGATGTTGAATCCATCGGGCTGAAAAAGTGAAATCTCTTCGGCCGAATCCGTATCGTAGCCAACGAGATGCGGGATCTGCTTGATAATCAGAATGACGCCAATACCGGCCAGCATACCTTTGATGACCGATGAAGGGAAGAAGTTGCTGACAATCCCGGCCCGCATGTACCCCAGCCCAATCTGGAGAACACCGGCCAGGAAGGTTGCCAGCAGAAAAGCCGGAAACGAACCCAGCGACTCAATGGCGGCCAGTACAACAACAATCAGACCTGCCTCAGGTCCCGAAATACTCAGCGCTGAACGACTGAACAGACCGACCACCAGGCCGCCGACAATCCCGGCGATGATTCCTGAAAAAAGAGGGGCTCCGGAAGCCAGGGCAATTCCCAGACAAAGCGGGACGGCTACCAGAAATGAAACAACACCTCCTTTGATATCCCCTTCTACGTTGCTCAAATCAACGATTTGAAAGTTTTTTTGTGTTGTTTTCATGATGCATGAATGGTTGGATGAAGTCACATTAGGATAATCACAACGCGGTCAAACCGATCCGGTCAGTTGGCTGAACTGACCTCGATTGCGGTGGTTTCGCGCTGGTTAAGCTCCAGTAACCGCTTTTCCAACTCAACTTTTACGGCCCGCAGCGAGTCCGCTTCCGATGCCTTGACTTCATATTTCGTGCGATAAATTTCCTTATCCTGGCTATTTTCGCGGTAATTGATGTATAAATCGAGGGCGATGGTGGCAAAAATCAGTCCCCAAACCGTTCCCCAGTTAACGAGTTTACTCGATTTTTTTTCGGTATTGTTCGTGTCGACTAGCATAGCTCCCGGTAGTTTGTGTGATTCAGTCGGACGGTTTTATCGATACAAGCTCACAATCCCAGGTCTTTAAATGCGCCAACCCATTGACAGGCAATGGGTCGAACCGGACTGGACTAATGATTCTTTTATCGTAGTAAATACCTTTCCTTGTGATAGTACAAATCTACAACCGTATGGAAAGCAGGTAATTAAGAGTTAATTAGAAGTCAATGAGAAGTCGATTAGAAGTCAATTAGGAAACGATTAGAACGTTTTGGGTAGCTTTAATGTAAAGGTCGTGCCTTCGTTGATTTTGGATGCAACCGAGATTTGTCCACGGTGCAGCTGAATGATGCGGTAGGTCAGCGGCAGGCCGATGCCGTAGCCGAGGATTCGTTTGGCGTTTTCGGCCCGGAAGAAGGGTTCGTAAATGTGCTTGATGTCGGCCGGGTCAATGCCGATCCCCTCGTCTTTGAACTGGATGGTGGCCCATTGCTCATCCGCCCCCAGGATTACTTCAACCCGGTTGTTGGCCGAAAATTTACACCCGTTCTCCATCAGGTTTACGAAAGCGGAAATCAGCAACGCCAGGCTCCCCTGAACCGTAAGCGAAGACTGAATGGTTTCGCTTTCGAAGGAGAAAATGACCTGATAATCCGGTCGACGGGTGGTTAACATCTTGGTTGCCTGATAGATGGCTTCGTCCAGGGCCACCTCGTGAAATTTGATGGGCGCATCGTCGAGGCTCACCTGCGTCAGTTCCAGCAAATTATTTGACAGCACGTTCAACCGTTTGATCACGTCGAGAACGGCGACCCATTTGGCTTCGTGTTCTTCAACGGTGCGTTTCTTGATGAGTGTCACTTCGATCTGGCCGGTAATGATCGTGAGGGGCGTCCGGAGTTCGTGGGAGGCATTGGCCACAAAATTCCGCTGGACCTCAAACGCTTCCTGCACCCGGTCGAGCATCGAATTGAAGGTTTTGGCCAGTTGCGCAATTTCGTCGCTGTTGTCGCTGGCATCTACCCGCATGTTTAGATTCGATGCCCTGATGCGGTCCACCTGCCGGATCACATTGGAAATCGGTTGCAGAAAACGACCCGCAAACATCCAGCCCGAAATACCCACCAGTGAAAGGCTGAAAACCAGTCCGAAACCGAGGATATTCCGCAAGTGAGCGATTTCCGTCAGCCCGGATTCGTCGTAGGCGGTGGCAATGATCACGTATTCCTGTTGCTGATAGGTGTAGGCCAGCCCAACGATTTCCCGGGTTTTGCGACGCATATAAAGTTGCTTCTGTTTACGAACGCGATCGAGCAGGTCGCGTTGGCTCGCAATACCGTGTGCGGTGTCGGCACTGGCGTAAATCTGTTTATTCTGCTGGTCGTAAATAACGATGTGTTCTTCGGGTAAAGACGTCAGGTTGTTGCGTTCAATTAAACGAAGAATAGCCGGGTCGACTTCGTCCTCCTCAATCAGCAGCCGGGCGGTAATGCGGGCTTTGTCGGTCAGCCGGTAATAGAAATCGCGTTGCCGGAAATATTCAGAAATAAAATAGATCGCCAGCGAAAAAAGCACCAGATTGGTGGCGACAATAATCAGGAAAGTAACCGAAATACGCGCTCTTATTTTCATCTGTTATTCTTCCGATTCCTGCATGATGTAGCCAATACCGGTGATGGTATGGATCAATTTGGGGGAGAAATCCTTATCGATTTTTTTTCGTAAGTAATTCACATACACATCGACCACATTGGTGCCGGTGTCGAAGTTGACATCCCACACTTTTTCGGTAATCTCATTGCGGGATAGGGCCTTGTTCTGGTTTTTCATAAAGAACTCCAGCAGCGCCAGTTCGCGGGCGGTCAGAATGATTTTCTGGGTGCCGCGTTTGACGGTTTTACTCTGCTGGTTCAGTTCCAGATCCGCAATTTTCAGCACCGTGGCCTCGGAAGGATGGGTGCTTCTCCGCCGGTTCAAAGCCCGCAACCGGGCCACGAGTTCCCGAAATTCGAACGGTTTGATCAGGTAATCGTCGGCCCCGGCGTCAAAACCGCTCAGTTTGCTTTCCGTACTTCCCAGGGCCGTCAGCATCAGAATCGACACATCTTCGTAGCGGCTGCGAATGAGTTTACACAGCTCGAAACCGTTGATTACCGGAAGGTTTACATCCAGAATAATCGTGGGGTAGTCAGTATGGGCCAGCATCACCTGAGCCTGCAAAGCATCGCCGGCCACGTCGGCTTCGAAACCGTAGTCTTCCAACCCGCTTTTAATAAATGAAGCTACTTCCTGTTCATCTTCAACAAGTAAAATCCGCATACCAATCAATGTTACAGGAGTTGAACCGTTTAGATTTGAAAATAATATCCACGGAAAAATATAGCACTCAACTCCTTTTTTTGCTATAAATCACGCAATAATTCAGCCATGGCCCGGTATAGTTTGGGTGCGGTTTCGGGTCCGGTGGAGTTGACTTCACCATACGGTTTATTCTCCTGGTTGTAAATATGCGGAGCTTCCGTATCCCATTCACTTTTTGGAATAATGTAGCCCAGTTCATCATTCGCCAGTCCGATCACAAACTTGTATTTCCCCGGCATTAAACTTCTTAGCGGAGGAGTTTCGATCGGTTTGATACGAAAGTCGGCACCTACCGGGTTTTCAACCCCGCCGTTGACGATTTCGGGATAGATTTCCCCCGGAACACACAAAAAAGACGCTTCGCCTAAACGGAAAGCCGCAATTTCGCTCCGGAAGTTCCCCCAACTGCTAAAACCGGCATCCAGAACGCCCAATCCGACCGCCAGCCGGAACAGTTTATTGGCCAGCGGGATTTCGATCGTGTGCGCTTTCAACCGGATGTCCGCTGGTTGGGCTGTCGCGGTGTCCTGCTGCAACGATTTGTAAATCAGCATTGCCAGGTGTTTTCCCTGCGCATCAGCTTTCTCAAATGTCGGGTCTTTAAACCGCTCGCCCGTCAGCGGATCCTGAATGGTCACTTTGGGTGAGGTCGTCATCAATCCGCCTACGCAGCCGGACGCATACACCACGGTTCCCCCCAATCCCTTCTGCACCACCGAATCGCCCTGCGAGATTCCTTGTTCCAGATACGCCCGAACATAATGCGGGAAATCGGAAGTCAGCAGGGTGTTTTTGCTCCACAAGGTTTCAGGGTGATTTCCCCAGACGACGAGCGTTCCCAGGGTGCTGTCTTTCACCGCATCCAGTACCTGCATGCTATACAAACCGGCGTCTTTCACCAGCGGTTTTCGGGTATCCATCTGCAGCGAATCCGCACCGGTCAAATCCTGCGCAAAACGCAGCCGCGCCGGTCGCAGCTTTTCGACGGCCTGAACGATGGCCCGCGTCACCTGCTGCTCAACAAATAGTTCATACGCTTTGTTTACGCCACTTTTTAAAACACTGCCACCCCACATCCCCAGAAAATCCGGCGCTTCGTGGGTGTGGGTGCTGCACACGATGGAATAGGTAACGCCCGCGCTGACGGGGATGGATTTGCGGACATTGATGACGTTTTTGTGTGTAAAGCCGAGCAGGTCGACGGCCACGATGGCCAGCCGGGTTTTGCCATCGTCGATCACCATTGCCCGCGCCCACAAATCGTCGTGAACGCCGTTGGCCGCGCGTTTCTGGCTGAATCCCGCCATCCAGTAGGCATCGAATTCGCCGTTGTGGTTGCCGTCGGTAAAGGTGTCGCCGTCGTCCGGTTTATAAGCCGCATCCTGGTTTTTATCCGTCCAGCGGTCGGGGAGGTAGGGGGTGATTTTCAGCGCCGAAAAACCGACTTTGAGCGACTGGGGCTGGGCAGGCGCCGGAATGTTCAGGTCGAGCGAATAGCTGGGATGCCGGTCGCGGCTGTTGTAGTAGCCGTAGCCCGCACCCAGCACGACGACCGCAACCAGAAAGAGCAGGAAACCGATGAAAAATTTACGCACGGAGGAAGGAGTTAAGGAGTTCGCGTAAAAGTAAAGATTTAGCGGTTACGGTACTCCGGTTTACGGTTTACGACGGGAATGACGCGTCATTTTCTTGTGCTGATCAAGGGTTATAATTACGGATGCTGATTTGACCAGGTGACTTCCGTTTTAAAAAAATGTCTAATGGAAGTCATTAAACACATTCTGGTTATGGCGGATACGTACACGCAGCTTTACGTACAGATTGTATTTGCCGTTAAAGGCCGTCACAGTCTTATTCCACGGGAGCACAAAGAAGAATTGCATCGCTATGTAACGGGGATCGTAAAAAACAGGGGCGCTAAGTTACTGGCAATCCATTGTATGCCCGATCATGTCCATGTATTTATTGGATTTTCTCCCACATTAACCATTGCCAGTTTGGCTAGGGATATAAAAACGGCGACTTCGTCTTTTATTAAGGAAAAACGCTGGACACGAATTCCATTTTACTGGCAGGAAGGATATGGGGCTTTTACCTATTCTCATTCGCAGGTTGGTGCGGTTGTGCGCTATATTTTAAATCAGGAAGAACACCACCGTAAGCACACGTTTCGGGAGGAATACCTTACACTACTGGAAAAATTTGAAGTGCCGTTTGAGACGAAATACCTGTTTGAATGGATTGATGACGGAGTTAGAAAGTAGTACGCTCCTCCGGAGCTTGATGATATCGACTGAATTCTGTCTGCTATTAACAGAAAACCCCTCCGGGGTCATGCACATCCTACACCAGGCGTCCCACTCAATCCCGGTGGGAATCCCTGTTTATAGCAACCAAGGTGACTATTGACAGAAAACCCCTCCGGGGTCATGCACATCCTATCCCAAGCGGCACCCTCAATCCCGGTGGGAATCCCTGTCAATAGCAAGCAAAGCGACTTTTGACAGAAAATCCCGCCGGGGGTCATGCACATACGACACCAGACGTCCCACTCAATCCCGGCGGGATTTTCTGTCAATAGCAAGCAATCTCTGCTACGGTAACCCTGAGCTCCGGAGGAGCGCCCCAGCCCAACGGGTTTGACCACAATTACAATCCATTTTTGACTTTATTCCAAAATCTATCAAAACAGCTAAGGTAATTTTGGTAAAAAGCCGACTATTGACAGAAAATCCCTCCGGGGCAATGCAAATACGACGCCAATCGGCACACGCGATCCCGAAGGGATTTCCTGTCAATAGCAAGCAATCCCTGCACGACAACCCTGAGCTCCGGAGGAGCGCCCCAGCCCAACGGGTTTGACCACAATCACAACCATTTTTGTCTTTATTCGGGAAATTTTTAAAACCAACTAAGGTGGTTTTGGTGAAAAGTTGTCTTTCTTAGTAAAGCATTGTCTCTTTCAAAGACCCGTTCGTTTTAATCTAAGGTTATGCAAACCCGTCAACGGTTCGATTCTGCCGACCTCCACGTTCCGACGATTACCACTCCCGGGAATGACCCTGGTCTGGAAATCGAGCCAGCGGATGAAAAACCGGCTCGGCAGGATGCGGAATGGTTCATTCGGCGGACGTTCAGCGAGAACCCGCAAAAAGGATGCGAATTGCTTTTTCGGCGGTATCACCAGGCGCTTTGCAGCCATGCCGTCCGGTTTGTCTACTCCAAAGAGACCGCAGAAGACCTCGTTAGTGATGTTTTTTGTAAATTCTGGAAAACAAAAGCCTACGAATCCGTGACGGATTCGTACCGGTACTACCTGTTCCGCAGTGTCCGCAACGAAGCCTACAATTACCTGCGCCTGGAATTTAAAAAGCTGGAAGACCTCGAAACCGCTGATACGCAGGAGGGTGCGTTTAGCCAGCGCCCCGACCAGATTATTCAGTTCGAAGAAGTCTTTCACCGGGTCGAAGATCTGGTTGAATCGATGCCTCCGCAATGCCGGAAAGTATTTCTGCTGAGCCGGTTTGAAGGGAAAAAATACCAGACCATCGCGACCGAATTGGGCCTTTCGATCAAAACCGTCGAGGTACACATGGTGAAGGCCCTGAGCATTATTCGGAAAGGATTGAAAGAGCACTGGCTGATTTTGCTGGTCCTGTGGATGAATAACTCCTGAAGCCACTAAGGTGCTTTTGCCGAAAAGTTGTCTTATGAATAAACAGCAGGTAGCAGGAAATGGAATCGGAAGTCAACAAAAGTTTGCTATTTAACCACTTCGCCCGGAAAACGTCTCCGCTGCAGCGGGAGTTGATTGCGCAGTGGCTTCAGGAAAAAGCAAACGAAGAGCGCTACTACGAATGGCTGGAAGAGTGGGAAAATTTGCATCCGCAGTATTTGACCCAAACCGACAGCGCACTTCAGCGTTACACGGCTTTTTTGAAAGACAATCCGCAAACCGACGCCGTCAATACCGCCGAAACGGTTGTTGCGCCCGCGCAAAACCGCTGGTCGATCAGGCCCTGGCTGGTGGCGGCTTCGTTTCTGTTGCTGGTCAGCATTGGTGCTTTTTTGTTCCGCAATACGATCCGATATCAAACGTACGAAACAGGATTTGGCGAAACCCGTTCGCTGCAACTGGCCGACGGAAGTGCCGTACTCCTGAATGCGAATTCGATGCTACGCGTACCCCGCTGGGGATTTGGGACGCGTATCCGGGAAGTGCTGCTCACCGGTGAAGCCAATTTTTCGGTGACCCACACCGCCGACGATCAGAAATTTGTCGTCAAAACCGTCAAGAATTTCGAAGTGGTGGTTCTGGGAACGGAATTCACCGTTTTTGCCCGAAAACGCGGAGCCAAAGTGACCTTGAACAAGGGTAAAGTTCAGGTGCAGGTGCAAACCGGGCAAACCGTAAAGCAGGTGCTGATGAAACCCGGCGAGCTGGTGACGCTCGACCCGCAGAACCACATTGCCCTGAAAACGATGAAGCAAACCCAACTGCATCCGGCCTGGGGCGAAAAACGGTTCGTTTTTGAGGAAACGCCTTTGCAGGAAGTGGCCTATCTCCTCGAAGAAAACTACGGTTTACAGGTCGATATCAAGGATCAGAAGCTGGCCGGACGGGTGCTGATGGGGTCATTTCGGGCCGATAATGTCGATCAATTGTTGCAATCCATCTCGGAATTGCTGGATATTAATGTGGTCCGGCAGGGCAATCATGTCCAGTTAATGGACAACTAAACCAGACTTTCTAAACCCTTACTTTCTATGGTAAATCCTTTACGAAGGGCTCCACAAGCGGGGCTTCTGTTGATCCTATTGCTTTTTGGGCTCCGGCCGGGCTGGTCGCAGTCCCTGGCGCTGGCCAGTACGATGCGGCAAAAACCGGCTGAAATCCCACGGGGAACTGTCCGGCAACTCAAAGACGTACTGAACGATCTGAAGAACACCTACGGGGTCGATATCATGTTTGAACTGCGTGCTGTAGAAGGGTTTACGGTTACATCGGAAGCCATTAACCCGAAAGCGACGCTTGAAAAAAATCTCGGCAATGTCTTGCGACCACTGGGTTTGCGGTACAAAAAAGTAAACAGCAGTTCGTATCTGGTCATTGGCGACAAAAAGGCGCGGAAAGTGGCCGATGCCGAAACCCGGCTTCCGGATTCGGCGCTCTCCCTGCCAACGTCGGCGAATGGCCCCCCGGAAAGGGGGACGGCCACCGCCGAACTTCCCCTGGCGGCCCCGGCGAAAGCGCCCGTTGAGGACCGGGTGCTGACGGGAAGTGTGAAAAGCGAAACCGGCGAACGTCTGCCGGGGGTCAGTGTGGTGGTGAAGAAAACCACGCGCGGAACCACGACCGACGGAAACGGCGAATTTCGGCTCAACGTGCCCGACGATGCCGGCACATCGGTGCTGGTGCTGGTCTTTTCATTCGTCGGGTATCTGAATCAGGAAGTGGCAATTGGCAACCGGAACACCATCGATGTGCAACTGGCACCGGACCAGAAAACCCTGAATGAGGTCGTGGTGGTGGGCTATGGGACGCAGAAAAAGAAGGATTTGACGGGTTCGATTGTCAACCTGAGCGGCAAAGACCTGCTGCCGGTTCCGGCCGCCAGTTTCGATCAGATGATGCAGGGCAAGGTGGCGGGGGCACAGATTACCCAGACCACGGGGGCGCCGGGCGGCAACGTCAACGTCGTCATCCGGGGCATCAGTTCCATCACGGGCGGTAATCAGCCCTTGTATGTCATCGACGGATACGCCATCGGTTCGATGGGCGGAGGGTCGGATTTGAGCAGCTTCACCGGAAATTCCTACTCGGCCAGCGGCATGGCCACGAATGCTTCGACGACGAAAATTAATCCGCTGAGTACCATCAATCCGTCTGATATTGAATCGGTTGAGATTTTGAAAGACGCATCGGCCACGGCGATTTATGGGTCACGCGGTGCCAATGGCGTGGTGATTATCACGACCAAGCGGGGCAAACAGGGGAAAACCAGCATTAATCTGGAGTCATCGGTGGGCGTTCAGACGCTGGCGAAGAAACTGGACATGCTGAATCCGCAGCAGTTTGCGCAGATGGTGGCCGAGGGGCGCGACAACGCCTGGGTGTATCTGGGCGGGAAAGCCTCCGATCCCAACAGCGTGCGCGGTCAGCCCCAGTGGGTGCGACCGGACTACCGAAACCCGCAGTTGCTGCCCACCGAAGGAACCGACTGGCAGGATGTGATTTTCCGGCCGGCAACGCTTCAGAATTACCAGCTCTCGGCCAGCGGTGGCACCAACGACATCAATTACTACGTTTCGGGCGGTTATTTTGATCAGGAAGGAATCATCATCGGCTCCAACCTGAAGAAATTCACCCTCCGCACCAACATCGACGCACAATTGACCAAACGCCTGAAACTGGGCGCTTCCTTTGCCGGTTCGTATTCGTACGGCAATTTTGCCCGCGCCGAAGGTACCGTCGGGCAGCGCGGGTTGCTGGCGGCCACCTTGTCCAGCTCGCCACTGGCCCCGGTTTACGATCAGAACGGCAATCCGTACTCCGAACTGGTTGATCCGATGGGCGTTCCGGTCGAGAATCCGCTGGTGATTGTGCGTGAATTTACCGATAAACGCAATGCAGCTAATATCTTCACCAACAACTATCTGGAGTATGAGTTGATGAGCGGGTTGCGGCTTAAATCGTCGGTGGGCGTCAACTACACTACTAATAACAACCGCATCTGGAAATCATCGCGGATTGGAGACGGTTTCAATCTGACCGGGCCACCCACCGCCGGAGCGTATGTCAGCAAAAGCCTGAACTGGCTGAACGAAAACACGCTCAGTTTTCAGCGGATGCTGGGTGAAAAGCACAATTTCAACAGCGTAGTCGGGTTTACGGTGCAGAAAAATTCGGACGACATTCTGCAGGCTGGCGCGTCCGATTTTCCGACCGACTATATTCCGTTTCTGTCGGGCGGCAACGTCAATGCCGGAACGAATTTCATCTCCGAATGGTCGATGCTGTCAATGCTGGCCCGGGTGAACTACACCTTCAACGGGCGGTATTTGCTGACGGCCACAGTGCGTCGCGATGGCAGTTCGCGGTTTGGAGCCAACCATAAATGGGGAACCTTTCCTTCCTTTTCGCTGGGCTATCGCCTGTCCGATGAGCCGTTTATGGCGGGTCTTACGTTCATCAATGACCTGAAAATCAGAGCCAGTTATGGGACATCCGGGAATAACCTGATCGGGAATTACGCCCACATCGGACTCCTCGGAACGTCGCGTTACGTCACCACCAGCGGTATTGTGCTGGGCATTACGCCCCAAAGCCTGGCCAACGACGACCTTACCTGGGAAAAATCGCTTCAAGCCGACATCGGACTGGACATTTCCCTGTTCAAAAACCGCCTGTCGTTCACCGTCGATGCCTACCGTAACGTCAAGAAAGGGCTGTTGCTGAACACCTTGTTACCGGCGGCTTCCGGGTTCGACTCGTCCATTCAGAACATCGGCGAAGTGGAGAACAAAGGGCTGGAACTGACGGTGAGTTCGGAAAACGTCCGCGGGAAAGATTTTTCCTGGACCACCAATCTGAACCTGAGCACCAACCGGAACAAGGTGCTGGCACTCAGCACGTCCAGCTCCCGGATTGTCAACTCGCCCTACCAGGTTAGTCAGGTCGGTTCGCCCATTTCGAGTTTCTTCATGCTCAATGTGCTGGGCGTTTTCAAAACGCCGGAAGAAATCAAAGCCAGCCCATTGGTACATCCGGCCACGCAACCGGGCGACCTTCGGTTTGAAGATGTCAACAAGGATGGACGCATTACGGATGCGGACAAGAAAATCGTCGGAAATCCGTGGCCAAAATATACCTGGGGCTTCAACAACAAATTTACGTTTCGGAATATAGCCCTGAATGTCAGCGTGATCGGAACGGAAGGTAACCTGGTTTATCTCCAGGCGGGTGAAACCCAGTTGAACGTTGCGGGCGTTCAGAATCAGCTTGCCCTGGCCGATCGTCGCTGGAAATCGGCCGAAGATCCCGGTGACGGCCTGCTTCCGCGAGCGATCCGGAACGATTATGCGCGGGGGAACAGCATGTCGTCGCGGTATTTGTTCGACGGGTCGTACGTGCGCATCCGGAACATCAACCTTTCGTATGCGTTCCCGGCTTCGCTCGCCAACCGGCTTGGTCTTCAGACGTTTACCGTTTTTGCGGATGTGACCAATGCCTACACCTTCACAAAGTATCCCAGTTTTGACCCGGAAGCCAGCATCGGCGGGGATAACATTGCCAAATCCGGCATCGATTTTTATTCCTATCCGGTTCCGCGCATTGCCACATTGGGGTTACGGGTCGCTTTTAAATAACGCTACCGGTTTTTTAAAATAACATTATCGATTACGATTATGAAACCGAACATACGACATAAACTAAGCACGATTCTGGCCGTTTTCCTGGTCATGATTTCAAGTACGTCGTGTCAGGAATTTCTGGAATTGCAGCCCCAGAACCAGATTAACGACGAGAGTTTCTACCGCACAGCGGCCGATTTTGAAAGTTCTCTTTTGGGGGTTTACAGCTCATTCAAAGGATTTCACACCGGTAATCTGCATTACATCAACGAACTGGCAACGGACAATGCCGAGCTCCAGTGGCTGGCGCCAACAGCCGCCGAAGTGGAGTTTGACGACAACAGCGTTACGGCCGCCAACGCCACGGTTCTGGCGACCTGGAACGTGGGTTTGTACACCATTGCCCGCTGCAATACCATTTTAAACCGCATCAAAGGCGCTTCGTTCGATCCGGTAACAAGGGATCGGATTATCGGAGAAACCCGGTTTTTCCGGGCCTACAGTTACTTTTACCTGGTGCAGTTGTTCGGTCGGGTGCCGGTTACCGACGTGGAGTTCCGAAGCCCCGGCAACATCGCAGCCACCGATTTATCGCTAAAACCGCAGGAAGAAGTCTACAAACTCATCCTTGATGACCTGACCAGTGCCGAGTCGCTGATGCCGGCGACCTTGAACGCCGATAAAGGCCGGGTTTCCAGAGGAACCGTTAAAACGCTGCTGGGAAAAGTGTACCTGACCAAAAAAGACTATGCGTTGGCAGCTGCGAAACTGAAAGAAGTTATCGACGAAAAGCAGTATGCCTTAGTGCCCGACTATAAAACGTTGGTGGTCAAGGGAAATAATAATTTAACCGAATCCATTTTTGAAATCAAGTTTGTCTCCGGGTCCAATCTGGGCAATTTGTATTCGTTGCAATTTACGCCCGCTCTGTCCAACATGCTGCTGTTTCCCAACAACCAAAGTGGCGGTGGGCGAATCGTACCGACGCTGAATTCTGTCAATGCATTTGAAAAATCGGATCGGCGAAAGGCGGCTTCGGTCAACGACACCATCACCTTGCTGGGCGGCACGAAAGTGTATAGCCGGTATGGGTTAAAGTTTGTGGATTTCAGCGCAATCAACGTGTCCGACGGGAGTGTTACCTACCCGGTTTCGCGGTTTTCCGATGTGCTGCTGATGTACGCCGAAGCTTTGAACGAGCAGGACAAAACCGCCGATGCATTGCCGTATATCAATCAGGTGCGCAAACGCGCCGGTTTGGCGGATCTGACCGGATTAGACAAACCGGCGGTTCGGCTGGCACTGGAGAAAGAACGGAAAGTGGAGTTTCTGTTCGAAGAGCAACGCTGGTTTGATCTGGTTCGCACGGGCCGCGCCATCGAGGTCATGAATGCGCATTTTGCCAGCAAGGGTATCAGTTTCAAAATGACGGAAAATGAGTTGCTCATGCCAATTCCACTACGGGAAATCGACCTGAATCCTGCGTTAACCCAAAATCTGGGCTATTGATCTTCTAACTTGTTTGTTCTTTAATTCGATGAAAATACGTTCGTCCCATATCCGACGGTTTCTGGTCCTGTTGCTCCTTTTGGGCTCCGCTTTTCAACTGAAAGCCCAGAAAAGCGAGGTGAAACTTAACGGCCTGGTGTTTGCCTATCCGCCGGTTTTGATCAACGATTTCAGGAAAAATGGCGATGGCTGGTCGCGGGAGCCGGTTTTGCGACGGATGCCCGACGGCTCGCTGCTCTGTCTGCACTACACGGGTGGCCCCTGGGAACCCGACAACGGCAATTTTGTGGTTGCCACCCGCAGCACCGACGAAGGCAAAACCTGGTCGTCGCCGGAACCGTTTCTGAAACATCCGACCCGGGCGGTTTGGTCGCCGGAACTGTTTGTGGCCGATAAAACCGTGTTTGTGCCGGTCAATACCTTCGACGCGCCAAGCTGGTACAACAACCTGAAAACTTTTACGACCGTCAGTACCGACGCCGGAAAAACCTGGACGGAGCCGGTGAGTTTGCCGGGATTCGCCAGCAGTTTTACGCTGCGACGCGGCTTTGTGATGTCCAACGGCGAATGGTTTTTCTCCGCTTTCTGTCAGGAACAGGCCGACGGGTTTACCCAGAAATTTAGCCGTCAGAAGCTGATTGAGGGCAAAAACTGGCCGTTCTGCGTCTCGGCGCTGGTTTGCAAGCCGGGTTGGAAAAACATCGAAATGCACGGCTATCACAAGCGCGAAGATCTGGGGATGCTCTGGGAACCCAACACGGTTGAAGTGGCAACCGGACATCTGGTGATGCTGATGCGGGCTTCCGGAACCGGCGTCCTGTACCGAACCGAAAGCCGGGATTTTGGTCGCACCTGGACCAAAGTTGCCCCGAGCGATATTCCCAATGGAAATTCAAAAATCATGTTGTTGAAGGTCGGACAAACCGTTTTGCTGATCGGAAACCAATGCAAAGATCGCAGCGAAGTGTCGCTTTGGGTTTCTAAAGACGGTTGTAAAACCTGGTCAAAAAAAATCCGGCTGGCGACCATTGAGAATACCGCCACGATGGAGAAAATTGAACACAATCCGGCCATGATCTGCTACCCCGACGGTTTTGCCGACGACGCCCAAAAAGTGCTCTATCTCGCAATGGAAGACGGTATTCGGCACTATTTCATGAAAATACCGTATGCAGATTTTAGGTAACGATGGGATGAATCACCTGTGTAGAGTACAGTTTTTTTGTCTGGCAATCAGCTTGTCGATGGGGGCTTTTTCGCTTCGGGCGCAGACGAAAAAACCGGTCGATCCGGCCCTGGTGCCACCGGTTGTCAATACGGCTCCGTCGTCAGAATACGATCCGGACCGGCTGGATTTCAACATGACCATTGGCCTCGAGCGAACGCCCAAAGGACGGCTTTGGGCCTGTTGGGTGGGCGGTGGTGACAACGAAGAAGCATTTTTTGCGCTGACCACCAGCGATGACAACGGCAAAACCTGGTCGAAACCGCGTGCCGTGATTGATCCGCACGATGCGTCGCTGGGCGAAAGCCGCCGGGCCATTGTCGGAACCTTGTGGACCGATCCGCGCGGTCGGCTGTGGCTTTTCTTCGACCAATCGATGACGTTTTTCGACGGTCGTGCCGGTAACTGGTACACCATGTGCAACAACCCCGACAGCGACAAACCCACCTGGTCGAAACCGCAACGAATCTGGCACGGCTGCTCCCTGAACAAACCCACCGTATTGGCCAACGGCGACTGGCTGCTGGTGATTTCGCTCTGGAACCGGGAGAAAATCATCGCGATGGACCCGGCTTCTCCGTATCGGGAAGCGCACCACGAACTGGATTCGCTCCGGATGGCTAACGTCTTCGTTTCCAGCGATCAAGGTCGCACCTGGAAACGCCGGGGCGGGGTCCGGTTTCCGCAGCCCGACTACGACGAATCGCACATCGTCGAACGGCGCGACGGCACACTCTGGCTGACCACCCGCACGGCCAAAGGACTTTGGGAAAGCTACTCGAACGACAAGGGGAAAACCTGGTCGGAACCGCAGAAGTCGGCGATTGAAAACACCAACGCCCGGCATTTTATCCGCCGTTTGCAATCGGGTCGGTTGTTGCTGGTCAAGCACGCCAAAGTGGATGGCAAAATCGCCCGGTCGCACCTGACGGCGTATCTTTCCGACGACGACGGGCAGACCTGGCAGGGCGGTTTGTTGCTGGATGAACGGAATATGGTAACGTATCCCGATGGTGTTCAGGCACCCGACGGCACCCTGTATATTTCCTACGACCGGGGCCGGAAACGCAGTACGGGCGGAGAAATTCTGCTGGCCCGGTTTACGGAAGAAGATGTTCTGAAAGGCGGTTTTGTAACGCCGAACGCCAAAGCCAAACAGGTGATTAGTCAATCGCTGGAAGCCAAAGCAGAGGCTAAGAACTAAAAACAAAATGGCGAATCGGCAACAGATTTATTACTGGAAATGCGACCGGCCTTCTGCTTTTTACAGTCTGATAACGCCACATGCCTCCGTACCGGATCAGGACGTAGAAGACGCTTTGCGAACGGTTTTGCAAACCTATTTTGGGGATTCTTCCTTTACGCTGCAACCGGCGGGCGGTCAGGGAAATCACCTGACGTATCTGGCGTCGCATCGCGGAGAAACCTATTTTCTGCGCTTGGAAAACGGGCCGGAGCAAGACGATTACATGGAGGTGGAAGCTGCCGTTCTGGATCAGGTTCGCCAAACCGGGGTGCCGACGCCCCCGGTTTTTGCCGTCGATGCGTCCCGATCCAAGGTGCCTTTTGCGTACCAGATTCTGGCGTTTATCGATGCGCCGGATTTGAACGCGTTACGCAAAAAAGGGGCGCTAAACGAACCTGCTATTGCGCACGAAATTGGAGTCAATCTGGCCCGCTGGCAGCAAATTTCACCTGACAATTTCGGCCCTTTTGATCCGGCGTTGCTTCGAAAAACCGGTCGGTTAATCGGTTTACACGAAACGTACCGCGCTTATTTCCGGCTGAATTGGGAACGGCATCTGGATTTTCTGACGAATGCCCAGTTTCTGACCGACGAAGAAAGCTTGGATTTACAGGATCTTGTCGATAAAAATGACGCTTTGCTGGCGTTGAAAACCGGTTGTCTGGTTCACAAAGACCTGGCGTTGTGGAACATGCTGGGAACGCCGGACGAACTAAAAGCCGTCATCGACTGGGACGACACGGTTTCGGGTGACCCCACGGACGACCTGGCTTTGCTGGCCTGTTTTCATTCCGGCGACTTCATCAAGGCGGTTTTGACGGGTTATCAGACCATCCGGGAATTGCCGGAACAATTCCTGCCGCGTTTCTGGCTGCATCTGCTTCGGAATATGATTGTCAAAGCCGTTATTCGGGTGGGAGCGGGTTACTTCGACCGGCAGGACGATTTTTTCCTGATCGGAGCCGGATCGTCGGGACAATCCCTGAAAAGCTTCACCAAAGACCGGATTCGAACGGCGATGCTGGGTTTGCAGGGCCATAAAACGATCGCTGATTTATGAATTCCTTCGAAAAGAAAAATGTCCGTCGACTGGGTTTGGGGACCTGGTTGTCAACGGGTTCGCCGGTTATTGCCGAGCTGGCCGGAGCGTGTTCGCTGGACTGGCTGCTGTTCGATCTGGAGCATGGCTGTCTGACGGAAAGCGGGTTGCTGGCGAATTTGCAGGCCGTCCGAAACCCGGATGTTACGCTCATGGTCCGGGTGGGCAGCCTCGATCCGGTGCTGATTGCCCGGGCGCTGGACTGGGGTGCGTCGGGAATTATGCTCCCCCGCGTTTCGACTCCGGCGCAGGCGGAAGCCTGCGTGGCCGCCATGCGCTATCCGCCCCACGGAACCCGCGGCTATTCCGGTTCGGTGCGGGCGTATGACTACGGGTTGCGTGCCTCCAAAGCCATTGAGAAACAGTCCGTTCCGGTTTTTATGGCCCAACTGGAAGACTATGAAGGTGTTATGAATGCCGAAGCGATCGCTGAAGTTGAGGGGGTCGATGTGCTTTTTGTGGGGCCAGCGGATCTGAAACTGGATCTAGCCGTGCGTTGCCCATCCAAACCGTCCCTACCATTTACCAATGCCCTGGCGCGGGTGAGCCAGGCGGCCCAAAAGAACGGGAAAGAGGCTGGAATTCTGGTGCGAAACCCGGCCGACGTACCGGAACTGCGAAAAGCCGGTTTTTCCTGCCTGGCCATCGGCTCGGATCTGGGCATTTTGCGCGACGGTTTCCAAACCATTCTTACCCTGTAATTTCATCCCGGCGACTTCTGACTGTTAACTGTCGGCACGAAGAGACCAAAAGCCGTTATCTAAATCTGATACCAGGCACGGTTTTCAAATCCTGATCGGATTACAACTTTCCCACAATGGTCATCACCAGATTGGCCGAATTTCGGGCGGCAATCTTGAAAAACGTGAGCATATCCTGCCGGGCGTTGGAGTTGGCTTTGTCGCTCAAACTCCGGATCACCAGACACGGCACCTGTTGCTGGTAGCAAACCTGCGCCACAGCCGCGCCTTCCATTTCGGTAGCGTCAGCTTTGAATTCCGACCAGAGACTGGCCACTTTTTCGTCGGACGAAACGAACACATCGCCCGTCACCACCGTGCCTACCACAACCGACGGTGGCCGTTTGGTGGAGGGAATGCTCTCAAACGGAACGGTTTTCGCGGCTTCCTGTGCCGCCAGCATCATGAGTGAATCGGCGGGAAAGTACGTTGGGTTCAGGTCTTTCGTGATGGCGTTGCGGGTTTGATTCGTTTTCTGTTGTTGAAACGTAATGTAACCGTAATCGTGGTGGGCGGTTTGCCGGGCAATCACGATGTCGCCGGGTTGAAGGTCGGGATTGGTGCCACCCGCGATTCCCGTAAAAAGCACCCGTTCCGGTTTGAAATAGGCCAGCACAAATGCCGTCGTCATGGCAGCATTGACCTTTCCAATTCCGGTTTCGGCGATCACGACTTTGTGACCATTGATCCGCCCGGTCATAAAGTGAATTCCGTTGAGCGTCCGGCTTTTCGGTTTCTTGAGGGATTTCTGTACCAGCTTCACCTCTTCGTCGAAAGCGCCGAGTAAGGCCGTAATCGGACGGGGTTTATACCGCTGGGCCTGAATAGGCGTAGTGCCGACGACAAGTCCGATTACGAACCATCCCAAAATCAGAAATTTGTTTAAACGAATCATTTTGTATAGTTTATGCGGCATACTCTTTGGGGTTAAACAACTAAAATACGATGAAAAAACTTGCCATTTCTATTCTTGTCATGCTTTCGACCGTTGTTTTTAATGAAGTCAACGCACAATCCAGCCAGAATGCAATTGAAAAACAGAAATTTCATTTTGGGAAAGCCGGTGAGGATGGAGCGGGCTATGCGCAGGCCGTCCGGGTCGGCAAAACCATTTACATTTCGGGAACCGTGGGCGGGGGCGAAGCGGCTTCTGCACTGACGAACGTGTACAATGGTCTTCAAAAAACACTGGCTTTTTACGGGGCTACTTTTCAGAACGTGGTCAAAGAGAATTTATACACGACCAACATCGAGGAAATGAAAAAGCACAACGACGTTCGTAAGAAGTTTTATAACAACGATTTCCCGGCGGCAACCTGGGTGCAGATTCAACGGCTGTACGAAGAAACGGCCTTGGTGGAAGTGGAACTGGTGGCCGTGCTTCCGTGACCATCAGTGTCCGGAAAAGAGTGCCAGAATGCAGAATAAATCGACAAGTAATAAGCCGACCGGCACCTCTTTTGATTGGCCAATGGCCAGTTTTACGACCGTCCACATCAGAAATCCCCAGATAATTCCCTGCGTAATCGAGTAGCTGAACGGAATCAGGACCAGCGCCAGAAAGGCCGGTAAGGCATCGTCCAGCCGACCCCAGTTGATTTTGGTAATCGGTTTCATCATGAAAGCACCGACCAGCACCAGCGCCGGGGCGGTGGCGATAGCCGGAATCACCGACAGCAACGGCGACAGAAACAGGAACGGCAGAAAAAGGCAACCCGCCACAATGGCCGTCAGACCCGTACGCCCGCCCTGCGCAATGCCCACCGCCGATTCGATGTAGGCCGTTCCGGGGCTGGTGCCGAGCAAGCCCGCCATCGTCGTGGCCACGGCATCGACCGTCAGCGAGCGGTTGAGGTTACGCGGGTTTCCGTCTTCGTCGTACAGATCGGCGGCTTCGGCCACGCCCACGAAGGTGGACAGACTGTCGAACAAGTCCGTAAAAACAAAGGCAAAAATCACCGGCCAGAGCGACCATTGTAGGGAGTTGACCAGATCCAGTTTGCCGATCAGACTGAAATCCGGGGCGGCAAAAAGACCCTGAAAATTGACCAGTGTTTTTTGCCCGAAATTGACCGCCGACGCATCGCCCCACCACCGGCCAATGGGCAACGCGGCCAGGGTAGTGAGCAGAATACCGATGATAATGGCCCCCGGAACTTGCCGGATGACCAGAACGCTGGTGATGAAAAGTCCGAAAATAAACGTCAGAATGATTGGGTCTTTCAGGCTGGCGATGCTGACCAGCGTGGCCGGATTAGCCACAATAAACTTCGCATTTTCAAACCCAATCAGGGTGATAAACAGGCCAATACCGGCCGAGACCGAATACCGCAGCGGTTTGGGAATGATCCTGACAATGGCCGACCGGACGTTGAAAAGCGACAGGATCAAAAACAGAATGCCCGCCCAGAAAACGGCTCCCAGCGCCACTTCGGGGCGGATGCCCATGCCCTTGACGGCAGTGAAGGTGAAAAAGGCGTTGAGGCCCATACCGGGCGCCACCACCATCGGGTTGCGGGCATACAGGCCCATCATCACACTGCACCCAAACGACAGCAAAACCGTGGCTGTCAGCACCCCGCTGAACGGCAAACCGGCCTGACTGAGAATCGCCGGATTGACCACGATGATGTACATGGTTGCCAGAAACGTGGAAACACCCGCCAGGATTTCGGTGCGGGTTGCGGGAACGGAAAGGCCGGTTTGCATGAAGAACGGATGGATCGAAGTCCGAAAATACGGATTACGAACACCAATTCAACTCCCCGTCTGGCAATTGAGTGATTATTTCGCACAAAAAAGCCCCCGGCCCGGAGCAAACTGCCCATGCCGGGGGACTCGAACCAATTTAACCAAATTATAGTAAAGACGTGAGACAAGAGACCAAGGCTTGCTGGCTGAGGGGAGCGTCCTTCATCTCTTATCTCACCTCATTTTCGAAACTCCGTCGCGAGCCATTGCTGATCGGCTGGCATGGCCGCGCCACCCGGTTGTTGCGAAATGGCCCATTGTTGCAAAGCCTGTTCCAGCACGGCATTCAGACTCTCCCGGGTTTTGGCCTGTTTGAGATTGAGTCGTTTTTTCGCCAGATTTTCTTTGTAAATGAGCTGGTTGTCATCGTTGTAGAAAAACACGATGCAGTTCTGCTTCGGTTGGGATTCCACGACCCAGAAGCCCTGACGGGGTGAGGTTGACTGACGGAGTTGCCGTCCCTGACCAAAGCTGAAAGCCGACAAAGACAGGAATAAAGCAGTGGCGAATAGCGCCAAACGGTAGTGTGGATTGATTTTCATGGTGGTAGCGCCGAAGCGGTTCGTTCGTAGTTGTTGTTTTAGTCGGAATTGACGCTTCAAAGGTAAACACGGGAAAAACCGCCTGCCGGGATTGTCGCCCAATGCGCCGGTTCCCAACAGATACAGCAAGGGGCTGGCGACGAGTGTAGTTAGGGCGCTGAAAAGAGTCATTTGGCGACGATTCGTTACCGTTCGTCTACAATTCGCGCAATTCGTGGCAGGAAAGGTGTCGTTTATCTATATTCGGTCGGCAATCGGGTACTCGTATGCAACTGTCTAACACCAACTTTATCTTTTCCAATCAGCCGCGTTACCGTCTGGCCCGGCACGGGCTTTTTTGGGGAGTTGTTCAACTCTACTTCACGGTTTTGTATGGTGTTTTTCCGATCTCCTATTTCCTGCATCGCGGTTACGGAAAACCCGAAGCGTTCTTTCTGGGTTTTTTTTCCTCCGGCGTCAGTTCACTGATATTTATGCCGGCCCATATGGTTCTGTCGTACGGTATTATTTATGTTTTATTCCCCCGCTATCTGGACAAAGGGCCCTATTGGAAAATGGTGGTTGGCGTTATTCTTTTTTCATTTCTGAGCGCGTCGGCATCGGCTCTTCTGTCGACCTCGGTTGTTGCGCCTTTGCATGCGTGGCTCGGTACGTCGCGGGCTCGTGGGGGGGGCTTAACCTATTTATTGATGGCGGGATTACGGGGCGGCATTACGGTGGGCGGTTTTGCGGCTGCGATCAAACTCGTCAAAATCTGGTATTTGAAAGAGCAGGCATATCGGCAGATTGAAAAAGAAAAGTTTAACGCGGAGTTACAGTTGCTGAAGTCCCAAATCCATCCGCACTTTCTGTTCAATACCCTCAACAACCTGTATGCCCTGACGTTACGAAAATCGGAGCAATCGCCGGCGGTTGTGCTGAAACTGTCGCAATTGCTGAGTTATATGCTCTACGACTGCAACGCGTCGGAGGTGCCGTTGGAAAAGGAGATTGCATTCATGAAAAATTACATCGGACTGGAGCAGTTGCGCTACGGTTCGCGGCTGGATGTTTCGATGAATTTCCACGGCAATTTGCAGGGAATACAGATGGCGCCCCTGTTGCTGATTCCGTTTCTGGAAAATGCCTTCAAACACGGAACCAGTGAACAACTGGAACAGGCCTGGATTTTTCTGGACCTGTCCGTCGATGATCAGGTGCTGACATTCAAGTTGGTCAACAGCCGCGATGCCGATACGGTCGTTCCAGCTTCCGTTGGGGCAACCTCCGTTGGGGGAATCGGATTGCAGAACGTGCGGAAACGGCTGGAATTGCTGTATCCGGGTCGTTATGAACTGAAAATTCAGCCGGAAGAAGAAACGTTTCTGGTCGATTTGACCTTGCAGTTACCCCGGGAGTCGGCGGTTTTGAAACCGAACACGGTGCCGGTAGCTGAAATACCGGTTTAAGATAACAACAACAAATACACATCCCTATGAACGTACGTTGTCTGCTGATTGATGACGAACCACACGCTGTGGAGATTATCGAATCGTACATCGAACTGGTCGATGGACTAGAGATCGTCGGCAAATGCCATAATGCCATTCAGGCATTCAGTATGCTCCAGTCGATGCCGGTCGATCTGCTGTTTTTAGACATTAAAATGCCCAAACTCTCCGGCACCGATTTCCTGCGGAGTTTGCGGAATCCCCCCAAAGTGATTTTCACCACGGCGTATCGCGAATACGCACTGGACGGTTTTGATCTGGATGTGGTTGATTACCTGCTCAAACCCATTCCGTTCGAGCGGTTTTTGCGGGCGGTTTCCAAAGTCATGCGGCTTGAACCCCAGCATATGGCGAACGGTATTTCGGAGCCAGATCAGCCGCCCGTTGAAAAGGAACTGGTGCCGTCGGAGCGCGACGCGTTTCTCTATTTTCGGGCCGACCGCAAAATGGTGAAGGTCTATACCAAAGACATTCTCTACGTCGAAAGCCTGAAAGATTACATCAAAATCATCACGACCAACGCCAGACCGCTGGTGGTGAAACAGGCCATCAGCTCGGTGGAAGCCATGCTGCCGGGCCGGGATTTTCTGCGGATTCACCGGTCGTTCATTGTGGCCATCGACAAGATTTCGGCCTGGTCGCCCAGCCACATCGAGGTCGCCGGGCAGGAACTCCCGATTGGGCGGCTGCACCAGAAGGACGTTGGTCGGGCGTTGAAAATGGAAGTGTAGGGGAGTCCTGAAGCATCTTTGCCGGAAAAACCGTATTTTGCATCAAACGAAAAAGGTATGCAGACGCTTCTAAAACTCGCTATCCAAACGGCCAGCAAGATTTCAGAAAAGCCGATACATTTTGTTAGTACAAGAGCATATTCTTACCCAAAATCCTTGCCACAATGAATTGGTGCCTTGGCACCCAGTTGAGTACCTTACAAAATAAGCCGTTTACAAGCCAGACGGATGCTATGGCATAGGTCAGCAACTGGTGTAATCTAGATCTGGCAGCCATTAAGAAGATGAATTTTGCTTTGGTGAAGTAATGGCTTAGTTATTAAGAGATTACGGTATTTTCAAATACTTCTCCAGATACGCCGTATACTGCTGATACAGCAGCAGTGAACTGGTGCTGTTGTAGGCCACGCCGTGCGCACCCGGTGGATAAATGCGCAGGTCGGCGTCTTTCCCGGCGTCTTCCAGCGCATTCATCAACTGCATGGTGTTCCGGACGTGAACGTTTTCATCCATCGTCGAATGGGCGATAAACATTTTGCCCTGAAGGTTTTTGGCGTTCGGCGAAACTGCACTTTTCTGGTATTGCGCGTCGTTTTCGGGCAGCAACCCCATGTAGCGTTCGGTGTAAATGCTGTCGTATAGCCGCCAGTCGGTGACGGGAGCCCCCACGAGCGCAACTTTGAAAATACCAGGGTGAGCCAGCATCGTGTAGCTACTCATGTACCCGCCATAGCTGTGTCCCCGGATGGCCATGCGCCTTCCATCGATCCACGGCAGCGTACTCAGGTATTTGGCGGTTTCAACAAAATCCCGGCTTTCGTACTGGCCGAGTTTTTCGTAGACTACTTTCTCAAAATCAGAACCGTAGCCGCCACTGCCCCGGTTGTTCACGCTCACAATGACGTAACCCTGTTGCGCCAGAAACTGGTGCCAGCCGGACGTATTGAACTCGTTGTAAACCGACTGCGCACCCGGCCCACCGTAAATATCCACCACCACCGGATACTTTTTGGTAGCGTCGAAATCAAGCGGTTTCAGGATCGAGATGTCGATCTTCTGGCCATCGGAAGTCGTGAAGTGGGTCAGTTCTTTCGTCGCATAGGCGTAGTTGCTGATGAATTTCGTCACGCTGGCGTTGGTTTCCAGCGGTTTGATGAGCTTGCCTTTGGTGTCCCACAGTTCCACGCGGGTGGGCGTGGTGGTGTTCGAATACCGGTCGATGTAATACTGGCTGTTGGGTGCAAAATCGATCTTGTGCCGGCCCGCAGCTGGGGTCAGTCGGCGTTTGTTTTTCCCGTCAAAATCAACGGCATACAGTTGCCGGTCCAGTGGGGACTGCTCGGTCGAGGTGTAGTAAATCTTTTTGTTTTTGGCGTCGATGTTGTGCACAAAAACCACCTCCCAACTTCCCTTCGTAACCTGATTCAGCAGTTTTCCGGTGTAGTCGTAGCGATACAGGTGCGCCCAGCCGTCCCGTTCCGAAACCCAGAAAAACTCCTGCGAATTGGCGGGGAAATAGAAATAGTGCATGATGCCGGCGAAGAAATCGAACACGTCGAGCCAGGTTTTCGACGTTTCTTCCATAATCTGCTTCGCGTCGCCGGTGCGGGCGTTGGTCAAAAACAGTTTCAGGTGGTTTTGCTTGCGGTTCAGGTGCACGACCGCCAGTTGTGCTTCCTGCGACGTCCAGTAAATGCGGGGAATGTAGCCGTCGCCCAAATCTACCTTCATCCACTGCTGTTTTGTATTGGACAGTTCAACGACGCCGATTCGGGCGGTCGGATTTTTGTCACCCACGCGCGGGTAGGGAAGTTTCGTGAAGTTTTCGTCAAAGCCCTTGTAATCGGTCATGGCGTAGATCGGCACTTCGCGCTCGTCAATCTGCCAATAGGCAATGAACTTGCTGTCGGGCGACCATTCCCAGGCCTGCGCCAGACCGAACTCCTCTTCATAAGCCCAGCCAAACCGACCGTTGTAGAGCGACGGCGCGGCATCGTTGGTGAGCTGCATTTCTTTCTGGGTGGCAAAGTCGAACACGAACAGGTTGCCGTCCCGCTCATAGCCAATCTTCAAACCGTCGGGCGAGAGTTCAGCGGTTTGGGCGTCTTTCGCAACCCGCTTCAGACTTTTGTCGGCAACGCCGTACACGTAATAATCCGAAATGCCCGAACGACGCCAGACGGGCCGGAAGTTGGTTTGAAACAACAGATTTTTGGAGTCTTTCGACCACTGGAACGATTCATAGGTAAAGGGCTGGCCGGTTTCGGGAAACTTGAGTGCACTGCCGTCAAAAACCACCTCTTCGCGCTGGTCTTTGGGCGAAAATGATTTGATCACATCTTTGTCGATAAACGAAAAACGGGTGCCGCCATCGATCCAGTTGACACTCGAAGGGCCTTGTGAGCCAGCGAGTTGGCCGGAAGCGGCCAGGGCCTGTTGCAGATTTTGAAACCGTTGCTTTTGTTGGGAAAAAGCGGGGAACTGAATGAAAAGAACGAAAAGAAATTGAAACGGAAATAAGGTACGGAACATAAGGCCAGTCAGTGTGAAGTGTGTTCAAAAGTAGTGAAAAAATAGATTCGTTGGCGTAAGTTGGCACCGACCGATTTCTTGCGGATGATAGACACATTTTAAGAAGTAATTGTACCTTTGGATTGCTGGTTGGCGATCTGGTCAGGCAGGACGGGAAAGCGAGCCGACTGATTTCTGGATCAAAACCGTTGAGTCAGGGCAACTTTTACTTCAACACGTTGATGTCTTTTTCGGAAACTACGGACGATAAGACCTTGTGGCAGGCCTTCAAACAGGGCGACGAAACCGCCTTTGGGGTGCTCTACCAGCGGTATGTCCGGGTGTTGTTCAGTTACGGTAAAAAGCTGTCCCGCGACGAACAGGCGGTTGAAGATGCGGTTCAGGATCTGTTTGTGGATCTGTGGCAAAGCCGTAGCCGCCTGAGTGACGTGGAATCGGCCCGGTTTTATTTGTTTCGATCCCTGCGCCGGAAAATACATAAGTCAATCCGACCCGATCAGCTTGCCTCCGAAAGCTGGGAAATGACCGACGAGTGGCGGCTCCCCACCAGCCCGGCGCAGGAAACGGAAGTGATCAATGCCGAAATGCTGCAAACGCAAACCGCTGATTTGCAGGCTAAAATGAAGAAATTGCCGCTTCGCCAATACGAAGTCCTGATGCTCTATTATTACCAGGATTTCAGCTACGCCCAGATCGCGGACATTCTGGCCATCAACGAACAATCCGTCCGGAATTTGCTGCAACGCGGGCTTCATAAACTCCGCCAGTTTGCCTTTCTCTCTGGCACCATTCTGCTGTTTATACTTTTTTTTCTCCGCAAGTGAGTTAAACCGCGGCTCCCTTTTCTCTTTCTTCTTAAAGGCATAATCTAATTTCGTAGCCAAAAAGTGATAGGATGGAGTACGCGGATTTCGATTTGGAGGACTTTTTAAAGGAGGAGTCCTTCAGACAATGGGTGTTTGCACCGACCCCGGAAACCGAGGCTTTCTGGCGGCAGTTTCTGGACCGGCATCCTGAAAAACAGCCGGTTGTCGACCATGCCCGGATGGTTTTGCAGTCAATCGATGAAGCCGTCATCCAGGATTATCCGGACGAGAACCAGGTCGAACGGATGTTTACGAACGTCCGGGAACGCATGCAACCCGCCCCCGTGCGCCAACTCCCGGTCCCGTGGCGCTGGCTGGCGGCTGCTTCCATTTTGCTTTGTCTGGGACTTTGGGTCTACCAGAAAAACCGCCTTCCGACACAGTATGAGCAGCTAATCGATCAGTCGTCTGCAGCTTTGCTGGAAAAAGCCAATCAATCCGAGCAACCGATGACGGTTCGTCTGCCTGACCAGAGTACGGTTTTGTTGCAGCCGAATAGCCGGATCAGTTTTGCCCGGGATTTCGGTCGTCAGGCGAAACGGGAAGTGTATCTGACCGGCGAAGCCTTCTTTCAGGTGACCAAAAATCCGGCAAAACCGTTTTTTGTATACGCCGACGAACTGGTCACCAAAGTGCTGGGCACCAGTTTCTGGATCAAAGCCGCCGAAGCGGGTAAGCAGGTGGTGGTGCAGGTGAAAACCGGCAAAGTCTCGGTTTTTGCCCGGACCGATAGCCGCGCCAATGCGATGCAGGCTAACCGGGAGCTGGAAGGCGTGGTGCTGACACCCAACCAGCAGCTGGCTTTCTCCCGCGATGAGGTTCGGATGAAGAAATCGCTGGTGGCTGAGCCAGCACCCGTACACCCACACAGTTTTGAGTTCAAGGATGCGCCCGTTTCCCGGATCTTTTCGGAACTGGAGCAGGCCTACGGGATCGACATCGTGTATGATGAAGAACTGCTGGGCAATTGTCTCTTAACGGCCTCTTTAGCCGAAGAACCCCTTTTTGAGAAACTGACACTCCTTTGCAAAGGCATTGAAGGGCATTACGAAGTTGTTGATGCACAGATTGTTATTTCGGCAAAAGGGTGCCAATGAAGGAAGCGGTTTGGCGCTTGAAACCGGGGTTACTTATGAATTGTATATTTAGTCTAGTGATTTAATTTACTAAATTCGTTCTGATTACTAAAAAATGAAATACTTTCGCCCGTCGAAAGCGGCAGAGGAATCAAATGACCCTTACCCTAATACACCTAATAAACTGAATACATGAAAAAAAATCTCCCTACCCTGATTTCCTGGCGAATGGCCCTGAAGCTGAGTTTTCTGCAACTGCTCCTTTCGGGACTGGTAACCAGCATTGCTCTGGCAACCGGTATCCGGGCGCAGGCGATCCTGAACACCAAAGTGACGATTCAGATGCAGAATCAGGACGTGAAAACGGTTCTGGCACTGATCGAAGAGCAGACCAAAGTGAAGTTTCTCTACAGCACAAGCCTGATTCAGGCCGACCGGAAAATCTCGCTGAATGTGCAGCGTGAAAAGCTGGGAACGGTTTTGGAAGACATGCTGAAACCGTTGAACCTGGGCTATGAGGTGTCCGGTAAGCAGATCATACTGAACCGCCTGCCCGGTGTGGCCCCGGCGGTTAAACCCAATTCGTCGCCGGAAGCCTCCCTACTGACGCAGCCGGTTGAAGAAGTGATTTCGGGAACGGTTTCGGACGAAAAAGGCGGAGGCTTGCCCGGCGTTTCCATTGTGATGAAAGGCACCCAGCGCGGCACGACAACGGACGGAAATGGTCAGTTTCGCATCAGTGTGCCGGACAAATCGGTGACGCTGGTGTTCAGCTTTGTCGGTTACCTGACGCAGGAAATTCCCGTTGGTTCCAAAACCACGCTGAACATCGTTCTGAAAACGGACGAAAAAACCTTGAGCGAGATTGTGGTGGTGGGCTACGGCACGCAGAAAAAACGGGATCTGACGGGTGCGATTTCTTCCATTTCCAGCAAAGACATTTCCGAAACCCCGGCGGCTAATTTTCTGTCGAACGCACAGGGCCGGTTGGCGGGAGTCGACATCGTCCGGGCCAACGGCGCACCCGGTTCCAACCCCACCATTCGGATCCGTGGAAACCGTTCGATCAACGCCAGCAACAACCCGCTGTATGTCATCGACGGGATTCCGACGGATGTGAATATCAACGACTTCAATCCGAACGACATCGAGTCGATGGAGGTGCTGAAAGATGCCAGCGCCGTGGCCATTTATGGGTCGCGGGGGGCTAACGGCGTCATTCTGATCACGACCAAACGCGGAAAACAGGGGAAAGCCGTGCTGAGCTACGATGGGTATTACGGGATTAAAAAGGCGAAAAAAGACCTGAACCTGATGAACGGGAATGAGTTTGCCCGGTATGCCCGGATTTCGCGGGGACTCGCTCCCGACAATGCCAGTCAGGACGCGGCTTTGATGAGCAGTTTGGAAATCGACAACCTGAGCAAAGGCATTTCGACCGATTGGCTGGACCTCATTCTGCGCGACGGCGTTCAGCAAAGCCACCAGCTTTCGGCCAGTGGCGGGTCCGAAAACACGACGTATTACCTGTCCGGCTCGTTTTTCGACGAAAAAGGCGTGCTGCAAAAAAGCGATTACCGCCGGTATTCATTCCGGGCCAACATCGACACCAAATTGACCGAACGGCTGAAGATCGGCGTGAGCGCGACGGTATCGACCGACCTCCAAAACGTGATGTCGAACGCGCCGTACAACAATGCCCTGCTTTTCTCGCCTTTGATTGAGCCTTACAACGCGGACGGTGCTTTTGTGGCTTATCCAAACCCCCGCGAAGGCAATACGACCAGTCCGCTGCTCGAATTTCAGCCGAATCAGTACGTTGATGAAACGAAGAAATACCGGGTTTTTGCCACGCTTTTCGGGGAATACCAACTCGCGGAAGGACTTACCTACCGCCTGAACTACGGCCCGGATTTCAGCACCTACCGCCGGGGCAATTATTCCGGAACGCTGGCGGGCGGCACCAGCCGGGCGACGGTTGAAAACCAGCAAAACTTTGCCTACACACTGGAGAACCTTCTGAGTTACAACAAAAAATTCGGGCCGCATTCGCTCAATGTGGTGGGGCTGTTCAGTACGCAGAAAAACCGCTTTGAATCCTCGAGTGCCAGCGGTCAGAATATTCCGATTGAAACCTCCTCGTTCTACGATTTAGGAAGTTCGGGTACCGTCACCGGCATTACCAGTTCGCTGACCCAGTGGGGGTTATTATCGTATATGGGCCGGATCAACTACGGTTTTAAGGACCGGTATCTGCTCACCCTCACCGGACGCGCCGACGGTTCGTCGCGTTTGTCGAAGGGCAACAACTGGGCCTTTTTTCCGTCGGTATCGGCGGGCTGGGTGATTTCGGATGAAGCCTTTCTGACAGGCAATACGGTATTGTCTTTCCTGAAACTGCGCGTGGGCTATGGCGAAGTGGGCAACACTTCCATTGCGCCTTATCAGACACTTGGTGGACTGAGTCGCTCGATTTATGCCTTTGGCTCGGAACCGGGCTATGGCTACGGCCTGAGCATCATTCCGAATCCCGATCTGAAATGGGAAATATCCAGGACGCTCAATGTGGGGGTTGATTTCAGTTTCCTGAGCGATCGGATTTCGGGTTCGCTGGAACGCTATGATACCAAAACCAGTGATTTATTGCTCAGTCGGCTCATTCCGATTTCGTCCGGTTATGCGTCGGTTTTGCAAAACATCGGTGCCACCCGCAACCGGGGCTGGGAGTTGACGTTGAATGGGAACGTCGTCAATAGTCCTTCCGGTTTCAAGTGGGATGCCAGCCTGAACCTGTTCTCGAACAAGGAGCAGATTGTCGACCTGTTCAACGGTCGGGATGATGTGGGAAACCAGTGGTTTATCGGACAGCCCATTTCGGTTTTCTACAATTTCAAGCAACTCGGCATCTGGCAAACCAGTGAAGCCGCCCAGGCAGCCGCCGAAGCCAAACAACGCCCCGGTGACATCAAGATTGCCGACGTTAATGGCCGGGATGCCGCCGGAAATTTGACCAACCAGCCCGATGGCGTCATCAATGCCGACGACCGGACGATATTGGGATCCATCGTGCCGAAATGGAGTGGCGGGATTACCAACCGGTTTAGTTTCAAGGGGATCGACTTTTCGTTCCTCGTCTATGCCCGTCAGGGACAAATGCTGCGGAGTGATTTTCACAATCTGGGCGGTAATCAGTGGCAGGGGCGATACAACAGCCTAAACTTCGATTACTGGACGCCCGACAATCCGACCAACAAAATTCCGATGCCGTATGCGGCATCAGCTCCCTTGTATGCCGATGCGGTCCGCTTTTTCGATGGCTCGTTTGTCAAAATCCGCAACATCACGCTGGGGTATTCGCTGCCGAAAAGCCTGCTGGCCAAAGCGCACATTTCGAGCCTGCGGCTGTATGCCACTGCCGACAACGCCTTCATCTTTTCGCCCTATAAACTGGTCGATCCCGAGACGGCGACCGGTATTGTGGGCGGCAGCACACCGATGACCTCGGCTACTTATGTATTCGGCATGAATCTTAAATTCTAAGCGACCCGTTCGAGATATGAAAAACGTCAACTCTATCCTCAGCCTGACCCTTCTGTTGGTCGGTCTCTTTTCCTGCCAGAGCGTTCTGGAAGAAACGCCCGTTGGGCTCGCCACCGCCGATAGCTATTATGCAACACCCGGCGGGCTGGAAGACGGCTTGAAAGCGGTTTATACGCCCCTGCGTCGGTTTTACGGCCGTGAAGAAGCCTTCTTTCTGACCGTCACCGGCACCGATATGTTCACCAACGGTTTTGGTGGGGTGACCAATTATCCCGATATCAATAATTATTCCGCCAACTTCCTGGGGTCCAATGCGTTTGTTAGGGCGGTTTGGGATAATTTTTACGTCGGGATCAATCAGGCCAACGCCGTCATCAACCGCGCTCCGGGCGTGGCGGGGGTGACGGAAGCCAACCGGACGCGCATCATCGGGGAGGCCCGTTTTCTACGGGCCTTGTATTATTTCCATTTGGTTCAGCAGTTCGGCGATGTCCATTTTTCACTGGAAGAAACCATTGGTGTGCAGACCACGGCGAAAAAAACGCCCGCAAAGACGATTTATGAGCAGGGCATCGTACCGGATCTGCAATACGCGATTGAACACCTGCCCGCCAAAGCCGCTGCGTACGGACGGATAACCAAACCGGCTTCGGAAGCGCTTCTGGCCCGTGTTCAACTGACGCTGGGGAATTGGGCCGAGGCCGAGCGGCTGGCGAGTCAGGTGACGAAAGCGTATGACTTTCAGATGATTAAGCCGTATGCAAGCCTCTGGGATATTAATAATGATGCCAATGCGGAGGTCGTTTGGTCGGTGCAATACACCGCCGATCCCTTGACGAACGGGGCTGGTAATGAAAGCCATTTGTTCTTTTTATTCGATTATACCCAGAATCCGACCATCATCCGGGATTTGCCCAACGGCCGGGCGTACCAGCGATTTATGCCGACCAATTACCTGATCAAGCTGTTTGATCCGTCGAAAGACAGCCGTTGGGAAGGCTCGTTCAAAACCGTCTGGTTTGCCAACAACCGGGGTACAATTAACGGAAAAACCGTGATGCCGGGCGATACGGCCATTAAAATCGTCCCGTATTCGGTGCCGGATGCCGCCCAGACTACGGCTCCTTACTGGTACATCGACTTCAAGGATACGTGGGTGGGCGCGTCGACGATCACCAACAACGAGATTGGCGGAGGGCAGCGCCGGCGGTTTCCGGTGATCAAAAAATACATCGATCCGCTGCGGACGAGCATCAACGCCACCGACGGCCGTCGGGATTTTATCGTGATTCGACTCGCCGAAATGTACCTGATTGCCGGAGAAGCGGCCTGGCGTCAGAACAAACTGACCGAAGCGGCTGCTTATTTCAACGTGGTGAGAACCCGGGCTGCGCTGGCTGGCAAAGAAAAAGAGATGCAGATCACCACGAGTGACCTCAGCCTGGATTTTGTGCTGGACGAACGGGGACGCGAGCTGGCGGGTGAAATGCACCGCTGGTATGATCTGAAACGCACCGGCCAGCTTCTGGCGCGGGTCAAAAAATACAACCTCGATGCGGCCCCCAATATCAAGGAAATGCACCTGGTTCGGCCCATTCCGCAAACCCAGATCGACCGGGTGACGAACCCGGGGGAGTTTACCCAGAATCCGGGTTATTAAAGAAAGAAAAATGACCTTGGGCAGCCCACGGTTTTAACCGTGGGTCCAAAAAATCGACCCCTAATTTAGTGGGAACCGTTTGAACGGCTTTGGGGCCTGAATAAACCGTTAAAACGGTTCCAATGCATTCGATTGTTTTGCCTTCATGCCCCACGGTTAAAACCGTGGGCTGTAAAAAACGGGTGTAATTCGTATACAGGATGAAATGGATTTTGTTTTGCTCGTTTGCCTTCGGTGCGTTGGTCGTGCTGGCTTTTACCCGAAACGGAGAACGCCAGCCACAGCGTCCGAATGTGCTTTTTATCTGCATCGACGACCTGCGTCCTGATCTCAAATGCTACGGCAATTCGGTGGTTCATTCCCCGAATCTGGATCGGCTGGCGCAGCAATCGGCGCTATTTACGCGGCAGTACGTCACCCAGCCAACTTGCGGGGCGTCACGCTACAGTTTGCTCACCGGGCGGCTGCCGCGTAATCCGGTGGATATTACGAATGAAGCGATTGAAAAACAGGTGTCCGGCAAACCCAGGACGGAGGAGCCTGAGACGTTCATCGACCAGTTGCGCCGGAATGGCTACTACACCATCGGCATGGGCAAGATCAGTCACTCGCCTGATGGCTATGTCTATGGCTACAACGACCCGAAAAGCAGTCAGTTGGAGTTGCCGCATAGCTGGGACGAAATGCTGTTCGATCCAGGAAAATGGAAAACGGGCTGGAATGCGTTTTTTGGCTACGCCGACGGTTCAAACCGGCAGGGCCGGCAATCGAAAGTCAAACCGTATGAAGCCGCTAACGTAGCTGACGAAGACTATCCCGACGGATTGACGGCTAATCTGGCGGTGGCGAAACTGAAGGAATTGGCGGGCAGAAAGCAACCGTTTTTTCTGGGCATCGGTTTTTTTAAACCGCATCTGCCGTTCAACGCGCCCCAAAAATACTGGGATCTGTATGACGAAGCGAACATTGCGCTGACGCCGTCGCCTACGGTTCCCGAGCACGTCAGTCCGGCCAGTTTGCACGAGAGTGCCGAGTTCAATCAGTATGCGCTGGGCGACGAACAGGCCTCGCTCGAAAAACCGGTTTCGGATGCCTACGCCCGCAAATTGCGTCATGCCTATTACGCCAGCGTGAGTTACACGGATGCGCAGGTGGGCAAGGTGCTGGAAGCCCTGAAGCAGTTGGGAATGGATAAAAATACGATTGTGGTGGTCTGGAGCGATCACGGCTGGCACCTGGGCGATTACCGGGTGTGGGGAAAACATACCATTTTCGAGCAAGCCGTTCGCAGTGTGCTGATCGTCAAAACGCCCGGCATGAAAACCGGCACGGTTCGGAACGAAATCCTGAGTTCGATTGATATATACCCCACCCTGATGGCGTTATGCGGGATAAAAGCACCGGCCACGCTCGACGGAAAAAGCTTCAGCAGTCTCCTGAAAAAAGGCAAATCGGCGGACTGGGGTGAGCACGTCGCCTACAGTTATTTCAAGCGGGGCATCACCGTTCGGACGGATCGCTATCGTCTTACGCGGTATTTCCGGGCGCAGGAGCCCACCGTGGAATTGTATGATCACAACAACGATCCGAACGAAAACCGCAACGTGGCCGACGCGAACCCAAACATTATCAAACAGATTATGCCGGTTTGGGAAAAAGGCAATACGGGTGTGTTTAAATGAAGCCCACCAGGCTTTAAACCGGTAAAAATCTTTGAAAACAAATGTTAACAACCTAAAAAATGGTACTCAAACTCTTAGTGGCTTTTCTGGCTTTGACGTTCGCTTTTTGTCCTGCTCTGCAACCGCCGGAGAAAAAACCGAACATTATCCTGATTCTGGCCGACGACATGGGCTATTCCGACATTGGCTGCTACGGGTCTGAAATCCAGACACCCAATCTGAACGAGATGGCGAAAAACGGCCTTCGGATGCCGCAGTTCTACAACGCGTCGCGCTGCTGCCCAACCCGGGCGTCGCTGCTGACGGGCCTGTTCCAGCACCAGGCTGGTGTGGGCGATATGGTCAATACCCGACAGCAACCTGCCTACCAGGGCTATCTCAACCAGCATTGTGTCACGATTGCGGAAGCGTTAAAACCGGCAGGCTATAAAACCTACATGGCCGGGAAATGGCACGTTGGTACCAAACCGGAAGGCTGGCCCGTCAAACGCGGTTTCGACCGATATTTTGGCTTGATAGATGGGGCGAGTAGTTATTTTGGCAAGGACCCCTACCGCCCCAACCAGAAGCTCACCATCGCGCTGGACGATCAGGAATACACGCCGGAAAAAGGCTATTACGCGACTAATGCCTTCGCCGATCATGCCATTGAGTTCATCGGTCAGACGCCCAAAGACCAGCCGTTCTTTCTGTACATGGCCTTTACGGCTCCCCACTGGCCCTTGCACGCCCTGCCCGAGGACATTGCGAAATACCGGGGTGCTTACCAAAAAGGGTGGGACAAACTGCGGGGAGAACGGTTTCAGCGCATGAAGGCAATGGGAATTCTGGCCAAGAATAGTTCGCTCTCACCCCGTGATGCATCCATTCCGGCCTGGGATTCATTGAGTGAACCGGAAAAGAAAGACTGGGAAGACAAGATGGCGGTTTACGCGGCCATGATCGACCGCATGGATCAGAACATTGGCCGAATCCGGCAGAAACTGAAAGAAATGGGGCAGGATCAGAACACGGTGATTCTGTTTTTGTCGGACAATGGCGCCAGTCACGAAAACATCGGAACCGGCAATTTTCTGCCATTGATTTATGAAAGCAGCAAAAAACCGTCGAGCGACCCGACGTCCTTTACGGCCTACGGGAAACGCGGTGCGAACCTGAGCAATACGCCTTTTCGGCACTACAAACATTGGGAGTATGAAGGCGGAACGGCCACGCCCTTTGTGGCCTACGGTCCCTCGATTGTGAAACCGGGCAAGATCGACCAGCGTCCTGCGCACATCATCGACGTTATGACGACCTGCCTGGATCTGGCGGGAGCTACGTATCCGAAAACGCACAAAGGCAACGCCATCACCCCGGCGGAGGGCGTGAGTCTGGTGCCGGTATTTCGGGGAACCACCTGGAAAGGCCACGACGCGCTCTATTTCGAACACGAAGGCAACCGGGCCGTTCGGCAGGGCGACTGGAAACTGGTGTCGGAATTTCCGTCCAATCGATGGGAACTCTACAACCTGAAAACCGACCGGACCGAGCTACAGGACTTGAGCGCGAAAGAACCGCAGCGGGTCAAAGCCATGGCCGCGCTCTACGACACCTGGGCGCAACGGGCCGGGGTGATACCGTTCGCGGAACTCACCAAGGCCAAAGGTGAGTAGATAGGGGTTCAAAGAACCGGGTGTTTTTTGTGAAAAACCGTGGCGTCCTGATAGGCTTTGGCCACCGCCAGCAAGCGTCCTTCTTCAAACAACTGCCCCATGAACGTGATGCTCGTGGGTAAGCCCTTCGCATTGAACCCGTTGGGAAGGGCTACGCAGGGATGGCCGGTCAGGTTGGTCAGCGTCAGGTTGGCGTTGCCGTAGGTGGGCGTGATGTAGACGTCGAAACCCTTCATGGTTTGCGCCATTTCGTTGATGAGTTTGGTTCGAATGCGGTTGGCCTGAATGTATTCGACCGCCGGAATAAACCGGGCGGAACGGAAAGAATTCGGCCAGGCATTTTTGACCTGCCGTACCAACTGATCATCCTTGCCCGAGCGGGTCAGCTCATCAAAGGAAGCTGCCGCTTCGGCACTCAGAATGTGCGACATTTTGCCCACCGGAATGTCCGGTAATTCAAACGCGACCAGTTCCGCACCAAGTTTCCGGAGTGTTTCCAGCGTGGCCTGGTCGTTGGCTTTGGTGGGATAATCGGCGTCGAAAGCTTTTTTCAGATACCCGATTTTGAGACCTTTCAACGAAGCCAGCGGAGCATACCGGAACGGTGCCGCGATCACCGTCGGATCGTGTCCATCGGGACCGTAAATGGCATTAAAAACCAGCGCACAATCTTCGACGGAGCGGCACATCGGCCCGATTTTATCCATCGACCAGCTTAACGCCATCGCGCCGTAGCGACTGACGCGCCCGTAGGTGGGACGAAGGCCGGTTACGCCGTTGACATTCGACGGGGACACAATGGACCCCAGTGTTTCGGTGCCAATCGCAAAGGGCAACAACCCCGCCGAAACGCTGGAGCCTGAACCAGCAGAAGAACCGCTGGAGCCGGTGGTCGGGTCCCACGGATTCCGGGTTTTTCCACCAAACCAGACGTCGCCCATCGCCAGTTCGCCCATCGTCAGCTTGGCACACAAAACCGCTCCGGCTTTTTCCAACCGCTGGATAATCGTGGCGTCATAATCCAGCGTCTGATTCTGGTACGGGACTGAACCCCAGGTCGTTTTGTAGCCTTTTTTTGCGAATAAATCTTTGGCTCCGTAGGGAATGCCGTGCAGCGGTCCCCGGTATTTTCCCGCCTTGATTTCCGCATCGGCCTGTCGGGCCTGTTTCAGCGCCAGTTCGTCGGTAAACGTAACGACGCAGAAGAGTTTGGCGTTGTGGGTTTTCAGCCGGTCGAGGAAAAACTTGGTTAGTTCTTCGGAACTGATCTGACGGGTTCTGAGCAATTCGCCCAGTTGAGCGACGGAATAGTACGCGAGATCGTCGCGGTTGGCGGGTAAGGCGGTTTTGCCAACCGGGCTGGCTTTAAACGATGCGGCTCCCTGCGGGAGTTTAAAACCGTTGGGTAAGGGATTGAAATACAGCGCCGGAGCCACGTCGTTACTCACGTCAATTTTCCGGAGGGCTTCGTAATTGCTGCGGTAATTGTTGAGGTTTCCCAGCATCGAATCCCGCTCGGTTTGCGTGAAGGTCAGGCCGAACACCCGGGAAGCGGCATCGACTAGATCGGCCGTGAGCGGTTTGGCCGGATCGTCGTCGGTAACAAAAGCCCCCGCCAGAAAGCTGAACGCGCAGGCGGCCAGAAAGTAGCGTTTTTTCATAGTTATGTATCCACCAGTGTAATCTCGTACAGCCAAATTACAAAATAGCTTCGAGGAAATACGGACTAATTGATGTAAACAAAATAACCGCTGGGCTGATGCGGCTATTAAATTTAACATGAACGATAAGATCATTGACCCCGGAGGGGTCGAATGTCGATAGCAACGGGGTATCTGAGTACGCCAGGCGTGCCGGAGGTACGCGATATGGCTTAGTTGCGTACCTATCGGCACGCCTGGAGTACTTAAAATACCGATTTGCTAGTAACATTATGTGCCGCTGGCACTTAAACAACTAGTAGGCGAGGAAATAATCTTATAAAAAAAGGCGGATTATAAACCGGTCTGGCAGAAGGTTTCGTGGAGCCGCAAAACCTGGGGAATCAGCAGTTGGGTCTCGTTGTTGTAGACCACGTAATCGGCCATTTCAACCCGCTCTTCATCGCTGATCTGTCGGCTGATGATGTTCTTGATTTCCTGCGCGGAGCGGTGCGGATCGCGCTGGTGAATGCGGTGAATACGAAGCTCCAACGGCGACTGTACCACAATCAATTTGTCAAGGTTATTGCCATCTTCACCCGCAGCCCGCAGCAAAGCCGCTTCCTTGATCAGATACGGTTTGTCGGCATAACCACGCGCCCAAAGCTCGGTATCGGCATACACCCTTGGATGAATCAGGACGTTGAGTTGCAGCAGCAAATCGGGTTTGGCAAACACCTGAGCGGCCACCCAACTCCGGTTGTAATGCCCGGCTTCGTCATACGCTTCCGATCCCAGCAGGCGCGTCACGTCCGATTTAAGAATGGCATCGTGATCGACCAGCCATTTGGCGCGTTCATCGGCATAATAAACGGGAATCCCGAGGGCTTCGAAGATGCGGCAAACCGTGGTTTTTCCGGAACCAATTCCGCCCGTAACCCCAATTAACAAGGGTCTTTTCACTGATTGACTCATTTTTTACGGACCGATTTGGCTTTGGCAGATTTCCCGGTTTTTTCCGATTTGGTCGACTTGGCCGGTTTTACGGGTTGGGGAGGAGGGGGTGGAGGAAGCGGCTGCAGGAGTTCGGCCACTTCAAAACTAACCGAAACCTGGTCGGCACTGGCCCGAATGAGCGGATGACGCGGGATGGGCAGTCGCAACTCCTCATCATAGCTTTGGGTCAGCCGACGGGCCGGAATTTTTACTTTAATGGTATCCGGCATGGCCCGAAGCAAGCGGGCCGGGCCTTCAAACCGGATTCGACGCGGGGTAACGTTGATCAGACTGGAAACCACCATGCTTTCGGCCAGATCGATGCCCGTGCTGTCGACTACAATCGGCACTTCTTGGGCCGCCAGCCGGTCGAAATTCAACGCCAGCGTATCGCCAGCCACAAAATTGACCCGAACATCGTTGGCGTGGTCGGTCAGAGAGGCCGCCAGCGAAGCGGTATTGATGTATTTGGTTTCGAGCGGGCGGGGAACAGGATACCGGATGGGTTGCGACCGAAACGGCAGCCACGACTTCCGAAACAGCTTCCAGCCATTGCCGGTGATGCTGACGGTAATGGTTTTGGGAAGGGGCGTCGTTGGAACGTACAATTTCTGATCGTAAACAAACTCAATCGGATACTGAACGCTGACCGTATAGTTGTTCTTGTTGAGCGCATTCAGCAACCAGATGACGGCAGCCGCCAGCAGACACAAAACGAGTGTCGGCAGTTGAACCGGGCGGGGTTGGGTGTTGGTTAGCGGCACAAAGGGAATTTTTAATGTTAAATGTAAAATGATGAATGACGAATGTAAAAGTGTTTAACGCTTGCTAAGAGACTTTTATATTCATCATTCATCATTTTACATTCATCATTCGTTTGCATTACGCCGGTAATTTAACCGTTGCTTCGCGGGAGATGGCGGTTTTTTCAAACGTCAGTTTCACGCCTTTGTCCACTTCCACCACCACCGTTGTACCTTCTACGGCGTATACTTTGCCGTGCAAACCGCCAATGGTGACCACGCCGTCGCCTTTTTTCAGGTTCTCAATGAAATTCTTCTGATCCTTCTGCTTTTTCTGTTGCGGACGAATCATGAAAAAGTAAAACACCACAAAAATACCGACCCACAGGACGATGTTCCAAACCATGGAATTGGACGAGCCGCCCGGTACTTGTGCTAAGATAGAGGGGAAATTCATTGTGACGAATAGTGGTTTAAAATGAATGGGTTTGATGGAGGCTGCGTGGATCAGTTACCGATACTAAACAACAGATAACTCATTGGGCAGTTTTGGTGCTGCTAGAATCCCGGGGATTCACCATCACGCGGAAAGCGAGTTCGCTGTAGGCCGGGTCCGTGTTGGCGTAAACGGTGACGGTTTTGTTCTGAACGCCCCGTTTCCCCTGGCTGTTGAACAGCACTTTGATGGACGATTCCTGGCCGGGCTCGATCGGTTTTTTAGGCCATTCGGGCGTCGTACAGCCGCAGGAAGCCTGAATGTTGTTGATGATCAGCGGAAATTCACCTTCGTTTTTGAACTTGAAATTCCGTGATACCGTGTCGCCTTCGGTAATGTCGCCAAAGTCGTAAACACCCGTGTCGGTGAAAACCATTTTAGGCATTTTGCCCGACAACTCTTTCGTTGAGTCTTTCTGGGTCTGGTTGCAGGCCGTAACACCGGCGAGAAGAACCAGACTAAGGAGGAAGTTTTTCATTACTTTTTTAACGAAATGGAGGGTCAGGAAGGGATTTGATTCTTAGTCGTAACCGGCTCACTTCCTGACCATTAGATAGGCTTGTTATGCACCCTGCTGCTTGATCTGCGCCATCAGACGATCGACGTCTTCCAGCAGTTTTTCCGCTTTCTCGCGGGCATCGCTCACGACCCGTTCGCCCTCGGTTTTGGCCAGGCTTTCGGGGAGTTTATCGGTTCTTAACACATCATCCAGCAGGTAGCGAAGTTGTTCGCGGTATTTTGACAAACGATAGGTTAACCGGTCACGGGTAACGGCGCCTTTCTCGGGCGCATAGAGTAGACCCAGTGCGGCACCAGTTACGCATCCCGTTACAAAGGCAATCAGGGTTTGACTTGTTCTGCTCATAATCGTACTTAGTTATCAGTTGTTCGTCTTTATAAACGAGAAACAACCGGAAACGGGTAAACTTATTTATTGTCCATCAAACCACGGCCACTTTTGCGAAGCTGGCCGGCGGTTTTTAGTTTTTCGGATAAACTGTCCAGAATACCGTTGACAAATTTGCCACTTTTGGGCGTACTGTACAGCTTTGCCAGTTCGATGTATTCGTTGATGGTCACTTTTACCGGAATATTCGGAAAATTCAGCAACTCGGCGAGTGCCAGTTTCAGAATGATTTTGTCCAGTTGTGCCACCCGTTCCACATCCCAGTTGGTCAGTTGCTCGGCCAGTAGGCTCTCGTATTCGGCGTCGTTTTCCAGGGCTTTTTTGTACAGCGTTTCCAGAAAATCCCGGTCTTCTTCCCAATCTTCGGTCAGCGCCACGAGTTTCAATCCTTCCGGTCCCTGCACGGATTTCAGCGTTTTGATGGCCATACTCCGCACAATTTCGCTGTTTTCGGACCAGCTCAGGTCCATTTCCTCGAAAAAGCTCCGGGCCGGTTCCTGCTTCAGCAACACATTCCGTAAAACGTGCTGCGCCAGTTGCTGGTCTTCGTCGGCGGTGTGCTGTTCGGATTCGCAGTAAGTGCGGTAAACGTCGTCTTCTTTCAGCACATCGTTGTAGATGGTCCTAACCATCTGACGGTCGTCGCCCCACTCGATTTTCCGCCGAATCTGCTCGACCTCCAGCGGTTTGTGTTCGCGCAGGGCCTTGATAATCCGGTTGCTGTCCAGTCCCGATTCTTTGGCAATCTGGCGGGTATCCAGGTTTTTGTAGGTTCGTTCCCGGTCAATCTGCGCCACGTGGGCCAGCTCCAGGAGCAGGCTCAGCAGTCGGATGAGGGAGTTGTCGAGCGTCCGAACGTCATCGACCAGCGCCTGCAATACCCGTGTCCGTTCTTTAGTCAGGCTGTTCCGGTAATCCACCAGGGCCTGGTTGGCGGCTACCAGCACTTTACGCGGTATTTCCTCCTCTTCGGGCGGTTTTCCTTCTTTTAATCCTTCTTCAAACAAAACCGTAGCCAGTCGGCGGTAGCCTTCCAATTGCTGGAGGTTCTGCACCTCCATTGAATTCAGGTCACGCTGAAAAGTTTCGGTAATGGTATCGACAGCAGCCTGCCGATTGGATAATTCGGATTGTCGCAGGGCATAAAATGCCTGCATGACCTTAATCCGCAATAAACGTCTGTTTAGCATTCTGGTCCGGCAAGAAACAAAGAACTCGGTTCGATATTTCGAAGATTGGTAATTGGGTACAAAAGTACGGAAAATGTCTTGAACTATACTTGTCTTCACCGGCGAAATACCGGTTCAGGACGAATACCGGTCAACCTATCGTGTCGATAAACTATTCCGGCCCGATTTCTGTTACCAGCCCATATCCCTGATTTGTTTCATTGAAAGACGCCTGCTGATTTGTGAAAGCACTTTCCCACCTCAATAAATACCTGCTGAAATATAAGTGGTACCTCATTTGGGGAACCGCTTTCACCATCATTTCCAACCTGTTCGGGATTATTCCGGCGCAGTTGGTGCGGTATTCGCTCGATCTGGTGAAAGAAACGCTGGATATTTATTTTCTCTACAACGGCAGTCGCCTGCAAAGCAATCTCTACGATGTGTTCGCCTTCAGCATTCTGTTCTACGGGTTGCTGATTCTGGCGATGGCGCTCCTGAAAGGCTTCTTTCTGTTTCTGGTGCGGCAAACGCTGATCGTCATGTCGCGGCATATCGAGTACGACCTGAAGAATGAAATTTACGCGCATTACCAGACGCTGCCCCTCAGTTTTTTCCGTCAGCACAACACCGGTGATTTGATGGCCCGGATTTCTGAAGACGTGAGCAAAGTGCGGATGTACGTTGGACCATCGATCATGTATGGGCTGAACCTGATCACGCTGTTTATCCTGGTAATCAGCTACATGGTTTCGATCAACGTCCGGCTGAGTCTCTACGTGCTGTTGCCGTTGCCGGTTCTTTCCATTGCGATTTATGTCGTCAATACCATCATCATCAAACGCTCGGAAGAAATTCAGCGGAGCCTTTCGCGGCTTTCCACTTTTGTTCAGGAAGCGTTTTCCGGCATTCGGGTGCTCAAGGCGTTCGTTCGCGAAGACAACTCGGCGGCCAATTTCACCACCGAAAGTGACGTTTATAAACAGAAATCCCTGCAACTGACCCGCGTCGATTCGCTGTTTTTTCCGCTGATCATGCTGCTTGTCGGGTTCAGTAACGTGCTGGTGGTGTATGTCGGTGGTCAGGAAATTCTGACCGGGCGGCTGACTCCGGGCAACATCATGGAGTTTATCCTGTACGTCAACATGCTGACCTGGCCAGTGATGGCCCTCGGCTGGACAACGAGCCAGACGCAGCGGGCGGCTGCTTCCCAGCAACGCATCAACGAGTTTCTGGCCGTGAAAACCGATCTGGTTTCCGAAAAATCGCTGGAACGGGAGATCGTGGGCGAGGTGGAATTCCGGAATGTGCGGTTTGTATACCCCGATTCGGGCATTGTCGCGCTGAAGGATTTTAGCCTGAACGTCAAAGCGGGCGAAACCGTCGCCATTCTGGGAACCACCGGTTCGGGCAAGAGCTCGCTGGCCAATCTGCTCACGCGGATGTATGACCCCACCGAGGGCGAAATTCTGATCGACGGGATTCCGCTGAAGGATTACAGCCTGATGAGCATTCGCCGGCAAATGGGCTACGTGCCGCAGGAAGTGTTTCTGTTCTCCGAAACCATCAGCAACAACGTCAAATTCGGGATGCCCGACCTGCCGCAGGAGAAAGTGGAGCAGGCCATCAAAGACGCGGATTTATACCAGAATATCATCGCTTTTCCCGAGCAGTTCGATACGCGGATTGGCGAACGGGGCGTTACCTTGTCGGGGGGACAGAAACAGCGGCTCTCGATTGCCCGCGCCATCGCCCGCGACCCTAAAATCCTGATTCTGGACGATTGTTTATCGGCAGTGGATACCAATACGGAGAACATCATTCTGAATAACCTCCACCGGATCATGGAAAACCGCACCTCCGTGGTGATTTCCCACCGGGTTTCGTCGGCCAAACTGGCGGATAAAATTCTGGTGCTCGATGAAGGCAACGTAGTCGAACATGGCACCCATGAGGAGCTGCTGGCGGCCAACGGCGTTTACCGCGAACTGTACGAGAAGCAGTTGCAGGCGGAGGAAGTGTAAAAATTTCTGGTAATTTAACGTGAAATACGGTTAATCAGGCTCCAGCGGAGCCCAATGTAGCATGGATCGAAACCGGGGACGCGCAGGAAAATACGGTTACTCAGGCTCCGGCGGAGCCTTCTGTCAATAGTATTCAAGCGATCAGGTCAAACATAAGCTCCGGAGGAGCGTCCTTGCGATTTCAGGACGCTCCTCCGGAGCTTATGCTAATTTATACATAAACAGAGAGCCCCTCCGGGGCAAACCCATCCATAATTCACGTTAATTTAGTGTGTTGATATGACACAGACCGAATTTATTAAAACATTTGAGCCCTTCTCTGCCAAGGACCGACGTATCATCGCACGGAAATAGCAGGTGCGGTTGCTTGACGACCTCTTTGAAAAACTTGATGCTGAAATGCCTGACGTTGAGATGACAACCGAAGAGATTCAGACGGAAATAAATGCCTACCAGAGTGAAAGGTGATTTCACCGCCAATCCCAAACCAGCACATTCCAGCTTTCGGCAGAAACCGGGTTGTCATGCGAGTGAATGATTCGAAAACCGACCCGTTCGTGCGCCCGTTTCGACCGACGGTTGCTTGCTGCTACTTCGGTGATGGCCCGTGAATAAGAGGGGCTCAGTTTTTCCCGAAACAACCCATACATCCGATCAAAAATCCCCTGACCCCGGTAGCCATCCGCCACGCAGATTTGTCCCATGACCACATAATTCGACTGGCTGAGTAACTGGTCCTGGTAGGGAAGCTGGTTGAGCAGGTCGAACATGGAAACCAGAACCGGGATTTCGTTACGGAATGCGGGGATCATCGTTAGACAGTAACCAACCACCTCATCATCGTTTTTGGCAATTACACTGGGGGCGGCTTCATTCATCCGTCGAAGCAGCGGCAGGGTGTGCTCAACGGTTAAAAATCCCTGACTTTCGATCCGTTCGGCAGACAGCGCTTTCTTGAGGTTTTTTTGCTGCAAATCCAGAATGCCCCGCAAATCCTGATCCGATTGAGCGGTCGTAATTGTAATCATAGGGTTCAACTAGCGAATCTCAACTCTCTCCAAACCGTCCAGAAACGTTTCGTCAATGGTGGCACCGATTCCCGGCCCGGTTGGCAATTCAATTTCGTAACCTCTGTACGTAACGCCCCCCAAAACCGGGTCTTCGGCGTGTTCAAAAGGCGCATCCAGATCGTAGAACGAAACGTTCCGCCGGGCGGAGGCAAAATGGGCTTTGGCCGTGATGGCGAGCCGGGATTCCGACATGCAACCGATCATGCACGGGATGCCGGCCGCTTCGGCAATGGCGTTGATTTTCTGGGCGTTAAAAATTCCCCCGCTTTTCGACAACTTGATGTTGAAGTAATCGACGGCTTCTTCCTGCGCCAGCCGCAGGGCATCCCGATGGTTGAACAGCGATTCGTCGGCCATGATGGGAACGGTCGTCTTGGTTCGCAGTCGCTTCAGGTCGGCAATGGCCCAGTGCTTGACGGGTTGTTCGCAGTATTCGATGTTCCAGTCCTGGATGGTTCTGAGCACATTGACCGCCGTGACGTAATTCCAGCCCTGGTTGGCATCCGTCCGAATCGGAATGCCGTCGCCCACCGCTTCCCGAATCACCTCCACACGCCGGATGTCGTCGCGCTGGTTGGTGCCGAGCTTCACTTTGATCGCCAGACCGCCTTTTTCCCTGATCCGAACGGCGTCGTCAGCCATGCGTTCCGGCGAATTGAGGTAGATCGTTTCGTCGGTGACCAGCGTAAACCGTTCTCCTCCCAGAAACGCGTACAACGGCATTCGGGCCGCCTGGGCAGCCAGATCGAATAGCGCCATATCGAACGCACTTTTTACCGTTGGGTTGTTGGGCAAATAAGTGTCCAGCCGGTTCAGATTACCTTCAATATCCAGCGCATTCTGCCCAATGAGCAGTTTGCCAAAATCACGGGCGGCTGCAAAACCGGTTTCCTGCGTTTCGCCGACAATCATCCAGAACGGCGAGCCTTCTCCCCATCCCACCAACCCGTCGGCGTGAATCCGGACGAGCAGATTTCGGGCATTTTCAATCGTTCCCAACGAAATGGCGATGGGAGCCTTCAGGGGAATATTAAGCTTGAAAATGTCGATGTGGGTGATTTTCAGCATTATAGTTAGTTTGGAAACTGCGATTTATCCAGGCCCGGAATGATCCGCAGGGCATTTTTGTAATAGACTTTTTTCAGCACCTCGTCGGGTAACGCCATGCCGTACATGCGCCAGAACGCGTGGTATTTTTTGTGGTACGGAAAATATTCGTCGTCGGTTTCCAGTACGCGGAAATACGTTGCATACTCCGACGGCACCCAACTGTCTTTTCCGAACAGAATCCGGTCCTGGTATTTTTCAAAGAATTTCCGCGAAGCCCGGGGCTGGCGACCGAGTTCGGCAATAACCGCTCCAATTTCGACCAGCATGTTCGGAAACACCTTCATCAGACTGTCCAGCTTCACCAGATCGTTCGGATACCAGCCCATGTGGGCGTTGATAAACGTCGTTTTCGGGTGTTTGCGAAATACATTGTGCTGTTCGGCAATCAGTTGTTCCCAGGAAACCGGGTTGCTTTCCGACCGTTTCCGGCCGGGGTGGGTTTTCAGTTCCAGCCAGCGTTCGTTGAAGCGGTCCATCGGGTCCCAGAACGGTTTCGGGTCGGCGGTGTGAATCAAAACCGGAACGCCCAACTGACCGCATTTGGCCCAGATCGCATCCAGGCGCGGATCGTCTACCCGAACGCGTTTGCCTTCCGTATCCTTCACATTAAAACCCAGACTTTTATAGATTTTCAGGCCTTTTGCGCCGTTTTTGATGTCGTCTTCCAGCAGTTTGACGGCCTTTTCCGTCCAGCCGGGTTCGCCCAGGTTGGCAAAGTTGATGTTGGTAAAAATCGCCAGCCGCTTGGGATACGACTTCTGCACATTGGCCAGCGCATTGCCGAGAAAAGTGCTGCTTTCGGCTACGTTCGACGTAAAGCCGCGTCCGCTCAGATTGACCATGATGCCCATGTTCAGGCTGTCCATCTGCGTCACCAGTTTCCGTAAATCCGTCCGGTCCATGTCATACTGGTGGTTGTGAACGTCGATAAAGGGGTATTTGGCGCGGGTGATTTTGTGTTCCGGGGTCTTCAGGGTCGAAACCGGTTCATACTCTTCAAAATCGATCGGGCCGTTGGCGGTTGCTACTTTCGGCTGTGCGCGGACCGACAGGATGAGGAGAGAAAACGCCGAAAGCGCGGTGAGGTGGCGCAGATTTCGCAGAGATAAAAGCATCGTTTATCGGGTCAATGAGTGTAAATGAAACGGTTTCAGTACCAACTCAGGAATAAATCAACGCGACGCAAAAAGCCGCAATGCCTTCTTTTCGGCCCACAAAGCCCATGTGTTCGGACGTGGTGGCCTTGATGGAAATATCGTCTTCCGGGATTTGCATAACGCCCGACAGGCAGGTTTTCATCGCCGGAATGTACGGATTTAACTTCGGTTCCTGCAATACCACCGTCACATCGACGTTCGCAACTTCGTACCCTTTTTCGCGAATCATCCGCATCACCTCGGCCAGCAGCAGCTTGCTGTCGACGCCTTTCCAGCGCGGATCTTTGTCTGAAAAATGGTAGCCGATGTTTCGCAGATTGGCGGCCCCCAGCAAGGCATCACAGAGCACGTGGCAGACTACATCGGCGTCGGAATGTCCCTGCGCGCCGTGTGTGTGCGGAATTAAAATACCGCCAAGCCAGAATTCCCGGCCTTCGGCTAACTGATGCACGTCGTATCCTTGCCCTACGCGAATTTTCATAACAGTTCGACCTAAGCGGCCCGGTAATACAGGGTAGAGCGGTTTTCTTTCCGAAGCAGTTTTTGGGCAATCGACTGAATGGCGTCGGGCGTAATGGCCTGAATCCGTTCCGTTTCCTGATTCACCCAGTCCGCATTGCCGGCATTGGCCGCATACGCCAGATTCATGGCGCGGTTCAGCAGTTCTACCTCCGAAAACACCAGGGTCGCTTCCGCCTGATTCTTCACTTTGGCCAGTTCGTTTTCCGGTACGGTTTGGCTAACGATTTCATTCACAACGCTTTCAATAGCGGCATCGGCTTCTTCCAGCGATACGCCCTGATTCAGCGAACCGCTGATGACGAGCAAACCGGGGTCCAGCGATCCGGTCGAGTGCGCCGAAATACCGGTGAACAGCGCCTGTTCTTTCAACAACTTCTGGTAAAGCCGCGACGATTTTCCCCGCCCCAGCACGTCGCTCAGCAGGTCGGCGCAGTAGTAGTCGTCCGCGAAACGACCCGGCATGTGGTATACTTTGTAGAGCGCATTGAGGGGAACTTCAGCGACCGTTTCCAGAAACCGGGCTTCGGTCTGCACCGGTTCCTGCGGCAGATTGCGCACGTGAACCTTGCCCGCCGGAATGGGCTCAAACCATTTTTTCGACAGTTGCTTGACCTGTTCGAGCGTGACGTTTCCGCCCACCACCATCGTGGCGTTGTTCGGCAGGTAGTGCGTATAAAAAAAGTGCTTTACATCGTCCAGGGTCGCCGTTTCGATGTGGCTGATGTCTTTGCCGATCGTGGCCCACTGATACGGATGCACCTGGTAGGCCAGTGGGCGGAGTTTCAGCCAGACATCGCCGTAGGGCTGGTTGAGGTAACGTTGCTTGAATTCTTCGATCACCACTTTCTGCTGCACGTCCAAAACCGTCGGGTCGAACGACAGGCCCAGCATCCGGTCGGATTCGAGCCAGAAGGCGGTTTCCAGGTTGGCCGATGGGAGCGTGATGTAGTAATTCGTGATGTCGGGTGAGGTGAAGGCGTTGTTTTCGCCCCCCACTTTTTGCAGCGGTTCGTCGTAGCTCGGAATGTTGCGGGAGCCGCCAAACATCAGGTGTTCGAACAAATGTGCAAAACCGGTTTTTCCCGCATCTTCATCGCGCGACCCGACATTGTACAAAATATTGACCGTCGCCATCGGGCTGGTCGGGTCCTCGTGAACGTAGACTTTTAAACCGTTATCTAACACAAAATGCGTGAATCGAATCATGGCAAACTTTTTCGGTGGGGGTGTCGTTAGGCGTTTTGAGAACTAACAAAAGTAACGGTCTAATTGTATTCTTCAAAAAAGAACATTCCCGTAACTCGTGAACACACCTTCCCATGAAAAAATTCTGGCTCCTGCTTTTCTTATCGGGCCCTTTGCCGGCTCTCGCCCAGATACTCGATGACGCTGGTATTCAGCAGATTATTTTGAAGGCTACCGATAAAATTTACAACTACGAATTCGATGAAGCGGATGACTACATTCGGCAGGTAAAAGCCAAATACCCCCAGCATCCGGTGGTACCGGTGATGAAAGCCATCCAACTCTACTGGCAATATCTGCCGTTGAAAGAAAACAAAAATGCCACTGCACAGTATGTCAACTACCTGAATCAGGGCATTGCGCTGTCGAAAAAAATGCTCGATCGCAATGAAAACGATCCGGAGGGTGTCTTTTTTTCGCTGGCTTCACACGGCTATCTGGCGATGAAAAACCACTACGACAACGAGACGATGAAAGCCGTGGGTGAAGCGCAGAAGGCGTATAGCTATTTGCGGAAGGGATTTAAACTGATGGATAAAAATCCGGAATTTTATTTTTCAACCGGGCTTTATAATTACTACATTGAGCGCTATCCGCTGGATCATCCGGTGTCGAAACCGCTGCTGCTTTTTTTTCAGAATGGCGATATGGCGCTGGGAATGAAGCAAATGGAAACGGCTGTTCGCCGGGGTGTTTTCACCCGGACCGAAACCGCGCTCTATTTGGGTCATATTTACCTGAAACACGAAAGCCAACCAGCCCGCGCGGCCCTGTTTCTGAAACCGCTGGCAGATAAGTACCCGCAAAACCCGATCTTTACGCTGGGATGCGCCGAAGCGCTGGTGCAGTCGGGTCGGTACCGCGATGCCCAGGCCTACATCGAACGGTTGCGGAATCTTCCCCAGAAATTTCTGGCCATGCCGGTAAAAGTATTGGAAGGCATTACCGAAGAAAAAATGAACGGCAACCACAAACTGGCTGCCGAAAATTACCAGAACGCTTTAAAAATGCCGGTGGACGAGGTTTTTGCGAAAGAATTTACAGCCCACGCCTACAGCGGTTTAGCCCGAATTTCGGCCCAGTCAGGCGACCGGAACCGGGCGAAGTCCATGTACAAAAAGGTGTTGAGCATGGCCGAATACAAGTCGACCATTCAGGAAGCCCGGAAGTTTTTAAAATCCTAACGACCCATTCGATTCTGATGAAACGTCGGACCTTTCTGAAAACCTCATTTGCCGCCGGGCTTTGGCCGGTTCTTCAAAAGAAACCGACGATCAACACCGTAACCGGAGCGGTTCGGGCGTCGGAACTGGGGTTGACGCTCATTCACGAACACATGCTGGTCGATTTTATTGGGGCCGACCAGATCAGTTATGAGCGCTGGAAACGGACCGAGGTGGTGGCAAAAATGCTGCCGTATTTGCAGACCTTACGGAAGCTGGGCGTTCAGACGCTGATCGATTGTACGCCCGCCTACCTGGGTCGCGACCCCCTGTTGCTGAAAGAATTATCGGAGAAATCAGGGGTCAGAATTCTGACGAACACCGGTTATTACGGGGCTTCGAATGACAAATACCTGCCCGCCCACGCCCGGACCGAAACCGCCGACCAACTGGCCGATCGCTGGGTGGCGGAGTTCGAGAACGGAATCGAAGGTACCGGCATCCGGCCTGCTTTTCTAAAAATCGGCGTCAATCCCGGCCCCTTGTCGGAACTGCACCGCAAACTCATTACGGCAGCCGCCCGGACGCACAAACGCACCGGTCTGACCATTTGCTCCCACACCGGGCCGTATGTGCCAGCCTTTGAGCAGCTTGACGTATTGAAACAGGAAGGAGTCGATCCATCGGCGTTCGTGTGGGTACATGCGCAGGGCCAAAACATGGTGCATTACGCCCGCGCCGTTCGGGAAGGCGCCTGGGTGAGTCTGGACGGTTTGGACGGGAAAAATGTGAGTCAGTACGTCGATACCCTGCTCCTGATGAAAGAAAACCGGTTTTTGCACCGGACGCTGCTCTCCCACGACGCCGGTTGGTATGATCCCGCGCAACCCGACGGCGGCTCCATCGGCCGGGATTATACGGTTTTATTCAACCAGTTGATGCCGGTCTTAAACCGCAAAGGATTTACGAAGAAAGACTGGAAGCAAATTCTGGAGGAAAATCCGAAGGAAGCTTTTTCAGTGAAGAATTAAGAATTAAGAATTAAGAGTTAAGAATTAAGAGTTATGAATGAAGAGTGAAGACGGGGCCGCCCATGCGGTTGGCTGACGCAAGCTGAGACAAATGCGCCAGCCAACCGCATGGGCGGCCCCGTCTTCACTCTTCATTCATAACTCTTCATTCATAACTCTTAATTCTTCACTCAATAATCAACGTCCAGGCCCAGCGTCCGTTTCAACTCCAGCAGGGCCGGGTTTTTTTCGGCCAGGTAATTGAATTTGTCCTGGGGCGTGTAAATCATTTTTCGGGTTTCCTGGAGCGCAATCGTATCGGTCAGTTGAATCTGGCTGTTTTGCAATTCCCGCCGGAGATACGTCAGCAAATCCTGACGCAAGTCGCTCAAAAGGTTGGCTTGCAGGGAGTTGTCGAGCGCAATGTGGATCATGGTCCCTTCCAGGCGAAACTCCCGGTTCAGCATCACCTGCTCCGTTCGCGAACCATCCTGCTGATCGCGCATCCGGGCGTACGTTTGCCAGACGGTTTTTAACTCCTCAAATGTGAACGGTTTGTCCACCTTTGGCATTTCGGGAGCCTCGGCCAAAGCCGTCGCGACGGCATCCGCCATCGTGGCCACCGGCCGTTCGACGGAGACCAGATTGGAGGTGGTCCGGAGTTTACTGCCCACCGGTTTTGGAATTCCGGCGATCACCGGACTCCGTTCCGGGAGCGGTTTGACGGTTCCGTTGCCATTCGGCTGGGGATGATAGCCGTTCGTGGGCTCGCTGGTGTGGGAGGGCAGGGCGACGGGTTCCCGGTTTGTGGCTAAGGCGTCACTGTCGGCTGAGCTGTCCTTTTTTTTTTCAGCCCGTTCCGGGTTCCGGTTTTCGCCGGGTTCTGAATGGTTGGTTAAAACCGGTACGGCATGGATGTCCAGCACATTCGGCAGGTTCGCCAGCTTCATCAGGCAAACTTCTACGTGCAGCCGCTGGTTTTTGGCCGACTTGTAATTCAGGTCGCACTGCGCACCGACGCTCAGGGCCGAGAGTAGAAAACTCAGGGGCGCTTCGGCCGCCTGTTGCAGGTACTTTTGCTGAATGCTTTCCGTCACCTGCAACAACTGAATGGTTGCGACATCCTTGCAAACCAGCAGGTTCCGGAAGTGCTCGCTTAGTCCGACAATGAACTGGTGACCATCGAACCCTTTCCGCAGGATTTCGTCGAACAACAACATGCTTTGGGGCAAATTGCCCGCCAGCAGCAGGTCCGTTAGCCGGAAATAATAGTCGTAGTCGAGGATGTGGAGGTTGTCCAGCACCTCTTTGTAACGCAGAATCCGGTCTTCCGAGAAGGTCACGTTCAGGTCGAACATCGAAAGCGCATCCCGTAAACCGCCGTCGGCTTTTTGGGCGATGAGTTCCAGGGCTTCGTATTCGGTCTGGATGCCTTCTTTCTGAGCGATGCTGGCCAGATGGTCGGCGATGTCGCGCGGCTGAATCCGGTTGAAGTCGAAGAGCTGGCAGCGCGACAGAATCGTGGGCAGGATTTTGTGCTTTTCGGTGGTCGCCAGAATGAAAATGGCGTAGGAGGGAGGCTCTTCCAGTGTTTTCAGGAACGCGTTGAACGCGGCCTGTGACAGCATGTGAACCTCATCGATGATGTAAATTTTATACTGACCCGACTGGGGTGGATAGCGTACCTGGTCGATCAGGTTCCGGATATCTTCCACCGAGTTGTTGGAAGCGGCATCTAATTCATGGATGTTGAACGAAGCGTTCTGATTGAAACTCACACACGAGTCACAGTGGTCACACGGTTCGACGGCTTCGCTTTTTCCGAGGTTCTGGCAATTGATGGTTTTGGCCAGAATCCGGGCGCAGGTCGTTTTTCCAACCCCCCGTGGTCCGCAAAACAGAAATGCCTGCGCCAGGTGATTGGTTAAAATCGCGTTCTTGAGTGTAGTCGTAATATGCGCCTGTCCGACGACGGTATCGAAGGTAGCCGGACGGTATTTCCGGGCCGAGACAACGAAGTTATCCATGTCGGCAAGTTAGCCAAAAAAAATGGTCCGCCGTAGGATTTGGAACTCCGCTCTCCAAAATTACTTTCCTCCCGACCGGTTTCGCGCGTCCGTCTTTTGAACCGATTTCCCGAAGCAAAGCAGTGATAATGAAAGCGTATAGTGGTAAAAATCGATGGGATGAATGGGCAAATTTTTTGATTGACCCACGCGGGTTGCCAGGGCCAGAATCATCACAGCCAGCACCACCCAGGTGGCACGCGGGTCCCGACGAACGACGCCCAGAAATGCGATCAGCAGCACGATCACCATGCCCATCGACGGAATCACCGGCTCGAAGGCTCGGATGGTGGGACTCAGCAGCAAAAGCAGAAATAAAACGATGCCGAGCGTGACGGTGACGAAAAAACCGGATCTCGTAATTTTCTGCTTGAGAATCAGGCCCCACACCCCGACGATGACACACACGACCCCCAGGCTGGCCGCCAGTGTTTCCAGCGAGCGGTGCAGCGGCACCACGCCCTGAATGCCCGCAAACACCAGAACGCCGATCAGGGCCGTCACGGAAATGGTAATCAGAAAGAGCCCCCACAATATCCGGTTATACCAGCTTAATTCCATAAAATACCGCCAAAAAACCCAGATACCCGTGAAAGCCAGGACGGCATCTGACACCATGTTTGAAAGGTTCATGCTGGAAATAACAATTTTTCGGGGAAAAAGGCAAAGAGAGTGAAGAGTTAGGAATTATGAGTGAAGAGTTGGCTGACGCGTTTTACCTCTTCACTCAGAACTCTTCACTCATAACTTTTTTCTTTAGCCATTTCCCTCTACTTTTGCGCCGGTTCCAAAGGCTTATACCTTCACACGCATAGCACAGCTTTTCATTCATCATGAGCGTATTAGTTAACAAAGATTCCAAGGTTATCGTCCAGGGCTTTACGGGCTCTGAAGGTTCATTTCATGCTCAACAGATGATCGAGTATGGTACCAACGTCATCGGCGGAGTCACTCCGGGCAAAGGCGGACAGACCCATCTCGACCGACCTGTATTCAACACCGTGAAGGAAGCTGTTGAAAAGGGCGGGGCCGATGTCTCGATTATTTTTGTACCACCGGCTTTTGCCGCTGACGCCATCATGGAAGCCGCTGACGCCGGTATCAAGGTGATTATCTGCATTACGGAAGGAATTCCGACGAAAGATATGATGGTGGCCAAGGACTATCTGACCGGGAAAGACGTGCGGCTGATTGGGCCGAACTGTCCCGGTGTGATGACCGCCGAGGAGTGTAAAGTGGGCATCATGCCCGGTTTTATCTTCAAAAAAGGCACCATCGGCATTGTTTCCAAATCCGGTACGCTGACCTACGAAGCCGTTGACCAGCTTTCAAAAGTAGGGCTTGGTCAGACTACGGCCATCGGAATCGGTGGTGATCCCATCATTGGTACAACGACCAAAGAAGCCGTCGAACTGCTGATGAACGACCCCGAAACCGAAGGCATCGTGATGATCGGCGAAATTGGCGGAGGCATGGAAGCTGAAGCCGCACGCTGGATCAAAGCCGACGGAAACCGCAAACCGGTTGTTGGCTTCATTGCCGGGCAAACTGCCCCGAAAGGCCGCCGGATGGGCCACGCAGGCGCCATCATCGGTGGGGCGGACGACACGGCAGCCGCCAAAATGCGTATTATGTCTGAATGCGGTATTCACGTCGTCGAATCACCAGCCCTGATTGGTGAAACGATGTTGAAAGCCATCGGGAAGAACTAAAAGGGAATGATGAATGATGAATTATGAATGCATTAGCCAACCGCGCCAGCGGCCCCGTCATCGTTCATCATTCATCATTCATCATTCTTTTTTTGTGCGGATTCGTTTTATTTTGTCCACCCTGGCCCTAGCTCTGTGGGCGTTGGGAAGTATTGCACAGGGAGTCGGGCCGAATCAACAGTTTTTTCCCGTCCATGACTTCCGCAACGACTGGTTGGTCTATGACCAGTCTTACAAATCCTATGTGCCTTTCATCGACGAACAGCACGCCCTGGTTTCATCCGTTAGTTTTTTTCTGGATATTGAAAGCAACCGCCGGTACAGTCTGCTGATTTCGACCCGCCAGGATGGCTATCTCTTCATCGACGCAGCGCTCAAACACAAACTGGTGGCCAATGACTGGCTGGTGCTGAATCTGGACAGTTTATACCGCGCCTACCGCAAACCGGAACTGTTTCTGACGCTCCACGGGAGCCCCGGTGTCGAGGACAAGCTGGTGTTTATTGGCCACCAGAAATCGGCCACCCAGAAAGACGTGGTGGTAACCGACACCCGGCTCAGTATTCTGCCCCGTCGGCTGTCGATGTACACCAATTTTTTTACGCTTTGCCTGCTGTTCATTGTGGCAGTCAATGCGTATTTATTCAACTTTCATCACCGCGCTTTCCTCCGGTTTTTCAATCTGGCTGATTTGCTGTCGGTAACAGTTCGGGATGAATTGTTTCTGGTCAACCGTCCGCTGAGCCGAACGAATCTACTTTTTTTGATGAATCTGGGGTTCATCACGGCGTATTTATACCTGATTATTCAGAGCAAAAACATCGATCTCTTTCTGTCGCGCGCCTTGCTGCTGCGGGGGCAGGGACTGTTGGATCTGACCCTTACGTTTTTTGAGTTGAGCTTTCTGGCTTTTTTTCTGTTGCTGGCAAAATATCTTTTTATCGTGACCATTGGGGGGTTATACCGGCTGGAGGAGGTAGTGAATTTGCACTTCTTCAAGGTCATGCAATCTTCCCTGATTTTTTTCACCGGCGGTACCATCTGTGTCGCTACCATTGCTGCCAACACCGCAGCCACCAGCACCTGGCCCAGCCTCTGGCTGATTGTTCCGTTTGTCGGCTTTTACGTCATCCGGCTGGCCCTGCTATATGTTGTCATTGCAAACAAAGCAGTTATCAAAAATCTGTATTTATTTTCGTACCTTTGCATCGTTGAATTGATCCCGCTAACCATTGGGGTACGGTTCGCACTGTAGCCAGTGGGCAAGCTTTAAACACAAAACGCGAGGTATTCGATGAGTGAAATTTCTGCTAAGTACGACCAGGAAAGGCTGACCAAAGTAGCCAGTATTTTAGTTACCCAAGCCCGACCTGCCGACGCTAATTCGCCCTATTTTGAAATTGCAGGGAAATACAACCTGCAGATTGATTTTCGTCCGTTTATTCAGATTCAGGGCGTTTCCTACAAAGACTTTCGCAAGCAGAAAATCAATATCCTCGACCATACGGCCATCATTTTTACGAGCCGTAACGCCGTCGATCACTTCTTCCGAATCTGTCAGGAAGCGAAACTGGAAATGCCGGCCGATATGAAGTATTTCTGCGTGACGGAGCAAACCGCCAATTACCTGCAGAAGTACATCGTGATTCGGAAACGGAAGATTTTTACCGGCAATAAAACCGCGGCCGATCTGTTTGACCTGATCCGGAAACACAAGAATGAGAAGTTTCTGTTTCCGTGTTCCAACATCCGGGGCAACGATATTCCGGATTTTATGGACACCAGCGGTTTGCACCTGGCCGAAGCCGTGATGTACGAAACCGTCCCGGCCGACCTTTCGGATCTGGACATTCATTCGTTCGATATCATTGCGTTTTTCAGCCCGTCCGGCGTCAATTCGCTGCTGCATAATTTCCCCGATTTTACCCAAAATGGCATCCGGATGGCGGCTTTTGGCCCCACCACGGCGCGGGCCGTTACCGAGGCCGGTTTTATTCTGGACATTGAAGCTCCCCTGCCCAATGCCCCGTCGATGGCGGGTGCTCTGGAACTGTATATGAAGAAGGCCAACAGCCAGTAGATGGCAACGATTCTGCAAAGCGATTGCGCTGTCCGAATGAACGAAGACCGTGATTTTTTTGAATCCGGCAGGTCATTCAGGCCGCGCAATCGGAGTTTAATGGAGTCTCTTTTTTTATACCAATATTTTTGGAAAATCTCCGTTTAATAGGTAACATGCGCTTAAGCAGGTCTGACGGCTAAACGGGCGGTTGATCCGTTCGGCCGCTTTCTGAAATTAGTCTGGTGATTGTTCTGATAGTATATGAATCGTAAGTTTTACGTTGTCCTGCTTGGTTTGGCCTGTTTCATGATGGCTTTGGGCGTTCAGGCTCAGGATCAGGATCCGCAGTTTAGCTTGTATATGTTCAATCCGGTCTACTACAATCCAGCCGCAGTCGGTTCGGAAGGGGTAACCCGGTTTCAGTTGGTACACCGGACGCAGTACCTGGGTTATCAGGGTACTTTTGACGAAGGAGGAGCCCCCAGCACCCAGTTGTTTTCGTTCAATATGCCCCTGAATAAAATCCGGGGAGGGATCGGTTTAAACGCGGTGAACGAAACATTTGGTCCGCAGGGATTTCAGAAGGTCCAGGTCGCGTATGCTTTTCGGGTGCCCCTGAAAAAAGGAATGCTTTCGTTTGGGGCAGAGGGCGGTATTCACAACCGGTCGATCAATTATGATCGGTTTCGGCCCAACGATCCCGGCGATCCGCTGATTCAGAACGGACGCGTCAACCAGACGCAGCCGGATCTGGGCGCGGGAGTTTATTACAATGCCGACACCTATTATATTGGTGCCAGCATGAAACACCTGACCCAGCCTGATTTTAAATTAGGCAACGATACGGGGCTCAATCCGCTTTACCGAACGGCGTACCTGACGGCGGGGTATCGGTATGCCTGGAATGAACTCATCGACATCATGCCGTCGGCCATCTACAAATTCAACACCAACGCAACGTATTCGTCGATTGAAGTCAGTGCGTTGGCCATGTACGACAAGCGACACTGGGTCGGTTTGGGGTACCGCCAGGGCGATGCGTTCACCGCAACCGCCGGGCTTAGTTTACTCCGGAATAATGCCCTGCGCTTCGGGTATGCGTTCGATTTTGTGGTGAGCAACCGCAATGCGAAAAGCCCGACATCGCACGAAATCTTACTGTCTTATTCGCTTCCCGAACCCCGCTCAGGCCGTAAACCGATCATCAGAACGCCCCGATTCCGCTATTGAGAGAACAACTACACAAACTGCCCTCTTTTCATTGCTCTATTGCCATTTCTACGATTGGCGTAATTATTGTTAGGCTGTTAAAGGCCAAAGTGATAATTTTGAGAAAATTAGTAGGCTACGTGATAGAACTGATCGCAGGTTAGTTTGTACTTTTTTTGAATAATAGATGCATTTAATCAATTCAAATGTACGTATACAATAAAATGCTTTATTTTCGTTCTAAGACTGGTTTGCACGCGAAACAGATTTTAACGTACCCTACAACTATGAGTAACAAGTGGTTTACCGGCAACGCAGCCCGAGGGGTGATGGTGGTGGCAACGATTCTGCTGATGCAGGGTTGCGGGTTTATCAAATCCAAATTTGGTGGTGGAAAAGGCAAGGGCGAAGATGTCGGCATTGTCAATGGAGAAGTCACTGCCAATGGACGAAAAGGCTGGAAACAAACCACTCCTTATGGTATGGTGCTGGTTCCGTCGGGTTCGTTTATGATGGGACAGGCCGATGAAGATTTAGCCGCAACCCAGACGAACATGAACCGGCGGGTAACGATCAGTTCATTCTATATGGATGACACGGAAATTACCAACCACGAATACCGTCAGTTCGTCAATGCCTTGCTGACCGATTCGGTTTCGGTGCTGGGTGAAGAAGAAATCATGACGAAATTCTACCCGGATACGACCGTTTGGAAAAACGACTTTACGTATCACAACGGGGACCCCATGCTGGAGTATTATTTTTCACACCCGGCATTCGACACCTATCCGGTGGTTGGGGTAAGCTGGCAGGCAGCCCAGTATTTCTGCACCTGGCGCACGAACCTGTACAACGATTACCGCACGAAAGAAGGCCAGTTTGTTTCTCCCCGGTATCGTCTGCCTTCCGAAGCAGAATGGGAATGGGCGGCCCGCGGTGGTCACAACTCCGCTAAGTATCCCTGGGGTGGCCCGTATGTCGCCAACGGAAAAGGGTGTTATCTGGCCAACTTCAAACCGCAACGCGGGAATTTCGACGCCGACGGTTATCCATACACCGCTCCGGCCAATGCCTACAATCCGAACGATTACGGCCTCTACAACATGGCCGGTAACGTAGCCGAGTGGACCCGCGATGCCTACGCCGAAAATGCATCGGCCATCGTTTGGGATATGAACCCCGATAACCAGAACGCCGACGAGCCCCGGAAAGTGGTGCGGGGTGGTTCCTGGAAAGATATCGCGTATTACCTGGAAACAGGAACACGGTATTACGAACTCGAAAACAACAAACGGTCGTACATTGGCTTCCGGTGTGTGATGGACAACCTGCAGGGACGGACCGCTTCCCGGGGCGCCCGCCGTTAATCCGGTTCGTTTTCGGAATGGAATAGACTCAACCCCTATTAAATACTATACACAACACATAATACCCATTTAATTTTTGCTTTAATCATGGCTAAAAAGAACGGTAACGGTTCGAGTGTTTTCTTTGACAAAATCCTTCCGACAATGTATAGTCTGGGTGCTGCCGTCGTTATTCTCGGCGCACTGGGTAAAATTCAGCACTGGGAAGGTGGAGGCACCATCTTGACCATTGGTCTGCTGACCGAAGTAGCAATTTTCGTCTTGTTTGCTTTTCAAACCTTTGCTCAAAAAACGCAGAAAGAGCCGGATTGGGAGCGGGTCTATCCGGAACTGTCCGACGATTACGATGGTGAATTGCCCCAACGTCGCCCGGCTTTGCAAAGCAACGGTTTGACCGCCAATATGGATAAGATGCTGGCAGATGCGAAAGTGTCGCCGGAGATTTTCGAAAAACTGGGCACAGGTTTGCGCAGCTTTACCGATACAGTTGGTAAAATGCGTGATGTTTCGGATGCCACCATTGCCACCAACGAATACACCCAGAATGTTCGTCAGGCGGCTAGCTCTATCAATGAAATGAACAAATCGTACGGTGTTGCGGTCACTTCGATGAACGCGATGGCTGATGCAACGCAGGATGCCAAAGAATACCGTACGCAATTCCAGAAAATCACCCAGAGCATGGGCGCTCTGAACGCCGTGTATGAACTGGAATTACAGGATACCAACAAGCACCTGAAAGCCATGAATGCGTTTTATGGCAATCTGACCAGCGCGATGGAAAACATGTCGGAAGCCAGCCGTGACACGCAGCAGTTCAAAAGCGAAATGTCAAAATTGACCAACAACCTGTCGTCACTCAACAACGTATACGGCAGTATGTTGACGGCCATGCGCGGAAATGGTGCCAAATAATCGTTGAAAGTAACGGAGTTGGTATTTAACGCTACGATTGTAAGTCGTTAAATACCAACTATAGACTTTAAGCGACACTTTTTTATCTACATTACAAGTTACTCTACCATAAACTAATGGCAGGCGCAAAAGAAACACCCCGTCAGAAAATGATCGGGATGATGTATCTGGTATTGACCGCGATGCTGGCCTTACAAGTCAGTTCGGCTTTACTGGAGAAATTTATCTTATTGAATAGCAGTCTGGAAACGTCGACGGGTTCTGCAAACCGCATCAACCAATCCACGTTAGACAATATCAAGGCCACCGTTGATAAATCAGGAAACCGGGCCGCCGATGTGGCTGTCGTTAAACAGGCGGAAGAAGTTCGGACCATGACCTCCAAAATTGTGGACGAACTGGAAACTGTGAAACAGCAGTTGATCACAGAAGCGGGTGGCGGACTCGATGAAGAAGGTCGGCTGAAAAACCCGAACGAAGAAGACAAGGTTGGGATTATCATGGTGGGTGGCCGCAAAAACGGGAAAGCCTATGAACTGAAAGAAAAACTGAACCAGTTCACCCAGCAACTTCAGAAGTATAACCCCAATGCTAAATTCACGGCACTGGCGGCTGATGCCAAAGACGATCCAATCGCTAGTCGTTCCAAAGAACAACGCAACAAGGATTTTGCCGAACTGAACTTTGAACAAACGCCGGTTCCGGCAGCTTTGGCCGTGTTGAGTCAGCGTCAGTCGGACATCCGGCGGATGGAAGGCGAAATCCTGGATTACCTGGCGAGCAAAGTAGGAGCGCAGGACATCAAATTTGACAAGATTCTGGCCCGGGTCAGTATGGAATCAAAAGTGGTGGTAGCCGGTACCAAGTTCAAGGGTGAAATGTTCCTGGCGGCTTCGTCAAGCGGAATTTCTCCCCGTATGAGCCTGAATGGCGGTGCGGTTCGGGTGGAAGATGGTGTTGGTAAAATTGAATTTACGGCGCAGGGCGGCACTTACGATAAAAGCGGGCTGGCCAAACGTAACCTGATTGGGTCTATCAGCTACCAGGCACCGGACGGCATGAAAACCGTTAACTTCAATCAGGAATACTTTGTCGCCAAACCGTCTTACGAAATCGAAACCGCATCCATGCCTCCGCTGTATCTGGGTTGCGCCAACAAATTGAGCATTCAGAGCCCGCAGTTGGGTGCCTTGTGGAACCCAACGTTTACGGCCAACGGCGCAGCGGTTTTAACCAGCAGTGAGCGGGGTAAAATTACGGTTATTCCAAGTTCAGCTCAGGTGAGCCTGAACGTCAACAACGGCGGTAGCCTGTTGGGAACCAATCAGTTCAAGGTGAACCGGGTGCCTCGCCCGACCTTACGGGTATATGCCGGTGGGGCCGAAATCGACGAGCGCCGGGGGATGCCGGTATCCAGTGTACGGAGTATTCAGGTTCGGGCGATTCCGGATGAAAGCTTTAAAAACTTTATGCCGGACGATGCCAATTTCCGGGTAAAAGGCTTCACAGTTCGTTTGGCGCAGGGCGGTCGTCCCATTGGGGCTCCGGTTTCGTTAGGGCCAAACGGGGGGTCGGTTGGAGCCTTGGCGGCTGATGCCCAACCAGGGATGCGGTATGTCATCGAAGTTGAAGGTGTCGAACGCCGGAACTTCCGGGGAGAAATCAGTGATGTCCCCGTCATTCAGAAGGTATATCAAATTAATTTGAATTAGTCAGTACGATAGCTGACAATCAGTTCGTTATTGTGAAGAATAAACGCAAAAAGCACAAGGTCATGAAACAGGCGGGAAGCGTAGCAGTAGCTGCTGTATTGGCAGTAATGGCAGGAGGGGTGGCACAGGCGCAGGAAAGAGACAATACGAAAACCAATCCATTGTCGGTTCGGGAGATCAACGAGAATGATGTCATGATGAAAAAAACATTATGGCGTCGTGTCGATCTGAACGAGAAGCAGAATCAGGCCATGTTTTCCAAGAACAATCAGATTACCAAGTACCTGATTGATGCCGTGAAAGCCGGTGTTCTGGTTGCCTATCCCAATGATTCCGTCAATACGCCGATGCCGGTAGAAAAATTCGCCGAAAAACTGGCCGCACCCGAGCAGGGTGCTACCCTGACGGCTGAAGAAAGAGCCGCCGGTTTTGGCAATGAAGACAAGACGAACGATGGCTGGGGTGATGCCGCTAAGGATAAAAATGCGGCAGCTAAAAAGCCAGCAGATGATGGCTGGGGGACACCCGCACCGCAAACCGCGAAGGCAAAACCGGTAGATGACGGCTGGGGAACACCCGCTCCCAAGAAAAAAACAACGGCTAAAAATACCAAAGGCAAAAAGCCTGTAAAACCCGCACCGGTAGTCCCGGAAGTGCCAAAAGTGGATTCAAGCGCGATGGCAAAGGCGAATCCGTTTACAGGCATTGAACGGCTGAGTGACGAATATAGTGTTCTGGATATCAAGGAAGACTGGGTTTTCGATCGCAAACGCTCCCGCTTGTATTATGACATTCAAACCGTCGGTATTGTGATTCCGGCCGATAAAAGTCCATCGGGTCTGGAAACGCAGGTGGCCTATTTTAAATACAAAGATTTGGACAAACTGTTCCGCAGTGATCCGAAGAAATTTATCTGGTATAACTCACAGAATCAGGCCCAGCACAAGAACCTGGCTGATGCCTTCGACCTGCGGTTGTTCTACGGACGGATCTACAAAGTGTCGAACCCCAAAGACCGTGACCTGATCGGTCAGTACGGTAGCGAACGGGAAGGCCTGATGAAATCGTACCAACTCGAACAGCAGTTGATGGAACAGGAACACGGTTTGTGGGAATATTAATCCCATTCCAGTTATAACAAAAAAGGGGAGCTTCGGCTCCCCTTTTTTGTTACGTATAAAAGTCCGTTTTCCGTCTTTAATCTCTCGTCTTATCTCTCCTGCCTTCTGATCACACCTGATCGATCGTCTCGAAGTATTGCTTGACTTTCTGTGCTTTATCGGCTCCGACGACAGTAACAATGTCATCGATTGGCGCTTCCCGGATCTTTTTCACGCCTTTGAAATACTTCAGGAGTTTAGCCGCCGTTTTTTTGCCAATGCCTTCGATGTTTTCCAGTTCACTGATCAGGCTGTTTCGGCTGCGTTTGTCGCGGTGGTAGGTGATGGCAAACCGGTGTGCTTCGTCGCGGATGCGCTGGATCAGCTTCAACGACTCGGATTTTTTATCGATATACAGCGGGAGACTATCTTCCGGAAAGTAAATCTCTTCCAATCGCTTGGCAATGCCGATGATCGGTACCTGACCATACAGATTCAACTCCTTCAGGGCTTCACAGGCCGCACTCAACTGGCCTTTACCACCGTCAATTACAATCAGGTCGGGCAGACCGCTTTGTTCGTCCAGCACACGGATATACCGCCGGGAAACGACCTCGTGCATCGACGCAAAGTCGTTGGGGCCAACAACGGTTTTGATCGAAAAATGGCGGTAGTTCTTGGGTGACGGTTTTCCGTCGATAAAGCAAACCATCGCCGAAACCGGGTTGGTTCCCTGAATGTTGGAGTTATCGAAACATTCAATGCGGTTGGGTAAAGTTTTGAGCTGCAAATCCTGCTTCAGCCGAATCAGCACCCGGTCTTTTTTGCTGGCATTTCCGGTGGCTTCGGCGGCTGCACGCTCGGCCCGTTCGCGTCGGAAATACAGTACGTTTTTCATCGACATGTCGAGCAACTTCTTCTTATCCCCAATCTGCGGCACCGTAATTTCGGCTTTCAGATCGGCCTCCAGCGGAATGTTGGTGATAATCTCCTTAGCCTCGCTGCCGTATTGCGTTCGAAACTCAATAATCAACATGGTCAGCAGGTCCAGATCGGATTCGTCCAGTTTCTTTTTGACCTCCACCGTATTCGTCTGCGTGATGGTCCCGTTCACCACCTTCATGAAATTGATGTAAGCTGCCGACTCATCCGAGGCAATGGTATACACATCCGCATCCGAAATCTTGGGGTTGACCACCGTCGATTTGCTCTGGAAATTTTGCAGAACGTTCAGTTTTTCCTTGTACTGCTGGGCCTGCTCGAACGCCAGTTGATTGGCTGATTCCAACATGCGTTCTTTGAAATACTGTTGGGCCGGTGCCACATTCCCCTTCAAAATGGAATGGATTTGGTCGATGTCTTTGAGGTAGTCGGCCTCGCTGACGAGCCCTTCGCAGGGGCCTTTGCAATTCCCGATGTGGTATTCCAGACACACCTTGAATTTTTTGGCTTCAATGTTTTCCGGTGTCAGATTGAGATTACACGTGCGGAGCGTAAACAACTGGCTGAACATCTCCAGCAGGGTATACATGGGCCGGAGTTGCGCATAAGGGCCGTAAAACGTCCCCATCTTCCGGTCGATGCGACGCGTGGTGATCACACGCGGGAAACGCTCGTTGGTCACGCAGATGAACGGATACGTTTTATCATCGCGCAGCAGAATGTTGTAGCGGGGCTGGAACCGCTTGATCAACTGGTTTTCCAGCAACAGCGCGTCGAATTCCGTATGGACAATGGTGAATTCAATCTTGCGAATCTGGCTGACCAGTCTGAGGGTCTTCCGGTCGTGTTGGTTCGATTTGGCAAAATAGCTGCTGACCCGGTTTTTCAGATCCTTGGCTTTGCCGACATAAATTACTTCTCCTGATGCGTCAAAATACCGGTATACGCCCGGTTCGTGCGGAACCTTCGCCAGTTCTGGTTTATAATCGAATTCAGCCATTTTTTGGGATGGGAACGCGGATGTAACGGATTAAACGGATTTTCACGGATAGAATCAGTTTTAATCTGTCTGATCCGTTTAATCCGTGTTCCTATTTAACAAACGAAGAACATTAAAAGTTGTCTGTCTGACGGCGTCGTAGGCACCGGATAATGCTTCGTCGAGCGACTGGGGATGAGTCAAAACGGAGAAGGCGGCTGTTAAACCGAGGGCCACCAAATCCTGCGGTTCGGCTTCCAGCGTTCCGCAAAGGGCAACGGTCGGCACGGCGAACTTTTTGGCTTCCTGCGCAATGCCGTTGATGAGTTTACCCTGCAAAGTCTGGTTGTCAATCTTGCCTTCGCCCGTCAGCACCAGATCCGTACCCGGCAGATTTTCCGCGAAGCGGGTTTGTTCCATGACCACTTTTACACCCTCTTTCAGCGTAGCACGCAGAAAAAACAATGCACCGGCACCCAGTCCGCCCGCGGCCCCGGCCCCCGGTAGGTCGGCTAAATCGACGCCAAACTGGCTCTGAATCCGGCGTGCCAGGTGCCGCAATCCCTGATCGAGTTTCTCCACATCGTCAGCCGAAGCGCCTTTTTGGGGTCCGTAGACATAAGCCGCCCCATTGGGGCCAAACAGGGGATTGGTTACGTCACAGGCGACTTCAACGGAAAGATTCAAGGGCGAAACCGGCGGAATTAGCTGGGCAATGTGCTCCAGATTCCCACCGCAGGGCGCAACGGGTTCGCCCCGATCATCCAGAAACTGCCACCCCAGAGCGGCAGCCATACCGATGCCGGCGTCGTTGGTCGCACTACCGCCGATGCCCAGCACCAGGTGCGTAACACCCCGGCTGATGGCATCCTGAATGAGCTGGCCGGTGCCGAACGTGCTTGCTTTCAGTGGATTGAGTTCATTTCGATGGAGCAACCGCAAGCCCGAAGCCTGCGACATTTCAATGAAAGCCGTCTGCTGGTCGGAGGAAATACCGTAAGAAGCCTGAATGGGTCGGTCGAGCGGATCAAGAGCCGGGATCGTAATCCATTGCCCGTTGGTGGCCTGTGTCAGCACTTCGGCGGTTCCTTCTCCGCCGTCGGCCATCGGCAACGCCACGATTTCGGCACCGGGATGAGCGAGCCGAATGCCTTCCGTCATGGCATCACATACTTGCCGAGCCGTCAGTGAACCTTTGAATTTATCAGGGGCCAGCAGGATTTTCATGACTAGACAAAAGAGGCTAGAGGTGAGACAAGAGACTGAAATAAAAGAGGATTGAGCGTAGTCTCTTGTCTTTCATCTCACCTCTTTTGTCTCACGCATTAATTCAGAATTTCTTCCTCTTCCGACTCAACGACTTTGGGCGCAATGTACCGCTGGCTGGAGTCGATGGAATAACCGCCACAATCCAGCGACAGGTTGAAACCATCCGGTTTTCGGAACGGCACCTTGGGGTAGGAACGTCGCAACGTGGGGTCGGCGTAGACCTTCTGCATGTACATACCCCAGGCCGGCATGGCTACCCGCGCACCCTGTCCCAACGCCATGTCGCGAAAGTGAATGCTGCGATCGTCGCCACCCACCCACAGGCCCGACACCAGATTCTGCGTCATGCCCATGAACCAGCCATCGGAGTAGCTGGAAGTTGTACCGGTTTTGGCCGCAATTTCGTTGCCGCCTTCCAGCAGTTTATACTGGGTCCGAAGCCGTTGTGAGGTTCCATCGGCGTCTTCCACCGCACCGCGCATCAGATAAAGCATCTGGTAGGCCGTATTGGCATTGATGACCAGTTTATTCTCGGCAAAAAAGCTTTTCAGCAGATTGCCGTTTTTATCGCGGATCTCCAGAACCGTCAGTGGTTTCACCCGATAACCGGCATTGGCGAAGGTGCAATAGGCCGCCACCATTTCATAAACCGACACGTCGCTCGTTCCCAGGCACAGGGTTGGGTTTTCGGTCAGTTTGCTTTCGATACCGAGTTTGTGGGCATACTCGACCACCGACGCCGATTTTGCCTGCTTGATCAGGTAGGCGCTGACCGAGTTCACCGAACGACCCAGCGCCTGCCGCAACGACAGTTGCTGATAACTCCACTTGCCGTTTGAATTGTGTGGTACCCACGCTCGAGGGCCGTTGTTGTCCTCCTGCGGTTCAAACCGGACGGGCTGATCGGTTACGCGGTCGCAGGGCGTCAGAAAGTTTTTGTCGATGGCCGTCAGGTAAACAAATGGCTTGAAGGTCGAACCCGGCTGCCGTTTGGCCTGCTTGACGTGGTCGAATTTGAAATATTTGAAGTTGATCCCGCCCACCCAGGCTTTCACGTGGCCGTTGCGCGGGTCCATCGACATGAAACCGACGTTTAGAAACCGCTTGTAATATTTGATCGAATCCAGCGGACTCATCACGGTGTCTTTTTCGTTCCGCCGACCGCCATATACGAACACTTTCATCTTCACCGGTTTCCGCATTTCGGCCCAGATCGCTTTTTCATCATCACCGTATTCGCGTTTCAGTGCAATATACCGGGGCGTTCGTTTGGCAACCTGCTCGATGAAACCCGGAATTTCGCGGTATTTGCCGCCGATTTTCTGGGTCCAGGGATTTCGGCCCCGCCAGTGTTCGTAGAACTTCCGCTGCTGTTCGCGCATGTGTTCGTAAACGGATTCTTCGGCGGCTTTCTGCAAGCGGGAGTCGATGGTGGTCCGGATTTTCAGGCCGCTGGTTTCCAAATCCAGTTCGTCGTCCGGGTGGGCTTCGTTGTATTCATCCAGCCACTTCTGAATGTCGCTTTTGATGACGGAACGGAAATAAGCCGCCCGCCCGGTATTTTGGTTTTCGATGTTGAAATCGAGCTTGATCGGTTTCTGTTTGTAGAGTGCAAACTGGTCGTCGGACAGAAAACCGTATTTCCGCATCTGAAACAGCACGACGTTTCGCCGTAAGAGCGAACGGTCTTCATACAGCCGGGGGTTGAACCGCGACGGATTCTGGAGCATTCCGACCAGCATGGCTGCTTCCTCGACGTTCAGTTGCCAGGGTTCTTTGTTAAAATACGTTTTGGCCGCTGTTTTAATCCCAAACGTGTTGTTCCCGAACGATACTGTGTTCAGGTACATCATCAGGATTTCCTGTTTGGTATAGTTGCGTTCGAGCCGCACGGCCAAAATCCACTCCTTGGTTTTGTCGATGATGACGCGCACGTAGGGAATGCTGCCGAAGACGCCCCGGAATTTTTCAGTCCGGGTTTCAAACAGGTTTTTGGCCACCTGCTGGGTGAGCGTACTGCCCCCGCCCGAACTGCTCCGGCCCGTCAAAACGCCATTGACCGCCCGGAAAATACTGCGGGCGTCGATTCCGGAATGTTTCACAAACCGCGCATCTTCCGTCGCCAGAAGCGCCGAAATGACGTTGGGCGAAACCTGGGAAATCTCAATGGGCGTCCGGTTTTCGAGGTAATATTTACTGAGCAGAACCCCATCTTCGGTATAAATTTCCGAAGCCAGGTAACTCTGCGGGTTTTCGAGTGCTTTCAGACTGGGCATTCCGCCAAACAACCACAGAAAATTGAAACTAACCGCAACGATATACAGAATAAGCAGGACAACGCCGGCCAGGGTCAATTTCCAGAGTCTTGCAATCAGGCGTCGGTACAAACCCGGTTGTAACTCAAACATAGGGGAATCAGGGATTAAACTTGATACTGGGATACACTTCCGCTTTTGTCAAATGTACACATTTTAACCAAAAACGTCACTTTCGCTTGGCCGTCTGCTGCTCGGCGGCTACCTGCATTTCTCGCACTTTCGGAAGTAAAGGACTGGTTGGATAATCGCGGATGAACTCGATCAGCGCCTGGCGGTAAGGCTCTACACCGCGCACCTTGCCAATCAGAATGACGCGCAAAACGGCCATTTTATCTTCAATCAAACTGCCGGTCAACACCCCCATGGCGGTTTCGGCCCGGCTGAGGGCTTCACTCAGATTGTTGGCCTTATACAGTCCGTAGATTTCCGTGTAAACGCGCTGGGCCTCGGTTTCGCCGGTCGCCGTAGGGGCGCCATTTGCGCCGGTTTTTCCGACCTGACGGGCATACGAGGACGTCGGAAATTCGGTCAGCAGTTTGTCTTTCCAGGCCGAAGTCCGGTTCAACTGGTCGTTCGAAACCATCAGCAGATAATAAACTTCCGGTTTCACGGAAGTGTTCGGATAACGGGTCAATAGGGTTTCGAAGGTCGGAATGGCTTTGTCCGGCTGATTGAACTGAAATTTATACAATTTCCCCAATCGGTAATACGCGTTTTCGAGCCGCTGGTTCGATTGGGCCAGAGCTTCCGGGCTGAACGGTATGGTCGCATACAGCGCATCTTTTTGCGCTTTCCGTTCTTCGGCCGTCAGGGTAGCCGGAGCAGACCCGTCGGGCCCCGTCGCATTCAGGGCCGTACCGGTTTGGGGTGCCGAGTCAATCGTGGCCAGTTGTGCCGTCGATTCTTTCTGGCTCCGGCGCCAGTTGTCTTCCAGTTGCCGGTTTCCCCATTTCTGTGTGAACTCGGTTTTCCCCTGCGTAATCATGATGGGATTGTACAGAAGCCACCGCTGGTCGGCCGGAATGTCGGACGAGGTGGCAGGGCGATTCGACGCCTGAGCGGCTATTTGCTGCGCCTGCTTGAGTAAAGCCTGCTGCTGTTTCAGTTTGCGGTCGATGGCTTCGTCCAGATGACGGTCCAGAGCCGCCGGGTTCATCTGCGCCAGCTTTTGCAGACTATCTTCCGTCAGAATGGTTCGCTGCTGGGCAACAAATTCGTCGAGAAACACTTTTCGACCGGCCAGCAGTTTGTAGTCGGCCGATTGCTGGGGCAGCAGCGCCAGCGCACTGTCGTAATAAGCCTTGGCGGTGGGGAAATCCAGCAATTTTTCGAAGTACAGTTTCCCCATTTCCTGGTAGGTATACGGAATCTGGAGGGTGTTCGTCGTCGTTTCCTTGATGGATTTTTTCCAGTATTCGATGGCTTTCGGATACCGTTCGTTCCGGGCTTCCAGCAAACCCATCGTGTAATAAATCTTATCTTTCAGGTCGATATTTTTCCGGTCGTTCAGCATCCGGCTGAACCGTTCGCTGCTGGTCCGCCCACCCTGAATCGAATAAATCGTGGCATAAAACGACTGCTCGTAAGTAGGGCGGTTTTGTAACACCGAGCGATAGTGCGCAACGGCTTTGTCTGATTTGCCGGTTAAATCATAGAGCTGACCCGCAATGAGGTGCAACCGGGCTGTGGTTTCGCCCTTTTTCAGGAAGGGGAAGGTGGCATCCAGCAATGCCGCCGACACCGCATATTCCTGTTTTTTCTGGTGCAGATAGGCTTTCGTTAGATAATAATCCCGCGTGTTGATTTTGTTAAGCGGCTGAACGCGAAGGTATTCTGCCACATTCAACCCGTTTGCATAATCCGCGATTTCGACGTAAGTCCGCATCAGTAGAATCAACGCTTCGTGTTTTTCGTCCTCGCTTTCGCCTTTCGTATTCACGTATTTGAACACCTCCATCGCATTGCCGTAATCCTGGCGATACAGGCGGGCGGTTCCCAACAAGATATAACTGTTATCCAGCCACTTGCTGTTCTGGTGACGTTCGGCCACCAGCGATGCTTTCTTGATGGCGTCGTCCAGTTGCGCTTTCACGGGTTCCAGTTTGGTGGAATCGAGCGGCAGCAGAATAGGGAGCGGCTGGTTGTAATTTTCCTGGTAGGTTTTCTGTCTGTAACGGTCGACTTCCCGAATTCGCTCGCGCGCGATGAGGTACGCATTGTAGCGGGCGTTCAGGTTGTGATAGGCCACCGGAAGCTTTTTCTGGCTGTATTGCGAACAGCCACTGATCCAAACCGCCAGGACAACCCACAGCAGAGAAAGCCGGAACCCGTCAGCTACAGAAGGGCAAATGGAATATCGGTTGAAAAACCCGCCTTGCATGGAAAATGGTGAGATACTTGGTAACCGACGGAAGGCTTTCTACCTTCGCAGAACCAACACTATTGACTAACGACGTCGACGCAAAATCCGTATCGAAAAGTGTGCCACGCCTACAAAAATACGAAATAACTAACACCAAATCCGAAGACCTGACGCATGGACCCCGATAAATCCCATTCCGACGATCCGGAAAAGCCGTTCCGGAAGGTCACCCGCAAGACCAGCTCGTTCGTGCAGTACTCTGCGATCGGTTTTCAAATGCTGGCCACGATTGGTCTGGGCGTTTGGGGCGGCATCAAACTGGACGAGTGGCAGGGCAACCAGAAACCCATCTGGACGCTGGTGCTGTCGCTGGTTGCCATTGGTTCGTCTCTGTACCTCTTTATCCGCAGTTTACCCAAACAACCCTGATATGCTCCCAAGTCTTGGGGCTACGGCCCTGCTTGCAATTGTATTTTTTGTAGCCGAACAGTACGGAGCCGAACGCTGGTTACATCCGTACTGGAAGTTCATGCTGATTTTTTTTCTGAGCATTTCGTTTCTGATTCACCGGTTGATGGAGGTTGGTTTTCAGAATAATCGTGAAAAATTCATCCCGTTTTACATGGCGACCATCGTTGCCCGGATGATTCTATGCCTTGTTTTTGTCGGGTTCTTTTTGTGGCGGGGTGTCGATGGCGTGAAACTGTTCATCCTGGACTTTCTTGCACTATATATATTTTACACAGCCTTTGAAATCTACATTTTGAGTCGTAACTTGCGACGCGGTTTGTGATATATACCATTTACTTCATATGTCTCGTTTCCTGATTCGTAAAGCATTTTTAAGTATTGTATTGTTTTTGAGCACGTTGGCTGCCGTTACGGCACAGCATGACGAGCATCACGACCACGGCGCAACCGGGGAGAAGAAAAAATTTAATGTGGGCGACATGATCATGCACCACATTAAAGACGACCACGGTTGGGAATTTGCGCATGGGTTGACGCTGCCTTTGCCGGTTATTCTGTATACGCAGGACAAGGGTCTGGACGTGTTTTCGTCGTCTCATTTCGCGCATGAAGCCAATTACAATGGCTACGTAAAAGAGCACAATAAAATTTACCGCGCCGGTGCCAACGGCGAGGCCGACAAGACGATTAAAGTTTACGATTTTTCCATCACGAAAAACGTAGCTTCCCTTTTGTTGAGTGCGGCCCTGCTTTTACTTGTATTTTTCTCCGTTCGGAAAGGCTATGAGAAAAACCGGGGCAAGGCTCCCAAAGGTTTGCAGTCGTTTCTGGAACCGGTTATTCTGTTCGTTCGCGACGAGATTGCCAAACCGAACATCGGTCCGAAATACGCCAAATACCTGCCCTTTCTGCTGACGCTGTTTTTCTTTATTCTGTTCAACAACCTGCTCGGCCTGCTACCGGGTGGCGCCAACCTGACTGGCAACATCGCCATCACGATGACGCTGGCGGTGATTACCTTCCTGATTGTCAACCTGAGCGGAAACAAGCATTACTGGGCTCACCTTTTCAAGCCGACCGGCGTGCCGGTGGCGCTGCTGCCAATCATGATTCCGGTCGAGATCGTGGGTGTTTTCATGAAACCGTTCTCCCTGATGGTGCGGTTGTTTGCCAACATCACGGCGGGTCACATCATCATTCTGAGCTTGTTAGGGTTGATTTTTATTGCCAATGACCTGGGCGGTTCCGGGATGGGCTGGGGGGTTAGCCCGCTGATTATCGTTTTCTCGCTCTTCATGAACCTGATCGAATTGCTGGTTGCGTTCCTGCAAGCGTTCATTTTTACCCTGCTCACGTCGATGTATATCGGTAGCGCGATTGAAGACAGCCACGAGGCCGATCACGGACATTGAGTTTTTAGTTTGTATTTTTTTGTTTAACCATAAATCAATTTATCGAGCATGTTTGCAATGTTGCTCTCTATTCTTCTGGAAGCTACGGGTAGCTTCGCAGTAATGGGTGCCGCCATTGGCGCAGGTCTGGCCGCTATCGGTGCAGGTCTGGGTATTGGCCGTATTGGTGGTTCGGCGATGGAAGGGATCGCCCGCCAACCGGAAGCTGCTGGTCGGATTCAGACCGCGATGTTGATCATCGCAGCCTTGATCGAGGCCGTGGCTCTGTTCGCAGCCGTTATCTGTCTGCTGATCTCACTGGGCTAACCAGGAAACCGCATCCGGGTCGCTGATTGCATTAGGCGTTGGCATACGACTCACAAAACTGGAAAAAGCCCGTCGGTATGAATTAGTCAGCCGACGGGCTGATTTCCAACCTAAAAAGAAATTCAACGTAATTATATATCCTAATTTCGTACGTCAATGGATCTGCTCATTCCCGATATTGGGTTGTTATTCTGGATGGTGGTCGTTTTTGGACTGCTGTACTTCATTCTATCAAAATTTGCCTGGGCACCGATTACGGAAAGCCTGAAAGAACGGGAAGACGATATTCAGAAAGCCTTGGATATGGCCGAAAAAACCCGGATCGAAATGGCAAAACTGCAGGCCGACAACCAGAAGCTGCTGGCCGAAGCCCGCGCCGAACGGGATGCCATTCTGCGGGGAGCCAAAGAAACCGCCGACCGCGTCATTGCTGAATCACGCGATAAGGCAACGGAAGAAGGCAATCGCATCATTCTGAAAGCCCGCGAAGAATTGCAGACCGAACGTCAGGCGATGGTCGCCGAGGTAAAGCGTGAAGTGATTACGTTGTCGCTGGACATCGCCGAAAAAATTCTGAAAAAGGAATTGAGCGATAAAAAATCACAGGAAGAACTGGTTAAAAGTCTGGTTGCCGAAGCACGATTAAATTAAGTTAAGCGTGAAGAGTGAAGAGTGAAGAGTTGGCTGACGCTCGCTTTCTCTTAACTTGACCGGGCTTTGCCTTAACTCTTAATTCTTAACTCTTAATTCTTAACTCCTAAGATGGCAGAGTCTACAGTAGCATTCCGATACGCTAAATCGCTGATCGACCTCGCGAAAGAGAAGCAGAAGGTCGAAGAGGTGTACAAAGATATGTTGTTTTTCAGCGACGTGGTTCGTAAAAACCGCGACCTGATGCTGGCCCTGAAAAGCCCGATTTTGCGTCATGAGAAGAAACTAAACGTTTTGCGGGCGATTTTTGAAAGCCGTGTCGATCCTCTATCGTTTACGATCTTCAACATCATTTCGAAGAAAAACCGGGAAGGAATTATGGATAGCATCGCTACCGAATTCGTCCGGCAGTATAATGAACTGAAAGGCATCCAGAAGATTCAGGTGACAACGACGATACCGCTGACTGAAGAAATTCGGAAGCAGTTTATCGATGTCGTTGCCAAAGCAACCGGAAAGCAAATCGAACTCGAAGAAACCATTGATCCAAAGCTGATCGGGGGGTATATTCTCCGCATTGGCGACCGCCAGATCGATGCCTCCATCCGCAACCAATTGGCTGAACTGCGGTTGAGTTTTCTGAATTGATTTTTTAAGACAAAAGAGAATAGACAAGAGAAAAAGACAAATGCCAACTGATAGGTTAAGTCTTTCATCTCACGTCTCACTTCTTTACTCTACAAAAAAACCGGACATCAAAGCACCTGCTTGGATGTCCGGTTTTTTTGTTAACATGCAGAGCCAAATGGTATACTAAATGGATCTGCTCACGCAAACCCGAACCATCGACATCGTCCGCGTAGTAACGGATCTGGGGTATGAACTGTACGAAAACCGCAAGATCGTGTGTCCGTTTCATGCCGAAAAAACACCGTCGCTGGTCATTTATCCGCAGACCAACTCGTACCACTGCTTTGGATGTGGCAAACACGGGGATGTCATCAACTTCTACGCCGGAGTGGCCAAGCTGGAATATGCGGCAGCCATGCACGAACTGGCGTTCAATTACCTGCCCGACTACAAGCCAGAACTGTATAAGAAAGGCCATCTGAACAAAATACAGGTGCCGGTTTCTGCAAAACCGACGAGAATGGCCTTACCGTCTGACACGAATGCCTACGTCTACCAACCGCTGCACAGTACGATTTACGAGGATTTTCAGCGGATTTGTGCGTTGCAACCCGCCAATGCGGTGCGGGAGGATGCCTGGCAGTATCTGGTCGGTCGCGGGTTTTCAGAAACCACCTTGCGAAAGTTTCGCCTGTTCACCGTCAATGATTACCAGGCGGCACAGGCGCAACTGCGAAGAACCTACACGTTGCCGGATTTACAGGAATGCGGGTTGTTCAACGAAAAAGGCAACCTGATTTTTTACCGGCATCCGATCATCATTCCGTATTACCGAAAGGGCCGCATCGTTTATTTGCAGGGGCGGGTGATCCGAAATCCATCCGAAACCGTATCCCGGTATCAGTTTTTGAGTGGCGTTCCGGTCGAGTTGTTCAATGCGGATGTAACCGACCTGATCAAAACCGGGCAAACGCTCTACGTCACCGAAGGCGCGCTGGACTGCATGACGCTGATGCAGGAAGGTATGCCCGCCGTTAGTCTGGGCAGCGCGACGATGTTTAAACGGGAGTGGATGAAACTCTTCCGGCGGTTCGAAGTCTGTTTTTACTTCGACAACGATGCCGCCGGGCAAAAAGCCGCCCGCGAATACGGCGATTTGTTCAGCCAATACCGCATTTCGACCCGCACCAAAACGGTGAAAGAAGGCTATAAAGACGTGAATGATTACTTTTCGAAGCGGGAGTAAGTCCTACTGAAACTCCTTCACAAACTTGAAATGCGAGGGCCGGAACGTCAGTTGCTGGTAAAACCGGTGCGTGTGCGTCCGTTTCTGGTTGGCCGTCACTTCGAGATTGACAAAGCCGTGGGCTTCGGCGAGTTGTTCCATCGCGGCAACGAGTTGGCGGCCAATCTGCTGGTTGCGGTATTCCGGCATCACGTACAACTCCTGAATTTCGCCCACTTTGCCGGTATGGTGCAGCAGGTATTGCACGTGGCAGCTAATGAAACCAACAATATCTTCGTTGACTTCCGCGACTAAATAATGCACCCGTTTGTCGGTGAGGTTCCGTTGAAATACCGCCCGAAACGCCACCGCATTGAGTTGGGTTTCTTCCAGTTCGCAAATGAAACGGTAAAGCGTTCCAACATCCTGATAATCAGCCGGGCGAATGGTTGCCTCGAAGGTCATATTCGGAGAAAGATTAAATGAGGTTTTCGGGAAGTGAATAAGAAGTGGTTAATTTCGGAAAATTCTGACAAATCCTAAGCCAAATAATGAAAAAAGTGAGTCTTTGGGTAGTTTTACCCTTCCTGGCGGGCGCGCTGTCCTGCCAATCGACCTCTTCCAACGAAGAAAAAACATCCCCAACCGATACCACCCAAACCCGCATGTTTGCTTCCGACGCAGCTTTTCTCCAGCAATACCACCCCGATTTAGTGATCCTTCAAGATGGTAAATCCCAGGTTCTCATCTGTCCGGCGTATCAGGGACGGATCATGACCAGCACCGCCGATGGTGAAACGAGCTACGGCTGGATTAACCGCGAGCTGATTCAGTCGGGGAAATTACTGCCGCACATGAATGCGTTCGGCGGAGAAGACCGCTTCTGGCTGGGGCCGGAAGGTGGACAATTTGCCATTTATTTCAAACCAGGTGCAAAATTTACCGGTGACGACTGGCAAACGCCCGCAGCCATCGACTCCGAACCGTTCGTGCTGGCGTCGAAAGATGCGCGTTCGGCCCGGTTTACGAAAGCCTTTGAACTGACGAATTATACCGGGACAAAGTTTAGTGTCGGTGTGGAGCGTGAAGTCCGGCTGTTGCGCGCGGAGCAGATCAGTCAGATCCTGGGCGCAACGGGCGCGTTTTTAAACGACTCGCTGAAGATCGTGGGGGTCGAATCCGTCAATACCCTGATCAACACCGGAAAAGAGCCCTGGACGAAAGAAAAAGGGCTCTTGTCGGTCTGGATTCTGGGCATGTTCAACGCGTCGCCGGAAGCCACGATTGTGGTGCCGTTTCAACCCGGCCCGGGGCAGGCCATCAACGACAGTTATTTTGGCAAAATACCGGCGTCGCGGCTGGTGGTGAACGACAGCGTGGCTTTCTTTAAGGCAGATGCCGATGCGCGCGGTAAAATCGGGGTGCCGCCCGCCCGCGTCAAAAACCGGCTCGGCAGCTACGATCCCGGTTCCCAAACCCTCACGCTGGTCACATTTACGTTCGATCCGTCCAACCGCGACTACGTCAATTCGGCCTGGGAAATTCAGAAAGAACCGTATGCGGGGGATGTTGCCAATGCCTACAACGACGGGCCGATGAAACCGGGCCAGCCGCAGATGGGAAAATTCTACGAACTGGAAAGCTCATCGCCCGCTGCTGCGCTCGCGCCCGGTGGTCGCCTGACGCATACGCACACGACGCTGCACATCCAGGGTGATGAGCCGCAACTCGACAAAATGGCGCGGCAATGGCTGGGAGTGACGTTAGCGGAAATTGTAAATGCGTTCTAACGCTCCCATTCCGCGAAAATCGTTGCATATGGGGGTAAGCTAAACCGCAACCGCTCATTATTCTCAGGAATGAGACTTTCGCCCGACGCTTTCCAAAAGGATTCCGGCGAAAAACAGGCTTCCCTGAATGAGGATTCGTCCAGCGTCCGCACCCTGACGGTCCGGGTCATCGGAGCCGAAACCGTTTGCGGTTCTTCGGTCAGGTTGGCCAGGATTAAGATCGCTTTGTCGTCTTTTTGCAGACACAGGGCTTCAATCTTAAACGGCTGGCTGCTGGTGGTCGGCATCACCCTGCCTTCCCGAAAACCGTTTGCGAATCGAAAAATCCAGTACAGCGGAAAAACCATACCGGCTTCGGCAAAGAACTGATTGGGGTAAGCCGACGGATAATCGCCCTGTACAATACCTTCTTCCCCTACGGTTTCGTAATAGGTAACGGAACGCGCTTTGGCCTGAATCAGCCCTTTCAGACTGGCTAGCGTCCAGGCGGCTCCGAACAGCGACATTTGCCGGGGATCTGTCGAAAAAGGCATCTGATGACTCGCCGAATCGGCATCGTCGCCGGTTGCGTCGGGATTGAAACGCGGTCGCAGCGTGACGGGCGAAACGTGAACGTTCGGCGTCCAGTGCCGGGCATCCCGGACGGTGTCGGGTTGGGCCGTGGTATTTTCCATCAGCGTCAGATGATCAACCGCGTGGGCTTGTGGGCTGATGGCGTAGCTGAGGAAATCGACGGTTTCGAGTGGTGGCGTTTGCCGGTTGACGGCCACAAAAAAAGCGTTGGTTCCCGCCCCGATCTGCGCATCGGGAAAAGCCTGACGAATGGGCGACGTCACTTCATGCAACAACGTCGCCGGGGTGGATTTGGCAAAATTACTGAGAACCGTTACGGAATAAACCAGCGACGGGTCGACCGGTTCTTTCAAAAAACTGTACAGCTCGTAATTGGCCAACTGGTTGAAAATCAAAACCAATTCGAGCTTTAAATCCAGCAGAATCGCATCGTCGACGGCTTTCCGGAAAGTCCCGTGCCAGTCGTGGTGCTGAAAGTTAACTTCCACGCGCAGGTGATGGAAGCGGGCTTCTTTGAGCAGACGCACCGTCGAATCCGTCAGCGCTTCCGGGTTGGCACCCAGCCCGATGGCGGGCAGTGGAAGCGTTTCAGAATCAAAGGTAAGAACGGTTTCGGAGGGATTGGATTCTATATCCAGCGGGCTGGAAAACGAACCGACCAGCCGGAGTTCAACCGATTGCTGGAGGGTATCACCGGTTTGGAGCAGCACCGGAAACGCACGCGAAAGGGGCGTACAATACGTTTTATACGAAGCATCGGTCCAGTTGCGCTGGTCCTCGGTTTCGAAAACATCGCCTACAAACCACAAAACCGCCGAGCCGTCGTTGGAAACCGGCCACTGCATCTCCCGAATGTTCAGAAAAGGCTGGTGGGGGCTGATCCCTTCCGGAAACGGAGCGACCGTCTGGCTGCCGTCGGGGTGCGTGAGGGTGCAGGGCTGGCCGGCACATTCGGGAATGGGATGCAGGATGCAGAAACCGGCGCGGTTGCGCTGGAAGTCGGCAAGGGCTTCGCCGTCGATATTGAATTGGATCGTTCCGTCCGGTTCGCCGATGATTTCGCACTGCCAGCGCAGGTGGACGGTTTCGTTCCGGCACACGCTGGTGTAACGAATATGAAACGAATCGGCCCGTTGGTCAATGGTTTCGTCTTCAATCACCATCGGGGCCGTGGCCCAGTTGGGGTCGCGGACGGCGTGGTAAATCAGTCGGAGAACTTCGTGGTTGCCCAGGCGGATGTACCGCAGAAAACCGTGTTCATACCGCATCGTCAGCGGCCCGGCGCGGAGCATACGGGCTTCCGGCAGCGGCTCGGGCTGGCCGTACAGAATCAGGGAAGGAGCGTGCATAGGTTAGTAATTCTGCAACTGATCCGATTCGATGATGTGCTTCCCGGTCAGTCCTTCCTGGGCTTTCTGAAACATGGCGTTGGCCACGCTTTCTACCCGGATGCCTTTGTACTTGGCGGGAATCAGGGGATTGAGCAACTTCATCAACCCTTCCCCAATGCGTTCGCCCAACCGGAATTCATTGCGGTCGCCGAGCAGGAGGGAAGGCCGGAAAATAAACAGGGCCGGATAGTTCAGGGCGGCCAGGTCACGTTCCAGTTCGCCCTTGACGCGGTTGTAGAAAATCGACGAATCCGGATTGGCTCCCATCGAAGAAACTAAAAAAAATTGCTTCGCCCGGTTGACCAAAGCCCGTTGCGCAACGTCTAATGGATATTTATAATCAATTTTTCGAAAAGCATCTTTGGACCCCGCCTTTTTCATGGTGGTGCCGAGGCAGCAAAAAATGTCGTCGGCCTGCACCAGCAAACCGTTCGGATGATCAAAATCATACTGGATTTCCTGTAAACGGGGGTGTTGCCACCCTAACGAATGCCGGACCAGCACTTTTACTTTTTCGTAGGCCGAAGAATCCAGCAGGCGATGGGTCAATACATTTCCAACAAGACCAGTCGCTCCAACAACAAGCGCGGTTTTAAGAGTGGGCTTTGTCATTATTTAGGGTTAGTGGCCATTAAGATTGCTAATTTATGAGCGAGTATTTGTTTTTTTACCACATTATTTCGAAAAACTACTAAATGAATCTACTAAGTGCTTCGATTCGACGTATGGGATGGTTTGTAGCCGCATCGGTTTTGCTGGCCTTCAGTTTGGCCGATGACACCTTTCCGGTCTACCTGGTCGAACGGCTACAGGCGTTCAATACGGCCTACCCGAAAGAAAAAGTCTACGTTCAGACCGACAAACCGTATTATACCGTTGGCGAAACGATCTGGCTGAAAGGCTATTTGTTCGATGGGCCGTCGCATTTGGCCGATTCTGTCAGCAAGGTTCTGTATGTGGACCTGCTGCAAATCGAGAGCCAGAAAGTGGTGGTTCACCGAATTTTAAAAGCAGAAAACGGATATGCCACCGGAGATATTGCCCTGGGCGACTCGTTGCCGTCGGGTGCCTATTTGCTGCGGGCCTACACGGGCTGGATGCGGAACTTTCCGGAAGACTATTTTTTCAGCAAACCGCTGACGCTGTTACGGACCGATGTTGGACCTGTTCAGGCCATGACCACTTCGCCGGGTTCGCTGCAACCGGATGTGCAGTTTTTTCCGGAAGGAGGCCAGTTGGTGAACGGAATCGAGGGGCGGGTGGCTTTCAAAATGGTGAGTCCGGCGGGAAAAGGGCTGGAAACATCCGGTTTTGTGCTGAGTTCGGCGGGCGATACGGTCACCGGTTTTTCGACCAAACACCTGGGCATGGGTTATTTTTCGATCAAACCGGAAACCGGTCAGACCTATACGGCTTTTGTTAAACTCGGCGATGGCAGTACGCATCAATATCCGTTGCCAGCCGCCCAGCCGGAAGGGTATATGATGGTGGTCGATAACATCACCAACCGCGAAAATGTGCGCATCTACGTCCGGAACAACAAACCGGCCAGCGCTCAGGGGCGGTTTACCGTGATTGCACAATCGCGGGGGAAAGCCGTTCAGGCAGCGCAGGGGGAGGTCACGAAAAAGGCCGTCGTGGTCCAGATTCCCCGGCAATTGTTCCCCGAAGGCATTTCGCAGTTGACCTTGTTTGACGAAGCCAACCAGCCGGTTTGTGAGCGACTCATTTTTATCGAAAAAAATAACCGCCTGACCATTCACGTAAAACCGTCTAAACCCACGTTCAGTCCGCGCGAGAAAGTGGAGTTGGACGTTTCCGTGACGGATGAGTCGGGAAAGCCGGTCCGGGCCAACCTTGCGCTGGCGGCCACCGATGCCGGCCAGGTGCCGGACAAAGAACCGTATGCCGCCGATCTGGTGTCTCATCTGCTGCTCAACTCCGACCTGAAAGGCAGCGTGGAGCAACCCGGTTATTATTTCGATCCCGCGAACAAAGAGCGGTTGCCGGATCTGGATGTGCTGATGATGACCCAGGGCTGGCGTCGGTTTGTCTGGAAAGAGGTATTGCAGGAAACCTATCCGGCTCCGCAGTATCTGATCGAACAGGGGCTGACGCTGTCGGGCCGGGTGGTTCGGCCCAACCAGAAAACGCCCGGCAAAGTCACGTTGACGGTGCTGGTGATGCAGCCCGATAGCAGCCGTGACATCCTGTCGGGCGAAGCGGACGAAAACGGTCGTTTCGGCGTATACGGCCTGTCGTTTCAGGATTCGACGCGGGTGATGATTCAGGCGGTGATGGGCAAGAATAATCGAAATGTGGAAATTCAACTCGATAACCTCGTCAAACCAACGGTGAAGCTGACGAAAATACCGTACAACCCCCTGGTTTTCCAGCGGGATGAACTGGCCGATTACTTGAAACACGTGAAGGAATACCAGGAAATTGAAAAGCAAATCCGGCGAAACCGGGAGATTTTACTGAAAGAAGTAACGGTTCGTAAAAAGCGGGAAGCTCCCACGGACTCCCGGAAAATTTACGGGCAGGCCAGCAATACCATCAAAGTGGATCAAACCATGACGGGCGGAGCCATGACGGTGCTGGACATGCTGCGGGGACGGGTTGCGGGCGTCAACGTATCGGGCAGTGCCATGAATCCAACCGTTCAGATTCGCGGTGCCGCCAATTTTGCGGGGGTGGTCGAACCGCTGTTTCTCATCGACGGCATGCCGGTTTCCAAAGAAAGTATCCTGACGGTGTCGGTGTATGATGTGGAGTCCATCGACGTGCTGAAAGGCGCTTCGGCCACGATCTTCGGTAGCCGGGCGAGTGGCGGAGCGATTGCCGTGTATACCAAACGCGGCTCACCGGATTATGACTACACCAAGGACAAGTCGCCCGGAACGCTGGTGGCGGTGGTGCCGGGGTATCAGGCCGTCCGGGCGTTTTATGCCCCGCGTTACGACGAACCCAAACCCGAGCACGTCCGGCCGGATTTCCGGTCGACCCTGCACTGGGCGCCGATGATCCAAACCGGAGATGATGGGAAAGCCCGGCTTACCTTTTTTGCATCCGATGCCCGCACCCCGGTTCGGGTGGTGGCCGAAGGCGCTTCGACCGACGGCCGACCGGGTGTTGGAAAGGCGGTTTTTGAGGTGAAATAAGCGGTTTTGTCCCGTCTTTTACACCTCTTTTTCGAGAGCAATGTAGTGGGTCAGCTCCCCCTGCCTGTTCCAGATCGGGTCAATTTCAATGTCGCAGAGATACGGCGAACCGCCTTTTCGGTAATTGACAAGCCGTTGAAAAATGGGTTGGGTACGTTTGGTACATTGGGCCAGCGCCAGATCGTTCGATAGCTCACGGATACGGGCGGGGTCGGTATTGGGTCCCTGCAAAAACCGGGGTGTCCGGCCAATGACTTCCGTGGGGGTGTAGCCCGTCATGGCCAGAAACCGGTGGCTGACCCACAGAATCGACCGGGCTGCGTTCGAAACGATGAGCGTGTAGCCGTCATTGAGCGCCTTTTCGTAGTCGCGGGTAAGTTTCCAGTCAAAAACCTCGGCGAATTCGTTCAGTCTGTCCACTTCGCGCCGGTGCTGACGATCCTGAGCCTGGTCGAGCAAAAACACTTCCAGACAGGCCGCCGGAAAAGGCCGCGCCGAAGCCGACGTGTGCTGTAGGTAGTCCGTGTAGGATTGGTTCAAATTCATGAAAATGGGCCTGTGGGGGCAGTTACGTATAGTGTGGGTGAGTTCACGAAAGTGGAAAAGATAAGCGGTTTGTGGATGGTTACCAACAATACCGGTCATTTTACCTCCAGTACCAGGCCCGTTGTCCACCGGAAATCGTTGTTTTTCCGCCCCGCGGCCACCACACTTTCATACGAATTCTGAACCGCCGTGCGTACGCCGATGAGCGAGGTCAGCCGGATTTGAAAAGCCAGATTGCCGTTCCAGCGGAGGTTGGGCTGGTTAAGGGCCGGTTGCATAAAAACCGTGTGGCTGATCGAATACCGGCCCTGATCCCACTGGTATTCCCCAAAAATCCGCGTAGAATTTCGTAACACGTTGACATCCTGCACCTCAGCCGAGTTGGTGATGAAATCCGTGTATTCGTATAACAGCACATTGGTAACGGACAGGTAGGCGTTCTTGCGACTGAGCAGTTTGTAGCCAACGCCTGCTCCGCCGGTGAGCCGCTGGTGGATTTTGCGGAGGTTGCTGATTTCGACGGCCCCAAAACCGAGGTAATAAAACTTGCGTTCGTGGAGGTAAGTCGTGCGAAAATCGGCCAGAATTTCCCGTTCATTCAACTGCTGGTTCTGGCGTCCGTAGGCAAAAGATGGGTTGCTGGCGAACCGGAAAAGCTGACTCACCGCCCAGTCGAACGCTCCGCCGACCTGAATCAACGCCCGGTTGACGTTCCCGGCAGTCACGGTGCCGTCGGCCGTAATTTTGTAGTGAAAACCCGTGGGATCGCTGGCTGCGACGGGTGCCGCCTTGGCTGCTTCCTCTTTTTTCAGGCGGGCGGTAGAATCCGACGCGACCGAGTCAACGGCTGCCGCCGGTTTCAGGGTGTCTGGCGTAACAACTTGAGCGTGGCCCGTTAGGGGTAAAAACAGGCCGAATAGAAGGCTGATTTTAAAGAAAGTCATAGGCAAAAATACGATGGCTTCTTGTCTATAACCCCTGATGCCGTACATTTGGTCTACAGTTGTTCCCAAAATGATTCAATTGCCCTGCTTATGGCCGTGATTCGTTGGGGTGTTCTCGGCCTGGGCCGGATTGCCCATAAATTTGTTCAGGATCTCCAAACCGTCCCGGATGTCGAACTGCTCGCGGTGGCTTCCACCAGCCAGGAACGGGCCGATGCGTTTGCGGCCCAATACGGTGCCAGACATGCCTACGGTTCCTACGAAGACCTGCTGAGCTGCGAGGGCCTGGACGTGGTCTACATCGCCACGACGCACAATCACCACTTCGAAAACACGCTTCTTTGCCTGAATGCAGGCATTGCGGTTTTGTGTGAAAAACCGTTTGCCATGAATGCCGGTCAGGTTCGGCAGATGGTCGAAACGGCGCGGTCGAAGCAGGTGTTTCTGATGGAAGCCCTCTGGAGCCGGTTTATGCCGTCGGTGCAGAAAGCCCGGGAACTGGCCGAAAATCAGGCGATTGGGCGCGTGAAAGGTTTGCGGGCGGATTTTGGATTTATTGCGCCCGTTGTTCCCGAAAAACGGATGTACAACAAGGCGTTGGGCGGTGGTTCACTGCTGGACATTGGGATTTATCCGCTATTTTTGTCGTACGCATTTCTAGGTGTTCCCCAAACGATTAAAGCTACGGCGGTTTTTGGTTCAACGGGGGTCGATGAACAATGCGGCATGGTGTTGACTTACGCAGAAAACCAACTGGCGGTTTTGAATAGTACGGTAGTATCGAAAACCGAAACCGACGCAGTGCTGTACGGCGAAACCGGAAATTTGTATTTACCCGGTCGCTTCCACGAAGGGGATTCCGTCGTTCTCCAACCCGCAGACGGGGAGCCGCAGACGTTTACCTTTGCCCGGACAACCTGGGGTTATGATTACGAAGCTGAACACGTTTCGGACTGTTTGCGCCAGAAAAAAACCGAAAGTCCGTTGTGGTCGCTCGACGACAGCCTGAACCTGATCGGTTTGCTGGATGCCGTACGGGCCGAAGCGGGGATTGTGTATGAGGAAGATAAATAGTTTACGGTTTACAGTTTTCAGTGGCTGACGCATGCTGGCTATCGTAGAATGAAGAATGCGTCAGCCAACCGAAAACTGTAACCCCAAAACCCCTATTGTTATGAACCGAAAACGCCTTGCCTTTTCCGTCCTGATGCTCCTGAGTCATTCCTGGGTGGTGGCTCAAACCTGGGAGCAGGTCAAGTATAAAAACGAGTGCGAAAAGCGCCACGAAAACGCAGCCGCCCTCGTTGGCGATAGTCTGTATGCCATCGGCGGTCGCGGCATGAAACCGCTGGAAGCGCTGAACCTCAAGACCCTGATGTGGAAAAAACTGCCGACGCCACCGGTGGAAATGAACCACTTTCAGGCCATTAACTACAAAGGCGAAATCTACGTGATGGGCGCGTTTGAGGGGAAATACCCGCACGAAACGCCCATTCCGAACATTTATATTTACAGCCCTAAAACCGGCGTCTGGCGCAAAGGGCCGGAAATTCCGAAAGACCAACTGCGCGGATCGGCCGGCGTGGTGGTGTATAACGACAAGATTTACATGGTTTGCGGCATCATCGACGGCCATTTTGACGGCCACGTTTCCCGCCTGGACGAATACGATCCGAAAACCAACACCTGGAAACAATTGGCCGACGCGCCCCGCTCGCGTGATCACATCAGTGCCGCCGTGGTTGGAACCAAAATGTATCTGGCGGGTGGACGCCGTTCGTCGGCCAAAACCGGGCATGTGATCGATACGACCATGCCGGAAGTGGATGTTTATGATTTCAAAACCGGCAAATGGGAAACCCTGCCTGCCGAAAGCAATTTCCCGACGCTGCGGGCGGGCAGCACGGCGGTGACGAAAGACAACAAAGTGTGGGTAATCGGGGGGGAAAGCGAACAGTTGCTGTCGCACAATGAAGCCGAGATTCTCGACCCCAAAACCAACCGCTGGACGTCGGGGCCGAAACTGAACGAAGGACGGCACGGTACACAGGCGGTGGTCTATAAAAATCACATTTATATCCTGGCCGGATCGGCCAACCACGGCGGTGGTCCGGAACTGAATACCGTCGAAGTTTTAAAATAACCAATGAATCAACCAACTGATCGTTACGCGCAACGGGGTGTTTCGGCTTCCAAAGAAGACGTCCACAAAGCCATTGCCAACTTAGATAAAGGGCTCTTTCCCAAAGCGTTCTGCAAAATTGTTCCCGATGCGCTGGCGGGCGACCCGGACTATTGCACCATCATGCACGCCGATGGCGCTGGCACCAAGTCGTCGCTGGCGTATCTGTACTGGAAAGAAACCGGTGATCTGTCGGTCTGGCGGGGCATTGCGCAGGACGCTGTGGTGATGAATACCGACGACCTGATTTGCGTGGGCTCCACCGGCCCGATGTTATTGTCGTCGACCATTGGGCGGAACAAAAACCTCATTCCGGGCGAAGTCATTGCCGAAATTATTGACGGGACTGAAGAGGTGCTGGCGATGTTGCGGCAACACGGCATCGACATTTCCAGCACCGGGGGCGAAACCGCCGATGTGGGTGATCTGGTCAGGACGATCATTGTCGACAGTACGGTAATTGCCCGGATGCGTCGGGATGAAGTGATTAGTAACGACCGGATTCAGGCCGGGGATGTAGTGGTCGGCCTGGCGTCGTTCGGGCAGGCGACCTACGAAAACACCTACAACGGCGGGATGGGCAGCAACGGCCTGACCTCCGCGCGGCACGATGTGCTGGGGCATTATCTGGCCGACAAATACGCCGAAAGTTTCGATCCCGCCGTGGACCGGAGCCTGGTCTACAGCGGTTCGAAGCAGTTAACCGACCCGGTTGATGAAACCGGTCTGAATGTCGGGCAGTTGATTCTGTCGCCAACGCGGACGTATGCGCCCGTTGCGAAAGCCCTGCTGGATGAGCTGCGTCCGCAGATACACGGCATGGTGCACTGCAGCGGGGGAGCCCAGACCAAAGTGCTGCATTTTGTTGATAACCTGCATGTTATAAAGGATAATCTCTTTCCGATACCGCCTTTGTTTGCATTGATTCAGCAGGAAAGCGGCACGGATTGGCAGGAAATGTACAAGGTGTTCAACATGGGTCACCGGCTGGAAATCTACCTATCCGAAGCGAACGCCCAGCGCGTGATCGACATTGCCGCCCAGTTCGGCATCGAAGGCCGGATCATTGGTCGCGTTGACGCATTTGAAGGAAAACGCGTGACGGTGCAGAGCGAAGTCGGAACGTTTGTCTATTAGAAGAATACTTCTTTTGTCTCTTGTCTAACTTCTCTTGTCCCTCACCATGAGCCAGGTCAAGATTTACGGGCTTCAGGAACCGTTGCGGGCCATCCGAAATCCCTTGTCGGATGTGATTCATTCCTGTGTGGTCGATGCGCTGCAATTTCCACTAAACAAACGCGCCCACCGGTTTTTGTATCTTGAACCGGAGGATTTTTTCATGCCGGAAGGTCGCTCGGAAAAGTACATCATCATCGAAATTCTGATGATTGAAGGCCGGACGATGGAGACGAAAAAGAAGCTGATCAACCTGCTTTTTGAGCGTATCAGCCAGCAAATTGGCTTGGCCCTGGCCGACATCGAAATTTGCATTCTGGAAAGTCCCGCAACTAACTGGGGCTTTCGGGGGAAAACCGGTGATGAAGCAGCGATCAATTATGAAATCAACGTGTAACCGTCTATGGTGCTGCATCTGAAAGTGAAACCCGGCAGCAAAATCGACAAACTTTTTTTCGACGCGGCCGGGCAGTTGAACGCCAAAATCAAAGCTCCGGCGCAGGACGGCAAGGCCAATGCGTATCTGGTCGAATTTCTGGCGCGTCAGTTCGGAATATCTAAATCTTCGGTTGAAATAATTTCCGGTTTTACAAATCCTCACAAACGGCTGGAAATCAGTGCAGAAGGAGATGTTGTTGCGAAGGTCTTGTCGGGTTTGGAAGGCGTCAATTAAAAAAAGTCAAGCTGTGTGTGACTTTTTCAGACTTTCGGCAACCAATACCCCTGAATCCATTCGTTGACTTCGTCTGTGGCCAAAGCATCCATACAACAGGAATTTGTGCAGCTCATGGCACAACACCAGAAGCTGATCCACAGCCTTTGCAGCCTGTACTATCGGTTGCCGGAAGACCGAAAGGATCTTTTTCAGGAAATCGTACTGCAACTCTGGAAGTCCTATCCTTCCTTTAATCACCAGTCCAAAGTCTCCACCTGGATTTACCGCGTAGCACTCAACACGGTTTTTGCCCGAATCCGGAAGGATAAAGCGCAACCCGAGCGTGTGCCTTTTTCGGAGCAGGACTTTCAACTTCCGATGTCGGAAGCTGACAATGAATTAACGCAGGCATTGTATCAGGCCATTAGCCAGTTGTCAGACGTCGATAAAGCCATAATTATGCTCTACCTGGACGAACACAGTTACGAAGAAATGGCGGCAATTCTGGCGATGAGCCGGACAAATGTTAGTACGAAAATCAATCGGATTAAAACCCGGTTGGGTCAGCTATTAAAAAAACAATTGCTATGAATACTGACGACTTGAAACCGATCTGGAATGCCTACAAAGATCAGGTGGGCAAACAATCCCAGTGGAGTGAGGATGAACTTCTGCGCCTGATTCAATTGAAAACCGTCGTCTATCCGTGGTATAAACCATATCAACACGCGGCCCTTAATTTTTGTGTCAGCCTTTTTTTATTGGGCATCACCACGGGCTGCTAATCTCCTGATTTCTATGCTTTCTCAATCATTGGTGTTTATCATTTGGGACTTTGATCCCCGCATTTATACCCTGGCTATTTTTGGGGGAGAATGGCCGATTGCCTGGTACGGGTTGTTGTTTGCTGCCAGTTTTTTAGGTGGTCAACTGGTGATGCGTTATATCTATAAACGGGACCGGAAACCGGTTGCAGACCTGGAAATTCTGATGCTGTATGTCGTGCTGGCAACGGTGATTGGTGCGCGACTGGGCCATTACCTGTTCTACGAGTGGGAGTTACTCGTTGCTCAGCCCGGTCGATGGCTAACATCCATGCTAAGCTTACCGTTTGAAGGACTGGCGAGCCACGGAGCGACAATCGTTATTCCTGTGGCATTGTATCTCTACAGCCGAAAGCGAAGCGATCAACCTTTTCTTTGGGTCGTCGATCGGTTGGTAATTGCCGTCAGCCTGGGTGGAGCGCTGATTCGGCTGGGGAATTTATTGAACTCCGAGATTTACGGAAAACCGACCACACTGCCCTGGGGTTTTGTGTTTGTTCGGGAAACCGACCCGGCCTTGCTGCCCCTGGTGCCCCGTCATCCCACGCAACTCTACGAGTCGCTTTTTTGCCTGTTTTTGCTCGCGTTGACCTTCGCCTTGTGGAAGCAGAAACGCTATCGACTTCCCAACGGTTTTATAACCGGCATCTTTCTGATCCTCCTGTTTGGCTTCCGGTTTCTGGTCGAATTTTTGAAAACCAGTCAGGAAGATTTTGAGAATTCTATGGTGCTTAACATGGGTCAGATTCTGAGTATCCCGGCCATTCTGGTGGGTGTTATCATTTTGTTGGTTATCAGACGTCAAAACCGACCGGTTTTGACTGTAAACTGCTAGTATTCGGTGCTAGGGTTTCCACTGTTTCGGCAGGCCAAGCTGTCGGGCATACAGCCCCGGCCCGTGGGTATAAATGAAATCGAGTGCCTGGTTGACATCGGTTTCAAATTCGATATAATAATCGGGATCGATCTTCTGGAGTTTTTTCAAAATCGTCTCCGCTTTTTTGGCCACAAAGGCGCAGGAGTTCTGGTTGTGGTGGTTCAGATGGGCAAAAAGGCTCGGCTGAACGTTGAAGAATGCCGTCAGGATGTAGATGTTCAGTTCAACTTCGCCGTACTTGTCCTTCGTAATTTTGACGTGGTGGGCAATCGCCGACGTGAGCGACCGCAGGGCTTTCAACATCCAGCCGTCGGGGTGGGTGTAGTGTCCGTGGGCGGTTTCGGCAATTTTCTCTTTCAGATTGTGCCGCCGTTCCTCGGTTGTGGTTTCGCCCTCGATCAGCACAAAATGCAGCCGTTCGACCAGGTCCTTGTCTTTGGCAATCAGCCGCAGCAACAACTTGTCTTTCTCGCCCGGCGGCAGTTTCAGAATTTCTTTTTTGAGGTCTTTTTCGATGGCTGGCATCTCCTACTATTTCCTAATTTGGGTGAAATTAGGAAATAGTAGGAGATATAAAAACCTGCAAAGTCTCAAAGACTCTGCCTATGTTGTGGTGGTTTGGTTGTTATGGTGATCTTACACCCGCTGAAAGGCCACAATCGCGTTGTGTCCGCCAAAGCCGAAGGTGTTGCTCATGACCACATTCACCGGCGTTTGAACGGCCACGTTGGGCGTCAGATTCAGGTCCGAACTGATGCGTTCGTCGCGCTCCTGCAAGTTGATCGTGGGCGGAATCGTGTTGTGCCGGATCGCCAGAATACCGGCAACAGCTTCGATGGCTCCGGCGGCTCCGAGCAAGTGTCCCGTCATCGATTTGGTGGCGCTCAGGTGCAGCCGTGCCGGATTCTGCCCAAACACTTTCTGAATCGCCTGGGCTTCGCTGAGGTCACCGACCGGCGTTGAGGTGGCATGAACATTCAGATAGTCAACATCTTCCGGTTTTAGATTAGCTTCCCGCAGGGCTTCATTCATCGCCAGCGTGGCACCCAGACCTTCGGGGTGGGTGGCTGTCATGTGGTAAGCATCGGCGGTGGCACCGGTACCCACCAGTTCGGCGTAAATTTTGGCACCCCGCGCTTTGGCGTGTTCATATTCTTCCAAAACAATGGCGGCTGCTCCTTCGCCCAGCACAAAACCGTCGCGGTTGGTATCAAACGGGCGCGACGCCGTGGCTGGGTCGTCGTTGCGTTCCGACAGGGCTTTCATGGCGTTGAACCCACCGACGGCGACTTCCGTAACGACCGCTTCCGAACCACCGGCGATGATCACCTCGGCCTTGCCCAACCGGATGTAGTTGAAGGCATCGATCAGGGCGTGCGTCGCAGAGGCACAGGCCGAGACCGGTGCAAAGTTGACGCCCCGAAAACCGTACCGGATCGAAATCAGGCCCGATGCCATGTTGGCGATCATTTTGGTGATAAAAAACGGATTGAAGCGCGGATTCCGGCCACTGGCGCCGTAGGCAATGACCTCCTCCTGAAAGCTGTACATCCCGCCAATGCCCGACGCCCAGATAACACCCACGCGGTTTTGGTCGACTTTATCCTCAATCAGATGTGCATCCCGGACGGCTTCGTCGGCTACTACCAGCGCATACTGACTGTATTCGTCCATTTTGCGGGCCTCTTTTTTATCCAGAAACTGGAGGGGATCGAAGCCCTTCACCTCGCAGGCAAACTTGGTTTTAAACAACGTGGTATCGAATTTGGTGATCAAAGCCGCCCCACTGCGCCCCTGAACCAGTCCGTTCCAATATGCTTCTACGGTATTTCCAATGGGCGTCAAAGCCCCTAATCCCGTTACGACGACTCTTTTCATTTGATCATCCGGATTCATTCATCCGGTCTTTTAATAGATAATAGTTTTTTTTAACCGCCTGCCAGTCACGGTATAAGGTGACTTTACAGACGTTCGACGGCGCGATTCCGGCAGTCGGTCAGCACTTGTTCATTCCCAAACACTTTCATCAAGACCAGAGAGCCCTGGATTTCGGCAGTAGCCTGTTCGGCCAGTTCACGCGCTTTTTCCGGAGGATGGTTCGTCCGGTAAAGGTGTGCGAGTGCTGCCAGAGCATTGTTAAAATGAACGCGCAACGGTTCGGTAAACGCTTCGGTGACTAAAGACGTTTCCAGCGCCGTATTACCCATCAGGCAACCCCCTTCCGACCGCACAATGCCGTTGAACAAGGCATCGAGCAGGTGTTCCAGCCGCTTTTTCGGAGGCTTATCCTCATCATAAGCAATTGAAAAAAGCTGCTTTTCGTTAACCGCATTGAAATACAGCAGCACTTCTTTCATCAGAACTTCCTTGCTGCGAAAGTAGTGGTAAAAACTACCTTTTAACAAACCGCAGGCTTGCGCCAGGTCCTCCATCGTGGTTCGGTGGTAGCCCTGCCGTTTGAAAACCAGCATGGCTTTCTGCAAAATTTCCTCCCGCGTGACTTTCTGAACTGGCATGGTGTAAAGGTAAAGGATTGGTATATTTTTACCAAACGTTTGTTTGACAAAAATAGCGATGTTTTGAAATTGTTGTTTTGCAGAGCCGAGCGGAGTACAGAAGAGTTCAGCGAAGTTTTTCTCTGCGAAACTCCTTTAAACTCCGCTAAACTCTGCGAAATAACCTTTTAACCAGACTATCTTTGCAACATGATTTTACAAAATGACCTGTTTCTACGGGCCGCCCGTGGCGAAAACGTAGAACGTGTTCCCATCTGGCTGATGCGGCAAGCTGGCCGGATTCTGCCTGAATACCGGGCGGTTCGGGAGAAAGCCGGGAGCTTCATCAAACTGGCAACAACGCCGGAGTTAGCCGCCGAAGTCACCATTCAGCCCGTTGATATTCTGGGTGTTGATGCTGCTATCATCTTCTCGGATATCCTTGTAATCCCGGAAGCAATGGGGCTGCCATACGAAATGGCCGAGCAACGGGGCCCGGTTTTTCCGCAGACCGTTCGCAACCGGCAGGAGCTGGATCGCATCAAGGTTGCGGATGCCGAAAGCGATCTGGCCTATGTGCTGGATGCCATCAAAATCGTTAAAAAAGAGCTGAATGGCCGCGTTCCGCTGATCGGTTTTGCGGGGGCGCCGTTCACGATATTTTGCTACATGACCGAAGGCAAAGGCTCCAAAACCTTCTCGATAGCGAAGAAATTGCTGTATACCGATCCGGCCTTTTCGCACACCTTGCTGCAAAAAATTACGGATAGCACGATCGATTACCTGAAAGCCCAAATCCGGGCGGGTGCCGATCTGGTGCAAATCTTCGATTCCTGGGCCGGTATTTTGTCGCCCGATCAATACCGGACGTTTTCATTGCCTTACATCAAACAGATTTGCGACGCCCTGACCGAAACCACCAGCGTTCCGGTGACGGTTTTTGCGAAAGGCGCGTTTTTCGCGCGGCAGGAAATCGGGCAGTTGAATTGCTCGGTGGTGGGGCTGGACTGGAACATGGACGCGGCCGAATCACGGCAGTTGATTCCGGACAAAACCCTGCAAGGCAATCTCGATCCCTGTGTTTTGTATGCCGATTATGGTCAGATCAAGACGGAAGTGACGAAGATGCTGCAGACCTTCGGAACGCAGCGGTACATTGCCAATCTGGGTCACGGGGTCTATCCCGATACCGATCCGCAGAAGGTCAAGTATTTTATTGAAACCGTAAAAGAATTCACCGCATGAGCGAGAAGAAGAAAGCCGATGCCGTATTTACCCGGCATTCCGAAGCGGAAATTCAGCAATTTGAAACAACAGAAGAAGCGATTCAGTACCTGGAACAGGGTGTAAAAGACAAAGAAATTCAGCCGGTTGCCGTGATTTCCAATTACAAAGTAGTTTGGCGCTATCACAACAACCGGGGCAAAGACTACACCGACGATTACATCAACGAAATCAGAAGGCAGGCGGAGTAAATTCGTCAGTTTCAGCGCCGAATGGCCGAATCGTCGAATTTCTCCATCATGGTTTCCGGTTTGGTGAGTTCCGTGAAACCGAATTGCCGGTATAAACCGTGGGCGTCGCGGGTGGCCAGGAGCCAGCGCCGGATGACTTGCAACTCAGGATGGGCCAGAATGGTCGCCATGAGCCACTTCGACAGCCCTTGTCCACGGTAGTCTTCCAGCACGAAAACGTTGCCGAGGTAGGCAAAGGACGTAAAATTAGTCAGCACCTGCGCATAACCAATTTGGTTTTCGCCATCATAGAGCCCAAAATGCAAGGTCGTGTGGTCTAGTTGCTTTTGCAGCGTTTCGCGGCTGATGCCGGTGGCCCAATAGGAGCGGTTGGTCAGAAAATCGTAAATGACCTCAAATTGGAGCCGCGCCGGATCGGTCGAAATGGTGTAGTTTTCTTTCTGAACTTCCATTGGTTTACAATAGTGCTTCCTTGATGGCTTCCGTTTTCAGCCGTTGCTTGTCGATGGGTACGACGCCCAGCGATTCGCAGACCAGCCCCCCGGCCAGGTTCGACAGACCGGCGATGAAACGGGGCGGCAATCCGAGGGCCACGCAACAGGCCGCTACGCTGATGACCGTATCGCCCGCGCCCGACACATCCGAAATCTGGCGGATGTGGGCCGGAAACCGGTGAATTTCCCCCTGAAAATCGATAAAAACGCCCCGCTCCGAGAGGGTAATCAACGCGCCTTTCAAATTCATTCGGGCTTTCAACTGGTCGATAGCTGCTTGAAATTCAGCGGTTTTCGTTACATCGAAGTCGATTTTCAAACCTTCCTTCAACTCTTTCAGATTGGGCTTGAATAGCGTGGTGTGGTGGTAGGCCAGAAAGTTCCGTTTCTTGGGGTCCACCACGGTCGGAACGCCCTGTTCGTTGGCAAAATCTGTAATCTCGGCAATGGCTTCCTGGCTCAGCACGCCCTTGTCGTAATCCTGAAAAATAACTACCTGACACGTCGGGATTAGCGCTTTTGCTTTCGCAATCAGAAGATTCCGTTCCGATTCGGAGATGTATTGATCGGTTTCCGTATCCACCCGAACCACCTGCTGCGAACCGGCCATGATCCGCTCCTTGATGGTGGTCATGCGGGAATCGCTCCGAATCAGTCCGTCGCAGTTTAAGCCGCTTTCCTGGAGTTGACCGATCAGCCGGTCGCCCGGTTCGTCGGTTCCAATCACCGAGCAAATGATGGGTTCGGCCCCCAGTGCCTGGACGTTCAGAATCACATTTCCGGCCCCGCCCAACCGCAATTCCCGCCGTTGGACGGTCACAACCGGCACGGGGGCTTCCGGCGAAATCCGATCCACGCGACCCCAGACGTAGGAGTCGAGCATCACGTCGCCGACGATCAGGACGCGGAGCGAATTGAACGCTTCAAAAATTTCTTCCAGGGATGCGGTGTTAATCAATGCGGTACTGGTCAATGCGTTTGGTTTTAATCCTTCTTACTTCAGGAGCGGTTTCAGTTTGGCCGTCCAGATTTCGTAGCCTTTCGGACTCATGTGCAGGCTGTCGGCCCGGAACAGTTCGCCCCGAATCTGGCCGTTGGCATCGAGCATGGGCGTATAAATATCCAGGTATTGCGCCTGTTTTTGTCTGGCAATGTAGTTCTTAATGAGGGCGTTGGCTTCCATCGTAACCGGCAAAAACTTCCGGCGCGAGGGACTGGGCTTCATCGAAATGAAAACGATGGGTGTTTGGGGCAACGATTTCCGGATTTTCGTAAACAGCGTAACAAACCGGTCGCGCACTTCCTGTGCCGTCACGGTGCCGCTGGCGACGTCGTTTTCTCCGGCGTAAATCACAATCTGTTTGGGTTTGTAGGGAACCGTCACGCGGTCGGCGAAGTAAATGACATCGGTCAATTTGGAACCGCCAAAACCGCGGTTGAGCACTTTTTTATCCGGAAAATCGGCCTGAAGGGTTTGCCAGAGTTTGATGGACGAACTGCCGGTAAACAGAATCACGTCCTGGGGGGGCGACGCGCTGCGGTCCTGTTCCTCAAAAGCCTTGATCTCGTTTTCAAAGGGAACGGCTTCCTGGGCGAACGAAACATAGTGAATAACAACGGTTAACAGAAATAGGAGCGGGTATTTTTTCATAAAGGATCGTTTAGGAATAAATCAAAAATGGCATTCGTTTTTTTATGCCTTGTCAATTTTGGTGCCTTACAAAAACTGCACAACCGACTCCAACCCCATGCCGCGCGACCCTTTGATCAGGATGGCCGTGTCCTGAAACGGATTGTCCATAATCCAGTTGTGTAACGAAAATTTGTCGGGGAAATAATACGCTTTCGGCAACGCCCCCAGCGCATACCGCATGTCCTGCCCGGCCAGAATCACGGTGTCGAACTTCCCTTGGGCAATCAACTCACCCAAAGCCGCGTGTTCGGCAGGGCTTTCGGGGCCAAGTTCGTACATGTCACCCAGAATCACGACTTTATGAGCCGCATCCTGCTTCATGAAATGCTGAATGGCCGCAGCCATCGAACTCGGATTGGCATTATAGGCATCCATCAAAATGGTGTTGCTGCCTTTCCGGATAAACTGCGAGCGGTTGTTGGTCGGATTATAGCTCGCCACCGCTTCGTTCGCTTCCTCCGCCGGAACGCCAAAAAACTTCCCGATGCAGAGCGCGGCCGCCATGTTGTCAAAGTTGTAACGACCCGGCAGATGCGTGGTGATGACATGACCGACCTCGTCTTTAAAAACCACCGGATTGTCGCTGAGGATCTCGTACTGATCGGTGAGCTGGTAAAAAACAGCTTCGCGGAACAGCCGTTCGGCCGCCATCTCCATCAAAACCGGGCTGTGGGCGTTGATAAAAACCGTGCCTCCTGTTTCGGCCAGAAAATCGAACAGCTCGCCTTTGCCTTTTCGTACCCCCTCAACGCCCCCGAATCCTTCCAGATGGGCTTTGCCGACGTTGGTAATCAACCCGTGCGTCGGTCGGGCGATGGAGCAGAGAAGTCGAATTTCGCCCTGGTGATTGGCCCCCATTTCTACAACCGCCAGCTCACAATCTGCATCGATGGCCAGCAAAGTGAGCGGCACACCAATGTGGTTGTTGAGATTTCCCTGCGTCGCATAGGTCCGGTATTTGCGGGACACAACGCTGGCGATCAGTTCTTTGGTGGTCGTTTTTCCGTTCGAACCGGTCAGGCCGATAACGGGAATGGTCAGCGTATTCCGGTGGTAGCGAGCCAGTTCCTGCAAAGCCGTCAGGCCATCGTCGACCAGCAAATACCGGCTGTCGGTCGCCAGTTCCGGCGTGTCGACCAGGGCGTAGCGCGCACCCTTTTCCAGCGCGTCATTCGCGAATAAATTTCCGTCGAACTTCTCGCCTTTGAGCGCGACATACAGACAACCTTCTGTAATTTTACGGGTATCAGTCGATACGCCCGCGCATTCGCGGAAGCGATCGTACAATTCAGGAATGGATATAACCATTTTCCGGAAAGAAGTAAACCAACGTTATGAGTCTGTTCGTTATCAGTTAACCGCACGACCTCCTAGTCGGCCGCTTTCACGCGGTTAATGAGCCAAAGTTACATGAAAAAGCTGTTTACCGTACTTTGTTTTCTAATTCTTCAAATCGCGCGGGCTCAAACCAGCGGTTCTTTTTCCTTTCGCTACGACGCCGGGGCTACCGTCAAAATCGTGGGCCGGAACCTGGCTAATCCGTGGGCGGGTGGCATCAACGGGGCGCAATATTCCACCCTCCACCTCAACGCCGATTCCGTTGAAGACCTGGTGGTATACGACCGGCAAACCAATCGAATTATGACCTTTGTGGCTGAAAAACAGGCCGATGTGAGTTATGTCTGGCGTTATAGTCCGCAGTACGAGGAACAGTTTCCGGCCATTACGTTCGGGACCTGGATGCTGTTGGCCGACTACGACCACGACGGCAAAAAAGACCTCTTTACGCACACCAACGGCGGGCTTCGGATTCTGCAAAACACGTCGGCAAACGGCCAATTGTCGTGGAAAACCATTGCCGACCCGGTTTATCACGAAGGCCTTTCCGGTACGCTGAATTTATACATCAACTCGGTTGACATACCGGCGATTCTGGATGTCGACAACGACGGCGACATCGACATTCTGACTTACGACATCAACGGAGGGACGGCGAACCTGTACCAGAACATGAGCGTCGAGCGGAAAAACGATCCCAATGGTCTGGATTTCAAGCGAATCGGGTTTTGTTGGGGCAATTTTAAAAGTGACGATCACTGCGACGAATTCATTTTCGGACTGGATTGTGTCTACGTCGGCAACGAAACCGGGGGCGACAATTCGGGTGCCCGGGTGAAGCACAACGGAAATTCCATGCTCATCATTGATCTCGACGGCGATGGCAACAAAGACTTGCTGACGGCCCACGTTACCTGTCCCAACGTTTCGATGCTGACCAACGTCGGCGGCAATGGCGCTTCGGCCCGTTTCATCACGTCGACCAGCCGCTTTCCGGCGGTTACTCCAATCTCTTTCGATATTTTTCCGGCCCTTTACGCCGAAGATCTTGATTTTGACGGGATTAAAGACCTTGTTGCGTCGCCCAATACGTACGGAAATGAAGGCAATCTGATCGATTACCGGGCTTCCAACTGGTTTTATAAAAATGCCGGAACGGATAAACTACCCAATTTTCAGTATGTCAGCAAGAGCTTTTTGCAGGAAGGCATGATTGATCTGGGCGAAGGGACAACTCCGGTTCTTGCCGATCTCGACGGCGATGGCGACATGGATTTGCTGGTGGGCAACGCGGGTGTTCGGGCCGCGAATGGCTACCGGGCCAGCATCGCCCATTTCGAGAACACCGGCACCCGAAGTAAACCGGTTTTTGAGTTGCGAACGACGGACTACCTGAAACTGTCGGAGCAATTTTTGTTAACCGATCTGAAAGTAGCCGTGGCCGACATCGACGGCAACAACAGCTTCGACCTGGTTTTTACCGGGAATTCGATCAATCGCGCACCGGAAATCCGGTATATTCTGAATCAGGCCGGACGGGGTGCGGCTTTTCAACTTGACCCGACTAAAGTGCAGCAAATCCCGACGCCCGACCGATTGGGCGTGATCGATCTGCCGACCTGGTATGACGTGGATCGGGACGGAAAAACCGACTTGCTGATCGGGAAACAGAACGGAACGATTGAGTATCACCGCAATACGGGGACAGCACCGGCTCCCAGGTATGAACTACAGCAGCAGAATTACGGACAGATCAACGTGGTGCCCGGTGCCACCAGCCCCTCTATTGTCGTCATCGACCTTAACGGCGACCAGCGCCCCGAATTGCTGACCGGCACCCGCGACGGTAGTCTGCGGCTCTACCAACTGCCGGAAAAACCCACCGACAAAATGTTATTGCTGGACTCCACGCTGGTGATCAACGAAATCACCCAGACCACGGACAAGGCTACACCCGGTGCCAATCTGGCCCTGACGGCTGCCGATCTGAACGACGACGGTCTGGCGGATGTGTTGGCAGGAACCAGTACCGGTGGGGTTCGGTATCTCCGCAACACGTCGGAGAAAGTGATCATTACGGGTCTCGAAGACGAAGAAGCAAAGCTGCCGTGGGTGTATCCAAGTCCGACCGACCGGTTTTTGCGGGTCAAATCGCCCAACAACGGCATCGTTCAGGTGCTGAATCTGCTTGGTCAACCCGTGACAGCCCGGCAGGCGGTGCAGGCGCATACGGAGGCTACGCTGGATTTGGGAACCCTGCCGATTGGCGTTTATTTGATCCGGTTGATGCGCGAGGGGCAACCCGTTCAGCACCAGAAGGTAGTTTTGTCGAAGTAAAAAAGGGGGATTGATTACTTTTGCCATCATACACCTAACACCGCTGGCATGATTGTTTTTGTAAACACCCCCTTGAACGAGTCCGATAAAGCGTATTTTCGTGCGCAACTGCCTGATAATTATGAAGTAATCTTCAAAAAAGACCTTCCCGAAAACGAACAGCCAGCGGCTTTTCAACGCGCCGACCTGGTGCTGGGAAACCCGCCCCCGGCCTGGTTTTCGGGCGGTACCAATCTGAAATGGTGGCAGTTAGACTCTGCCGGGTTCGACGGCTACAAGCATATTCAACTGAATGCGCTGGTAACCAACATGGGCGATTATTTCGCCTGGCCCTGCGCCGAAACGATTGTGGCCGGGATCATTGCATTTTACCGGGATATTCACGGACTGGCCGTACTGCAAACGCAGAAGAAATGGGTGGGTGTACCGCTGCGGTTTAAACTGTGTTTACTCAAAAACAAGAAAGTCGTCATTCTGGGATCGGGAACCATTGGGCAGGCCGTCCGGCAAATGCTGACCGGTTTTCAGTGCGAGGTTAAATTCCTGGCCCGAACCAATCCGGAAGCCGAACTGCACACGCCCGAAGAACTAAAAGCCGCTCTTCCCGAAACCGATCTGGTGATCAACTGCTTACCCGGAACGGCCAAAGGGTTTTTCTCGGCTGAGCTGATTGCGGCTATGAAAACCGGGAGCGTTTATGCCAACATTGGCCGGGGCAGCACGACCGATGAAAAGGCGCTGATCGACGCACTGCAAAGTGGACAATTAGCGGGTGCGGTGCTGGATGTCACCGAAGTGGAACCGCTTCCGCTCGACAATCCGCTGTGGGAAATGCCCAACGTGATTCTGACCCAGCACACGGGCGGAGGGCAGGCCACGGAAGACAAAGGGAAAGTCGACCTGTTTTTTCAGAATCTGAACCGGTTTACCAACGGAAAACCGCTGGAAAACCAGGTTGAGTTGTCGAAAGGGTATTGAAGCATTTCTGGAAAGAAGAGCAATTGTAGGTATTGATCCCGGAGGGGTAAAATGTTAATAGGAAACAGCGCTCCGTGTTTTTTCAAGCTCCGGAGGAGCGTCCTGACCCGTTAGGACGCTCCTCCGGAGCTTGAATTTCTTTCCTATTGGCGTCACTATTAATATGCTACCCCTCCGGGGTAGTTTTGTGACTACAACCATTCCACCGCCCTGAAAAAATTAACGGACTACTACCATTTTGCCCCTTTGGGCATTTGCATGGATGAAAAAAACATTACTTTTCGTATTCCTTCTATGGGCGTCAATTGGCTTTAGCCAAACCCTGACCAATCCCTTATTGCCATCGGGGGCCGACCCGTGGAGCATTCACAAAGACGGGTTTTATTACTACACGCACACCACCGGGCGCAACCTGACACTCTGGAAAACGCGTTCGCTGGCGGATTTAAAAACCGCCGAGAAGAAAATCGTCTGGACACCCCCTGCAACGGGGATGTATTCCAAAGAAATCTGGGCACCCGAACTGCATTTTATCCGGGGGAAATGGTACCTGATTTTTGCCGCCGATGACGGCAAAAACCGCAACCACCGCCTGTGGGTGCTGGAAAACGAATCTGCCGACCCCTTGCTGGGCACCTGGACGATGAAAGGCCAGATTAAAACACCCGACGACAAATGGGCGATCGACGGGTCGGTTTTTGAGCACAAAGGCAAGCTGTACCTGACCTGGTCGGGCTGGGAAGGGGATGAAAATGGAGAGCAGGACATTTACCTCTGCCAGATGGAAAACCCCTGGACGGCGACGGGCCAGCGCGTCCGCATTTCGTCGCCGACCTACGCCTGGGAAGTAGACGGCAAGATTCCGAAACCGGGGCCGGACGACAAGCCGGTCGTGCTCGTCAACGAAGGGCCGCAACCCCTGGCGCACGGCAACCGCCTGTTTGTGGTGTTTTCGGCCAGTGGCTGCTGGACCGATAGTTACGCCCTGGGCATGCTGTATATCGACGGCGATAAAGATCTGATGGATACCCGGAACTGGACCAAACTAAATCAGCCGGTTTTCAAAGCCGTGAACGTTTCGGGAACGAATGCCGCCGGGCACAACTCCTTCTTCAAATCACCCGACGGCACGGAAGACTGGATTCTGTATCATGCCAACCCAGAACCGGGACAGGGTTGCGGCACCAATCGCTCACCCCGGGCGCAGAAATTCACGTGGACAGCCGACGGGATGCCGCAGTTCGGCCAGCCACTCGCGCTTGACGTGACCCTGCCGGTTCCGAAATAACCGTATCCGCAGCCCTTAGGCCGAGGGTAAGGAATACGGCATAATCTGCTCATCGGCAAAGCACCACAGCCACGACTCGCCGGGCTCGGCCGAGGCAATAACCGGGTGATTGCTGGCGTAAAAGTGTTTGGTCGCGTGCTGGTTGGGCGACGAATCGCAGCAGTGCGTCTGCCCGCAGGTCTGGCAGGTGCGCAGATGTACCCACCGATCACCGGTTTTAACGCATTCCACGCAAACCGCCGGCCGGTCCGGCAGCGTAACGGATTCAACAGCACTCAGATGGGAGCAGGCTTTTTGTCTCATGGTATAGAAAAATCAGTCTTCCGACAACGGAACTAGGTTTCGGCTAAGTATTTATGAACAAAACTGACCGCCATCGCTCCTTCGCCCACCGCCGACGCCACGCGGTTCATGGCTCCGGCGCGTACGTCGCCCGCAGCAAAAATGCCTACGCTGCACGTTTCGAGCAGGAACGGATCGCGGTCTAATTTCCAGAATTCCTTATAGTCGTCATACCGCGCCAGGTCGCGGCCCGTTTCAATAAAGCCTTTGGGATCCTTGATGATGTTCATTTGAATCCAGTCGGTATACGGTTTGGTCCCGATAAAAATGAACAGGGCGCTGGCCGCAACCTTCGTTCGCTCACTGGTTTGTATATCTTCAAGAATCAGACACTCCAGGTGCGATTCTCCCAGTCCTTCGGCAATTGCGGTGCAGGGATGGACGTGAATATTCGGCGTTTTTTCGATCTGGTCGATCAGATACTGCGACATCGTAGCCGTCAGGTCGGGACGCCGGATGATGATGTGTACGTCGGAAGCCATCCGGGAGAGGTACATGGCACCCTGTCCGGCCGAATTGCCACCGCCCACGACGTAAACCGGCTTACCCTTGAAGGCATAGGCTTCCGTGGTGGCGGCACCGTAATACACCCCCGCGCCCGTCAGTTTATCCAGCCCCGGACAGTCCAGTTTGTGGTAAGCAACGCCCGTGCTCAGCACAATACTCCGGGCTACCACCTCGCTTCCGTCGCTCAGCTCGATGTGTTTGTACTGACCTTTCGGTTTGATGGCCACCACCTCGTGCGGAGCCAGAAACTCGACGCCAAAACGGGTGGCCTGCGTAATGGCCCGACGCGCCAGTTCGGAACCGCTCAGTCCCGACGGAAAACCGAGGTAGTTCTCGATCCGTGAACTGGTTCCGGCCTGACCGCCGGGCGCGCGTTTGTCGATCAGGATGGCCCGAAGCCCTTCCGATCCGGCGTAAACGGCGGCTGCCAAACCGGCTGGCCCCGCACCAATAATCGCCAGATCGTACAACGATTGGGTGGCTTTGGCGCTCAGCCCCAGCTTTTCACCAACGGCCGGCATCGTCGGCTGTTTCAAAACCGCTCCGTTTTCCAGCAAGACTGCGGGTAGATCGTTCGGCTGAATACCGTGTAACTCGGCCAGCCGTTTGGCTTCCGGATTCGTCTCAAAATCAAGCCATTGATACGGAAACAGATTGCCCGCCAGAAAATCCTTTAACTCGTGCGTCTGGGGTGAAAACTGATACCCGATCAGCTTAAGCCCTTCAAACGGCGGGCGGTAGTTCGACTGCCAGTCGCTCAGCAATTCGTCCAGAATCGGATACAGCTTTTCCGTGGGCGGGTCCCAGGGTTTGTTCAGGTAGTAATCCAGTTGAACGTCGTTGATAGCCCGAATGGCGGCTTCAATGTCGGAATAGGCGGTTAGCAACACGGTTTTGGCGTTGGGAAACGTCTTGCGGGCTTTAAGCAGAAAGTCGACGCCCAGCATTTCCGGCATCCGCTGATCGGACAGAAACAGGGCTACTTCCTCGTTTTTCTTCTTCAGTTCAACCAGCGTCTCCAGCCCCTCGCTGGCGGAGGTGGTGGCCAGAATCTTGTAATTTTTCCGGTATTGCTGCCGTAAATCCCGTTGGATGGCCTGCAAAACCGCCTGATCGTCGTCAACGGCAAGGATGATGGGGAGTTTCATGCGTTAGGGTGTGATGGGCAGACAGACTTTGAATTCGGTTCTTCCCGGTTTGGAGTTGACGTAAATCCGGCCATTGTGGTGACGGACGATGCCCTGGACGATGTCGAGGCCAAGCCCGGTTCCTTTGCCAATGGCTTTGGTGGTATAAAAAGGATCGAAAATATGGTCGAGGTGTTCGGCCGGAATCCCCGAGCCATCGTCGATCACGCGAATCAGTTCAAATTCGTGGTCTACTTCGCCGGTAATCTGCAACCGACCACCGTTGGGCATGGCGTCGATGGCATTGTCGATCAGATTGGTCCAGATCTGGTTCAGTTCACTGGGATAGGCTTCGATCTGCGGCAAATCGTCCGGGATCGTAACCGCAACCTGAATACTTTTTTCTTTCAGTTTATGTTTCAGCAAAACAAGCGTGCTGTCGATGCCTTCGCGCAGGTGAATGCACTCCCGACCGGTTCCGCGATCCATGTGCGTATACGACTTGATGGCGTCCACCAGAATGGCAATGCGTTTGGATGCCTCCTCAATGTCGGTGACCAGCCGCTCCGTCACCAGATTGTTGACCAGCCAGTTCAGTACCGTGGCCCGGTTATCCGGTGCAACGTCTACCAGCAGGGCGTCCAGATCGTCGGTCGTAAAGCCAAAATCAACCAGCGATTCGGTCAGCTCGCTGCCATCCGCCACGTCGTTGTCGTCGAACCAGTCGAGCAGTTCATCTTCCAGGCTGCTGCGCTCCATCAGCGATAACCGCTTGCCCTCCGCCGGGCTTTTTGTTTTGCGAAACAGCAGGTTGCTGACCCGGTCGACCATCTCGTCGGTGACCCGCAGCGCCATCACGTCCTTGAATCGTTGCGGGGTGTTGTGCAAATGCGATTTCAGCGTGTCGGAACTCCGGACGATGGCCGAAACCGGGTTGTTCAGCTCGTGGGCCAGCCCCGCCGACATCCGTCCCAACGCCATCATTTTATCATTTTGCTGCAACTGCCGTGTCGTTTCCCGCACCCGGGTGGTCATGACATGCACCAGCGTTTCAGTCAGTTCAAACTGTGTCTGGATCATTTCGCGAAAGTGGTCGCGGTGCAGGGCCAAAACCGCCGTTGGGCCGATGGTTTGCCAGAAGGCCACCGATTCTACCATGCGCGAAAACGGCAGGACGCCCTCCAGCGAGCCATTTTCCGACACCCGCAATTCCTGCTGCTGCCCTTGCTGGATGAGATAAAACCGGATGTGACCTTTCAGGACAATCAAAAAATGATCGGTCGGGTCGCCGGGCTTGTAAATCGTGGCATCAGCCGGATACTCACGGCATTCCGAGCGATCGACCAGCCAAAGGAGCTGTTCGTCCGGCACACCCGTAAATTTTGGATTGTTTTTCAGTTCAGTCAGGCAATCCATGAAAAAGTGGTTTGGGAGTCAAAAGATAGGCAATCGGCGGTTATTTTCAATAACTGATCTTCCCGCCGATCGGTTTCATCCACGGCTTGTTTCTGGTTTTGTCGGTTGTAATTTGCGGTATGAAGTATCTCGCCCTCCTGCTGGTTTCCCTGTTCGGGTTAAAACCGGCACCCGCCCAACCCATCCGGTTTGCGTTTGTAACCGACACCCACGTCGGCGCACCCGCCACCGCTGCCGAAGATTTACAGCGCACCGTCAACGACATCAATGCCCAAACTGACCTCGATTTTGCGGTTTTTACGGGCGATGTCACCGATTTTGGCTCGGATGAAGAGTTTCGGATTGCCAAACAGATTCTGGACGGACTGAACAAGAAGTGGTACATTTTTCCGGGCAATCACGACACGAAATGGTCGGAGAACGGCTGCAACAGTTTCCGGAAGGTATTCGGAGCAGAACGGTTTGCGTTTACCGTCGGGAAGTACCGGTTTATCGGCTGTGGCAGTGGCCCCAACATGCGGATGTCGCCGGGGCTGGTGGCCCGCGAAGACGTGCTGTGGCTCCGGTCCGAGGTCGGGAAACTGAAGGGTTCCGACCAGCCGGTTATTTTCATGAACCACTATCCGCTCGATGAGTCGCTGGAAAACTGGTATTTGCTGATTGACGAACTCAAGAAAACCAATATTCAGGCGGCTTTTTGCGGCCACGGCCATGCCAACCGTGAACTCAATTTTGAAGGCATTCCGGGAACGATGGGCCGTTCCAACCTGCGGGCGAAGGACCAAGTGGGCGGATACAACATCGTCACGATGCAAAACGACACCATGACGTTTGCTGAACGAAATCCCGGTGTGGGTACAAAAGCCGCCTGGCGGACCATCGTACTGGAAAATCATCATTTTAGCCAGCAACCGGCCAAAGCCTACCCGCGTCCCGACTATAGCATGAACGAGCAATACGCAACGGTGAAACCGGTCTGGGCCAAACAGGACAGCAGCGACATCGGTGCGGGTATCGTTGAAAGCGACGGTTTTTGCATCTATCCCAACACCGGCGGGCAGATCGTGGCACTCTCTACGGCTAACGGAGCGGTGCGCTGGCGGTTTGCCACAGGCGGGAAAGTCTATTCAACCCCGGAGGTTCGCAAAAACCGGGTTGTGGTGGCCTCGACCGACGGCACCGTGTATTGCCTCGACAAACGCAGCGGCACTCTGCTCTGGAAACAGGAAACCGGCCAACCCATCGTGGCGTCGCCCGTCATAGATCGGAACACGGTTTTTATTGGCAGTTCGGAAGGTAAATTCCGGGCGTTGTCGCTGGCGGATGGCTCGGTACGCTGGACGTTCACGGGCGTCAAAGGCTTTGTGGAATCGGTTCCGGTGGTCGACAAAAAGCGCGTTTATTTTGGTTCGTGGGGCTCGTCGTTGTATGCCCTGGACCGTAAAACCGGCGATTCGGTCTGGCGGTGGACCAACGGGAAAATGCGCAATTTCTCGCCCGCAGCCTGTGTGCCGGTTCTGGTCAAAAACCGCCTGTTCATCCAGACGCCCGACCGCACCGTAACGGCCATCGACGCCGAAACCGGCAAGGAAATCTGGAAAACCAACCAGCACAAAGGCTTCGAGTCGATGGGCGTGTCGGAAGACCGTTCGCTGATTTACGTCAAGTGCATGCAGGATTCTGTCTGGGCCATTCCCAGCAATTCGGCCAATGGGCAAGGGGCGTGGTTTGTCAATTGCCGGTACGGCTACGAAATCAGTCCGGGGCCGCTGACCGAACGCGACGGACTGATTTACGTACCGACCGACGAAGGTGCGCTGTACGTCATCGACCGCCGGAACCGCAAGCTGCTCTGGTCGCACAAACTGTCGAACGCCATGCTCAACCGCGTCTGGCCGTTGAAAAACCGCCGGGTGCTGGTGACGACGATGGACGGGAAGGTAGCACTGCTAACCGCTGACCGGGTTCTTTTTTAGCAAAACCGGTATCGCGGCCTGTCGGTTGTCATCCAGGCCCATCCCGGCAACGGCCAGTTCATAGGCATCCACAATCGACAGCCCCGAACCCAGGGCCTGGTAGAACGTCGCCGAAAAAGCAATGGCGGCTTCGTCGCCAATCGAACGTTGCATCCCGATCACGTACGGAATGTGTTCGCCGATGGCCCGGGCCTGTGTTTCGGAGTAACAGGCGTTTAATAGTACGCACTGCACGGAGTCATCGAAAACCGCAAATAGCCGTCCCAAAGCCTCAGCGCTGACGGTTTTCAACTGCCCGCTTTCCGTTTCCAGACACAGCCCTTCGCTGGTGCCGTGGCCGGAAAAATGCACGATGGTCGGTTTTTCCTGCAAAATGGAGCGCGTCAACGTGCGGGGGGTGACGGCCAGGCTGGTGGAAAACAGAATCCCGTCGCTCCCCCGCAGTTCTTCCTGAATCTCGCGGGCTTCGGCACCCAGCCGCAGCGTTTCGTGGGTGAGGGGGTTGGCCGACAGAAACAAAATCCGTTTCCAGGCTTTTGTGGCTGGCGTTGCATCGGCCGAATCGTCACTGCTGATCAGCACTTCTTTTTCGAGTACATCCAGGTCTCTGGAGCGGTTTCCGAGGTGAACCGTAATCTGAAGTAATAAGGGATGCCGACCGGCTTTGAGGGGACGGACAAAAAACTTCCATTGGGTGTCGTCGCCGGTCCAGATTTCCTGCCGCTCGGTGCTGATCGTTGTAATTTTGAAATACTCCCCGCCCGAGCTATCGACCAGCCGAACACTCATTTCGTTGCCGATGGTAATGTCCTGATGTACACTGCTATCGCTGATCTTCAACAGGGTAGATTCCACTTCCTTGCCCGCAATCCGCACCGTACAGGTCGTTTGTTCACCCACTTTCATGGAACCGGGAATGTCGTAGTCAAGCTGGCCTTCGCGGAGCGGAGAAGTCGTTGGTTGGGCTTCAGCCGGGCTGTTGATCGGCGGAGCGGGCGCGGGCATGAAGGCGGGTGGGGGAATGTGCGACGGCCTGGAAGGGTCCGTTTCATATTCGACATTTTCCAGGTTGATGGTAATCCGGTTTGCTCCGCGGACTTTCTCCGGTGCCGCCGAACCCATTACGGTCCTAGGTTGTGACTGGGGCTTTTGGTTTTCTGGTGCCACTACCTGTCCCCGACCGCGGAGGGGGAATACCTCCTCGCCCCGGCTTTGGTTTAGGGGCTGCGCAAGGTCCGGTTGTTTGGTGAGAACGGCGTTGATGCGCTCCATGAACTTCATCGCCACCTGTTGATAACCGTCGCTGTTCGGGTGAATTTCATCGTACCACTGGTCGGGCCGGACGGTTTTGCGGAGGTCGAGGTAGGAAACATTTTCGAAGGCTTCGGCCACGGTCCTGATCCGGCTGTTGAACTCGTCCAGAATAAATTGGATCGTGGCAAATCGGTCCTCCTGCCGATTGATGCCTTTTTCGATCATATAGCGTCCCAGCCAGCCTTTGTTGGTCACTTGCAGCGGAATCACGTAGTCGTAGCCATGCACCAGAATCTGGAGGTTCGGTTTATAGATTTTCAGGTGACCAAACATCGCTTTGTACAGGTCGCGCAGCGCATCCAGTTCGGCGAATACCTTGTCATTCAGAAACCGACGCGGATTCTGGCCCGGCGGCTCGCTCATATCCGGATTTTCTTTCAGAAACGTGCGGAACTGGTCGCCGAGGATGTCGTTGCCGCCCCCGCTGATGAGAAAAAAGGCCGGGTTTTGTTCGTCGATGGCGTCGAGGTATTCACCGGTTTTCTGGTAATTCCGGAGCGTATCGCCCGCGGCTGCCACACAATAGATGGCGAACGCCCGGGAAAGGTGGTCGATGGTGTCGGTCACGAGCGGATGCTGAAACCACGAGTCGCCCTCCGAAACCAGCCGAACGCGGTTGGGGAAGCGTTTGGTTACCTGCGCATACTGCCGGTTGCGCAACCGGTTGGCCAGCGCGTTGGCCGCAGCCAGACCCAAGTCGCTGATCAGCCCGCGTTCGTCAAGGTGCGCAGAATCCGGCACTTTAATGTCCGGTTTAAGCTGGTAATCGGTTTCCCAGTTCGTCCCCGGCCGGGCATCGAAATAGATTCCCAACGCAAAGGGCGTTGTAACCGGATCGTGGAGCATCGCGTTGAGTTCGGTATCCAGAATCACATTGGGCTCCGGATTGACCAGTTCCAGGGTATACGACTGCGTCGTCCAGCCCGTCAGTTGAATCGAACGGTCCGACACATCATCGGTTGCAAAACTGCCCCGATTGCCGCCCCGGTTTTCATCGCCGGGCAGGGGCGGGTCGGGCAGGGTGGCCAGCGTCAGTGCCTGTGGATCGAACTCATCGGTGCTAACAATCAGTTTGATGTGTTCCAAACGGGTTGGCCAGTTGTAAAACCGCATCGTGTCCTGCAACGTGGCGGGCAGGTAGTCCAGTTTGTTCAAACCCAGATAAACCGAATTGCCCGGTTCCAGCAAATACGCTTTGGGGTTCAGAAAACCGGTAAACGATTCGAAGGTGGACGAGAGATACAGGGCCGAGCAGTACAGCGAACGCTGGTTGCCGACCGGATTGGTGATCTTGACCTGAAGGTTGCTTTGCCAACGGCCATTGGCCTTTTTTTCATAGTGGATCGGAAGGAGGTCATTGGCCGGAAAAATCGCCGTTGTTTGCCCATCAGCTCCGATCCGGGCGAATTCTACCGTCAGCGGTTTTCCCGGTAGCTGGTTGGTGCCCGAATTGGTCAGACTGTTCATGAATTCCCAGCGGGACAGGTGTTTCAACTGTTCCACCAACTCCGGAATAGCCGTTTCGGATGCGGTTTCAATCACGCTTGTTAGCGGGCGGTAGGGGTCGTTGGGGTAGGTGATGTAATAGCGACCGTCCTGACTGTGAACCACATACTTCGCCAGCTCTTCCCGCTCTTCGGTCACAATGAGTCCTCCGCTTTCGCTGGAGAGTTTGTCGAGCAGCGTCTGCTGGTCTTCCAACAAACCGCCCCTGTTTTTGAGGGTGATGGGCAGCGGAAGCATCATCAGGCCGTCGATGGTGGCCTGAAAAACCGCATTCTGGTTCAGGTTGACCGACGGCTCGAACCGCAGTTGGGTCGAGTCGACCCGAATGAGGCCCGGTTGGGCGGTGTATTTCTGGCCGGGGTCGTCGGGATTGAAAACCGTGATGGTTTTGGTTTCGGTCGTAATGCCGTGAATCGCGCCCAGGTTCAACTGCCAGCCGGTTTTCCGGTTATAAGTCACCTCGCCAATGGCCGATTGCCCCCGTTGGCCCGGCCGGTTGAGAAAGGTGCCGTGCAGCAGCGAATCGTCCCCGTTGGCGACGTAAATGCGCGGTTTTTGCTCGTACACATTCCGCAGATATTGCCGGACCCGACTCCGCAGGGAGTAGTAGCTCAGGTCGCCTGCCGACGCTCGCAAAACCGTCAGCAGTGTTTTGGTAAAAACGCCTTCGCCACTGACCTCTACCGCCGATTCGTCGGATTCGCAGGCCGACAATTGGACGTGCGTTCCTTCGGGCAAGGCAACCGCATCGCCCTGCTGCCGGATCGTATTCGCAGCGATCGTCTGTCCGAAAATAAACTGCTCCCAGGGGCGTTGGGCGAACGCAAACGGAATGCGTTTTTCGCGGGGGGCTTCGTCTTTGAACACGGTTTGCACCAGCGCCCCGTTGCGGGTATTATCGCCCGAATGACAGCAGTCGAAAATGGTAACGACGTGCGGTTTTTGGGCCGATAGTTCCTGGATAAGATAGCGTAATTCCTTGTCTGCCAGTAGAAAGTCGGAAGCAGTTTGCTCATCATAATGACAGGCCAGACACTCCAGCCGGCCATCGGTTTCGTGTTTCCAAACGGTCGTATCGGCCCATTCCTGGGTTCCGTGTCCGGAGAAATAGAACAGGGCTACATCGCCTTCTTTCGCCTGTCCCAAATGCGCACGAAAAGCACGAACCACGCTGGCCTTGTCGGCTTTCCTGTCCTGCAATAGCAAAACGTGTGGTTCGAAAGCGGGATCGTTTTTAAGGTAGCGCTGCACCTTGAGGGCATCCATGACGCAGCCGCCGAGGGCCGGAAACCGGATTTGCCCCTGCAAAATCAGATCAGCCCGGTAGTCGTTGATGCCCACGATCAGGGCGTAGAGTTTTGGTTTAGGAGTCGTGTTCATGGTTGAGGTAGGAAGAAGGGCCGGGAAGACCGGTCGGATTTTTGGAAAAATCGAAGATGAGGTACGCTTTTACAGCCGGTTCAAAACCGAATATAATTTAGGCGAAACAATCTGTATCGGAAGCGATCTATTTATCGAACGGCGAAAATAAGCGGACAAGTACCGTCATTCGGCGGGGTGACTCTTTTTGCCCGGTTTCAGACCCGTCGACCGCTAGAAAGGAAGCACCAATTGCTGGCCGGACGGTTGGTCGGAAGCATCGAGGTTGGAGAGTGAAATTCCCAGGAGCCGGACGCCTTTGGGCAGGGGAAAAAGTGACGTGAGCAATTCGACGCCAATGCGATCCAGAAAAGCTTTCTGGGAAACCGGCCCCAGCGTGGTCCGGCTGCGGGTAATCTGCTCAAAATCGGCAAATTTTACTTTCAGCGTAACCGTGCGCCCCACCACCCGGATGCGTTCGCACAACCGCCAGACCGAATCGAGCAGGGGTTGCAAACCCGCCAGGAGGTCGGCTTCGGTGGTTAAATCCCGGTCGAAGGTCGTTTCCGACCCAATCGATTTGCGAAGCCGGTCGGGCGTCACGGGCCGGTTGTCGATGGCACGGGCGATGGTGTAATAATAACTGCCCGCTTTGCCAAAATGCTGTTTCAGGAAGGCTTCGGACTGTTGCCGCAAGTCCCAGCCGGTAAAAATACCAAGCTGGTTGAGCCTGGCAGCCGTTACGCGGCCAATGCCGTGGAATTGCCCAACGGTCAGGGTTTCCACAAACGCCAGACCCTGCGACGGTTTGATCACATACTGACCATTGGGTTTGCGATAATCGGAGGCCAGTTTGGCCAGAAACTTGTTGTACGAAATCCCGGCGGAAGCCGTCAGTTGCGTTTTTTGGAAGATTTTTGCCCGGATTTCCTCCGCAATCTGCGTGGCAGAAGGCATGTTTTTTAAGTTATCCGTTACATCCAGATAGGCTTCGTCCAGCGATAAGGGTTCGATGAGGGGCGTATATTCCGCAAAAATGGCGCGAATCTCGCTGGAAACGGCCTTGTAGACATCGAACCGGGGTTTGACAAAAATCAGGTCGGGGCATTTGCGGAGGGCAACCGACGACGCCATGGCGGAACGAACGCCAAATTGACGGGCTTCATAACTGGCTGCGGCCACAACGCCCCGCTGGCGCGATCCGCCGACGGCCACGGGTTTCTGGCGCAACGCCGGATTGTCGCGCTGCTCCACCGATGCGTAAAACGCATCCATGTCGATGTGGATGATTTTTCGGTTTGCGGGCTGCTCCACGGAACAAACTAACGGTTTTTTCTAACGATACCCTAAACCGTAATGTTCCCACTGCCTGCTGAATTGATGGCGTGGCAACTCCTTTTTTTACAACCTCCGCCAAAACCCGTGAACACCTTACCGAAACACCGTTTCCAGCATGCCGTTGATGGCTTCCGGCGACGAAACCATCGCGTCGATTTGCCCGTAGTTGCCGTTGACGCCGTAGACCACCGTCGTTTTCTGTTGGGGAAAATAGAGCATGTTGGCGTAATAGCCAATGGCATCTCCGCTGTGGGTATACGCGATTCCGTAGGGCGTTTCAATCCTGAAAAATCCCAGACCGGCGGCTGTTCTGTAGGTTTCCGGTTCCTGTCTGAGCGGTTCTTTCCACTGCATGGCTTCGGACAGCGTGGCCGGTTTGAGCAGCTTTCCGTCGAACAAGGTGCGCAGAAAAACCGCCATGTCGTGCGGATTGGAAATCAGCCCGCCGTCGGCCGTGTAATAATCCCAACCACTGTAATACGTGCTTTCGACCACATTCAGGTCATTGTACAGATCGACATAACCCCGGATAATGGTTTTTGGAACCGGGTTTCGGGCGGCAAACTGTGTGCTGGTCAGGTGCAGCGGTTGAAAGATTTTTTCTTCAAAAACCTGATAAAAAGGCTTCTGTGTGATCTGCTCGATGAGCATTCCCAGCAAAATGTAATTGGTGTTGGAATACCGCATGTCGGTTCCCGGTGCAAAATAGGCTTTCTTCCCGTTTGCATACGCCAGCAATTCGTCGGGCGACCATTCCTTCGTCAAGTCATTCAACGAAGCTGTCTGGAATTGCAGATTCTGGATGTAATTATACAGTCCGCTTGAGTGATTCAGGAGCTGGCGAACGGTCACTTTCGTACCATTGTCGAGCTTGCTGAGCACTGAATTCGGCAGGTATTTGCTGACGGCATCATCCAGTGACAGAAGTCCTTCGTCATAAAGCATCAAAACCGTCACGGCAGTGAATGTTTTCACGGTGCTGCCGACGCGGGTGATGTTGCATTTCTGCAAGGGAATCTGGTTGTAGAGGTCAGCCATCCCGGCGGCTCCCAGCCATTCGCCGTTGACCGGGTCCTGAACGGACAAAATAATGCCCGGTACGCCCCGACTGACTTTCTGATCAAGCAGCGCCTGAAAACGGTTTCGTTTGGGGTGCGTGTCGCTCTGGTCGTTGAAATCGACGGAACAGGCGAAGGTCGCCGGGGCAATGACTTCCGAGTGGGTGCAACTCAACAGGAAGGCCAGCAGGAAAAGCGGGAAGGTTCTGAGTAAATGGGTGGTTGTGTTCATGGGGGTGTGATGGTTGTATATTTCATTATTCGCCATTCGTTATTCATGTATTGCGTCAATTGAAATATCGAATACTAAATAATGAATATTGAATAATGAAGTGGGGCTAACGAAAGGGGAAGAATTGATACCCAACGGCCAGATTGGTGTGCGTCATGAGGGGGATGAAATCCGGGGAAAACGGGTACTCGATCCAGGGTTGATACTGCACAAAAAGCCGGGGAGACTTGGGGCTGTCAGGACGAAACCGCAACCCGATTTCCAGCGGAACGGAAAGCAGGAGGTGGGGCGTTCCCCGGTCTTTTTTCAGGACGTAACGCCCATCTTTCAGCCGGAATTCGTCCTGCGTTCGGAACGTATGCAGATAGCCGATGCCGAGCCCGATGGAGGCATACAGTGAAAGCGGCAATTGCCGTTCGTAGCGGAAATCCGTGCCCAGAAAAATACCCTGCGCTACTTCTTTGTGATGGTAATACCCGGCGGTTAGACCCTGAACCAGACGGGATGTTGACCGTCGTTTCAACGCCCATTCGGTCCCGAGCGATACGCCCGGATGGAGCGGTTGGGTAACCAGGCCGTCGGCAAACGGAATGGACGTGCTTTCGGAGAAAAGGGTCAGGCGGAGGGGGAGCGAACCGCTCGTTTTCTGGGCCAAAACCGGGCTGGCGGCTCCCAGAAAGCCAGCCCATAGAAGCGCCTTCAGGAAGGACGGGTACTGTTTCATGTGCGAATGAGGGTGTTGTTTACAGTCGGGCCGTTCAGAACGGGATGTCTGAAGTGCGCTGCAAAAATACCGGTCTGACGGCGCACAGCGGGTGTTTTGGTGGGGAGTGCAACCCAAACCGGCAAAATAGCCGCTGAAACGGACGGCTATTTCCCCAGCCAGTTCAGAAAAACCGTGGCCCGGTCTTTCGAGACATATACCGCTTCCGAAATGGGCGGGCAGAGCGTCACGAGGAGTTTTCGGGTGGGCGTCTGTTCGACGGATTCGATGCTGCGGATCTGGGCGATGACCTGGCGATTCAGCTTGAAAAACCGGGTGGGATCGACCTTCTCCATGACCTCGTCCAGCGTTTCCCACACCACAAATTTTTCCTGTCGGATGCTGACCAGATAAACCACTTTGTCGAGGATGATAAAGTAGGCAATGTCATCCATCAACACCGGTTTTTGGGTGTGTCCCGTGCTGACCAGAAACGACACTGCTGTCTGCGGTTTGTCAGAAACCGGAAGCGGGATCGGCGGGGCGGGAGCGGGCAGCGAGACCAGCGAATGCAGGATGTTCAGCAGCAACAAAAACGTGGCGGAGAGGGGCAGTTCGGCCAGAAAAATGGAGCTAAAATTGGGGCGCAATTGCAGGAAAAACCGGATGTAAACCACCTCCAGAACCACCAGAACGAGCAGGGGGATTGCAATGCCCCAAAGCACCTGCCACCGGACGCGGTTCTGGCGGTCGTTGGTCCAGGGGTATTTCTGATTCAGTTTTTCCGTAACCCGGTTCAGGTACCAGCCTATGGCAAAAGTATAGCCCAGGGCGAACAGCACATCGGTGTAGAAACTCGGCAGCCGGATGCGTTCGCGGAACGGCGTATCGTTCGTCACCAGCACCACGGTCAACGCGATGAGGAGATACACCAGCCAGACCCATCGTTTCCTGTGAAAAACCGCGTTCAAATTCCGGAGCTGTTAACCTGAACGCAAAGATAAAAAGGGTTTTTGAGACAAAAGAGAAGAAACAGGAGAGTAAAGACTGCACGAAACGTCTCTACTCTCCTGTCTCTTCTCTTTTGTCTCAAAGAAAAATCACCGCTTATCCCACCAGACCTTACTCAAATACGTATCGCCGTTGGCCATTCTCGACGAAGCCTCGTTGTAGTTCGTGGCATTCCGGAGCCGCTCGGTGCTGGAGTACACCCCCCGGCGCGGAATCTGGCCGTTGGTCGTGCCGGGGTTCGGACCGGGTTTCAGTTTGGGGTAGCCCGTGCGTCGCCATTCGGCGTAGGCTTCGTAGTGCCGCATGAACAGGCTGATCCACTTCTGGTTCATGATCTGCTCCAACTGCTGCTCCTCGGTGCCCGTCAGTTTGCCTTCCCGGCTCAGGTATTCCGTAATGGCGGTTTCGGCGATAGAATACGGCTGAATCTGCATTGTGGCCCGGATGCCGGCCTGATAAAAACCTTCAGCCTGCGCCGGCGTCAAACCGCCCCAGCCCAGCAAAGCCGCTTCCGCCTTGAAAAACAGGTTGTCGGAATACGCCAGAAAAACGTAGGGAAAGGTGGCTTTCCGGTCGTTGTAAATCGCAATGGTACCGTACGAATAATCGTCGCGGTTGATGATGACACTGCCGCCCAAGGCAACGCCCAGACCCCGGTAAATGGGTTTTCCGGCTTTCTTGGAGTTCTCTGTCGGCTCGGCGATGCGGGGCAGACGCGGGTCATTTTTGGCGAGCAGAACGTCGATGAACGGAGCGGCCAGCTGGTTCAGCTCTTTACTGCTGTTGTAACCGCCGATGGTCGGATGGTAGCCAAACGGATTGCCGTCCTGCGTCACCGTCGGCATGGCTCCATTGTCGGCGTTGCTTTCGATCAACGGGGCTTTCAGGGCCTCTTCGACGGTTTTACGGGCCAGAGCAGCATCGGCAAAACGAAGCCGCATGCCCATCCGGAGTTTCAGCGAGTTGGCAAACTTCCGCCATTTGGTAACATCGCCCTTGTACACAAAATCCGCGTTGCCATACGACACATCCGTGGCCGTCAGTTGGGCCACAGCCGCATCCAGCTCCGTGATGAGGGATTTGTAAATGTCTTCCTGCTTGTCATATTTCGGCAGCAGAATCAGGTTGTTGTCGGGCAAACCGGCCTGGGTGTACGGAATATCGCCCCAGAAATCGGTCATGCGTTGCCAGAAATAGATTTCCGTGATCCTGGCAATGGCCAGTTTGGTCCGTCCCGTGGGCGTGGCTTCCTCGCCTTTCAGGAGTTGATTCCGAATCTGCGACAGGTTCTTGATCAGTTCGTAATGGGCGGTCCAGTTGTTGGTTTCGTAAATATCGCGGTCTTCGAGATACTGCGAAGGGGCCGACAACGAGCCGCTGGCCCACTGCTGCACCCACGAACCGACCTGCCACCAGTTGGTGCCATCGGCCAGAAAACCACTGAGTTGCGCCTGCGAATACAGGTACTCGGCCGGAACGCTGCGGGGCTGGGTGGGGGAAATGTTGATTTCCTCGAAGTTGTTGGTACAGGCCGATGCTGTGACGAGCAAACCCAGTACTGAAAGTCGTATTTTTTTAGAGAATCGTTTCATGATTGTGATGCCGTTTGGGTTCCGATCAGAAGTTCAGGTTGAGGTCTACACCAATGGTTCGCAGCAGCGGGAGCGAATGTTGTTCCATGCCCATCGTGCCGGAATTGACGTTGATGGATGAATTTTCCGGTGAAAAACCGTCGGTATGCCGCTCGATGTAGCCCAGATTCCGGCCATACAAAGCGAGTGAAGCGCCCCGAACCACCTTGTTGTTTTTGAGAATAGCGGACGGAAGCTGGTAGGAAAGCCGCAATTCCCGGATGGCAATGTAGCTGGCGTCGTACAGAAATTCTTCGGCAACGGCGAAACCCTTGTCCGAAGCCACCCGGTTCCAGTAGGCCTGCGCCGTCACCGGAATGTCGTTGGCCTGGCCCGTGCTGATCCACTGGTTGCCTTCCCGGCGCGCTTTCACCCCGGACGCGATCAAACCACCTTCGCGCCCTTCCAGCGTCCGTTTGGACGTACCGTAAGCCGCTTCCTGCACGCGCCCCTGCGAGAAAATCTGGCCACCCTGCCGGATGTCGATCAAGCCGCTCAGCGATAAGCCTTTGTAGGAGAAGGTGTTGGTGAAACCGCCGATCCATTTGGGCGTAGCGTTGCCGATGGCGACGGTTCCAATGCTTTGCACGATGGGCAGGCCCTTGTCGTCGATCAGGCGGTTGCCGTTGGCGTCTTTGAGCCAGGCATAATCGGCGGCTTTCAACTGGCCGTAGGGTTGTCCCGGCGCAGCGACCACCCGGATGTTGCGGTCGGAACCAACGACGATTTCGTTCACGCCGTCGATCAGTTCGAGCACTTTGTTGCGGTTGGCGGAGAAGTTGAAACCCGCATCCCACGTAAACCCGTTCGCCAGTTTGACGGGCGTCCCTGCAATCAGGAATTCAATCCCCTTGTTCTCGATCCGTCCGGCGTTGGTCAGCTTGCTGCTGTAACCCGTTGATTGCGAGATCACAATTGGCAGAATCTGGTTGCTCGTTACGGAATGATAATACGTAAAGTCCAGGTTCAGGCGGTTTTTGAAAAACCGTAACTCGGCCCCGGCTTCGTACGAGGTTTTCAGTTCGTTTTTCAGGTTCGGGTCCACAATCGTGCTGGTGTAGGTCGCCAGCGGCTGGTTTAGGAATGTGTTGGCGTTCAAACCGTAGTAGCCGGTGGTCGAATACGGATCGCCCGAACGGCCGGCCTGCGCGTAGGAAGCCCGGAGTTTGAAGTAATCCAGCGCCGGAATGTTCAGCGGAATGGCGTCGGTAACGGCCCAACTCAACCCCACGGATGGGTAGAAAAACGAGCTGTTGGTAATGGGAAGCGTCGATGACCAGTCGTTTCGCGCCGAGACGTCGAGGAACAGATAATTGCGGAAACCGACGCTGGCCTGTCCATACACCGAGTTGATGATGGATTCGGAAACCCCCAGCCGGGGCGTGTTCAACACCGTCCGGCCCACGGCATACAAGCCCGGAATGCTCAATTGCGTGCCGGTATTGCCCGTAATCCGGTATTTGTTGCTCAGGTGGTTGGCTCCGAAGTTGGCGTTGATCGAAAAGTCGCCGACTTCTTTGTTGATCATCAGCAAGGCGTCCACGTTTTCGGTTTTGCTAAATTCCACATTCTCAAACACATCACCGGTTTGCGAGATCCGCGTTCCGACGGCTTTCCAGCCATACTGGCGTTCGTAATACAAATCGGTTCCGTAGCGCACCTGCACGTTGACGCCTTTCATCAACTCGTAATTGAGCTTGGCGTAGGCAATAATGCGGTCACGGGTGTCTTCGTTGTGCGTGTTGTTGATGGTCCAGAACGGGTTGGACGTCACGGAGTTGCTTTCGAAGATTTTCTCACCGCCGACAAAATAACCGTTGCCGCCGAGGTCCTGCGAATAGCGAATGTCCTTGGCCGAATATGCATACCGCTTCAAACCGTCCATGTTCAGGCTGCGGGGAACGTACAAAAACCGGTAAACCGGGTTCAGACCGTCGTCGCCCACATACGGGCGGTTGTTGACAAACTGGTTGACGTAATTGACTTTTGTGTCCAGGTTCAGTCCTTTGGCAATATCCGCCGAGAGTTTCACCGTCACCGAGTTGCGGTTCAGCTTGTTGGTGGGCGTAAAACCGTCGTTGGTCAGGTTGGTCAGCGAAAAATAGTAGTTCACTTTCTCTCCCCCGCCATCAACGCTCACGGTATTCATCGCCTGTTTTTCCGGACGGAAGAAAGCCGAGTAGGGGTCGGTAATGGGCGAATAGCTCACCGTATCTCCCCACATGTCTTCGATGGTTTGCCCCTGCATTTTAGGCCCCCAGCTTCCGCGTGTCGTCGGGTTCCGGCCCGCACTGAGCTTGGGCACACCACCCGTCAGCGCTGCATTGAAAGGCACAACGACGCCGTTGGCCTGCCGGTAAAACGTAAACTGGCCGTTGTAGCCCTGTCCGTATTCGTTCTGGTAATCCGGTTTGACCAGCGCGTTGCCGACGGAATAACTGCCGCTGTACTGAATGGAAGGCCGCCGGTTGCGCCGACCCGATTTGGTTGTGATGATCACCACCCCGTTGGCGCCCAACTGTCCGTATAAAGCCGCACCGTTGGGGCCTTTCAGGATGGTCATGGATTCGATGTCGTTGGGGTTGATATTGGAAATGCCGTCACCGCCGTCCAGACCGCCCTGCAACTGAAACGAGCTGATGGCCCGGCGGTTGGAATTGTCGATCGGAACGCCGTCGATCACGTATAAAGGCTGCGAGTTGCCCGACAGCGACGAGTTGCCCCGAATCACGATCCGCGACGAACCGGCCATCCCGCCTGCCGACGAAGTGACCTGAACCCCCGACACTTTTCCGGACAAAGCTGTTCCCAGGTTCGTCACATTTGCCTGCGCCAGATCGGTTCCCTTGATTTCACCGGCGGCATAAGTCAGCGCTTTTTTCTCGCGTTTGATCCCCAGGGCGGTCACGACCACTTCGTTCAGCGTCTGATCGCCGGGCAGCAGTCGAACCGTAATCACACTCTGGGTGCCTACGGTAATTTCCTGTTTGGCATAGCCCACGAAGCTGAAAACCAGCACCGCATTGCCATCGGCCACGTTGAGTTTGAAGGCTCCCTGCGCGTCGGTGGTCGTTCCCTGCGTGGTGCCTTTAACGGTGATGCTGACGCCGGGTAAGCCCTCGCCTTTGTCGTCGGAAACCGTTCCCGAAACCGCCTGATCGACGGCCGATAGGGTGGTGGCGGGTTCGATGGGTTGCAGGTCGCTGGTCTTGCCTTTGGTCAGAATGATGCGGTTTTCGGTTACTTCATACGTGATGCCGAGGGGCGCAAACAGGCGTTCCAGCACACCGGACAGCAGTTCATTGGTTGCCGTCACGGAAAGGTCGCGGTCGACCCGGATGTTTTGCGGGATGTAAACAAATTTGACCTGGGCCTGCTTTTCAATCGTGGCCAAAACCTGTTTCAGCGATTTGTTTTTCAGTTGTAAACTGACGCGCTGGCTGAGCAATTCTTTCGTGGCCTGATCCGGATTGAACGAAAAACCGGCGTGGCTGACCGTGATCAGCAGGAGCAGGTACGTCATTCGCCGGATGTAAAACACGAGCGGTCGGGTTGGTAGTCGTTTTTTCATGGTTTATAAACTAAAGGTGTCGCATTGGTACTGATTAAGGTTCATTCGCCACATCCGGTTGCCAGAATGAGGACTTTTCCATCGGTTACTTCGTAGGAACCCTGGAGCGATTTGCTGATCAAACGAAGCTGTTCATACAGCGACAAACCGGTCAGGGACGCCGTCAGGCTGCATTTTTGCAGGAGCGATTCGTTGTATACGATGTCGATTTCGTACGTTTCCTCGATGCGCCGAAACACTTCGGTGAGTGGAACGTCGTCAAATTCGAAGGAAACCGAAGCGGCATTTTTGGCGATAAAAACCGGATTTTCAACCAGTTCCTTGCGAAAGATCTCCTGTTTCGCGTTAAAAACCACCTGTTGGTTGGGCGTTAGCACCACGCCGGTGACTTCCGGTTTTTCGACGTTTCGCTGTTGCTCCAGTTCTTTTCGGGAATACACCGTCACGCGTCCGGTTCGCACGGCCACCGTCACCTGCGGCAGATCGTCGTAGGCTTTCACCGTGAAACTGGTTCCGACTACGCGCGTCACCACATCGCGGGCGTAGACCAGAAACGGCACTTTCGGATTGGGAACCACGTCGAAAAACGCTTCCCCGGTCAGCACCACGGCCCGGACCTGTTGCCCAAAACCGGCGACGTGCTGAATCCGGCTGTTGGGCTGGAGCCGAACCGTGCTGCCATCCGGCAATGTCACCCGAACCGGTTTGCTGGTGCGATTGGCCTGCTCCACCACGCCGTCCTTGGGCCGGGCATCCGGCAACAGGCTTGTCAGCAGATGCGACTTTTGGGGAATCCGCCACACCAGCCAGCCCGCACCCAGCAACAGGATGAGGGTTGCGGCCGCCAGCCACCAGGATCGTCGAATACCCGGCAGGCTGCGCGTTTCCGAGTGCTGGCTTACGCGCCGTAAAATCTGCCCGGTTTCGTGCGTGAGGGTGGCTTCGGTAACCTCCGTTTCCGGCAGGTTCAGGGCTTCCAGAATGTCTTTGGCGAGCAGCGCTTCCGCCCGGTTGGGCTGCGGTTGCGCCATCCAGCCGGACCAGAAAGCCGAAGCCGCAGCGTCGCGGTTGTAAACCCAGGCGATGAAGGAATCGTCGGTCAGAAAGTCTTCGGCTTTGTAGGAATGATACGCCTGCATGTAACGGGGTGAGTTCTCCGGTCTTGTCTAGGTAGATAGAACGGTTTTGGATTTGTATACCCACGGACGGGTAAATTTTTGTTGGGGGCGATCCGGACTACATTTCGCAGCTCGCTGCAAATTTTTACGGATAAACTACTACTTTTTGAGAAGAACGGCATTTGGTTTATCTTCGTGAAATGCTGGATTTTTATGGCTCATCTTCCGTCCGTATGAAAGAAACGATACCGGACCCGGATCTGTGGAATCAGGTTCGAATGGGGGACGAAATGGCTTTTGAAGAGCTGATCCGGCGTTTCTACCGCCCGCTGCATCACTACGGTTTTAAGTTCACCCGCGACGCTGACTTGCTGAAAGATTGCCTTCAGGATCTGTTTGTAGAACTCTGGACGTATCGCCGAAACATTGCGCAGACGGAGTATGTGCGCGTATATCTTTTCAAATCGTTACGCCGGAAATTGTATAAAGATTCCGTCCGAAGGGGACAGACGGAACCGTTTGAAGACGGGATGGCCGACGGTTTTCTCCACGCCGAGAGCTTCGAAGACGAACTGATCCGAACGGAATTATCGGCCTACCAGCGCAGCCGCCTGGAAACACTCCTGAAAACCCTGACTGACCGCCAGCAGGAAGCCGTTCACCTGAAGTTTTTTGCGGCTTTGCCGAACGATAAAATTGCCGAAGTAATGGGACTCAGCTACCAGTCCGTCGGCAATCTGCTGCACCGCGCGGTAAATAAGTTGCGGGAAGGCTGGCATGGGTTGTTGTTGTGAAATTTTTGCATTTCCTCCCTCTCCTAAAATTCATTAACTTTGCAATTCTCTGATTCCCTCTGATCTTCTCCGATCAACTCTGTGTAATAGTTCGCTCAATTTTTACACAGAGTTGATCGGAGAAGATCAGAGGGAATCAGAGGTAAATAAGCATCGAATCATGTTTGAAAATCTTCAGGATAAGCTTAATCAGGCTTTCAAGACCTTAAAAGGACAGGGTCGGATTACCGAAATCAACGTTGCCGCGACCGTTAAGGAAGTGCGCCGGGCCTTGACCGACGCCGACGTAAACTACAAAGTTGCCAAAGAGGTTACCGACCGCGTCAAGGAGAAAGCCCTCGACCGCAAGGTGCTGATCGCCGTTGAGCCGGGGCAACTGTTCGTCAAGATCGTTCAGGAAGAACTGACCGAACTGATGGGGGGCGAAGCCGAAGGCATCAACCTCAAAGGCGATCCGGCCATCATTCTGATTGCGGGTTTACAGGGTTCCGGTAAAACGACGTTCTCGGGTAAACTGGCAGCTTTCCTGAAAAAACAGGGCCGCAACGTGCTGCTAACGGCCTGCGACATTTACCGCCCGGCGGCCATCGACCAGTTGAAAGTGCTGGGCGAACAGGTGGGTGTGGAGGTCTATGCCGAACCGGAAAACAAAAATGCCGTCGAGATTGCCCAGAATGCCCTGGCGCACGCCCGCAAAACCGGCAAGAAAGTTGTCATTGTCGATACCGCCGGTCGTCTGGCCGTGGATGAGGTGATGATGAAAGAGGTGGAAAACCTCAAAAAAGCCCTGAATCCGTCGGAAACGCTGTTCGTGGTGGATTCGATGACGGGGCAGGATGCGGTCAACACGGCCAAGACCTTCAACGACCGACTGAACTTCGACGGCGTGGTGCTGACCAAACTCGACGGTGACGCCCGCGGTGGGGCCGCGCTCTCGATTCGGGGCGTCGTCCAGAAACCGATCAAGTTCATGAGTACGGGCGAGAAGATGGAAGCCCTTGACATCTTCTACCCCGACCGGATGGCCAGCCGGATTCTGGGCATGGGTGACGTGATTTCACTCGTTGAGCGGGCGCAACAGGCATTCGATGAAGACGAAGCCAAGCGCATTAGCTCAAAAATGCGTCAGAACAAGTTCGATTTCAACGATTTCCGGGGGCAGTTGCAGCAAATCAAAAAGATGGGGAACATCAAAGACCTCATCGGCATGATTCCCGGCATGGGCAAGATGATGAAGGATGTCGACATCGATAACGATTCGTTCAAACCCATTGAAGCGATCATTGGCTCCATGACACCGATCGAACGCGAGCGGCCGGATATCATCGACGGAAACCGCAAAAAACGCATTGCGAACGGCAGCGGTACGTCGATTCAGGAAGTGAACAACCTGCTGAAACAGTTTGACGAAATGCGGAAGATGATGAAGAAAATGAATCAGATGCAGTCGTCGGGCAAACTCAGTAAAATGATGAAGTAGGTGCCGTAGCCAGCAGGCGAAGCAAACGGTCCTATCATTGCGTAAAACAGGATGGGGTTTTCGGGATGCATTCCTGGTTGCCTAAAAAAGCCTGACCGGTTTTCAGCCGGTCAGGCTTTTTTAGGCCGGTGCCCCAACCACGCTATGACGGGAAAGGTAACGAACCCGCGCAATTTATCCTTAATCCATCATGTGCTTGAATTTTCGATCGGCTGCATACCGGCAAAGCGCCGGGAAATTTTCTTCCAGATTGGGCTCTTCCACATCGTGCATTAGCTCTCTGAGCACCTGCATGTCGAATGAATAATCATCCGCCAGCAAGTATTGGCTTAATTGGGCACCTGCGGTCCGATAATAGAGTTTTTCAATGGCATTCTGATCGTCCGGTATTTCAGAAACAAACTCATAATTGGTCCAGTCAGCCGCTTTCAGCATCGTAGGGACCGCCAACACATTAGGCATATAGCGGCTGTGGACAATGTTCAAATCGTTGATATCCGTGCTTAAAGCCCGCATAATTACTTTCGCTGCATAATCGACGGGAACCATGTTCAGGCCAGCTTTCGGATTCAGGGCAATCCGGATTTTCATGTGCCCATAGGCGTCCTTAGAACGATAAAAAAAAGCGCCAAACAGATAAAAAACCAAAAATCGATAAATGACATGATAGGGCGAATCAATCAATCGGCCAGCTATAATACTGGGTCGAAGGATTTGCCATTCCAATCCATATTGTTCTGCTAATTCAGGGATTTCTTCCTCGATTTTAGCCTTAAATATTTCGTAATGGTTTCGATAATTAGCCCGGGCCTGTTCTTTCAGAAACGGTGGCCTGAAGGCAAAGGCCGTACTGATGTAGGTTACTTTAAAAATATACGGTCTTACTTGTTTGATTAACTGTATGGTACCATAATAATTCGTCCGTTTAATCTCTTCATAAGCACCCGGTGTTGTCCCTAAATTGACCGAGGCTGCACAATGAATCAGATGATACGATTCCGGTCTGTTTTCCAGATAATGGGTCACATCCGTAGCGTTGGTGATATCGTAATTTATTAATTGAATATGGTCTTTTTTTAGCCTCGCTATATCGAGTTGTTTCATATAGTCGGGCATCAGATCAGGGATCAACAAATCATCGAACCGGTCCTGAATCGATCTCGTACTCTTACTGCGTATCAATAAAATTAATTGCCCGGTATAGCCACTTTCGTGAATGCGTAACATGAGTTCATACATAAGGTGTGAACCTAAAACGCCGGTTGATCCGGTTAAGATAAAGTGATTGTCGATCGATTTCATGTTGATAACTACGAGACAGGGTTGCCTTTTGAACCAGCCGCTGAAAAGCCCAAACGTAGATTCAGTATACCCATCGATCAACCTGCTAAAAACCGCTCGCCTGAATTGTAGGCCAACCGCTGGAATTTACCGGTTATCAACAGGCAACGGGATACCTGCAACGTATGCTGATCAGGTTGGGCGGATTGTCCGATCAGCTGGGCCGATAGCGGGACAAAGTTCAAGGCTGATCCACAGACTTCTTTTGACAAAAGTCAAAATCGACATGTCTCCTTCATTTTTTTGCCCGAATTCGGCTTAGGGTTTCCTGCGAAATGCCCAGGAAGGAAGCAATATGACCTAGTGATGCTTTTTGCAGGAGCTGAGGATGCTTTTCGATCAGCTGATGATATCGCTCCGACGCTGTCTGAAATTGGAAAGATAGCGTACGTTCTTCCAGTTCGATGAAGTATTTCTGGGTAATCAACCGCCCGATGAGGTTAAATTCCGGGTAGTTTTGATAGAGTTCGTTGAGTTGCTCGTAGCTGATTCCGCTGATAATGCTGTCTTCCAGAATTTCAATATTCGTATAACTGGGCTTGAAGGTCACGAAGGAATACAGCGAGGCTAGCATATCGCCTTCGAAAGCGAACCACAAGCTAATATCCTTGCCATCCTGCCTGTAATAGCCTCTGGCAAAGCCTTTTTCCAGTATATACAGATACCGGCAGATTTGTCCCTGTTCTAACAGAAAATACCCTTTCGGCACTTCTTTTCGGACTAACATACCGGCCAATGCCGCTTGTCCTTCCAGACTAAGGGGGGCAAACTGATTAATTTGATTGAGCAACCACATCATAGAAGTATACCTTTAATGTAATATTATGGTATTCGTCTTTTTTCAGGAAGGTGTTGATGTGATAAAACGGACTTTTAGGGAAATTCGGCTGGTGCGGTACCAGGACCAGGTGGCACCGGGAACAAATGAAAGTGGGCGGGATTTGAATCCCGCCCACTTTTTTATTTCTGCGACGTGTAATTGCCTCGCTCCAGGCTTCGGGCCTGGGCAAAGAGCGTGAGCGCCTTCTTGTACGTTTCGTCGCCTTCCGACAGCATTTCGAAAAACTCGTTGTTGAGACCGTCGCGGTGGCCCTGCCGCCACGCATACTGCGCGATGTAGGCTTTCAACTGCGTCTGGATGTATTTCTTCGACCGCTTGTATTCGGCTTCGTTAAACTTGATGCCCTGCGCCGTAGCGTCATCGGTCAGGCGTTTCAGCATGGCGTCCGTGATTACAAAATTCTTCTTGTAGCTGTTGAAACCGTCTTTTTCCAGTTGTTTGCGGTGATCGTTGGCGTATTCCATCGCCTGTTCCCGCACAATGTTTTTGTTGAACAACTGAATCAGGTACTTGGTCATGAACAGCGTATCGCGGGGTACGAACACATCGGGCGTGATGCCACCGGCTCCGAAAACCGTCCGGCCCCCCGATGTTTTGAATTTATATTTCGCGTTGTTCTTGATGCTGTCGGCGATGTAATATTCCCCGCTCTTCGACCGCGCTTCCAGCTCTTTCTCGTAGTCTTCACCGTGACCGGCTACATACGGTTTCTGAATGCTCCGGCCGCTTGGCGTGTAATACCGGGAGATCGTCAGCCGCAATTCGGAACCGTCGGACAGCATCACCGGCATTTGCACCAGCCCTTTGCCAAACGACCGCCGTCCGACAATCAACGCCCGGTCCTGATCCTGCAAGGCACCGGCCACAATCTCCGACGCCGACGCGCTTCCTTCGTCCATCAGCACGATCACCGGGCCTTCTTCAAACTGACCGGCAATGCGGGCTTTGGTCTGGCGATCATAGCGATCATCCTTGCCATCCGTATACACCAGCAGTTTATCACCGGAAATGAATTCGTCGGCCAGGCTCGTTGCCCGATCCATGTAACCGCCGGGGTTGTTGCGCAGGTCGAGCACCATCTGGCTCATGCCTTTTTGCTTCAGGGTTCCCAGGGCTTTTTTGAACTCGTCGTAGGTCGTTTCCGAGAACCGGTTTACTTTGATATATCCGGTTTTGTCATCGATCATGTAAGCCGCATCAACCGAGTACGTCGGAATCCGGTCGCGCTGAACCGTGAACGTCAGCGGTTTTTTCTCGCCTTTGCGCAGGACGAACAGCTTCACGGATGAACCCTTTTTGCCGCGCAGTTTTTTGAAAACCAAGGCATTGTCCAGTTTGCTGCCGGTCATGTCGGTCTCGTCGACCTTGATGATTTTATCACCACTCAGAATGCCGGCGGTTTCGGACGGGCCACCGGCCATGGGAGTCACGACGTAAACCGTGTCTTTATAAATGTTGAATTCGACGCCGATCCCGTCAAAACCGCCTTCCAGTTGGGTGCGGGCGGCCACGGCATCGGTCGGGTTCATGTAGGTGGTGTGCGGGTCCAGTTTCTCCAGCATTTTGGAGATGGAATAATCCACCAGATCGTCCGTGTTGACCGAGTCAACATAGTTATTCTCAATCAGTTGAAGAACTTCCTTGAATTTTGAATACCCACGTCCGATGTTGTTGAGGCTTTTTCCACCACTAAAAAACGTAGCGCCGATCAATACACCGGCTGCCAGTGTGATGCCCAGGAGCATCGGCAACCGGACGGTCGCCTTGTCGTTCTGAATTTTTTCGCGTTCAGGTTCTCTCATAGCCGTACCCACGGACTGTCATCCGCAAAACATTCTATAGGTTGTTGATACTAATTTATTCGACTTATACGCACAAAACCGGACCGCCCGGAAGTCCGTGAGTACTGACTGCATAACGATAAAAGACGGGCAAAATGTTTGCCGAAATTGAATGAAAGATATAGAATTTATTCCGACTCTCCTATTTCACCAACAAATCGGATTTCATACTGTCCGCCAATAGAATGAAGGTGTCCAGCGCCGACGGATTCCGGAGCGTATCGCGGCTCGTTACCCGTTCGGGTGAGATGCCCATCAGAATCTTTTTAACGGGGGCTTCCACTTTTTTCCCGCTGATCGTATACGGTATTTCCGGTACCTGAAAAATGGCATCGGGAACGTGCCGGGGGCTGTATTGCGTCCGGAGGGCCAACCGGATTCGCTGCGCCATTTCCGCGTTGAGTTCGGTCGCCGGATCGGTGGTCTGGCCTTTAAGCACTACAAAGAGCGGCATAAAATACCGTCCGCCGGGGAGTTCGAGGCAAACCACAAGGCTGTCGGCTACATCGGGAACGCTCTCGACGGCGCTGTACACCTCACTCGTGCCGATCCGAACACCGTCGCGGTTGAGCGTGGCGTCGGAGCGACCGTAGATGACGACGGTTTTGCGGTCGGTAATTTTGATCCAGTCGCCGTGCCGCCAGATGCCCACATACTGGTCAAAGTAACTGGATTTGTAGCGCTGGTTACCCGCCGGATCATTGGGGTTGTCATTCCAGAAATAGATCGGCATCGACGGCATGGGTTCCAGAATCACCATTTCGCCCAGCTCGTTGCGGATCGGTTTCGCGTTTTCGTCGAACGATTCGAGTTTACACCCCAGCATCCGGCACTGAATTTCGCCTTCGTAAACCGGTAGCAGCGGGCAGCCGCCGACAAAACCGCTGCAAATGTCCGTACCACCACTGAGCGACACCAGCCAGACGTCTTTTTTGACCGATTCATACACCCAGCGGAAACCCTCGGGCGGCAGGGGCGAACCCGTGGAGCCGATGGTTTTCAGGTGAACTAATTTTGAACTTCCGAGGTAGGACAGCCCCGCCCGCATACAGGCCAGCAGGTAAGCGGCTCCCGCTCCGAAATGATTGACCCGCGCGCGCTCGGCCAGATTCCAGAGTACGTCCATGTTCGGATATCCCGCCGAACCGTCGTAAATGACCAGTGTAGCCCCGACCAGCAGCGATGCTACCGAATAATTCCACATCATCCAGCCCGTTGTGGAATACCAGAAATACCGGTCGCCGGGCTGAACGTCCTGGTGCAGGGCCAGCGCTTTCAGGTGTTCGAGCAAACAGCCCCCGACGCTGTGGGTGATGGCCTTTGGTTTGCCGGTTGTTCCCGACGAAAACAGAATCCAGATTGGGTGTTCGAACGGAACCGGTTCAAAAACCAGGGGAATTGCCGTGTTGGTTTGCAAGACCGAGTTCCACAAAACCGACTTGCTGCGGGGGCCGGTCGGCGGTTCGAAATCAGGATCGAGATTGGCTACCCAGACCACTTTCTTTAGCGTGGGCAGGGCCGTCTGCAAGTCGCTCAGCGCGTCGGTTTTGTCGATCGGTTTTCCGTTATATTGGTAGCCATCGATGGCAAAGAGCACTTTCGGCTCGATTTGCCGGAAGCGGTCGATGATGCTGGGCGTGCCAAAATCCGGTGAACAGCTTGACCAGATGGCGCCTACGCTGTTGGTGGCCAGAAAGGCCACGACGGCTTCCGGGGTGTTGGGCAGCACCGACACGACACGGTCGCCGGGCCGGACGTTGTTTTCGCGCAGAAAATGGGCGATGGCCGTCACCTGCTGTTCCAATTCCGACCAGCTCAGCGACGTCAGTGACTGTTGTTCCGACTGGAAAAGGATGGCCGGACGTTCGCTGGTTTTGTTGCGGAAAATATGTTCGGCGTAGTTTAGGGTGGCTCCGGTAAACCAGCGGGTTCCGATCATGCCTGAAGCCGGTTTTTCGATCACGTCCTGGTAATCGCGGTGGCTTTGGACGTTGAAAAACTGCCAGATGCTGCGCCAGAAATCTTCGAGGTCGGTGGTCGACCAGTCCCACAGGTCGTGGTAATCGCGGAAATACAGCCCTTTCTTGACAAACAGCCAGTCCAGGTATTTTTTCATCTGCGATTGGTCGATCAGCCGCCGGTCGGGTTTCCAGATGGGTTCTTTGGAGTCAGGTTGTATAGAAGTCGTTGCAGAAGCCATTGGTAAGGTGAATCAGAATTGTTGTGAGGTTAGGAATTGTTTCCGGACGAAATGGTGTTCCGTTTCAGAACAAAGACAGAAGTTACATTAAAATACGCTAACTTTGCAGCCCATTTCAGGATGCGTTTTCGAACTGGCTGATAATCAATAGAATCTACAATAACTACAGTAGTGATACTGCAACTTTTATGAGCAAAAAAAGAGAAGAGCCCCAGAGCCGCCGGGAAGGCAGATCGGGAGGCTACGGTCAGACGGAGACGACGAATAAATTCTACAGCAACGTCGTCAAACGCAAGGACTCCGGAGACCGTAAGGATGAGCGGAAAGAGCGCAGTTTCGATAAACCGGGTTTCGACAAACCGCGGGGAGAACGTCCTGCATCCGGTGAACGCCGGTTTGACGATAAACGGTCGGAACGGCCCCGGGCGGGTGGCGCTAATTACGCGGGTTCGCGCCCGGATCGTCCGCGTTTTGAACGGAATGATGATCGCCGGTCGTCCGGTCCGTCATCGGATCGCCCGGATCGGAACCGGGATGAACGGCCGCGCAGTGATAGCCCGCGTGGTGGCCGGTTTGAAGGCGGTGGACCCCGCCGGGATTTCGACCGCCCGCGCGGACCACGGGATGAAAATAAAGATTTCCGCCGGGATGACCGCTCTGACAACCGCAGCAGCCGGTTTGGCGGTTCGGGTTCGCGGGATGACAAACCCCGCTATGGCCGCAATGGTGGTCAGTCGGAAACCCGCAACAGCCGCTTTGGGAGTGAAAAATCACACGGCGACCGGTCACGGAATGATGAGGCAAGACCCCAATCTGACCGGCCCGAACGCCGGGAAAGCCGGTTTGGGTCGGAACGCAGCTATGGCGAGCGCCCTGAACGGAGCCGCGAGGGAGAACCGCGCGAGAACCGCAACACCGAACCCGGAGCTGAACCGCGTGAACGCCGGGAGTTTGATCGGCCCCGCCGGGACGACCGCCCCTTTAGCGGTGAGCGTCGGGAGTTTGATCGGCCCCGTCGGGATGACCGCGGATCGCGCGATGAGCGCCCCGCCGACCGCGAGCGCCGTGATTTCGACCGCCCGCGTGGACCGCGTGACGAAAACAAAGGATTTGGCCGGGACAGTCGTCCGGGCGATCGGGAACGCCGGGAGTTTGACCGTCCGCGTCAGGAGGATCAACCTTCGCGTTATGACCGTGAGCGCCGGGATGACAGCGATGATGCCAAACAACGCAAAATCGAGGAGAGTCGGGGTCGTCAGGTGGGCCGTTCGCGGGCACCGGAGTACGACATCGACAAGATGAAGGAGCAGGCGCTGGGAAGTCGCAGTTCGCGCGACAAACGCCCGAAGCGGGTGGGTCACGAGAAAGTTCGTGAGCAGGCCGGCAGCGGTGACCGTGATAAAAAACCGCGCGATGCCGATTCGGGCTTGATTCGGCTGAACCGGTATGTTGCCAACGCCGGGATTTGCTCGCGTCGGGATGCCGATGAACTGATTGCCAAAGGCGATGTCAGCGTGAACGGCAAAGTGGTGACCGAAATGGGCTACAAAGTACAGCCGACGGATGTGATCAAATACGGAACCCGGGTGCTGAATCCGGAGAAAATGACCTACGTGCTGTTGAATAAACCGAAAGATTACATCACGACGACGGAAGATCCGGAAGACCGCAATACGGTGATGGATCTGGTGGCGGGTGCTACGCCGTACCGGATTTATCCGGTGGGCCGCCTGGACCGCAACACCACCGGTTTGCTGCTGCTGACCAACGATGGCGAGCTGGTTGAGAAACTGACCCATCCGTCGAACGAAATCAAGAAAGTATACCAGGTTGAACTCGACAAACCGTTGACCAACGAGCATTTTGAAGCGATTCGGGACGGTTTTGAACTGGAAGACGGCTACATCAAACCCGACGATCTGGGCATTGTAACGCCGGATGCCCAGGTCATCGGCATCGAAATCCACAGTGGCCGCAACCGCATTGTCCGCCGGATTTTCGAGCACTTCGACTACGTCGTTACCAAACTGGACCGGACGGTTTACGCTGGCTTGAACAAAAAAGAACTGCCGCGCGGAACCTGGCGGTATCTGAACGAGAAGGAAGTGATTCGGCTTAAATTTCTGCTGTAGGCGAAGCTCGTTTGTAAAATACGATAGGGCGTCATTCGAATGACGCCCTGTTTTTTTGAACGGTTATTTCCGGCGAACCATAAATTTTACTTTTCCCCAGGTCACTTTCCGCTCGATGGGGTTGAACGTCTTGGTTTCGTAACTGGCCAGGCACTCGATCTGGTGACCATCCGGGCAATCGGGGGCAATTTGCAGCACGGTATTTTGCGTAAAACCGTCCGGCCAGCGGGCTGGAATCATTTCGTCGGCCCATACTTCCCGGACCCACGGATCTTCGGGGTAGAGCCGGAGCCGGTTTTTCCCTTCGTACAGCATCACGTTTTCGCCCGCGTTGACCATCCCGTCGGCATTGCCTTTCCCCCGGGCTTTTCCGCGAATGGTCTTCCCATCATCGACACTAACTTCATTGAAAACCGGCACATCATACCAGACCGGCACGTTGATCTCGTCGTTAAACACCTGATTCCCTGCATAAACCGTTACCTTGAATTTAACCGCCGACGGCTCCGCGTGCAGGGGCGGTTTTTTAGCGCAGGCAATGCGCAGAGGAGGCAAATGCAGGATTCGATTTTCGGCAACAGGCTTGATCTGAATGACGGAATCTTGGACAACGACTTCGCCGTCCATCGTGCTGACTACCACCCGAATCGGTTGTGAAATTCCTTTTTCACCGCCCCGGTTAAACAAACGAAGAGCCAGTTTATTCGTGGAACTGACGTTCAAAAACCGGCTTTTTCCGTCTATTTTATAATCCAGGCAAACCCATTCCGGCGCGTCGGTTTTTTCAAATATCCCCACTTCACCGCCCAGAGCATCCACCTCGACCGTCAACTGACCACTTGAATTACTTTGTTTTTCGCTCAACACGGTTTTCCCGGACGAAGCGGAATAGAGGGCCATCTGATACGTTTTATTGGGCGTATACACCGGCGCCGTCGTTACTTTCAATGGGCCGATGGCCAGGGGAGGGCCGTCGGGTAGCCACTGGTGCGTATACCCGCCAAACCCTTTTTTATCCACGTTTTTCAGGAAAATAAAACCGGTTTGCTGTTTATTACTTTCCACCGAATAGCCCCACAAACGGAAGCTCGGATAGAGGTCATAATGCGACCAGCGTTCGGGGGTTTTGTGTTCTTTTTTAAACGATTCCGCAATGAATTTTAGGGCTTTTTCAAAGATGACGGTTTCACCGGCGTTGTCGACCCGATGCCCGCCGGGAAACTGCTCAAATTCGACCGGTTTTCCTTCCCAGATCGCACCTTGTTTGACTTCTTCATTCAGATTGTATAAGATGTCGGTATCGCTGGTATGAATCCGGAAATCTACATCCTGCAGGTTTTTAAACGTGTAGCGAACGGGGTAAAGCGTGTGATTTTCGGGCGTTCCGACAAAGAACTCGGGACTGCCCATCATACTGACACCCGCACACACCTGATCGGAATATTTGCCGGACAAAAATAAAGACATGAAACCGCCCATACTAAACCCGATGATGCCCCGGTGGTTCCGATCGGTTAGCGTACGGTACGTCTGGTCGATGTACGAAACCAGTTCCGGGAAATAATCCTTCATCTGCACCGAAAACTTGACGTCTTCGTGGTTGCCAATGTTGTAGGGACGCGGTTCTTTTTCGTCAATGTTGCCATCCCACATCACCAGAATCAGGTCGTATTGATCCACCAGTTGTTTCAGTTTCGCATACTCCAGTTTGGCATTGTCATCACTGGAATGTCGCCCACCCCAACCGTGAAAAAAATAGACGACCGGATAGCGTTTCGCCGATTTTTCATAGCTTTTTGGAAGATACAGCCGGTAGTATTTTGAATGCCCGAAAACCCGGCTTTCGTGCGTTAGATCGCTGTACGGTTGTTGCGCGCGATCATCCTGAGCGAAAGCCGAAAAAGGCAGGGAAAGAGCGGCCAAAAGAAGGCTTATGACCGCTCTTTTTTTGAAAAAAACATTCATATTGAGTTTAGGAATAGTCAGGTTATTGCTTGATACGATACGTAAATTTTCCCGTTTTTTTAGCGGTTTTTCCAACCAGTAAAATCCGCCAGATCGGGCGACGGCCCCAGTTTTCGACCAGGCGTTTTTCGTCCGGCGCGTCACCCGGCATTGGCTCTTTGTTAACGGCCCAGGCGGAGGCATCGTAGTCTAGCGAAACCGGTTTGGAACCCGGTATGTCAAACCGAATTTTTCCGGGCTGGCTCAGATCCACCGGGCAAACCGTCATGAACGTTTGGGTTAATTCCCGGACAGGTTGTTGAAGCACATACTCATCCGTGATGGAGACGGTTTGCGTGGTTTTTTCCAGGGCCACGGTTCGTTGCCATTTCTGAACACCCGCTTCGGCCGGGTACGCAGCCGCAAGGTCCATCTGTAGCGAAGAGCGGCCCGTGGTTTTGTTGTATGTCACATTTCGGGCTTCGTACTGCCCACCCGCTGCCTGCTGAAAACCGTTGATTACCGGCAGGTTATGATACGCCGAGCTGTTGTACCAAAGCGAATACCGTTCTCTGGAAAACGTTTTGGCAGTATAGGTGCCGAAGCCGACATCGATGATCACCGGTTGTCCGTTAGCGTAAACAATAAAATCGCCAACGTCGTTGTGGTTGTGACTTTCGGCATTGTGACCGCCGTGCGAAGCCACGAATAAACCGCCCGGTGTCCGGCCCGCCATCTGCTGAATGCCTGGTAACCAGACATCCGACAACATCGGTGGGCGCCCTTTCCGGCTCACGCATTCCTGAAAAGCCAGCAAATTCCAGAGCACAGACAGGCGGGTGGACCCATTGGAAAGGGCTTTTTTCTCGAGGCTATTGTGGAACGTCCAGGTTCCAAAATCGCGCATGATCGTATCCTGAACGGTTTTCCCGATCCGATACAACTGCACCCCATCGGTGTTCACTACGGGCGACGCGTCGGCCACATTGATGAAATAATTGCCGGCGATGTGCATTTTGTAAAGGTAGGTTCCGGCGTTCTGGATGAGCGGTTCCTGATAAATCGTCAGGCGACCGGCGGAGGCACTTTCCAGCACCACCAGCGCGTCGAACAGCCGCCCGATGGCACCGTTCCAGTAGCTCGGCCCTTCGTCGATGGCACCGTCATCGCCCAGCCAGTTGAGGTAATGATCCAATAAGGTTAAGGCATGACGAAGCTCTTTTGCCCGTCGCGTTTCGTCCTTTTCCAACAGCAATACACTCGCCATCCAGTTGCTGATTACCCACGGATTCCAGTTGTTAACCGGTGCTTCTTTCCGCCCTTTTTGCAGATACCAATATCGCCCGCTGTCTTTCTCGAACGGCGTAAACATCCGGGTGTTCACCTCGTTGTAAATCCGTTTTCGAATGAGTGGTGAAATGCGGTCCAACTGCGGCCCTAAAAAGTAATCGGCTAATGCTAAAAGGGTTCCGGTATCACTGACGAATAAATCGACCGATGGGTCTTCCATATCGACCAAACCCAGACCGGCTTTCTGCTGGTATAAATGCGCCGGAACACCCCAGAAACTCTCTTCACAAATTGACCAGATTCCGTCCGTAATGGCATCCATGAACCGGCCTTTATTGTCCATCACTTCGGCCAGCAGCAGCGTAAATACCTGCGCTCGTTTTTTGAGCGAAACGTTTTCGTAATGAATGCGAATGCCGGTTCGCTGGTATTCCAGCATCAGCGACGCGGGAATGGACTCGAACGGAGCCTGAAGGTATTTTTCAGCGTCCAGAATGATGGAATTTCGGACAGAATCGGGCAGTATTTTTTGCCATTCAGCACCGGTTTTCGGAAACGGTTTCCATTGCTCCCGGGGCAGCAGCGAACGTGCGATTTCGTCTGTCGAAAATCGGCTTAACAGATTGCGTTCCTTCTGCGCCAGGATCTGGAAGGGATGCAGTATCCCGAACCATAAGAAGAGCATTAAATACCGATACGGTTGTTTCATTAATCAAGTGTTACTTTTGGATAAACCGACTCCAGAGGGGCTCAATGTTCATAGAAAAAGTCTGATAAACATTATTTCCAAGCTCCGGAGGAGCGTCCTAAAAAAGCTCATTAATTCAGGACGCTCCTCCGGAGCTAAACGGGTGGCCCGGGTAATGGGCTATTGACATTGCACCCCTCCGGGGTACTTTCGCCGGATCATTTTACAATCGGGAATGAGCTAAAGCATTTTATTTATACCCCGGATTCTGGATCAACGTGGGCTTCCCGTTGATGGTACTGATGTCGATCTGGGCCTGTGGAATCGGATAATATTCGTTTTTATTCGGAATAAAACTCATGCCGATGGTTTCCGTGACCAGCTTCGATTCATAGGCATAATAACTGTTCAGCATTTTATCCGCAATGCCCCAGCGCACCAGATCGAAAAACCGGTGGCCCTGCATGGCTAATTCCAGTTTTCGCTCGAAATAAACCGCCTTTAACGCAAAGTCTTTTCCGCCAGCCGCGAACGTTCCGGTGGGATAGGGAGCAACCTTGTAGTTGGCGGCTGGCGTCTTCGAAAAACCGGCTTCCGGCTTGGCGTCATCCAGGTATTTATAGAGGAATCCCGCCGGATTGGCCGCCCGGTTGCGCACCCGATTGACGTAGGTTTGGGCTTTGTCCAGATTACCCAGTTGTACTTCCGTTTCGGCTGCCATCAACAGCACGTCGGCAAACCCGATGACAATGTAGTTGATGGCCGAACCGGGTGCCCACGAAATACCATCGTAATATTTGTCGCTGGTAGCTTTCCAGTAAATGTTCTTCAGGTTGACGTACGGACCCGTTGCCGACTGGTTCCGAATCCAGGCCTGTCCCGGCATCAGGCCCCAGTCTTTAAACGGAAGCCCCCGTCGGCCCGCTGTCCAGTCGAGACGCGGATCGACGGTTCCGGCATCGGGTGTAAACGGTTGTGTAGACAGTATCCCCTGATCGCTTTTGATCGCGTTCGCATTGTACTCATCCAGATACGGTAAACCGGTCGCCGGGTTGGTGCGGAATGAATTGACCAGATCGAACGACGGCATGAAGTTGCCGCAACACCGGAAGGGGCTGTTGATCGGGAAGTTGAGCATGCTGCCCTGATTGGCCGTCGCGATGGTTCCGTTGCCGACGTTGGCCGACATTTCCACCGAGAACAGCGCTTCGGGACTGGTCAATTCTTTCTCGGGGCGGTAGTTGTCTTCAAATTCAGGATTCAAATCGTAAGCAAGGCCTTTGGCGGTTTTTCCGCTGGTAATCACCTGATCGAACAACGCTTTTGCTTCGGCGTATTTATGCTGATACAAATAGGATTTAGCCAGGAACGCAGCCGCAGCCCATTTATTCGCACTGGCCGCATCTTTCTGGATTTCGGGCATGTTGTCCATCCCGAACTTGAAGTCGGCCATGACATTCGGCCAGATATCCTTGTCGTTGGGCTGTTTGTATTCCGTCATCGTTTCGTCGATCCACGGCACCATGTTAAACATTTTCTTCAGGTCAAAATAGAAGTAGCCCCGTAAGAACCGGGCCTGCCCGATCACGTTGTTCTTTTCCGCATCGGTCATATCATTGGCTTTGACCACCACCCGCAACACGGCATTGCAGCGGCTAACCCCCGCGTAATCGGCTTTCCATTTTTCGTTGAAAAACGCGTTGGTCGCTTCGATGCTGGTGGCCAGCGCGTTGGCGTGGGCTTCACCGCCGTATTCGCTGCCGTAAATCCAGTTGTCGGGTGGCGTAGCCCAGGCCGTGCCGCCACTGATGTTTCCCCCGTAGGCGCCTTGCCCATCCAGCGCGGCATAGGCACCAATCAATAAAGACGTCACCCCGGCTTTGGTGGCCAGAACCTCTTCACTCAACGCCCCCTGTGGGGTATAATCCAGAAAATCTTCTTTGCACGACTGCGTGGAAAAACCGACAGCGGTGAGCAGCAACAGAATCAATCGTATAGGTTTCATCGTGATGATTTTTTGTCGTTAAAAACTAAGCTGAAGTCCCATTAAAAACTGGCGGTCGTTGGGATAAACACCCCGGTCGACGCCGAAACTGACCGCCGAACCGCTGATTTCCGGATCAAGACCGGTGTATTGGGTAAGTGTGAACAGGTTGGCCGTCTGCACATAAACCCGCAGTTTCTCAACCCCCACTTTTTTAGACAGAAAAGCCGGCAGATTATACCCGATCTGAAGATTCTTAAGTTTCAGATAGGAACCGTTTTCGACGTAATACGAATTGGGGGCGCCGTTGGTGCTAAAGGTCATTTTGGTTTCCTGAATGGCTACTTTCGCGTTGTGGTTTTCGGGCGTCCAGGCGTCGTAATAGGCGGTTTTGCTCTTGGCCTGTAAAAACGACGCGTAGAAATCGGTGTAATACAGGTTGTAGTTCCAGAGGTCGTTGCCCTGTACACCGTAGAAAAAGGCGCTCAGGTCGAATTGTTTGTAGGTCAGGCCGAGGTTGATACCGTAGTTAAAATCCGGGTTGGGATTGCCCAGAAAAACCCGGTCTTCGGGTGTAATCCGGCCATCGCCGTTGGCGTCGGCATAGCGGAAACGACCCAGGGCCTGATCGGTCTGATAAACCGCCGTCGGGTTGCCGGTGGCCTGTTGCGCCTTTGCGTTGGCGTTGTTCAACTCCTCCGTCGAGTTCCAGAACCCTTCGATCTGGTAGCCGTAAAACGAACCGATCGGATGGCCGACTTCGTTGCGCACAAAATCAATTCCATTGTGCTGCCGACCCGTCGAGTAGAAGAAATTGGTGTTGTCGGTCACCTGCGTCACCTCATTTTTGTAGGTCGTAAAGGTCAGTCCGACGTTCATTTTCAGGCCATTGCTGAAGGATTTATGCCCGTTGATGGATAAGTCAAGTCCGATATTTTTTACGCCCGCAATGTTGACAAATGGCACCGTCCCCACGCCCTGCGTTCCCGGAATGGCCGGATTGTAGAGCAGATCCTTGATATCTTTCCGGAAAAAATCCGCCGTAATGTCGATGGCTCCGTTCAGCAAGGTCGCGTCGATTCCGAGGTTGGCGTTGATGTTTTTCTCCCATTTGGCGTTCGGGTTGCCAATCTGGCCCACCTGAAAACCGGCCATGTTGGAGTTGTTCGTGCGGCCCAGATCATAATACGAAGCACTTTTGTCCATCACAAACGTGTAATACCCGTTGTTGGCGTTCACGTTCAACTGATTACCCATGATGCCCCAGCTTGCGCGGAGTTTGAGGTCGGAAAGCCATTTGATTCCCGTCATGAAGCGCTCTTTCGACACCCGCCAACCCGCGCTTACCGCCGGGAACCAGCCGTATTGGTATTGAACGAATTTGGAAGAACCGTCGCGCCGGATGGTTCCGCTCAGCAAATACGTATCCCGAAAACTGTAATCCACCCGCCCGAACTCGGAGCGCAGCGTTTCCCGACTGCGGCCGCTGTAGTTGGTCTGGATGCCCGAACCGGTCGAAAGCGTCGTGTAATTTGGGTCGAAGGTGAAATAACTCAGGGTGGTTCCACCGAGGTTTTCGAAAATGTTCTGGTACGCTTCCGTCCCGACGACGGTTTTCAGGTCGTGATCGGTGCCAAATTGTTTCTGAAAAGTCAGCGTGTTGGTCCAGGTCCAGGTATACCCGTTGTTCGCGCTTTGGGAATAGGAATTGGTGTTGGAATTTTCCGGGTTTTCGTACATCGGATACCAGAATGACCGGGCCGAGTTGAAGTAGGTTTCGCCCCCGAAATTGGTGCGCAGGGTGAAGTATTTCAGGAAATCGACTTCGGCATACATATTGCCGAACAACCGGTGCCCCATGTCGCGGTTGCTGCGGGCCTGACGCTGGAGGTTGGCCACTGGATTGTTGCCGTTATATCCCGTGTTGAAAGCCCCCGCGTAATTGCCCTTGATGTCGTAAACCGGTAGGATGGGCGCCATCGCGTAGGTCACCGAAATGACATTATTATTGGCAAATTCGTCGATTTTGGGGTTCTGGTTGATGGTATACGTGAGGTTTTCACCGATGCGGACGTGGTCGGAAACGTTGAACTGGGTGTTGGAGCGGAGCGAATACCGTTTGAGGTACGTACTCAGCAAAGTGCCTTCCTGGTGGAGGTAATTTAGTGAAAATAAGTAGCTTCCGCGTTCGGTTCCCCCATTGACCGTGATGTTGTGGCTGGCGTTGGTGGCCGGTTTGAACACTTCGTGAAACCAGTCGGTACCAGATTTGTTGGCTTTGATGATGCGGTAAAACGAGTTGTAATCGTCGGCGCTGGTGTAGTTTGGATTGACGTAATATTTTGCCGGATCGACCGCCGGATCACCCTCCATTTTCCCCAATGGCAGAATGTAATCCGGTAAAACCGGCGTTGCGCCGTTGCCATACATCGGATCGTTGATCGGAATGCCCGAATTTTTGTTGGCTACCCAGCGCAGATTGGCCTCTTCCTGCGGATTCAGCAGGTTCCAGACGTTGCCGCTTCGGGGTTGCTGAATGCCGTAATAGCCATCGTACTGGACATTGACTTTGCCGTGGCCTTTCTTGGTCGTAATGATAATCACCCCGTTAGACGCCCGCGACCCGTAAATGGAAGCCGCTCCGGCATCTTTCAGGACCTGGATGGAGCCGACATCGTTGGGATTCAGGTTGGTAATGTTCTGGGTCGGCACCCCATCGACGATGTACAGCGGAGTATTGTTCCCGAACGTGTTGATGCCGCGAATCCGGATTTGCGGATCGCTGCCCGGTTGCCCCGACGAGATTACTGTCACCCCGGCGGCCTGTCCCTGCAACTGGTTGGTCAGAAAACCGGTCGGCTGCTTTGTCATGTCGCTCACGTTTACCACCGAAACGGCCCCGGTAATGTCTTTTTTGCGCTGCGAACTATACGCCGTGACCACCACCTCGTTCAGCGTCTGGTCGTCGGGAGCCAGGGTGACGTTCAGAATACTCTGGTTACCGACCAGAATTTCCTGCTTTTTGTACCCGATAAAACTGAACACCAGCGTCGAAGAACCGTCGGGGACGTTGATGGCGTAATCGCCGTTGGCGTCGGTGGTCATGCCGATGCTGGTGCCTTTCAGGATGACGTTCACGCCCACCAGCGCTTCGCCTTTTTCGGACGTCACACGCCCTTTTACGCCGAAAGCGGTTTGTGTGATCCCTGTTTTGCCGGGATTCGTTCCGGCCGCCGACGCCGTGATCTGGGAATATCCCTCGCGGCTGATAACAACCAAAAGGAGAATGAAGAGCGAAAGCCGGCTCAGAGGGTAGCTGTTTCTGTTCATAATGTATTGTATTTTATCGGGATGAACTAAGTGGTTGGGATTCTAGTATATTCGTATTATTTCTCAAATCATTGGTGAATATTCTGTCTTTTCAAGAAAAACTTCTAAAATATTTCTGCAATCCTTGCCGCAAACCTTTGCATATTTTTTAGATTTCGGAAGGCTTGAAATTTATTTGATGTTGCCGGGATAATTTGCAGTTTAGCAGCACCGGCAATGATTAGATTATTCGGAGAACCACACCATGGAAGAGATCACCCTGAAAACCATTGCTACCCAACTCGGCATTTCGATTTCGACGGTTTCGCGGGCGCTCCGGAATCATCCGGATATCAAGGACAGCACCAAGCAGGCGGTTTTTGAACTGGCCGGGCAACTGGAATACGAGCCGAACCAACTGGCTTTTCAACTCCTCAACCGCCGGAGCAACACCATTGGTGTGGTGGTTCCAAAAATCACGTATTCGCTGTATTCACAGGCCATACCGGGCATGGTCGACGTATCGGAGCGGCACGGCTATCAGTTGCTGATCTGTCAGACTGACGACAGCTATGAGAAGGAAGTGCGGCAGGTGCAGAGTTTGTTGAGTTCGCGGGTTTCGGGCATTATTCTGTCGGTTTCGGCCAACACCACGCAATTCGATCATCTACGCAGGATTCAGAGCAAGAACGTCCCGCTGGTGCTGTTCAATCGCGATTGTGAGGAAATCAATTGTTCAAAAGTGACCATCGATAACCACAAAGCAGCCTGTGAAGCCGTTGCGGTTTTGATTCAGCAGGGGCGGAAACGGATTGCTTACCTCGGCGGCCCAATGAATCTTCAGATTAGCCGGAAGCGACTCGAAGGCTATCAGCAGGCTTTGAACGATGCGGGGGTGACGCCCGACGAACGTTTGATCCGGGTGGTGAGTCTGGACAAAGAAGCGATGATTGCATCGCTGAACGACCTGCTCGATTCGCCGGAACGACCCGACGCGGTTCTGGCCTACAGCGATCAGATTGCCCAATGGGCGCTGGTGATGGCAAAACGGAAAGGCATCCGGATTCCGGACGAACTGGCGATTATCGGGTTCTACAATGAACCGACCAACGAGTTACTCGATCCGCCCCTGAGTTCGGTTTCGCAACCGGCTTTCGAAATGGGGGTGCGGGCCGTTGAGTTGATTTTCAGTGAGTTAAAAAATTCAAGGACTGCTTTCGAACGGGTGGTTCTGGAGAGTAAGCTGATCGTTCGCGGATCGATTTAACCGGGTCAGCGCTTGATCAGCACTTCCAGCGTTTCGAGACCAACTGCAATTTGCCGGAATAAATCCGTCAGGTTTTCCCGAACTTCCTGGTCGGTCAGGGCCGGATTTTTCTCAATCTTTTTTAGCCCGGCGGCAATGTCGAGCATGGCGACGGAGTTGAGCGACGAGCGGAAACGGTGGGCCAGGTGGTCGAACTCATCGCGGTTATTCTGGTCCAGAGCCTCGAACAGGGCCTGCTTGTTGATCGGGAGTTCTACTTTAAAAAAGGCAATCAGGTCGTTGATTAAATCGTGATCACCACCGGTTATTTCCCGTAAATACGTTTGATCGACCACCGGGGTCTGTTCGTCTTTTCGGGGTAAAAACCGCTCCAGAATGGCCTCCAGTTGTTTTTTTTGAATTGGTTTTGCCAGAAAATCATCCATGCCGGCTTCCTGACACCGGGGCCGTACCTCGAACTCCGGATTGGATGTAACGGCCACCACCGGAATCGATAAGCCTAATTCTTCCCGAATCTGTTGCGTCGCCGTCAGGCCGTCCATCACCGGCATCTGAATGTCCATCAGAATCAGATCGACGGTTTCTTTTTTTAGGAAATTAACGGCTTCCAGCCCATTATTGACCACCACACTGGGGATTCCGTATTTGCGGAGGAGGGTGGATAAAAATGTCTGGTTAATGAAATTGTCTTCAACGATCAGAACCCGAACGGTCAAGTCAGTTTTTCTGGTTTGTAGTACACTTGGAGGGTTCATGTTCAAAATCAGGATGCCGGCAAAATACACAACACTATTTTCAGGAACAATAGTCTGATATTTTTTTATGGTTCTTTGTCTGATAAATAGAATTCCTTACTAGCTTTAGGAAATACTATTAAATCTACAGCTTTGTAAATGTAGTAACAATAGCGGTACGATTTTTGCCTTTTTGTAATTTATTAAATGGCTTCATTATCGGGTTTTGTCGTATGCCAACTGGATCGTGTCACGGATAAGCCGGGATTGCCAAATCCCGTATTTGCCGCATATTTTGTGAAACTATTTCGCTCCTATTTTGCCTCTGTTGCCCGCCGTTTTGACGCTTCAACTGTATGAAATTATCGTCGACCAATCGGTTGTATTTAGGGATTGTCCTGGCTCTGTTTCTCTTTGTCGCGCTTGGTATCATCGCGTTTCGAACCATTCGAAATCAGTTTGACGAAGCCCAGTGGGTTCGGCACAGCTATCGGGTTCTGAAAAGTATAGCCATTACGGAACAGTTGCTGGTTGACATGGAAACCGGCCGGCGGGGCTTCCGGGGTACGAATGAAAAGCGGTTTCTGAAACCGTATTATGAGGCCGTCGGGAAAATCGAAGGATCGGCTGATGCCATTCGGAAGCTGGTGATCGACAGTCCCGAACAAACGGGGCGGGCGGTGGAAGCCGAAAGGCGTATTCGGGAATTGTTGTACTATTGGAAAGGATTGGGCGATGATGCGGCTCTCTACACCAGGGCCGATATTGTGCGCGTTACCGACGGCGAAAAAGCCCGGATGGACCGGGTTCGGAAAACGCTGGACGAGATGATTCAGGCGGAGGAATTACTCCTGACCAACCGTGAAAAAGAAAGCGACAGGGCCGTTATTACGGCCATTTATGTGTTCAGTGTCGGGGCGGTTATTCTGTTGATTCTGGGCGTCGTTGTTTCCTATCTATTTTGGTATGAGATGAATAAGCGCCAGAAAGCGGAGGCCCGGCTGGTTCAGAATCTGGAAGAAGTCGAACAGCTCAACCAGGTTAGCATGGAAAAAAACTGGCTGCTGACCGGGATGACGGTGGTGAACGATTCGGTTCAGGGCGTGGGCGAATCGGAGTCGCTGGCGCAGGAAGTCCTGCGAAATCTGACGCGGTATCTCGACGTTCAGGCGGGCGGTTTTTACTGCTACGACGACGAAAAACAACACCTGGAACTGAATGCATCAGTTGCGCTGCCAACCCACACAACCCGGTATTATGCGATTGGAGAAGGTCTGGTGGGGCAGTCGGCCACGGAGTCGGATGTGATGGTGACCAGCCACGTTCCGGCCGACTATTGGGCCATTCAGTCGGGCAGCGGCAAAGCCGTTCCGGGGCAGGTGATCTGTATGCCGCTCTGGTACAAAAAAGAACTGAAGGGCGTCATTGAACTGGCGACGTTTCAGCCGCTGACCCCCACGCAACTCGATTTGCTGAAATCCGTTGCCAACAACATTGCCATTGCGCTGAACGCAGCCGACGCCCGCAGAAGGGTGAACCGCTTGCTGGAACAGGTGCAGGAACAGAAAGAAATTCTGGAAAACCAGCAGGAGGAACTCCGGCAATCGAACGAAGAACTGACGCGGCAGGCGGAAATTTTGCAGGCATCGGAAGAAGAACTGAAGGTGCAGGAAGAAGAATTGCGGCAGATCAACGCCGAACTGGAAGAGAAAAATGAGGCTGTGGAAGTGGGTCGGCAGACGCTCGCCCTGAAGGCACGTGAGCTGGAAGAAACCGGTCGCTACAAGTCGGAGTTTCTGGCCAATATGTCGCACGAACTGCGGACTCCGCTGAACAGCGTCCTGATTCTGGCCAAAATGCTGTCTGAGAATAAGGCCAGTAACCTCACCGGCAAACAGGTCGAGTACGCCAATGTCATTCATAAATCGGGTTCGGATCTGCTCAATCTGATCAACGATATTCTGGATTTGTCCAAGATTGAAGCCGGGAAAATTGACATGGTGGCCGAAAACGCGACGGTCAGCGGGATGGTTTACGATCAGGAGCAGCTGTTTAGCGTGGTGGCGGAGCAGAAAGGCGTTACCCTCATCACCGAAGTTGACGAGTCGGTGCCGCCGGTTTTGTTCATTGCCAAACAGCGACTGGAGCAGGTTATCAAAAATCTGTTGTCCAACGCCTTCAAGTTTACACCCCAGCGCGGGGTGGTCACGCTCTCGTTCAGCACCAGGAATCCGATGGACGGTTTTGCCAACGAACCCCTCCTGAAAGCCGACCGGTGGCTGGTCATTGCCGTCAAAGATACCGGCATCGGCATTTCGCCGGACAAGCAGCAGGTTATTTTTGAAGCGTTTCAGCAGGCCGACGGTTCTACCAGCCGCAAGTATGGCGGTACGGGTCTCGGACTTTCCATCAGCAAGGAACTGGTGAAGCGGCTCGGTGGCGAAATGCGGCTGCAAAGTGAAGAAGGCCAGGGAAGCACGTTTACGGTTTATTTGCCGCTGACCGAAGCACAAACCGGCGATAAACCCAGCACCGTTGCCCCCGAACCGAAGAAGGAACCTGTTTCTTCGACGCCTGTGAATGGAACATTGCCGCGTTTGCAAAACAGCGTTGTTGAACAGAACACGTTGAAAGACGACCGGAATACGCTGGAAAAAGGCGACAAAGTAATGCTGATTGTGGAAGACGATCCCATTTTTGCCGGGGTTGTGCAGGATTTTGCCCGCAACAAAAAATACAAAACGATTGTGGCTTTGCGGGGTGATGAAGGTATTTATTACGCCCGAAAATACAAACCGTCGGCCATCATTCTGGACATGCAGCTGCCGGTGGTGGATGGCTGGAGCGTGATCAACTGGCTGAAAAACGACGAGAGCCTGAAATCCATTCCGGTACACGTGATGTCGGCGGCCGACGAGCCAAAACTGGGCATCGGGAGTGCGCTGGCGTACATCCGGAAACCAGTCGAAAAAGACGATCTGGAAAAGGCATTCGAGCGGATCAGCGACCACTTGCAGGGGCAGATCAAGAAGGTGCTGGTGTTGTCGGGCAATTACCTGAACGACGATTCGCTGCGGCAATTTATCGGACAGCGGAAGTTTGATCTGGAATGCGAATACGTCGCCACCAATGCGGAAGCACTGGAAAAACTGCGGAAAGAACCGTATGACTGCCTGATTGTCGACATGGGGGGCGATCTGGAGAAAGGTGTCCGGCAATTGAAAGACCTGCGCGAAGCCATGCCGATGGAATCGCTGCCCGTGATCATTTACATGGACAAGGATTTGAAACCGGCAGACGAATGGCAGCTCAAAAAACTGTCCGACGTTGTGATTCGGGAGTCGTCGCAGGCCATCGACCGGCTGATGGACGAACTGGAGCTGTTTTTGTATAAAGTGCAGGAAGTCGAGAAGAAAGAATTGCCCAAACCGCTGACCCTAATCAACGACCAGAGCCTGCAGGGGAAAAAAGTGTTGCTGGTGGACGACGACATGCGGAACGTTTTTGCGCTCAGTACCTTGCTGGAAGAGCAGCAGATGAATGTTCTGACCGCCGTCGACGGCCGGGAAGCGCTGGAGGTGTTGCAGCAGCACCCGGATACCGACATTGTGCTGATGGACATCATGATGCCCGAAATGGACGGGTATGAAGCCACCCGCCGGATTCGCTCGGATTTGAAACTGCTGCATTTGCCGGTGATTGCGCTGACGGCCAAGGCCATGCCCGGTGACCGCGAAAAAACCATCGAAGCCGGGGCGTCGGATTACATTACCAAACCGATCGACAGCGGCCGGTTATTTTCGTTGATGCGCGTCTGGTTATCCGTCAAAGCATGATCGCGCCGATTCACATTTCAGCGGAAGATCTGGAAGAGGTCGTTCACCTGGTTCGGCGGCAGTATGGCTACGATTTCGGCGATTACGCCCGGGCGTCGCTCCAGCGTCGCGTCATCCGGTGTATGCAGAAAGCGGGCTGTCTGACGGCCTTCGAACTGAAGTACCAGTTGACGAACGATGACCGGTTTTTTGCGTGGTTTATCGAGTCGCTGACGGTGAATGTTACGGAAATGTTTCGCGATCCGGCTTTTTATAAAGAGTTGAGAAATAACGTGTTGCCCAAGCTGGCGTCGTATCCGATCCTGAAAATCTGGCACGCGGGCTGCTCAACCGGCGAGGAGGTGTTTTCGATGGCGATTCTGTTGCACGAAGCGGGTTTGCTCAACCGGGCGCGCCTGTATGCCACCGACCTGAATCCGGCCAATCTGGAGCGGGCGCGGCAGGGCATCGTACCGTTGCAGAACATGAAAGAGTATACGTCCAACTACATTCAGTCGGGCGGAACGAACGATTTTTCGTCGTATTACACGGCCCGGTACGAGAACGCGATTATTCACAAGGAATACCGGAAGAACATCGTTTTTGCGACCCATAATCTGGCAACGGATCAGGTTTTCAACGAGTTTCAACTGGTTTGTTGCCGGAATGTACTGATCTATTTCAACCGGGAGTTACAAAACCGGGTCATGACGCTGTTCAGCAACAGCCTGGCTCCGCTGGGGTATCTGGCGCTGGGCATGAAAGAATCGCTGCTGTTTTCGGAGGCCCGGGACCAGTTCGAGGTCGTGAGCCCGGCAGTTCGGATATACCGGAGTAAGTTATAAATGTTCGGTTTATGGTTTTCGGTATACTGAAAACTGTAAACCTTAAACTGAAAAACCATGACCGGATGTAAAGTGGTGGCGATTGGCGGTTCTGCGGGTAGTATACCGGTCGTGGCGGCTTTGTTGCAGGCCCTGCCGGCGAACTTTCCGTTTGCGGTTTTCGTGGTTTTACACCGGCTGAAGAACGTTACCAGCAGCATGGACACCATCCTGACCAGCAAAGGCCGGGGGCTTGTGATCGGCGAGCCCGATGATAAAGAGGCTATTCTGGCGCAACGCGTCTATCTGGCTCCGCAGAACTATCATTTGCTGATTGAAGCCGACCGGACGATTAGCCTGGATTATTCCGAGCCGGTTCATTACAGCCGTCCGTCGATTGACGTCACGTTCGAAAGCATTGCGATGGCCTACGCCGGAAGCGCGGTGGCGATTCTGCTGAGCGGAGCCAACCAGGACGGTGCCGACGGATTGCTGGCCATCGTCCGGCAGGGCGGGGTGGCCATTGTTCAGGATCCGGCCACCGCCGAGTATCCCGTGATGCCGCAGGCTGCCATTAACCGAAATAAAAATGTTGTCATTTTGACACCCGAACACATTGCCTCTTTTTTACACACACTCAACGATTAACTGAAAAACGAATGGTAACAGCGAACCACTCTCCGGATATGACGATCATGCTGGTCGACGACCGCGAGGAGAACTTGCTTGTGCTCGAAGAAATGCTGGCGAACGACCAGCGAACGTTCATCAAGGCCACGTCGGGCAACGAAGCGTTGCGGTATGCCCTGAAAAACGACCGCATAGGTCTGGTCATGCTGGATGTTCAGATGCCCGAAATGGACGGTTTTGAAGTGGCCCGGATTCTGAAATCAAACCCGAAAACCAAAGACATCCCGATCATTTTCGTTACCGCCATCAACAAGGAGGAGCAGTATATTCTGAAAGGGTTTGACGAAGGTGCCGTCGATTACCTGCAAAAACCGCTGGACGTCAACGTGACGAAAGCGAAAGTGAATGTGTTCGAGCAATTGTATCATTACCAGCAGGAACTGAAGCAGACGGCGCTCCAGCTTGAGAAAATAAATAAGCAACTGGAGAAATTTGTCTACATCGTCGCGCACGATCTGAAGTCGCCCCTGGTGGGCATGATTGCGGCCCTGTCGTTGCTCGAAATGAAAAACGAGGAAGAGGTGGTTCCGCGCGAAGAAATTCAGGAATACGTGGGTCACTCGAAATCGGCGGCTTTTCATTTGTCCGAGATGATCAACTCCCTGCTGGAGTATTCGCGGAAAAATGTAGCGCAGCAAACCGTTGAAGCCGTGGATGTTCACGAACTGGTCGATCAGATTGCGCTGCTGATTTTTCCGCCCCGGCACATTTCCATCGAGATTAAAGGGCAATTACCGGTATTAAATACCAAAAAAATAAAGCTGCATCAGATCTTTCAAAACCTGATCAGCAATGCGATCAAATACAATGACAAACCTGTTGGTTTCATTGAAATCGGTTGCCACGACCGGGGCCGTTCCATCGAATTTTACGTCAAAGACAATGGCCCGGGAATTGCACCGGATGAACACGAAGCGATTTTTAAATTATTTCGCACTACCTCCAACGTGGCCCAGGCCGAAAGCAGCACCGGCGTCGGGTTGTTTATCCTGAAAATGCTGGTCGAAGAGCAGGGGGGCAAGGTTTGGGTGGAATCGGAATTGGGCAAAGGGAGTACATTTTATTTTGATTGGATGAAATAAGTTGAAAAACGCTATGGAAACGAGTATCACTTTTTACGTTGTGGAAGACGATCAAACCGATTTTAGTTACATCGATCGGGCGATTCATGAAATACAGCCGGATCTGAAAATCCGCCGGTTTTTACACGGTGCGGCTCTGCTGACGCATCTTCAGAGCATTCTTCCGGAAGAATATCCGTCGCTGATTATGCTGGATTTTTTCATGCCGGTTCTGGACGGACTGAAAACCCTCCGGCAACTGAAAGCCAACGAAAACTACCAGCAGATTCCCGTCGTGATGTGGTCGGGGTCCTCGCGGCCCGAAGACATCAGCCAGGCCTACCGGCTCGGCGCACGGGCGTTTCACACCAAGCCGGTTTTGTTTGAAGACTGGCAGGAACAGTTACAAACCACCTTGCGGTATTGGTTGCGGACGGTGGAACTGCCCCGTTTGGCCGAATATTAAGAGACCATTCCGTTATTCCTGGCTATGTAACACAATTCTATACGAACCAACCGGAATTCTGTACCATTGGCTCTTGTTCTATTGCTGATCTTTGCAGTGTCAAATCACAAAAACAAGCGCATGGAAACGATTCAATTCAAAACCAATATCAAGTGTGCCGCCTGCGTGGCCACCGTAACACCCTTTTTGAACAAAGCCGTCGGCGAAACACACTGGCAGGTCGATACCCTGAACCCCGACAAACTGCTGACGGTGGAAGGGGCCACGGTGGATCAGGTGAAGGAAGCCCTGAAAGAAGCCGGTTATAAAGCCGAACCCGTATGAACGGGCACCCCACGGCAGTAGCAAAAACCGTCCGAACCGGTGCAGCCTCGAAACCGGTTCGGAAAACCTACCCCGTTCTGGAAATGAGCTGTGCGGCCTGTGCCGTCAGCGTGGAGTCGATGCTGAAAACGACGCCGGGGGTGGTCGATGCGGGCGTCAATTATGCCAACCAGCAGGCCTGGGTGGAATTTGATCCACAAGCCGTTACGCAGCAGGACTTACAAACCGCCATCCGTTCCATTGGCTACGACCTGGTGATCGACGCGGAAGATCCGCTGGCGGTGCAGGCCGAAGCGCAGGAACGTCAGTATGAATCCCTGAAAAAACGGACGATCTGGGCGGCTGTTCTGTCGGTTCCGGTGGTGGTGATCGGGATGTTTTTCATGACGATTCCGTATGCCAACGAGATCATGCTGGTGTTGTCCGCACCGGTTGTGTTTGGTCTGGGTCGCTCGTTTTTCGTCAACGCCTGGAAACAGGCCCGGCACGGAAAAACCAACATGGATACGCTGGTCGCCCTGTCGACCGGCATTGCTTTTCTGTTCAGTACATTCAACACCTTCAACCCGGATTTCTGGCACCGGCGCGGCATTCACCCGCACGTCTATTTTGAGACCGCTGCGGTGATCGTCGTCTTTATTTTACTGGGAAAACTGCTTGAAGAACGGGCCAAATCGAACACCTCCTCGGCTATCAAAAAGCTGATGGGATTGCAACCCAAAACCGTCCGGATCGTGGAAAACGACGTGGAAACGGAAATTCCGGTGGCGTCGGTTCGGGTGGGTCAGGTGATTGTGGTGCGGCCCGGTGAGAAAATTCCCGTGGACGGTGTGGTGGTTTCTGGTACGTCGTTCGTCGATGAAAGCATGATTTCGGGCGAGCCGGTTCCGGTGGAAAAAAAGGCGGAACAGGCGGTTTTTGCCGGAACAATCAACCAGAAAGGCAGCTTCCGCTTTCGGGCCGAAAAGGTCGGTGCCGACACGGTTCTGGCGCAGATCATCCGCATGGTGCAGGATGCGCAGGGCAGCAAAGCACCGGTGCAGAAACTGGTCGACCGGATTGCCGGTATTTTCGTGCCGGTTGTCATCAGCATTGCCCTGCTGACCTTTCTGGTCTGGATGCTGTTTGGGCGGTCCGCCGTTGCGGGCGAAAACGCGTTTGCGCAGGCGCTGCTGACGTCCGTAACCGTTTTGGTCATCGCCTGTCCCTGTGCGCTCGGACTCGCGACGCCTACGGCCATCATGGTTGGTGTGGGCAAAGGCGCCGACAACCAGATTCTGATCAAAGACGCCGAAAGCCTGGAATTGGGCCATAAAGTGAACGCCGTCGTGCTGGACAAAACCGGTACCATTACTGCCGGAAAACCCGCCGTTTCGACCCTGGAATGGCAACGTTCCGACATTGATCAGGTATCCTCTATTTTATTCGCACTGGAAAACCAATCGGAACACCCGCTGGCCGACGCCGTCGTTGAGTATTTGACCGGTTTATCGGTAAAAAGTGTGCCGCTGGAATCGTTCGAGAGCCTGACCGGGCGCGGGGTTTCGGCGCGGTATGAGGGCGTTACCTATCGGGTGGGCAACCGTCGGTTGCTGGACGAACATGGTATTTCGGTCGATTCGGCGGTTGAAAAACGCGTGAAGCAGTGGCAGGACGAAGCCCGAACGGTGGTGTATTTCACCAATGAAAAAACCGTGCTGGCCATCATCGCTATTGCCGACCAGATCAAGGAAACATCCAAAGCCGCGATTGAGACTTTGAAAAACCGGGGTATTGACGTGTATATGCTGACGGGCGACAATCCGCAAACCGCCCGTGCCGTGGCCCAAGCCGTCGGGCTGACTGATTTCCGCGCCGAAGTGATGCCGTCCGATAAAGCCGCTTTCATCCAGGAATTGCAAAGCCGGGGAAAGGTGGTGGCGATGGTGGGCGACGGCATCAACGACTCCCAGGCGCTGGCGCAGGCCGACGTCAGTATCGCAATGGGTAAAGGCTCCGACATTGCTATGGATGTGGCCCGGATGACGCTCATCACGTCCGATTTAGGCAGCATCCCGAAGGCGCTGGAACTATCGCGGAAAACCGTGCGGGTAATTCGTCAGAATTTGTTCTGGGCGTTTATTTACAACCTCATCGGCATTCCGATTGCCGCCGGGATTCTGTTCCCGATCAACGGTTTTCTGCTCAATCCGATGATTGCTGGGGCTGCAATGGCGCTTAGTTCAGTATCGGTTGTCAGCAATAGTCTGCGACTGCGGGGCATGCGGTTGTGAAGAGGGCAACGAAATGAGTCATCCCTACGGGATTTTGTGCATTCGATCTTCACCTTGTAGGGCGGGTTGAAACCCACCCTACAAAATGACTTATCCCTACGGGATTGTTGTATTCATAATCCCGTAGGGATGATTCATTTTGTAGCCCTCGGTTTTAACCGGGGGTATAGATTGAACGAGGCAGGTCTAAGAATCCCGTAGGGATGACCCATTTTGTAGCTTAAAACCGGGGATGATGTTAGGGCCTTAGTTGCTGCACACCCCACTGTTCCACGATTTTCCCCTGATTTAATCGGAAAATGTCATAGAACGTACCCGATTTTCGGTTAAGAAGACCTTCGGATTGCACCACCACAAAATTCCCCTCGCCAATAATCCGAAGGACTTTATGGATGGCGAAATCTTCCTTTGTTTGTTGCAAATAGTGCCATAAACCATCCCGACCGTTGGCAATTTCGGGCTTGTGCTGAATCAGATCCGACGAGACATAATCCGAAAGCGCGTCAATTTCCTGCCCGATCAGAACGCGTCGACAGAAGGCTTCGACTACTTTTTTATTCGCTTCGGTTCGTCTCATGTCCTCTACATCGACGGCTCCGTCCATCATCGGATGCCCGTTCAGGGTCGTTTCGGGTTGCTGCTGAACCGCGTCCCAATGTTCAATGACCTGACCGTTCCGAAGCCGGAATAGATCAACCACGGCCATGTGCTTCCCGCCCAGTTCAAAACCTAAGTTGGTCACCACGTACTCATTTTCCGCAATAAGTCGCATGAACGGTTTGGCCGGATTGGTTGGTTTGGGCATTTGCTGCATCGCTTTCAGGGCTTCCAGCAGCCCCGCTTTGCCCGGTTTCACCATCAGGCTGTGTTGGATGTAATTGTCGGCAATGATTTGTTCGGCATAATCGAGGTCGCCGTTGGCAACCGTGCGCCGGTAGAAATCCCGGATAATGGATTTATTGTGTTCTGTATTTTGCATGATCAGCGTCTGTCTGGAAATGGCTCTGGAACACGAAACGATCCGGAAAACCGCTGCGCACAACAGAGCTACCATGAAACCGTTTGATTTCATAGGGATGAAAGAAGGACTTGAATGAAACGGAAAAACCCTCAGGCTACCAGGAGAAGCCTGATTTAGCCCAAAGAAAGGGCATACGAAAACGCCCTACCGGATTTCGGTGGGAATTTTCGGGGAAGGTTGGCGGTATGTGATGATACGATGCAGCAGTGTCGCAAAGGTAAATGCGAACCGAATAAATTGCAATGGGTTACCGATTAGATTCATCCCAACGAGCCTGAAAGGCTCACATCACTAGCCCCGGCTATAGGCCGGGGGGCGGTGATGGTTGAATAGGGTTGGTATGGTTGGTGTTGAATATGGTTGAATAGGGTTGGTAATGGTTAGATAGGGTGTGGAAGAAGATCAGGAACGCGCCAACCGATCGGCGTCCACCGCCGTCAGCAGCGAGACCAACCCGTTCTGTTCAGTAATCTTCCGGTGGGTTTCGGGATAGCGAATAGCCGACGTCTGGTCGATGAACATCTGCCGGAGTAGCTCACCGTAGAGGTGCATTTTCTGATGGTCGAAACCATAGCTGATCTGCACCTGCTGGGCGATTTCAAAGTCCTTGTTGCGCCCGCGGGCGGCCCGGTCTTTGCCGCCATAATTGGCCGTAATGTCCAGAACCGAACCCGGAAACAAATCCATCAGCGCCCGCGTTCCGGCTTCGTCGACCAGTCCCCTGATAACGGCCCGTGTGGGCACCCATTCCTGCAAGGTAACGTCGCCCCGCTCGAACAACAGCCGCATTTCCTGGCGATCCATCCGGCCCACCTGCGTAAAACCGTGGTAGAAATTGACCAGCGCATCGCCGTAGCGAACCGTTGCATTGACCTGATCTTCCAGGTCGCTGCCCTCGCGTTTGCACACCTGAGCGGCTTCCACCTGGCCTTCCCCCAGCCACCCCGCAAACATATCGAAGAAGTGAACGCCGTGTTCGATAAAAATACCGCCACTCAGTTCCCGGTCCCAGAACCAGTGCTGGGGTGAAAGCCCTTCGTCACCCGCGTAGTTTTCGAAATAACCGTGTAGAAATTCACCGAGTATCTTCTTGTCAATCAGTTTTTTAACCCGCTCGAACATCGGATTGTAGCGTTGCATCAGGTTGGTGACCATCAGTAAGCCTTTGCTCTCGGCGTAGCTGACCATTTCGTGGCCCTGTTCGGCATTCATCGCCAGCGGTTTTTCGCAGATGACGTGTTTTCCGGCCCGCAGGGCCTGCATCGACTGCTCGTAGTGCAGAAAAGGGGGCGTGGCAATGTAAACGATATCCAGATCCGGCTGGTCCAGTAATTCATCGATGGTGTCGAAATGCGTGGCTCCGAAGCGGTTGGCGGCTTTGGTGGCTTCCTCGCGCTGGGAACCGGCGATGCCGATCAGCCTGACATTGGGAGTCTGGAGAAAATGCTGGGCGGCAAAAAGGCCAAAGCCGCCGAAACCGATAATGCCTAAACCCAATTCTTTTAGTTCACTCATAATACCGTTCAGATTGTGGAGATTAAACGTGAGAAACGGTTTTCGCTTCCGGGCCCTAAAACCATACACACGCTATAGCATAACCAGAAACCGGCGTAACTGTTGAGATTGGTCCGTATGTGGCTGGCCAGCAGGTAATTAATTTTCAGACAGAGACTTTGACGCATGGCCCCGGTCAGCCACTTTGCCATCTTTGATCAGTTGAAGGGTATACTGCATTCCAAAATCCCGGCCGTGCAACAGGTCATCGTAGGTTCTTTCGACCGGAAAATCCGGCTCAACCGTAAAACCGTTGGCACGCCGGGGATCAACGGCATGCGCCATGCGTTTCAGGGGAATCCGGACGCGCAGACCCGAATGGGGCAGGGTAATCATCTTGAATTGACCGGCAAAATCACCCCAGTAGGCTCCTCCCGTGGCTTCGCCAACGAACGTGCCGAGCTGATTCGTGAGCGTTTGGGCCAGAACCGTAGCCGTAGCAGAATACGACGCCCCGTTGACCAGAAAATAGAGTTGACCCCGGTAGGCATACCGTGTTTTTGGCTGGTGGGGGCGGCCCGCAAACCGTTCTGTATACCCTCCGGAAGGGTCTTTTTTGTAAAATACCGGGAACAGCACCCAGGTGACAGGATTGTACCAGGTGACGAACGCACTCCGAAACCCGCGCTTCATCGTTTCCCGCTCCAGCAACCGAAACGGCTGCGGAATCCAGTATTGCAGCAGCCGCGCCGAATTTTTGACGGCCCCTCCACCGTTGCTGCGCACATCCACCACCAGATTCGTTATTTCTTTACGCTCAATTTCCCGAAAAGCCCGCTTGAGTTTTCGCGGGAACTTCCCCGTCAGAAAATCGGACAGATTTCCGCCGAAAGTCGATACCCGCAATACCGCCGTATGTGCCAGGCTATCGACCACCCTGACTGAAAGGTTAGGCGTTTGGTTGAGTTCTTTTTTATAGCGTTTGGTCAAATTTGCGTCAATCACTTTCCGGTTTTCGCAGCGAACAAACCGGGTCTGAATCAGGGTGTCGTTGGGCAAACGGAAGGCGACCTGCACCGAGTCGCTGGGGCCAAACCAGTTGTAATAATAGCTGGAAAAAGCGATGAGGCTCCGCGACCGGCGGCCCGACTGGTTGTCGCCATCAGACCCGCTTCGGTCGACATCCTGAAGCAACTGGTGGAGCGCAGCCACCGGCTGCTGGTTGATCGAGAGGAGTTCGGTTCCCCGAACAAGCGTCGAGTCGGACGATAGGTTGTGTGAAATGTAATAGGTCGGCCCGACGTTGCGGATGTAAAATGGAATCAAACGGCGGTTTTTGTTGTAGTACTTTTTGCGGTGCAACAGGGCCGTGTGACCATCTTTCAGGCTGGTAATTAAGGGCGTAGCTGTTTGGAAGAACGCCTGGTAAGCAATGGGCCGCAGCAGTTGCAGGTGCAGGGAATCGAAAAGCTGGTTGTACGTTTTTTCCGGGATATACTGACCAATTCCGGGGTGTAGCCGGTCCATTTTTTTCTTCAGGTAGTCAACATCGGCGCGGGCCTGCTCGGGGCGCAACGTCTGGGCGTGCAGGCAGAACCCGATCGACAGAAAAAATGTAACTAGTCCCAGTACCCTTTTCATGGATTACACGTTCAATTCATTCGTTTGACTAAGATACAGGTATTTCGATACCCTTGCTTCATCCGCAGTTGTGGCAAAAAAGGAACGGTTAATTTTATGCTACACTCCATGCCTTTCAGGCCTGAATTTTGGCGGTTCATCATTTTTTTGTCCTACATGATGGGGGGAAAGCCGACCTTTGCTGTCATTCGACCAATGCCGTTGTAACGCACGATGTAGTTATACCACCATCCTATGAAACACGCCTTATGAAAAAAATCTTACAAATTGGCCTGCTGCTGCTGCTGGTCGGCCCGGCCGTTCGGGCGCAGGGAACCTCCGATCCGGCCCCCGCAACCCGGCGAACAAGCGCGCAGGCCACCGTGAGCGGCTACATTAAAGACGCGGCCAACGGCGAAGGCCTGATTGGCGTTTCGGTATTCGTGAAAGAAACCGGTTCCGGCATCACCACCAACTCCTACGGCTTTTACTCGCTGACCTTACCACTGGGAACCTACAATCTGGTGTATACCTACGTCGGTTTTACCAAACAGAACCGCACCATCGACCTGACCAGCCAGAACGTTCGACTGGATATTGAACTGAAAGAAGAAGGGCGTGACCTTCAGGAAGTGATTGTTTCGACCAAACGCGAAGACGACAATGTGAAAGACATTGCGATGAGCGTCAATACGGTGGAAATGAAGACGATTCAGAAAATTCCGGCGTTGCTGGGCGAGGTCGACGTCATCCGGAGCATCCAACTCCTGCCCGGTGTCTCAACGGTTGGCGAGGGCGCAACGGGTTTCAACGTCCGGGGCGGAAACGTCGATCAGAATCTGGTGTTGCTCGACGAAGCGCCGGTTTACAACTCCTCCCACCTGTTCGGGTTTTTCTCGGTTTTTAACCCCGATGCGGTCAAGGACGTGAAACTGGTCAAAGGCGGTATTCCGGCCGTGTATGGCGGGCGGATTTCGTCGATCCTCGACGTTCGGATGAAGGAAGGAAATTCCAAGAAAACGACGGTTTCTGGCGGTATTGGCTTGATTTTTAGCCGGTTGACACTGGAGCAGCCGCTGTTTAAAAATAAAGAAGGGCAGGCGCGCGGTTCGTTCATCATTGCCGGCCGCCGGTCGTATGCCGACATTCTGGCCAAACCGTTTTTGACGGGCGACCTGAAAGGCTCCCGGTTTTTCTTCTATGACCTCACCGCCAAGGCCAATTACCGCATCAACGACAAAAACACGATTTACCTGTCCGGTTATCTGGGGCGCGATGTGTTTGGGGCCGATTTTGGGTTCAACTGGGGCAATACCACGACCAGTTTGCGCTGGAATCACGTGTTCAGCGACAAGCTGTTCCTGAACACCACGGCTTTTTACAGCAATTACGATTACCTGCTCGACAGTGACTTGAAGCGGAAAGATCCCAAAGATTATTTCAACTGGAAATCGTCCATCGTCAATTACAGCATCAAACCGGATTTTACCTTGTTTCTGAAAAACAACACCTTAACGTTTGGTGGTCAGGCCATTGTCTACGATTTCCAGCCGGGGCTGGCCAATGCCGCCAGCGGGGGCGAGGTGCGGACGTTTGGGCTGGAGAATAAATATGCCCTCGAAAGTGCGCTCTACATCGGCAACGAGCAACTGGTTTCCAAACGGTTGCAGTTGCAATACGGGTTGCGGTATTCGCTCTATAATTACCTCGGCCCCGGCGAAGCCTACGAATTTCAGACCGATGTGCCGCCCAACCAGCGCCGGTTTCCGGTTTCCACCACGACCTACGATCGCAACGAAACCATTAAAACCTACGGCAACTGGGAACCCCGGTTTTCGGCCAAGTATGAGTTGAATGAGGTGAGTTCGTTGAAAATGAGTTACAACCGGTTGGCGCAATACATCCACCTGGTTTCGAACACCTCGGCTTCTACACCCCTGGATGTCTGGACGCCATCGACCAACAACATCAAACCGCAGATTGCTGACCAGATTGCGGGGGGCTATTTCCGGAATCTGGGCAAAACCGGTACGGAGTATGAAGTGTCGGTGGAACTTTACTACAAATGGCTGCAAAACCAGGTCGACTACATCGACGGTGCCGACCTGCTGCTCAACAAGTACCTCGAAGGCGACTTGCTGAACGGCAAAGGCCGTGCCTACGGCGCGGAGTTTTTCTTGAAAAAGAACAAAGGCGACCTGACAGGCTGGGTGAGCTATACGCTGGCCAAAACCGAACGGTTTGTAGACGGCATCAACAACAACCGCTGGTTTCCGACGCGTTTTGACAAGCGGCACACGCTCAATGCCGTGGCTTTGTATGACCTGAACAAACGCTGGAGTTTCTCGGCAACCTTCGCTTTTGCGACGGGCACACCCGCCACGTTTCCCACCAACGGCTACCTGTTTCAGGGGTATCTGGTACCGCACAACGCCGAGAATTCCCGGAACAATTACCGGATTCCGCCCTACCACCGCTTAGACCTGGCGGCTACGTTGCAAAACCGCAAGAAAAAACCGACGCAGAAATGGGAGAGTAACTGGGTGTTTTCGGTCTATAACGCCTACGGTCGGAAGAACCCGTTTTCGGTCTTTTTCCGGCAGGCCGAAGACAAACGGACGGTGACGCTGAACGGTGAGCAGGTGCAGATTCCGGTTGCTGAAGCCGTGCGGTATTCGGTTTTTGCCACGCTGATTCCGTCGGCAACCTACAATTTCAAGTTTTAGAAGATAGAAACCGCCATGAAAAATACCCCCATATTCGGTTTTTCGGTTATCCACGTGATCCTGCTGGGATTGCTGCTGCTGGGGCTGTCGTCCTGCGAAGATCCGATCGATATTGACCTGCAAACCGGCCCGTCGCAATTGGCCATCGATGGCTGGCTGACCGATCAGCCGGGGCCACAAACCATTAAACTCACGAAAACCACCGGGTATTTTGATGCAGCGCAGCCCCCGGCCGCTCTGGGTGCCACGGTGATTGTGGCCGACGAGGACAGCGTGATTCACGAATTTATCGATGTAAAAGGGAACGGAACCTACGTCTGGACCCCAAAACCCGGTGAAGTATTCGGAAAAATCGGCAAAAGGTATTTGTTGGGCATCCGGTTTGAAGGGCAGGAATATTATGCCATTTCCCAGATGAATTCCGTTCCGACCATCGATTCGCTGGTTTTCCGGGAAGAAAAACCCAATCCGCTGGAAGACCGGAAGGGTTTCGCGGGCGAGTTTTACGCAACGGACCTCCCGAACCAGACGGATTATTACTGGATTCGGGCGTATCGCAACGGCAAGCGGCTCGACGAAACCAGCGACATCGTCGTGTCGTACAATGGTTCGTTCAACGGTTCGGCCGACACCGACGGTTTGTTGTTTATCCAGCCCATCCGGACGTCGATCAACCCCGACAGTTTGTACAACCGGAACGATTCGGTAAAAGTGGAAGTGTTGTCGATCACGCCGGATGCGTTTTATTTCTTTCAGCAGCTCAGCACCCAGATCAACAACGGCGGGCTGTTTGCTTCCCCGCCCGCCAACGTACCGACCAACGTGGTGAACCGCAACGCCAGCGGCCCCAAAGCCGTCGGTTTCTTCGGCGTTTCGGCGGTGAGCAGCAAGACGGTGAAAGTGGAGGAGGTGAACATTCGGCCGAGCGAGGATTAGGGTTTAAAACCGCCACCGCACCTGCACCTTCACCTCGCTTTTGTGCGGTTTGTCAATTTCGTCCAGATCCGAGCCGACGGTTTCCTGTTTTCGGAAATCGCTTCGGCTCCAGCGGAGCCAGACATCCAGGTGTTTGTTGAGGGTATACTGCAGCAGCAGGTAATTCCGGATGCCTTTGTTGGCGTAGGCCGGAATCGAAAACGCAGAGAGCACATCCCGTTCGTAGACATACTGGCGGCTGTCGTAGTCGTTCGTGCTGAACCACGCCAGCCGCCCGCTGAAGGATAACCGTCCGAAGTCCGCCGTAGCATCCTGCACGATGGCCAGCCCGTTTGAAGCCGGATAACCTGCATACCGGAAGCTTCCCCATTGAATCCGGGTGCGAAACGACCAGGTTCGGGAAGGAGAATAGTCGGCGTTGAGGGCGTAATTTTTTCGGACGGTTTCAACGGTTTCCTGGCCTTTGCTAAGCCGGGTTGGCAGGTTTTTCTCCTTGTGTTCTTCGTGGTAAATCCCGTAAACCGTAAGCTTTTTGGTGGGCGTGTAGGTGGCTTGCAGCAGGTAATCGTACCCCTGCGACGGTTTATCGACCAGGTATTTCCACCACGGAAACCGGTAGTAGTCCATGAAGGCTCCCAGCGTCAGTTTGCGATAGATGACATACCGCAAGCCGGTGTAAAGGCTGCGTTCGTTGCTGTTGCGCGTGTTCTCGCCAAAGGCATTGGCGTAGAAACTGTGAAAATTTCGGGCATAATACCGCCCCAGCATTGCGACATCAAACCGCTTGGTCAGGCTGGCGACAGCACCACCAACGGCCCCAACACCCCCGCTCGACGACCGGGCGGCTTCCCCGAAAAAATTGACGTTTTGCCACACATAATTGCCGTGCAACCCGAAAACCGTGTTTTGTTTCCCCGAAAACTCGTAGCGATTGTACGGCAGATCGCGTTTTTGCAGGGTTTTGTCGAAAACCGTATGCAAAATAGTCGCACCCAGTTGCCACCGTTGATCCCGGTGGTGCAATACATGAATGCCCAGATTCTGCTCCAGCAGACTGGCCCGGTCGGTCAGTTCGGACGTGGTGCGGTGGAGGCCGCTGGTCTGGAGGGAGCTAATCTTGTCTTCCTGATTTTCAGGGTCTTCCACCACGTTGCCATCCCGCCGGTTGTGGGCGGCCAGTAGGGTTATGTCCCAGTTTTTGTGCAGGGAATAGGTGGCCGTTAGCCCGCGCAGAAAACCGGATTCGCTGAGGGAACTGTAAGGCCGTCCACCCAGCGAGGGCCGCCGAACACCTGCGACGGTTTCGGTGCCTTTGCCCAGCGAAAAGCCCGACGCCAGGATGAGCCCCTGCCCGATTTGGAGTTGGTAATCACCAATCAGCAGGTTCCGCCAACGGCCCCGGTTCTGAAATTGGGCGTGAAACGAAACGTAGTCGATGCCGTACTGATGGCTCGCCGGTTTCCAGCGAAATGGTTCACCGGGGTCCTGCTCCAGCGTCAGCCCAAAACTGAACGCGCGCGGGCGGCTGTAGCGGTACCGCCAGTACCACTGCTGCCGACTGCCGTCGTAGCGCCGGGGCAGGTTGCCGTTTTTGTCCGGTTCTGCCGACGTAAATCCCTTTTGCTTTTCCAGGACGCGTTCCACCCGCATGATCAGGTAATGGTCGGTGGGATTGCGAACCGAAAGCGAGCGGTTTTGGGCATCGACGGTGACAAAAGGCAGCAGTCGGCGGATGGTGGGCAGGTCGAAATCCGGAACGGCCTGGAGTTCATAAATTGAAAGCAGGTTGCCAAAGCGGGTGCGGTATTCCGCCAGGCTATTGAGCTGGCGTTCGGTCAGCAGGGAGGTGGCTGCCAGCTCGTCGCGGGTGGCGGTGTTGAGATCGAGCGGGTTGGCGTAAAGCTGGTATAGATTTTCGTAAACCGTTTGGTAATCAATGCCTTCGGTCTGAACCGGAAACAGGTTCTGAATGAACGCCGTGAGGTTGGTCTCGCGCCGACGGTATTCCTGCGCAACGGCAAACGATTGGCTGAGCAGAAAACCGCTGATCAGCCAAAGGGTAGAACAGTATTTCAAATCGTCGTGCAACGGGGAAGGCCGCACCTCCGCCGGACGGCCCGTTCCGGCTGAAAGAACTTCTCTCAGTTGCTTAGACGAAAAAAAGAACCGGAAGACACTCCGGTTCAGACGGTTTGGTAAAAAAGAAGGCCGGATTACTCGCCCTTGATAACGGCGACCAGATCCTGCAAACTTTTCTTTTGACGCTTGTTCACTTTCGGGTAATCGGTTTTGAGATTTTTCACTTCTTCGACCAGAATTTTAGCCACGATCAGCCGCATGTTTTTCTTGTCATCGGCCGGAATGATGTACCAGGGCGCTTTTTTGCTGGCCGTTGCGTTGATCGCATCCTCGTAAGCCTGCATGTACTGGTTCCAGAAACCGCGCTCCACCACGTCCTGATCGTCGAACTTCCAGTTCTTCGACGGATCTTCGATGCGGCTGATGAGCCGCTCGCCCTGTTCTTTTTTCGACACGTTCAGGAAAAATTTCAGCACCGGAAAACCGTTGCGGTTCAGGTACGTTTCGAAGTTGCTGATGTCTTTGTAACGCTGTTTCCAAAGTTTGTCCAGATCGACGGTGCGTTCCTCGGGCAACCGCTGGGTTTGGGTCAGAATTTCGGGGTGGACTTTCACCACCAGCACTTCTTCGTAATAGGAGCGGTTGAAAATGCCAATGGTGCCGCGTTCGGGCAGGTTGATAAGATTACGCCAGAGAAAATCGTGATCCAGTTCCTGATCCGTCGGTCGTTTGAACGAGTGAACGCGCATCCCCAGCGGATTTACGCCGGAAAAAACGTGCTGAATGGTGCTGTCTTTGCCGGCGGCATCCATCGCCTGAAAAACCGTCAGCAAACCGTAGCGGTTGTGGGCGTACATTTTCTCCTGCAATTCGTTCAACTCGGTGGTCAGGTTGCGCAGCAAGACCTCGTAGTGGGTCGAATCTTCGTACAAATCGTCTAGTTTGGTGGGGAAATCGGCAATGGCGAATTTTTCAGATCCGTGGCCGTCGAAACGAAACGGCTCTGTTTTCAGGGCAAATGATTCCGTCATGGGTTTTATCGTCATGGTTTACGGTATACGAGTTAAGCCAGGCAATTTCTTTTCCGGCGAACCGTCTTAAAATAGATTCTGTTCTTTAAAAACCGTTGGATTGATTCCCGCGTAGATACAGGCTGGAACTCGATTTTGTTATACCGGTGTAAGGTCGGAATAAAACCCTCAACTTCGTACAATGTTTAAACCCATGCATCTAAAACGCGTTAGTACCTGGCTGCTGGCCCTGTTGCCTTTGGCATCGCTGTCGGCCTGTGGTCAGTCAACGAAACAACAATCATCCGAGAAAAAATCTAAAATTATGAATACCAACAACCCTGTATCAACTGCCGCCGGTATGGAAAAAGCCACCTTCGGCACGGGCTGCTTCTGGTGTACGGAAGCCATGTTTGAATCGCTGGATGGTGTTTCGGATGCCGTTTCCGGCTACGAAGGCGGTTCCAAAGCGAACCCTACGTACAAGGAAGTCTGCACCGGCAACACCGGCCATGCCGAGTGTGTCGAGGTGACGTATGACCCGAAAAAAGTAACCTACGCCGAACTGTTGCAGGCCTTTTTCCGGAGCCACGACCCAACTTCGCTTAACCGGCAGGGAGCCGATGTCGGAACGCAATACCGCTCGGTCATTTTTTACCACAACGACGAGCAGAAGCAACTGGCCGAAACCGTGAAGAAAGAACTGAATGCGTCGGGTGCGTATGACAAGCCGATTGTGACGGAAATCAGCAAAGCCACAACCTTTTATGAAGCTGAAGCGTATCACCAGAGCTATTTCGCCAACAATCCGGAGCAGGGCTACTGCTCGTTTGTGATTGCACCGAAGCTCGACAAGTTCCGCAAGGTGTTTAAAGATAAGCTGAAGAGCAACGACAAAGTGACGTCCAATCACGAGTGATACCTGCCATCAAAAAAGCCCCGATCGGGGCTTTTTTGATTACTTGACATAATTTGGAGAGACACACTCCTGCCAGTATTCTACGATCTTTCGAATGGTTTCCTTCAGTTTATCAAACTTGGAAGGTTTGATAAAAAATCCCTGAACCGACTTGGAATACGCGTCAATAACGTGTTTCTGCTCGGCACTTGTCGTGAAAAACAGGTACGGAATGCACTTCAATCTCAGGTCTTCATTCTCGTGAATCTGCTCTCTCAATTCCAGCCCATTCAGTTTCGGCATATTGATATCCGAGATAACGATAAAGGGCTCGATGGAGGTGGAGATTAAATAGCGAAGCGCTTCCTCCGCATCTTCGAAAAAGATAATCTCATTCTTGTAGTCAAGTTGCTTAAATACTTGAGTCAGCATCTCCTGATCATCTTCATCGTCTTCTATGACTACGATTGCCCCTGTCTTATTCATCGTGCTACAAAAATGAGTTGATCCGCAAACCGCTGATTGAACTGATGAAAAACGCAGCAGAACACCAGTAACAAACGGCCTGCCCGGTTCTCAGATGCTCAAAGATAGGGTTATATAATGTAGAATCTCTCATGAATACTTCGTATCCGATCAAACCGGGTGTAGATTGCTAATCATTCGATTCGTACTTTACATCCGGTTTTACTTTATCCCTTTCGGGAACGCGCGCACTGACTTATGACGACTGGTTCCAACGCACATCTGCTATTGGTTGAAGACGAACCCAAGGTGGCTACGTTTATTAAAAAAGGGCTTCAGACGCAATCATATACGGTGGAGGTGGCCTTGACGGGCGAGGCAGGGAAAGCACTTTTCAATACCACAACCTTCGATCTCATCATTCTGGACGTCAATCTGCCCGATATCAGCGGTCTTGAAGTGGCGGAGTACATCCGGCAGCAAAACCGCCGGGTGCCGATTCTGATGCTGACGGCGCTGGATACAACTGCCGATAAATTGCTGGGGTTTGAAGCCGGAGCCGACGACTACCTGGCCAAACCCTTCGACTTTCTGGAACTGGTGGCCCGCGTGAAAGCCCTCCTGCGCCGGGCCGGTACGACGGAAGAAGTGGATCGGGTTTTGCGCGTGGCCGATCTGGAACTCGACCTGCACGAGCGCGTGGCCCGTCGGCAGGGGCAGACCATTGAGCTGACGGCCCGTGAATTTGCCCTGCTGGAGTATCTGATGCGCAATGCGGGCCGGGTGGTTTCGCGGGTAGACATTGCCGAGCAGGTGTGGGACATCGGGTTCGATACTGGCACGAACGTCATCGATGTGTATGTGAGTTACCTGCGCGCCAAGATCGACAAGGATTATCCCACCAAGCTCATCCACACGCTGATCGGAATGGGCTACGTGCTGAAAGAAAAATGAGCCTTCAAAACCGACTGACCCTTTTATCGACCGCCATCGTTTCCATTTTGCTGGCCTTTTTCTGCCTGATCCTGTATCTGGTGGCGGAACAGTACCGGAAAAAAGAATTCCTGAACCGGTTGCGGTCGGAAGCCCTGACGGCGGGGCATCTGCTGGTGGGGCAGGAGAGCCTGGGGCCGACGCTCTACAACCTGATCGACAAGAATCAACTGACGGTTTTGCCCGATGAGGAAATCATTATCTACAATGCGCAAAACCGCCTGATTTACGAAAGCGGAACGGACTTTCTCACGGTGACACCCACGATTTTAAACCGGGTGCGGGAGCTACAGACAACGCAGTGGCGGGAGGGAAATCGCGAAATCGTGGGGATTTTGTTTACCGAAAAGGCCGCCCCGTTCGTCATTTTTGCCTCGGCGGTTGACATCTATGGCGTGCGGTCCATGCAGGATTTGGCGCGGTTGCTGGGCGGTGGCTGGTTCGTGATGATCGGCGTCATGCTGATTGCGGCCCGCTACTTCATGGGCCGTATTCTGGAACCCATCAGCCGCATCAACCAGCGGATCGACGAAATTACTGCCTCGAATCTGTCGCTCCGTTTACCCGAAGGCGAAAGCGCCGACGAACTGACTCAACTGGCGCAGCGGTTCAACCGGATGCTCAACCGGCTGGAGGACGCGTTTCGGCTGCAACGGTCGTTTGTGTCGCACGCGTCGCACGAGTTGCGAACCCCGCTGACCGCCATTACGGGGCAGTTGGAAGTGTCGCTGCTGGCCGATGATGAGCCCGACGAACTGCGGGCGACGCTGCGCTCGGTGCTGGACGACGTCCGGGGGCTTAACCGCATGGCCAATGGATTGCTGGCGTTGGCCAATGCCAGCATGGATTCGTCCGCCGTGCCGATGGGCCCCGTGCAACTGGATCGTTTGCTGGAACAGGTTCAACTCGACGTTCAGCGGCTTCAACCGACCTATACCGTTCACCTTCGCATCGATTCGCCGAATGCGTCCCCCGCCGACTGGCAACTGACGGGCAGCGAACCGCTGCTGCGGACGGCTTTTTTTAACCTGCTCGAGAACGGCGGCAAATTTTCGACCGACCAAACGGTAACTCTTCACGCATCCCTCCAGCCGAAGTCGATCGAATTGCGGGTGCATAACGCCGGTTCGGTGATTCCGCCCGACCAGCTAGCGGAGGTGTTCATCCCGTTTCAGCGGGGGCGTAATGCCAGCGGACTGCCGGGGTTCGGCATTGGACTTTCGCTGACGGAGCGCATTGTCCGCTTGCACAAAGGCGACATCCGGGTTGAGTCGAAGGAGGACGTCGGAACCACTTTTATTGTCATTTTTCCCCGCTAGCAGCATTTCTAACCCCGTTCTAATGTCGTTCTAACACGAGCTTAACACCGGCTTACGACCTTTGTAAGGTCAACCAGGCAGTAGGGTACTAGACGAACCTGAAACCGAGTGGTTGATTTATTATAAAGATAGAAAAAGCCATGAAAACATACATTTTTGCTCTAGCTCTTAGTGGATTAACGATTTTGAATGCCGCAGCCCAGGACGATACCAAACGTCGGAAGGATGTCACCTATTCGACCCATAATTACAAACACCCCAACAAAGCCGCTGTTGCCCAAAAGTGGGCGAACCAGAAAGGAGAAGGCATTAGCACCCCGGCGGTGAACAACCGGGCGGTAGCCAACTACAAGCAACCAAGGCTCAATACAGAACCGGTCAACGGTATCCTGGTGCCGCACACGGCTGAGGAAAATCTGGCCAACCGGAACTACAAAATTCAGCATTTCAACGTAGCGGGTCAGGAAGCACCGGCGGCAGAAGTGGCCGGTAATACGTCGAAAGGAACGCTGCCACAGGAGAACGAGTAATCTAATCCTAAACCTGATTGCCAAAAACGGCTTAACCGCATCAGTGCGGTTAAGCCGTTTTTGTTTTGGTCAAACTTTCGTGATTCTCAATATTCCCATAATTCAGTAAACCGGATCCGCGTCATGGATGAGGTCTATCGTATTACTTCTTCCGAACATAGACATTGTTGCTGATCGACTCCAGCCGTACTGTCGGCCCACCGCCGTTGACGGTTCCTTCCAGCAGATAACCAACCATCGGATTCTTCTGCTTTTTGGTTTTGAAGTCGATGTTTAAATCGGAATATACCTCGCCGGTGATGGTTTTCATGGACAGATTAGCGCCCTTGGTTCCGGACCAGTTCAGGTCGACAAAACCGCTGATGGTTTTGGCAAACACCTCTTCGCTGGCGCCTTCGATGTCGATGTTGCCATTGATGGTTTCGACGCGCAGTTTGGCTTTGCGGGGCAGAAAGACCTGGTAATGGATCGTGCTGCAGACGTAGTAATCCTGGCCATTCATTTCGGTGCGCCAGGTCGACGCTTTTTTGCCCGGACAGTCCTCGGCTTTGCCCAGTCGCAGGAGTTCCCGGTCGTAATCGGTTTTGACGCTGATTTCAGTCGCCGTAGATGCTGATTCAACCAGCAGGGCATTGTTGAGCTGACCGCTGTTGATGGTTACCGCAATGCGCACATACACCTCCGGTTTGTCCCAATACCGGACCTGGATGCTGTCGGCAAACTTCAGATGGAGGTTGACGAGCTGATTGGGCGTGAACGGGAACGTTTTGTCAATAATTTTCTGGGCGAAGGCCGAACCAACAGTCAGGCCGGTCAGGAGCAAGAACAGGAGCTTTTTCACGGGAATAGGGCGTTTTTGGTGGCTTACTTCTGTTTGCGGATGTAGATGTTGCTGCTGATGGTATTGAGCTGAATTTCAACCCCTCCGCCGTTGGCTGTACCTTCGATGTGGTTGCCACCGCCCACGCGCGACAAACCTTCCTTCGAACTTTTCAGACCCAGGTCAAAGTCGGTATACATCTCGCCGTTGATGGACCGCAGCTTCATGTTGGCTTTCGCATTGGCGGGCAGCGTCACGTCTACCGCCCCCGAAATGGTGGTAATCGATGTCGGTTTTTCCTGGCTCAGGTTCGTAAAAAAGACGTTGACTTCGCCGTTGGTGGTGTTGGCGACCACGGGGCCGGTCACACTTTTGAGCGTAATAGGCGAGTTGGTGGTCCGCACTTCCAGGTCGCCGTCCATGTTGCTGATGGTGACCGAACCATTCCGCCAGTTGATTTGACGGAATAGAATGGCGACTTTTTTAGGCACCCGAATCGTGTAGTCGATGTCCTTACGGGTAGCTTTTTCGATTTTCAACCCGCCGTTTTCCGGGGTTACGGCCAACCCGATACCGGAATTGTCTACGGCCGAATAATACAGTGGTTTCAGTCCTTTGGCCCGTTCCGGCGGTGCTTCCAGTCCCGAAGAGGCCCGGATGACGACCTCGTCACCGTCGTAACCTTCAATTTTGTATTCACCGGCGTCCATTTCGATGACGATTTTCCGGTCTTTGGCATTGGCGAGTTTAGCCTTGTATTCCTGGGCGTTGGCATCCAGAAGGCAGCATAAAGCCGTGACAATCAATAAACTGATTTTTCTCATTGGTTTGGTCTGTAAAAGTGGAAATCGAATAAAATCAGGAAGCAGAGCGGTTTTTGGTCTGGGCCAGGCGATTCAGCCCCTCCTCCGCTTTCAGCCGAACCGCTTCCAGAAGCTGGCGGTTTTGGGCGAGTCGCTGCATCGCGTCGACGGCCCGTTTTTCCTGAATCGAAACCAGGGTTTCGATGAGCATGATCTGGACGTAGGGATCGGTCTGAATCTTCAGCGATTGAATCAGCGCTTCCCGAACGCCCGGTTCGTTGGGCAACCGCATCAATGCCTCACAAGCCGCCAGCCTTACGTTGATGTTTTCATCAAAATTCAGCGTGTTGATCAGCAACTGGGTAATCGCCTGGTCGGCTTCCGCCAACTCGTAGCTCTGGTTAACCGCCTGAATGCGTTCGCTGGCCGATGTCTGGGCTGCCGGATCGAAGTTCAGCACCTTTTTGATGGCCACCGTCGACGAAGTTTCGAGCGAATTGGTTTGCTCAGCGACCCGGTTGCTGTAATAATAACCGCCCACAAAACCGCCCGCCAGCAGGGCCACACTGGCGGCCATTCGAAGCCCCCAGGTCGTCAGACTTCGGATGCGACCCGCCGAACCCAGCCGATTGGCCAACCGGTTGTTGAAAGCGGGAGACGGTTGCTCGTTCCGGGCTTCGGCAAAGTAGCGAAACGGCCCGGCCTGGTTTTCCAGATGGGCGGGAACCGAGGGGCCGCGAAAAAAATCCCGCAAGGCTTTTTCTTCTTTCAGGGTGCTCTCCCCGGCGTAGTATTTTTCGAGCAGCTTTTCAATATCCTGCTTCATAATCGTTGGTCTTTACGTAACGGTCCCGCACCCGCTGCCGGGCTCTCGACAAAATCACGCGGATGTTGTTGACGGTCAGGCCCGTTACCTGTTCAATTTCTTCAAACGAATACTCCTCCACATCGCGCAGATGCAGTATCAGCTTCTGCGGGTCCGGTAAATCGCCGATGATGCGACGCAGCAGCGCACTGCTGTCTGCTAATTCAGCCTGGCGATACGGCGAAACGTCGTCTGCCTGAACGGTAGTCAGGTCGGTATTGCCGTCCGTCGTCCGGTTGGCCTGGGATTTTAGTTTGTCCAGACACAGATTTCGGGTCATCTGCACCGCCAGCGCTTCGACGCTGTGGTACGAATCCAACTGCTGCCGTTTGGTCCAAAGCCGCAGCAACACCTCCTGCAACGTATCCTCGGCTTCTTCGCGGTTGCGCAGAAACAGCTTGGCCAACCGAAACAGCCGGCCCTGAACGGGGAGTACGATTTGTTTGAAGGCTTGTAAATCCATTTCAGAGACAAAGACGACGGAAGAGGGCATTCATTACAGCGGTTGTGCGAAAATTCGACTTTTTTTCGATACCCCACCCTTTGTCGTTCGAAACAGCCAGCCCGGCAGCGTTCGGAAGCCCGCCGTAATTATTGTAACTACATGAATTACAACGGGAGCATACGTAGAACTACTTGCTACTAAAAAAGAAATAAGGGTAACTACTACGAGAATTTAAGGGAATTCTACCCGTTTTTCACCGAATTGCGGCCAACTAAGCCTTTACCACTTGTAAGAACCTGAGAAACTCCCTTATTTTGGCCTAAGTTTCACATCTAACTCATTCATACTAATGAAAAAATTACTCTCCTCACTCCTCGTAATGTCCCTACTGCTGGTAGGTACGCAATCATTCGCACAATATCAGAAAGGCGATAAATTATTGAATGCCGGTATTGGTTTGGGTGCATACTATGGTGGTGGAATTCCCCTAGGCGCGTCCTTCGAAGTGGGTGTAACCGATGAAATCAGCGTAGGGGCTCAGGTTGACTTTTATACCTGGAGTTACTCATCATACTGGCGTTATACATTCGTCCCGATCGGTGTTCGTGGGTCATACCACGTCAATGAACTGTTAAATCTGGGTAACGACAAGCTTGACTTATACGCTGGTGTGGGTATTGGCTACCGGATTTCGAGTTACAAATACGATGGACCGGGTGGTTCCATTTACAGCGATTCGTACGGTAGTGGTGCCTTCTTTAACCTGCATCTGGGCGGTCGTTACTACTTCAAACCCAATATCGGCGCTTTTGCTGAAGTGGGTTATGGTGTTGCACCACTGAAATTAGGGGTTGCCTTCAAATTTTAATCAGGCAGCACCGCAACAAAAAACCGCCGGAAGCGAGCTTCCGGCGGTTTTTTGTTGTGAGACGTGAGAGCAGAGACGGGAGAATAAAGGCCAAGAGCTTTGTTGTCTCTACTCTAACATCTCTGCTCTCACGTCTATTTCAAGCTCGTTACGCCCATATTCCAGAGCAGAAACGCGTAGATATCCGCCGTCGACTCGATGTTTTTCTTCGTGTTGCTGGCACCGTGGCCGGAGTTGGTTTCGATCCGGATCAGGGCCGGATTCGGGCCTTTGTAGTGTTCCTGCAACGTAGCCGCGTACTTGAACGAATGGGCCGGAACCACCCGGTCGTCGTGGTCGGCGGTGGTGATCATCGTGGCCGGATACGGGATTCCCTCTTTAATATTATGAAGGGGTGAATAGGCATAAATTGCCTTGAATTCGTCGGCATTATCACTGCTGCCATAATCCGACACCCAACCCCAGCCGACGGTGAATTTATGAAACCGCAGCATGTCCATCACGCCCACCTGCGGAATGGCAACCCGGAACAGATCCGGTCGCTGGTTGATGACCGCGCCGACCAGCAAACCGCCGTTGGAACCGCCCCGCAGCGCCAGCTTCTGCGGTGACGTATATTTTTGAGCGATCAGGTACTCGGCTGCCGCAATGCAATCGTCGAATACATTCTGTTTCTTGAGTTTCATGCCCTGTTCGTGCCAGGTTTCGCCGTATTCGCTGCCCCCGCGCAGGTTCACGGACGCGTAAATGCCGCCCTGTTCCAGAAACGGAATCAGCAAAGCGCTGAATCCGGGGGTGAGGGTGATGTTAAAACCGCCGTATCCGTACAACATGGTCGGGTTGCTGCCGTCCAGTTGCAGGCCCTTCCGGTAGGTCAGGAACATCGGTACGCGGGTGCCGTCCTTGCTGGTAAAAAACACCTGTTTGGTTTCGTAATCCGCCGGTTTAAAATCGACTTCCGGTGCCCGGAACAGGGTGGTTTTCTTCGTCGCCAGGTCGTAGCGGTAAATGGTGGCCGGAAACGTGAAGGAGGTAAACGTATAGAAAACGAATTGGTCGTCGCGCTCCCCATCAAAACCGCTCACCGTTCCCAGGCCCGGCAGCGACACTTCATTTTCGAGCTTGCCGTTCAGGTCGTACACGTAAATACGCGAGGTGGCATCTTTCAGGTAATTCGCAAAGAGTTTGTCTCCGGCAATCGTCGCGCCATCCAGTTTTTCGGGTTTTTCCGGAATCAGATCACTGAGCGCACCGGTTTTGGGCATCACTTTGGAAAGCTTGTAATTCGGTGCGCCGTTGTTGTGATACACCAGTAACTGATCGCCCACGTTGTCGACCACCGAGTAGTTGTGTTTGAAGCCTTCGAAAAGTCGCTGGAATTGCTTGTCACCGGCTTTCAGGTCTTTGTACCAGACCTCGGACCCATCCGTGCCCTCAGAAATGTTCAGGATCAAAAACCGTTCATCCTCAGTGGTTTGTGAAAACAAATACCGCAACGGATGCGTTTTGTCTTCATACACCAGTTCGTCCTGAGCCTGAGCGGTTCCCTGCCGGTGGAAATACACCTTCATGAACTCATTTTTGGACGATAGCTCCTGCCCGGCAGCGGGTTGGTCATACCGGCTGTAATAAAAACCGTCGCCTTTCCAGGCCGCCCCCGTGAACTTCACCCATTCGAGCTTGTCGGGCAGCGGTTTTAAGGTTTGCATGTCCATCACGTAGATTTCCTGCCAGTCGGACCCCGCTTTTGACAGCGCATAGGCAGCATAGCGGCCGTTTTTCGACAGATCGAAACTCGTGAGCCTCGTCGTGCCGTCGGCCGAAAGCTGGTTGGGGTCGATCACCACTTCGGGCTTGCCGTCCAGTCCTTTCTGCCGGTATAAAACCGACTGGTTTTGCAGCCCGTCGTTTTTGTAAAAGTAAAACCACTCCTTTTTACGACCCGGAGCCGAAAAACGGGGGTAATTGATAATCTGTTCGAGCCGCTTTTCCAGTTGTTTCCGGTAAGGAATCTGTTCCAGATACCCGAAGGTGACAGCATTCTGGGCTTTCACCCACGCACCGGTTTCCGCCGACCGGTCGTCTTCGAGCCAGCGGTAGGGGTCGGCCACTTTCGTGCCGTGATAATCGTCGATCTGATCCGTTTTGCGGGTCTTTGGATAGTTTAGGGGAGTGGATTGAGCTATAGCCCCGGAGATTTCAAGCATAAGAAACAGACCAGTCAGGATGGATTTTAAGAACATGCCTATCAAATAGGTTAAGAAGAAAATGAGTCGATAAAATCCAAATTACGACTTTTGATCTGATTGAAACGCAGATTGGACGGATTAAAAGGATCAAAACAGATTTTTATCTGCGTTAATCCGCCCAATCCGTGTTCCAATCCTTTACAAAATATCCCACCAATTTTTCACCGCCTGCGTATCGCCCCCGATGTTTTTGGCGGCTGCGGCACTGTTGGCCGCATTGCTGGCCCGGCTTCCACTGGGGTATTTCAGCCGTTTCGGAACGTCTTTTACGTCCGGGTCGAGGCTGCCCGACGCCGGGTCGATGAACAGGATTTCGCCGTTCGGTTTTTTCGGGTCCAGCCGCAACCGTTCCATCCAGGCCTGCAACCCCTGCATGTAGAGCGCCAGCCATTTTTGCGTACCGATCACGTTTTTGAAGTTGCCGGCTTTATACGGAACCCCTTCAAGGTAGGCCGCGACCACTTTCGAATCCGTGATTCCCCACTGCGTCATGGAAGCGGTTACGGCGGTTTTATAGAGGTCTTCCGCCGTTTCGGTGCCGACGTTCATCCCGCGCGCAGCGGCTTCGGCTTTGGCAAAGGCGATTTCGGCGTAGGTGATCATATATCCTTTGGCCGATCCGCTGTAGGCCACCACACCCGGTTTAGACAAACCAATCATGGTTGGCGAATTGGCTTCTGTGCCATAGACTTTGCCGATGTATTTGCCATTGGTGTCGTCTGGACGGGCAAAAATTGGTAATCGCGGATCGTTGACGGATTTCAGATAATCGACCAGCGTTGCGGTGACGGCGAATTCCACCAGCGGTCTTTCGACGTCGTTATACGGAAACCGGTTGGTCGTTGTAGCCACATTGTACGGAAAAAAAGCATCCTGGCTGACGCTGGTCAGCGTGTTTTTAACCGCTTCTTCAATGACGGTTTTGGCTTCGGCGGGTTGCGCATCGGCGATTCGCAAGGCCATCCGAATGCGCAGGGCATTGCCGATCCGGGCCCACTGTTTGGCGTCGCCGTTGGCTATAATATCGCCCCGAATGGCCCCGGAAGCGGTATTTTGCAGAATATCAACCTGCTTTTTCAACGAAGCCAGCAAGCCGGTGTAGACGTCTTTGCCTTTGTCATACACGGGCTGGGGAATGTCGTCGCCTTTGAGAGCCTGCGAATAGGGGATGTCGACGTAGACGTCGGTCAGGACCTGAAACAGCCAGGCTTTCAGAATTTCCGCCACGGCCAGCGTGTGCGGATTGCTTTCTTCCGGGTGCCGGGTGTAGTAGTTCTGAATTTCCTGCAAATCCATCAGCGGGCCGGCATACAGGCCATTCCACAAACCGTCGTTGGTGAACAGAAAGCGGCCATCGGAGGTTTTGTCGGTGCCCATCCAGTATTGCGAAAGTTCCATGCCGATGCGTCCGTTAAAATACGTATCGTACATCAGGTCCGACGCCCGTTTTTCGGCGCTGGCCAGCAGGAATTCCGGTTGCGTTTCGCTGGAACGGGCCGGATCGGTGTTCAGCTCTTCAAAGTTCTGGCATCCTGAAATGGCGACGAGCAGCGCGGCCAGCAGGAATACGGTATTCAATTTCATAGCGGTAACTGTTAGGTTTTAGGTGCCCAAACCGGGCGTTCCTTAAAAAGTCATGTTGATATTCACCCCGTAACTCCGGACGGGCGGCAACGCTCCGCCCTCAAAACCAATCTGGTTGCTGATGGAATTGGTGATGTTGGCGGGGTCGACGTTGGGGGCACTACTTTTGATCAGCCAGAGGTTCCGGCCCGTCAGGGTGAGCCGCAAAGCCTGCATCCGGATTTTTTTGGCCACCGCATCCGGGAAATTCCAGCCCAGCCGGACTTCACGTAAATAGATGAAGCTGCCGTCGTATAAATTGGCGCTGCTGATCCGGTTTCCACCGTCGGCGTTGAAGTGGGTGCGGGCCGTAATCACCACATCATTCGGGGTGCCGTCAGCTTTTACACCCGGGTTGATCACCCCGTTTTCGCGAATGCCATTTTCCGCCGTTTCTTTCAACATGCCGGATTTATAACCGTACAGATTGGTGTACGAAAAGAAATCCCCGCCTTTCTGAAAGTCGATCAGCGCGGAAAGGTACAGGCTCTTGAAACTGAACGTATTGGAAAAACCGCCGATGAAATCGGGGTTGGCGTCGCCAATGATCACCGGAGTTGGCGTCACGTTGTAGGTGCCGTTGGCGCCGACGGTTTTGTTCCCATTGGCATCATAGACAAAGTCGGTGCCGAGCATGGTGCCCAGCGACATGCCTTTCTGGGCCACCATCGATACTTTATTGGTGCGTCGTTCCGTGCCGATGATAAACCGTTCGATGCCCTGAATGTTGTCGCCGGTACTGTTGAGGTCAAGCACAGTGTTCTTGTTTTTCGAGAAGTTCAGGGCCGTTCGCCAGCTAAAACTCCGGGTGGTCACGGGGGCGGCCGAAAGGGTCAGTTCAACCCCCCGGTTCTGGACGGTACCACCGTTGACAATCTTGGTCGAAAAACCGCTTTCGGCGGGAATCTGCACATTCCAGATCTGGTTTTTGGTCCGGCGGTCGTAGTAGGTTACGCTGGCTCCGAGGAGTTCGCCGAAGAATTTAAAGTCAAAACCGCCTTCTGCTTCCGACGAAAGCTCCGGTTTTAACTTGCTGTTAAACAGCTTGTCGGATGTGCTTTGCAGCGGGAACGTATTGAACGGGGCAACGTAGTCATAATACCGGGAAACGTTGTAGGGATCGGCGTCATTTCCGACCTGGGCATACGACAGCCGCGCTTTGCCGAGGGTGAGCCAGTTGGTTTTCGCCAGCACATCCGAGAAGATAAACGAACCGGCGATGGAAGGGTAGAAATACGAGAAGTTGCCGGTCTGGCGCAGGGTGGAAGCCCAGTCATTCCGGCCGGTGGCCGTCAGATACAGCACCTTCTTGTACCCCAGCGTGGCCGATGCAAAGAGGGAGTTGGTTTGCCGGTTTCCGAACGCATTCGAAACCGTTGCGGGAAGAACGGAGTTTTGCAGGACATACACCAGCGGGTTCTGGAGTCCGCCACTCGTGCTGCCCGCATCCACGCTCGATTTGATACTCAGGATATTACCACCCGCCACGGCTTCCAGACTCAATTTGGAATCCAGAAACGTCTTGTTCAGATTCAGCGTACCCTGGTAGTTGGTTTCGTTGTTGATCGCTACCCGTTTGGCATACGACCCGACGAAAAACCCTTTGGCACTGCGGACTTCGTCGAGGTGGTTCAGGTAATCCGAGAAGACGCGCACGTCGGCCGAAAGCCAGTCGGTGATTTTGTAGGTCAGACCGGCATTCCCGAAATAGCGGTTATTCTGGTCGGTGTTGTAGCTTTCATACTGGTTCCAGTACGGATTCTGGGTAAAGGCCGGTTTCTGAATGTTCCAGGCCGTTCGGTTCCACGACTGCTCCGTTCCGTCGGCATATTTATAGTCTTTCAGATACGCATCGTCGATCTGACGCTGGCCGAACATGACGTAAAACAACATGGGGTTGTTGCCGAAGAAGCCGGTTCCGGGCCGACCTTTGGAGTCGTCGTGAACGTAATTGATACCCCCACTGAAGGTGAATTTGTCGGTGAATTTATACGTCGTGTTGAGGCTGATGAAAAACCGGTTCAGGTGGCTGCCGGGATAAATAAAGTTCTGCTTCGTTTGCCCCAGCGAAAACCGGATGGAACCTTTGTCGGTGCTGCTGGCGACCGACAGGTTGTTGGAAAACGTGAAGCCGGTTTTGAAGAAATCCTTCGCATTGTTGGGGTGGGCGCTCCAGGGAGCGGTTTTTCCGAAATTCGGATTGTTCCGGTCCTGATCCCACGACCAGTAGTGCCGCACCAGCGTGCCGTCCAGCTTCGGCCCCCAGGATTCGTCGGTGCCATAATCCGGAATCAGGTCATACTTGCCTTTGCCATCGTTGTCGTCATACGTTCCTCCGCCGGGCAGAAAACCGGTCGGATTCTGGTTGACGTACAATTTGGTGAAGGCGGAACTGCCCCCGCCCCCGTACGAATTCTGAAAGTTGGGCAACAGAGACACCTGGTCAATCTGCATGTTGAGGTCATAATTCACCGAAAGGCTGCCGGACCCTTTGCCGGTTTTGGTGGTGATGTAGATGACGCCGTTCTGCCCGCGGCTTCCGTACAGCGCCGTCGCTGCGGCTCCTTTCAGCACCGAAATGTTTTCGACATCATTGGGATTGATCAACTGGGCCGGATTGCCGTAATCGTAGCCGCCCCCCCCGGTGCCCTGTCCGCCCGTCACCCCGTAGGAATTGAGGTTCATGTTGGCCATCGGCACGCCGTCCACAATAAAAAGGGCGTTGTTGTTGCCGGAAATAGATTTCAATCCGCGAATGGTCACCCGCGACGAACCGCCCATCGAACCGCTGTTGCCGCCGATCTGCACGCCCGCCAGTTTGCCCTGCAACGAATTGATAAAGTTGACTTCCCGGGCTTCCTGAATACCGCTTCCGTCGATCTGCTGCACGGCATACCCGACGTTGCGGGTGTTGCGCTGAACCCCCAGCGCGGTGACCACTACTTCGTTCAGACTTTTGACGTCCGGTATCAGCTTGACGGTTACTTTCGACATGGCGGGCGTAACCTGGACCTCTTCCGTTCGGAAGCCGATGGACGAGATGGTTAACGTTTGGTTGCCGGATGGCATGGAAACGGTGAAGGTTCCGTCTCCGGCGGTGGTGGTTCCGGTGGTGGTTCCTTTGACGACCACATTGGCCGCGGGAACTGCCGCACTGGTCTCATCGATGACTTTTCCGGTGACTTGCCGGTTTTGAGCGTGGGCATACTGTGTCCACATCGCTATGCTGACCAGCGTCAGCAAGCAATTGCATAAAGTTTTCCTCATGGGTTTAGGGTAAAGGGGTAAGATTACTTCCGTAATGTTACATATTAAAATGATAATATAAATCCCCTTATTACGTTTGCTTGGCTATAAAATTTTGACAATATCCAGTTTATGATTATAATGTTACTATTTATATGAAATCGTGAAGGAGGCTAATGTGCTGTTTAAAAATCAATTGCACCGGATTTGATATAAATACAGTACGAATTTACAAATTGAAATAGTTAAATAAATTATACAAAAAAAGCGGGAAATGAAATAGTATTGCAGTGGGATTGATAAGGAGAGAATCACACTACCAGGAGCAGTTCCTGTTAATTCCTATATTTTTAGTTACCTTAAACCGCATTATATGCCTAAAAATCTACTTTCAATAGTTGGAATCGTACTGGTATTGTTGTTGGGAGCTGCAACGCTCCGTGCCCAGGTGGCGGTTTCGTGGCCACAAAACGGGATGGTCTTTCAGCGTGGCTCCGACAACAGAGCGAGCGTAAAATGCATCTTCACCTCGACCAACGGGCAGGCCATTTCGTCCCTGCAACTGCTGTTTTACAAGTATACCCTGGCTGGTGGCACGCAGGGACCACTCAATCCGGTGACGGGCAATTCGCAAAGCTGGACCACGGTGCCGATTTCGGGGGCCGGGACGTGTCAGGTCACCGCGCTGATCGACGTGGCCGGTGGCATGTATAAAGTTAAGGCAAAGGACAACAGCGGTCGGGAAACGGCCGAGTTCGACCTCGGCGTCGGGGAGGTGTTTGCCATTGCCGGCCAATCCAACGCGTCGGGCATTGTGAATGCAAACAACCCGGCTTATGAAACGGGTAATGCGACCTTCGTCCGGTTTTTCAATGAGAAAGACCAGAGCAACAACCTCCAGGGTTTTGAAGAAAACGATCCGGGAAAATGTGCCGGGTGTTCGCCCGAAACGTTGTATTTTCAATGGTATTGGGGCGGATTGGGCAACAAGCTGACGCAGGCATTGAATGTGCCGGTGGCATTCTACCAGAACTCCATGTCGTCGACGAGCGTGGTGGAATGGCGGAACAGCAGCCAGAACCGCAATACGCCCTTCAACGATGGACAGCCCCGGTTTATCAACGGGTTTCCGTACCGGAATTTGAAGAATTTTCTGACGGGCCGGGCCAAACAGACGGGGTTGCGGGCCATTCTCTGGCACCAGGGAGAGAATGACATCCGGGGGGATCCCTCCACGCCCAATAACTCACCCGCCAACACGACGGGCGGTTTTCCGAGAGCGACGCGGTATTACGATGTACGGACCAATGCAATCAACATGTCAGAAACCGATGACAACATTCTGAATGAACTGATTGGGCAAAGCCGGGCCGATCTCGGTGCCGACGTTCCCTGGGTCGTTGCACAGGCCAGTCATCTGCGCGGCATCACCGACCCGCTGGTCATTCAGCGGCAGGTTAAGGTGATCGGGTATGCCACGCACGACAACAGCAATCCGTCGGCTGCGCCCAAAGCGTTTGGCGATCCGTTTGTGTCGCCCTATGGCCGGGCCAACATCTTCAACGGCCCGAATACCGACCAGTTTGGCAATTCGTACCGGCAACCGGATCCCGATAAAACGCACTTTAACAACCTGGGACAGAGCGCCGTTGCGACGGAGTGGAACAAGGCCCTGACGACCCCGTATAACGGGCAGACCTTTTTCAACGCTTCGGTACCGATGCTCAACAAGGGCGAAACGACCGGTGTGCCGACCAACGTGGCCTGTAATCCGACGACACCACCCGTGGTCAGCGGCAACTTTGACGGCTATCTCTACGGCGCGGACTGCGAAACATTCCGGGGCTGGGCCTGGGACGCCAACCAGCGAAATACCCCGATTTCGGTACAGATTCTGGACGGAGCAACGGTTATTGCCACGCTGACCGCTGACGAATTCCGGCAGGATCTGGCCAACGCCGGCAAAGGCGACGGACGCCATGCGTTTCGCTACTTCATCGACAACAGCCTGAAAAACGGGGTGAAACACAGCCTTTCGGCCCGCGTAACGGGCAGCAGTTTTGTGCTGAAAAGTGGCCCCAAAGTGATTGAGTGTCAGGGAACCGGCACACCGCCACCGACCAACAACCCACCCCAATCGCCCACGGTAGCCGCGTTGTCGGCCCAGCAGGGCGTAGCCTATTCGACGACTTTACCGGCTTTTACGGATTCGGATGGCGAAACGCTCACCTACGGTTTGTCACCCGTGCCGACTGGCCTGGGCTTCAATCCGGCCAGCCGGGTGCTGAGCGGGACGCCCACGGTCAATGGTACCTTTACCCTGACGTATACAGCAACCGATCCGCGGGGCGGCACCGGCTCAACGCCGGTAACCTTGACGATACAGCCTCCGGCTCAACCGCCATCGTCGACCACTGTGACGGGCAGCTTTGAAGGCTATCTGGACAAAGTGGAGTGCGGCACCATGCGGGGCTGGGTTTGGGATCGGAACAAGCCCAATACACCGATGACGGTTGAGTTTTATGCCAACGGCGTTGCCATCGGCACGACCGAAGCCAACATTTACCGGCAGGATCTGAAAGATGCGGGCAAAGGCAACGGCGCTCATGCGTATAGCTTTACGACACCCGCCAGTCTGAAGAACAATGCTACGCATCAAATCAGTGCGAAGATCCTGAACAGCAGTTACATCCTGAAAGGTGCGCCCAAACCGCTGACGTGTGCGCCATCGGCCGCCCGCGTGTCGGCGGGTGTTCCGGAGCGGACCTTGACGGTGACGGTTTTGGGCAATCCGGTGGGCGAAACCGTTGGGGTGGAAGTCCGCGGAGCCGAAGGTCAATTCCTGCATATGCAGCTTTCCGACCTGAATGGCCGAATGCTGGCGGAACAGGACGTGGCAGAAGCCGGAACGGTTGAAATTCAGCACTTGCCGATAGGACGACAGCCGACGGGACTGCTTCTGTTGCGGGTCGTGAGCGGTCAGCAGGCGGTTACGGTCAAGGTGCTGAAACCGTAGGGCAGAACGAGAAAGGCGTATAGATAAGAGAAGAAAGACAAGAGAGGAAAGACCGGAGAATAAAGACAGCCAGTAGCGGTTTTTGGTCTTTTCTCTCTTGTCTTTCCTCTCTTGTCTTAACAACATTTGCAGGTTACCGATCAATCTGTTAATTTACCCTGATGTTTCCGTTTCGGTGACAAATGAAACTAACCCGTATCTTGTTCCTGCTCTGCTGGCTGATCGTCCTCGGATCGCCGGTGGTTTCGGGAGCCCCGAAAGACCCGCTCAGTCAGTCCCTCCGGATTGATCACATTGGCGTTGACGATGGTCTGACGCAAGGTTCGGTGTATCATATGCTGACCGACAGCCGGGGGTTTCTGTGGTTGGGTACGCAGGACGGCCTGAACCGGTATGACGGAGCGCATTTCCGGCATTATCGCCCCAATCTGACCGATTCTACCGCCATTGTCGGCATCAATATCTCCGGGATCGTGGAAGATCGCAACGGCAACCTCTGGATTGGTACGGAATACGGACTCAACTACTACGACCGGGCGACCGACCATTTCACCTGCATTTATTCCTATTCGAAAGCCAAAAAACCGTTAAAAAGCAAAACCATCCCGTTTTACGCCAACGGCCAGGAGGTGCTGTATTACAGTGAAACCGAAGGGCTGGTTTCGTTGACGATCAAAACCCGCCAGAAGCTGGTGCTGGACCCGGGTGTCCGGCCCACGCATGAATACGACCAGTTGAATTCGACCGTTCGGACCCCGCTGGGCGATGTGTGGCTCCACGCGCCAACCGGTTTGATTCGGTATAATCTCTACGAACGGCGGGCTCACTATTATTTCAGCAACCACCCCACCAACGAAGCGGGCCCGGCGGTGGGTGTTTTCTCGTTTCATTGCGATACGGCGGGGGTGGTCTGGCTCGGAACCGCAGCCGGTATGATCCGGTTTGAGCCACAAACGGGGCGTTATCAAACGTTTATGCCGGATGGCGGACGTTCACTGACTTCGGTTTACACGATTGCGGAAGACCACGACGGTCGGTTGTGGCTTGGCACCCAGCGCAGTGGAATCTGGCTGTTTGACAAAAAGACCAACCGGTTTAGCCCCGTCAGCGGTTTTACCAACAGCTCCCGGCAATTGTCCGATTACGAAATCTGCAAAATCTACATCGACCGACAGGGCATTATCTGGGCGAATACCGACCCGGATGGCCTGGCCCGTATCGTGCCGGGCAGTACTTTTTTTGGCGGCATGGCCGTTTCCAAAAACGAACCGCACGTGGCCAAAGACCCATCGACACTCAGCCATTTTGTGGTGCGCGGTTTTCTGGAGACCTCCCCAACGGAATTGTGGATTGCCACCGAACGAAGTCTCGACGTGTTGGACCGCCCCCAAAACCGCATCATCCGGCGGTATCTGACGCAGGCCAAATACAGCGATTTGCCCTCCCGAACCCTCATCAAATGCCTCTACAAAGACCCGCAGGGCCGAATCTGGGTCGGCACGAACGGGGGCGTTTTTACCTTCGATAAAGAAAAATCCACCTTCCGGAAAATTCCGCTGCCGGGTTCTCCCAACAGCAAGGTGGTCGAAAATTTTGTCCGCCGACTGTTGGCCATCGATGACAATACCATGCTGGCCGCCACCGAAGATGGCCTTTTTCTGCTCGATGTTCGCCAGAAGAAGTTTACCCTGCTGCCGACGATGGTTCATCAGAATATTTTCAGCCTGGCCCGCGACCGCGCCGGTCGCTACTGGGTGGGAACCTACTCGGCCGGATTCTACTGCTATGAGCGGCCACCCACCGGTAAGCGTCTTGAACCACAGCGAATTGTGAAAGGTCTGGACGGCTACACGGTGCTTTATTTTTACGAAGATCCTGTTCATCCCATCGTCTGGATGGCGACGGACAAAGGGCTGGCGGCTTTGAACACCAGAACCGGCCGCATCAGCCTCTATGACCAGCAGCACGGACTGGCCAATCCGTTCATTTACGGCATTCTGCCGGATCACCAGAACCGGCTGTGGATGAGTACAAACCGGGGCCTGGCCTTTTTCAATCCCACAACAAAGAAGTTCAAAAACTTCGACATGTCCGACGGTTTGCAGGGCTACGAGTTCAACGGAAATGCGTATTTCCGAACCCAGGACGGCGAGCTGTTTTTTGGGGGGGTGAATGGATTTAACCGGTTTTATCCGGAACAGTTCCGAACCAGTTCCTATATGCCGGCGGTTCACATTCACACAATGAGTGTCAACGAAAAGCCTTATCAGTCAGAGGGTTATATTGGGGAGGTGGCCCGGGTCGAACTGCCTTATAATCAGAATACTGTAGCACTTGAATTTACGGCCCTGGACTATTACAGCAACGGTCGAAACCAGTACCAGTATCAGCTTGTTGGCTACGATGACCAGTGGGTGCAGTCGGGGCTGGACACCTACGTCCGGTATGCCAATCTGCCGCCGGGAACCTACACTTTCCGGGTGAAAGCGGCCAACAAGGATGGGCAGTGGAGTCCGAAAATCAAGCGGTTGACGGTGGTGATTCAGCCGCCGTTCTGGCAGCGGGCGTGGTTTCTGGTGTTGCTGGGATTGCTGGTCGGCGCGATTGGTTTTTACTGGCTTCGCCGGCGCGAAAACCGGATTCACCGGCAGCACCAGCGGAACACCCGGCTGGCCGTGGAACTGCAGGAGCAGATCAAGAAAAACCTGGCCCGCGATCTGCACGACGAGATCGGAACCCAACTGGCAACGCTGAAACTGTACGTCGGGCGGCTGGTCGATCCGCCCAGTCATCCCCTGCGGTCGACCTCTCTGAGCGAGCTGGCGCGGCAACTCATCAGCGACATCATTGGCAACATCCGCAACCTGCTGCGGGAACTGAGTCCCCGAACGCTCGAGCAGTATGGCTACGCAGCTGCCGTGGAGGAACTGCTTTCCCGCATCGACAAATCGACGATTGAAACGCATTTCTGGGCCGACGAACTTCCGTCGCGGCTGAATCCCGAAACCGAACTGATGCTGTACCGGATTACGCAGGAATTGCTGAACAACACACTGAAACACGCCAACGCGCGGCAGGTGAGCATTCGGCTGGTGTATGAAGAACCGCTTTTGAAACTGTATTACAACGACGACGGCCAGGGGTTCGACTACAAAGAAGCCCGGCGGGGGTTGGGCATCGGCAACATCGAGTCGCGGGTGGCGTTGATCAACGGCGAAATCGACTGGCAATCGATGCCCGGCGATGGCACGCGGGCCATTGTAACATTAACCTACCGGCCGACGAGCCGGTTTTCGCTGAACCGGCTGGAGCGGTCGATCAAAAAAGTGACGGCTTTGTTTTAATTCCGTCTTAAGGGTGGTATGACCAATTTGCACATCAACGGAAGAGTCTGGCTGGAAGCCCAGGAACGGTTTTTCGGCATTGGCCGGATGGAACTGCTGGAACACATTCAGCAGACGGGATCGATCAACCAGGCGGCCAAGGAGATGAAAATGTCTTACAAACGGGCCTGGGAACTGGTTCAGTCGATGAACAGCCAGGCTGACGTGCCCCTGGTGAGCACCCAAACCGGCGGTGAGCGGGGTGGGGGAGCCAGCGTGACCGAAGAAGGTCTCAAATACCTCACCTATTACCGTGGACTTCAGGAACGGTTTCAACAGTTTCTGGCCGAAGAAGTGAACCATTTGCCCCTCTGATTTCAGTTACGAAATCTCCCTGAACCGGCTCTTTTTTTTGCTCCCGTGGTCGGCTTCTGCGCCCGCATCCGGATTTCAGGCAAAAAATAATTTACTGCCCAAAACCGCTTATTTCCTCCGAAAACCGTCCTTTTTTGTCCCGTTCCCTCGAATAGGGGCCTAATAAAATCTTTTTTAATCGTTCTGAAATCCAAAAATCGAGTTGGCTCGTTCGTATGGGTGTCTTTTAAGAAGATCCTTTTTATACACCCTATTAACAAATTCACTTTTCTTATGGAAGAATTAACAAGTACCTCTACCCCCAAGAAAGGCCCGAGCGTACCCGCCATTCCATCAGTTGAACGTCGGATGTTTCTACGCGCATTAGGCTTAACGACTGTTTCGGCGGCTGCCTTTCTAACGGCTTGTCAAAATTCAATGAACGATGTTGCTCCCAAGTATTCAGGAGCCCGGCTTTCGGCCGATGGTGTGAGTTTCGGAGAAGGTGATTTTGCCATTCTGAACTACGCCTATGCCCTTGAGCAACTCGAAACGGCATTTTACATGGCCGTTATCGAAAAGAAAACGTTCGCTGCCGGGAGCAAGGAAGAAATGATTTTCAAGGATATCCACGATCATGAGCTGATTCACCGTGAGTTTTTCAAGCTGGCGATTCCGGCCGACAAGCGCATTGGTGATCTGGAGTTCGACGTAAGCAGCATTGATTTCACCAACCGCCGGGAAGTGTTGAACACGGCGCGGGTGCTGGAAGATACCGGGGTGGCCGCCTACAACGGTGCGGGTCCGCTGATCTCGAAAGCAAACTCTATTTACCTGACCCTTGCCGGAAAAATTGTATCGGTCGAAGCGCGTCACGCTTCCCTGATCAGTTCCATCCTGCAACCGGGTGGCGGGTTGTTTGCCGGTGACTACGTTGTGGACAACAACGGGTTGGAGAAAGCCCTAACGGTTTCGGAAGTATTGGGCAGAGCGGGTCGATACATCAAAACCGCCATCAACCCCGCTTCACTGCTTGCTCTGGAATCATCCAAATCATAAACCTTAAGAACGATCATGAATCTTCTCGGAATATTCTCACAAATTGAAAAAGCTGATCCGGAAATTGGCGAAAAAATGGATTATTCGCGCCGGAAAATGTTAAAAACCACTTCGGTGGCGGCTGCGGCAACGCCGATGTTTTTTGCCGCAATGGTGAACAAGGCATTTGCCGCTGAAGGTTGTGCCGGTGATGCCATCGCGATTGTGAAGTACGCTTTGACGCTGGAATACCTGGAGCGTGATTTCTACCGCGCTGCTCAATTCAAAGCGGGTTTACTGCCTTCGGGAACCCGTCCTTACGTGGTGCAGATTGCCAAGCACGAAGCGCAGCACGTTGATTTGCTGGAAGGTGTTCTGGGGATCAAGCCGAACGCCATGCAGCCAAAATACAACATGGCTACGCTGAACGCAGCCCTGGCCGACTACCCAACTTTCCTGACCTATGCACAGGCGCTGGAAGACACCGGTGTTCGGGCTTATAAAGGACAGGCCGCCTGTTTGCTGGAAGAAGATACGGCAACATCCCGGACTGTTCTGGCGGTTGCCCTGCGGATTCACTCGGTCGAAGCCCGTCACGCGGCTGCCGTTCGTTACATGCGGGATCTGCGCGTATGGCCATCAGGCGGCCAGAACGGCACAGAACCGGATCCGAAAGTTTATATGAATGAAGATCAGGGAACACAAGGTGGTGCCAACCTGGTCGATTTCTTCAACATGCAGGAAAATAAAATGAAGTTGTATAGCCCCGATATGTCTACCCGGAGTGTGTACGAATCATTCGACGAAGCGTTGACTGCAGAACAAGTACTGGCGATTGCCGGTCCGTTCTTTGCCGCGCCGATGTAATTGGTAAAGATTGTGATTTTTTGAAAAGACCGACATATGTCGGTCTTTTTTTTGCTGGTTGAATTGGTTTTTTAACGGATCATCGTGTGATGGTCAGGAAGCGATCATTCCTATAAAACCTACCTTTAAGTGAGTAGTTTGATGCTTGTCGTTCCGGATTTATGCTTACTAAACAGTGGGTAGTCAAACTAGAAATGTCGTTTAATCACGGGTACAAAACGAAACTGTCTGCTGAGCAAATTGGGGGGCGGAATTCCTGATTATCTTTCCCGGTAGCTTCTTTTTTCGTGACCGCCCACTCGTTTTATTCATTATTTTTCCGTTAACAACGGTCGGAAAAATGGTACATACCCGCGATTTTTTTTCTACCTGTAACGGTATGGAAATAGCCGTCTTATCAGACAAGACGGTTTTTCGGGTGGGAAGCTGGCAATCCTCCAACCGGTCTGTCAAAATTTGCCGGTGAACGGCGTAAATGCACCACAACGCCAGGGATAGAGCGTTGACCAAACCAATGCCTTCGGTTGGTACCAACGCGATGAACGCGGCCAGACCGAAACGGATGCAAAGCGATTCGACAACAGAAACCGGTTGTTTATCAGTGTTTTGTGAACAGGCTTAGCCTTGCGCCAGGAAGCTGGCCCGGGCTGGGGCTGTGTAGATTCGGTCCTCGTAGTAGTCTTCAAAACCGGGGGCTGAAGCCATTGGACGGCTGGGACAAACGGCGGAATTTCGGACAACTGCCGGGGTTGTCTGCCGATTTCGTGAGAATAAGGGGCGGGTCTCTACCTGGTTTTGCGATAGTAGTAAGACAAGCCCCTGGAACCGGTATTCGGTTTAAGCACCGAAAAATGATACCTTATGAAGAATTTGGACCTATTGCAGAAAATACTTATGATGTAATCTTCACATATTCCGGACATTTTTCCACCACAAAATTCTGAAAAATATAATTAAATTTAGCACGAGTAACCCTGTCCAATATGTCCAAACTTATACAACTCGCAACGCATTCCTCAGCGCGGGGAGATCTTACTGTTTTTGAAAAAATATTACCCGGTGAAATAAAAAGGGCTTTCTATATCTATAATGTCGATTCGCCAACCCAGGAACGGGCATTGCATGGTCATCGGAAAGAGTCGAATGCCCTGATTGCGCTGGCTGGCAAATGCCGGATATTCGTTACCAATGGAGAAGAAGAAAAGTATTTTCATCTCACCGTTCCGAATGAATGCCTGGTGATCGAACCCGGCGACTGGCATATTATTGACGAGTTTACGAAAGATACGGTTCTGCTGGTGCTCTCGAACGAGTGCTATGACCCATCCGATTACTTCTTCGACCGCCCATGATTCCGCATTTAGACCTCAGGCAGGTGAATCAACCCTACTCAGAGGCTCTGCAGGCTGCGGCCTGCCGGGTGCTGTCGTCGGGCTGGTATGTGTTGGGGCACGAAGTGGAGGCTTTTGAAACCAGTTTTGCGGCCTACTGTGGCGTCAAACATTGCATTGGCGTTGGCAACGGGCTGGAAGCTATTCATTTGATTTTCAGGGCTATGAATTTCCCGGAAGGGAGCGAAATCATTGTGCCGGCGAATACCTACATTGCCACCATTCTGCCCATTACGGCTTTGGGGCTGACACCGGTCTGGGCCGAGCCCGATCCGCGAACCTATACCCTGGCGGCACCGCAAATTGAACCCCTGATTACGGAAAAAACCCGTGCCATCGTCGTCGTTCACCTCTACGGACGCTGCTGCGACATGGCTCCCATTGAGGAACTGGCCCGAAAACACAACCTGAAACTGATTGAAGACGCGGCCCAGGCCCACGGCGCTACCTACCAAAACCGCAAAGCCGGGAATCTCTCCGATGCGGCAGCATTTAGTTTTTATCCGACCAAAAACCTGGGCGCTCTGGGCGATGCCGGGGGGGTGGTCACCAATAACGACGAACTGGCTCATCAGGTTCGGCTGCTCCGCAATTATGGTTCCGAGCAGAAATACATTCACCGGATTCCGGGCATGAACAGCCGGCTCGATGAACTGCAGGCGGCATTTCTGGAGGTCAAATTAGCGCACCTCGACGCGGATAACCGGCGTCGGCAAGCACTGGCAGCCCGGTATCTGGCTGAAATTCATCATCCTTCGCTCCAACTGCCCCCCGCCGACGCCATCGATCAGGATGTCTGGCATCTGTTTGTGGTGCGGCACCCGCAGCGGGAGGCTTTCATGACGTATCTGCGCCAGAAAAACATCGGCACGGTGATTCATTATCCCGTGGCACCCCACCAGCAGGACGCCTATACGGAATACCGTTATCTGGATTTACCCCTGACCGAACAACTACACCGGGAGGTGTTGAGCTTGCCCCTCAATACCGTCCTGACCGATGCCGAAGCGGATTATATTATCGAAACCATCAATGAATCCCCTTACTGATGTTACTCTCTGTCATTATCCCGGTCTATAACAGTGAACGCACCATCTTTCCGCTGGTGGAGTGCCTTACCTACGAACTCGCGGCTTATCCCTTCGAGATCGTACTGGTGAACGATGGCAGTCGCGATGCTTCCGAAGAAATCTGTGAAACGCTGTCCCAAACGTTTCCCCAGGTTCAGTTCATCTCCCTCCGCAAAAACTTTGGCGAATTTCAGGCCGTCATGTGCGGGTTGAACCACGCCCGGGGCGAATACTGCGTGATTATCGACGACGACTTCCAGAATCCCCCGCAGGAAATCATCAAGCTGCTCCGCGAAGCCCAGCAGGGCCACTACGATGTGGTGTATTCGCAGTACGAGAAAAAGAATCACGTTCTGTTCCGCAACATGGGCAGTTGGCTCGTGAACCGACTGACCACCTGGCTGTTGCGAAAACCGTCTGATTTATACCTGTCCAGTTTCAAACTGATCCGGCAGGAAGTGGTGCAGGAAATCATCCAGTACAACGGCCCATATCCGTATCTGGACGGCCTGATTTTCCGGACCACCCGCAACATTGGCCGCGTGATTGTGCAACACCATAAACGCCAGGAGGGCGATTCAAACTACACGTTCCAGCGACTGGTTTCACTCTTTCTGACCATCTTTTTCGGCTATTCGGTTCAGCCGTTGCGCCTGCTGACCACGCTGGGTATTTTTATGATCCTGCTGAGTATGGTCGCGGGTTTGGCCGAAACCGTCGGTTCGTTGCTAACACAGCATTGGCCCGCAACAGATCATCTGCTCTGGGTGACGATTTGCCTGATCGGCGGGATTCAGCTCTTCGGTATGGGTTTACTCGGCGAGTATGTTGGCCGACTTTTTATGATGCAAAGCGGACTGCCGCAATACGTGGTTAAATCGGAACATTTCAATTATGATCGGAAACCGGGACGAGTACGAAAGTATGTTCCAAGTGGAGCGTAAACTCTGGTGGTATCGCATTTTACACCAAAAAGTTATCCGCCAGATTCAAGCCCATTTTCCTGATAACCAGTCGATTCATATTCTGGATGCCGGTTGTGGAACGGGCGGTTTGCTGGACGCGTTGCGCCAGGCGGGTTATAAACAGATCGTGGGATTCGATGCGTCGGTCGATGCGGTTTCGTTCGCCCGGGAACGGCAGGTGGCCGTCGAACTGCACGATTTGCGGGCGTTTGCGTCCTTCCATCCCGAAGAAACGTTCGATGTCATCATCTGCAACGATGTGCTTTGTTACTTCAGGGACGAAGAACTCCTGGCGGTATTAAACAATTTTCGAAAGCGACTTCGCCCCGGCGGAATTTTCATCAGTAACAACAATGCTTTTCCGGCTTTGCGTGGGACGCATGATATTGCGCTGAACATCATCCGGCGGTTTGTCAAAGCAGAATTTGTCCATTTCGCTCCTCAGGCGGGTTTTTCGGTTGAGCAGTTGGAATACTGGAATTTCAGCCTGACCGTCCCGATCTGGCTGCTCCGCAAAGCTCAGCTTCTGGGGCAGCGCCTGAGCCCTTCCCCGTCCGTTCAATCCGATGTGAAATTGCCGCCGTTGTGGATGAATGAACTGATTTTCAGCTGGCTAACGGTCGAAGACCGTTTTTTCAGGACTCCCCCTTTTGGTAGTTCCCTTTTCACGGTGATGCATTGATGGAAAGCTTTATTTATTCGCTTCCATTCCGGCTTTTTGGTATTTTTCTGCTATTGGGATGGAGCCTGCTGGTCGGGCGGAAAGTGCTGTACCCTGACTCCTGGCCCCGGCTTTCGGGTCGGAGCACCCTGGGAATATCGTTCCTGCTATTCATCGGATTTCGGCTGCTCTACGCCCCGGATCGGGAGCAAAATGTGGATACCAGCACTTGGATTGCCACGGCCCTGACTGTCGGCAAGGCCGAAGATCCACTGTCGACGCTGCTCAACTATTCGGATGGCCGACCGCTGGCCGTTCTGCCGCTGGCTATCGCCGAGCTGGTGGGCATTCCGCTTGATTACCGCATTACCGACTTCATGGGGGTATTGCTGTGGTGCCTGACGCTCTGGCTTTTCTGGCGAATTCTGAAGACATACCTGGCTGAAGAAACGGCGGTGGTGCTGGTCTGGTTGCCCATTCTGATCCTCAGCACGGTTTGGAACCACGACTTTGGGAGTTACAATACCGAAATCATGGGGAATCTCTGGTTGATCACCGGACTTTTCTGGATTCTGCGGTTCAATACCTGGTCAATACCTTCCGCGCTCGCCATCGGTTTCTGGTTGGGGTGTTTGCCCTTTGTAAAATTTCAAACCGTGCCGATGGGGCTGGTTCTGGGGCTGTTTACGGCCTGGAAACTGTATCGGACCCGTCGATTTATCAGTTTGCCGGTTTTGGTGGGTGCAGCCTTGCTACCGGTTCTGTTGCTGTTTCTCTACTACAGCAGTCGGGACGACCTGGAATCGTTCTGGGGGGATTATTTCAGCAATTATTTCGTCTATTCCTACACCACCCAGTATTCTGCGTTATCGACCAGCGACCGGTTTTCGCCCGTTCGCATTGTCCGTTATTTGTTCCATTCCTACCAGATTAACCTCTTTTGGGTCGGCGTTTTCGGGGGAATTCTGCTGGGAGTCTGGCGGCTGATTCGTCGCCCGGTTTTCCGATCCACCGATCAAACGGAACGGCTTTGGTTGGGGGCGATCTGGCTGGTGGCCAGTTTTTATGCGGCTCTGCAGGCGGGGAACAACTACACGCATTACCTTCTTTTTCTGATTTTTCCGGGCCTGTTTCTGCTCGCGGTTTTGTACGAAATCCACGGTTTTTCCGGGAACTGGAAAGGGGTAGGGATCAGTTTGGGCTTGGTTGTGGTGCAGGCTTCGGTGAACGGTTATTTCCGAAAACCGCTTCCCGTTCATCCCGGTGAACCTTTATTCCAGGCCGTTTCTGCTGAAATTCAGCGACGGAGCCAGCCTGACGACGGTTTGGTTGTTTGGGGGTATGTCGACCGGCTCTTTGTGTATGCCCGCCGACCGATGGGCTACCGGGCGTCCGACACCTTCTGGGTGTATTACCCGACCTCGACCCAGCCTTTTCGCATGAACGAGTTCCTGAGTGATCTGGAACACAACCAGCCGCATCTGTTAGTCGATGCAATGACGCCGAGAATCTCGATGTTTGCGGATGACGCCTTTGAATTTGAAAATTTTCCCGCCATTAAAACCTACATCGACCGGCATTATCAGTTGGTGAAAACCGTCGAAGACGTCCGGATTTTTGAGCGGAAGGAGGAGGAGAGGAATAAATGATAAATGTAAAATGAGGAATGCTAAATGTAAAAGTCTCGCAATCCAGCACTTTTACATTTGACATTCCTCATTTTACATTTATCATTCATTCTGCCACTCTTAGTCTTGTCGTTTAAAGGATTATAAACTAACCGTTTGCTGCCCTTCCTTCAAAACCACCGTTTTCCCTTTCCATTTCAACGTTCCCGTCAGGCCGTCGGGCAGGGTGACGGTGCCTTTCAAACCGCCGGTGGGTGTTTTGTCAAACCGTACGGCAATTTCCCCCGCCGGGTGCGGCATGGCACCTTCCGCAAATTGCAGATTCCCCAGATACGGGGTGATGAGAACCGAACCAAAACCGGGCGAGGCCGGATTGATGCCGCAAACCGTTGATAGAAACTCGTAATTTGGGGCGGCACTCCAGGCGTGGCAGTCGGAGCGGGTGGGTTCGGGGTTTTCAGCAAACGTCGTCAGGCCCATCGCCAGCATGTCGTGCCACGGTTTCAGCATCGGCAGAAACTGATCGGCCATCCCGGTTTTTTTCAATGCCTGAAACAGATAGAACTTGAAGTAAAACGTCGCCTGAATCAGGGTCGGGTCGGCCATGATCTTCTGCATCAGTGCTTTTTGCTGCGCCACCGGCACGGCGTCGGTCAAAATCGCCCAGATGTTGGCGTGCTGGCTGAAGCCGGTTTTGTCGGGCGTGTCGGCCATCAGGCCCCGGCCCGCATCCCAGCAGCGGTCGTAGACATTTTTGGCCAACCGGAGCCCCACCAGGCGATAATGTTCGGCCTGCTGGTTTTTGCCGTAATGATAAAATACCTGCGAAATCCGCTGCATCGTGTAGGCCTGTTGCAAGGTTAGAATGGCCGAACCGCCTTTGCGTGCGCCCTTCGGCACCCCGCCCATGCCTTCTTCCGGGGCGTCCCACTTCGCCCAGTCGACAAAATTCCACCATTCCAGCGGGCCGTTCAGACCGTTGGTCGCCAGTCGTTTTTCGTGCCAGTCCAGCACGCTCGTGATGCCTGGCAGCATGGATTCGACAAACGGATCGTCTTTCCGGTGCATCCAGTAATCATACACCATCGTGACCCAATACAGCGAAAACGGCGGAATGACCTGAAAATCGGCACTTGGATAGCGGCTTTGCGTGAGCCCGTCGTTGAAACGGCTGTGGTCGTAATCTGCAATGGCTTTCCGCATCAGCCGGTCGTCGCCGGTTACATACAGCGAAATGAACGACTGAATGCGCGTATCGCCGGTGTACTGCAATTGTTCGTAGTACGGACAATCGTAATATGTTTCGCCCGCACAGAGCCGCGCCGTTCGCCAGCCGACGGTCCAGATGGGTTTCAGGCTTTCGTCACTGCTCGCAAACCGGGCTTTTTCCTGAAACGGGTAGCCCGTAAAATGACCCATCAGATCGTGAACTTCCAGCGGTTCGCCTTTGGTTTCGATGGTGATCTGCAAATACCGGTAGGTTCGGAACAGCAGCGGACGAAAGGTGCGTTTCTGCTTGCTGCCATCGCCTACAAACTGATCTTCAAACCCGATCAACTGCTTGCCTTCCACCTGGTTGCGGTTGCCTTTTTGCCGTTTGTCGTCCACCATCGCTTCGGCGTAGCCCAGCGTAATGACGGCGTCTTTTCCCCGGCTGACGGTCAGTTCAGGAAAAGCGTTGGTCAGATGTCCCTGATCGAGAAGAATAATGGCTTTGTGGTTGCGGTGAACGGTAAACGAGTTTTTCCCCAGTAAAAAATCATCGTCCACATCGACGCCTTCCGACCGCCGAACCGTTGCCAGCCGTTGCGGAGTTTCTTCCATGAACGGTATGGTGCGTGCCACCAGATTCCAGTTGCCGTCCGTCCCCAGACCCCGCGGTTTGGCGGGCCAGCCGATCGGTTTGGCGGGTGTCCAGGCGGCATCGTCAAACGCCGGTTCTTCCCAGCCCCAGGGATATTTGGCGGCTTCGACCCGGTCGCCCGCACCCATGACAATGTACGTCCGCAGTTTCGGGATGTCGTTGATCACCGGCGAATAGGCCGGATTCTGGTAGATTTTCCAGGTGTTGTTGGTATTGACCAGCTGTTCGGCGTCGCCATCGCCCTGCACGATAAACCCAAACTGGTAGTGCATCTGGGCAAAAGGGGCGTATTCGGCCATGTAGGTCACCACGGCGGCCAGGGTGTTTTTGCCCGCATTCAGGTACGGGGCGATGTCGACAGTTTCGTAATTCCAGTTTTGCAGATCGCTGCGGGCAGGGCCGGAAACGACGGCTTTGCCATTGACAAGCAGCCGGTAACGGTTATCGCCCGATACGTTGATGACGAAGCGACCCGGCTTCTGGGCCAGATCAAAACTCTTGCGGAAATGATAGACGCCATAGGCGCGGATCGGAGCCGTTGGGTGACCAATCCACTGGGCTTTCCAGAAGTCCGTTTGCCAGCGCGGATTCGGTTTGGCCAGTTGGGGAGCGGGGGTTTGGGCGAAGGAAAGATGGACTACCAGCAGGAATATGAAAAGGAGTAAGCGGGTCATAGTTGGGTAATAACGTTTTCTCTGCAAAATTGCACTATTTAAAACATTTTCGGCAGCCCGTCGACCCGGTTTTATTTAACGATAGGTTGCATGAAATGTATACTACCCAATTTCTTAACACCGCCGTAACCCGATAAATCCCTATTTTTAACGAATGAAACAACCGCTTCGTAAACCGTTCGGATTGGCCCTGCTGGCCTTTACGCTCCTTCCTATTTTTGCCGCTCTGGCGCAGCCTGCGCCGAAAACCGTTCTGGGCGACTGGTGGTTCTGGCCCGATTACACGCTGGAACGAAACGCCCGGAATTATCCCGGCCCCCGGAAAGAATCCCCGACCACACCGGTGGTGGCGGCTGCGGTCGAAACGCCCGCCCTCACGTTTTTCGGAGAAAAACCGACGGAGCGCATCACCAACCTGCTGCCCGCCTTTGCTCCGTCCGGAAAGGCCTTTGCCGTTGAACTCTGGCTGCTCAATCACGTCAATGAACCCGTTGGCGCGCTGGTAACGCTTCGGAATCGGCAACGGCCCGAGCAGGGAAACTGGCTGCTCGGTTGTTACGGACAGACGATGCTGTTTTCGCTGAAACCCGATGAACTGTCGCAGTTTACAGTCGGAAAAAACCAACCCAGGGGCGGAACGGAAACGACAACCAAGACATCCATCCTGCGAACCGTGCAGGAAAGAGGCTGGAAAAAACGCTGGAGCCACCTGGTCGGCAATTACGACGGAACCCGTCTGGAATTGTACCTGAACGGCAAAAAAATCGGCGAAATTCCCCAGACTTCCCAGACGGTTTCCGGAACCGACTCGCTGCAACTCGAAATGGCGGCTTACCTGCGTCGCGAACCGTATATGCAGTGGGGTGATCTCGTCAAAAATGTACGGATTCACAACGCGGCCCTGACGGAGCAGGCCATCGCCGGCCGGTTTGCGGAGCTACAGCAATTGGTTGAGGACGGACGGTTGTATCCGGATCTGTTCCATTTCAACGCCGGGCCGTATCTGAATAGCGTTCAGCAGGAAAGCATTCGACTGGTTTGGGAAACGGACCGACCGGCGTCGGCGGTGATTCGCTACGGCGACCGGCAACCGTTGAGCCATACGGTAACGGTTCCGCTAACGGAAGGCAGAGCCCACAACGAAGGGAAAGTACACAGTTACATTCAGGAAGCCATGCTGAAAGACCTGAAACCGGGAACGCCCTATTTTTATGAAATTGAAGCGAAGTCGAAAACCGGCGAAACCATTTCGTCGGGCATCCTGACCTTCAGCACTGCCGTGAAGGCAGGCGAGGCTTTTACGTTTGGGGTGATCGGCGACACCGAAGCACGGCCGCATGTCAATAACCGCGTTGCGGGGTTGCTGTGGGATGAACGGCCCAATTTTGTGCTGCACGTGGGCGATCTCACCGACGGGGGCGAACAGCCGTATAAATTCGAGTGGAACTACGAGTTTTTTACCGGCAACCGGCAGCTTTCGGGCCGGGTGCCGTTTTTTCCGGTTCCCGGCAATGGCGAAGGCGATTTGTACTGGTATAAGCAATACCACGCGCTGCCCGAACCGAAAGCGTACTACAGTTTCCGGTATGGCGACGCAGAATTTTTCATGCTCAACAGCAACGAGGAGCAGGAGTTTGCACCCGGAGGTAAACAGTATGTATGGCTGGAAGCACAACTGAAAAAATCGACTGCCCGCTGGAAATTTGTGGCCCACCACCACGCGCCCTATTCGCCGGATGAAGACGATTATGGCAATGCCTGGACCCGATCCACCGACATGGGCGATGTTCAGATCCGGAAAATCATTCCGTTGTACGAAAAGTACGGCGTGGATCTGGTATTCTACGGCCATTTGCACACCTACCACCGGACGCTGCCCATTCGGGAAGGGAAAGTAAACCGCAAAAAGGGCATTACCTACATTCAGGTGGGTGGAGCGGGCGGCAATCTGGAAGACTTTGCGCCCACCCGGCCCTGGTTTACGGCCAAAGCGTTCCGGGGCTACCACTACAGCACCCTAACGCTGGCCGACGGTCACCTGAATTTTAAAGTCTACGATACGGAAGGACGTTTGAAAGATTACCTCGATCTGGAAAAAGCCGAGCGGGAAAAACCATAAGTAGTTTTCTGTATTAGTTTGAGCAGGATGCTGCCGGTTAACAGACGTTGAATTTGTCTTTTAATCGGGGAATAGGGCATCCTGCTTTCTATTAATCGTAAAAAAATCTATTTTAATTGCCAAAAAAATATGAGTAGTTTGATAGCGATTAGCGTGCTCAACGTGTATAGAAAGTATGATAAAAACGTATACCCTTCTTATTATAGTTGTTATAGGATTAGCGATAGCCTGCGAAAAATCTCCCAACCACCATTCTGACCACACTGCCTGGGCCGACAGCACGGCCGAACGGGCCACCAACCTCATGGACGGGAAGAATCCCGCTTTGGCCATGCGGTATCTGGACTCGGCTTACCATGCCCTGCGCAAGCCCGGAATTGGTGATTTATGGAAAAAATACGAGGTAAAAGCGATCTACTATACCTATTACAAACAAGATTTTGTAAACAGAAGGCTGTATATCGACAGCATGTTTACCATTCTGAAAAGCAAGGAAACGACCTACCCGTATGAATATGCCCACACACTGTATACCCAGGCTAATCTGTTGCAGGAAGAGAAAAAGTATAATCACGCTTTTAAAGCATATTACGATGGGCGCAACTTTTCGAAGGGAAGTCTGGACAATTGTAGCCTGAGTGATTTCAGCAATGCCCTGGGAATCATCCGATACAGACAGGAACAATACCGACAGGCTATTCCGTATTTAAAACAGGCCTGGCGTGAAATAAACTCGTGTTCCAATCCGGCTTTTCAATACAGTTTTATTCAGCGCCAAAGCGTGCTCAATTCAACGGCGCTTTGTTTTGAAAAAGCGGGACAGCCCGATTCGGCCATCTTCTATTACAACCGCGCCCTGGGGTTTATCAATGCGAGTTTCCAGCAGCATCCGCACAAACAGGATTTCATCACCACCGCCCGCGCCGTGGTTGAGGGGAATTTGGGGGGCGTCTATGGACGGTTGAACCGGTTTGAGGAAGCCGAAAAACATTTGCAGACGAACATCCGGCTCAATGACCGGCCCGGCTTTTCGATTGAAGATGCCCAGACGGGCAAAACCAAGCTGGTCAAATTATACATCGGCCATAATCGTTTGCCCCAAGCGAAGTCGTTGCTCGACGAGCTGGAATCCGATCTGGTATCGGGTCGCGGAAAAAGCAGTTCGCACGGGGAAATTTGGGAAAGCTGGTATCAGTTAAAATGGCAGTATTACGACAAAGTGGGCGATTTGGCCGGAGCCTACCGGTTTTCAAAGAAATACCATGCCTACCGCGACTCGCTGGATCACCTCAACAACGGATTGAAGAATGTTGACATCGACCAGGTGCTTCGGGAACACGACCAGAAATACCGGCTCTCGTTGCTGGAGAAAAGCAGTGAATTGCAGAACACGTATGTGATCGGCTTATCGGTTTTTCTGGGAATGGCCCTGTGTCTGGCGTTTGTCATCTGGCTTTCCTACCACCGTTCCCGGACCAACGTGAAGAACCTGACGGAACTCAACAGCCAGATGCAGCAGGCACTTTCGGCCCTGGAGAACAGCCAGCGGGAAAATGCCCGGCTGATGAAAATTGTGGCCCATGACCTGCGCAACCCGATCGGAGCCATGTCGTCGATGGCCGAGCTGATGCTGGACGATGACAACCGGGCCGAAGAGGACCGGGGCTTTTTGAAGCTGATCAAAGACTCCGGCACCAGTTCGCTTGAACTGGTCAACAATTTGCTTCACATGGGCGGCTCTTCGGAGGGACATTTCAAAAAAGAAGAGGTAAACCTGGCCGATCTGGTCCAGCATTGTGCCGATATGCTGGCGCTTCGGGCCGCCGAGAAGCAGCAGCGCATCCGGCTGAATCTTCAGCCCGCCGTGCTCTGGCTTAACTATGAAAAGATGTGGCGGGTGGTTAGCAACCTGATTTCCAACGCGATCAAATTTAGCCCCGAAGGAACAGTTATCGAGGTATCGATTGAAAAAGACCAGAAATCCGTTTCCCTCATTGTCAGGGACGAGGGAATTGGGATACCGCCGGAGGTGGGTAGTAAAATTTTCGATGTTTTTACTGAATCGAAACGAAAAGGCACCTCCGGCGAAGAGTCGTTCGGGCTGGGCCTTTCCATCACCAAGCAGATTGTTGAAGCCCACGCGGGAGAAATCTCGTTTGAAAGCGTCCCGAATCAGGGCACGACGTTTCAGATTGTGCTGCCGACTTCTGGTATGGCGTAAGTTTTACGACAAAAAACCTCCTCAAATCCGCTCAATCAGCTCCGCTACTTTCCGCACCGGTTTGCCTGTGATATGGTCAATAATCGCCTTGGCGTGGTCGCGGCCGTTTTCGATGAACACTTTTTCGGTGTAAATACCGGCCATGACCGTGCCGCAGACGTACAGACCCGGCACATTGGTTTCGAACGTTTCCTTGTCGTAGGTCGGCACCTGGGTTTCGGGATTCAGCGAAACGCCACACTCCTTCAGCAGATCGGCATCAGGAATGTACCCCGTCAGCATGAGCACAAAATCGGCGGGCAATTCGCTTTCTTCACCGGTTTCCACCTGGGTCAGGCAAACTTTGCCGGGTTCGATGCGGGTGACACAGGTGCTAAACCGGGTGTGAATTTTCCCCTCCTTGACCCGGTTTTTGACATCCGGCACCAGCCAGTATTTGACGGTTTTCCGGAAATCGTCGGCCCGGTGAACAATCGTTACGTGGGCATCGGCCCGGTACAACTCCAGAGCCGCTTCCACCGCCGAGTTCGACGCGCCGATGATGACGACGTTGGTGTAGGAATACTGAAAGGGTTCGTCGTAATAGTGGCTGACGTGTGGCAAATCCTCACCCGGAATCGCCAGCGTGCGGGGTTTGTCGAAATAACCCGTCGCCAGAATGATCTTGTGGGCCTGGTAGGTGCGGTCGTTGGTCGTAAACACCGTAAACAAGTCTACCGAATCTTTTCCTTCTTCCTGGGGCGGTTGATACCGGGTGATGTGCTTGACTTCCGTGAACAGCTTGAAATTCAGCTTGAAATAACCGGCCACCTTGCGGTAATACTGCAAGGCTTCGGTGCGGTTGGCTTTCACGCCCGCAATCGGAAACGGAATGCCGCCGATCTCGATGTTTTCGGCCGTCGAGAAAAACCGCATCATTTTCGGATACCGGCGGATGGATTCGGTCAGACTGCCTTTTTCCAGAATCAGATGGCTCAGTCCGGCTTTGGAAGCTTCGATAGCGGCCGCCAGACCGCAAGGCCCTCCGCCGATGATAATCACGTCGTACATATAGCGTTGCCCGTTGAGCAAGTTGGATCAGATGGACAAATTAAGAATACCAAAATTAGCCAAAGAAGTTCTGATTCGCGGGATATTTCCCCGAAATCGCCGGGATTGCATTGTCCGAAGCGGTCTTCAGGCAGTCGCCCGCGCTCCCCATCGGTTTTTATTTCTTCAGATTTGGCTTAAATTTGACTAGACAGCCCTCCTGTGCCGGACTGGCAAACCGGTCGCGCAGGTGGTCTGAGTCCATCTTTTCCCGAATCGCATGTCGTCCGTATTGATCCTTTTTGCGCATCCCGCTTTAGAAAAATCCCGCACCAACCGGCTTTTGCTGGAAGCCTGCCGGTCGGTGGAGGGCGTCACCGTCAATGACCTCTACGAAGAATACCCGGATTTTGACATCGATGTGGATCGGGAGCAGCAGTTGTTACTGGATCACGATTACATCCTCCTGCATCATCCGTTTTACTGGTACAGTTCCCCGGCCATCGTGAAACAATGGGAAGATCTGGTGCTCGAACACGGCTGGGCGTATGGGCGGGAAGGCAGGGCGCTGGTGGGTAAAAAAATACTGAACGTGCTGACCACCGGCGGGCGCCACGAAGCCTATGAAGAAGGCGGCTATAACCGCTTCACCATGCGGCAATTTCTGGCCCCCTTCGATCAAACGGCGTATTTGTGCAAGATGATTTACCTGCCGCCCTTCGTCGTCCACGGCACCCACCGGCTTTCCGAACCCGAAATGCACCGGTATGCGAGTCAGTACAAAAGCCTGCTGATGCTGCTGACCACCGACCAGATTGACCTTGAGGACGCCAAAACGCGTCGGTATTTGAATGAATTACTCGTCGATTAAAACCTTATGAATCAATCCGTACTTATTCAGGCCATCGTTTACCTGGCTTCGGGTGTTTTGTTTGTTCCGATTGCCAAACGGCTGGGGCTGGGCTCGGTGCTGGGCTACCTGATCGCCGGTATTATGATCGGCCCCGCTGTGCTGGGGCTGGTGGGCGAAGAGGGACACGACATCATGCATTTTGCTGAGTTTGGCGTTATCATCATGCTGTTTCTGGTGGGGCTGGAACTCGAACCCGAGCGGCTTTGGAAACTGCGCATGCCGGTGTTGGGCCTGGGCGGTTTGCAGGTGCTGTTGACGGGACTGCTGACGAGCGGACTGGCCCTGACGACCGGTTTGCCGTGGCAGCCATCGCTGGCGCTGGGCATGATTCTGGCGATGTCGTCCACCGCCATCGTGCTGCAAACGCTGAACGAAAAAGGGCTGATGCAAACGGCCGCCGGGCAGAACACGTTTGCGGTTTTGTTGTTTCAGGACATTGCCGTCATTCCCATTCTGGCCATTATGCCGCTGCTGGCCACCTATCCACTTCCAGCCGGAACTGATCAACACGATCACATTGCGTTCATCGACGGTCTGCCGGGCTGGCTGCGACCTATTGTGGTCGTGAGTGCGGTAGTGGGGCTGGTGCTGATGGGCCGCTACGTCATGCAACCGGTTTTTCGGATTATTGCCCGAACCGGCATGCGGGAGGTCTTCATTGCCACAGCCTTGTTGATGGTGGTGAGTATTTCGGTTTTGATGGAAATGGTGGGACTAAGCCCGGCCCTGGGCGCTTTCGTCGCGGGGGTGGTGCTGGCCAACAGCGAGTATAAACACGAACTGGAAAGTGACATCGATCCGTTCAAGGGACTGTTGTTGGGGTTGTTTTTTATCTCCGTCGGGGCCGCCATCAATTTTGAGTTGATTGCCGAAAATCCATTGCTGGTGGTCGGCATCGTGCTGGCAGTGATGGTTGCAAAAGCACTGGTTCTGGCGGTACTGGGGAAGATTTTTCGATTAAAAACCGATCAGAATCTGCTGTTTTCGCTGGGGCTTTGTCAGGTGGGTGAGTTTGCCTTCGTGCTGTTTTCCTTTGCGTCGCAAAACGGTATTCTGGCGAAGGAAACGGTGGATCTGATGACGGCGGTGGTAGCCATCAGCATGGGGCTAACTCCGCTGGTTTTTCTGGCGAATGAAAAACTGTTGCTGCCGCGACTGGGTACGAAGGAAGTGGCTGAGAAAGAGCCGGATACGATTGATGAAAAGAACGCGGTGATCGTCGCGGGTTTCGGGCGGTACGGCAACATCGTCGGGCGGTTTTTGCGGGCTAACAACATCGGAACCACGGTCCTGGATTTTGATTCGGATCGTGTCGATACGTTGCGGAAACTGGGCATGAAAGTCTATTACGGCGATGCGTCCCGCTATGACCTGTTGAAATCGGCCGGCGCGGAGGATGCCAAACTGATGATCATTGCCCTGGATTCGGCGGAGAAATCGCTGGAACTGGTCGAAACCGTCAAGAAACACTTTCCCCATTTGAAAGTCCTGGTGCGGGCCAGCGACCGGGAAGATACCTACGATCTGATGGATGCGGGGTTGACCTACATCTACCGCGAAACCGTCGATAGCTCGCTTCGGATGGGCGTCGATGCCATGACCTTGCTCGGGTTTCGGGCGTACCAGTCGCAGCGGGCGGCCCGGTTATTTCTGAAACACGACGAAAAAGCTTTGGCGGGGCTGGCCGCGGTCCGTCACGACCGGAAGCAGTATTTCAGCAGTGCCAGACAGCGCATTCGCGAACTGGAAGACCTGCTCAGTTCCGACGAAAAAGACCGCTGGTTGAAAGATGTCGAGGACGGCTGGGACCCGGAATCGCTGCGGAACGAGTTCAAACAGCAGAATCTTTAAGACGTTCATTCTTCCCGCTCCTGAAAGCGAAAAGCCAGACTGAATACTGTAGTCTGGCTTTTCGGCTGATGGTTAAAAACTCTTCAAATTCTTTCCTGAATAGTGGTTGGAAAAAAGACGGTTTTGTCGCGCAGGAAAGCGGCTATCCAGACCAGCACCAGCACCATAACCGCCCCGGTCAGCGGCCCTCCGTGAGACAGTTCAGCGGCCATGGCTCCGGCAAAATAACAACACAGCAACACGAAGCCCAGCTTCATGGTTTTGGGATACAGGAACAGGCCCGCAAAAGCAATTTCCATGATCCCCAGCATGGGAATGTAAGGCCCTACGCCCGCGTTCGTCAAGGTTTTTACCACGTCGGCGCTCCCCATCAGTTTCATAACACCGCTGAGAATCACCATACCACTGGCGACAACCGTAAAAAGGATGGCGATAATTCGTTTCGTTTTTGCGTTCATGATCTTCCTTTGGTTAAATGCGAACATCTTCCGAAATGATCCGAAAGGCGTCGTTTGTTCGGCAGTAAAAGTACAGCGGATCACTATGCAAAAGATAGCACTATCCCAAAGGATACCGGTATCCTTTGGGATAGTGGACAAGAGGGGTAGAAAGGAATGATAAATATCAAATGATGGATGATGAATGTAAAAGTGCCGCGGCAATTGCTAACTTGCTATACGAAATAAAGCCGTACCCATTGTGCAATCATTGCCCCAGACATTTGCTTTCGACGAAGAGACTACCTATTTCGCTGACCTGATCATCCCCGTTCCGATTCCGAAACTTTTTACGTACCGCGTGCCGCGCGATATGGTGGAACGGCTGAAGGTGGGCGCGCGGGTGATTGTGCCGTTTGGCAAAAACCGGGTCTATACGGCGGTAGTAAAGAACATTCACCACCAGCCCCCAAATGCCTATCAAGCCAAATACATCCTCGAATTGCTGGACGAATACCCGCTGATTACCGGCTATCAACTGGCACTATTTGCCTGGATGGCAGAATATTACCTTTGCAACATCGGCGATGTGCTGAACGTGGCCCTGCCGTCGGGACTGAAGATTACGAGCCAGTCGAAAGTGCAGTACAACCCGGATTTCGATTATCCCGAATTGCTGACAGACGACGAAGTGCGCTTGCTGGACGAGCTCAAAAAGCATTCGTCGCTGTCGTACGAAGAACTGGGTCGGCTGGTGGGAGAGACCAACGTGCCGGGCACGATCAAACTCCTTGTGGGCAAACGGGCGGTGATCGTTTTCGACGAAGTGCGGGAAAAATACGTGCCGAAAATGGTGCGGAAAGTCCGGCTGACGGAAAAATACGAAAACCGGGAGGTGATGCTGAGTTTGATTAACGGACTGGAAAAGTCGCCGAAGCAGCAGGAGGTGGTGATGAAATACCTGAGCTACGTGCCGGTATTGAACAATCCCACGCTAAACCGCAAAGGACTCGACAAGACCATTCTGAACCAGGACGATGAGGTGTCGCAGTCGTCGCTGCAAACGCTGATCAAAAACCAGGTTTTCGAAACCTTCGAGATCATCGTTCCGCGTTTTGGCGATGAGGATATGCAAAATGTGGAGGTAAAACTGACTGACATTCAGCAGAAAGCCTGCGACGACGTCATCAGCCAGTTCAACGAGAAAGACATTGTTCTGCTGCACGGCATTACCGGAAGCGGCAAAACGGAAGTCTACATCAACCTCATTCAGAATGCGCTGGAGAGCGGTTCGCAGGTGTTGTATCTGTTGCCCGAAATTGCGCTGACCACCCAGATTGTGGTCCGGCTGAAGAAAGTGTTTGGCGATAAAATGGGGATCTACCACTCCAAATTTTCGGACAACGAGCGGGTGGAAGTCTGGAAGGGCATCGTGGACGGGCAATACCAGTTTGTGGTGGGCGTTCGATCGGCGGTTTTCCTGCCGTTCGATAACCTGGGGCTGATTATTGTGGACGAAGAACATGAAACGTCGTACAAACAGCACGACCCGGCCCCGCGCTACCACGCCCGCGACGTGGCCATGATGATTGCGCACTGGCAAAAAGCCAAGGTGCTGCTCGGTTCGGCCACGCCCTCCATCGAAAGTTATTACCACGCGCAACAGGGCCGCTACGGTTTTGTTGAACTGCTGCAACGCTACGGCGACGCCATGCTCCCCGACATTGTGCTGGTGAACACGCGGCTGGAAAAGCAGCAGAAGAAGATGAAAAACGAGTTTTCGTCAGTTTTGCTCGACCAGTTGCGGCAAAATCTGGAGCGGAAAGAGCAGAGCATTCTGTTTCAGAACCGGCGCGGCTACTCGCCCTATCTGCAATGCGAAGATTGTGAGTGGACGGGGCGTTGCCCCAACTGCGACGTCAGCCTGACCTATCACATGCGCGATGCCGAGATGCGTTGCCACTATTGCGGCCACAAAGATCCGGTGCCGAAAAGCTGCCCGGCCTGCGGTTCGTTCAAGGTGCGGACGATCGGTTTTGGGACGGAAAAGCTGGAGGATCAGCTTCAGATCGTGTTTCCCGAAGCCCGGATTCAGCGGATGGATCTGGACACGACGCGGGCCAAAAATGCCTATCAGCAGATTATCTCGGAGTTTGAAGGCGGCAACGTCGATATTCTGGTCGGGACGCAGATGATCAGCAAGGGGCTGGACTTCGGCAACGTCAGTCTGGTCGGTATTTTCGACTCCGACCGGATGATTCACTACCCGGAATTTCGGGCCATCGAGCGGGCATTTCAGATGATTACGCAGGTTAGTGGCCGCGCCGGGCGTCGGGCCGACCGGCGCGGAAAAGTACTGATTCAAACCAGCAATCCGCAGCAGGCGGTTTTGCTCAAAATTCTGGAGAATGATTACCGGGGGCTGTTTGAGGAAGAGATCGTGGAGCGGGAAAATTACAACTATCCGCCCTTTTCGCGGCTTATCAAGCTAACGGTCCGGCACGCCGAGCAGAGCGTCAGCCAGAACGCGGCTCAGCGGCTGGTGGCCCGATTGACCGAAAAGCTCGGTGAAGCGCGGGTGCTGGGGCCGGAAGTGCCGCTGGTCGAGCGCATTCGCAACCAGTATCTGTACACGATTCTGATCAAGCTCGAACGCACCATCAGTCCCAAAGCCGCGAAGGTGTTTATCCTGGAAAAAATCAATGAGCTGCTGAGTGACAAAGGGTTGAAAGCCGTAACGGTGGTGGCGGATGTGGATTGTTTGTGAAATTGTCTATACATTGTATTATGAACTGGAGAAATTATATACATTCCGACCCCGAAACACTGCTTGGCAAACCGGTCATTAAAAACACCCGTATTTCAGTGGAGTTACTGCTTGAACTTTACGGGAAAGGGTGGACCGAAGAAATGATATTGGAAAGCTATCCAAGACTGACACGCGAAGATATTCGGGCGGTTTTTTTCTACCTGAACGAGTGTTTACGTCAGGAACTCTATTTCCCGTTTAAAGCCAGTGCCTGATGCGGTTTCTTGCCAATGAAAATTTTCCGGGTCCAAGTATTCGACGGCTGCGTGCGGAAGGCTATGACGTGATTAGTATCTCCGAAACAAATGGTGGCTGGAAAGATACGCAGGTTCTGGCTCAGGCCGTTGCTGAGCAACTGATCATCTTGACTTTTGACCGGGATTACGGAGAGCTTTTATTCCGTTATCGATTGGAATCACCTCCGGCAGTTGTCTATTTTCGTCGAAAAGGCAACACTCCTGATGATGCTGCTAAAATTTTGATTGACTTACTTTCGACCCGTAAGATTGACATTCTAAACCATTTTACGGTCATTGACGAAGATGGAATTCGACAGCGGAAACTGTGATTACCGCCGATAAAACCCCGGAGGTAAAATCAGGACATGCGTGAGTACCAGTACTCGAATCAAAACCGAATAGCAGGACAGTCTGAAAACCATCAGCGGTTTATTCTGAAACACGATAAAGAGTGCGATTTTCAAAGCCATGAGGGGGTGGGCGGGTGCGGATTGAAAAAAAGAAACCATCGTTTTAAGCCAGCGCTTTTCTGAACAATTCTTCCCGACTGCGAAAAATACTACGACTCACTTCCGACCCGCAACTCCCCGGACTTTGGGAGCAGAAAGCCCGCAGGCTGGTCGGCAGCGCATCGTAACGCGCCAGCGCCATCAGCCAGACGCTGCGGTCCTGATAGGGAGCCAGCAACGCCCGGGCGCGGTTCAAATAGCGGTGTTGCCGGGGTTTCCAGACGGGGCGTTCCCCGTAGACCAGTCCCTCGCCGTTCAGCAGGTTGGGAAGGGCCTGGGGGGGCGCCAGCGGCAACAGTTCCGCCAGTAGAAAAAGCCCCAGTTCGACATTCAACAGCCGGTTGGCCAACTGGCCGGGCAACTCGTGTTGAAACCGGAGTTGTGTCGCCAGCGGCTCCTGCCAGTGCAACGGAAACGGGCTCAGTTGGCGGGCAAGGGGGGTGTTAGACAGGGGTAATGCGTTCATCAGTATGGTTGTTTACCGTTCGTTGTATACAAAAATAAACCCACCAGAACGTAATCTTTTTACGTTGTCAATTAATTTTTAACTTTTTTTTACCCCAACACTTTTCGTAAAACCGTCAGGCGATTGCGCGAAAAGCCCACGGTTTTCAATCGAAATCCGCTGCGGTCACAACTGATGTCGTAGGCCTGAAGATGAACCGGAACGGCAACGTACTGTTCCAGTAGGTCCTGCCAGCAGGTTTCCCGGGTCAGATGGGTCAGCAACGCCAGACCCCGGTTGCGCAGTTTGTGCTGGCGGGTGGTCCAGCTTAGGCAGGCCGGGCTGGTCGGATGGTGGTCGATCAGCAAACCGGGCAGGGCGTCGGGGGGTGCACTCGGCAAGAGTTGCGAGAGCAGAAAAAGCCCCAGTTCAACATCCAGAAGCTGGCGGGCAGAAAGCTGGACCGGCCGCCGGGCGGTTAAAACCGGGTGTGTTGCTGGTTGCGGAGGTGCGAAGAGCGTGTTCATGGTCATGTTGTTCCTGTTCGGCTGGGTGATTCGAACCCTACAAAATTGATTTTGCCAGAACGTAATCTTTTTACGGCCTTTGATTTTTCTGCGATTTTTTTTCGCTTCTTTGTTCCAACAAAAACCGAACGCATGCCCATTACCCGCTCCGCCTTCCAACGCTATCGCCTGATCGACGAGGTGATCAGCCGCTATCCCCGCCGGTATTCCAAACAGGCGCTGTTCGAACTGCTTCAGGACCGTTGCGGCATTCGGTCGGTGTCGTCGCTGGAAAAAGACATTCAGCGGCTGCGTGAAGACCACAACGCGCCCATTGCCTACGACAAACGAAGAAACGGCTATTACTATACGAATCCGCAGTTCCGGCTGCTCCGGCTCATGCTCACGCCCGACGACATGGAAGCCCTTGACTACGCCCGCGAGGTGCTGGCGGCCACGCAGGGGGCATCGGTGGTGGCGGAATTGACCAACGCCCTCCAGAAAGTCCGGCAAAGTCTGGACATTGTCCGGGAGGTGCGACCCGAAGACGGAAATGAATCGGGGATGCAGCGCAAAGTGGTGTATGTGGAAGAAAAAGTGCTGGGCGGAAACCGGCAGTATGTTCCGGTGCTGATTCGGGCCGTGAATCAAAACCGGCAGGTGTCGTTTCAATACCACAAACACGCCGATCCCGAAAGCGAGTCGTCCGCATCGGCCCGAACCCTGCACCCGATTTTGCTGCGGGAAGTGGCCGATAGCTGGTATGTGATTGGCTATGATGCCCTGAGCGGCAAGGAGAAAACGTATGCCCTCGACCGCATGGCCGAACTGGAGATTCTGGACGAACCCTGCGCGGTGCCGCCATCGGTTCTGGCCTATGTCGCCGAGTTGTTCGATCACATCTACGGCATCACGGACACCACCGATCCGGTGGAGGAGATTCTGCTGTCGTTCACACCCCTGTTCGGGTATTACGTGAAAGCCAAGCCGATTCACCAGACGCAGGAAGTGCTGCGCGACGACGAAACCGAGTGCATCGTCCGGCTCCGGCTGGCGCCCAACCGCGACCTGCTGATGCACCTCCGCAGCTACGGCGAACACGTCAAAGTGCTGAAACCGGCGAGTCTAGCGCAGACCATCACGGAGTCGCTGCGGACGACGCTGGGGCGGTATTGAACCGCCTGTGATCTTACGGAAATACACCTGAAATTTATACCCGAATGAAAAAATACCACCCCGTTGCTTTGACTCCCTTCCTAATTGTGTTCCTCAGTTTCCTGTTCGTTCAAAGTTCGGTTTTGGAAAATCGATTTCAGAACACGAGCCAACTGGCTGAAAATAGCCCTGGACAAACGGACCGGAATGCGAAAACCGCTGCGGACTCGACCGGCTGGGCCTTTCCGTGTGACAAAAACACCATCGAACAGTATACCGCCTACCGGACCTTAAAACCGCCCATGATCGACGGAAAACTGGATGAGGAAATCTGGACTAAAATCCCGCGTTCACCCCGGTTTGTCGATCTGGTTTCGGGCGGTAAGACGTTGCACGATACGCGGGCGGCCGTCTGCTGGGACCAGGAGAATCTCTACGTGGCCTTCTGGGTGGAAGAACCCTACATCAATGCCAAACTGGCGAATCACAACGATCCGATTTATTCGGAAAACGATGTAGAGGTGTTTATTGCCGGGAAGGATACCTATTATGAATTTGAAATCAATGCGTTGGGTACGCGTTACGAAGCGTTTTTTATCTGGCAGGATGCCTACGAAAAAGGCGGTTTCGGGCAGGATTCCCGCTTTGCGCTTTCCAATCCGGCGGTTCGGAAATTCAACGGCGTCGGGTTCAAAAGCCACCCCCGGGGGCTGCGCTACGGTTCCTGGGATTTCCGGTTTCCAGGCCTGCAAAGTGCGGTTTTCGTGGACGGCACCCTCAACAACAACCAGGATCGGGACCGGAAATGGACGGTGGAGCTGGCTTTCCCCTGGAAGAGCATGGGCGACCTTGCCAAAGCCGACCACCGCGCGCTGCCTCCGAAGAACAACGACGTCTGGCGCCTTGATTTTTCGCGCTTCAACACCTACAAGGAAGCCGCCCCCTCCAACGACCACGGCGGCTGGGCCTGGAACTCCCACCGCGTCTGGGATTCTCACGTGCCGGAATGTTTTCCGATGATCCGGTTTTCGGAGAAGGGGTTGTAGGGGGGGAATTAAAGGCTACCGTAAGGCTTCCGCCGTTTTCTCAGAATAGCTATCCAACTCGTTTTCTTCCACGATTTTTACCTTTGGCACCCTTTCAATCTGTTGGAGGGCATCATCATAGGCGCTATACAGATGCTTGTCTTTCGGGCGGGCCACCAGCAGGTCGAAACGAGCGTTGTGTTCGTTGGCATAGGGTTGCAGAAAGCTGAATTGACCGAAATTGAAGGTGGCTTTCTCGTGAATGGAATCTTCTGATTTCAGATCGAAACTAACCGGTTTTACCAGGTTGTAGGTGCCGTTCTGCCAGGCGAAAGGGAATTTGTAGCTGAAGTTGGTTCCTTCGGGTTTGATCGTAAGCGGATGTTCAAAAGCTTCGCGCAACGATACGCCGTTCAAGCGTTGTCGAAGTCGTTTTTGAAATTCTTTTACCAAATAACTCTCATCATGGGGAATACGGTATTCTTCCGGCTGATCATAGAAGGACAGATACAATCGGTAGAATTGATCACTGATCGCTGCCAGATCGTTGGTGTAGAGGACGGCAGTTTTGACGTCACTGAACTGCAAGGCACTGGAATCGCGGATCAGGATTTCATGGTCGATCAGTTGACGCGGATGCTGCTCATAATTGGCAAAGATTTCCGGCTGTTTGGATAATTGACTCGTCCGGGCTGCAATGCCCTTGAAATAGGACCGAATCGTTTTATCGGCAAATTTAGGATAAAGCTTTTTAATGCGGCCCAATCTTTCGGGATGGATAAAAACCGCCTGACGTTGCTCAGGAAACAGGAGCAATACCCCAACGTTCAGTACCTCACCCAGCGATTGAGCGTACCGGTATTGCAGGATGCTATAGTAGAAGACGGAATTCACGCGATTAAACCTGTTGTTGAATCTGTATTTCTACCTCATTAGCAATGCGGATTTTTTCATACACGTTAATGTCCGCATTTAAATACTCGAAACTAACCACAATAGAGTACGGAACTTCGGCGTCAGGGTCTTTGTCCCAGCCCTTGTGACCAACTATTGCAATGGAAAACTCTTCAATCAACTTATTGGAAGGTATAACACACCAATCTTTTTGTAATGTACTATCCTGACGCCTAAAATCTCGTACATCACCATGAGCCACATTTGTACGAATGCTCCAAGGTATCGATTCGTAATTACGACGTCTTTGTTCGACAGTGTCAAAAGGCTCCCCGTCTAGGTATTCAACAACCCGTTGGGCAAATTCATCATAACTTTCTCCAATTTTAGTAGATTCCCAAGAAAGCCAAGTTGATAAGTAGGAGTTGGTCTTACGTCTTGTTCGTCTTGGTTTGGCTTTGAATGCCAGTGTAATTTCAAGGAGTACAGAATATTCATCTCCTTGTCGGCGTATTTCCTCTGGGATAGCAACAGTATAGATGTGTGCTTTGCTTCCGCTCAGACTGTCTGACGCAAACAATGTAGCACGATTAGGTTGGTTACCTAATGCACGAGTCTTTGAAGGAATACCGTACCCATATAAACGTAGGTCAGTGCCTGTCGGTTTAAGAAACTTTTCTTTGGGCAATCTGGCCGATTGCACCAGTAAGGCCCTATAAAGCATCACTGAGGTAGTAGGTAATAACTGTTGTAAAGCAGCAAGAATATGAGTGACTTTAGGGGCGGCAAACGAAGTGCCTTTATCGTCACGTCCAACAAAATACCCTCCGTGCAAGGTTGATCGGATTAAGGCTGGGCATATACTATGGTGCGTTGTAAGAGTATTGTCAAACTGCTTTTTGCGGATCCAGTCACCACCATATTCAACAACGTCAGGTTTGACAGTTCCCCACATGCCCGGGCCAGTCTTACTAAAGGAGGATGGGTCGTCTTTCTGACCAAAAGATTGGAGGTCTTCATCTTCATAGCCGTCCAGACAAACAGAACCTACAGCCAACGAGAAACTACTCTGTGATGGTTCGGATAACCTACTACTGGTATTTTCGATCAAATAGTCAGGATAAGGAACTGCGTTTTGTAGATTTGCTACAATTTCCGGTAATCGAATATTGCCAACTGCTGTGACGAATATTACGTCGTGTTTCCAAATTAATTGATCAAGTGTAGCCGCCCATTCTGACATATGAATTTGCTCACAGGGAATATGTGCGGCTATCGAAAGATTGAAAATTTTTGTCGGTTGGTACCGCTCAACAATTCGAATCATTAGTTCGGAAGGTGACACAGAATCAGATAAAATATTGGAACTATCCAAGATTTTAGCGTTCTGTATCCAAAATGGTAATTCATACGTCCCATTAACCGGGATTTGGTCAGGATATAAGATAGCGCCAGCAACCTTCGTACCGTGCCCACCATTACGCACTTCATCGGCTACGTCGGTTTCGTGTCCATCAATAAAGCAGTAAGATGCTGCGCTATCTATAGCAGGGTGTAATAATTGATGCCCTTCCATAATACCACTATCAATTACACACACTCTCGGAGCATCAGGCAAGGGTGCTGTAATATTGGCTCCAAATACGGTAGGTAAGGCACTATTTTCGGAATCTGGTATATTGATTACAGGTGCTTCACTGACATCAAACAAGAAAGGGTATGTAAGAACTAAATCTTTCAAGCCTGCTCCAGTGAGTTCTACTCGGCAACCAAAACTGTCGTTTAGGTCAATCATTGAGCCAACAATACGACCTGCAATACCACCTACAAAGCGCTCAAAATCATTTTGCCGCTGCATTGATCGTGCGTCGTATAATTCGCTGCGTTCATTACGCCATTCTGCTAATCTTACAGCGTATGAATTATTTGACTCCGTTTTCCTACGTTTAGGTGGATCATTTTCCACTATGTTACATGCAATACCGACATCAACTTGATAAATTACTTTGTCATCAATCAGATCCCATTTGGCAAGTAGGGATTCTGATAAAATCTCATCAATACGCCACTGATGACCAGACTCAATATCCCATAAAAGGGCTATTCTGGCTCCCCCATGCCGTTGTGTCAAAAAGCGTTGAATTTTATCTTCAAGGCCAATAAAGTTGTCTGTACTTACACCAATAATGTAGCCATTGTCTCGTTCAGATACGATCTCTATGTTGAAAGCTTTCCTAATGAATTCGATGTCAAAGCAATCAGGATCGATACGTAAAAAAATAGGGACTTGGTTAGGATTGAGCACTGGAGGAAGGTTTAAGGCTTCTCTTTCTTTTAATAGATCAGCCCATTCTCTTCTAATAACGCCATAATTATTGCGTAGAGTAGATCCGTGTTGGTTAAAGTTTAGCTTTCTATTGGAAGTACCTTGACTTTCTTTACCACCGCCGTTCGTTTTGGGTTTTCCTACTTTTTTTTCACGTAGAGATAGATGCTCAAATCCCATACATTGCTATTATTTATATTGACTATTTTCCTTAATTGCTTGCCATATAAGTTCTTCTGATAGCTGTTCCTTTCCCATTATAACGCCCATTTTTGCTGCGTCCTGAGCTATTTTTACAACGAGAGCAGCCGAAAAACCATCCATGTAAGTAACAAGCTTTGACCAATCTATCTGAGTGCTTAGTTTAAAAGCAGACAAAGTCATCTTTAGTAAAGAATCAATTTCGCGCTTTTGTGGCAAGGGTATTTCAATTATATCGTCAAATCTCCGGAATAAAGCTTTATCTATGTTTCCTTCCAAATTTGTAGTTGCAATTAACAAACCCGGCGCATCGTAATCCTCTAGAAGATTCAGTAGAATATTTACTACTCGGTGCATTTCGCCTACATCTTGCGCAGTTGTCCGCGACTGAGCTATGAAATCAAACTCATCTAGTAATAACACGCAAGGGTATGACTTGAGTGATTCGAATAATTTAGTCAGATTTGTGGCCGATTCACCTAAGTACGACGAAATAATAGCTTCGAAACGGACCTTCAAAAAAGGTAATCCGATGTTCCATGCGATTCGTTCAGCACTCATGCTCTTACCACATCCTGGATGACCATATAGCAAAATCTTCTTCTTCGGTTTTAATCCAAATCGCGCTAATCGATCCCGCGCGACATACTCTTTCTCTATTCGCTGAATTTTCGTTTCGATATCTGTAGGCAATACCATTTCGTGCCGTAACAATTCTCGTTCGACTGGGGTCGCTAATGGTAATTTGTTGCGTGTGTCGGTCGGAATCGTTACGCCTTGCGGCATAAGTCGTTTTAATTCACCTTGAAAACCTTGACGTTTAATGTTTTTTTCTAATATGTCGATTAGTCGGTCTGCTAGCCGGTCGTGACCTTTATTGCGCTCGTCCTCCACGATTCGATACGCCACCTTCACAATGTCATCATCGCGGTCTCCCTCAATAGAGCGAAACAAGCGAGTCATTAGATCTTGATTCATTATTGATTAACGGAAATTTCCGTTACGAATTGGTTCTGATATCGAATTCTCAATGCTTTAGAGTATCTCTAATTTAAGGTAAATAAACGCAAATATTTACTGTCTATCAGCTTTATTCACCGGCTAAAGATGTATTTATCAACGAAATATTGAAAGTTGATGTTTATGGAAGTTCAATGAGCGAGTCAACCATAAGGCACGCTCTATGTAAAAATGTGACCATTTCCCTCACACCCCAAACTGCCCCAAATGGTGTTCCAGATGCTTATAAAACATCGTATTCCATTCATCTTTACTCAGATTGCCAAAAGAATGTGATTCTTTGTTGTCAAAGTGGTTTTCGCCCAGTTGCTGCGTTTTGGAGAGGTAAGCGATCAGGCGGTTCTTTTCCACATCAAAATCCCGCGAATCTTTAATGAGAAAGGCGGGGGCGGTTTGCGAATTGCGTTGGTAGGGTGCCGGACCGGTGACAGCTTTCTTTTTACCCCACAGAGATTGGGTATCCGGTTTTAGTTGGTTAATGCGTTGAACTACTTTTTCTGAAAACGGCGGTGGTGAAAATGTTCGATAACGTCATTTTAGTGGGGTAAAGAGGTTTCGGCTTTTTCGATGACGATGGATGCGGTGGGAATTGGGCACAAGGTTAAATTATTTTTTTGAATTTTTTAGGTTCAGGCCCCGTGAAGCCTCCCGACTGTTTAGCCCATACCAACTTTAAGGCGTTGGCGGATCGAAAAACCGCTGGCGTTTGATTTTCGCAAAGAAATGACCTAATTTTCAACCTCGTTTGAAAATTAAACAACCGAATGAATTTACGAATGCTTCTTGCCCCTAAATCCCCTCAAAAATACGTAAATAAGACTTCATGCGGATTCACAAAACCCTTTTCAGGGCCTATGGCATCCTGGGTCTTTACACTGCTCAATCTGCTGGTTATCTGCACTTTTTCGCACGGGCAACAGCCTACCAAAAAGCCCACCGCAGCCAAACCGCCAGTCACAACCACAACGGGCTATTCCACCAACCAGGCGGTTTTGACCAAGGGACAGCAGTTGTTCCAGCAGAATTGTACGGCCTGTCATAACTTCCTGCAAAAAGGCATCGGGCCGAATCTGGCCAGCGTGACGACGGAAGTGCCGGTGGACTGGCTCCGGAAGTTCATCCGCAACGCTCCGGAGGTCATCAACAGTGGCGATGCCCGGGCGCACGAGCTTTTTGAAGAATACAAGCAGATGATGCCGCCGTTTACGCAGCTCAGCGAGGGCGACATCACCGCCCTGACGGCCTACCTGCACTCGAAACGCAAGGTATCGACGGTCGATGTCGGCAGTGAAAACCTCGGTGCAGTACTGAAGGACCCCATTCCGACGAAAATACCACCCTCCGGGTTGCGGATTCAGTTGGAAGAAGTGACCACCGCCCCGGCCAGTGCCGAAAAAATACCGCTGGCCCGCATCAACAAAATGCAGGTGCTGCCCGGAACGAAAAACCGGCTGTTTCTGGAAGATCTGCGGGGAACACTGTACGAAATGGAGGGCAATTCGCTGCGGCCGTTTATGTCGATGGCGAAAGAACGCCCGAATTTCATTCATGTGCCCGGTTTGGCTACCGGTTTTGGTAGCTACGCCTTCCACCCGGATTTTTACACCAACGGCCTGTTCTACACCACCCATACCGAAAAAGCCAACACGGCCCCGGCCGATTTTGCCTATCCCGACTCCATCAAGGTGACGCTGCAATGGGTGCTGACGGAGTGGAAACTGCCCGACCCAACGGCCGCGACCTTTGCCGGCACGGGCCGGGAACTGCTGCGGCTCAACATGGTAAGCCCGATTCACGGCGTTCAGGAAATTACGTTTAACCCGATGGCGAAACCGGGCACCGCCGATTACGGCATGTTATACATCGGCATCGGCGACGGCGGAGCTACCGAAAATGGATTTTATTTCATCTGCAAAGACCGGAGCCGACCCTGGGGAAAGGTGTTGCGCATCGACCCGAAAGGCACCAACAGCACAAACGGGAAGTACGGTATTCCGCCCCACAACCCGTTTGCGAAGGATCCGACGGCCCTGAAGGAGATTTTTTGCCAGGGATTCCGGAACCCCAACCGGATTAGCTGGACGCCCGATGGCAAGATGCTGATTTCGGACATCGGTCAGGCGCAGTCGGAAGAGCTGAACCTGGGCGTTGCCGGGGCGAACTACGGCTGGCCGGATCGCGAAGGCACCTTTGTCATCAATTACCGGGGCCGCATGGACCGGGTGTACGCCCTGCCCGCCAACGATGCGACCTTCAAGTATACGTATCCCGTTGTTCAATATGACCACGACGAAGGCAACGCGTTCTCCGCCGGTTTTGTCTATTCGGGAACCGCCATTCCGGCCCTGACGGGGAAATACATCTTTGGCGATATTGTCAGCGGGAAAGTCTACTACGTGGAAAACAGTCAGCTACAGCCCGGCAAACAGGCTGAAATCAAGGAGTTGAAAGTGGAAGTGGCCGGTAAAACCGCTACGTTTCAGGAGTTGAGCCAGAGTAAAAAAACGGATTTGCGGTTTGGTCTGGGGCTGAATCAGGATTTCTACATCTATACCAAAGCCGATGGCCGGATCTACAAACTGGCCAACTGCGTGCCCGATAAATAACCTGACGGAAAAACCGTACAGAGCTATTTTTACAAACTGATTAGTAAACGTTAGCCGGTATACGCGACAGCTTTTTCGCTGCGCTGTATACCGGCTATTTTCTTGCCATTCCTTTCTCCGCTTTCAACCTGACGAGCCACCCGAAACACCGGATTCAGGCTGGGAATGGGGTATTGAAAAATAGTAGAAAAGAAATGTTTTTTTAGTGTGGGGTAAAATAACAAAACTTTGTCTTTGAATTAGGATATTTTTCCGGCCTGGTAGACATACCGTCAACCATTCTCTACAACGTGCGTAGCGTGTATTCTCTGACCCGATGAACCCTGAAGAGCAACCTTTAGAAGCGTATCACGCCGACCGAACCGGGCCACGGATTTCAAAAGAATCGGAACAAACCCGGGTGATTTCCGACGAGTATTTTATTCAGAACTGTTTCGCTTCGTCTCCCCAGAAAGGGTTTGAGTTGCTCTTCAGAAAGTACTACACCAATTTATGCAACCACGCGATTCGGTATGTGTATTCGAAAGAAATAGCGGAAGACGTTGTTGCGGAAGTTTTCACGAATTTCTGGAATAATAAGGTGTATGAAACCGTCGCTATCTCGTACCGGTCCTATTTATACACCTCCGTCAAAAACCGCTCCTACAACTACATAAAACAGGAGTTAAACCGGAATGAAAACCTGGATACCCGCGATGAGGACGCGGATTATTTTAACGCCATTGCGGTGCTGCAACCAGACGAAATCCTGCATTTCCATGAGCTAAGCCGAAAGCTGGAAGTGGCCATTCAACACCTGCCCAAACAATCCCGGAAAGCGTTTCAGCTAAACCGGCTGGAAGGCAAGAAATATGCGGAAGTCGCTTCCGAAATGGAATTAACGATTAGCGCGGTAGAACGGTTGATCAGCAGAGCGTTATCCCGGATCAGAGAGGAGCTGAAACACGAGTACTTACTCAGTTTATTTCTGCTGTTTATTCTCTAAGTCAGTGAGTGATACGATCCAAATCCCGCCATTATGGAATCTTCATTACTAAAGAAAATCGTATTTGATTATTTTGATCATAAGTGTACCACGATTCAGCGGAAACTGATTGAAGAGTGGCTTGCGGATAAAAATAATCTTGATCTGTTTCATCAATACCTGGATGAATGGGAGTCACAACATCCCCAGTATAATTTTGATCCGGACACAGGATTGGAAAAGGTATACCGATCCATTCAGGCACCGGAAACCGGACAAAAAGCAAGTGTAGTTCAGGCCAAACAATTCCGGTTAAACTCGCTGTTCAGATGGCTTTCCGTGGCATCCATTGTTTTAGTTCTGGGTTGGATAGGATGGACTAAATACACAGAATCCCCCGCTATTACCTACCGAACGCTCATCAATACGGTAAAAGAAGGAACCGGTGAAATTTATGAAAAAGAGAACCTGACCAACGGCCCTATCCTGGTAAACTTACCCGACAAAAGCTCCGTCATTTTACAGCCCCAAAGCCGGATCAGTTATTCACCGAAGCTGTTTAATAAACGGAAACGCGAAGTGGTTCTGGTTGGGGAAGCTTTTTTTGAAGTGCAGAAAAATCCCGAAACGCCCTTTTTTGTATACACGAGAGGATTGATTACCAAAGTATTAGGCACCAGTTTTCTGGTAAAAACGCAGGCCGAATTTTCTGAAGTTGTGGTGAAAACCGGGAAAGTCGAAGTGTTTCTGCATAGCGATAAAAACAAGGATAAGAAAATGACCAGCCACCAATTGGAGGGGCTGGTTTTAGAGGAAGATGAACGCATCAATACAAACCCGAATCAGCATACCTTAAACCAACCGCTGACGGTCGATAAAACCAACCTGAAACTCCCCATTCAAAGCCTGAGCTTTAATTTCGATGAAACGGCGGCTATTACCGTTATCGAAACGTTAAATAAAGCCTATCATGCGAACATCGTTTATGATAGCACCCGCTTGTCTTCCTGCAAACTGACGGCTCATTTGTCGGACGAACCCTTATTGCAAAAAATCGAATTGATCTGTATTGCGCTTGAAGCCAGTTACGTCGAAAACGATGGTCGAATACAGATCAAGTCAAACGGATGTAAATAAACCGGTTTCAGAATGTGCCGGTATTTGCCAATTGTTACTTCCTCTCCTTATTCCTAACCCTTAACCCCTAATTTCATGAAAATAGCGCTACGAAATTACAAACAAAGCATGGGCTTTCTCCCTGCTTTTGTTTGCCAGCTATTTCTTTCGGTTCTCTTCATGGGGCCCTTGTTTGCATACAGAGCCGATTCGCAGGAAGTGCTGAAAAAACGGATTAGCCTGAAAATTGAAAATCAATCCATCAAAAAGGTGTTGATTGAGATCGAGAAAAATGCAGAAGTGCGGTTTATTTATAATCCCAGTCTGTTAAAATCGGCGCACAAGGTTAACCTGACGATTCATAATTTGCCGCTTGGCGATGTGCTGACCAGCGTCCTCGAACCGCTGCAATTGGGCTACCGGATTCTGGGGAAACAGATTGTTCTCAATCGGATTGAAGTAAAGACTTCAGCAATGCCGGAAAACGAGGCCAGTCTACAGCCCATGCTGCCCCTGGATATAGCCGTCAAGGGCCAGATTAAAGATGACAAAAATGAGGCCATTGTCGGGGCCAGTATCATCATCAAAGGCCTGAATAAAGGCACGACCACCGACGCGGAAGGCCGGTTTTCGCTGTCGGTTCCCAACGAGGATGCGGTATTGATTGTCAGTTTTATCGGGTATGAATCACAGGAACTGGCCGTTGGGAAACGCACGGTTTTCGATGTGGTTTTAAAGGCGGATTTAAAGCAACTGGAGGAAATTGTAGTGGTTGGCTACGGTGAAATCAAGAAGACCGATCTGACCGGCGCGGTGGCTTCCGTTCAAACGCGGGACATTGTACGGGCCAATCCCGTGATGGCTTCCAAAGCCATTCAGGGGCAGGTCGCGGGTGCAACCGTCACCAAATCAAGCAATAAACCGGGGGCGGGCTACAACATCACCATTCGGGGCGAAAACACCATCAACAACTCCACCGAACCCCTGGTGGTGATTGACGGACTGATGGGCGGCAATCTCAACAACCTCAATCCCAACGACATCCAGTCGATGGACATTTTGAAAGATGCGTCGTCGACCGCCATTTACGGGGCGCGGGGCGCCAACGGTGTCATCATCGTCACGACGAAAAAAGGGATTTCCGGCAAACCGCGCGTTAGTTACGACAGCTACGTGGGGGTCAAAATGCCCGCCCACATTCCTGAGCTGATGTCGAGCGAGCAGTTCTACAAAGCGACGTATACCGACCGGGTGCTGGAAGGCGCCACGGGGGCTACATTCACAGCCGCCGAAATGGCGAACATCAAGGCCGGAAAAACCGCTGACTGGGTGGATCTGATTACCGACCCGGCCCTGCAAATGAGCCACAACCTCAGCGTGGCGGGTGGCAACGACAAAACGACCTACCGGTTTTCGGGCGGTTATCTGAACGAAAATGGCAATGTGCTCCATACAGGCTACAAACGCTACAACCTGAACGCCGGTCTGGACAGCAAGCTGGGAAACCGCTTCAAGGTGGGGTTTACTTCCTACCTGACCTACAGTAACCAGAACGTGGGGTCGCAGGAGTCGCTGCGGGGGGCGTATCGGGCGCGTCCGACGGGAACCGCCTATTTCAGCGACCTCGCCAACCCGTCCGAGAACGGTGATTTCAATGTCGATGGCTATGCGTTCTGGATGGGAATCAACGACAAGCAGGTGCCCAATCCATTGGCCGACATCGACCCCAAAACCTCGAAACTGCTGACCACCACGATGTCGGTGATGAGCAACGGCTACGTTGAGTTTACCCCCATCAAAGGGCTTAGTTTCCGCTCGTCGCTTTCGGCTTCGTATAATACCGACCGGATTGGTGATTTCCGGGGGCAGTGGTCCAAATCGCAGATTGGGTCCAAACCCCGGGCGCAGTATGACCACCGGACGCAGGGAAACTACACCCTGGACAACATTGTCACGTATAACCTGGACCTGGGCAGGCATAAATTTGGCGTAACGGGTTTGCAAAGTGCCTTTTACCAGCGCAATGAAGCCTATCAGATTGCGGCCAAAGACCTGCCCTACAATTCAGACTGGTATGCTCTGAATACGGGAACCGTGACGGGCATCAACAGTTCGCTGGTCGAGCGTTCGTTGCTTTCCTTTATGGGACGTGTCAACTACTCCTACAATGACAAATATCTGTTGACGGTAACGGGCCGTTCAGACGGTGCTTCCCAGCTTTCGGAAGGCAACAAATGGGCCTTTTTTCCGTCGGTGGCCCTGGCCTGGCGCATGGGCGACGAACCGTTCATCAGCAACCTCAACGTGTTTTCGAACCTCAAACTGCGCCTGAGCTACGGGCAGGTGGGTAACTCGACGGTGAGCCCCTACAGCACGCAGGCCGGTTTGCTCAACACCGGGTATGACTTTGACGGCACGGCAGCTTACGGTTTCGCGCCTTCCAACCTGGCCAACAAGGATCTGAAGTGGGAGCGGAGTACGGAATACAACCTGGGGCTGGACTTCGGGTTCTTTAAAAACCGCCTTTCGGCTTCGCTGGAATTGTATAACCGCAAAACCGCCGATCTGATTCTGAATCAGAAGATTCCGACCGTAACCGGGTTTTCGCAGGTCATCGCCAACGTCGGTCAGATCGAGAACAAAGGGGTGGAACTGACGCTCAATACCGTCAACATCGCCCGCAACGATTTTAGCTGGAACAGCACCTTTGCGTTCACCCGCAACCGGAATAAACTGCTGCAACTGTATGGTGATGGCCAAACCGTCGATAAAGGCAACAAGCTGTTTGTCGGCTACCCGATCCGGTCGAATTTCGATTATCAATTCGATGGCATCTGGCAAACCGCCCAGCAGGAGCAGGCGACCAAATACAAGCAGGTGCCCGGCTCGGTACGCGTGGTCGATCAAAACAACGACGGCGTTATTTCCTCCACCGATGCCATCGACGACCGCGTGGTTCTGGGAACACAGTTGCCGAACTGGATTCTGGGCATCACCAACCGTTTCAAATATAAAAACCTGGACTTGTCCTTTTTTGTCTACTACCGGGATGGCGTTCAATATTACAACAGCACCCTGTCGGGCACGTTCGGCGAAATCAGCGGCACCCGCTACAATAAACTGGCCTCGCTGGACTACTGGCGGAGCGACAATCCGTCGAACACCTATTTTGGGGTAGTGGCGGCCAATCCATACCGAAACGCCATCAACTACCAGGATGCCAGCTTTTTGCGGATTTCGGACATTACGGTTGGCTACACCTTGCCGAAAGGCGTGATGAATTCCTGGAAACTGGCCAATGCCCGCCTGTATGCGCAGGTCATGAATCCGTTTGTGTTTACCAAATTCACCGGATTTGACCCTGAATTTAACTCGGCGATTTACCAGGATGACGTGCCGTCAATGACGTATACCGTAGGTGTCAATATCAGTTTCTAACCCCGAAATCAACGCGTAATTCCCATGAGATCTTTCCGCTCGATCCGATATACGGCCCTGTCCCTTGCTTTCCTAGGCCTGGTGGCTTCCGGCTGCAAAGACGAATTTTTGGTTGAAAAACCGGTTACCACCCTGACCACCGACGTATACTACAAAACGGAAGCCGGTTTCGAAGATCTGGTTCGGTCCTGTTATTCCCTCTTGCGGAATATCCACCAGAACCGGACGCTGGTTCTGAATGGTACCGACATTTTTTCGCAGAGCGGTTTTGGTGATCCCAAATTTGCCACGCCAGCCGTCACGGGCGGCCCGCTGGAACAATATGACGTGCGTCTGAATGCCACGTTGGCGGAATTACAAAGCCTCTGGACGATCCTGTATGCCGAAATTGCCCGGACCAACACGGCCATTAGCCGGGCCGAGGGCATTACGACGATGGCGGCTGCATTGAAGGATACGCGGGTTTCGGAAGCGAAATTCCTGCGAGCGCTATCCTATTTCTATCTGGTTCAGCAGTGGGGCGATGTACCGATGCCGCTGACCGAATCGCTCAGTCCGAGCAAAGAAGCCATTCGGGTGCCTTCGGCAACTATTTACAAACAGATTATCGACGATTTGCTCGATGCGGAAGCCAAATTGCCGGTGACCGCGTCCAACTATGGGCGGATCACCAAAGGGGCTGCCCAGTTTTTGCTGGCCCGGGTGTATCTGACGAGGGGCTGGAATTTCAAGAGTTCGCTGGGCGGGAGCAACGCCGATTTTGACCTGGCGCTGCAATACGCCGATAAAGTGATCGAAGCCTATCCGCTGGCGACGGCCTACACCCAGTTGTTCCCGGTTCATTCCGAAAATCCGCTGAAACAATATACCGGTGCTCAGAACGACAAGAATCCGGAGATCGTGTTTGCCGTCCAATACAATTCGGATGTGCTGACCAACAAAACCGACCCGGCTTTTGCCGTAGATGCGGCTGGGGGCAACAACCTGCATTCGGTTTTTGGCGGTGGCGGTGAAGGGTATCCCGGCACGAAAGGGCGTACGTCGGACTACAACCGGCACCAGCCTTTTCACATTACCAACCCGGCCATGTATCGGCTCTTTGACCCGGAAAATGATTCGCGGTACGATCATAATTTTGTGGAAGTAGGCTATGCCTTATTGCCGGTTACCGGTTTCAAGCCCTTGCCGGTCGTTAATCCGAATCTGAGAGTCGACATCAAAGCGGGCGATACCGTCGTGTATTTCCGGCCCTGGAACAAACCGGCCACCTCGTTGAATGAGCGCGGCATCGATTTGGGCGGTAAAAAGAATTATTCGGTGGTGAATCTGGATGAGTTGAGCGGAGGATACGGTTTTGTGAACAGCAGTACGGTCAGCGTGAGCGGTTTTCCGTCGGACCAGCCGATGATGTGGAAATTCTGGCAACCCGGTATTGCCTACGGTGATGCATTTGGCACCTTCAACGAAGCGGTTTTTCGCTCGGCGGAAGCCTATCTGATTGCGGCCGAAGCACTGGTGAAAGGGGCGAAAAACGGAAAATTGGGCGGTGCCGAAGTCTATTACAACAAAGTGCTGGACCGGGCGCTGGTCAAAAAAGGCACCGATCCGCTGTGTGCCAAAGAGCCGGGCAATGTAAAGTCGCTGGAAGCGGTGTCGTACCGCGCCACGGCGGCCAACATCTCAATCGACCTGATTCTGGACGAACGCGCCCGCGAACTCATGGGCGAATACTCCCGGTGGTTCGATCTGAAACGAACCGGCAAACTGGTTGAACGGGTGAAAAAATACAATCCCTGGGCGGCCAAAAGCAACACGATCAAAGACATTCACTATTTGCGACCCATTCCGCAGGGCGAGATTGACCTGTCGTTTCCGGCCATGAAACAGAACGAAGGCTACTAATCGATATCCCAATGCCAAAAAAGGGGGAGCGGTTTTGCGTTCCCCTTTCTAACCAGAGGATAGTCGTGTAGATTTGTCATCGGACATTACTGGCTCTACACGCATCCGATTCACCTCAATATGTTTAAGTTTTCCTTCTACAGTCTCCTGTTTCTGCTGGTTCTGGAAATCGGAACAACACCTTCATGGGCGCAGAAAGACGGCCCAAAACCGGTCGATCTGGTAAATCCGCTGGTGGATGCGGCCAACTCCCGCTGGTTCTTTTTCAATTCGGCCAGTCGGCCGTTTGGTATGGTCAATTTGAGCCCCGACAATGCCGTCAACGCCGACTGGAATGCGGGCTACCGGTACCACCTCGACAGCATCAAATGTTTCAGCCACATCCACGGCTGGCAGTTGTCGGGGATTCCGGTGATGCCCACAACGGGCGAGTTCAAGGGCCACCGGGGAGCCAGCCAGTACGGTTCGCCGTTTTCGCACGCCAGCGAAGTCATCAAAGCGGGGTATCACAAGGTTGTGCTGGATCGTTACAAAATCACCGCCGAACTGACCTCGACCACGCGGGTCGGTTTTCATCAATACACCTTTCCGGCCTCGGCTCAAAGCCATATTCTGTTTGATTTCTCGACGTTTCTGGGGCCGTCCGATACGCAGAAAGGATACGTGAAAAAGGTTAGCAACCAGGAGATTGAAGGCTACGCGATCATGGCTCCGACCATTCGTCGGCCCAAAACGCTGACGGTATTTTTCGTGGCGGTTTTTGACAAACCGTTTGAGTCTTTCAAAGGCTGGCGAAACGGCACACTGGAAACGCCCGGCGAGGTGATTGAGGGCGAACGAACGGGAGCCTACCTCAGTTTCAAAACCGGGGCGGGTGACGTCCGGAAAATGAAAGTGGCGATTTCGTACGTCAGCGAAGCCCAGGCCCGGCTGAACCTGACGACCGAACTGCCGCATTGGGATTTTGAAAAAACCGTGCAGGAAAGCCGCACCGACTGGAACACCTGGCTGAGCCGGATTGAGGTGCAGGGCGGCACCGAAACCGAACGCAGCCGGTTTTACACCGATTTGTGGCATGCCTTGCAGGGACGGCGGATCATTTCTGACGTTAATGGGAAATACAGTGACATGACCGGTCCCGAACGGCGCATCAAACAGATTCCGCTGGATGCCAACGGGAAGCCCCAATTCAATCACCACAATTTCGATTCGATGTGGGGAGCGCAGTGGTCGCTCAACACGCTCTGGCACCTGGTTTACCCCGAAGTGACGGAATCGTTCGTGAATTCGATGCTGCTGATGTACGACGACGGCGGACTGATTCCGCGCGGACCGGCGGGCGGCAACTACACCTATGTGATGACAGGAGCTTCGTCTACCCCGTTCATTGTCAGTGCATATCTGAAAGGAATCCGGGGGTTTGACCACCAGAAAGCCTACGAAGGGTTGCGGAAAAACCACTTCCCCGGCGGGATGATGAGCAAGGCGGGGTATGAGCACAACACCTTCAAAGGGGGCGGTCTTGAGTTTTACCTGGAACGCGGGTATGTGCCGCATCCAATGAGCAAAACCCGCTACGGTTTTCATCAGGATGGTTCTACCCAGACGCTGGAATACGCTTATCAGGACTACACGCTGGCGCAGATGGCGAAGAAACTGGGCAAAAACGACGATTACGGCCTTTTTATGAAGCGGGCTGAAAATTACAAGAATATCTGGAACCCCGAACTGGGCTGGATGTGGAACCGGACGCTGGACGGGAAATGGGGCGAACCCGCCGATATTTTGCGGTATGACAATGGCTGGGAAGAAGGCAATGCGGCCCAATACACCTGGTTTGTGCCGCACGATGTGCAGGGCCTGATTAACCTGATGGGTGGTCGGGAAGCCTTCACGGCCAAGCTGAACAGTTCGTTTGAGAAAGCCGAAAAACACGATTTCGTTTCGGGGAAATCGCACGACAAAGAGACGCTGGAGGAACTGCGCCGGGTGTTTATCAACTACGGCAATCAGCCCTGCATGCAGACGCCTTTTCTGTTCAATTACGCCGGTTCGCCCTGGCTAACCCAGCACTGGACGCGGCAGATCATCGAGAAAGTCTACAGCGGTATTTCACCCGATTTTGGCTACAGTGGCGACGAAGATCAGGGGCTGATGGGCAGTTTGTCGGTTTTGCTGAAAACCGGTTTGTTTTCGACCAACGGCGGCACGACGCCTGAGCCGTTTTACGAGATCAGTAGCCCGCTATTCAACAAAATCACGATTCACCTCAATCCCAGGTATTACAAAGGGAAGCAGTTTGTGGTGGAAGCAAAAAACAACTCGGCTCAGAACCTGTACATCCAGTCGGCACAGTTGAACGGCCAAGCCCTCGACCAGCCGTGGTTGACGCACGAAACCGTTGTCAACGGCGGAACCCTGCGGCTGCAAATGGGCGCAAAACCGAATAAAGCCTGGGGCAGTAAACCGGAGCAGGCGCCGGTGTCGATGTCGTCAAAATCCGAAAAATGAAAAAGCTGAAAATGCCGGTTAGGAAGGCCAAAGGTGTGGTAAAAACGAAGGACCGATGAGCGTGACGAAGCGATTCTGGTTGCTTGTGGTCTGGGGGGTTAGTTTTGGTGCAGCCACAAACGCCCAGAAAACCAGCGCAATCTGGCTGGATGATTTACCCATCAAATCCTTTTCGGAAGGCATTCCGGCGGTGTTGCCCAAAACAACGGCGGCTGGTGATTCCATCGTCATGCACGGAACGTATTTTAAGCGGGGCGTTGGTGTGAATGCGACCAGCATTCTGGCGTTTTTTCTGGACGGGAAAGCGACCGAATTTACGGCAACGGTGGGCGTTGACGACAAAGGCGTGAAAGAACTGTCCCATACTTTTTACGTGATCGGCGACCGGAAAATCCTGTTCGACAGCGGTGAAATGCGGCTCGGCGATGTGCCCAAAAACGTCACGGTAAAGTTGGACGGGGTTAAACGGCTGGGACTTCTGGTGAAGGTCGATGACGCGGGGCGGACGAAACTGTATTCCAATTGGGCCGACGCCCGGTTGGTCATGCTGGCTGGTCATCGTCCTGAAAACATTCCGAATTCGGATGAAAAGTACATTTTAACCCCGGCTCCGGCCCCATCACCCCGAATCAATTCGGCAGCGGTTTTTGGAGCCACGCCCGGTAATCCATTTCGGTATACCATCGCGGCAACGGGCGACCGCCCGATGCGGTTTTCGACTAAAGGGCTGCCAGCAGGGCTTTCGCTGGACGAACAGACGGGAATAATCACGGGAAAAGTGTTGCAAGCCGGAACGTATCCCGTGACTATCCGCGCCAAAAATACGCATGGCGAAGCGACGAAAATGCTAAGAATAAAGATTGGCGATACGATTGCGCTGACGCCCCCGATTGGCTGGAACGGCTGGAATTCCTGGGCCCGAAACATCGATCAGGAGAAGGTAATGGCTTCGGCCGATGCGATGGTGAAAATGGGATTGAGTCAGCACGGTTGGACCTACATCAACATCGACGACGCCTGGCAGGGCAAACGGGGTGGGAAATTCAACGCCATTCAGCCCAACGAAAAGTTTCCGAAGTTCCGGGAAATGGTGGACTATATTCACGGCTTGGGGCTGAAAGTGGGCGTTTATTCGACGCCGATGATTACGAGTTACGCGGGTTACATCGGCGGTTCTTCCAACTTTGAAAACGGCGACTTCTCTGATTCCATACAGGCCAACAAACGTGCTTTCCGTTACGTCGGGAAACACCGGTTTGAAACCGGAGACGCCCGACAACTGGCCGAATGGGGCATCGATTATCTCAAATACGACTGGCGGATTGACGTACCGGCTGCCGAGCGAATGTCGGTGGCCCTGAAACAGTCGGGCCGGGATATTTTTTACAGCATTTCCAATTCGGCGCCGTTTGCCAACGTCAACGACTGGGTACGGTTAACCAATAGTTACCGCACCGGTCCCGACATCCGGGATAGCTGGAACAGCCTCTTTGTTTCGGCCTTCACACTCGACAAGTGGGCACCCTACGGCGGCCCCGGCCACTGGAACGATCCCGATATGATGATTGTGGGCAATGTCACCACCGGAACGCAGCTTCACCCCACGCGCCTGACGCCCGACGAACAATACAGCCACGTGAGTTTATTCAGTCTGCTGGCGGCCCCGTTGCTCATCGGTTGTCCGATTGAACAGCTCGATGCGTTCACATTGAATTTGCTGACCAACGATGAAGTGATTGAAATCAATCAGGACCCGCTGGGGAAATCGGCCCGGCTGGTGCGGGAAGAGGATGGTGTACAAATCTGGCTCAAACCGCTGGAAGACGGTTCGTTTGCGGTCGGCCTGTTCAACGTCGGAGACTTTGGCAAAACCCCCGAATCCTATTTCCGCTGGGGTGATGAAAAGGTTAAATCGTTCACGTTTGATCTGGCTAAAATTGGACTGAAAGGTAACTACCGGCTGCGCGATGTGTGGCGGCAAAAGGATCTGGGTGTGTTTGAAACGTCATTCAAAACCGTGGTTCGGCATCACGGGGTGGTTTTGCTCCGGTTGTTTTCGAAAAAATAATCCATGAAAAATATGCCTAAACTATCGAAGCCGTTGACGGTTTTTTATCTTTTCATCGCAACTGCTACCTATGCGCAAAAGACAAGTACGGTTTGGCTGGATGATCTGCTGATTCAAACCTTTTCCGAGGGCATTCGCCCGGTGACGGCGAAACGAAATTACAGCAACGATTCGATGCGGATCAACCGGACGTATTTCAGCCGGGGCGTGGGGGCGCAAAGCGTTAGCGTGCTGGCGTTTTACCTGAAGAGAAATGCCACGCGGTTCAGTGCCGTGATTGGAGCCGATGATCTGGGCAATACAGAAATACCGGTCAAATTCTACGTCATCGGCGACCGGAAAATCCTTTTTGAAAGCCGGGAAATGAAGGTGGGCGACGCTCCCCAGAACGTGACGGTGGACCTGACGGGGATTGAACGGCTGGGCCTGTTGATCACCGATCCGGTCGGTGGTTCCAACAACAAACGAACCTATGCCAATTGGGCCAATGCGCAGTTGACCATGAAGGGCGAAAACCGTCCCGAACACCTTCCGAATACGGACGAAAAATACATTCTGACGCCCAAACCGGGCGAAAAACCCCGGATAAACTCTGCAAAAATCGTCGGAGCCACGCCCGGAAATCCGTTTCTGTACACCATAGCGACGACCGGAAAACGCCCCATTCTTTTTTCGGCAGAAGGTTTGCCGTCCGGGTTGGTACTGGATCGAAAAACCGGCATCATTACGGGAAAAGTTAGCCAGCGCGGTACGTATAAAACCACGCTGAAAGCCAAAAATTCGCTGGGAGAAGCGATTCAGCACGTAATGATCCGGATTGGCGATACGATTGCGCTGACGCCACCCATTGGCTGGAACGGCTGGAATTCGTGGGAAACACGGATTGACCGGGAGAAGGTAATTGCCTCGGCCGACGCGATGGTCAAAATGGGGCTGATCGATCACGGCTGGACGTACATCAACATCGACGATGCCTGGCAGGGCGTCCGGGGTGGGCCGCTAAACGCCCTCCAGCCGAACGAAAAATTTCCGGATTTTAAGGGCATGGTGGACTATATTCACGCGCTGGGCTTGAAAGCGGGGCTGTATTCGACACCCTATATTTCCAGTTATGGCGGTTATGTCGGGGCTTCCTCCGATTTTGCAAAGGGCGGAGAATCGCACGAGTCGATTATGGTGAATCGACGCGCGTTCAACCACATCGCCCCCTACCGGTTTGAAACCGAAGATGCCCGGCAAATGGCCGAATGGGGCATTGATTTCCTGAAATACGACTGGCGAATCGATGTCAACTCGACCGAACGGATGTCGAGGGCGTTGCGGCAATCGGGCCGGGATATTGTGTTCAGTTTGTCCAACTCGGCCCCGTTTGCCAACGTGACCGACTGGATGCGGTTATCGAATCTATACCGCACCGGCCCCGACATCCGGGATAGCTGGACGAGCCTGTACCAACTGGCGTTTACGCTGGATAAATGGGCACCCTACAACGGCCCCGGTCACTGGAACGATCCCGACATGATGATTGTGGGTAATGTATCCACGGGTCCCGAACTTCATCCGACCCGACTGACCCCCGACGAACAATACAGCCACGTGAGCCTGTTTAGTTTACTGTCAGCACCCTTGCTGATTGGTTGCCCCATCGAGCAACTGGACGCATTTACCCTGAACTTATTAACAAACGACGAAGTCATCGAAATCAATCAGGACCCCCTGGGGAAATCGGCCCGGCTGGTGCGGGAAGAGGATGGCGTACAAATCTGGCTCAAACCGCTTGAAGACGGCTCGTTTGCGGTCGGCCTGTTCAACGTTGCAGCGTATGGCAAAACCCCCGAATCGTATTTCCGCTGGGGTGACGAGACGGCAAAAATCTTTACATTTGACCTGGCTAAAGCGGGACTGAAAGGCAGCTACCGGCTGCGCGATGTGTGGCGGCAAAAGGATTTGGGGGCATTGAAGGATTCATTCAGGGCAGAGATTCGGCATCATGGAGTGGCTCTGTTCAGGCTGTTTCCGGTTCGATAAAATAGGAGTAATAACAAGATTGGATACGCGGATGAAATGGATGGAACGGATGAAACGGATTTAATCAGTGTCAATCCGTTTCATCCGCATTCCCATCCCTTAAGCAGTTAGAAAATGATCAGATTCTTCAGTTCAGGCGTATTGATTTGCGGGATTGCCGGTGTTTTAATCGGCATGAATCCATCACAACCCGACAAAAAACAGCCGCCCAACATCGTCTACATTCTGGCGGATGATTTGGGGTATGGCGACGTGTCGGTGTATAATCCGGAAGGGCAGATCAAGACGCCCCAGATCGACAAACTGGCTTCGGAGGGGATGCGGTTTACCGACGCGCATTCACCCTCATCGGTTTGCACGCCCACGCGCTACGGTTTGCTGACCGGTCGCTATCCCTGGCGGAGCCGCCTGCCGGTCGGGGTGTTGCGGGGGTATAGCCGGACGCTGATCGAGGCCAATCGCCCAACGGTGGCTTCGTTGTTGAAAAGCCAGGGGTATCAAACGGCCGTTGTTGGTAAATGGCATTTGGGGCTGGATTGGGAAGTGCAGAAGGGCCGTGAAGCGGTTTTGACGGCGGAAGGGTACGGCATTAAAACGGAAATGAATCCCGACGACATTGATTTTTCGCGCGAACCGGCGCAGGGGCCGAAAACCGTCGGCTTCGACTATTCCTACATCCTGCCTGCCTCGCTCGACATGCCGCCCTATTGTTACCTTGAAAACCAGAAACTCACCGACTTGCCGACGGGTTACACCAATGGTAATAAGCTGGAAACCGGCTATACCGGCCCGTTCTGGCGCGAAGGCAAGAAGGCTCCCTCATTCGATTTCTATGGCGTACTGCCCACGTTTGTGTCCAAAGCCGTCGCTTTCCTGAAAAAGCAGTCGACGCAAAAACCGTTCTTTCTTTATCTTCCACTGGCCGCTCCGCACACGCCCTGGGTGCCGACCAACGCCTACGCCGGGAAGTCGAAAGCCGGGGAATACGGCGATTTTGTGCAGCAGGTGGATGCCGCCGTCGGGGAGGTTCTGCGAACGCTGGCCGAATCGGGGCTTGCCGACAATACGATCGTTCTGTTTGCGAGCGATAACGGCCCCTACTGGCGGGAAAATTTTGTGAAGCAGTTCAACCACAAAGCGGCTGGCGGATTTCGGGGCATGAAAGGCGACGCATTTGAAGGCGGACACCGCATTCCGTTCATTGTTCGCTGGCCGGGCCACGTAAAACCGGGAACGACCAGTGCGGCTACCACGACTTTAACCAACCTGATGGCGACCTGTAATGACGTGCTTGGACTGAAAAACCGGGCTGCCATGCCCGAAGACAGCTACAGCATTTTGCCGGTGTTGCTGGGCAAAGCCAGCCAGGTTGCCGATCAACCGGCCGTGGTGCACAGTTCATCCATCGGTTTTTTTGCGATTCGAAAAGGCGACTGGAAGTTGATCGAAGGGCTGGGCTCGGGCGGTTTTACGGAACCCCGACAGATCAAAGCCCCAGCAGGGCAGGGGAGCAGAGGGCAGCTTTACAATCTGGCCACGGATGGCGCGGAGACCACTGACCTTTATCAGCAGAATCCCGAAAAAGTACGGGAGTTAACGGACTTATTGGTCAAGATCCGGCAAAGCAAAACGCGGGTTTCGCGTTGAGGAATTCATTTGGCCGGAACCGATACCGCCACACTTTGGGGCAGAAATACCGTAAATGTGGCTCCCTGACCGGGTTGCGACTGGGCCGCGATGGTACCGCCGTGCATTTCGGCCACTTTTTTGCAAATGGTGAGACCGATGCCCGTGCCGGCATACAAGTCTTTGCCGTGCAGCCGTTGGAAAAGCTGAAAAATCCGGTTGTGATACCGTTCGTCGAAGCCGATCCCGTTGTCTTCCACACTGATGGCCAGGTACGACGGCTCCCGTTGCCGCATCGGAACCGGAATGTCGAAAATGGTGACGTCCCGGGCAGAAATCCGCACCTGCGGAGGGCGATCGGGTGCGATGAATTTCAGGGCATTCGAGAGCAGGTTCTGGAACAGTTGCCGCAGTTGCAGCGGATTGCCGTAGATGGTGGGCAAAAAGTCAACGAAAACCTGCGTCTTTTTTTCACGAATGCTCAGTTCCAAATCGTCCAGCACCTCTTTCACCAGCGCATTGAGGTCGACCTGTCGAAAGGGCTGGTGGTGCGTATTCAGCCGCGAATAGGCCAGAATATCCTTGATCAGAACGTGCATGCGTTCGGCTGCATGGTGCATCCGCTGAATCAAATCCTGGGCCTTTGGGTTTAGCTCATTGGCAAACTGTTCGACGAGCAGCCTTCCGAAGGACTGAATTTTCCGTAAGGGTTCCTGCAAATCATGGGAGGCTATGTAGGCAAACTCGGCCAGTTCCTGGTTGCTGCGGTTCAGTTCGCCGATGTTCAGTTTCAGTTCGTGCTGATATTGTTCCAGTTTCTTTTTGGTTTCGGTCAGCTCGCGGTTGTCCTGCAAGGTTCGCTCCACCATTTTCTGGGCCTGAATATCCACCAGGAAACCGCTCCAGTACAGAATTTCCTTCTTCTCATCCAGCAGCGCGGTGGCCGTCATCCGGTGCCAGACGTAAGCACCCGTTTCGGCATTCCGGATTCGGATTTCGGTCTGGAAGGTGTGGTTGGCCGAAGCGGTTTCGGCCCATTTTCCCCACCATACGGCCGCGTCGTCTTCATACAGAACCGTCTCCCATTTCGATTTATTCAACTGGCTGACCGATTCGCCGGTGTATTTTCGCAACCATTCGTTGGCGTACAGGAGTTTCCCTTTCGCCGTGGCCGTAAAAATCATGAGCGGCAACGAATCACTCAACACCTGATACTGGCGTTCCGACGAGCGAAGCCGCTCAGCCAGTTCCTGTAGCTGGTTATTTTTTCGTTTGATTTCATCGGCTACCAGTTCGGTCGGCTCGGTGTCGAAGTGGTGCTTCCAGTGTGCCACGCTGGTTTCGTTAACGCATTGATCGGCTAAAACCGGAATACTCAGCCGTACTTCTGACCCTTTTTCGGATTTGGAAATCTGAACCTCATCCACCAGACGGCTAGCCACCTCGATCCGTTCATTTTTTTGTCCGGTAATCGCACTGTGGCTGCCACTGATTTTGGCCATAATCCGGGCTTTAGAGCCGTTTGGGGGCACAATCCCGAGCGTTAGAGATACATCGCTGCCATGCTGGAGGGCATCGCGGGAAACTTCCAAAACCGCCGTTGCAAAAGTCGTTTGGGCCACGCGTGAAAGCCCCGCCAGTTCGCCCAGTTTCAACGTGCGTTTATGCGCCAGAATTAGATCCTGCTCATCATCCAGCGAAACTATAGCGAGTTCGTACATAACAGAAACAGGGTATGTTTTATGGCTGCCAGCGAATAAAGGGTTCAACCACCGTAGTTTTTCTAAAAGGTCATTACCGTGAAAATATCCTCTTGTGAGTCGGGGGAAATAGGCTGACAATTCCGAAAAAGACGATCTGGTCAGCGTGCATGTTATGTCTGTTAAAACAGCTAAGTTACTGATTTTGTTTAAAGTGAATCCGGATGAACAATCCGACCGGCAACAACGGAAAAGGGTGTTTTTTTGAAAACTATTTTCCAGCATCCCGAAATCGAAACGGTTTTTTGTCCCGTACTTGCAAGTGGAGAAAAGACGTCTGTTGACGGGTGAATGGGATATCGAAACCAGGAGAGTTATGAAAAAAAACGTTCTGAAAAAGGTCTTGCTGTTGGCGCTTCCTTGGTTCATCGGGGCCTCCGGCCTGGCTCAGCAACGAACCTACTGCAACCCGATGGACATCAGTTACCGGTATAATTTTGAGCAGTTGAACGAACGGATTTCGTACCGTTCGGGCGCTGATCCGGTCATTATCAACCACAAGGTGGGCAGCAAACCGGGGGAATACTTTCTGTTCGTCACCATTTCCGGTGGCTGGTGGAAATCAAAGGATCTGGTCAGTTGGCAGTACGTCGTGCCCGACAAATGGCCGATGGAAGACATGTGTGCGCCAGCGGCCCTGTCGGTGCGCGATACGCTGTTCCTGTTTCAGTCGACGTTCGAACAACGCCCCATTTTTTATTCGACCGAACCCGAAAATGGCAAGCTCAAGTTCTATAACCGCTGGTTGCCGCGCCTGCCCAAAGACATCGGTCCCTGGGACCCGGCTCTCTTCCACGATCCGGATACCGACAAGTGGTACATGTATTGGGGTTCCTCGAACGTTTATCCGATTTTTGGTGCCGAACTAGACCACCGCCGTCGGCTGACCTACATGAACCCGGAACCGTCGAAAGCTTACCAGCCAATGCTCTGGCTCGACCCGTGGCAACACGGCTGGGAGCGTTTCGGCCCGAACCATTCCGACCCCATCAAACCGTTTACGGAAGGGGCCTGGATGACGAAACACAACGGCAAATATTACCTGCAATATGGAGCGCCCGGAACCGAATACAACGTGTACGCCAACGGCACCTACGTCGGCAAAGATCCGCTGGGGCCGTTTGAATACGCGCCCTACAACCCCATTGCCTACAAACCGGGGGGCTACGCCACCGGCACCGGCCACGGAAACACGTTCCAGGATAATTTTGGCAATTACTGGAATACCGGCACCACCTGGCTGGGCATTGTCTGGGGTATGGAACGACGGATTGTGATGCATCCCGCCGGTTTCGACAAAGACGACCAGCTTTACGCCAACACCCGTTTCGGAGACTTTCCGCATCACCTTTCCACCAAAAAGTGGGAGAACAGCAACGCGCTTTTTACGGGCTGGATGTTGCTGAATTACCGGAAACCGGTCACGGCCTCCTCAACGCTGGATACCCTGCGCGCCGAACTGACAGCAGACGAAAATCCCCGGACGTTCTGGGTGCCAACCCAAAACAAAGCCGGCGAGACGCTGACCACCGACCTCGGTGCCGACCACGACATTCGGGCGGTGCAGGTCAATTACGTCGATTATAAAAATACCGTTTTCGACAGTGATTCTACGGTTTACACCCAGTTTCGGTTGTATGCGTCGAGAGATGGAAAGAAATGGGACAAAATTGCCGACCTGACGTCGGAGCCCAAACGCGACCGCGCCTGTGCCTATGTGGAATTGCTCCGTCCGGTGCGCGGGCGGTATGTGCGGTATGAACACGTCTACACGGCGGGTCCTTACGTGGCCATCAACGGGTTTCGGGTCTTTGGCAATGGGTTGGGAAAAGCCCCGGCGACGCCCGTAAAACTAGCGGCTGTCCGGCAGAAAGACCAGCGAAATGCCGATATTGCGTGGGAAAAAGTGCCCGGTGCAGTGGGCTACAACATTCTGTGGGGCATTGCCAGAGACAAGCTGTACCAGACCTATCAAATCTGGAACGACCAGCCGAATAAACTGGAACTGCGGGCGCTGAATGTAGGCGTACCGTATTATTTTGCCATTGAGTCGTTCAATGAAAACGGCGTATCAACGGTCAGTGAGGTCATTGGCCCCCGGTAAAAAAGAAATACGAATTCTTCAGGTTCATGTCTCTGTTTTCGACCATGGATTCGTTCATAATTTACCCTGGAACGCCGGATGGTTTGACAAAACTTTTCTTTTTCAAAAAAGACCCTCAACTTCGGGTCACTAATCGAGTTTGAAACCAACCAATTCCATGAACAAAATTCTAGTACTGATTTGCTGTTTATTAACCGGGCTGGCCGTTGCCCAAACTACGCCGAAACATCCCGATACCTCCGGAAGCGACTGGAAACCGCTTTTTGCCGCCGATTTGTCCGACGCCGGTTTTCCAAAAGGCATCTGGAGCGTTGAGAACGGCGTTTTAACGGCCACGGAAGACATTCCGATCTGGACCAAAAAGACGTATAAAAACTTCGTGCTGGACCTGGAATTCAAGAACGCGCCCGGCACCAACAGCGGGGTTTTTGTGTATTGCAGCGATACCGCCAATTTTATTCCGAACTCGGTGGAGATTCAGATTGCCGACGACTACAGCGAACAGTGGTCCAAAGCTCCGGCGTCGTGGCAATGTGGGGCGTTTTTCGGTCACAAACCCGCGATGCTGCCCAAGGTGGTCAAATCGGCGGGCGAGTGGAACCGCTACACGATCACCTGCCAGGGAAAAAACATCACGGTTTTGCTGAACGGTCAACTTGTCAACCAGATCGATATGAGCCTGTGGACTTCCGGCAAAAACAACCCTGACGGCTCAGCCATCCCGAACTGGCTCAACAAGCCCTGGGCTACGCTGCCGAACGAAGGGTATGTCGGTTTTCAGGGCAAACATGCCGGTGCGCCGATTTACTTCAAGAATATGAAAATCAAAGCGTTGCCATAAACAAAGTGGCCAGAGGCTGCCGACCAGGCAAGACCTGCCCGGGTCGGCAGACCGGTCAAAAGTTTAGTTAGTCGTAAGACTTCGCAGCAGGTTTGCGCTGCACACAATCGACAGCACTTTGACGACTTCACTCGGCAAAACATCGTCCCGGATCACGAAAGCCGTCACCAGACAGGCGACTGACACACTTAACTGGAAAATGATTGGTAAAACCGGTAAGCGGGACTCGAGCCGGGCACTCAGCATCCGGGCGTTGTGCAGGAACTTTTTCATGACAGCCTGATCGTTAGAACTGAAGCAATCGAAACCGGCCCACTGCTGGATTGAATGGCTTGCCGAAGATCAAAAAGGTCTTTTTGCAAGGTTTTAATCCGTTTTTCCCGCATTTTGACATCTTCCTCGCTGCTGTTGCTGCCGATCTTACTTTCGTGGTATTTGATTTTAATATGCACCATTTCAGTAAGGAGTTGAATGGAATCCTGGGCCGAAAACTGACCCTGAATGAGCTGCATTTCCATGGTATGCTAAGTGGGTTTGATGAATTATTGACCTTGCCCCAGCGAAAAGGCGGGTTTTCCGTTAAAATCGTACAGATTCTCCGTCTTGATGGTGTCGATGTTGTTTTCGACGGCTTTGACCAGCAGAAAAATAAGATCCAGTTTACCCAGGGTGTTGCCTTTGGCGGGTTTGAATCGACACCGCCAGTGGTCGGTACAAAACGTTTCCGAAAAGCCGTCCGGCCATACCTTGATGCCCCGGTTGGTGATCATGGAAAGTTTTGTTTTTTCGGATTCCAGCGGTTTCAGCAACCGGGCAAGATCGTCCGGATTGGTGCCATTCCAATGAACAAAGACATCGACACCGACCAGTTCTTTTCTGGCGGGCGGTTTTCGCTGGTATTTAGGCAGATTTAACGGCGTTCCATTGGCCAGATTAACGGCTTTCAGGGTTGAGGGCTTCTGGCCCAGATTGGCAATAACCGCCTGCGCAAATTCTTTTGTGCCCACTTTTTGCGTGCTGATGCCTTCCTTGTAGAGATCATAGGTGTGAATACCGTCTTCGATGGTTTTAAGCCAGGCATTCTGTACCTTTTCGGCCACGTCGGTTTGCCCGATGTGAATCAGCATCATGACCGCACCCTGAAGCAGCCCCGACGGATTGGCCAGATTTTGCCCGGCCCGGCGCGGAGCCGACCCGTGAATGGCTTCAAACATGGCGCATTCTTCGCCCAGGTTTGCTGACCCGGCCAGCCCCACCGATCCCGCGATTTGAGCCGCTACATCCGAAAGCACATCACCGTATAAATTGGGCATCACAATGACATCGAAAAGCTCGGGCGTATCGGCCATCTTGGCGGCTCCAATATCAATAATCCAGTGTTCATTTTCGATGTCGGGGTATTCGGCGGCAATCTCGTCGAATACCTGGTGGAACAAGCCATCCGTTTGCTTCATAATGTTGTCTTTGGTGAAGCAGGTTACTTTTTTGCGCTCATACTGACGGGCGTATTCGAACGCATAACGGATGATTTTTTCGCAACCCGGCCGGCTGATGAGCTTGAGGCATTGCACCACTTCATCGGTTTGCTGGTGTTCAATACCGGCATACAGATCTTCTTCGTTTTCCCGCACAATCACCAGATCCATGTGCGGGTGTTTGGTTTTGACGTATGGATGGAGACTCAGGCAGGGCCGAACATTGGCGTAGAGTCCTAAAAATTTGCGGGTGGTGACATTCAGGCTTTTGTACCCTCCGCCCTGGGGGGTGGTGATCGGGGCTTTCAAAAATACCTTGTTTCGCCGGATGATCTCCCACGATTCTTTGGCAATCCCGGCTGAATTACCGGCCAGGTAGACCTGTTCGCCCACCTGAATCTCATCCAGTTCGAGTTGTGCACCTGCCGCCAGAATAATTTCGAGCGTAGCATCCATGATTTCGGGACCGATGCCGTCGCCCTTTGCTACTGTAATCCGTGTCATTTTGATAAGCAGTTATTGATGCGACAAAATTGCAGCGCCGGGATTATATATTTTTATTTATGTTTGTAATGATATGCATAAAAAATATTTATGAATTATACGCTGAATCAGCTTCGCATTTTTTCAACAATCGTTCAAAACCAGAGCATTACCAAAGCTGCGGAAGTACTGCATCTGACCCAGCCGGCGGTTTCAATCCAACTGAAAAATTTTCAGAATCAATTTGAAATTCCGCTGACGGAAGTGATCGGAAAGAAGTTATACATCACGGATTTTGGGAAAGAAATTGCCATCGCGGCCGAAAACATTCTGAATGAAGTCTACGCCATTAATTACAAAACACTGGCCTATAAAGGGCAACTAACGGGGCGCTTGAAAATTTCGGTGGTTAGTACCGGGAAATACGTAATGCCGTATTTTTTGACCGATTTTATGAAGCAGCATCCGGGCGTCGAACTGGTGCTGGATGTGACGAACAAATCGAAAGTGATCAGCAGTCTGGAGAACAATGAAGTTGACTTCTCGCTGGTTTCCGTCTTACCGAATCAGTTGGCCATCAGCCAGATTGAACTGATGCAGAATAAACTGTATCTGGTGGGGAGCCAGGAGACGGACTTGGGCCCGAAACCGTATACCATGCGCCTGTTCGAGACCATTCCGCTAATTTACCGGGAAGCAGGCTCCGGTACCCGGCTGGTGATGGAGCGCTATTTGGAAAACCAGGGGCTAACGGTTTTGAAAAAGATGGAACTGACTTCCAATGAAGCCGTAAAACAGGCGGTTATTGCCGGGTTAGGCTATTCCGTTATGCCGCTGATTGGCATTAAAAATGAGCTTGAAAACGGTCAGCTCCGGATTATCCCGGTTGAGAATTTTCCCATCAAATCGGTTTGGAGTCTGATCTGGCTTTCCCATAAAAAAATGTCGCCCGTTGCCGGTCTGTATCTGGCCTACGTTAAAAAGCAGAAGGATGCAATCATACAGGAGCGCTTTAACTGGTTTGAAAATTACCAGTAGCGTTTTTCTTCGATTACCTGTGACTAAATCCGGTTTTTGAGGTCAAAAGAAGGGGCCAACAAACCCTTTCTCTTAAACTTAAAACTGTCTATGAAAAAGTCACTGGCCGAACTGATCGGCACCTTTTCCCTGGTTCTCTTTGGCTGTGGAGCCGCCAGTATTTCCGGAATTTCGACTACCGGACCCGCCGGTATCGGTCTGTTGGGCATTTCGTTTGCCTTTGGTCTGGCGGTGGTGGTGATGGCCTACGCCATTGGTCCGGTGTCGGGCTGCCACATCAATCCGGCCATTACGATTGCCATGCTGGTGGCCGGGAAAATCAGCGTCAGTGATGCCATCTCCTACATCATTGCCCAGTTTATGGGAGCCACACTGGGGGCAGGGGTCCTGTATCTGATCCAGAGCGGGGCTCCCGGTTTTTCGATGGGCCAATGGGCGCTCGGTTCCAACGGCTGGGGCCCCGGCTACCTGGGAGCCTACAGCACCTCCTCCGCTTTCATCACGGAAGCCGTCCTGACGTTCCTGTTTCTGCTGGTTATTTTCAAAACGACGTCGCGGTTGGGCAACAGCAACATGGCCGGTCTGGCGATTGGTTTGACGCTGGTGCTGATTCACCTGGTGGCGATTCCGGTTACGGGGACGTCGGTCAACCCCGCGCGGAGTTTTGGCCCGGCGATTTTTGCCGGCGGTCTGGCTCTGAAACAACTGTGGCTGTTCATCGTCGCCCCGATTGTAGGCGGAATTGTGGCCGCATTGTTTTATAAGGGTGTTTTTGAAGAGAAGAGAAAATAATAAAAGATTCTACAAAATGGGGCATCCCTACGGGATTGTTTTGAATTTCGTGTGGTGCGATTCTACAAAATGAATCATCCCTACGGGATTGTTTTGAATTTCGTGTGGTCGTTTTTACAAAATGGGGCATCCCTACGGGGTTTTTTTGAATTTCGTATGGTCGTTTTTACAAAATGGGGCATCCCTACGGGATTGTTTTGAATTTCGTGTGGTGCGATTCTACAAAATGAATCATCCCTACGGGATTGTTTTGAATTTCGTGTGGTCGTTTTTACAAAATGGATCATCCCGCTGGGATTTTTTGGGATTCCTGCGGAAACCGGGTTGCATCACACGTCCCATCGGGACGGCTCATTTTGTAGGAACTGCGTCCGATTATCCGGGGATGAGTCCCGTAGGGATGGTTCATTTTGCATGGGTATCAGGCTTTGGGGCTTTTAAACGATACCGAAGCCATAATACAGCGCAATCACAAAGAACACGGCTGCGGTTTTGACGAGGGTCAGGATAAAAATGTCCTTGTACGCCTGTTTGTGCGTCAGTCCGGTTACGGCCAGCAGGGTGATCAGCGCGCCATTGTGCGGCAGGGAGTCCATGCCGCCACAGGCCATGGCCGCCACCCGGTGCAGCACTTCCGGATCGATGCCCAGTTGGGTGGCCTGTTCGAGGTAGGTTTTGCTCATAAGGGCCAGACTAATACTCAAACCGCCTGAACCGGAACCCGTAATCCCGGCCAGCGTCGTGGTCGTAACGGCTTCGTTGACCAGCGGGTCTTTGAAAAGGGACGCGATGCCGGTGCTCACCACTTTAAATCCCGGAAGAGCCGCGATGACAGCCCCAAAACCGTATTCGGATGCCGTATTCAGCGTGGCCAGCAAGGCACCACCGATGGCGAGGTTAAGCCCCGCCGTAAAACCGGTTTTGATGGCCCGGAAGGCAAAAACAAGAACGGTGAGGATGCCCAGAACCAGTGCCCCTTCCACCGCCCAGACAGCCGTTAATTTTGAAATCTCAATGGGTGGAATGCCCTCCATCCCCAGGCTGGTGAAGTCGAACGTTTTGCCGTAGTATTGCGGGATCAGCTTCGTGAAAACCTTGTTAAAAACCGTCACAACGAGCAGCGGGAGTACCGCAATACCGACGGAAGGCAGCGTCGTTTCGGCCCGTCTTTCGGGTTCATTGAGGTGGTTTTTCCCGTAACCTTCGCCGGTTTGGATCGCCAGGTTTCGTTGCCATTGCAGATAGAACATGCCAATCGAAAAGATAAAAATACTCCCGCAAATGCCCAGCCAGGGAGCGGCCCAGGCATCGGTATTGAAGAATGTAGTCGGGATAATGTTCTGAATCTGAGGAGTTCCCGGCAGGGCGTCCATCGTAAAGGTAAACGAGCCGAGGCCAATGGTCGCTGGAATCAGGCGTTTGGGAATGTCGCTGGCTTTGAAGAGTTCGGCCGCAAAAGGGTAAATGGCAAACACCACGACGAACAATGAAACCCCGCCGTAGCTGAGAATGGCACCCACCAGCACCACGGCGAGCATCGCCCGGTTTTTGCCAATAATAGCGATTACCGCCGTGGAAATGGATTTGGCATACCCCGCCATTTCGATGAGCTTTCCCAACACCGCCCCCAACAAAAATACCGGAAAATAGAGCTTGATAAAACCGGCCAGTTTATCGAGAAAAACGCCCGAAAAAAACGGCAGGACGTAAGCCGGGTTGGCTAGCAGAACGGCCAGCAAAGCAGCAAGAGGTGCGAATAAGATGACATTGAATCCGCGGTAGGCAACAAGAATCAAGAAAGCCAAAGGCAGTAAAACCAGGAGGACATCCATCCGATGCGTTTGCTTAGAGAGTTAAGCTAGCAGAAGGAGAAAGTCATTGTATTTTACTGCCTTTTTTTAGCATCAATCCCTGTCAATTAAAGCGGCATATTTACAGCACTGAAATCCTTCAGCAACGCCAGGACTTCCTGAACGTTTTCAACCCGATGGGCGGCATGGGTGCTGCCGGGACCAACCTTGACGGTATACTGATTTTCCAGCGTCAGGGCCGTAAACATATCTTCATCGGTGCGGTCGTCGCCGATGGCCAGCACAAAGTCGTAGGGTCGGGCCAGTGACAACTGCTTGGCCACCTTGCCTTTATCGGTTTCGGTGCTTTTGATTTCGACCACGCAATTGCCATCGATCACCCGCAACTGGTAAGGCAGCAGGTTTTCGAGCGTAGTGATCAACTCGCGGGACCGCACAAAGCCGGTTTCCGATTCGGCAGAGCGGTAATGCCAGGCCAGCGAATGGCTTTTTTCTTCAATAAACGAGCCGGGGCAGCGGGTTACGAAATCGATCAGAACCGGGCTGACAATCTGTTTCCACGAACCGTCGTCCAGAATATCCCGTCGCCACAATCCCTGTTGTTTGATATAAGAACCGTGTTCGGCCACCATGTCGATGGGCAGAAACCCCAGCCACTCGTCGAGCGTCTGCTGGTCGCGTCCGCTGATGATCACCACGTAGTTTTCCCGGCGGCTCGCCAGCCTGCCCAGCACGTTGATCACTTCGATGGGTGGAGCGGCCAGTTCCGGTTTGGTCTTGTAGTTCACCAGCGTGCCGTCGTAATCGAGCAGCAACAGCCGCGAACGGGCCTGCGCATAGCGTTCCTGGAGGGAGAAATTTGGTTGTGATTTCAAGAGGGGTGCGGGCTCAGTCTGTTGGGAGCTTTGCAGATTCAATAAACAGTCGACAAAACTGCCAGCCCATTTTTTGACATCGTATTCTTTCAATCGTCGCTGCATGATGGCAATCCGGCGGGCCTGCTCCTCCGGTTCCATTTCCAGGGCGATTTTCATTTTGTCGGCAACTTCATTTTCATCCATCGGATTGATGTGCAGGGCGGTGCTCATTTCGTTGGCGGCTCCGGTCATCTCACTCAGAATCAACACGCCCTGGTGGTCTTTGCGGGCCGCCACAAACTCTTTGGCAACCAGATTCATCCCGTCGCGAATGGGCGTGATCAGGGCCACATCGCAGGCCGTATAAAGTGCGAGCAACTGCGGAAAAGGTACCGAACCATAGCGGTAAACAATGGGCCGCCAGATCAGGGTTCCGTATTTTCCGTTGATGCGCCCGACGGCCTGCTCGATCATTACTTTCCGTTCGCCGTATTTCAGAATTTCATCGCGGGAGGGCACCACCACCAGGATAAACGTCAACCGCTCCGTCCATTCGGGGTAGCGTCGCAAGAAGGCTTCCAGTGCATCGAGACGCTGCATGACGCCCTTGGTGTAGTCCAGCCGGTCGACCGAAAAAATGATCTTATTATCTTTGTAAGCATTCTTCAAAGCCGCCCGTTCTTCCACCACATCCGCGTTGTCGTAGGCGTCGTGGTAGAGCGAATAATTGATGCCGACCGGAAACGAATCTGACTGAATAAGCCGGTTCTGGTAATTAATCTTCCATATTTTGTGCTGAACACCCAGATTGATCTGGACGGATTGCAGAAAATGGATGTTGTAGTCGTTGGTATGAAAACCGACCAGATCGGCCCCCAGCAGGCCCGTCAACAGGTATTCCTTGCATTTCTGGGGCAGAATCCGGATCAATTCGTAGGAAGGAAAAGGAATGTGCAGGAAAAAACCGATGGTCGCGTCGGGCTTTTTTTCACGGATCAACCTCGGCAACCCCATGAAATGATAGTCGTGTACCCAAACGATGTCCTGGGGTTTCATCAGTTGTGAAACGGCTTCACTAACCGCTTCGTTGGCTTTCTGGTAGGCTACAAAATCCTTTTCCTGGTAATCGACGTAGGTCGTGAAATAATGAAAAAGCGGCCAGATGACTGAATTGGAAAAACCGTTGTAGAAATCCTGCTGAATTTTGCGGTCTAAAAAAACCGGTACATATTCAAAGTCCTCGTTGACGAGGTGTTTGTGCTTTTCCCAGGTTCGGCGGGAGAAATCGGCGCAGCCTACCCAAACCGGTTTTTCACTGGCTCCTGTGAAATCCAGGGACTTCATGGCCGTTACCAATCCTCCTGAGGAAGCTTTCAGCGTCGTACTACCGGAGGTGGTTTCAAAGGCAAAAGGGAGCCGATACGAAACGATGATAAGTCTATTGTTCTTCATAATGAATGGTTTATACTAATCACGTCGAGTAATTAAATAAGACCATTTAGCGTGGAATGGTTCGGGAAACACCCGGATTAGAAAAATTCTAATCCGGGTAATAACCATTTCCAGAATGCTAAATATGTTATTTAAGTTTCTGAACCACAACGGATTGTGTGGTTGTCAGAGATTTGCTTGATTGGTTTTGAAAGGCTTTTCAATCAAGAATTGCTTTGATGATTCGAACCGGTGCCAGCACCCGGTCCGGGCGGTTGGCCAAGTCATCATTGAGGTCAAACATGGCTCGTTCCAGCAAATAGGCTTCCAGCATAACCCGAAGGTCGGCCCGGTTTTTTGGATAGAAATTCGCTTCCTCAACAGTGTCGAGGTAGGCTTTCAGGAAGATTTGGCTGATCTGGTACGCCCACCAGTCGGCAAACGGCAGCAGGTTATTAATGTCCTCTTTCGGAACCTGGTTGGTGGCCAGAAAACCTTCGTATGCAACGTAATAAAACGACCGGATCATCGTGGCTGCATCCCGCAACGGCGACCGTTTGATGCGCCGGGTGCTGAAACTCCGCAGCGGATTGCCGCCAAAATCCTGAATGGCAAGATCGCGGCCCGTCAGCAACACCTGCCCCAGGTGATAATTCCCGTGAATCCGAATTTTCAGCGCATCCAGTTTGTGGTCATAAATCTGCTTCATAGCAGCCAAAACCGCCTGCTTTTTACCCAGAATGTCCTCCACTTCCCGGCGGCTGTCGTCCGGCAAATCCTTCAGGCTTTTGGTCTGGCTCTGGTAACTTTCCCGAACGAGCGACTGCATACCGGAAAATAGCGACCGCTGGTAGTGCAACGAGAACTCCTCAGGGGCAAAGTCCCTATTGGTGGTGTTGGCCAGCGCCAGATGCATCTGACCCGTTCGGATGCCCAGCAGACGGGCCTCTTCCGAAGCCGTACCACCCAGCAATTCCCGGCTTTCGGCGGTTAAATCATCAAAGCTGGAGGGTTCGCTCCAATTTCCCTGGCGGACAATCGAAGCCAGTGTCTCTTTGTTCCGCGCCAGAATCCGCTCGATGAAATTGTGAATCCGTTCCAGCATAAAACTGTGGCCGTCGCCGTGATTTTCCACCATCACCTCCATCATCCCCAACGCAATTGAGCCTTTCTCAGACTGCCATTCGATGGTACCGATAAACGATGGAACGTACTCAAAATGGGCTTCATCACTCAAAAACCGGGTGATTTCCACGTCCGGGTTCAGGTTCCAGTCCACTTTTCGGTACATTTTCAGGAAAAACTGGTTATCGTAGGCAATGGCCGTATAATCCCGGTCGGCGGTGTGCATTTTGGATTTGATCTCTCCGGCGTTCAACGGATAGCTTTTCAGCTTGTCATTTCCGGTAAAAACCAGCTTGCCATTTTTGGCCGGAATGGCCTTGTTCGCGGCCATTTTGGTGAAGAGCAACTGATGCAGCCGGACGGTGAAAAACGCATCGCAGAGCAAACCGTCCTGATCGCCAAGCTGTAAGGTTGCCAAAACCGCCTGCGGGCAACTCGTGGCGATCTGGCTGGCCCGGTCACCCTGCACGAAAACGACCGGAACCTGATACAATTCGGGTAACCCCTGTTCATACGACACCTCCACCAGCAGGAGCGAGCCGGTTTTGTCGTCCAGATGGATAACCGCCTGATCGGTGATGGCAAAACTGTCGATTTCCCGGCCTTTGCCGATAAACCAGTGGGCCTTCGCCATGTAGTTCGGCAAAATCTCGTTTTCGAGCGTCGTCCGCGCTTTGGTCAGCGTCAGGTCTTCCCATTTCGCCAGCGTCAGCGATGGCAGCGCATTTTCCAGATCGATATCCGGGTGTGCTTTTTGCAGCGAAAACCACTGATAATCATAGGGTGCGAGCGTAAACGGGTACGGGCTGTCTTCCCGAATGACCGGAAACCGGTTTTTACTGAACAGTTCAACGGGCCGGTAGCCTTTGTAGTCGATCAGGTCGATCTCCGCCGGTTGCGAGTGTTTGGACAGGTTGACCACAATCAGCAGCGTCTCGCCTTCGTAGCTGCGGGTAAAGGCCAGCACTTTCGGATTTTCGACGTTCAGAAACGTCAGATTCCCGCGCCCAAACGCTTTGTACCGCTTGCGCATGTTGATCATCCGTTTCGTAAACCACAGCAGCGACGAGGTGTTCTGCCACTGGGTTTCCACGTTCACAGCTTCGTAATGGTAGGCCGGATCGAGAATCACCGGCAGGTACAGCTTCTGCGGATTGGTCACCGAAAAACCGGCATTCCGGTCGGGTGACCACTGCATCGGGGTCCGAACGCCGTCGCGGTCGCCCAGGTACACGTTGTCACCCATCCCGATTTCGTCGCCGTAATACAAAACCGGGGTGCCGGCCAGCGAAAACAGCAGACTGTTCAGCAACTCGATTTTCCGCCGGTCGTTGTCCATCAGCGGAGCCAGCCGGTGCCGGATGCCCAGGTTGATGCGCGCTTTCGGATTTTTGGCGTACATTTTATACATGTAGTCCCGCTCGTCGTCGGTCACCATTTCGAGCGTCAACTCGTCGTGGTTTCGGAGAAAAATCGCCCACTGGCAGTTTTCCGGAATGTCGGGTGTCTGGTCGAAAATGTCGGTAATTGGATACCGGTCTTCCATCTGAACCGCCATAAACATGCGTGGCATTACTGGAAAATGGTAGTTCATGTGACACTCATCGCCGTCACCGAAATACGAAGCCGAGTCTTCCGGCCACATGTTCGCTTCGGCCAGAAAAATGGTTCCCGGAAAATGCTCGTCGATGTGTTTCCGCAGTGTTTTCAGGTACGCGTGCGTTTCCGCCAGATTTTCGCCGTTGGTGCCTTCCCGTTCAAAAAGATAGGGAACTGCATCGAGCCGAAAACCGTCCACGCCCATCTTACACCAGTAATCCAGAATTTTGATGATTTCGTCCTGAACCAGCGGATTGTCGTAGTTTAGGTCGGGTTGATGGTGGAAAAACCGGTGCCAGTAGTATTGCTGGGCCACGGGGTCCCAGGTCCAGTTGGAGGCTTCGAAATCCTGAAAAATAATCCGGACATCCTTGTATTGACTGGGGTCGTCGGTCCAGACGTAGTAGTCGCGTTCCGGCGAACCTTTCGGCGCTTTTCGCGCCCGTTGGAACCACGGGTGTTGATCGGAAGTATGGTTGATGACGAGTTCTGTGATCACTTTCAGGTTGCGGTTGTGCGCTTCCTGCAAAAATTCCTGAAACTGTTCAATGTTGCCATACGACGGATTGATGCTGTAATAGTCGGCGATGTCGTAGCCGTCGTCGCGCAGGGGCGATGGGTAGAAGGGCAGCACCCAGATGGCCGTAACGCCCAGATCCTGCAAATAATCCAGTTTTTCCAGCAATCCCCGGAAATCGCCTATGCCGTCGCCACTGCTGTCGCGAAAGGCTTTGATGTGTAATTCGTAAATGATGGCATCCTTGTACCAGTGGAGTTTATCGTCTAAGCCTGCTTTGTTCGTCGCCATATTTCTCTCGTCAAAAGTCCCGTTTCAATCAGTCTACCTATTAAAACTAACTTATACGGGAGCGAGATGTTTGGGAAAACCGCTTATTCTGGTCATATCCCGCGTCCCCGGCGTACAATCCGGCTCGCATCCCGTTTCCCCGGTGTACAATCCGGTTCGTGTCGCGTTTCCCCGGATTGCATCCGGGGCTATTGATAGTTGCCCCGTTGGGACCTGGTGTTCCGGGTTGTAGTAACCTCTGTAGGGGCCGGAAAACCTTGAAACGGCTTTCGGGGTTACTGAAATAGAGTCCCATAAAAAAACGGTACAATGCTCCCACCAACCTATCAGACGGCACCGGCACCGGATGTCGTATTTGGCGATTTTTTTCTGGATGTTCAATTGAGCGGTATTTTCTCCGACTCGAAAACCTTCGTGGACAGTGTCCCGCTGATGGCTCCCGAGGCTATTCTGGCGCAGTATGAAGCTCAAAAAAACAAACCCAATTTTTACCTGAAAGCGTTTGTCGACCAGCATTTTACGCTGCCCGATTCACCCGCATCCGGTTATGTCAGCGATGCCACGATGACGACCACGGCCCACATCGATCAGCTTTGGGATGTCCTGACACGCGATCCGGATGTGCCGGTGGAAGGCAGTTCGCGGTTGCCGCTGCCCCATCCGTATGTCGTGCCGGGCGGGCGGTTTCGCGAGATTTTTTACTGGGATAGTTACTTTACGCTGCTGGGACTCAAACAGGCGGGGCGGATCAATCTGATTCGGAACATGGTCAATAATTTTGCGTACCTGATCGACACCTACGGATTCATTCCAAACGGTAACCGGACCTATTTCCTCAGCCGCTCACAACCGCCGGTTTTTGCGCTGATGGTGCAGTTGCTGGCCGAACTGGACGGCCCGGAAGGTCTGACCCGCTACCTGCCCCGTTTGCGGCAGGAATATACGTTCTGGATGACCAGTAGTGAAGGATTGGACGTGGATCGTCCGTTTGACCAGCGCGTGGCCCGGCTGGAAAACGGCACGGTGCTGAACCGGTATTTTGATCCGACACCCCGGCCCCGCGCTGAAGCTTATCGCAAGGAAGTGGAACTGACCGAAGCTGCCAATGCAGTCGGGATCGAGTCTACGGTTTTTTACGGCCATTTGCGGGCCGCCTGTGAGTCGGGCTGGGATTTCAGTAGCCGCTGGTTCAGCGACGGCCAGACAATGGCTACCACCAGCGCGGCCACCCTGTTGCCGGTCGATCTGAACTGTCTCCTGTATTCGCTGGAACTGACGTTGCGTGACGCCTACCGCCAAACCGGTGAGGTGTCGGCGTCGGAACGGTTTGAACAGCTGGCCGAAAGCCGAAAAACTGCCATTGCGCAGACGTTTTGGGATCAGGACCGGGGCTTTTATTTTGATTATGACCTGGTTACTAACCGGCGGACGACTGCCCAAACGCTGGCGGCTGCTTTTCCGTTGTTTTTCGGACTGGCCACGCCCGAACAGGCGGAGGGTGTTCATAACCGGCTGCGGAGCGATTTTTTGAAACCCGGTGGCTGGGTGACGACCCTGGTTCGGTCCGGACAGCAATGGGATTCGCCGAACGGCTGGGCACCCTTGCAGTGGATTGTGTATAAGGGACTTATGAACTACGGTTTTTCGGAAACAGCCGCAGAAGGGCGCGACCGCTGGCTGGCCCTCAACGACCGGGTTTTTCGGGAAACCGGTAAAATGATGGAAAAATATAATGTGGAAGATGATACGCTGACGGCAGGCGGGGGCTATTACCCGAATCAGGACGGTTTTGGCTGGACCAATGGCGTTTACCGGCAATTGATGGGCGAAAAGCTGGCTGAAACCACGCCGATTAACAAACCGGACCAGCCGAAAAAGCGGGGGTGAAACGCATTTTTTAACATTGATTATACAACCTTTACAGAAAATTTGCTGGATTGTCGGAAAGGGTTGCTTATTTTGCACCTGTATGGTCTACTGACTTCTGTCAAATTCTATGTCATTGAAAAAAACCAAGATTGTTGCCACGGTCGGCCCGGCGTCCGACACCAAAGAAAAACTGCTGGCTTTGGCCCGCGCCGGTGTGAATGTTTTCCGGCTGAATTTTTCCCACGGCACACACGAAGATCATTTAGCCCGCATCAAGAGCATCCGGGAAATCAACGCTGAATACGGCCTGAACCTCGCCATCCTGCAGGATTTGCAGGGTCCCAAGATCCGCATCGGCAAAGTCGAGGATGAAAACGGGGTGATGATTTATTCCGGAAATAAGCTGGTCTTTACCAATGACGAAATCATTGGAACGGCTGAACGCGTCAGTACGCCCTACAAAGGCATGTACCGCGACGTTCGGAACGGCGAACGCATCCTGCTGGATGATGGTAAACTGGAGGTAAAAGTAATTGGAACAGACGGCACCGACGTCATCACGGAAGTGGTATATGGCGGACCGCTGAAATCGAAAAAAGGGGTCAACCTGCCCAATACGAAGGTTTCGATGCCCTCGGTCACCGAGAAAGATTTCGAAGATCTGGACTTTGGTCTGGAACACGAAGTGGACTGGATTGCTCTGTCGTTCGTGCGGCAGGCGTCCGAAATTCTTGAAATTAAAGAGTACATCCGGGCGCGGGGTAAATCCTGTCGGGTGATTGCCAAACTCGAAAAACCGGAAGCGATTCAGAACATCGACGAAATCATTGCCGCTACCGACGGTGTCATGGTGGCCCGGGGTGACCTGGGTGTTGAACTGCCCGCCGAAGAGGTTCCGATGATTCAGAAAATGATCGTTGAGAAATCCAACAAGGCGGCAAAACCGGTGATCGTGGCGACGCAGATGCTCGAAAGCATGATCGACGCGCCCCGTCCAACCCGGGCGGAGATTAACGACGTTGCCAACTCCGTGTTAGACGGAGCCGATGCCGTGATGCTCAGTGCCGAAACCGCATCGGGCAAATACCCGATTCTGGCGGTCGAAAACATGGCCAACACCATTCTGAAGGTTGAAGAACTGAGCGATAAAATCTACTACCGCTACCACGCTTTCGTCAACGAACAGCCGGGTAAAAACGTCCTGAACGACAATGTCGTGATGAGTGCGTGTCGTTTGGCGCGTGATACCAAAGCCAAGGCGATTATCGGTATTACGACCTCGGGCTATACGGCCTTCCGGTTGTCGCACCACCGCCCGAAAGCCGGTCTATACGTTTTTACGTCCAACAAAACCATGATGAACGCGCTGGCGCTCTATTGGGGGGTGCAGGTGATGCCGTATGAACCCAACCCGGAAAACACGGTGGATCAGACGGTTTCCGAAATCAAAGATCTGCTGGTGAAGCAGGGCGTGCTGAAGTCAGGTGATATTTTCATCAATACGCTCAGTATGCCATTGATGGAAAACCTGAAAACGAACACCGTGAAGCTGAGCGTCGTGGAATAAAAGACGGGGCCGCCCATACGGTTATTTCGCGGAGATTAGCAGAAAAAAAAGGAGTTAAGCGGAGAAATTTTCTCTGTTTAACTCCTTTTTCTCTGATAAACCCTGGGTAATAACCCTCCGCTAAACTCTGACACCCTCCGCTACTCTCTGCGAAACCACCGCCTTGTATTTCCGCTGAAAATACCCGAAAGAAACGACGATCAGAACGCCGTAGACCACGGAAATCACATAGGCCGAGTAGATGAAAAAATCGAGAAAACTGATGTTCGGCTGGCCGAAGTTTTTATACAACACGACGGCGACACTCCCCATGTACCCGTAATAATCCGCCAGGGTCACGATGAAGCCCACCGTGCTCACGTAGCGAAACGACGCCACCAACCGCTCGAAATACAGCCCGTTACACGGCACGTAAGCCCCGTAAAGTCCCAGCCCTACCAGCGTAAACCAGGTTCCCGGCGACAGGATGCCCTGCTGAAAAAACCAGGTACTGACGCCAATCAGCACCGCCGACAGCAGCATCACGATGTTGATGAGCCGGAATGCCAGAAAGTTGTTTTTGATGAGCTGTAAAGCCCCCATGACGACCAGAATTCCGAACGCGACCGTGGTCTCCGTTTTGGTAAACACGCCCGGATTGGTAATGCCGACGGCCGAAAGTATTTCGGGGGCAAAATTATCGCGAAAATCCCGGAAGGCCGACAGCAGCACGTAGGAGACGATCAGCGTGGTGAGTCCCACCGAAAAAGTCTGGAGAAAATGCCGCCGTTCGGTCTGATTCATCGGTCGCCGTTCGGTGCGGAGGTCGCGGTCTTCGGGCGAAGGCGGAGGCAGGAGCGTCATCATCCAGACCGAAATCAGCAACGGCACCACAAACAGCAGACCCGTGACGAACGGGAGCCAGAACTCCGAAACACCCCAGACACTCCGGATGGTCAGGGCGACGGTTTTAACGAATCCCGACGCAAAGATGAACGAGGCCGTGAGGCCGGCAACGAGCGCATCGGTTTGCCGCCGGCCTTCCAGAAAACCCAGCATGATGCCGTAGACCATGCCCAGTGGCAAGCCGTTCAGAAACAGAAAAACGATGTTGTAGGGGGGTGGGGTCAACGCAAAACCGAGCAACGCCAGTTCGGCTAAACCAATGAAAATGAGGATGTATAAGGCGCGTTGGGCCGGTCTCATCTCCGAAACCACTTTCACTCCAATCCGTTTGGAAACCGCATAGCCCAGCACCTGCGCCGTGATGAGCCAGATTTTATAGCTGATGCCGGCGTAACTCATGCCTTCGAAAATGACGGCCGTAATGCCTTTCCGGAACGCATACATGCAGGCGTAGGTGCAAAACGCAGCGACCGCGCCGAAAGCAATGAAGAGGATCGGGTTGCGTAAAATGGATTTGTTGGGCATTCGGGTAGGTTTGATCACAAATTACACAGGATTTATGAATAGAAGACGCGACGGAACCTAAAAATCAAAATTCGGGACGCTTTCCGGCAAATCCGTTTTTCTGGTATTAAGATTGTGTTACGGAAAGAAAGAAAACTGTATACCGAAGTAGGGTACTCTTTCGTATATATTCTTAAATTCACGTTAGTCTCCACCTGAATACAACCGATATGAGCGCACAACCGATCACCAATGGATGTCTGCTGATCGCTGAACCGTTTCTGGGCGATCCGAATTTTGAACGAAGTGTCGTGCTGGTGTGCGACCATAACGAGGAGGGCACGTTCGGGCTGGTTCTGAACCAGATTGCGCAGGTGAAACTGAACGACGTGCTGACTGACGAAATGTACCACGATTATTCACTGTATGTCGGCGGGCCGGTACAGCAAAACACCCTGCACTACATCCATCGGTTGGGCCACACGGTGGACGAATCCATCGAATTGCCCAACGGCCTCTACTGGAGTGGTAATTTCGACCGGTTGCGGCAACTCATCAACGCCGGTGCCGTGAAAGAATCCGACATCCGGTTTTTTGTCGGATACTCCGGCTGGTCGGGGGGGCAACTGGCCGACGAAATGGCCCAGAATGCCTGGATTGTGACCCAGGCCGACTCAAGCTACATCTTCGATACGCCCTCCGACCAGTTCTGGCGGGGCATCCTGCGCCAGATGGGCGGGCAATACCGGGTACTCTCGCATTACCCCGTCGATCCGCGGCTGAATTGATGCGGGGTAGACAAGAGAGATGAGACAAGAGAGTAAAGACGAAATTCCTGAAAACCGACGATTCTACTCTTTACTCTCTTGTCTATTGTCTCCTGTCTATTCTCTTAATTTTTGTGAAAATGGCCCGAAACTTCGGGCTTTACCCGTAAGATAACTGAATTTCTCCCGTTATTTGTCTGCCGGTTCACGCTCTCAGGGGTGAACGGATTTGTTTATTTCTCCAAAACCGTATGTTGAAAGTCAGACTACTTATATTGGTGGCGTTTTTGTTCGCTTCGTTTGCTTCATTTGCTCAGCTTCAGGGTGTATTTGGTATAAAAGCCGGTGCCAGTTCGTCCATCACCGCGCAGGAAGGCATTACCCCGTATATTTCCCGCTACAAAACCGCCTTTCATCTGGGCGGGGTGTACCGCCTTCGCTACAAACGCTTCGTGGCACAGCCGGAAGTATTGTATTCCATCAAAGGAGGAACCTTCAAACGCCTGGGTGTCAATCCGCAAACGATCCGGAATAATTACAACTACCTGAGTGTTCCGCTGATGCTGGGTTGGATTCCCACCGAAGGCGTTGTGCTCCAGGCCGGGCCGGAGTTCAGCTACGCCATCGACACGCCCTACGGCCCCGGAAAGAAGCAGGATACCGGTATTGCGATTGGTGCCCACTACGATTTTCTGGACATGGCCGAAAAGTTCAGTTTGAACCTCCGGTATATTCACGGACTAAACAACGTCTCCAACAGTTCCATTGTCGAATACCGCAACCGGACGTTTCAGGTTTCAATCATCTATAATTTTTACAAGAAAAAGAAGTGAGAAAGGACGGGCTTCGTTCGATTTCGACCGCATACAAGCACGAATTACAAAAACGAAGCAAACAGTAGCTGCTCTGATTGGTTATCCTGAAGACAATCAATTTCTTTTTTCACCTGAAAAGAGCAGTAGCATGGCAGAGAAGAGCAAAGAGGAGATCGAAGCCAAAAAGGCAATTGGTCCGGCCGGACTGGCCAACCAGTCGGCAAACGGAACCAGTGGACCCGGAAGCCAGTTTCCGGATGAAGAAATTCAGGACATTGCCCCGACCGACATCGAAGATAGGTATCTGGACGGCGATGAAGATCGTACAGCCGCTAATGTCCGGGAAACGCACCCGAATCGCAACCGGGACGGTAAACCCCAAATCGACAAGCCTTCCTACGGAGGGGGACACTAGAGGAAACAAAAAAACCGGGCACTGAAAACGCCCGGTTTTTTCATAAGCCGCTAGGATTTTACCCGCACATACACGAGTTTAAAATTGCCCTTTCCGGTTTCTCGCTCGTCAATTTCGAACTGGTCGATGCTTTTTAACAGCGGAACCAGCTTTTTAAACCCGTAATTGCGGGGGTCGAAGTCGGCCTGTTTCTTGGGTAGGAGATTCCCGAGTTCGCCCAGAAACGCCCAACCGGATTCGTCCGCCAGGTCGTTGATGCTATCGGCAATCATCTTGATGACGTCTTTATTAACCTTGCCAATCGCTTCGGGTTCCACAACAGCAATCGGTTCCGGTTCTTTCGCTGGCTTTACCGGGACCTCAACGGGTCTCGGCGTGGCTTTTTTTCGGGAACGGGTTTTGGCAGCGGCTGGTACGAGAACAGGAACATCCTCGTTTTTTTTCAGGATTTCAAGGTAAATGAATTTGTTACAGGCGGAGATAAACGGCGTTGGCGTTTTCTTTTCGCCGATGCCGAACACTTTCATCCCGGCTTCGCGCAGGCGCGTGGCCAGGCGCGTAAAATCACTGTCGCTCGAAACAATGCAAAACCCATCGACCCGCCCGGTATACAGAATGTCCATCGCATCGATGATCATGGCGGAATCCGTCGCGTTTTTGCCGGTGGTATAGCTGTATTGCTGAATGGGCGTGATCGCATTTTCGAGCAGCACGGTTTTCCAACCGGCCACGGTCGGTTTGGTCCAGTCGGCATAGATGCGTTTAAACGTCGGCGTTCCGTATTTGGCAATTTCTTCCAGCATACCCCGGACGTTGGAATAAGGCACATTGTCGGCGTCGATCAATACCGCAAGTCGGAGGTCAATGGCGGTTTCCATGGATTTTTCGGTTGGTAGCGGGCTATGGTGAATCGATAATCCGGCAACTTTACCGAAAATTACGCAGAAGTCAACCTCACCGGACAAGCTTCTTGCCCGGTGAAGTGGGAATTAGGCGGTTTTGCTTTCCTTCGGCTCTTCCGAATGGCTTTTGAATTTCGTGGCAATATCGTCATAGGCGGCATCGACTTTCCGCTTGAGGCTTTTGACGGAATGGTTGTATTCGTCTTTCAGGTCTTCCAGGTAATCCTCTCCCTTTTCCCGGATCTTTCTGCGGACCTTTTCCCCTTTTTCCGGTGCAAATAAGATGCCCAGGGCCACACCAGCGGTGGCTGCCAGCAAAACGCTCAAGATTACTTTTTCGGTTTTCATGGTGTACAATGGTACGGTTTGTCGTGATTACTGAATTCGATTTACAAAACTAAACGGATACAAAGTAGCGGAAACTGACCAATATCGGGCGTGAAACTGAAAAATATCACGACAATGTTGCCCCTTCAATCAGCAGAACCCGTTCAATCGACTGGTCTTTCAACGCCAGATACTGCTGGCGTTGCGGATCATCCCGGTACGCTTCAAAGTCAGCCTTCGTTGGAAAGGTGACGAGGTGAAGTTCGTACGGATAACCCAGCGTGGTCGCAATCACCGCCGATTGGGGTGGCCGAACCCGGTAAAGCAATTCGCCCCGGTAGTGTTGAAGCAAGGGTAAAACGTGCTCTTCGAAGGCGTGAAAAACCGTTTCCTGCCCCGGTTTCACAAACAGAATTTGGGTATAATACAGCATGGTTTATTCGATTAACCGGAACAGCCGGTTCCAGCGGATTTTGGCCCAAACCGTCGCCGGATCGGGATCGATCGACATCCAGACGAAAACCGCCTTGCCAACGATGTGATTCTCCGGCACAAAACCCCAGTAGCGCGAATCGTCGGAGTTGTGGCGGTTGTCGCCCATCATGAAATAATAATCCTGTTTGAACGTATAGGACGTAATCGGCTGGCCGTTGATTGTGAGGCTGTTCGCAGTCATTTCCACCTTCTCGTTGCCTTCTTGGCGGCTAATCAGCGTACCGTAAACGGCGAGGGTTTGCGGGTTGATCGGGACGGTTTGTCCCTTTTTCGGAACAGTTAACGGACCAAAATTGTCGCGGTTCCAGGCAAACGCCGAGCCGCCGTAAATGCCCGGTGCGCGTTGCCCGGCGGGTTCCGTCATTCGCTCGATTCCCTTCACCCACGCCAGTTCTTTCAGTTTGGCAATGACCTCCGGCGTGGTTGTAACGCTGTATCCCACCAGAACGGATGCCTTCGTGGCTTCGTTGTATTCTTCGATGGGCTGCCAGTTGATAAACGGCCCTTCCGCCGATTTGTAATCGTTGATGATGTTGTATTTCCGGAAAAACCGCTCGTTCAGCACCTCCGTCGTTCTCATGAAATAACTGGTTTCGGCCCGAACCGGCGTCGGAAACGCCTTCCCATTGACGTACACCTGCTCCTGCCGGATTTCCAGTTGGTCGCCCGGAATGCCGATGCAGCGCTTGATGAGGTTCGTCCGCAGATCCATCGGGTAATCGGGTTCGCCGGCTTTGGGCGGGGGAAAATTGAAGACCACGACATCGCCGTTTTTTACGGTCGTAAAACCGGGCAGGCGATACGTTGGCAATTGAATCAGGTCGCTGTATGAAGGGATTTCTGTTCCCCAAATCTTCTGGTGGGTCAGCGGCACCTGCAAAGGCGTCTGGGGCGTTCGGGAACCGTAGTGCAGTTTGCTGACAAACAGGAAATCGCCCACCAGCAGGCTGTTCTCCATCGACGGCGTCGGAATGGCGTAGGCTTCAAAGGTCAGAAACCGGATCAGTGTTGCGGCAATCACGGCAAACAAAATCGAATCGAGCCATTCCCGCAGGAACGATTTTTTAGGTTTGGTTGGCATGGTTTGGGCGTTGCGCATGAGTTGGCAGAATCTGAGGTTACGTATCGTTACCGGGCATACGATCAGGGCGCAATCGGGTGACCCGAATAACCGCCATCATCATTCGGGCAAAGTAAGAAGCAACCGTTTAGGACGGTTTATTTTTTACAGGGGAGGTTGTTTGCTTTGCTGAATGGTGGGGCTGGTCAAGATCGGACGGTCGGCGCCGTTGCAATCTTGACCAGCACATCAAAACTACTCCGATTTCAAACTCTTCACCGGATTCATCAACGCGGCTTTGATACTCTGGAAAGAAACCGTCGCAAAAGCAATTGCGATCGCGGTGACCGCCGTCAGAACGAAAACCCAGGGGCTGATGCTGGTTCGGTACACAAAACCTTCCAGCCATTGATTCATGACCCACCACGCCACCGGCGACGCCAGCACGAGGGCAATCAGAACCAGCTTCAGCAGATCTTTGGAAAGCAGCGTCACCAGACCAGGTGTCGAGGCTCCCAGCACCTTGCGGATGCCAATTTCCTTCGTGCGCTGTTCGGCCATGAACATCGATAAGCCGAACAAACCGAGGCAGGAAATCAGGATGGCAATCCCGGCGAAAATACCGAAAAGCTGCTGCTGCGTTTGCTCAGTCGTATAAAGCCGCCCAAACCGCTGATCCAGAAATTCGTAGGAAAAAGGCTGGCTGGGAAAACGCCGTTTCCAGACGGATTCGATGTGCGCCAGGGCCGTCTGCAAACCGGCTCCCCCCGCCACGTGAACCGAAATCCAGTTATTCCGCTCGGGCAGCATGAACATCGCAATGGGCGGAATGGCCTGACGGAGGGATTCAAAGTGAAAATCTTTGGTGACGCCCACCACCTGACCGCGCCGTTGGCCGTAGCCAAACGCCTTTCCGATGGCTTGCTCGGGGTTTTTCCAGCCCAGCATGCGGGCTGCAGTTTCGTTCAGAATAAAAGCCGCCGTGTCATCCGTGGTGTAGGCGCGGGAGAAGTTTCGCCCGGCCGCCATTTTCATATTGTAGGTGGGAATAAAATCGTGATCGATCGATAAGGCTTTGAGAATCACCTTTGAAGGAGCCATGCTATCGCCTTTGGCCACGTAGGCATCCCAGGAGTCCAGCAGTCGCCCCGACGGAATCCGCGATGACTGTCCCACTTCCAGAACCGACGTATTGCTCTTCAATTCCTGTTTCAGCGCTTCGGCATTGACCGTCGAATCCTCCACCGTCCGCAGCAAGACGATCTGGTCTTTCTGGTATCCCAATTTATAATTTCGAATGTAATCCATCTGGTTATAGACTACCATCGTGCTGATAATGAGCACCACCGCAATGGCAAATTGGGTCACCACCAGCGCCTGCCGGAACCGCCCCGTTCGCATCGCCGATGCAATTTTCCCTTTCAACACGCTGATGGGCTGAAACGAGGTCAGGAAGAAAGCCGGGTAACTCCCCGACACCAAACCCGTTAACAGCGTGATACCGGCCACGATGCCCAGAAAAACCGGGTGCGTCAATTGATCCAGCGTCAGTTGCTTTTGGGTGAAATCGTTCAGGAAAGGCAGACACAAAACGACCAGAACCACCGCCAGACTCAACGCAAAAATCACCAGCATAATGGATTCGCTCAGAAACTGGCCCACGAGTTGACTCCGGTGAGCGCCCACCACTTTCCGCATCCCGACTTCCTTCGCCCGACCCGCCGAGCGTGCCGTTGCCAGATTCATGTAGTTGATGCAGGCAATCAGCAGAATGAACAGGCCAATGGCCGAAAACATGTAGACATAGCGAATGTCGCCATCGGCCTCCAGCGCATCGTCCGTGTCGGAGCGCAGGTGAATATCGGTCAGTTTTTGCAGATTCAGAACCGAATAGGTCGATGCCTTGGGTTCGATCCGGCGGTTTTGAAAGGCCGGAAACGCCTTAACCAATTTGTCCGGATCGGTGCCTTTGGCCAGCAAAACATACGTCAGAAACGAGTTGTTGCCCCAATTGGTCCGCAGTCCTTCGGCGCCATAAACCCGGTTGTCGTTCAGGGTGTTGAACGAGATCAGAAAATCCGGACGAATGTGCGACTGCGTGGGTAACGGTTCAAAAACGCCCGTCACCATCAATTCAAACTGGTTGTTGCTTCGCAGGCTTTTTCCCATCGGCGATTCCTTCCCGAAATATTTCTCGGCCATAGGCCGCGACAGCATGATGGAAAAAGGTTGTGCCAGGGCCTGCGCCGGATTCCCGCTGATTACCTTAAAATCCAGTACGTTAAAAATTGCTTCCTCGGCAAAAAGCACCCGACTTTCGTTGTAGGTGTGCTCACCGTATTTGAGCAACGAACTGGTGCTGAGGGTCCGAACGACCTCTTCGGCCTGCGGAAAATCCTGTTTGATCAGTGGCCCGAACGGAGGGGCCACGGTGCCGAGTTTCAGCTCGACAGTGCCGTCATTGGCATTGAGAAAGGTCCGCAAAACCCGGTAGGTTCGGTCGGCTTTGGTATTGAAACGGTCGAAACTGACCTCGTCGCGCACGTAGAGGGCGATCAGCAGGAAACAGGCCAGTCCGATGGCCACACCGACTATGTTGATAAAGCCGAATGTTTTGTGTTTCAGCAAATTGCGAAACGCAATTTTCAGGTAATTGCTCAGCATAAGGTTCGTCGTTCACTGTCCGTACAAGGCACGCTTTCAGCATGCTCAAACTGTATACCATAAATTATAATAGATTGACGTTTAGGTTTTTATATTCGTATGGTGAGCCTTTTTGTCCGTTTACGGACGGTGTTTTGTACACGAGCGGACAGCTATTACACAGGGTTTATCAGAGGAAACCAGAGGTTATCAGAGAAAAGTAATACTCTGCTTAACTCTGATAAACCTGTGTAATAGCTCACTCACTCCTCAAACTCTCCACCGGATTCACCAAGGCGGTTCTTGCCGATTGGAGCGAAACCGTCAGCAAGGTGATGCCGATGGCCAGCAAACCGGCCAGGGCAAATACCCACCCTTGAATCTCAACGTGATAGACGAAGTTTTGCAACCAGCGGCTCATTGCCCAACCCGCTACGGGCGAGGCTACGGCAATGGCCACCAGCACCGGTTTCAGGAAGTCTTTCGACAACAGGGCGACAATGTCCAGAACTGTCGCACCCAGCACTTTCCGCACACCGATCTCCCGCGTCCGCTGTTGGGTGGCCAGTTTTGCCAGACCGAATACGCCGAGGCCGCAAATCAGGGTGGCCAGCAGGGTTGCATAGCTTATAATTCGCTGCCATTTCTGCTCCAATTCATAGGCTCTGGCGTTCAACTCATCCTGAAAACTGTAGTCCATCTCAAATGAAGGGTAGGCTTTCCGGTATACGTTCTTCAAAACGGCCAGGGCTTCTTTCTGGCGGTTTTTGTCAATTTTTACCAAAATCCCGCTGGATTGGTCTTCCCGCATGAACAGGGCCATCGGCCGAATGCGCTCCCGCAATGAACTGGCATGAAAATCCTTGACCACGCCAACGATGGTCAGCGGTTTCTGGCTGAAATTCTCGTGCAGTCGAATGGTTTTTCCAATCGGCTTCTCCAGCCCCGCGGTCTTTACGAACGTTTCATTGACCAGAACGGCTTCGGTTTTGTCAGACACGAAAGCGGGTGACAAATTGCGCCCCGCTTTCAGACGAATGCCCAACACCGGCAGGTAGTTTTCGTCAATGTACTGGTAGTGGCTTTCGATTTTCCGGTTCCCCACGCGGGTTTCGTACGATCCGCCCAAATCACTGTTAAACGAAACGTTTCGGATCAACGGTTCGCCCGCCAGTTCGGTTCGTAAAAAAGCCTGATCGACTTTCAAATCAGTACTGAAAGGAATGTACGTTCCAACGACCTGATACGGATCATAGCCCAGGTCCTTCGTCCGCACATAATCCATCTGATGGTAGAAAACCGTGGTCGCAATCACCAGAAAAACCGATAGGGCAAACTGAATCATGACGAGCGTTTGCCCCAACCAGCTCCGCCCCGAAAGCCGCGGTTTATGGTACAATACGTCGGTGGGTTTAAAATTGGACAGAACGAGCGCCGGATAAAGACCCGCCAGTAAAATATTGAAAACCAGTAGGATGATAAAATAAATCAGAAGCTCGCCGTCCATAATTTCACGAAAAACGATGGCTTTGCCGGCCAACTGGTTAAAAACCGGTAGCGTCAACTGCGCCAGCAGAACCGCCACCCCGAAAGCACCCAGACACAGGATCGTAGACTCCCCCAGGAATTGAGCCATAATGCGTTGCGAACTGCTCCCTGTCAGTTTTCGAACCCCGATTTCTTTGGTCCGTTTCAGCGAGTTTGCCAGACTGATGTTAATGAAATTAATGGACGCCATCAACAGAATAAAGGCCGAAATACCCAAAAAAAGGTGCGAAAAAACCGGGTTGCCGCCATTGGTAATGCCCCCTTCCCGGTTTCCTTCGCTGCGGTACAACGGGTTGAGGTGAATGTCGGTCATGGGTTGTAATCCATACCGAATCGCTGGATCAAAACCGTAGTTTTTCCGGTTTTCCGCCACCTGCTGCCGGGCGTGTACAGCATATACAGAACCAAATTTTCGGGCAACCGAACCCGGATCGGCCTGGGGATGCAGCACGACAAAGGTGCTTAGATAGGAGTTCAGCCAATTGGTATCGTCGAACGACACCTGCATGAACCGGAACGGAAACAGCAGGTCGAACTGGAGGGAGGAATTTTTGGGCGGGTCCTGCACCACACCGGTGATGATCGATGCCCCCACCCGCTTGCCGGAAGGTCCGTCTTCCAGCAGCGTTTTCCCGATTACATCGAGGCTGTTGAACAGTTTCCGCGCCGTCCTTTCGGTGATGACGACCGTGCCTGCGCCCCGCAAGGCGGTTTTGGGGTTGCCACTCAACAGTCTGAATGAGAATACGTTGAAGAAAGTAGAGTCGACAAAAAAGGGGTGAAGCACAAACGATTTATGGTTGGCCACGTACATTCCCTGGATGTCACCGCCCATCACCCGCACGTAGTTCTGTACTTCGGGCACCTCTGCTTTGAAGGCCGGTCCCTGCACCTGACCCGTGCCACCGTTCGTCTCTCCGGTTCCGCCCCGGGTTTCGGTCGCGGTCGTTGTGATCCGGTAGAGGTTCGGGTTTTTCTCGTGAAACCGGTCATAGCTTCGTTCATCTTTCAGGTAGAGAATCGCCAGCAACATGCAGGTGATTCCGACGGCCAGACCAACGACGTTAATGACCGAATACAGCCGGTTCTGCCACAGGTGACGGAAGGCGATTTTGAGGTAATTTTGGAGCATTTACTGATTAGTTTTTTGTATTTTTGTAAAAACAGCCGCTTCGGCGGTCCGATCTGGTTATGGATGACGTCATTGAATTAACGGAAGCCGAAATTTTACGTGGCAAACCTATGCCCAGTCGTAATCATTCCATTCTTGAAGTCCGTATCAGCCATCTGATAATGGATCAATACGAGTCTACTTTTGATGTCCTGACCGAGCTGGATCTCGATCTCACCTATGGCACGGCCATTCCCGATATCTGCATCTATCCTAAATTGAAATTCAACTGGGAAGACGATGACATCATCAAAATGACAACGCCACCGATCACAACTATTGAAATTCTGTCACCCCGGCAGGCGTATGAAGTTTTGGCGAGTAAAATCCGGAAGGTGTATTTTCCGTCAGGGGTTCAATCCGCCTGGATTGTGATGCCGTCGGTTAAGACGATTCAGCTTTTTTTGCCGAATGACTCAATACAATATTTTAGAGATAATATCTTTAAAGACATTACCACCGGGATTGAACTGGATCTGAAAACCGTGTTTAAATAGGACGGGATTCCATGCGATACCCCACGCCATGAACGGCAACGATCTTGAGCGTCGGGTCATCCTGTAACAGTTTCCGCAGACGCGATACGAACACATCGACACTGCGCCCGACAATGATGCCTTCGTCTTCCCAGACCGATTTGAGAATAAAATCGCGTTCCAGCAGTTGGTTCGGGTTGCTGGCAAAAAGGCGGAGCAGCTTGGCTTCACGGTAGGTCAGGTTGTGGACATGCCCCCCGGAATTCAGCGTCAGATTGGCGGTGTCGAGGCTGGAGTTTCCAAAATGAAGCTGGTGGTCTTCATGGGGAGCAGAATCCGGATGTATGGGCTCCTTAGTCGGAGCCGACCGGCGCAAAACCGTGAAAACCAGGGCCGTCAGCAAACTTCCGAAAGCCATCATCCACCAGGCAGAAGCCGTTTGGGGGGGTGTTTCGGAGGCCGTAAACCGAATCTGCAGGTTGTAGCAGCCTTTGCCCTGTTGGCGACCGGTGCAGGCCACGGTCTGCTTTTCCGTTACATCCAAAACCGTATAACCCAACTCGATTTTGCCATTCGCACAATTCAGGATGGCGACCTCATACGGTCGCGTAACCCCATGCAGCCGGAGAGATGCCTGCAAAACACCGGGCAGTTGACTGTAGTCGAAGGTCTGATTCAACCGGATCAGGAACGTGTTGGCATCAGTTTGCTGGACGGGCGAAATCCGGGAGGTCGAATCACCGGCGGCAGCCAGCAACCGGTGCGCTGTCCGGCGAAGGGCGAGATTGGCCTTCTCCGCAAAACGGTTCTGGTCGGCCTGCGCCGGGTTGGGGGTCGACCGAACGAAATGCACAAACAGCAGTCCCGTTAGCAGAACGAGGATGATTGCGATGATGCGGTTTGCTTTTCCCATAGCCCATTCTTTTTATTCCGTGCGTTTGACCTCCGTCAGAAATTTCTGCAATTCGTCTTTGACGTAGGGATCCATCCGTTCTTTTCCAAGCTCCTTCTCCAGCCGGCTGATGGCTTCCGGTTTTTGATTGACCCGGAGCAAAGACTTTGCCAACGACAGCAGATAGACGTGGTAGCCATACTTCGCAAAAAAATACTCGAAATACGGAACGGCTTCTGCTTTCCGATTGGATTCGATCAGTTTCTCGCCGGTTTTGATGAGGTTATCGTGATTAAAATACGTCAATTCGTACGTATAATACAACGGCTCATTTTGTAGAAAACGATCGAATACCGGCAACGCTTTTTCAACCGGCATCGTCTGAAGCAAAGAATCCAGGTACACCGAAACCGGTTTTCGGTTGACATTAAGCGGTTTTTCGCGGGCAAGTATTTTTTTGAGATAAGCCGTTGAATTGATGACATTAACCCGCCGACCCGTTTCCGCATCCGTGCGCCCGTTGGAATAGATGCCGACCAGCCGCCCGTTGGTGTCGATAATTGGCGATCCGCTGGCTCCTCCCAGAAAAAACGTATCCATACCCGCGCCTTCAAACTGGACATAAAAGACGGGTCCTTCCGTTTTGACAACCGTCCCCTTTGCCGTCAGCGTTTGTTGAAACCGGTAGGGGTTACCCGTCAGATACACATTTTCTCCGACCGAAACCGCCTTCTCCCGCAACCTGACCGGCTGAATTTTTGATGAAACTGACTTGGTTGAGAAAACAAGCCAATCCCGCTGCAACACCCCGTTATCAAAACCATCCCACAGTTTTGCGGTGGAATCTTCGTTCATCAACCGATCGATGACCACCGAATCGGCGGGGTGGTGTTTCGGGTACATCTTCCACGTTTTAAGCTGGTCGTTGATCACCACCCGCTTCGTCGCTTTGTTGCGGGCGACCCACAAAATGTGCTTGGCCGTTACCGCCAGTGTGTCTTTTCCGGTATCGAGCAAAAAACCGCTGGCGGCATAGGTGATCGTCGGGTCCTCGTATCGATCCCCGTTTTTATAGGACACCTCATTGACCAGGGCAATTGGCGGCCACTGCCCGACCGGTTTTTGAATCCATTTTTCGGGACCTTGGGCAAATCCAAAGACCGGTAGTGCAAGCACCCAAATTAAGATTTTTCTCATCGCGATCAGAGGCCTGGTCAACATCCGTCCCCTTTTCTGAATGGGAGTTTAAGAAACCAGAAAAGCTTCAATCGGATGATCCGTCGGGCTACGGCGTCTTCTTTCCGGATCGGTTCAATCACCAGATCGTCGCCGGCGTGCGCGTAGGCCAGCACGTCTGATAGCTCAATTTCAGCCTTTTCGCAACGCCCATCCGCTTTTGGCATATTGAGCGGTTTTCCGTCCCGTCTCAGATAAACCCGGAATGGTATTTTGATGGCATCGGGCGAATAGGGGTCGCCGGCCACAACAGCCAATTTGCCCCGGCTATTGAGTGAGAAAAAGGAATAATCCAGCGGAATGCCATCTAAGAGCAAGGGATTGTCGGAAAATTCTTTCGTTTTTTTCTCCGCAGTTGACTTACTGCTTTCGTAAGCATCGGTTACCCGGTTTTCCGTCAATAGCACGGAACTACTAAAAACGGATGGCTGCAAACACGTACCGAACAAGAAGGCGAGAAAAATCCATTTTTTTGACATGGTGGTTTTTCGTTTAGTGGACAATGAACCAAATGTATGGTCCATTCCAAACGCAGCCAATCAATGCCCGTAAAACATTGTAAACGAAATGTAAAAGCTTTCTATTCCGTCATTAAAAGGCTTTCTATCCGATGGTTACCGTTGGATTGGGAAGAGCCAAACTTTTTTTAAGAAATCGCTTCTAATTCTTTAAAAATCTTTTAAAGGAGAATAATCCAAAAACGGCAGAAATAATTTCTGGGATAGGGATTGGCGGAAAATCCCCAATTTCCTATTAAATTACCGCCATAATGGGAAATTAAATAGAGTAATGTCACTATTCAGCAAAACAATTGTTCGTTTTCCGATCGTACTCAACAACCCACCTATAATTCTCTTTTACCATTTCTAACTTCATTTCCCCCATGCGAAAACCAGTACTTTTTTTGAACCGGAAAGCGCCATTCAACCGCCGGTCTCGGTCCTACACTCTTGTTCTGCTGGCCATCGGAATGGCATTGTCTGCTCCGCCGGCTTCAACCTATGCCAACCCGGCCAAAGCCGGAGCGGTGGTTACCCTTGAAAAAGAAGTAACCGGAACGGTCAAGGATAACAATGGCAATGCGCTGCCGGGGGTTAACGTCGTCATCAAAGGCACGACCAAAGGCACGACCACCAACAGTGTCGGAAAGTATACACTGATGGTCGACAGCGACGCTACGGTTTTGATTTTCTCGTTCATCGGTGCCTTGTCGCAGGAGGTTACCGTGGGCGATCGTTCGGTGGTCGATGTGACGCTTCAGGAAGATGCCAAGCAGTTGAACGAAATCGTCGTGACGGCCCTCGGCATCGAACGGAACGCGAAAACCCTGACGTATGCTACCCAGCAGATCGACGGCAAAAAACTGGTCGATGTCCGGGATGCTAACTTTGTCAACACCCTTTCCGGAAAAGTGGCCGGGATGGTCGTGACGCAAGCCTCTTCGGGTCCGGGCTCGGCTACGCGGGTCGTGTTGCGCGGAAACCGCTCCATTACCGGTAACAACAACGCCCTGTTTGTGATCGACGGCGTTCCGGTCGACAACACCGTTCGTGGCCAGGTCACCGGCGACTTCGGTGGCATCAACGGCAGCGACGGTGCCAACAACATCAACCCCGACGACATCGAGTCGATGAACGTGCTGAAAGGCCCGGCAGCCTCGGCCCTCTACGGCAGCCGTGCCGCCAACGGGGTCATCATGATTACAACAAAAAAAGGGAAAGCCGGGAAAGTCTCGGTAGATGTCAATTCGGGCGTGGTGATGGAATCACCGTTCGTATTGCCCAAACTGCAGAATACGTTTGGACAGGGTGCCGGTGGCAAAACCAGCGCCAACTCGCCGTATAGCTGGGGAGCCGCTGCCACGACCTATCCCGACAACATCAAGGACTTTTTCCGGGATGCCGTTTCGACCAACAATTCGGTGGGTATTGCGGCTGGTAGCGAAAAGGTGCAGACCTATACGTCCTACACCAATAACTACAACCAGGGCATTCTGCCGAACAACGAGCTGATGCGTCACACGCTGAACCTCCGGCTCACCTCGCAGATTACGAAGCGGTTTTCGACCGACGCCAAGATTACCTACGTCAACCAGAAGATTGACAACAAGCCACGCTCCGGCGAGGAAAGCTCGGTGACGATGAACCTCTACAAGGTGCCGCGCAGTGTGGATCTGAACAACGTCTACAATACGTATGAAGATGCCAACGGCAAACCGACCTACTGGACCAGCTCAGGGATTTATATGAACCCCTATTGGACGCTCAACAAAACGTTTGCGCTCGAAAAACGGAACCGGGTGATTGCCCTCGGTTCGGCTAAATACCAGTTGACCGACTGGCTGAACGTGCAGGGACGGCTCAGTTATGACTGGTATGCCGATCGCTACAACTTCGGGTATGCGAACAACACGCTGCTGTTTGCCGGAGCGGGTGGGTCCTATTCGGATTACACGGGTGAGCAACTGGAGCGCAACATGGACGTGATCATTTCCGGCAACAACAACGTCGGGAAAGACTTCGCGGTGACATACAACGTGGGAGCGGGGTCTACCTACAACCGTTTCTCACAGGTGGGAGCCAGCACCAACGGTCTGTCGGTTGCCAACCGCTTCGACCTGTCTTTTGCGTCGAACCTGACCCAGATTACCGGCTTTAGCGAAAAAGAACTGCAATATGTGTTCGGAACCGCTTCCGTTTCGTTCCGCGATTACCTGACGGTCGATGCTTCGGTGCGGAACGACTGGTCGTCTACGCTGCCCAAACCGTATTCCTACATCTACTCGTCGTTCGGGGCTAACCTTATTCTTTCCGATGCGGTAAAACTGCCGAGCTGGATCAGTTTTGCCAAACTGCGCGGTTCGTGGGCGCAGGTGGGGAACGATGCCGCGCCGTATAGCCTGCTGCAGACGTACGCGTTCTCACAGGGTGGAACGGGCGGTTATATTTCCCGCAGCACGACCCGCCCGGCTGAAAACCTGAAACCTGAAATCTCGTCATCCACCGAATTTGGGGCCGATGTCCGGTTTCTGGGCGGCCGTTTAGGCGTTGATTTTACCTATTACAACAGCAATACGGTCAACCAGTTGCTTTCGCTGGGTCTGGCTCCGGCATCGGGTTTTGCCAGCCAGTTTGTCAATGCTGGGAAAATCAACAACAAAGGCTTTGAACTGACTTTGAGCGCATCGCCATTGAAAGGCAATCGCTTTACCTGGGATGCCTCGCTGAACTTTGCCCGGAACGTCAATACCATCGTCGAACTCCACCCGAACATCAAGCGGGCTACCCTCGGCGGTAACACGCGTACGACCACCGCCGTGGTGGTTGAAGGCGGCTCTTACGGCGATCTGGAAGCCTACGGATGGGCCAAAGATGCCCAGGGGCGTTTGTTGGTAAATGCCAATGGTCTTCCGGTTGTTAGTGCTTTTGGTATTATCGGTAACTTCAACCCCAAATTTACGTTTGGTTTCAGCAACACGTTCTCCTACAAGAACTTTGTGATGAGCTTCCTGGTCGACGGTCGGGTGGGCGGCATCATGGTTTCCGGAACGGATGGCAACCTGGCCTATGACGGAACGGCCGAGTACACACTTGAAAAACGCGAGGGAGGCTGGGTACTGCCAGGTGTAACGGCAACGGGCGAAACCAACACGAAGGCCATTACTTCCGAGCAATTCTGGCAAACCGTATCGCAGGGACGTTATACCTGGGGTGAGTTTTTCTCGTATTCAACCACGAATGTGCGGTTAAGAGAAGCAACTTTGGGCTACAACATTCCGTTCCCGCAAGGTTTTTTCATCAAAAATGCCCGGCTGTCGCTCACGGCACGCAACCTGTTTTTCTTCTACCGGGGCAACGCCACGATGGACATTCCCGGTTTGAAAACCCGCAAGCTGCCGTTTGACCCCGATGTGAACCTGAGTGCGGCCAACTACCAGGGTTCCGAATATGGCGCGCTGCCATCGACCCGGACCGTTGGTCTTAACCTAAAATTAGGATTCTAAAAACTGAACCGAACGTCTTTTTGGGATCAACAATCAACACAGAACTCACCATGAAAATAGTAGGTACTAAAGTAATAAGATTATCCGCCATCGGCCTGATTGCCGGAGCGGCCGGCATTTGGAGTGGCTGTACGAGCGATTTTGACGAAATCAATACCAGCAAAACCGCTCTGACCACGCTGAGTGCTACCGAACTTCCGTATTTGTTCTCGCGGGCGCAGCAGCAGGCGTCGTATGCCGCCGGGACGTACCAGACGGCCCAGAACCTGTTTGCGGATCTGTACGCCCAATACTACGCGACGACGACACCGAACTTCCAGTCGGACCGGTACTTTATGCACCGGACCTGGATCAACTCGCACTGGAACCCGATTTATACGCAGGTGGTGCCGCAGTTGAAAACCTTGTTCGACCAGACCGACCCGACTTCGTCGCAGTATGCACTGGCCAGCATCTGGTGGGTGTTTGCGTTTCACCGCCTGACGGATTACTACGGCCCGGTACCGTATTTCGACGCGGGTATTCCGGCCAACAGCGTTAAATATGATCCGCAGGACAAAATTTACGACGACTTCTTCAAACGACTGGCGGCTGCAACGACGGTTTTGAAAGGCAAAACGGCGGAAAAACCGTATGGGAGCTACGATATCATCTACGCGGGCGATGTCAACAAATGGATCAAATTTGCCAACACGCTGCGGTTGCGGCTGGCGATGCGGATTTCGAAAGTAGACCCGGCCCGGGCTAAAACCGAAGCGGAGGCTGCCATCGCGGGTGGCTTGCTGACCGACGTTGCCGACAATGCGCTGATGACCAAAAACCAGGTGGGAAGTGATTACAACGGTCTGGCGACGATTTCGGGCTGGGGTGAGTTTCGGATGAGTGCGTCGATGGAGTCGATCCTGAAAGGCTATGATGACCCCCGGATTGGGATTTACTTCCAGCCGGCTTTCAACACCAAAACGTATGAAGGCGTCCGCAACGGTCTGGGTTCGGTCGAGTTGACCGATCCGCTCAACAACAACGACAACAACTCCAACATTGGAGAACGTTGGGTGAAAAATACCGGTGCCGGATCGGCCTGGGCGCAGCAATACGCTACCAAACAGGACATTATGCACACGGCTGAAGCCTATTTCCTGGTGGCCGAAGCGGCTCTGAATGGCTGGAATGTGGGTGGAACGACGGCGCAACAGGCCTACGAAAAAGGCATCCGGGCCTCAATGGACGGCTGGGGAATCAGCAGCGCCCTGACCGATGCGTATATTGTCAGCACCAAAACCCCGGTTGCTCCGCAGGATCAACAGAAATCACCGGCTTTGTCGACGATCCCGGTCAAATGGGGCGCGACGGAAGCGATTCAGCGGGAGCAGATTGGTACGCAGAAATGGCTGGCCTTGTATCCCGATGGCATCGAAGCATGGGCGGAAGTTCGCCGGACCCGGTTTCCGAAACTGTATCCGGTGGTCAACTCGGTCAACACCGACGTTCCGACGACGGCCTATCCCCGCCGGATTCCGTTCCTGCTGCTGGAAGAAACCTCCAACACGGCAGCGGTTAAAGCGGCTGTTGCGCTGTTAGGCGGCCCGGACAACGCGGCAACCCCGTTGTGGTGGGATAAGAATAAATAAGAGATTATTTCGCGGAGTTGAGCGGAGAAAAAAGGGAGTTAAGCGGAGGTTTATACATCTCTGCTTAACTCCTCTTTTTTCTCCGCTCAACTCCGCGAAATACTTTACGTCAAGACTCCACCAGCATCCGCCGTTGTTTCACCAGATCCTCCCGCTTTACGAAGGTGATCGGCACAAACTGGTCGGTGGGCGAGCCGATGTAGTAGAGCGTCCAGTCCTGATCATAACCCGCCAGCATCTGCCGGATGCAATCCACGCGGTCGATGGTCGGAATGTGGCAGTCTTCCCAGTAAAACAGCTCCACGCGGTAGTGCAATTCCTGCCGCTTGCCGTTGATGGTGACTTCGATTTCGATGTCCTGTTTGCCGGGCATCATGGGGATGGGAATAGCGATATGTGCCATAGTTATAGGAGATGGGAAAGTTCAGTTATTCACTCCGAAGACTTTTTACCGGGTTGGTCAAAGCCGCTTTGATGCTCTGAAAACTGACGGTTGCAAAAGCGATGACTAGGGCGAGAACGGCCCCGGCGCCAAAAATCCACCATTCAATACCAGCTTTATACGCAAAATCCTGCAACCACTTGTCGGTAAAGTAGTACGCAATCGGCGACGCAATCAGGATGGCGACCAACACCAGCTTCAGAAAATCACGGGTCAGCAATCCCACAATATTAACGACCGTGGCTCCCAATACCTTACGGACCCCCACCTCTTTTATCCGCTGATACGCAATCAGGGTTGACAATCCGAAGAGGCCCAGGCAACTGATGACCACGGCCACCGCCGTTGCCAGGTGAATGACCTGAGACATATTTCGCTCACTGGCGTAGATTTCTTCCAGTGTGCTGTCGTAAAATTTGTACTCAAACGGTTCGGTCGGGTAGAAGTTTTTCCAGATTTTTCCGATCTGCTGGATGGATGTCTGCCACTGTTCCGGATTCGACGTACTGAGTTTGATGTTGAAGGTCATCAGGCTATTTTTGTTCGTCATCAGCAAAACCGGATCAATTTTCTGGTAAAACGAGCCGATGTGAAAATCTTTCACCACGCCGACAATCGGGATCGGATGTCCATCAACCTCCTGAATGTATTTGCCAATCGCTTCCTGGGGCGACGAAATCCCGAATTCGTGCAGGGCGGTTTCGTTGATGATGTATTCGCGAGTCGTGTCGGATGCCGTCAGATTCCGGCCGGCCAGCAGCGGAATTTTATACATCGCCAGCAGGGTCGTATCGATGTGTTTGAGATACATTCCCTTCTCAATAATCTCGCCTTTCTTCGTTTTATACTGATAACTGTTGCTGCTGAACGACTGGTTCATGGGAGGATTGCCCAGCGCAACGCCCGCAATACCGGGTTGTTTGGCCAGTTCCTGCTGCATCGTAAACTGGCGGTGCTTGTAAGCGGGTTTGTCGCTCAGTTTCCAGGGAACGTTGACCAGCAGAACTGCTTCCCGGTTAAAGCCCAGGTCTTTATGGAGCAGGTAATTCAGTTGACGACCCACCAGCATCGTTCCGACAATGAACAGTTGGGCGATCACAAACTGAAAGACGATCAGGCTTTTACGCAGGGTCAAACCGCCTTTTCCGACTTCCGCCGTGACCTGTCCGCGCATCATGCTCACGGCCTGAACCCGCGTAACGAGCCAGCCGGGATACAGGCCGGAAAAACCGGTCACCCCCACCACCAATACCACCAGAAAAAGGGCCATCTTTCCGTAATCCGTATAGGCATTCATGCCGTCCGGAATCAACTTCTCAAAATACGTCAGCACCCACTGCGACAGGAAAGCCGAAAGCAAAACCGCCAGGATTGTGATCACCACCGTTTCGCCCAGAAACTGCCGGATCAGGTGCCAGCGCGAACTGCCCAGTGTTTTGCGGATGCCGACTTCTTTCGCCCGCTGCGGCATCTGCGCTGTGGTAAGGTTGATGTAATTGATGCAGGCCAGCAGCAGCAGAAAAGCCGCAATTCCCATCAAACCGTACAGCACATTGCGGTTGGCCTTGCGCATGTTTTCGCCGTATTCGGTCGAAAAATGCACCTGCGCCAGCGGAAGCAGTTCATGCCAGCGTTTGAAGTGGTACTTTTTCATATTTTCCGCACCGTTCAGGGCGGAAATGGCATTAATCTGCTTCAACACCTTCGCCGGAACCGCATTCGGTACGAGCTGGATATACAGCCTATTGTTGGAACTGACCCCGCCCCAGCTCGGGTTTCGGTTGGTCGTTCCCTTTATCGGAAAGAACTCTTTGGCATCGAAGCTGCTCGGAAAATCGAGGTCGGCCACCACGCCGGAAACCCGCACGGCCACCGTGTCGTCATAAACCAGCGTCCGGCCCAGCACCTTCGCCACGGGAATGCCCGGAAAATATTTTTCCGCGCGGCTTTGCGTCAGCACCACCTTATTGGGCGCGTCCAGAGCCGTAGCCAGGTTGCCGGCCAGCCATCGGTGCGGCACCATTTCAAAGTAGTCGTTGTTGGTGACGATGAGCTTTTCCGGTTCCGAAAACTGATTGGAACCGGCTTTTCCGCCCGGTATCCGAACGCTCTGTTTCCAGTGATCCCAAACCGGTACCACTTTCTCCAGACCCGGCACCTGCTCGTTGATCGCTTCGGCCATCGGCATCGGCACCCCGGCATTTTTTCCTTCATTTCCCTCCGACTTAAAATGACTGACCACCCGGTAGATCCGCTCGCGGTTGGGCTGTTGGGTGTCGAAGCTGAATTCATAACTGACAATCCGGTAAATGACCCAGCACCCGCTGATGCCAATGGCCAGGCCCAGGATGTTAAGGGCGGTGAACAGACGGTTTCGCCAGAGGTGACGGAGGGTGGTTGTGAGGTAGTTCTTAAACATTTTAATAAAGAAATATGAGTTAAGAATTAAGAGTGATGAGTTAAGGGTTAAAAAATGCGTCAGCAACTCTTAACTTTTAACTCTTCACTCCGAACGAAGTGAGGATACCGGATTCATAAAAGCGGCCTTGATGGATTGAAATGAAACCGTTAGTACGGCAATCGCCAGCGCCAGTAAACCGGCAACGACGATAATTCCGACACCAATCGAGGTGCGGTAGGCAAACCCGGCCAGCCAGCCGGTCATCAAATACCAGGCGAGTGGCACCGCAATGACGATGGAGAACAGCACCAGCCGGATGAAATCTTTCGTCAGTAAAAAGACAATGGTCGAAACATCGGCCCCCAGGACTTTGCGGATACCGATCTCGCGGGTTCGGCGGGCTACGGTAAAAGAAATCAGGCCCAGCAGGCCCAGTGAGGCAATGAAGATGGCGAGTCCGGCAAACAAACCGAAAACCGTACCGAATTGCTGATCCGACTTGTATTGCTGGTTAAAGAATTCGTCCAGAAAGAAATATTCGAACGGATTTCCGGGAAAAGCCTGCGCAAACTGGCGCTCCACGGCGGCAATCGTGGTGGGTAAATCGCCCGTCCGAATTTTCAGTGAGTAATAGTTCAAATTGCGTAATCGGTCAGGACGGCGATACACCGACAGAAAAACCATCGGATCTTTGACCCGTTTCAGTCCCTGCTGATGAAAATCCTTTACGACACCAATAATCTTTAGCGGGTTGTCGCCCGACATAATCTCTTTATTCAACGCATCTTCCGGCGATTGGAAACCCAATGTGCTGACGGCCGTTTCATTCAGCAGAACGGCCATCGAGTCGGTGCCAAAGCTACGATTGAAGTTCCGACCCGCCATCAGACCGATTTTATAACTATCCAGAAAGTCGTTGTCAATCGAGGTGAGAAACATCGTACTGAAGTTTTCCCGGTTCTCGTCTTTTCGCCGGAAACTGTTGGTCCACAGAATCTCGATACCCGGCACATAGGCCGAACCCGTTGCGCTTTCGGCCAGATTCTGTTGCAACAGCATTTGTTTAAACGTCTCCGAACGCGTCGGAAAACTGGCATCGGTTACGCGGGGCGCCTGCAACACCAGCGTCTGTTCTTTGTCGAAGCCCAACGCCTGTTGTTGCATAAACCGCAGTTGTTTGTAAACCGTCAACGTTCCGATTATGAGCGCAACCGAAGCCGCAAACTGCACCACAATCAGGGTTTGTCGCAGTCCCATTCCCTGCGTGGTTTGCGCGAAACGGCCTTTCAAAACCGCAACTGGCTCATAGTCGGAAAGAACAAAAGCCGGATACAGGCTGGACAAAACCGTTCCCGTAAAGAACACGAGCAGGCCGTTCACCCACAGGCCGTTCGTGAAGAATTGGGAGAAATCCAGCGGTTTTCCGGTTAGCGAATTGAACGACGGCAGCAAGGCCCAGACCAGCCCGACGGCCAGCCCGAAAGCCAGCAGATTCAGCAGCAGGGATTCCAGGATAAACTGCCGGATCAGCCCCGAGCGCAGCGCACCCACCACCTTGCGGATTCCGACTTCTTTGGCCCGGTCGAGCGCACGGGAGGTGGAGAGGTTGATGTAGTTGATCCAGGCAATGATCAGGATGGCAAAGGCGACCCACACCAGAAACTGCACGGTTTGGCCGTCGCCATTCACTTCAGCTTCCTGATTCAGATGCGATTCCAGGTGAATATCGCGCAGCGGTTGCAGCAGCAAAACGTTCTTTTTGCCCGAGCGCCGGTACCAGTCACCGTTGTATTTCATCAGCATGGCCGGTAGTTTGGCTTCCAGTTGCTGCGGGTTGGTCGGTTCGCCGTTGCGAGTGGGCCGGAGTTTGACGTAGGAGAAGAAGTCGTACCAGCCCCAACTGGTCTGCGCGTCTGGGTCGGCGAGGTACGAGAACAGCAAGTCGATTTCGAGGTGGGAGTTTTTAGGATAATCCTTAAACACGCCCGTGACCAGATACGGGCTGGTATCCAGCTTCACGGTTTTGTTGAGCGGGTCGGTATCGCCGAAGTATTTACGGGCGGTCGATTCCGACAAAACCACCTTTCTGGTGCCGATCAAAGCCGTTTTCGGGTCGCCTTTTACTAAACCGATGTTAAAAAACGACAGGGCGTTGGAATCGGCGTAGAAGAAATTCGTTTCCCGGAAATGTCGGTCACCAAAACTGACCACCCCGTTGTTGGCGTCGTAAAGCCGGGTGAAATCCTCGACTTCGGGATAGTCTTTTTTCATCGTCGGCGCGATAGCCGGATACGACGTGGCCGACCGCCAGGCCAGTTTTCCTTCCGACTGATAGGCGTCGAGCTGGATGCGGTAAATTCGGTCGGCATCGGTGTGAAAATTGTCGTAACTTTTCTCGAACGTCACATACAGTCCGATGACCATGCAGGCAGCCATCCCAACGGAAAGCCCCAGCAGGTTGATGAGCGAGAAAAACCGCTGATTGCGGAAATTTCGCCAGGCGATTTTGAGGTAGCTTTTGAACATGAGATTATTCCGAACGCAATGAGGTTACCGGATTTTTCAGGGCCGCTTTGATGCTTTGGAAACTCACTGTGATCAGGGTTACCAAAACCGCCAGAATGCCCGCCAGCGCGAACATCCACCATTCGATGTCAATTTTATAGGCAAACTCCGCCAGCCATTTCGTCATGGCCCACCACGCCAGCGGTGAGGCAATCACCAGCGAGATGACCACCAGAATCACAAAATCACGGGAAACCAGCCCGACAATGCTGCTGACGGTGGCACCCAGCACTTTGCGAATGCCGATTTCCTTGGTTTTCTGCTGCGTTACGAGCGAAACCAGACCGTATAAACCCAGGCACGAAATGAGGACCGCCAGCCCGGCAAAGTAGCCAATGAGTTGGCTCAGCCGTTGCTCGTTTTCATACAGCCGGGCGAGGTTATCGTCCAGAAACTGCGAAGCGAATCCTTTTTCGGGAAAATACCGGTCCCATTCCTGCTGAATGAACTTCAGCGTTTCGGCCCGGTTTTGCGACTGAATTTTGATCGAGAAAAGCCGCAGCAACGGCTGGTCAATCGTCATCAGCATGCCTTCAATGGGGCGTTGCAGCGACTGGTTGTGGAAATCTTTCAGGACGCCGACAATCTTACCCTGTTTGCCTTCCAGATTGACCGACTTGCCGACGGCTTCGGTAGCCGATTTCCAGCCCAGTTGCTTCACTCCGGTTTCGTTGATCAGAAAAGCCGCCGTTTTATCGGTGGGAAACGACTCCGAAAAATCCCGTCCGGCAACAAATTTCAGACCGTAAGTTTGGGCAAAGTTGTGATCGACCCCCATCGTTCCGATAAAAACGTTCTCATCCGGCGAATGGCCCTCGGCGACGACATTCCGCCGGACCGAACCGGAACCCATCTGCTGGGTCGACAGCGTGACCTGCCTGATCTGCGGGTTTTTGAGCAGAATGTCCCGGAACGTCCGCAACCGGGAATACGTACTGTCGGAGCGGTTGGCGAAAACGTTGGTAATCTTTTCGTTGCGCGTATTGGCCGTGATGATGAAGTCCTTTTCAAACCCAAGCGGGCGGTTTTTCATGTATTCCAGTTGCTGAAAAGCCACCAATGCTCCGATGATCAGCGCAATTGAGGCCACAAACTGTGCGCCCAGCAACACCTGCCGTAACCGCCCACCCCGGGCTTTGCCACTGACAAAACTGCCTTTCAGGGTCGCAATCGGCTGAAAACCGGACACGAAGAAAGCGGGGTAACTGCCTGATAATAAGCCGGTTAGTAACGCAATGCCGACAAACAGCACCAGCAACCCGGCGTCGGACAGGAAGTAGCGAATGGTCAGTTCCTTGCCGGTCAGGTTGTTAAGAACCGGTAGCAAAACCGCAATCAGAACGAAGGAAATCAGCAGGGCGATGACGCTCAGCAGGAGGGATTCGCCCAGAAATTGCGCAATCAGTTGTGGTTTTTCACTGCCTAAGACTTTCCGAATACCGACCTCCTTCGCCCGCTTGAGGGAGCGGGCCGTCGAGAGGTTTACAAAATTGATGCAGGCAATTAGTAGGGTGATCACCGCAATGCCGAGAAAAACGTAGATGTAGGTCATGCTGCCGGGAGCCTCCGGGGCACCCTGCGCCCGCGAACGCAGGTGGAAATCCCGCATCGGGTCCAGTGCATAGACAATGTCTTTGGCGAACTGCTTGTCGGCGTGTGTCAGCAGAAACTTCGGAAACCGGGCGTTGACCGACTCCGGCGAGGTTCCGGGGCGCAGCAATACGTAGGTGTAGCCGTGGGAAATGACCCAGTTTTGCGGAAGGTTTTGCCGAACGTTCTCACTTTCAGTCGCAAACATGGTTTCGTAATTCGACAGCAGGTCGATGTGAATGTGCGAATTGTCCGGAAATTTTTCTACCACACCCGTCACCCGCAGCGGATGCTGGCCTTCGTAAAGCAGGGTTTTGCCGAGCGGACTGGTTTTGCCGAAATACTTCGCGGCCATTTCATCGGTAATCACCACCGTGAATTTATCTTTCAGGGCCGTACGCGGATCGCCTTGCAGAAACTTGAAAGAGAAGATGTCGAGCAGGGTCGAATCGCTGAAGAAGAACCGTTCCTCGTCAAATTTGACGGGTTGCGACTGCCGGTTGTCCATCAGCTCGATAGTCGCACTGCTGCGGTAGACCCGGGCTGATTTCTCGATTTCCGAAAAGTTGGAAGCCAACAAGGGCGAAACCGTGGGCGGAGTCAGGGCCAGTGGTTCTTCCAGCCCCGCGAATTTGGGCAGATAGCTGATCCGGTAAATCCGGTCGAATTTCTGCTGAAAGATGTCGTAGCTCAATTCGTGCCGCACGAAGAGCAGAATCAGGAAACAGCACGTCAGGCCGACGGTTAAACCGACGATGTTGATGATGGAAAATGTCTTCTGCCGCAGCAGGTTCCGGTAGGCGATTTTGAAGTAATTTTTAATCATCTCATAGGATAGGTTTGGTAATGAGCACTTTACTCACGCTTTAAACTCTTCACGGGATTCATCAACGACGCCCTGATCGACTGGAACGAAACCGTTAGCAACGCAATGCCGACCGCCAGAAAAGCCGCCAGGATGTAGATCCACCAGGCGATTTCGATGCGGTACGCAAAATCCTGTAACCAGTAATTCATCGTCCAGCCCGCGATGGGGAAGGCGATGAGAACGGAAATGAAAACCAGTTTCAGGAAGTCTTTCGAGAGCAGCACAACGATGCTGGACGAGGTAGCCCCCATGACCTTCCGGACGCCAATTTCCTTCGTGCGCTGTTCGGCGGTGAACGTGGCCAGCCCGAACAGGCCCAGACAGGCGATGACGATGGAAATACCGGCAAAAACCGTGAAGAGCCGACCGGTTTTTTGCTCTGCTTCGTACAAAACCGCAAAGCGATCATCCAGAAACGTGTAGGTAAAAGGGGCGGGAGGACTCAGGGCGGCCCACTTTTGCTTGAACGATTCGACAACAGCGGAAGCATCATCCGCCTTCACTTTCACCTGAATGGCGCCCGAATTGCCGCCCAGAATCATCATGAGCGGAGCAATTTTTTGCCGGGCGGAGGCATAATGAAAATCCTTGACGACGCCGATTACCGTAAATTCCCGACGCCCGGAACGGACGATGGTTTTGCCAATCGGATTGCTGCGCCCCCAGCCCAAATCCCGAACCGTGGCTTCGTTGATGATCACGGCGGCAGAATCGGTTGCAAATGCCTTCGAGAAATTCCGCCCCGACCGCAACGCAATGCCCAGCGTGGGCAGATACGCGTCGTCGATGCGAAAAACCGTAGCCTGAATTTCGTTGGTATTGGCCTTTTTGACCGGATCTTTTCCGAAAATCTGCGTGCCTTCCTGTGTCTCAGTACTGAGCGGAATGCTGCGGGAAAGACTCGCCTGATCCACCCGGCTGTCCTGCCGCAACTGATCTTTAAAGGCGGTTTCGTTCGTTCCCAGCATGTAGGTGTCGTGAATGACCAGAACCTGCTCTTTATCAAAGCCCTGCGTTTTGGTTTGCATGAATTTCAGTTGCTGGTACGACACCAGGGTGGCAATGATGAGCGCCCCGGAAATGGCGAACTGAAAAACCACCAGCCCGCTTCGCAAGCCACCGCGACCGGCGTTCTGGAGCACCGAACCGCCTTTGAGAACGGCGGTGATTTTGGAGAAAGCGAGGAAAAAAGCCGGGTAGATGCCCGCCAGAATACCGACGACGACACCGAATGCCAGAAAACCGGCGATGCTTTTCGGGTTGAATACCGCCGACCCTTCGATTTGTTTCCCGGCCAGGTCATTGAAAAAAGGGAGGAGCACCGTCACCAGCCCCACCGAAAGCAGCAGGGCCAGAAACGTAATGATGACCGATTCGAGCAGAAACTGCCCCATCAACTGGGCCTTGATCGACCCCATCACCTTCCGGATGCCGATTTCCTTGGAGCGTTTGGCGGCCCCCGCCGTAGACAGGTTGGTGAAATTGACGATGGCCAGCAGCAGGATAAAAACCGCCAGAATGCTGAAAATATACACGTAGTTGATGTTGCCGTTGGGTTCCAGTTCGTATTTCGTGGCCGAGTGCAAATGAATGTCGGTCAGCGGCTGGAGGAAAAACCGGAAGGTATTGACCGATTTCTGCGCTTTGGCCCGGCTAACGCCCATGTCGTGCTGGATCTCGGGGACGACGTGTTTGGCAACCAGTTGCGGGAATTTCGCTTCCAGCTTCTGCGGATCGGCTCCTTTTTTAAGCACCAGATAGGTGTAGCAACCCACGTTGCTCCAGGTCTGGTTCTGGGCGTATTTTACGTCGGCAGTGCTGAAAAACAGATTGAAGTGAAAATGCGAATTCTTCGGAATTTCGCGGATGACACCCGTGATCTTGCGAACATCGCCGTTGCCGAAGGTCAGCAGTTGGCCGAGCGCGGGTTCATGGCCAAAAAAACGTGTGGCCAATTCCTTCGTTACCACCACGGAATTTGGCTCTTTCAGGGCGGTTTTTGAGTCACCTTCCAGAAACGGTATGGAAAAAATAGCCAGGAAATTGGAGTCCACTACCGCAATCGATTTTTCTTTGATCTGCTTCTCTTTGTAGCGAATAAAGACCTGGTTCCACCGCAGCAGCCGGGTCGATGCCTCGACCTCAGGGAACGCATTTTTGATGCCCTGCCCCACGGCAACATCGACGTTGGGAAAGTCGGTGATGCCGTCGTTGACCGTCAGATGCAGACCAACGCGGTAAATCTGGTCGGCTTGTGCCGGATGCCGGTCGTAGCTGAGTTCATCAACGACGAACGCCGTGATGAGGATGCAGCAGGTTAATCCGACCGATAAACCGACGATGTTGATGAGCGAAAACACCTTGTTCTTGACCAGGTTCCGCCAGGCGATTTTGAAATAGTTCTGTAGCATACCCTTTTTGAATTAAGACGGGGCCGCCCGTGCGGTTATGAGTTAAGAATCAAGCGTTAATGCATCTGACAATTCATAACTTTTAACTCCTTATTCGGAACGGAGTGAGTTAACCGGGTTCATTAAAGCGGCTTTGATCGCCTGGAAACTGACGGTTGCAACCGTAATCACAGCCGCTCCCAGTCCGGACAGGGCGAAGATCCACCAGGAAATATCGGTTCGGTATTCGTACTGCTTCAGCCAGTCGCTCAGGAAATACCAGGCCAGGGGCGCGGCAATCAGGAACGAAAGCAGAACCAGTCGTATGAAGTCTTTGGAAAGCAATCCCCACAGGCTGAAGACCGAAGCACCCAGCACTTTCCGGACGCCAATTTCTTTGGTTCGCTGTTCGGCAACAAACGACGCTAGTCCAAACAGGCCGAGGCAACTGATGAAAATGGCGAGTGTCGCAAAAATCCGCGCCAGTTTCCCCACGCGTTCTTCGGTTCGGAACTTGGCGTTGTATTCGTCGTCGGCAAATTGAAAATCGAACGGACTGTCGGGATCGTGTTTCTTAAAAACGGTTTCGACTTTTTTGAGGGCCGTTTCAACCGGCATATTTGGCATCAATTTGACGTTGAAGACACTGGCCCAATTGGTATTGATCATGAAAATGGTGGGTTTGATGGGCGTATAGGGCGACTCCATCACCATGTCTTTGACCACGCCCACGACCTGACACGCCTGGTCATTGTACCGGATAATCTTGCCCACAATGTTTTTAAGCCCGGTCAGTTTGACGGCCGCTTCGTTCAGAATAAACGCGGAACTATCCGTGGAGAAATCGCGGGAGAAATCACGCCCTTCCTTGATTTGCCAGCCGATGGTTTTTCCGAACTCATGGGAGCAGGCCACCACGCCAAACAGCGGAACCGACTTCGGATCTTTGCCTTCCCACTCAAAACCGATCTGGTTGGAGCTCACGTAGGTGGTGGGGCTCGACGATTTGCTCATTTCGAAAACCGCACCCGATTTCAGCAGATCATCCCGAAGTGGATCGTATTTGTCGTACAGAGAACTGCTGATATAAATTTGCAGCAAGCCCTCACGGTTGTAGCCAACGGGGCGGTTTTTGGCGTGCTGAATTTGCCGGAAAACGATAAGGGTACCAATGATGAGCGTAATGGAAACTGTAAACTGCGTCACCACCAGCACTTTGCGGGGAACTGTGGCCCAGCGGCCCACTTTGAAGGTGCCTTTCAGAACCTTCAACGGATTGAAAGACGACAGGTAAAAGGCCGGATAACTGCCGGCCAAAAGACCGGTGAGCAGCGAAAAAGAGAGCAGAAGCAGCCAGAAAACAGGATTTTGATACGGGAAACTCACCTTCTTTCCGGCCAGTTCGTTGAAGGGCGATAGCGACAGCAATACCAGCAAAACCGCCACCAACAGAGCGAAGAAAACGACCAGCATCGACTCGCTGATGAATTGGGAAATCAACTGCCGCCGTTGCGAACCCACGGCTTTGCGAATGCCCACTTCTTTGGCGCGTTTTTCGCTTCTTGCCGTACTCAGGTTCATGAAGTTGATGCACGCCAGCAGCAACACAAAGACGCCGATGATGCTGAATAGCCAGACAAACTGAATGCCACCACCGACGTTTTTCCCTTCTTTAAAATCGGAATACAAATGCCACCGGCTCATCGGATGCAGGAAATATTCGGGGTTGTCGCGCGCCGTGGTGTGTTTTTTCTCCACATCGCGAATTTTTGCCGATACCTTATCCATATCGGCCTGGTCGGCGATTTGGGCAAAACACTGAAACGAGTGATTGCCCCATTGCTGTTGGGATTCCTTCACCCACGACTGATCGGCCAGATAGTCACTCCAGGGCATGTAGAACTCGACCCGGTAGAATTCGGAATTGAACGGCAGATTTTCGTATACGCCCGTCACTTTGGCGCTGTTCTTGGAATCGATTTTGACGGTTTTGTTGAGCGGATCGGCTTCTCCGAAAAGCGCTTTGGCCATCGACTCCGACAGCAGAATGGAACGGGGTTCTTTCAGCACGGTGGTGTAATTGCCTTTGAGCAGGTTCAGGGAGAGCATCTGCGGGAAAGACGGCTCGACGTACATCCCGTTTTTGTTGATTTTCTTTTCGCCATGAACCAGCAGATGGCCGTAACTCCAGGACGCCAGCGATACGGATTTGAAGTTGGCTCCGTACTTGGTTTTGATTTCGGTTGCCGACGGAATGGAAATCGCCCGGCTGCTGCCCGTGCTGCCGTTGAACGTCTGGTTGACGTATAACTGCGCCAGCCGGTCGTAGTTCCGGTGGAATGTATTGAACGATACCTCGTCATAAATCCACAGCCCGATCATCATGGCCACGGCCATTCCTACCGCTAAACCGAGGATGTTGATGAACGAAAAAACCTTGTTTTTAGCCAGGTTTCGGAGGGCGATCTTGAAGTAGTTGCGTAGCATAATCGGCCGGATCAAAGAAAATGAGAGAGGTACCGATCTAGCCTGCCCAAATGATATACCAGATTTTTAATGTTCTGATAATCAATTTTATATGGAATGAAAATGAAATAAAATGTCCGTAAACGGACGCGGTGCGTACATTTACGGACAGGTTGGTTGGGGCGGTAGTTGCGAACCGATAGTCCCTTAATTCGGAATCATTCCGTGCGGATCGATGACGAATTTCTTGGCCGCACCTTTGTCAAAATCCTGGTAGCCTTTCGGCGCTTTATCCAGGCTGATCACTTCCACATTCACGGCTTTGGCAATCTGGATTTTGTCGTACAGAATGGCGTTCATCAATTGCCGGTGGTATTTCATCACCGGGCACTGACCTGTATAGAACGAGTGCGACTTGGCCCAGCCCAAACCAATCCGGATGCTCAGGCTTCCTTCCTTGGCGGCATCGTCGGCGGCTCCCGGATCGCCCGTTACGTACAGCCCCGGAATGCCCAGCGCGCCCCCGGCTCGGGTAACGCTCATGATGGCATTCAAAACCGTGGCTGGCCGTTCCGTACCGGCATCCGAACCGTGGCCCCGGGCTTCAAAACCGACGCAATCGACGGCGCAATCGACTTCCGGAACGCCAATAATAGCGGCAATCTGATCGGCCAGTGGCGTGTCTTTCCGCAAATCGACAATTTCGCACCCAAAGCTTTTGGCCTGCTCCAGCCGTTCGGGAATCATGTCGCCGACAATGACGACGGCGGCTCCCAGCAAATGGCACGAAGCCGCACAAGCCAGCCCAACCGGCCCGGCTCCGGCCACATACACAATGGAACCCGGCCCTACGCCCGCCGTCACGGCACCGTGATAACCCGTCGGGAAAATGTCCGACAGCAGCGTCAGATCCCGGATTTTAGCCATTGCCTGGTCTTTGTCCGGAAATTTCAACAGGTTAAAATCAGCGTAGGGAACCATCACATATTCGGCCTGACCGCCAACCCAGCCGCCCATGTCGACGTAACCGTAGGCTGCGCCGGGCCGGGCGGGATTGACATTCAGGCAAATACCGGTTTGGCCCACTTTGCAATTCCGGCAACGTCCGCAGGCAATGTTGAACGGAACCGACACCAGATCCCCGACTTTGACAAACTCGACATCACGCCCGGCTTCGATGACCAGGCCCGTGATTTCGTGGCCCAGTACCAGGCCCGCCGGGGCAGTGGTCCGGCCCCGCACCATGTGCTGGTCGCTGCCGCAGATGTTGGTTGAAACGATTTGCAGGATGACGCCGTGGTGGCACATTCGATCACCGATCGCCAGTTTGGGGTATTCAATGGACTGTACTTCCACCACACCGGGTTTAATGTACGCAACACCGTGGTTTTGACACATACTTCTAGGGTTTAGAGGGTTTAGATATTCAAATAAAGCATTATTAATGAACCGCTTCGGCTCCCGCTTTGGCGACGGCATGGTCGTTTTCGACGGTGCTGCCGGATACGCCGATGGCTCCAATCACGTCGCCGTCGGCATTCTTGATCGGAATTCCGCCCGGAAAGGTAATCAGTCCGCCGTTCGCGTGTTCGATGTTGAACAACGAGCCACCCGGTTGCGATAACTTTCCGAGTTCCCCCGTGTTCATATCAAAAAAGCGGGCGGTTTTCGCTTTCTTCTGCGAAATATCGACCGATCCCAGCCAGGCGCCATCCATGCGGGCAAAAGCCGTCAGGTTGGCCCCTGCGTCGACGACGGTGATGTTCATGACGGTTCCCAATTCTGCGGCTTTGGCTTTAGCGGCTTTTACCGCAACCTCAGCTTGTTCTAATGTGATGCCAGTTGTGCTCATGATTTCGTTCTTTTGGATAAAGTGATCAATCTGTTGGTTCATTCGGTGAACCTGAGCAAAACTAGGTATTCAGAAAAGCTTCTAGTTACACGATAATACCAACAAATACTACTATTATCCAATTCTATCGTAGTGATCAGTAAATTTTCTTATCGAAAAACATTTATAGGGCTTACCCTGAAACATGATGACCAACGGATTTCCTTTACAAACCATCAATTTGTCGGACGCCAGAGCGCTGGATTCGCTGGTCGAACACCGCCGGGTTTTTACCCTGAATCACTGCGAATTGAACATTTTCGAGACTTACCGGCAATGTTCCGACGTGGTATTGTCGTACAACGGACTGGTTATTACCAGTATGTTGCGCGGGAAAAAAGTGATGCATTTATCCCAGAAACCCGGTTTTGATTTTCTGCCCGGCGAAACCGTCATTTTGCCGGAAGGCATTTCGATGAAAGTGGACTTCCCGGAAGCTGACGACAAACACCCGGTACAATGCGCCACCATTGCCCTCGACTGGCATGTGGTGACGGAGTTGCTGGATTTTCTGAACGAGCGTTATCCCCGGAAAGATGAGATAGGGGAGTGGAAGCTGAATTTCAGTCAGTATCACTTTTACAACAACCGGGAACTGGCCAACGTCATGAACAAGCTGATCAACATCAGCATGGAAGACGATCTGGCCAAAGACGCCCTGGCTGACCTGACGCTTAAATCCCTGCTGATCCGGGTGATTCAGACGCAGAACATGGCCCTGATTGAAGACGGGCTGGCGACGAACAATCGGTTTGCAGCCGTGGTCGAGTACATCCGCGAAAACCTGACGGCGAAAATCAGCATCGAGGTTCTGTGTCAGAAAGCCTGCATGAGCAAATCCGGTTTTTTCCGAACCTTTAAAGAAGCCTTTGGCCTGTCGCCGGTGGAGTTTATCATCCGCGAACGGATCGGATTGGCCAAACGCCTGCTGGCCAATCCGGCGGCTACGGTCACCGAAGTGTGTTTTCAAGTGGGGTTCAACAACCTGCATTATTTTTCCCGCTTATTCAAAATGCTGGAAGGCGTGACGCCAACAGCCTATCGCCAGACGGTGGGGGCGTGACGGAAGAGTGGTTGCAGGGGCGTTCCAAGAACAATCACGGCTGAATGGACTACCTTGTAGAAATCGCTATATGAGCCATCCCTACGGGATTGTTTTTGGTTTTTCGCGCGATACGGTTTCTACAAAATGGCCCATCCCTACGGGATTGTTTTTGGTTTTCTGGTGGGCACGGTTTCTACAAAATGGGGCATCCCTACGGGATTGGATGGTTTTCTGGTGGGCATGTTTTCTACAAAATGGGCCATCCCTACGGGATTGTTTTGGTTTTTCGCGCGATACGGTTTCTACAAAATGGGCCATCCCTACGGGATTGTTTTTGGTTTTTCGCGCGATACGGTTTCTACAAAATGGGGCATCCCTACGGGATTTGATGGTTTTCTGGTGGGCATGTTTTCTACAAAATGGGCCATCCCTACGGGATTGTTTTTGGTTTTTCGCGCGATACGGTTTCTACAAAATGGCTCATCCCTACGGGATTGTTTTTGGATTTCATGTAGGAAATCGGTTACGCCATCCGTCCCATTAAGACGGCCCATTTTGTAGAAATCGCGTGCTTATCCGGAGATGAATCCCGTAGGAATGGCCTATTTTGTAGAAACACGTGCGCTTATCCGGAAATGAATCCCGTAGGGATGGTTCATTTTGTAGAAACACGTGCGATTCTACGGAGGATGAATCCCGTAGGGATGGTCCATTTTGTAGTAGAAACCGTGTCGCATGAAAAACCAAAAACAATCTCGTAGGGATGACCAATCTTGCCGCAACCGGTCTCAATGGAACACCAAATAATTCCATTGGAATGACCAATATGGCAAACACGTATCATCAAGTCTATATCCAAACCGTTTTTTCAGTGAAATACCGGGCCGCTCTGATTCACAAAGATTGGCAAACCGATTTATTTGGTGTCATTGGCAATCTGATCAATGAAACTACCTGCAAAACGCTCATTGTCAATGGCGTTCATGACCATGTGCATTGTTTTATCAGTCTGAACCCCAGCCGCGCGATTTCGGAGGTGATGCAAACCGTCAAAGCCGGGTCTTCAAAATGGGTCAATGACCATCGACTCACTCCGTCCCGTTTCGAATGGCAGGAAGGTTATGGCGTCTTTTCCTACAGCCGCTCGCAGGTGGAAGGGGTGTTCCGCTACATTCAAAATCAGGCGGAACACCATCGAAGCCAGACGTTTCAGGAAGAATATTTGAAATTTTTGAAAAAATTTGAAGTGCCGTATGATGTACGGTATATTTTTAAAGAGCCGGTCTAAGGGCCCATCCCTACGGGATTGGTTTGATGTTTTGTGATGTGGTTCTACAAAATGGTCCATCCCTACGGGATTCATCCCCATGAATGTGGGCATGTTTTCTACAATATGGGGCATCCCTACGGGACGGATGGCGCAATCTGGTTCTCGAAGACAAACCAACCAATCCCGTAGGGATGCCCCATATTGTAGGGATCGATCCACGAATTGGATCAAACCAATCCCGTAGGGATGCTCCATTTTGTTGGAACCGTCGGAATGATTAGCCTCTGGTTTTATTCCGACCGCAAACTCTTCACCGGATTCATCAACGCGGCTTTGATGCTTTGAAATGAAACCGTGGCAAAGGCAATGACGACGGCGGCAAAACCGGCGAGGGCGAACATCCACCATTCCACATCGATTTTGTAGGCAAAATCCTGCAACCACTGGTTCATGCCGTACCAGGCGATGGGCGTCGCAATCAGAATGGAGACGAAAATCAGTTTCAGGAAGTCTTTCGATAACAACCCGACGATGCTGCCCACCGACGCGCCCAGCACCTTGCGAACGCCAATTTCTTTCGTCCGCTGGTTGGCGGCAAACGTAATCAGGCCAAACAGACCCAGGCAGGAAATGAAAATGGAGATGGCGGCAAAAATCCGGAAGGCGTCGAATACGAGTTGCTCGATCAGGTAATTTCTCGCCAGGTCTTCGTCGAGGAACGTGTACCGGTAGACATCGTCCGGGAAAGTCTGTTTCCAGGTTCGTTCAATCGCCTGGAGAGCTTGGCGCAGGTTCGGTTCATGGCCGGTGTGCGGAGCGAGTCGCAGGTGAATCTGTCCGTAAAATCCGCTGTTCCAGCAGGTCATGACACAGGGTTCGATCGCATTTTGCAACGAGCGGTTGTGAAAATTCTTTACCACACCCAGAATCGGGGCTTCGCCTTCGTTGATGACAACGGTTTGACCAATGGCGGTCTCGGGTGTGAGTCCCAGCATCTTGACCAACGTTTCGTTGATGATAAACCCGTTAAAAGGCTGGCCATTGGGTACGATATTCGAGGGCGTGAACCAACGGCCGCTGACTAGCTGAAGGTCAAAAAGAGATTGATAGTTCAGATCCACTACTTTTAATTCGGCCTGCCGTTTCATTTGCTCCGACTCCGATTTCAGGCGGAAATCCGTTCCGTAGTGGTTTTCGGTCAGCGGGGCGCCCGACGAAAAACTCACGTTTTTGACGGCCGGGTTTTGGCGCAACTGTTCCCGAAATACGGCCAGCTTGCTGTCCTGCTGGTTGCGCGGACTATTGATGGTCATCACCGCGTCCTTCGTAAAACCCAATTCCTTTTGCTGGAAAAATGCCATCTGCCGCGAAACCACCAGCGTGCCAACCAGCAAGCCGTAGGTAATGCAAAACTGGAGAACAATCAGTCCCTGGCGTAGCGAAAACCCTTTTTGGGGTGCCGAAAACGTATTTTTCAGGGCTTTGATGGGCTGGAACCTCGACAACACAACCGCCGGATAGGCACCCGCTAAAACCGCAACGACTCCCACCAGACCCGCCCCAAACCACCAGACTGTGTGATCGGCGTGCAGGTCGAGTTCGATGAGGGTCATGGATTGATTGATCACCGCCAGCAATCCGTTCAGCGCACCCAGCGACAGGACTCCCGCAATTACCGTGATCACCAGACTTTCGCCAATGAACTGAACGAACAATTGCCGCTGCGAACTGCCCACCACCTTCCGGACACCCACTTCCTTCCGCCGTTGAATGGCCTGTGCAACGCTGAGGTTGATGAAATTAAAAGCGCCGATCAGAATCAGAAAAACCGCCAGACTCGCCAGCCCGGCCAAAACCGTGCGGCTGATGACGTAACTGCCAATATTCTCGCCATAACGCGTTTCGGTATGCACATCGGCCAGCGGTTGCAGCACGTAGGTTTTACGGCGAATATCTTCGGCATTCATGTATTTTTTCTGCAAGGCCACCAGTTTTCGCTCAAACGCCTGCGGATCAGCACCAACCGGCAGTGTGACGTAGGTGGTACCCTGGTAGTTGCCCGACCAGTTTGAAGCGTAATACGGGTTATTGGCTTTGTAGAACTGGTAATTGATCAGGATATCAAACAAAAGATTGGTGTTCCGGGGCGGGTCCTGAATGATTCCCGACACCACCAGCGGGTCTGAATTGTTGATGGTCAGCGTTTTACCAAGCAACCTTTCGTAGGGATGGGCGGCTCCGGCAAAATACCGTTCGGCCATTTTCTGGGTCAGCACCACGGCGTTGGGTTGCTGAAAAGCCGTCGTTGCATTCCCCGCCAGCCAGATTCCGTCCGGCGCAATCGCTTTAAAATCGAACGTTTTCAGGTATTCTGCGTCGGCAAACAGCACCCGTTTTTCATCAAACCGGTACACCGTTCCATGTTCATCCGTCGAACTGATGATGCGTGAATCGGGGCCGGCGGTTTGCGTCACGCCCACCCCCGGAATCTCCCGGCGAATGGCTTCGGCCAGGGGGTAGGCGGTGCTCGACCAGTATTGAACCCCGTCGGCTTTCCGGTTGTGTTCCACGATCCGGTAGGTTCGATCGGCGTTTGAATGGAAATGGTCGAAGCTCAGTTCATACCGGATGAACACATAAATGACGAGACAGCAGGTGATTCCCAACGACAAACCGAGGACGTTGATCAGGCTGTACGAGCGGTTTTTCCACAACGTCCGCCAGGCGATTTTAAAGTAGTTACGTAGCATTTTTAGTGAAGAGTTATGAGTTAGGAATTAAGAGTTAAGAATTAAGAGTTGGCTGACGCAAGCTGAAAACACGTGCGTCAGCCAACTCTTAATTCTTAACTCTTCACTCTTAACTCTTTGTTATTCCGAACGAAGTGAGTTAACCGGATTCATCAGCGCGGCTTTAATGCTTTGAAAGCTGACGGTCAGGCCGGCAATGACCAGGGCTGAACCGCCCGCCAGCGCGAACATCCACCATTGAATGTCCACTTTGTATTCAAAATCCTGCAACCATTTGTCCATCGCATACCAGGCAACGGGCGATGCAATGAGCATCGACAGCAGCACGAGTTTCAGGAAGTCTTTCGACAGTAGTGTGACAATACCGGAAACGGAAGCTCCCAGCACTTTCCGGATGCCGATCTCCTTGGTACGGGCTTCTACCGAGAAGGTAATCAGGCCGAGCAAGCCCAGACTGGCCACCAGCAACGTCAGGCCCGTAAACCCGTTGAACAAGCGCATCAGTTGCTGTTCTTTGGCATACAGTCTGTCGTAGGCGTCGTCGAGGAAATAATAATCGAACGGCACAAGGGGCTTGCTGGCGTCGTAAAGGGCTTTGAGTTTGTCCAGCGATTTTACCACGTCCGTGTGGGGATTCAGCCGGACCAGCAGAAAACCGCCGTTGGCAACCAGCGCCCGGGCCGAATCACTCACGACACTCAGTTGCATGGGCGACACCGGCCCGTGCAGGCTCCGCACGTGGAAATCGGCGAACACACCGGCGGTTTTCGACCCTTTAAACGGCGGGGTCTGTTGCTGCGGATTGCCCTTGATCCCGGCTTCTTTCATCAGCGTCTGGTTGAAAACCGTCAGCTCGTTTGTCACCGGTTTTTGTTCCCAGCCGACGGGCGCATACAACCAGCGAATGCCCATCATTTTGAAGAACGTTTTGTCCACCGACAGCACATTCACCATCACCTGTTTTTTGGTTTTTTCCGTCTTCATAAACCAGGTAGAAATGTTGTCGGTAAACAAAGCCGTGTTGGAAACCGCCACGTTTTCGGAACCCGCCCATTGCCGGACGGCGTCGCGCAGGGCCGGGAACTGGGCGGCCATTTCGGCATCGACTTTCATCGCTACAACTTGCGACCGGTTGATGCCCAGGTTTTTGGTGCGTAAAAACCGCATTTGGGTATACAACACGATGCTGCAAATCAGCAGGCCAATCGAGGTGGCAAACTGCACGGTGGTGAACACCCGCCGAACCGCGGCCCCGCTCCGCCCCGAACTCATCGTGCCTTTCAGCACTTCCTGAGGCCGAAACCGCGACAACAGCAGAGCCGGATAACTACCCGCCAGCAGCGAACAGCCCAGCCACAGGGTCAGCAGCAAGATCCAGTAGGAACCCTGTTGCAAGACCCGGTTGTCCATGTGCAGGTCCAGCGCCTGATTGGCCCACGGAAACAGCGCCTGCAAAATGCCGAGCGACAGCGCAAAGGCCAGCGTGGTGGTCAGGAACGATTCCGTAAAAAACTGGCCGATCAGTTCCCCGCGTTGCCCGCCAACGGCTTTCCGAACCCCTACTTCGCGGGCACGTTTGGTGGCGCGGGCGGTGGTCAGGCTCACGTAATTGATGACTGCCAACGCCAGAATGACCAGGGCGACGGTCAGGAGAATGTAAAGCGACTGTCGACCGGTTTTGGGCGCCATCCGGCTGTCGAGGTGCAGCGAGGGCATGGCTTCCAAAATGTAGTTGGAACTCATACCCACAAACTGAATCCCGGCTTTTACTTTTTTGAGCTTGGCTTCAACCTGGGCTACCTGGGCTCCCGGACGCAGCACCAGGTAATGGGTTAGAAAACCGGCTGATTTATAAACGTTTTGCGCCGTTGCTCCCAGCGTCGGCATCGAACTCAACGACACCAGCGCGTTGAACTGGATCACCGAGTTGGTCGGCAGGTCGTCCAGCACGCCCGAAACGGTGAGCGTGTAGTGTTTGTCGTACACCAACGGACGTCCGATGGGATACTGGTTTCCGAAATATTTTTCCGCCATCGCGCGGGTCAGCACGATCCGCCCCGGTTCGCTGAGTGCGGTTTTTGGATTCCCGCTGAGCAGGCGAACGCCCAGAACCGACAAGGCCGGGCTGTCGGCAACGCCGATCTTTTCTTCTTTAAACCGGTGTTTTTCATCCGATTGCAACACAACATCGCCAAATCCTTCGGATAACCGCACCACCTCTTCCGCTTCCGGAATCTGTTGTTTGATGGCCGTACCGAACGACTCGTGCAAACCGGCCATCATAAAATCATCACCTCCGTAGTTGGCAACCGCCAACAGGCGATACGTCCGCTCGGCAAACGGATGATGGCGGTCGTAATGGAATTCGTGCCAGACATACAGGGCAATGAATGTGCTGACGGCCAGTCCGACGGTTAAGCCGAGGATGTTCAGGAAGCTGAACAACGGATTGTATCGCAATTGGCGAAGAGCGGTTTTGACGTAGTTCCGGATCATAAGCTTTTTAGTTAAGAGTGATGAGTTAAGAATTTAAAAAAGCGTTGGCAACCCTACGGGCGTCGGACGGCCTTAACTCTTCATTCCGAACGCAGTGAGGTAACCGGATTCATCAAAGCCGCCCGGATGCTTTGAAAACCGACCGTTAGCAAGGCAATGAAAACCGCCAGCGACCCCGCCAGCGCGAAAACCCACCACGACAATTCCACTTTGTACGCAAAATCCTGCAACCAGTTTTTCATCACATAGCCCGCAATGGGCGTGGCTATTCCGATGGAAATCAGAACCAGTTTCAGAAAATCTACAGAAAGCAACCGGACAATGTTGGTAACACTGGCTCCTAATACCTTCCGAACGCCGATTTCCTTGGTCCGTTGTTCCGCTGTAAAAGTCGCCAGCCCGAACAGACCGAGGCAGGCAATCAGGATGGCAAAGCCGGTGAGAGCCAGAATGATTTTGCCCATACTCAGCTCATTGACGTACAGTTGGCGGTAGGTGTGATCCAGAAACGCATACGCAAACGGTTTGGCCGTTTTATAGCGATCATACACCTGCTGAATGGACGCCAGCGTCTCCGAAGTGGGTGCCCCTTTTGCCAGCTTTATGTACAAATAATCCCGGAAAGTCGTGTCACTCCCGACAAACAAAGCCATTGGTGCAATGCCATAAGCCATCGTCATGAAATTAAAATCCTTCACAACGCCCACTACGGTTTTTGTCATTCCCCGCCCTAAATCAAGGCGTTGTTCGTAGTTTTTTGAGTTGACTCCCAGTTGTTTCGCTGCACTTTCATTGAGGACGATCTGGTTAGTGTTCGCCCAGTTAAGTCCTTTTTGGGAAGCGATGGCCCACTTGATGTTCATGGTTTCGATAAATTCGCCATCTACCGTGTACGTGGTAGCGATCACTTTTTTTTTGCCATCCATTCGTTTCAACTGCCAGCTACTTGAAAAGGGGCCATACATCAGCAGGGTTGAAGCCGCAACCGATTCAACGCCTTTCAACTGATTGATCTCGGCCCGAATGGCTTTGCCGTATTTATCCAAGCCGTCTTCCGGGTCCAGATGTACCGTCACCACCCGCTCGCGATCAATTCCGAGATCTTTCTGCAGGAACAGATCCAACTGGTTTTTAATCAGAATGGAACCGATCATCAGCGCAATGGAAACCGTAAACTGAAAAACCGTCAGCCCTTTCCGAATCCAGAGCGCACTACCCGCTGCGCTGAATTTGCCCTTCAACGACTGAATTGGTGAAAAACCGGAAAGCAGCAAAGCCGGGTAACTTCCCGAAAGCAAAATGCTCAGGACAAAAAATCCAGCCGTTGGAATCAGGAAGAAGGGGCTTGTCAGAAAGTTCGGATCGATGGTAATTTGGAGTGTATTGCAAAAGACGGGCTGCAATACGGTGAAAATCAGCATGGCAAAACAGAACGCCAGCGTTACATACAGCGCTGATTCGAGGTAAAACTGAACGACGAGTGCTTTGCGGGCGGCTCCCACCACCTTCCGAATCGATATTTCCTTCGCGCGAATTGTGGAACGGGCCGTGGTCAGACTCACGTAATTGATGAGTGCCAGCAGCAGAATGAGCCCACCGACCACTGAAAAGATCCCGACCCGTTTGTAGGTTAGGTTCTGGAAGCGAAAATGATAATCGAAAAGCGGATAGAGCCGGTAACGATCTCTTCCATCTTTAATCGTTTCTTCTTTACTCAGCAGCGACGGTATTTTCTGTTCAATGTCGTGCGTGATGGCTTGGGCACTGAGCAGAAAATACGTTTCATAACTTCCGCCGGTTCCCACGCTCTCCTGAATTTCGTCGGCTTTCTTCTCGCCCAGAAAACCGGCATGCCAGTTCCGTTCAATCGCGCGATGGGTTGTCATATCGCCCAGAAAATCAAACTGGATGGACGAGTTGAACGGCGGATTTTTTACCACACCGACCACTTGTAACCGGTGGACTTTGTCGTACAGGATCGTTTTTCCCAGCGGGTCCGCATCACCGAAATACTTGCGGGCCATGCGCTCGGTCAGCACCACTGTTGCCGGGCGGGTCAACACGGTTTTGGGATCACCTGTCAGGAGTTGAAAAGAAAACAACCGCAGAATACCGGGGTCGGCAAACCGGAAGTCCGATTCAAAGGCTTTGTGGTCTGCATCGCTCTGAATCAGTTTGCTGTTAAAGCCTTTTTCCGTCAAACGGGCAAAGTCGTCAACACCGGGGCAAGCTGCTTTGACCGTTTCGCCAAACCGGTATGACATCGTGGGGGCTGAATACGACCGCTCGCCCTCCTCGTGCCGGAGTTCCACCTTTACGATCCGGCGGCCATTGGCATGAAACCGGTCGTAGCTGTACTCATGGGCAACATACAGCACGATCAGCAAGGTCACGACCAGGCCAATGGCCAGCCCCAACACATTGACCAGGCTGATGGTGCGGTTTTTCCAGAATGTCCGCCAGGATATTTTGAAGTAGTTCCAGATCACAAGCTTTTTAGTTAAGAGTTAAGAGTGATGAGTTGAGAATTAAAAAAAGCGCCAGCCAACCCTACGGACGGCTGATGCCACCACGTTGTAACTTATCACTCTTCATTCTTAACTCATCATTCCGAACGCAGTGAGTTAACCGGATTCATCAAAGCCGCTTTAACACTTTGGAGCGAAACCGTCAGGAACGCAATGGCAACGGCAATGACTCCGGCGATGACAAACACCCACCACTCTACGTCGATTTTGTAGGCGAAATCCTGCAACCACCGGTTCATGGCCCACCACGCCAGGGGCGAAGCCAGCACGATTGCGATCAGAACCAGCTTCAAGAAATCTTTGGAAAGCAACAGAACAATGTTCGGCACCGACGCGCCCAGCACTTTCCGGATGCCGATCTCCTTGGTGCGCTGCGCAGTTGTATAGGCCGACAGGCCGAACAGTCCCAGGCAGGCCAGCAAGATCGATAGAAACGCAAATACGCTGAAAATCTGGCCCGTGCGGGTTTCGGCGAAATAGAGTCTGGAAAACTCTTGATCCAGAAACTCGTATTCGAACGGGCGGGCGGGAACGACTGCTTTCCACTTTTCTTCCAGAAACTGAAGCGTAGCGGGCAACCGGCTTCCCGACAATTTGACCAGCAGGACATTGCCACTGGCTTCCGGAAAAATGACCAGCGAACTGATTTTCTGCTTCATGGAGGCAAAGTGGAAATCTTCGACCACCGCACCGACAACGCCGGGTCTTTGGTTGCCCATATCCATTTTTTGCCCAACCGCTTCCCGGGGCGACTTCCAGCCCATTTCTTTCACGGCGGCTTCGTTCAGAATGAAATGAAAATGACGCAGGCTGTCGCTGCCGGGCGTGGTCGCCTGTTCCAGATCGGTCGGCATCCAGTCGCGACCCGCCACAATCCGCAGGCCCATCGTTTTGACGAAATCTTCATCGGCGGGCAGTGCCGTTACTGATTTATACTGGTCGTCCGGGGTGCCGGTTCGGTGCATGCCGTAGCCGCCGTTGATGTAAACCGGTGATTCATAGGCCCGGGTCACCTGCTGCACATCGGCGTTCCGTTTGAATTCAGATTTTAAGGCCCGGATTTTTTCGTTCACCTGCCGGTCGGCGGGCAGCACCAGGACATGATCTTTGCTATAACCCAGTTTTTTATCCTGGATGTAGGACAACTGGTTGCGAACCAGCATCGTACAGACAATCAGAAAGGCCGTAATGGCGAATTGAAACACGATCAGTGCCCGGCGGAATTGTCCGGCTCCGGCGGTTTTCAAATGCCCCTTCAGAACGTGAACGGGTTCATAGCGGGCCAGCACCAGGGCCGGATAACCGCCCGCGATGAAACTGACCAGCAGCACAATCCCCAACAGAAGCAACAAATTCCGGGATTCCATCAGAACGTCGAACGAAAATTCCCGGTCGGACAAGTCGTTGAAAAGCGGAAGACCCAGGTAAACCAGCAACAGGCCCAGCCCCAGGGCCGCAAAAGTGACGATCACCGACTCGCCAATGAACTGCCCGAACAATTGCCCCTGCAACGCGCCCATCACCTTCCGAACGCCGACTTCCTGCGCCCGCTCCACGGCCCGCGAGGTGGCCAGGTTGATGTAATTGACGCAGGCAATGATCAGAATCAACACCGCCACGGAGCCGAAAATGTAGAGATAAACCAGATCGCCGTTGGGTTCAAAATTGCCCTCAACGTCGGAGTGAAGATGCACCTTTCGCAGTGGTTCGAGGTGGTAGGTCAGGTAATTACCGCCCGACATCTCTTCCTTGCTGAACTGCGTTTTCATGAAAGCCGGGATCTTGGCCTGCAGCGTGGCAATCGACTCCGGTTTGCGCAGTAGCAAGTAGGTGGCATAATTGGCCGAAAACCACTGCTCTTCTTTCGACGCGGAGAGGGTCGTAAACGAAGCCAGCAGGTCGTATTTGATTTGGGAATTGTCCGGGCAGTCTTCCACCACACCCGTTACGGCATAGTCTTTATCCCCACCCCCGGCGTTGATCCGGACGGTTTTGCCGACCGGGTTTTCGTTCCCGAAGTACTTTTTGGCCGAGGATTCCGACAGGACGACCAGGTTGGGACCGGCCAGGGCGGTTTTCGGATTGCCCTGTTTCAACCGGAATGAGAAGATGTGGAACAAAGCGGAATCGGCGTAGACCACTTTTTTCTCACTGAATTTCCGGTCGGCATAACTGACCACAGCCTGCCGGTTTTCCATCCGGACGCCCGATTCTACTTCGGGAAACTGCCGCCCGAATTCCGGCGCCACCTTCGTTCCGGTTTGCGGGACTTTGTTGACCTGCCCTTCCATGCTGTATTCCATCACGACCCGCACCGTCCGGTCGGCCTTTTGCTGAAAGGAATCGTAACTCAATTCGTGCGAGATGTACAGATACAGGAGCAAACAGGACGCCAGCCCGACGGCTAGTCCGAACACGTTGATCCCGGAAAAAACCTTGTTTCTCCACAGATTGCGAAAGGCGATTTTGAAGTAGTTTTGTAGCATACATTTTTTAGTTATGAGTTATGAATGAAGACGGGGCCGCCCGCGCGGTTATAGGCGTCAGCCAGCCGTGCGGGCGGCCCCGTCATAACGCTTCATTTTCATTCCGAACGAAGAGAGGTAACCGGGTTCATCAAAGCCGCTTTGATGCTCTGGAACGAAACCGTGGCAAATGCGATCAGGATGGAAACCGCGCCGACCAGCGCAAACACCCACCATTCCACGTCGATGCGGTAACTGAATTCCCTGAGCCAGCTTTCCATCGCGTACCATGCAATCGGGGTGGCAATGACGAGCGCCAGCAGCACCAGTTTCAGGAAGTCTTTGGAAATCAGGGCGACAATTCCCGCGACCGAGGCTCCCAACACTTTCCGGACGCCAATTTCTTTGGTCCGCCGTTCGATGGTGAACGTGGCGAGTCCCCACAAACCGAGGCAGCAGATTACCAGTGCAATACCGGCAAAAACGCGCAGAAGCGAAAATTGCCGCTGTTCGTCTTCGTAGAGTTCCTGCAGGCTGTCGTCCAGGAACTTGGCATCAAACAGGCTTTCCGGATACATTTCTTTCCAGGCGGTTTCAACGGCCGCCATTGTGGTCGTGTAGTTGCTCGTCCGCAAGTTGAGTCCAACGGAATAGTAAAACTCCGGCAGGTTCATCAGCACCATCGGCTCGATGGGATTGTGGAGTGAACTGGTATGAAAATCCTTCACCACGCCCACGATTTCGGCGTCAACGTCATTGAGGCCCACCCGAATTTTACGCCCTAATGCCTGTTCGGGTTTGGCATAGCCCAGTGCTTTGACGGTATTTTCGTTCACCACAAACGCATACCGGCGCTTTTCTTCCGGTATGGCCCCCGAAATCGCCAGCGTATCGCGGTGTTCGAGGAACCGTCCGGCGACCAGTTTTAAGCCGTACGTCTTGAGGTAATCGGCGTCGGCCAGTTTGAGCGAGATGTTTATTTTTTTCGTTGGATTGGCGGGGTCGGGGCGCATGTCAGTGCCGAAATTGTTGGGTGATGTCGGCGCTCCCAGCGCGAATGAGAGGTGCTCGACCCCCGGAATCTGCCGCAGTGACTGCCCCAAAACGGCCATTTTTTTCGAATCCGGGATGGCAACCGTGACAATGGCGTCCCGTTTGAAACCCAGGTCTTTCTGCCGGAAATAATTCATCTGCCGGTAAATGATCAGGACGCCTACGGCCAGAATGAGGGATATGGAAAACTGGAAAACGACCAGTCCCTGCCGCAGCCAGACGCGCCCGGAGCGAAGACCACCTGCTTCCGTGGCGGTTTTCAATGCGCGGATGGGTCGGAAGCGGGCCAGGAAAAACGCCGGATACAAACCCGCCAGCAAGGCCGTGAACAACGCCAGCGCCACCAGAATACCGCTGGTCTGGAGCCATTCTGAGGTGATCTGTTTCTGTAAAAAATCGTTGACAACTGGTAGTAAGGCGTTGGACAGCAGCAGCGACAACAGGGCCGAAATGCCGGTCAGCCACAGAGCTTCGCTCAAAAACTGCCAGACCAACTGGCTTTGCGTGGCACCGATTACCTTCCGGACGCCCACTTCTTTGGCGCGTGTCATGGCGCGGGCTGTCGACATGTTGATGAAATTCACGCAGGCAATCAGCAAAACAAACAAGCCGACGGCACCGAAAACGTAGAGATAGGTGGGCGAAATGGCCGCCGTCAGGATGGTGCCTTCATAGTCGGGGTTGAAATGAATGTCGTGGAGCGGCTGGAGAACCAACGTGCTGGTTTCGCCGTCGCGGGTAGAAAAGTATTTTTTCTCAGCCTGTCGAAGCCGGGCGGCATACTGCTCCGGCGACTTGCCCTCGGGCAAAACCGCAAACACACTCCCGCCAGAGCGAAGTCCCCACTGATCGATGCCGAACGAGAAGAAGGTTTTCATCGACCCAAAAGACACCAGCATGGACACCGGAAAATTCGTTTGGGAAGGCATGTCCCGCATGACACCCGCCACCTGCACCTTCAGGTCGTTGCTGATTCGCAGCGTTTTGCCGAGGGCCGAAGCCGAGCCGAAATACTTTTGGGCGGTTTTCTGGGTCAAGATGACTTTATTGGGTTCGGCGAGAACGGTTTTTCCGTTTCCTTCAAGCATTTCGACCTCAAACAGGTCGATGAAGTCGGGTTCCGCAAAAACGACATTGTCTTCTTTCAGAATCTTCTGGGGCGAAACCAGCACGGAAAGGTCGCGGTCGGCATGAATGCGGGTCACTTTCGGCCAGTCGGCAAAGTCGGTTCGCATCGCCGGTGCCAGCGGATAGGGGGTAATGCCCGACTTCTCGACTTCGGCACCCGTCGTCCGGATGAGGTTCACGCGGTAGATCCGGTCGCCCTGCTTCAGGTGTCGGTCATACCCCCATTCGTTCTGCACAAAGAGCAGGATCAACAGACAGGTCGTCAGGCCGAGCGTCAGTCCGATCAGGTGAATGCTCGTGGTGGTCGGGTGCTTCAACAGGTTCCGCCAGGCGATTTTGAAATAGTTACGCAGCATATCCTTCTTTAGTTACGAGTTAAGAATGAAGAGTGAAGAGTTAATACTTTAATTCTCCACTCTTCACTTATAACTCTTCCTTCTTCATTCCGAACGCAGTGATTTCACCGGGTTCATCAGGGCGGCTTTGATGCTCTGGAAACTGACGGTGATGAACGCGATCAGTAACGCCAAACCGCCAGCGGCTACGAAAATCCACCACGGAATTGTGATCTTGTACGCAAAGTTTTGCAGCCATCGATTCATGGCCCACCACGCCATCGGTGACGCAATCAGAATGGCGATGACGACCAGCTTTAAAAAATCGGTGGAAAGTAGCAGCACGATGTGGGATATGGAAGCGCCCAGCACCTTCCGAACGCCAATTTCCTTGGTGCGTTGCTGAGCCGCAAAAGCCGCTAATCCGAACAGCCCGAGGCAGGAAATCAGGATGGAAATGGCGGTGAAATAAGTCACGATGCGCGACGTACGGACTTCGGCCTGGTAATTTTTCTGGAAATCTTCGTTCAAAAACGAATATTCAAACGGTTCGTCGGGGCGCAGGGCTTTCCATTTCCGTTCCAGAAAACCCAGCACGTTTTCCATGTTGTCTGAATTGACGTGCGCAATGATGTAGTTGAAATTCGGGCGGGTCATCAGCATAAAAGCATAGGGCTCAATGGGTTGATGCAGGTTTTCGTGGTGAAAGTCTTTCAAGACACCAATCACTTCGTACTGGTACGTCTGCCCGTGCCAATTAAAATTCAGTTTTTGCCCAATGGCTTTGCGGAGTGGAATCTGAAGTTTTCGCAGGGTTGATTCATTGACAACGAGCCGGTTATTGGTATCGCCGGGAAATTGCCGTGAGAATAGCCGTCCGGCTACCAGTTTGAAACCCATCGTTTGCAGGTACTCAAAATCGACCTCGCTGTTTTTGACATTCTGCATTTCATTGACGGTTTGATCCGGGCGATACAAACCAAAATCCGTGGGGTTCATAATGCCGGGATAATACTGGGTTCCGGCCGCCGAAACCACCTGGTTATTCCGTAAAATCTCATTCCGAAACGCCGTATACATCCCGCGCGACTCACTGCTCCGCAACGGAATGGCAATTTGCTGATCCTGCGTAAAACCCAGCGACTGATTCCGTAAAAACCGCATCTGTTCCTGAATCACGAACGTGGCCAGCACCAGCCCGATGGCGACCACAAACTGAAAAACCACCAGCCCGCGACGCAAAGCCACCGCCGACAGGCTGTTGACAAACTTGCCCTTCAGCACCTGAGCCGGATTGAACATCGACAGGAAAAACGCCGGGTAACTGCCCGCGATCAAGCCCGTCAGCAGCGTCAACCCAATGAAGGATAGGGCAATTGACGGTTCCAGCAATTCCGACACCTGCAAGGATTTGCCGGCCAGTTGATTGAATACCGGCAGAAGCAGGGCAATCAGCCCCAATGCAATGACAAGCCCCAGCAACGACAGGATCATCGACTCGCCCAGAAACTGCCCGATTAGTGAACCCCGTTCCGCGCCCATCACCTTCCGAATACCGACTTCAGCCGCCCTTTTGGCCGACCGGGCCGTTGAAAGATTCATGAAATTAATACAGGCAATCAACAGTGTGAAAACCGCAATCGATGCCAGGATGTACAGGTAGGTTGTGCTGTTGGTCGGCGTCACAATAGCCTGAATCTGGCTGTATAAATGAAGCTCCGGAACCGGAATCAGGAAGAGTCGTTTATCGTAACCGTACCGTTTCAGCTCACTGCGCATGTATTTTTCGACAAATGCCGGTATTTTCTGTTCCAACTGCTGTGCGTCGGCATCCGGTCTTAACCGGAGGTAAGTAGTAAAGAGGTTGTTATTGGTATAATCCAGATTGGGTTGCCGAAGGTAATTGCCGATCATGCCGACATACATCGGTACAAAAAAACGGGCATCGATGTGGGAACGCGAACTTTCATCGCGGTAAACGCCCGACACCCGGAAATTGTCGCCGTTGCCTGTCGATCCGCTAATCCGGACGGTTTTGTTCAAGGCGGGTGCATTTCCGAAAAGTTTATGGGCAACCTCTTCGGATAACACAATCGAGTTGGGCTGAAACAGGGCTTTTTTAGAATTGCCTTCCGTGAATTCGTAGGAAAAAAGATCAAAGAACGTCGAGTCGACCTGATAGCCCTGGGTTTCGTAAAATGACTTCATGGGTTTGCCGGTTTCCTGCACCTGCAGCAACGTTTTGTCATCCATGATGTTGACGTAAAGCCGCGCGACTTTTTCGACCTCCGGAAATTCCGATTGAATCGCGGCTGCCATCGGCCCCGAAAGGCGGGGGTATTCTTCATTTAATCCAGGCGATTTGACGGCGCTCGACATCAAATACAATTGCTTCGCGTGCTGGTGGTGCTGATCGAACGATAACTCGCTCCGGATGTAGAGCAACAGCAACAGACAGCATGTCATGCCAACCGACAGACCGAGAATGTTGATGGCCGAGAACGTCTTGCTTCGCAGTAGGTTCCGGATGGCGATTTTTAAGTAGTTCGCTAGCATAACTTTACATTCTTAACTTTTTCATTCCGAACGCAGTGACTTCACCGGATTCATCAACGCGGCTTTGATACTTTGAAAACTGACGGTGGCAAAGGCAATTAGAACGGCCAGCAGACCCGCCAGCGCAAACACCCACCACGCCAGGTCGATCTTATAGGCAAAGGCGGTCAGCCACTGACTCATTGTCCACCAGGCAATCGGTGAGGCAATCAGAATTCCGATCAGCACCAGCTTCAGGAAATCTTTGGAAAGCAGCGCGACAATGCCCGTAATTGACGCGCCGAGGACCTTGCGAATGCCGATTTCTTTGGTACGTTGCTGGGCCGTAAAAGTTGCTAACCCGAATAAACCAAGGCAGGAAACCAGAATGGCGATGCCCGCAAAGAAGTTGAATAACTGCCCCGTCCGCTGTTCCGATTTATACATCTCGTTGTATTGCACGTCCATAAACTGGTAGTCGAACGGATAATCGGGGCTGTACTTTTTCCAGAGTTTTTCAGTGGCCGCAACGGCTTTAGACGCATCCCGGCCCGTGGTTTTGACGTAAAGCCGCCCCAAATTGGTGTTGTTCCGGTAAAAGAAAACCGCCGGTTCCACTTTCTGACGCAGGGAGGCAAAATGGAAATCTTTCACGACACCAATGATGATTCCCTTCGTCTGACCGAGCGTAAAACTTTTGCCGATGGGATTTTTAATGCCCGTATTTTTTACGGCGGTTTCGTTCAGGATGACGTGCATCGAGTCCGCGGGGGAGCCGGTAAAGGTTTCGCCCTGCACCATTTTCAGGCCGAAGGTGGAAATGAAATCTTTCTCGACCTGCATCCGGTTAATGATAAACATGCTGTTCTTGGGCTTTCCGTCCCAGTCCGTATCGCCGGTTGAATTGCCTAAATTGAGCAGATTTCCATTCGAAGCAGTTACGCTCCGGACGCTGGGCTGGCGCGACAACTCGGCCTTGATCGCATCGAAATGCTTTAACATATCGCCGGTCATCCAGAACGCGAAGACATTTTCCCGGTCATAGCCCAGATTTCGCTCGCGCATAAACCGCAGTTGGTTACCGATGACCAGGGTTCCCACAATCAAAGCCGTCGAAAAGGCAAACTGGGTGATCACCAGCGTTTGCCGGAACGTAACACCTTTGCCGCCCGTTGCCATTTTTCCGCGCAACACTTTCAAGGGTTCGAACGACGACAGAACCAACGCCGGATAGATGCCTGCAACGGCCAGGGTAAATACCAAAGCGCCCACCAGCACCAGCCAGGTCTGCGGATCGGCCAGCGAGAAGGGCTGGGTTTTGCCGGTTAGTTCCTGATAGGTCGATTCCAGTCCTTTGATCAGCCCGATGGCCAGCAGCAGCGCGACGACAAAAATCAGGAGCGATTCGGCCAGAAACTGGCCAATCAGGTGTTCGCGACCCGCACCGACCACCTTCCGGACACTCACTTCCTTGGCCCGTTGTGTGGCCCGCGCCGTGGCCAGGTTGACGTAGTTGATGCAGCCGATGGCCAGCAGAATGAGCGCGACGATGCCCATCATTTTCACTTCCTGCATGGCGCCGGGTGTGCCGTCGGGCCGGTAGAGGTGGATGTCGGTCAGCGGTTGCAGGCGGTACACCGTCACCTGATCATATTTGTTGCTGGCATGGTGAACGTCGTTCAGGGTTTTTACGATCTTGTCCAGATTGGCGTGCGGATCGACCCGGAAATACGTTTGGGCGAACCAGTTGCCCCAATCCGAATCCATGGTTTTCCAGTAATCACCGGGGGCACCACTGTATTGATTCGCCAGAAGCTGCAACGGAAACAGCATATTGCACCGGATGCTGGAGTTGTCGGGAAAGTCACGAATGACGCCACTCACGACGAAGTTCTGCTTTTTCGGAACGGAATACAGCACCTTCCCGACCGGTTCCGCCGAGCCAAAGTATTTCAAAGCCGCCGACTCCGTCAGAACGACCGATTGCAGGTCGGGGAAAGGACGCTCGCGGTTGCCTTTCACCCAGTCGAAGCTAAAAAACGTGAAGAAACCCGGATCGACGTAGACGGCTTTTTCTTCCACCAGCGTTTTGTCCTGCACCTTGAAAGGTGAAACGTCGTAATTCCCGACGATGCGCACGGCGTCTTCCACCGACGGCATTTGCTGTTTGGCATGAGCCGCCACGGGAGCCACGATCTGGCCCGAAAACTGCTGCGCCGTGCCGGAGCCAAAACCGCCGTTGACGCGGTAGATCCGATCCGCATTCGCATGAAAACGGTCGAAACTCGTTTCGTCTTTCACCCACCAGAGCAGTAGAATACCGATTCCCAACGCCACGGCGAGCCCGCCAATGTTGATGGCCGAGTAGCCTTTGTTGTTGAGCAGACCCCGCCAGGCGGTTTTGAAGTAATTGCGAATCATACCCTTTTTTTAGTTAAGAGTGAAGAATTAAGAGTGAAGAGTTGAATGTATCAGCCAACTCTTCACTCATTATTCCGACCGCAGCGAAGTAACTGGATTCATTAGAGCCGCTTTTACGGACTGAAACGAAACCGTCAGCAACGCAATCGCCAGCACCAGCACGAACGGGAGTGCAAAAAGCCACCAGTTTATATCGGCCCGGAACGCATACGTGTTGAGCCACTGGCTCACGGCCAGCCACGCCAGCGGAGTCGCTACCACGCAGGCAATCAGAATCAAAATCGCAAATTCTTTATACAGCATCCGCACGATCTCGGGCACCGTCGCCCCCAGCACCTTGCGAATACCGATTTCTTTGGTCCGCTGGGCCGTGGTGAACGACGCCAGACCGAACAAGCCCAGACAGGCCACCAGAATGGCTAAACCGGTGAACAGCCCGAACACCTGCCCAAACCGCTGATCGGCCTGGTATTGCGCATTGAAGTGTTCGTCCAGAAAGAAATATTCAAACGGATTGCCGGGGAAAAACCGGTTCCATTCGCTCCGGACGGTAGCAATCGTGGTGTTCAGTTGACTGGACGCCATTTTGATCGAAAAATAACCGCCTGCGTCCGGAATGAGTCGGAGAATCAAGGGCTCAAAAGCATCCCGCAGCGATTGCTGGTGGAAATTGTCGGTGACGCCCACGATGGTAAACGTTTCACCCCAGAAATCAATTTCTTTGCCAATCGACTCTTCCGGGTTGTTGAAACCCAGTTGTTTGATTGCCATCTTGTTAAAAATGACGGCTTTCTTTTCCAGTCCGTATTCTTTCGAGAAGTCGCGCCCGGCCAGCAGTTTCAGGTCGAAGGTTTTCAGAAAATCGTAATCGACGGCAATCACCCGGTATTGACTTCCCTTGCTTTCGTCGGTGCCTTTCAATCGAATGCCGCCCGCATTCCAGTCCGACGCCTGACCCGGCACCACCGACGACGCGGCCACGTGCCGAATGGCGGGCTGGCGCAGCAATTCCTCTTTAAAAGCCACCATCTGCCGCATGAACGTGGAATCCAGCCGGATGATGGGCGGATTGACCACCAGCGTCTGATCGATGTTGATGCCCAGACTTTGTTCCTGCATGAAGCTGATCTGCCGAAAAACCGCCAGCGTGCCGACGAGCAGAAACAGCGAAGCCGCAAACTGAAAAATGACCAGCGATTTCCGCAGAATGATGCCCTGCCGCGATGTCACCATCTTGCCTTTCAATACCGTTACGGGCCGGAAACCGGACAAAACAAAAGCCGGGTATAAACCCGAAAAGAAGGTTCCGATGACGAACAACGCGGTTAAGGCCAGCCAGAACGACCCGTTTCCCAGCAGCGATAACGTCAGGTGCTGGCCCGACAGTGCGTTGAACAGCGGCATCACGGCCACGACAAACCCCAGCGCCAGAACCACCGCCAGGCCATTCAGCAACACCGATTCGATCAGAAATTGCCGGATCAACTGCCCGCGCTGCGAACCGACGGCTTTGCGAATTCCAACCTCCTTGGCCCGGTTGATGGCCCGCGCCGTGGCCAGATTGATGTAGTTGACCCAGGCAATGACGACGATGAAAAACGCAATCGCCAGTAGCAGATACACCGTGTTGCCGTCGCCATTGGGTTCGGCTTCCTCCATCAGGTGCGAGTAGAGGTGAATGTCTTTCAGGGGTTGCAGCGTATAGACCGCACCGGCATCGTATTTTTTCAGTTCGGCCCCAATGGTTTTTTCGATATACGGCACAAATTTGGCTTCGAGGGCTTTGGGATTCGCGTCGGGGCGGAGCAGCAAATACGACAGCGCCCCGTCCCACATCCAGGCATTGTCCGGGTTGTTGTCCGGCCCCATCTCTTTCACAAACGTCACGTGCGGAATCAGCAGATCCGCGTGCAGGTGTGTATTGGCCGGCATATCCTTGTAAACGCCCGTTACTTTAACCGCCTTCCGCTGGTTGAACCGGATGGTTTTGCCCATCGGTTGTTCGTTCCCAAACAGCTTTTTCGCAACGGTTTCGGATAGAACGACGGTATTGGGTTCGGCCAGCACGGTGGTAGGATCACCGGCCAACAGGGGATAGGAGAAGATTTTGAAGAACGATTGACTGGCCACAAAGACTTTCTCGACTTTCAGGCTTTTTTCGCCATAATCGGCAATCAACGCCCGGCGTTTCAGCACTTTGACGTAATCTTCCACCTCCGGAAACGTCGCTTTGAACGAGTTGCCAGCCGCTTGAGCACCCCCGGCCCATTGCGTGCTCAGTTTGCCTTTATCATACCGGTCCTGTTTGACGCGGTAAATCCGATCGCCCTTCGTGTGAAACTGGTCGTAGCTCAGCTCAAAATCCACGTATTGCAGAATCAGGAGACAAGCCGCAATCCCGATGGACAGCCCGACGATGTTGATGGCCGAAAAAACCTTATGGCGCACCAGGTTCCGAAACGCGATTTTGAAATAGTTCGTTAGCATGTTGTATGAAATTATGAGTTATGAATTATGAGTGAAGAGTTAGAAATGCAGACATCCATTTTAACTCTTCACTCATAATTCATAACTCTTCACTCCGAACGAAGTGAGGATACCGGATTGGTCAAAGCCGCTTTGATGCTCTGAAAACTGACCGTGGCAAAGGCGATCAGAATGGCGAGCAAGCCCGCGACGGCGAACATCCACCACGCCAGTTCGATCTTGAAGGCGTATTCCTGCAACCACTGGCTCATCAGCCACCACGCCAGCGGAGACGCAATGACAATCCCGATCAGGACCAGTTTCAGGAAATCTTTCGACAACAGGATGACGATGCTGGTGACGCTGGCACCCAGCACTTTACGCACGCCAATTTCTTTGATCCGCTGCGCCATGATCATGATGGCAATGGCAAACAGGCCCATGCACGACAGCACGATGGCCACCCCGGCGGCCGTAATGAATAGTTTCGCCATTTGTTCTTCCGACTGGTATTGCCGGTCGGTATTTTCGTCGAGGAAACTGCCTTCAAATTCAGATTTTGGAGAAACTTCCTCCCACGCTTTTTTCAAAACCGCCATCGTGGCCGGCACGTTGTCCGGAGCAATTTTGACCAGCACGTAGCCAATCGGCCAGTCGTGGCTCATCAGAAGGGTATTGGGCTGCACGGTTTTCTTGAGCGATTCGTGGTGGTAGTCTTTTACCACACCGATGACTACCAGCGGAGGTTCGCCATCGTTCACGTTCAGCAAGGTGCCGACCGGGTTTTTCTCGCCCAGTTCTTTTGCCATCGTTTCGTTGATGATGACGCTGGTGGTGGTATCGGTCGCGTACTGGCGGGAGAAATCGCGCCCGGCCAATAGTTTGATGTCCAGGGTTTTCAGATAGTCGTAATCGACGGGTTGCCAGTGGCTCCGAATCGTCCGGTTTTTGTGGTCAAAGCCCACAATCGACGTCACGCTGGAACCATCCAGACCACGGCCAAAGTTCTTGTACGCGCCCGTCACACTCAGCACCCGGGGCTGTTGCGCCAGCTTATCCCGGAAGAGGTTTAACGCCTGCCGTCCATTGATCGAACTGCCAATGGGAATGCTAATGACCTGATTTTCATTGAATCCCAGCGGCATCGTGCGCAGGAAGTTGACTTGTTGCCAGGCAATGAGCGTACACGCCATCAGGAACGTGGCAATGGCAAACTGAACGATGAGCAGGGTGTTGCGAACCGCTCCGGTTTTCCCCAGCGAAACTTTTCCTTTCAGAATCTGTGTGGTGTTCAGGCGGGCCACAAACAGCGCCGGATAGCCGCCAGCCACGAAGGTGATCACCAGGAAAGCCGTCAGCATGGAGATGATTACGGTAGGGTCGGCGAGGGAGGAGAGGGACGCTTTGGTTCGTAGAATGCTGTTCAACTCGGCGACCAGAGCCGTGACCAGCAAACCGCCCAGGACCAGCGAAATCAGGCAAAGAATGAAGGCTTCGCCCCAGAATTGAAAGACCAGTTGTTGTTTTAAGGCCCCCAGCACCTTGCGCATACCAACTTCGCGGGAGCGCGTCATGGACCGGGCCGTAGAAAGATTGATGAAGTTGATGCAGGCAATCAGCACGATAAAACCGGCCACCACCAGCAGCAGAATCGGGTAGGAGCGTTTGACGGGTGAACCATTGCCTCCGCCCACCTCGGTGTCGAAGTGCATATCGGTCATCGGCAACAACCGCAGGCTGGTCAGGTCGCCGTTTTCGTCGGGTTGACCGCCGTCGCGTTTAAGGTTCAGAATCGAATTGGCGAGGTATTTGGTGACGAAAGGCCGGAGTCGTTGTTCGAACGTGGCTTCGCTGATTTTCGGGTCGACCTGGACGAATACCGAATGAAACCGGTTGTCCCACTGGTCTTTGTTCTGCTGGTATTCCGGGTAGGCTTCAAACCGGGCCAGCAGATCGAACTTCAGGCTGGAATTGGTGGGCGCATCGGCAACCACGCCCGACACCACGAACGGTTTCCAGGTTTCGTTTAACCGCAGCGACAGGGTTTTTCCGATGGGGTCGGTGGAACCGAAAATCGACTGGGCGGTTTTTTCGCTGATGACGATGTTACTCAGGCTGTTCAGAACGGTGAGGGAATTGCCCTTCCGCATCGGGAACGAAAACATTTCGAAAAAATCGGGATCGACAAAGCGGACGCTCTTGTCAAATTCCTGATCGCCGTACCGAACCGCTCCACCGCCATCAACCACCCGCGTAATGTGCGCAATCTCGGGCAGGAGTTCTTTCCGGAGCGACGGTGCCAGGGGAGCGGGCATCGTCGCCGATTTGTTCGTGGGTCCCGACTGCTCATACACCATGAACAATTGCTTGCCGTTGGTGTGGAAATTATCGAACGTCAGGTGCGACCAGGCCGCCAGAAACAGCAAAAGGCAGCTCGCAAACGCTACCGACATGCCAATGACATTGACCAGCGCAAACGTTTTGTGTTTCCACAGGTTACGCAGCGCTATTTTAGTGTAGTTGAGAAGCATAAGAAAAAGCGGAATCGTCGGTGAGCCGTCGTACTACTGTGCCAGAGTCCGCACGAACTTCACCAGCATTGGTTGGGATAACTGGCAAGGAGTTCGCTGGCTATCCTTCGTCTTTGGGACGTACTGTTTCACCTTCCGGTGGGCCGAAAAAAGGTTGTGTGGATGACCAATGGCCGAAGCCGACTGGCCGATGCACACCATGAGAAACAAAAGGATCAGCGTTTTCATAAAAAGGTTTCCGAACCGGTATTAAGCTGAGTTCTAATCAGTGAACTCAGCTTAATGCCGGTTCGGATGTATTACACGTGGAAATTCTCCGTCACAATCTTGCCATCGAACAGGTTGACGATGCGGTGGGCGAAACCGGCATCGTAGGGTGAGTGCGTCACCATGATGATGGTCGTTCCTTCCGTGTTCAACTGGTTCAGCAATTTCATCACTTCCTCCCCGTTGGTGGAGTCAAGGTTACCGGTCGGCTCATCGGCCAGGATCATCTTGGGCTTGGCAACCACCGCGCGGGCGATGGCCGTCCGTTGCTGCTGACCACCCGATAGCTGCTGCGGAAAGTGGTTGCGACGGTGCATGATGTTCATCCGTTCGAGCACCTCCTCGACCGCCTTTTTGCGATCTTCGGCGGGGGTTTTCAGATACAGCAGCGGCAGTTCGACGTTTTCGTAAACCGTTAGCTCGTCGATGAGGTTAAAGCTCTGAAACACAAAGCCGATGGAGCCTTTCCGCAACTGCGCCCGCTGGCGTTCCGACATCTTCGACACCTCGGTGCCGTAGAAGTGGTATTCGCCTTCCGACGGGTTGTCCAGCAGGCCGAGGATGTTGAGCAGCGTGGACTTTCCACAGCCCGACGGACCCATCATAGCCACAAATTCGCCGTCCTTGACATCCATGGAAATGCCGTGCAGCGCGGTGGTTTCGACTTCTTCAGTCGCAAAAACTTTTTGTAGGTTTACGGTACGTATCATATTGTCTGACTGGTTTCTGATTTACAACTCTGATAGTCTTCGCTTAACTCAACTATTCTCTGCTTGACTCCGCGATACAAAAAAGCTATTTCGCGGAGTTAAGCAGAGAATAGCAGAGTTGAGCGGAGTTAAAATTCTAATACTTCGTTATCACCAAAGTTCTCGTAGGATGACGTAATGACCTGTTCGCCCGGTTCGAGGCCGGTCAGCACTTCGAAATATTCGGGGTTTTTACGACCCAGTGTAATGCTCCGTTTCACCGCCCGGTTGCCCACTTTGTCTACCACATAGACCCAGTTGCCACCTGTATCTGAGAAGAAACCGCCCACGGGCAACAACGTCGCTTTCGAAGCTTTGCCCAGTTCGAGTTGAATGGGCGTCGACTGGCCACGTTTGATCCCCGCCGGAGCACCTTTCGGGAAAATCATGTCCACCTCAAACCGTCCGTTCCGCACTTCGGGATAAACCCGGGTAATCTGGAGTGCGTTGTTGGTGCCGCTGTATTCAAACGTTCCGTTCAAACCGGCGAAGATGCGGCTGTTGTAGTGTTCGTCGATGCCGACCCGCATTTTAAACCCGTTGAGGTCATCGATCTGGCCAATGTTCTGGCCCTGGTTGATGTTGGAACCGACTTCCACGTCCATCGACGATAACTGACCCGAAACCGGTGCTTTGACCACCAGGTTATTCAGTGTTTGCTGCCAGAGGGCCACGTTTTTCTGGGTCCGGGCCAGCGTTTCCTCCAGTTGCTTGATCTGAATCAGGGAGTTTTCCTGCTGGTATTTCTGCGATTCCACTTCAATTTTGCGTTGCTCCACCAGCCGGTCATAATCCCGTTTGGCCGTCAGGTAATCCTGTTCAGGAATGGCTTTGTCTTTAAACAATTTCGCCTGGCGATCATACGCATCTTTGGCCTTATCGAGCTGAAAATCAAGATCAGAGAGTGTTTTTTGCAGCGTATAGCGTTCCACCCGCAGGCGTTGACGGGTATTTTGCAAATCGTTGACCAATCGGTTGGCTTCGGTTTCCGACTGGAGGAAGTTGAGTCGCAGGTTCTGGTTTTCCAGCTTCAGCAATACTTCGCCCTGTTTCACCATTGCCCCACCTTCTACGAGTTTCTCCGTCACATACCCCCCGGCGATGGCATCGAGCCGGATGGTTTTCAGAGGCTGAACCACACCGGTTACGACAATGAAATCGTCGAAAGTGCCGGTTGAAACGGTTGAAATCGTAATTTTATCCTTTTCGACGTTCAGTTTCGAACGGTGATCGGCCCATAGAAAGTTGTAAGCCAGTAATCCGATTACGGCTACTCCGCCAATTGCAATGGCAATCCGCTGGCTTGTCCAAAATCGTTTAGGTAATACGCGATCCATTAATTCGTTGATTGATTGGTTGACTAATTGATTCTTGAATAAGGCTGCAATAAAATGATTTTTCAGCATCATCCACTTGGACAGTCTAATGCCAATTGACGTGCCAGTAATTTACATGTGCTGATAGACAGTAGGTTATGGTGGTTTTGAAGGCTAATTCCTGTCCACATGCGGACAAGTTTTGTCCGAAAGCGGACACGGGTAAAACCGCTGAATATTGTCGTGTCAGGGCTTCCTGACAAGCTGTTTTGCAGCGAACCAACAGACTGCCTATCTTTAGGCGGTAAACGGGCATCCTGACTGGAAAAACCGCACTGTTTCTAGCACCGTCCTGAAAATTCTATGTCGAAACTTCTGATTATCGACGACGACGTCGATGTGTTGAGCGCAGCCAAATTGTTGCTCAAACGCCATTATCCCCAGGTTGATATTGAAAAAAATCCTGAGAGAATTCCGTTCCTGATCACCAATGGAAGCTACGATCTCGTGCTGCTCGACATGAATTTCCAGCGCGACAACAGCAGTGGCCGCGAGGGTTTTCTGTGGCTCGACCGGATTCTCGACATTAAACCCACCACGGCGGTTGTGTTGATCACGGCCTACGGTGACGTTGAAATGGCGGTGCGGGCCATTAAATCCGGTGCCCGGGATTTTGTGTTGAAACCCTGGGAAAACGATAAATTGCTGGCCACCCTGCAAAGCGCGCTGGACGGGCGGAAGGACGACAGCAACGGCCTGTCGAAAACCGGTAGCCCGGCCGGATCGGCGTCGGTGGGCGGCAAGTCGCAGAACCAATCCAGCTACATAGCCGTCAGTCCCTCCATGCGGCAGGTGTTTGCCACCGTGGAACGCGTGGCCGAAACGGATGCCAATGTGCTGATTCTGGGCGAGAACGGAACCGGGAAGGACGTGGTAGCCAGAGCGTTACACCAGCGCTCGCTCCGGCGTGACAAACCGTTTGTGAGCGTAGATCTGGGTGCTTTGAGCGACAGTTTGTTCGAGAGTGAATTGTTCGGCCACGTGAAAGGCGCCTTTACCGATGCCCGCGAAGACCGCACCGGGCGGTTTGAAGAAGCCCAGGGCGGAACGATTTTTCTGGACGAAATCGGCAATATTTCACTGCCCCAGCAAGCCAAACTGCTGACGGTTTTGCAACAGCGGGTGGTGACCCGCCTGGGAACGAACAAACCCAAAAACATCGATGTCCGCCTGATTTGCGCTACGAATTCACCGATTTACCAGCACGTCAGCGACCGGTCATTCCGGCAGGATTTGCTGTATCGGATCAATACCATCGAGATTCACATTCCGCCCCTGCGCGAACGGCCCGAAGACATTGTGCCGCTGGCTGAGCATTTTCTGAAGCAATACCGCAAACAATATAACCGCAAAGTAGCTTCGATCAGTCCGGCCTTGACGCGGCAGTTGCAGCAGTACCGCTGGCCGGGAAACATCCGGGAATTGCAGCACGCCATTGAGCGGGCGGTTATTCTGGCCCAAGGCAATGTGCTCGAACCGGAAGATTTTTACTTCGGCACCAGCACCCCGGCGGCCATTCCGACGGACAAGGATTTGCCGTTTCAGGAAAATCTTCAGATTGAAGACATGGAGAAGAAAATGATTCAGCAGGCCATGCAGAAGTACCACGGCAACATCACCGACATCGCCCGGGAACTGGGTCTGTCGCGGCAGGCCCTGTACCGCCGTCTGGAGAAATACGGACTCTAATTTATGAAACGATTTGCCACCGGCCTTTTTATTCGAATTACCATTATCCTGGCTACCTGTCTGCTAATCGCGTATGCGTGGTGGACGGTTCCGGCCAGCCGGTCGCTGCTGGTGGGGGTGGGGATTATTCTATTGACGATACAAACGGCCAACCTACACCGCTACATCACCAGCCTGAACCGCAAGCTGACCCGATTTATGGAGTCGGTACGGTATTCGGATTTTGCTGTGGCCTTCAAAGCCGATAGTGAGTTGGGTCCCAGTTTTAAGGAATTGAACCAGCAGTTCAACGAAGTGCTGGAAGCTTTCCGGCAGGCGCGGGCCGAGAAAGAAGCGAATCTGCATTACCTCAACACCATCGTTCAGCAGGTGAGCGTAGGGCTGATTTCGTTCGATATGGTCGGCAACGTCGAGATGACGAATCAGGCCGCTTTGCGTTTGCTGGGTATTTACCGGCTCCGTAACCTTTCTGATTTACAGTCGGTTCATGCCGGTTTATACGATATTCTGACCGGAACACCCAGCAGTACACCCGCCATTTACCAGACCAGCTTCGAGCAGGAGCTTTCGGTGCGCTGTGCCACGGTTAGCCTGCGGGGTCGTCCGGTCACGGTGGCGTCGATTCAGAACATCCGCTCCGAACTGCAGCAGAAGGAACTGGAAGCGTGGCAGAACCTGACCAAGGTACTGCGGCACGAAATCATGAATTCGGTTACGCCGATTGTCTCACTGGTCGGCACCATGCAGCAGATTGTCAATACGGAACTGGCCGGGGCGGATACCGAAGCGGTCAATGACCTGCGCGAAGCCCTGACGACCATCGAACACCGGGGGCGTGGCATCATGCGGTTTGTGGATGCCTACCGCAATTTCACGGCGATTCCGCAGCCGCGGCTGGCCGAAATCTCTGTTGAGAATCTGCTCAAAAATGTCATTGCGCTGGTGCAGACGGAGTTGCAGCAACGGCACATTATTTTGCAGGCTCCCCCTGTGCCATCGTATCTGATGATTTTTGCCGACGCCGGACAAATCGAGATGGTGTTGATCAACCTGATCAAGAACGCGATGGAAAGTTTGGACGGACACCGAAAACCGAAACTCCGGCTGGAAGTTAAATCGCAGGACAACCGGCTGATGATTTACGTTTCCGACAACGGGCCGGGCATCGAACCGGAAGCCATCGAGAAGATTTTTATCCCCTTTTATACCACCAAAAAAACCGGTTCCGGCATTGGTTTAAGCCTTTCCCGGCAGATTATGCAGCTTCACAACGGGCAATTAAAAGTGACCTCTACTCCCGGACAAGGCAGCACGTTTTCGATGATTTTCTGATTAACTCACCATCCTGCTAATCAAGTTCTCCGTATTGGTATTATATTTGCTTTTGCAAGCATGTACAATACCTGGTTCTATAGTATTTTCTAATTTATAAATAGCTATCCCGTTCGCCATGTAAAACCACCATCCACTTTTGTATGATATTAGCGATAAACTATTGCCGAATCTATCTCTTACCCCCATTTGAAAGATTCATCAATACGAAAATTGAGAGCCAATTTATAAAAATCAGTTACATATTAATTCTTTTAATTTTGACGTTTCCGTACCTGGATTTCGTCCATATACCGAGTGCCGGGATCGATAATTCATGGCGTATTGCGTTAGAAATTAGTCAGCAAAAAAAACTGATTTGGGGGCAGGATATTATTTATACGTATGGGCCGTTGGGCCGATGGCTTCAGCGGTATACGATTACAACCGGCCGGCTGGAACTTTTGGCCGTCGATCTTTTCTTCGCGGTTAATTTGGCCGTTTTGCTCTATAACTTGTTGCCTAATCCGCTCCGAATATGGCATTTGGGTGTCTATTTCATCCTGTGGGCCCTAATTAGCAGCATGTATGGGGAATGGGTGCATTTTCTGTGGTTTTATTCGGTAATTTACTGGGGTGTTCGCTATGTCTACCGGCCGACACAGGGTTTGCTCTACTACTTATTTGTCCTTTCCACCGTAAATTTTTTCATGAAGGCCAATTACGGCCTTCTCATTCTGGGTTTTATTGTTTCGTTACTGGTTTTTATTTACTTGCGCAAACAAAAAAACGGACGTTGGTTTCTTTATCAGGTAGCGATTCTGCTGGCTTTACTAATAATGGGTGCTCATTTTTTGCACACCGATTTAGTGAATTACTTTATTTCCAGCCTGTATATAATCAGCGGTTATAACGAATCGCAGGCAATTTATCCGGATAACCGGCTCAGGCTCGTACTGCTCTCGTATGGAATATATCTCTTGCAAATTGCAACCATCTTGCTCTACTTTTATACCCTGGCGACATCCGCTTACAAGCCTAAAAATAATCCTTATGCTGCTTCATTCAGTCTGGTATGGTTTCTGATCATTTCCTTCGTTCTTCTGAAATATGCATTCACCCGAGCCGATAGCGGCCACTTAACGGTCTATATCAAACAATCGAGCTTATTGCTGGTGCTGATTATCGTTTCCGTAAAAGAAGAATGGATTCGGAAAACGTTCTTTGTTTTTTTACTCCTGAATAGCAGTTTATATCTTGTTTTTTATGTACCGGTTTTCGGGAAAATATCGGTAAATTATACGACGATGTTTATCCAGAAAGTATACATACTAAAGCATTATTTTCAATCAGCATTAACGGAAAAGTATCCAATCCCCAGAGCAACATTCCCCGCCCGGATTCGTCAAAAAATCGGGAATCAGACGACGGACCGGATACCCAATGAAATTTCAGAAATTTATTTTAACGGATTGAACTACAATCCCCGCCCGGTGATTCAATCCTACCAGGCTTACAACTGGTATCTCGATACGAAGAATCGGCAGAAGTATCTTTCCAAAACCGCTCCCGACTGGATTATCTACTCCTACGAAAGTATTGATGGGAAATACCCGCTTGCGGATGAGACGCAAACGCTGTTGGCGGTGTTGCAACGCTATCGCGTGTGCGACGAGGCCAATGGATGCCTTTTTCTGAAAAAAACGGATGCTATCCGGCCGCTGCAACTTGTCAGAAAAGAAACCATCCGGCTGCGGATGGGTGAACCACTGCATTTTCCGGAAAAAGACTCCCTGTTGCATGTCATTTATACCCAAATCCACTATTCCCTGTATGGAAAAATCCTGAATGTCCTTTTTCAGCCTCCGCAACTGACCATGACCATTGGGGCAGAAAATAACCCGGCCGTTACCTACCGGGCGGTGCCCGTGTTGCTGGAGAAAGGGATGGTGGTGAACGCCCGGGTCGATCATCTGGCTGACGCCAAAGAATTTCTGGAAACGTCACAGGTTCGTAATAAACGGGTTACGTCTATTGTGTTTAATGAGAAAATCCGGTGGAAATCCGGTTTCGATGCAGCGATGGAGGTGACCTTACAGTCATACAGGCTGCGATAACCGTTTGCAGGGTGGTGATACCATACCGTCTAGGCTGCCCGGTAAACTGGCTCAGTTCCGCGCCCAGAAAATAAAATCGGTCAGTGGAGCCTGGTCAAGTTGCGGGCGAATCAACTGGACGATTTGCCCGCGGTGGTAGGCGGCATGGTGACTCAACTGCGTCAGAATGTCGATCAGGGGGCTGCTGAAAGGTTGACCGGTTGAGGTGGTATACGAAATAGTCCGGTTCAGGCTGTCGTCTGATTCATTTGCCAGGAGGGTTTTCAAGCGCAGGAAATTCCGGTCGGATGTTTCAGCCATCCAGGCAATCGGAATGTCTTCCCAAATGGCAACGTAACTGACTTCGCCCGTCACCCGCGACAGCCAGATTTGCTGGGCAGACAGAATATGCCCCATCAATTGCACCGCCCGAAGCGGAGGACTGGCCACGCTGTCGAGCGCATCGATCACGGTTCGGTTGGCCCACTGCTCGTAGTCAACCAGGCGAATCAGGTAGTTTTTCATCCGCAGCCGGGTGTTTTCCGCATTAGTCAAGACAAAAATACGAAATGGATTCCTTTTTACGGCGTCATCAGGATACTCGCCAGATTGGACGTCGGTCCCCGCCGAATTGCTTCGTACAACGCATCGGCGATGTTCGTCCGCACGTTCATCGTAATGAGCTTGGTGTGGCTCCGGCTCGGATAAACCCGGTTCGACATGAACACGTAGGAGGTGTTATATTGCGGGTCAACCCAGATAAAGGGTCCGGTAAAACCAGAGTGTCCGAAACTCTGTGGGCTGGCGTATTTAGGCGCGTTTCCTGAATATTTGAACGTCGGCTTGTCGAAGCCCAGGCCGCGTCGGCTGCCTTTTTCCGGGAATTGATAGCGCGTAAATTCCGTAATGGTGGCCGGACTGATGAACTGCTTTCCACCGTAATACCCCTTCTGCAAATACATCTGGACCAGTTTCATCAAGTCGTTGGACGAACCGAACAAACCGGCATGGCCCGAAACACCACCGAGCATGGCGGCTCCTTCGTCGTGCACGCGACCCCAAACCAGCGTTTTGCGAAATACCGAATCATATTCCGTTGGAACCATGCGCGGCAGGGGATAAAACCGCAGCGGGTTGAACGTCAGCGTTGTAGCGCCCAGTGGTTCGTAAACATTCTGTTTCAGATAGTCTTCAAAGGGCTGGTGCGTCATTTTTTCAACAATCTGCGGATACAGAATAAACGACAGATCGCTGTAGACGTAGTCTTTTTTGGCACTGACCGGCGAGTCGCGAATGGTCTCAAAGATGGTTTTCCGGTATTTTCGGTGCATGAACAGATTATCCGTAATCTCTACTTTATACGGGCCGTGTTTTTCCTCGTCAAACGTATGGTCTTTCCAGGTGCCGTCGGGATTTTTGGTTGCGGTCCAGAAGGCAATGGATGCCTTTAAACCCGCCTGGTGCGCCAAAACGTCCCGCCAGATCAGATTGGCTTTGTTTGAATGTTTAAAATCCGGCAGGTAGTCACCCATGGTTTTGTTCAGATCGAACTTCCCTTCGTCTACCAGCCGCATCAGTGCCAGCGTCGAGGTGCTGATTTTGGTTACGGAAGCCAGATCGAATAAATCGTCTTCTTTCGTCGGGGTCAACCCTTCGTAGGTGTGCGTTCCGTAGGCTTTCCGAAAAATTACCTTGCCGTCTTTCGCCATTTCCACGACACAACCCGGTGTTGCTTTTTGCTCCATTGCCACTTTCACCAGCGAGTCGATCTTTGCCGTCAGGAAATACGAATCGATGCCGACCTCTTCCGGAATGGTGTATTTCAGCCGGGCAATGGCTGGGTTGGTGATGCCGTCGTTCAGTTTGAATTGCGAATTGACCGTTACGGGCAGTTTGCCTTTTGCCGGAATGGCTCCAAAAATGAGCTGAGCAGCCAGTTCTTCCGTGAATTGGGTAAGCTGGTAGGCCATAATCAGCCCTTTTGCCTTGTCCAGCCCTTCGAGTTTGTCCAGCGCATAGGGATTCCCAAAAACCGAGACGACGGCTTTGCCGGTTTCACACAATTCTTTCAATAGCGCGACGGTTTTGGGCGTAATACCGTATTGCACCGCCGGGCGAATGTTGCTCAAATGTACGCCTACGAGCAGTAAATCGTACTGTTTCAGGTCGTTCCGAATCCGCTCAACGGTGGTGTCCGCCGTCGTGGCTGCCAGATTGAAATGATCGATGGCGGTATAATTGGCGAGCATTTTCTGAAAATAGGTTTCGTTCGGGGCATCGAGCGAAACGGAGGCAATCCGTTTGGTACCCAGATTCAATACCGGAATGATGGGCTCACCAGACGGCTCTTTGTCGTTTTTCAGCACCGTCAGGGCTTCTTCCGTTAGCAGTCGATTGATCAGGTTGGATTCAGGTTCGTTCAACTCCCGAACCAGGTTCATCAGATTGACGGGTTTGTACCGATCCAGTCCGACCCAGGCTTTGGCCGCCAGTACTTTACGGCAGCGGGCGTCGACGTCCGTTTGCAATAGCCGCCCGTCGGCAATGGCCTGTTTGATCTCCGCAATGGCGCGCGGAATGTCGAGGGTATATTCCAGCACGTCCATACCCGCTTCGATGCCCATCCGGTCGGCAATACCGGACGGAAAATATTTCGTAACGCCCTTCATGTTCATGGCGTCGGAAAAAACGAGACCGCCGAAACCCAGTTCGTTTTTCAGCAAATCGGAAACCACCCGGCGTGAAAGCGTACTGGGCAGGTTGGGGGTGGAGTCCAGCGCCGGGATGTTCAGGTGGGCAATCATGACACCCGAAGCGCCCGCATCGATCAGTTTCCGAAACGGAAACAGTTCCAGTTCGTCCAGTTGCTGGCGGTTTTTCGAGATCAGTGGCAGGTCGTAGTGCGAATCCGTACCGGTATCGCCGTGGCCGGGAAAGTGTTTCAGCGAGGTCAGCAAGCCGTTGTCCTGCATACCTTTCATGTAAGCCAGCGCCTTGCGGGCCACCGATTCCTTGTCTTCGCCAAACGAACGGAAGTTGATAACCGGGTTGTTGGGGTTATTGTTGACATCGGCTACCGGGGCAAAATTGATGTGAATGCCCATCCGCTTGCTTTGGCGCGCCACGGCGGCACCCATTTTATAGATCAAATCATCGCGTCCCTGTATGGCCCCCAGCGTCATCTGATACGGAAACCGCACGGTGCTGTCGAGCCGCATACCCAATCCCCACTCGCCGTCGATGGCAATGAGCATCGGAACTTTTACGACGGTTTGCAACCGGTTTACCAGCCGCGCCTGTCGGATCGGACCACCCTGAAAGAAAACCGCTCCGCCAATCTGATACGTTTGAATCAGGGCCATCAGCGAATCTTCGTAACCTTTGCTGCGGTTGGAAAAACCGGCTACCATGATCAGTTGGGCAATCCGCTGATCGGGCGTCAGGGCGTTAAAAACCGAATCGACCCAGCGTGGATTTGCTTTTAGAAAAGAGGGAACCGTCTGGGAATGAGCGGACTGAAATGAAATGAAAAGACAGAGCGTACAAGCCAGCAAACGTAAGCGGACGGAGAAAAGCATAAGCGATGGATTCCTGTTGATGCAACGGTTCAGCAAAAGTAACAAAATCAGGGGCTAAATTTGCTCAAATACCGGTTTCAAATCAGCAATCAGCACGACCGGTTCTTCGAGGCTTGCTGCCCGCCGATTGTACCACGATGGCCGACGTCCGGAAAATGCCCAAACCATGACGAGACTGAAGACGATCATCGCCATGTCGAAAACGGAGAGATTCGGTTGAATCCTCGGGTGGTTATTTGCTGCGGTTTTGGCGAGCCGCCTGTGCCTTTTGCGCCTGTTCCCGTTCGTATTCCTGGCGGTGGCGTTTTTCGGCCGATAGGTTGCGGTATAAGCCGTTCAGGACGTAGATGTCGTCCACTTCATCGATGAGCAGGTGCAACTGTTCGCGTATTTCGTTGATATTCATACTTCTATTTTGCTAGCCCCAAATTGCATCCGGGGTTAGCCAGTGGCAATCCCTTCGGGGTGAAAGACTGGCTATGGATAAATGGATGTACACTAATTGGTATAACGCTGTTGCATTCATTTTGCCACGTTGCTCAGTGAAAAAAGAAGTACCCCAGCGCAATGCCGGCGATGACGCCGGCGGCATCGGCAATCAGGCCGGCGACGATGGCGTACCGGGTTTTTTTGATGCCGACCGACCCAAAATACAACGCGACGATGTAAAATGTCGTATCGGCAGCCCCCTGAAAAATGCAGGACAGCCGCCCTACGAACGAATCCGGGCCGAACTCCTTCATGGCGTCGATCATCAACGCCCGCGACGCACTGCCGCTCAGGGGTCGCATCAGTGCGACGGGTAACGCATCGGTAAAATCCGTGTTGACACCCATCAACCCAATGACGTACTTCATCCCGTCCACGATGTAGGTCATTGCCCCGGAATTCCGCAGCGCACTGATGGCAACCAGCATCCCGACCAGGTACGGAATAATCCGGATCGAAGTTTCAAAACCGCCTTTGGCGCCCTCGATAAACGTGTCGAAAATATCGACTTTCTTTCGCATCGCACCGAGCAGAAATGCCACGATGATCACAAACAGAATGACGTTGCCAACCACTTTCGAGATCTGCTCGATTTCCTCTTTTGGCAGCGACGACAAATACCACAACGCCAGCGCGAGAAAAGCCGTAATACCGCCCAGCCAGCCTATCACCAGCCCGTTGAACAGGTTGATCCGTTGTTTCAGGGCCACCAGAAACATACTGAAAACCGTGGCCACATACGTCCCGATCAGGCAGGGAATGAAAATGTCGGATGGGTCTTTGGCCCCCAGAATGGCCCGTTGCGCCATGATCCCGAGCGGTACGATGGTCAGCCCGGAGGTATGCAGCACCAGAAACATGATCTGGGCGTTGGAAGCGGTTTCCTTCTCCGGGTTCAGTTCCTGCAAACTCTGCATGGCTTTCAGACCGAAGGGCGTGGCGGCATTGTCGAGCCCGAGCATATTGGCCGAAAAGTTCATGATCATCTGCCCGTTGGCGGGATGGTTTTTCGGCACTTCCGGGAAGAGTTTGTTGAAAAAAGGGCCGATGATGCGCGCCAGAAAATTGATGGCCCCGGCTTTTTCGCCAATGTTGAGCAGACCCAGAAAGAAGGTCATCACGCCCGCCAGGGGCAGGGCAATGTCCATCACCGCCGTTTTGGAGGAATCGAACAGCCCCTCGACAATGACTTTGAAAATCTCGGTATCGCCCAGAAAAATCAATTTAAAGAGCGCAATCAGAAAGGCAATCAGAAAAAAAGATACCCAGATGTAGTTGAGGGCCATGTTTACACGTTGTTCATGGCAAAATAGGTGGTTTTTCGTTATTTCGCAACGAATCAACTCTGATCACCTCTGAGGTTCCCTGATTAACTCTGTGAAACCGTTATTACACAGCGTTAATCAGAGAGCGTCAGAGTTAAAAAATAAGTCAGTGAAAAACAGCCTTTTCTTTCTTCTGGTATTTCCCACTATTCTTCTGGCTCAGGGGAAACTGGAGCAGGCCCTGATTCGGCAGGGATTGGTTGATATTCAAGCGGTTGACCGGACGGTTCTGGTCGAATTGAAGTATTCTACTACCGATAATTTTGTGGGAAAAGACGTCTATGGCGACCTGACGCGGGCGTATTTGCAACCGATGGTGGCTCAAAAACTGGCGAAAGCGAGCAAACTTCTCCAGCAAAAACACCCGGATTTTCGTCTGCTGGTGTATGACGCTACCCGGCCCCGCTCAGTGCAGTGGGATTTGTGGAATACGCTGAGCCACCTGCCCCCCAACGAACGCGGGAAATACGTTTCCAATCCACGCAACGGCTCGGTTCATAACTACGGTTGTGCCGTCGATCTGACGCTGGCGACCAAAGCCGGAAAACCGCTCGATATGGGAACAAAATTCGATTACTTCGGCGAATTGGGACATCCCGATAAAGAACTCCAGATGCTGAAGCAGGGGAAACTGACCCAAAAACAGGTTGAAAACCGGCGGCTGTTGCGCTCAGTGATGCGAATGGCGGGCTTCTCGTCCCTCAAAACCGAGTGGTGGCACTTCAACGCGCTATCCCGTGCCGACGCCAAAAAGGTGTATAAAATTGTGGAATGAGCCGGAAACCGGAGCGACTAAACGCTAACCCGCCAGGTTTTGATCAGTCCGTGCATATCGTTCATCAGCAGCAGCTCGAAAAGCTTTACCGTTGCGGCTGCGTCGCCGTCGGCGCGGTGGCGGTTTTTGACCGGAATTTCGAGCGAACGACACAATTTACCGAGGCTATACGAAGGCAATCCCGGAAAAATCCGGCGGCTGAGTTGCACGGTGCAGAGCCGGTGACGCTCAAAGGGCAGGCCGATCCAGGCAAATTCTTTTTTCAGAAAACCGTAGTCGAATGGCGCATTGTGGGCCACAAAAACCGCTCCTTCCGTTACCCGCGCAATGTGGTGAGCAACGTCGGCAAAGTCGGGCGCTTCCTGCACCATTTCGTCCGAAATGCCGGTCATACGGGCAATAAAGGGCGGAATGGGGCAGTGAGGGTTCAAAAGCGAATGAAAGCTATCGACTACCTCAACACCATCATACCGAAAAATGGCCACCTCTGTCAGACGGGTTTGTCCACCGATTCCCCCCGTCGTTTCTACGTCAACAATTGAAAACATCGTTTCGCAAGTTACACTATTTTCTTTTTTCAGTAAGATTTTGGGGAAGGATGCCCGAAAATAAGGTTGCAGAAGCAGGACGTCACGAAAGGGACTCCGGAACGCTAAACAACCTGCCATGAATCGTCGCGAAGCACTTGCCTCTCTCGGGCTGTTGACCACCAGCCTGAGCACACCTGAACTCCCCGAAACCTACCGGCGAAAACGCGTGCTGCGGGTGGCGCATCTGACCGACATGCACATGATGCCCCGTGCCAATGCCGAAGTTGCGCTGGCGAAATGTTTGCACCGCCTGCAGTCGATGAAAGACCGCCCGGCGTTTATTCTGAACGGGGGCGACACGATCATGGACGCCCTGTCGCGGGATAAAAACACGGTGCGGAAACAATGGAACGTCTGGAACCGGATTATCAAAGCGGAAAATTCACTGCCCATTCATGCCTGCATTGGCAATCACGATGTCTGGGGCTATAACGGTTCCAAAAAAGATCCGCTTTACGGCAAAGCGTGGGCCGTGGAGCAGTTGGGGCTTTCCAACCGGTATTACAGTTTCGACCACAGCGGCTGGCATTTTGTGGTACTGGACAGCACACAACCCCGGCCCGAAGGTGGCTGGTATATGGCCCGGCTTGACGACCAGCAGCGCGATTGGCTGGAAAAAGATCTGCGGAAAACCGATGCGAAAAAACCGGTGCTCATTCTGTCGCACATTCCCATTCTGTCGGCGTCGGTGCTTTCCAACCAACGGGTGCAGAAAAATGGCCGTCGGGAAATTTCAGGCGGTTTGCTGCACACCGACGCTGCGGATTTGATCCAGTTGTTTCACAAACGTTCCAACGTAAAAGTCTGTCTGAGCGGCCACACGCACCTGCTCGACCGGGTCGATTACAACGGCGTGACGTATCTCTGCAACGGCGCACTTTCCGGCGACTGGTGGGACAAACCGACCTATCACCAAACCCGCGCCGGTTACGCCCTCATCGACCTGTTCGACGATGGTTGGGTGGAGCGGACGTATGTGGCGTATTGAAAAAGTGGCTTTTGACTCAATTCTTCTCCAGCTTCTTCAATTCTTTCTGAATATACGCTTTCGACAGCCAGTTGGTCCCGATCATCACGCCTTCGATGTTTCTGGTCTGGCTGATGTCTTTCAGCGGGTTGCCGCTGAGCAAGACCAGATCCGACACATTACCGGTTTTGATGACGCCCGAATCCGGTTTTTTGAAGTACGAAGCCACATTGACGGTTCCGGTGCGCAGGGTTTCGTAGGGCGTCAACCCGGCGCCGACGAGGAACTTCATTTCGTGGTGAATCGAAAAACCGGGTACGTTGAAAACCTGGGGTGCATCAGAACCCAGAAGAATATCGACGCCGTTTTTCTGGCATTCGTAGAGGATTTTACGGCGCATCTGGATGTACTTTTCCGCGCGTTCTTTCGTAAATTTCGGGTTGTTGTTATAGTTGTTTTTGGTCCTTGTCCAGTTCTGAATTTCCTCCGGTTTCATATACTTCATTTCCGGATCTTTCGTAAATTCTTCTACCGGGAGGGGCGAGAGCCACCGTTCGGCGAGGGCTTCGGTCGGAACCACGCGGATGTTCTGGTCGTGCAAGCCTTTTACCAGTTTCGGAATCATCGCCGGATCAGCGCGGTAGCCAATCCAGGAGCCGAATAAACCGGTTTCCTGCTCGACCAGCGTGTCGGAACCGGGCGTAATGGCTTCCATGAAACTGTCCAGATGGTCGATGGAAGAATACCCGGCATCGATGGCCATCCAGGCGCCAACGTTGAACGAAACGTGGCCGACAAACGGAATGCCAACTTCCTTGGCGGTTTTGGCAATGGCCGGAAAAGTCTCTTTGGTTAAACCGGGGTGTAATTTCAGGAAATCATACCCGGCGGCTTTCTGGTCACGCACCATTTTGGCTCCCTGTTCCGCCGATTTCACGGTTTGCCCACTGAACGATGGACCGGACGCGTAAAAATGCGGTCCCAGAATGTCACCGCTGTTGATTTTGCTGCGGAGTTCGAGGTGTCGGGGGTGACCCAGCATCCCGCGAATGGTCGTAATGCCGTTGGCCAGATACAGCATCAGCACCTCCTTCATCGGCTCGATGTCATCGATCGGCGGCACATGGGCGTGAATTTCGGCCCAGCCGGGTGTCAGGTACTTCCCTTTGGCATCCACCACCTGGGCATCTTTGCTATACTTTACTTTACCTTCCGCGCCCATGGCGGTGATTCGGCCATTTTTCACGACAACGGTCTGGTTCTCCAGAACCCGCTCCTGATCCATCGGGATTACGTTGACTGATTTGAAGACGATTTCTTTCTGACGATTGCTGACCAGATCCTGCGCAAAGACCGACTGCGTCAGGAGAACGAAGAGAAACGATAGGAGGGGGCGCATGATCATACCGGTTTGGAATAGCTGGATAGGGAACACTGACGTATATTTGTCGGGAATCACCTTTTTTATACGCAATGTCTTTTAAAAAAGTTATAAAAGGAAGCTTTATCGGAATGGTTTTGGTCGTTTCGCTGCTGCCATGGGGTTCGAAAGCCCAAACGAAGTCGTCGCAGCCCGTTGCCCTGACCCAACGCCAGCAGGATTTTGTCGATCTTCGGTTTGGCATGTTCATTCACTTCAACATCCCGACGTTCATGGAGGACGACTGGGCCGATCCGGAAGCGTCGCCTTCGCTTTTTAATCCAACCAGGCTGGATTGTAATCAGTGGGCCAAAGCCGCTAAATCGGCGAAAATGTCGTATGGCGCACTGACCACCAAACACCACAGCGGTTTCTGCATCTGGGACACCAAAACGACCGATTACAACGTGATGAACAGTCCGCTGAAACGGGATGTGGTGAAGGAATACGCCGACGCGTTTCGTGCCAACGGGCTGAAAGTCATGCTGTATTATTCAATTCTGGATACGCACCACAAGCTGCGCCCCGGTTTTATTACGAAGAAACACGTCGCTATGGTGAAAGCACAATTGACGGAATTGCTAACCAACTACGGCGAAATCTCGGCGCTCATCATCGACGGCTGGGATGCGCCCTGGTCGCGGATTTCGTACGATGACATACCGTTTGAGGAAGTATACCGGCACATCAAGTCTATCCAGCCGAACTGTCTGGTCATGGATTTAAACGCGGCCAAATATCCCGCCGAAGCCTTGTTTTATACCGACATCAAATCGTATGAACAGGGCGCGGGGCAGCACATTTCGAAAGAAACCAACCGATTGCCTGCGTTGTCATGCCTGCCCATCAACAAGGCGTGGTTCTGGAAAACCGCCTTTCCCAACGAGCCGGTGAAAGATCCGGCGGTTTTGGTGAACGACAACCTGATTCCGTTCAACAAAGCCTACTGCAATTTTATCCTGAATGTGGCTCCGAACCGCGAGGGGTTGATCGATGACAACGCGCTGGCGGCTCTGACAAAAATCGGCGAAATCTGGCCGAACAACGATATCTGGGCTATTCTGCCGGTTTTCGATGCGCCGATCATCTCGACCAACCTGGCCAAGCACCAGCCGAGCAACGCCAGTTGGAGCAACGATATGTGGATCATGGATTTCGGCAACGACGACAACTTCAAAACCGCCTGGATGTCCAATCCGTCGGTGAAAAAGCCTTGGTATGAAGTGGTTTTCGATCAGGAAAAAGCGTTTAATCTGATTACGGTTCTGGAAAAACAGCCCGCCATTACCCAGTATCGACTGGAGTATTTTACGAAAGGAAACTGGAAGCCCATTTTGACCAGCAGCAACACCAGCCGCGCTAAGATCAACCGGTTCAATACCGTGAAAGGCAGCCGGGTACGCATTCTGCTGGATGCGTTTACCAGCCCACCCGCCATTGCAGAATTTGGGGTGTATCACGAGCAGAATTAGGCTGAATCGATAGAAGCGAACAGAGCCGGGCCTCAACGCCCGGCTCTGTTCCCCTGGTTCTGGTCTCTTGTAAAGCCAATTAGACACGGATTGTTTACGCTTCAAAACCCGTTGAAACCGTGACTTCTTTCCAGGTTTCCAGGTCGTTTTGAACCGCGTCGATTTTTTGGTAGGCCAGATCATACGCGTCCTGACCCAAAAACAGATGCAGGGGTGGATGGGCTTCCGATGCGATTCGGATCAGGGCCGCAACGGCTTTTTCGGGGTCGCCAGCCTGGTTGCCATTGATCTGATGCTGGTGGGCCTGCTGCGAATTCCGCACCTCCTGGTAGGCGTCGATCTGGTTTTTAGGAACCCCTAATGAACTGGAAGTCAAAAAGTCTGTGCGGAAATAACCGGGTTCGACCACGGTTACGTTGATACCCAGCGGTTTGGCCTCGGCTGCGAGTGATTCTGAAAATCCTTCGACCGCAAACTTGGTCGCGCAGTAAATCCCGAAACCGGGGAAGGCACCCGTAAAACCGCCAATGGAGGAGATGTTGATGATGTGTCCCGATTTCTGTTCGCGCAGATAGGGCAGTGCTTTCCGAATGACGTTCAGGGAACCGAAAACGTTAATGTCAAAATTATCGCGAGATTCCTCGTCGGTCAGCTCTTCGATGCTGCCGAGTAAACCGTAACCGGCGTTGTTGACCACCACATCGATTTGACCAAACTGATCGACGGTTTTCCGAATCGCTTCGGCCACGCTGGATTCGGTTTTCAAATCGACCGCCAGGGGCAGAAAACGGTCATCGGTCGCGCCAACGGCCAGGCGCAGGTCGTCGAGATTCCGGGAGGTAGCGGCTACCCGATACCCATTGTTTACCAATTGTTTTACCAGCGAAAGTCCCAGGCCTTTCGAAGCTCCGGTGACAAACCATACTTTTTGCGTGCTCATCATTTTGTTTGTTTTATGATGCAGCAAAAGTAGGCCGGTTTGGCAGGCCGGGCATTGCGGTTTTCAAACCGATCCTTGCAAAATTCAAACCGTGCGGAATGCCGAGGGCGTCAGGTGGGTGTGCTTCTTGAAAAAGTTGTTGAAATGGGCCGGTTCTTCAAAACCGAGGGTGTAGCTGATTTCGGAAATGTTCCAGTCCGTATGCTTCAGTAGGGCCTTCGCTTCACTCGCCAGCCGTTCGGCAATGTGGTCGGTGGTGGTTTTACCGGTGGTTTCGCGGATGGAGCGGTTGAGGTGGTTGACGTGTACGGCCAGTTGGTCGGCAAAATCCTTCGCCGACCGCATCCGGAACCGTTGCGAAGGCGATTCGATGGGGAACTGACGTTCGAGTAATTCCGTGAAAACAGCCGTAATCCGGGATTTCGCATCCGTATGCTGGTAGAGCGTTTCGGAGGGCTGCATTTTCAGCGCATAATGCACCAGTTCCGTCACGTAGTTTCGCAGCAGGTCATATTTATACAGGTAATCCGAATTGATTTCCGCGAGCATTTTTTCGAACAACTGGCTCACTTGCTGATCCTGAATGTTGTTCAGAACGTAGGCCGGTTTGCCGCCAATGGCATACATCGGCAGTTCGTTGAGGTTTCCCCTAATTTTTTCGGTAAAAAATGCTTCCTTGAAAATGCAGAAAAAACCGCTGGTATCTTCCGACAGCGATTCCCAACTGTACGGCACCTGTGGGTTGAAGAACATCAGGGTCGTTCCGTTGACTTCCAGGCTTTTATCCGCGTAATGATACACGTTCCGGCCCCGGATCAGGGTGACTTTGTAAAAATCCCGGCGGCTGTACTGTACCGGTTCTTTCCCCTCCCCAATGCAATCCTCCAGCCTGAACACATTGAAATGCCCTCTGTCCTGTTGCAGGTTCTCAGGCAGCCAGTTGAACTTGATCTGGTAAAAATCTTCGAGTGATTCCGGTTTTGACATAACGCGAAGTTACAAAATTCAAACCAGGTTTCTCAATCAAGGGTGTTACTTTCGTTCTCCCCTAATCCGCAGACGGTGTCGACATCGTCTGCGGATTAGGGGAGAACTATCATTGACAGTTATATTCGTAGTCTGTGAATCCTTGAACAAAGCTTTCTCCTCCTGATATCACTTTCGTTATCATCCTTTTTACGCGCCCGTCGTTATTGAATAAATATTTGTATTCGATATGAGAAGCTTGGGTAGAGGTAGACTCTTTTACCAACAGATTACGGTTTTCTTTGCCAAAAAATGGGAAAGGATTTGGTAAATTTGGCCGGGATAAATCGTACTCATAGACAGTGGATGCACCACCAGCAAATTCTTTTTTTATGGTGTTGCCATTTTTTATCGTGTATTTAACAGATTCACCTGAGGAATTTTTGCGCTCGATCACATACCCATTTTCATCATAAATTGGCGTTGACGCTACAAAGGCTCCATATTCAAAACTTGTATTGGTTACAAGCCCTTGGTTATTCAGGATATGAGTCGTTAATATATCATTACTACGCTTGAAAGCAGCTTCTCTGGTATTAATTTGGTTGGGTAAATAGTCAAAGTAGGTGCGGTACTTATCACTGGGATTATTATCCTCTGTTCTTATCACTTTTCCATCAGCATCATATTCATAGATAAGATCATACGGAGAACCTCCTATCGCATAGGTTTTGCCATCTTCAACCGTAATTTCCCTTACAATGAATGGCTTTCCTGCGTCATAGATGGTAGCCGCATAATGCAGATCTCCCACTTTTACGTCTTCACCAGGCAGAAGCTTCGCGGCAATGTTGCGGCTCACTACGAAAAGATGGCAATTCTGATAAACCGAAGAAGGTTGCAAATGATCTTGCACCGTACAGGAACCAAATAAAAGAACAAAACTTGCCATAAACAGACAGGATTGAGTAAAGAATTTCATCGTAATCTTGGAAATAAACGAGTGAATGGAATGGCTATTTTATAATTAACGTAATCTTACACGTTAGTCAATTTTTAATAAAGACACTTAACTGTGGAAAAAGAAGAATGATGAGTTTACGGACAGGTAATCTTATATCCCGTAATTACTAGGTCAGTACTGGTTAATTCATTTGCTGAATTATATAACTTTCTGAATCCTACACGATTTTTGATCTGTCCATTCTGATCATAAACATACTTGTAATCAGTGATTGAAGAATATCCTGTTCCACTAGACTTTCCAATATTGAATTTTTCCTTTATAAGCAGATTACGGTTTCCTTTTCCGTCAAAGATAGGGTTAGGGTTTGGTATTTTGTTAAGCTGCGTTAAATCATATTCATATTCGTAGGTTTGCTCAGTACCAGACTCTGTTCTAACGGACTTTGTTACATTACCATCCATAATCGTTTTATATAAATGCCAGAGATAAGCATCACTATAATAAATTTGATAACCTTCAGAATCAAACTTACTCAGGGCACTTGAAAAAAAACCTTGCGAGTCTAGATTGAAGATATTCGTAGCTGACATTGAATAAGGTACGTCGGGGTCCGGAATACTGGTCCATTTGACCGCGTTCGGCAGATATTCGTAGAGAAAAGTAAACTTATGCCGATCGTCATATTGTTCAATCATTCGTCCTTGTTGGTCATATTTATAAAAAAGAGATGAAGTAGTTTTTATAGGGATTTTTTGACCTTCAATCTCCAGAATCTCTTCTGGATTAGACCCATCCAGAACCTGGTATTGTTCAGAAACCTTAACGAGCAAGCAGTTTGAAGTTGAAGGTTGCAAATGATCTTGCACCGTACAGGAAATAAACAAAAGAATAAAGCTTGCTACCAGCAGACAGGATTGAGTAAAGAGTTTCATCGTAATCTTGGAAATAGGTATATGATAGAAGAAATGACAATTCTTCGGTAAAGACACCCAAAATGCGTAGAAAGTTGGAAATGTATTGAGAAAAATAATGCATAAAAAATGCAATGTTGTTAGGACGCTTGAGAATCAAATAAGTAACAACGTTTTTTGTTTTTTTTTTCTGCGGGAAATGATCCTGGGTTGAGAAATCCCGCAAATCACTGTCGCCGATTTGCAATCGGCGTTTTTTACAATTTAATTGGTTTTAGGAGTAGAAACGTTGCCCTCCACATTTTCTCAAAAACACCCATCGTTTCCCATGAAGCAACTCCGAATCTTTCTCCTGATGGTTTTTCTGGCCACCGGCGTTGCCCTCCGCGCCCAAGCCATCTGGACCGAAACCGCGCCCGGCGTCTGGAAATTGCCAGTTGGCAAGCCGGAAGCCTACAATTTGCTTACGGCAGCCGGTGTTCAGCCCAATCGGGCTGCGCTCGAAAAATTGGGCAAAACCGCTTTCCCGTTGCCCAAAGACGACATTTCCGTCCGGGTTGTAGATGGAAAAACCTATCTGCGGTTTCCGCTGGAACGCGGGGAGCAGTTGTACGGTTTTGGCCTGAATTTCCAGACGGTTCACCAACGCGGCAAAATCCTTACCCTGCACATGGATCATTATGGCAACCGCGACAATGGCCGAACGCACTCGCCCACACCGTTTTACGTTTCGTCGAATGGCTACGGGGTTTTCATCAATTCGGCCCGGTACATTACCGTATATGCCGGTTCCGGGGTTCGACAGGATAGTAAAAATCCGCCCCAGGCCCAGGACCGGAATACCGACAAAGACTGGTCGGCGCACCCGTATTCCGATGCCGTCGAACTGCTGGTTCCGGCCGAGGGGGTTGAGGTGTACGTATTTGGCGGCCCCAAACCCATGGAAGTGGTACAGCGGTTTAACCTGTTCAATGGGGGCGGTTGCCTGCCCCCGCGCTGGGGACTGGGGTTTACGCAGCGCGTTCACCGGCTCTACACCGCCGATAGCGTCAGAAAAGAAGCCGCCGAGTTTGAAGCCAGGCAGTATCCACTGGATTTCATCGGGTTGGAACCCGGCTGGCAGAGTAAATCGTATCCCTGCACCTTCGAGTGGGACAAAACCCGGTTTCCCGATCCCGCCGGTTTTGTAAAAGACATGCTGACCAAAAATGTTCGGATTAACCTCTGGACGAATCCCTACGTTTCGCCCGACGCGTCGATTTACGCGCAGATCAAACCGTTTACCGGCTCACACACGGTTTGGGTGGGGGCTGTGCCCGATCTCACGATTCCGCAGGCGCGGGCGATCTACTGGCGTCAGTTTGATAAAGATCACGTCGGGATTGGCGTAAGCGGTTACAAGATCGATGAGGTCGATGGCAACGATTCGTGGTTGTGGCCCGATGTGGCTACTTTTCCGTCGGGAATCAGTGCCGAGCAGATGCGGCAGACCTATGGTTTGCTGGTGCAGAAACAAAGTACGGACCTGTACCATGCCCGCAACACCCGAACCTACGGACTGGTGCGGGCGTCTAACGCGGGCGGTTCGTCGTTTCCATATGTGATTTACAACGATAACTACAGCCATCAGGATTTTATTACGGGCCTGATCAACAGCGGTTTTGCCGGAGTATTGTGGACACCGGAAGTTCGTGCCTCCAAAACCAGCGAAGAATGGTTGCGCCGGTTTCAGTCGGTTTGTTTTTCGCCGATGGCGATGATCAACGCCTGGGCCGATGGCACCAAACCGTGGTCGTTTCCGGACGTGGCCGAGCAGGTGAAGACTGTGGCCCAACTGCGGATGCAGATGATGCCGTACTGGTACACCGAATTTGCCAAGTACCACTTTGAAGGCACTCCGCCATTCCGGGCATTGAACCTGGAAGACGGTTTTATTGAGAAGGTGGAAAAGCAAACCGCCGTGACGAACCTGGGCGAAAATCCGTATCAGGAAGCCAGTACGAAGGAAATTAAGGACCAGTATATGGCGGGCGATCAGTTGCTGGTGGCACCGATGTTTACGGGACAGACGTCGCGGAAGGTAATTTTACCGAAGGGCAACTGGTATGATTTCTACACCGGGCGGTTTGCTGGGGCCGGTGAGGTGATTACGGTGACGCCGGGCCTGGACAAGATTCCGGTTTTCGTAAAAGATGGCGGCATTATTCCGATGATGCCCTCGCTCTTGCACGCGCCCAAACCGGGTCAGAAAGTTGACCTGGAAATCCGTCATTACGGCGAAAAACCGGCTCAATACCGACTCTACGACGACGATGGAGAAACCTTCGATTACGAAAAAGGTCAGTTTAGCTGGCGACTGATTGAGGTTGAAAAGCAGAAAAACGGCACGCTGAAAGGCCGGATGTCGGCGGCTGAAAAAGGAAAACCGGATACGGTGGGGAAGGTGACGTGGCGGTTTATGACGAATTGAAAACAGCGCCGGGTTTTTATACTACCGAAAGCCGATCCCGCTCAGGATCGGCTTTCGGTTGGGTTGGATATGGCTTTCAAGGCATCAATTAATGGCTACAAAGCGGGGAGCGGCAACGGGTTGCTGAGTGGCCAGTGTCAAAGCTTGGGTGGTGGTTTCAACCCCGTTGCTGATTTCCACCTGGTATACGCCATCGGGCAGCGCACTAACGTCCAGGCTTAAACGGGCCGCGGGCCGGCGTTTGGCAACCTGCTGAACGAAGACCTCTTTCCCCGCCTTGTCGACCAGCCGCACCACGACGGTGCCAGCGGTTTCTTTCTTGACGGCGATCTGGAGTTTACCGGCCAGATTGGTATACATGCTGCTCTGAAAAGCGGCAGTATTTTTAGGTTTAGCGACCGGTTTGCCGGGTTCAGCCTGAGAAACGGCGAAGGTGGTCAGGGTTAAGGTTGCGGCAACGAGCAGGGATTTGACGAGCGTTTTCATGATTTATAATGTTTTGGTTTGGATGTCCGTTTTGGATGATTCAAAGGTCCGCATCCGGCCGCCAAAAGCCTGTCACAAATGAGTCAATCCCTGCTACTTTTGGGAAACAAGGTACTTTCCTGCTGCTATTTTAAGTGGCTTAACTTTTCGCTTTGTCCGCCATTTACCAGACGGTTCCCTTTTCTGGCCACCGGATTGGCGATCGCTCTGCTGGTTTGTACCTGGACACCGACGCGGGACCAGCCTTATACGGCCTCCGTGAAAGAATACAGTCTTTCAGGTCAGCCGTCGCAAGACGGTTTGACGGATGCGCATAGTCGGCTTGTCAGTCAGGTTCAGATTGAGAAAGCTGGCGGGTTTGAGCGACTGGTGTTTGATGTGAGCCACCACGCTTCCGGTCTGCTGTTTGTAGCCGGGTTTGTCATTGGCCAATTCAGCAGTTGCAGATGGGTCATTAAAAACCGTCAATACACCTCCATCTCCGGCTGCACATCGCGCGCCCAGCTATTGATGCCGCCCTGAAGGTTCATGAGGTTGGTAAAATTGAATTCTTTTTGCAGATAGTCGACCACGTACTGGCTGCGAATACCGTGGTGGCAATAGACCACCACCGGGCGGTCGACGGGGATGCGTTTGACGTTGTTGGCGATGATGTTGACCGGAATCAACACCGCATTATCGAGGTGGCAAATGTTGTATTCGGGCCGCTCACGGACGTCCAGCAGGAAAATATCTTCCTCCTGTGCCAGTCGCTCGGCCAGTTCGGTAGCCGTGATGGTTTTGCGAACGTCGGTTTTGACGGCAACCCGCTGGCCTTCTTCCCAGGCGTTTTGGGCCGCAGCTTCGGCATCGAGCCGCCGACGAACGCGAATTTTCTGGAACGACATCGCCAGTAAATCCACCATCAGGAGTTCTTCGTTCAGCAGGTGGCCGATACCGGTAATGAGCTTGATGACTTCGTTGGCCTGATAGGTACCGATAACCCCCGGCAAAACGCCCATGACGCCCGTTTCGGCGCAATTCGGAATCTCCATCTGATTCGGAAACTCGGGGAACAAACACCGGTAGGTGGGGCCGCGCCGAACTTCTTCGGGTTGAACTTCGGATGCCGCCAGTCGGGCATTCAAAACCGCTACCTGGCCTTCGAAACGGTGAATGGCACCGTAGATAAACGGTTTTTCCTGCATCACGCAAACGTCGTTGACCAGATACCGAACGGTAAAATTATCGGTGCAATCCACCACCAGGTCATACTCTTCGATCAGCGAGCGCGCATTGGAACGGTCGAGGGCATACGCATAGGAGTTGAAGCTGATTTCGGGATTGATTTTTTTGAGTGAATTTACGGCAATCGTGGCTTTGGGTTTGCCGACCTGCTCGGTCGTATACAGAACCTGCCGTTGCAGGTTGCTGATGGCAACCGTGTCCGGGTCGATGACCCCAATCGTACCGACTCCGGCCGCCGTCAAATACAACAATACCGGGCAACCCAACCCGCCTGCACCCACAACCAGCACACGAGCCTGTTGTAATTTCAGTTGGCCTTCCACGCCAATTTCGGGAAGATTCAGGTGTTTTTCGTAACGGGCGTATTCTGCAGGTCGGAGCATAGTCGATTTGTTGTTGAGTTACCGCACTACATTTTAAACGAAAAAGCAATTCGATTTACATTTTGCGTTCATAATTTATTTTACGACACTCCCTTAAGTAGAAATCCTGACCTTGGACTTGCAAAGCTACTTATCGGGTTTAACTTTGGTACTCAAACCATTACCTTTTCGTCATGAAACAAAAACTTGGATTTACGGCCCTTGCCCTGATGCTCTGGATGGCATTCAGCGGTTTTTCGATCAAACCCAAAACCGTTGCCCAGATGACGACGGAATGGCAGCGTGCCAAAGAGTTTACGAAGGAATACCTGGACGCCATGCCGGAAGACGGGATGGGCTACAAACCGACACCGGAAATCCGGAGCTTTGCGGAACAGATGCTGCACTTGACGGCGGCAAACTACAACTTCACGGCGGCCGCGACCGGGAAAGCCAACCCCATGCAGGGGAAAAAACTGGAGACGATGGATGAGTTGAAAACGAAAGCCGCGCTGACGAAAGCCGTCATGGACAGCTACGATTTTGTGCTGGATGGCATTAAAGGACTGAGCGATGCGCAACTGGCCGAAAATGTGAAGATGGGACCGCGCGAAATGTCCCGCGAAACCGTGTTTGCCAAAGCCTTCGAACACCAGACGCACCACCGTGGACAGGCCACGATTTACATCCGGATGAAGGGGATCAAACCGCCAAATGAGAAGCTGTTTTAGGGGAAAAATTTCAAATGTAAAATGATGAATGCTAAATGTAAAAGTGCTTCATAGCCAGAACCTTTTACATTTAGCATTCATCATTTTACATTTGAAATTAGCTACTTTTTCGCCACCGCAATCTGCAACTCATCCAACTGCCCCTGGGCAATGACGGATGGGGAATCGATCATGACGTCGCGGCCCGAGTTATTTTTGGGGAAAGCGATGAAGTCGCGGATGGAATCGGCACCTCCGAAAATGGAGCAAAGCCGGTCGAAGCCGAAGGCAATACCGCCGTGTGGGGGAGCACCAAACTCAAACGCATCCAGCAGAAAACCGAACTGTGCTTTGGCTTCTTCGGGGGAGAAACCGAGCAGATCGAACATGCGTGACTGCAACTCCCGCTGAAAAATCCGGATGGAACCACCACCGACTTCGGTGCCGTTGATCACCATGTCGTAGGCATTGGCCCGCACGGCACCGGGATCGGTTTCCAGCAGTTGAATATCTTCCGGTTTGGGCGATGTGAACGGGTGGTGCATCGCAAACCAGCGTTTTTCTTCTTCGCCGTATTCCAGTAACGGAAAATCCAGCACCCACAATGCACTGAACGTATTGGGGTCGCGCAAGCCCAGGCGGTTGCCCATTTCCAGCCGCAGTTCGCTCAGTTGTTTGCGGGCCTTGTTGGTTTCGCCCGACATAATCAGCAGCAAATCACCGGGTTCGGCCTGGAACTGAACCACCCAATGTTTCAGATCTTCTTCCGAATAAAACTTGTCGACCGATGATTTGACCGTTCCGTCTTCGTTATACCGCACGTAAATCAATCCTTTTCCACCGATCTGCGGACGTTTGATAAAGTCGGTCAGTTCGTCCATCTGCTTGCGCGTGTAGTGGGCGCAGCCTTTGGCATTGATTCCGATCACGATTTCCGCCGAATCGAACACCACGAAGTTTTTGCCCGACGTCAGATCCACCGTATCGAAAGCACCTTTCAACTCGACGAACGGCATACCGAAACGCGTATCCGGTTTGTCGGAACCATACAGCCGCATGGCTTCGGCGTAGGTCATTCGGGGTACTTCGGCCAGCCCGATTCCTTTTACGGTTTCAAACAGATGCCGAACCAGACCCTCGAACATCTGAAGAATATCCTCCTGCTCGATGAACGACATCTCGCAGTCGATCTGTGTAAATTCCGGTTGACGGTCGGCGCGCAGGTCTTCATCACGGAAACACTTGACAATCTGGTAATATCGGTCGAAACCCGACACCATCAGCAGTTGCTTGAAGGTCTGGGGCGACTGCGGCAGGGCGTAGAATTCACCGGGATTCATGCGGCTCGGCACCACAAAATCGCGGGCACCTTCCGGCGTCGATTTGATCAAAACCGGTGTTTCGACTTCGATAAAATCCTGGCCGTCCATGTAAATCCGCGTTTGCTGGGCCATTTTATGACGCAGTTCGAGGTTTTTCCGAACGGGATTCCGGCGCAAATCGAGGTAGCGGTATTTCATCCGCAGGTCGTCGCCCCCGTCGGTTTCGTCTTCGATCAGAAACGGCGGGAGTTTGGCGGGATTCAATATTTCCAGCTTTTCCAGCCGGATTTCGATGTCACCCGTTGGCAGATTGGGATTTTTGGATTTGCGCTCGATCACTTCGCCGGTGGCTTTCAGAACGAATTCGCGGCCCAGCGTCCGAACCATCGCAATGGTTTCCGAGTCGGTTTTGCCTTCTTCGAGCAACAATTGGGTCAGGCCGTAGCGGTCGCGCAGGTCGATCCAGATCAGACCGCCTTTGTCGCGAATGCGCTGCACCCAGCCGCAAAGAATAACCTGTTTAGTAACGTGTTCGATGCGAATTTCTCCGCAGGTATGAGTACGTAGCATACTGCTAAAAATGGTTCAATAAGCCGCAAAGGTAGCCAAAGTATATCCGCCTATCAAGCCGATGGTAAAATCGATTACAACACTTCTGAATACAACTTCCAATACTGCCGGGCTGCTTCTTCCCAACTGAAGCGGGCGGCCTGCCGGCGGAGCCGGTCGGCGCGGAAGGGATTGGCGCGGAAATCGTTCAGGCCGTCAAAAATGGTTTCCGCCATCGACTCCGGGTCTTCTGAATCGAAATAATAGGCATCTTTCCCGCCAATTTCGGGCAGGCTCGTGCGTCGCGACAGGAAAACCGGTTTGCCATAACTCATGGCCTCGACCACGGGAAGTCCAAACCCCTCGGAAAGTGACGGAAACAGAAACGCATCGCAAGCCTGATACAAGCCGTTTTTGGTCGCTTCATCAACGGCACCGGTCACAATCAGCCGATCCGAAATCTCCAGTTGCTGAGCCTGTTGCCGCAGGTGGGTGGCATACGGATGACCGTCGGGTCCGGCCAGCACCAGCCGCCATTCCGGGAAAGCTTCGAGCAGCGGCAGGAGCGTGTGCAGGTTTTTCCGGGGATGAATGACGCCGACAAACAGAAAATACGGATTCTGGATGGGGAGCGGTTGGGTGGCTGACTGATTGATTGAGTCGCTGGGAACTGAATACCCGTTGTGGATGACCGACAGCGGAATGCGGGGCAATGTCAGGTGCTGGCGGACGACCGAAGCGGTATAGTCCGAAATCGTTGTTAAGGCAGAGGCCCGGTCGACTTTGCGTTGCAGAACCGCCAGTTTACGGGCTTTTTTTGCGTCGTCATAATCCGGTCGTTCCAGAAAATTAAGATCGTGGATCGTCAGAATCAGGCGGTTTTTCTTCGAAGCGGGCAGAAACCGGGAATCCTGGTGCATACAATGCCAAACGTCGTAGCGGCCCGGCGAATACCATTTCTGCCACCAGGTTGCCGTTTGATAGGCGACATCCGGGCCGAAAATGCCCTGTCGTCCTTCCGGAACCAGAAACGTGAGCTGGGCAGAATCGGGTCGCTGCCGCACCAGTTCCAGGCCCAGTTGCAGGCAGAACTGCCCCAAACCGCTGTTTAAATCCCGCAGACGTTCGGTATCGATGAATAAGGTCATGTGTCAAATCAATTTGCCAAACCGTATTTGCCGGACAAACCGGGCCATGGAGTCGGTTCCGCGAATGTCCAGTCGTTGCCATTCAAACCGGTTGTTCACCGGGAAACGGTTCAGGCGGTTTCCGATCCGGAAAGCGAGTCGGATACCTGCCTGTTGCATCGCGTCCTGCATGGCCCGTTTCGTCGCCGGGTCTTTCGGTCGCCCACCGTAGGGATAGGCGAAAGCCCGAACATACGGTATTTCCAGGGCATTGCAAGCCGTTATATTCTGCGTCAGGTCGGCCTGAATATCACTGATGGACAGGGTTTTATAATTAAGGTGCTGGTGTGAATGCAAGGCCAGTTCGAAGGTGGGAGCCAACTGTTTAAGCTGTTCAGTGGTCATCAGGGGTTCGGTGCAGCCGTCCCATTGATTGCATTGGCCCACAAAAGCCGTGGGGACAAACAGCACCGCAGTCAGGTTCAGTCGCTGCAAAACCGGCAGCGCATACGTCAGGTTGTTGACATACGCATCATCGAAGGTAATCAAAACCGGTCGGGCGGGTAGCGACTGTTTCTGATCAATCGAAGCCACAAGCTGTTTCAGCGTAATGGGTTGGTAGTTGTGGTCGATCAGCCACTGCAACCGCTGTTCAAACTGTTGAACTGAAACCGTTAGCGGATCCTGGCGTTCGGGGTCAATTTTGTGGAACATTAACACAGGCAAAGCGTTCGAACTGCGGAAAAAATACCACAGTATACCCACCAGCAGAAGACTGGCCACCAGTCCGATCATAAATATTTTATGGTTTTCACGGATCAAAAATCACGATTATTTGCGTTATAAAACAAATTACTGACCAATTGTCCGCTTATTTCCGCCATATCGCTGGTTGTCGGCCATAATGACGCTAAATACGGCCTGATCGAGTTAGGTACGTAATTTGTTTAACAAACAGTATACAACCAACCAGTACGATTATGAAACCGATAGAAAACACGCTGAAGGGAATGGGTGGGCAATTCGATTTGCTGAATACTCTGTATGGCGGATCGAGCATGACCCGTATGGAAACCGAGCAGGAGCCAGACCGCTTGTTGATCAAATTGTCGGCTCCCGGCGTTGGTCCGGATGCGTTCAATGTGTTGATCGATGGCAAAAAACTGGTTTTATACACGTTGCTCCAACAAAAAAATCCCGTGGAAGGCCAGAGTCTGGCGGTACCCATGTTTTTAAGGGTGCTGGATATTCCGGACTTTGTCGATGCGGAACACATTGAAGCCGTTCAGGAGCAGGGCCATGTGGTGATCAATCTGCCGTTTAAGGACGGACATCACTCCCAACGAAAAGTAGAAATCCAGAATTTGTTTTGATAGGAACCAGAGAGGGAATACAACCGGCGGTCAATCTAAAAATTGACCGCTTTTTTTATATTGAACCGCGAATAAAATCTTCCAGCGCGTTCAAATGGTCGGTGAAGGCCTGGCGGCCGGCGGGGGTGGCGGTATAGGTCGTATTGGGCTTTCGGCCCACAAACTGCTTTTTCACGGAGACATAGCCCTGCTCTTCCAGCGCCCGCAGGTGCGTCGCCAGATTCCCGTCGGTCATGTCGAGCAGTTCTTTGAGGGAATTGAAACTCAGGGTTTCATTCACAATCAAAACCGACATGATGCCTAACCGGGCCTTACTTTCAAACGCTTTATTAAAGCCTATCAGGAACTCCATCAGCGCTTCAGTTCGTCTCGTTCATACTTGAGATACATCACGGTGCCGTACACAATGTGCAGGATACCAAACCCAACCGCCCACGTCAACAGCGAATACCCCGTCCAGAACAGAGCCACCAGGCCCAGCAGAATTTCGGACAAACCGAGGTATTCCACATCGCGGACGGTGTATTTACTGCCACTGTAGAGCGCCATGCCGTAAAAAATGAGGGTGGTTGGAAACGTCAGCCAGATCAGGTTAAACCGGATCAGGGCCAGACAAAAAATGCCGCCCGTGACCAGCGGAACGGCCAGCGCCCAAAGCAGCCGCTTCGAAATGCTGTTCCAGACGCCATTGCCCTGTCGGCGGGCTTTGCGAACGGTGAAAAATATTCCCAGGAGCAAGGCTGCTACCAGCACCAGGGCGCCGTCGAGGATCAGGAAATCAACCATATCCTGACGATCCGGGCCGTTGAGCCGGGTGATGCGCTCGTAGCTCATCAGCGTCAGGTTGTTGTTGTGCAGCCGGATGTAGGCGGCACCGGCACCGATGAGGGCTACGATACCCGCCGATATGCCCGATAAACCGCTCAACGACAGGAATTTCGAGGATCGTTCCATCAGGCTCCGAATCTCCGTCAGGGTCTGTAAATGCTCGTGTGAATCGGACATTGTTAACTAATTAAAATGGTTAGGATGGTTTTATGGTTAAAAAATGGTTTTATTGGTTGGGATGGTTATATGGTTGAGGATGGTTAAAATGGTTAAATGTTTTTTTGGGGTCAGGGACGGTTTTCGTGGTTTGAGTACGTATAAGCTGGATAATTAGCCTTACCAACCAATTCAACCGTTATTAACCATTACAACCATAAAGCCATCCTGAACCATAAAACCATTCCTACCCTTGGTAACTATGAAAACCTTCAAAACCATTCACTCCAATTCATCATTTTTATCAATTTAGTGCCAAAAATCAAGATACCTACTACAACCGCTACAATTACTACCAGCAACACGGCGCCCGCCGACAGATCCTTCACAGTTTTGATCAGCGGGTGATGGCCGGGCGAAACCACATCGGCGAGTTTTTCAAGGGCCGTATTGAACGCTTCAGCCGCCAGCACCAGACCGACCTGGGTGAGGATCAATGCCCATTCAACCCGATCCAACCGGAGCCAGATGCCGACGACAACGACAGCCAAAGCCGCCAGTAAATGAATTTTAGCATTATTCTCAAACCGGAACAGGGCAAGAATGCCCTCGGCGGCAAACCGAAAGCTTCGCAAATTCTTCCGAACATCAATCCAGCGGCTCATGCGTTCGGCGTTGAACGTACTGGGTGAAGCCCGTATAGAGCGTCACCAGCGCAAATGTATAGGAAAGTGTGAGTTTCAGTGCAAACGGATTGATTAAGCTTTTACCGATCAGTTGGGCCAATTCCAGCGGGTCGGTGAATAAATCCCAGCTATTCAGGCGGATATACCGTCCGAGGTAAACGCCAAAACTGGTCAGCACCAAACACCCGATCATGACCACCCACGTCTGCATACGACCCAGTCGCTCGCTGAGCATCCGGTGAACCAGCAGTTGGGAATACAGGCCCGCGAGCAGACCCGTGAGGGCACACATGAAAATCATCATCGTATCGAACCACACGGTTTCTTCCGAAACATGGCGGACGTGGAACAGGTCGGTGATGATGTAGGGGGAGTTGGGCAGGAACAGCAGCCAGAAGACCAGCCCCGGCCAGAGCGTCCACTTCGGCAACTGACGGTCTTCCAGCCCTTCGCGCAGAAACAGGGCAACAAAGAGTGGAATCCAGGCCAGAAACAGATTCCAGCTCAACATCTTGAAGAACCAGTAGTTCTGACGAAACACCACCATGGCGATGCTCATGACGGACAACATGATCAACATGCGCAGACCTTCGCCGGAGCGGTAAACGGAAAGTAGTTTGCTTAACATATCATGAAAGAACTTTGAACTACAAAGTAGCACATTGAAGTGATGCGGGGCAAGGGAATGGGGGAAAATATTTAGAAATGGAGGATTTCTGCAATTTGCTGCCTGAACCAACCGCCAAACCCTCCTAACCTCTTCGTAACTTTGTCAAAAACAATCCCGATGCAAACCAACCTGAATCAACAACTGGAAACGATGCCCGTCCGGCGGCAGGAACAATTGCTGGCTTTCGACCGCCTGCTGACCATCATGGATGAACTGCGCGAACAATGCCCCTGGGATCGCAAACAAACGATGGACACGCTCCGGCACCTGACCATTGAAGAAACCTACGAACTTTCCGACGCCATTCTGGAAAAAGACCTGCCCGAAATCCGGAAAGAACTGGGCGACGTGATGCTGCACCTGGTTTTTTATGCCCGAATCGCTTCGGAGCCGCAAACCGGGGCGACGTTCGACATCGGCGATGTTCTGAACAGTGTGTGCGATAAGCTGATTTCGCGCCATCCGCACATTTATGGCGACGCCAACGGCAACACCGTCGTGGCCGATACGGAGGAAAAAGTGAAGCAGAACTGGGAACAACTGAAGCTGAAAGAAGGCAATAAATCGGTGCTGGCGGGCGTACCAGGCTCGCTGCCCGCGCTGGTGAAAGCCATGCGGATTCAGGAAAAAGCACGGGGTGCCGGTTTTGACTGGGAGGAAAAACAGCAGGTTTGGGAAAAAGTAGAGGAAGAAATGCAGGAGTTTAAAGATGAATTTAATGCCGAAACCGACGAGATCATCGACCGCGAACGCGCCGAAAAAGAATTTGGCGATGTGCTGTTTTCGCTGGTCAACTACGCCCGTTTCATCGACATCAACCCCGAAACCGCGCTGGAACGCACCAATAAAAAGTTCATCAAACGCTTTCAATACCTGGAAGAACAGGCCCGCAGCAACGGCCAGCAACTGAAAGATATGACGCTGGAAGAAATGGAAGTGTATTGGCAGGAAGCCAAACAGTTTACTTGAAGTATACGGAAATAAGCATAAATTTTACTTCAAAAGTGACATTTGTCAATTTTGAAATTATTATAAAAAAAGGGCATTACTTTCTTCAAAACCGTACGTCTCAGGAGTGTTAGAATTCGGATTTCGAACAGCTAAACTTCTATGCTATGAAATACGGTTATCTACTTTCCGCCGGGCTTTTCGCTCTGTTGAATTTTTCATCTGCTGTTGCGCAGGACTTGGATTTTAATACAACGATGCCCCTCTACCCAGATGGTGCTGCCTCTCATTCTTATATGGGCATTGGTACACCGGCAGTGAATGTGGATATTAGTGTAAGTGGTCCAGGGCAATTTTCTAATGCTTCACCGAATCGGACAGGTACGGGTTTATCGACACCCAGCGTGGATTTTAATAGTCCAAGTGAAACCAAAAATTATAGTTTTACATTCGGTGATCCGGTTACCGGTCTGGAATTTTCACTAATCGCGCTTCAGTACAAAATTGATTTTACCAATCCTCAAAGTTATTATCAGGACAAAATAACGATTATTGCCGTTGATGAGTTTGGTAATTCGGTCACACCAGTCATTCCAGCCGGAACGGGATATATTGTCAATGGCAATGAAATTCTTGCAAATACCCCTAGTCCTTCTGTCGATGTCAATAAGGTCCGTTTTCTTACTAAAGTTAAAACCGTCACTATTGTATTTGGTAATGGGCCAATGGCAGGTGCTGATCCCCGGCCACAAGGTTTCACCATCGGTGACATGGACTGGACCGGCGTCGTCTTGCCGGTCGAACTTTCCTATTTCCGGGCCAAATCCATCGGCAGTGTCGTTCAGCTTACGTGGGAAACCTCTTCGGAGCGCAACGCCCGCTATTTTTCGGTGGAACATAGTTTAAACGTGTCTGACTTTACGCCGATTGGCCGGGTAATGGCCAGCGGTGATGCGACCCGCCGACAGTTTTACTCCTTTGTGGATGACCAGTCGCACCAGATGACCAATTATTACCGCTTGCAGCAGGTCGACAGAGACGGTTCGACGCACTATTCCAAAATCATCGCCCTTCGGCACGACAACCGCCTGCCGGATCTTGCCGTTTATCCTAATCCGTCCGACGGTCACTCCATCGGCTTGCAATGCAACGAACTCGATCCGGCCACCTTGCAACTGACCGACCTGACCGGTCAAAAAATAGCCTTTCGACTGGAGGAATCTGCCGCAGGCCATATTACGCTGCTACCTCAAAAAACGCTGAAAACCGGGGTGTACATCCTGCACGCACCGGGTCTAAAAGCTGTGCGTCTGCTGGTTCACTAACCCAGCGGGAGAAGCCATTTGATTTCTCATCCTGTTTAACACACCACACCATGCAACATTTTTTACGATTGATCAGCCTGGCAATTTTTGTTGTCCTCGCGCCGAAACTGGTATCGGCACAGACTATTTATTCCCAGGATTTTACATCCGGACTAAGCGGTTGGACCGCCAGCAATTCAACTGCTATCAGCGTAACGACAACCTCCGCCAGCTCCGGTTACACCACACCCATTGTGGCTTCGGGCGGCAATAATTTGTCTTTTGGCGAATGCGGAGGCAATACCGAGCACACCGCCACATCGCCAGCCATCAGCACTGTGGGTCAGACGAACATCATGGTCGGTTTTGGTCGCCGAAAAACGAACGCGTTTGGCCCACAAGTGGTCATTTTTGAATTCAGCACCGATGGGGGAACAAACTGGACCAGCATCTCCTCCGACGTTTCGAGCGTGGCAACGACCACCTGGGGATTATCGGTTTTTACATTACCGGCCTCCGCCGAAAATCAGGCTAGTCTTACTTTTCGTTTCCGGTATACGCCCCCGGCTGGGGCATCCTGTGCGACCGCCTTTCGAATCGATGATTTTACGGTAAGCTCGAATGGCACCCTTCCGGTTGAATTAGCCTATTTTCGGGGCGCAGCAGAACGCAACGGCAATCGGCTTACGTGGGAAACCGTCTGGGAGCGGGGAGCCAGTCATTTTGTGATCGAACGCAGTGCTGATGCCCAAGAATTTGGTATAATCGGGCAGGTGACAGCCGTTGGCAACGCCGTCAGCAAGCGGGTTTACACGTTTACCGATGGCGAACCCTTCGCCGGAACGAGCTACTACCGGCTTCGGCAGGTCGACACCGATGGGGCATCGCAGGTTTCCAAAATGGTCTTTGTCAGCCGTTCCGACGCGTTGTTCGTGGTTTGCGATAACCCGACGTCCGGAGACGAAATCCGGCTAAACGTTTCCAACGTCGATCCGGCCAGTTTGCAGCTCCTAACCACCACCGGCCAGTTCCTTTCGTTTGAGTTGATTCAGTTGTCCGCAACCGATTGGCGGGTTCGTCCGGCTGTTCGGTTAAAACCGGGTTTGTATCTGCTTCGCGCCGGACAACAGAACCAGCAACGAACCGTTCGGGTTGTGGTTCGATAAAACCGTCGTTGGGAAAACCGGTAGCAAAACAGTCCCCGTCTGGGCGACCCTGCCTTCAAGACCTTGCTGATTTTTGTTTTCCGTACTCCCTTTTCTTTTTACTTTGCAGGATGAGTGAGAAACGCTGGCTATACCGACCGGTTCCGGAGTCACCGGAGGAGTTACTGGCGGTTGAAAATTTGACTCGCGAGCTGAAAGTAAATCCGTTTATGGCCATGTTGCTGGTCCAACGGGGGGTGCATACTTTTGACCAGGCCCGCACCTATTTCCGCCCCGAACTTCTGCATCTCCATGACCCTTTCCTGATGAAGGACATGGACAAAGCGGTTCAGCGGTTGCAGATGGCGATGGTGAGGGAGGAAAAGATTCTGGTGTACGGTGATTATGACGTGGACGGAACGACCTCGGTGGCGTTGTTCTACGGCTTCATGAAAACCCTTTATCCTCATCTGGATTATTACATTCCCGATCGGTATAAAGAAGGCTACGGTATTTCGTCTCAGGGCATCGAGTGGGCGGCCGAAAACGGTTTTTCGCTGATTGTCAGCCTCGATTGCGGCATCAAATCCGTTGATCGGGTGGACGAAGCCCTGGAAAAAGATATTGAGTTTATCATCTGCGATCACCACCGCCCCGGTGCCGAACTGCCCCGGGCTGCGGCTGTGCTTGATCCCAAGCGTTCCGATTGTGAGTATCCCTACAAAGAACTGACCGGTTGTGGCGTTGGCTTCAAATTGCTGCAGGCCTTGTGTGTGTTCAAAGGAATTCCGCTGGATCGTTTGTTTGGCTATCTGGATTTGCTGGCAATCAGCATCGCGTCGGACATTGTGCCGATTGTGGGCGAAAACCGGGTTCTGGCGTATTACGGACTCAAAAAACTGAATGCTTCGCCCGGTTTTGGCCTCCAGGCGCTCATCAAAGTGGCCGGGTTTAGCTCCGAACTGGACATTACCAATGTGGTGTTCGGACTGGGACCCCGGATCAATGCCGCCGGTCGGATCAAGCACGCCAAAGCCGCCGTCCAGTTGTTGCTGGCCGAAACCGAGGAAGAAGCCACCGACTTCGCGTTTGCCATTAATGAACACAACAACAGCCGCCGGCAATATGACTCCAGCATTACCGAACAGGCGCTGGCCATGATTCAGGGCGACGAATGGCTTTTGAACGCAAAAAGTACGGTGCTTTTTAACAATACCTGGCACAAAGGCGTGATTGGCATCGTGGCATCGCGCTGCATTGAAAAATACCACCGCCCTACCATTATTTTGACGGAATCGCACAACCGGGCGGCTGGCTCGGCTCGGTCGGTGCCGGGATTCGATGTCTACGAAGCCATTGAGGAGTGTTCGGACCTGCTCGAACAATTTGGCGGTCACACCTTTGCGGCCGGTTTGACGCTCAAGCTGGAAAACATCAAAGCGTTTCAGCAGAAGTTTGAGGAAGTCGTGACCCGGCGCATTCAGGCCGAGCAACTGGTTCCGATGATTGAAATCGATTTACCGCTTGATTTTGACGCCATCGACCAGAAATTCTACAACGTTCTGAAACAAATGTCGCCTTTTGGGCCGCAAAATATGGCCCCGGTTTTTTCAACCAGCGAGGTGTTTCTGGTGGGAGAACCGTATATCATGAAGGAAAAGCACCTGAAAATGACCGTGCAGCAAGCCGGTTCGTATCAGCGGTTTACGGCCATCGGTTTTAACATGGCTCACCACGCCCTGTTTCTCCGGCGCGACCAGCCCTTTTCCATTTGTTACCAGATTGAAGAGAATAATTATAACGGGAACAAATCGTTGCAGTTATATTTGAAAGATATAAAGGCGACCGTCGGCGTTGAGCAATAGACAACGTCAGTTGCTGGGAAAACCGGCGACAAACGGAGCACGAAAACCATGATTCTTCGAACCGAAAACTTAGTTAAAAAATACGGATCCCGGCTGGTCAACGACCGCGTTACTTACCAGGTTGAACAGGGCGAAATTGTTGGGTTGCTTGGCCCCAACGGCGCGGGAAAAACCACCTCCTTTTACATGGCGGTGGGCTTGATCAAACCGAATAGCGGTAAAGTCTATCTCGATGATCAGGACATTACGAACCTGCCGATGTACAAGCGTGCCCGGCTGGGAATCGGCTATCTGGCGCAGGAAGCATCGATTTTCCGGGATTTGACGGTGGAAGAAAACGTGCTGGCGGTGCTGGAAATGACCGATCTGTCGCGGCAGGCGCAAAAAGACAAAGTGGAGCAGTTGCTGGAAGAATTCAGCCTGACGCACGTTCGCAAAAACAAGGGGAAAGTATTGTCGGGCGGTGAACGCCGTCGTACCGAAATTGCCCGGAGTCTGGCGGTTGATCCCAAGTTTATTCTCCTTGACGAACCCTTTGCCGGGGTTGACCCCATCGCTGTTGAGGATATTCAAAGCATTGTCGCCCAACTCAAACACCGGAACATCGGTATTCTGATCACTGACCACAACGTCAACGAGACACTCTCGATTACCGACCGGGCGTACCTGCTGTTTGAAGGGAAAATCCTGAAACAGGGAACCGCCGAAGATCTGGCAAACGACGAACAGGTTCGGCGGGTGTATCTGGGGCAGAATTTCGAGTTGAAACGGAAGATTTGAAAGGGATCATTTCGCAGAGTTGATCAGAGGAAATTAGGGTTTATCAGAGAAAAAAACGCTGTGTAACGCTGATTTCCCCTGATCTACTCTGTGTAACAACTTCCTCAACTCAGCACCTCCCGCAACACTGATAGCGACTTGATTTCTCCCAAACCGTCGATGTGGATCTGGTAAAACGCCACGAGCGCATCCAGCAACTCGGCGCGGGTTGATCGGGAGATTTTGATGGGCGTGGCCAGTGGCTGGCGCAGGAAGTGATTCAGGGCTTTTTCGGCCGCTTCGTCGGGCAAAAACGGGTATTTCTGTTCCTGCAATTGCCCTTCAAACTCACGGGCGCTGGCCGGGCCAAACCCCAGAAAAGAAGCCAGTTTCAGCAAAAAAGAAAGGTGAAAGTTCTCATAATCGGCTTCCGCTTCTTCCAGGTACAGAATACTGTCCACTAAAAAATAATACAAAGCCGGGTTGCTGGCTTCTTCCTTCAGGGTTTTGGTTAACATCTCGCTGACAAACAGTGCCATGCTGGATTTGGCAATGTCGAACGGAATGTGCTGAAACGGGAAATTGACCTTCACCTCCGAAAGCCGGTGCAAATCTTTGCCGGGTTTGTAATAGACCACCATGTCCAGCAAGGTCAACGGCTGGAAAAAGGCGATCCGGTTGGTTTTGCTTTTGGCCGACCGTACTCCGTTGACGAGGTAGCTGTGCAACCCAAATTCCTCCGTGTAAATGCGGACAATAATCGACGTTTCGCGGTAGCGAAAATAACTTAGAACGATGCCTCGGGTTTTGTGGAGCATTTTTTCAGTAAAAAGTTCTCAGCCGGTACTGGGTGTGGAAGGGGGGAATGGCCGGTTGAGCGCTGCTAATTCCATCCTAAATTAATGCCTTTTGTGCGATTTTCCATTCGAAATTTCTTAAAATCCTCCGTAAAAATGTCCATTTTTGCGGTCTTTAAGTCAACACTCAATTCCTTGATCCTTCATGAAACTATACCGCACCCGCCAGGGCATCGTAGTTGAAGATAACCGCACCGACGGACCATCCCGCTTTCACCGCGCGCCGAGCGACGACTGGGATTACCTCATTAATCAGGACGACCTGTACAATTTTCTTCAGCAGGAAATTCCTTCCACGACCGCTTCCGACGAATACCGTGTCTGGACCGAAACCCAATTGTTACCCCCGATCAGCCAGCAGGAAATCTGGGCGTCGGGCGTAACCTACCTCAAAAGCCGCAATGCCCGCATGGAAGAATCGAAAGATGCCGGGGGCGGTGATTTTTACGAACGCGTTTACGACGCCGAACGGCCCGAATTATTTTTCAAATCCACAGCCGCACGGGCGGTTGGGTCGGGCGATGCGGTTCGCATTCGGAAAGACTCTACCTGGAACGTGCCGGAGCCGGAACTGACGCTTTTCATCACTTCGAACGGAAAAATCGTGGGCTACACGGTTGGCAACGACATGAGTTCGCGGAGCATCGAGGGCGAAAATCCGCTGTATTTGCCCCAGGCCAAAACCTACGATGGCGCGGCTGCGATTGGCCCCTGTCTCTACGTTCCGGAAGCTCCGATTTCGCCCGAGACCCTGATCAAAATCGAAATCCGGCGCGACGGAAAGGCGGTTTTTGACGAAAGCATTGCCATCAACCGCATGAAACGGCAGCACACGGAACTGGTTTCATTCCTCTTTCGTGAAACTACTTTTCCGCATGGGTGTTATTTAATGACCGGCACCGGCATTGTTCCCGGCGATGATTTTACGCTGGCCGTGGGTGACGAAGTCCACATTACGATTGAAGGAATCGGTACGTTAATCAATACGGTACAAAATTAGAAGCATGACTTTTCAAGCTATTAATCCGGCCACCGGCGAAGCATTAGACGGGGCCTTCAGTGAATCTACGAGTCAGGAAGTAGACCAGGCCTGCCAATTAGCAGCCGCAGCGTTCCCGGTTTATCGCAAACTCTCCGGTGAAGCCAAAGCGCAGTTTCTGGAACGCATTGCCGACGAAATCATGGCCCTGGGGCCGGAATTACTCGAACGCGCCAACCTCGAAACCGCCCTGCCGCTGCCCCGTCTGACGGGCGAACGCGGCCGGACGACGGGGCAGTTGCGGCTGTTTGCGCAGTACCTTCGCGAAGGCTCGTGGGTGGATGCCCGCATCGATACCGCCCTGCCCGACCGTCAACCGCTGCCCCGGCCCGACTTGCGGCAGATGCTGATTCCGCTCGGACCGGTCGGTATTTTTGGCGCGAGCAACTTTCCGCTGGCGTTTTCGGTGGCCGGTGGCGACACCACCTCGGCCCTGGCTTCCGGTTGTCCGGTGGTTGTGAAAGCCCATCCGGCTCACCCCGGCACCTCGGAACTGGTGGGTCAGGCCATTCGGAAAGCCGTGGAAGCCAGCGGATTGCCGGAAGGTGTTTTTCAGATGGTTCAAGGTACGGGCATCGACGTGGGGATGGCCATTGTGTTACACCCACAGATCAAGGCCATCGGGTTTACGGGTTCGTTTCGGGGTGGGAAAGCGATTTACGATGCCGCTGTCCGCCGTCCGGAACCGATTCCGGTTTATTCCGAGATGGGCAGTACGAACCCCGTGTTTTTCCTGCCCGCCATTTTGAAACAGAAGGGTTTGGACTTGGCAAAAGCCTACGTCGATTCGGTTACCCTGGGTGTGGGGCAGTTTTGTACGAATCCCGGTTTGGCCATTGTCAAACAATCGGATGGGGGGGATGCCTTTGTGAGTCAAGCTCGCCTGGCCATGTCGCAGACGCAGCCGACGCCGATGCTGACGAAAGGAATTTATCAGGCGTATACGGCCGGCATCGAAAAGCTCAACTCGTTTTCGCGGGTTCTCATCGCCAGTAAATCCGAAACCGCAGTCGATGGTTTTGCGGCTGCTCAGCCGACGCTTTTATCGACCACAGCCGATGTGTTGCTGGAAAATCCGGAATTGACGGAAGAAGTATTCGGACCCAGCAGCCTGCTGGTAACGGCGGATACGAAAGAAGAAATGCTGGCCGTGGCGCAGGGGCTGGAAGGCCATCTGACCGCGACGGTCTACGGAACGCCTGAAGAATTGCTGGAGTACGCTGATTTACTGGAAATTCTGGAGCAGAAAGTGGGCCGTTTGCTGATCAACGGTTTCCCGACGGGGGTAGAAGTAAGTCATGCCATGAACCACGGTGGGCCGTATCCGGCCACCACCGACGTTCGCTCGACCTCGGTGGGTACGAACGCCATCCGGCGGTTTGCACGTCCGGTTTGTTACCAGAACTTCCCGGATGCGTTATTGCCCGATGCGCTGAAAGCCGATAACCCACTGGCGATCTTTCGATTAGTGGATGGAGAGTGGAAAAAATAAAAGTTATTTCGCAGAGTTAAGCGAAGGACATCAGAGCTAATCAGAGTTTTCACTATTTTTCTCTGATTAACTCTGATGTCCTCCGCTCAACTCTGCGAAACAACCTTTAACGTCTCAAACTGCCGCCCTAAAACCGCCTGATCATCCACTTTCAGCCAGTCGCGGAGCAAGGTCGCGTAGATGCTCCGGAAATCGACGGTATACTTCAAATCCCCTTCATCCAGGTTCGTCAGGTTCGGTGCTTCGTTGAAAACCCGGCCCGGGGTGAGTCCTCCGCCAACCAGAAACAGGTTATTGGCCGTGCCGTGGTCGGTGCCGTTGCTGGCGTTCTGCTTCACCCGGCGACCAAATTCCGAGAAAGTCATCAACAGCACATCGTTTAGTTTTCCATTGGTTTTCAGGTCTTTGGTAAAAGCCGCCACGGCTTCCGCATACTGGCGCAACAGCCGTTCCTGCTGCCCCGGCTGATTGATGTGCGTATCAAATCCCGAAATGGAAATGTAATAGACGTTTGTGTTGACGCCCGACGTAATCAGTTCCGAGACGGTTTTTAGCCGGTTGCCCAACTCGCTGGCTGGGTAAACGGTTTTCGTGTGGGTAACTTTCGACTGGTCGTAAATAACTTCAGCCGACGAAGCGGTTTCGGCCAGGGTTTTATACAAATACGAAACGTTCGGGTGCGAGGCTACTACCTCCGCAGCGGGCTTTATGTTGGAAAGCTCGGCTACCAAACCGCTGCGGGTCTGGTTGTATAGTTTCTTCGGGTCGAGCAACGCCAAACCGTTCAGATCCTGGCCTTTCAGGGCCAGACTCAGCGTGTCATCCACTTCGATTGCCCGGTGTACAATGCAGTCGTTTCCCTGGCAATTGGCATCCAGATAGCGCCCTAACCAGCCCGTTGTCAGGTACTTATCCGAATCGCTGGCGGTTTGCCAGATGTCCATCGAGCGAAAATGGGAACGGTCGGGGTTGGGGTAGCCGACGTTGTTGACCACTGTTACCAAACCGTCATCGTAAAGACCTTTCAATGCTTCGAGTGCCGGATTGAAACCAATCTCGTCATTAAGCTTCAATACTTTTTCCGGGGCAATGGCAATTGTTGGCCGTTCGCGGTAATAAATGTCATTGCGGAACGGTACGACGGTATTCAATCCATCGTTTCCACCCGACAACTGAACGATCACCAGCGTTTTGCCCACAGGCTGGTTCAATCCCAGATGCTTGCTTTCATACGCTTTCAGGAAGCTGGGAATCAGCAGGGTGCCCACTGTAGCAAACGCTGAATTTTTGAAAAATTTCCGACGGTGCATGGATTGGATGGTTTTAACACAGTTGATATTCGGGTAAGGAGAGGAGGAGGGCTGTCAGGGTTCGGATTTGTTCGCTGCGGGGGGCTTCTTTTTTTACCTTTTTCAGGAGTAAATTCCGCTGCGAAGGACTCAGGGGCTGCGGCAAAAAATACGAAGCCAGTTCATCCAGCAGGTATTCCTCACTGCCTTTCTGGAAGGCTTTTTCGAAGGTCGGCCAGTCGATGGTGGAAGCAAACAGGCGGTTTACTTTTCGGGCGAGCAGGGCCGTATTCACGTCACCATCGTCTTTGGGTTTGATCGTCACTTCACCGGCTTTTAGCACCAGATCGGGGAGTTTCATCCGAAACAGCAGGCTCGAACTGTCGATCCAGTTGCGTCCGCCCGGCCAGCCAGCCACGTTCGGCGGATAGAGCAAAACCTGTCCCAACGTGCGCTGAACGTATAAAACCGGCTGTTTCTGTTCAAAATGAATCCCCAGACTGTGCTGCATTCCGGCCAGCAATTCCACCGGGGACTTGATGCGCCCTCCGATGTGTTTCGGCTCATAAAACCAGTCGCTCGTGAAAATCGTCTCCAGCAAACCGGCTGTGTCGTAGCCACTCCGGTAGAACTGGTCGGCCAGTTGACTGATTCGTTGCTGGTCTGCCGAATCGGGGGCGATTTCGTCGGTAACCAGAAACCGGTAGAGTTTGGTGGTCACGAAGGTGGCGGTTTCTTTCCGCTCCAGCAGGAGTTTGATGATGTCGTCGCCCTGGAAATGGCCGGTTTTTCCGAACACGGTTTTTTCGCCATCGTCGTGTACATTCCGGCGAAAAATGAACTCACCCTGTGGATTGTATCCCCAGCCGGTGAAAGCCCGGGCCGCTTCTTTGATGTCGTGTTCGGTATAATTGTCGCGACCCAGTGTAAACAATTCCATCACCTCACGGGCAAAATTTTCGTTGGGTGCATTCTTGCGGTTTTGCTGGTTATTCAGGAATTGCAGCATGGCCGGGGATTTTGAAACCGCCATCAGCAAATCGCCGAAGTTGCCCAGCGCCTGTTCGCGAATGAGGTTCGTATACTGCTGCACCATTCGGACGTTATTCTGGTTGCGGCAGGCAAAATGGCCGTGCCAGAACAGCGCCATTTTCTCCCGCAAGGCAGCCCGGCCCGAGGCCATTTGTTCCACCCACAGCACATTCAGATCCCGGATGGCTTCCCGGTTTTCGCGGATGCGATCTTTCAGCATTTCCCGGTCGAGTTTGCCTTCTTTAAACTGGCTTTTCAACTCTTTTTTGTCGGGCTGGTCATCACTCACCACCGACAGGGGCGTAAATGCTCGGCTGTTGGTGAACAACTGGCTCACTACTTTCCGCAGCGGCTGGCGATCGGCTTCCCGCAGTTGGTCCGGCGTTGCGCCAAAACCCGCCCGCCAGAAGAGGTGTTGCTTGTTGACTCGCTCCTTCATAAATCCGTATTTCGGGTTTGGACAAATTAAACGACTAGAAGTTTAGTCTTTAGTTGTTTAAGTTACAAACCAAAACGGCCTACCTGCTGGTTGCGGTTTTAGGGGATGGCCTAAAAAGTTTCTGGTCGCCTGAGCTTGTTGGAATGTACTACATATCTTTTTTTATAATACCTTAGTTTTTCAAAAAGCACACCAACACGTGCGTGAAAGATGGAAAAAGTAGAATCTTCGCTGGGGATGTTGCCCATTATTTCAACCTCCATGGCGGATCAGGTTGAGTTACGGCTTCGTGAATACATAGCCAACAAAGCCTTCAAACCCGGTGACGCAATTCCGAAGGAAATTGAACTGGCCGAAGCACTGGGTGTCAGCCGGAATGTGGTGCGTGAGGCCCTGAGCCGGTTTCGGATGCTGGGCATCATTGAAACCAAAAAACGGCGGGGGATGATCCTGGCGCAACCCGACATCCTGAGCGGACTGGAGCGCATGATGCAGCCGCACATGCTGGGAGCCGACACCCGCAAGCAGATTTTTGAGTTCCGGCTGGTGCTGGAAGTAGGGCAGGCGGCTTTGCTGTTTGCCCGCAAAACCGAGGAAGGCATTCAGAAACTTCAGGAGGTGGTGAAGCGGGAAAGTCAGGTGAGTTCCATACCGGAAAAGGTTGAATGCGAAATCGCTTTTCACTCCACCTTGTATGAAATGGCCGGGAATGAAACCATCAAGCGGTTTCAGGCGATGCTGATGCCGGTTTTCGAATACGTGGTTGAATACGAAACCAGCCACCAGTTTCACGCCGTCGGTTCCGTCACGCACCAGGACTTAATCAATATTCTAAAAACCGGGACGCCAGCCGAATTTGCCAGTGGGATGCTGAAGCACCTGGAACCGCATTTTGTGTTGCTCTCCTGAAAAAATTGTACTTCCAATGGACAGGATACGCTTTTCTGTTGTTTATTTAAAATAAATCTAAATTAAGTTGTCAGGTATGAGATCAGCGCTTTTCTTTGCCACTATTAATAACCAGTCTAGTTAATAATAGTCCGGAAGCCTATCCGCTAACTTGATGCCAAAATACCTACTTTTCGCCTTCTTCAGTTTAACCTGTTTACTGGCCCGGGCGCAGAAAGCCCAGATTCGCGGCAAAATCGGGGAAAAAGACAATACCGTATCGGTGAGTTACGGCTCACTCCAACTTTTCGAAAAGGGCGTTTTCGTAAAAGGGGTGGTTGCCGGGGAGAACGGAGATTATCTGTTTGATAAACTCAACAAAGGGTCTTATACCCTGAAAGCGAGCGGCATCGGCTACGAAAGCCGCGAACAGGGACCTATCGTTATCGAACGCGATAATCAGGTGATCAGTCTGAACCTGGATCTGCTGCCCGCCGTATCGCAACTTTCGGAAGTCGTGGTCAAAGGCGACATTGGTGTGACCTGCATCGAACCGGGTAAGATCGTTTATCAGGCAGCGGATTTGCCAATTGCCAAAGGATCTTCGGTGGGTGATATGTTACGGCTGATGCCGTCGGTTGCGATGGGAGGCCCTCCGGGTGTGCCGCGCGACATTCGCTACCGGGGCCTGGAAAAATCGTATACGCTGGTGTTGATCGACGGAAGAAATGCGGGGATTACGGGGAATAACCGGGAAGTGGTCCTGAACCAGATTCCGGTTTCGGCCATTGAGCGCATCGAGATTATTGCCAGTCCGGGTGCTCAATACGACGGCGATGGCATGAACGGGGTCGTCAACATCATTCTCAAGAAAAATTCGCGGTACGGAACCCACGGTCAGGCGATGGTCGGCATCAACAGCCTGGGCGGTTACAATGCTTCGTTACAGGCTTCTCACAAATTTGGCAAAGGCGAGTTCTACGGTGCCTATGATCGCAACGAAGTGCTGCTCACCGGGGATAATTCCATGACGGAAACCAACCGGGTGACGGTATTGAAAAATGGGGAGGTGACGGGTTATCAGGACATTTTTTCCAAAGAAAGCCGCAAAATAACGAGTGATAACATCAAACTGGGAACCCGCTGGGATTTGTGGAAAGGCGCCGATCTGAAAGCCGAATACGTGAGAGGATGGCAGCGGGAGCTTAAAATCAAAACCCAGGATACCAAAGTACTGAAAGCCGACCGCTCCTTTTCAAGCCGCACCCTGCGGACGGAAGATCAGACGGAAGACTGGAGTTTCAACGAATACATCCTGAATTTTTCGCAGAAACTTTCCCCCAAAAGCCGGCTGACGGTTTCGTATAACCACGTCGATGGCGATTACCCCAAACCCAAATACCAGACCGATCAGAAATTAAATGGCGAGGGATTGCCGTCCGATGCCAAACCGGCTAAAACCAATACGTATGAGAACAATTACGACCGGAATGACTTCGTTCAGGCCGATTATTCACTGCATTCCAATCACATCGTAAGCTGGAACGCCGGTTTGAAATACAGCAGCCGCGTCCGCGAAAACATTCAACTGGTCGACAAGTTCGACTACGCTAAAAACCTGTTTCTCCGAACCCAGAGCCCGGCCAATAACTTTACGAGTTCCGAAAAAATCACGGCCGGTTATGTTCAGTCGGCCATTACCAAAGGCCGGTTGCGGAGCGTGATCGGTGTTCGGGCGGAGTATACCGATTTTCACAACCAGACGCTCGAACAGAGTTATTCCACCCACGGCAATTATTTGATTCCGCTGCCCAGTGCGTCGTTTATCTTCAATCTGGACACGACGCAATTCATCAAGTTTTCGGTGGATCGGAAAATCCGGCGGGCCAGTTTTAAAGACCTGAGTCCGTTTGTCGATAGCTCGGATGTGGCTAAAATCAAAACCGGCAACCCGTTGTTGCGGCCGGAAAAAGCCTGGGGTTTTGAACTCGGCTACATGAAAACCGCAGCAAAATGGAATGTGGGCGTGAATCTTTTCCGACGTCAGATCGACGGCCTGATCCAGAAAGTATTGTACGATGTGTCGCCGGGTGTGGTGCTCGAAAAACCGGACAATTTCAATGCCGCCTACATCCAGGGGGTCGAATTGATTGCGGCCGTTAAACCGTTATCGTTCTGGAGTATCAACGGAAGTTATTCCCGCTTCGACTCCCAGTTAAAAGACGAAAACCAGGGCGGGGGTGATGCCATCAAAGACCAGTTTGACTGGTGCGCGAAGCTGATTTCGGACGTGACGATCGGACGCAATACCTTTTTTCAGGTGGCCTGGAACGGCATTGGCCCCAAGGTTTCCAGCCAGAAAGAAGAAAAGACGCTGGCGTACTGGGATGCCAGTTTATCCCGGTATTTTGTACAGAAAAAAGTGGTGCTGAGCGTCCGCGTGATGGATGTATTCAACACGAACAACAAACAGACCATCGAGTATACGACCGCCCAGACCAGCGAGAAAATCCAGGATATTCCGGGCCGTCAGGTTTTCCTTAATCTTTCGTACAGCTTCTGATATGAAAAAAGGTTCGTTCAAACGACTAAGCGGTTTACTCCACCTGTGGCTTGGGCTGGCGTCGGGGATTGTGGTTTTTGTGGTGAGCATCACCGGTTGCCTCTTCGTTTTTGAGGAAGAAATCCGGAACATCACCCAAAAGGAATTTCGCTTTGTCGAACCGCAGAACCGCCCTAAACTCTCGCTGGCGCAGGCAACGGCGATGGTGACGCAACGGTTTCCCGGCCAGAAAATCGAGCAGATCCGCTTGTTTTCGGCCGCCGACCGAACCATCATTGCCCGGTTGGTCGACAAAAATGCCGTGAGCCATAAGAAACCGGGCAAAGAGGATGAGGAAGAATATGAGGGAAAGAGAACAGTCGTTTCACTGAATCCGTATACCGGCGCGGTGCTGGGACCGTGGAATATGGATCAGGATTTTCTGCACACGGTTGAAAAAATGCACAAGACCCTGTTGCTCGGAGAAGTTGGCAAATGGATCATCAAGGTGAACATCGTGATTTTCCTGGTCATGCTGATTTCGGGGCTGGTGCTGTGGTTTCCACGGAAGAAAAATCAGGTTAAAACCGCTTTTACGCTGAAATTTGATGCGAAATGGCAGCGAATCAATTACGATTTTCACAACGTTCTCGGTTTCTACTTCGTCTTTCCGCTCCTGCTGGTAACGCTTACAGGGATTTGGTGGGCCATAAAACCGTCTCAAAAGCTGGTGTATGCGGTTTTGGGCGATGCCAGAAAAGAGCTGAAAAAGCCGGTTTCCGTCGTTCAGCCGGGGCGGGTGTTCAGTCCGGTGCAGGCTTTCGAAACCGTCGCGCCCCATCATCCCGGCTGGAACGAAGTCCACATCAATTTTGCCAAACATGAAAAAGATGTGGTCAAGGTCAATCTACGGTATCCATACGAGATTGTCAAAAAACAGAACGTGTTCGAATTTGATCAATATTCCGGGAAGCTGCTGAAATCGGAGCTGTTCAACGACTATTCGGCCGCCGACAACGTCAAGCACGCCAACCGGGATCTGCACACCGGTCAGGCATTTGGGTTGTTTGGGAAAATTCTGATGTTTCTGGCCAGCCTGTTTTCGGCCACCCTGCCCTGGTCCGGGTTCCTGATCTGGTATCAGAAAAAATACAAAAAACCGGTAGCCAGGCCCCGGAGGGTTCCAGTTCCGGCCAGTCAGGAAGTGAAGCGAAAACCGGTTTATCAACCGAGGGTTCCGGTGAAAGCGTGACAAAATCTTTGGCAAATTGCCCCAAAGAATGAGCCAATCGATCAGATTACCACCTTGTTTCTTTGTTTTTCAGCGTTGACCGGGTTGGTATCCTGCGAGTGCGAAACGCCGGTTTCGCCACGTCAATCCGCAACTGAACAACCCCAAACCGTCGGCCTTGACGACGAAATTCTGGTGGTAAAACAACGGAGTTCAACGCCCAGAATGTGAAAATCCGTGAATCTACGCTTGAATACACGGCTTTTGGCGACCCGATTCGGAACGACCGGAATGCGCTAAACCCGGAGGAAATGCAGGTAGATCCCTATGTAACGGTTTTTGGCCAGTACAGCAAACACCTGCACAGGGCGAAAAACGGGAAGCTTTTGCGCCGTATAGTCTGTTCAGCAATACGTATTCCCAATACGCGATCAATAACGACGGGTATGTTACAAAGCAGGATACGTATACCCTGTTGAATGCTAACGACTTACGAGTATTTGGTTACGTTTCCCGGAATTGTGCAGTAAATGGCAGATGCTGAAGCCTGAACTAGTGTTTATGCCGATCAAGGAAGCGCAATCGGCATAAACACTAGTTCGCTGAAACCGGTTTTTGGTCTTCAAGGATTGATTAGTCTTTTTCAAAAGCGCTGAATGCGTGAATCAGTTTTGGGATGGCATCATCCGAGTGAAGCATTTTGGTGGCCTCCAGCGTCATTTTTGTGATTTCTGAAGCCCGCGCGCACATCTGTTTTTCAAAAGCGGCTATAGCGGTTTGAAGATCAGGAAAATGATTGTCAGAAAGACATTCTGCCAATTCAAACGCATCCTGCATGGCCATATTGACCCCTTCACCGGCATAGGGCGGCATCACATGGGCCGCATCGCCGAGCATGGTCAGGTTGGGCAGTGGCGGCCATTGCTGGTTGATGGGGTAATGGTATTGGGGCCGGGGTACGAAGGAGACGTCATCGCTTTCGAACAATTCCTGCCAGGTAGAGTCCCAGGATGCAAATGCCATTTTAAACCAGTCGAAGACTTGCGCCTTGCTGCTGAAATCAATACCGCTCTCCCGAATCCAGTATTCAGGTACCTTACAACCGGTGTAAAAGGAAAGACTGCCATCCCCTTTTGCACTCAAAATCAACGATTTTTCGTCGCCGAAGGCAAATACTTTTCCACCGTTCAGAAGATGCGTTAATCCCGGTGCATTTTTTTCGGAATGATACACCGTGCCTTCCACGATGGTAATACCTGCATAAACCGGCTTGATCGCGGTAATAAAAGGGCGAATGGCAGATCGTGCGCCATCAGCCGCGATGACAAGATCCGCAGTGGCACTGGTACCGTTTTTAAATTGTAAGAGCCAGCCGTCCTGATGCGCCGTCATGGTAACCAGTTGACGATCCCAGACGACGGTTTCGGGGTGTAAGGAAGCCAGAAGTATATTTCGGAGCGGCCCACGATCTATTTCCGGGCGGTTTTCCTCAAAATCGTCTCCGGCATGCGTATCCATTTTGACGACCAGGTGCTTGTCTAAAATCCGCAGTTTGCCTGCCTCCGGGCGGTAATTGGCGTAAAAAGCATCGATTAATCCCGCCCGGCGAAGGGCTTCCAGTCCCGATTCTTCGTGCAGGTCGAGCGTGGCGCCCTGAACCCTGACTTCGGCATTGAAATCCCTTTCGTATACCTTTACCGTTGCTCCGTTAAGTTGTAAAAGCCGCGCCAGGGTTAAACCGCCGGGTCCTCCCCCTACGATTGCTATTTTTTTGTTGTTCAACAACATGGTCTGAAACGTTTGTTTTAGGCCACAAAACTATTTCTTCGGCAAGGTTGAAAATTGTATAAATCGGTCGTTTTCGTTTTTGCTCAGTTCCCGTGGTGTCACACCGGCGAACTTTCTGACATTTTTAATAAAATGGGACTGATCCGTGAAGTCCAGTTCGGGAAAAAGCTTGCCTTCTTTGAGTTGCCGGAAAGAAGCCCTGAACCGCAGAATCGTGCAGTACGCTTTGAGGGAGATGCCGAATCGCTGGTTGAAATACCGGTTTATTTGTCGGCTACTCCAGTTTACGGTTTCAGCAATCTCCTGAATCGGGATTGAGCCATCAGAAGAATACATGAGCGCAAAGAGGTTTTGCTTTCGGGGGTCTATATCGGCGGGTAGCCGACTGATAAAATGGTTGCTAAGGACACCACAAAAGTGATCGAATGCCTTGAAGTCGTGGGTTGTAATTCCGAAATAATCCGGCGGTAAACGGTACACGGAATCGACCAGTGTGGGAAATTTTCGATCAAAAAGGTAGTCAATTGCGAGTAATTTGAAACTAACGGCAAACAAGCGGCTTCCCGGAGTCAGGCTCGCGGGGGAAGGCTCGCTTTCCAGTCCCAACAGGGTAAGTTCATACGGTTCCTGAAAAGAGAAGAAGAGATCAATTCGGCCATCCGGCACAATGATCACCGGTTTTTCCTGACCAGAATGATTGGACAGCATCCAAAAGCTATCGACGAAATCAGAAAGCGGGGCCTCCGGTTTGATTTCCTGGTATTCAATTCCTGTCATTGTCGGCATGGTCGTGTCAAGTCGCCAAGGGCGGCCATATGACCGTTAACCTACCGGAAAAAAACTAAAAAAACGCAGGTCGCCCGGAAAATCGACTCATTTCCCGGATCAAAGTTTGCCAAGCGGTCTCGGACGAACTTTGGGGTGTCGCCCCGCTCAAACGCCAGTTCGTCTGCGAAGTGAAAACCGGCTGGCAGGCTACTTACCGATTCAGACCCGGCAACTGTCAACCCGAAGACCCCCGTTGTTGATTCCGGTTGGGAGGGCGGGGGAAGCTCCGCTACTTTTGGGAAAGCCATTCAATCAAAACCGCTATAGCGGGTCGAAATCTGACAAGACGACCTATGTCGTTGATAGTAAGTAGTGTGTATTTTGTAGTGTTTAAAACGCCTGGCCCTGGCCGGGCGCTTTTTTGTGCCGCTGGATAAGAACCGGAAGCGACTTACCGGCGTATTTCAACAAGTTATGGGCCGGAAACGACCAGTTATTCATCCGTTCTTTCAAAAGAGCGCAATTAGCCCTACTTTCGATTAAAGAATTCACTATAGCTTTAAGGACATCAACCAGACTAAATGTGTCAAAACATGAGAAAAATAAAACGGCGGATCACGAAAGAAAGGCGTTAGAAGAAGAGCTCGAAACCGAACGAGCCATCAATTTTTTTGCGATTTCACTCATTGATCAAACAACCGTCGAAGAGGTGCTGTGGGACGTTGCAAAGAACTGCATCGCCCGGCTTAACTTCGTCGACTGTGTGGTTTATCTGCTGGATGAGAAACGGAACGTGCTGGTGCAGAAAGCCGCCCACGGTCCCAAAAATCCCCGGTCGTACGAAATTCTCCAGCCCATTGAAATTTCCATCGGGCAGGGAATAGTAGGCTCGGTGTTGCTGACGGGAAAAGCCGAGATCATCGGCGATACCTCGCAGGACCCCCGCTATCTTCGGGACGACGAAATGCGGTTTTCCGAAATTACCGTACCGATTCTGCTGGAAGGAAAGGTGATCGGCATCATTGACGCGGAACACCCCGACAAGAACTTTTTTCAGTCCCGTCATCTGCACATTCTGACGAGCATTGCCCGTCTGTGTGCCCAGAAAATCCGGCGCGTACAGATTGAACAGGCGTATCAGCAAACCGAGCGGCAATTGCTGGAAAACAACAAACGGATTGCAGAAACCAAGCTGCTGGCCCTGCGGATGCAGATGAATCCACACTTTGTGTTCAACAGCCTGAATGCCATCAATAAATTTATTCTGCAAAACGAGGTAGACGAAGCTTCGCTGTATCTGACCAAGTTTTCGCGGCTGATGCGGCAGATGATCGACAACACCCAAACCGAGTGGGTGTCGTTGCGCAGTGAACTGAAGGCCCTGCAGACGTACATCGAACTGGAACAGTTGCGGAGTGACAATACTTTTGACTTTTCACTGGTGATCAACCCCGCCATCAGCCAGGACACCGTTCACGTGCCGCCCTTGCTGTTGCAGCCGTATGTCGAAAATGCAATCCGGCACGGGTTGTTGCAGCAGAAAACCGAAAACCCGCTTTTGCAGATCGATTGTCAGCAGGTGGCCGGTTTTCTGGTGATCTGCATCGCCGACAACGGCATTGGCCGCGAAGCGTCGAAACAGTCGCAGGGCAACGGACTGATGGCCCACAAAGCCCACGGCAGCCGGATTGCGGAAGAACGGTTGCAGATTGTCAATGAAATTTACGGCGTCGATGCCCGGATCGACGTGGCCGATCTGGTCGATTCGGTGGGAGCGCCAGCGGGAACCTGTGTTACGTTTACCATGAAACTTAAACAACCATGACAGCCATTATTGTCGATGACGAAAAACATTGCCGGGACGTACTTGCCTTGTTGCTCCAGCGGTTTTGCCCGCAAGTGCAGTTGCTGGCGTCCTGCGTGGATGGAATCGAAGGTTACCAGGCCGTTGAAATGCACCACCCGGACCTGGTTTTTCTGGACATCGAAATGCCCGGCATGAGCGGATTCGATATGCTCGAAGCCTGCCGTTTCAATACATTCGACGTTATTTTTACAACGGCCTACAACGAATACGCCATCAAGGCCATTCGGCACAACGCGCTGGATTACATCCTGAAACCCATCGATAAAGATGAACTGGTGAAAGCCGTTCAGAAAGCCGAGCAGGAGCGGCTGACCCGGACCCCGGCCAAAGTCGAGAGTTTTGTCGACTACCTGCACCGCCAGAAAACCGGTGACCGCATCGCGTTGCCCACGCTCGAAGGACTGCAGATCATCAACAGTGAAGAAATTTACTACTGCGAATCGGACGGCGGTTACACCCGGTTTTTCCTGACCAATGGCAAAATCGTTCTGATTTCCAAGACCTTAAAAGAAGTGGAAGATGTGCTGGAAACCAAGGGATTCTGCCGCGTACACCACGGCTACCTCATCAACCTGCGTTACGTTCAGCGTTACATCCGGGGCGATGGGGGTGAGGTGATCATGGAAAACAACAAAAACATCCCGGTGTCGCGCAACAAGAAACAGGAGTTTCTAAACTTGCTGGAGAAAATTTAAGGACGGTTTTCGGTTCACGCCGACCCGTTTCAATACGGTTTACAGCGTTTATTCCGGTTTCGGATGGCCCACAGATGTCGGCTGGCCGAAACCGGATATTTTTGTAATTTGCCCCTGAATCCTAACGCCTTACCGAAAATTATGAAACGAAGTATGTTGTCGGTCCTGCTGACCGGGCTTGCCGGTGTCGCTTTTGCCCAGACGCCTTATCCCACCATCGGTTCCATTGAACGACTCGACCCCAAACTGGATGCGCTGATTGCGAAAGACGCCCCAATGGAAGTGCTGGCTTCCGGTTTCGTCTGGTCCGAAGGGCCGGTCTGGGTCAAGGAGGGCGGTTATCTGCTGTTCTCGGATGTTCCGCAAAATACGGTTTACAAATGGACGGAGAAAGACGGTTGTCTGCCATTTATCAAACCGTCGGGCTACACCGGCGTTGGCCACTACAGCGATGAACCCGGCAGCAATGGGCTGGCAGTAGACGGCAAGGGCAGGCTGATTTCGGCGGAACACGGCGACCGGCGCGTCTCGGCGCTGGTGTTGGGGGGCGCATCGGGCGGCAAGAAAACGCTGGCGGACCATTACAAGGGCAAACGTTTCAACAGCCCGAACGATGTGGCTCCGCATTCGAACGGCAGTGTGTATTTTACCGACCCGCCCTACGGTTTGCCGAACCGGGAAAAAGATACCAAAGCGCGGGAACTGGACGTTTTCGGCGTCTACCGGGTGGAACCCGACGGCAACGTGACCTTGCTCATCAACGACCTCACCCGCCCGAATGGAATTGCCTTTTCGCCCGACGAAAAAACGATGTACATTGCCCAGTCGGATCCACAAAAACCGTATATCATGGCCTATCCCGTTCAGGCCGACGGAACGGTGGGCAAAGGGCGGATTTTTTACGACGCCAGTGAAGGAATAAAACAAAAACTGCCGGGTTTGCCCGATGGTCTTAAAGTCGATAAAGCCGGCAATGTGTGGTCGAGCGGGCCGGGCGGCATACTCATCGTTGCGCCCGACCGGGCCGATGGTCCCGGCAAGTTGCTGGGCCGGATTCGGACCGGCGTCGCCACGGCCAACTGCGCCTTCGGCAACGACGGTTCGACGCTCTACATTACCGCCGATATGTACCTCATCCGGATCAAAACCCTAACCAGAGGGTTCTGAAAACCGCCCTCGATTTCCTCTCCAGAACCCCGGTTTTGATCCGGGATTCCGGAGAGCCAAGTACTTTATTCTTAACTCTTCACTCATAATTCTTCACGCTGTTCTTAATCTCGCTATATTTGTACTGAAGCTGGTATGAAATGTGTAGTGAGGATTTCTGGGTTATAAGGTTATGATTGAGAACAGAAAATACATTGTCATCGGCGTTTTCTGTCTGGTTGGACTGGTCTATCTGTCGCGTTTGTTTTATCTGCAAATCCTGGATGACAGTTATTCACTGGAATCGTCGAGTAACTCCATAAAACGGGTCATCGAGATCCCGTATCGCGGTCAGATTTATGACCGGAACGGGAAATTTATGGTCTACAATACGCCGGTGTACGATCTGTACGTCACCCCCCAAAAAGTACAAATTCCGGATACTGCAGCCTTCTGTCACTTGCTGAGCCTGGAGCGCACCGAATTTGACAGCATTATGGCGGCAGCCAAGGCGCATTCTTACCGAAAACCGTCGTTGTTTTTGCGGCAGTTGTCGAAAGAAGATTTTGCCCGGATTCAGGATGCGCTGGTGGATTACCGCGGTTTCGAGCACGTCACAAGCTCGATGCGGACGTATCCGGCCCACACCATGGCGAATGCGCTGGGCTACGTCAGCGAGGTCAGCCGCAAGCAGCTTGACGAACAGGAAACACCGTATTACCGACAGGGGGATTATATTGGCCGCAGCGGCCTGGAAGAACAATATGAATCCGTTTTGCGGGGGCAGCGGGGCATTAAATTCGTGATGCAGAACGTCCACGGTGTGGTGAAAGGCTCCTGGAAAGACGGCGCGTTCGATTCGCTGGCCATTGCAGGCAAAAACCTGCATACCGGGATCGATGTCGAAATTCAGCAGTATGCCGATACACTGATGCAGAACAAAGTGGGCAGTGTTGTCGCCATCGAACCATCGACCGGCCAGGTTTTGTGCATGGTGTCGGCGCCAACCTACGACCCGAATTTGCTATCGAGCCGGTTTTTCTCAAAAAGCTATTCCAAGCTGGCCAAAAATCCGTATAAACCGCTGATCAATCGTCCGGTGATGGCAAGTTACCGGCCCGGATCGACGTTTAAACTGATTCAGGCCCTGGTGGCTTTGCAGGACGGCGCGGTGTCGCCCGGTTCGATTTTCAGCCACGCCGGTTCGCCCATGAAGTGCCACTGCAATCGGTCGGGCCGACTGAATCTTTCCGGGGCGGTTCAGTATTCCTGCAATCCCTACTTTTACCACGTTTTCCGGCGGCTGCTCTACAACAACGCGGAGCGAAATACCTTCAAGGCGTCGGCGATGGGCTTGCACCATTGGCACGACATGGTCGCGAAGTTTGGGATCGGGAGTCGGCTCGGCATCGATTTGCCGAGCGAACTGCGAGGAAGCTTGCCGGATGCGGAGTTATACGACAAACTTTACGGTGAAAAGCACTGGAAATTTTCGACGGTATATTCCCTCAGCATTGGTGAAGGCGAGTTGCTGATCAGCCCGTTGAAAATGGCCAATGTCGCTGCGATCATCGCCAACCGGGGCTGGTTCTACACCCCCCACATCGTGAGTGGCATTGGTGAGCCGGGGAAAGGGATTGACCCGAAATACCTCGAAAAACACGATGTCGGTATTGATCCGCGCCATTTTGAAATCGTCGCAGAAGGGATGCAGGGCGCGGTTGAACACGGCACTACCACCTTGGCCGCCGTGATTCCGGGCATTACGATGTGTGGAAAAACCGGTACTTCCCAAAACAAGAAAGGGAAAGATCATTCCATCTTTGTTGCCTTTGCACCCCGCGAAAATCCGAAAATTGCCATTGCAGTTTTCGTTGAAAATGCGGGTTGGGGTGGAATTGCCGCAGCGTCGGTGGCTTCGCTCGTGATCGAAAAATACATCAAACGACGGGTCGATAACCACGCGCTGGACAAAAAAGTGAAGGAAGCCAACTACCTTCCCGCGATTACGCCACCCAAAAAACCGGCACCCAGAAAGTTTGTAGAACCGCCGAAGGACAGCACGGCCAAACCGATGATCGTGAAAACCGTTCCTGCCCCACCGGAAACCCACTCGCTGGCTTCCCGGCCGGTGACTACCAACGGAAATTAAGTATTCATCTTCTATAAGCAGACCGGCGACCCGGTCATCATTCCTTTGGTTTCGAGAGAACCGCAAATTACGCAAAACATCGATTGGGTAACGCTCATGCTCTACATTGCCTGCGTGTTGATGGGCTGGCTGAACGTGTACGCGGCCGTTTACAGCCCCGAAACCCAGACGAATCTGTTCGATATGTCCACGGAAGCGGGTAAACAATTGATGTGGATTGGCACAACGGTATTGCTCATTATTGCCATTCTGGTGATCAACTACCGGTTTTGGGATACATTTGCCTTTGTCATCTACGGCATTACGATCCTGTTGTTGTTACTGGTGTTGGTAGCGGGATCCAATGTCAACGGTTCGCGATCGTGGTTTAAACTGGGGGCTTTTTCCATTCAACCTGCCGAGTTTTCCAAACTGGGTACGGCTTTGGCCCTGGCACGGTATATCGACTATCCGAACGTCAACCTGACCAAACTGAAAGACCAGCTCTCGTGTGCGGGGATCATTGCCTTGCCGGCTTTGCTCATCATTGCGTCGAACGAAACTGGCTCGATGCTGGTGTTTGCTTCCTTCATCATCATGCTCTACCGCGAAGGGCTGCCGGGAATCTACCCGCTGATCGCCATTGTGATCGTGGCCCTGTTCATTCTGACGCTGATTGTGCCGAAATTCATTTTGTTTGGGGTTATTCTGGTCCTCGGTCTGCTGGTTTTCTTCCTGACGCCCCGCTACCAGCGTTCGGTGCAGAATGTGATGATCATCGGCATCACGGCGGTTTCGATGATTGCGATTGTGGCCGGTGTCGATTTCTTTGTAAACAGTGTATTGCAAAAGCACCAGCAGAACCGGATCAAAGTATTGGTCAACCCGGCGGCCGATCCGCTGGGCGTGGGCTGGAACGTGACGCAGGCCAAGATTGCCATTGGTTCCGGGCGATTACAGGGAAAAGGTTTTCTGGAAGGAACCCAAACCAAACTGGACTTTGTACCCGCACAAAGTACGGATTTCATTTTCTGCACAATTGGCGAAGAACACGGTTTTATCGGAAGTGCAGTGGTGTTAATTATGTTTGTTTTTCTATTGTGCCGGATTGTCATCCTGGCCGAAAAACAACGAACGCGCTTCGCCCGGGTGTATGGGTATTCGGTGGCGGGTATTCTCTTTTTTCACCTGATGATTAACATCGGGATGACGATCGGCCTGATGCCGGTCATTGGCATTCCGCTGCCGTTTTTCAGTTACGGCGGTTCGTCGCTCTGGTCGTTTTCGATTCTGCTGTTTATTTTCCTGAAACTGGATTCCCGCCGGGTGGGAATGTTTACGCGGTAAAGGAACAAGGTAATTTCCAATGTAAAATGATGAATGCCAAATGTAAAAGTGCTCGATCTGAAACACTTTTACATTTGGCATTCATCATTTTACATTAGAAATTACTTTTCTAAACAACCTTGACAGCAATCCGGTGGCAGGCGTTGTTGCAGTAGCCTTCCGGATTCCATTGGGGCATGACCATGGGCTGTGAAACGCCCGCATCGTCGATGGCCCTCGCCCAGATTTCATAGTAGCCTTTCTGCGGAAGTTTTAGCTCTGCCGTCCACTGCTGCCACGCCAGCCGGTTTTTGGGGTTCTGGAGTTTGCAGGGTTGCCACGTACTGCCGAAGTCGAAGGAAACCTGCATGGTTTTCACCGCCCGGTCGCCCGCCCAGGCGTGGCCGCGCAGGCTGATCGACTGGCCCAGATCCACCATCGCCCCGGTTTTGGGAAACGTGATGAGGGATTTGACTGGCATGGATTCGATGATCCTGAACTGATCCTCCGGCGGATCGACACCCGGCTGAACCGGATTGATCGGTACCTTGTAGCTTTTTCCCGTCATTTTCGCCCCGTCGTGTACCTTGTTACGAATGGCGATGGTGTGCAGCCACTTGCCCGAAACCGAAGCGGGCCAGCCGCCAATCACCAGCCGCAGCGGGTGCCCGTGCGTCAGCGGAATGTCCTTGCCATTCATGGCCCAGGCCACCAGCGTTTCGTCTTCCAGTGCTTTTTTGATCGGAACACCCCGCGAAATAACCGGTTTGGTCGGGTCCTGGCTGATGTGCAAATCTTTACCGTAATATCCGATGTAAACTGCATCGTCTTTCAAACCGACATCCGCCAGAATGTCTTTCAGCCGGACGCCCGTCCATTCGGCACAGCTTACGGCACCGTCGCTCCACTGATTTCCGGCGGTTTGGGGGGCGTAGCCCGACCGCCCATTACCAGCGCACTCGAGCACCAATTGGTAGGAATAGGTTTTAAACTTCTTCTTTAAATCGTTGATTGAATAGGTTTTAGCCGCTTTTACTGCTTCGCCGTTAATCGTAAGTTTCCAGTTGGCGGCATCGACACTCTCGGGAATCAGACCATTGTTTCGGATGAACATTTTATCGGCGGGCGTAATGGCATCGTCGAGCAAATGGGCAGGCGGTTCAACGTTCCACGGTTTGTCGTTCAGCACGATCAGGTCCTTGTTTTTGATCAGCATCGGGTTGGGTTCAGCGTGACCCGGTTCCTGAAAAGCAAGGGGAATATAGCCGGTCGGCAGGCGGTCGGCGAAGGCAATTTTGGTGCCCAGCATCCCGGCCATCGTGGCCAGCGTACTTTTTTTGAGGAAACCCCGACGGTTGAAGAGCGATGATCGATTCATGAAAGCAAGTAAAAGGATTGGGTTGAATGGCTCAAAAGTAATAAAAAAAGACCTACAGGGCGCTTTCGTCCTTGCAGGTCTCTCAAATCAGTAGTATAAACCGGGTGTTATACGACGGCTTCGCGGTGAATGATCGCGCCCCGATCCGGGCCGGTCGAGATAAAGCTGATCGGCAGGCCCAGTTCGGCTTCTAAAAAGTCGATGTAAGCAGCCAGTTCGGTCGGCACTTCTTCGTAGATATGAAAGTTAGCCAGATCGGTTTTCCAGCCTTTGAATTCCTTATAAACCGGGACGACAGCCGTATCACACAGGTCATAAGGCAATTGTTCCGTAATTGTGCCGTCCGGCAACTGGTAGTGCGTACAGATGTTGATAGTGTCGAAAATGTTCAGGACATCGACTTTCATCATAATCAGTTGCGTCACGCCGTTGATCATGATGGCGTATTTCAGGGCGGGCAGGTCGAGCCAGCCACACCGGCGGGGGCGACCCGTCGTTGCGCCGAATTCCCGGCCTTCCGCCCGCATCCGTTCGCCGGTTTCGTCCGACAGTTCGGTGGGGAAGGGTCCGCTGCCAACGCGCGTGCAGTAGGCTTTGAAAATACCGAACACCTCCCCAATTTGCCGGGGCGCAATGCCCAGGCCGGTGCAGGCACCCGCCGACATCGTGTTCGAACTGGTGACGAAAGGATAGGAGCCAAAATCAATGTCGAGCAGTGATCCCTGCGCACCTTCCGCCAGCACTTTCTGACCCGCACTTAAGGACCGGTTGACTTCGTATTCACTTTCAACCAGTTGAAACTGTTTCATGAATTCCACCGCTTCGAAGAATTCCGCTTCGGCCTGTGGCAGAACCGACTGGTAATCAAACTGGTGGTGGTCCAGCGTGATCTTGTGGAGGTCAACCAGTTTGGTGTATTTAGCACGGAAGTTCGGGGAAAGCACATCGCCAACGCGCAGACCCTGACGGGCTACTTTGTCCTGGTACGTTGGGCCGATTCCGCGCAGGGTCGAACCGATTTTCGATTCGCCTTTGGACAGTTCATAAGCCGCATCCAGCAGCCGGTGGGTCGGCAGAATAATCGATGCTTTTTTGGAAATAAAGAGGTTACGCGTCAGATCGAGCTTGTATTTGGCTAAACCGTCGATCTCTTTCCGGAACACGATCGGGTCGAGAACAACGCCGTTTCCGATGATATTTTTGATGTCCGTCCGGAAAATTCCCGACGGAATCTGGTGCAGGACATGCTTATAGCCGTCGAATTCCAGCGTATGACCGGCATTCGGTCCACCCTGAAACCGGGCCACCACTTCGTACTGCGGGGCCAGTACATCCACAATTTTCCCCTTACCTTCGTCGCCCCATTGCAGGCCGAGTAATACATCTACCATAATAAAAATTTAAAAAATGACTGCGTTCATCGAGTTAGGTTTTAGTCGTTGAAACGAAGTGTTTGGGTGCTATTGCCCCATAATTAGTAATTCCTATGACACCAGCGGTTGTCCGCCGTGTTCCTGAAGATCTTTTTCTTCCTCGCTTTTGGTCCGGTTTTCGCAATGGTCGCGCTGGCAGCTACCGTAGAAAATCAGCGAGTGGTGCATCACGTTGAATTTCAGCATGTCACCCACCAGTGACTGAATATTCTGGACGCGTGGATCGCAGAACTCCATCACGTGGTGGCAATCCGTGCAGATAATATGATCGTGCTGCTTGTAACCGTACGACTTCTCGTATTGCGCCAGGTTTTTTCCGAACTGGTGTTTCGTTACCAGATCACAATCCACCAACACATCGAGGGTGTTGTAAACCGTCGCCCGACTGACCTGATACTTCTTATTTTTCATCGAGATGTAGAGTTCATCGACATCAAAATGATCTTCACGGTTATAGATCTCTTCCAGAATAGCGAAGCGTTCCGGGGTCTTCCGCAGGGCTTTGCTTTCTAAATACGCCGTAAAAATTTTCTTTGCGGCATCGAGGTTGGCTTGTTTCGCTATGGGCATAACTTCACATTTATGGATTCCGGAGTTCGGCGTGTTGAGCTTAAGAAGCTGGTAGTAAAGTATATACGAGACTTTTTGCACCCATATCCATCCACTCCAAAATCCCAGAACTCGCTAATGCAGTACAAAATTAATCAAACCGGGCTACTTTCACGACTCCATCGACTTTTTCGAGTTTTTTCATCAACTCTTCGAGGTGACGGGTGTTGTGAACGTATAACTTCAGGGTGCCTTCAAAAATTCCGTCTTTCGAGTCAATCGTGATCGACCGGATGTTGATGTGCAGTTCGTTACTGATGATTTTGGTCACGTCGTTCACCAGACCCACGCGGTCGGTGCCCGTAATCCGCAAACCGGCCAGAAAAGCCAGGTCGCGCTGCGACGTCCACTTGGCTTTGATAATCCGGTTGCCGTGGTTCGACATCAGTTCAACGGCATTCGGGCAGGTGGTTCGGTGGATTTTAATGCCTTCGTTGACCGTCACAAACCCGAAAACGTCGTCACCCGAGATCGGATTGCAGCACTTTGCCAGCGTGTAATCGATCCGGTCCATGTCTTCGCCGATCAGCAGCATGTCGGCGTCGGCCCGCTCGCCGTGGAGTTTCTTCAGTTCTTTTTCAAACTGTTTTCCGTCCTGAAGCGTGTCAGTATTGAGTTTGTTCTGGCGGTTTTCCTTGGATTCCTTGTCCGACTTGAACCGCTTCAGCTCCTGAACATCAATGTGCCCCTTGCCAACGCGGTAGAAGAAATCATTGGATGTTTTGGAACCGAAATACGCCCGAAGCTGATTGAGAACCTCGTTCGTCATTTCCAGACGAAGCGTTTTCAATTTTCGGGCCACGGCTTCGCGCCCGTCTGTAATGTGCTGTTTGTTCTCCTCCTTGATGAGGTCTTTGATCTTGGTTTTGGCTTTCGACGTTACCACAAACCGCAGCCAGTCCTCGTTCGGTTTTTGCTTGTTGGAGGTAATGATCTCGACCTGATCGCCATTGTTGAGCACATGGCTGAGCGGCACCAGCGTCGTGTTGACCTTGGCCGCCATACACCGCGCCCCAATCTGGGTGTGAATGTCGAAGGCAAAATCCAGGGCCGTGGCGCCCCGTTGCAACACCTTTAAGTCGCCTTTGGGCGTAAAGACGAAAACTTCCTCGCTGTACAGGTTACTTCGGAAATCATCCAGAAACTCGATGGCCCCGGTTTTTTCGTTACTGGCCGATTCGAGCATTTCGCGCACCTGACTGATCCAGGTTTCGATGCCACGCCCGGTCTGGGTTTCGTTGCCTTTGTATTTCCAGTGAGCGGCATACCCTTTTTCGGCGATTTCGTTCATGCGGGCCGTCCGGATCTGTACTTCGACCCACTGCCCGGCTTTGCTCATCACCGTGGTGTGCAACGACTCGTAGCCGTTGGCGCGGGGGGTGCTGATCCAGTCTTTCAACCGGTCGGGGTTGGGTTTGTAATGATCCGTTACGACGGAGTAGGCCTGCCAGCAACCGGCTTTTTCGCTTTCGGGCGGTACGTTCAGAATGATCCGGATGGCAAACAGATCGAAGATTTCCTCGAACGGTTTTTTCTGTTTGCTGAGCTTGTTGTAGATGGAATAAATGGACTTGGGGCGGCCTTTCACCACAAAATCGTAGCCCATTTCTTTCAAATCTTCTTCAATCGGCTCAATAAAGCGGGCGATGAAGCGATCCCGGGCGGTTTTGGTTTCCCGCAGTTTCCGGGCAATGTCCTTATAGGCTTCCGGTTCGGCGTATTTTAAGTACAGGTCTTCGAGTTCCGACTTGATCGCGTTCAACCCCAGCCGGTGGGCCAGCGGGGCGTAGATGTAAATCGTTTCGGAAGCAATTTTGAGCTGTTTGTCGCGGGGCATTGAGTCGAGCGTCCGCATGTTGTGCAACCGGTCGGCCAGTTTGATCAGGATCACCCGCACGTCGTCCGACAACGTCAGCAGCATTTTGCGGAAGTTCTCGGCCTGTTGCGAGGTGCCGTATTCAAATTTTCCCGAAATCTTGGTCAGGCCGTCGATGATCCTGGCAACCTTCGGACCGAAGAGCCGGTCGATGTCGGCAATCGTCATGTCGGTATCCTCCACGACGTCGTGCAGCAGGGCGGCAACGATGGAGGTGGTCCCCAATCCGATTTCTTCAACGGCAATCTGGGCAACGGCGAGCGGGTGATAGATATAGGGTTCGCCCGACCGTCGGCGCATGCTCTGATGGGCTTCCAGGGACGTATTGAACGCCTTTTTGATCAATTTGGCGTCATTATCCTTCAACATCGGTTTCGCTTCCCGCAGTAACCGGCGGTAGCATTTCAAAATTTCTTTCCGTTCCTGGTCAAGATCGATGACCGGTTCAGCGGTTATGTCCATAGGGGTGCGTCCTTCTTCTTGGGTTATACGCTGCATCACTTTCGGCTACAGGATATACATTAATATTAGAAAACTGACTCAGCAAATCAAAGGAATAGTTAGAAAAAATAATCCTCGTTCAGGAAGTGGTTGCTCAATACAGAAATCATTTGTACTTTTGCAGGCCAAAATTAGTTTGGGAGTTAGAACAGGATGGGCTTTGGGCGCGAATACAGAACGCTTCACTACCCTAACGACTAAAAGCCCCAACTAGATATTCGCGGGCGTGGCGAAATTGGTAGACGTGCCAGACTTAGGATCTGGTGCCGCAAGGCATGGGGGTTCGAGTCCCTCCGCCCGTACAAGTTTTAATTGTGAATGAGTGAATTAGCGAATGAGCGAATAGATTTTTATCTCTATATCCGCGTTTGTTAATTCACTCATTCTTTCATTCACTCAATCACTCAATATTTTTCTGTGGAAATTGCATTAGAAAAATCAACGGAAACCAACGCTTCGCTGAAAATCAAGCTATCGAAAAGCGACTATCAGCCGGAAGTAGATAAGAAATTGAAAGACTACGGACGTCGGGCCAGCATCAAAGGGTTTCGTCCGGGCAAAGTGCCTACCTCGTTGATTCAGAAAATGTACGGCAAAAGTGTGCTGGTGGAAGAAATCAACGAGTTGTTGAAAAACACGGTCAGCAACTACATCCGCGACCATAAATTGCAGGTGGTTGGCGACCCGCTGCCCGACCGTGAGCAGGCCGACGCCATCGACTGGGATAGCCAGAATGAGTTTGAATTCAATTATAACCTGGGCCTGGCTTCGGATTTTGAAGTCGATTTCGACGCTTTGCCACCGGTACCATCGTACGAAATTCAAGCGGGTGAAACCGAGTTGAATTCAACCATCGAAGAACTGAAAACCCGGTTTAGCGGTCAGGGGCACGTCGAAGAATCAGCCGAAGGCGACATGATTTACGGCGAACTGAAGCAACAGGCGAAAGAAGACGGCGAACCGTTTGCCACCAAAACCGCTTTCCCAACCAAGCAAATCGCGGCCGAAGAACTGCCGAAATTTGTGGGTCTGAAAAAAGGCGATACCGTCACCTTCGATATTCAGAAAACATTTGTTGACGAAAAATCCCGCGGGCTGGCTACCGGCCTGAAAGGGGAGGAAGCCGCCAATCTGGAAGGTGAATTTACCTTTACCGTCGATGACATTACCCGCAGCGAACCGGCGGAAATCGGCCAGGAGTTTTTCGATAAAGTGTTGGGGAAAGATGCGGTTGAAACGGAAGAGCAGTTTCGTGAAAAAGTGCTGGAGGTGATCAAAGGCAACTACGGACGTGAGTCGGCGACACTGGAACGGCTTGATATTGAACAGGCTTTGCTCGATAATATTACCATTGAACTGCCGAATGATTTCCTGAAGCAGTGGTTGCTGACCACCAACGAAGGCAGTGTGACGGAAGCCGAAGTGGAAGAGCAATACGATGCCTTCGCCCGTTCGGTGAAACTGCAACTGATCAAAAACAAAATTGCCAGCCAGAACGAGATCAACGTGACGTACGAAGATGTGCTGAACGTGACGCGGGGCATGGTGCGCGAACAGTTCGGCTTCTACGGCGACGATGAGTCGATGAACCAGAGCATCGACAAGATTGCCCAGCAGTATTTGATGGATGAAAAAGGCGAAAATTACATGAAAATGTACAACCGCCTTTCCGACGATAAAGTGATCGAGCTGATCAAAAGCAAGTTGACGCTGGAGCCAAGAACGGTTTCCGTGGATGAGTTTAAGGAATTGGTGAGCACCCGCCAACCGGTATAAACCGGTTGCGGTAATCGATTTGGTAGAGATCGGGTTTTAATGCCCACCGCTGTCAGGGTCTTCGGCCGAAACTCGGCCCGGCGCTAACAGGGTGGGGATTAAAACCCGATTCGGTTTCGGTCGGTCGGTGGAACGAGATGGCGGACGACTTCGACGAGGGCCATGTCTTCGGCTTTCCGTTTCCAGTAGGCCACTTCCATCCGGAGCTTTTCGATTTCCAGGTCTTTTCGCTCCTGCGCGGATTTCAATGTTTCGACCTGGTGAACCACTTCCGCCGGATACAATTCCTGATGCGGGGGGATTTCTCCCGACAGCAACTGGGCCGCCGTGGTGCCGAGTGCGGTCGCAATTTGCTGCAAGCGCGAGATGGTTACGTCCGTTTTGCCCCGCTCAATATCTCCGTAAGCGGTGGTGGAGAGTCCCAGCATATCGGCCATATTTTCCTGCGAATACCCCTTCTGTTGGCGCAGTAAACGGATTTGGGAACTTATCGTCATGACGTCTCAAGAAATTCTGATAATATAATAAGTCAAACCGACTATCAAAACCGGGTTTGATTGCCCATTTTTGTATCGTAACACGGACAAAGGGGAAGTTGGTTTCAAAACCGGTTTTCAGTCATCAACCTGCCTTTGTTCCGGAAAAAAAAACGAAGGCTGACAACCGGATACCAGAGAGTGCGTTAAGTTTGTATTTTCGTTGCGCTAAACAGAAGAATAATCAGTATGAATCAAGGAAATGAATTCCGCAAATTTGCCGTTCACCACATGGGTCTGAACGGGTTGACGGTGGATGGCTACGTGAACCATACCGTTGAAAATATGACCCGCTCCGTGATTGAAGAACGTCCGATGAACTTCCGTGAAGTCGACGTTTTCTCCCGGCTGATGGCCGATCGGATCATCTTCATGGGGATGGGCGTTGATGATAACATCGCCAACATCATTGTCGCACAGTTGCTTTTCCTGGAATCTGCCGACCCGAAAAAGGATATCCTGATGTACATCAACAGCCCCGGTGGCTCGGTGTATGCCGGTTTGGGAATTTATGACACCATGCAGTATGTCCGGCCCGACGTCGCCACGGTTTGTACGAGCCTGGCCGCATCGATGGGTGCGGTATTGCTTTGTGGAGGAGCTGCCGGCAAACGCTCGGCACTGCCCCACGCCCGGGTGATGATTCACCAGCCGTCGGGGGGAGCCCAGGGCCAGTCGGTCGACATCGAAATCACCGCCCGTGAAATCGTAAAATTGCGGGATGAACTGTATGAAATCATCGCGGATCATTCCGGAAAAACGAAGGAGCAAATCGAAAAAGATTCCGACCGCGACAAGTGGTTCCGGGCTGAAGAAGCCAAGGAATACGGCCTGATCGATGAGGTATTGCGTCGGGAAAAATAAGATCCGGAAGAATCGGATACCCAAAACGGAAACTGTCTGCGACGGTTTCCGTTTTTTTTACCGGGAAAGTCACTATTTTAGCGTCTTCCTCTAAACTACGGCTATGAAAAAGAATATCCTGATCGGAATTATCGTGTTATTCGTTGGTATTCAATTCATTCGGCCCGAAAAAAATGAAGGACCCGCAGATACGCCCCAGGACGTCACGCATTTTGTAACGGTACCGGATGCGGTGATGACCACCCTGAAACGGGCGTGCTATGATTGTCACTCCAACCATACGACTTACCCCTGGTATGCCAGCGTCAGTCCGGTGAGCCTGTGGCTGGCCAATCACGTCGAAGAGGGCAAAAGCGAACTCAATTTCTCCAATTTTGCCCAGTACGACAAAAAGCGCATGGATCACAAGCTGGAGGAAATGGCGGAAGAAGTGGAGGAAGGGCACATGCCTTTGCCAGCCTATACGCTGATTCATCAGGATGCCAAATTGAGCGAGGCCCAGCAGCAACTGATTGTCGAATGGGTCAAAACGGAGCGGGCGCGGCTGGGGGTCATTCCCGAAAAATAAAAAGTCTCCACAAAAAGCGGCTGGATTGGGGCGCAAAACCGGGTTCGGTTTGCTTTCCAAGCTCGTATCGTTTTCTGAATGCACCCTCATCAATTACCCAACCGAATTTTCTAGTATATTTGTTTTGGCACGACCCGGTTCCCCCAGTGGGTTCTGCTTTTTTATCAGTTGAGCCGGAACCCGGCGACTGATACCCAACGTTAAGCGAAAACGCGATCTAAATCGTTTAGAAAAATTTTTATGCCACAAGTGAGCTGTTCGTTCTGCGGACGACGGAAAAACGAGGTGTCCCTCCTGCTGTCGGGCATCGATGCCCATATTTGTAATTTCTGCATCGAGCAGGGCCATCAGGTGGTGCTGGAAGAAACCAAACCCAAACGGTCGAATCCGGAAGACCGCCCCAACTTCAATCTCGTCAAACCGATGGAGATGAAAAGTTACCTGGACCAATACATCATCGGGCAGGACGAGGCCAAAAAAGTGATGACCGTTGCCGTTTACAACCACTACAAACGGTTGATGCAGCCGCCAACGGATGACGAAATTCAGATTGAGAAATCGAATATTGTGATGGTCGGGGATACGGGAACCGGCAAAACCTATCTGGCGCGGACCATCGCGAAGATTTTGCAGGTGCCTTTCTGCATTGCCGACGCCACGGTCATTACCGAGGCCGGGTATGTGGGCGAGGATGTGGAAACCATTCTGACCCGTTTGTTGCAAGCCGCCGACTACAACGTCGAGAACGCCGAGCGGGGCATCGTTTACATCGACGAGATCGACAAAATTGCCCGGAAATCGGACAATCCGTCCATCACCCGTGACGTGAGCGGAGAAGGCGTACAACAGGCAATGTTGAAGCTGCTGGAAGGGTCCATCGTCAATGTGCCACCCCAGGGCGGGCGCAAACACCCCGACCAGCGCATGATTGCGCTCAACACGGAAAACATCCTGTTCATCTGCGGAGGAGCCTTTGACGGCATCGACCGGCACATCGGCAAGCGCGTTAATGCCCGGCCCATCGGTTTTTCGGGTGGCCGCCGGTTGAACGAATCGCTGGAGCGCGCGCATTTGATGCGGCACGTATCGGCGCAGGATCTGAAATCGTTCGGTCTGATTCCGGAATTAATTGGGCGCTTGCCCGTCCTGACCTACCTCGAACCCCTCAGTTCTGAGGCTTTGCGCCGGATTCTGACGGAACCTAAAAACGCCATCACCAAGCAGTATGCCAAGCTGTTCCAGATGGAAGATATTCAATTGTACTGGGACGATCTGGCCCTCGATTACGTAGTCGATCAGGCGATGGTGTATAACCTGGGAGCCAGGGGATTACGCTCCATTTGCGAGTCGATCATTACGGATGCCATGTACGAACTGCCCTCCACGAAGGAAGTGAAGGAATTGACCATCACAGTCGATTACGCCCGGGAAAAATTCGGGAAGTCGTCGCTGCACGTTCTGCGGTCAGCCGCCTAGCCTGACGGACTGGAACCGGAATCGACCCGGTTCCAGTCCGTCAGATTTTTTTTGGGAAACAGAACAAATCCGGTTTTGGGAAGTTTTGGATACGAAGCAACCATCATGCTTCGTCAAAACCTCAATTATACCCGTATGAAAACTTCTTCCCGAAACGTGATTTATGCGTTGATCGCCACGGTTTTATTCAGCGCCTGCAGCCGTCCGTATGCCACTTACCAGAAAATGCCTGTCGAGCATTATGGCAGCCGGAAAACCCAAACCCCGGTAGCAGTACCTACTGAAGTGGTGTCTACTGAAAAAGCCCTTGTCACCACCCAACCAGACGCGGCAATTATCCCTTCTTCTTCTCTGCCTACGGTCGTCAGCACACCATCAGCGGATGCCGCAAAAGCCAAAGCGGCCGTTGATCAGGTTGTCGCCAGCAGTGCCAACAAGGTGACGAGCAACAAGCTACAGAAAAGCATGGCCCGCATTCAGAAAATGCTGGGAGCTGAAAACACGCAAACGGCGATGGATGCCCGCAAAGCTGGTGTGGCCAAAAAGCCCAATCTGGCCGAACGCTTGATGTTGAAAAACGTCGATAAAAAAATCAAAAGAGCCCTCGCACCCAACCACCCCAACGCTCCCAAAGCCGTAAACGTCATCGTGACCGTGGGTGCCATTGTGGCTCTGGTCGGTTTGATTTTATACTTAGCCACGACTTCCAACGCCATCGGGATCACGCTCCTCATTGTTGGACTTGTCCTGCTGCTGGTCGGATTGATCGTCTGACGGCACGTATAACGCGCCCGGTTTTTCGAAACCGGGCGCGCTGCATTTCCGCCTTTCTGGCGTAAAATGACCGTTTTTGGGTGCGGTAAATAAATTTATCCCGTTGCCTGTAGAGTTTTTTGTAAAAAATAGAGTCAAGTTTTGCAGGGTTGATAATCATTCTGCTTTTTTGCCCCCAGTTACAACGAATACACATTACTCATCTAATCTCCAATTTACATTTCATGAGAACATTTTCCAAACTGGCAGTGTATGCACTGCTTTCTTCAGCTTTGTTGAGTGCCTGTAGCCGTCCCTATGCTACCTATCAGAAAATGCCGGTCGAACGCTTTGGCAGCCGTCAGGAGGTTTCTGCGGTTCAGGCCGTGCCGACTCCGGTGGAAGACGTAGCGGTGGCATCGGTAGAAGCACCGGTCCTGACGCCCGCTGAGCAGGCAACGCCCCTGACTACGGCGGCAGCGCTGAAAAACGTTGAGCAGAAACTCCAGGAAACCGTTGCTCGCAATGATAATAAACTGGCTGGTAACAAAAAGCTGGAGAAGCGGATGGCCCGCGTTCAAACCATGCTGGCGGAAGCGAGTGCCAAAGCCGCTACCACGACCACGAAAACATCGGCTTCAGCATTGACCTCGACGCACAAAATGAATCTGGCGGAGCGGATGATGATGAAGAAAATCGATAAGAAAATCAAAAACTCGCTGGCTCCGGACGAAGCAAAAGCCATGAGCCGGACGCTCCGGGCGGGTGTTATTCTCGGCGTAGTTGGTTTGATTTTAGTTATTTTGGGAATTCCGGTCTTGTCGTTGATTGGTCTTTTAGCACTGATTGCCGGTCTGGTACTGATTCTGGTGGATGTGCTCGCGCAGGCGTAGCGAATCGCCCCCGACTTGGTCATAAAGACAACTTAGTTTGGCGTAGTAATCGACTTTCGGGTCGGCTACTACGCCGAACTGTTTTCAGACTTTCCGGTTATTAGCAGTACACACCTTAAAAGCAATGGAACGATGAGTGAGAAACCAGTAATTGTGTTGATTCACGGCCACGGCGTTGATGCGGCCATCTGGAACGCAGTCTATGACAAGCTGGCCGCCCACTACCGCGTTGTGAAACCCGATCTTTCTCAACAAACCCGCCACGAATCGATGGATGCCTACGCCGAGGATCTGTTTAGTTTGGTGCAATCGTCGGAAATTGAATCGTGCGTGCTGGTTGGTCATTCGATGGGGGGCTACATTGCGCTGGCTTTTGCCGAACAGCATCCCGAGCGGGTCAGCGGTCTGGTGTTGCTCAATTCAACGGCTTTTGCCGACGATGAAGCCAAAAAAGAGGCCCGGCAGAAGGCGGTTGACACCATGCAGGCCAACGGTTCGAAGCCCTTTATCGAACAAACCGTTCCTAAAATGTTCGGGGAAACCTTCCGTAAAAACCATTCGGATGTGGTGCAGCAGTACGTACAACAGTATTCGACACTTCCGGCAGAAGCCCTCATTGCGGGGGTCAAGGCCATGGCTTCGCGCCCCGACCGGACGGCGGTTTTGAAAGAGGCCGCTTTCCCGGTAATGATTATTGCGGGCCAGCAGGATCAGATCGTACCGATTGAAAAAAGCCGGGAATTGTTCACCGCGGTTTCCAATACGAAAACCGTTGTCCTGGAAAATGCCGGCCACCTGGGCATGATCGAAAGCCCGGACGACGTGATAATGGCCCTCCGGGACTTTGTGGCCGGTTTATAACGATACCATTGAAGGAATCCGAAGCGGTATGGGGGAAACCTGATACCGCTTTTCGTTTTACGGCAATCCGAACAGAAAGGGGATAAAAGCCGGATGACCGATTAATAAATCACCCGGCTGGTTCTGGGTAGTTTGCGATACCTTTAGGCCCATATCTACGGATGGAAGTTATGTCGGAATCCGCAATTCACCACATCCCTTTACGCAGCAGACGCATGCCTACGGTCGCCGATGTCGAACGGATTGCCGCCCTGACCGACCCGGTGGTTCGAAACCTGCAGATTACACAGTGTTACTACGAACTTTCGTCGGCTTTTGCCGAACGCGCAGGCGGGGGAGCCAACTGGTGTACCTACGCCACCTGGGCTTCCAAACAGGCCGGGCAAACCATCCGCCGGGAAGATGTGGTCCGGGAACTGGAAGCCCGTTTGCGCATTCAGTCGGAAGCCGGCGAGGCCATTCAGAAAATCATTGGTCTGGTGCGGCAACTGGGTGCCAAACAGAAACCGGATGCCATTCGCGCCCTGATCTGGAACACCGTTGTGGTGACCGCGCTCAACCGGGCGAGCGAGGCTGTGAGCCGGGGAAACCGGAAGGTTTTTATCGAAATCGGGCGCGCGTTTGCCCGGTTTATAGCGATTTGTCAGCCGGATCCGGTTTACGATCCGGCTCATCTCGAACAATTTTTACGGGAACTCCGGCCCGGCAACCCACCGGAAGGGCAGCAATATCTGCGGCAGGCTTTCACGTCGTATTACCAGTCCTGGTTTGAAACCGATCCGAAGCAACAGGCCGAACTCCGGCTGCTGGCGAATCTCCGGATCGGTTTTCACGAACAAACCCGCTTGCAACCCGAAATTGCCGAATCGCTCCACCTGACTCCCATCGATCCGGCGGTGCTGAAAAACCGCCTGATGGAACTTGTGTTTCCGGCGGGCAGTGTGCTGGGCCGAATGCGGTTGTTTTTTCTGGAAACCATCGGCCAGATTGCCCCCCTGGACCGTGCCATCGAATCGCTGGTGGCGGCCATCCACCAGCAGATTCGGCTGGTGGTGACCGAACAACTGATGACGATGTCTTTTCCGCCCAATGTGCGCCTGCGGCTGGGCCGCGATTTGCTGGTGGATTTTCCGGCATCGCTCCGGCTGATTACCAACCCGGATTTGCAAACGCTGCTGCTACAAATCGACCCTACGGCCAACAGCTTGCTGGAAACCGGCGCGCGTGACTGGGCCGATCTGCCCGAGCGGATTCACTTCATTGCCGACCTTTTCCGCTGCTACCACGAATCGGCGGCCCTACACGAAGCTCCCTTTTCGCCCGATCAGGTGGCGGTTTTGGAGACGGGTAAACGACCCACCGGCCGACTTTGAACCTCTGTCCGCTATTGATGGTTATCAAAAGCAGGCAGTCAGGCCTGCTTTTTACATTTTTAGCAACGATTTATCGCCAGAATGCGTAAAATTGCAGGCTGAAAATCAAGTACCTGAAATTAGTAATTCGCTTAATCCAGTTTCAAAATGCTTTTCAACGTCTATCCGCTCTACGACATCGAACCCATTCGGGCGCAGGGCAGCTATTTATGGGACACCAAGGGGGATCGTTACCTCGACTTATACGGTGGTCACGCGGTTATTTCAGTCGGCCATACCCATCCCAAATACGTCAGGGCGTTGACGGAGCAGTTGAACCGGATTTCGTTCTATTCCAATTCCGTACGGATTCGGCAGCAGGAAGAATTGTCGGAAAAACTGGGCACGATGTCGGGCTACCCGGATTACGCGCTGTTTTTGTGCAATTCCGGGGCCGAAGCCAACGAGAATGCCCTGAAACTGGCGTCGTTCCATACGGGTCGGAAAAACGTGGTGGCTTTCAAAAAGTCGTTCCACGGCCGGACCGCCGGAGCCGTAGCGGCTACGGACAACCCGTCCATCGTAGCCCCCATCAACTACAATGAACACGTTACGTTCCTGCCGTATAACGACATCGAAGCCGCAAAGGCTGGTATTACCGACGAAACCTGTGCCGTTATCATCGAAGGCATCCAGGGCGTTGGCGGGATTCAGGTCGCTTCCGATGCATTTCTGCAAGCCCTGCGTCAGAAGTGTGATGAAACCGGCGCCATTTTGATCCTGGACGCGGTTCAGTGCGGTTATGGTCGTTCGGGCCAGTTCTTCTCCCACCAGTTCAGCGGCATCACGCCGGATCTGATCACGATGGCGAAGGGCATGGGCAACGGTTTTCCGATTGGCGGGGTGCTGATTTCGCCCAAATTCCATGCGACCTACGGTTTGCTCGGCACCACCTTCGGCGGCAACCACCTGGCCTGTACGGCCGGTATTGCGGTTCTGGACATCATGCAGGAAGAGAATTTGATCGAAAATGCCGCCCAAATTGGTGAATATATTATGGACGGCGTTCGGCAGATTGGCGGTTACAAAGACCTGCGGGGCCGGGGACTGATGATCGGGATTGAATATGATTTCCCGGTCGAATCCCTGCGGAATTCGTTGCTGTTCGAACACCGCATTTTTACGGGCGTTGCGGGAAAAAACACCATTCGCCTGCTGCCTTCGCTGGCGCTGGGCCGCGAAGAAGTCGATGTATTTCTGGAAGCATTGAGCAAAGAAGTGCGCGTAGTTTCTTAACCGCTTAAACCTGACTCTGCTACTAGAAATGACCAATTTTTTAGCGTACGACGACGTAACCGATTTGAATGCCCTCATTCAGGAGGGATTGAATGCCAAACAGAATCCTTTTGCCGATCAGTCGCTGGGCCGAAACAAAACGATTGGCCTGATCTTCTTCAATTCCAGTCTGCGGACCCGCATGAGCACCCAAAAAGCCGCTCAGAACCTCGGCATGAACGTCATCATGATGAACGTCGGGCAGGATAGCTGGGGGCTGGAGATGGAAGAAGGAACCGTTATGAACGGCGACAAGGCCGAACACGTCAAGGAAGCGGCCGCCGTGGTCGGAAAATACTGCGACATTGTGGCTGTTCGGGCCTTTGCCGGCCTGAAAGACCGCGAGCAGGATTACCGGGAAGTGGTGATGAACCAGTTCAAAAAATACGCCGGCGTTCCCATCGTCAATCTCGAATCGGCCACGCGCCATCCGCTGCAATCGCTGGCCGACTGCATCACCATCGAAGAGTTCAAAGTCCGGAAACGTCCTAAAATCGTGTTGACGTGGCTGCCGCATTTCAAACCGCTTCCGCAGGCCGTGGCCAACTCGTTTTGTGAGTGGATCAACCACATGGATGCCGAATTTGTGGTGACGCACCCCGAAGGCTATGATCTGGCGCCGGAGTTTGTCGGCAACGCCCGCGTGTCCTACAACCAGGACGAAGCATTTGAAGGCGCCGATTTTATTTACGGCAAAAACTGGTCGTCCTACCAGCAGTATGGACAGGTGTTGACCCAGGATGCGTCGTGGATGGTGACGATGGATAAAATGAAGCTGACCGACAACGGTAAATTCATGCACTGTCTGCCGGTTCGACGCAATATGAAAGTAACGGATGAGGTACTGGACAGCCCGCAATCGCTCGTGATCGAACAGGCCGCCAACCGGGAATGGTCGGCGCAGGCGGTATTGAAAGGCGTATTGCAAGGATTATGAATAGTCTGACAATCATTAAAATAGGCGGAAACGTCATCGATAATCCCGACGCACTGAACCACTTTCTAGCTTCGTTTCGCGGGATTCACGGGCATAAAATTCTCATTCACGGGGGCGGTAAAATTGCCACTCAGGTCGCCGAAAAGCTGGGCATTTCGACCAAGATGGTCGAGGGACGCCGGATTACGGACCAGCCCATGCTCGATGTCGTAACGATGGTTTACGGCGGGCTGGTTAACAAGCAGATTGTGGCGAAGTTACAGGCCCTTGGCGTCGATGCCATCGGGTTGACCGGTGCGGATGCCAATACCGTCCTTTCGAAAAAACGGGCAGTGGGGGCCATCGACTACGGTTTTGTTGGCGATATCGAAGAGGTCAATTCCGGCCAGATTCAGTATTTCGTCCGGCAGAATCTGACCCCGGTTTTTGCGCCCCTGACCTACGACCGCACCGGAAGTTTGCTGAATACCAATGCCGACACCATGGCATCGGCGATTGCGGTGGACATGGCAGTTCGCAACGAGGTGACGCTCGTCTATTGCTTCGAAAAGAAGGGTGTTTTGTCCGATCCGGACAACGACGACAGTGTGATTGCCGAACTGACGCCCGAAATCTACGCCGATTACAAAAGCCAGGGAGTTATCAACAAAGGCATGATTCCCAAGCTGGACAACGCCTTCAAAGCGGTTGAAAAGGGGGTGAAACGCGTCATTATCTGCCACGCCAATCAGGTTGCCGAAGCGGTGAGCGGGAATGGCGTCGGTACGGTTTTGCGTTCGGGCGTTCCCGCCTAGCCAACCACCCGCCGGATGCCGACGTAACGCTGTTGGTAGTAACTCGCGTGCAGCCAGTCGTAACGCACCCCGCCGTTCCAGGCCGAATGGATGAACTTGATGCGGTCGCCCACAATCTCGACAATCATGCCGACGTGTCCGATGTGACTGCTGCGTGAACTGTGGCCTTTGAAGAAAATAAGGTCGCCGGGGCGGGCTACCTCCTGATCGATTTTGACGCCGACATTGCCCTGAGCGGCACTGGAATGCGGTAAGGTAATCCCGAATTTACTGAAACAAAACCGGGTGAAGCCGGAGCAATCGAAGCCGCGTGGGGACGAACCGCCGGAGCGATACCGCGAAGAAATGTATTTTTTGGCGTAGCCGAGAATGTCGTGAACCAGGGGAATTCGCTCGTAAAAAGCAGTTCGATCGGTGGTATCCGCCGAAACGGGATGGTTTACCGGGTGTTTTTTCGCGATTCGTTTTAGCGGGCGATGGGCTTGAGCAATGCCAAACGAGACAACGCAAAGCGCCGTCAGGAGCACTTTTCTAATCATAAATTAGTAGGTCAAGTCAAGTTTCGATCTCTAAAAATAGAACCGTTTGCTAAAAAGTCCAAACATTTTACTCCTTTTTACACCTTGGTAACAAATAAATAATGGCGGGCTTTTACGCTTCACCAGGCGTAGAAGTAGGGCTAAGCTGCTGAGGGCAAGCGGTTTTTGGGACCCATTAGAGGGATGGAAATGGAGGAGAACTTGATGCCGCTTACTAAAAAGTCAGTTGGGCTGCATTTCGAGCAAAACAACCTGGGTCCACTGGTTTTTACCGGTATTGTCGTCCGACATCACCACCAGCATTTTCCGGCCATCGACGTCTTCGCCCCAGGCCATGCTCTCCAGGTTGTCGGGCCGAAAACCGTTCCGCCCGTTGAAATCGAAAGCCGGTTTGTCTTTCCGTTTGAGGAGTTGCCGACGCGCTTCGTCTACCTGCGCTTCGTAGAGTTTTACGGTGACGGCCTTCGTGGTTTTTTCGTAACAGCGTTCCAGCACCAGCAGCCGGGTTTCGTCGCCCGGAACGGAAATAATCTCCGACACCCCACCGAGGGCTTCGTTGGAGTCGCTTGGGCAGACATTCCGGTCGATCTCGTAACTGAACTCAGCGTCGAACACCACCGAGCCGTTGCTTTTTTTGTACCGGTAAAAATGAATCAGCGGATGGTCAACCCGGGCTTCTTCCCGCGAACCGGCTTCGGGTGCAACCCACAGATACTGCGGAGTTACGGCCAGCCCTTCAATGCCTTTGTTTTTTTGGGGAATGGGCATGGCGTGGGGCAAGGTCAGTCGCTGGATGGCATCGCCCGGCTGCGGGAGCGAATGTCGTTTAAAACCAACGTAGGACTCCTTTTCATTTTCGACGGCAAAAAAATAGGTATCCAGGGCCGGATCATACCGCACGGCTTCGAGGAAAAGACCCGTTTGAAAGCTCGAATCCGGCTCGCAAACCCAGTCGGAAAGCTGGTGAATGGTTCTGAAAAGGTGGTACGCTCCCCGGTCTTCGGCCAACTGCCATTCCTGTCGCTCCGAAATGTATTCTATTCCGGAAATATTGTGGAGGTTGCGGCTGCGGGGCAGTGTCAGGTAGTCTTTGAGCGTGAAGGATACGGTCTGGCTGTGGGTTGGAAATGTGAAAGCCAAACCGAATAGGCTAAAGAGAAGGCCCGGTAAGTTCTTCATGAAACGAGTTACGGAGTCGGTGATGATCAGCAGAAAGCGATTTCATGGTTTTCGCTTTTTTGGTCAAGTTACACTTCTTTGGCCGGAATTGCAGATCGCATCCGAAAGTAGGGGTGAACCATAGTGGTTTCGGTGGCCCGGCGCATCGAAATTTCCGGTGCGCTCAACTTCTTTTACCGGTTTTCGCTTCCCGCTCCAGCCGTTGGTAGACCGTCTCGAAATCGTCGCCGGCTTTCAACTGGTCGACCAGTTTCGTCAATCCGTTGCGGCCCACCACCGCCAGCCAGCGGGACACTTCCCGACCGGCGGTCATATACGCCAGCATGACCCGGTTGGAATTTCCCGAAAAAAAATCTTTCAGCGATTCCAGTTCGGTCAGCTTCAAAACCACCTGCTGCCCGTGCGATTGCTCCTCCCAGTGATCCTGGAATTCGTCGTGGCGACGCAGGCTGTCGGTGGCCGTCGTAAACCGCTGGTCGATCAGCAGCGCCAGCCCCTCGTTGAACCACTGCGGAATCTGGCGCTGGGTTTTCAGCCAGCCCAGGCGGGTAAAAAGCTCGTCGTGACACATCTCGTGGGCCAGCACGTCGGGGTTGCGGCCATACGGATTGATGATGATCCACGATTCGCCCCAGGGCGTTCCGAGGCTGCAACCCGCGCCTTCGCCATCGTGGCAATACTGCTGGTATTGCTCGGGCGACTGACAAAAAATCACCGTAGCCCGGCCTTTCGCCGGACTGTTCCATAACTGTTCAAGCCGCTTTTTCGCTTCATTGATTTCAAAAAGCAAATAAATTCGCTGGCGTTCCGGGGTGCTGGCGTCGACCCATACATTGGCTGTGAGCCGCTGAAAGTCAGCGGTATACTCCAGAAGTTGGCAGCGAAAAATCTGCGGAAAGGCCGCAAAGTACGCCAGCGGCAAAATCAGCAGAAACACCAGGAAGCGGACAAACCAACGCATTAAAATCTGTTTTTGGGTATACGGAAAACCGTGCGTCGGTGCCTATTCAACGGTTTCATGCGCAATGATCAGCTCGGCGACGTTCCGCCCGGTCTGCATCGCGGCATTGAGCGATGGATAGGCGGTTTGATCCCCGCATTGGTACAGATTTTCGGCGCGTTTCAGCGGAGCGTGCTGCGTGCCCGGATAATAGGTTGGGAGGGCTTCCGGAATATGGTAGGTTTTCAGCCAGCGCCATTGGTCGACCTCATGACCAAACCAGCCGACCAGTTCTTTCTGAATCCGTTCGGCCAGGGCTTTTTCATCCACCACTTCCAGTCCGTGCGTACTGACCGAAATCAACGCCCGGCCGTCGGGGGCGTAGGAGGGAGCCACGTCGTTCAGAATGGCAATGTTATGAAGGGCGGATTGGCGGTTTTCATTCAACAACAACAGTTTTTCAGCACCGGATGGTTTTGCTTTGGGCGACTGGGGGGCCGTAAAATACGTGTTGGTGGTGGCATTGAACAGCCGCACCGGATTTTCAAGGCCCAGCAGGCGGTTGGCGGCTGACGCATCCACGGCCAACACAATCACTTCAGCCTGAAGGCTTTCACCGGTTTCCAGTGTGAGGGTAGAATCCCGGATTTGCCGCACCGGCGCATTGAGCCGGATCTGAGCCGGGCTCAGTCGTTTGGCCAGTTGCTGCGGAATGGCTTCCATGCCCGCGGCTGGCAGAGCCGCGTCACCCGTATAGAAATTCCTGAAACAGAACTGGAAGAAATTGCTCGACGTAGCCAGGGCATCTTCCAGAAAAATACCGCCGAAAAATGGCCGGAAAAACCGGTTGATGATCTGTTCCGAAAATCCGAAATCTTCCAGAAAAGTCTCGGTATCGGTGGCTTCCTGTTGAAAAAAAGTCTCGCTCGAGATCCCCGATACGTACCGCATCAGTTCGACAATCCGCAGTTTATCACTGAAGGTTCCTGCCTCGGAAGCCAGGGTTTGAAACAGACCCGACGGCTCGCGCAGCGGATTGATGAACGGAATCCAGCCGCCCGCGGGCTGATGGATCAGCGCACCGGAACGAAACGGCTGTAGTTTCAATGCACCGTAATCCAGCAACCGTTGCGCTTCGGGATAGGCTGTCAGCAGGATTTGAAAACCCCGGTCGAGCCGAAAACCATCGACAACATCCGTCCGGATGCGGCCACCGACGCCGTCGGAGGCTTCCAGTAAGGTGGCCTCGATACCGGCCCGGCGGAGGTAAACGGCGCAGGTCAGGCCGGCCATGCCTGCTCCCACAATGACTACAGAAGATTTGGACTGCATCAGGATTCAGTTCGTTTTTTTACAAAAATACAGCTTACCGGATAGGATGATTACTTTTGTACTTTTAGTTTCTCATCCCCCATGCATTTACTCGTACTGGACAACATCGACTCGTTTACTTACATGCTCGTCGACTACCTGAAACAGGCCGGGGCAACGTGTCGGGTGGTGCGCAATACGGCGTCGCTGGACAAGATCACGGCGGAATCGTACGACGGCGTAGTTTTGTCGCCCGGCCCCGGAACACCCCGACAGGCGGGTTGTCTGTTAAACGTAATCGAACACTACCACGAGCAACTTCCGATGCTGGGTGTTTGTTTAGGTCATCAGGCGTTGGGCGAATATTACGGCGCCCGGCTGGTCAAGGCGGCCAAACCGATGCACGGAAAACTATCGGTGATTAGGAAATCGGCTGAGGATGCTTTGGTAGCTAATTTGCCGGACGAGTTCATGGTTACCCGGTATCATTCGCTGGTGCTGGTAGACCTGCCCGCCGAACTGACCGAACTGTCCACTACGAATGAGGGCGAAAACATGGCGTTTCGGCACCGAAATCTGCCCCTTTGGGGCATTCAGTTTCACCCCGAAGCGGCATTGACCCAGTACGGATTAGCAATTTTAAAAAATTGGATTACCTTTGTGAAAACAACTAAATAGTGACCATTTCGTTGTACTTTTCCAATTTTTCTACGACAAAACCAAGACCGCTATGAACTATCGTGTTCGGAAAGAAGGTAACTTCCGTTACATTGATGAAGGACAAGGCGACGTATTGCTTTTACTTCATGGATTATTCGGCGCTTTAAGCAACTGGGACGGCGTGATCAACGCCTTCGCTGACCGGTATCGGGTTGTAATTCCGGTGATGCCAATTTATGAAATGCCCATTCGGGAAGCCGGACTGGAAGGACTTGTGAAGTTTATTGAAGAGTTTCTGGCTTTCAAAGATCTGGACAATCTGACGCTGCTGGGGAACTCCCTGGGCGGCCATGTCGGGCTGTTGTACACGCTGAAACATCCGGATATGGTGAAACGGCTCGTGTTGACGGGCAGCTCCGGGTTGTTTGAAAACTCGATGGGCGGTTCTTACCCGAAACGGGGCAGCTATGACTACATTGCCGAACGGGTTGCTTACACGTTCTACGACCCGAAAGTAGCGACGAAAGAACTGATCGACGAAGTCTTCGAAATTACCAACAGCATTCCGAAATGCCTGCGGATTGTGGCCATTGCCAAATCGGCCCAACGCAACAATGTGGCGAAGGAAATCCAGCACATTACCGTACCCACCCTCCTGATCTGGGGGCTGAACGATACCATTACGCCACCGGAAGTAGCCCACGAATTCAATCGCCTGATTCCCAACTCAGAATTGCACTTTGTTGATAAATGTTGTCATGCGCCCATGATGGAACATCCGGATCGTTTCAATACGCTGCTGACCGATTGGCTCATCCGACAACCCCTGAATGCTACCAGTCGGCAGAGCGATCTCACCATTGCCTGATGGAATTAAGAAATTTCCGAAAAGATTTTGAAACTCTAACGGAAATTTCTTAGTTTTCAACTATACTGTTCCAGTTACACAACATCGGAGATCTCTTCCAGAAATTTTCCGGATGCTTTTGGACAATAAACAGGTACAGAGTAGTAAACAACCGACATCGATGCTGGCCTCCGAACTAATAGACCCGATGATACCGGCCCTGAAGCCGACGGATACCGTTGGGCAGGCCCTCGACTGGATGCAGGAACACCGTGTTGGCCAATTGGCCATTGTCGATCAGGGCCAGTACAAGGGCCTCGTCAATGAAGACCTGCTGATGGATGTGCCGGATGATACCCACCAGTTGAGTGAGGTCATGCGGCTTTTCGAGCACCTGTCGGTTCATGAATCCCAGCACCTCTACGAACTCCTGAGTTTAATTACCGAACACCGGCTGCAGGTGATTGCGGTGGTGAACGACGAACAGGAGTTTGTCGGGACGGTTTCTGCCATTGAACTCCTCAAACAGTTTGCCCAATTGCTGGGCGTTCAGGAAGCGGGCGCCATTCTGATTCTCTCCATCAACGAACGCGATTACTCGATGGCCGAAATCAGTCGGCTGGTCGAATCGAACAACGTCCGGATCATCAGCAGTTACTTTGCGGGCGCTGCCTACGGAATGCCCGATAAATCGCGGCTCACGCTCAAACTCAATCGCAAAGACATTACGCCGGTGGTTGCCACACTCGAACGCTTTGGCTACTCCATCGAAGCGGCTTTTGCCAATACCCCCATCGAATCCATCGACCAGGGACGACTCGATTTGTTGCTCCGGTACCTGGATTCGTAATTCATCCGGCATTCCGTCGGCAGTCGATAGCAGATTCTTGGACTTTTCTCTCATCTTTGCAAATCTGACTGACGAACTGACTGACGATTTTTATGAAAATTGCTATTCACGGACGCAATTTTGCCGACCTGGCTACCCCGTTCATCCAATCCATGTTCGATGAGCTGGCCCGGCGGCAAATAGAAGTGCAGCTATCTGAAATCTACCGTTCGTTCCTGGATTCTGCCGGTATCGCCCACCATTCTACCTTAACGTATACCTCGTACCTCAACATTTTCGACGCCGATTTTGCGTTCAGCCTCGGCGGTGACGGAACGCTGCTCGAAGTGCTCACCCACGCCGGGCCGCGCGGTATTCCGATTGTAGGCATCAACATTGGCCGGCTCGGTTTTCTGACCACCATTTCACCCGAAAATCCGGAAATGCTGCCAAGACTGCTGCAAGCTCTGTCGATCGGCGACTACCGGCTCGATGAACGGACGCTGGTGAATCTTCAATCAGACGAAGACCTCTTCGACGGGGTTCCGTTCGGACTCAATGATGTGACCATTACCAAAACCGAAACGTCGTCGATGATCACCGTTCATACCTACCTCAACGGTGAGTTTCTGAATTCCTACTGGGCCGATGGCCTGATCATTTCAACGGCTACGGGCTCGACCGGGTATTCGCTGAGTTGTGGAGGGCCGCTGCTGCTGCCACACAACAGCAACTTCATCGTGACGCCCATCAGCCCGCACAACCTGAACGTCCGGCCGATGGTGGTGCCGGATTCGGCGCAATTGTCGTTTGAAGTGGAAAGTCGCAGCAATACGTTTCTGGTTTCGGTAGACTCCCGTTTTCGTACCATCAACACCGGTACCCGTTTGAGTGTCCGAAAAGAAACGTTTGCGGCCAAACTGGTTAAGATGAGCGATGACAGTTTTCTGAATACGCTGCGAAACAAGCTAAGCTGGGGCTGGGATATTCGAAATTAAACCGGACAAAATACCTTTACAGCAATCTGGAGCCTTCTTTCGCTCAGAATGCGCAACAGTTTTAGCAAGCGACCCAATAAAATACCAAAAACGGGCGTTTCAGAGGAGGAGATTGGCCAAACCGGTCAAAATTCCAGTCGATGAATCAGAGGCTCCGGGTTTCCGGTGCGGTAGTAAGCAAAGAAACATGAAGAATAACCTACTGATTACCAGTTTGATTGCTGCCACCTGTCTGGCGATGCAACCGGTCGATGCACAGGCGCAAAATGGCAGAAATCCCTTTGTACCTTATTCGGAAGTGGGTCTGGGACTGGGAACCGCCAGCTATTACGGCGAGATTGCCGGGTATCGCAAACCCCTTAAATCCACATTTCTAATGATGCGCTGGAGCGCGGGGGCCATGTATACCCGGCACTTTACGCCGAAGCTGGCCGCGCGTGCGTCGTTTACCTGGGCGCGAATCGCGGGTGACGATTATACCTACAACCGCAAAGACCTCAATTCCGGGATTGTTCAATACGCCCGGAACCTGCATTTTCGCAATGATCTGAAAGAATTTGCCCTCTCCGGGATTTATCAGTTTGTGCCGGACGGACGCAATCCGAATTACCGTGCCAAACTGACGCCGTATGTATTTCTGGGAATTGCGGCCGTTGCCCACAGCCCGGAAGCCCGAACCCCGGTTGGTTTCGGCACCACGCCCGACGACACGGAGCAACGCTGGGTAAAACTGCAACCGCTCGGAACGGAAGGGCAGGGGCAAAACGGCGTAAAACCGTATTCCCTGGTCACCCTGGCAATTCCGGTGGGCTTTGGGGTGAAATACCGGCTGAACGACCGGTTTGGTCTGGCCGGTGAAATTGGATTCCGCTATACGACCAGCGATTACCTGGACGATGCCGGCGGAGCCTACCCGGATCCAACCATCCTGAAAGACGATCTGGCGCGGGTGATGTCCGACCGCCGTCTGGAGCCGACCGCTGCCCGGAAAGGGGGCGACCGCGTTGCTGAATTACAAAACTACCTGAACACGACCGACCCTATGGGCGTGCTGGCCGCTGATCCTGCTTATTCTACGCGGGGGGCCGACGGGGTTTTCAACGATGGCTACATGACCATTAGCTTTCAGGTACATTACGTTCTGACGCCACGAATTAAATGCCCACCGATCAAATAAATTACCCCTTGTCTGTCTGCCCGTATATTTTGGTGCCTGATCGTAAGTCGGTCGTCCGTTTTCTGACGGATGGCTGGGTGATAACGGTTTTTTGTCTGGTGATGAACTGTAGCGCGTGGGCACAATCGACTCCGACCTGGGAAGTGGGTGCCGGTCTGGGCGGGATGATTTACAAGGGCGACCTGGCCCCCAGCCTGATTCCGGGAAACATTCGCCCCGCCGGTAATTTGCTGGTGCGTTACAACGTCAGTCAGCCGTTCACGGTGCGGATCAACGCCGGTTTAGGGCAGATTGCCGGGAAAGACAGCCGGTTTAACGATCCGTTTCAACAGGCGCGTGATCTGTCATTTAAGACCTCGATCCGGGAACTGAACGTGTTGATGGAATACAACTTCCTGAATTATGCCAGTCAGCGGAAAGTGAAGAACTGGACGCCCTACGTATTTGGCGGACTGGGCCTGTTCACCTTTAAGACCAACCCCCGGAGTCCGGGCTACCAGCGAAAATCGCTCTTCCATTTCCCGCTGGGCGTGGGCGTGAAGTACGAATTTAAACGACCCTGGAGTCTGGGGCTTGAATACGGAACCCGGTTTTCCGGATCCGATTACCTGGACAATTTCGGGGCCAATACCTTTGGTGATACGGATAAATTGCGGAACGGCGACCCCGTTTCCAAAGATACATACACCTACCTCGGCGTCACGTTGACCTACCGTTTCTACCGGATTACGTGCCCTGAATAACCATATTCGGGACTTTTTGCGTATTTTCGGCCTTCAGCGGATCGAATACAACTCGTTATTGTGAAATCAGGATTTTGGGAAACTATGCGGTGGATCGGCGTCCTAAGCGCTTTGTGGATTGGTTTATCAAATTCAGCTTCGTCGCAAACTGTGGCCTGGGCCGGGTCCGACATTCCGCCGGTCGATTCGATGTGTTACCAGTTTCAGCGGCTTTACACCCAGATTCGGGAAGAAAGTGTGCTTCCGGATTCGGCCCGCAAACACTTTAGTGACATCATGTTTGGCCTGCGCGGGAAATTCCGCACCGCCGAACCTTTCCGACTCGACAGCACCCGACGCGACAGCATTCTTCAAACCGCCTATTTTTCGTTTCCCCTTCGCAACTATTCCCCCGACGCCATTGGTGGTTCACGCGGAGAAGGCTACCGGGCCAGGGGCTTCGACCTATTCGATTACAACGTCCGGGGCAGCCACCCCGCGCAGGACATTTTTATTTCCGACCGCAACCAGGACTGCATCGACGACAACACCGACCGCCCGGCTGATGTGCTGGCGATGACCAGTGGCGTGGTGCTGGCCATCGAAACCGCCTGGACGCCAGGGCAGGAATACCGGGGGGGCAACTGGATCTGGATCTATGACCCCATTCTCGACGGCTTGTGGTATTATGCCCACAACAACGCCATTGTGGTTCGGCCGGGCGACTGGGTACAATCGGGGCAAAAGATTAGCGAAGTAGGCCGTACCGGTTTCAATGCCTACGCAACCCGTTCGCCAACGCATCTGCACATCATGTACCTGCAACTCCAGGCCGACGGACTCCCGCAACCCCAAAACCCCTACGAGTGGCTTCTCACAGCCAAAAACTTTAATTAGTGAAGAGTGAATAATTAAGAGTGTAATTCGTCAGCCAACTCTTCACTCTTAATTCTTTTTGCCGTTCAATAATACATCGCTCCGTTTCACTCTTTCATCGGCTGTAGGTAGCTATTCGTCTGGCTGGTAAGGCATTGCCCGATCCTGCGGGCAGTTGTGATTAATTTTGACTCATTAATCACCAACAACATTTACTACTGCCATGAAAAAATTTGTTTTAGCACTTGCTACGCTTCTTGCTGTTGTTAGCTGTAAAGATTCTAACGAGGTAAAACCGGAGGATTTAGGCTCTTATCTGATTTACACCAGCCTGTCGGCTTCAAAGTTTGACCAGGTCGAAGTGAAACTGGACGGGAAAACCGTTGGATTGCTCTCCAAACCGTATCTGGCCACGACCCAGCAAAGTGTGCCACCCTGCGGGTCAGAAACGGCGGGCGTCGTTCTGAACATCAGCCGACCGGTTGGCAGTTACTCGCTCGATGCGGTCGCAACGCTGAATGGCAAGCAGGTGACCAAATGGTCGAGTTCGGTCCGGTTTGAGGTGGGCAGTTGCAAAAGAACCCGCCTGACCTCCGACCTGTAAGCGTCAATCGCGCCTGTCAACCATCTTGACGTACCGCGGACCCATCGTTTTTTAGCCACACTCATCGAACAGACGAGCCACACTGCGCAGTGTGGCTCGTCTGGTTTTGGGGTAAATCTGAAAAATCATAGGAAGTGATCGGTTCGTTATGACCGTCCAAAAGCCATTTTCATCGGTTGAGGATCACACCCCATTGTGATACCGCGACATCCTTTGTACCTTGATTGTCATCATTCTATCGCATTGCCATGCCCCTCTGCCTACTCTTTCAACGAAACTATGGCCTGATCCGGCTTTTGATCGGATTGGTGAGTTGCGGTTGGACGGGCGTGGGCGTGGCCCAGCAATTCTCCGACCGAACTTACGGCGTCTACGACGGTTTGTCGTACGTCTATGTGTCGGGTTTGTATCAGGACCGCGTTGGCAGAATCTGGATCGGTACGTATTTCGGACTCAATTATTTCAACGGCGTTCCTCCGATTATCAACCAGCGACAAATTCCGGCCTTGCCGGACGGGGGTGACAACCTGACCGATGCGCCCGACGGAACGGTGTGGGCCTGCGCGGGAAACCGCCTGTTCCGGATGAACAACATCACCACAACAGGACTGACCGTCAAGGAGTTTTCGGTCAACTACGGCCGGAAAGAACCCCAGCAGCAAGTGGTGTTCATGACCGCCGACCACGAAAACAAGCTGTGGTTTGCCGCCCGAATGGAACCGGGGAACGTTGGCCAGCGGCTGTATTGCTGGGAGAAAGACCGGATGCAGGATGTGACCCGACGGTTTTTTACCAATCCGGAACAACGGTTTCGGGGCATCCTGACCGATTGGCCCAATCGCCGGATGCTGTTGCTGACCGATGACGGCCGGTTGTGGGAAGTGAAGAACAACCGCCTGACCTTGCTGGTCGACCGGCTTGCCTTGACACAGTTGCTGACCGATCCGGCTGGTCGTTTTTATGCGATGGCCGGGTCGACGGTTTATCGGATTGAAAACCAGACGGTGAGTAAATTGTATGAGGTGCCGGTGCCGGTTTCCGAAGTATCGCTGTGTGCCATTGGCCTCAATGGCGAACTGGCTTTTCAGAAAACGAAGGGTGACCTCGACATCTGCTGGTACGATGGCAAAACGGTGACCAACTCCCACATCAGCTCGTCGCCCGCCAACCGGCTGCTGTTCGATCACCGGGGCGATCTTTGGGTCGGTACGGCGCATCATGGGCTGATCAACATCAAAATGAGTGGCTGGCAATATTTCGACAACTCGGAAGGCTGGCTGGAAGAAACCAACAACGTGGCCGAAGACCGGAACGGCGTCATCTGGTTTGGCTCCTGGGGAAGAGGGCTAAGCCGCCTGACTGACAAGGGCATTGTGGCCGACCGGACGTATCGCAAATCGATGCCCGCCGACTATTTTCAGCCCGCAAGCCGGATGGATGCCGATGGAAACATCATGCTGGTGGCCGAACCGAAAAAAGGAATTTTCCGTTTCGACGGCCGGGATTTCCGCCGGTTGCCGGGTTCCGACACGGCTACGCTGCCGTTGGGTTTTTACGACGATGTCCGTCGAAACCGCTACCTGGTTGTTTCCAACACGAATTTATTCATCTACAACCGCCGGACGCTGGCACTTCTGGATGTGGTGGCGATGCCGCCCGACCAGTATGAAAACATTGAAACCGACCGATTCGGGCGTTTCTGGATTTCGGGTTTGAATAAAACGCTGTTGTGGGATGGGGTCGGCCGATCCTTCCGGCAGCTTACCCAAAAAAATAAGGGATTGCCGACCCAAACGCTGGCCGAAGTCCGGCGTGATAAACGCGGGAACCTGTGGCTTTCAACCGGGGATGGACTCTGGTTGTACGATTATAAAACATACCGGCGGATCGCTCCCGGCTTCATCCAGCGAACCATTACCTATTGCCGACCCATGGGCCGTTTCCTGCTGGTTGGGACGCTGGAAGGCTTGTTTGTGTTCGATATGGAGCGGTTTTATGAAACGGGCGAAGAGTGGCTTGCGTATTTTGACCGGGAAAACGGATTTCGCGGCAGTCAGTGCATTTTCAATGGTATTCTGCTCGATTCACACGGACGGCTGTGGGTTGCCACGCGCGACCGCATGATGATGATTTCGGAAAAGCGGCTTTTTCAGTTGTTAAAACCGGTGCCAACCCGGATTCAGGCATTTCGGGATATGCGGTCGGGTCGGGTGGTGGAGACGCAAACCGGTGAAATAGCGTTCAAATCCAGCGAAAACGACCTGGAGGTTCAACTTCAGAAAACCGGGAGCACGGACTTATTGGCGAGTACGACTTACCACTACCGCCTGGAACGTCTGGATGGCAACCCGACAACCCCCGAATGGTCGGAACCGATCCGTGAAAATTCGTTCACCCTGCAAAACCTGGGCGACGGCTCCTACCGGCTGACCCTTCAGGTGTTGCGCGCCGAGGGCCTATGGAATACCGAACCTATTGTGCAGGAATTTCGCATTGCCCCACCCTGGTATGCCACCTGGGGGTTCCGAACGCTGGCGATCGTTCTGGTGGTTGGCGGGCTGTTTTACGGGCGTCTGCGGCAGGTGCGGGTGCTGGCGCAACGCCGGTTGAAACAGCTCCAGATTCAGCGTCGGGTGGCGCAACTGGAAGTGGAAGCCGCCAACCGGGAAAAACAGGAGTCGGAAATCCGGCGTCAACTGGCTGAAGCCAGCCGGAAGCGGGCTTTGCTGGAGGTGAAAGCCATTACGAATCAGATCGATCCGCATTTTGTCGCCAACTTCCTGACCGCCATTCAGTCGATTACCTATGAGTCGGATCCGGACACGGTGGTGAGTTATCTGGCCAAATTTGGCTCCATTTTCCGGAATCAGTTGATGACCCGCAGCCGGGTTTTCTGGACGCTTCAGGAGGAACTGGAGTTTGTGCGGAATTACCTGGATCTGGAAAAATTGCGGTTTGGCGACCGGGTTCAGTTTACAATCGAGGTGTGCGAAGGCATTCCGATGGAGACCAACCTGCCCAAAATGCTGATTCAGGGCTATGTTTCCAACGCCATCAAACACGGGCTGGAACATAAACCCGAAGGTGGAACCGTGCGTCTTTTCGTTTGCCAGTCTGCCGGGTATCTGCAAATCAAAGTGGAAGACGATGGAGTTGGGCTGGTGAAAGCCCGGCAATACCGGCGCCGGAGCACGGGCCGGGGGCTGGCTATCAACCAGGCGGTTTTCGACCAGCTTAACCAGTATAACGCCTTGAAAAGTTCGCAGCACGTAACCGATTTGACTAACTTTGAAACCGGAGTGTCGGGGGTTCGGCTGGAGGCTCTTTTACCCCTTTACCCGGTTTTGCCACCGGAAGAGAATTTGGTCGATTCCGACGAATCGATCTCCTGATTTTTTTTAAACGACTCACTATGAACGCATTGATGGTACGATCGGTCATTGTCGACGACGAGCTGCCGGTTCGTCGGACGTTGCGCAGCATGTTATCCTCTGTGCCGGAAGTGAGTGTCGTAGGCGAGGCCGGCAATGTGACGGAGGGGCTGGATTTGATTGCGGAACAAAAACCGGATCTGATTTTTTTGGACATCAAGATGCCCATCCGCAGCGGTTTCGAATTGCTGGATGAACTCACCTTGCAGCAACAGTTTTACGGCGTCATTTTCATTTCGGGCTATCCCGACGATGCACTCACGGCGGTTCAAAAAGCCGCCCCGCATCTGCACTCGGATTTTGTGGTGAAGCCCATCGATCCGCTGATTCTGAAAGCGAAATTCCGGCTGTTTTATCACAAGTGGAAGGCCGACAAAGAGCATGAAATCGAGTTGACGGCTCAACTGGAAAGGGCGTTCAGCCAGAACCCGGAGTCGGCGGTTTTGTCGGGTCCCCGGTTTCTGACGTTTCAGAATTCGGTGGCGCTTCATCGCATTGAGGTCGCCGACATCATGTACTGCGAATCGGCCAACAAGCAGATCAACGTCTATTGCTCCAAACAGGAACACCTCAATGTGCCGAATCTAACGCTTGATGCACTCGAAAAACTTCTGCCCCCGGATGCTTTCATCCGGATCGGGAAAAGCCACATTCTGAACCGGGAAGCCATCAGTTACCTCGAAAAAGGCGCCCGGCCCAAATGCCGTCTCGTTCTCGGCCACCGCGTCCGCGAGCTGCTGATTTATGCGAGTAATGTGTGGAAAGTAGAGGAAAGCTATTCTTTGTAAGGAACGAACACGGAATATTGAATAACATTGAAAATTGAACATCAAACACGGAATATTGAATAGCGAATATCGAAATCATGCCTGCACCGTACTTCGATATTCGTTATTCAATATTCCGTGTTCGCTATTGGTAGTTATTGCCCCAAAAGAATCTTATTCGTCATTTCCTTATCGATCGTGATATAACCGGGATAGTTGACTTTCTTATTCCCCAGCGCAAGGGTTGGCTTGATTTTGATCGTCAGCATCGACGGTTTGGCGCTGTTCGAACCGCTCATGTTCCGCACCAGATCCGTGAACGCATCGCGGGTTTTTTCGTCGGTCATCAGTTTGTAGGCATTGGCGTTCAGCTTGATCGGAACGCGCGTTGAGCCGCCACCGGGGGCCACTTCAATACGCTGGTTGACAAATCCGTTAAAAAGCTCCTGTTCCGCCAGCATAATTTTGTATTCCAACTGGTCGATGGCCGCCGTTTTATTGGTCGGATTGGTGATGTCGATGTTGATCCGGGCGCTCAGCGGAATGCTTTTGGTCATGAATCCCGTGGCCAGTTGCGGATACTTCATGGGATTCAGATCTTCCAGATTTTTCAGTTTCCGGACGTCGATGCCCGACAGGTAAACGCTGTCGGCCGATGTGATATTGAATTTGCAATCGCCCAGGGCTTTGGCCTGCGTGATCTGGCGGTTGACGCTGCATTGGCTGAAAGTCAGTGCGAAGGCGGAAATGGCTACGAAAAACAACAGTTTTCTCATGTACTTGCTATGCTTGATGGATGTTCCCTTTAGATAGACGAAAAAGGGATTGGTTTAGTTTTAAAAATGCCAATTCCCGCTCATTTTTACCGCTATTCGTAACCACAAAATTTTGCTGTCCATTGTTTTGTAGGTATATTTATACGTTAAGCCGAACGGGGCTAGGAAATGACCCGAAAAATTTGTATTTTTACTATCCGAAATCGTCCTTTTAACCGCATTTCTTATAACAATTCCGTAAAACGGAGCTATACTGATTGCATTCTATGACAAACGAATTAATTGAAGCCGACATCACACCCGAAGAACGTTCCAGAGGTAATTACGATGCAGACAATATCCAGGTCCTGGAAGGTCTCGAAGCCGTTCGGAAAAGACCGGCCATGTACATCGGCGATGTTGGTATCAAAGGGTTACACCACCTGATCTGGGAAGTAGTTGATAACTCCATCGACGAAGCTTTAGCCGGTTATTGTGATACCATTCAGGTTACGATTAACGAAGATAATTCGATTACGGTGAAAGATAACGGCCGGGGTATTCCGACCGGAATGCAGACTAAATTAGGCAAATCAGCCCTTGAAGTGGTAATGACCGTGCTTCACGCGGGGGGTAAGTTCGACAAGGATACGTACAAAGTGTCGGGTGGTTTGCACGGCGTGGGGGTTTCCTGCGTGAATGCACTCTCGACGTTTCTGCACGTAGAAGTACACCGCGAAGGCAAAGTGTTCGAGCAGGAATACCACATCGGGCAGCCGGTTTATCCCGTTCGGGAGATCGGTACGGCAACGGATACCGGAACAACGGTACGCTTCAAACCCGATGATTCGATTTTTACCGAAAGCGTTTACAAATACGATACCGTAGCCGGTCGTTTGCGCGAGCTGGCCTTTCTCAACAAACGCATTCGCATTACCCTGACCGATTTGCGTGATATGAACGAACAGGGCGAACCCCTTCACACGGAGTTTTATTCGGAAGGCGGTTTGACCGAGTTTGTGAAGTATGTGGATGAAAGCCGTCCTTCCCTGGAAGGCATGTCGCCCATTTACATGGAACGCGAGACCGGTACGACACCCGTTCAGGTGGCGATGGTCTACAACATGGAAGCGGGCGAAAATATCTCTTCCTACGTCAACAACATCAATACGATTGAAGGCGGCACACACGTGCAGGGATTCCGGACCGCCTTGACGCGGATTCTGAAAGGATATGCCGAACGCAATGCGCATTTGCTGGGGAAAAACTCCGGTAAAGTGACCTTTGACGGGAGTGACTTCCGCAAGGGGCTAACCGCCGTTATTTCGGTGAAAGTGGCTGAACCGCAGTTTGAAGGCCAGACCAAGACCAAACTGGGGAACAGCGATGTCGTTGGAGCCGTTAGCTCGACAGTGGCTGAAATGCTCGAAATGTGGCTGGAGGAACACCCGAAAGAAGCCTCGTCGATCGTTCGGAAGGTGTTGATTTCAGCACAGGCCCGGATTGCCGCCGATCTGGCCTACAAACGCATCATGACGGACCGCAAGGACTTCATGAGCGGTATGGGCTTGCCGGGTAAACTCGCCGACTGTTCGGACACCAATCCGGAGAATTGCGAAATCTACCTGGTGGAAGGGGATTCGGCCGGCGGTTCTGCCAAACAGGGCCGTAACCGTGCCTTCCAGGCGATTTTGCCGTTGCGGGGGAAAATCCTGAACGTGGAAAAAGCCCTGGAGCACAAGATTTACGAAAACGAAGAAATCAAGAACATCATTACGGCGCTCGGGATTCGCTACGAACGCGTCAATGGCGAAACCGTGATGAACCTGGAGAAACTGCGGTATCATAAGGTGATCATTATGACCGATGCCGACGTCGATGGCAGCCACATCCGGACGCTGATTCTGACCCTGTTTTTCCGCCACATGCGCTCGCTGATCGACAATGCGTTTCTGTACATCGCCCAGCCGCCGTTTTACCTGGTCAAAAAAGGCAAGGAAGAACGGTATTGCTGGACGGAGCAACAACGCGAAACCGCTATTCGGGAATTGGCCGGATCGGGTCGTGAGGAGAACGTGAACGTGCAGCGGTACAAAGGTCTGGGAGAAATGAATCCGGAACAGTTGTGGAGCACGACGATGGACCCCGAGAAACGAAGCCTCAAGCGGGTGACGATCGAGTCGGCCGCCGAAGCCGACCACGTCTTTTCAACCCTGATGGGCGATGAGGTGGCGCCCCGCCGGGAGTTCATTGAGCGAAACGCCAAATATGCAAAAGTAGACGTGTAAGACAGAGCGGGCGAATAGCCCGCTTTTTTTTGTTCACTCAGGAACGGTTATCCGGAATGTTCCGGGAAACCCCTGCTGGTAAAAACCATCATTCGGAAGAACAACAGAATTTTCTGTTTTTAGGGGCGGTTAGAAAAATAACGGATCAAATCGGGTAGGCTTTCAATAAACCAGTGAATGGTGAAATAAACCAGGATTACTGAAAAAAAACGCCAGGGTATTCTCGGTTTTAGCCACATACTGCGGAGGGAATTAATTTGATTTTATTTTTGGATTAACGACCAGTAGAGTCAATGACTTGGTGCCACCGGAAATTTTTAATTGCTACCCAAAAGGTTCAATAAATAGCGCATGTTAAAAGGCGACAAAACACGATTGGATCATAGGTATACTGTTAAATCTGAGCAGATGAAGTGGCTAAACAACTCACTGCTGCTTAGCATAAAAGGCTGTCAAAGGCCTGTTTTTTTTAGAATAGATCACCCTGAATTAAGTAAATAGCCTGTGAAAAAAGGCTATCCGGTACAAAAACAGCATTGTGATGCGGTTCTAGGTGTACCCCATTGGGTTAAAAAATTGCCAGATTGTAGAGAATTTGTTGCTGGTATTGCCAATAAAACGATTTGTTTGTTTTTTTATTGTTAAGCTAACCCACTGCATAATAGATGAATAAATAATAGACCCGATTAACCGGGTTATTATTCAGCGGAATGGTATGTGCAAATCATTATAAGTCAGTCTATTTTGTAGATCAGTCAGTATAAAAACCAATCCATTTCGTATGCGAATGGATTGATAATGTACAATTCTCGTACCAAAATTTCTAAAACACAACTGAAGCTTTCAATTATAAATGAATTATTTTTGCGTATACAATAATTGAAAAAGTATAGCATGGAAAGAATGAGTGCGAAAAATGCTTCGGCTTTCTTCTTTACCGTTTTTTTTGAATAGACGACCCTTTTGGTACAGAATCTGTTTGTAGGAAGTGACAGACAGGTGCCATAAACTAAAAAGTAGCGTACGAAGTTGTCATACTATGCGTTACTTGAATACAATAAAGTTCATCCCTACCTATGACCGGCAAAAGTCCTTCACAAAAAGATAATATGGAAAGGAAGGGTTCTTTCGGGAATCTTTTCTCGTTTTTCTCAGGGCGTAAAGTAACTTTACCATCCGATTCGGAAGATGGTAAGGCTATGAAAATAAACGAAAAACTGGCGAATGTCATCGACCAGAGCAACTACATCAGCCGTGACCTGAGCTGGCTGAAATTCAACGACCGGGTGCTGGATCAGGCCCGCACGCCAGAACGCCATTTGCTCGATCGACTCAAGTTCCTGGCCATTACGGCGTCGAACCTGGACGAGTTTTTTACCATTCGCATCGGGAGTCTCTACAATTACCTTGACTACGGAAAAGAGCGCGTCGACTACTCCGGTTTGCGGGAAATTCCCTTCCGAAAAGCCCTGATGACGGCGGCACAGCAATTCAGCCGGGACCAGCGTGCGGTTTTCGACGAATTGAAGGCTTCGTTCAAGGACATCGACTTTCGGTTTGTCGGACTGAATGACCTTACCGAGGACGAGCGGGTAAAGGCGGTCGATTATTTCGACCGGACCATTTATCCCATGCTGACGCCGATGGTCTACGACTATACACACACCTTTCCGATGTTGCTGGCAAAGGTGCTGATTTTCAGCGTCGTTACCCAGGACCCCAGCCGCCCCGTGAAAGCCGGGGATGATGACGAAAACCAGCGGTTATCGTTCGTTCAGATTCCGGCCAACTTGCCCCGTTTCATGCCGTTTGAGCGCAAAGACGAAACGTGTTTTCTACCGATTGAAGAGATTATCCGTCAGGAAATCAAGAAGTTATACCGGAACGTGGAGATCGACTCGGTTAATCTGATGCGGATAACGCGAAACGGTGATTTCACGCTGGAGGAAAGCGACGACATCGAAAACGATTTTATCGACGAAATCAAGCAGAAGATCAAAAACCGTCGGCTGGGTCGCGTGGTTCGTGTCGAAATCGAACCCAATGCGTCGGAATGGATGGTAAATCTGTTGAAAAAGCGCTGGGAAATCGATGACTACAATCTGTTTGAAAATGCGCAACTGATTGATTATACCAGCCTCTGGCAAGTCGTTCGGCATCCGGAATTTCGCGATGAACTACCTACGCCCCCGGCTCCCGTACCGGCATTGGGAATGCGTCGGGAGAAAAATGCAGATATTTTCGAGTTGATGAAAGAGCGGGATATTCTGCTCCATCATCCCTACAACAACTTCGAGCCAGTGATGTCACTGCTGGAACAGGCTGCCGAAGATCCCAATGTGCTGGCTATCAAACTCACAATCTATCGCCTGGCCAAACGGTCGCGGATCACGGAAGCCTTGCTGAAAGCCGCCGAAAACGGCAAACACGTTTCGGTTTTGTTTGAAGTGAAAGCCCGTTTCGACGAAGAAAACAACATTCGGGAAGCCCAGCGGCTGCAAAAAGCCGGGTGTTTTGTGATTTACGGGATCAGTAGTTATAAAACGCATACGAAACTGCTACTGGTGGTTCGGAGTGAAGGTTCGCGCGTGGTGCGGTATGCCCACCTGTCGAGTGGAAACTACAACGAAGAGACGTCGAAACTCTATACCGACATTGGCCTGCTGACCACCGACGAGGTGTATACGCACGATATTTCCGAGTTTTTCAACGTCATTACCGGACATTCGCTGCCCAACGATTACCAGTATTTGATTACCGCCCCGCGCGATATGCGGAAGCAGCTGGTCAAGCTCATCCGGGCCGAATCCGAAAACGCCAGAGCGGGCTTACCGAGCGGCATTTGCATCAAAATCAACTCCCTGGAAGATCAGGAGGTGATCGATGAGCTCTATAAAGCGTCTCAAGCGGGGGTGCCCATTCGGCTCATCGTACGCGGTATTTGCTGCCTGCGACCCCATCGACAGGGGCTGAGTGAGAACATTACCGTCAGGTCGATTGTCGGCGACTTTCTGGAACACACGCGTCTGTTTTATTTCCACAACAACGACGATCCGAAGATTTACGGTGGCAGTGCCGATGTCATGGTACGCAGTTTCGACCGGCGCATCGAATCATTGTTTTTGCTGGTGGACAAACGGGTGAAACAGCAGGCCATTCATCTGCTGGACTACAATCTGCGTGACAACGTAAACGCCTATGAACTTCACGAAGACGGGGTTTACGTAAGATGTTGCGTAGAGGAAGAAACAGAGCAGCCGTTCAACATTCAGAAGAAGTTTTTTGAAGTGACGCAGAAAGAAGTGATGCAGGCGAAATTATTCGTGAACGAAAAACCAATCGAGCCTGAGCCACCCCAACCGGAAACGCAGCCGGAAACGGAGGTTCATACGAGTTGATGCGGTTTACGGAATTTAGTTTACGCCGGGCCGTCGCTACGGTGGCTGACGCACCCTTCATACGCGTCAGCCACCGTAACCAACTAGTTACAAAACTCCGGCGAGGCAATCTCGAATGCCAGCGTGTTGTGGTCGGGCACAAACCGGTTTTTCTCCAGCGGCCAGCTTGCTCCGCCATCGGTGCTAACCCGAATATCATACGGTTTTTTGACCTGTAGCTTATAGGATACGGTTTTGGTACTTTTCCGATCCAGGGTAACCAGATCGCGCCAATTCCGTTTCCCGGCTTCACTGTATTGCAAACGGATCCGGGCTGGCAACTTGGATTCGTTCAGTTTCGTGGGGGGCGGACAGGCAAAATTAAAACTTACGGTGATGGGCGGTGGAACCGCTAATTTTTGCAAATCCAGGACTTGGGGGCTGCGGTTGCAGGTTTGCTGGGGCGCGGTTTCAAGCACCGGCTGTCCCGGATTACCGCTGCTGTATGCATCGTTGAAGGCAAAAACCTGCAACCGGACTTGCCGGTTCTGCAAAAGATTCGTCAGGACAATGCGGCTACCGTTGTTCAACGGCGTATAAAACGAGCTCAGTTCCTGCCGCGTATCGGCATCGACCACCTTGCAGAGGTACTGGATGTCAACCTGATTCAGTTTACTACTTACCGTAAAAATGGGCCCCTCGTCGCAAACCGCCTGGGTCCAGCCAGCCACCCACAGAGCCGGATGTGCGATCGAAAGGGTACATTCCGGTTGTCCGGTGGAAGCATTTCGGGTAACCACTCCCGGTTTTTCCTGCTGCCAGCGGCTGCTAACCCGGTCATAGCGATACAATGGAATTTCGTCGCCCGGCTGAAGCGGGCGACCCAGGGCGGGGTTGATGGTGGCTGGATTGAGCGTCATGACACAGGAAACCGGTTTCGAAACCTGTTGAACCAGCCGGAACTGGTCATCGTAGAATTCCAGCGAGAAAGCCCCCGCAATCTGGCTGAGTTGCAATGATCCCAACTTTTCTCCGCCAGCACTGGTAACCGACGACATAATGGCACCATTCGGCAGAAAATCGGCGGGGTTGTTACCCCGGTTTTCAATGTGGAGCAAAGCCGCCGTCAAAGGGCCACGCAATATGGTTCCATCGGCTTCCCTAAAATCAGAACCGGGTTCGATCCGAACCGTTACATTATCCTGTTTCTGGTTGACAACGGGCGTCTTGATGGCTAAGCTGGCAACCAGCGGTAGTTCGACCGCTTCTACCTGCGTCGCCGATAGGTGGGTGGGCGGATCACTCAGTTTGAGCCACTTGGGTGACAAACGGTGTCGGCCGGTGTCGGCCAGTTCAACTGGCTGGATAATGTCCAGATAACCCGCTGATTGGGCGGCAACAACAAAATGAAGCGGATCGTTTTTCGAATACATGGCCTCGGGAGAAGCCGCCAGAATCAGCACGCCATCCGCATTTACTTTGTAATTCGTTGTATTGAGGGTTGTCACAATTTGGTCGGCATCGACTCCGGCCACCGCTAGCTCAATCTCTTTTGGCATTGGTCCTTTCAGACTCTGAAACCGGAGCTCAACAATTCCGTTTTCAATGGGGTCTTTAAATCCAATTCCCACATCATCCAGCGGATTCTGACAGGCGTTGCTGAGAAACAGCAGCGTTGTCAGAAAAAAAGAAAATACTATCTTTTTCATATATTAAATAATTATTGGAATAGTTCAATTTAATTCACTGATAATCAGAGATAATAAGACAACAAAATTTCCTTGTTTTTGTCTGATAATTAGTAGAAAAAAGAGAATGGCAACGGGATGTGAGACACTGAACATGGGAGAAGCCACGACATTGGCGAACAGGAAATAAACCGTTGCCCGATGAGAAAACCGGCTAATTCGCATTCGGGACCCGGCATTCCTTCTTATCTTCACAAGTTTTTTGTAAACTACCGTACACTTCAACTAACCAGCGTATTGAATGAGCCGTTTTACCGGACTGATCGGCATCGTATTGATTTTGGGCATCGCCTATGCCATGTCAAATAACCGCAAAGCAATTAACTATCGAACTGTGGGAGTCGGGTTGTTACTCCAGTTTGGATTGGCGGTTTTTATTCTGAAAACGGACATTGGTCAGCAGATTTTCCAGACACTGGGGCAGTTTGTCGACCGGCTGTTACAGAAATCAGTCAAGGGCGCTGAATTTGTCTTTTCTCCGTTGGTCAACCGCGAATTGCTCAGCAAAGCGTTTGGTCCCGAAAATGGCTTCATTTTCTTCTTTCAGGTCATTCCAACCATCATTTTCGTAGCGGTTCTGGTCAATATTTTCTACCATCTGGGCATCATGCAGCGGGTTGTAGCGGTGCTGGCGCTGTTCATGAAATGGTTGATGGGCGTCAGTGGTGCCGAGGCACTGTCGAATGTGTCGAGTACGTTTGTCGGACAGGTCGAAGCGCAGATCATGATCAAACCGTATCTGAAAACCATGACGCAATCGGAATTGCTGGCGTCGATGACGGGCAGTTTTGCCTGCATTGCCGGGGGCGTTCTGGCGGTCTACATTTCGCTGGGCGTTCCGGCACCGTATCTGCTGGCCGCCAGTCTGATGGCCGCACCGGGTGCGCTGGTGATCAGCAAAATCGTTTTTCCCGAAACCGAAGTTTCGGAAACGGAAGGCATCGTGAAGCTGGAAATCAAAAAAAGCCACGCCAACCTGCTCGATGCCATTGCTTCCGGCGCGGCTGAAGGGTTGAAAGTGGGATTCAACGTGATTGCGATGCTGATCGGTTTCATCGCTCTGATGGCCTTGCTCGATAGCATTCTTTTCCGGATCGGGTATTACATTTTCGGATTTCCGAACCTGAGTCTCAACTTTTTGCTGGGCCATGTCTTTTCCATCTTTGCCTGGGCGATGGGCGTTCCGTCGAAGGATATTCAGGCTGCGGGGTCGTTGATGGGCACCAAGATGGTGGTGAACGAATTTGTAGCGTATCTCGACCTGGTGAAAATCAAAAACACACTCGACCCCAAAACCATCGCCATCACCAGCTTTGCGCTCTGCGGATTTGCCAATTTTTCGTCGATCGCCATTCAGGTGGGCGGTATTGGCGAACTGGCCCCTTCGCGCCGGAGCGATCTGGCCAAACTGGGTTTCAAAGCCCTGATTTGCGGAACGCTGGCGTCGTATATGTCGGCAACGCTTGCCGGTTTGCTGCTGTAAAATAAAACCGCTAGAGGACGGCAGGATTTGACTGAAATTCTATAATTTCAGCAGGATTTTCTTGTCCTATTACTGGCCTTCCCATTCCTCTTGTGATGATCGCGACGAAACTGATTCCCCGCACGGCTTCGGCTCAGGAGCAACCGCTTCTGGTAAAAACGATATTGGCACAGTCGCTCAAATACGAGCCGCAGCGGGAAATTGTTTACCGCGACCTGTTCCGTATGAATTACGTAGACTTCAACCAGCGGGTTCGTCGCCTGGCCAATTTGCTGACTTCCAGCGGGGTGAAGCCGGGCGATACGGTAGCGGTTTTCGATTGGGATAGTCACCGGTATCTGGAGTGTTTTTTTGCCATTCCGTGCCTGGGTGCTATTCTGCACACGATTAACGTGCGGTTGTCTCCCGCCCAGATTCTGTATTGCATGAACCATGCGGAAGACAAAGTGGTGGTAATTCATGAAGATTTTCTGCCGTTGCTCGATGCGATCAAAAGCCAGCTCACGACGGTAGAAACGTTCATTCTGGTGAGCGATAAAGTATATCAAAATCAGGAGGTTGTGATTCCGGACGGTTTTGTCGGCGAATACGAAAGTCTCTTGAAAACCGCTTCGGACCAGTACGTTTTCCCGGATTTTGACGAAAATACCTGGGCTACGACCTTTTATACCACCGGCACCACGGGCAACCCCAAAGGAGTCTATTTTTCGCACCGGCAGTTGTTCATGCACACGATGGGGCTGGTGACCTACATCTGCGGGTATGAAGCCGTCGCGTTTCATTCGACCCATGATGTATACATGCCCATCACGCCCCTGTTTCACGTCCACGCCTGGGGTTTTCCGCTCCTGGCAACCATGCTGTCGGCGCGGCAGGTGTATCCGGGGCGGTATGAGCCCGAAATGCTTCTGACATTACTCCTGAAAGAAAAAGTGACCCTCTCGCATTGTGTTCCGACGATTCTGACCATGCTGGTGAATAGCCCGGTTGCCAGACAGGTGGATTTGAGTCGCTGGAAGGTCATCATCGGCGGCTCGGCGCTGACAAAAGGGCTGGCAAAAGCCGCCCTGGAACTGGGCATTCAGATCTACGCGGGTTATGGATTGTCTGAAACCGCTCCGATTCTGTCGCTCACCTACCTGAATGATGCCGAACGTGCGTTGCCCATCGACGAGCAGGTGGAGTTTCGGACGCGGGCTGGTCGCATTGCGCCCTTTATCGACATTCAGTTGCAGGACGATGAGGGACAGCCGGTTCCGCACGACGGCCATTCGCTGGGCGAACTGACGGCGCGGGGCTCCTGGCTCACGCAGGGCTATTACAAGGAAACCGAGCGGGGCGAAGAACTCTGGCGCGACGGCTGGCTCCACACGGGCGATGTGGCGGCCATTACCCCCGACAACTGGGTGATCATTGCCGACCGCACCAAGGACGTCATCAAGTCGGGTGGCGAGTGGGTTTCGTCGCTGGCAATTGAAAACTGTCTGTCGCAAATCGAGGGCGTGGGAGAGTCGGCGGTGGTCGGGTTTCCGGACGAAAAATGGGGTGAACGCCCGCACGCGCTGGTGGTGTTGAAACCGGAGTATGTGGGCAAAGTAACGTCTGAAACGATCAAAACCGCCTTGCAGGGGCAGATTGCGAGCGGGGACATCAACAAATGGTACGTGCCGGATCGCATTGTGCTGGTCAATGAAATTCCGAAAACCAGCGTTGGTAAAATCGACAAAAAGAAGATCCGGGCCGAGATGAAAACACTGCTATTCTCCTGAAAAGGACTTCCGGACCAGAAAAATCCTGTTTGCTACCGTTCCGTGTTCGGATTCAATGATTGCATCATTTTCAAAAGCTCATGAACGGTTTTCCAGTTTCGGGTCGTGGCTGTCACCTTGAGCTTGTTTTCAAAAAAGGTATTGCTCAGTTTGGTGTTGCCATAGCCATTGGGGCAGTACACGTATATTTCTTTTCCGGAGAGGGCAAACCGGTCGGCGCCGACGGCTAACTCTTTTATTTTATCACGCTTTAAGGCATCAGGCGCATCCGACAGAAACGTGACATGAAGCTTGTCGATGTCGGTATGATCTTCCTGAAGAAAAGGATTTTGGGCAACGATGTCGGCCAGTTCGCTCAATGACCGGGTCAAAACCGGCACCTGAAAGCCAAATGTTTCAACAATTTTCTGCTCAATCTGTCTCGCCAGTTGCTCCTCATCGGTAGCAGAATGGGTAAAGACAACGTTACCGCTTTGAATGTACGTTTTGACCTGCTGACAATTCAATTCCCCGAACAAGTGCTTCAACTCATTCATGGGGACTCTTTTTTGACCACTGACATTGATGCCACGAAGAATAGCAAGGGCGGTTTTCATACAGTGAGACTAGTAAGTTGTGCGTAAAATAACAGGCGCATTTTATGTGAACCAGTCCAACATTCAAAGCGGAATGAATATAAGTCGAACTCTTTTCCCGCTTCTGTGTTTCTTTTTATAGAGAATACTTACAAATGCAGTACACGCTATCGTAAAACGGTAAAATTACTTCTGTTAAATTGTAATGATCGGAGAAAAAGCAGTAACTATTTGCAAATATGGCCGTTTTTACGAATTATATTTGCATATTTCCGATATATGTACTTAATTTTGTAACGATTAAGGATACAACACTCAAATGAGTAAACGGAGAAAAAACTTCTTTCTGCACCGGTTATTCTGCTGGCTAATGGCGCTGCACATCATCAACATTAGTGTCGATGTGCCCGAACATTTTTCGCCGAGGATGCTTCATGGTGCCCAAAAAGAAGACTTGTCCGTTAACCGAATCGAAAGCATCGGTGAATTAATTCTTGAAAACTGGCTTGGGATTATCGACGCCCTCCCGGAGCAGGACGATGCCAAAGAAGAATCTGACGTCGCCAATATTGAACACGATTATTTCTCTGCCCCTCTTTTTTCTTTTTCCTTGAAGCCTGTTTACTGGCACCTGGCTGCCCGACCCGTTGGACTGAAGTCCATTCGTGTGTTTTCGCATGTTCAGGAGATAAACTCTCCACCACCTCAAGCCTAAGGGGTTTTTCCGCTCAGGCGGAGCGCTTTCAATTCAGTACAACAATATCCTGGTTACCTTTTTACTGAAAATTCAGGTCGGACTCTGTTCAGGGATGAGCATGTCCTGACTTCCCTATACGCTTAAACGCTTAACGAGAAATCATATCACAAACATGAAAGGATACATCATTGCCATTGCGCTATCAATCAGTGCTTTTATCACGGGTTGTAGCAGCCAGGCTGAGGAGAAAACCGAGGTTGAAAAACCGGCTCTCCCCATTTTTGAAATTACACGACAGTCGACCACCCTGCAGCGTGAATACGCCGGCAATGTGGAGGCCGTCCGGAACGTGGAAATTCGTGCCCGCGTAGGCGGGTTTCTAGATAAAATACATGTTGACGAAGGTCGTCAGGTGAAAAAAGGACAATTGCTGTTCCAGATCAACCAGGCTGAGTATCAGGCCGAACTGGCCAAGGCAAGAGCCAATCTGAAGAGTGCGATGGCCGAAGCCAAAACCGCCGAGGTAGAGCTGGGTCGTGTTAAGTTGCTGGTTGACAAGAAAGTGATTTCGGCTTCTGAACTGGAACTGTCGAAGTCGAAACTGGATGCCGCCAAAGCCGCCATTGAAGAGGCCCAGTCGGCCCAGGAAAATGCTTCGCTGCGTTTGGCTCACGCCAGCATCCGTGCTCCGTTTGACGGTGTGATCAACCGGATTCCGTCTAAAATGGGGAGTTTGATCGAAGAAGGTGCGCTGCTGACAACGGTTTCGGACATCCGCGAAGTCTACGCGTATTTTCACGTGTCGGAAAAAGAATACCTGGAATACATCAAAAAAGGAAAACACAGCAGCAGTGGACAGGAAGTGACGCTGCTCCTGGCCGATGATACCCCTTACAAGCAGGCCGGTAAAATTGAAACGATGGAAAGCGTGTTCGACGATGGCTCCGGCACGATTGCTTTCCGGGCTCGTTTTCCAAATCCTGACAAAATGCTCAAGCATGGCGCGACGGGCAAGATTCGCCTGAAAAATGAGGTGGATAATGCCGTTCTGGTTCCCCAGAAGGCGGTATTTGAAATCCAGGATAAAAACTACGTTTACGTGGTTGATGCGTCTAACAAAGTGAAAATGAGGAGCTTCGTTCCCCAGAGCCGCGTCGCCCAGTTTTACCTCGTGAAATCGGGGCTGGAACCCGGCGAAAAGATCGTCTACGAAGGCATTCAGAACATCCGTGATGGGATGCAAATTGTTCCGCAGGCACTGTCGCCCGAGAGTTTGCTGACCTTAAACCCCGCAAAGTCCGAGACTGAAGTCGTTGCCAACTAACCGGCCAGACTTTCGATCATTACACCCCACTCTTCAGTACAGAGCAACCTTTGGTCGCATCCGCGATCGGAGGAATGCCTGTACTTTAGATTTATCAGCACGAAATTATGTTTGATACCTTCATAAAACGGCCTTTGCTCTCCGCCGTAATCTCGGTTTTGATTACGTTGCTGGGCGTACTGTCGCTGATGAATTTACCGGTTACCCAGTTCCCCGATATTGTTCCGCCGTCTGTTGTCGTAACGGCTAGTTATACGGGAGCCAATGCCGAAGTGAGCACCAAAGCCGTTGCCATGCCACTGGAACGGGCCATCAACGGTGTGCCGAATATGACTTACATGACCGCCATTTCAGGAAATGACGGCTCTACCCTGATTCAGGTCTTCTTCAAAGTCGGCACCGATCCGGATCTGGCGGCTGTGAACGTTCAAAACCGGGTAACGACGGTGCTGGATGAACTTCCCGAAGAAGTGATCAAGGCGGGGGTAACGACGGAGAAAGAGGTCAATAGCATGTTGTTGTACCTGAACCTGATCAGCACGGATTCAACGGCGGATGAGAAATTCATCTATAACTTTGCCGATATCAACATCTTGGCGGAACTCAAACGCATCGACGGTGTCGGGTTTGTCGATATTCTGGGTGCGCGGGAATATTCCATGCGGGTCTGGCTCAAGCCCGACCGCATGACGGTTTACAACGTTTCTGCCGATGAAGTCATCGCGGCCATTCGGGAACAAAACGTGGAAGCGGCTCCCGGAAAAGCGGGTGAAAGTGCCGACCGTGATGCCCAGGTTTTGCAGTATGTCTTGCGCTATACGGGGAAATTTATTGAACCCGTGCAGTACGAAAACATCGCGATCCGCACCCTGGACGACGGCTCGATTCTCCGGTTGAAAGACGTGGCCGAAGTTGAATTCGGATCGCTGGACTACGGTATTCTGTCTAAAAACGACGGTCGTCCCTCGGCGGCTATCATGTTGAAACAGCGACCGGGTTCCAACGCGCAGGAGGTGATTGCCAATGTCAAAAAACGCCTGGCCGAACTGAAAGAAACGACTTTCCCGCCGGGCATGACTTACAACTTTGCCTACGACGTGTCGCGCTTTTTGGATGCCTCGATTCACGAGGTAGTTCGCACCCTGTTTGAAGCCTTCATTCTGGTGTTCATCGTCGTTTTTCTGTTCCTCCAGGACTGGCGTTCGACGCTGATCTGCGCCCTGGCGGTTCCGGTGGCGCTGGTCGGTACGTTTGCGTTCATGGACGTAATCGGTTTCTCGGTAAACCTGCTTACACTCTTCGCATTGGTATTGGCGATTGGGATTGTGGTCGATAATGCCATTGTGGTCGTCGAGGCCGTTCACGCCAAAATGACCGAAGAACACCTGTCTCCGCGGGCGGCAACGTTTGCGGCCATGAAGGAAATCAGCGGAGCCATTGTTGCCATTACACTGGTGATGTCGGCGGTATTTATTCCGGTCGCTTTCCTGTCGGGGCCGGTCGGTATTTTCTACCGGCAGTTTTCGCTGACGCTGGCGATTTCCATTGTGATTTCGGGGATCAACGCCGTGACCCTGACACCCGCTTTGTGTGCTCTCTTGTTACGGCCTGTTCACGGAGAACAAAAGGGACTGCTGGGGCGGTTTTTTGCCAAATTTAACCGGGGATATGACTCTCTGGCCGGGAAATACCGGCGTGGTTTGCGTCCGTTTGTGAATCGGGGTGTCGTGACCTGGGGCGTTCTGCTGCTTTTTGTGGCGGCTACCTGGGGGATCAACACCATTTTGCCCGCCGGTTTTATTCCGACGGAAGATCAGGGCATGATTTACGTGAACGTGACCACGCCCGTTGGGGCCACCGTGGAACGGACGGAGGAGGTCATGGATCTGGTGCAGCAGGCGGCTTCCAAGCTCGAATCGGTCGAGAACGTATCGACGCTGGCGGGTTTGAGTCTGATGACCGACGGCGCCGGAGCGTCGTACGGGATGGGTATGATCAACCTCAAAAGCTGGGACGAACGCAAAGAGTCGGTTGACGATGTGATTGCCTTGCTGGCCGATAAAACCAAGAACATCAACGACGCCAGCATCCAGTTCTTTTCGCCACCCACGGTACCCGGTTTTGGTAATTCGAGCGGTTTTGAAATCCGGTTGCAGGACCGCACCCGGAGTGATGATCTGCAAAAGACCAAAAAAGTAACCGACGAATTTATTGCCGAATTGGAAAAACGACCGGAAATCAGCCGGGTGTTCACCAGTTTCGACCCCAGTTTTCCGCAGTACGTGCTGCACGTCGATCAGGATAAAGCCGCTCAGAAGGGCGTTTCCATCGACAACGCGATGAGCACGCTCCAGACGCTGATGGGGAGCTTTTATGCGTCCAATTTCATCCGCTTCAATCAGATGTACAAGGTGATGGTTCAGGCCGCACCCAAATACCGGGCCAAACCGGAAGATGTGCTGAACCTGCGGGTGAAGAACAAGCAGGGCGAAATGGTGCCGTATTCCAATTTTATCACGATGGAACGGGTCTACGGCCCGGAGCAGTTGACCCGCTACAACATGTTCACCTCGGCCATGATCAACGGCGAGTCGGCGCCCGGCTACAGCAGCGGGGATGCCATCAAGGCGATTCAGGAAGTGGCCAGGGAAAAACTGCCGCGCGGTTTTACGTTCGACTGGTCGGGGATGACACGCGAAGAAGTGTTGTCGGGCGACCAGGCCATCTGGATTTTTGTGATCTGTCTGGTCTTCGTGTATCTGTTGCTGGTGGCGCAGTACGAAAGTCTGTTTTTGCCGCTGGCGGTTTTGCTGTCGCTGCCCGCCGGTATTTTCGGGTCGTTTCTCTGTCTGCAACTGGCCGGTTTGCAAAACAACATCTACGCGCAGGTTTCACTGGTTATGCTCATCGGTTTGCTGGGTAAAAACGCCATCCTGATCGTAGAGTTTGCGAACCAGAAACAGCAGGAGGGAATGTCGATCCTGAAAGCCGCGATGGAAGGAGCCATGTCGCGTCTGCGACCGATTCTGATGACCTCCTTCGCGTTTATTGCCGGATTGATTCCGCTTTGTATTGCTTCCGGTGCCGGGGCGCTCGGTAACCGTTCCATCGGGACGGCGGCTGCGGGCGGTATGCTCATCGGAACGCTGTTCGGACTTTTTCTAATTCCGGGGCTGTATGTTGCATTTGCCAAACTCGCCCAACTGCTGCAAGCCAAACCGCCCAAAGACGACGGGCTGGATCAGGTTCCGGTATTAACTCAAACTCACGAAAATGGAACGACCGTTCATTCATAAATCCAGTTATCAAAAATTCGTTTTTTATCTCATTCCGCTTTTTCTATTGAGTAGCTGCCGGGTTTCTGAACCCCTGCAACTGCCGAAAGCCAGGACGCTGCCCACGTCGTTTACCGGAAACACGGACTCGACATCGGTTGGCAACCTGAATTGGAAAGCGTTTTTCTCGGACCCGGACCTGGAAAGTCTGATCGATACGGCTTTGGCCCGAAACCCGGATTTGCAGATTGCTTCACAGCGCATCGAAATGGCGCGTGCTAATTTTGAGTACAGCCGGGGCGCGCTGGTGCCTTCGGTCAGTGCCGTGGCTGCCGCCGGCGTCGATCGGTTTGGTCGTTACACCTTGAACGGTGTGGGAAATTTTGACACCAACCTGTCGCCCAACATCGATGGTAAACAACGTATTCCCGATGCAACGCCGGATTACTTTCTCGGTTTTCGAAGCAACTGGGAAATTGACCTGTGGGGGAAACTGCGAAACCGCAAACGAGCGGCTTACGTGCGCTTTCTGGCATCCGAAAAAGGGCGTCAACTGATCGTTACCTCACTCATTGCCGAGGTCGCCCGCCTGTATTACGGGCTCCTGGCGTTGGACAGCGAACTGGAGATTCTTCGCGAAAACCAGGCGTTGCAACAACGGGCGTCCGAACTGGTGGTAGTTCAGAAAGCCGCCGGACGCGTTACCGAACTCGCCGTTCAGCAATTCAATGCGCAATTGCTCAACACCCGGAGTCTCGAAGCGCAGGTGCAGCAGCAAATTGTGGAGACCGAAAACCAGTTGAATCAGTTGCTGGGCCGGTTTCCGCAGCCCATCGCACGGACTAAAACCATCAGCAACCAGGAATTGCCGGCCCAGCTTTCGGCCGGGATTCCGAGCCAGATGCTGCGTCGCCGACCGGATATCCAGCAGGCCGAACTGGCGATGGAAGCCGCGAACGTCGACGTGGAGGTGGCCCGGGCGGAGTTCTTGCCGTCCCTGACACTGACGCCCTACGTGGGCCTGAATGCGTTCCGGGCGTCGGTTTTGCTCGACCCGGCTTCGCTGGCAATCGGTGTGCTGGGCGGGCTGGCGGCTCCGGTTTTCAACCGCCGGTACCTGAAATCAAACTATTCGTTGTCGGTTGCCCAAAGCCGGGAAGCGTTTTACGGGTACCAGAAAACCGTGCTGACCGGTTTTAGTGAAGTGACCACCAGTTTGCGGGGCATTGAAAATTATCGCAAGGTGGCGGAGCTGCAGGCCCAGGAAGTGGCGGTATTGGGTCAGGCGGCCACGATTTCCGACGAATTATTCGCGACGGGCTATGCTTCGTACCTGGAAGTAATCACGGCGCAGCGCAGTGTGCTGGCGGCTGAACTCTCGCTGATTAGCACCAAACGGGCGCAGTTCTTATCGGTCATCGACCTGTATCGGGCACTGGGGGGCGGCTGGCAGTAAACTAAATGTTGTTACACAGGGTTTATCAGAGGAAATCAGAGTTATCAATTTGAACTCTGCGTAACTCTGATTTTCTCTGTGTAACGCTGCGTAATAACCCTTCTCTATTTTGACTCGCATCGGCCTGCTTTCCGACACCCACGGTTTTTTAGACCCGTACCTGTTCACCCATTTCGCGGAATGCGATGAAATCTGGCATGCCGGTGACATTGGTTCGGTGAAGATTATTGACGACCTACGGGCTTTCAAACCGTTCCGGGGTGTTTTCGGCAACATCGACGACAGGGAGGTAACCCACGAATGTCCCGAACACCAGCGGTTTGATCTGGAAGGGCTTTCCATCTGGATGACGCACATCGGCGGCACACCGCCCCGGTATAATCCTATTGTCCGGCCCGATTTGATTCAGCATCCACCCGATCTGTTTGTGTGTGGTCATTCCCATATTTTAAAGGTTACCCGCGATCCTAAAATCAATAACCTGCTGTTTATCAATCCCGGAGCTGCCGGAAAGCACGGTTTTCACCCGGTTCGAACCGTGCTGCGCTTTACGCTTGATGCGGGTCGGGTCCGGGATATGGAAGTGATAGAATTGGGTAAGCGGTAAAAAAGTTGCCGAAAATTAATACTATATTGGCAACTGGTTTACCTGAATGAGTGGTAGTTGATGAAAATTGCAGTTTGGCATAATCTGCGGAGCGGGGGCGGAAGCCGGGCTTTGCACCAGCATATTAAAGGGCTTGCCCAGCGCGGTCATTCCATTGAAGTGTGGACGTCTTCGGTCGCCGATACGAAGTTTCTGGACGTGGACCGGTATGTGGATAAGACGCACATCCTGCCGTTGTCGATGGACATCCGCATCCGGGACGAATACCGGGACAAGCTTTGGGCGCTGAAATTTGAGCCGGAAACCCGCATCCGGCGGATGCTTGACTTTTGCAGCCGCTGCGCCGATCAGATCAACGCGGCCGGTTTTGACGTCCTGTTTGCCAATTCCTGCATCAACTTTTCGATGCCTTACATCGGGCGGTTCGTTACTATTCCGAAAGCCCTTTACCTGGGCGAACCCAATCGCACGCTCTTTGAATCGTCACCGGAACTGATCTGGGAAGGACTTCCACCGGCCAACGGAAACTGGAGAAAATCCGACTACCGAAGCCAGTACTGGGACGATATATTCAAGATTCGTCAGGCACGCGTGCGGGTACGGGAAGAAATTCAGAACTACCGCAGTTACGATAAAGTGCTGGTCAATTCTTATTTCAGCAACGAAAACGTTCTTCGGGCCTACGGTGGCGCGGGTGAAGTCTGTTATCTGGGCATCGACGCCAGCCTGTTTCCCTATCAAAATTTACCCCGCGAACCGTTTGTCATGGGCTTGGGGGCGTTTTTTCAGCACAAACGGCCCGATCTGGCCATCGAGTCGCTGGCGCTGATTCCCGAAGCCATCCGCCCGAAACTGATCTGGGTGGGCGATATGGGCGACACGGCGTATGTCGACAAGTTGAAAGACCTGAGCCAGTCGCTGCGGGTGAACTTTGAACCCCGGGAGAAAATACCGCATCAGGAACTGGTGCAACTCCTCAACACGGCGTCCTGTCTGTTGTATACATCGACTTTAGAGCCCTTCGGCCTGGCTCCGCTGGAGGCCAATGCTTGCGGTTTGCCGGTGGTAGCCGTAGCGGAAGGAGGAGTTCGGGAAACCGTCATTGGAAATTACAACGGCTTGTTAGTCAATCGAAAACCGGAGGAGATGGCGCAGGCGGTGGAGCGGGTACTGACGGATAGTGGCCTGGCGGATCGCCTTTCGCGCAATGCCCGGCGGATTGTTCAGGAGCAGTGGACGTTTGAAAAGGCCATCGACCGGATCGAGGACGCCCTGTTCAACACGATTGGGAAAGAAAAGGATGTGATTGTGAAGTAGTTACTTTTTTAAGATAGTGATTGGAGCTATTCGCTTATGCCCCTAATTCTGCTAGCCATCTCTTTAAATGTCAAAATTGTAGAGATGTAGGAGGTTAATTATTAGCCCACGGTTATAACCGTGGGAAATTACCAAAATAGATTCAATGTTGAGAACCGTTTTAACGATTCAAGAGCCTCAAAACCGTTAAAACGGTTTCAACCATTCAATTAATTTCTTCTCACGAACCCACAGTTGAAACGGTGGGCTTGCGGTTTTTATAACTAATTTATTAACAACATAAAAAAAACGGCAAGGCGATCAATCACCTTGCCGTACCACCAAAATCTCTATCGAAAACCGTTTACAGCGGAATCTGCTCAAAAACCACCGCCGGTTTCTCCGCATCCTTAAACGCCTTGCGCGGACGGATGTTGAGCGTTTGGAACAATTGCCGATCCTGGTCTTCTTCCGGATTCGGCGTAGTCAGCAGTTTATCGCCGGCAAAAATGGAGTTGGCACCGGCCAGAAAACACAAGGCCTGCTCTTCGGTGTTCATCCGAACCCGGCCCGCCGATAAGCGTACCATCGCTCTGGGCATGATGATCCGGGCGGTGGCAATCATCCGAAGCATTTCCCAAACCGATACGCGGGGCTGGTCTTCCAGCGGAGTGCCTTCAACGGGAACCAGCGCATTGACCGGCACGGATTCGGGGTGTTCGGGCAAATTGGCCAGGGTGAGCAGCATTCCGATGCGGTCCTGGTGGCTTTCGCCCATGCCGATGATGCCGCCGGAGCAGACCGAGATGCCGGCCTGCCGAACGTTGCCGAGCGTATCCAGCCGGTCGTCGTAGGTGCGGGTCGAAATGATGTCGCCGTAGTATTCTTCGCTGGTGTCGAGGTTGTGGTTATAGGCGTACAAACCAGCGGTTTTCAGTTTTTCTGCCTGCGTTTCCGTCAGCATCCCAAGCGTGCAGCACACTTCCATGCCCATCCGGTTGACGCCCTGCACCATTTCCAGCACCTTGTCAAAATCCCGGTTGTCGCGGACTTCGCGCCAGGCGGCTCCCATGCAGAAACGCGTGCTGCCCGACTCCTTCGCCCGGTGGGCGGCTGTCAGCACTTCGTCCACTTCCATGAGTTTATGAACCTTCACGCTGGTATGATAGCGCGCGGCTTGGGGACAATAGGCACAGTCTTCCGGACAGCCCCCGGTTTTGACCGAAAGAAGCGTGCAAACCTGCACTTCCTGCGGATCGTGGTGCTGGCGGTGAACCGTGGCGGCCCGGTAAATCAGATCAAGAACAGGGGAGTTATAAATATCGGCGATTTCGTCGCGGGTCCAGTCAGTACGAACGTCAGTCATAGCAACAATCTAGAGCTTGTCAGGTAATAAAGCCAAATATAGGGGGTGGAGGAGTTTAGCGCAAACACAAAGCCACTTCAATCCACCGATGTCTACCGGTTTCTGAAACTTACATCCGGGTTGGTTCGGGTTTTAGGGGTGGAATAGGAGCCAACTGCGGAGCCAGTTTGAGCTGTTTTTGCGCCTTTACCACCAGATAAAGCAGGTAAACGACGATGAAAAGCTCAATGCTATATTCCAGGATATAAACCGGTTTACTGAAAATTTCGCTCACCGTTTGATAATACGGCTGCCCGATTCGCCACCACAGGGACGGATGGATGGCCGCTGCGATGTTGAACACCAGCAGAAAAACCACTGACGTTCGGTCGCGGAAGTCGACCATTTGAAACACCAGGGGCAACATAAACAGGTAAGTATAGTTGGCAACGGCATTTTTCTGGACCACCGTCATCAGGCTGAACGTGGCGATGTAGAACAGCGGAAAATACGTTCGGTAATCGTGGTTTCCTCTTAACCGCAACACCTGAATCCCCACCAGCAGACAAATGACCAGCCCGGCGTAGTTCCAGACCGACAGTTCGGCATTGATGAAACCGGAGGTAAAAGGATGCAGCAGGGAAGCCCAGTTGGGTGCTTTCAGGTATTTTCCTTCTTCCAGCGGTTGTTCGATAAACAGCGAACCGGTTTTAATGTACAGGAAAATCAGAACCGGGATAGCCAGCGTGGCCAGACCCGCCATCAATGGAATCAGCCGGCGGGTGAGGAGGAAAAATGGCAGAATGATGAGGATAAAAACCGCTTTGGTCGATAGAATGCCCAAAGCCAGCAGTAAACCGCAGAGGTACGCATTGCCGTCGCGTTGGAGGGCGACAATGGCCAGCAGGGCAAAAATCCAGAGTGCCACGTCTTCCTGTCCGCTCAAGATGGACATCACGAAAGGAACGGGAAGCATCATGTAAAATAAGACCCGGAAAAGCCGTTCTGCGCGGGGTAAAACGCCTTTATAGGTTCGGTACGTCAGCCACACGGCTACCAGTTCGATCAGGGTTAAGAACAGCACCAGCGAGCGGGTATTATCCCAGAAAATCAGCGGAATTTCCATCCAGAAACCGTAGAAGGGCGAATACGGATTCAGGACATCCCGGTACGGTATTTCCCGCAATTTGGCGGAGATGCCAATGGGGTAATAATAGTTGGCGACGTCCGATTGGGGCGAAAAGTCGAAAAAAATATAAATCACCACAAACGGAACCAGCCGCAGCAGAACCCAGAAAATCACCAGCCAGGGCACCTTCTTTTCGTCCAGAAACGACTCAAGGACCGGGCGTTTGAACCACGCAACCAGCAGCACGGCACTCAGGAGGAAGGCGGTTACGGCCTTCGCGTAAACAATAAACATAGTTGACGTTCTATGAAAAGAAAACCCGCCTTACGAAACCGACGAACGACCCGTCGACCAGGATTGGGGCGGAAAGGATGGGCTCGTGGCCCGGTCCAGTGATTTAAGGTGGTTAAACGTGCGCCAGACCAAAGAAAGCAAAAGCCCCACCTCAATGATCTGAATCAGATAATCGGCGGTGTTCACCGGGGCGGCAAAAACGGTTTGCCAGTCGTCATAATTCAGCATCCCGACATAGATTACCCAGATGATGGGTTGAATGACAATCAGGAAGTTGAGCAGGATGAGCTGAAAATGGAACGCTTTATCTTCCAGTCGGGCCACTTCAAACAGCACCACGATCATGTACATGAACAGGTAAAAGCCGGGGGCACTGGGTTGCGCCAGCATGAAGATGCCGAACGTTAGGATGTAAAGCGAAGGAAAAATCTGCCGATAGCCCAGGTGCCGGAACCGGATGGCTACCCACGACGACAACGCCATGGTGATGAAAAGGCTGATCGTGTTGAGCCGCGTCAGGCTCATCTGGTTATACAGACTGCTCAGAAATGGCCGGGTGATGCTGACGATGTTGGGTGTCATGTGGTAGCCGGAATGTTGTAGCGGCATCAGAAACGCATCACCCATCAGAAGATAGAGGATGACGATGGACGGAACGCCAACGATTGCCAGCCCCAGCACGTACTTGAATTTGTTGTCGACCAGAAAGAAAACCGGCACCAGCAGCACGATAATCATGCTTTTGATGACAATCATCGACAGCCCCCAGATGATCCCGATCCACAGACTGCTCTGCGTACGATGGGTGTAGAGCAGGGTGATGAGTCCCACGCCCCAGAACCAGACGTCTTCTTCGCTGCTCAGGATCATGGCGACAAATGGCATGGGCAATAAAAAATACAAAACCGCCATCAGCAGGGAATCCGGTCGGCTGGCCTGGTAATAACGCCAGGTGGCCCAGACGATGGCAAACTCGATGAGCGCCATGAAGGGAATCAGAATTTTGGCATTGTACCACAAGTAGAGCGGCAGACTGATGAGGTAGCCAAACAGCGGGCCGTGGTAGGAGAGAAAATCCCGGTAGACCATTTTGCCCGCAAAAGCTGCAATGGCCTTCTTGTAGAAGAATTCGGTATCACTGCGGGGGGCAAAATCCAGGATCAGATACACGATCAGGAACGGAATAACCCGGAAAACGATGAACGAAACCCAGAGCGTCAAAGCGGGCCGTGGGTTCAGGTGGTGGCGGAAAGGAGCGGGAAATCGAATCAGAAGCCAACTGGCCAGGGCGAGAAGTAATGAAACGACGACTTTTACGACTGAAACCGTATCCTCAAAAAATAGCATGTAACGAATGGGTGGTTTTAATTCGGGGTAAAGTTCGGTATTGTCGCTGTGGCTGCCAAATAAAAAAAATCATACTCGGCCAGTCGTAAAAATTGTTGGCTAAATTGTCAGATTTGGCGACCTTTGCAGTAGAACTACGATCTTGACTTGTGAACACCGCCCAACAGGCTATCCAACCGGTACGATAAAACCAAAACCAGCGTCAAGGCGGTTACCGGTTTTTTGGCGAATGTTTCGTTCACTAATCTACTGATTACTAGCTGATCCTTTCTGTAGAACCGCAGCGTGATGAAGTCTGCCTAAGTGATCTTTTTGTTCACTACAGGCTTTTTGCGATTCAAATTTTCGGTTTTTCGAGAGACGTTGAAGTGCTTCATAAGGATTGAAAGGAAAGTGCAATCGTTTTTTGATTTAAACGAAAATACAAATTTACATAGTATCAAAACCTAATAGTATGTTTTATCTTGCTCGTTTAACGAATAATAATAGGGGCTACAAAGAACCATCCGGCCCTAATTATAAGTCTGATAATGCCACCTCAAGCCGGACGGCTTTCGAAGCAACCTACGGCTTTGGCATTGAAGAATGGTTCCGAAACGAACGGCATTCGTACGAAGGGTATCAGTATGCCTACATTGAAGGATTGGGGCCGGAGCAGAATCTGGAAATTCCCATTCTGTTGTATACCCTCCGTTTTGCTGAAAATGGCAAAGGGTCGGCCAAAAAATTAGTGGTGGGTGTGCTGAGAGAATGGCAGCACATTTCGCAGTGGGAAGCTGAATTGCCGGCCGAAGTGGTGGCCGAATGGTATGAACAAATGAAGAGTGAACTCGGTGATTTGCTGGAGTCGGTGGCGCCCGAAAAACGCCCGCTCGCGATGAAGCAACTGCTCTACCACAGCCAGTATCCCAACAAACCGAAGCCGTTGTTTAACGTCCGGTTTAAGCCCGAACAACTGGATTACCGGGTTTCCAAAATCATCGACGCGAGTTCGTTTGGCAAAAACAACTCCTTCGCCATCGAATTGAAAACCGTGGAGAGTTACGACGCCAAAACGCAGAAAATCCTGACCGATTTGGGGCTGGAATAATCTACCGGCATTCTGTCTTCAGTAACGTATACCTAAAACCGCTTTCCGGTTTTTTCAACACCCACCGTCCTTCTGTTTCAACACGCTCGCCTTCGTGCCACGTAATGGCATCGCCGGTGAGCGTGAAGGTGATCTCGTGCGGTTGCGTCACGCCTTCGCCCGAACGCTGCCAGTTGGCCCGGATCTGATTATTCATCAAGGTACCCTTCAACGGGCCCCGCGCCCGGTCTTTTTCATCCGGCAAAATAGCCAGTTCGCCCGTTACGTCGGCGCCCTGAATGACCAGCCGGAGCAGCGTGGTATCGCGCCCCACCACCTGCCGGTAGCAAACGGTATCGATAGACGTAACCGGCGAATCAGCCCGGTTTTCCGTAGTTTCCGAACGGCGGGAACCGTCACCGCAGCTACTGAGGATCAAAATCAGGAGTCCTGAAGGCAGAAAATATCGCATGGGCTTTGGGTTTTTCTGCTCAATCGGTCGAGACGAGCCGGATTCACAGACTACAAATTAACGTTATAGGAGTTTTTGTTTTCACACATCACAAAGGTACTGTGGGTGCTTCCAATGCTTGTCACCGAACCAAGTTTGTTGAATACAAAATCCTGATAGTGCTTCATGTCTTTCGCATACACTTTCAATAGAAAGTCGAAATCCCCGGAAATATTGTAGCATTCGACGACTTCGTCCAGTCTAAGAATATCGCTTACAAACTCATGACCAATACTTCTATCGTGCTGCTTAAGCTTGATATTACAAAAAACAATTAACCCGTAATTGAGCTTTTCCGCATCAATGATGGCGATGTATTTTTTGATGTAACCATTCGACTCCAATCTTTTCACCCTTTCAAAAACCGGTGTGTGCGACAGGTTTACCTGATCTGCCAATTCCTTGATGGTCACATTCGAATTTTCTCCCAACAGTTTAAGCAACTGAACGTCTATGTGATCTGGTTTTTCCACGGAAAAATTTCTTTCTGTTTGTGAAAAATGACTTGTTAAAAGAAAAAATGTCTGATAAAGCTCCAAATATAGATTATTATTCCAACTTAAATATCATATACTAGATATATAATCTTATTCTCTAAATTTGTTGAGATTTTTAATCTGGTACAGATGCTTCGATTGCATTTGACACCGCTTTTCCTTGAAAGACGGGCAGGCAACTTGCCTTAGCCATGTTAATCAAACCGACGCGCTTCCGGGCTTCCATCCGTTTCTGACTTTTACGTATTGTCCTGTTTTCAGGGCCTGGGTGAGGTGTGTCATGGGGGTTGGTTTTCCGCAGCGTGCGGGTGTAGTAAAGTGTTTGGCAAAGAATTCTGTACCCTTTTTAACCAACACACACAAATGCTCGCACACAACCTCGGCTATCCACGAATCGGTAGCCACCGCGAACTCAAAAAGGCCAGTGAACAGTACTGGAACGGAAAAATGACGCATGACCAACTGGTCGAAGCCGGGCAGCGCATCCGGCGCGACAACTGGCTCACCCAGCAACAGGCCGGCATCGCGCTCATTCCGTGCAACGATTTCTCGTTTTACGATCAGATCCTGGATTGGTCGCTGACCATCGATGCCATCCCGGAACGGTTTCGGCCGCTTGCCGAAAAACCGGAGGTCCGCGAACTGAATCTCTATTTTGCCATGGCTCGGGGCTATCAACAGGACGGCCTGGATCTGATCGCCCTGGAAATGACGAAGTGGTTCGACACCAACTACCATTACCTCGTTCCCGAATTCAGCAAGGCGCAATCGTTTTCGCTGCGTTCCGGGAAAGTCTTCACGGATTTTGAGGAAGCCAGAACCGTACTGGGCCGTATTCCGAAACCGGTTATGCCAGGGCCGGTCACGTATCTGTTGCTGGGAAAAGAAAAAGAGGACGGTTTTCACCGGCTGGATTTGCTCGAACGACTACTGCCCGTGTACGAACAGATTCTGAGCCGTTTGGAAGCGCAGGGTGCCGAATGGATTCAGTTTGACGAACCGGGTCTGGTGCTGGATGCGGACGAACAACACCAAACGGCCTACGCCACGGCTTACCGGTTTTTGCGCGAACGGTTTCCGAACCTGAAATTTCTGGTCGCTTCGTACTTCGAATGTTTTGGCGAAAACCTTAGTCTGGCGACGCAATTGCCGGTCGATGCACTGCACATCGACCTGGTCCGTTGCCCCAATCAACTGGATGATTTGCTGAAGACGGATTTTGTCGATCGGAAAACCATCCTGTCGCTGGGCGTAGTGGATGGCCGGAACATCTGGATCAATGACCTGACCCGTTCGCTCGGCCTGATCCAGAAAGCCACTGACGTCCTGGGCCAAAACCGCGTGTGGGTGGCTCCATCGTGTTCGCTGCTGCACACGCCCTGCGATCTGGATTCGGAGACGGAAGACAGCGGTTTAACGCCCGAAATCAAACAATGGCTGGCTTTTGCCAAACAGAAGCTGGGCGAAGTGGTCAAACTGGCAACGATTGCGACTCAGCCCGACAGCGAACAGGCGCAGACCTGGCTGATTGAAAATGAGACGGTTTTGGCCGTGCGCCGACAATCCACGCTGATCAACCGCCCGGAAGTTCAGCAACGGGTGAGCCAATTGACCGACAAAGATACGCACCGGAACGCAGCCTTTCACCGGCGCCAAAGCATCCAGCACGAGCGGTTGAATCTGCCTCTTTTCCCGACAACGACCATTGGCTCGTTTCCACAAACCGACGACGTGCGCATCAACCGGGCGAAGTTCAAAAAAGGGGAGAAAACGCTGGAACTGTACGAAGATTTTATCCGGGTTGAAACCGAAAAAGCCATCCGCTGGCAGGAAGAAATCGGTCTGGATGTGCTGGTTCACGGCGAATTTGAACGCAACGATATGGTCGAATATTTCGGCGAGTTGCTCGGTGGGTTTGCTTTTAGTCAGAATGGCTGGGTGCAGAGCTACGGCTCGCGCTGTGTCAAACCGCCGATCATCTACGGCGACGTTCACCGCCCCGAACCCATGACGGTTCGCTGGGCCGAGTATGCGCAATCGCTGACCCAAAAACCGGTCAAAGGGATGCTGACCGGCCCGGTAACGATTCTGCAATGGTCGTTTGTTCGGGATGATCAGCCGCGCCGGGATACATGTATGCAGATTGCTTTCGCGATTCGGGATGAAGTGGTCGATCTGGAACGGGCTGGTATTCAGATAATTCAGATTGACGAACCGGCCATTCGGGAAGGCTTGCCGCTGCGTCGCGAAAACTGGGAAACCTACCTGGACTGGGCCGTGAAGGCGTTCCGGGTGTCGGCGTCGGGTGTGCGCAACGAAACCCAGATTCACACCCACATGTGTTATTCGGAATTCAACGACATCATCCAGCCCATTGCCGATCTGGACGCCGACGTGATCACGATCGAAACCTCGCGGTCGCAGATGGAATTGCTGGATGCTTTTGTTCAATTCAATTATCCGAACGAAATTGGTCCCGGCGTCTACGACATTCACAGCCCGCGCGTGCCGACCACGGAAGAAATCATCGCGTTGCTTCATAAAGCTGCCGGTGTGTTGCCGGTTCGGAACCTGTGGGTCAATCCGGATTGTGGACTGAAAACCCGTCGCTGGCCGGAAACGGAACAGGCGCTCAAAAACATGGTGCAAGCTGCCCAAACGGCGCGGAATCTGCTGATTGAGAAGGTGTAAGGACGTTTTTTAATAATAAATAGTAAATGATGAATGGCAAATGTAAAAGTAAGCTGACGCGTTCGAACCACTTTTACATTTGCCATTTATCATTTTACATTTATTATTTCCGTTGTTATAAGCATATGGAAACACAAACGAAAAAGCACGAAACCGTCGGTTGTCCGCGTTGTGGAGCGGCTTTTGAATGCAAGGTCGGCAGCATCAACCTTTGCCAGTGTGTGGCGGTTCAGTTGAGCGACGAGCAGCGGGATTACGTCCGTTCCCAGTTTTCCACGTGTTTATGCGCCGGGTGTTTGCAGGAAGTCCGAACGGAATACAACCAACAAAAGCATCAGGAATTGCTGGGAAAATTCCGGAATGCGCATTGAAATTTGCCCCTAATTTTGAACCAATGATTCCACTCGAAGAACGAATACAACTTGCCGAAACCCGGGTTTTCAAAGCGGTTTTTCCCAACACCACCAATCATTACGATACCCTTTTTGGCGGAACGGCCATGCAGATGATGGACGAAATTGCGTTCATTACCGCTACTCGGTTTACCCGCAAACGGGTTGTGACGGTTTCATCGGATAAAATCAATTTCAACAAGCCCATTCCGGCCGGAACGATTGTTGAACTCATTGGCCGCGTGGCGCATTTGGGAAATACCAGCCTGCGGATCGATGTCGATATTTTTGTCGAGGAAATGTACAGCGATCACCGCGAGCGGGCCGTCCACGGTTCGTTTACGTTTGTGGCCATCGATGAGCACAAAAATCCGGTAAAAATTCTCTGATTTACTTTCCGGTTCCCGAACCGGCTGCGTCCCTGCTGATTTCATTCCAGTTCGGCGGATCGACGCCCAGCAAACTTTTGACGAAGAAATCCCGCCGTTTGCGCTCGCCAAAGTCGCCACCCGCCGTGTGGCCGAGGCCCGGCAAGGTCACCAGTTCAAAGTTTTTATTGGCTTTGATGAGTGCATTCGCCAGTTGGTAGGTCGAAGCGGGGTCCACGTTGTCGTCCACTTCGCCCACGAGCAGCAACAAATTCCCCTGCAATTTGTGCGCGTTCGTGACGTTTGAACACTCATCATACTGCGGCCCGATGGGGTAGCCCATCCATTGTTCGTTCCACCACATTTTGTCCATGCGGTTGTCGTGGCAGCCACAGGACGAAACGGCGGCTTTGTAGAATTCGGGATGAAACAGGAGCGCGGCCGTTGCGCTTTGTCCGCCCGCCGACGTTCCGAAAATGCCTACTTTGCTCAAATCCAGGTGATTGTATTTCTGAGCAGCCGCTTTCAGCCACAGAATCCGGTCGGGAAAACCGGCATCTTTCAGATTTTTCCAACACACGTCCTGAAAGGCTTTGGAGCGGTTGGAGGTTCCCATACCGTCGATTTGCACGACAATAAAACCCAGCTCGGCCAGCTCGTGCATTGACACCGAATTGCTCATAAACGATTTCGGTACGAACGAACCGTGCGGCCCGGCGTAAATATTTTCGATAACCGGGTATTTTTTGTTGGGATCAAAATTGGTCGGACGAATGATAATGCCCCAGATGTCGGTTTTTCCGTCGCGCCCTTTGGCTGAAAACACTTCCGGTTCTTTCCAGCCCGCTTTTTGCCAGAGGCTGATATCGGCTTTTTCAAGTTCGAGTACCACGCTGCCATCGGCGGAATTGCGCAAAACCGTCACCGGCGGCAGATTCACACGGGAATAGGAATCGACAAAATAGCTGAAATCCGGTGAAAACGTAGCCGTGTGGTTGGCGTCTTCGGTCGTCAGGGCTGTCAGGCCGGAACCGTCGAAATTGACTTTGTAATAGTGAACAAAATACGGGTCCTGATCGGCGTTTCGGCCGCTGGCGGCAAACAGAATCGTCCGGTTTTTGTCGTCGATATGCACCAGATTGCGAACGACCCATTCTCCTTTGGTAATCTGTTTTTTCACTTTCCCGCTAACACCATCGATCAGGTACAGGTGGTTCCAGCCGTCGCGTTCCGACGCCCAGACGATCTCCTGCCCGTCGTTGACATCATGGCGGGCGCGTTTACCGCTGTAGTCGATAAACGTGTTGCTGCGCTCTTCAATGAGCGGTTTTACGACGCCGGTCGTGGCGTTCACGTCCAGAATCCGGTAAACCTGGTGACCGCGCTGGTTGTATTCAAACGTAAACGAGCGGCTGTCTTTGCGCCACTCCAGCCGCGACAAACTGAATTGCTGGTTAAACAGCGCATCATCGACCGAGATCTGCTTTTTGGTTTCGACCCAGAAAAGCTGAGGCCGCCGAACCGGCAGTGCATCACCCGGTTTCAGGTATTCGCGGGATTCCAGTTTGGGTTGAAGCTGGTCGTCCGGCGACGATCGGACGAAGTGAATCAGGCGTTTGGCGTTGGGGCGAACCTTATTGGTAACCAGCTTCTTCGCATCGGGTGACCACTGAATGTATGCGGAATAATAGTCGCCTTCCGAGCCGTCGTAACTGAGCTGGGTTTCCTGTTTTGTTTTTTCGGAACGGATATACAGGTTGTAGTTTTTGATGAAGGCGGTTTGGGAACTGTCGGGCGAAAAAACCGGTTTCCCGTCGCGTTCGCTGCGGCTGTTGCCCCAATAGCCACGGTCGGTGGGTTCGGCCTGAAATGCGCCTTTTTTTCGAAAAGCAAACGCGCCGGTCGACACTTGCCAGGTCGACCCTTCGGCCACAAATTCGAGTTCTTCATCGTCCTTTCCGTAGGTAATGGCCGTGAACGGCAAATTGAACGGATCGATTTTCTTACCCGTTGCTTCGGATAATTTCTTTGCCAGTTGTTCCTGGTCGAAGGCAGGTTGGCGCGTCTTTTTTCGGGGATCGACCACCACAAATTCGAGTCCGCGCGCCGTTCGGACCAAATACCAGAGTTTCTGAGCGGGTGTCCAATAGACGTTGTTCGGGGCGTTATAGACTTTATTCCGTAGCGTTTCCTTCAAAGCCGCCGACCGTTTATAGTCCTCGAGTTTCCCCTGCGCCCAAACCGAACCCGCAAAGCCGCCAGCCAGCCAGCAAAGCAGAAATAAGAACGATGAACGGACAAACCATCCGGTTGACAGGCGGGTTGGCAGACGTGGAATTTTCATCAGGGAAAAGATTGGAAATAGCAGCGGGAATTTTTACGAAAATACGAAAAAACAGAACACCCGGCCATTCCGAGCGATTCGGAAGGACCGGGCGTGTTCAGTCAGAACCTCATGACGCGAGCCGGTAACATCAGCGGTTCCCCTGGCGCTTCGTTATCATTGGTAGGTCGAGCCAAAGGCTTCTGTGCCGGATATACGAGTCAGGGGCGAAAATGGTTGCGTTGCAATGAAAAAAAGTTTGGGTCGAAAAACGAGGGCGACATTCTTTACGGCAACTGATAGGCCACCACATAGTCCCCCAGTTTCGTTCCCAGCTTGCCGTGGCCTCCGGCGGCAATGACCACGTATTGCTTTCCATTGATCTGGTACGTCATCGGCGTGGCCTGTCCACCGGCGGGCAGCGGAACCTCCCATTGCAGGCTGCCGTCGCTGGTTTTAAACGCCCGAAAATGGCCGTCTATTGAAGCCGCTACGAAAACCAGACCGCCAGCCGTCGCAATGGCCCCGCCAAAGTTGATCGAACCCCATTGTTTCGCTTCGGGAAACTGACGCGGATCGAGCATGAACCCCAGTGGTACTTCCCATTCCAATGTGCCTTTTTTGAGATTAATAGCCGCTAAGGTTCCCCAGGGTGGAGCGGTTTGCATCGTTAAGCCCGTTTCCGTTTTAGCAAACAGATAGCTGCGTTTCATCACGTAGGGTGTGCCGGACTGCATACCGGTTTCTGCCCGCATCAACTCCTGGTCGTTTTTGACCGATTGTGCCAACTGGGCTCTCGGAATCAAGGTGATAGACGCGGCCAGTCGGTTGACATTGGTGATCAGCAAACCGGATTCGGGATCATAACACATCCCGCTCCAGTTGATCCCGCCCACATTGCCCGGTGCAACGAGTGTGCCTTTGAGCGAAGGGGGCGTAAAAGGACCTTCGTAACGCAGGGCGGCAATCCGGCGTTGGGCGGCCGCTTTCGCGTCAGGTGTCAGGCCCCAGGCTTCCGGTTTTTGCAACCCCAGCAGGGGAAGCGTCGCCGGAAAAGGCTGGGTGGGATACGCTTCTTCTCCCGCTAGATCGGACGCCGGAACGCGCCGTTCCTCAACGGGCAGTAGCGGAAGGCCGGTTTCGCGGTGCAGGATAAAAACGTGTCCCATCTTCGTGCCGACGGCCACCGCCGGCACCGGTTTTCCGTTCTGGTTATACGAAAACAGCAATGGCTGGGCCGCATTGTCATAATCCCAGATATCGTGGTGAACCGTCTGGAAACTCCACACCACTTTTCCGGTGGAAGCGCGAATCGCGACGATGGAACTGGCGTTGGCGTTTTTGCCCAATCGCTCTCCGCCGTAATAATCCGGGCTGGGCGAAGTGGTGGGAATGAAGACCAGATCCCGTTCGGCATCCGCCGAGATGACCGACCAGGCATTGGCGGCCCCGGTTTGGGTGGCATTGGGGCCTTTCCAGGTGTCGAAACCGGGATCGGTTTTGGAACGCGGAATGGGGTCCCAGCTCCAGCGTAATTTTCCGGTGACCGCATCGTAGGCCCGAACGACGCCCCGTTCGTAGTTGAACCGCTGGTTGTCGCCCATCGACGACCCGACGACGATGGTGTTGCCGATAACGGCGGGGGGCGAGGTGACGCTGATGTTGCCGACGCCCTGCCGCAGATCAACGGTTCCGTCTTTTCCGAATGAAGAAACCGGCTTGCCGGTTTGGGCATCCAGCGCAATGAGCCGACCGTCCAGTGTGGGGATCAAAATCCGTTTGGCGGCACCGGAAGCGGTTTTATCGTTGGATGCGGGCCAGACCGAAACGCCCCGTGAGGTGATTTCGGAGAGATCCTGCCGCAAATAGACCTCCGGATCGTACGACCATTTTTGCTGCCCGGTGGCAGCATCGATGGCAAAAACCCGCGACGAAGGCGTGCTGAAAAAAAGGGTTCCGTCGACCATCAACGGCGTCGCTTCAAAAGCCGCTTTTTCGTCGGCACTCGTGCCTTTGTATTGTTCCAGTTCCCCCGTTCGGAACGTCCAGGCCACGGTCAACTGTTTGACGTTGCCCGTATTGATTTGTTTCAGGGGGGAAAACCGCATGCCGCCCGGATCGTTGCCGTAAGCGGGCCATTCGACCGAGCCGCTGGTTTGCGGTTGCCCAATGGCGGGAAGGGCTGCGTAAAGAAAGAGAAGCGTTGAAAGGAGGTAGTTCATGGGGATGGTTTCTTCCGAAATAGGCGGTTTTATCTGAATGAATAAAGCCAATGTCAGCGCACTGCTCGGAAAATGCGGTGGCTGCCTGGCTGGGACAAAGATGGCCGTCTACGGGTGCTCAACCGCCATTTTCCGATCGTCAAGAAGTTCATGCCGACCGGGACGAAGTCGCCGTGGCCCGAAATTGTGCCGGTGTCTGCCCCGTCAGCCGCTTAAACGCCGTGTGAAAAGCCGAGGTGGAATTATAGCCCACGCGCTCGGCAATCTCATCGATTTTCAGGTTAGCAGTACCGGAATCCTGTAACAATTGTTGCGCTTCGCGCACCCGGTAGGTCGCCAGCAGATCGAAGAAACTTTGCTCCCGCCGGTCGTTGAGCAGTTGGGAAAGGTGGTGAGACGAGGTGCCGAGTTGCTGAGCCAGTTTGGTCAGGGAAAGGTCGCTTTGGAGGTACGGTTTTTCGTCCGCCATCAATCGCGTCAGTTTTTGCAGAACCGCTTCTTCCACTTCTTCCGACAGCGCCGATTTCTCGTATTTTTTGCGGGGTGCTGGGGCTTCGGGTTCCGGATCGGGTTCTTCAACGAAGAAATTGGACCCGCGCATCACCAGAAAACTGGTGGTATAAATAAGCAGGGTAAGGTAACAGGCCAGGATATAGTCGCCCAGATCCTCGTAGAATTGGGGTTTGATAAAAAACGCCAGAATGGGAAAAGACAAATTCAGGAGAATCAGGTTTCGGAGTGGAGCCAATTGGCTGGGTGCTGGTTGAAACAACGAAAGCCCCCGCAGTCGAAACGCTTTGCGAATATCGAGGAAGGAGAAGAAGGCATAGATCGCGCAACTTAGCATGGTCATTTCACTGACGTAATCGCGCAGGTTCGTGAAATCTTCCGGCAGGTATTCGTCGCTGTCTATATACGCTAGTTCGGGGTGATACGCATGGAGGTAAGAGTTGTATTTAAATTCGATGGGCTGGTAGAACCAGGTGATGGAGTTGATGGTCCAGATGAAGGCGGGCAGCAGGTGCCAGAACCAGCGCTTCGGCAGCCGTTGGTGGAGCCGGGCGAAAACAAAGAAAAAATACAGCGGGCCGAGCGTAAAATTGACCGGTTCTGAAAAGTCGATCAGCCACAGAATCTGGAACATGTAATTGGTGTAGCACAGGAAAATTTCGGCAATGATGGCCGACAGACCCAGCATAAACCAGCCGATGCACCGGTTTGAAACCACCCGCCCCCGTTCGCCCGTCAGGAAAAAGATGCCGAGGAAAATTCCCTGGGCCACTCCCAGCAGAATAATCAGAGCAAATAAATCGAGGTGAACCGGCAGTGTCTTCATAGGCTACAGCAATGCGTTTGTAAGATACAAAAAAGACGGTGCAGGTGTTTGCAATCAAAAAGACCTGCCAGGTTTTAACAACCTGGCAGGTCTTGTCTTGACGGTTTTCGACGTAGACCTGTCAGCTTTTAAAAAGCTGACAGGTCTACGTAATCGTTATTTAACGTCCAGTCCAAACGGCAGACGGGCCTGAATTCCTTCCATCCGTTTCAGCGTCTTGAGGTATTTAACATACGGAGCCAGGTCGCCGAGGGTGGCCTTCATGCTTTCCTCGTCGCTGCCGGTAAAGGATTTTACCAGTTCTTCAATCGCGTTCTTCTTCTCCGGGGTATACCGGACGCGGTAGTCACCCGCTTCCAGTTTAGCGGCTTTGGCGGCCAGTTGAATGGCTCTGTCCAGCCCGCCCAGTTCGTCGACGAGCCCGTTGGCTTTCGCCTGAACGCCCGACCAAACCCGGCCCGACGCCAGGGCTTTCAGGCTGTCGACCGACAGCTTGCGGCCCTGAGCGGCTTTGCTGGTGAAAATTTCGTAGCCCCGGTTGACGCTTTGTTGCAGCACATTCTTTTCAAAAGGCGTCATTTCGCGGGTGAAAGAAGGAAAATCGGAGTGCGTATTGGTCACCACCCGGTCGTAGGTGATGCCCAATTTATCCTTAAAAAAACCTTCCGTATTGAACAGCATCCCGAAAATGCCGATGGAGCCTGTAATCGTATTGGGTTCGGCCACAATCTGGCGGGCGCCCATCGCCAGGTAATAGCCGCCCGAAGCCGCATAATCGGACATCGATGCAATTACCGGTTTGGCTTTGTTGGCCAGCACAATTTCGCGCCACATCACATCCGACGCCAGCGCACTGCCCCCCGGTGAGTTGACCCGAATGACGATGGCTTTCACTTTTTCGTCCAGCCGCGCTTTCCGGATTTGTTCGGCAACGCGATCGGAAGCGATGTTTTCGTCGTCTTTGCCGGACACAATTTCACCATCGGTTACAATGACGGCAATGCGGTTTTTGATGTTTCCTTCTTCGACGTATTTCTTGGCATTTTCGTATTTCCCCAGCGAAACGAAGTCGATTTTCTTCTTCTCATCCACTTTCAGGGACTTGCGAATGTCGGTCTCCACTTCGTCATAATACGCCACTTTCGTCACCAGTTTGGCTCTCAGGGCATCTCCGGCGGTTTGGATGGACAGGTCGTCGGCCAGTTTCTTCAACTCCGGAACCTGCAAACCCCGGCTTTGGGCGATATTTGCCAGAAAATGGTTGTTGAGAGAATTCAGGAAGGACGTGGTTTGTGCTTTGTTGGCTTCGCTCATGTCTTCCCGAATGAAGGGCTCAACGGCACTTTTGAATTCGCCGACCCGGAAAATTTCGGGTTTGATGCCCAACTTATCGAAGGTTCCTTTGAAAAACGTGTATTCGGCATCCAGGCCGTTCCATTCCAGGGCACCAGCCGGATTCAGGTAAATATTGTCGGCTACGGATGCGATGTAATACCCTTTTTCGGTCATCACCTCGCCGTAGGCCACGACGAACTTCTTCGATTTTTTAAAGTCGATGAGGGCGTTCCGGATTTCTTCGAGCGATGCCCAACCGGTTTGCGGGTATTCGGTCTGGACATAAACGCCTTTGATGTTCGGATCCAGTTTGGCGTTGGCCAGTGCTTGTTTCAGGTCGATCAGGCCGATGACATCGCCGGAAGAATTGAAGGGACCAAAACCGCCGAATGGGTTTTCAACGCCGATTTCACGAATCGGGCTATTCAGGTTGAGCTTCAAAACGGAATTTTCCTTTACCGATACTTCATCGCCGGATGCCGCCGAAAAAGCAGACCCGATTGCCAGTACCAGCAGGAAGGCCACGAAGGTGAAAAGCAGTATACCGACGATGGTTGCAAAAACGTATTTAAAAAACTGACGCATGTTTTGGGTTGACGACTGACGATTTGTGAATTAGAAACGAGAAAAAAGACAAGCGATGTGAGACTTGCGACGGTCCGTCGTAATTCACTTCCAAGGGTACCATTTCATGTATTTACACCTAAAGCGATAAGGTACATGAAACGGATTGAAATTCACACCGACCTCATAACAAAAATAAAAAGGAGACGGCTCCCCATCTCCTTACTTTATGTTGAATGTGACAATTTGAGGAAGAGTGGAAAACAGAACGGAAGGGAGGAAAGCCGCCCGTCAGCCAGTCCGCTTTTTTTCCGTTTCCGTTCATTCGTTCCGGTTATTTCGCCTGGTTGCGAATCAGCAGCCAGTAGTCTTCAATCGACCGGCGAATGACTTCGTGGGCTTCCTGCCGACCGTAGACATTGACGATTTCGCACGTCATCGGTTCGCCGGGTAAGTTTTTGTACGTCAGGAAGTAGTGTTTCAGGCGTTGCACCACGCTGTCGGGAAGTTGGTGCAGGTCTTCGTAGCCTTTATACATCCCGTCGCCTTTCAGGATTGCGATGATTTTGTCGTCGGCTTCACCTTTGTCGAGCAAGCGAAAACCGCCGATGGGTATGGCTTGCAGAATGATGTTTCCGTGGGTAATGGCGTGTTCGCTCAGCACGCAGATGTCGATCGGGTCACCATCGCCTTTTTCAATTTCACGACCGGAGCGTTCGCGGGCCAGAGAGGCCACCTGCTCGTCGCAATACGTCATCGGAATGAATCCGTAGAGCGCCGGAACGATGTTGGAGTATTTCTGCGGGCGGTCGATTTTCAGATAACCCGTTTCTTTGTCAACTTCATACTTCACCGTGTCGGTTGGTACAATTTCAATGAAAGCCGTCACTTGTTCCGGAGCGTTTTCACCGATTGGAATCCCATGCCAGGGATGTGCTTTAAATTGATTGTTCATCTTTTTTATAGTCGAGTAACTAAATGCGGTTGGTTGGTTTTAAATGGTTGGTATGGTTGAGGATGGCTTTATGGTTGTAAATGGTTGGTAAGGATGGTTAGCTTGTCAGCCACCAACCTGATCGGCGATTAAATAATCGCCGGTTTTGTTGGTCGATTGCCGTACCAGCATTTCCCCCAAAAAACCGGCCAAAAATAACTGAACGCCGAGGATAATTGCCACTAAGGCCAGAAAAAACAGCGGATTGTCGGTTACATTGCGGTACTTCAGGCGATTGGCAATGTTATATAACTTTTCGCTGATGAGGTAAATCGTAATGATGGTCCCGATAAAAAAGGACAGGGTTCCGAAACTGCCGAACAGGTGCATCGGCCGGCGGCTGAATTTATGCACAAAGGCGATGACGAGCAAGTCCAGAAAACCGTTGATGAACCGGTTGAGCCCGAATTTTGTCGTTCCGTATTTGCGTGCCTGATGCTGCACTACCTTTTCGCCAATCTTGTGAAAACCGTTCCATTTGGCCACAATTGGCAGATTTCGGTGCATTTCGCCGTACAGGTTCATCGACTTCACCACCGCCTGGCGGTAGGCTTTGATGCCGGAGTTGAAATCATGCAGGTGAACGCCCGACACCCAGCGGGATACGGCATTAAAGAACTTCGTCGGGATGGTTTTGGTCAGCGGGTCGTAGCGTTTCTGTTTCCAGCCCGACACCAGGTCGTAGCCATCGACGGTAATCATGCGGTACAATTCCGGGATTTCGTCAGGGCTGTCCTGCAAATCTGCATCCAGCGTAATGACAACCTGTCCGTTGGTTGCCTGAAAACCGGTCTGGAGGGCGGCCGTTTTGCCGTAATTCCGCGTAAACCGGATGCCCCGCACCTGCGGGTTCCGTTCGGCAAGCCGGGCGATGACCTCCCACGAACGGTCGGTGCTGCCGTCATCGACAAACAGAATTTCGTACGTATACCCCTGCTCCGTCATCACCCGTACAATCCAGTCGTGCAGTTCGGGCAACGACTCTTCTTCGTTGTAAAGCGGGATAACGATGGAAAGTTGGCGTTTATCAGTCATAAAAATACAGGCTAAACACGGCCGAAATGAAGCGCAGGCGGGGAACGTTTCCGCAACTTCGCAAGGTCCGGTGTTCAGGATCAGTTCTCCAAAGGTCGTAAGGATTTTAGAAATTCAGATAAAAAGGTTGTAATAACTGACGGAATGATTCCGTATAGATCTTCCCGTCCGGGTTGAAAATGGATAATTGTTCGGTTTTCGGAGTGCTAAACCGGTCGAAAACGAAACCGGCGATGGTTCTAAAAACCGGTTTGGGGTCATTGTGCCGAACTTCGAGCTGTTGATATGGATGCAAACCGGCTTTTTCGGCAATCAAGACCAGTCGTTGCATTTCGGAAGGGGGCAGCAAAACCCAGAATTGGCCCTCCGGTTTCAACAGACGGACGACGCTGGCCAGCAACTCTTCAAACGGTAGTTCGTCGTTGTGCAACGCCCGGTTGACGGCCTGGTCGGGCGATCGCAGATGGTTGGTATAAAAAGGCGGATTGCACAAAATGCGGTCATACGGCTCGGACGAAAACGTTTGAATCCGGCTCTGAACTACCCGAACCCGGTCCGAAAAGGCGCTGGCGTTTACATTTTCAACCGCTTGTCCGAAAGCTGCCGGGTCTATTTCCACCGCATCGATCCGGGCCGTGGGATTCCGTTGAGCCGCCATGAGTGCCAGCAAACCCGTACCCGTTCCGATGTCCAGCAACCGCCCTCCGGTTCCCAGTTCTGCATACGCCCCCAGCACGCACGAATCCGTGCAAACTTTCATGGCCGTCCGGTTCTGGTGAATGGTGAATTGTTTGAAGCGAAACAAAATAATGGTGAATTATGGATGATGGACGATGAATTGACTGACGCGTACCTTCATCGTTCATCATCCATAATTTATCATTTCTCTCATTTTCGACCAAAGTCGGCGGGGTTTTCGCCCCAGTATTCGGTTTCCCATTTCAGGATTTTGTTGAGGAAGTTATTGGTTTTCAGCCAGTTTTCGGCCCGGTCGATCAGCTCGAACAGGTGGGCGTTGCGGGGTGTTTCTTCCAATTTGGTATTGGCTTTCTTTTTCAGGACCCAGCTAATGGCCGTCCGTGAATCGGAATAAATGGGCAGATTGCTGTCGCGCTGTTTCAACCACGCCAGGGCGTGAACGATGGCCAGAAATTCGCCGATGTTATTGGTACCGTCGGGATGAGGGCCCTGGTGGAAGAGGAGTTGCTTCGTGGTGGCATGCACGCCCTGGTATTCCATATCGCCGGTGGCCGTGTTCCAGGCGGCATCGACGGCAATGCTGTCGGCGATGGGTTTACCAACAAATAGCTTCTGGCTTTTGCCATCCGTTCCCGGCCCTTTGCCCTGCAAATGCAGATGCGGTTTTTCGCCCAGCGCTTTGTCGGCCACCGTGCGGCTTTCAAACGATTTGTATAGAGCGCCGGGAAAATTCTGAATCTGCTCCTGACAGCCTTCCCAGGTATCGTAAACTCCTTTTTGCCGCCCTTTCCAGACGACGTAATATTTGGGCGATTTCGCCATGGTGTATCCGTTCAAGAAAGCCGTAAAGATACAAAATGGAAAGAATGTGTGTCCGCGGCATTGGCGAAAACGAAAATCATGACAAAGTAATGCCTTGATTGTTAGGTATAAAGCGGTTGGAATTAAACAATTTGGGGGCCATAGGGTAAAAAAAATAAATATTTTGCCACTTCGACGCAACTAAAATTGTCTCCTATTCGTAGGTAACTCAATTTTGCAGATTCATTAACCCACATCGTTCATAGCTATAAATGATCCTGGTACTTTACGCACTCATTGGCCTGGCAGCCCTTTACATCATCCTGCTGCTGGTAATTGTATTGAACACCCAAAAAGTCTGTGAGTGTAGTCACTGCCACACGGCCATGCACCTGGAACGAACGAACAGACCCCTCTACGTTCGTCGGCTTTATGACTACCTTCCGCTCAAGTATTTCCGTTGCCGGCGTTGCCACCGTACGTTTTATCTGAACAAGAATACACCGGATTCGGAACCGGAAAGCATGAAAGATTCGGCTCCCAAACCGAAAGCTTCTTACACGTAGGGGCACAGTGGCGTAATGGACATCAATCTCCTGATGCCGAGTGGAGTTACCGTACAGAACAGTCTAGCTATGGAGAGTTGGGTTCTCTTCCATCTGACCCCGGATCAGGCGTAATTTCCGGTTTAAATCCCGAAGTTCACCCTGATATTTCCGATACGTAGCCGGATCGCTGCTTTTGAGGGTGTCGTTGTGGCTGTAATGCACTAACAAGGCATTCCGGCGGGCGCTCAGCCGCTGGTAAAGTTCGCTGGTAGGGTTCATTGATCTGTTGTTTTTAGGAATACGGTGAAGGATCTGCCGCGCACCCTTCATGAACTATAACGTTCGTTTTACTGCATAATACGTACCGCTTATCAAAAAATACTATCGCTTATCACAAGGAATACAAAATAAATAGCATTTACATTCAAAAAGCCGCCCCATTTTGGGGCGGCTTTTTGAAAATCACAAGGAAATCGTGGTAAGTTACAATCGCTCGATTTTGGCTCCAATCGCGTTGAGTCGGCCGTCGATGTTTTGATACCCCCGGTCAATTTGCTCGATGTTGTCGATAATGCTTTCGCCTTTGGCCGAAAGAGCCGCAATCAGCAGGGCAACGCCCGCACGTATATCGGGTGACGACATCCGGATGCCTTTCAGTTGCTGCTGGCGATTCAGCCCAATGACCGTGGCCCGGTGCGGATCGCACAGAATCATCTGGGCACCCATTTCAATCAGTTTATCCACAAAAAACAACCGGCTTTCGAACATCTTCTGGTGTACGAGCAGTGTTCCCTGCGCCTGAATGGCCGTGACGAGCACAATGCTGAGCAAATCCGGTGTGAAACCGGGCCAGGGCGCGTCAGAAACCGTCATCATGCCGCCATCCAGAAAACTCTCGATCTGGTAGTGCTCCTGCGCCGGCACAAAAATGTCGTCGCCCCGAAATTCCATCTTGATTCCCAGCCGTTTGAAAACGTCGGGAATGATGCCCAATTGCGGAATCTGGCAGTTTTTGATCGTTATTTCCGACTGCGTCATGGCAGCCAAACCGATGAATGACCCAATTTCGATCATGTCGGGCAACATGGTGTGGTCGGTTCCGCCCAGTTTGTCGACGCCCTCGATGGTGAGCAGGTTGGAAGAAATACCGCTGATTTTGGCGCCCATGCGGTTCAGCATCGAGCACAGTTGCTGCAAATACGGTTCGCAGGCGGCATTGTAGATCGTCGTGGTGCCTTCGGCCAGCACGGCGGCCATCACCACATTGGCGGTTCCGGTAACGGAGGCTTCGTCCAGCAGCATGTAGGTGCCCTTCAAATGGCTGGCATCGACATGGTACATGCCACTTTCGTCGGAGTCGAAATTGAATTTGGCACCCAGTTTTTCAAAACCCAGAAAGTGCGTATCCAGTCGCCGACGGCCAATTTTGTCGCCACCGGGCCGCGGAATCCGTCCGGTTTTGAAACGGCCCAGCATGGGTCCCAGCAGCATGACCGAGCCGCGTAGGGCAGAAGCTTTTTCGCGGTAGTCGGCCGTGTCCAGAATGGCAATATCGACCTGATCGGCCTGAAAACGGTACGATGAAGGAGATAACTGCTGGACCTGAACGCCCAGATCGCCCAGAAGTTCGATCAATTTGTTGACGTCACGGATGTCAGGAATATTATGAATGGTGACCGGCTGATCAGTCAACAAAACCGCACACAGAATCTGGAGTGCTTCGTTTTTAGCGCCCTGCGGGTTGATTTCGCCTTTCAAATGTTGGTCACCGGCAATTCGGAAAGAAGCCATATGGGGAGTTAAGAATTAAGAGTTAAAAGTGAAAAGTTAAGTGCGTACCAGTCAGCCACACGAGCGGCTAACTCATATCTCTTAACTCTGCACTCTTCACTCTGTTTAGCGTCTTTTGCGGTTATTGGGATTGTTGCCACCTCTGAAACGGTCGTTCCGGTGTCCGCCATCGCGGTTGTCACGGCCGCCAGCTCCACCATCCCGGTGACCACGCGATCCCTGGTTGGGGTAGAAGTTGGGGTTATTTTGGCGGTTTCCCGACGTTTCGTTCCGGTTGTAAGCTTGTCCTGAGCCATCGTGACGACCGTGGGATGGCGCTGATCCTTCATTCCGGCCGTGAGAAGGACCGCTGGGCGTCCGCCGGGGCGGTTGATCCCCCGTCCGTTCGCGCGGGGTGGCATCGACAAAACCGTTGGTTCGAATCGACATGATGTCGGCGTGGAGCTTGCCGTTCGCCATCTCGTCGAGGTTGGTCAGGATCGTCTCGTCTTCCACAGCCTCCTTGTTCCAGGTCGAATAAAACGTCTTCATCAACTTGGCCATGTACGAAACGAAGGCCAGGCGTTCTTCGGAATCTTCCAGAGAAATGGCCTTAGCAATCAGGAGGTTGATGTTCTGACCGTAGTGTTTGTAGCGCAAACCGTGGGTATTATACGGAACGGGCTGCGGCTTCTTCCCCAGGACGTCCGCCGTCGGGGGCGGGTAGGGGCTATCCACATCGAGCTTGAAGCCTGACATGATGTAGAGGTCGTCCCACAATTTATTATAGTAATCCTGATTATCCCGCATGTTGGGATGGATCTGCCGCATCAGTTCTACCAGGATGTGCGCGTAGCGGGTGCGCTTCTCGCGGTCTTCGATAGTCTGTAGATGTTCGACTAATTTTTGGATGTTGCTGCCGTACTCTTTCAATCGATTGGGGCGTCTATGGTATGTTTAGACAAAAGTAACAAAAAAAGTCTTGCACCATCATTAATCCTTTCCCGAGCGTCGACGACCGGAACAAGCGTTGAAAAGTTGCTGTTGGGAAAGCATGAAGCAGTGGTACCAGATGTATAAACCGGAACTCGCCGACACCATCCGGCTGAGCATTCCGATTGTGATTGCCCAATTGGGTGTGGTGTTGATGGGTGTCACCGACGATCTGTTCGTTGGGCGGTTGTTGGGCGCCATTCCGCTGGCGGGGGCTGGGTTATCGGTGTCGCTGTCTTTTCTGGTATCGAGCATTGGCGTGGGCGGTCTGTCGGTGGTGGCTGCGCTGGTGTCGCAGGCTCGCGGGCGCAACGATGCCGCCGAGATCAACCGGTTGTTCCGGGCGGGTTTGTGGGTTGCCCTGTGGCTGGGTTTGGCGCTGGGGCTGGTCGGTGTCGGTGTGGCCTACTTTTATGACCAGTTTGGACAGACGCCGGAGGTCACCGAAATCGGCCGGAATTTCCTGCTCATTCTCAGTGTGTCGAACATTCCGCTGTTTCTGTTTATTGCCGCCCGGCAGTTGTGCGACGGTCTTTCGTATCCGCGAATTGCCTTGATCATCACCTTGTTGGCTCTGTTTCTCAATGCATTGCTCAATTATGTACTGATCAAAGGCGTCGGCCCGTTTCCGGCGCTGGGCGTTCAGGGTTCGGCGCTGGGAACACTGCTTTCACGCAGCTTCATGGCAGCCGCGATCATTCTCTACATTCGGCGAAACCGCCTGTTCCAGGCTTACTTTCTACCCTCATTTCAGACGCTGCGGGTGAGCAGGCACATTCGTCAGATTTTGCAACTGGGCCTGCCGGGTGGGTTTACGTTTTTCTTTGAAGTGGCAACGTTTTCGCTGGCTGCCATGATGGCGGGCTGGCTCGGAACCGACCAACTGGCCGCGCACCAGATTGCCATCAACATGGCTTCGATTACCTATATGATGGCCACCGGAATTTCGGCTGCGGGTTCCATTCGGGTTAGCCGTGCGTTGGGTCGCTCCAACCTGGCCGCCGTGCGCCGGGCCGGCGTAGCGGCTTTGTGGCTGGTTTTTGTGTTCATGGGTCTACCGGCGGTGGTTTTCCTGACGGCCAACGACTGGCTGGTGAGCTGGTACATCCGCGATCATGCTGAGGTGGCCGCCATCGCGGCTTCGCTGGTCATCATGGCCGGTTTTTTCCAACTGTCAGACGGCATCCAGGTGGTCGGAATTGGTATGTTGCGTGGTTTGTCGGACGTCAATACGCCAACCATCATCAGCCTGTTTGCTTACTGGATCATCGGTTTGCCGATGAGTTATGTGCTGGGCTTCTGGTTTAACCTGGGCGCGATCGGTATCTGGATCGGTCTGCTGGCCGGTTTGACGATGGCGGCCATTCTGTTCCCAATCCGGTTTTTTCGGCTGGTTCGGCGGCTAAAATCGACTGCGGTTGAAAAAACCGTTTACAACCCTTAACTTAATTGAGATGAAACCCCTGCTTTCCACCGCCGTTCCAAGAACAGAACGCCTGTTGAATGCCCTGACCTTGCTGTTGCTGGTCGGGCAGGTTGTTCTGATCATTGGGTATTATGCCCAACTGCCCGAAACCATCCCCGTTCATTTTGGTCTGGGCGGAAAACCGGATCGCTGGGGTGGTCGCGGGCAACTGTTCATCGTACCGGGACTTTCGGCGTTTGTTTTTCTGTTATTCTGGAGCTTCCGTTCCATCCCGATCGATCTTTACAACATGCCGTTTCCAATTACACCCGAAAACCGGGAGCGTCAACTGCGGAATGCGCACGAAATGATGGCTATGCTGTCACTGGCATTCATGACCTTTATGATCTGGACGCTCTGGAACTGGTTGCTGGCGGCATCGAATTCCAATCCAATTCATACAAAAGGGATTCAAATCGTTCTTTTTGTATTGGCGTTGATCGGTATTTCTGTTTTTTATGCGGTCCGGGTCTACCGCTGGAAATGACGGTTTTCGGTCAGGCTGCGTCTTTCGTGCTGCGAATCAGACTAATCCCGGAAAAGAAGAAAATGCCGCCCATGATGAGGTAAATCCAGGACGCCCGGGCGACGCCCCCGCTGGTCAGATCCATGCCGCCGTAAATCAGGCCGACCAGTCCGGCCAATGTCAGTATAATTCCGAAAATGCTTTTTACGCTCATTGTCGTTCAAGTGAGTGGTTTGTAGGCTATAAACTATTTTTGGTGAAAATTGTCTGCTGTGGAGATGGGATCTTTTTACCCGGCCTGACCAACTGCGGTCGGCCTTTTGTTTTTTTTCAAGACATTCGTTCCTAATTTCGCCGGTTCCCAGACCGGTTTTCGCCTTTTATGTTTAAAATTCCCGCCCCTACCTTTTCATCGCTCGCACAGTCGTTCGAGGGAGAACTCTACCACGACCAATCTCCCGAACACGAAGCCATGCGCCTGCTCTACGCCACGGATGCATCGGTGTATCAGGAAAAACCGCTGGCCGTTGCCCTTCCCAAAACGCCGGAAGACATCAAACGGCTGGTGCGGTTTGCCCGCCAAAACCAGACCTCACTGATTCCGAGAGCCGCCGGAACGTCGCTGGCCGGGCAGGTAGTCGGTGGCGGCATCGTAGCCGACTGTTCCAAATATTTTTCGAACGTTCTGGAAATCAATCCCGAAGCGGGATGGGTTCGGGTTCAGCCGGGTGTGATCCGTGACGATCTGAATGCGGTTTTAAAACCGCACGGCCTGATGTTTGGACCGGAAACCTCCACTGCCAGCCGGGCAATGGTTGGTGGAATGATCGGCAATAATTCCTGCGGGCTGCACTCAATTGTCTGGGGCAGCACGCGCCACCACCTGCTGGAAGTGAAAGCGATTTTAAGCGACGGTGCTGAAGTGACCTTCCGGAGTTTGAGTCGTGACGAATTTGACGGCAAATGCCGGGGTGTTGGGGTTGTGAGTCCGCTCGAACAGCGGTTGTATCAGCAGGTTCGCGACCTGCTCAGTGGATCACAAAATCAGAAACAGATACGGGCCGGTTTTCCCAAGCCGACCATCACCCGCCGGAATACGGGCTACGCGCTCGATGAATTACTGCCGTTTTTTGAGCAGAATCCCGACCAGCAGTTCAACTTCTGCAAACTCATTGCGGGCTCGGAAGGGACGCTGTGTTTTATTACCGAAGCCAAACTGAACCTGTTGCCGCTGCCGCCGAAAAAAAGTGCACTGGTTTGTGCCCATTTTGTCACCATCCGGCAATCGCTGGAAGCCAATCTGGTAGCCCTGGAACACCGCTGCTCGGCTTCTGAACTCGTCGATGATTACATTCTGCAATTGACCAAAGGCAACATTGAGCAGGCCAAAAACCGGGATTTTGTGGAGGGTGACCCCAAGGCGGTATTGATGGTCGAGTTTTTTGACGATACCGTTGAAGCCGTTACCGGAAAGGCCAATCGCCTTATTACTGCGTTGAAAGAGAAGGGGTTAGGTTACGCGTTTCCGATTTTGTTTGACCAGGAAGCTGTCAAAGCCTGGAACCTGCGGAAGGCCGGGTTGAGCATTATGTACAACATTCCGGGTGACGATAAACCGGCGAATGTCATTGAAGACTGCGCCGTGGATGTCCGCGATTTGCCCGACTACATTGATGAACTGGACCGAATGGCCGCCGAAAAGCATGGCCTGACGCTCGAATATTCGGCCCACGCCGGTGCGGGAGAACTCCATGTGCTGCCGCTGATCAACCTGAAATCGAATGAAGGCCGGCTGCAGTTTCGGGCCTTGCTGGCCGATACGGCGGAGCTGGTAAAAAAATACGGCGGTTCGCTGTCGGGCGAACACGGCGACGGGCGCTTGCGGGGTGAGTTTATTCCGTACATGATTGGAGACGCTAACTTTCAGTTGGTGCAGGACATCAAGCGGATGTGGGACCCGCAGCGCATTTTTAATCCGGGGAAAATTGTGGATACCCCGCCGATGAACGAATTTCTGCGGTACCAACCCGATCAGAAACCGGTTCCGATCGACACCATTTTTGATTTTTCGGCGGAAGACGGTATTCTCAATCTGGCCGAAAAGTGCAGCGGATCAGGCGATTGTCGAAAAACCGCTGTCACAGGTGGAACGATGTGCCCCAGCTACATGGCAACCCGCCGGGAGCGCGACACGACCCGGGCGCGGGCCAACATCCTCCGCCAGTTTCTGACCAACTCCGACAAATCCAATCAGTTCGATCACGAAGAAATCAAGGAAGTGATGGATTTGTGTTTGTCCTGCAAAGGGTGCAAATCCGAGTGTCCATCGAGTGTAGACATCAGCCGGATGAAGGCGGAATTTTTGCAGCATTATTACGACGCCAACGGAACGCCGTTGCGCTCCCGCCTGATCGGTAATTTTACGAAACTGATGTCGCTGGCGAGTGTGGCTCCCTGGGCTTACAACGCGATTTATGACACGCCCGCGCTTCGGCGGATTGCCAACCGGATGGCCGGTTTTCACCCGGATCGAACCATGCCGGAACTGGCGGGAACGACCTTGAAGAAATGGTGGAAAAACCGGGCAGTTCCGGCGCGTAAAAACCGCCAGACCGTCTACCTCTTCTGCGATGAATTTACAAATTACAACGACGTGGAAGTTGGTCAGAAAACCATACAACTGCTTGAACGACTGGGCTATGACGTGATCATTCCCGACCATCTGGAAAGCGGACGGACGTATCTCTCGAAAGGCCTGGTGCGGGATGCGCAGAAAATTGCCATTGAGAATGTAAACCGGTTGAAAGATCTGATTACCGCTGAAACCCCCTTGATCGGCATCGAACCGTCGGCCATTCTGGGATTTCGGGACGAATACGCGGATTTGATGCCCCCGGAATTAAAAGCGGCCGCTCAGCATCTGGCCAAGAATTCGTTGCTGGTCGATGAATTCATTGCACAGGAAATGGATAGGGGCAACATTACCAAAACCGCCTTCACGTCCGAAAAACGACTGATTAAGCTACACGGCCACTGCCACCAGAAAGCCCTGGCCTCGCAGGTACCAACGAAAAGAATGCTGTCATTGCCCGAAAACTATGAGGTGCAACTGATTCCTTCCGGTTGCTGCGGGATGGCGGGTTCGTTTGGCTACGAAAAAGAACACTACGCGCTGTCGATGCAGGTGGGTGAACTGGTTTTGTTTCCAACGGTCCGTGAGCAGCCTGCGGAGGTGTTGATTGCCGCGCCCGGAACCAGTTGCCGCCATCAGATTAAAGACGGAACGGGGCGTCTGGCAAAGCATCCGGCCGAAATCCTGTTCGAAGCCCTGAACTAGAAACCGGAATCAAGAACACTTATTCCACACAGTTATACTGGTAGGTTTGCCGGTAGTGCCGGTCGGCGGGAAAGGTGTCGGCCGGAACCGACAAGCGGGAAAGTTGAATGGCCTGCAGCGGGTTGAAATTTACATCATAATTGGTCGTAAACTGACTGGATTCCTGCAGGATGACAGCCCCGTTGGTATCCCTGGTTTTTCGGGTAAAGCCCTTGCAGTCATAACGTTGCAAGTATCTTGCAACGTCTGATTCGGCGGAGTTGGTGAGGGCCAGCAGCGCCAGCACAATGGCCTGCCCCGAGTCGTAAAACGGCGAATGATTGTCGGCGCTTTGCTCAAAAGCCAATTCTTCCTCGGTTCGTGAACCATCTTTGTACCCATTCTGAACCGATTGTGAAACCAGATCTACGGTATTCCGGGCAATGGTATCGTACGAAAACTGAAAGGTCCGGCTGGCAATGAAGGAATTGGACGGCAGCGTCACCCGCGTTTCAACCAGGCGGATTAAACGGACCGTGCGATCAACGGAATCGTAAAAAAGTGAAAACACGGATTGTTCCTTGTTGTTGACCACATACGACGCTTTTTCGACCCGTTCGAGGGCATTGTAATCGAGACTCAGTACGATCGAACGGTCTTCGGTATAAGCGGATGCAATTTTTCCGCCCAAATAGTCAAATCGAAAGGAAATAGAGCGGTCGGGTGTCGTACTGGTATACGAAGTGAGCTGGCCATTGTTATAAGCAAAGGTTTTTCGGCCAATTTCCTGCTGATCATCATCTTTTTGCTGATAGCGAACCAGTTCAGTGACCAGACAAACCGTATCAGCAGGTGTGGGGTCCTTGAGCGTACAAGCAACAAACATCAGGGCTATCCCTCCATAGCCAAACCATTTTTTCATGTGTAAAGATGCCCAGAACAACAATGAACCGCCAAAATACGAACTATTTATCAAAATGTCGTAGTTTCGATAGGCGGGATACCAAACCAGACTATGACCCTGACCCAGCAACGACACCAGCTTATTGAAAAATTACGGACCATCAATCAGCCGGAAGCGGCCCGAAAATACTTCGGGTTGCTTAAAGAACTGATCGATATGGTCAATCTGCCCAATGGCGATGCCCGGCTGGCGTTTGTGGTCGACCGGGATCGGAAAGGTATTTCGGCGCACATCAACTTTTTCCTGGCCCTGCGCTTGTTCCGACCACGTCAGGGTGAAATCGAATACTGGCTCACGGTGAAGAAAGGCTGCCGGGAGCGGATCGAATCGATCGCGGTGGTGGATGTGGTGCCGTTGTCGGAGAAGTCGGATTATATTTCCATCGTGATTGGGCAATCATCGGATCATTTGCTGAACCATCCCGTGCTGCGGAGCTGCTGGGAAGATTGCCTGATGGAACTGCTGGTGACGACCAAACGCGGTCCGCATACGGCCAGTCATAACCCGTTTATTTACCAGGCTGCTGACGATGAGGCCATTCGGGGTGAAATCATGACGGCCCTGCTCCGGCCGGATCGGTCGGATGATGAATGGGATCGGGTGGAGGAAGAACCGGAAGTGTATGAAAAAACCGTTGCAGCCAGACCTGCTATTCCGCAGAATTTTATCCTTTTCGGCCCACCCGGTACCGGAAAGTCGTACGAAGCCCGGCAACTGAGCCAGGCCTTGGCCAGTGAGTGGGTGACGTTTCATCCGTCGTTTGGTTACGAAGAGTTTCTGGAAGGAATCCGGCCCGAAACCCGTGGCGGGCAGATTAGTTACAAAGTGGGCAAAGGGATTTTCTACAAGTCGTGCCTGGCCGCTCTCCAGAAAGCCGGGTATGCCACGATGGGCGATTGCCTGAATGATTCGGCCGAAAACCGTCAGCGAAAACTGGCGCAGGCAGATGCGCAGGTGCTGGTCATCGATGAAATCAACCGGGCTAATATCTCCAGGGTTTTTGGTGAACTGATCACGCTGATCGAGCCCGATAAACGGCTGGGAGCCGCCCATGAAGTCGAATTGACGTTGCCCTACTCGCAGGAGCGGTTTGGGGTGCCGGCCAACCTGTACATTGTGGCCACCATGAATACCGCCGACCGTTCTATTGCCTTGTTAGACATTGCGTTGCGTCGCCGGTTTCATTTTCGGGAGGTTTTACCCGACCCCACGCTACTTTCCGTGGTCGATGGGATCAATCTGGGCGAAGTATTACGGATGGTGAACGAACGAATTGAATATCTGTATGACCGCGATCACCTGATCGGTCATGCGTATCTGATGAACATTCAGTCACATGCCGACCTGTGTGATGCGTTCAGTGACCGGATTATTCCGTTGTTGCAGGAATATTTTTACAACGACTGGCGGAAAATTCAGTTCGTTTTGGGCGATAATCCGGCCTGGGGGAAGGCCCCTGATCAGAAATTAATTTGGGTAAAGAAACAGTATCGACCGGCTTTAACCAAAGAGATTTTTGGTGAAGAACCGGATGACCTGACCGAAGTGGTCACGTTTGAAATCAATCCGCATCTGCTCCGGCGTCAGTATGAGCAGGTGCCGAAAGAAGCCTTTCTTTCTATTTATCAAAAATAATGGCGTATCGGTGGACGAAAGTTCCCGTTTTTGTGTTACAGTTTTCTGTTCACCACAAAAAAAGTAGAATTTAATTCTGCTGGTCCGTCAAAAATTATGAAAGCTCTCGTCCTAACTGAGTACAAACACTTTGAATTACAAGACCTTCCCCGCCCCAAACCCGGCCCATCCGATGTGTTGGTGAAGGTTCAGGCCGTAGGGATTTGCGGCAGCGATGTCCACGGCATGGACGGCAGCAGCGGTCGGCGGATTCCCCCCATCGTGATGGGACACGAAGCCGCCGGAATCGTGGTGGAAACCGGCGAAAATGTCAAAAACTGGCACATTGGTGACCGGGTCACCTTCGACTCAACCGTTTATTCCTTAGACGATTGGTTCAGCCGGAAAGGCATGTATAACCTCAGTGACGGTCGCGAAGTCCTGGGCGTTTCGACCCCGGATTTCCGTCGGCAGGGGGCTTTTGCGGAATTTATCGTGGTGCCACAGCACATCCTCTACCAGATTCCCGACAACGTCAGCTACACGCAGGCGGCTTTGGTCGAGCCGGTGGCGGTGGCGTTGCACGCCCTGAGTCTGACGCCCATTCAAGTGAACGATACGGCAGTGGTCGTAGGTTCGGGCATGATTGGCCTCTTCATCATTCAGGCGCTGAAACTGGCGGGGTGTGGTTCCATCATCGCTGTCGATCTGGACGATGACCGCCTGGCACTGGCGCTGAAACTCGGTGCAACGGTTGGTCTCAATGCGCGTGAGAAAGACATCACGGCGGAGGTTCAGGCATTGACCCACGGGCGTGGGGCCGATGTTTCGTTTGAAGTCGTTGGCATTGCCCCCGCTGTAAAAACCGCCATCGACTGCGTTCGGAAAGGCGCTACGGTGACGCTGGTGGGGAATCTGTCGAAATCGGTGGAAGTTTCATTGCAGGCCATCGTAACCCGCCAGTTGCGGTTGCAGGGTTCCTGCGCCATCAATGGCGAATACGAAGCGGCTCTGGCGCTGATTTCGTCCGGCAAAATCGACGTCGAAGCCATTCTGAGCGCGGAAGTGCCCCTGACCGAAGGAGCCAGTTGGTTTCAGCGGTTGTATGAAAAAGAAAAAGGATTGATCAAGGTGGTGTTGAAGCCATAACCTCCCCGCTTTCAGGTTGATAATTTCGTTATTCGTTATTCAACATTCGTTATTCAATATTCAGTGTTCGATATTTAAGTCAGGCCAATAAAAGGACTGTTTCTAAAATATCGAACACTGAATATCGAATGTTGAATAACCAATATTGAATAATGAATCTTGAATAACGAATATCGAAAATCAGCAAGGATAAACCCTGCCGATTCAGGGGGCGGCCTCGTAACGAAGCGAATACATCGAAGCTCCGTCGTGCGAGTAATCGATCACCAGATCGGTATCGCTGAGCCGCAGAATGTGGAGTTCGGAAATCGCGACACAACTCATACTGGCACAGTACGGGCCGTTGCTTCCGGTTTTGACCACTTTCAGAATGGACTTTTGCCGGGTTAATTCCGTTGGAGAGCAGCAAAGATTAGCCTGGTTTTCGTACTTGACGGTTCCATCGGCCACAAACTCAATCACTTCCGGCGGGGTCAACGTCCGCCAGTCTTTTCCGTTTTTTCCTATTTCCACCGCTTTCCACCGTTTATAGAGTTTATCGGAGGGCGAAACGTATGTATCCGACTGGTCGCAGGCCAGAAAAATCATTGCGGTGAACAGAACGGAAAGGGCAGTTTTCATCGGGAGAAAGAAAGACAGCGTCAGATACGATTAGTTGGCCGGTTTGTATTTCATAACGTACTGACCTGCCGGGTAGGAGGGGCCAAAGACATTCTCCACGATCAATTCGTTAGCCGTTAACGAAACCAGTTTCAACTCCGACGGGGATGCGCAATCGACGTACTCACAACCGGGGCCTCCGTATAGTTCGGTAACTTTCAGCGTCTGTTGGTCGCGTTCAAACCGGACGGGCGAACAGCAGGGCGGTTTGGTGTTGTGATACAAGATGCCGCCATCGCTGCGAAACTCGATTTGCCACTCATACGAGATCGGTTTCCAATTTTCCGTACCACTTTTTGTCTCCACCAACGCCCATTTCCGGTAGAGCAAATCGGAAGGTGATGCTTCTTGTTTTGATCGGTCACAGGAAGTGGAAAGGGTTAAAATCAGCGCAAATAAAATCAGTAGTTTCATGACTTTTCTACATTTGTAAAGAGGAGCCATTTGGCATACTAATCGTTGGATTGCATCCTATAATTAATTTAATCCTTTTCATGTCCCGAATCCTGAACATCGCCCTGATCGGCCCCGGCAAAGTAGCTCATAATCACGCCCGGGCTACTTTAGAAACCCCTGACACCAAACTCGTTGCCATCTACGGCCGGAATCATACCAAAGCGGACGAATTTGCCAATCAATATGGCATCACGGCGTATTCCGACATTTACGACATGGTCGACCGCGAGAATGTTGACATCTGCATCGTTTGCACCCCGCACCCCGCCCACCGCGTCGTTACCGTGGCGGCTCTGGAAGCCGGGGCGAATGTGCTGGTCGAAAAACCGCTGGCGTCGTCGCTGGCCGACTGTGACGCCATGATCAACGCGGCCCGGAATGCCAACCGGCAACTTGCCGTGGTGAGCCAACGGCGGTTTTATGAACCCTGCATGCGGATGCGACAGGCGATCGACGACGGAAAAATCGGAAAACCGGTGCTGGGTATGGCGCAGCTATTCGGCTGGCGCAGCGAAGAATACTACCGCAGCGATCCCTGGCGTGGTTCGTGGGAACACGAAGGCGGGGGCGTGCTGGTCAATCAGGCTCCTCACCAACTGGATTTGCTGCTGTGGTACATGGGCGAAATGGAGGAAGTCTACGGCGTTTGGGCAAACCTCAACCACCCCGACATTGAAGTCGACGACACGGCCGTGGCCATTGTTCGTTTTAAAAACGGCGGTATTGGCAACGTGATCGTCAGCAATTCGCAAAAACCGGGACTCTACGGAAAAGTTCATATTCACGGCCAGAACGGCGCGTCGATTGGCGTTCAGACCGATGGCGGGTCGATGTTCATCGCGGGCATGACGGGCATTCAGGATGCGCCCTACAACGATGTGTGGTCGGTGGTGGGTGAGGAAGATCAGCGGCTGGTCTGGAAAGCGGAGGATGATGCGGTTTTCAATAGTGTCGACTCGTCCAGCCATTATTTTTCGCGGCAACTGGCCGATTTTGGCCAGGCCATACGCGACGGTCGGCAGCCGCTGGTGACGGGCGAAGAAGGGCGGAAAGTGGTCGCTTTGTTCGAGGCCATTTACGAATCGACCCGCACCCGGCAGCCCGTTCGATTGAGTTCCTGATCGGTCTTCAACAAAATCCGATGCGTAACGTTCTGGAAGTAACGCATCGGATCATGAAAAAACTGGCACAACTTGTTTACCTGAGCAGCTTCCTGGTGCTGGCAGATGGTTGCCGAAAACCACCCTCGGAGGGTTCAAAACCAGCGGAAACCGTCGATATTTCGGCGATGGACGCGGGTAGCAAACGGCGGCAGGGCGTTGACTTTACGGCCCAGGGCGCCACGCCGACCTGGACGCTGGACATCGATTTTGCCAAAACCATTCGTTTTCAAACCCAGAACGGCCCGCTGCTCACGGCGGCCGTCCCCAAATCACAACGCGATCCACGCGGCAACGGTATTCTGTTCGATGCCCCGCTGATCGCCAGTGCGACCGGGTCAAACAGCCGATCCGGCAGCCGATCCGGCAGCCGTTCGGCAGCGGCCACCCGGCGCGAGGGTCGGCTGAAAGTGGTCATCAGTCCGGTGGTGTGCCGGGATACCCGTTCCGGCCAGACCTACGCCTATGGCGTGACGGTTGAAACCAACGGCCAGCGGTACAGCGGTTGCGGAACGTTTCTCAACGGCATGTCCCGGCTGAACAGCCAGTGGGTGCTGGAAACCTACCGCGGACAGCGGCTCCACGCCGAGCAGTTTGTAAACCGGCAAATACCAACACTTAATATTAACCTGAAAGAGAACCGGTTGCAGGGATTTACCGGCTGCAATACCCTGAACGGACAGGTGAAGGCTGATGGCGATAACGTCCGGTTTGAAGCCCTTTCGACGACGCGCCGGGCCTGCCCCTATAACTTCGAAAGCGGTTTTCTGACGGCATTGCAAAGCGTAACGCTCTACCGCATCAGCAGCAACCGCCTGACCTTGCTGGCCGACGGAAAATATGTGATGTCGTTTCGGAAAATGGTTGAAAAGAAATGAGTACCACGCGGTAAACCAACGTCATGACGCTTTCCATTACCGAATACGGCCTCATCCGGCGCATCCGGGACTTTCCGGATCAGCCGAATTCGCTGACGGAATTGTTTCTGGCGGATGGGGCCTTTGAATCCCTCAAAAACTTCGTGACCGACAACGAGGCCGATGCGGTAATGACGTTTTTTCTGCAACGGGGTCGGGAGTGCATTCGGGTGAAAAACTACGTCGGTTTGCTCGAAACCAGAGACGGAACCCAGCTTGAGATTTTGCCCAAAACCACTGGCGAAGAACCGGACGGGCCCCGTGCCGCCCTGCTGCGAATGTTGCTTCATCTGCGCAACAGCCCCTTTCGGTCCGTCGAATCGGTGCGGCTGGGCATCAGCCGACTACCACTGTGGGAAGTTTTTATCGCGATGTTTCTGGACGAAGTGACCCCGCTCCTGACGCGGGGCTTGCAGAAGTCGTATGTGTCGCAAACCACGAATCAGCGGTTTTTGAAAGGGAAGCTGGAACTGGCGGAGCAGATCCGGCAAAACCGCCACCACGCCGAGCGGATGGTCACCACGTTCGATGAGCAAACGACGAATCTGCCGCCCAACCGCCTGCTGAAATCCGCCCTGGAATTTGTGCGGACCCGTGCCCGGACGGTTCCCAACCAGAGCGGCATTCGTCAACTGCTGTTTGCGATGGATGACATCCCGCCGTCGGACCGGATTGCGGAGGATTTGCGGACCGTTGCGACGGGCAACCGGCTTTTTGTACACTACCAACCGGCTTTGCGCTGGGCCGAAGCCCTGCTGAGTGGCCGGGCTTTGGGTCTGGCGGCTGGTAAACACCTGAATCTGGCGCTCTTGTTTCCGATGGAACGGGTTTTTGAAGACTACGTAGCGGCCGGGTTTAAACGGTATGTCACCACGGGCGATGTCGTTGTGCAGGAATCGTCGCAGCACCTGATCGATAACCACAGCGGGCTGCGGAAATTCAAACTGCGCCCGGATCTTATTCTGCGCCAGCATGGCGTAACGACGGTTTTGGATACCAAATGGAAACGAATCGATGCCACCAATACTGCCGGAAACTACGGCATCGACCAGGCCGATTTGTATCAATTATACGCCTACGGCAAAAAATACGAGGCTTCAGAACTGGTTCTGATTTACCCGGCCACTGCACTTTTTCAACATTCGCTCGACCTCTTCGGCTACGATGAAACCCTGCACCTGCGCGTCGTTCCGTTCGATGTGAATGTGCCGCTGGAGGAAGCGGTTTCGGGGATAATGATGAATTATGAATGATGAACGATGAAAGGAGTTAAAGTGCTTGTTGAAAATTCATCGTTCATCATTCATAATTCATCATTAACTTACGCCCCGAACACCTAAATCCTCGACTTTCCTAAATGCCACTTCTACTCACCTTTCTGGGCATTCTGGCCCTGGTATTTCTGATCGCCTTTGTCAAGATCGATACGTTCATTTCGTTCGTTCTGGTGTCGCTCGCCATTGGGCTGGCGTCGGGAATGGATGTTGCGGCTGTTGGCAAATCCATTCAGACGGGCATCGGCGGAACGCTGGGCGAACTGGTTCTGATCGTTGGATTTGGAGCCATGCTGGGCCGACTGGTTGCCGAAAGCGGAGCCGCCATGCGGATTACCAACGTACTGATTAAAATATTTGGGGTCAAAAACCTGCGCTGGGGGCTGGCTCTGGCCGGTTTTATCATCGGGATTCCCCTGTTCTACAACGCCGGTTTTATCATCGTTTTTCCGCTGATCGTCACGATCACGGCTTCGTCGGGTTTGCCAATGATGACCGTGGCCGTTCCCATGCTGGCGGCTTTGTCGGTGGCCCACGGCTACCTGCCTCCGCACCCGTCGCCCGCGGCCATTGCCGGGCAGCTGGGGGCCAACATTGGCCGGACGTTGATTTACGGGATTATCGTGTCGATTCCGGCGATTGTGATTGCGGGGCCGATTTTTGGAAAAACCCTGTCGAAATACCAACCCAAAATTGACCGGGATCTTTTCAACGTCAAAGTGATTCCCGAAGACCAGTTGCCCAGTGCGGGTATCAGCTTTTTCGTAGCACTGTTGCCGGTTCTGTTGCTGACGCTGACCGGACCCTTGAAGGCGGTTTTCACGGAAGGTTCTGCTGGTCATCAGGTCGTTACGTTGCTGGCCGAGCCGTATATCGGGATGTTGCTGTCGGTGCTGGTGGCGGTGTATACGCTGGGCATTCAGCGGGGGCAAACGATGAAAGTGGTCATGAAAGACCTCGAAGAAGCCATCAAAGCCGCTTCGCCGGTCTTGCTGGTGATTGCCGGAGCCGGGGCGTTGAAGCAGATTTTTATCGACAGCGGAACAAGCAAATACATCGGATTTATGTTGCAGGGTGTGGATATTTCGCCCTTGTTGCTGGGCTGGGGCATTGCCGCCGTCATCCGGGTTTGTGTCGGTTCGGCCACCGTCGCGGGCCTGACGACCGTCGGGATCATTCTGCCGCTGATTCAGGGCAACCCCAACATCAAACCGGAATTGATGGTGCTGGCCATTGGCTCTGGCAGCCTGATGATGTCGCACCTAAACGACGGCGGTTTCTGGCTTTTTAAGGAATATTTTAACCTGAGCATCAAAGAAACGCTGCAAACCTGGACGGTCATGGAAACAATTGTGTCGATTGTGGGGCTGTTGGGCGTTTTAGCATTAAATTTGGTGGTTTAAAGACCAATACCTTGTATGGAATACACCTCGCACATGTATCTGAACCTCGGGCCTGAACCCGATAAAAACCTAACATTCGGGCCTGAGCCTGACCATCTCGCAGAACCTGCTCTTATGACTCCTGACGAAAAATTCGCCCAACTGGGGCTGACCCTGCCGCCCGCGCCGAAGCCGATGGGTGTGTACAAACCGTGTTTGATTGTCGACAAATTCGTCTACGTTTCCGGTCATGGGCCGGTGAAAAACGACGGAAGCCGCATCATCGGCCGCATTGGGGCCGACATGAACATCGACGAAGGCAAACTGGCGGCTCAGCAGGTTGGACTGACCATTCTGGCGACTCTGAAAGCCAAGTTTGGCACCCTGAACAAAATCAAACGCGTCATCAAAACGCTGGGCATGGTGAATGCGACGGACGACTTTGAGCGGCATCCGTTCGTCATCAACGGCTGCAGCGAGCTTTTTGTGGCGGTTTGGGGTGAAGACAACGGCGTCGGCGTTCGCTCGGCCGTGGGTATGGGCACCCTGCCGGAAAACATCCCGGTCGAAATTGAAGTGATGTTTGAACTGGCGGACTAGAACCCTGACAGCGGCCCAAAGGCCCTGTCAGCGGTTTTATCCCACAGCTCAAAATACGAGTCACTATTTACTAATCCCCGTTCAAACCGCTGACAGGGCCTTTGGGCCGCTGTCAGGGTTCAGAGCCTTTACTTCATGGATGAATACCTGGTTCACAACGTTCAGTTGATCGATTCCCCGGCCCTGTTGATCTATCCCGAACGCATCGCTGACAACATTAAAACCATGCTGGACATGGTGGAGGGTGACGCCGACAAGCTGATTCCGCACGTCAAAACGCACAAAATGGCGGAAGTTGCCAAAATGCAGGTCGAAGCGGGCATCACCAAATTCAAGTGTGCCACCATCGCCGAAGCCGAAATGCTGGCCGATACCGGCGCGCGGCACGTCCTGATTTCCTACCAACTGACCGGCCCGAAACTTCACCGGTTTTGCGAACTGGTGCAGGCCTACAACTGGGTCGAATGGGCGTCGCTGGTCGACAACCTGGCATCGGCGGAGGAATTGGCGCGGGAGTTCGAGAAAACCGTTCATAAACCTGTGATTTACATTGATGTAAACCTCGGCATGAACCGCACGGGCCACGTCGTCGATGACGAACTGGAAGCATTATACCGGCAGTTGAAAGCTGATGAACGGCTGGACCTGCGCGGTTTTCATGGCTATGATGGTCACATTCGGGATGCTGACGTGGCACTTCGCCAGGTTCATGCCGATGCGGCCATCAAACCGCTGGAATTGCTGGCCGACAAACTGGAGGAGGAAGGGCAACCGCGCCCGGTGATGATCGTGGGGGGAACGCCGACTTTTTCCAACCATGCCCACCGCCCCAACGTCTGGTGCAGCCCCGGAACCTGCCTGTTGTGGGATTGGGGCTACGGCGCTTTGCTGACCGAACAGCACTTTCAATGGGCCGCCCTGCTGCTTACCCGCGTGGTGTCAAAACCGGCACCCGGCATTGTGACGACCGATCTGGGACACAAAGCCGTAGCGGCCGAAAATCCATTGGCGAAACGGGTGAAGTTTCTGAACCTGACGGGTTACGAAATCACCGGACAAAGCGAAGAGCACCTCGTTTTGCAGGTTGAAAACTGGGATGCCCTTCAGGTTGGCGATGTATTGTACGGGGTTCCGTATCACATTTGCCCCACGGTGGCGCTGCACGACGAAGCCCAGGTAATTCTGAATGGCGAAACCACCGGTCGCTGGGCCATTGAAGCCCGCAAACGTCGGATTACGTACTAACACTCTGTTACCAACCCCTAACCTGACACAAATTGATCATGCGTACGTTCCCTATTCTCCTGCTCACCTTCATGTGGCTGGCACTCACCCCGTCGAAACCGGTTCGCGTTGTTTTTTTTGGTGATTCCATTACGCAGGCGGGTGTGAAGCCCGGCGGTTACATCACCCGCATTGGCGACATGCTGAAGAAACAGAATCTGTCGAATGAATATGAACTGGTTGGCGCCGGTATTGGCGGAAACAAAATTTACGACCTGTTTCTGCGCATGGATGAGGATGTTTTGGCCAAACAGCCGACGATTACGTTTGTGTATGTGGGCGTGAATGACGTCTGGCACAAACGCACCTACGGAACCGGCACCGACCCCGATAAGTTCGTGAAGTTTTACGATGCCGTGATCAAGAAACTACAGGCGGCTGGCAGCAAGGTTATTCTCTGCACTCCTGCGGTCATTGGCGAAAAAACCGATTATTCCAACGATCAGGATGGGGATTTGCAGCACTATTCCACACTGATCCGCGACCTGGCCGCCCGGCATAATCTGCCCCTCTGCGATCTGCGGAAGGCTTTTCTGGCGTATAACCTGAAAAACAACCCCACCAATGCCGAAAAAGGCATTCTGACCACCGACCGGGTTCATTTGAACGATACCGGGAATCAGTTGGTGGCCGACGAAATGTACAAACTGATGGTGAGTGCGAAATAAAAATGGTTGGTAAAAAAGGAAAATACATCCTGTTTGGACTCGTGGCTTTGCTGGTGGCCTACATGGTCTATGATGCGGGCTCAGAACCCGGGATCAATGACTTGAAAGGAACCTACCGGGAAGTGGCGATGTACCGGAATGAAAACAATACCGGCCCCATCGTCCGGATTTATGCCGTAACGGTGACGGACACGCTCTGGGAGGAAATGCGGCAATACGGCGATTTTATGCTGTACACCAAATACGGAACCACCAAAGTCTATTTCTTTCCGGAAAGTCGGCCCGCGCCCAAGCAGGTTTTTCCGAAGCGGCCCCATTTTGATAAAAAGTATGAGTCATCCTGCCTGGCGGTGTATGAGAAAGACGCGATGAGCCAGGTAAGCTTTCGTAAAATGCCGTTTACTCAGCAAACCGCCGAGGACAAGCATGAACTGATCGTGGGGGCAAAATAATACAAGGGCGCTACGATGCGTACGGTAACAAAAGACCCGGTTGATCGGCAAACGCTGATCAACCGGGTTTGTTTTTTACGATGGTGTGGATATGGTTTCAATGTTTTATTCAGATTAGAGAAGATAGACGTGAGACAGGAAACTACTGGAATTTTAAGTCTTTACTCTCTTGTCTTACTTCTCTTGTCTATTTCTACACTTCAAACGGCAGGTCGTATTCTTTAATAATGGGTTTTGAGGAGCGGGTTTTGACTTCCACTTTGGCTTTCAGCGGAAAACCCAGCACCAGCGAATTCTTGATGTATTGGTCTTCGTGGACCATCCAGGAGTAGCTTTCCAGCAGGTACTCATCGACCCCCGCCTTGTGCGCCTGATACGCCAGTCGTTCCACAAACAGGGGTTCGTAGTTGATGATGGTTCCCATATAGATGACCTGAATGCCGGGTCGTGACTCGTTGCCCAGTTCCGTACAACCGAGAACGGCGATTTTCAGCGACGAACCGTCTTCGAGGTCTTTAACGGCCCATTCATCGATCACGGTTTTTACATTAGCCATTGTTGCGTTGTTTTGCGTTAAACGATGGCTCAAAAGTAGGGCAGCAAGGCAGGGCATGCTACCCTGATTTAACAACTGGCGGTTTTGGATCAATAACGGGTGGAAATCGGCAAATCGGGGGTTTGGTTCGAAACGAAGAAGGTTAAACCGATGTATTCTCCGGCAAAAGCACCCGCAACAAGCCCGGCGCAATCTCGGCAGTGATTTCCCGGATTCGGCCCCGGTATTCGCCGTCGATCTGAAAATAGGCTTTCCGTTTGGTGATGATGTGAACGGAGGTCGCCGGGAATATTTCGATGTGTTTTGGATCGAACGGGCGGAAGTGAATGAACATCCGGAAAATGGCCAGCAACGAGAGTTTGCGAATGACCACCACCTCAAATTTGCCGTCGGCCACGTCGCCGTCGGGGTTGATCACCGCTCCGGTGCCATACATGCGTGCATTGGCCAGCACCACCATGAAAGCCGCCCGGTGCACCACCTCGTTGCCCGTGTTGACCTGAATGCGCAGCAGCCGTCTCCGCATCAGCACCCGCAATACGCCCCGCGCGTAGCCGAGTTTGCCCCGCATCTTGCCTTCTTCGAAATACTTGACCAACTGGGCATTCATGCCGATGTCGCTCAGGTGCAGACAGTGTTCGGTGCCGTTGATGCCAATCAAATCGATCGGCTTTTCGATCCCGTTGACCACCACCTCCAGGCTTTCCTCCAGCGTCGACGGGATGCCCAGTTCTTTGGCCATGCCATTGGCCGAGCCCGCCGGGAGAATGCCCATCGGCAGGTTGGCCGTCAGGGCGTGTTCGGCCACGAATTTGATGGTGCCGTCGCCACCCACGGCCACCAATCGGTCGGGTTGGTAGGATTCGATGAGTTTGGGGAGTTCCTTGTCGTCGTTTTTACCATCCAGAAGGAACAGGTTAGCCGAATGCGGTTGTTTTTCGAAGAAAGAACGAATGCCTGATTCCCAGGTCGATTTGTCCTGTCCGCCGGAAATCGGGTTGATGGCGAACAGAAATTTTAACTTTTTAGCTTCCGGCATGTTCCTGAGTTAGTTTGCAGGGATTGGGTATTCTGTTTCCTTGTTTCGTTATTCGCTATTCAGTGAGCCTGTTTAAAGTTTCTGTTTACGTTTTAGTGTTCGGATGAATTGGGCACTGAAGGCCAGCCAGTGCAGAGCTTGCCAATGCAGGGCTTTTTGCTCATAACGAACCACCAATGCTTTCAGACTGTCTAGCCACGCATTGGCTCGCTCAATCACCAGCCGACGCTGGTAGAGCAACTCATCAAAGTAGATGAAAGAACTGTCCGGTTTTCGGCGTCCGCTCAGGGCAATGTTAGCCTGCAGGTCTTGTTGTTGACAGTAGTGGCGAAAGTTATCGGTATCAAAGCCCGCATCAGCGTTGAGAAATAAACCTTTGATCGGCAGATTGGCCGCCTGCAGAACTTGCGTAAGTTGTTCAAAAACCGTCTTCAACTCATGACTATCATGGAATTCTCCGCCGAGCGGTTGACTGCAGGCGAGCATTTGTCCCTGATTGTCACAGAGAAACACCAGATTGGTAGTTCGGCACCGCTTGCGTGACTGATAGCCGATGGCATCACCCCCATTTTTGGCGGGCGTCTGACTGCCATCGAGTTGAATGCAGGACAAGTCCAGCTGAGCACGATATTGGGTCAGGAAGGCTACCCAGAGGTTTTTGAAGCTACCATCGTTGGCCCATTTGCGGAAATAGTGATAGACCGATTGCCAGCTATAGGGTTGCTCAAAAAAGCGCTCAACAGGTAATTGCCGCCACTGACAACCCGTTTTCAACCGATAAAGGATGGCGGCAACGATCTGGCTTATAGGAACTTTGGAATTCATACCACGCGATGGTTTGCGTAAATACGGCAGCATATGCGTTTCAATGATATCTTTGTCGAACACGGCGCGAAAGTGAGTTTTGGGTGTTTGGCGACTCCAAAATTCGGTATTTCGCGCCGTTGTGCTAACTAACTTTAAACAGGTTCAGTGTTCAATATTCGTTATTCCTTCGTTCTTAATATCGAATAATGAATATTGAATAGCGAATAACGAAAGAGGGAAACTGAACACCGGATTGATTAACTATCTGTAATAAACAAAGAATGAAGGCAAGTGGCGGAATAAAAGATAAAATCTTAACGTGGCTCCGAATTTCGGACAAGCCCGTGGTGAAAGTGTACCGGGGCTACGTCCACCAGCAGAAGGTCGTGGTGTTTGGTCATGTGTTGCGGGTGAGCCCGATGCCCCGCCAGAAATACCGGCAGAATTTCTGGATCAATACCTTTGCGTTGCTGCGGCTTTTTATGATGCGGCCGGTTTCGGGCGCGACCGTCAAAGTGAGGGGTATTCCGGAAGATGTGCGGTTTGTTACCGAAAAAGACGGTTTTTTTCGGCTGGAATGGACGCCCGATGAACCCTTTACACCCGGCTGGCATCCGGTAAAAGTCGATTTGATTACGGCCAACCTCGGGCCGGAAGACCCGGTTGCAACGGGGCAGGGCGAAGTATATCGGCCGCATTCGACGCAGATTGGCATTGTTTCCGACATTGATGATACGTTTCTGATTTCTCATTCGTCCAACCTTCGCAAGCGGCTACACGTTTTGCTGACCCAAAATGCCCACAGTCGCGATCCGTTTGAAAATGTAGTGACGCATTACCAATTATTGGCGCGCGCCGGAACGAACGGCAATGCGACGAACCCGTTCTTCTACGTATCGAGCAGCGAATGGAACCTGTACGACTATATTCTGACGTTTTGCGAAAAAAATGACATGCCCAACGGGATTTACCTCCTGAGCCAGATCAAACGGTTTCGCGAAGTCTGGAAAACCGGTCAGAACAAACACATTACTAAATTTGCCCGGATTGTGCGGATTCTGGAAGCGTTTCCGGAGATGAAATTTGTGCTGCTGGGCGACGACACGCAGGAAGATCCTAACATCTACAGTTCATTGGTGTCCCACTTTCCGCAACAGATCCGGTGTGTGTATCTGCGCCGGGTTCACAAGCAAAATGGGGTTCGGACCCAGGAATTTGTCGATCAGATTGTAGCCGCCGGGGTCCCGTGCTGTTATTTCAGCCACAGTTCCGAAGCGATTCAGCATTCGGAAACCGCTGGGTTGGTAGAGATGAAAAAATAGAATGGTCTCAATAGCGGCAACTTTCGGCATCATCACCTGGTCGCCAGATCGATGATCAGAACTCCTTCATCGGTGTTATTAAGCTGTCTGACCAACTCGCCTTTGGTGTTCCAGATGGCTGACCGACCAGCACTTTCGAAATTATCACAAGGCCCCACGCAGTTAGCAACCAACACCGTCATAGCGTAGGTCCTTGCTATCGCAGACAGCGTTTCACTGGCTTTTTCCATGCCTGGGGCCGATTTTGCTACGCTGGCGATATAAACTGCTGCACCGTTATGAAAGGCATTTTCCGAATGCTCCGGCACCGACAGTTCGTAGCAAATGGCGAGGGCTGCGCTGGCGTTTTCGCCCAGAAAATGGAGGGTACTTTGGCCGCTTACAAAAAACGGTTCTTCGTCCGCGTGTAAGTACTTTTTCGAATACAGATGCCGGGGCTGATGCGGTTGGAAAATCAACAGACTGATCCAGATGCCCTCCTCGCTTCGGATTGGGAGGCCAACGCCAATCGTGATTCGGTGGGCGTCGCTTTGGGTCTGAAACACGTCGAACCGGCTGTCGTCCGGGGTCGTAGCCAGGTCGGCGGCCAGTTCCGGTTCGTAGCCGGTCAGGGATAGTTCCGGAAAAATGAGGAGGTCGGCGCCGTCCGCAACGGCGAGGTCGATGAGGGGTTGGTGGTTGGCAATGTTGCGCGGAATGTCACCTTTGACGGGGCGGGTCTGGGCTACTCCGATTTTCATGGCAGGTCTGGTTTTAAGACGGTTCAACGGGATTCGGATGAATCCGTTCGGGCTTCCCATTCCGCAAGTTGTTTTTTGGTGGCCAGCCCCCGCCAACTGAGCTCCAGGATTTCAGCCAGTAATTTTCGGTCGTACGGATGAATCCACATGCAGACATAGGGGTAGCCTTTGAAGTGATCCGGCAAATGAAAAATCTCGGGATGGCTGTCGAGGTAGGCATCCCGGATGGCAAAATCGAGCCGGATGGGGATAAATTCGCCGGATTCGTGCAACCGGCACATCAGTTTGCCCCGCACTTTGATGGAAGGCGTATTTTCGTGCGAAACGCTTTCCTCGGTTCCCGGAAACCGGAGCGCCACCGTTCGTACGGGTTCGAAATCCGAAGGGTTGAAATGGACGGTTCTGGTTTTCATTGTTTAGGGCTGCATGTCAGTAGCCAGTCAAAATTACGCTAATCGGCAAGGTGAGAAACTAAGCACAAAGACTACTATCTTTACCAATTGTCAAGATAACGAAAAACCGTCCCCGAGTAAACATGAAATTCAACTTTACGCTAGCGCTGATTGCCCTAAGTTTTGCCTTTGCCGGCTGTGAAACCAAGCCAACAGGAATACCGATTATTGGTACCTGGGAACTGATTTCGGCTACGGCTACCGAAAAGGATTCGACGTTTTCGACGTTTAATCCGAAACAGAAAATGATTAAAATTATCAATTCCACCCATTTTGCCTTCCTCAACCACGCCCTGTCGGCGGAAAACGACTCGACGGCTCCACCGTTTACGGCAGGCGGGGGCAGCTACACCTTGGTGGACAGCGTCTATACCGAAAACCTGGAGTATTTCATCGACAAAGCGTGGGAAAATCACAAGTTCGAATTCGTGGTGCAATTACACGGGGATACGCTGATTCAAAAAGGCGTTGAAAAACTGGAGAAACTGGGGATCGACCGGATCATTGTTGAAAAATACCGGAGAGTTACACTGGAATAGCGATACGCAAAACCGTTAGCCGGTTTTGGGATGCGTTTTGCCGGGAAGCGGTTTTACAAATCGTAGGTGAAGTTAAAGAAAATACCGGTCTGGCCCTGCCGGTTGACGGAGTAACTGATGCGCCCCACGATGTTGTAAAACGTGGCAACATCCAGCGCCACGCCCCCGCCGTAAAGCCACGAATTTGCCAGTCGGCTGTTGTATTCCTGCGCCAGCGTGCTGTTGACATAGCCCATATCGCCGAACAGACTGAGGTACAACGCCAGCGGAACGGTATTGAACTGCTTCATCGGCATCCATCGGACCTGTTTTCGAACGTTCAGCAACTGGTATTTCAGCGTGTTGCGAACCAGCCCATACCGCTGTCCATCGATCACATACAACTCGTAGCCCCGAACAAAATCCGACAGGTATCCCAAACCGCGCAGGTTGGTATACGGCTGACGCTCGGGCCACGAAAGTTTGCCCCGCAGGCTGTTGCTGGCGTAAAACTTTGCGCCCAGTGGCCAGTAGCGGGTATAACTCGCCATGATTTCAAATAACCGTACATTGTCGGACGGCAGAATCCCGTACTGATTGGCGGTCAGGTTGAGGTAATGCCCCCGCAGCGGATACGCCACGGCATCGCGCCGGTCGTGCGTGAAGAGGTAACTCAGCAGAAAATACCGCTGTTTGGTCTGGCCGTTCAGAAAATAATCAGGATTCAGTTTGGCAACGGTATCGGCAATGGCATTGCGGACCAGCCGGAGTTCCAGGCGGTGGAAATTGTAAAACTGATTCCGGCGGGTCAGAATGACATTGGTGAAAAACCGCTCGCGCATCAGGTCCTCGCTCCGGAAATACACCAGTTTGTCAAGCGCCGAGCGGTAGGCTACTTCCTTGTTGGTCTGGTAGGATGCTCCAAAACTGATGCCGGTTTTCTGCGCCTTGTCGATGTAAGGGAGCGAGTAGACCACCTGCGTCCGGCGCGTAAAACCAAACTCGAAAATCGCGTTGATTTTGTCGGCATTTCCGGTCACATTTTTATAGTTCAGCCGTGCTCCGTAAATCGTTCGGCGGAAGCTGCGGCCCCGTTCATACCACCACTCGTTGAAGTTGCGGTCGGCCAGGTCGAAAACCGGGATCACAAAAACGTACCAGCGTTCCTTCAGATTGACCTCAATGTCGATCTCGTTCACACTGACTTCTTTCGCCGTCACATCGACGGTGATAAACAGGTTGGTGTTGGTCACTTTTCGCTGATCCCAGGCCAGTTTTTCGGTCAATTGCGGGCGCTGGATGGTATCACCGGCTTTCACTTCCAGCTCGCGCAGGATGATGCTCTCCCGCGTCCGGTGGTTTCCGTGAATGTGGACCGACCGAACCACCCAGTAATCACGCTGCACGGTATCGGCCATGGCGGATGGTTTGGCCGTCGAGTCTGCAAAAGACAACGTCCAGAAAAGTAAGGATAGTAGCATCAAACGGGCGTCATTGACGAGGGCATCTTCAAAAGTACCGCAATAAAAAAATAGGTAAAAACAATCTTCGAATCTTGCAACAAAATCCTTATTATTGTCAGAATCGAGTCCTTTTTCGGCTCCTCCGCTAACCTAAACACATCTCTTCCCGTCGTTTTTCTTATGAAAGAAAAGCCCCACCTACGTTTCTGGCAAATCTGGAACATGAGTTTTGGATTTCTGGGTATTCAGTACGGCTTTGGTTTACAGCAGGCCAACATGAGTCCCATTTTCCGGTATCTCAACGCCGAAGAATCCGCCATTCCCATCCTCTGGCTGGCGGGCCCTGTCACCGGTTTACTGGTGCAGCCCATTATCGGCGCGATGAGTGACCGGACATGGTCTAAACGCTGGGGGCGACGAAAACCGTATTTTCTCGTTGGCGCACTCATCACCAGTTTTGCCCTGATTATGATGCCCAATTCGTCGGCACTCTGGATGGCCGCCAGCCTGATGTGGCTGCTCGATGCGGGTCTGAACATCACGATGGAGCCGTTTCGGGCGTTTATCGGTGATAAATTAAACAACCAGCAACGGAATCTGGGGTTTGCCGTTCAGAGTTTCTTTGTCGGTTTCGGGCAGACGCTGGCCAATCTGATGCCGTTCATTTTGCCGATTTTTGGCATCGCCGTGGCGGCTACCGGGGCCAACCTGATTCCCGACTTTGTTAAATACTCGTTTTACATCGGCGGAGTCGCCATTCTGGGAGCGGTGATCTGGACCATGTATACGACCACCGAATATCCGCCCGAAAACATGGAAGAGTTTGAGCGGATGAAAAAAGAAAAGCGGGGCGTTTTTCACGCGTTTGCCGAAGTGTTCGACGCTTTTCGGCACATGCCTGCCACCATGAAGCAGCTCTGGTGGGTAAAGTTCTTTACCTGGTACGGTTTACCGCTGATGTGGCAGTATCTGTCGCTGGCCATTGCCCGCCATGCCTTCGATGCGCCGGATGCGAAAATCAACCCCGAAGGATTTGCCAAAGGACTGGAATGGAGTAACTTGTGTTTCGCCCTCTTCAACGTCGGCTGTTTTGGGATTTCGTTTTTGCTGCCCCCGATTGCCAACCGGCTGGGCCGTCGCAGCACCCACGCGGTTTTCCTGATCATCGGCGGGCTGGGTTTTCTGTCTATGCTGTTTTCGCACGACAAATACATCTTCCTCGTCGGCATGACGCTGGTGGGCCTGGCCTGGGGCTCCATCATGTCGATGCCCTACGTCATGCTTTCCACCTCCGTTCCCAGGGAGCGGATGGGCGTTTACATGGGGCTGTTCAACGGTTTTATCGTCGTTCCGCAGATTATCAACAACATGACGATTGGTTTTCTGTACGAAACCGTCTTGAACAGCGATCCGCGCAATGCACTGGCGCTCTGCGGGGTTTGCCTGATTCTGGCCGCCGGAGCCTGTTTTCTGGTGAAGGAAACCAATCAGGCCGAAGAAGCGGCCTTTCCCCTTGGGGCCGGAGGACATTGATGAAACGAGACAAGAGAGGTGAGACGAGAGAGTAAAGACCCATCCATTCGCAGTTGGCTTTACTCTTTCGTCTCACCTCTCTTGTCTTGTTTATCTATTTCAAATCCGCCAGCTTGCTCAGGTCAATGTCTTCGAGTGTAGCCTTAATTTTGCTCATGTCAACGCCGTTGCCTTTGGTGGTTACGATGAAACGGTTGTTGATCAATACCGCGATTTCGCCATTTTTGCTTTCGTTGTCGTATTTTTCGTACGCCTTGTAATCGCCAAATTTGGTGGTTTTCTCGTACCCGTTTTCGGTTTCCTTGTCCACTTCGATAATCGACCAGGCAGCCAGGCCCATCAAGGCACCGGTTCCGCCCGCATCGACAATGTTCACTTCGATGGATTGGCTGTCGTCGTCGTTGCGGTATTCACCTTTGGCGGTGGAGATATTAAAACCGGCCATGCCGTTTTTCTCGCCGGTGGCTTCTTTGCGGACCAAACCGTCGGCATCGGCGGGGAGCATTTCTTTCAGTTTGCGGAAATCGACGGTTTCAACCGGGCCATTTTTCTGCATTTCTTCCGCCTGATCAGCCATTTTCTTCAGCGCATCGACGCTTTCGCTGGCCGAAATCGAGGTGCCGTCATCGTCCGATGATTCGGCTTTTTCTTCTTCTTTATTGCCACCACAGCTCATCAACAGCGTAGCCGCCAGCAAGAAAACGGGTACTGATTGGATCAGTTTCATTCGTAGTTTGGATTGGTTAAGTCAAGAGTTTATGCACCAACCGGTTTTTTGCCGGTGGAGTTGAAGCAAAGAAAGAAGGATTCTGTTTACAACGTATTCATTATTGAGTCAGCGGTAACAAATATCCGACGGCTACCGGTTTTTCCCGGAACTCTGGAGTGTCGCCTGTTTCCGGAAACTCACCACCAGTAAATAAATACCGGCCAGCACGGCTGGAATGCTCAGGATTTGACCCATATTGAGGGCCAGTGTTTTTTCAAACTCAACCTGATCTTCTTTCAGGAATTCATAGAAAAACCGCAGACCAAACACGCCGATCAGGAAGATGCCGAGCAAACTGCCCCGGGGCGTATTCTGCTTGTAGCGGTTCCAGAACCAGAACAGAAAGAGGCAGATGAACAGACACGAAATGGCTTCGTATAATTGCGCGGGGTGGCGGGGAATCTGTAGATACTCCGTGTTGTTAACAAAAACGAATCCCCAGGGAACGTCGGTAGGTCGGCCAACAATCTCTGAGTTCATCAGGTTGCCGAGCCGGATGAAACAACCGCCCAGGGCTACGGCAATGACGATGCGGTCGGTCACCCAGAGGAACGTCTGTTGGGTCGCCAGGCTGGATTTCCGGCGGGAGTAGAGCCACAAACCGGTCAGAATCCCGACGGTGGCACCGTGGCTGGCCAGTCCGCGGTAGGGGGGAAGAATCACCTCCAGCGGGTTTTTGAACAGAACTTCAGGTTCGTAGAAAAGGAAATGGCCGATTCGGGCACCGAGAACGGTGGCAATGACCATGTATAGGGTCAGGGCATCGATGTCGCTGATGGGTTTGCCTTCGCGTTTGAAGATGTAGAGCATGATTTGCTGACCCAACAGAAAACCGAGGGCGAACAGGAGGCCATACCAGCGAACGGAGAAAGAGCCGATAGAAAACAATTCGGGATTAACGTCCCAGATGATGTAGGAGAGCATTCGATTTCGTGACGTGTTAAAAAATAGACCCGCATCGGCGGCTCAGGGTTTGAATTCAGCAGCCCGACTGGCCGAAGAGCCGGCGCGGATTGCAAGCAAAGATAGAAAAGATTTAATGAAGGACTTGTTATCCATTATGAAAACCGTGTTGATTGGTTTCGTTCGATTTTACCAGGGCGCTCTCTCGCCCTACCTGCCCAATTCGTGCCGGTATACGCCAACCTGCTCCCAATACATGATTGAAGCCGTACAGAAATATGGCGCTTTGAAAGGCGGGCAACTGGGGTTGAAGCGCATTGCGCGCTGTCATCCGTGGGGCGGCAGCGGCTATGATCCGGTTCCCTGATGGGTGTAAAACCGGTCATGGGCTGACATTTTGTCGCAAAATCCGGGGTAGCCTGATTATTGATCGGGGTGGCTGGCGACGGTAACCGGCGCAAAAACGACTACTGATTAACAACCATGGAAATAACGGCAGATAACCGATTGAGACGATTGATCGTTGTGGGGGACCGGGTGCTGGTGAAACCCAAAAACCCGAGTGAACGCACCAACAGCGGTTTGTATTTACCACCGACCGTAACGGAAAAAGAACAGGTGCAGAGCGGCTATGTCATCAAAGTGGGACCGGGGTATCCGATTCCTTCGCCATCGGAAGAGGAACCCTGGAAGGAAACCGAAGAAAAAGTAAAGTACATGCCACTCCAGGCCCTGGAGGGCGATCTGGCCATCTACCTCCAGCGCAACGCCATCGAACTGGAATACGAAGGCGAAAAATACTGCATCGTTCCGCAGTCGGCCATTCTGTTGCTGGAACGTTCCGAAAACCTCTTCGATTGAAAAAGGGTTATGGGATAGTGAGCCGGAACCAAGGCTCTTAAAACGCTTGACGGTATGCAGACGGTATGGGTGATGGGACTACTGCTCAGTATGACCCTGGCTGGAGCCATGGATAACAACGGTTTTCAAAATAAATCCCTGAAAACCGCATTGGACGAGAAGCGGAACGACCGGCGCATTTTGCTGGTATATGGGACTGATCAGGCGCAGCCTGCTTTCCTGCAGCAAAAAAAAATCCTGCAAACTGAAAAAGCCGGCCTTGACGAACGCGACCTGGATGTAATCATGTTGACTGCCGCCGAACTGCCGGAAACCGACCGGCAGTTTCTGACAAAAAATGCGTTTCAGTTAACCCCCTCCGACGTTTTCAAAGGCTGGCTCATCGGCAAAGACGGCGGGGTGAAACACACGTTCAAAAAACCGATCAAACCCGGCGAGGTTTTCCGCATCATCGACAGCATGCCCATGCGGCAGGCGGAAACCCGGAGACAGTAGGAAAAGGTTGCTACCTGGAGCAGGACGTTACATCAAATTCAATTGCACCACGACCGATAGAAACTGGTAACAACCCGCTTTAATTTTGGAAAACTCGTCGGATAAACCGGCAAACTGGCTGGGAATGGCTTTGTAGCGGCCGAACTGAGATTCTCCGCACGGAAGTGGCGTATCTGAAACGCAGGTAGAACGCTCGCAGATCAGGTCAGTATGGAGACGCGTAAACCAAGCTTTCAGTCGTTTCAGATTCTGCTGGTAATCGAAAGCACGCTGGCGCAGATTCTGGTGGTTAAATTGCTCCAGGACATCATCCAGGAGGGTCATCAATTGCTCAATTTCCTGTTCGTAACTGGTCAGGGTAAGGGCCCACCGCTTGTTTTCGGAATGACAATTTTCCAGTTGATACATTTCCAGATCGGCAATTGAATTCTTTAGCGGTTCCATCGTATTCATATTTTCCGTAAAGCTGCCGGTTCGCCCGGACCTTTGCCATGACATTCGTCAGTTTTTAAGGTGAGGATTGTTAATTCGCGGCAAAACAGAGATCATCGGATCAGCTAACGGATCTCATCCCCGGAATGTCTTTTCGCAGCGACTTTTGTGTCATCAATTATTCCTTACGACGATGAACACGAAACTCGCTTTTCCTACCCACTCCGTTGCCGATCAGCCCACTCACTTAAACTGGCGTACCCGGTATAACCGTGCCCTAAACATTCTGGAAACCGGCGATTACCGGTTTACGGTCATGGTGGCCCTGCTGATCATCCAGAGTTGCATCATAACGCCCGCTTCGTTGCTGATTTTTCAATATTTTGATTTCGGCTACAGCGACATTTTCGCCGGTGTCGCCGTGGTCAGTTTCTTTGCCGTACTGGTTTCTAACCTGGGGCTGTTATCCGTACGGTTTTGTATCCAGCTTTTCACCGTTAATCTGCTGATTCATATTGCGATGATAGCGATCCATTTCCTGCGCTAAGCATTTCCTGCTTCGGCAGACTGCTCACTGAATTCCATCGTTCGCAAATGCCTGAATGGTTATTTCCGAAAACAAAGCCCCCTGACCGCATCGGTGCGGTCAGGGGGCTTTGTTTTCGGCCGGTTAAATAAATGGCTGTGGTTGCGGGGTTTGGATATTTACCGCCGACTTGATCCGGTTTTGGAGTTCCAGGTCCAGAATTCGGGCGTATTCCGTCCACTCCTGATCCGCGGCTGTAAAATCGTCTCCTCTTTCTTTCTCCTCTGCCTTGTAATGCTTCTCGGCATCTTTGACATAAGCAGCCGCCAGGTTGATGGCATAAGCATACATTTTTTGAATCTCATCGAACGAAAGGTCACTTAGATTTTTCATGGGTCTATGTCTGGTATATGTTCTTAACTACCGGACACCGCGAAATGTTAAGCCGACCTTTGGGTTGGTTTCTTTCTTACCTTTGCTAAGACAAGCACCTTTAAAGACCGGTAAGGAATATGGATGGTACTCTATGGGCTCTGGGCCTGAGTCTTATTTTGCTGTGGATCGTCAAACAACGGCGTAAAATCACCCAACGCATCTACCTGTTTGCCGGGCTGATCCTGATTATTGCCTATTTGTGTATTCGTTCCTGGTGAGAAAGGAAAAGAGGGGAGGGCATTCGCAAGCCCTCCCCGTTTTGATCAATTCAGTTTGTCGGGACCAATGGGGGCAGGCACGGCATTTTTGACCGGTTTGGTGCTTTTCAGGTACTGAAAAACCGCCTGAATGTCTTCTTCCGCCATGTCGGTATAGTTGAACCAGGGCATGGGGGGCAACAGCGGCCGGGCCGTGGCAATGCCTTTGGATTTGCCCTGGGTCAGCGCCGTTTTGAATTGCTGGTAGGTCCAGGTACCGATTCCGGTGGCGTCGGAGGTCAGGTTTGCCGCAAAACTAACACCCCAGGGACCAACGGCCGACGTTCCATCGGGACCAAACAGCATCCAGCCGTTCTTCAGAGCCTCCGGAACCACTTTCCCAACCGGCCGATCCGCCGGATAACCGGACAAATGCAATTCCGGAATGACCTCCGGGCCCTGCGCACCCATGCGCTTGGGAGAATGGCAATCCTGACAGCCCAGAATGCCAACCAGGTACTTTCCGCGTTTGATCGTGGCCTCATCCGATTGGGGGGCGACCACGTTATTTTTTTTCGGAGGGCCTTCTTTTTTGGTAAAACCGGCCAAAAGACACACGCAAAGAAGGGCGATCGGGAATACGGATAAGTGAAGTTTTTTCATACAATGTGCTGAATTGATAACGAACTGTAATAAGTGACGAACCGGAATCGGCTGAACGGATAACCGCTATTGCATCATCATCAGACCCTCGAGGCTCACCTGGATGTCGTCTCCCACTTGTTTAATGGTGTATTGCATCGGATAATAACCCGCCCGGGCAAACTTGGCAGGAACCGGCACACTCTTGGCGAGGTTGGGTTTGCTCTTCAAAAACTCGTGTGTAACCATTGGTTCGATAAAGGTGACTTTGCCGTCGTAGGAACCAAAAATCAACGTTTCGGTAAACTTGCCTGTACCGGCCAGTTCGGGGGATGCAGGATTTGCCCAGTGAACGCCCATTTCGGGCACACCGGCTGGCAGACGAATGTAGTTGCTGGGCAAATACTCCGCAGCAGGCAGATTGTCGAACTTCGCTTTGGCGGCTTCATAAACCGGAATCGCCTTCCGCTCGGCCAGGGGCTGCATGTAGAAGTGCATGTCGAAATGCCCCACGTCATAGACACCCGGAGGTTCGTGCCCGGTGTGCAGGTAATCGAGCATGATGTGGTCGAAGGGCGTTTTGCCGACGGCTTCGGTTGGCAGGCTCAGCACCAGGGCTACTCCGCCGTGTGGCAGGTTGTCCAGTGCCCCTTTGGTAAGGGTGAATCCAATGGAAGTAGGTTTGTTGTCGGCCGTAAATTTCACCCAGGAATAGGCCTTGCCATTGCCCAGTGCCTGTTCGGTTCCTTTGTAGGTCGGGGCAACCGCAACCGTGTCGTCGTTGTCGCCACAGCCCGTCAGAAAGAGCAGGGCCAGCAATGGAATGGTAAAAAGTTTTTTCATGCGATAGTGAGCTGTTTTTTTAGTTGAGAAAAAATACTCCCTGTGGTTTCGACGCGCTGGGAATACGGCGTAAAAGTGGGGATTTGTGGGAGACTGCTGTTAGCTCAAAATAGACATTCTTTGTCTCATTTTCGACAAAATGGGTTCCAGAGGCCACTGTGGCCTTATTTTCGTCTCGTTTTATGAACGCAACGGTGTCGCTGAGGAGGGCCGAAAAAGCCTGATTTTTTGATTGAAGAAGTGCAGGATATTAGCATTCTAGTGTCTTATGTTACCATTTTTGGCACTATTGGTTACATTGGCACCTGAATTGTTTGAGTACTTTAGAATTTTTGAGTAAAATTACTCTAACGTGTAACTTTAAAATCAACTAGCCCTCCGTTTCCCATGTTTGAATCCATTCGCTCATACCTTCGATTGAGACGACTTGCCAAAGCTTTGCATGAATCCCAGGACAATCAGTACACCAATCAAATTGATGCTATGCGGGCCTGTAACCGCTTGTTTCGCGACGGTGGAAAGGAATTTTCAGTCGTTAAGCATAAAAATGAGACCCTTTTCTGGGTGGTTTCCAAAAAGTCCGCAGAAGCCCTGGTGAAAGAAGGGCACCAGATTTTAAAACCGTATAAATAATGGGATAATTACTTACCAACTGGTGTGTTTAAGCCCGGAAAACCGGCCGGATGCCTAGCCTTGCCGCAACTTCTCATTTTCGAGGTGCCGGCTTGCATCCCGGCTGGTTTTCTTTTCCATATTTTTTTGAAATGCTGCCGTTAGGTCAACACCGGTTTGGTTAGCGAGGCAGATTAGTACCCACAGGACATCAGCCATTTCGTCGCCGAGATCCTTGTCTTTGTCGGATTCTTTTTCCGATTGTTCGCCATACCGGCGGGCGATGATCCGGGCCACTTCGCCGACTTCTTCGGAGAGCATGGCCATATTGGTGAGTTCGTTAAAGTAGCGGACACCGATGGTTTTAATCCATTCATCGACCGTGTCCTGGGCTTCGCGTAGTGTCATAAGAGGAGCAGGCAACACCCCAGAAGTGCAGGACCGTCGTTGCGATGGAAAGCCTGTCCGGAGCATTGCCTGCAAATCTAGGCGTTTTTAAGCAAGACGCCCAACGCAAATTTATCCGTAAATAATACCAAATTTTGCAGGAATCGGTTAAGTTTGCTCCTCTTCTGCCTTTGCAGCTTAGTTTGCACACGACTGATGAACGCCCGCCCCGACACCTCGAACGACCTGATGCACTGGAATGCTTTCCGGGAGGGAAGTGAGTCGGCTTTTGCGGCTTTGTATTCGGCACATTACCGGCATCTGATCAACTACGGTCGGCGGTTTGGGGCTGATCAGGCCACCGCCGAGGATGCCATTCACGACGTGTTCATCGACTTGTGGAAGTATCGCCAGACGCTGACGCAACCACAATCCGTTCAATCCTATTTGCTGAAAGCATTCCGCAACCGATTGGTGACCCAACTCGCCGAGCGACAGCGCCGGTTTGCCGAAACTGATGTGGAAGAACAATTCGGTTTGTTACCGGTCGAGCCTTCGGCCGAAGACCGGCTGCTGGAAGACAAACTGAATCAGGAACAGCACGAACACATTCAGAGTGCTCTCACGACCTTGTCGCCCCGGCAGCAGGAAATCCTGTATTTGCGGTATTTCACGGATCTGAGTTACGATGACATCTGCGCCGTGATGGGCATCACCTACAACACCGCCCGGACGCAATTGTACCAGGCCCTGACCGCCCTTCGCAAACGTCTGCAGACCAACTGGCCGGTTTTACTGCTCCTGCTGGGACTGTTGATGAATCGCTGATTCATTTTTTTACAAATTTTTCCTCCGTTCATACTACAAAGCCTCCGGTTTCTGCTCTTACCGTTAATTGATCCTTCAATACGGCATGAAACCGCAGGAATACTACGCTACCTTTGAAACCATTGACCTTGCCCGGGACCCCGATTTCCAGGCGTGGGTAGTGGCACCAACGTCAGAAACGAATCAGTTCTGGGAGTCGGTGAAAGCCCTCTATCCACAGCAGCAAAGCACCATCGAGCAGGCCCGGTTGCTGGTGATGGGTCTGGAGTCTACCTGGCAGGAACTGCCCGAAAGTGCCGTAGTGGAGTCTTTTCAACGACTCCGACAGAAACAGCTTGCCCAGCAACCCGAACCGAAGCGGCTGTTTTTCAGACCGGTTTTTTACCGGTATGCGGCTGCCGTCACCCTGCTGTTGCTAGCCGGCCTGGGTTGGTGGCTGTATGAAGGGGCCACTTCGCCGGTTGAGTACAAAACCGCTTACGGTCAGATTCAGACGGTGACGCTGCCGGATGGTTCGGTCGTGACGCTGAATGCCAATTCCATTTTGCAAATGTCGGGCGACTGGCAGACCGAAGGGCGCCGGGAGGTACATCTAACGGGTGAAGCATTCTTTGACGTTAGCAAAAAACCGTTGGGAAAACGCATGCCGTTCGTGGTGCATACGGGTGCTGCCGATGTGGTGGTGTTGGGCACGCGATTCAACGTAAACACCCGCCGGACCCGCACGCAGGTGGTCTTGCAGGAAGGCAAGGTGAAGCTGGCATTGCAGCAACAACCCGATGTGCTGATGCAGCCGGGTGATCTGGTGGAAACGACGGGCGGCAAAACCGCCCTGCGCCGGGAGCGGGTCGATGCCGGGCGCTATGTGGCCTGGCGCGACAATTTGCTGGTGCTGGAAGAGGAACGTCTGGCCGAAATTGTCCAGCGATTGAATGATGAGTACGGACTCACCGTCTCAATTACCAACAAAAACCTGCTCAATGAACCCTTTACGGGATCGGTACCGGCCAACAAACCGGAGTTATTGATTCGGCTGATTGCCGAAACCTTTCGCTTGCGAATTGATAAACAGGACAATCAAATCGTTTTATCCAATTACAAAAATGAATAAATCCCTACCAACCCGAATCCGACTGGCGATTTTGGGCCTGTGGTGTCTGACGACCACGGCTGAAGCGCAGATGCTGGCATCGAACACGATTCCCCGGCATCCCCATTTGATACAGGAATTTCCCCGGAATGCTCGAAACGGCAATCCAACGGTCCGGTCGCTGAGTGATGTGCTGCGCGACCTGGAGAAAAAGTATGGCATCAAGTTCGCTTTTCAACGGAAAACCCTGCGCGACAAAACCGTGAGCCTGCCGTTGCCCGCTACGGCCGACCGGGAAGCGGTTCTGAAAGCGGTTTTGAAACCCAACAACCTGACTTTCCGCAAAGTCGATGATTATTATTATGTGATCGTGGACGCGGAGGAGGCCACGAGCCGACTGGCTCCGTTTGTCGCACCCCTGGAAAACAGCCAACTGGTGCAGTCGCGGCCGGGAACCATACCGGATGAACGCCTGGATCTTGCTGTTACATCGGCCCTGCTGATGCGGCAACCGATGGAAGTCACCATTCAGGAGCGCCGGGTGACGGGCCGCGTCACGGCGGAGGAAAATGCCGACGGTTTGCCGGGGGTCAGTGTGGCGCTGAAAGGTACCACCCGCGGTACGACGACCGACGCATCCGGTAATTTTGCCTTTTCGGTACCGACGGAAGGCGGAACGCTGGTGTTCAGCTTCATCGGGTATCTGACGCAGGAAATTCCGCTGGGCAGCCAGTCGACGGTCAACATAACGCTGAAACCGTCGGATCAGACGTTGAATGAAGTGGTGGTGGTGGGGTATGGAACGCAGCAAAAGCGGGATGTAACCGGGTCGATTGCGTCGATCAGTACCAAAAATATCAAGGATCAGCCGGTTCCGAACATTGTCGAAGGCTTGACGGGCCGGTTGCCGGGCGTGTTGATTCAGCAAAATACCGGTGCGCCGGGCAACAGTCCGTCCATTAAAATCCGGGGGCTGGGGTCGATCAGTGCCGGCAATGGTCCGTTGGTTGTCATCGACGGGCAACCGCTGAACTCGGGCGATCTGGCCAACGGCGGAGGATTGAACCTGCTGAACCCGAACGATATCGATAAGATTGACATCCTGAAAGATGCGTCGGCGACGGCTATTTACGGTTCGCGGGGCGCCAACGGGGTGGTGGTCGTCACGACCAAACGTGGGAAATCGGGTCAGGCGCGGGTAAATTTCGATTATTACACCGGCGTTCAGCAGATTACCAAAAAAATGGACATGCTGAATTCCCAGCAGTTTGCCGAGTTTTCCAAAGAAGCCTTCAATAATGCCTACCTCCAGCGGGTGCCTGGTGCCACCATTACCGATCCCAACAGCGCCCGTCCGGCTGGTCAGCGGTATCGGTATCCACGCGGGGAATTTGCCGGGGTCAATTTCGATGATCCGGGCAGTCTGCAGACCTACGATTACCAAGATATGATTTTTCAGAATGCGCCCATCAGCAGCTACCAGTTGACGGCTTCGGGGGGCAGCGAGAAAGTGCAATACATGGTGTCGGGCAATTACCTGAAGCAGGATGGCGTCGTCAAACGTTCGGGGATCGACCGGTACACTGTCCGGACCAACATCGATGCCGAGATTACCTCGTACCTGAAAATGGGGATCAGCCTGAGTCCGTCTTTTTCGGTGGAAGACCGGGTCAATACCGACGGTCACTGGGCCAGCAACGGGGTGATCAATGCCGCATTGAGTTTGCCGCCTTTCATTCCGATCTACCAGCCGGGAACGTCGGTGTATAACTCTCAGGCTTTTTACGCAGCTCCCTACGACTGGCCGGGCATAACCAACCCGGTTGCCAACATCTTCGAAATCGATAACAAACTGCGGACTACGCGTCTGTTGGGCAACGCCTATGCCGAGGTAAAACTGCCATTGGGCATCCTGTATCGGGGTACTATTGGTGGCGATGTGCGGCATGCGCGGCAGAACTACTACCAGACCTCAGCGCTGCCGCTGAATCAATTGTTGCCGCCGACTGCCAACTCAGCCTATGCGGAAAACCTCCAGGAGTTGAACTGGGTGACCAACCATACCTTAAACTATACCAAGCAAATCGGCGAAACACACCGGTTCGAAGTGCTGGTGGGTTTGGAAAGCCAGAAGAATGATTTCGAACGCAGCCGGATCGATGCCAACAACTTCCCGAATGACCTGGTTCGGACGGTGAATGCGGGCACGATTATCGGAACCCAGGCGGGCCGCAACTTCCGGGATCAGTGGTCGCTGGCGTCGTATTTCGGCCGGGTTGCTTACTCTTTCAAAGACCGTTATCTGCTCAATGCGTCTTTCCGGCGCGATGGCTCATCACGGTTTGGCATGAACAGCCGCTGGGGTACGTTCCCCTCCGCTTCGGTGGGCTGGCGCGTATCGGAAGAGTCCTTCCTGAAAAACAACCGCGTCATTTCGGAATTGAAACTCAAGGCCAGCTACGGGATTTCGGGAAACAATGCCTTTACCAGCAACTACCCGTCGCTGGGGCTGTTGGGCCCGGACAATTACGTGCTGGGTAACGCACTGGCCAACGGTCTGGCGGTCAGCTCCATCGGGAACGACAACCTGACGTGGGAGAAAAGCCGGCAAACCGACATCGGGCTTGAACTGGGCGTGCTCAGTAACCGGATTTTCCTGACGGTGGATTACTACAAACGCATCACGACCGATTTGTTGCTGGCCGTGCAGGTTCCGACCCTGACCGGTTTTTCATCAGCCGTCAGAAACATTGGTAAAGTTGAGAACAAAGGGCTTGAAGTAGCCTTGAACACCCGAAACCTGACGGGCGCCTTTAGCTGGACGACGGATCTGAATTTCTCGTTTAACCGCAATAAAGTGCTGGCACTCGGACCCACCGGCGACCCCATCCGCAGCGGTACGGGGGTTGGTGAGTCGAACATCACCATGATTGGCCAACCGTTGGGCAGCTTCTTCGGCTATCGGCAAATCGGCGTATTCCGCGATCGGGCCGACCTGGATTCGTATCCCCATTTTGCCGATTCGCAACCGGGTGATGTCAAATTCGAAGACGTAAACGGTGACGGAAAAGTGGACGCCAACGACCGGACGCTGATTGGCAATAACCAGCCGGATTTCATTTACGGTATGACCAATACATTCAGTTTCAAAGGATTCGATCTGGGGATTGTGGTCCAGGGCGTTCAGGGGTCGACCATTCTGAATCTGTCCCGCCGGTTTTATGAAAACCTCGAAGGAAATGCCAACTCCCTGACCACAGCACTCAACCGCTGGCGGTCACCGGAACAACCCGGCGATGGCACCACGCCCCGCGCCAACACGCGTACGACGGGGAACAACAACGCCATTTCGTCGCGCTGGGTCGAAGATGCCAGTTACTTCCGCATCCGGAACATTACGCTGGGCTACAACATCCCGAAAACGCTCATCCAGCGTGTGAAGGTGCAAAGTCTGCGGTTGTATGGCGGGGTGCAGAACGCCCTGACGATCTCGAAATACCTGGGCTACAATCCGGAAGTGAGCGGGTATGAAGGTCCGCTGACCGGCGGAGTCGATTACGGCAGCTACCCGCTGGCCCGTACCTACACGATTGGCGTAAACATTGGTCTTTAATCTCACTCTTCCATGAAACGGAACTATTTGTATATCACCTTTTTGAGCCTTGTGTTGACAAGCTGTAAGGACGAGTTTCTAGCCTTGTCGCCCATTTCACAGGCCAGTACGGCGACGTTTTACCGAACCGGTTCTGACCTGCTGAATGCCCTGAACGGAGCCTACGGGGCTTTGCAGTCCAACGGTCAGTATGGTCAGTATTACGTGGTGGCGGAAATACCGTCCGACGATACCCGCCCGGTATTATCCGGTTCGGTAACGGATCAGGACGAGTTCGATAAATTTTACATGCGGACCACCAATCCTTTCGTGGCCACCCGCTGGAGCGACGGCTACCGGGGCATCTACCGCTGCAACGCCATCATCGACCGGAGCGCGGGGGTGACCATGAACGAAGACCAGAAAAAACGCATCGTCGGCGAAGCGAAATTTTTGCGCGCGCTGATGTATTTCAACCTCGTCCGGGTTTTTGGCGATGTCCCGCTGGTGGTTCAGGAAGTGGTCGACCCACAGGAAGGCTATAATTACGGACGCACACCGGTTGCGGAAGTGTATGCGCAGATTATTCAGGATTTAACGGATGCGGAAGGGGTTTTGGACGTTAGTTATACTGGAGCCAATGTGGGCCGGGCCACGCGCGGAGCGGCCAAATCGTTGTTGGGAAAAGTATATCTGACCCAACGGCGGTATGCCGAAGCCGCGGCCAAACTGAAAGAGGTGATCGACGCCGGAACGTATGATTTACTGCCCAGCTACGCCAGTGTTTTCCAGGCATCCGGGAAAAACCACCGGGAGTCCATTTTTGATGTCCAGTATAAAAAAGGTAGCATCGGCGAGGGCAGCGGTTTTGCCAATGCCTATGCGCCCGAAAACTCGGGCAACGCGGTGATTCAGTTTGGGGGTGGGGGCAACAACCAGCCCACGGCCGATCTGATCGCGGCTTATGAACCCGGTGATTTGCGGAAAGATGTGTCGCTGGCCACCAGTTACACCAATGCCAGTGGGGTGCGGGTGGATTATAATTTTGTTCGCAAATACCGCGATGCGCCCGTTATTTCCGGCGATTCGGAAGACAACTGGCCCGTTTTGCGGTATGCGGATGTCTTGCTGATGTACGCCGAAGCGCTGAATGAAACCGGCAATACGGCCCAGGCCCTGCCCTTCCTGAACCGCATCCGGCAACGCGCCGGACTGGCCGCCAAAACCGCCACCGATGCCGGAACACAAGCCGCGATGCGGTTGGCCCTGGAACAGGAACGGCGGGTGGAGCTGGCTTTCGAAGGCCATCGCTGGTTCGACCTGGTGCGCACGGGCCGGGCGCTGCCGGTGCTGAGGGCCAAGGCAACGGCCATTGGCATCCAGACGAATTTGACTGAAAATAACCTGGTGTTTGCCATTCCGCAGAGCCAGATCGACATCAACCCGACAAAAATTACCCAGAATCCGGGGTATTGATTGGATGTGAGAAGAGATGAGACAAAAGAAGTGAGACAAAATAATACGCTCACCTCTTTTGTCTCATCTCTTTGTTCCAGCCAGTAGATTATTGACCATCAGCGGCTTTGGGTGTTTGAATCATCAGCACCGCGAGCCGCTTTCGTATGCATCGACGCAATTTTTTGAAGACAACCGCCGTGGCGGGTTTAAGCGGACTGACGTTCGGGCAGATTGCCGGACAACCGCTGGAGGTTCCGGTTCGGGCTCTGACGAAAGGCCCCGGTTTTCACTGGTTTGGCTATTACGACAAACGGCAATTCGATCCGTCGAACCGCTACGTGCTGGGCATGAAAGTCGGTTTCGAAGGACGTTCGCCGGTGGGCGATGATGTCATCAAAATTGGCCTGATCGATTTGCAGAAAAACGATTCCTGGACGGAGTTGGGCGAAAGCCGGGCGTGGGGCTGGCAGCAGGGCTGCATGTTGCAGTGGGTGCCGGGTTCGGCGTCGGAAGTGATCTGGAACGACCGCGTGGGCAATCAGTATGTCAGCCACATCGTCGATGTGTTCACCCGCAAAAAACGGACGTTGCCGATGGCGGTGTACGCCCTGAGCCCGGATGGGAACTGGGCCATTGGCACGGAGTTTAGCCGGATTCAGGATCTGCGGCCCGGCTACGGTTATGCCGGAATTCGTGATCCGTATTACGATGTCAAGGCACCCAAAGAAATTGGTCTGTATCGGATGGATTTAAAAACCGGGGCAACCCAACTGCTTCTGTCGCTGGCCGACGCGGCTTCCATTCCGCACAACGGCGCATCGGTAGAGGATAATTTTCACTGGTTCAATCACTTACTGGTCAATACGGACGGAACCCGGCTGACGTTTCTGCACCGCTGGCGGGCTAAACGCGAAGACCGGCAGGTGATGGCCCGGACCAACTTCGTTACCCGGATGTTTACGATGAATCCCGACGGCACCGACCGCTTCATCATCGATCCCTCTGGTTTTACGTCGCATTTCATCTGGCGCGATCCGACCACCATCTGTGCCTTTACAAAACCGGAAGGCCAGCCGCAGTCGTTCTATTTGCTGGGTGATAAAACCGGAAAAATAGAGCCGATCAAGTCCGACAAAATGCCCGTCAACGGCCATCAGACGTATGTGCCGGGACGGAATAACGAATGGCTGTTGAACGACAACTACGCCAATGCCAAAAGCCGGAATCAGACGCCCTACCTCTATCACCTGCCCACCGACCGGCGGATCGACCTCGGGCATTTTCCGGCGGGGGAGAGCTATGTGGCCGAGTGGCGTTGCGATCTGCACCCCCGCACGAGCAACGACGGCAACTTCGTCTGCATCGACTCCACCCACGGCGGCAATGGACGGCAATTCTACCTGCTGGATTTACGGGCGGTTTGGAAGGGATAGAAAGGAATGTAAAATAATGTAAAATGACAAATGATGAACGCCAAATGTAAAAGTGGTGTGCGCTTAGCTCCTAACTTTTACATTTGGCGTTCATCATTTTAAATTTCTAATTCCCTTTTTTTACACGTTAAACGAAAGCCCCCGGCATGTCTATCGTAGCGATCGTCCAGGTTAGCGGATAATGGCCTTGATCACAACCGGCTGATGGTCGGAAGGATACCGTTGGTCTTTGGCGTCGGTCAAAACGCCGTATTTCAGCACGTCGATGCCTTTTTTGACGAAAATATAATCGATGCGGTTTTTCATCGGCGCGTCGAACTTGAAGCTGTTGAAGGTACCGACGGGGCCGTAGGGCGGCTGGGCTGTGGCCTTATACGAATCGCTCAGGATCGTTTCAATGGCTTTCACCTGCTCGGTTTCGGGCGTCGAGTTCAGGTCGCCCACCAGCACGACGGGTTCATCTTTCGCGATTTCCTTTATTCTCTGCACCATCAGTTTGCCGGACTCCTGCCGGGCTTTCACGCCCTGGTGGTCGAAGTGAACGCTGAAAAAGTAGAACTTCTTTTTCGTGGTTTTATCCCGAAACTGTGCCCATGAGCAGATGCGGTTGCAGCAGGTGGCATCCCAGCCTTTGCCGGGTTTGTCGGGCGTTTCGCTCAGCCAGAAATTGCCGGATTTCAGGATTTCGAAGCGGTCTTTTTTGTAGAAAATGGCCGAATGTTCCCCCGCCTGTTGCCCATCATCGCGACCGGCACCAAAAAAGGCGAATTCGGGCAGTTCAGCAATGCCGTCCAATTGATCCCGCAGGGCTTCCTGGGTGCCAAAAATATCAAATTCGTGGAAACGGATCAGGGCTTTGACCTCTTCCTTCCGGTTGGGCCAGGCGTTGATGCCGTCATTTTTGGTGTTGTAGCGGATGTTGTAGGTGGCAATGGTAATCGGCGTGTCTTTCTGGGAAAAACCGTCTTGAGTGATTAGAAAGGTGCAAAGCAGGAGTAGGATTGTTTGTTTCATGTTTTGAGGATTGGTTTTAAAAGACTGTTACACAGAGTTAATCAGAGGATATCAGGGTTAATCAGAGTTTTTCTCTGTGTATCTCTGATGTCCTCTGATTAACCCTGTGTACTAACTCACCACCCCGGATTCTGGCCGATGGCCGGGTTCAGCAGCCGGTCGTTTTCCGGGATGGGGTAGAGGTAATATTTGTCATTCCACTTCCGTGGAATGTTGCTCAGCCACGTCAGTTCGCCCGAGGTGTCGTTCGACAACCGCTGCGGATTCGGAACGCCATTGACGGTTTCAGCGACGTTGATGTAGGTGACGCCCGCCAGTTGCGTCGCCGGTTTCACTTTGTAGAACACCACGTCGTTTTTGCCGTCTTCGTTCAAATCCATCGGTTTGTCGAGGGCCGGGACGTAAAAACCGTTCCAGACCTGCTCCATCAACTCACCGCGTTTCCAGCGAATCAGATCCGGAAAACGGAAGCCTTCCAGCGCCAGTTCGATACCCCGTTCGCGCCGGATTTCCAGCAGCGAAGGATCCGAAATGCCTGGAAAATAGTTGGCTTGCAGGTACGGATCGGCCACGGTTGGTTTGGCCGTTAAACCGCCCGTAATACCGGCCCGCTTCCGCAACGCACCCACGGTTTTGGTCCAGTCAGCATCCGTAAAGGTACCGAGTTCCGCTTTGGCTTCGGCATAATTGAGCAAAATTTCGGCATACCGCATGATCGAAATTGAATTGTCGTTCCGGGTTCCGCCGTCGGCGTAGGTGTCGTCGAGCGTCCATTTGATCGGCATATACCCGGTATAGGTGTACGAGAAAACCGGGGGGGCGGGTTCCACCGCTCCGCCATTGACGCGGGTGTAATTACCTGACCGGATGGTTTGGGGCAGTCGTTTGTCACGCCCTTTCACTTCTTCCATAAACGTCAGGGTTTTATACCCGGCTTTGCTGGTAAACGGCGTTCCGTCGAGGTTCAGATACGTATTGACAAACGTCCGGGTCAGGCTGACACGGGCACCGTAGGTCGCACTGGTCCACCACCAGTTGGCATCGTTAAAAACGCTTAACGCCGGATCGACAACGGCCGATAACATGATTTCATTCGTTACGGGCGTTTTGTTGATGAACAATTGCCGGTACGATTTGTCGGTGCCACCGGCTTCGTTCAGCGAAAAACCGCCGTCTTTCATCACCGCTTCGGAAGCCGCAACGGATTCCGTCAGCCACTTTTCGGCGGTGCTTTCGAGTTTATACGACGTCTGGTATTTCCGGAATGTGCCTTCAAACAGACAGATTCGGGATTTGTAACCGTTGGCGACGGATTTGGTAATGAGCGTACGCGAGTTGTCGGAAGTCGTGCGGATGTTTTGCGTCGCGTAAGTCAAATCGGCCAGCACCGAATCCATCACCATCACGCGCGAATCCCGGCCTTTGTACAAATCCTGATCCGACACCCCCATCGCCTTGTTGATCCAGGGGACATCCCCAAACCGCTTCACTTTATCGAAATAAAACAGGGCGCGGAAAAAACGGGCGACTCCGATGTAATGCCGCCGGACGTCGGCCGGAATGGCGGGATTGGTCGCGTTTTCGATGAAATAATTGATGTTTCGCAAAGCCGTCCAGGACCAGCCGGAACTTTGACGCGGTCCGTAAGCTCCGTCGCGAATCAAATCCGGCACCTGCGTCCGGGCCGCAAAATCGGCCATTTCGTCGCTCCGAATGATGTCGTTGGCTGTTGGCAGGTTATCGTAAAACGAATTGGCGTATAATTCCAGTCCTCGTTCACTGCTGAAAACGGAGTTCTTAGAGGCCGTAGATTCCGGAATCTGCTCCAGTTCGCTGCATCCGGCGAAAAGCAGACCGGCCAGAAGAAGTCCTATGTGTTGTAATTTCATGGTGTTGCTGGTTGTAAGATTAAAAAGTAACGGACAGACCCATCGTGAAACTCTTCAGAATCGGGTAATTGTGGCCGTTTCCGCTTGATCCGTTGGTCAGTACGCGGTCCGATTCCGTCGCACTTTCCACGTCCAGATCTTTCGTGCGTTTGTAGAGCGCGGCCCACGTCAGGACATTTTCGGCCGACACAAACACCCGGGCGCTGCTCATACCGGCTTTGCTGATGAGCAGTTTCGGCAGGCTGTAGCCCAGTTGAACGTTTTTCAGCCGCAGGTAAGCCAGGCTCTGGAGGTACTTGGTTTGCTCCTGGCGCAGTTCACCCGCACCGTTCTGGGCTACGTAACCCCGGGGCCGGGGCAAGTAGGCATTCGGGTTAGCTTCCGACCACATGTTGTCGAGGTGCCAGGTCGGAATCCGGTTGTAGGGGCGGTTGTAAGCTCCCCAGAATGTGCCGGCCTCTGCACCCGGCCACCAGTCCTGTTTGCCAACGCCCTGAAAGAAAGCCGAGAAGAAGAAATTGTTCCAGTCGGCGTTCAGCATAATTCCGTAGGTGTAACGGGGTGTCGAGTTGCCGATGATGGTTTTGTCCCCCGGTTTGTCCACGGTATTGTCACCCGGATCGATCACGCCGTCGCCGTTGATGTCCCGGAATTTGATGTCACCCGGCAGCAACTGGTTGGTGTTGGAGGCTTTGAACAGCGTCTGCTTGGCGGAGTTTTTGATGTCGTCGGCGGAGGTGAAAAAGCCTTCGGTTGTATAGCCCCAGATTTCGCCCACAGTCTGCCCGGCGTAATAATCCGTCAGCCGTCTGTTGGGGTTGTTGTACTTGTCGATCTTCGCCGTATAATCGGCCATCGTCAGCCGGACTTCGTAGCCGAACGGTTTGCCGCCCACGTTGGCCTTATCCCGCCAGGCCAGAACCGCTTCCCAGCCTTTGGTGGTCAGGTCGGCGTAGTTTCCTTTTGGCACGTCGGTTCCAAAAACGGCGGGCAGCGTCATGCCAACCGTAAACATATCCGTCGTTTTCCGGACGTAAGCATCTGCCGTCAGCGTCAGGCGGTTGTTCAACATACCCAGATCAACACCCAGATCGGCGGTGGTGGACGTTTCCCAGGTCAGCCCGTCGGGAATGACACTCGGCTGACCGGTTTTCTGGGGCCGCACGCCGTTCAGAATCCGCCCTGACTGCGAAATGGAAAATTTTTCCTGGAAAGCATAGGAAGCGATCGTACCATTGCCCAGTGAACCGTAGGAACCTCTGATTTTCAGGTCAGAAATCAACTTTGGCGACACTTTCCAGAAAGGCTCGTTGGCCACGCGCCAGCCCGCCGAAACCGAGGGGAAGAAGGCATACCGCTGGCCGGACGGAAACTTGGAAGATCCGTCGTAGCGGCCATTCACCTCCAGCAGATAGCGGTCTTTGTACGAATAATTCAGCCGGTAAAAACCGCCGACAATCGCCCATTTTTCCATGCCCCCAGCGGTGGTGATGGCCTGCCCCAGGGCCAGGTTGATGTCCTGGGCATCTTCATAAATCAACCCATTCCGAACGGCTTCCAACCGGCGGTAATTCGAGGTTTCGTAGTTGTAGCCCACCAGTGCTTTCACGTAGTGGTTCGCGTTGATTTTGGGTTCGTATTCGGCGTAGAGGTTGGTTGCGGTATAGAGCGTTTCCCGGAAAATATTCTGAAGGTCGTTGGTATTGACGCCAACGTATTCGATCACACCCGGTTTGCGGCTATACGGCACCGGAACGCGGGTGCGGTATTCGTTATCATCGGTGTTCTGAAATGTGAAGTTCCCATTCACCCGAAACTGGTTGTCGAAGAAGTTGGTGGCAAAGTCGGCGGTGTTCCGAAACACGCGCTTGTCCATATCGATGCCGTTTTTGCCGTACCAGAAATCGCCGACGGTGTAAGCCGCTGAATACGAAAGCGTTCCGTCCGGGTTGAACATCGGCGACATGTTGTGGCCTTCGTCCGAGATGTTCCGCCAGATGCTGCCCCCTTCGCCGACGTTCAGCGGGTTATGGTATTTCATGGACGAAAAGTCGGCGTTATTCGACACTTTCAACCACGGAAACACCTGAATCGATCCTTTGGCGCGTAAGCTAATGATCTTGTAATCATCGGAATTATACCGGAATAACCCCTCCTGGTTGTAATACCGCCCGGTTACGTAGAAGTCGGCTTTGCCGCTGCTTCCCGATACCGACAAATTGTGCTCCGTGGCGCTGTTCTGCTTCTTATACAGTTCTTTGTACCAGTCGGTGCTGTGGTAATAAACGTACTCGCCCGTGGCCGGATCGACTTCGGTGCGGGGCAGGCTCGGATCGTTGTTGCGCCGTTCGAGTTCCGCCAGATAGGCCTGCGAGAACCGCACGGTTTTGTTGACGTTCTGGGGCGTTTGCGAGTAGTCGTTCCAGGCCGACCAGCTCTCGTTGAACATTTTGGCAAACGTGTAACCGTTCGTTACGAAATCCGGCACGCTCGTCGGGCTTTTGATCGAATGGTTTAGCGAATAGGTGACGCTGGTGCGGTCTTTGGTCGGGCTTTTGGTCGTAATCAGCACCACACCAAACGCACCCCGGGCGCCGTAGATGGCCGCCGAAGCCGCATCTTTCAGCACCGAAACCGTGGCAACATCGTTCGGATTAAGCCGGCTCGGGTCGCCTTCCACCCCGTCGATCAGCACCAGCGCACTGCCGCCCTGACCAATGGAGGTGGTTCCCCGGATGTTATACGAGGGTGATTGGGTCGGTTTTCCATCGCCCATTTTCAGGTTCAGGTTCGGAATCGTACCCTGCAATCCTTGTGTAAGGTTGGGCAGCGACCGGTTTTCGAGCACTTCGCTCGTCACCTGATCGACGGCACCCGTGAGGTTTACTTTTTTCTGCGTTCCGTAGCCCACCACCACGATTTCGTTCAGCGTTTTGGTATCCGGTTTCAGCGCAACGTTCAGGCTGGTACGGTTGCCCACCGCCACTTCCTGCGATTCGTAGCCCACAAAACTGAACACGAGCACCGCGTCGGTGTTCGGAACAACCAGTCGGTAGGAGCCATCGGCACTGGTCGTGGTTCCTTTGGTCGTTCCTTTCAGCACGACGCTGACGCCCGGTATTCCCTCGCCTTTTTCGCCTTCCGTTACGCGTCCTTCGATGTTGACATCAGCGGGAGCCGGTTTTTCCACCGCTTTCCGGTCCGACACCGATCGGTTTTGCCCGCCAAAGGCGAGCGTCGTCTGGCTGTAACCCGAAGCCAGACAACCGGTCAGCAGCAGGGTCAGCAGACCGGTTTTTCGTATGCGTTTTTTCATAAAATGGATAGATAAAAAATTGGTTAGTTTGTTTCTGCAACGGTTGAACGATCCGGTGAAATCAAAGGAACAGAGCCCGACACTTCATCGGCGATCGGGATTACGGTACTGATAATTAGACACCAGAATTGTGTGATTAAAAAAAGACTTTCTTAGATTATTTTACTCTATGCAATCACCTGATTTGATAATAAGATTACCATGTGGTCTTAACATGTACCCATTGTGGGTTCGCTTAGGAAGGGTTTAGTAGCAGGAATCACAAACTAGTGCGTTAGTTTTCGGCCGTAATTGAATTACGGTGTCTTCTGTCCGGATATTTGAGCCTTTAAGACCTCCGGGTCGACGGTTTCAATTCGGCTGCGAAGAAAGGGGAAAATTGAATTTTACTTATGCTGAAGCGAGTTAACAAATTGTGATTTTCATTCTATAAATAGTCAAGAAAAATTCACGTAGACACGTTCAGTCGGCTAATTAGCTGAGATGCTTGCAGTTGCTTCACGTCAGAAACCGTGATGATTATACGGACTCGTTGATTTTCGGGAAATCCGTTCTTTTTGATGGGTCATCCCTCCGGGATTTTAGCCCCTCCTCGATCTTTACCCCGGTTTGAACCGGGATGAAAATGAACGATGGAGGTTTAAAATCCCGGAGGGATGACCCATGTTGTAGCCCCCGGTTTGAACCGGGGGTAACATTATTGCCGGTTTTTCGAGTCGATGACAATGGTCACCGGGCCGTCGTTGACCAGGGCTACTTTCATATCCGCTCCGAATTCGCCGGTTTCGATCGGTTTTCCTAACTCGGCCGACAGTTGACGGATCATTTGTTCATAAAGGGGAATGGCCACCTCGGGCCGGGCGGCATCGATGAAGGAGGGGCGGTTGCCTTTTTTGGTGCTGGCGTGGAGCGTAAACTGGCTGATGAGCAGAATCGAACCGTCGACGGTTTTCAGGTCCAGGTTCATTTTGTCGTCGGCATCACTGAAAATCCGCATCCCGACAATTTTTTTGCTCAACCAGTCGAGGTCTTCGCGGGTGTCGGCGTGGGTAATGCCCAGCAGAATGAGAAAACCGGTACCGATCCGGCCTTTTACGTGTCCGCCGATGGTGACGGAGGCTTCAGAAACGCGTTGGATGACAGCAATCAAGTGGGTAGTGGCGTTGTTATTTCGTTATTCAGTATTCAAAATTCAGTATTCGATATTTCGTTTATTTGTATTTAAACGGCTGTTGTGAAGGGGTTGAATAACGAACATTGAATATCGAATACTGAATAACGAAGTGGTTAAATACTTAGCACCAAACTGGCAATCAGAAAATAAACGCCGATGCCGATGAGGTCATTGACGGTGGTGATGAACGGACCGGATGCGATGGCGGGATTGATCCCGAACCGGTTGAGCGCGATGGGCGTGATGGTGCCCATAAACGACGCCAGCAAAACCACCGCCAACAGCGCCAGCGATACCACCGGAACCAGACGCGGTTCACCGATCAGCATACAGTAAGAACCGGCTAACGAACCGATAATCAGACCGTTGATCAGGGCTACCAGCACCATTTTTGCCAGCCGTTGCCCCACGGTCGCGCTCAGGCCGGACTTCTCCGCCAGGCTCTGCACAATCAGCGACGCGGTTTGAATGCCGACATTGCCACCGGTGGAGCCAATAATGGGAATGAAAGCCGCCAGGGCCGCGATTTTGCTCAACTGGACATTGAATGTATTGATGACGGTGGCCGCCATCAGGCTCCCGACGGCCCCGGCAATCAGCCACGGCAGCCGGGCACCGACAAGTTTCCAGATTGTATCATCCTCTTCTTCGACGTCCCCCGTAATCCCGGTAATCGCCTGAATGTCGAGTTCTGCCTGTTCGGTGATCACGTCCACCACGTCGTCAATCGTGATCTGACCCAGCAGCCGTCCCTGCACGTTCACCACCGGCACCGCGTCCAGGTCATACCGTTGCATCACTTCGGCCACTTCCTGAACCGGGCGGTAGGTTTCGACAAAAATGACGTCTTCCTCGTAAATATCGGCGATTTTGGCGTTTTTCCGCGCCAGCACAATTTTCTTCAACGAAACCCGGCCCAGCAGTTTATCAGCATCGTCGATGACATACACCGAATAGACATTCTCCACATTCTCAGCCTGTTGCCGTATTTCTTCGATACACTGATTGACCGTTGTGTTGATGTTGACCTTGATCAACTCTTTCTGCATCAAACCACCGGCCACATCTTCGTCGTAGTGGAGCAGATCGAGAATAAATCGGGCCTGTTCGCGGTCACTCAGGAGGGCAATGACTTCTTCGCGGGTTTGGATGGGCTGCTCGTTCAGCAAGTCGACGGCATCATCGGAATCCATCTCATCGACGTACTGCGCTAATTCTTCCGACGTAAAACTTTGCAGAAATTCCCGTCGATCGATCACTTCCAGGTTCGTCAGGATCTCGGAACCCACTTTTTTATCGAGCAAGGCCAGCAGATACCGGGCCATTTCGGTATCCAGTTCGTAGAGGATTCCGGAAATATCGGCTGGATATAGTTCTTCCATTTCCGCCCGCAACGTTACGTCGTCGTGGGTTTCGATAGCCGTCTGAATGTGCTCTACGTATTCTTTGGTAAGCTCGAAAGTCATGTATTGGAACGATGAATGATGAGTGATGGATGATGAATTGTGCGCGCGTCAGCCCACTCATCGTTCATCATCCATCATTCATCATTAAAGTGGTTAGTTCAACAAAGTCGGCAACGCCCAGTTGTTCCGCGCGTTTATCCAGTAAAGGGTGAGACAACATCGACTCCGGAGGGTTTAACGGTTTCAAGGCATTTCGCAGTGTTTTTCGCCGGTTGTTGAAGCCCTGTTTAACAACCTGAACAAATTTTTTCTCGTCACAGGGCAAGGCAACGACGGTGTTTCGACGAAGACTGATGACCCCCGACTGCACTTTCGGCGGGGGCGAAAACACGCTGGCATCCACCGTAAATTCATACCGGATGTCGTAGTAAGCCTGCAACAAAACGCTCAGAATCCCGTAGTCCTTGTTGCCCGGTGGGGAGGCAATCCGTTGAGCCACTTCCTGTTGCAGCATACACACGACTTCCTGCACCTGCTGGCGGTGGTCTAGAACCTTGAATAAAATCTGCGACGAAATGTTATACGGGAAGTTGCCAATGATGGCAACGGGCTCCTGAAACAGAACCGATAGATCTTTTTTGAGAAAATCGCCGTCCAGAATCCGGCCGCGTAGCATGGGGAAATGGGCGGTGAGGTAGGCGATGGATTCGGTGTCGATCTCGATGACGTGCGTCGTGAACGGCAGGTCGGGGCCGAGCAGATATTGGGTCAGCACACCCATACCGGGGCCGATTTCCAGCACGGTTTGGTAACCATTGTGGCCGGAAAGCAGCCCTGCGATGCGTTCGGCAATACTGAGGTCTTTCAGAAAATGTTGCCCCAGGTGTTTTTTAGCGCGAACGGCATCACCCCGGAAGGATTGTTCCCGGTCTGACGTGGTTCGCTTTGAAGGTTTTCCGTAAGATCGCACAGGCATGATTTGCTAATTTTGATCTTGCAAAGGTACACCGACCGTTGATGGAACCGTATAAAATTCGTGGCATTTCCTGAGGGAATTGGTTAATTTTACCGCTTTCGGAGTAATACGTCATTTATTCATGCACAGAGGTGTTATTCATTACGATGAGTTGACGGAATGTGGGCTGTTCAAGGATGCAAGTGGTCAGATTCATATTTTTCGTAAGGACGATCCAGTCTATCGGCATGTCTGGACGTATGAAATCGCCGAAAAACCGCCGACAGGCGCTGTAATGCCCGTTATTCAGCCTGATCGCCGACCGTTTGGGCCACCGCTGCCGGTCGAAAAACCGCTGGAAGCCATGCCCCGGATGGGTTCGGCGGGATTGCCGTCTGCCCGGGTGGGTTTGCTCAACTGGATTGGGATGGCGTTGTCCGGACTGGCGTTGCTGTTGCTGATCAACATCGGGGGAGAGCCGCGCAAAGACGGCGTGGGCAGCAATCCGAAACTGATCGACTCCATGTGGGCCGTTATGGCGGGCGTGCTGTTGCTGATCGAGCTTATTTATTTCAGTGTGGGCGCGGCTCGCTGGCGCATACGTACGAATTACTGGGGTATCGTCGTTTGTACAGTATTTGCCAGCCTGTTAATGAGGGGTTGCGATCACTACGAAGCCGACAAACTCGCTGACGTTTATACCATTGTGTTGGCGATTTTATTACTGATCGTTTATTTATTGCCTAAACAAAAAAACGGGTAACAACCTCGGTTTATAACCGTTTAGAGAGGAAGTAACCGGCCGGGAACCGGTTTCAAACCAGATACCATACGACGTGCACAAACGAATGAATCAATCACCCCTTCGGGCCACCAGCCTGTTTTTTCTGGTACTCCTCCTGTTTTTCCAAAGCTGCGGCCGGAAAGAAAAAAAGACCGAAAAACCGCCCGAAGCCAAACCCGCCGGTATCAGCAACATCCTGTTTTTCATGGAAACCTCGGCCAGCATGGGCGGGTATCTGAAAGGAGAAACGAATTTTAAAGTCGCGATTTCCGAAGTAGTGACGAAACTGAACCAGATTGCACCGGTGGAAGTCTGGACCATCGCCGGAAAGCCCAAGCCCGTTGTAGAGGGCTATAATCAATTTGTCGTCAATCTGGCAACAACGCCTTTGGCCACCGAGCGGAGTTCGGAATTGCACAAAATATTCAAGGAAGTAGGAGAGAAGGCGAAAGGAAACACCGTCGCGCTGCTGGTATCGGATTGCATTCTGTCGTTTCCGGATGCCGAAATCAGGAAGAACCCGGAGATCAACCGGCAAAATGCCGAGAGCGTCCTGAAAAGCCAGATCAACGACCAGTTTGCCAGCCTGAAAAAGCAGGGCATCAGTGCCACGGTTTTGGCTTACAGCTCCGGTTTCAATGGCACCTACTACGATTACCAGAATAACAAACACAAGCTGACGGGTGAATCCCGGCCGTTTTACATCTGGATTATTGGCAAACAGGAACTGGTCGGCGATCTGAACCGGAAACTGAGCGAACTGATGATCACCAAACCCGCCAAGCAACTGGATTTTGGAGCCAGCGGGGCGCTGAAACAGTTCGATCTGTTCTTTTCACTGAACAAAAAAGGCGAGTGGCGCGCCGAAAAAGCGGGTCTTGCCGAACTGACCGTAAAACCGGCGGCTCCCGCTGAATTTGCGGTGGGTGTCAACCTGAACGGATTACCGAGTTACGCACAGGCGGAAGATTTCATCCGGAAAAATCTGGTCGTAACGGCCCCTAATGCCACGGTCAAGCTGATCAACGTTCAGAAAAAAGAAAAAGTCGCTACCAATCGACTGAAAGAACGGGAACTGAAACTGCTCAACCAGAACTCCCACGTGCTGACGTTCCGGGTGGAAAATCTGTATGACGACAAAGCAGACGTTGCTATAAAATTGCCGGTGCGGTTTGATGACTGGTATGCCGCTGGCTGGTCGACCATGGACGACCGGACTTCCACCAGCCGGTTTAACAAAACCTTTGCGCTGGTTCACCTGATGAATGGCGTCAAGGAAGCCTACCAATCGTCGAACAACGATTTTCTGGTGCTGAATTTAAAATTAGAAAAGTAAGGAAAAATGCCCTTACTTGTGCGACAACACACAAATACTAACTTTCATCCCCATGTTTGTAACCCTGTATGAACTCTGGCTGGGCCAGAACAATGACCCTATCTACGCCGACGAAATCTTTACGCCCGTTGGTCTGCTTACCCTCCTGTTTTCGCTGGGCCTGGCGGCCTTGTTTTACCTGATTCTGGGACGCTGGAAATCCATTTTTTACCGCACTTCTCACTGGGTCATCATGTTGGTGATTGCCGGTATTTTCGGATTTGGGTATGCGGTCTGGTTCGCCCTCGACGCCACCGGTGCCGAGGATACCGACAGTTACATGCAGGGATTTGGGGGCGTAAACTTATTGTACGCGCTAATTTACTTTTTCGTTTTTTCGTTACTCCTGAAACGGTTCTCCATTTTTGCGAAGAGAACCCCCTTTTGACCGGGATTTAGCTGTTTTTTCTGATTCAACGGATACAATTCAGGAATTGTATTTCCAGTAATATCAGCTCAATCCGGATTCAGACCTTTTTTCTATGAAACTATTTCTTTTTGGTATCGGTGGTACGGGCGCCCGCGTCCTTCGCTCGCTGACCATGTTACTGGCCGCCGGGTCTAAAACCCCCGCCGACCTGACCATTATCCCGATTCTGCTCGACATGGACATGCAGAACGGTGACACCGAACGGGCGTTGCGGGAGGTTGAACTCTACCGCGCCATCCGCCGGACGGCGTATAAAGACACCGCAGCCAGTCAGGGTAGCCAGACCGAACGGCGGACTTTTTTTGCCACGCCTTTGCAACCGCTCGGGACGCTTCAGGCCGAAAATGCGCAGGAGAAAATCGGCGATTCGGTGTTGCCCAAACTGACCGATCACGAAGGAACTTTTGAAGAGTTTCTGAGCGTCAGCAGCATGGACGACATCGACCGTGAACTGCTCAAACTGCTCTATGACAACTCGGCCCGGCCCACGAGTGCGGAATTGAAGCTGAATCTGTCGGTGGGTTTCAAAGGAAATCCGAACATTGGCAGTGTGGTGTTCAACGCGCTGGAAGACTCGGCGGTGTATAAATACTTCACCGGCGCTTTCAACGACCAGACCGACCGGATTTTTGTCATCAGTTCCATTTTTGGCGGTACGGGTTCAGCCGGTTTTCCGCAACTGGTCAAGCTGTTGCAGCATCCGAGTCAGAAAATCCAGATCCGCAACGCCAAAAAAGGCGCGGTGACGGTGATGCCGTATTTTGCGCTGGAAGAAAACAGCCAGAGTGCCATCGACCAGAACCGGTTTTTGTCCAAAACCAAGGCCGCGCTTTCGTATTACCAGACGCAGGTGAATCTGGATGCGCTCTATTACATCGGCGACCGGCCTGGCAGCAAGCTCTATCCCAACGTGGAAGGCGGCTCGAAGCAGACCAACAACGCCCACGTGGTGGAGATGCTGGCGGCTGCGGCCATTCTGGATTTTGCCAATAAACCCGAAGCCGAGTTCAGCGACGCCAAGCGGTATTTTGAATACGGCCTGAAACGCAACGACCGGACGCTCGACCTGCCCCATTTTCACGACCAGACCTACAACGGTATTCTCGAACCCCTCATCCGGTTTGCCTACGCGACGAAGTTCTTTACCGACTTTGTGCCGACCAACCTGGGCGAAGCGTTTGCCAAAAACCTGGCGCTTTCCCAGAACCTGCGGACCAACACGTTTTATACGTCGCTGGAGAATTTCATGACCCACCACTTCAAAAACTGGCTGAGCGAAATGGCGCAGAACGATCGGGCGTTTTATCCGTTCGATATGCTGAACGATTTCAATGCCATGGTGCGCTCGAAGCGGATCGAAACCGGCTTCTTCGACAAAGGACTCAGTGAAAAATTCCTGCGGGACCAGGCCGGGAAGATTGAAAATACACTGCAAACGCCCTTTCCCGAACCGGAAAAACGGTTTATGCAATTACTGATTGAAATTGCGGAGAAAGCCCGCGAAAAACTCGGCCCGCTCAACCGGCAACTGTCGGACGCTGCTGTTTAAAAAAGTTGTTTCGCAGAGTTGAGCAGAGAAAAAGGAGTTAAGCAGGGTTTCATTAAAATTTTCTCCGCTTACCTCTTTGTTACTCCGCTCAACTCCGCGCAATAACCCCTTTTTAGATCTCTCGAAACTCATGCCACATATTCTCAGAATCGATAATGACCCCAACGTCAGCCAGCAGAACCACCAGGATTGGACGGGTTCACACACCGGCTTGACGGGCAACCGCATTGAACACATTCCTGATACGCTTTCCGGGGCGGCTGGTGGTGCTGCCGGAGCCGCAGCCAAAGCCGGGACATCGATTCCGTCGCCCTTTGCGCGGTTGTATCTGTTCGATACGGCTTTCCGGATGATCAAAAACAACCAGCTTCCGCGCGAACTGTCGTTGTATCACGTCCTGGTTTCGCACGCCCTCGACATGCTGGAGCTGCTGTTTCAGGCCGGGAACAGTGCCGATCTGACGTACCGGGTCTGGAACCGCGCCGAGCGGCTGGACGCCCTGCGGAAAAAAGCCAACCCCTCGACCACCGTTCGACACGCGCACCAGATTCTGGCCAAAGCCCTGGAACTGGATTTTCGCAACGAACTGGGTACCCTGCAACAGTTTACGCTGATCTATTACAAAGGTGCGCTGCTGGGTGGTACGTCACCCTTGTCGCTGGTGTTTACGTCGCCCAACTGGGAGCAGGAACGCCAGAACAAGTTCATCGATCCGCCCAAAAGCACAACGGGCCGGATGCTGTTTCAGAATGAATATGTGCCTTTGCAGGACCGGGACACGGCTTTTGTGACCTACCTGCGACGGCTCTATGATCAGTATAAAGACTTGCTGCCATCGAAAGGCGGTTTTTCCGAATTCCTGTACAAAGCGTTTTTTGACAATACCACCCAACTCCCGGTCGAAGCGAATACGACGCTGTCGAACTTCGAGCCGATTCAGATTGGTGGCGAAGGCAATTCGACTCTGCAGGTGCTCCCGGGACTGGCCTTGTACAAGGTGCGTGAAAATGATGTGCTGGATGATATTGAGGAAAACAGCGATTTCGTGATGCAGCCCACGGTTTCGTATTACCAGCAGGAAAGCCGCAACGGCGCACCGACCAACGTTCGGAAACCGCTGGCACTGGCGTCGCGGATGGATGTGGCCGGGCGGTATGTGAAAAATACCAACTGGAACCCGCAGACGGTCATCATGCGCTCGCTGCTCAACAACCTCAGCGAAGGCGGTTTGCTCGCCGAGCGGTATTTGCCGGGCGTCGACAACGTGCGGTATCCGTTCCTGACAACCGACGATTTTCTGGAAGATTTTCTGATTCAGGTACCGTTTAAAATCAACAACAAGCGGTTTTTTACCGGAACCATCGGCGAATGTGAGTTTTTGCTGCCGGTTCGGAAAGAGTATTTTAATTTCTTCCGGATCGACGATCTGCAAAAGCAGTTTGCCTTTTCGGTGGAACACCGGGGAACCGATAAAATCATAACCGCCATCCTTCGCATTCCGATTCGGAACAACCGGACAATTGAATTCCGGAAAGAATACAATCTGGCCCGACCGGAAACCGTGATCGACTTCCGGGCGGGGCTGGCTTTTTTTCCGTTCTACCGCGTTACGGTTCCCGATTTGCAGTCCATGAACCAGTATTATGTGATGCTGGCCGATGTGAGCGATCCCAACATCGGTTTTCGGGCGCACAACTCGGTGCATTTCTACGAGTTACCGAATATTATTGCGGGAAAACCGCTCAATGTTCCGGCTCCCGAGGCCCGTTCACCCAAAGTCGATCCCTTGCCGGCTTCGTATTATTACAAAGTTCCGCAGGCATTCGACGTCATGGAAATCCGGCTGGAACGGGGTGGTATTCCGTACCGGGGGCTGGTGTTGCCGCAGTTTACGACCATTACGGAAAAAGGCTACAAGAACTTTACGTTTGCCATCGACTTTGGAACGTCCAATACCCACATCGCTTACACCGATGCCGCGATGGGCGATGTGGAGCCGAAAGCCCTGACGGTGAGCGATCAGAACACGTCGCTCAACAAGGACGAGCTGCAAATGGTGTTGTTCAACAAACCGTATGAAGGCTACGAAGCGCAGACGGTGTACGACAAATACGAAAAACGGGTCAGCTTTGGCGGGCTTGTGCAGCTCGATCAACTGGTTCGGCGGGAGTTCATTCCGGCCATCATCGGCAAGGAGTTTGGCTCGCCGTTCGCGTTCCCGCTTCGGACGACGGTGTACGAGAAAAGTGGTTTTACCGACAGCGGTAACAACCTGTTTTCCAAAGTCAACCTGGGCTTCAACATCGATCTGGAAGAGGGTAGCACGGGCGTCAATCACTACGTAACGAACCTGAAATGGCTGTTTGAAAACCAGCCGGGCGATACACTCAACCGCCCCCGCGTACGCGCCTTTTTCGAAACCCTGTTTCTGTTAATCCGGAACAAAGTGATTCTGAATCAGGGCAATGTGCAGCAGACGGGCATCGTGTGGCTGGCTCCTTCGAGCATGCGGGCCGTCACGGAAGATAATCTGGTGCATGAGTGGGAACAGGCCGCCCGGAATGTCTTTGGCACCACGAGTAACTTCCGGGTCAAACCGGTACCGGAGTCGCTGGCTCCATACTTCTATCTTGTCAAAAACGGCGTCAAGTCCTTTGCCGACACCGTCAACGTGGACATCGGTGGCGGAACGGCCGACATCATGCTGTTCATGAAACAGCAGGGGCGGTATCTGAATACGTCGTTCCGGTTTGCCGGTTACGACATCTGGGGGGGCGGTTTGGACGAACAGGGCCACCCGTCGCACCGGAAAGACAGCGGTTTTGTCAAGAACTATCTGGCCTACCGCCGAACGTTGAATCAAACGCCCGCCCGGGAAGATTCGATTCTTGACACCTTCCTGAACAAACCGGAGCTGACCGCTGAGGATATTGTTAGTTTGCTGTTCAAGTACGACAGTCACTTCAAGTTTACGCAGTCGATTCAGGACGGAAAACCGGCCCTGCGAATCGTACTCTACCTGCACTACAGCTCGATTGTCTATCACCTGGTTCAGTTGCTGGAGTCGCACAACCTGGCGTTGCCGCGCTACCTGACGTTTACGGGCCGGGGTAGTCAGTATCTGGCAATGCTCGGGTCGCGGTCGCGTCTGATTCAGTTTACCAAGATGCTGTTCAAGGCGTATTCCAAACAGTCGGTGCCGTCGGATTTTGAGGTGATTCTGTCCGACAATCCGAAGGAAACGACGGCCAACGGAGCGGTTTTGTACGAAAATGCCGGTGGCGAAAAAGCGCAGTACGAAAACCGGGAAACGACCTGTTACTGGGGCAACGAACCCGCAACCGCCGACGAAGCAGGGCAGGAGCAGGCAAACCCCTTTGCTTTTGAATACCGCCGGACGAAAATTGGGGAAGTCAGTCCGCAGCAGGCATTTCACCACTCGGTTTTGCACAACATGCAGCGGTTTCTGGAACTGACGTTGCACGACCGCGACATTGCTTATTTCCTGAGCGAATACAACATTCAGACGCCCGAGCGGTATGTCGATTACCTCGTCGGTGCGGACATTACGCGCGGGGGACGGCTCTACGACAGCTACATGCTGGCACGGATGGGTTTTGAACAACGGCCAAATGATGCGCTGGGTGAAACCTACTTTTTTCTGCCGCTCAAACACGCGTTGTATGAGCTATCGAAGTTCATTGCCGAATCGTAATCCTCAACTAAACTTTCTTTTCAAAGGATGATCTGTCAAACTACCCGCTGGATTTTGTTGCTTGGCGTGTTGCTTCTAAACAGACCGGCTTTTGCCCAAAACGATGCGGAATACCGCCGAAAACTCGATCAGGCGGCTTTTCTGATGACCAAAGCGACGGTGGAGTTTCTGGCGACGGATGCCCAAACCTTTCCGAACGTCAAGTCGAAACAATGTGCCTGTGATTCGTATGAGGGGCTGAAGGAATTCATCGCGCAAAACGACCTTGTCGGGGCGGATAAACTGACCGATGACGCCAGGAAAAGAGCAGCTCAGAACATCGCGCAGATTAACCAGCCCCGGACTGCCTTGGAAGGCGTCAAAGATTATCTGGTCCAGAAAGTTGCCACCGGAGATCGGATAACCCGACAGACGTTGCCAGGTTATCCGGCTTTTCAATCCACCCTGGACGGCATCATTACCAGTGCTTTAGGCGCCGGGCCTGCCGTGGTTGCACCCCCGCAGCCGGTTGCTTCGGCGGAAGAAGATGCACCTGCCGATTCGATAGAAAATACTGAAAAAACACCGGTAACCACCCCATCACCCACTCAATCAAACTGGAATGCTATGGATAGTTTTGCGCTTATTTTATCAATACTGAGTCTCATTGCCGTCGCTTTTCTGGCGTATCTTGTCATAAAAAACCAGAAGCCGCAGCAATCGGCCCGCGATGTGCAGTTTGACTCCCAATTGGCGAAACTGTCTGACCGGATCAGTAAACTTGAAGTACGCAAAAACCAGACGAATGAAAATTTTCAGTTGAATGCACAACTGGAAGCCCTCGAAAGGGCCGTTCGGTTACTGGAACAAAACCGGGCTGAAAAACCGGCTGCTCCGGCGGTTAAAGTACCGCTTGAAGTGATAACACCGGTTCAGGATGCGCCAACCGAGCCGGAATCAGCCGCCCGCCCGTCTAATCGTTTTCGCACGCCGACCCTGCCCGCTAAACCGACGGCTTTCTACGCCCGAACGGCGGATTTGGGCGATGGGTTTAGCGCCGGCGGTTTGTTGACTACCCCCGAACGTGATACGGTTTTTGACATCAGCCTGCAAAGTGATACGCAGGCCACCTACCAGGTTTCGGAAAATGCGGATGCCCAGCGACTGGCGCTGAGCGATCCGTATTCATACCTCAACGATGCCTGTGAGTATCTGACGCAGCCCAATCCGAATAGCCGGATTCGGACGGAGCAGGTGGGTCGGTTGACACTTCAGGGCGACAAATGGAAGATTACAGAAAAAGCAAAAATTAGATTTATTTAGTAATTTAATACCCAGCCCGGATTATTTGGTAACAAGATAGTATTTAATTGAACTATTCTGATAGCCGTTTGCCTTGTAACCGGTCTTCGCTACAATGAACAGGGATTTACGGAGATCATGACACTCGAAGAATTACGGGATCGAATTAAAAATGAAGTCGTTCTGTATGAGGGCGAACTGGCTGACTGGCAATGGCGACAAAAAGGGCTCGTGGCGGAGGCCAACGCATTGGGCATCACGGATTTTACCCGCCTGGTCAACGACATCAGCCGTCAGGTAAACCGTGATTTTGGGAAGATTCTGGATCTGAAAAAGAAGATGGTCGCGGTGGCCCTGCAACGTCAGAATCAGTTGTCGGAAACGGATATCAACCAGTTTGTCGCCGAAGCCGAACGGGTTCAGTTGTCGCGGGCTTTTGTAACCGAACAGTGGATACCGGCTATTCTGGAAGCCCTGCCGGTTTCGTCCGCAAGCGAAGAGGCCGTTTCCCCAGCCAGCCACGGACCCGGTGCAGCGGCTTCGCAAACAAACCCGCAAAATCCCCCCATCCCGGTACCGGTTGTTGAAAAAGTGGAGTCGGTCCGGCGAAAAATCAAGAGTATTCTGGACGATTACGACAAGCACATTCAGGCGCAGAGTCTGAAATTTCTGTTCAAAGCCGTTGATTATGATGAAGCGGCACTGGCCGAAGAAATCCGGCTGTATCTGTCGGAGCATTATTACGCATCGGTGAACCCGCCCCGGGGAAATAGCCTGAAAGAAAAACTGATTTCGACCGACTGGCGGCACCTGAGCTGGTGGGAAAAGGAGCAAGCCAAACCGCAATCGACGGACTATGTGAAAACCCAGACCGGGTATACCACAACGCCTGCTCCGGCGGGGGTGAATCCGGCAAGCCGGTTTCCTGCGAGTGGGGGGCCATTACCCGGAAACCCGCAGCCGATTCTGCCACCTCCGGTCGTGTCGCCGGAACCGCCTAAAAAAAGCAGCTTTTCGGATGCCGCTCTGATTGGCCTGGCCATTTTATCAGCCCTGGTGCTGATTTGGGTGGTGTTAAGGATGACGCGGGGCGAAGAACCGGAGCCGGAACCGACTCGAAAAAGCTCAAAGAAACAGACGAGCCAGCAACTGGATGCCTACCCCTACCCAAAAGTATTTCTATCGTGATGAAGACCTGGAGATCCTGAAAGACCTCCCAAGCCTGATTGGAATCAGATACCGAATGATCAGAAAAATAAACAGACACGGTGTCAGACTGTTGTCTGAATGAACGTTGAAACCGATCGCGTAAAAAATTATGAAGATTATTTGACTTTTCGTAACTTTTGAAGGTCTAAAAAGAATGGCTTTCCTCGTTTACTAACTGAAGCATGAAATGATCGATACCATTCGTCTGAAAATACAGGAGGTTTTTAGCCCTTACGACCGGCACGTCCCAGCCCACGTGATCAACCGGCTGTTTGTTGCCATTCCATCCGATGAAACCACATTGACGCAGGAAATCATGGGTTACCTGCTCGAACATAATTACGAAGCCCTCGAAACACCCAAAGGTCAGTCCCTGCGGGAACAGCTTATTTCGACCGATTGGCGGCAAAAAGAGGCAAAAACGTGGTTGGTGGAGTCCCAGCAACCTGTAGCCGCGCTATCCGGCGATGTGTCGGTTCATCCCATATCCACGCCATTCAGCCAGTCCAATAAAGTATTGATTACGCTGGTGATCGTTTTTGTAAGCATCTTGCTGTGGCTCTGGAAAGGGAAATTAACCGAAATCGACAGCGGAGCCGGTCGCGAGGAGGTAGCTGAACTGGAACAAACCCGGAGCAGCGGTGCTGTCCAGGTCAAAGAGACCATTCGCCAGCCCAATGTGGGCAAAGCTGCAAAGAAAGTCGTGCTGCTGCCCGCCGAGTCTATTGTAGAAAACAACAATCCCCTTCTTACGCCCACCGATCTCAGTCCAACTCCCGTTCCTGCTGCTTCAGGAATGGTCGAACCGGCAACGGCTGTTCAAACAAAACCGTACGATTCGGTAGATACCCGAATTGGAGATTTTGGTTTGCGGGCAGCCCGAAAGGGAGGGAAATGGGGCTATGTCGATCAAAAGGATAAGTGGCATATCGACCCGGTGTATGACGACGTGACCCCTTTCCTGAACGGGAAGGCGACGGTTGTTTTGGATGGTCAGCAAATTGTGGTCGACCGGGACGGAGGACGTATTCGGGACGACAACTAACGCGGACCGGCTCCGGCGCTCACCGTCAGGTTCCGAAACTGCGTGCCGTCGGTCGTCGCAACAAAGCCAATGCCATTGCCCTGATACTGCCGAAACTGGTATGGACTCGTCGGTATTTCCCGCCCGTTGAGGTAAAAATGAATCTGCTCTCCTTTTTTACGAACCGTCAGCGTATTCTTGGTCGTCGAGAGCGGAATGCCCGCCGGTACATAATCCCCCCGCATGTAGATGGTGTAGCTCAATCCGTTGATCACGTATTTGACGGACACCTGGTTTTTGTTGTTGATCCGAAAGTGGCAATAATTTAACGAGTCTTTTACGCCAATCAGCAAGCCTGCATCGGGAATGATGCCGCTGGGTCCGGCCAGATCGACCTGGACCATAAACGTATCCAGTTTGTTCAGATTGAGGGCCGCCGGAATCGAGACGTAGCTAAAGGCCGATGCCGGTGAGTCATCAGCCTGTTTGTAGATGTGGTAGGCATTCTGGGACATGTCGTACCCGTAAGCCCCCCGTCGGCCGATGAGCCAGCGATTCCGGTTATCGGTGAAATTTTCCGTAAACAACCGGTTGGAAGCGGATGCCGCATTCTTTGCCTTGGTTTTCACGTGTACCCAGGAGCCGGACGCCGAATAGACCCCAACCTGCGCCTGACTTTCTCCCAGCAGACTGAACAGAACTCCCAAAATGAGTGCAAAACGCATCATACCATAGTCGTTAAAATTTGTAGTTGAACACCGCAACCGGATACCCGGATTGGTAACCGGGTTTCAGACTGACCTTCGGTTCGGCGGTTCTGGTGCGCTGTTTCTGGTTGCGTACGCCTTTGATCAACGTGGCCACAATGTCCGTAATCCAGATGGCTCCCGACAGGCGGGTGGCAATCATATACCGGTGGTGGTGGTCGTTAGCACTGTCGTAAAACGGTTGTGCGGCTGTGCGGTTGCGTTGCTGTTCATACAGCGCATAGTCGTCGCGCGACTTTTTACGTTCCATAAAACCGTAGAGCATCAGGCCGTAGCAAGTAGCCGTAATGCCCAGGCGGTGGCCAATGACGGGTTTGGGCGACTGAACAAAAATATTGCCAACTCCAGGGGCAATCACCGACAGCAAGGCGAATTCGGGGCCACCGGGCCGGTATTTCTTTTTCGGAAGATCGATGGGCATTTGTGTTACGGACTCGGTCGGTTTGCGCACGGCCCCCGGAATCACTTTGACCAGCAGGGTTGCCCGAATATTTTCATCCAGTTCGAATCCGTTTTCCAGTGCTCTCCAGACGATGCGCCGGTTGGTACCCGGCGAAACATCCTGCCCCCAATCGCCGGAAATAAACTGTGGAGCGGGGTTCAGGACGCCGTTAATCTGACTGCGAAGGCGAAAATATACCGAATCGGCGGGTTGGTTTCCGGTAATGTCGTACAGGATTTCGACCGACGACTCTTCGATCACGTTGATGCGGATATTGGTTACAGCAACCTGACTGACAGCGGGTAACGCAGACATCACCAGAAAGAAAGCAACCCATCGTTTCAACCAGAGAAGTGCGTATGGCTCATGCATAGCGGAGAAGAAGGCTAATTGGTGACAGTAACCAGGCGCGAAACGGAAAGCTTATCGTCGCATTGGTTCGCAAGAACCATCGTAACGTTGTAGGTGCCGGGTTTTTCGTAAAAAACCGTGAACTGATTCCCGGAACGATTGCGCCCATCGCCCAAATCCCAGCCTACCGCTCCAATATCGCCTTTCTTATTTTCCAGAAAAAAAGTAACTTCCAGTTTGGCGGCCGTAAAACCGATGGTTCCTTCGGGTTTTTCACAGATCGGAAAATTCTTCTGATCCAGGTCAAACGGTTCGCAGGCGGCACAGCACAGGCTGATCAGAACCAGCGCAATAAAGACTTTCATCATGGTCGTTTAATAGGCTTGCGAAACTAATCAAATTAACAGAAATGCCCTTCCAAAATAATGCCATTCCGATAAGCAAACAAACGTTTATCACATTGCCGGTATTTTTTTGTAAATTTATTCTGTATTGTTGCCGTGTTTCAGGGTAGGCCGTCTGCCTGGAAACCAGGTTTTGAACCGGAGCCGTAAGCCTGAAATACGCCGAATTCCAAACACCCACACATTGATAATGTCCTGGACTGCGAAAACAAAAAATGAGCTGGTCGCCGAGATTCGGCGGCTGAGCAAAGAAGTCGATATACGGAACTCCCTGGACGGAAGTTCACAACTGCCGCATGCGTCGGTTTTCGACGTCAGCAAAACGGTTGATCAATTGAATCTCATCGGGTTAACGATCGAGAAAGACGGTACGGTGACGTTTTGTAACCAGTATACCCTGCGGATTACGGCCTGGCAACCGACCGATGTCATCGGAAAAAACTTTTTCGAGATTTTTATTCCGGCGGGCGAGCGGGTGCAGATGCAGCGGGATTTCGACGATGCCATTGCGCGCGGGGGCGTGGTGGAACAGAAAGAAATCAACCTCCTGGCCAAGAGCGGTGCCGTGCGAAATGTTCAGTTGAATTCGTTCATTATCAACACCGTAGCCGATCATACGGCGGTTCCGTCGTACACCTTCATTGGCGAAGATGTCACCAATAAAAAGCGTGTTGCTTCCGCCCTGTCATATTCAAACTCGCAGTTGCAGGATCTGGTGGATAACACCAGTGACCTGATTCAACTGGTGACGCTCGACGGCAAATTTATGTTTGTCAACCGCGCCTGGCGTGAGGTGCTGGAATACAGTTCCGACGAAATTGCCTCGCTGACCTTGCAGGACGTCCTGCACCCCGATTATGCCGAAAGTACGCTCATGCGACTGCAACGGGTGCGGGATGGGGAGAAATTTCCGTATTTCGAGACGGTTTTTCAGAGTAAGAAAGGCAAAACCGTCTTTGTGTCGGGCAGCGTCAACTGCCGCTACGATCAGGGAAAACCGACCGCATACCGGTGCATTCTGCACAACATTACGAGCCGCATCCGCGCGGAAAAAGCCCAGAAACTCTACTACAGCATTGCCAACTGGACGCTCAACGCGCCGAATCTGGACGAGTTGTACCAGAATATTCACGATGAACTGAGCAACATCATCGATGCCCGGAATTTCTTTATTGCGCTGTATGACCAGAGCAAAAGCTTCCTGTATTTCCCGTATTACGTCGATGAATATTTTACGGGAATGCGGTTTACGAAACGGAGGCTGGGCAACGGCCTGACCGAATACGCCATCCGCGCCAACCGCCCGCTGTTTCTCTACGAACAGGATATTCAGCAACTGGCAGACACGCAAAATCTCTACCTCTACGGACAGATTCCGAAAGCCATGCTTTGCGTTCCGCTCCGGATTGGCGACCGGATTACGGGAATTATCGGGGTGAAAGCTTACGACAAAGCCGATACGTACAACATCCGTGACCTGGAATTGCTCGAATTTATCTCGGGTCAGGTGGCACTGGCCATTGCCCGGAAGCAGGACGAAGCTGCCATTAACAAGCAAACCGCCCGGTTGAATGCGATTTTCGACAGCAGTTCCCACCTGATCTGGTCGGTCAACAAAAGCTTTCAGTTGACATCGTTCAACCGGAATTACACGCGGCTGATTGAAAATCAGTTGGGCGAAATTCCACAGTTGAACGTGACGACCGAAAAGCTGGGCTGGCGGATCATCGGGGCCGAAAACCGGCGGTTGCTGGAAGAAAAATACCGGCTGGCGTTCCGGGGCTTGCCGCAAACGGTCGAACTGCATTACCAGACCACCAAAAGTGAAGCCTGGCTGGAGGTGCATCTGAATCCAATTCTGCTGTCGGGGGGCGTCATCGAGGAGGTTTCGGGGATCGCCCGCGACATCACTGCCCGGAAACGGACGGAACTGGAACTGCGCGGCAGTGAAGAAAAATTCCGGGGTATTTTTGTCAATCTCCAGGATATTTATTGCCGTGTCGACCGCGAAGGACTCGTCACGATGATCAGCCCGTCGGTCTTGAAACGAACCGGATACACACCCGAAGAGGTTCTGGGTCAGCCCATTACCAACTTCATCGATAAGCAGGATATTCGCCGGGCGCTCGTGCGATTGATTCGGAACAAGAGCCTGCGAAACTTCGAGGCCACGCTGCACCGGAAAGATGGCACGATCCGACAGATCATGCTCAACATGTTGACGCTCAACGATAAGAATGGCCGGGTGGACGAAGTGGCCGCCCTGGCCCGCGACATCACCGAACTGAAGCGCAACGCCCAGGAACTGATGAAGGCCAAAGACGAAGCCGAGCGGTCGCTGAAGGTGAAGGAGCGGTTTTTGGCCAACATGAGTCACGAAATCCGGACGCCGATGAACGGCGTAATCGGCATGATCGACCTGCTGAACGATACGCCCCTGGATCAGGATCAGAAGGATTATGTGCAAACGATCAAGAAGTCCTCGGAAACGTTATTGAACATCCTGAACGATATTCTGGATTTGTCGAAAATCGAAGCCGGGAAAATGGTTTTGCACGAAGCACCCATTCTGTTCCAGGAGGTTTTTGACAAACTGGTGTCGCTTTTTGGGCAGCAGGCCAGCGTGAAAGGAAATAAACTGAGTTACCATCTGGACGAAAAACTGCCCCGGTTTGTGATAGCCGACCAAACGCGGCTGTTGCAGATTCTGTCTAATCTGACCTCAAATGCCATTAAGTTTACCGAAAATGGTGCGGTGACGGTCGAGGCTTCACTGGTCAGTAAGAAGGGTAAATTTAACCGGATTAAGGTAGAGGTGAAGGATTCGGGCATCGGGATTGCAAAAGACGATTTAGGCCTTCTGTTCAATTCATTCAGCCAGGTCGAAATGTCGTCGCGCAAATCCTTCGGCGGAACGGGCCTCGGTCTGGCTATTTCGAAGGAATTGGCGGCTCTGATGAAAGGAACGATCGGTGTTGAATCGGTAACCGGGAAGGGTAGTAACTTCTGGTTTACGATAGAGTTGAAAGAAACCCTGATCAGCCCCACAAACCAGAAGTCCGATCAGGCCGAAATCTCGCTGCAAAATGTGTTCAAAGACCATCATCCGTATTTATTGCTGGTCGATGACAACGCGGTAAACCGAAAGGTGGCGACCGAAATTTTGAAAAAATCGGGCTGTCAGGTCGAAACCGCATCGAGTGGACAGGAAGCCATCGATAAAGTGACGGTGGCTATGGCCGAAAACGGCAAACCGTATGAACTGATTTTCATGGATATTCAGATGCCGGATATGGACGGGGTGGAAACGACGGTGAAACTGCGCAGTCTGTTCGGCACGCAGTTGCCGCCAGTGATTGCCATGACGGCTTATTCGATGCGCGAAGACCGGGACCGTTTTCTGAGCCAGGGTCTCGATGACTACATCGCCAAACCGATTCGGGCCCAGAGCCTGATTTCCAAAGTGAAGGAAACCGTAGATGCCCGCAAGGATTTCAAGGAAGCGGCCCAGATGCGTTCCAAACAACTGGAAACCATTCGCGAACTGGAGATGCCGATGGTCGACACCGAAATTATTGGTCAACTGGAGCAGGTGGGTGGCTGGGATCTGGTGACGTCGATTTACGAAGATTTTGAAATCGAAGCCACCACCCTCGTGCAGGAATCGCTCGATGCCTTTGCCATTGGCGATATTCCGACCGTCAAAAGCCATCTTCACACGCTCAAAGGGAGTGCCGGGACCATTGGAGTCGCCCGTATTGCGCAGGTAGCCCGGGAAGCCGAAGGCAAACTAAAGGTGAGTGACAGCAGCACCCTGGCGGATGATTTGCACCTGCTCGATAAAGAATTCAAACTGTTTTTAAGCGAATATAAAAATACACTGGAAAAGCTGGTCGCCGAAAAAGCCGGCTAAATGATAAACTCATCATGTCTTCTCGTCAACTCATTTCTTCCGGCACACCCTGGGAGCCGGTGGTCGGTTACAGTCGTGCCGTTCGTGTCGGCAATCTAATCGAAATTTCGGGTACTACCGCTATGGACGGCGACCACTTGATTGGTCGCGATAACATTTACGAACAAACCCGGTTTATACTGCAAAAAATCAGCAAGGTGCTGGCGGAGGCTGGTGCAACGCTGAACGACGTTGTGCGTACACGGATGTACGTTACGGATATTTCAAAATGGGAAGATGTGGGACGGGCGCATGGGGAATTTTTTAAGGACATTCGGCCCGCAACTTCCATGGTTGAGGTGAGTGCTTTGATCGATCCAGATTTGTTGGTAGAGATCGAGGTAACCGCTTTATTGACCCCCGTGAAATGACTTAATTCCAAATTGAAAATCATTTTTCAGAACTCATTCCATCTTAGTTGTTAATGCTGTATTTTTGTTTCGGTTGCACATAATAATCTATTAATCAGTGGTTTACCCACCAAAAGGTAAGTACTATTAACCAATGACACCCGAACTAAAACAAACAAGCGAAGAAATTATCTCTACCGAACTGATTATCAAGAAAGCAGTTGAAGTTATTTGTGGAAAATGGCGGCTGATTATCATCCATCTGCTCCGCGAGAAAACCCTGCGATACGGAGAAATTAAGCGAGGGGTTCCCGGAATCAGTGAGAAAGTGCTGGTTCATGAATTGAAACAACTGGTCGAACTGGGAATGGTCGACAAGCAGTCATTTGGTGAAGTTCCGCCCCGGGTGGAGTACAGTCTTAATGAAAAAGGGCGTACGGTTTTGCCCGTCATCGATCTACTCCGCGAAGTGGGTCAGGCCTTTATGTGAATTTTTACCCCGGACGCAGAAACACCTGTTTTTGCGTCCGGAATCAAATATTTCTCAGAAATGAGCCAGTTTATAGCCCAGCGTTAGCGTCACGTACCCGATAAAACCGGTAATCCCGCTGTCGTTGAAAACGCCCCCTACGGGTAATCCGTAGCGGACATCGACTTCAAGCCGTTTCAGGAGTGTAAGGCCCGCGCCAAATTCAGCCCCAAAATTAAATGTTTTTACCTGTAGAATGCCGGCCTGATCCGGATTGGTCAGATCAACCTGGTCGGAAACCTCTGAAATGGTGAAGCTCGGCAAACTGGAACTGGCTTCAACCCTGCCAGATGCGGTTCGAGCTGCTTCTGCCTTCAAAGTGAACAGAAAAGTAGGGCCACCGTAGAAACGCCATTTGCCTTCATTCCCTTGTTTGCCAATAAACAGGGGAACATTCAACGAAGTGAGAGTGGGTTCAGTGGTGGTATTCAACCGGGCGTAAAGAGTTCCGGGCCGAATATTGGGCAGGTTGACGCCAAACTCCGTTGCTGCGGCCACGTCGATGCGGTCGATGGGGGCTTTCTGTTTCAGCGCAAGTGACGAATAACTGATTTCGGCCTGTAGGAAAAACCGGTCAAAGTGTTTGCGCGCCCACACGCTCCCGAAATACCCGATGCCAATGCCGTTGTTGGAATTTCGGATCCGGGGAAGTTCCAGACCCGGCGACAGCGTCTGGGCCGGAATAACCGTATACCCGTGTGTAAAAGTGCCTCCCCCTCTGATTCCCAACTCTATACCGCCCTGAGCTTGTGCTTTGCTGGCTACCAGAAAGACAAGGCAAGCGACCCTAATTAGTTTCATCCCGAATAAAGCCGTTACGGTTTTGGTGCTCCATTGCGCCACTCCTTGCCACAAGAACGGAAAACTCTGCCAAGTCGTAAATAGATTTCAAAATAATTTGTCGACAATTGATTACTAACTGATACATTTAGCGTCTAAAATAGGATTGCGAGGCTTGGCGGACAAACAGTTCCGGCTTGTTCGCAGTTGTTCTATTCAAACCCAATTCATTGTTAATCAAACACACAAAATCCATGGGACTGCTCAGTTTTTTCAAAGGTGTAGGGGAAAAAGTTTTCGGTAAAGAACACGAAGCACCGGCTGCCGAACCGGCCAAGGCTGCGGAAGTAGAGCCGCTCAAAGCAAGCGCGTTGCTCAACCACGTCAAGCAACTCGGGTTGTCGTACAAGAAGTTGACGGTGAAAACCGCCGGCGACACGGTGGTGCTGGAAGGCGAAGTCGCTACGCAGGAAGACGCCGAAAAACTGGCGTTGGCCGTTGGAAACGTTGAAGGCGTTCATCAGGTCGATAACCGCCTGGTGGTGGAGGCTCCGGAGCCTGAAGGTCAGTACCACACCGTCGAGTCGGGCGATACCCTGTCGGCGATTTCTAAGAAAGTATACGGCGATGCCATGAAATACGGTATTATTTTCGAAGCCAACAAACCGATGCTGAAAAGCCCGGACCTGATTTATCCGGGTCAGGTGCTGCGGATTCCGCGGTTGTAGATTTTCTTGAGTTTAGAGGAAGGCGTCTCCAAACAGAGACGTCTTTTTATTTTTTAAAAACTTGTTTGTACATTTAAAAATGAAATGTCTACACCCATTTTTTAAAATAATGGACTTAAATTTCTCCCTCCGGTTTGGCTTGTCAGTAATTAGTTTACTAATTATACTTGAGTCATGTAGTGTTCAGGATCATTTACAGCCGGCAGCGAATCCGTATAAAAACTGTCTGCTAAAAGAAGTTTTTGATGTGGATTTTACTAAAATAGATGCCGATTCAAAATTAAAAATAGGCGATCCATTATATAGTTGGGATCCAGATTTTTCCAAAGTTGTTGATGTTATTGTTATTGATGGTCAAAAATATGCTTTGGGATCAACTACTAACGTTTATCATAGATATAAATACGATTCAAAGAAAAGGCTTGTTGAGCATTTTTATGGTCTCAGAGGAGCAAAAGGAGCTGATGTCTGGTCTTTTGATTATTCTTTTCCAAATAAACTCACCCAGAAGTATGACCATTTAGGATTTCCAGATCAAACACGTACCATAACTTATGATTTGGATGAAAATGGTATAATAATGGGTGAACCTTATATCTATACTGAATATGATTGGTTTGTGCATCGTAAAAATAATAATAGCTCTACAGGTATCATTATTTCTGATGGTAACTTAGTTAAAATAGAAAGCGAAGGAGGAGTGTTCGGGAAGTTTACTATTGATCATGAATATTTTTTGACAAAAGCTAATTTTCCTAACCCATTTCCATTTTTCGGCGAGGTCGATCGCAATCTCAGGCAAAGAACTACAGGGAACTATGAAGGATATAAGTATATCACAGAGTATCGATATATGTTCGATAAGGAAGGGAAAGTAGTTAGGAAAATTGCTATCAAGTCAGCCGATGATTATAAAAATATACTCATAACTGGTTATGAGTATGAGTGTCGATAATAATTAAAGGCATTCAAATGCTCAAAAGCCTGGATCTGATTTATCCAGGTCAGGTACTGCGGATTTCGCGGTTGTAGGGTTTGCGAATTGCATTAAAAAACCGTTTCCAGAATGGACTGGAAACGGCTTTTCTTGCATACAAATTCAGCTCACTCCGCCTTGAAATGCGGGTTTTCAATAATTCCGAACACGTTGCCAAACGGGTCTTTCACACTGGCGACTTTAATGTCGCCACCCACTTCCTCAATACCCGAATGGACACTGGCACCGTGGCTGATCAGGTGTTCCCAGGCCTTTTCGATGTCAGGCACGCCCCAGTACGTGATCGTGCTGCCATCGGCGGGTTTGGCCGCCGGATCGAGTCCGAGTTCGTAGCCGCCCACGGAAAAACCAATGTAAAAGGGTTCGTCAAAATAAGGATCAATGCCCAGGATGGTCGAGTACCAGTTTTTCGCGTTGAGTAAATCAGGTGCCGCGTAAATTATAGTCCGTAGGCCCAGAAAAGCGGATGCCATATAAAACAGATCAGTTGCCCAACTGGCAGAAGCCGGATGGAAATGAAATGGAAAAATAAGAAAAAAGATCAAATACCGTCCATAGAATTTCTTTTCCGGTTTATACCCATTCCGGGAAATGGACAATTCCGTCGGGTTCGGGCGCAGGAAACCCACTTCCGAAACTCGCCCGGCAAGGTATTTGCAGGCCACTTAGTGTACTGGTTTAACTGACTTTAGCAATCAATTGTTGGGATTCGCCCACCATCCTTCATTGATATTTGGTGGAATCTTGCCAATTTTACAAATAACTATCGAAATGAAAGGTTGCTTTACTAAACAAACATACCATCGCTACAAAAAACTGACCTGACCCGTTCGTATGTCCAAGAAGAATCAATCCTCGTCGAGTCAAAAACCCTTCATTCGGCCTACACCCAATGGGGGAACCAAGCCCACACCCCGCCCGGTAACGGCGGCTTCACGCCCCGCAGCCTCCCCGACTAAGCAGACGCCCCCAACCGGCCCTGAACCACTCACACCCCGGCCCATTCAATGGCCCTGGGCATTGCTGGTGGCCGTCGCCGGATTCGCCCTCTACGCCAACACATTCAACCACGGGCTGGCATTGGACGACATTGCGGCCATTACGCAGAACCTGTTCGTCCAGAAGGGCATCGAAGGCATTCCGGATCTGCTTAAAACCGAGTTCTGGCATTTTAGCAACATTTCGCTCGGCTATTACCGCCCGCTGGCACTCATCACCTTTGCGCTGGAGAAAGAATATTTTAACGGTGATCCGCACATTAGCCACATGATCAACGGAGGAATCTACGCCCTGACCGGTTTGTTTCTGGTGATTCTGTTGCAGAAATGGCTGCCGGGCCGCACCGTGCTGACCACCCTGATTGCGCTGCTCTTTATGGCGCATCCGCTTCATACCGAGGTGGTGGCCAACATCAAAAGCCGGGATGAAATGCTGAGTTTCCTGTTCATCACGCTGGTGATGCTGACCTACTGGAAATACCTGGAAACCCAGCAGAAAGGCTGGATTGTCTTTTCGGCCTTCTGGATGTATCTGACGTATCTCTCGAAAGAATCGTCGCTGGTGGGGTTGGGGCTGATCGTTATCATGCAGTATACCTTTGCCAAACGGAATTTCTTTCAGTCGCTCATCAGCATCTGGCCCTTTTTGGTGGTGACCGCGCTATTTTTCTGGCAGAAAAAGACAATGATCGGAACCCTGAGCGGGAATCCGCCGGTCGACTGGGCTAACTATCCGTATGCGCTCGAAAACACGAAGTTTTTGACCACCTTCAAATTTTTTGCCCAATATGCGCGGCTGCTCATTTTCCCGCTCCATTTGTCCTACGACTACTCGTATAACGTCATTCCTTCCGGTAAACTGAGCGATTGGGAGACTTTATTGGGTCTATTCTCTTTCGGTGGATTGGTTTGGCTGGCCTGGAAAGGGTTCTGGCAACGGTCACTCTGGGGCTTCGGGCTGACGTGGATGTTCATCACCATGACTCCCGGTTTGGGCTTCGTGCTGTTCCGGGGTGGTATTCTGGCCGAACGGTTTTTGTATTCCCCGATTCTGGGCTTTGTAATTGCCGTCGTGGCCGGGCTGGATCTGTTGCTGGCCAAACGGCTGAACTTGCCCGACAGTGCGCCGGTGCTGAAAAGATACGGTGTGTTGATCGGCCTGTGTGTGGTGGTTGGCGGGTTGTTCAGTTTTCGGACGGTAGTTCGGAATGAAGACTGGAAGGATAACTTCACGCTTTTCAACAGCGGCCTGGAATATGCTTCCAACAGTTGCCAGGTCAATCGGCACGTAGCCAATGAGTGGATCAACAAGTGTGCGGAGGAAAAAGACCCGAAGCAAAAGCGGTTTTATTTCAACAAAGCCATTTATCACCTGCAACGGTCGACGGAAATTTACCCCGGTTTCGGAGAAGCCTTTTTCTCGATTGCCTATTCGTATCAGAAGCTGATTCCAAACCGGGATTCGGCGGTGTATTTCTACAAACAGGCGATTCGGGCATCCTCCAATTATGCACCGGCCTATAATAACCTTGGCGTGATTTACCAGAACGAACGTCGCTACCACCTCGCTTCGTACTTCTACAACATGTCGATGATGGTCAACCCAGCCTATCAGGATGGCCGTAACAACTGGGAAGGCCTGAAAAAACAGTTGGGGCTGGATGTGAAGATTTTGCCCGACAGCCTGAAACATGAAGCCGTGTTACCCGGTGCTCCCACACCAACGGCGGTTCCCGCCCTGCGATTTCCGGTGAGGTAAAACGGTTTACTGGTTAAAAGTTTAGGGTTTATAGTTGCCATTCACGCAAAGTCCGCGTCAGCAACTATAAACCCTAAACTTTTAACCAGTAAACCAGCACTTATTTCGCGTATGCCACTGAACGCATTTCCCGGATGACTGTGATTTTGATCTGACCGGGATACTGCATTTCTTTTTCAATTTTCTGGGAGATATCGAACGAAAGGGTGTTGGCTTTTTCGTCCGTAACATTCTCTGCATCCACCATCACGCGCAGTTCGCGACCCGCCTGAATAGCGTAGCACTTGATAACGCCCTGGAAGTTCATCGCCAGTTCTTCGAGTTCTTTCAGTCGTCGGATATACGACTCCATCATCTCCCGACGTGCGCCCGGCCGAGATCCAGAAACGGCATCACACACCTGCACAATGGGCGAAATCAGGGTGGTCATCTCGATCTCATCGTGGTGAGCCCCAATCGCGTTACACACTTCCGGGTGTTCTTTGTATTTCTTGGCCAGTTCCATCCCCAAAACCGCGTGCGGCAGTTCGGCTTCTTCGGGCCATACTTTCCCAATGTCGTGCAGCAATCCGGCGCGTTTGGCTAATTTGGCATTCAAACCCAGTTCGGCGGCCATCGTGGCGCAGAGTTTGGCCACCTCGCGGGAGTGCTGCAGCAGGTTCTGACCGTAGCTGGAGCGGAAACGCATCCGGCCGATCATCTTGATCAGTTCGGGGTGCAAACCGTGAATCCCAAGGTCGATCACCGTCCGTTCGCCAATTTCGACAATTTCATCTTCGATGTTCTTGCGGGTTTTGGCCACAATTTCCTCAATCCGGGCGGGGTGAATCCGGCCATCCTGAACAAGCCGGTGGAGTGACAGCCGGGCAATTTCGCGCCGAACGGGATCGAAACCGGAAATGATGATGGCTTCCGGCGTGTCGTCGACGATGATTTCAACGCCCGTAGCCGCTTCCAGCGCCCGGATGTTTCGCCCTTCGCGGCCAATCACTTTCCCTTTGATGTCGTCGCTTTCGATGTTGAAAACCGACACGCAGTTCTCGATGGCGTGTTCCGTGGCCGTCCGCTGAATGGTTTCGATCACCACCTTTTTGGCTTCTTTCGTTGCCGTCAGTTTGGCTTCTTCCACCACACTTTTGATGTAGGACGATGCGCGCGAATCGGCTTCGGCTTTCAGGGCATCCACAAGTTGTTCGCGGGCCTGTTCGGCGGTGAGGTTGGCAATTTTCTCCAGGGCTTCGACCTGTTGCAGGCGCATGCGCTCAGCTTCTTCCCGGCGTTTGCCGATGGCTTCCTGTTGCTGGGCCAGTTGTTGTTTCTGCTGGTCGAGTTCGGCTTCCTTGCGTTTGCTCTGGTCGGCTTGTTGCTGAAGCTGCTGCTCGCGTTGTTTGAGCTTGTTTTCGTTGGTAATCAGAATGTTCTTCTTCCGGTTGGTGTCTTCTTCAAACTCCGCTTTTAATTTGAGGTACTTTTCCCGTGCTTCGAGAATGCGGTCTTTCTTGATATTTTCAGCCGTCAATTCGGCGTTTTTGATGATCTCTGCCGATCGGGTTTCGGCATCCTTCTCACGCTGGGCAAACAGGCGGCCTAGAAGCCTTCTGCCAATGTAGATGCCCACTGCGATCGAGATTATATCCGACAGGAGCATCACCCAGAAATCAATTTTATTCATGTCCGTAGACGTTTGTGTGAAAAATATAGTTTTCACAGACCACTACAGTGCCGAAGAAATAAAGCAAGCCGACTGTTCAGGCAGTCAGCATCGGGAGTACGGGAAGAAGGCGGTTTTCGCGTTTAGTTTTCTACTCACTAATTAAGTAGTTAAAGTCGAGTCAATTAACTCGTCTAAACGGGTTATCCGTTGTGTTATCTTTTCTTGCAGCGCCAGTTTTTCACTGCGAGCGTTTAGCCATCGTACGGTATTCATGACGGCAATTACCGCCAGAATATCCATGTCATCACGCTTTTTTTTCTTATTCTTCTCCCCTAAAAAGCGTTCATTGACGAGACGTCCGGCTTCCCGGGCAGTTTCTTCGTCTTCTGGAAGAACGCTAAGCGGGTAGTTCCGGCCTGCAATTCGGATATTTATTGACAATAACTCTTCCATCCGTACAGCTTGTCCATCCGGTGCCAAAAACGCATCAGGCGTTTCCAACCTCCGGCAAGTGATTTATGACAAGTCACTCAAATAGGCAATACACCGATCCAATTCTTCGATGTAAACCGTGAGCTGTTGCTTCAATTCGGCAGTAGTCCCTGCGTCATTGTGTTTGTTATTTACAATCTTAGGAATATTTGTTGGTTTAGAAAACTCTTTTGATGAATTATTCACCATTTTTTCCAATTGCCTCAATTGATTTTGATGTTTTGCTACCTCATTGGTCAATTTGGCCTTTTCACGCTCCAGGGCGCTGTTCTCCTGCTCCAGTTCGCTAATCCGTTGCCGACCCGCTTTGACCAGTTCGACCAGGCGATTCGCCTTGTCCTCGAAGGAGTCCAGTTGCGATAAAACCGACGACGTATTGCTCATGGTTGCGTTGAAATTTCCGGGCTAAAGTACCAGTTGGAACGGATTCCTTTCTGAACCAGAAAGGAATTACCCATCGAATCTTATTTTCTGATCACGGCCCCCAGTTCCCGCTCGAAAGCCGACATCAGCCGGTTCATCGTTTTGTCAATGACCGCATCGTTCAGCGTTTGCCCGGCATCCTGCAGGATAAAACTGACCGAATACGATTTTTTGCCGCGCTCCAGGTTTTCGCCCTCGTACACATCGAACACGTTCAGGTCCCGAAGCAGCTTCCGCTCGGTTTGGTACGCCAGTCGGCTGATTTGTGCGTAGGTGACGCCGGTATCCAGCACCAGCGACAAATCGCGCCGAACTTCCGGGAACCGTGACACTTCCTCGAAAACCACTTTGGCGTTGTATAACTTCAACAGGTATTGCCAGTCGAAGTCTGCGTAGAAAACCGGGGTGTTCTTCAGTTCAACCCGTTTCGTTAAACCAGCCTTTACCAGACCCAACGAGACCAGCGGTTTTTTGTTAACCAGCAAGGTCAAGCCATACTGGAAGATAGCCGGGTCAGCGGGTTGGTTATCAGTTGTTTTAACCCGAAACGAAGTTAAAACTTTTTGTACAACACCCGCAAGGTCGTGATAGTTTAAGGCCGTTTCGCCGGAACGCTGGTTTCCGGTGAGCCAGCTTTCGGGTTGCAGACGTCCGGCCATCCAGATTCCCAGGCGTGGGCGTTCGAAAAACCGTTCGCCGTCGCGGCTGTATGTCTTGCCAAACTCGAAAATTTTCAGGTCTTTCTGCCGCCGGTTGATGTTGTATACCAACGTTTCCAAACCGGAAAACAGCAAGGTCTGACGCATCACCGAGAGTTCTTCACTCAACGGATTCAACAACTGCACATCCGCGTTTGGCAAACTCGCCCGAATGGCTTCGTGGTAGGCCGGGCGAGTCAGCGAGTTGCTCAGGGTTTCGTAAAAACCGTTGGCCGCCAGAAGCTGGCTGGCGCGTTCCTGCAATTGATCGGGATCGGTTTCGGGGAACTCCGATAGGAAATCTGAGGAGAGATGATCCGAAAGCGGGACATTACCGAGTCCGTAAATCCGCAGAATTTCCTCGATCACATCCACTTCCCGCTCCACATCGACGCGGTAGGGCGGCACCAGCGCCGTGAAGCCCAGATCAGTTTGGTCACTGATCTGAATATCCAGACTTTCCAGAATCCGCTTGATTTCGAGCCGGTCGATTGGAATGCCGATGAGCCGGTCAACGTTCTTGTAGCGAATCGCTACGGTACGGTCCGAAACCGGGGTGGGATAGAGGTCGATGATTTCCGAACTGACGGTTCCGCCAGCCACTTCCTGAATGAGCAGGGCCGCCCGTTTGAGCGCAAAAACCGGCATGTTTGGGTCCGTGCCGCGTTCGAAGCGGAACGACGCATCGGTTTTCAGGCCGTGGTACTGTGAAGTTTTCCGAATCCAGGCTGGGCTGAAAAAGGCCGATTCCAGAAAAATCCGGGTCGTCTGCGCTTTTACGCCCGATTGCTGACCGCCAAAAACACCGGCAATGCACATCGGTTCGCTGGCGTTGCAGATCATCAGATCGTTGGCCGACAACTTCCGTTCAATGCCATCGAGGGTCACAAACGGCGTGCCTTCGGCCACGGTTTTAACAATCACCTGATTGCCGGTAATCTGGTCGGCGTCGAACGCGTGCAGCGGCTGGCCCAGTTCATGGCAGACGTAATTGGTTACATCGACAATGTTGTTGATCGGGTTCAGACCAATGGCCCGCAGCCGCAGCTTCAGCCAGTCGGGCGACTCGCCAACGGTCAGACCGTCGATGGTCAACCCGGCGTAGCGGGGAGCGCCTTCCGGACTGTCAACCGTAACAGAAATCGGCAGATTCTGGTTGTCAATTTTGAACGCATCGACCGACGGCCACTGAACCGGTCGCTGCAACACGGCTTTCAGGTCGCGGGCCACACCGAGGTGCGAGGCTGCGTCAGCGCGGTTGGGCGTCAGTCCAATTTCAATCTGGTAGTCGGCTTCCAGGCCAAAATAACGGACAGCGGGTGTTCCGTTTGGCAGGTCCGTATCCAGCACCATTACCCCGGCGTGGGAGACTCCCAGTCCAATTTCGTCTTCCGCGCAAATCATGCCTTCGGAAGCCGCCCCCCGAATCTTTGCTTTTTTGATGGTAAACGGTTCGCCACTGACGGGGTGCAGGGTGGCCCCCACCAGTGCAACAACCACTTTCTGACCGGCCCGCACGTTGGGAGCGCCACAGACGATATGCAATGGCGCTGCCTGACCGGCATCGACCGTCGTCAGGCTCAGTTTATCGGCTTCGGGGTGTTTTTCGCAGGTCAGCACTTCACCGATCACGACCCCTTCCAAACCGCCCGGAACAGACTCTATTTTTTCGATACTTTCAACTTCTAAGCCCGTATCGGTCAGAATTTTACCGACGTTTTCGGGGCTTTCACTCAGGCTAATCAATTGATTGAGCCATTTATAGGAAATCTTCATACAGCAACTGGAAAAAAGCCGCTCGAAGCGGGCCGATTCAAATGGAATCCCAAAGATAGGAATTAGTGGTTAGTTGCTAGTATAATTAAGGGGAGTGATTTTATATTCGGGGTTCGCAAACCAGCCCCTTGACCGGGCAGAATGGGACTTGCATTTGCAAAACTGGCCCGCCAATCTACCTGGCAGGGGCCTCACTGACGAAGAAAATACTCAGGGTGATTGTAGCGCAGCCCTGCACGACACTCACAATTTTGGTGGATCGTTTTAGATGTTCCAGGGCGGGTGTTTCGTTGAAGGCAAAATCGAGGGGTGCGGTAAAAACCACGCCAAAGAGAATGATAAAGTAGAAAATAACTACTCCCAGTGTCAATCGGTAATATGACCGACGAACGACAATGTCACGGCGTTTAGCCGATTGGGCCCGGGCAACCATCACGCCAAACATCAACGTCAGCGTGGGAAATACCTGTGGAATCAGCCAGTCCCAGGCTTCGTCGCTCTGGCCCGGATATTTATTCCCCACCAGGGTTTGAATGAAAAAAAGTAGTATTAAAACGGCGGTAGCAACCACCCATGTAACCGCCAGATTCTTTTGAGCATCTGATTTGGCAATTCGATCATTTTCCATATAAGTTACCGGCCTAAATTGGGGATAAAATTAGATTTTGTCAGGTGTATTTGCCCGGAGTTCTTGCTTGGATCGACCGGACGGGCGTGGCCATTTTCGGGCTTCTGAAATTCATAAATCAGTGCCGTGACGTGATAACCGCTTCCGTAGGGTTGCCTGCCGATTGCCTCCGGCAGAAAATCTCCTCCCCGGTTGAGCCAAGCCTTCGCGATGGGCAAGTCCGGTTCAGAGGAGCTGGGCGGAGTCATTACGTTGGTTACCAGAAAAACCACTACCCGGAAATGGCCGGTTGCCGACGTAAAAAGAAGGCGCAGGTAATTGCCAAGATCAAACTTTCGGAGGGGCTGCACCTGCAACGACCAGCGTTCGGCCGGATCGGCTTTTGGTGCACCATCCGGCTCAATCTGCTCAATCTGGTTAACCATCGCGAAGCCGTTTGGAATGAGGTAATAAGAAGAACTTGGATAGTGGCTTTTTTGCAGGGCGGCCGAAAGCTGCTTGTCGACCTGCGAGAGCGTGCGGGCGGTTGCGAAATAGCGGTCTTCAAGGGTATACCGGGCGGAAGGTTGCGGAACCGGCCAGGGGAACATCGGCAGCGCGTTTTGATCGACGGTTTGGGCATCGCCCTTGTCATTTTCGATGGCGACTTGCTTCCCTTCACCGGTCACCAGATCAAACGAAAGGGCTACATCACCGGTCAATTGGAAAAAGGCGTAGGAGCGCACTGGCATACCGGAGTAGGTAAACGTCAGCGTGTCTGTGCGCAGGATCAGCAATTCATATTTGCCAACCCCATCCGTCCGGGTGGTTTTGCCGGATCGTTGGGCTGATATCAACACCCCGGCCCGCGGGTGGTAACTTGAATCGACGGTTCCTTTTACAATAACGAACTGCGTTGCACTGTCGGGCTGGACCTGTGCAGAAACGCTTCCGGCCAGTAGACTTATCAGAATTATCACCTTTGTAATTATCTGAAAACCAGGCGTTTTTTTCATCGATTGACGTTTTTTAAGTTCTGAACGTTTCTAGATAATAGAGCGGATTCCCAGTGTAATCGTATCGAAAGCACCGGAATTTTTCCCCAGCAGATACCGGGTATAAAAAACGTTGACGCCGATTCGCAGCGAAGGCTGAACCTGCAAACCGGCTCCGAGTTGGGTGCCGAAGGCGGTGAGCCGGGTAGATGTTTCGCCGGTTTTGCCAAACGACATTGCGTGGGTCATCACACCCAGCAGGCCAATGGTGGGCTTTAACTGGTATTGCAACACCGTTGTGACTGGTAGGGATAACGATCCGGAAAGGTTATTTTTAGGAATGGCATACCCTATACCCGCTTGGGCATAGAGATAAATATATGGACCCAGGTCAAAAACCGTCACCACCTGAAGCCGGAAACTCGTCTGGCTTTCGCGCGGTTTGTAAATCGGTTGGTAAAGAAACCCCTGTACCACAAACTGGCGGGCATCCGGAATGCCTTTGGGCTTCCACCGAAACCGCGCTCCGAGGGTATTGAAGGAACTGGCCTGCGACAGTGCCGAGTCGCTACCGAAAACTTTCCAGGGCGCAGAAGCCGGGTCGAGGTCTACTCGAAACCGGTTGTAGAGCAGGTCAAGGCCCAGGTTAAACCGGCCCGATTTAGATATACCGTAGGTGACCTGAAACAGGTCGCTGAAGGTGCTGACCCGCGCGTTGAGCTTTTCAGGCCGGGATTCACCGTTGAAAAGCCGATTTGTGGTCTGAAGCGCGGCTGTATTGTTGAGTTCCACATAGCCCTGGGGCAACAGAACCGCCGATACCGTCGGATTCTGGAAAGGTTCGGTATACAACGAATCGAGCCGTTGTTGGCGGCTTTGCTGCGCAGAACCACTCGTAACCATCAGCAAGCCTATACCGAAAACGAAGAGGATTTTCACGGGAATTTTTGGTTGTCACTGGCAGTTGGTACAGGGTTTAAACTCGGCACAAAGCTGTGCGGGCTGCCCGTAAAACCCAGAAGGTGGATTGGGATAAGGGTTGCAAAGTTTCAGCGTCTGACCATCCGCAACTGAATATCCGATGATACTGCCGCCACTTGCTTTCTTCACCATATTACCCAGAAAAGTCGTTCCATTCATGACCATGATGACCATACCGGTGTATTCCTGACTGTTCTTTTTTAACTCGAATTTCAGCGTTACCTTCTCGTTCGGGTATACTTCATAGCTGGAGCCCGAAATCTGTTCGACAGAATAGTATTTTTCACAGGTTGCTCCGGCAGGGGCACCAACTGGTACGGTGCGTGTATGACGTCGATAGATTAGACACGATCCATTGAGACAGTACATAAACCACTGCGGAGAACAGGCATCACTGTAGTAACCCTGCACCAGGCTGCCGACGTTTACACCCACATTGTCGGCTGTTAATACTCCGCTGGTGATCAGGGCCATGTCCTTCCATTCGCCCTGCCCGTTCTGGTTGACTACGCAGATTTTGCCAGCAGTCGTGCCCATCGGCACTTTGAAAGATAACTCGTCGGGAGCCGTGCGGATGAAGTCACTGGCCGGAATCGTCGTATTGGCCAGTTTGACCGACGTGACGGTCAGAAAATTTCGCCCTTTCAGTGTTAGGGCCGAACCCGGAATTAAACCGTTTGGGATCGCGGTTTCAATAACGGCCAGCGGTTCGGCTGAATCGGAATCATTATCGCGGTCTTTGCAGGTAGTGAGTCCGGTTAGCAAGCCGAAACAGACTAGTAAATGGTAGAGTGCTTTCATAAGAGACGGTGAAAATTGTGGTTCTGGTTGGTTTTAGTAAGCTACGAAAAGAAAGCCGCCCTCGGCTTCGCTGGTAAACGTCAACTGCGGATTGTCTTTTGCGAGATGCGGTATCAGTTCAGAAATGGATACGGTTTTAGTCGTACTTTCGGTGGTGTCCGATAACTTTTGCAGCAAACTTTTTGCAAACGGCGAATGCTCCCCTTTCCGCCCACCCCGCACTACGTCCAGGCTACCGGACGACAGGTACAGCCGGGTCTGGTCCTTTATGACGCAGGAAAAATAAGCGTTCAGGTCTTTGCGCCATTCCTCGCAGGCGGTTGGCTTCAGTGGACCATCTCCGCCTGACCGCGAAGTGTGGCTGATGGCTCCTCCATAGCAGGTATCCAGTATCAGCAGGATATGCTTGCACTTGTGCCGGTCTACCAGGCTTTTTAGATAAGCCATTGGGAAATAATTGTTTTGATCATCTTTGTCGGAATCCTTCATAATCAGGTAACCTTGCCCGTTGTCCTGTTCACCATGCCCCGAAATGTAGATCAGCAATTGTTCGTTCGGTTGCCAGCTTCGTTTGTTCAGTTCCTGTAGTTTGATTTCAAGTTGGCGACGAGTCGCATTCAGAAGCAGGTCCGTCCGAAACCCAAACCGGTCTTTCAGGATTTTGCCGATTTCTGCAGCATCAAAGGTGGCGTCGGGCAGATCCCGAAACCGCTCGTCGTCGTATTTCTCATTGGCAACCAGCAGAACATGGCTGTTCGGGCCCAGCCGCCGGTTCGAGAGCGGTCGGATATTGAAATGGTATGGGGGACTGGTGGTGCTGATCGCGGTCGAATGCACGGGGGGGCGGGGGCCGGTTTTTCGAATATCAAACCGGAAGGGTGGACTGGTTGCCTCAAATTCCGAGGTCTGGGCGAAACCGGATTGCCCCTCCGTCAGCACCAGTAGCAAGCACAACTGAATTACCAGGAGTTGGATCTTCATACCGGTCGATAAAAAGTTGTACAACTTGTAGATTCGATGTATTTCCTTCGATAGGAAATTATAAATTCCTGACTGGTAAACTGTTAATCTATTTATTGATCGGTATGAAAAAGCTGTTTTGGGGAGGGCTTTATCTCGTAATGATGACGCCGGTCTATGCCCAGCACATCGAACAGATTCGGGCTTTCGCATCTGGAGATACCATCCTTATCTCGTATGATCTGGTGGGAGGATCACCCAGCCAATCCTATAAAATTCGCGCGTCCTGCTGGGATGGTATCGGAAAGACGGAGCTAAAGTCAATTCAGGGCCTCACGGTCGTTAAACCGGGCCGCAATCACCAGCTTAAGTGGCGGGTTCTGAATGATATGGAAATTGGGCTGGTGGGCGACTCGATTACGTTCACCCTGGCTGCAAGCGAATATAATCCGCCAATTGGTGGGTGGAATGATAAGTCCCTGACAATTGAAGACCGGAAAGCAATTCTGATTATGGATTTAACCAGTCAGATCGATGCGTATTTAAATGAAGTCTATAATACAGCGAAATTGTTCCGTGGGTATTCCGATGGTGCTGTCACGGGTCAATCGGCTCTCAGAAATCTGGATGAGCAGCGCAAACTATTGAATGCTGCTTACAACACGCTTCTGAAAAATCGCCGGACGTTTGAATTAACCGTCCAGCAGCTATGGAAAGACGAGACAAAAACCGCTATTGCCGAGACGTTTTTTACAACTATTTTGGATAGAATGCATCGTGAGCATATACTCCCGTTAAATGATGACGTATTGCCCAAAATGTACGATTACAACACGTTTGGAAACAAAGCTTACAGAAATAAGCAGCTTTTAAAAAACATTCAAACGCGAGCGCAAGTCCTGACCGATCCGTTATTAACTCACAAGATTGAAACCGCCCGAAATGACGCCAGGAATTTATATAGCGTTAGCCTAAAACAGTGAAAACCCCACAGGAAAGGCTCATTTTTCAACATATTTCTCCCCCGCCCGAACGGCGACCGGGAGGCTGTTTTCGGCTGGGGGCAGCGGACAGGCATACTCGTGGTTATAAGCGCAATACGGGTTGTAGGCTTCGTTAAAATCGATCACCAGGCGGTTTTCCTTCACGTCGTCGGGACTGAAATCCAGGTAGCGCCCCCCGCCGTAGGTTTCCTTGCCACTCGTTTGGTCTTTGAAGAGAACCGACAGCGTATTCTCGTGTTTGAGCACGAGCAAACGGCACAACTCGTCGTTGATCGTAAAAACCGCATGGGCGTATTTTTCATAGACTTCCTCACTGCCATCGGTCAGAGGAACCACCAGTTTCTTTTTGTCGGCAAAAGGCTCCAGCCGGGCCGAGACGCGGTAGGCCGGATCGGGGTTGAAATAAACCAGGCTTTTGAATTTGGTTTTATCGGTAAAGGGCGACTCGCTGCTCGTTCGGAAAAATTCCTCTTTGTCTTTCCGCTTCTGGAGTACTTCCAGGCGATAGGATTCCGGGTTGGTCACCGCCGGCGTGTCGGTATTCCCGGCGTCGAAAAAAGAATAGTAGATGATCGCCAGCACAATCAGGAACAGGCCCACCAGCAAAAAACGATTCCGAAGCATAACAGGATGGTTTTGAGCCGTGAAATTACAGATTCAGGACGGGTTTTTGCAGGGAAATTACATTCCTTTTACAGCTTCATTCGATGGTTGGTGTCATAAGTGAGCAAAAACAAGTCGCCAGAACCGGAAAATACCGTGCAGGAAGGGTGCTTTTGGGGTTTCACTCAAAAGGCTTGTTTTGTTAAAATTTTGCCAAATTTCTCAGTAGTTTAACGCCAAATTGACGCGAGTAAAGGGAAAATATGGCTCAACTTTTGTTTTTGGATACGTTTGAATCCGATTCTGGAAATTTGACAGTGATTGAAAAAATTATGCCGGGATCGATCAAACGCGTTTTTTACATCTACGAAACTGAAGAAATGCTGCAAATTGGTCGTCGGTATCACCAGGCCTGGCACGCGATTCTGTGCCTGAACGGAAGTTGCCGGATCCAGGCGATGAGCGGGTCGCAGTCGACCCGGTTTGTGCTGGATGATCCGCAGAAATGCCTGCTTCTGGAGCCCGAAGACTGGCATCAGATTGAGGAACTGACGAGCGGTGCTTTCCTGCTGGTAATCTCCAATGAATATGATGACCCCGCCGATTACGGACCCGCAAACTTCAATCCGTGAATCCGCCGAAGGAATTCTTCGTCGCTGCATCCTGTTCATCCCTTAATCTATGTAATCCCAGTTCAAGCTTGTGCTATGTTTACCGGAATCATTGAAGCGACCGGCGAGGTGACCGACATCACCGCCGAGGGTACCAACCTCACCTTCCATCTGCAATCCCGAATTGCCCCCGAATTGAAAGTGGACCAGAGTTTGAGCCACAACGGCGTTTGCCTGACGGTGACGTCGGTAAGCGGAGACACGTATACCGTTACGGCGGTGGAAGAAACGCTGAAGAAAACCAATCTGGGGCAGGTTAAAACCGGCGACCGGGTCAATCTGGAGCGGTGTATGCCCGCCAACGGCCGGTTCGACGGCCATATTGTTCAGGGCCACGTCGACCAGACGGGAATTGTTACCGGTATTGCCGACCAGAATGGAAGCTGGCTGTTCGATTTTCAATACCATACCTTGTCTGATGATCCCAAAGAAAACAATATTACCGTTGAGAAGGGGTCAATTTGTATCAATGGCGTCAGTTTGACCGTTTTTAATTCGGAACCGGATTCGTTTCGGGTAGCCATCATTCCCTATACCTACGAACACACAACCTTTCGAGACCTGAAGGTGGGCGATGTGGTCAATCTGGAGTTCGACGTGGTGGGGAAATACATAAAAAAAATGCTGGGCCTGTATCAATAACCGCCCGGCAAACCGCTAATATTGTGGTTTAACCCAGCGATCATACCTTGATTTCATGACGAAAATCAGCACCCGTTCGACGACCGACCTGCTTACCCATATAGGGATTATGCTCGGATTGGTGGCCGTTCTGTTTTTAGGCTTTTTCTTCCTGTATCTCCCGTTTACTACCCACCACGGTCAGACGATCACGGTTCCGGATCTGAGCCGGATGAATACGTCGGAACTGGAGGATTTTTTAAGTGATCATGACCTCCGGTTTGAAGTGGAAGATTCTACTTATGTGGCCGGTGCCGAGCCGCTGACGGTGGTTTCGCAATATCCCAAACCCGGTTTTAAAGTCAAAGAAGGACGAAAAATCTACATCACCATTACGACCGAAAATCCGCCGATGATTCCCATGCCCAAGCTGGTGGATCAGACGTACGTTAGCGCGCAGTATGCCCTGTCGAGCAACGGGTTACAGATGGGGAAACTGAAATACGTTCCCGATCTGGCGCAGGGTACGGTTTTGCAGCAACTCTACGAAGGCAAGGAAATTCTGCCGGGTACGCGGATTGCCAAAGGATCAAAAATCGACATTGTGGTGGGCGACGGCCTGGGCAATACTATGTTTGCCGTTCCGGACGTTGTAGGGAAACCACGCGACGAAGCCGAAATGTTAATTCGGGGATCAAATTTGCAGGTTGGCACGATTCTTCCTGTAGAAGATCCTGAGAAGGAAGTTGGCACGGTGGTTCGCCAAAACCCGGCTGCCCGACCCGGTGCGACCATTCGCGTGGGCGATGTGATTGACCTCTGGGTGGTTGGTCCGGTCGAAAATGATGATACGCAGGAAGAATGAAGCACCCTATAGCAAGCATCAGACGGGTTTTTTGTCATCCATCGGCTGTTGCCGGCTGGCTACGGTTGGTTAGTCATGCATGTAGCCCGGCGGTTTTTTATAGTCTGGTTTTCGCAGCTATTGTTGGGTTGCCGACCGCTTCCGCGCAGATTCGGGTTGTCCCGATTGAATCTTTTCCGAACGCCCTTCCACCTTCCAAACCGGTAGCCGCCGGAGCCCGCATTCAGGCGCTGAAACTGCCCTTTTTCGACGATTTTGCAACGGCGGTTGACCGGCCTGACCCGGCATTGTGGCAACCCAGCAACGTCTACATCAACAACACACTCCCCATCAACCACCCTTCGCTGAACGTTGCCACCTTCGACGGATTGAAAGCCAACGGAACTCCCTACGATTTTCTGGACCAGGACGCGAATGGGCCAACCGATACGCTGACGGCCAACCCGATCGACCTGGCGGGAACGTCGGCTGCGGATGCGATTTTTCTCAGTTTTTACTGGCAACGCAAAGGCCTGGGCGAACTGCCCGACGCCGAGGATTCGCTGCGGCTTCAGTTTCTGAACAATGCCGGAACCTGGGAAACGGTCTGGAAACAGGAAGGGGATACCGCCAACAATAATTTTACGCAGTCGTTCGTCGCCGTCGACCAGGCCCGGTTTCTGCACGCAGCCTTTCAGTTCCGGTTCGAGGCCTTTGGCCGGACGTCGGGTGCATTCGATACCTGGCACCTGGATTACATTTATATGGACAAGGGCCGGTCGGCTACCAATCTGTATATCAAAGACATTGCGACCCGGCAACCGGTTTCTTCGTTTCTGAAACGCTACTCGGCCATGCCCATGAAGCAATACCGACTGAACCCCGTGGGTGAAACCGCCGATACGATCCGAACAGACATCGTCAATCTGTTCAATAACTTTAACTTTACGACTTTCCGAACGGTTGTCAAAGACCAGCTAAGCGGTACGGTTTTTCAGCAATACCAGTCACCGTCGGAAGGAATTGCTTCGCTGAGTTCGCAGCCGAAAACCGTAAAACCACAACCGCTGCCCGCCAGTTTTACGGGAGAGAAAGCGTGGTTGCAAACCCAGTTTGCGGTTCAGACCACCGATACGATTCCCGGCGTCAACCTCCGCCGGAACGACACGATTGCGTCGGTAACGGTTTTGGACAATTATTATGCCTACGACGATGGCACCGCCGAAGCCGCCATTCAAAATACCCAGCGGCAGGGGCGGGTGGCCATGCGGTTTTTGCTGAACAAGCCCGATGCGGTGTCGGCGCTCCAGGTAAGTTTTGCGCCGGTGAAAACGAATCTCACCGGGCAGGTGGCGGTTTTTAGCCTGTATGCCGACGACCGGGGAAGACCGGGGCGAGTGCTGTATCAAAAGGCCGCCGTCATCAGTTACGCCAATTCCCGCAGCGGTTTTGTTGAAATTCCGTTCGAGTATAGCGTGGCCGTTACGGATACCTTCTACGTTGGGTGGACGCAGGTGAGTGAAGACTATATTGTGGCCATTGGTTTCGACAAAAACAGCCCGTTTGGTAATCAGGTATTTGAAGGCCGGGGATCTTCCTGGGACCCCAACAATCCGGGCGGGGTGCCGATGATCCGGCCGGTGATGGGAACCGGAAAAGACGCGCCCATCACCGGGATTGAGGATGACGCGGAAGCCATATCCCAACTGCTGGTGTTTCCGAATCCCAGTTCCGGTGTGCTGATCTGGAAAAACCCGGCCATTCAGCAGATTGAAATCCTCGACCTGAACGGTCGGCTGATGGTCGATGCCCGTCCGGCGGCTGGGCAAAATCAGCTAAACGTCAGTCAGTTAGCGGACGGTTTTTACCTCGTTCGGCTGTCAGATGGCAAAAAGACCGTAGTCCAGAAATTAATTATCCGAAAGTAACCCTACTTTTGCCTTTCTGATGAATGACAAAACACGATTGACATGGACATTACCGTACAGGAACTTAAAGAACGATTAGACAAAGGCGAAAAAATCAACCTGATCGACGTTCGCGAAGAATACGAATTTGACGAAGATAACCTGGGGGGAAAACTGTATCCGCTCGGCAGTCTTCCCAGCCAGATCGATGAACTGGAAGAGTTGCAAGACGAAGAAGTTATTATCCACTGCCGGTCGGGAGCCCGCAGCGCCCGCGCGCAGCAGTTCCTGGAGCAGAACGGTTTTTCCAACGTCCGCAACCTGATCGGCGGCATTCTGGCGTACCGGGAAAATGAGCGGAAATCGCAATAAGTGTTGAGGAATATCGAATAATGAATATTGAATAACGAATAGCGAAGCAGGAAAAGAGAATCGAATACCCCTATTTCGCTATTCGTTATTCAATAGTATTCAACTAACCAAATAGCCATTTTTATACAAAAAGCGGTTTTCTTGATTAAGGTATGGATTTAGTATTTTTGACTAGTCACCCCAAAAAAAGTTGTTATGGAAACCATAGAAATAGAACTTACTAATCAAAAGGCACTGAAACTTTTGCAGGATATGGAAGAGCTTAATCTGATTAGAGTTATAAAAAGAAAGCAAAAGGTGTCGTCTCTGCGTGGTAAAATACAAACTCAGATGAACGAAAAAGAAATAGACAACCAGTTAGCAACGCTACGCGACGAATGGCAGAGGACTATTTAATTGATACCAGTGCTGTAATCAAGTATTTGAACGGAACGTTGCCAGACAATGGTCTTCTGTTTATAGATGAAATAGTAGATCGAAAAAGTTGTGTTTCATTTGTGTCGGAGATTGAACTTCAAGTGTGGAATCCTACCAATCCCGAAGACCTTGAAGTTTATCAGGCTTTTATAACCAATTCAACCGTAGTTGGTATTTCTCCCGCCATAGTAAGCGAAACCATACGGATTCGCAAAGACTTTAAAGTGAAACTACCCGATGCCATTATAGCCGCCACTGCGCTCATAAATGGCTGGGTACTTATCGCAGACAACGATAAAGACTTCAAAAAGATAATCGGTCTAAAGTATATCAATCCGAGGATGCTTGCCATTTAAATTCACAAAAAGCCAATTCCTCCCAGAACTGAATTTACTTCGCTATTCGATATTCAATAAACTTCACGATTTCTTCTTCCTCCTCCGCTCCAAACCACTGGTAATTTCCCTGATTGCGGAACCACGTCAACTGGCGTTTGGCATAGCGCCGGGAGTTGCGTTTGAGGAGTCGCACCATTTCGGTCGTGTCATACACACCATCCAAATACCCGAAAACTTCCTTATAACCAACGGTTTGCAAAGCGGTGAAATGCCGGTAGGGCAGGAGCGAGCGCGCTTCTTCGATCAAACCGCTGGCGAGCATGGCATCCATCCGGCGGTCGATGCGGTCGTAAAGCTCTGCCCGTGGGCGATCCAGCGCAATGAAGACCATCTGAAAGGGCCGGGGCGACGAAGAACCCGCAACTTCCTGTTTTCGGAAAGACGAATAGGGTTTTCCTGAACTCAAGCAGACCTCCAGCGCCCGGATCACGCGCTGCGAATTTTGCAGATCAGCGGTTTCGGCATACGTCGGATCCAGCAGCCGGAGTTGTTGCTGCAATGGCTCCAGCCCTTCGGTTTCGAGCCGGTTCATGAGTTCGTTACGTAGCTCCGGATCGGCTTGCGGAACATCGTCGAGGCCAAAGCAGACCGCGTTGATATACAGCCCCGTTCCGCCCGACAAAATCACGACGTCCTTTGTCTGAAACAAGTCATCCAGCACCGCCAGGGCTTCCCGCTCGTATTGCCCGGCACTGACCGGGTTCATAATGCTGTGGGAGTCAACGAAATGGTGCCGAACGCCCTGCATTTCCGCTGCGGTTGGTTTGGCGGTTCCGATGTTGAGTTCCCGGTACAACTGCCGCGAATCCGCCGAAACAACGTCGGTTTGCAGCACCTTCGCCAACCGGACGCACAGACTGGTTTTTCCGACGGCGGTGGGGCCGGCAACGACAATCAATAATTTATTCGTCATGGAGTAGAAACCAAATCCCCTTTTTAGCGTCTTAAAGGAAAGCAGGCCCTGTTTGGTAGAACTGCAAAAGTCTGTACCTTTCGTCAACTATCCAACTCTTCTATGGAGTCTTCGAATACGTTATTCATTCTCATCACGCTGCTGTTGGGCGGTTTTGGCGGTGTCGCAATCTCCAACTGGTGGCGCAAAAAAAAGGCGAATCCGATCACCGACGTTCGCAAGGAGTCCACGATTTTGCTGGACCGGATCGAGAAAGTCTTTAAAGTGGTGATGGCCGAAGGGTATTTTACGGAAATTCTGAGTTATCAGGACGATAAAAAGTTTCTGTATTTCATAAACGACCCCAAAAAAGCGTTAATCATTGCGAAGGCCAAAGTGCTGGTTGGATTCGACTTTGCGAAGATCCGGTTTCGGCAGCCGGAGTCGGGGGAGAAAAAGCTCATCATCGAATCGTTTCCCGAACCACAGGTGCTGTCCATCGATACCGACTACAAATTTTACGACATCGATCCGGGCTATCTGAATCACTTCCGGAGCGAGGATTACACCCGGCTGCTGGACGAATCCAAACAAACGATGCTCGATCGCGCGATGGAGAGCGATTTACCCCGGATTGCCAATAACCAGATTCAGTTTATGATGTACCAGTTGGCCGAATCGATGGGCTGGCAGCTCGAATTACCCGAAGCAGAACAGCGCAAACTGACCGAATTGACACAGCAATACGATTCATTGAAAGCCGAACCCAAGGCGTTGCCGGGGGATATTCTGGATGAAGAAGACTAGCATGAACACACATTTCGCTGAAAAAATGATCCGGAAGCAGGTTCACGCGGTGGTCCTGTTTTTATTTTGCCTCACCGCGTCTGCCCAATTACCCGACAATGGCGTTGCCACGTGCCAGCATACACGCCTGAACTATTTCGGGTCGCTGGCGAAAACCAGCCGGTCGGCGCGCATTCAATACCCCGGCGATGCAACCATCGACGTGACCTATTACAAACTTGACCTGAACATCACCTACACGCCCAATTACCTGCGCGGAGCTGCGACGATCAAACTCACCAGCACGGGCGATAACCTTAACCGGTTTTTTCTGGATCTGGCCAATGAAATGAAGGCGGATTCGGTGAAAACCGGTACGCAGAAACTCGCGTTTTCGCAGGAAAACAACCAGCTTTCCATTACGCCCACCCAGCCACTGGGCAAAGGTCAGACGCTGACCGTAACGGTTTTTTACCAGGGCAAACCGGGTGCAACGGGTTTGGGAAGCTTTACGTTTGGTACGCATGGTTCACAAAATCAACCGGCTATCTGGAGTTTGAGTGAGCCCTACGGTGCCCGCGACTGGTTTCCCTGTAAAGATTCCCCCGCCGACAAAGCCGATTCGTCGGATGTCTGGATTACGGCCCCGAAGCAATTTGTTTCGGTTTCGAACGGTCGGCTGGAACGGGTCATCGACAATGCCGACAGCACCCGTACGTACCGCTGGCGAAACCGCTATCCGATTGCCAACTATCTGATTTCGGTGGCCATGTCGAATTACGTTCTCTATGAACAGAGGTTTCGCTCATCGCCCACGGATTCGATGCCGGTCACGCATTATCTATACCCCGAAGCCCTGACCGACAACGTGCGAAAGACGCTTGATCAGACCACGGCCATGCTGGAGGTGTTTACGAATTACTTTGGGCCGTATCCGTTTCTGAAGGAGAAATACGGCCATGCCCAGTTTGGCTGGGGCGGAGGGATGGAACACCAGACCATTAGTTCGATGGGGGCTTTCAACACCGATCTGATTGCCCACGAACTGGCTCATCAGTGGTTTGGCAACAAGATTACCTGTAAAACCTGGGAACACATCTGGCTCAATGAAGGGTTTGCGTCCTACGCGGAAGTGCTGTACCGGGAATCCGTCGGGGGAACTCCCGCGCTTCGTTCCTACATGAATTCCTACATGCTGCTGGCTCGCCGGGCACGCGGGACGCTGTTTGTGCAGGATCTGGCCAATGTAAACAACATCTTTGATTCCAACCGGACGTATTACAAGGGCGCTACCGTTCTGCACATGCTTCGGGGCATCGTGGGCGATCAGAAATTCCGGGAGATTTTGCAGAAATATGCCGCTTCGGAGTTTGCCTACAAAGCTGCTACCACCGAAGATTTTGCCGCCATTGCGTCGCAGGTATACGGAAAACCGCTCGACTATTTTTTCAAGCAATGGATTTACGGCGAGAATTACCCGACCTACCGCGTGAAATGGAGCAGCGGAGCCCTGGCGGGTCAAGCCAATCAATACCGGGTGAGCCTGCGGCTGGAACAAACCACCGGCACGGCCAACCCAACTTTTTTCACGATGCCAGTCCCGGTTTTGGTGAAAACATCGGTGGGCGATACGCTGATTACCGTCGTGAACAACAGTGCCGATCAGACGTTTGAGCTTACCGTGAAGGGGCAACCGACTGAAATTCAGATTGATCCGAATGGCTGGATTTTGAAGCAGGTCGAAGTGACGGAAGTCATTACGGCCCTGAACGACCCGGTTCCGGTGACGCAACTGACGGTTTTGCCGAATCCTGCCCGCGATCAGTTGACGGCTCAAATCGATGTGGCCGGAGCGTTTACGGGGCGGCTGGTGTTGACCAATTTGGCGGGACAGGAAGTCGTTACCCTGTCCGAACGGCCTTTTACCAGCGGACGGCATACGGTTACCTGGCCGGTGCTTGACCTGCCGGTCGGACGCTATAACCTGACGCTGACCACCGGCGACCGGCGGCTGACGAAAGCGGTTTTAATAGCTAAATAAGAGGAATGTAAAATATCGAATGCTGAATGTCGAATGTAAAAGTAGCCTGACGCTATTCACTTTTACATTCGACATTCAGCATTCGATATTTTACATTTGAACTTAATTTTTTCCCACCAGCACTGGTTTTTCCATCTCCGCTTTCATTTCCGCCGGGAATTGAAACACCTGGCCTTCCCGGTTGCAGAAATAGAGAAAAGAAGCCGACGGTTTTCGGGCGTTGCCATCGGCCCAGAACGCGTAAAAACCGGGATGGGCCACCACGGGGCGACGGGGATAGGCATGGTTGCGGACGCTGTTCTGCGTAACGGCTTTCACGGTTTTCCAGGACTTTCCGGCATTCCGGCTTTCCAGGATGGTGAGTTCTCCGCCCGTGCCAAACGGCTGCGGCCCGGCTTCGAAGGAGCCGATGATGCGCCATGTATTGCCTTCTACCACCAGCGACGCCATGTCGTAGTTGTGATCCGATTGCGCCACGGCGTGGATCGCCCATTGCTTGCCGGTCCAGTGGGCTACCTGCCATTCATACGGGCCGTTCTGGGGTCCCGGTTCCGGGCCTTTGCTGCTGACATACAGAATGATCGGTCGGTTGGCGGCATCGTAGTTGACATCGCTGATGTATACATTACGGCCCAATTTCCGGTAGTCTTTCACCAGGGCTGCGTTGAGGGTGTCTTTGAGAGGCAACTGAACCGGTTTTCCATCGGCGGTATGCCAGCTTTTGCCAAAATCATCGGTTTCGACGTAATAGACATTGGTTCGGTAATCGAGTCCGGCACCGACTTTGGTGTTGGGGTGGTAATTAAACGCACTGCCAATCCTGCTGCCCCGCTGTCCGCTGCTTTGGTAATGGCCTTCCTCGATGGTCGCAATATCCTGCCAGGCCGACCAGGTGATGCCGTCCGGGCTGGTGATGTAGGAAATCGTCCGGCGGGGTTTTTTGGCGCCGTAGGGTAAAACGCCCCGGTCGTAATGGGTCATCAGGTTGAAAAAACCGCTGCCGGGCTGGTAATACGTTTGCAGGTAAGAGAAGTTATTGAACGGAACGGTTTGCCCGTTTTCATCCCGGCGCGTGGCTTCCATGCGGTCGAAGGCGCTGATGTCATACGGTTTCCGGCTCCGGTGAATGAACGACGGACGTTCGGTGCCGTGCGAAGTGGAAAAAAGCCAGATGTATCCCTGACTATCCAACTGAATAACCGGGTTGTCGTGTGCATCGCCGGTTTGTTTGTTCAGCACCAGCGTGGGGCGCGACACCATGCCGGTTTTGTGATCGAAGAACCCGACCATATGACACAACGCGCGGGAACTGGAGTCGGTGACGCCCCCATAACAGAAAAACGTGCGCCCGACCGTCGGGGCGTAAACTGAGAATGGATAGTGATTGGCCGGATACGTTCCCAAACCGCCACTGTATTTGTACACATAGTCGTTTTTGGTGTCACCAATAAAATACCAGATGCCGCGGTAGCCGGATGCTTTTTGATTGAGCGTTTCAACCTGAGCGTAAACGGAAATGGAAGCCAGAAAACTGGTGATAAGCAATATACTTCGGAACATCATGGGGTTAAACGGTTTTGAGCAGTCCTTCATCTTTCGGTACAACCAGAATTACTTCTTCTTTTTCTACTTTTACCTGACCAGCCGCCAGCCCTTTGGGTTTGCGGACGAATTTTTTGGGTGTATAAATAACCGGGCAGAGCGAATCCGTCCGGCGTTTGGAATACCAGGCCGCCAGTTCAGCCGCCCGTTCGATGACGGTTTTGGGAAACGTCTTCCCGGCTTTGTATTTAATCACGACATGCGAACCCGACACGTCGCGGGCGTGCAGCCACAGATCGTCTTTGTAGGCGTATTGCTGCGTCAGCAGATCGTTGTTTTTGGAATTGCGGCCAATCAGAATCACAAAACCTTCGTGAATCACCTGTTTGAATAGAGGTGCGGTTCCATCAGCGGCTTTTTCTTCGTTGATCGGATTCTTTTTCAGGTATTTCCGTAACTCCCGCAGCGATTCCACCGGCTGAATCAGGTCGATTTGTTTCTGAAGCTGTTGCACTTCCAATTCCCGGTTTTCGATTTGTTCCTGAAGAATACCGGTTTCAATTTTCTCGTTTTTTGCTTTCCGGTAATAGTGTTCAGCGTTTTTCTGGGGACTGAGGTCGGTTTTGAGCTTGATTTTAATCGGTTTGTTCCGGTAAAAATCTTCCAGCTCCACCACCTCCGGCGAACGCGCTCCCGGACTTTCGGGAATTTGGTGCAGGTTGGCCATCAGGATGTTGGCAACTTCCTCATTTTTAACTGATTCATCCAGTCCAATGAGCCGTTGGAGGTTGGCGTCGATGGACGCTTTGGTGCGTTTCAGCCGCTTTTCCAGTAACCGCAGGGCTTCGCCTTTTTCGCGTTCCAGTGTATTCTGCCCCATGAAGCTGGCGAAAAACCGGTTGCTGGCTTCGAGCGGATCGGTAAATTCCTGTCGGATGGGGTCGCCGAAGGGCAGGAGCGAGAGCGCGGGTTTGTGTTGAAACGTCGTGAGGTAAAAGCGCGGTTGTTCCAGTTGCCGAACGGTTTCCTGAATCAACGCCCACTTTCCGCTTTCGTCTTTTTCGTTGATGCCTTTCTCCGCCAGATACGCATTGACGAGTTTCCCGAAGGTCGGAAACAGCTTCCGGTGGTCGAAACCGCTTTGTTGGTAGGCTTCCCACGATTGATCGAGCGGCCGGTCGAGGGCCGACAGCACGAGTTGCGTGTCGGCCGCCAGTTTGTTGTTGAACAGGTCGATCACTGCATCGTCCGAAAAGATTAACAGATTGGGGCGGTTTCCGAAGAATTTGAACAACAACGTAAAACCGCCTTCCAGCGTAATCGCCAGACAGCGTTCGTTCAGAAACGAGCGGACGTCAATCACCGGCTGATCATACAAATTCTCGAACAGATCGACGCTGTTGATGCGGGCGCGCTGGATGGTTTCGGGAAACAGCAGGCCCGAAAAATCGGGTCGGAGGGTGGCTTTGATGAAAAACGGCCGGTAAAAGTTAACTTTCCCCCGGGCGTGAGCAAACACCAGCACCAGTTCGTCCCGATCCTGGCTGAAACATTCCATAAGTTTCAGGCCAACCAAATGTGGTTTCAGGGCAGGAGCAAGCTGACGGAGAAAATAATAATTGGTGTGCATAGGATGCAAAAGTACCGGAAATTAAGGTTGGCCGCGAAAAGAATAGCGAATAACGAACACTGAATATCGAATATTGAATAGCGAAGTAGGATAATTCCGTTCATTATTTCGATATTCGTTATTCGATGTTCACTATTCGATATTTCTTTATACTTTCCTAACCTTTTTATGATTGACCTTAGAGCGATCCGTCAGGAACTCAATCAGGAATTAAAAGACATTCTGGCCTATTGGCAGAAATACGGCCCCGACCCGGTTGCGGGGTATTACGGTCAGGTCAATTACCAGAATGTGCCAAAAACCGATGCCGCCAAAGGCATTGTGCTGAACAGCCGCATTCTGTGGACGTTTGCCGCTGCCGCCCGGCACATGCAGCACGACGAATACCTGCCCTACGCCGAACGGGCCTACAACTACATCGAAAAATACTTTCGGGACAAGGAACACGGTGGCGTGTACTGGGCCGTCGATTACAAAGGTGAGCCGCTGCAAACTTTCAAGCAACAATACGGTCAGGCGTTTGCAATCTATGGCTTGAGCGAATACTACCGGGCCACCAAGCACCAGCCCGCCCTGGATTTTGCCAGAGAGATTTACGGACGCATGATCAAACACGCCTACGATCCCAAACGGGGCGGTTTTTACGAGTCGATGACCTGCGACTGGTCGGGCATGGCCGACGACTACGTGATCAGCAAAAAAGACAATCACGAAAGCAAAACCATGAATACGCACCTCCACATTCTGGAGGCATTCACTAATTTATACCGCGCCTGGCCGGACAAGGGGCTGAATCAGCACATCCACGGATTGATCGGCAATTTTGAAAAATACATCGTCGATCCGAAAACGTACCGGATGAATCTGTTCATGGATGATGACTGGAAGATCCGCAAAACCGCCATTTCCTACGGCCACGACATCGAAGCGTCGTGGCTGCTGGTCGAATCGGCCGAAGCCCTCCACGACGAAGCGTTAATCAAACGCATCAAGACGCTTTCCGTCAAAATGGCGCGGGCGGCTGCCACCGGTCTGGAAGCCGACGGCGGGATGAACTACGAGTATGATCCCAAAGAAAACCATGTAAACCGCGAACGCTCGTGGTGGGTGATGGCCGAAGCGATGGTCGGTTTTATGAATGCGTATCAGTTAACGAAAGAACAGCAGTTTCTGGATAAGTCGCTGAAAACCTGGGATTTCATCAAAACCTATATGCTCGACAAGAAGAATGGCGAATGGTATAGCGGCATCGACGAAAACCACAAAATACTCGGAAATACCAAGATCAGCATGTGGAAATGCCCGTATCACAACGGCCGGGCGTGCATCGAAATGGTGGACCGGTTGGGGTGAGATCGCCTACAGCTCAATTTTTAGTCCGTCGTATCCCAATCGGATCGACGGCGGCAGTCGTTTTTCGATCTCCCGGTGAAGACCAATTTTGTGGCTCATGTGGACAAAATAGGTTTGTTCCGGCCGAATCCGTTCGACCAGCGCGAGGGCCTGTTCGAGCGTGAAATGGGAAATATGGGGCTCGATTTGCAGGGCATCCAGCACCAGAATCCGGGTTCCATACACCTTTTCCAACTCTTCGTCGGAAATGTAATTGAGGTCGGTCAGGTAGGTGAAGTTGTGAATGCGGTAGCCAAAAACCGGTAACCGATGGTGTAACACGTCGATCGGTGTAAATAGAACCCCCTCAATTTCAAACGGTTCATTCCTGATCTCGTTCAGTTGCAGGCGCGGAATGCCGGGGTATTTTTTTTCGGCGAAGATGTAGGCGTATTCGGTCTGGAGCTGGTTCAGGACGCGCTGGTGGGCATAAACGGGAATATCCTGCCCCTGCAGAAAGTTGTAAGCCCGAACTTCGTCCAGCCCGGCGGTGTGGTCCTTGTGTTCGTGGGTAAACAGCACCGCATCGAGCCGTTGGATGCCGGTGCGCAACATCTGCTGTCGAAAATCCGGGCCGGTATCGACAACGAAGCTTTTTCCATCAATGTCAAGATGAACGGAGGTCCGCAACCGTTTGTCCCGGAAGTCAATCGAGCGGCATACGTCACACGCACAACCAATCAGCGGCACACCGGAGGATGTTCCTGTTCCGAGGAGCGTAACAATCATAAGGATTGAAGGAAAGAAAGGTGGAGGAGTGATTTAATAGACACCCCTCCATCTCTTCACACCTTATTTATCCGTTAGCTGATTCACGACTTCGACCAGCCGGTCGAAGTTCAGCGGTTTCACCAGCACATCGTTGAAACCGGCGGTTTTAAATTCTTCCTCCGTATAATTTTTCGCGTTTCCGGTGATGGCTACAACGGGAACCGCGGCTTTTTCCTTGTCGTCGAGCGCCCGCACCCGGCGTACGCACTCCATGCCATCCATCACGGGCATGTTAATATCCAGCAGGATGATGCTGAAATCTTCCTTTTCCAGAATTTGCAAGACCTGCTCCCCGTTTTTAACGGAGGTGATGTCGTAATTCTGGAATTCAAGAATTTTACGGGCAAGGTTCTGGATAACGGAGCTGTCTTCGGCAATCAGTACTCGTTTGGTAGACATAAAGTCAATGGCTTGTGGTGAACTGTATCTTCACAGGAAGTTTGGACAGGTGAAATTAACGACTATTCCAATAACACAAAAAAAATGTTCGTGTACAGTCCCTACTTAATTTCGTTTATCAGACGATAAAGAGGTGACTTTGAATTATTTCTTGTCTAGTTAAATTTTTTAAATGAAAAATGCTATATAATTCTATCCCTTTTGTATTTTTACTTTACGTTTATACCTACGTGTTGGTTGTGTTTGAATGGCTACTGGCTTTCGGTTGAGACCCGGTTTTACCGGATTCGGTTCTGCGATTTGCCCTGGCTGCCCCGTGCCTGAACTGCGCTGTGAGATTGTGTTGATTGTACTTCGGTTTGCCGCAAACAGACCGCCTGATATTCTAACCCATGAAACTGACTGGCCCCGAAGCTTCTTTTGAATTGGATATTCTTGACTATGAATACAGCGATTCGCAGTACTTTATGGATCGTAACTGGCTGTTGATCAGTTTGAAAACCCGGTATCGAAACAAAGAATATACGACGACGGCCCCCTTGTTATCGACCTGGGAAATTGAGTTGTTGATCAACTGGATGCGCTCGGTGGCTTCCCAGAGGGAGCTTTCACCCCGGCTTTCGTTTGTAGAACCGTGCCTCGGCTTCAGCAATTCATCGAAAGGCTTGAGTGGATATTCATTCGGGATCAAGCTTGACCAGGAAGCCGCGCCGGATTGGTACAGTGATCCGAACAAACCGTTCTGGTTATCGGTCAGCCCCAACAACGATGAGTTGGAGCGGGCTATTTCGGATCTGGAAGGGCAATTGGGGCGTTTCCCGGTGCGGGACTGATCGGTATTACTCCCTGATCAACGCTTGCAGGGTGATCAGGTTTACATCTTTATCGAAAATAGCCCGAACCGGAATCCGGAAACCGGGAATCGTCAGACTTTCGAGGGTATCATCCACAAAGAGAACCGCAGCTTCTTCAAAAGCCATCAAATCCTCGTCCAGTTTATATTGTTCCAGCGACTGACGAACCGGATCGATCATCCAGTATTCCCGGACGCCATGCGCGGCATAGTCTTCGAATTTGATGCCTCTGTCACGGCCCGTAGTGGTTCGGGAGAGAATTTCAACAATAAGATCCGGGGCGGGATGTTCCATCTGATCATCGTAGAACGATGCCGCTATTTCTTTGTTCCAGTAGCAGATATCGGGTTCGTAGTCGTTTCGGGACAAGGCAACCAGCGCCTTTTCGGTATTCACTTCACCTAAATCCTGTTTGTTAACATAGACTTTTAACAGCATCAGGAGGTTTTCACTGGCATTTAAATGTTGTCGCTTAACCGGCGAGTGCATCACAACCACACCATTGATAAATTCCGCTTTTACATCATCGCACAGCCACTCCCGGAATTCTTTACGCCGTTTTGCTTCGTCGTCCAAAATAGCCTGTGCCCGTTCGATAACCAGTCTGGCATCCGGCGCTTCCAGTAAATCAGCAACCCGGCTTGTGATCATAGCGAAAATCAATTTTTATAAAAATACGAAAAAACGGTTTACGATCTAGGGCTGATCCAACCCGGGCATCAGCTCCTTCAGTATTTTCTGAGCCGCTATTGAAATAACCGTTCCCGGCCCGAAAACGCCTTTAACCCCCGCATCATACAGAAACTGGTAATCCTGCGCGGGAATGACGCCCCCGGCAATGACCATGATGTCGTCACGGCCAATCTTTTTCAATTCTTCGATCAGTTGCGGCACCAGCGTTTTATGCCCGGCGGCCAGGCTTGACACGCCCACGAGGTGGACGTCGTTTTCGGCAGCTTGCCGGGCCACTTCTTCCGGTGTCTGAAACAGCGGCCCCATATCCACATCGAAGCCCAGGTCGGCAAAGCTGGTGGCAATAACCTTGGCCCCGCGGTCGTGACCATCCTGGCCCATTTTGGCCACCAGAATTCGCGGACGTCGGCCTTCCCGCTCGGCAAACCGGTCGGTGAGCTGACGGGCGAGCCGGAAGTTTTCATCATCCGACACCTCGGCGGAATAGATGCCCGACACGGAACGAATGGTGGCCTTATGTCGGCCAAATGCTTTTTCCATAGCGTATGAAATTTCTCCTAACGTAGCCCGGTGGCGGGCGGCTTCGATGGCGAGGGTCAGGAGGTTGTCAGACATAGACGCTGTTGCGGATTGCAACGTTCCGGCGTTCCGGTCTGAACGAGCGGCTGCGGTAATCGCTTCCAGCGCGGCTTCCACTTTGGACTGATCCCGCCGGGCTTTCACCTCGTTAATCCGCCGGATCTGTCCTTCCCGAACGGCCTGGTTATCTACTTCCAGCACTTCCAGTTCCTTTTCTGAATCGGGACGGTATTGGTTGACGCCGACAATGACATCTTTACCGGAATCGATCCGGGCCTGTTTGCGGGCAGCCGCTTCCTCGATGCGGAGTTTGGGCAGGCCGGTTTCAATCGCTTTGGTCATGCCGCCTAGGGTTTCCACTTCCTGAATCAACGCCCAGGCTTTCTGAATCAATTGATCGGTTAACGATTCGACATAATAGGAACCGCCCCACGGATCGACAACGGACGTTACATCGGTTTCATATTGCAGATAAAGCTGTGTATTTCGGGCAATCCGCGCCGAAAAATCGGTGGGCAGCGCAATGGCTTCGTCCAGCGAATTCGTATGCAGCGATTGCGTATGCCCCAGCACAGCCGCCAGCGCTTCGACACACGTCCGGGCCACATTGTTGAACGGGTCCTGTTCCGTCAGGCTGTAGCCGCTGGTCTGGCAGTGGGTTCGCAACGCCAGCGATTTGGGATTTTTGGGCGCAAATGGTTTCACCAGCGTGGCCCAAAGCACCCGGGCTGCCCGCATTTTGGCGATTTCCATGAAATGGTTCATACCGATTCCCCAAAAAAACGACAGACGGGGCGCAAAATCATCGATGCTCATCCCGGCCTTTAAACCGGTTCGGATGTATTCCAGGCCGTCGGCCAGCGTATAGGCCAGTTCGATATGGGCAGGTGCGCCCGCTTCGTGCATGTGGTAGCCGCTGATGCTGATGGAGTTGAATTTGGGCATGTAGCGACTCGTATACGCAAAAATGTCGCCCACCAGCCGCATCGACGGTTCGGGCGGGTAGATGTAGGTGTTCCGTACCATGAACTCCTTCAGAATGTCGTTCTGAATGGTGCCTGCCAATTGCTCCGGCCGGACGCCCTGTTCCTCAGCCGCCACGATGTAAAATGCCAGAATGGGCAAAACCGCCCCGTTCATGGTCATCGATACCGACATCTGATCGAGCGGAATCTGGTCGAACAGCGTTTTCATGTCTTCCACCGTGTCGATGGCAACCCCGGCTTTGCCCACGTCACCCACCACGCGCGGATGGTCGGAATCGTAGCCCCGGTGCGTCGCCAGATCGAACGCAACGGAAAGCCCTTTTTGCCCGGCCGCCAGATTCCGGCGGTAGAACGCATTGGACGCTTCGGCGGTCGAAAAACCGGCATACTGGCGGATCGTCCACGGCTGGGTCAGGTACATGCTGCTGTAGGGGCCGCGCAGAAAAGGCGGTATACCAGCAACGGAACCCAGATGCTGGGCGTCGGCAAGGTCAGCAGCTTCGTAGTGTGGTTTTATCTTGATGCCTTCAGAGGTCACGAAAGGGCGCGACGGGCTAACTGACGAGGGAAGGTTGTCAGGTGTCGTTTGATGATGTGGCGTATTGAAATCAGGTCTCATACCGGTTTTCTCGTCTGGAAATTACTCGAATTCTTGGGACAACCGGAAATCCGGGAAGGTTTTTTGAAGTCTTACCGGTTTGGCCACCCTTACTTCTCCATCGACCCGAAACTTCGTCACACCCACCAAAATCCGACCGTTCTTCACCGCTTCCACTTTGGCCTGATACGCTTTCTCCAGTTCGCCCGGAACAAAACCGCTTTCGGTTGCTTTCAACAAACCACCCCGGTTTTCGACGTCCAGAAACAATGCCCAGGCCGATTCGACCAGTTCGTTCGTCAGGGTTTCGAGGTAATACGAACCCGCCGAGGGGTCGAACGTTTTGTCCAGATGGGCTTCTTCTTTCAGCAAAATAGAAATGTTCCGGGCAATGCGGGTAGAAAATTCATCGGGTTCGCTGAAAACCGCATCGTAGGGATGAACAGTCAGCGCATCGCAGCCCCCGATGACGGCGGACATGGCTTCCGTCGTAGCCCGGAGCAGGTTGTTATAAGGGGTAGCCGTAGCGTCGTAGAAGGTGGAGGTTTGGGCGTGGATGAATACTGAATGATGAATATCGGATATCGAATAATGAAGTAACAAGCGTTGCCAGAGGATGCGGAGGGCGCGGAGTTTCGCGATTTCGGAGAAGTAACTCGTTCCGACCGAAACCGCGAAGGCGGTTTTGAAAATCAGTTGCTCCATCCTTAAACCGGCGTTGGTCAGGTGATCGAATACCTCCACCACCGAATTAAGCGTAAAGGCCAGTTCCTGCGGGGCTGTGGCACCGGCGTTGTGGAAAACCGTGCTGCCGACCGTGATGGTTCGAAAGTGGGGTGAATCCAGCGTTAGGCGCGTCGCTTCCGACATTTGCGCCAGAGCCGCGTCGGGATGGGTGCCAGACTGGAGGGAACGGGCCACCGGTTCGTCAAAAATACCGCCTTTCAGTTGATACGGCAGCATCTGCTTCAACGCCATCACCACGTTTTCCGACTGCCCATCGACGCGAAACCAAACCGGCGTGTCGCTCAGTTTCAGGCCATGCAGCAGCCGACTCCACTGAATTTTTTCGATTTTTGCCGCGGTCAAATCAAGAAGAAAACCGTCGGCTCCTTTGGTGAGACCCGTACGCAGAACCGTATTGGTCTCACTTTCCGTTTCAAACCGCACACCCGGAACATTCAGCCAGCCCAGCGACCGGCCCGTTCGCTGACTTTGCTGGTTGGTGGCAAGTGGCAGCTTCGCCAGGTCTTCGTTCGTATAAAACGGCTCCGTCTCCAGGCCGTCGGGTGTGAGCCGCTTCAGAGATTCAACCGGTTTCCCTTTCAGGTCGGCCACCACCTGCCGGGTCCACTCCGCTTTCGTCACGGGTGGAAAGAGCGATTTTATAGAAAACATAGTATCAAGGGCTGGAGGGTTTGATGGTTAAAAATGGTTGGGATAGTTAAAATGGTTGGAATGATTAAAATGGTTGGATGAATGATTTTTCGGGTAGAAAGGACGACCTTCACAAGCAGCCGTCAGCCATTTAACCATCAAACCGCTTTAACCATCAAACCGTTTTCAACCATTCATCCATCCAATCCATTCTTTTCCAAAGTTAGGTCTTTTCGGAGTAAAGCCACAGCGGAAGGCTTCACCGTTCATTGTTGGGTTGTATTATTTTGATAATCTATTTCAATGTATTGATAGATAAAAAATGGGGCTGTATTTTTATCCGACCGGAGTTTGGCAAGTCACCTTGTCTGCTCTATTTTTTTTCCTACTTTTGTCTCCCTTTTTTCACCCACCGGGCTGATTGTCTTGGACAATTTGGCTTTATGATTTGGTAAAATGAAACTGTGAACATATCCGTACCCGGCATACAGCGCGAAGCAGTGACGGTCTGGAACCGCTGCCTGCAGGTGATCCAGGAGAACATTCCCGACCAGAGTTTTCGGACCTGGTTCGAGCCGATTGTTCCCCTGCGCCTGAATGGGAGTGAACTGACCATCCAGGTACCCAGCCAGTTCTTCTACGAATGGCTGGAGGAAAACTATGTTCATCTACTGCGAAAAGCGCTCGACTTTGCCATCGGTCATCACGGGCAGTTGCAATATTCGATCATTGTCGACAAAGGCGACGAAGGCAGCAAACCGTTGACGGTCAACGTGCCGACGTCAAAATCGCCCCAGAATGCCAAACCGGATAACGTCGACGCCGATATTTTGAAGAGTCCATTCGAAATGAAAGACCTGGACTCGCTGCAACTGGATTCGTACCTGAATCCGGCCTATACATTTGATAACTTTATTGAAGGCGACTGCAACCGGCTGGGCCGCTCGGCGGGTTTCGCCATCGCCCAGAATCCGGGAACAACGGCCTTCAATCCGCTGATGATCTACGGCGGGGTGGGGTTGGGCAAAACCCACCTGGTGCAGGCCGTCGGCAATTATATCAAAAATAACAACCAGGATAAATTTGTCCTGTACGTGTCTTCCGAAAAGTTTACCACCCAGTTTATCAACTCCATCCGTACCGATTCGCTGCGGGATTTCATGGGTTTTTACATGCAGGTCGACGTGCTAATCATTGATGATGTGCAGTTTTGGGCGGGAAAAGAAAAAACCCAGGAGACGTTTTTCCATATTTTCAACCACCTGCACGGCGCCAAAAAGCAGATTATCATGACGTCTGACCGCGCCCCCCGCGACTTGCAGGGTATGCAGGACCGGCTTCAGTCGCGTTTCAAGCAGGGCCTGACAGCCGACCTGACCCAGCCGGATCTGGAAACGCGGACGGCCATTATTCAGAAAAAACTGCTGGGCGAAGGCATCTTTATCGAACATAACGTCATCGAGTACCTGGCGCACAGCATTAACACGAATGTCCGGGAACTGGAAGGCGTCATCGTGTCGCTGATGGCACAGGCGTCGCTCAACCGCCGGGAAATCGATCTGGATCTGGCCCGGAACACCCTGCGGAACCTCATCATCGACTCGGACAAGGAAGTAACCATCGATACCATTCAGGACGTGGTGGCCGATCACTTCAAGATTGCCGTTTCTGATCTGAAAAGCAAAAGCCGGAAGAAAGAAGCGGTTTTTCCGCGTCAGATTGCCATGTTTCTGGCCAAAGACCTGACGGAACTGTCGTTGAAATCGATTGGCTATCATTTCGGAGGACGTGACCACAGCACGGTTATTCACGCCATTCAAACGATCAGCGACATCACCAACACGAACCCGCAAATCCGCGAAACCGTCGAAAAGCTGAAGGGCTCGTTGAAATAAGTTAAAAGTGATGAGTTGGCTGACGCACGCAACTCATCACTTTTAACCCTTAACACCAAATTAAACACTCCTTTGGTCCGCCTGCTCTCCCGACAACACATCGACGATGCTGCGTATGATCGCTGTGTGGCTCTTTCCCCGCAGCGGCTGGTCTATGCCTTTTCGTGGTACCTGGATGTCGTTTCGCCCGGCTGGGAGTTGCTGGTAGAAGGTGATTATGAGCGAGTGATGCCGTTGCCTGTTCGCAATCGCTATGGCGTCAAGTCCGTTATTCAGCCTTTATTCTGCCACCAGCTTGGTGTTTTTTCGGCCAGAGAAACACCTGATGCTGCGGTTTTGTCCCGGTTTCTGGACGCTCTCCAACACCATATCCGCTACACCCCTTCCTATCAGTTGCATGCCGCTAACGCCCCGGCTTTGGCAGGTGAATCGGTACAGTTGATACCGATGACCAATCATGTTCTGCATCTCCAAAAACCATATGCAGCACTGGCCAAACGGTATTCCAAAGGCCAAAAGTATAATCTGAAACACGGTTTGCAACAGGAATGGACGTTTGTGGACACTTCTGATATCCAGCCGCTGATCGACTTGTTTCGGAAGTATAACACCGCTGGCATTGGCCGCGTTGCCCCCCAGGCCTATGATCAACTCCGGCAATTGGTTGCGGTTTTGCAAAACCGGCAGCAGGTAACCATCCGCGTGGCGATGCAAAACGGTCGGATCGAAGCGGGTTGTCTGCTGGTAACGGATGTCAACCGGATTATCCACCTTTTCTGTGCGGCCAGTCCGGAAGGGCGGAGGGGCAACGCCCGAACCGTTATTTTGGATCAATTCATTCGGGAATACGCCGGGCAGCCGCTCTGTTTTGATTTTGAAAGTCCCGAAGTTGAATCGCTGGCGGCTTTTAACCGGGGTTTCGGCGCCGAATCGGAACCGTATGTTCGACTGGTGAGCAACCAACTGCCGGATTCGGTGCGGTTCTTGCACCGGTTGAAGCAATGGCTGCAGCAAACGCTTTTCCCCCGATGACCGTCCGGTATCTCGATCGCGCCGACCTCGACGCGGTTCGCTGGGATGCTTGCGTTGCCGAATCGCCCCAACGGCTGATCTATGCGTTTTCGTGGTACCTGGATGCCCTGACCACGGGTGTTGGTGCTCCGCATTGGGGTGGCATCGTGGCCGAACAGGCCGGGCAGTATGTGGCCGTGATGCCGGTGGTTTACAAACAGAAATACGGAATTCGGTACGTCTACCAGCCCGATTACTGCCAGCAACTGGGAATTTTTAGCCGGGCCGGAATTGATTTGGCTTTATGGTCTTCCGAATTTTTCGATCAATTAAACCGGTCTTTTCGGTGGGTGGTTTCGTACCGCTTTAACGAAAAAAATGAAAATGACCTGCGATTTCCAACCGGTTTTTCCGTAATCAAGCGTAATAACCACGTTTTACCACTCAATAAGCCCTACGAAGAAATCTACCGGCAATATGCAACCGACCGGAAAACCAACCTCAACCGGGCGCGCAATGTGGGCTGGGTGGTGGAAGAAAAGCCGGACATGCGGCTGCTGATTCAACTGCATCGGGAACACAACGAAGAAAAGGCGGTTGGCGGTATTCAACTGGATTTGACGATCTACGACCGGTTTGTGAAAACCGTCGATCAGTTGAAAAACCGGGGACTGGCGCGCATCTGGCTGGCCCGGAAAGAAGGCGAAAAAAACGCCGAAGCAGGTGGCTTGTTTGTGCTGGATCGCAACCGGATTATTTATCTTTTCAACGGCGCATCACCGACCGGGCGGAAGCAACAGGCGCGGTTGTGGATGATCAATCAACTTATTGAGGAGTTTGCCGGACAACCTGTGGAATTTGATTTTGAAAGTCCGGCGGTGGGAGCGGAGTCGGTGAAGGCGTATTACCAGAGCTTTGGAGCCGAAAGCCGCCCCTACACCGAAATTTCCTACGACCATTTGCCCTGGTTCATTACCTACACCAGAGCTTTCGTTCGTACTATTCTTGAATGGAAAAACCGGCCTTGACGGACCGGTTCGCAGATATTTTACTGCTTAAAAAACTTCAGATCGTTTCGCAGACCGGAGTGCTTTTTCAGATCCATTTCCATGGAACCTACCCACAGTTCCACTTCGATTTTCACCGGAACTTTGTTGGCATCGTCCGACACCCAGATTCGAATCGCGTCCTCACCTTTAAACAATTTATTTTCCGGCAAAACCGGGTTGAGTTTGATGGCATTGATGTGACCAAACCGGGTTTTTACCACCTCCCGGCCCCGATACCGCACCTTCATATTGTAGACCTGATCGTCGAAAAAAGCGGGTACTTCGATGGTTTGATTCGTGTTGACCCGGCTAAAGTCGATGGTTCGTAAGTAATAATAGCCGCTAATGACGTCGTGGACGTTATCGGGCACTTTAAAAACATCCTTCTGGTTTTTTTCTTCGGCCCGAACGGTATTGGCAAAGTGATTGAAGGTGACGTTCTCTTCCTTGCGGTGGTTTCCCTCTTCGATGTGGGCAAAAAATTTCTGCGGCAGAATCGCCGTCGTATCGATGTACGACCGCCAGGTGTTGCGAATCCGGGTGACCAGGTCGAAGGCACCGACGGTTCGGCCATACACGTTGACGCGGTAGCAAGGCCGTTCGTTGACTTTATAAAGCGTCGGAGCCACATCGACAACCGCTTCCGCAGCGTTGAAAATGCCGTAATGGACTTTGTATTCCAGGTGCTCACCGGCCCCAAAACTGGAATTGGGTACGCGACGGTACGCATTTTCCGGTTTCAGCGCTACCTGCGACAGAGCCGCTGTGGTTAGGATGGATAGGATAAGGACTACTTTTTTCATGATCGCTTGACCCTTGGCCCCGCAAATGTCAGGATTAGAGATAGGTACTTCCAACTGGAAACGGGTGAACCGCCATAAAATATGGCTCAACCGTCATCAAACTTACAAGGACGGGTATGTCCTTTTTAAATACGCCAGATACTGACTAAAATTGCTTTTAAACTTCTCTTCAAATTCGCGCCGGAAGCGGTTCTGCTGCTGTCGGTAGGTTTTATAGCCTACGAAGTACGCGTTATTTGGCAAATTTTGCGGGTTAAACCGGCGCTTTTTAGGAACCGGCGCGCCCGCCAATGGCCTCGTTTCCAGGGTATCGACGGTTTCGACAATCTGATCGATCAACTGCCACTTCTTCTTCTCCCTGACCCTTTCGGGCGTTTGAGGGTTGTAAGTCGCATACAAACTATCGAGTTTCCGGGTGCCACGCAAAATATGTTCGTCGTATTTTTCGCCGTATTGTTTCGAATCCAGATAGCCAAGAGTCGCCGGTGCGTTGGCTCCGTATTTCTGGGTCAAAAATTTTAAAGCGCCATATTCACCGACAAAATCCGCGAGGTTTTCGTTGTATTCCAAATTATCTTTTACAAACAGCGTGCCATGCGTCAATTCGTGAATGATCAATTCGGCCAACTGTCCTTCCGATCGTTTCAGCATGGATGACAAAATAGGGTCACGGAAAAATCCTAACGTCGACCAGGCTGATACTTCATTTAAACGCGTATCGTAGCCCAGTTGTTTCAGTGCATCGCGTTCCCTGTCAGCGCGGTCGCGTTCAAAATAGCCTTTATACACAAACGTCCCGATGACCGGGAACTCCCATTCCTTCGCTACAAGCCGGTATTTTTCCGAAGCTACCACGACCCACAGAATCGGTTGCCCGTGCTGGTCGTAAAATGTCGTGTAGTTTTTGGAAGGATTAATGCCCAGAGAATCAACTGCATAACGCTTGATTTCCTGAATAAGTTCAATTTTCTGCTTTAACGAATCCGGAAACGACGCATCGGCCAGCACCTCCTCGACCGGTCGCGTGTGCCACAAAATCCGGAATTGCCCCTTCGCCTGCATCCAGCCATACCCGATCAGGTCGTGGTACCAGATTCCCAGCACAATACATACGCCCAAAAGGGCCAGCAGGATTTTACGAATCATAGACAAAAGTAGCAGACTCTCCTGGTTTTTAGTGCCGGAAGTTGATATAAACCCCCTCCGAATGCTCAAATTTTCCGTTTCCAAAGTCATAATGCGGCTCGAAACGGACGGTTACCGAAAGCCCATGGGCGATCGAAATATCTTTTAAAAAACGCAGCATCAACAGTTGTCGGTTGCGCTCCTCGTAGTTGCTGTTGTACCGGCGTGTTTCGCTCTGGTACAAATCCCCGCCCAATTCGGCCCGGTAGGCGTTTCCGCGCCAGTAGCTAACCAAAACCGTCAGCGGTTTGAGCTGGAGCGTCAGGTTGGGATAAAAAGCACCACCGGAGTAGGACTTTTCCGCATTTTCAGAATAGCCGACCACATAGGTGTCCAACCGGGCCGAGCGCAGAAAACCAGACGCTGCGTTCTGCCACGTCAAACGCAGACTGCCGGCCGTGTTCAAGGCCGTTCGCACGGGGAGCGGGCTGTTGATGTTTTGGCCGCCAGCGTGAAAAACCGTGAACTGGAGCGGCACGCTCAGCCGAAAATCGGGGGAATACAGCAGCGAAAACTCGGCCGAAATTCCGCCCCAGAACTGCTCCTGACGCGTGTAGCCGGGCCGGGTGTTCTGGAGGTAGCTGATCCAGCCGTCGAAGAAAGTGCGGTCGGTTTGGTGGTTGATTTGCAGGCCGTTCTCGATGCGCTGTTGCAGCAGCCGTTCAAAATTGTAGAGCGGCTCGATCAGGTTGTGACTTACTGAACCTTCCAACGTCCCAAAGAGGTAATTCCAGTTGTGGTGGCGAAATTTGACGGTGAACGTCGGCGCGATTTGCGTGATGCGTTCCTGGCCAAAATCGCTCCTGAAAAACACACCGGCTTCCAGTACTACGTTCGGCGCAGGCTGGTAGGCAATCCGGGGATTAAGCTGATAACCAAAGAGCGTATAACCGTCGGCGATGGGGCCGAAAAACTCATTATTCCGGACAAATCCCAAACCCGTGAAGCGAAAACTCAGTTTTTGGGTACTGTCGAGCCGAAAGCGCTGATCGAAGGGCCGGTTGTCCAACTGCGCGCTAACTGTATGGGATATAAAATATAAATACCATACAACTATAGTAGTAATCGTTCGGTTACACGGGGGTATTGCAGAAAAATGTTTAACCTGTGTTATCTTTTGTCGGGTTACCGAGCGTATACTACGCTTCATATATTTTGATTATTTTACAAACAGGGCTTGCAAATCTGGCTGCAAAATCGTAATTTTATAAGGCTAAACATACTAAAAATCATTTTTTGAGGAAAAACACATCACATGGCACAAGCAACCGCTAGTACGGCTACTGAGAACAAACTGAAAGCCCTGCAAACGACCATCGAAAAGTTGGACAAGGCCTATGGCAAGGGCACGGTCATGCGGCTGAGTGAAAGCAAAGTCGTTGATATTCCGGTCATTTCGACGGGCTCGCTGGGGTTGGACCTGGCGTTGGGAATCGGGGGTGTTCCACGGGGTCGGGTCGTTGAGATCTACGGGCCGGAGTCGTCGGGGAAAACCACGCTGACCCTGCACTGCATCGCCGAAGCTCAGAAAGCCGGTGGGCTGGCTGCGTTCATCGATGCCGAGCACGCGTTCGACCGCTCGTATGCTGAAAAATTAGGAATCGATACCAAAAACTTATTAATATCGCAACCCGACAACGGTGAACAGGCGCTCGAAATTGCCGAACACCTGATTAGTTCCGGGGCTATCGACATCATCGTTATCGACTCCGTGGCCGCGCTGGTTCCGAAAGCTGAACTGGAAGGTGACATGGGGGACAGCAAGATGGGTCTACAAGCCCGGTTGATGTCGCAGGCCTTGCGGAAACTGACAGGCGTGATCAACAAAACCGGTTGCTGCTGCATCTTTATCAACCAGCTGCGCGAAAAAATCGGGGTCATGTTTGGCAATCCCGAAACGACCACGGGTGGAAATGCCCTGAAATTCTACTCGTCGGTTCGGCTGGACATTCGCCGGATCGGACAGATCAAGGACGGCGATGAAATCATGGGGAACCGCACAAAAGTGAAGGTGGTCAAAAATAAACTGGCTGCTCCCTTCAAAGTGATCGAATTCGACATCATGTACGGACAGGGAATTTCGAAAGTCGGTGAAGTGCTGGACCTAGCGGTTGAACTGGAAATCGTGAAAAAATCCGGTTCCTGGTTCTCCTACGAAGGCAACCGGCTGTCACAGGGACGCGATGCCGTGAAAAATCTGTTATCCGACAACCCCGAATTGATGGCCGAACTGGAAGCTAAAATTCGGGCGATGGTGAATGCCAACGAAGATGCGCTGGTCGATCCTGTTGGCGCTGCTATTGAAGGTGACGAGACACTCGATTAAGAAGATACCGCCGGGAGCCGGTTTTGCGGCTTCATACCGGAAAATTTTCAGTATTGTTTGACAAATGAAGAGGTGGTTGGCCGTTGCTGACCACCTCTTTTTTGTGACTGGTGGAAAAGCAAAGAACCCCGCATACATACGGGGTTCCTGCAATAATATAATTAATTACCGTTCGTGAATTCTACCGATCGCCGATGGCTTTAAACTCGCGCAGCGTCGGGCCGGTATAAATCTGACGGGGACGGCCGATTGGCTCTTTCTGCGCCCGCATTTCAACGAATTGGGCGATCCAGCCGGGTAAACGGCCGATGGCGAACATCACCGTGAACATATTGGTCGGAATGCCAAGGGCGCGGTAAATAATTCCGGAATAAAAATCGACGTTAGGATACAGTTTCCGCGACACGAAATACTCGTCGTGGAGAGCCGCTTCTTCGAGCCCTTTGGCAATTTCCAGCACCGGATCGTTCACGCCGAGTTTACTCAGCACATCGTCGGCCGCTTTTTTGATGATACGCGCCCGGGGATCAAAATTCTTATAAACCCGGTGGCCGAAGCCGAAAAGCCGAAAACCAGTGGTTTTGGCATTTTTCGCCATGTCGACGTATTTCGCAACATCACCGCCATTGGCCTTAATTTCTTCCAGCATCTCGATCACTTCCTGATTGGCACCACCGTGGAGCGGCCCCCACAGGGCGTTGATACCAGCCGAAATCGAGGAATAAATATTGGCGCGTGACGAACCAACCAGCCGAACCGTCGAAGTCGAGCAGTTTTGTTCGTGATCCGCGTGAAGAATCAGCAATTTGTTCAATGCGCGGGAAACCACCGGATCAACCTGGTAGTCTTCCACCGGCAGCGCAAACATCATGTGCAGGAAATTCGAGCAATAGTCGAGCTGATTTTTTGGGTAATTGACCGGATGGCCCTGCGATTTTTTAAACGACCAGGTGGCAATCGTCGGCAGTTTGGCCAGCAGCCGGATGATGTGCATCTGCGTCTGATCCGGCGCTTTGTCGTCGTATGAATCCGGATAAAACGCACTCAGAGCGCTCACCAGGGACGACAATACGCCCATCGGGTGGGCATTATTGGGGAAACCCTCAAAAATTTTCCGCATGTCCTCATTTACCATCGTATGACGCCGGATGCTGTCTTCAAACTCGGCGTATTGCTGCTGAGTCGGCAAGTCACCGTAAATCAGGAGGTAAGCCACTTCCAGGAAACTGGCTTTGTCGGCAAGGTCTTCAATGGAATAGCCCCGGTACCGCAGAATGCCTTCTTCACCATCCAGGAAAGTGATCGCGCTCTGGGTCGCACCGGTATTTTTGTATCCTTTGTCTAACGTAACATAACCCGTTTGGTCGCGGAGATTAGAAATGTCGATGGCTTTTTCTTGTTCGCTACCAACAACGATTGGAAATTGGTAGGTTTTACCATCAACAGACAGTTCGGCAGTGTTTGACATACGTATTTGGGGTAGAGTAAATCGGTTATGGTAAACTTAATCGTTCAGGTTGGCTATCTATCCTCCATAGTGACGACCCTGCGCAACGAATGGACAACGCCGGGCGAGGAGTCGCCGGGCGAAATTAGCCAAAAACCACTAACGACAAGTGATTACTTTGGTAAAAACGCAAGGATTCTGCAAAATCTACTTGTTTAACCCGAAATGGATGCCAATAGTTGCGACTATAATTGGATGAAGTCATCATTTTTGACCGCCAGCCCCACCCTCCGGAAAATCCCGATCGGCGGAATCCGATTAGTAAGTTCGTGGAAGATATTCTAATTTTAGGTTCAAACCGCTGGCGATGAAAAAAAATCTTATCCTCCTGTTACTCTGCGGATTCCTGACTCCGTTTACATGGGCCCAGTCGACCAAAACACTGATCGAAACGACCTCGCAATTTCTCAGCACGCTTGATGCCGGAGAGTTGCAAAAAACGCAGTTTGCCTTTGCCGACAGTCTTCGAAAAAAATGGACCAACCTGCCGGTGGGCCTGGTGCCCCGGCCTGGTATTGCCTACGGAACCTTATCCGACCAGAGCCGTCTGGCTTTTCACCGGGTTTTGTCGGCGATGCTGAGCTCGCAGGGCTACCTGAAAACGACGAGTATCATGCAGTTGGACGACATTCTGAATACCCTCTACCAACAGGCATTCGATCAGGGCAAGATCGACCAGAAAACGCTCACCATGGTCCAGAACCTAAAGTGGTCACACGGTAATTACTACATTTCGGTCTGGGGAAAACCGCAGACTACCGAACCCTGGGGGCTCAATTTTGGCGGACACCACCTGGCGCTCAGTCTTACCGCCGACGGCCAGCAGGTGTCGATGTCGCCCTATTTTATCGGTACTGATCCATCGGAGGTAAAATCCGCCAAATATGCAGGACTACGCGTGTTGAGCAAGGAGGAGGATTATGGATTTATGCTCATCAACGCGCTGACCGACAAGCAGAAAGCCCTTGCTACCCTCAGGCAGGACGTACCGAAAGACATCATAACCAGTCCGCAGGGCAGCCAGCGCATTACGCAGTATTACGGCATTTCCGCCCGGCAATTCGATGAGGGACAAAAGGCGTTGCTGACGCTGCTGATTCAGGAGTATACCCACAATTTCGAACACTGGAAAGCCCACCAGCTTTTCAATAAAATCGTAAAGTCGGGCATCGACAAGGTTTATTTTGCCTGGATTGGTAGCCACGAAAACAACAAACCGCATTATTACATCATCAATGGCCCCGATTTTCTGATCGAATACGATAATGTTGGTTTTCAGAATGATGGCAACCACATCCACGCCATTCTACGGGAAAAAGGGAACGACTTCGGCGAAGATATGCTGAAGCAGCACTACCTGGAAAGCCACAAATAACCGGCCTGAATCTATCGAAAACCGTTGTGATAAATCGATCCTTTTACCGCCGGTTTTTAGGCGTTTTCGTCGTTAAAACATCGTACGACGTTTTTCCGAAGATAATTGCCAGAATCACGGGAAGCAGAACCGCACCAGTTTTAAAGCCTGAACCCATCAATTGGTAGGTACCGGTCGAAAACCGGGTATAGGTTTGAAAAATCGCAAACAGACAGACCACAAACAATGTGACGGCCAGCACTGTCGCCAGCGTACCGCTCAGGGCCCGGCTGATGAGGAAGCTGAGCAGCAAGGCCACCAAAACCGTGACCGCTACGGTGGCCATCGCTTTGGGCAGCGTTTCAAGGTAATCATGGTCGTACCAGAAAATACTGATCTGGCCAATCAAATTCGGATGGGCCAGCAGCCAGGCATCGACGATAACTAATACAAACAGGACGAGGTAATAAAACTGGTTGTTGCGCATTGGAGAGCAAAAGGTGATGAAAGCCCAATCTTCGGGAGTTTTTACGAATAAAAAAAGCCTCAAAAGAGGCTTCCGGATAGAAAGAATCCCGCGACCGTCTCAGGATAACGCTGCCGCGTTGTCTTTTTGTGTATGAACACCGGCTACGGGGGGCGTTTCGTAGAGAATAATTTCAGATTGCGTTTTTCCGGGGGCAGCGGTTTTTGGGCGGCTGGTCATGAGCCAGCTTAAAAGCGGTTTTTCGACCCGGTGGTGCATCTGCCAACTGAACCAGGCCAGGAAGCCGACCAGCAGGACGTTCGCTGGCACCACGTAGTTTGAAAAGCCCAGGATCATCAAAGCTTGCGTAAGCATCATAATGGCGGGTATGTGAATGAGATACAGGAGGTAGGAAGCGTCGCCCAATTTTAAGAGCCATCCCGGATAGGAGAAAGAACCGGTTAATTCACAGCGGACCAGACCCAGCAAAATAACGGTGGCGGGCACACCAAAGCCCCAGATTCTCAATCCAATTTCAGAAGGGTCAATCCACTCGCCAGCCAGGAAGAACAGAAAGACGGAAAGGGCTAGTAACGCCGGGTGAATGGTGAAGGCATACCGGCGGGCAAGAAAGTAAGCGGCAATGCCGAAACAAAACTCCAGATTAAATGGGCTCAGCAGAAACGAGTGAAAACCGAATTCGAACAAAACAGGCAGTCCGGCCACGCTGGCCAGACTGTTGAGTAGCGTAGCAGCCGCCAGGGCAATCGGGATGATCAGGAAGTAACTGGAAGCAATCACCAAACCGAACAACATGTAAAAATAAAGTTCGTAGCTCAAGGTCCAGGTTACCGGTAACAGGCTGTCGTGCGTGGGGAAGAGCGTTACCGCTTTTACAATTCCGGCGGGGTTGAAGGAGTACGAAAGCCATTGTAACGAGGGCGCAAATGCTTTAAGCCAGAGGGATAAAATACCGGCCAGCAGCAGTACCAGCCAGTAGATGGCATAAATACGCCCAAAACGTTTTTTTAAATAAAATAGCAACTGATGCGGTCGATTTATTTTCGAGAGGCTGGTGTGGGTGATGATAAAACCGCTGATCACGAAAAACAAATCGACACCACCAAAACCGGCTTTGAAACAACGCAAAAAGGGGGAATAAATCGCGACATCTTCCATTTTCATCGATACGTGGAAGAGCGTGACCAGGAGGGCCGCCAGGGCGCGCAAAGCCTGGATGGATGCAAACGATTTTGGTAAACGGATGGTAGAACAGAGGGGCATGAAAAGGAAATGTTGGTTACACGTTTCGAGTTGAAAGGCCCCTGCATTTCCCGTTCATGAGTATAGGCTATCTTATCAGGTTACATGCATAAGGTTACTATTAAGATGATGATATGTCCAAATGGTAACATAGTAAGTGTAAATAAAAAATAACGTGTTGATTTTGTGTGTATTAAAGAGGGTGTCAACAGCTTGGTTTCTGCTTACGAGGTATAATACCGCCGGGCAAATGTCATAAAACCAGCGGCTAACCCTTCTGGTAAGCCCTGCAAATGGACGAAACTGAACGTTCGGGGCAGGCGAAAATCCTTGATGGTGACAATTTTGAGCACTCCGCTCTTGACTTCTTTTTCGATGGCGCGTGAAGACAGAATGGACAGGCAATTGGCGTGTTCCAGAAACGATTTGATGCTTTCCGAACTGCCCAGGTGCATGACCACCGTTAGCGCAGAAGGCCGGATGCCCCGCGCCTGGAGTGCCGTTTCCAGCACTTCGAGCGTACCGGAACCCCGTTCGCGCAACACCATCGGAATGGCGCTCAGTTCTTCCAGCGAGATTTCCTTCAGACGGCTGTAGCGGCTGTTGCTGTGCACGACGGCCACCAGTTCGTCTTCCAGAAAATCGTGGTATTTCAACCCGGCATGGTGTTTTTTGCCTTCCACAATGCCCAAATCGATCTCTTTGGCCGAAACCGCGTGTTCGATCATCTCGGTATTGCCGGTTTGCAAACTGAGCTGGATGGTTGGATACCGTTCGTAATAGGAAGCCAGGAGGGGAGAAATCAGGTATTGAGCAATGGTGGTACTGGCACCCAGCCGTAGACTGCCTTTCAGGTCATTTTTAAAAGTATTGAGCTCAAAAAGGGCTTCCTGATACAGATCAAAGATTTGCCCGGCATACCGGAACAACACCTCGCCGGGGGGCGTCAGCACAATGGTATTGCCTTTCCGGTCAAAAAGCCGCAGGCCGAGCATATCTTCCAGGGCCTTCACGTGTTTGGTAACGGCGGGCTGGGTGATGAACAACTCCGATGAGGCTTTGGTGAAACTGTGGTGACGGGCAACGCTGTAGAATACCCTCAGCCGAAAATCTTCCATTTGAACAATAAATAAGCTATAGTTATAACCAAAGGTAATGGGAAGTCCAGATATTAAATAGTTATTTCGCAGAGTTACGCAAAGACTTGCAACGTTAAGCGGAGACTCTGCTTACCTTTGTTGCTCTCCGCTAAACTCTGCGAAATAATTAACAGTCCTATGCAGCGTACCGACCATCTCAAAGAAGCCGAAAATCAGGAATTCGACATTTGCATCATTGGCGGAGGAGCCACCGGCGCCGGGTGTCTGCTCGATGCCCAAAGCCGGGGTCTGAAGGCCATTCTCATCGAGAAGCATGATTTTGCTTCCGAAACCTCCAGTAAATCGACCAAACTGATTCACGGCGGGGTGCGGTATCTGGAACAGGCTGTCAAACAGGCCGATCTGAACCAGTATCACATGGTGAAAAAAGCCCTGCGCGAACGCCTGACGCTCATCCGGAACGCTCCGCATCTGGCGCACCCGCTGGCATTGCTGACGCCCTGCATGAGCTGGATGGAAGGCATCTACTACACCGCCGGACTGAAAATGTACGACACGCTTTCCGGCGACCTGAGCATCGGGAAAAGCGAGTGGCTCAACAAGGAAGAAGCCCTGAAACGCAACCCCTCGCTCACCCATAAAATTCACAGCGCGGTGTTGTATTACGACGGTCAGTTGAACGATGCGCGTTACAACATGTCGCTGGTCAAAACCGCCATGCAATACGGCGCCGTGGCCCTCAACCACGCCGAAGCCCGCACCTTTGAGAAGGACGCGGCCGGTCAACTGGTGGTTTTGTATGTGCGGGATTCGCTGACGGGGCGGTTGTTGCGGGTGCGGGCCAAACGGTTTATCAACGCCACCGGCCCGTTTGCCGACCGCATCCGACTGCTGGCGAACCCCGAAATGGGCATTCGGATGCGGGTCAGCAAGGGTGTACACATCATTGTGCCGGGCGAGTTGATGCCATCGGATGCTGCCATTCTGGTGCCGAAAACCGACGACGGACGTGTGGTTTTCATCATTCCCTACAACGGAAAACTGATGATTGGGACGACCGAAACCGAGTCGGAACTGGGCGAAACGGAGCCGGTGGTCGAGCGGGCGGAAGTCGATTACCTGATCAGTTACGTCAACCGGTATTTTGAAAAACCGATCACTGCCGATCAGGTCATTGCCGGTTTTGCCGGATTGCGACCCTTGTTACAGGCCGACCCCAACGCCGATACCAAGCAACTGGTGCGCGATCACGAGGTGGAAGTGGATCCGGCGTCGGGTCTCGTCAGCATTCTCGGTGGCAAATGGACAACGTATCGACTCATGGCGAAAGACACCATCGACAAGTTCTACGAATTGCAGCAATGGCCCGAACAACCCTGCGTTACGGATCACATCAAACTGGTGGGGGCCGAAGGCTACGCGGATGATTTCTGGAAAGTGCTGGTCAATAAATATGCCGTTCCGGAAACCATTGCCAGACACCTGAACCGGCAGTACGGCACCGAAAGTCTGGAAATTGCCCAGCTTATGCACGACCGGCCCGACTGGGCCGAGCGGCTTTCAGATCGTTTGCCACACACCAAAGCCGAAGTGGTTTTTGTGGTACGGGCCGAAATGGCGCAAACCCTCAAGGACGTGCTGGCCCGGCGGTTTGGGCTGGAACTCACCGACTGGGAATCTACCGACCAGATTTCCGAAACCGTCGCCGACCTCATGGCCGCCGAATTGGGCTGGACCGAGGACGAGCGCCGGAAAGCCGTGGCCGACTACCATGCCGAGATCGACTGGTTTCGGAAATCGGCGGGGCTGGTGCTTTAATTTAAATTGGATAAACGAGTGGTCTGGCCCGTAGTTTCGGGGAAATGATCAATCCTATTTCCCCGAAACTACGGGTGTCAACATCACCGGACCGAGCAAACCGGACGCCAGCGGTTTCCATTTTTCGGCGGTAAAATTTCCGTCCGCACCCCGGTTTTCGCGCAGCCGGGCCGACATGTTGATGTTGTAAAATTTCTTCCAGTTTACGTGTTCCCGGTCCATATCGGCAATCCGGTTGGCCATGCTGTTCGACACAAAAACCGTCAGCGTGTTGGTCGGTTTCAGTTGGTCTTTGGGAATAAAAAGCTGATACGTCGGCCCGATCAACGTTCCGATTTCTTTGCCATTGAGCTGGATGCGGGCACTTTCGGCCACTTTCCCCAGATCGAGCAGCCAGCCGTCACCGGTTCCTTCCGGTTTCGGGAAAGAAATCGTGTAGGTGGCGGTTCCCGAAAACTTTTTCACATCATCGCCCTCTAGTTCCGTCCATGAATCCAGTTGATCGGTTTCTTTTTTGGTCGGCAACTGCGGCCCTCCATCAACGAAGTTGATCGTCCAGGTTCCCTTGATTTCAGTCCCGGCGGCTGACGGTTTCAAATACGCATACGCCGGACCATTGACGGCCGTTCGCGACGTTTCCAGAAGGCAGGACTCGCCGGGTGCCAGTTGCAGATATACCTCCCCAACCCCGCCGGTCGTCCGAAACCGGGCCATGCCCAGTTTCTCCGTCATCGGGTTATACAACGCCACCGACTTCGCAGCTACGCTGATTGGCACCCAGCCGTCTACAGCTTTGTTGCCCCAGTTGGCGATGAAATAATAATGACCGGTTGCGTGGCTCCGGCGCACCACCTGAAGCCCGGTATCGACCATTTTCTCGCGCCTGACACCCGCTGCTGTCAGCATAGCCTCCAGATCATTCGCCACCCAGAAAGCGCCTTTCCCGACCCGGGCTTTCTGCAAGCCATCCTCAGCGTCTTCGAAGTTAATCGACGTAATCAGTGCATTGAACGCGTTCTGGCGAATGGCCAGTTTGCCCCAACCGGGAACATCCTGCGGCAGTTCGTTGGCAAAAACCACCTTCGCCCCACTTTGCGCCAGCTTCATCAACTGCTGAAGCGTCTCCAGCGGAATCAGTTGCGCTTCGGGTACCAGAATCGTCTGATAGGTTACACCGCCCGTTTGCAATTTCCCGCCGATGGCTGTCACCTTCATGAGTTGTTTGTCCGATATAAAGTCAAAACCGTAGCCTTTTTTCAGGAGAGCCTCGGCGTGTTTCTCCACCGGCAAACCTTTGAATCCGTGTTCGATGCCGTCGAAATGTTGCAGCAGGTCCCGGGCGGGGCGGGCAAAGGCATCGTAGATCGGCAGGTAGACCAGTACATCGTTGTTCGGTTTTCCAGCTTGCAGAAACGACTGACAACGAGCTACATACTGATTCAGCTTCCCAAAATCCGTCCAGAAGGAATTGTTGGGATTGAAATGCACGGCGGCATAAAACAGCCAGCCGGGCCAGGCAGCCTCCTGCGGAGAATAGTTGGTGCCGTGGTAAAACGTGTGGTTCACCCCGCCGAGCAGAAACCGGTCCATGTCTTTTTTGATGTCGCTCAGCTTCGACAGGAAATGTTCGTTATCCCAGGTCGCCGACTCCGACGAGGTCAGTTTTTTGCCCGTCACGTTAGCCGCCGACGAAGCAAATTTGATGCGCAGCATCTCCGTGCCTTCAATTTCGGGAATGTCGGTGATGGCATACAAATCCAGAATGTTCGCGGGCGAACCGTGCGCCTGGTTCCGGATAATCTTGCCTTTCCCTTTGGCCCAATCACTCCAGGTTTTCGTGTAATTTTCGAGCAGCAGTTCCGAAATGGTTTCCCGGTAATCGGTCAGCACGCGCTGATAACGGTCATTTTTGCCTTTTGCAAAGAACGACACCAGTTGGTGCCGCAGGTCGTAGCCGCGCCGTTTCACAAACTCATTGAACAGGGCCGGGGTCCAGTTGCTTTCGCCCTGGGCGTCGTCCACCTCATACGAATCGTTGAAAAACGCCCGGATGTTTTTCTGGTCGTGCCCTTTAAAAGCCGTATCGAATTTTTTGAGGTAATTCTGCGTGGCGGTTTTGGAAAAGTGATCGATGACGTCACCCTCGCCCCCCGGTCCGGCCCGCTCCACCATCTTGCCGTGCCAGCCCTGAAAAACCGCATACAGAATCCAGGTGCCCTCCGGTGCAGTCCAGTTCAGTTTTCCCGTACTGTCGACGCTCGTGGTCAGGTTGATGACCCTGCCGTTGTCCGAATACGCCATCATCGTGACCAGCGGTAGCGGTTTTTCAAACCGCACCTGATCGAACGCATGACGTTGCAGGTTCGGATTTTTTGCAATCGGTTCGACTACTTCTTTGATGTCAATCTTCTCGCCCACCGTCCGCATGATCGGCTTCTGGATGTAAGTGACGGGCTCATTAAGGGTTTCGCCACTTTTCAGGGTGAACGTCTTGTGAACGACGTACTTACAGGCATCTTCCGGCGTCACCCAAGGGCCTCCAAACGGCCAGCCCGACGCTTGGGCCAGATCGACGCCCAGGCCAATCCGGTTGGCTTCTTTCAGGGTATGATCCAGCATTGACATCCACTTCGGCGACAAAAAGTCGATGAACTGTTTTTCCTCGCCTTTGACCCCGTAAATGGGGGTAATTTCGACTCCGCCCAACCCGGCTTTCTGGTATTGGGTCATCAGGCTCGTCAGGTCTTTCGGGTTCACCGCGCTCCCCATCCACCACCAGCGGGTCCAGGGTTTGGCCTGTTGCGTGATGGCTGGCCAGCGGGGTTGGGCAAGTAAGGCGTTGCTGAGGAGAAGTAAAAAAAGTAATTTTTTCATGTGTTTTGAGAGTAAGAGCTATTACACAGAGTTAATCAGAGGACATCAGGGTTTAACAGAGAAAACTTTGATAAACGCTGATGTCCTCTGATTAACTCTGTGTAATAGCCACTTCACCACGTCAGTTTATACAACGAAATCCCCTGCCTCGGCAGGTCGGTTTTCAGCCGGAGGGTGCCGTTGGTAACCGCCACCTGCGCGGGCGCTTCAAATTGGGCCAGCTTTCCGGCTTTTTCCAGCGTCGCAATTTGTTCCGCCGTCGGTTGCTTTGGCGAACCCATTTTTAGCCAGACCGCGTAGGAATTGCTGTGATTTTCGTCGATCCGGTACTGCGTCACCGTCACCTGTTGGGCCGGTAAGCCTTTGATAGCCAGATCGACCGGCGAAGCGGCCGCCGGAACGTTGTCGTCGTGGTAGTTCCAGACCATCACAGCCGCGGTATTGGAAGCCGTATCGCGGGTTGCCAGGGCGTTAACGTCTGGTTCGGCCCGCCGAACGCTGGAGTCGCGGATTGCCATCGTGTGGTAGGCCATGTTACCGGTAACGTCTACCCGGTTTCCGCGCATCATGCCGTACATCCGAAATACGTTCAGCACCGGTTTGTCGACGCCATTGGTCGCCAGATCGCGAAAACCGTAGAACCAGGGCTGGTCTTCAAATTCAAACGACCAGGAAACCGCGCCTTTGAAGTTCACCCGATGCGCATCCGCCAGTTCGTATTTCCGGGCAAACGCGGCCGCCGTATAGCTCGAATACATCGTACCATTGCGGTAGGCGTTCTCCGGGTTGGTTTGCATTCCACAAGCCGCGCAGCCTTCCGGGTCGGACTCGCCAATGATGATGGGCAGTTTGCTGAATTCAGGATACGAAGCCACGATCTGAAAACCGCTGGAAATGTCGCGCAATTGCGTTCCCAGATTCATCCGAACGTGGCCATCGACCAGTTTGGGCGACCCTTTCGCGTGAAAAGCCACAAAATCGAGGGGCGTACCGGTTTTGCCGGTGACGTAATTTTTGCCGCTCCGGCAATGCTCCAGGAAGGCTTTCAGGAAAGTCGCGCCCCGTTTCCCCTGCGGCCCCGTGACGTGCGGACCGCCGACTTTGGCCGTGGGCAAGGCCCGCCGAACGGCGTCTACAGAATAGTCATACAGTTTGTTGTAGTCATCGACCGTGCCGCCCCAGTACGGACTGTCGGGCTCGTTCCAGAGTTCCCAATACCAGCTTTCGACTTCTTTTTTGCCGTAGCGCTTCACCGAATGTCGGACCCACTGGTAGATCAACTCGGCCCATTTCCGGTAATCTTTCGGTGGATACCGCCAGCCGGTGTAAATCTTTTCGTAGGGTTGTCCGGGTTGCCAGTCATGACCGTATGGTTGCGGTTGGGAGGATAACGCTTCCGGCATGAACCCCATCTGCGCCATCGGTTTCATTTTCCGCTCGACGTACGTATCGAAAATCTTGTCAACAATCGTCCAGTCATACACCGGTTTCCCTTTGGCATCTTCCGTGTAGGCGTTGGTCGAACCCCATTTCAGAGCTGGTTTTCCGTCGCCGGTCACCAGCAGGCTGTGCGCCCGGACATACACCGGAACCGGACTCAGTTCGGCCAGTTCAGACAGCAGTTTTTTGCCGTCTTTCATGTACGTATAATTCGGCTCGTCGTAGCCAAACCACGCCCAGACGGGCTCCATTTTGCCTTTTTTCTTATTCAGATCCACCTGAATCGAAACCGGGGGCGGGGGCGTCGGAATGATCCGCAGGGCCTCTTTGTAATCGACGTATTGCGCCAGATCCCGCAGCGCAATGACCTTGTAGTCGTTGTCGTGCAGGTATTTCAGATAGGCTTCAAAAATAGCCGGGGGCGTGGTCACCCAATCGTGCGCGTAGTCGGGAACACCGTGGATCGTCAGCACGACAACCTTGCCGTTTTTTGCTTCCTGAAAGGCCTTGAAAATCCGCTCTTTGTCGAAATTATTGGGTTCGGTGGTGCTGAAACTCGGAATCAGGTACGGATAATCAGTCGTCGGATCATAGGCCCGCGCCCCGCCAACCCGCGCAAACTGGTAGTTTTTTTCTTTCAGAACCTCAAACGCAAGTGGGTTGGTGCCGTAGCCGGGATACGCAAATGTGGTGAGCGGCCGGTCGATGCCATGCGTTTTGCAGCGCGCTTCGAGGGAATCGAGCTGCGCCGTAAACTGTGCTTTCGACAGTTTGGCCACGTTGCTGTGCGTCAGCGTATGATTGGCAATTTCGAATCCCATGCGGTCCAGTTCCCGCATCTGCTCCCAGCTCATGTATTTCTGCTTGTCGGCAAAGTCGGGCGGGAATTCGCAAACGTAAAATGTGCCGCCAAACCCGTATTTCTTCAGCAACGGAGCCACCACCGTCGCATGGGTAACGGGGGCATCGTCAAACGTCAAAACCACGAGTTTGTCCGGAATTGGTTTGCGAACAATTTGGGCTTCAACTCCAGTCAAGAAACTGATGATCAGAAAAATGACAATGCCGATTCGTTTCATCTGAAAACCATTAAGCCACGGGTGCTACCGGCGTACTTGAACTGGAGAGTTCGATCAGCTTATAGCGCGGAACCAGCAGGTGCATCACCAGCCAGGCCAGCAGATACCCAAACCCGCAGATCAGGAACATGATGTAATAGCCCGTTTCCAGGTGCCCGAGTGCCTTGTAATGGTCGAACAGTTTTCCCGCCAGTTTCGAAAAAGCCATCCCACCAAGTCCACCCGCCATCCCACCAATCCCAATGACGGAGGCCACGGCTTTTTTCGGAAACATATCCGAAACCGTCGTGAAAATATTGGCACTCCAGGCCTGGTGGGCCGAGGTAGCAAACCCGATGCTCAAAACCGCCAGCCAAAGGCCCATACTGCCCAGATACTGGATAAAAACCGCCGGAATGGCACAAAGGGCATAAATGAACATGGATGTTTTCCGCGCCCGGAACACCGGAAACCCTTTTTTAATCAGGTTTAGAGGCAACCAGCCGCCAAAAATACTGCCGATACTGGCAATCGTGTAGACCACGGCCACTGGCAACGAAGCCGCACTACCTTCCAGTCCGTATTCGGCTTTCAGGAAGGCGGGCAACCAGAACAGATAAAACCACCAGATGGGGTCGGTGAGCATTTTGCCGATCACGAACGCCCAGGTTTGGCGGAACGTCAGGAGTTTAAACCAGGAGACTTTTTCGGTCGAAGTTTGATCTTCCGTTTGCTCATCCTGATCGCTGTTGATGTAGGCCAGTTCTTCCGGGCTGACTTTCTTGTGCTTCGCGGGCGTATCGTATATGGTAATCCACAGGATTAACCACAGAAACCCAATCGCACCGGTAATGATGAAGGCCCATTGCCAGCCCCAGAATTCAGCGATGAACGGCACGGAAAGGGGCGCCAGGATGGCCCCGACGTTGGTACCGGAGTTGAAAATACCGGTGGCCAGTGCGCGTTCTTTTTTGGGAAACCACTCGGCAATCGTTTTGACAGCCGCCGGGAAGTTGCCGGATTCACTCAGTCCCAAACCGGCCCGGGCAATGCCAAAGCCGAAGGTTGTTTTGGCAAAAGCCGTCAGCACACCCACAATACTCCAGGCGGTCAGCGAAATGGTATAGCCTATCTTGGTTCCGAATTTATCGATCAGACTTCCTGCGCCCAGCATCCCAAAGGCGTAGGCGAGCTGGAAAACCACCACCAAATCTGCATAGTCTGATTCCGACCAGTTAAAATCTTTTTCCAGGTCGCCTTTCAGCAAACTGATGACAACCCGATCCAGGTAATTAATCGTCGTTGCAAAAAACACCAGAGCACAAATCGTCCAGCGGTACCTTCCAATGGCTTTATTCATGAGAAAAAAGAGTAGAATTCAGGTACAGAAAGCAGGTGGTAGTGGTTATCTACTTTGAAAATTTGCTACACAGAGTTAATCGGAGAAAAAGGGAGTTTATCAGAGAAATTGTTCTATAACTCTGATAACCCCCCCTTTCTCCGATTAACTCTGTGTGACAACAGCGCGTCTCAGACCGTTTTTCGATACCGCCACGACGCCAGCAGCAACAGCCCGACGGCCATGCCTGCCAGCACGAAAAACGGGCGGCTGACATCGGTGAAGGTGCTGCCTTTCAGCATCACATTCCGGCCTACTTCGATGATGTATTTCAATGGGTTAAACCAATTGAGCCACTGCGCCCAGACCGGCATGTTCTCGGTCGACGCAAACAAACCGCTCAGGAGAATGAAGAGCACCAGCAGGAAAAACGAGACAAACAGCGCCTGTTGCTGGTTTTCGGCCAGGGTGGAAATCAGCAAGCCCAGCCCCACGCACAAAATCAGAAAGAGGAGGGCAAAAACGTACATCAACGCAACGCTGCCTTCGATCCGGATTTGAAATAAAAACCGCCCCAGCAGCAAACCAACCGTGAATAAACCCAGTCCGACGATCAGGAACGGAATCGATTTTCCCAGAATAAACTCGTGCTTGCGGATGGGCGTTACGTTCAACTGCTCCATCGTTCCGATTTCCTTTTCCCGCACGATGTTGAGGGCCGACACCAACCCGCCCACCAGCAACAGGAGTTCGAACAGAACGCCCGGCACCATAAACGTTTTGTATTCCAGTTTCGGGTTGTACCAGTACTGATTTTCAATCGTTAGTTGCGGCCCCCCGCCCGGCGAAACCGCCCTGGTCTCAGCCACAATATCGCTGCTGAAATCCCGGATGATGGCCGTTGCGTAGCCGTTGGCAATCCCGGCTTTGGAACCGTCGATGGCGTTGACCAGCAACTGAACGGCGGTGCTTCCCGCCTTTTCCAGATCGCGCTCAAAATGGGGTAGAATCACCAGAACCAGGTCGGCATCACCCGCCAGCAGCGTTTGCCGGGCCTGTTTGTCCGATGATAGATAACCGGTTAGGTTGAAATTGTCGAGGTGCCGGAATTTGCCGACGAGCCGTTGCGAATACGTCGTATGATCGCCATCGATCACGGCAATATTCAGGTTTTTGACTTCGTAATTGGCCGCATACGACAGCAGGATCAACTGCATGATCGGGGCCAAAATCATGATCCGGAGCAACACCGGATTCCGGCGAAGCTGGCGAATCTCCTTTTCAACCATATACCAAATCCGGTTCATGACAGGCGGGTTTTTAAGTTGCGCAGGCTCAGGCCCATGGATAAAACCGACATTCCGACCAGCACCAGCGTGGGTTGCCAGAGATACCGCAAACCGGCGCCCTTGATCATGATGCCTTTCACGATGCTGATGAAATATTTCGCCGGAATGAGGTTGGAAACGAGCTGAAGCGGTCTGGGCATGCTTTCGATGGGAAACATAAAGCCCGACAGAAAAATGGTCGGCAGCAACAGCGCCATCAGTGACGCGAACATCGCAACCAGTTGGGTATCAACGATCGACGAGATGAAAATGCCGATCGATAACGACAGGAAGATGAACAGCAATGTTTCGGACAACAACAGCACAAGACTGCCATTCAGCGGTACTTTCAGGACAAAAACGCCGAGTGCGATGATGATGCAGCCGTTCAAAAATGACAGGAACAGGTACGGCACGACCTTTCCCAGCAAAATCTGCCCCTGACTCAGTGGCGATACCATCAGCACTTCCAGCGTGCCGGTTTCGCGTTCGCGGGCAATGGTCACGGAGGTCATCAGGGCCGAAACCAGCAGCAAAACCATGGCCATTACGCCCGGCACAAACACGAACGCGCCCTTCAGTTCGGGGTTGAACACCATGCGGCTGCGAACGTCGATGGTCAATGGCGGCTGAACGGTTGGGTTGAGGTCCGTGGTGTAATCCCGAATGATCGCCGTGGCATAATTGGTCAGGCTGATGGCGGTATTTTGCTCGGTGGCGTCGGCCAGCAACTGAATCTGCGCGCTGCGGCCGTGTTCGTAGTTTTCCGTAAAACCGGCCGGAAACACCACCGCCAGTTTGATTGTACCCTTCCGAAACGCCCGTTCGATGTCGCCGTTCGAGCGCAGGTTTTCCCGCAACTGAAAATACCCGGAAGCCAGTAACTTGTTGGTAATCTGCTGCGAATGGGGGCTTTTGTCGTTGTCGAGAATCGCAATACCGGCGTTTTTGATTTCGTTCGTGAGTGCAAATCCAAACAGCAACACCTGCACCAGCGGCAACCCGAACAGGATCAACAGCGTCCGGCGGTCGCGCAGGATGTGGAAGAATTCTTTCTTGACAAATGCGATGAAGCGGTTCATGGGTTATTTCGTCGACGTTCCTCTGGCTAAAATCTGGAAAACAGCATCCATTGAATCCACATTGTAGGCGGTTTTCAAACCCGATGGCGTGTCTAGGGCTTTCATTTTCCCATCCACCATAATCGACACGCGGTGGCAGTATTCGGCTTCGTCCATGTAGTGTGTGGTGACAAAAACCGTCGTTCCGCCGTGGGCGGCTTCGTAGATCAAATCCCAGAACTGTCGGCGGGTGATGGGATCGACACCACCGGTCGGTTCGTCCAAAAACACAATTTTGGGTTCGTGAATCAGCGCCACCGAAAAGGCCAGTTTCTGCTTCCAGCCCAGCGGCAGCGACGCCACGAGCGAATCGGCAACGGTTTCGATGCCCAGTTTCCGCAAAATCTGGTCGGTTTTCACCGGAATGTCCGCCCGGCGTAATCCATAGATACCGCCGTAAAACCGGATGTTTTCACGAACCGTCAAATCTTCGTAGAGTGAAAACCGCTGACTCATGTAGCCAATGTTCTGCTTGATCTTTTCAGACTGGCGATAGACGTCAAAACCGGCGACAGTCGCTTCGCCCGACGACGGTTTCAGCAAACCGCAGAGCATCCGCATCGCCGTGGTTTTTCCGGCTCCGTTCGCGCCCAGAAAGCCAAAAATCTCGCCCTGCGCCACGTCGAAGGTGATCGCGTCGGTCGCAATGAAACTGCCGAATTTTTTGGTCAACTGGTGGGTATGAACTGCGTTTTCCATGATTATCAGATGGTTACCTCCGGTTGGGTCATCAACGCCATAAACGTGTCTTCGATGCCCGGTTGAATGGGGTGGATTTCAATGTCTCGATGGTTATGGTCCAGCAAATACGAGCCGATCTGCCAGTCAAAAACGTCGGCCGATTTCACCGTCAGGTGCAGAAACTCGCCGAACGCATAGCAGGATTCCGCAAACGGAGCCAGCCGCAGATCCTGAATGAGTTGGTAGGTATCGGCTGCCCGAACGGCGTACAACGGTTTCGTAAACCGGGTCGTAATCGCCGACGGCGTATCGACCGCCAGCACGGTTCCGGTCTGCATAAAGGCCACCCGGTCGCAGCGGCTGGCTTCGTCCATGTAGGGCGTGGAAACCAGCGTCGTCAGCCCGCGTTCGTTGAGTTTGCGGAGCATATCCCAGAATTCCTTGCGGGAAACCGCATCGACGCCGGTAGTCGGTTCGTCCAGAAACAGGACTTCGGGCTTGTGAATCAGGGCACAACAGAGGGCCAGTTTCTGCTTCATGCCCCCGGAAAGTTGTCCCGCCCGGCGGTCTTTGAACGGTTCCAGTTGCGAATAAATCTCCTGAATCAAGTGGTAGTTTTCCGGGATGGTGGTTCCGAAAACCGTCGCAAAAAACGCCAGATTTTCCTGTACGCTTAAGTCGGGATACAACGAAAACCGCCCCGGCATATACCCCACCAGTTGCCGCAATGCTTTGTAGTCCTTCACCACATCATACCCCGCCACCGTTGCCCGGCCCTGGTCAGGCAGCAACAACGTCACCAGAATTTTGAAAAGGGTGGTTTTCCCGGCTCCATCCGGCCCGATCAGCCCGAACAACTCGCCCGGCCGGATCGACAGGGAGACGTCAGACACCGCCGGCCTGTCGCCGTACGATTTCGAGAGGTTTTCAATGCTAATTGCGTCCATGATTTGACTGTTTATGGTTTACAGTTTTCGGTTTTCGGTGGCTGACGCGTTAGAATTTCTGTATTAGCGAAGAATGCGTCAGCTACCGAAAACTGTAAACCGAAAACCGACCTCATAACCGAATTTCCCCCGGCATCCCGATCTTCAATCCGCCGTCGTTTTTTACCTTCACTTTCAGGGCGTACACCAGATTGACACGTTCGTCTTTGGTCTGGATCACCTTGGGCGTAAATTCAGCTTTGCTCGAAATCCAAGTCACGGTTCCGGTGTATTCTTTGAACTGATCGTTCGGTGCATCGACCAGCACCTTCACCGGCTGACCGGTTTTGACCCGCACGAGTTGGTCGCCACTGATGTAGGCCCGAAGCGTGATCTGGTTCAGATCGGCCACTTTGTACAGCGGTTTTCCGTAACTCGCCACCTCCCCGGTTTCGGCCAACTTGACGGTAACCGTACCTGCCGATGGATTCACAATCGTTGCTTTTTTGATCTGGTCGTCGATCTGCCGGATTTGTTCTTCCAAAGGGGCTTCTTCCGACAGCGTTCCGCTCCGCTGGGTCGTCAGGGCCGATTGCTGGGCCGCCCGTTGCTGACGAATCAGCGCAATCTGTCGCTCGATGACGTCGATCTGGGCAACCAGGTCATCCAGTTGTTTCGTCGGAGCCGCCCCGGCGGCAATCAGGTTCTGGGTACGGATTTTCTCGCGCTGGAGTGTTTTCAGTTGCTGTTCCTGAACGGCAATCTGCTGGTTAAAAGGCGACAGTTGAGCCGGAATGTTCGGGGAGCGGCTGGAAACCGCCCGCCGACTGGCCAGCAACTGTGCTTTCCGAAGCTGGAGTTGCAACGGGTCAATCTGCCCGACGGCCTGCCCGGCTTTGAGCGTCTGGCCTTCCTCAACCGACAATTGTTGCAACGCGCCGGTGGCCTCGGCGGAGACGATGGTTTCGACGGCTTCAAAATTGCCGTACGCGTCTGATTGCGGCTCGGTTTTGCAACCCAACATACCGATCAGAAAAGCGGAAGTAATTAGAGTGGATTTCATGGAATGGCTGGTCTGTGTGGTTAATTTCCGGTTAGCGTACGGTATTGAACCTTCGCCAACAGCAGTTGCAGTTCGTGGGTTTTCTGGTTCAAAAGGGCCAGGCTTTCGGCGTTAAGTTCGGACGCATAATCGCGGGCGGCCAGGGTTCCGTTGTCGAGTTGCACGCTGGCGGTTTGCCTGATTATCGATCGTAAGGCACTAATTTCCCGGTCTTTGTCCAGCAGGGCGCCGATGCGGTCAATCTCGGTTTGCTGTTGCCGAAGTTGCAGCGACAGGTTCCGGTCGAACACCTTCTGCTGAACGCCGATCTGCTCCCGGTTGAGCGCCAGGACCGTCCGGTCGTTGCGAAGCGTGTAGGCCGACGACAGGTTCCAGCTCAACCGGATGCCCCCGATAAAAAAGCCCCGAAAGTCGTTGTTGAGGAAGTTCAGTGCCGGTCGGCCCGCACCGCCCTGGGCAAACGCGCTCAGCCGGGGTTTCAGGCGGTTGTTCATTAGTTGCAGTTGCGCATCGAGCAGCGTCCGTTGCGACTCAAAAAGTTTTTGCTCCGGGCGGTTTAGCGACAGATTTGCCGATAGGGTTTGCGCTTCTTCCACCACGAGCCGCGTGCTGTCGGTGATCGTCAGGCCGGTTAGCATGGCGAGCTGGTCGCGCAGGCCCCGGCGGGTGGCTGCCAACTGGGCCAGTTGCTGTTCGGCGTTCAGCACTTCGGCTTTTAAAATAGCCACGGTAACGGTGGCAACGGCGCCAAACTTTACCCCGGACTCGGCTTTTACAAGGCGGTTTTGCAGTTCTTCCAGCCGGTTTCGGGTCAGGCGGGTGTTTTCGTCGGTTAAAAGACTGTTCAGGAAATAGGCGTTTACCTGGTCTTTCAGGCGGTTTTGATCGACGGCTACCTGCTGCAAACTCACCGCCGTGCTGGCCCGTTGAACCTGTTTCTGGAGCGTCGTCTGCTGACCGTCGAACAGCGTGTAACTGACATCCGCCGTCAGCTTATACTGATCCTTGCTGAGCTGCGGAATCATTACGTTTGGCAATTCGATGGGCAGTTTGGTCACTTCCGATTGCCAGCTTGCCTGCCCGTTGACACCCACCTGCGGAAGCCGCCGGTTTTTGTCCAGATTCGCTACGGTCAGATCGCCGGTTTGCTGCACCAGTTCGCGTTGGCGGTTCAGCGGATCATGGGTCAGGGCAGCGGCATAGCCTTGTGCCAGCGTCACCACCGACTGCCCCCGGGCCGCCCCCGTCAGCCACAATCCCAGTAAAAGTGCGGAGATCGATTTCATACAATCAGCTTTAAAAATTTATTCTAAATTGTTTTTCTAAAAAGTAATTTAATAACCATCCAAAAAAAATCAGGTGGGTTTCAGGTACGCCATAACAGTCTCAAAAACAATTACTTTCCGTTCTTCCAGGAAAGCGCGGTAGGCCGTACTGTCCAGGCTGCCGATGTAAGCGACAATGGGTTTCGCCATGAACGGAAAGATCAAACTGCCGAGCAGCGTCACGATGAGTTGCAAGGGCTTCACCTTCCGGATTGTCCCTTTTTCGCTTTCCACCTGCAATTGTTTGGTAAAAAAGGACGACTCAACAACGGACTTTATATTAAGTTTTTCAAATATTTCGCTGCTGTTTTTCTGAAGTTCAGACAGCACAAAAACCGGCATATGCGGGTTATCGAGCAGAAAATCAGTATAGTTATCGACTACTTTCCAGACTTTAATCTCCAGCGGCACCTCTTCGTTCAGGATAAACGTTATCCGGCCCAGAAACGAACCCATCGTTTCCATGAAAATGCTCTGAAAAAGCTGCTCCTTCCCCCGAAAGTAATAATTCACCATCGCCATGGTCGTGCCGGACTCCTCGGCAATGTGACGCAGCTTCGCCCCGTCGAATCCGCGCTCCAAAAATACCTTCTTGGCGGCTTCCTTGATCTTCTGCTCGGTGTTTTGCTCGGTCTGTTTCGGTTTCATCGGCACAAAGGTATGGATAGAGTCAATTTGTTAAAAACTTTTTTAATAAATATTTTTAATTGTAGCACAGAGGTGATCGGAAAAAATTGCTGGTTAATACGGGAAAAACCGCCGGGCGGTCCCGTTTACGCAATAACCGGTTCAATCGGTTGTCGCTTGTAGCAAGTGGGCTATATTTGTGATAAACCAGGGGATAGAATACTAAGCTGTACAGCATCCATAGTCGTATTTAGTCATGTCAAAACTGTCGGCATTCTGTATGGTACGTCCGTACTGGCTCATCCTTTTAGTCATACCGTTCCTGCGTTCCTACGCGAATCTGCCTCCCCGTCTTTCTGAAAAATCCCCGATCGCCAATCAATTTGAGCATCTGTCGGTAGAAGATGGCTTATCCAATGACTTCATAACGGCTATTCTCCAGGATCGGGACGGTTTTATGTGGTTTGGGACGGGGGAGGGCCTCAATAAATACGATGGTTCTTCCTTCACGGTTTTTAAACCGGATCCCAATCGGCCAACCCGCAGCTTTCAGAATGGCTACATCATGGGCCTGTGTGAAGGCGATTCGACCCAGCTTTGGGCGGTTACCAGGGGGGGCGGATTGCATGAAATCAACCGGAAAACGGGGGGCGTCATTCCGCATCCCATTCAGGCCAACCAGGCCAACCGGTGGAATAACCAGCATTCCATCTTCATCGACCAGCAGCGCATCATCTGGATCAGCGCCTATGCGGGTCTGGCCCGCTATGACCCGGCCAGACACCATTTCACCCTCTACCCGTCTCCCGTTGCCGATGTGCCGGTAATTACGGCTTTTGAAGACCGACAGCATCGTTTCTGGGTCGCCACCCACCAGGGATTGTACCTTTTCGACCGCCCGACCGGAAAATTCACCCCGGTGGCGGTTCAGGGATTGAAGGGACCCCAGCCCTCCTTCCAATCGTTTTACCTCGATGAGAACGATGTGCTCTGGCTGGGTACGGCCCTGGCGGGCTACAGTCTGTTCAAACTCGATCTGCGCAGCCAGCCGTGGAACCTGGTTCCCTACAACCCGCGTGGAGAACTTCATTCCTTCGTGTGGCGGAACACCATCCACCGGGATTCCACCGGGATTATCTGGATCGGAACCACCAAAGGATTGCAGGGAATCAACCCGGCCAGCGATCAGGTTTTTACGTACCAGTCTGACCCAAACCGGTACAAAGGCCTGGCCAGCAGTAGCATACAGGCCATCTGCCACGACCGGTCGGGCATGATCTGGATCGGAACCAACAACGGGATCGACCGGCAGGCTGTGAACACCAAGCCTTTTTCCACCTACCAGGTAAAGGCCAATGAGCGGAGGGCCCATGTACCCGAGAACAGAGCATACGCCGTCTTTAAAGACAGGCACGGTCAGCTCTGGTTTAACAATTCACCCGGAATATACCGACTCTCCGCCGATCAAAAACGGCTTGACCCCATACCGCCCGAAAAGCTGGGCGCCGTGGGAGATCACTACAACGAGGTGAGATCGTTCTTACCCGACGGGAAGAACGGAATCTGGCTGGGATCGTACGATGGTTTGTACCACTTTGATCAGGCATCCGGACAGTTTACGGGATATCCGTCGGAAATGCCGGCCCAGTTTATTGCGGTTCAGCAAAAGGAAGGGAAACCGCAGGGTGATGTCTGGATTGGGGGCGATGGCGGTTTTGCTTCTTTCAATGTCCGGACGCATCGATACACTTACTACCGCTATCAACCGGGAAAACCGGGTGGCATCCCCGACCGGTTTGTGTATGGGCTTCTGGTGAGCCAGACCGGTGCGGTATGGATCCTGATCCACCGGTTGGGCCTGTGCCGGCTAAATCCCGAAACGGGCCAAATAACCCGCTATGCGGCCGGCCCCAAAGGACACCTGAGCAGCAACGACGTTCGAACCATCTACGAAGATCCGAACGGAATAATCTGGATCGGCACCTACCTGGGCGGTTTAAACCGGTTCGACCCGAAGACCGGCCTGTTTTCTACGATCACCCACCAGGAAGGCATCCCCGGCAACACCATCGTCGGCATCACCGGAGATGCGTCGGGGCATCTCTGGCTCAGTACCAACGACGGTCTTTGCCGGATCGATCCCCGTACCAAAGCCATTCGCAGCTACCAGGTTTCGGACGGCTTACCCAGCAACAACTTCAAGCAAAATGCCGTCTTCCGACACGGCAATCAACTCATTTTCGGCAGTGAGAATGGCATTGTCCAGTTCGACCCTGACCAGGTTCGCGATGACATCCGTCCTTTTCCGGTTTATGTTACCGGCCTGACGGTCATGGACAAACCCCGGAAAATCACCGGAGACGTTATTCATCTGCAACACGACGAGAATTTTTTGTCGATTGCCTTTGCCGCGCTGGCCTATGAGCAACCCCGGCAAAACCAGTATGCCTACCAACTCGTTGGAATCAACCCCGACTGGGTTCAGAACGGAAACCGTACCGTGGTCAATTTTACCAGCCTGCCACCGGGCCACTATACATTCCGGGTAAAAGCCGCCAACAGCAATGGGTTCTGGAGCCCGCACGAAGCCGCTATTCAGGTGATTGTCCAGCCGCCCTGGTGGGCCACCTGGTGGGCCTACAGCCTTTACGGACTGGCGGTTGCCGGAGCAATCTGGGGGTATATCCGGATTTCTACGAACCGGTTCCGACAACGCCAAGAGCTTGAACTGAACCGTCGGCAGGCCGAGCAGCTCAAAGCCGTCGATGAGCTGAAAACGCACTTTTTTTCCAACATGACCCACGAGTTTCGTACCCCTCTGTCGCTGATCATCGCGCCGGTGGAGAAACTGCTCCAGGAAGGCCGGTTCGATGGTCCGATGCTCCGGCTGATCCACCAAAATGCCGAACAGCTCCTGCGGCTGATCAACCAATTGCTGGATATTGCCAAACTGGAGGGGAATCACATGACGGTTTCGCCCATGCAGGGCCGGGTCAGCGACTTCATCCACCCCATCGTCGCGGTTTTCCAGCGGGCCGCCGAGCAAAAAGGCATCACTTTAACCTGTACGATGGACCACTTTCCCGCCCAGGCGCAGCTTTTCGACGCAGACAAGTGGGAGAAAATTCTGACCAATCTGCTCGCCAATGCCCTCAAATTTACCGGGGCGGGGGGAAGCATCACCCTGACCGTCGCGCCCGTGTGGGCAGCGGACGAAATGACGGGGGTTCAATTTCAACTGGTCGATTCGGGCATCGGCATGGCTCAACAACATATTCCGCATATATTTAACCGGTTTTATCAGGCCGACACCTCCACTACCCGCACCCATGAGGGCACCGGCCTCGGGCTGGCGCTGGTTCACGAATTGATTCAGTTACTCGGTGGCCACATTGCCGTGGAGAGTGAGGTAGGGGTAGGAACCCGCTTCAACTGGACGCTGCCTGTCAGCCCGGTCACCAATATCGACCATCCCCGGATCCGGGTGTCTGGTGAGCCGTTGCCTGTTGCCGACCCACCGATACCGCTTGATCACCTTTCCGGTACGAGCCCGTCACCGGAGGGAAAGACCGCTCCCCGCATTTTGATCGTGGAAGACAATCAGGAGTTGAGGGAGTTTCTGGTGGGTGAACTGACCGCTTCCTATCAGGTTTTACAGGCGGTTGACGGGCAGCAGGGGTGGGAGGTAACCCAGGCTGAACTGCCCGATATCGTTCTGACGGATGTGATGATGCCCCGACTGGATGGCCATGAATTGAGCCGACTCATCAAAGGCCATGCGGATACCGATCATATTGCCGTTGTGATGCTAACGGCCAAAACCGCCCAGCCGAGTCGGCTACAGGGGCTACAGGAAGGAGCGGATGATTACCTGACCAAGCCTTTCAGCATGGCCGAACTGCGTCTGCGGCTTCAAAATCTGCTCAATCGACAGCAACGACTCCGTGAACGCTACCAGCAACAGTTTTTGGCAAGCGCTACCGCTCCATTGGTGGAAGGGGAGGTCACACACCCCTTGCTGGAACGGATTTATGAACTCATGGATGAGCGACTCGATGATCCGCAACTGAGTGTCGAGTGGCTGGCCGATCAACTCGCCATCAGCCGTCGTACGCTTCACCGGAAAGTAATCAGCTTAACGCCCTGGGTGCCCAACGAACTCATCCGGCAGTATCGGATCCGGAAAGCGGCCCGGTTGCTCCAGGCGGGTCATACGGTGTCTGAGACGGCCGACCTGGTTGGTTTTAGCACTCCTTCTCATTTCGCCATGGTTTTCAAAGAGGTGTATCAGCAAACTCCCACCGAGTTCATGACCAGTCCTCCAAAAAGCCCCTGATGCCCTGACTTTCCGGCCTTTTCCGGGTAAATGTCCCCAATTTGACAGCATCTGTCCCCAATCCGACAGCCTGCCAGCCGGCAAAACAGCACCTTTGTCCTGTTGATAATGTGTGCTATCCACACCATTTTTTTCAAAAACCCACCGTATCCTTTTAGTCTTTGCTGCCCTTGCGAAACAGCCGACCGGAAAGCCAACTTCACTTCCGTACCTGCTCCAGCAGCCACGCTCCCAACTCTTTACTTGCTTTGTAGTTTTCGTAAACCGCCGGAATGATCCGGCCATCGGTGTATTCATTGTAGAGCCAGGGGTCACCGACGGCAAAAACCGTCCCTTTTCCCACTTTCGCCACCGCCATGATGACGTCGCCCTCTACCGAAACGAGGGCTTTGGCCGGGGCTTTGAGATCGAGCGTCGCCAGTTCCTTGATGTAAACCGCTTTCGTTTCCTTAAAAACCGGGTTGCCAGCCGGAATCGTCACCTTGCCCTGCTCCCAGTTTTTGCCCTTCACCATGTTGCGGTTTTTGTCGGTAAACCGGATGCCGAAGGTCTGCGCCAGTTCGTTGAAGTGCTTCGTTTCGCAGTTGGCGGTGTCATTCGCCATAATCACCAGCACCCCACCGGCTTTCACCCATTCGTCAATTGCCTGGATGTCTGCCGACTGGATGTAGTTGGGTTTGGCGGTTTCTTTCGGCGAATCGGGATCGACGATGATGTATACGCCGATGCCTTTCAGCGATTCGGCGGTCGGCGCGGTTCGAACCGGGACGGTTTTGGCGCCCAGTTCACGGAAAGTATTGCCCCAGTGCCAGAATCCCGAGTGCATCCGGTCTTCCCAGGTGTAGTGAAACTGTTCGGTTTGACCGAGTAAATCCTTGCGAAATTCGTGGTTGAAGTGGTAATCGACGGCCACGGTTTTGCCGGCACCGAGGGTCAGTTCCGGGGCAATTTCCATTTCCAGACTCGCCATGATAAACGGCCCAACGCCCTTCAAGTCATTTTTGCGGATCGGTTCGCTCAGGTAGTATTCGTAGCTGCCGTCGCGGTAGGGCGTTCCCCCCAAGCCGCCCACGCTGACGGTGCCGTTGAGGTTGAGGGTCCCGTTCGGGGCTTCTTCAATGAAATTTTTCAGAATTCCCTGATAGCCTTTCTGCGCCGAAGCCAGAAACGACTTGTCCAGGTATCCCATCCGCACGGCTTTCGCCAGCGTATACACAAACATGCACGACGCCGAAGCCTCAATGTAATTGCCTTTCCGGGTTCCCTGCGTGGTCATCTGGTACCAGCAGCCGGTTTTGGGGTCCTGGTATTTTACCATCGGGGTTGCCAGCCGTTGCAGGTAGCTCACCAGATTGGCGCGTTGGGGGTGGTTTGTCGGGAAATAATCCAGTACATCGACCAGCGCCATGCCGTACCAGCCAATCGACCGGCCCCAGAAGTGGGGCGACTGCCCGGTTTTCGGATTCGCCCATTTCTGCTCGCGGCTTTCGTCGTAGCCGTGGTAGAGCAGCCCGGTTTTACCATCGACCAGGTGTTTTTCGATCAGCGCAAACTGTTTGGCGATGTCGTCGAAGTTTTCCGGCTGGTTGAACACCCGGCTGAACTCGGCGTAAAATGGCTCGGCCATGAACAACCCGTCGAGCCACATCTGGTTCGGATAGCGGTTTTTATGCCAGAAACCGCCTTCTTTCGTGCGCGGCTGTTTGGCCAGTTGATCGCGTAACAAAAAAGCCGCTTTCTGGAATTTTTCCTTGCCCGGCAGCGACTGCTGGGCGAGCATCAGCAACACGCGTCCGGTCGTGACGTTGTCGATGTTGAACTCGTCCATTTTGTAAGTGCGGATGCTGCCGTCTTCGCGCACAAACTGGTTGATGTCATTCAGAATATACGAATAGTATTTGCTGTCGCCGGTGCGGTACCAAACCCGTTCAAAGGCTTTCAGAACCAGTCCTTGTTCATAATCCCAGCGGGCGGTTTTGTGGTTTCCAATCAGAATCGAATCTTTGTGCCACGTCATGAACGAATCGGCCATGCGCTGGGAATACGGTTTTTGCTGGGCGAAAGCGCAGGTAGTGAACAGGATCAGAAATAGATATTTCATGGCATGTTTAAATTGAGTGGTATCGCAGAGTTGAGCAGAGAAAATGAATAACTTCGCTCAACTCCTTTTTTCTCCGCTCAACTCCGCGATACCACTTAAAGTAAATTCTACGACTTTCTACCAATTCAAAGCGCTGTTAATTTGGCGGTTTCGCCAGAAAATTGGTTATTACCCAAGCCTCATTTTCCTATCCACGTTATGTCTACGATTACAACTCCCGAACATCCGCATCAAATTCCCATCGACCAGTTGCTGCAGGATCTGAACGTCGATCTCAAAACCGGGCTGACCGCTGAAGAAGCCAAAAACCGCTACGACGAATTGGGACCGAATGCGTTGCAGGAAGTTAAACGCGAAAGCGCCGTAACGATTCTGCTGCGGCAGTTCACCGGCGTCATTGTCTACATTCTGGCGGCAGCAGCCGGTATTTCGTTTTTTCTGGGCGAAACCGTCGAAGGCTTTGCCATCATTGCGGTTTTGCTCGTCAACGCCGTAACCGGTTTTTTGCTGGAATGGAACGCCCGGCAGTCGATGGATGCGCTGCGAAAAATGGACACCACACCCGCGCGGGTGTTGCGCGACGGCCGCATCCGGGAAATTTCGTCGGAAGAAGTCACGCTCGGCGATATCCTGGTCGTAGAAGCCGGTGATCTGGTAGCCGCTGATGGCAACCTGTTCGAGATCAGTCAGTTGCAGATTGACGAATCGGCCCTCACCGGTGAATCGCTGCCCGTTGACAAAAACACGGAAATTCCGCCGGACGAGTCTCCCCTGGGCGACCAGCACAACCGCCTGTTCAAAGGAACGCCCGTGACGGCGGGCAACGGCCGGGCCATCGTGACGGGCATCGGGCAGCAGACGGAACTGGGCAAAATTGCCACGATGGTGAAAGATGCCAAACGGTCGGCCACACCGCTGGAAGCGAAGCTGGATTCGCTGGCGAAAGTGCTGATCTGGGTGACCGTCGGACTGGCGGCTCTGTTTCTAATCGTTGGATTGATCCGCAAAGAAGAACCGCTGCGGCTGATCGAAACCGCGCTGGCCCTGGCCATTGCGGCCATTCCGGAAGGCATGTCGGTGGTGGCTACCATTGCGCTGGCCTACGGCATGTTGCGGCTGGCGGAGAAGAAAGTGATCGTCAAACGGCTGTCGGCCGTTGAGACGCTGGGCGGAACCAACGTTATTTTTACGGATAAAACCGGCACGCTGACCCAAAACCGCATTGAGGTCAACACACTCGAATTGCCGGATTTTCACGCCGAGATCAGGGCCGATGCAGAAGCCAAAAAGCTGGAAGTGGTGGAGGGTGATCAGGCCGTCACGGAATCCGATGCCTACCAGCAACTCATCCGCGTGGGCGTTTTGTGCAACAATGCGGACTACGACATCGTAAAGGGAAAACCCAAGGAAGTGGGCGATCCGGTGGAAGTTTCGCTGCTGAAATTCGCCATTGCCGCCGGTCACAACCCCGACCGCATCATCCAGAATTTTCCGCGCAAAGCCGAACAGGCCTTTAGCTCGGACACCCGGATTATGGGCACGCTCCACGCCCACGACGGCGGTTATTTTGTGGCCGTGAAAGGCGCGGCAGAGGAAGTGTTGGAGCGCTGCAGGTCGCTCAACGAACAAGACCGGAAGGCCTATTATGACATTTCCGAGAAAATGGCCGTCGACGGGCTGCGGACGCTGGCGTTTGCGTTTCGGGAAACCAGCGAAAAACCGGGTGACGATTTTACCGATGGCGACCTGACGTATGTCGGCCTGATCGGTTTCCTCGATCCGCCCCGCACCGAAGTAACGCCCGCACTCAAAGCCTGCCGGGCTGCGGGCATCAAGGTCATCATGGTGACCGGCGATCACCCCGCAACGGCCCTGACGATTGCGTCCAAAGTGAACCTGATCGAACCCGGCGAAGAAATTGTCCTGACGGGCAAAGACCTCAAACCGCTGGATCAACTGACGGAAGCCGACAAAAAGAAACTGCTGGAATGCCGGGTGTTTGCCCGCGTCAGCCCGGCCCAGAAGCTGGACATGATCGACCTGTATCAACAACAGGGCGATATTGTGGGCATGACCGGTGACGGCGTCAACGATGCGCCCGCGCTGAAGAAGTCGGACATCGGGATTGCGATGGGCTTGCGCGGTACGCAGGTGGCCGCTGAAACCGCCGACATGGTGCTGAAAGACGACTCGTTTGCGTCCATTGTGGCCGCTATTGCCCAGGGACGGGTCATTTTCGAGAACATCCGCAAGTTCGTGCTGTTCCTGCTGTCGTGTAATTTGAGCGAGATTTTTGTGGTGACGTTTGCGGGTTTTCTGAACGTTGGCAATCCGCTGCTGCCGTTGCAGATTCTGTTCATCAACATCGTCACCGACGTGTTCCCGGCTTTGGCGCTGGGGGTGGGGCGCGAGAATTCAAGCCTGATGCACCAGCCGCCCCGCGACCCGAAAACGCCGATTATGGATACCCGTGACTGGCGCATGGTGGTTTTTTATGCCCTGGCCATGACGGTTTCGGTGCTGGGTGCCTACTGGATCGGCACAACCCAACTGGGGCTGACGGCAAAGGAAGGCAACAACCTGACGTTCTACGCGCTGTCGTTTGCGCAATTGCTGCACGTTTTCAATCTGCGGTCCGGCCATTCGTTTTTTGTCAACGAGATTACGCGAAACCGGTATATTTGGTACGCCTTGCTGTTGTGTCTGGTGATTTTGGTTCTGACGTACTACGTGCCGTTTTTAAACCAGGTGCTCAGCATTCAGCCCATGACCAGCACCGAACTCTGGCTCATTGCCGCAGCCGGTCTGGCACCGGTGGTGTTGGTGCAGTTGGTCAAAGGAATAATGCGATTAGCCAAATAGAATAACGCAAACGAATCGCTTTTGGTAATTCAAGTCAACCAGGGGCCGCGAACGCAAAACCAGGACTTTTCTAGACCCAATTAAAATGCAGGAAGTTGCTTTTACCATGAAACTCAAACCCGGCGTGGAGGCTGAGTACCAACGCCGTCACGATGAAATCTGGCCGGAATTGTCGCAGGCACTGACCGAGGCCGGTATCCGGGATTATTCCATTTTTCTCGATCGGTCGAGCGGGATTCTGTTCGGTGTACAGAAGCGCGAGGAGAATCATACCGCCGATCAGTTGCCGGGTTTGCCCGTGATGAAACGCTGGTGGGCGTATATGGCCGATTTAATGGACACCAATCCGGATCAGTCGCCGGTTGCGATTCAATTGGAGCGGGTTTTCCATATGGATTAAACCCAATTGTGGATCAAATCAAATCTGCTAATTATCCCGTAGGGATTCAACCGCGCAGCGTCGGTAGAAAATGGGTATATCATGCTTCCGCGTGCCGTCAGGTACGCAACGATTCGCAGAAATCCAACGGTCGCGTACCTGACGGCACGCAGATGTGGAGATAACCGAACTTACTTCTACCGACGCTGCGCGGTTGGATCCCTTCGGGATGAGCATAGATCCGTTCACGGAATGGCAGTTGGGGAATTGGATCGTTTTACCTTTTGGTCAATTAAAATGAAAAAATGGATTGCCGGTGTTTTCTTCGTGGTCATGGCCTTGCCGGGCATTGGCCAGCCAAAAAATCCTGCGGCAACCGTCCCGGACGAAAAGATGCGGGCGGTTTTTGAGGAAGTGAAAACGCCTTACAAATACGGGATTGTGCTGCCCCAGCCCGACAAAGGCCGGATGGTCGATAGTCCGACGGTTTTCCGAAAAGGCGACAGCTGGTACATGACCTACATCATTTTTGATGGAAAGGGCTACGAAACCTGGCTGGCAAAAAGCGCCGATCTGCTGCACTGGAACACCCTGGGGAAACTGATGTCATTTGCCGATAAAGACTGGGATGCCACGCAGAAAGCCGGTTATGTCGCTTTGATCGACACGGACTGGGGCGGCTCCTACGAACCCGAAAAATACCGGGATCGCTACTGGTTGTCGTATTTGGGCGGCTCCGAAAAAGGCTATGAAGCAGGTCGGTTAGGGGTTGGTATCGCAAACACGACCGATTTGACCACACCGAAAGAAGCCACCCGGTTGCCGCAACCGGTGCTGTCGGCGGTGGATCAGGATGTGCGCTGGTACGATAACCAAACCATCTACAAGAGTCTGATCATTCAGGACAAGGCGAAGAAAACCGGGCATCCGTTTGTGATGTATTACAACGCCAAAGGTGAAAAACCGGACAACAAAGGAGCCGGTTTCGAAAACATCGCGATGGCGGTTTCCAACGACATGACGCATTGGAAACGTTTTGGGCAGGAGCCGTTGATTACCCGAAAAACCGGCATTTGTGGCGATGCGCAGATTGCTAAAATCGGTGATGTGTACGTGATGTTTTACTTCGGTGCGTTCTGGAAACCGGGCGCGTTCGAGCGGTTTGCGTGTTCCTACGACCTCGTCAACTGGACCGACTGGCAGGGGGACGATCTGATTGCGCCCTCAGAACCGTATGACAAAACCTACGCCCATAAACCGTGGGTCATCAAGTGGAAAGGCGTCGTCTATCATTTCTACAATGCCGTTGGCGACCAGGGACGCGTCATTGCCGTGGCCACTTCGAAAGATCTGGGAAAGAGTGAATTGGGGAAATAGATTCTGTCGCGGGAGCGGCAGTTCAGCAGGAATAAAACCATCGCAGGGGCTCAACATGAAACTGAAATCGATTCTTTCCATTCTCTTTGCAGCGTTTGCTTTTACGGCCGTCGGGCAGGTAAAAAAGCCGGCAATGTATATGAACAGCCGCGCTCCGTTGCGACAAAATCCGTATCTGGAATTGCCATTGGGCGCCATTAAACCACAAGGCTGGCTGCGCGAAATGTTGATTCGCCAGAAAAACGGCGCTACCGGGAATCTGGATAAGCTCTACCCGCTGGTCATGAATGAACGAAACGGCTGGCTGGGGGGCGACGGCGATCAGTGGGAGCGGGGACCCTACTGGATCGACGGGCTGTTGCCGCTGGCGTATATTCTGGAGGATAAAGAGCTGATTGCCAAAACCAAACCGTGGGTGGAATGGGCCATTAGAAGCCAGCAGCCGGACGGCTATTTTGGTCCTTCGAAAGATTACGGCCCCGAACCGGGTGTGCAACGGAACAACAGCCGCGACTGGTGGCCCAAAATGGTGATGCTCAAGATTTTAAAGCAATATCATTCCGCGACCGGCGATCAGCGGGTCATCACCCTGATGACGAATTATTTCAGGTACCAACTGAAAGAACTACCCCGGAAACCGCTCGATCACTGGACGTTCTGGGCGCGGTATCGGGGGGGCGACAACCTGATGAACGTGTACTGGCTTTACAACCAAACCGGCGATCAATTTCTGCTCGAACTGGGCGATCTGATTCATAAACAGACGTTTGATTACACGAATGCGTTTCTAAACACCGACCTGCTTTCCAAAGAAGGCAGCATCCATTGTGTCAATCTGGCGCAGGGCATGAAAGCTCCGATTATTTATTACCAGCACCACCCGGAACAAAAGTATTTGGAGGCAACAAAAAAGGGGTTTGCGGACATTCGCAAATTCAACGGCATGGCGCACGGGCTGTACGGGGGCGACGAAGCCTTGCACGGCAACAATCCAACGCAGGGGTCCGAATTGTGTTCGGCGGTGGAAATGCTGTTTTCGCTGGAAAGTATGCTGGAAATTACCGGCAATGTGAATTTTGCCGATCAGATCGAGAAAATTGCTTTCAACGCGCTGCCCGCCCAGATTTCCGACGATTTTATGGGTCGCCAGTATTTTCAGCAGGCCAACCAGGTGATGGCGACCCGGCACATGCGCAATTTCGACGTCAACCACCACGGAACGGATCTGTGCTTTGGCCTGCTATCCGGGTACCCGTGCTGCACGTCGAACATGCACCAGGGCTGGCCGAAATTCACGCAGAATTTGTGGTATGCTACCCCGGACAAAGGCGTGGCGGCTCTGGTGTATGCCCCCAGTGAAGCAAAAATAACCGTGGCGAATGGCACGGAAGTTTCGTTGAAAGAAGAGACGAATTACCCCTTCGAAGAAACCGTTAGGTTTACGCTGACCACCGGGAAAACCATTGCGTTCCCGTTCCACCTGCGCATTCCGGAATGGTGTAAAAAAGCCTCGATCAAAATTAACGGCCGGGTTTGGCAGGAAGTCAACGGCAACCAGATTGTGCAGATCAAGCGGGAATGGAAAACCGGCGATGTTGTTGAATTGAACCTGCCGATGCATCTGTTTAAAAATACCTGGTACGAAAATTCCGTATCGGTAGAACGGGGCCCGATCACCTACGCGCTGAAAATGGGTGAGGAAGTGAAGAAGGTGAAAAATGACAAAGATCCGATTGAATATGGCGATTCGTATGAGGAAGTACGGCCCACAACGCCCTGGAATTACGGTTTAGTGGAAGTCGCGGACAAGAATCTCGAAGCGGCTTACAAAATTGAAAAGAAAGGAGCGGTTTCGACGTTTCCGTGGAATCTGGAAAATGCGCCGATTCAGATTAAAACGAAGGCCCGGCGCATTCCGTCCTGGCAGCTCTACAACGAAATGACCGGCCCCATACCCTACAGCGTCATGTATCAACTGGAAGCCAGCTCTGAGGAAGAAGAAATCACGCTGGTGCCGTATGGCTGTACCCGTTTGCGGATTTCCCAGTTTCCGGTGGTGAGGTAAAGGGGTTCGGCTCAATCTGTAGCATACCTTATTCAGTAGCTTCATCCCCGAGCGGCACCCACTTTCTTTTCCGTTTCAGAATAGCCTGCACACGAACGATTAATTTATCCTAGGTCGCTGGCCTGCTTCAGTCGTTGTTCTCCGCGCGAAATGCGTTCGCTTGTCATGATTTTACAACTTTTTTCTGCTAGTTCTGTTGATGGTAACTATAAGATTAATTTTCTAACTAATTTATTAGTTATATTGCGCTAAAAAACCAACTCCGTATGGGAAAGGCGTTATACATCGGATTTTGTCTACTAACCTACTGGTCAATCTATAGACCCATTGAACTGCAAACAAAGCCATTGAGCTACGGACCCTATCAGGTTGGATTTAGGATTGAGCAACAGGTTGATAGCACCCGGAGCTATCAACCGGACAGGGGCATACCATACCGACCGCTGTCTGTTCATATTTGGTACCCTGCCCGGAAATCCTCAACGGAAAATCTGATGCCTTACAGAACGTATATTGGGCTGGAAACCCAACGGGAGGAATTTGCCATCACCGATTCTAACCAGGTCCGTGCGTTTTGTACCACTATCGTGGGGGGCTATCGCCAATACGCCACAACGTTTATGAAAAATCTCACCGTCAGCGTAGATGACATTCTACAGGCACCGACGAAGGCGGTTTATAACGCAGCACCGGTTAATCAACGGTTTCCGGCGATCATCTATGCACCTTCGTTGAGCAAACCAGCCAATCAGAACCATATGGCCTGTGAGTACTTGGCCAGCCACGGCTATATAGTCATTTCAGCCGCGTCAGCCGGGAAACAAGGGCAAACAATGACCAAGGACACGGCGGGTATAATGGCTCAGGTTAGGGACCTAGAATACATCATGGCTCAGGCTTACCAACTCCCTGCTGTTGATACGTCCAGAGTTGGTACGTTTGGATTCAGTTGGGGAAGTATGGCTACTGTCATTTATCAGATGCGGAACCCGAATGTAAAAGCGTTGGCCTGCTGGGATGGTAGCACCGAGTATCAGGATTACGATCTGATCAAAACCGTTCGCGATTTCAACCCGGCCAAATTAACAGGGCCTTACCTGTATCTCTGCAATCAAAATGAGGACTGGTCAACTTTCCCTTTCTTTCGTTCGTTAGCCAACACCACGAAGCATTTATACAGGCTTAAGAAGTTAGAACATGCGGAATTTACGGCCTATTGGTCTTTCTATGCTTCTATCAAGCCGACTACTAATTACCAAACGGATAGTTACCGGGCCATATGCCACTATACATTATCTTTTTTTGATGCTTATTTAAAGGATAATAAAAAAGCCAAAAGAGTGCTTCAGAATTCAAGTGAGGAAAATGGTTTCAGTTCGAAGACCATTGCTAAGCTGTCGATTTAATGGGCCGATGGGGTAGTGGTCTCATCAGAATTCCGTCCGCCGAAACCGCTGCTGATAGCAAACTACAGCCGAAGACGACAACGTCAAGCCACACTTGCAGCAAAACCTGTGTTGGTGGTTGGTGTTCTATCTGTCTTTATTATTGGCGTAAGACATTTTGTTAGGTTTTTCATGTTTCAATACGAGGCCATTTCCATGCATAACGGATAATCAGGCAAAGCAGAACGACTTCTACAACAGCGCCAAACACCATGTGTATCCAGGCCTCTCCTGCCAAATTAAACAATATAAAGGGAATATTCACCGCAGCAGTAATGATATTTGTCCAGCGATTTACTTTAGCCGGCAGGGCAACAGAAAGGAAAATCATCAGTGCCGGAATTGTCACTAAGGAGAGTGCTGCCAAAAGAAATCCTTGCGTAATATCAAATTCAAACACCCTCCCTTTCAGAATATCCTCTATCTTACCTGGCATATATAAGTGGAAATAATCAAGATAGATAATTAGAAACATTAAACTCGTCCACAGCGTAGCAAGCTTCAGTCTCAAACTAACTTTGATGTCTTCCAATGCATTTTGTGCTATTGTTTGTGTATTCATAAATTATCAATTAAAAATTAAATCCGAAATGTAGCCCTGGTTCAGGCGTATATTTTGGCCAGTTATCATCTTTTTCTTTAAATCCATTGGGCATTTCCGTGTAAAAAGCACGACCAGCAATACCAAGAGAAGGCTCTATAAAAAACCTATCCTTCAGGAGTTTAATGTGATAGCCAACTCGATTAGTGTTGAATATAATGAAACCATTGCCCACCTTATCACCGTTTTCATTCTTAAATGTTTGCCAAATAGGCATTGCATGTACTGCTACGTAAAGGCCTCTCCAAATATACTTTTGATAAGCTACGCCAATTCCATATTCTCTTATATAACCAGGAAATTTCTCTTCAGGTGTTCCGTATGCCTTATTATAAAATGGGTTAATACCGAGAGGCCAGGCATGTTTCCAAGTTATTAGTTCAAGTGAAATTACGTCTTTCCCTGTAATCCGATAGCCAACATTGAGCTGAGCAAAGCCGGGAGGGTTTGTAGAATCCAAATTACCTAATAAAAAGATCGTGCTACCAACGAACCACCGTTTATACGTGCTGTCTGTTTTAGCATATTGCGCGTAGAGTTGGAGCGTGCTTGTCATGAAGAAGACAAAACCAATGAATAAAATTCTCTTTTGCATTTCCTTTTCTTTATGTGAAACGATACGGCAAAAATAGATTGGCGAGTTGCCATAACTCGTTCACTTAAGTTAAGAAATACGGTTTAGCTCTTTTTTTTAAGGATTCCTGCTCTTAGGAGATCTTTGAACTTACCTTGTAAATTCAACTACCTGAGCACTCACAGTTATCGTTCTTCTGACAAAGAAAGGGGCAAAACCACTGACGTGTTCCTCTGTCATCACGTTGATTATGGCTTTGGAACCATTCAGCAAGTTGGCTTTCTTCATCATCGTTGAATACGCATTTTCGTACAGTTGCCTTTTCTTCATACCTCCAATCGCCAATACATAAGAGACCTCTGAACTTCCGCTTACCTGATCAATTACTTTGAAGTTGTTCCCACTTAAGTGTACCTGAGTGGCGTTTTGATTGTGGTTGGTAACAAGGGCGGTGCCGATGCCACATGAACTCAAAAATGCCGAGAGCAATAACAACACGGAATAAATGCCGATCTTTTTCATTGGAGTAATTATTTATTGTTATACATGGATTAAAACTTATGTCCGGAACGATAAAATACTCTTTCCACTTGTTGTCTTGTACTTTAAAAATTTCCGGTATGCGGATCTTTATGGGATAGAAAGTGGCCGCGAAAGAAGGTTTTATAAAAAACAATTCTTGAATAGGGAAAGCGGTTGTTGGTAGTTTGATTATGTTGGAAGCTAAAAGTTAAACCCAAAATGAAGTCCAGGTTGAATAAAGTAGTTGGGCCATTTTTGTTCTACTAATTTAAAAGTATTTGGAACATTCGTTCTTACCGGCCAATAACTACATCCAATAGCTGGTTCAAAAAAGAACCGGTTTTTAAAAAACTTAAACTGGTAACCCAGATGAAAGTTCAGATATAACGTGTATCCATTTCCAATTTTATTTTTATTCTCATCCAAGTATTTTTCAAAAGCATTCAATGCATAAACGGATGTGTAGACTCCTTTCCACCAAAAACGCTGGTATCCTAATGTAGGTGCAAGTATGCGCGCATGCCCGGGATAGTTGCCTCCTGGTTTACGAAATGATGGTCCAAAAGGGATACCTATGGGCCAGGAATAAACGGACCTTTTAAATTCAAAGGAAACAACATCTTTAGGTGTGATCCTATAGCCAATATTTAATTGTATATACTCAGGGTTGTCTTTTTTGTCAAGATTTCCTAACATAAAGAGCGAACTCCCAATAAACCACTTTTTATAAGTACTATCTTGCTTGTCATATTGCGCATTCACCTGTAAATTGCCTGCCAAAGCTATAGCAAGTCCAATCCATAAAACTTTCTTTTGCATTGCTTTCTTTTTATGTGAAACGATACTGCAAAAGTAGATTGGCGAGTTACCATAACTCGTTCACTTAAGTTAAGAAATACACTTTAGCTCTTTTTTTCAAGGATTCTTGCCCGTAGTCTGCTTAATGATTGAGGTTTGATCCCTAAATAGCTCGCTAATTGGTGTTGTGGAACACGTTGGATAAGGTCTGGTCTATTTTGCAGTAAGTTCAGGTATCGTTGTTCTGGTGAAGAAGTCTTGAACTCGTCAAAATTGATTTGTTGTTTGGCTAACAATTCTTCCGACAATAGTCTACACATTGTGTCAAACTTTGGAAATTTACTGTTAACTTCTTCGCTCATGTCAGAATTTGAGACTAAAAGAATACTGTCTTCAACACAACCAATGAAATATTCGGACGGCGTTTTACTTATTACACAATGGGGTGTTAAAGCTTCCATTTCTGTGTAGAAAGCGGTTGTTTTTTCGTCACCATCTATGATATAATATTTTCGTATGCAGCCTTTTAAAACAAAATAGAAATCTTGTGATTTCTGTCCTTCTTTGAGTAAAGTAGTTCCTTTCTTTACCGAGCGAAATAGGTCCAACGAAAGCAGTACGTTCTTCTCATCTTCTGTCAGAGAAACGTATTTTGATATAAAGTCAAATAATATGTCTTGCATAGTTTTTATAGGTTGTTATGATATTGCCTTCTGTTACACATGATACCAACTTGCCGATTGACGCACTAAAGACGCAATGCGTATGGTATTGTTATAGTAAGCCTATTGGGAATATATACCCATGCAGCCCATTTGGTCATCTTACCAAAGGCCGTTTACCGAGCCGGCAATAATAGCCAGCAAGGCCGGTTAACTATTGACTGAAAAGGTCTCCAATTGACATCTCACAAATCTAGGTCTTATCATCGTATTTTTGCCTGAGTTGGTGAGACAAATTAGGCTGATCGACTACGTCCGCGAATCAACGCCAGACCAAAACTTGCTTCTGCAACGGGACGACCTTAAGAAAGCTTGATGCCCGGCATGGTGGCTTTTTTGGGGTTAGCTAAAAAAAATACCTCATTCCCGCAGGTTTTTCCAATCTTTCGTACCTAATGCCATGTGTTCACTTTTAACGATACCGCCCGTTTGCAGGAGTCCGAACTGATTGCTGAGCTGAAAGCAGGCCGTGCGTCGGCTTTTCGGATGCTGGTCGAACGGCATCAGGACAAGGTCTACAACCTGGCGCTGGCGATCGTGCAGCATCCCGAAGAAGCAGAGGATATTGCCCAGGAGGTATTTATTGAAGTGTACCAAACCATTCAGCACTTTCGGGAGGAGGCCAAACTGACGACCTGGCTGTATCGCATCACCACCACCAAAGCCCTTGCGCACCACCGGAAACGGAAGGCACAAAAGCGGTTTTCGGTCCTGACCAGTTTGTTTGGACTGAACAACGAAGTGCTGCACGATCCGCCGGATTTCCACCATCCGGGGGTTTCGCTGGAGCAGCAGGAGGAGATGCGCACCTTGTTTAAAGCCATTGACCAACTGGCTGATACGCAAAAAGTTGCCTTTATTTTACATTACATCGACGAACAAAGCCACCGCGAAATTGCGGAGGTGATGCAGGTCAGTGTGTCGGCGGTCGAGTCGCTGCTGCACCGGGCGAAACAGAATCTTCGGAAACTGTTGGGCCCGTATTACAAAGAAAGAAATAACCCGTGACAATCATGAACACGAACGAAGAAGATCAACAGTGGGAAGACCTGTTTCGGAAGTTGGGCCAGCTAAAGCCCGCCCAGCCCCGGCCTTTCTTTTATACCCGGTTGAAAAACCGCCTGGATCAGTTGGAAGGATCGGTCCGTCTGCCGTGGTGGTTGCAACGCCCGGCCTACGCCCTCGGAACGCTCGGCATGCTGGTGGTGCTTAACGTGTCGGTGGCACTCTGGCAAACCCGCCCCGCCCCGCCCACGCCGGAACCCGATGCCGGAACCTACGAGGCTTTTGTGCAGGATTATCAACTGGATCACCAAACCGTTTACGCCGATGAATGACCGGAATCGATTTCGAATGCTGATCGGGATCATTATCGCGCTGGTGCTGCTCAACGCCGGTTTGCTGACCTGGATGTGGCTGGGTTCCCAGCGGCACCACCGGGAGGGCGACGGGCGGTCGTATCTTTCCAAAACCCTCGGTTTTTCGGAAGAGCAACGCACCAAATACCGGGCCATGCGGCAAAACCATTTCAAAACCATCCGGCCGTTGCTGGATTCGATGCGGCAGGAACGCCGGCGGTTTTTCCGGCTGGTCAACGATTCGACGCAGACCGATGCGCAGTTGACGCAACGGGCCCGGCAACTGGAAGAAAACAGCGTTCGGCTGGACGTGCTGACCTTGCGGCATTTTCAGCAGGTGAGCGCCCTGTGTACGCCCGAACAACGGCAGAAATTACAGAAAGTCCTGGCCGACCGGCCCGGTTTTGGCTCCTTCAGCGGATCGGGCTGGTCGGGGAAACACCGCTCCGACTCCAGCCGACGGGACCGTTCCGAAAAATAAATTCTTTTTTGGTCCGCAGCCCGCAGGGTTTCGGGGCCATTGACATCTAAGCACTACAACTAAACAGCAATCGATCATGAAAAAAGGAATGTTCATTGCCCTGCTGCTGGCCGGGATGACGGTTTTCGAAAGTAACGCGCAGAACGGACAGGGGGGCGGACGCGGTCAGATGCAGGGAATGACGCAGGTGGAAGAAAGCGCACTGCCCGCTCCGGTGATGGCGTATGTGAAAGATAAATACCCCGGCATGACGGTTCGGCGGATCATGAAAGACAAAGAAGACAACTATAATGTGGTCGTGGCGGCTGATACCACCCGGAAAATTGTGGTCTTCGACGCCAAGGGAACGTTCAAGGAAGAACGGGCCATGCGCGGTCGTCGGGGTGGAAACCGGTAAAATTCAAACAAATAAGCACAACAACGTGTCGTTGTTGTAATCCGGTTTCAGGATTACACTTCATCAAATTTTCAGTTCAGTCGTTCGCAGCGTTTGTCACCGCCCCGGGATTCCCGTGCGGTGACAAACCCGTGAAAATCCGCACTTACGCACTTGTACCATGAAGGTAAATTCTCTACGCTTTTTGCGTTTGCTTCCGGTTTTGGCTCTTTTGCTGATTTCGGGAACATCGCTGTTCGCCCAAACCAATCAATTGACCGGAAAATTTGCCGATGTCAACAACGGCGTTCTGATCGGCGTGCCGGTAATTCTGACGTCGCAGCAGGATACGACCCAGAAACAATATACCGTTACCGATACGAGTGGCGTCTTTACCTTCATGAACCTCAATCCGGCAGCTTATCGGCTGAAAGCCACCTACCTGGGGTTTACGGATTATGATAAAGTGATTACGATTACTGAGTCTATCCAGAATCTGGGCATCATCACGCTGACCGAGGACGCCAAAACGCTCAAAGAAGTCGTGATCAAAGGGCAAATACCGCCCGCGCAGCAGAAAGGGGATACGCTCCAGTTGAATGCCGAAGCGTTTAAAGTTACCCGCGATGCCACCACGGAAGACCTGATCAAGAAAATGCCGGGGATTACGGTGGAAAACGGAACCGTAAAAGCCCAGGGCGAGGATGTGCAGCAGGTTTTGGTAGATGGGAAGATCTTTTTTGGCGACGATCCGAGCATTGCCCTCCGCAACCTGCCAGCCGAAGTGGTCGATAAAATCGAGATTTTCGACCGCATGAGCGATCAGTCGCAGTTTACCGGTTTTAACGACGGCCAAACCTCGAAAACCATCAACATCGTGACGCGGGGCGACCGGCAGAACGGCGTCTTTGGCCGGGTGTATGCGGGATACGGAACGGACGATACGTATTCAGCGGGGGGAAATGTCAACTTCTTCAACGGTGCCCGGCGGTTTTCCATCGTTGGCCTGAGCAACAACATCAACCAGCAAAACTTCTCCTCGCAGGATTTGACCGGCGTTGCCAGCAGCAACAGTGGCGGAGGAGGTGGTGGCGGTGGCCGGGGTGGCAACCGGGGCGGTGGTGGCAACCGCGGTGGCGGAGGAGGAGGTGGTGGCAACGACAGCTTTCTGGTGGGTCAGCAGAGTGGAATCAACAAAACGAACTCCATCGGGCTCAATTTTTCCGACGACTGGGGCAAGCACGTCACCATTCGGGGAAGTTATTTTTTCAACAACAGCAACAACGCCAACTCCCAGACGGTTTTTCGGCGGTATACGCTGAGTGAAAATGCGAGCCAGAATTACCTGGAAAACAGCAACACCCGCAGCGAAAACTACAACCACCGGCTGGATTTCCGGCTCGAATACACGATCAATTCCAACAACTCGCTGCTGATTACGCCCCGGCTGCGGTGGCAAAACAACAGTTCGTCGAGCAGTACGCAGGGCATCACGTACCTGGCCGGCGACAGTACCTCCCAAAACCAGACGCTGGGCAACAACTTCAATCCGGTTTTGCCGCCCGACAGCCTGTTGCTGAACCGGAGCAATACCGACAACATCAGCCGAACCAGGGCGTTCAATTTCAGCAACAACATTCTGTTCCGGCACCGGTTTGCCAAACGCGGGCGGTCGCTTTCCCTGAATTTCGGCACCCAGATCAGCACGCAGGACCGGGACAATTCGCAGTTGTCGCTGAATGAATATTTTACGGGAAGAACTCCGGATCAGCGCATTGATCAGTTAACGACCAACCATACACCGAGTTATCAGTATTCGCTCAACGCGGCTTTTACGGAACCGCTGAGCAAGCTGAGCCAGTTGCAGATCAATTATACGACGACCTACCGCTATAGTGATGCGACCCGGCGTACCAACCGCTACAATCCGGCCACGCAGCGCTACGACCAACTGGATTCGCTGTTGTCGAATACGTTTCAGAACGATTATTTTACCAACCAGGCGGGGGTGGGCTACAATTACCGGTCACCGAAAATGGGGCTGAACGTCAACCTGAACTACCAGCGGGCGGATCTGCTCAGCGACCAGACATTCCCGATCAACAACGACGTTCGGGCGCATTTCAACAACCTGCTGCCGTCGGCGATGCTGGATCTGAAACTGTCGACCGACAGCCGCGTCCGGCTATTTTACCGCACCAACACGCAGGCGCCGGGGGTCACGCAGCTCCAGAATGTGCTCGACAACTCCAATCCGCTGTTTCTGACCACGGGAAATCCGGATTTGAAGCAGTCGTATAGCCATAACGTGTCGGTTCGGTATCAACTCACCAAACCGGTCAAAGGCCGCAGCCTGTTTGTGTTTATCAACATGGGTTCAACCAACGACTACATCGGGACCTCTACCCTGATCAGCAACGGAACCGCTACCCTGCCCGACGGCACGACGCTGGGGCAGGGCGTTCAATTGACCCGCCCGGTCAACCTGAGCGGTTTGTGGAACCTTCGCACGTTTGTTACCTACAGCACCCCGCTCAAATTCATCAAGAGTAACATCAGCATCAACGCCGGAAACAGCTACGGAACGTCGCCGAGTCTGATCAACAACCAGATCAACAACGCCAGCACAACCACCTGGTCGCAGGGCGTCAACCTGAGCAGCAACATCAGCCAGAAGCTGGACTTCTCGTTTTCGTATTCGGGTAACTTCAACGATGTGAAATATTCGCTTCAGGAACAGAACAACAACCAATATTATTTTCAGGTACTGAGTGGCCGCATCAACTGGATATTCGGGCCGGGTCTGGTGTTGCAGTCCGACATTTCGAACCAGAAATATACCGGTTTCAATGGCAGTGTGAACCAGCAGTATACACTCTGGAATGCCGCTGTCGGCAAGAAATTCCTGAAAGACCAGCGGGGCGAATTGCGGTTGTCGGTTTTTGACTTGCTGAAGCAGAACAATAGTTTGAATGTAACGCAAACCGATACGTACGTAGAGAACAGCCGGGCGCAGGTGCTGCAACGGTATTTCATGCTGACCTTTACCTACAACCTGCGCCAGTTTAAAGCCTCGGCCTCTCCGGCGCGCGGCACCGACCGGCCCGACGGCCAGAACTGGCGCAATGGTGGCGGAGGAGGGGGACGGTTCCCCGGCGGTGGCCGTCCGGGTGGTCCGGGGAATAATTGATTAGTTTGCCCCCGCTTTCGTTGACGCCCGGATCACGAGCCGGGTGGGAATTTTCACGGCGTCGGCAGTAAGGTGCTGGGGTTTTCCTTCGATCAGGTCGATCAGTCGTCCGGCGGCCACCTGACCGATTTCCTGGGCCGGTTGCTCGACGGTTGTCATGGGCGGGTCCAGCAAATCAGCAACGGTGATGTTGGTAAAACCGATCAGGGCTATTTGTCCTGGAATCAGAACGTTTCGTTTTTTCAGGGCCGTCAGACAGCCGATGGCGAGCCGGTCACTGGCCGCAAAAAACGCGTCCGGTTGTTGATGCAGCAGATCATCGACAATGGGGTCCACCTCGTTCGGACCAAAACCGGCGTGTCGCACCAGCTTCTCCTCATACGGAATGCCGTAGTGTTCCAGTGCCGCCCGGTATCCCGCCAGCCTTTCCTGCGCAATGGAGATCGTGGCCGGAATGGCGACGTGCGCAATCCGCCGACGTCCCGACTGGATCAGGTGTTCCGTGGCGGCATAGGCACCCGCAAAATTATCCGCCGTTACACTCGGTACCTCCAGGTCTTTCGACACCCGGTCGAACAACACAATGGGTAGTTTTTTCTCCTGAAGCTGACGCAGATACGCGACGTTGCAGGTGTTGCTGGAGAGCGAAATGAGCAGGCCGTCGGCCTTTCGGGCTACCACCTGCTGCACCGTGGCCAGCTCCCGTTCGTAGGATTCGTGACTTTGAAAAATGCTAACGTGATAGCCCCGGTTGTAGGCGACGGCTTCGATGCCGTTGATGACCTGCGAGAAAAAGAGGTTGGCAATCTGGGGAACCACGACGCCGATGACCCGGCTGCGGTTTTCTTTCAGGCTCAGCGCAATGGGATTGGGGCGGTACTGTAACCTCTCGGCATACTCGACGACCAGCCGCTTGGTTTCGGCGTTGATCTCGTAGCTGTCCCGCAACGCCCGCGATACCGTCGAGGTCGAGAGATTTAAGGCGCGGGCAATGTCTTTGATGGTTATGGTGTCCAAGGCGCTTTATTGGTAAAATTCAAAAAATAACCCAGCACTTCTCCGAAGGAATCAATTTCTGGCAACGTTCCCGGTAACGATTGCGTGAATAAATATGCGGTAAAATTTTAAAATAAAAAACATCCTGCCTAACCTTAGCGTAATAATCTCACCTGCGTAGCCAATTTCTGGTTTGGGCCCTTTCTGCGAAAAAGCTAATTTTTGTTTTGCGTCGACGGCATGGGTCAACCAATCGATTTTCTCTGGAAACAAGCAATTCACCTATAACGATTCTCGACGATTATGAATGTTCAGCAGATGGAAATAACGGCTTCGCATCCGTTGGCGTTGCCCGTTGGGGTAACCCTGGATCGGTACATCATGCACCGGCAAACAGCTTTCCCGTACGCGACGGGGGAACTCTCGCAATTGTTACGCGACATTGCCCTGGCCGGCAAAATCATCCATCGTGAAGTCAACCGGGCGGGTTTGATCGACCTCACCGGCGGCATGGGCATTCAGAACGTACAGGGCGAAAGCCAGCAGAAACTCGACATGATTGCCAACATCCGGTTCAGCCGCGCCCTGAAAAACGGGGGCGAAGCCTGCGCCATCATTTCGGAGGAAGAGGAAGAGATTATTTATACCGGGAACAACCACGCCAAATACGTCGTGGCGATGGACCCGCTCGACGGCTCCTCCAACATCGACGTCAATGTGTCGATCGGTACCATTTTTTCCATTTACCGGCGCGTGACGCCCATCGGCACACAACCCACGATGGCGGATTTTTTGCAGGGCGGTCGCCGGCAGGTAGCGGCTGGTTACATTCTCTACGGTTCTTCGACCATTCTGGTCTACAGCACCGGCCACAATGCCAACGGATTCACCTACGATGCGTCGCTGGGTGAGTTTATTTTGTCGCACCCCGACATTCACAGTCCGGCCGATGGGCAAATTTATTCGTGCAACGACGGCAATCTGGACGATTACGAACCGGGTGTGCAGGACTACCTGACCGCGTGCCGCCGGAAAAAATACACCGCCCGCTACATCGGCTCGCTCGTGGCCGATTTCCACCGAAATCTGCTCAAAGGCGGTATTTACCTCTATCCGCCGACCCGAAAGAACCCCGATGGCAAACTCCGGCTGCTGTATGAAGCCTTTCCGCTGGCTTTTCTGGCCGAAATGACCGGCTGCGTCGCCACCACCGGCCAGCAATCCATTCTCGATATCAAACCGGATAGTTTTCACCAGCGTACTCCGCTCTACATCGGCTCGCCGGTGATGGTGGAAAACCTGGTCGGATTTCTGGGGTAAACCGCTCCCGCCCGACTGGTTTGGAACGTTCAACGTTTTCCGGGATTCCCTATAAACTTTCAACCGGATTCCGGGTTAGGAGTGTATAGGGACTCTTTATTTCCAGAACATTCCATGATGGAAGACCACAACGCCCCGGACCTGACCGAGGACGAAAAGAAACTGTTCGAAGATCTGATGCCGGAAGATCTGGACGAAATCCTCGATACCGGCGTCAACCGGCGTCATTTTTTGAAACTGATGGGACTGGCCGGTGGCGGCATTCTGGCCTGGCAGTCAGCCGTTGCCGAGCAGGTTTTCACTAGGTCGCCGGGCGGCCCACTGCCGGATGAGCTTTCGTCCGCAGCCATCGAAAACGGGGTTGCGGTCTCTTTCAAAGTCAACGGGACGGCCCGAAAGCTGACGGTGGATTCCCGGATGACGCTGCTTGATACGCTCCGCGAACGGCTGGAACTCACCGGCTCTAAAAAGGGCTGTGACCACGGCCAATGCGGTGCCTGCACGGTGATTGTGGACGGACGCCGGGTGTTGTCCTGCCTGACCCTGGCCGCAACCTGCGAAGGCCGGTCAGTGCAAACCATCGAAGGCTTGGCCAGCGGAACGGCCGGAACGCCGGATCGTCTCCACCCGATGCAGACTGCTTTCCTCAAACATGACGGTTTTCAGTGCGGTTTCTGTACGCCAGGGCAAATTTGCTCGGCGGTGGCCCTGCTCGATGAAGCCAAAAAGGGAGAAGCCAGTTACGTCACGGAATCGATTCGCACCAAACCGGGGCCGGTTCAGCTTTCCAACGAAGAAATCCGGGAGCGGATGTCGGGGAATCTGTGCCGCTGTGGCGCGTATCCCAACATTGTGGCTGCCATTCAGGAAGTACACAGCGGGAAACCGGTGGAACAAACCTGGCAGTTGATCGGCTAATCGGACAAACCCCGCACCCATGAGACCTTTTAAATTTACGACCGTTTCTGATATCTCTTCGGCAACCAACAGTGTGGCCGGAAAACCCAACGCCCGGTTTCTGGCGGGTGGAACCAACCTGCTGGACCTGATGAAGGAAGATGTTGAGCGGCCCGAAGAGCTGATCGACATCACCCGGCTCAGCCTTGCCCAGATCAAACCGCTCACCGATGGCGTGAATAAAGGCGGTATTAGTATTGGGGCGCTGGGGAAAAATACCGACGCGGCCAATCATCCGTTGATCCGCCAAAACTATCCGCTACTCGCACAGGCGATTCTGGCGGGGGCATCCGGGCAGATTCGGAACATGGCTACCAACGGCGGCAATCTCCTGCAACGAACCCGCTGCCCCTATTTCTACGATGTGGCCATGCCCTGCAACAAACGCGAGCCGGGTGGGCAGCCGGGCTGTGGTGCCCGCGAAGGTATCAACCGGATGCACGCCATCTTCGGTTGGTCCGAAAAATGCGTTGCCGTTCATCCATCGGACATGGCCGTTGCGCTGGCTGCGCTCGATGCCGTCGTCAAAGTCCGCAGTGCCAGCGGACCGGAGCGAATCATCACATTGGCGGATTTTCACCGTCTGCCGGAAGACCGGCCCGAAATCGACACGAACCTCAGCCCGGGCGAACTGATCACGGCCATTGAGCTGCCGAAAAACCGCTTTGCCGAAAAGTCTTATTACCTGAAAGTCCGCGACCGGTCTTCGTATGCCTTTGCCCTGATTTCGGTGGCGGCCGCGCTGGAGATGGACGGCAACCGGGTCGTACAGGCCCGGATCGCCCTGGGTGGAGTGGCCCACAAGCCCTGGCGGGCATTGAAAGCCGAACAACTCCTGGTGGGTCAGGAAGCCACCGAAGCGAATTTTAAACGGGCCGCCGAAGTCGAAATGGCGGATGCGAAACCATTGGAACACAATGCGTTTAAGGTGGAACTCGGCAAGCGGAGCATCGTCCGGGCGTTGCAAGTAGCCTTAACCGGAAACCGGTCCTGATCGTATACTGAATCAATTTCATGCAGGAGAAAAACAAAGTGACCGGTACGCCGGTCAGTCGCATCGACGGGATTTTGAAAGTGACGGGAAAAGCCGCCTATGCGACTGATTACCCGGTGAAGAACATCGCCTACGCCGTCCTTTTTAAAAGCACGATTGCCGCCGGAACGATCCGCTCGATTGACACCGGTCCGGCGGAAAAGTCGCCCGGTGTGTTGGCCGTGATTACCCATAAAAATGCGCCGAAGCTCAACGTTGAGGGCGGTATTCGGGGCGGAGCATTGCTGCAAAGCCCGAAAATTGAGTTTCACGGACAGCACATCGGTCTGGTGGTGGCGGAAACCTACGAACAGGCCCGGTACGCGGCCCGTCTGGTGAAGGTGGAATACGACCAGAGCAAAGCCAGGGTTGATTTTGAAAAACTTTCAAAAGAAGCGGCTTTGCCAAAAGACAAAGAGAAGGCCGACGCAAAACGGGGCGATGCCAGAGCGGCCCTCCAGAACGCAGAATTCAAGGTGGAAGCGGTCTATGGAACGCCCATCGAACACCACCACCCGCTGGAACCCCATTCCACGATTGCTGAATGGCAGGGTGATAACGTGGTTCTCTACAACAGTTCGCAGATCGTAAACGGCGCCCAAAATGCGGCTGCTGCCACGCTCAATATCAAACCGGAAAATGTCCGGATCGTTTCCCCGTACATCGGCGGGGGTTTTGGATCGAAGGGCGGTCAATGGGCCAATCTGGTGCTGACGGCGGTGGCGGCCAAAGCGGTGAACCGTCCGGTCAAGCTCGCGCTGACCCGCCAGCAAATGGTGAATTCGGTGGGCTTGCGGCAACAAAACCACCAGAAAGTGAGTCTGGCAGCCACCAAAGACGGTAAGCTGACGGCACTCGCCCACGAAACGACCACGCATTGTGCCATCGAAAACGAGTTTGTGGAACCGTGTGGCGACTGTTCGAAAATCATGTACGAGGTTCCCAACTCGCTGATTACCTACCGGGTCGTTCCGATGAATCTGATTCTGCCGACCTATACGCGCGGTCCGGGAAAATCGACGGGTAGTTTTGCGCTGGAGTCGGCTATGGACGAACTGGCGCACCAGCTCAAAATGGACCCCATTGAATTGCGGCTGAAAAACGAGCCAACGCGCGATCCGTCCAATGGCAAGCCCTGGTCGTCACGCACGACGGTGCAGTGTTTGCAGGAAGGAGCCAAAGCCTTCGGCTGGGAAAAACGCAAGGCCGAACCCCGCCAGAACCAGCAGGGCAATTTTCTCATCGGCTATGGCGTCGCCTGCGGCACTTACCCGGCCCACCAACGGCCGAGTTCGGCGCGGGTGACACTCAACCGCAAAGGCAATGCCATCACGGCCCGCGTTGAACTGGCGGCTGCGGATCTGGGCACGGGAACGCACACGATTCTGGCCCAAACGGCGGCCGATGCCCTGGGTTTGCCGCTGAATCAAATTACCGTAAAGCTCGGCGACTCGGATTTGCCGCCAGCCGCCGGTTCGGTGGGGTCGGTAGGAGCGTCCAGTTATGCCAATGCCGTGCATGATGCCTGCGTAAAACTAACGGATGAACTGATTGCCAAATCCGGCAAACAGTTCTTTGTCCGCCCGACGGCTGCGCAATTGATGGTGTCCGAAAACGTAGCCGATTACCAGACCCGGGTCGATGCCAAACCGCCCGCCAATGCCGATCAATATTCTTCCCACAGTTTCAATGCCAATTTTGCCGAAGTACGGGTCGACATTGCCACCGGCATGGTGCGGGTGACGCGTTTTCTGGCCGTAACCGGTGCCGGTAAAATCCTGAATCCCAAAACCGCCCGCTCCCAGATCATCGGCGGCAATGTCTGGGGAATCGGGATGGCGCTAACCGAAGAGTCGGTGGTCGATCCGCGCTGGGGGAATTTTGTCACCCGCTCGTTCGGGGATTATCACGTTCCGGCTAACCTGGATATTGGGGCAATGGAAGCGATTTTTATTCGGGAAGACGACCGGGCTTCCAATGCGCTGGGTGTGAAGGGAATCGGGGAAGTCGGCATTGTTGGCGTGGCTGCGGCCGTGGCCAATGCGGTTTTTAATGCCACTGGCAAACGCATCCGGGAACTGCCAATTACGCCGGATAAACTCCTGTAAGAAAACCGGTTTAGGAAAAGCGCGAAGCTCAGGGCCGAACCGGCTGAACGGTTTCCGTAATGGGATTAATCAGAGGAATCCGAACGGTAAATGTGTTTTCGGCGTCACTGACCTCGGGCGTAGACTGGTTGAGTTTCTGGTACTGCGCCAGAATGGTCGAAAGGCCGACCCCGTTGGAAAGAACCGACGTCCGTTTGCGCTGGAGGTTGTTTTTCAGCACCAGATATCCCGACTCATCCGTGAGAATGTCGATTCGCAACGGCTTTGTAACCAGAATCACATTGTGCTTGACGGCGTTCTCGACCAGCAACTGAAGCGTCAGCGAGGGCAGCAGCCACGACGAGTAGGCCGGATCAATCTGTACGGCTACCGTCAAGCCCGCACCGTACCGGGTTTTAAGCAAGTGGGCATACGACCGAATGAAACCGAGTTCACTTTCCAGCGTCGTCAGGGATTGCTCATTGGCTTTCAGCAGATACCGGTACACCTGACTCAACTGGTCGACAAACTGACTGGCCCGCTGCGGTTGCTCGTCGATCAGCGACGACAGTGAGTTGAGGCTGTTGAACAAAAAATGGGGGTTTACCTGCGCCTGCAACGCCCGAAGCTGAACATCGGTTTTTTCCTGCTCCAGCCGCCGAACGGCCAGTTCAGTTTCCAGCCGTTGCTGAATCAGTTGCTCGGCCCGGCGCGTTTGCTCGACGGCTTCGGCCACGGCTAGCTGCCGCTGGCGAAACACCAGACACAGCGAAAAACAAAGCAGTTGCAGGATACGGCTGGCCCCCAGAATCCGGATGTGTACCTGAACATCAGCGGGGGCCGTTGACAGCGGCAAGGGATAACCGGTATAATAAAACAGGTTGTTGCCCTCGTTGACCAGCAGCATGACACTGCCGATAATGAAAAGACCGCCCACCGCATCGCGCCGGCGAGACGCAATCCAGGCACCCACCAGGCTGGTACTCATTAGTAAACCGAAGTAAATGATCGTCAAAAACCGCCCCGGTGGCGACACGTGCCAGTGTTCATCCAGCAACATCATACCGACTTCCACCACCAGAAATACTCCCAGCCCGAGTTGCCCCCACCGCAGCCCGCGCGTTGGCCGGAGCGGAGCCTGCATCCTATTGAAAAGACCATACACCAGCCCCAGATAAAGGATGCGGCTCAGGCCATGCTCGGCCACATAAACCGCCATGTTTTGCGATTCGCTCAGGGGAATGTCTTCGCCGGAGAGTCGGTTGAAGACCGAATGGGAGAACCAGATCAGGGTTTGCAGGGTAAACAGACCGTAGACCCAGTCCCGGAAAAAACTCCACTGAACGGCATTCAGGATCAGGATGGACCCCACCGAACCCAGGTAAATAAACAGTACTGCCTCGCCGGACATACAAAAATAAAGAAGGAAAGACGCTCGTCGTCACGAAGATACGGATTGATTCAACTCAACCGAAAGTTCACGGACTGTTTCCGAACGGGTCGAGTAGGGGTGAAGCCGGTTTGTATTTGGATTAAACGGCGGTACTGATAAAGCTTGTGCCACTGATCGGTTTTCCCGGTGGGCGTAAACAGCCGGAAAACAACATCTTCGTTTTCGGTCGCCACCGTAAAGGGTTGGCCCAACATTTCAAACCGGCACCAGTACAGGTTGGCGTGGTAGCCTTTGAATTCTTTGCCGGCCGGTGGCGCAAAATAGGTGCCGTTGTTGACAACGTATCTACTATTGTCCTAACTTGGGGGCTCTGTTCCATTCGGTACGGAACGTTCTGTTTTTTAACGCCTAAACTCAAAAATACTCATGTCCGAGAAAAAGATTATTGCCATTTTCGGCGCTACCGGTGCCCAGGGGGGCGGACTTGCCAGAGCCATTCTCCATGATAAAAACAGTGAGTTTGCCGTCCGGGCCATTACGCGGGACACCAGCTCGGATAAAGCGAAGGAACTGGCTCAGTTGGGAGCCGAGGTGGTTGTGGCTGACATTGATGATGAGCAAAGCCTGCGCCAGGCCCTGGAGGGAGCCTATGGAGCCTTTTTTGTAACCTTTTTCTGGGCGCATTTTTCGCCGGAGCGGGAATACAATGAAGCACGCAGCATGGCCCAGGCGGCTAAACAGGCCGGGCTGAAGCACGTGATCTGGTCGACGCTGGAAGATACCCGCGAGTGGATTCCCCTGGACGATGACCGGATGCCAACCCTTCAAGGCAAATACAAAGTGCCGCATTTTGATGCGAAAGGCGAAGCCGACCAATTCTTTACCGACTTAGGCGTACCGACTACTTTCCTCCGGGCTTCTTTTTATTGGGAAAACTTCATCTATTTCGGAGCCGGTCCTAAAAAGGGGCCAGATAACAGGCTGTACCTGACCTTGCCGATGGCCGACAAGAAGATGGCCGGTGTGGCTTCCGAAGATATTGGCAAAACCGCTTACGCCATCTTCAAGGGAGGTACGGCATTCGTTGGGAAGACCATTGGGGTGGCGGGAGATCAACTGACGGGTCAGGAAATGGCTGCGAAACTCTCCAAAGCGATTGGGCAGGAGGTCATCTACAACTACGTAACGCCGGAGGTATACCGGGGCTTTGGCTTTCCGGGGGCCGATGATATGGGCAACATGTTCCAGTTCTACCGTGATTTTGACGACGTTTGCAACCAGGTTCGGGATGTAACCTACTCCCGGGAGTTGAACCCCGAATTACAGTCGTTTGATGCCTGGCTGGAGCAAAACGCCGGGCGTATTCCGCTGGACTAATGGCCCGGCGGAGAAGACCGGCTTTCGTTGCTATTTTGTGTTACTCAAACAGCAGTCGATGTTCTTTTTATTCCATAACCCGATGACAATCTGTTGATTGTCTTTCAAAGGCACACCCTTGCCAAGCATAGTTTGATAACCAGCTTTGGCCAGCGTCTGCTTCAATTTTTCGACCCCAAAGGTGATCCGGGCATGGGCCGAAACCGGCGTAACGATGGTGACTTTTTTACCGGTTTCCTGCGCAATGACTGATGCGGTGCCTGGGAAGAAGAAGAGAACAGGGGAAAGAAAATGTTTGGCGTAGCGGTGGTTCATACAGCAGGACTTGGGAACAGTACAAATTTACCCTGTCTGTATACCGGTAATCGCCAGCATTTTCTCCAAAAAATATACAATGTTAACCTGGGCGGATGCGTTCTCAAGGCTTCGAAATCGTATTTTCCAGTTGAACCGGATTGGAAACGGGCGGAGTCGTCCTGCCACGCGTGAAGGAAATGAGCGCACCCGTCAGTACTAAACCGCTCATCGTCAGGTAGGCGTAATGCATTCCGAGCAGTTGGGCCGCCGTCGATTCGGGGGAGGCATCGTTGGCCAGCGCCCAGCGGTTGCGGGTGCTGTACCAAACGGCGGCAGCGATGGCAATACCAACAACAAATCCCAGGTTGCGCATGAAGGCAATCATGCTGCTGGCAATGCCACGCTGGGCGACGGGTGCCGCGTTGAGGGCGCTGCTGCTGTTGGGTGACTGAAAAAGGCCAAAACCCAGACTCACCAGCGAACTCCGCCAGATAACATCCTGCCAGGTCCAGTCGACGGCCAGAAATGAAAACGCAATATAACCGCCCGCCGTGATCAGTAACCCGAAACTGGACAACCAGCGCGTGCTGATCCGGCTGGAAAGATACCCGCCCAGCGGAGCCACCAGGCTGAGGGTCAAAGGACCCGCCAGCAAAATCAGCCCGGCGCGTTCGGGAGGTAGTCCCAGGAGTTGTTGCAGGAAAAAAGGAATGACAAACAGATTGCCGCCCGACGCCAGAAAACCGCAAAAGGCTGCGAGAATGGCGGCTGTGTAGGGCCGGATGCGGAACAGACTCAGTTGCAGCATCGGCTCCCGCACCCGCATTTCCCAAAGCAGAAACAACACCAGCAAAACCGTGCCGATTGACAGGAGCGTGACCACGAGCGGATGATCCCAGCCATAGAGCGGTTCCGGCCCGAAATCCAGACCGGTGAGCAGGGAGATGACGCCGAACAGAAACAGCCCCGCGCCCACCAGATCGAACCGTTGACCGGTCACCTTCGGGCTTTCCGGCAGGATGGTCCACGCCCGCCAGATGGCCAGTAAACCGATCGGTACGTTCACAAAGAAAATGCTCGACCAGCCGAATTTACCCAGCAGAAAACCGCCGATGACCGGCCCCGCACTGGACCCGGCGGCCACAATGGAACCCATCAGCCCCATTGCCTGACCGCGTTCCTGCGGAGCAAAGGTGTCGCCGATGATGGCCGGGCCGACAGCGAAAATCATGGATGCTCCCAGTCCCTGAACCACCCGAAACCCCACCAGCGACCACAGGTTCCAGGCCAGCCCGCAAAGCAGAGAGCCCAGCACAAACACGCAAAAACCGGTGATGTAAAGCGTTCGCCGGCCCACCCAGTCGGACAGTTTTCCCATGATGAGCAGCGTGCTGGTGGTGGTCAGGAGGTAACAAAGCACGATCCACTCGACGCTGTCGCCCGCGCCCAGTTCCCGCCGGATGGTGGGCAGGGCAATGTTTACGATGCTGCTGTCGAGCGTCGACATGAACGTTCCGAACATGATCGTGCCCAGAATAATCCATTTATTGGGAGAAGAAGATGAAACCGCAGGCGTTGTTGATGACACAGGAAAACCAGATTACTTCGAAGGAGTAACGGGTTGTAGAGACGGGTTGTTTGAATGAGGTATCGAAAGGATTACTTCATCTCTTTTTGAAAATGATTAATAATAAATGATGAATATTAAATGTAAAAGTGCTGGACTGGCAAGGTTTTTACATTTAATATTCATCATTTATTATTTGTCATTCTTTAATGGCTTTACTTCTGAAATATCATCACGTGTTGCTGGGGCAGTTTGGTATAGACGCTTTTCAGCCGCAAGCCGACGGTTTTCATTTCCTTCGTGGCCTGGGCGATGCTCATTTTGTGGTGGGGTTTAATGGGCACGTTCGGGTCTTCGGCGCGGTATTCGACCAGCACCACACGGCCACCCGGTTTGAGCGCCCGGACGATGTTCGTCATCATTTCGCGGGGGTGCGAAAACTCGTGGTAGGCGTCGATCATCAGCGCCATATCGATGCCGTTGGCGGGGAGTTTAGGGTCTGTAATCGTTCCTAAAACCGGCTCGACGTTGGTAATTCCTTTCTTCTTTTTGGTGGTGTTCAGGTCGTTGATCATTTCATTTTCAATGTCGACCGCCAGGATTTTGCCTTTGGGAACTTTCGGCGCCATCAGAAAGGTAAAGTACCCGGTTCCGGCTCCCACATCGGCGACGACATCGGTCGGTTTCAGGTTCAGGGCGTCCAGCAACAGATCGGTGCGTTCTTCCTGTTCGCGCTCCGGGCGTTCGAGCCAGGCGGCTCCCAAATGGCCCATGACCTGCGAAATTTCCCGACCCAGGTAGGTTTTTCCGATGCCGTCGTAAGCTGCTTTTCGGTACTGATACACCCCTTTGGGCGAATCGGTAGTCGAAGCGGGTTGCTGACCAAAAGCAAATACGCAAAGGGAAGTTGTGAACAGAAGGAATAGGCTGATGGATCGGAATGGGTTTCTCATGGCGGGCAGGAAAATTACGTTACGGTTTGAACAAGCGGCAAAAGAAAGTGTTTAGAGTTTATTTTCAACTTTTCGCACATTCGTATGAATCTGATTTTGCACTTGTTACTCGATGCCGCCGTGATTTTCGGATTGGCTTACATCATGCCCCAAGTGGATGTAAAAAGCTTCGGCACTGCCCTGCTGATAGCGGTTATCCTGGCCGCGCTCAATTTCCTGGTCGGCTGGATCATTCGCTTTCCGCTCAACCTGGTGACGCTCTTTTTCTTAACCGGCATTGTGCGGATTGTGGTAACGGCCATTCTGCTGAAGCTGATCGATAAAATGATGGGTAGTTTCACCATTGTCGGGTTCTGGCCGGCGCTGGTGATTGCGGTTTCCGTCGCCATTGCCGGTGCCATTGTCGACGGTGCGCTGGCTCCCTCCGAAGCGGTTGTGGAAGAGCGCCAGCGGGAAGCGGTGTTGCTGACACCTGGTGCGGAATTCGCTTATGCTTTTAAACGATAAGAAAGCGCTTTAGAAAGGAATGATAACTATCGAATGTCGAATGATCAATGTAAAAGTGTCGGATTGGCAAAAATTTTACATTGATCATTCGACATTCGATAGTTAAAATTCTTCAGAAAGTTAATCTACAATTTTCAAATCGACCTGAATATTCCCGCGGGTGGCATTGGAATAGGGGCAGACCTGATGTGCTTTTTCAACCAATTCTTCCGCTTTGGAACGCTCTACGCCCGGAATCTGAACTTCCAGCACAACGGCTAGTCCAAATCCGCCGTCTTCATTTTTTCCGATACTGACCTGAGCCGTGACGCTGGTCTGACCCGCTTCAACTTTCTGCGTGCGGATGATTAAACTCAGCGCACTATCGAAACAGGCCGCATACCCGGCGGCAAACAAGGTTTCCGGGTTGAGGTAGGTGCCGCTCGGCCCACCCATTTCTTTCGGTACGCGGACATCGACTTCCAATGCTCCATCGTGTGATTTTACGTGGCCGTTGCGGCCTCCGGTTGCGGTGGCTTTCGCCGTATACAGTTTGTCCATGCTAAAAAATAAGTCACCGCCGGGGTTCGGCGGTGACAAAATAGGTTTTCAAGACAACTGGCTTCGGGTCGAAATGGTTGCAGAAACGGTTTATTTCGCTTTCCGGATGTAGATGTTGCCGTGCATGTTTTTCATCATCACCTCGCGGCCCCCGCCGTTCACTTTCCCCTGAACCCAGTCGTCGATGCTCACTTTGTACATGCCGTCTTTGCTGCTTCGGCTGGCTTTGGGCTGGCTTTTGTCCACGTCCACATCGAAGTCGCTGAAGATTTCGCCCCGGTCGGATTTGAGCTTTACATCAAATTTGGCATTGGCCGGAAAGGTGACGTCAACATTGCCGTTGAGGGTGGAAAAGGCCATGGGAACGTCTGACGTGACTCCGCGAAAAACCGCTTTCAGGTTCCCATTGACCGTATTGGCCACGGCAGAACCGGTAATGTTTGTCAATTGAATGGGTCCGTTGACATTATTGACCTCCAGTTCGCCGTTGACATTCTCAATGACAATATCACCATGATTGATCGTGCTGACTTTGAGCGAAAACTGCTGGGGAACTTTGATGTTCAGCGTAACGGCCCGTTTGACGGTTCCAGAACTTAACTCAATTTTATTATTTTTCTCCGTAGCGCTTAAATCGAGCCCACCCCGGGTCGAAATCCGCTTCATGCCGTTGGCGAGTTCGTCGGGTTTTTCTTCTTTCTTCCTGCCGGTATTCGCTTCTGCCACGGCGTCCACCACGACTTCTTTTCCGGCATACCCAACGACGTGAATGGAGCCGTTGATGATGCCAACGTGCAGGGAACCCGGTTTGTTGGGGTCGGTCAGCGGTATGGTGAGTTGTTCCTTGATGTCACTTTGGGCCAGCAGTGGTTGGATTTCTGCTAAGGAAACAAGCATAAACAGGGCGACCAGAATGCGATTCGTTTTCATATTTTTCAGATTGTTTTACTGGAATAGAGAGCTGAGACAAGCGAAGAAAGACCTGTCGTTACGATTGTTTTTTGATGTATACATTGCCGTTGAACGTCTCGAACTGGAGCGTTTTGCCGCCGTTTCCGATTCGGATGGACGTATCCTTGTTGAGCTTGTAAACCGTCCCATCCCCCCGCTTTTCCTGTGTTTTGGTCACTTTGACGGGCAGGATTTCGGCATTGGGAAAATCGGTGTAGAAGTCGCCCTGAAAACTTTTGAAGCTCAGGTCAGCGGACAAACTGGCCGGATAACTGATCTTGATGTCGCCGTTCAACGTGTAATACTTCGATTTCTCGGGCGGACTGACCAGGTAATTGGCTTCCACATTGCCATTGATCGTCCGGGCGTCGGTGGCTCCTTTGATGTTGGTTAATGTAACGGCTCCGTTGACGTTGTGGGCAAATAAAGAACCGCTGACGTCTTTCACCGTTACATCGCCACCGTTCACCGTCGATACGTGCAGGTTCATGGAGTAGGGGACTTTTACGGTAAAATTGAGGTCGTATTTGTAATCGATCCGCCGGTGGTTGGTGCCATCTTTCCAGTTGTTTCGGTTGGGACGCGAATCATAGGGCTGGGCAATGTAGGCAATGACGCTGTCGGCATCCTGATCGAACTGGAGCAGGAATTCTTTCTTGCCCTGTTCCAGTAACTCACTGGTTTTGGCCCGAATGCTCCGGTCAACTTCCAGCACTATTTTGGTGCCTGAATAACCTTCCACCTTAATAAAACCGCTGATGTTGTAGATGGCCAGCGTGCTGCTGCCGGCGTCTTTCGACAGGGTAAATTCCTTGCTGATGTGGTCCTTAAACTCCAGGGTTTGGGCCGATGCAGCGACACAGGAAAGCCCCAGTCCCACCAGCAGGAGGGAGATAAATGGTTTCATATTGGTACAGATTATAGAGGTGAGAATATAAGAGTAAAGACGTGAGAATAAAGAGATGAGAGCAGAGCATAAAGAAGTGAGAGGGAGGAAAACGCGGATCGAGTGACAAGTCTATCCTCTCTTGTCTATCCTCTTTTCTCTTCTAGCTCAAATCCTTGATGGTCTGTTCGATTTTTACCTTGACGAAGTCGTTGAGGTTTTCCTGCCGGAGCAGTTGCCGAAGCGGTTTGAGCGATCGTTTTTCCTGGAGTTTCACCATCACGTCGGCCAGTGCGGATTGCACCAGGGGCGAATCCTGTTGGACAATCGAATGCACCAGCCCTTCCCGAACTTTGGGATCAGCCGCGAGTTGGGCCAGGGCTTCCAGCGTCACCAGCCGGACGTTTACATTCGAGTCGTTGTTGAGTGTACTCAGCAGCGCTTCGACCACCTGCGCATCCACCTGCTCGATGTCTTTGGTGTATTCCACCGCCCGAAGCCGCTCGGTAGCCGAAGCGTTTTCGAGCAGTGACAGCAAAACCGTCTGCCGCATCTGCTGCACCTGAGCACCTAAATCACTGATTTGCTGCTCGTAAACCGGTGCTTTTTTCGCACTCAGCCAGTAGCCGCCCGCCAGCCCGACCAGCACCAGCGACAGACTGTAGGCCACCCGAATGGCGAGTTCGGGCGTCAAAAACCGCCGAATCCGGCGCTGGATGCTCTTCCACGAGCGACGGCGTTTTTTAGCCTCTTCGATCTGGACCGTTTCCAGCAGGGCGTAAAACCGGGCGCGAACTTTCTCGCCGGGTTCCGGTACCGGCACGTTGCCCATCGCCAGCCAGAGCTGGCGGGTTCCGGCCAGTTCCGTCTGGCATTCCGGGCAGTGTGCCAGGTGGGCTTCAACGGCGGCCCGTTCGGTGGCCGGAAGCTGATGGCTCAACAGATCGATCAATTGTTCCTTTGCGCTTTCACAGTTCATGGTTGTATGGTTCCCGTTCGTGATCTCTAAAAATCACGGTTTTAGGCTTTTAAATACACGCGTTTCAATTCATTCATGGCCCGGTGAACACGAACCTTTACGGCTCCTTCGGTCGTGTCCAGAATCCGGGCAATTTCTTCGTATTTCAGCTCCTGAAAACGACTTAAAATCAGGACTTCACGGTTGTCGGGACTCAGTTTTCGCAGGGCATCGTGCAGGGAGGCCAGCTCCTGTTCTTTCTGCATCGATTCATCCGCCGAAGGGCCACCGCCAATTTTCTCGACAAAATCAGCCACGTCGTAATGGTGCACCGTGTGCTTGTTTTTCCGGACGTGATCGGCCAGCACATTGCGGGCCAGGTGATACATCCACGTTCGGAACTCGCCGTCGCCGGTGAACGTGTGGCGGTATTTCAGCATCCGGTAAAACACGTTCTGCACCAGATCCTCGCTCGCATCGGTCTGCCCGGTCATGTGATACAGGAAACCGAACAGGGCGCGGTGATACCGCTCGAAGAGCAGGCCCATCTTTTCCAGATTGCCGTCCTTCACCTGCAGCATGAGTGAGTTGTCCGTCAGCGATTTCAACCGGGTGTGTGTTTCGAGTTGGTCTAATTGGGTGTGGAAACTGCGGGAAGTTGGGAAGGTTACAGCCAGCAATGAAATTTTTTCGCCTTGTTTTTTGTAACTTGCTTACCATGATTTTCGATAACCATAATCGCCCCATCACCTATCTTCGTCTGGCCGTCACCGATCGCTGCAACCTGCGGTGCTTTTACTGTATGCCGGAAGAGGGCATTAAGTACCTGCCGAAGAGCCAGTTGCTGACGTATGAGGAGATGGAACGGCTGGTGCGGGTGCTGGCCCGGCTGGGCGTGTCGAAAGTCCGGATTACCGGCGGAGAACCGTTCGTCAGAAACGGGCTGATGGATTTCCTCTGGCGACTGAAAGCCACCGAAGGCATTGAAGAACTGAACATTACGACCAACGGCGTGCTGACCGAACCGCTCGTGCCGGAACTGGTGCGGCTGGGCATCGGCTCCGTCAACCTCAGCATTGACACCCTCGACCGGGAACGGTTTCGGCAAATCACCCGGCGCGACGAACTCCCTGCCGTGCGGGGAACGCTCAACGCCTTGCTGGAAAACAGGATTCCGGTGAAGCTGAATGCGGTGGTGATGGAAGGGAAGAACATTGAAGACCTGCCGCTCCTGGCCGAACTCACCCGCGACCATCCCGTGGAAGTACGATTTATCGAAGAAATGCCGTTCAATGGCGAGGGGAGCCACTACCCGGTTTTGAACTGGACGCACCGGCGCATTCTCCAGGAATTACAAACCCTTTATCCCGGCCTGGAACGCCAGCAGGATTCGCCGTTTTCGACCGCTGCCACCTACCGGATTCCCGGATATCAGGGAACCCTTGGCATCATTGCCGCCTTTACCCGCACGTTCTGCGGCACCTGCAACCGCATTCGTCTGACCGCGCAGGGAACGCTCAAAACCTGTCTGTACGACAATGGCGTGCTCGATGTTCGGGCGTTGCTCCGGGCGGGCGCAACCGACGCCGACCTGACAGCCGCTTTCCTCAAAGCCTTCGCCCACCGCCCGAAAAACGGCTTCGAAGCCGAGCACGAACGCGGTCCGGTTACGGAATCCATGTCCACCATCGGCGGTTAACCGCATCTTCTTTGTCTTCAGACCAACGGCCCGATAACCTGTCCGCATCGGGACGTTCTGTGTCCGCAATGGGACAAATTCTGTTGGTACTCCTTTTAAAAAGTGCTCCTGCGGCTTTGAAATGGGCTTTTTGACGAACTGGCATCAGATTTGACCGATCTTGTTTACCACTGCTTCAATTCTACCTGTTATGATTCGTAACTACTTCAAAATTGCCTGGCGGAATCTGGCCCGCAACCGCGCCTTTTCGGCCATCAATATTGTCGGTCTGGCGTTTGGTCTGGCGTCCTGTCTGCTCATCAGCCTGTATGTGCTGGATGAGTTGAACTTTGACCGGTATCACGAAAAAGCGGATCGGATCGTTCGCGTCATCTTCCGGGGGACGGTTCAGGGTGGAAAAATGAACGAATCGCACGTGATGCCACCAACGGCACAGGTCCTCAAGGCGGATTATCCGGAGGTGCTGGAATCCACCCGTTTGCGGCAGGCGGGGTCACCAACGGTGGTGCTGGGCGATCAGAAATATACCGGTGACCAGATGGCTTTTGCGGACGCCAATTTCTTTCAGGTTTTCACGCTGCCTTTCCGGAAAGGTGACGCCAAAACCGCCCTGGTGGAACCGAATACCGTCGTGATTTCGGAACAACTGGCGGCTAAATATTTTGGAAAAACGGACCCCATTGGCAAAACCCTCGCGTTCAAAAACGCATCTGCGGTTTTTAAAGTTACCGGGGTCATGGAGAAAATACCGGCGAATTCGCACTTTCATTTCGATCTGTTTGCTTCGATGGCTAGTTTCGAAGACGCGAAGTCGCCGTCCTGGATGATTTCGGAGTTTTTTACGTATCTGGTGCTCCCGGAGGGTTACGATTACAAACAACTGGAAGCGAAACTGCCCCAAACCGTCGAAAAATACATGGGGCCGCAGTTAAAACAAGCGATGGGCGTGAGCCTGTCCGAGTTCCGCAAGGGCGGCAACGACCTGGGCCTATACCTGCAACCGTTGATGGACATTCACCTGCATTCGGATTTTGCCTACGACCTGGGGAATAACGGTGATATCAAATACGTCTATATTTTCGGAGCCGTCGCGCTCATCATGCTGCTCATTGCCTGCATCAATTTTATGAATCTCTCGACGGCGAGTGCGTCCAAACGAGCGCGGGAGGTGGGCGTTCGGAAGGTGATGGGTTCTCAGAAGAAAGAGTTGGTCTGGCAGTTTTTGCTGGAATCGATGCTGTTGTCGTTCATTGCGCTGGTGCTGGCCGGTCTGTTTGCGTTTGCTGCGCTGCCACTGTTTAACAGCTTGTCTGGCAAGAATTTAAGCTTGCAGCTTGATGCGATTCCTACGCTGTTGCCCGGTATTTTGCTGTTCGGCCTGTTGGTTGGTGTTCTGGCGGGCAGTTACCCGGCTTTTTTCCTGGCATCGTTCAAACCGGTTGCGGTGTTGAAAGGCCGGTTTACGTCCGGCAAAAAGAGCATTGGATTACGCAGTGGGCTGGTGGTCGTCCAGTTTTTCATTTCCATCACCTTGATGATCGGCACTACGATTGTGTATCAGCAATTGAGCTACATTCAAAACAAGAAACTGGGCTACAACAAAGACCAGGTACTGATTTTACCGGACGCCTGGGCATTGGGGAAAAATCAGGAGGTGTTTCGGGACGAATTGCTCCGGGACCCGCGCGTGGCGACGGTCAGTTCGTCCGGTTATTTACCGGCGGGGCCGTCGTACAACAACAACTTTATGGTTTACCCCGATAACCAGACCACGCAGTTTGTAAAGACGCTGCGGTACGATGTCGATGTCAATTACATTCCGGCGCTGGGGATGGAGATGGCGGCAGGCCGGAATTTTTCCAGCGATTTCGGAACGGATTCGTCGGCGGTCATCATCAACGAAACCGCAGCGGCTCAGTTGGGCTGGAAGGGAAATGCCCTGAACCGGACGATCACCAATATGAACAATGAGGGCAACAAAGGCACGTATCGGGTGATTGGTGTGGTAAAAGATTTCCACTTCAAATCCTTCCACGAGCGCATTTCGCCCCTCGTGATGGTGTTGGGAAAAGGCGCCGGAACGATGATCGTGAAAATAAAAACCAAGGACGTGACCGGTTTACTGGCCAGCCTGAAAAATCAGTGGGATGTTTTCAAACCCGAACAGCCTTTTTCCTACTCGTTTCTGGACGAACGATTCAATGATACCTACAAAGCCGAGCAGAAAATTGGTCAGATTCTGGGGGTATTTGCCGGTTTGACCATTTTCGTGGCCTGTTTGGGTCTATTTGGCCTCGCTACGTTTACCGCCGAACAGCGGACCAAGGAGATTGGTGTCCGGAAAGTGCTGGGCGCGTCGATCGGCAGCATCGTCGGACTGCTTTCCAAAGACTTCCTGAAACTGGTGCTGATCGCCCTGGTGCTGGCTGCGCCGGTCGCGTGGTATGCGATGAGCCAGTGGCTTCAAAGTTTTGAGTACCAGGTGTCCATCGCATGGTGGATGTTTGTTCTGGCCGGTTTGCTGGCGATTGGGGTCGCTTTATTCACCATCAGTTTCCAATCCATCAAAGCGGCATTGATGAATCCGGTGACGAGCTTGCGGGGTGAGTAGAAATTAAATAATGGAGTAGAGGGGTGAGACAAGCGACGAAGCCGATGTTATTAATTGGCTTTGTCGCTTTGCTTCGTCAAACTGTTGCTGATTGCCAGTGTTCTAAACGGTTCTCTGAAAAATGCCTTAAATGATCCTCAACCGTTCTTCTTCCAAATCGATTTGGTAGATCTGTTGACGGATGATCGCTTCGTCGATCTTCGGGTCTTTGTTGAGCTCGGTCAGATAGTTCCGTTGGCTTTCAAGTAATTCCACAAAAATCACCTTTGTTTTTTCGTTCATCCAACTATCATCGGTGGCTTTTGACCGTTCTTCCCATTGCTTCAGGAATTTTTCCATTCCGGCGTGACCATTCAGTTCGGTTTCGTATTTATTTTTGAGAAACTGATAGACGTGTTGTTTCAGGCCCTGTTTCATCTTTTGTTTGGTCACTTCTTCGGTTTCTTCCAGTAAGCCATCAAACAATCCCGACCGCGTTATCAACAATGGGAGGGTGAGCCCCTGCACCAGCAGTGTCAGCAGGATTACAACAAAGGTGATAAACAGAATCAGATTCCGTTGGGGGAAAGCAGCGCCATTTTCCAGGGTGATGGGAATCGCCAAAGCCGCAGCCAGCGATACGACACCCCGCATACCCGTCCAACCCAGTAGCAGGGGCATCAGCCAACGCCTTCTGGTGGATCTGGCACGGGGCATTACGCCGGGACGAAAGATGTACGTAGCCAGTAGTGCCGCATACGAACTAATCATCCGGGCCGCAATTAACACGCCTGTTACCAATACACCAGAGCCAATGGCAGTGTGCAAGGGAATACCTTTGGCGCGTAGGCCTTCGACAATTTCGGGAAGTTCCAGCCCGATGATCAGAAAGACCACGCCGTTCAGGATAAACACAAAACTTTCCCAAACACTAAAACTCTGGATGCGACTGGTACTGTTTAGAAAAATAAGCCGCCTGGCCGACATAAACAAGCCCCCGCTTACGACCGCCAGAACGCCCGAGCTATGGAACTGCTCCGCCACCCAATACATAAAATAGGGTTCAATCAGCGTCAGGGCGATGTTGGATTGAACATCGAGCGGAAGGCGTTTGTGGGCCTGAACAAATACCCAGGCCAGCAGCAAGCCAATGCCCGCACCGCCCACGATCATCCATAGAAAACTTAGAGCCGCTTCCTGCCAGATGAACTGACCCGTCCCGACGGCTACCAATGCAAACCGGAAAATGATCAGTGATGAAGCATCGTTGAGCAGGCTCTCGCCTTCCAGAATAGCCGAAGTAGATTTGGGGATTTTTACAAATCTGGTGATGGCTCCGGTACTGACTGCGTCCGGTGGTGACACGATTCCCCCCAGTAAAAAGCCCAGGGCAATGGTAAATCCGGGAATGAAATGGTGAGCCACAACCGCTACCGATAATGCCGTGAAAAACACGACCAGAAAAGCAAAGCTACTAATCATACGCCACCATTTTTTCATTTCTTTGAATGAGATCGTCCAGGAGGCCTCAAACAAGAGTGGCGGCAGGAAAATAAAAAAGATGAGGTCGGGATTGATTCGAACTATTGGTAATCCCGGAATAAACCCAACGAGCAGTCCGGCAACAACCAGCAGAATCGGATACGCAATTTTTAGTTTGTTAGCCCACATGTTCAGCAGCACGATGGCAGCTATCATGGCGAGCAGAAAAGGTAAGAGGGTGTGCATTAAATCAGGCGTGTAAAGTTCAGCGATCTCTAAAATGTCATTTGCGCCTTTGTTTACGAAACAAGGAGCCATTTAAAAAATGGAAGTCAGGGCTAGGATGAGCAAAAATACCAAATCTGGTATGGAAATCAGGACCTCGACGGCCATTATCCAGCAAATCCTTTTTCCCTCAATAAAACCGCCCGGTTTTGCTGATGCAGACGTTTCCCTGCGCCAGTTGTTTCAAAAACTGCCGGGGTGTTAAACCCAGGTAATACTGAAAATCTTTGATCAGGTGGCTGTGATCGTGATACCCAAACGTCAACACCAGATCAAGCCAGTCCGGCGGTTGTGGATGCTGTTGGGTTAGAAAATTGAGGAGGTTTCGGAACCGGAGAAACCGGGTCAGTTCCTTGGCCGAATAACCCAGGTGCGATTGAAACCGCATCTGAATACGCCGGACCGAAACCTGCTGCGTTTCGGCCAGCACCTTGATCGGATCGACGACAGCGTCCCGGAAATAGGGAATGCTTTCCCGCAAAGAATCCGACGCGGCATCGGTCGGCGCAACGAACGTTACTGCATACGCATTGAGCAACTTGATTCGGTCAGCCAGTTCAGACAGGGAGGTCAGTTGTGCCCAAAGTTCCGAAAAGCAATGCTTATTGAGCAAAACATCCGGATCATGCCAGTCACCGGCTTTGAGTTCCTGCATCGATACGCCCAGGAGCCGGTAAAAACCGTCGAGCGTAAAGTTCACCACGATTAGATCGGCCCCGGCGGGCAGCTCATACGTCAGCATTTTTTGCAATGGCCCCAACACCGCAGTCTGCCGGATCACATGCTTCGCGTCGCCCAGCGAAATCGGAAGGGGTGGGCCAAAATTAAACGCCAGCAACATTTCATAATGGGGCATCAATTGCAGCGTGACCGGCTGATCGTCAGGGTCTAACCGGACGCAGTAATAGTGGCTAAAAACCGTTGCCAGGCGGTCATCGGCATCGATCAACTGGCTATTCATACCCGAAGTAAACGAATGGAAACTGTATAAAAAAGCCCGGTCCGAATAAGCGGACCGGGCAAAACGGTTTTAAAAACCGGTATTCTTTACGCGTGTTGGCCCGCGTGAGCGCCCTCGCGAATCTCTTCAATCATTTTTCGGTTGAATGCCGGGATATCATCCGGTTTCCGACTGGTGACCAGACCCTGATCGGTAACCACTTCTTCGTCGACCCAGTTGGCCCCGGCGTTGATCAGATCCGTTTTAATCGACGGATACGACGTTACCGTACGGCCCTGCAACACATCCGCTTCGATTAGCAGGATGGGCGCGTGACAGATGGCGGCTACCGGTTTGTGTTCCTCAAAAAAGTGCCGGACAAATTCGACGGCTTTTTGTTCCAGCCGCAGGTGATCGGGATTCATGACCCCGCCCGGCAGCAGCAAGGCGTCGTAGCTGTTGGCGTCGGCATCGTCCAGAATAACATCGACGGCGAACGAATCGCCCCAGTCGGTCATGGCCCAGCCTTTCACTTCACCACCCTTCGGCGCGATCAAATGCGTTTCTGCACCGGCTTCCTGTAGCGCCTTCCGGGGCTCCGTCAGTTCGACCTGTTCAAATCCGTCGGTCAGCAGAATCGCCACTTTCTTTCCCTTCAATTTTTGCTGATTTTCCATGATTACGTTGAGAATTGGTTCTGTATAGGTAACCATGAAAAAAGGAGAAGGTTTTATTCTTTCCGGAAATCCATTCCGCCGAAAACCAGCGAATCGACCAGGCCCGAAGTGCCCAGACTGAACCGGGCCAGCGCCTTGCCATACCAGGCTTTCTGGTAAGGGCCATAAAACGTATCGAAGTGCCAGTGTGCCAGCGTTGCATTCAGGGCGTTGTCGTTGATGTTGAAAACCAGTTGATTACCCGCCAGCGTCACTTCCGCTTTTCCGTAGAGCGGACTGGTATATTTTCCGGTATATTCCTTCAACGGCAACGACGGAGACGTATTGGCGACCCGTTTTTCCTGAAACGCCCGGGCGGCTTTTTTCCCTTGTTCCTTCAAGTTGCCATACAACGTTTTAAATTCTGAATTCCAGTCCCGGTTGCCACCGAGCGCGAAGAAGTCGAGGGTTTTGTACAGCAGCACATGCCGCACCTCGGCGTGGTCGTAATTTCCGTAGACGTACACGCCCAGTTTTTCGTCGGGTAACTGCCCGGTAATGGCGGTTAGTCCGCCTAAACTTCCGGTGTGAAAGTTGACTTTGTGGCCCCGGTAATCGTGCTGATACCAGCCCAGTCCGTAGGTCAACCAGTTGGGTTTCAGAATCTGCATGGTTGCGTATTCATCGTCTGGCACCATCACCTGCGGTTTAAAAATCTCCGCCCAGGTTTGTGGTTTTACCAGCCGTCCTCCGCTGTATTTGCTGCTGTCGAGCATGCAAATCACCCACTTGCTCATGTCGTCGACCGACGACCAGACCGCCCCCGCCGAACCGATTTCACTATCCGCGCCGTAGTCGATCACCCGAATGGTGTCGTTGACGTTGTAATGCGGTTTCGTCATGTTGGTGCTTTTGCTCAGGCCGCGTTTGGGCGCAGTTTGGGTCATGCCCAGCGGGTCGAAAATGCGCTCCTGCATCACCTCCGACCACTTTTTCCCGGTCAGCCGTTCGATGATCCGCCCGGCGGCTGAATACATGATGTTCTGGTAAATAAAGCCCGATCGGAGTGAATAAGACGGTTTTACATACACCATCCGCCGGAACATTTCCTGAGCCGGAATGGTCATGGCCCCCGTAAAAAAATCGGTGCTTCCAATGCCGGTATTGTGCGTCAGCAGGTCGCGCACTTTCACTTCACGCGTCAGATACGGGTCGGAGAACTGGAGTTCCGGCAGGTATTTGTAAACCGGGTCGTCCCACGACACCTTGCCTTCATCGACCAGCATACCCATCAGCGTCACCGTCATGGCTTTGGTCGTGGACGCGCAGGCGAATAAGGTTTGCGTATCGACGGGCTCGGATTTTCCCAATTCCCGGACACCGTAGCCCTTCTTGAAAAGCACCTGATTGTCTTTCACCACCGTAATGGCCAGACCGGGAACGTCCCATTCCTTGCGAACTGCTTCCACGTAGGCATCAAATTCCTGCAATTGTCTGGCCGTCGGTTTTTTCTGCGCAAAAGAAGTCAGAACGTTCAGGACGAGGGCGATGATCGCGAAGGTCTTCATTACCGAATGGATTGAACCGGCGGCTGAAACAGGAAATAATCGTAAACCGTACGGCTCAGGTGCGCAATGGTCTGCTCCCGTTCGGCTGCTGCCTGCGATGATGCGGTGATGAAAACCGCAATGACAATGTGACCCGCATCGCCCGGCAGGGTGATGATGCCCACGTCGTCGGTGGCGCTGGAATTCAGCGAGCCGGTTTTGTGGGCCACCACGGTGGCAGGGGGCAGGTAGCCCTTGATGCGCGCCAGTCCACCCCGGCAGCGTTCCATCACGGCCAGCAGCAGATCACGGCTTTCGGGTTTGAGGGCTTTGGCCTGGTAAATCTGGGTCAGCAGATTCACCATCGCTTCCGGTGTGGAGGTGTCGCGCGGGTCTTGCTCCAGTTTTAATGCCGCAGCCCGGCGGGTTTCGGGTGTCGTGGTTGCGCCGAGTTTATCATAGAATCCGACGGTCCATTGGTCGGAGGGTGGCAGGGTGACGCCCTCCAGATCCGCAATCAGTTCGACAATGGTGCGGTCGACCGACATGCCCTGAATGCCCAGCGCTTTCAGTCGCGCCCGAACGGGCTCGACGCCCCCGACCAGGTTCAGCAAAATGTCCGTCGCGGAATTGTCGCTGATCACCATCATCAGTTCCAGCAAATTTTCCACCGAAAGCTGAACGCCCGGTTTGGCGAACAGCGTTTCCAGCGTGCCACTGCCCGGATGCAGATCGGACGGTTTCAGATCGACCATCGTCCGCAGGGAGAGTTCGCCTTTTTCAATTTTGGTCAGCAATTCCACGGCAATCGCCACTTTCACGGTACTGGCCATTGGAAACCGCTCCTGAAGATTCATACTCACCTGCTTGCCGGATTCGAGGTGAACGGCGCAAAGGCCGACTTTGCCTTTCGCCAGTTTGGCGATGCGCTCCAGCTCCTGATTCAGTCGTTGCTCAACGATCGGGGAGGTTGGCTGGACGGCAGGCTCCGGTTCTTTTTTTGTTTTTTTGGACTGGCTGAAACCGGGCGCACTGACCAGGAGCATCACCCAGAATAGAAAAAGATGGATTGGGAAGGATAGCGGTTTTTTCATGAATAGAAAGTGGGTTATACAGTTCTGTCGGTCTCCAAAACCGTCTCCAGAGCCGCCAGGGCCTGGCTCAGATCGCTGATCAGATCTTCGACGTTTTCGATGCCGACCGAATACCGGATCAGGCTTTCGGGAATGCCGAGCTGGGCGCGCTGGGCTTCGGTCAATTCCACGTGACTCGTTGTGCGGGGTGGCCCGGCGAGGGTGCTGACCGATCCGAGACTGGCGGCCAGGTGGACAAATTGAAGTTTGGTCAGGAATGTTTTGACATCTTCATAATTTCCGTGAAGCGAAAAACTCATGACCCCTCCAAAACCGGCCATCTGTTCGCGGGCGATGGCGTGACCGGGATGGGTTTCGAGTCCAGGGTAAAATACATCGCTGACCTTGGGATGGGCTTTTAAAAACCGGGCAATTTTCAGGGCCGACGCGTTTTGCCGCTCGATCCGGAGTTCCAGCGTTTTCATGCCCCGCGCAATCAGGTAGGCCGGATCGGCCTGCAGGCTGGCGCCGTTGATTTCCCGAAACCGGAATACTTTTTCGACCAGTTCCTTTTTGCCGCACAGCAGCCCGCCCATCGCGTCGGAATGCCCGCCGAGGAATTTGGTGGCACTGTGAATCACTAAATCAGCACCCAGTTTCAGCGGGTTCTGGTTAATCGGGGTTGCAAAGGTATTATCGACCACCACCACCGCACCGACTTCGTGCGCTGCCGCTGCCAATCGCTTGATATCGACGACTTTTAGTGTCGGATTGGTGGGCGTTTCGAGGTACACCAGATCACAGCCTTTGGCAATTTCAGCCTCCATCGCTTCGTGATTGCCGGTTTCGCAGAGCGTCACGTTGATCTGGTAGGAGGGCAGAAAATCCAGGAAGAGCCGACTGGTGCCGCCGTACGTATCCTTGATGGAAACCACCCGTTTTCCGGGACCCAGCAGCGCAAACAGCGTATTGCTGATGGCCCCCATACCGGTGGCAAACGAGGTCGCGGCTTCGGCACTTTCCAGAATGCGGATTTTCTCTTCCAGTACGTGAACCGTCGGGTTGGTGTTCCGGCTGTAAATATGACCCTCGGTTTTGCCGGTGGCAACGTCATACCATTCGTCGAGGTCGTGATAGGCAAAAGCGACACTGTTGACAATCGGCGAGGTTGTGGCTCCTTTATAGAAACGATCGGTCTCTCCAGCCCAAACGGAGGCTGTACCTTTGTTTTGTTTAGTAAAATCCATTATTAGTTCCGTAAAGAGCAAAATATTCTACGTTGAATAGCAAAAATTGCAAAATTTTGGATAAATGTTAAACTTGCCATGAGAATAGTTTTTTAATCATTTTTTAACGTATGAGTGAATATGAAGGAATTACTACGGGGCTACCTGGGAATTGCCATGCTGTTCTGGTCGTCGGTTGCGCTGGCGCAGCAAGTGGAAGTAAGTGGTCGGGTGACGAGCGACGGAGACGTTGCCGCCTTACCGGGGGTTAACGTCTCGGTGAAAGGAACGACAACCGGAACCCTGACGGATGTGGATGGCCGCTATACCCTTCGCGTGAATGCCGGAAATACCGTGCTGGTTTTTAGCTACATCGGTTTTGAAACGCAGGAAATTAAAGTCGAAAACCGCCGGAGCATCAACGTTACACTGCGGCAGGACAGTAAAATGCTGAACGAAGTCGTCGTAACGGCATTGGGGATCAGCCGGGAGAAAAAGGCGCTGGGCTATGCCTCGCAGAGTGTCAATTCGGAAGAACTGGTGCAAAACCGGCAGCCCAACCTCGTCAATGCGTTGCAGGGCAAAGTGGCCGGGGTTACGATTTCGAGCACGGGCGGTGCGCCCGGCCAGGGAGCGCGGATTCTGATTCGGGGCATCAACTCGATCGATGTTACCCGCGACAACCAGCCGCTGTTTGTGGTCGATGGGGTTTTGTTTGACAACAGCACATCGACGGGCACCACCAATTCGGGGGCCGAACTGCGGGGGATGTCGAACCGGGCGGCAGACATCAACCCGGACGACATTGAAACGATCAACATCCTGAAAGGCGGAGCGGCTACGGCCCTCTACGGGTTGCGGGGCGCCAACGGTGTGGTGGTCATCACGACCAAATCGGGCAAAACCGGGGCGCTGAGCGTCAACTACAACAGCACGTTCGGAGTCGAAAATGTGAATAAATTTCCGGAAGTGCAGGACAAATACACCATCGGCTATTCGGGCGTTTACAATCCGCAGGACTTTTTTCCGTCGTGGGGACCCACCGTGGCCGAAGCCATCAAGATCGACCCGACGCACCCGCAGAAACTGTATAATCACTTCCGGGATGCCTACCAGACCGGGAAACAATACCAGAACAACCTGTCTTTTTCCGGCGGGAATGAAAAGATCACCTTCCTGTCGTCCATCGGTCACCTGAAACACGAAGGGGTGATTCCGTTCACGGATTTCAATAAATTGTCGGTCCGGCTCAACACCAATGTCAAATTCAGTGACAAATTCACCACCAATGCGAATTTAAACTTCATCAACTCCGGAGGGGACCGCTACAACGCCGATCGCTACAGCGAAAGCCTGAGCTACTGGTCACCCCGCTACGACGTTCGGGATTACCTCAATGCGGACGGTTCTTATAAGACCTACGGCAACGATAATCCCCTGTATGGTGCCATGACGAACAAACTGCGGGACAACGTAAACCGCCTGGTGGGTGGGTTGAATTTTGTGTATGCTCCGCTCAAGTGGTTGACGCTGAACTACCGCGTGGGGCTGGATACCTATTCGGAAGACCGCAAACGGACCGCACCCGGCCCGTCGGGCATTGCCAATGAGCGTGTTTTTGGCGACAACGCCCTGGGATTTATCTATCAATACCATACCAATTTTCGGGCCTTCACGTCGACGTTTGCCGCCAGTGCCACGACCAAGTTCGGCGAAAACCTGAACGCAACCCTGCGGGTGGGTCATGACCTTTACGACCGCCAGATCCGGAGTTTCGGGGCGGAGGGCAACGAGCTGACGGTGTATAATTACTTCAATCTGCGCAATGCCAAAACGATCACGCCCAGCCAATCGGAGGAAGATTACCGGCTGATGGGGATTTTTGGTGAATTAACGATGGATTACAAGGACTTTCTGTTCCTGACCCTGACCGGTCGGAATGACATCACGTCGTCGTTGCAGGCCCCCAACAATTCGTTCTTTTATCCGTCGGTGAGTCTGGGTTACGTGTTCTCGCAGCAGATGAAGCTGCCAACGTTCATCACGATGGGTAAACTCCGGGCTTCGTATGCCCGAATCGGGAAGGATGCGGCTCCATATTCCACCATCACCGGCTATTCGGCCTACGCCAGCCTGCCCGCCGGATCGACCGGTTTTACGCGGGGCTCGCTGCTGGGTGACCCAAACCTGCGCCCGGAATTCACGGATACCTACGAAGGCGGTCTGGAAATGAGCTTCCTGAACAACCGGCTCGGCCTGGATCTGACCTATTACCACTCGGTTAGCAAGGACCAGATTATTCAGGTCGATGTGACGTCATCGACGGGGTACGTGAAAGCCGCCATCAACTCCGGGTCGATGCGGAACAAGGGCATCGAGGTGATTCTGCGGGGAACGCCCATCCGGAAAGGCAGGCTGAACTGGGATGTCAACCTGAACTTTTCGGCCAACCGCAACAAGGTGCTGAGCCTGCGCGATGGCCTGACCGAAATCAACTACGCATCGCAGTTTGGGTATGCCAGTTCGACGGTAACCATGAAGCTGATTCCGGGATACGCCTACGGAAATCTCTACGGGCGTACCTACAAACGGTATTATGCCAATGCCGCCGACGAAGTTCCGGCGGTTTTCGACAAAGACCGGCCGGTTGTGATTGGAGCCAATGGTTTCCCGGTGATCAGCACGGCGCAGAAACTGATCGGCAATTCGCAGCCTGACTGGATCGGGGGCATCACCAATACGGTTCGGTACGGGGATTTCTCGCTGTCGGCGCTGGTCGATGCCCGCGTGGGTCAGGATCGCTACAATCAGTTGGACAACTTCTTCTCGGCCTTCGGGATTGCCAAATACACCGAGGATCGCAATGATACCAAAGTTTTTGAAGGGGTGCTGGCCGACGGAACGCCGAACACCAAAGCCGTGTGGCTGGGGCAGGGGAAAGGCCCGGATGGCGTCGACTACACCAACGGTTTTTACCGGAATGTGCACCGGGGCGTGTCGGAAAATTTTATCGAAGATGCTTCCTGGGTGCGGCTTCGCTCCGTGAGCCTTTCGTATGCGTTACCCACAACGGTGCTGAAAAATACGTTCATCAAGAATGTTCGCTTTACTGTGACAGGGAACAACCTGGCTTTGTGGACCAAATACACCGGCTACGATCCCGAAACAAGCTCGACCAACAGCGGCAGTAATGTCGATGGGTTCACCGGGTTCACGTATCCGGCCGTCCGCAGCCTCCTGTTTTCCCTGAACGTCGGTTTTTAAGCCTCATCTTTATTCCTGATTATCATGAAATTCAACCATAAAAAACTAGTTCCGCTCCTGACTTTGCTGCTCATCGGGCTGGGAGGCTGCAAGGATTATTTCGAACTGAAGGAGAATCCGAACCTGATCGGCAATCCGCCCCTGGCTTCGCTGCTGTCGACAACGACGCATAAAACCGCCCTCAATTCGCAGCGGGTCGCCAACACAACGTCCTATTTTGTGCAGTACCTCGCCAACCCCGGAACGGCGGGCTCAACGGATACCTACCAGATTACGGATTACACCGCCACCTGGGATGCGGTTTATTTTGGCATGGCCGACCTGTATGACCTCAAGAAAAAGGCGCAGGAGCAGGGCAGTTCCGAATACGTGGGTGTGGCCAATGTCATGCTGTCGTATCACCTGACGCTGATTGCCGATGTGTTCGGTGATGCACCGTTTTCCGACGCCTTTACCGGAACAACGCTGACGCCGAAGTATGACACCGCCGAAACGCTCTACACGACGGCCCTGACGCTGCTCAACGAAGGCATCACCGAACTGACCAAAACCGATTCCAAGGTGAAGCTGTCGGCTGCCAACGACGTGATTCACAAGGGTAGCACGGCAGCCTGGATTAAAACCGCCTATGCCCTGAAAGCCCGGATGCTCAACAAGGTATCGAAAACAAGCACCTACAAACCGGCCGATGTGTTGGACGCTGTTTCCAAGTCGTATGTCGCCAATGCCGATGATGCGCAGATGTCGACATTCCTGCTGCGGAATCCGTGGGCGCAGGTGGCCCGGAACAACGCGCAATTGCTGCTCGACGGCTGGCTTTCCGACCAGTTGGTCAATCACCTGAACGGCGTGACCTACGGCGTTGTCGATCCGCGAATCGAGAAGATTACGGATAAAACCGTGAACAACGACTACAAGGGAACCCGGAACGGTCAGGGCAATGTGGGTGGAAACAATACGGTAAAAGACGAAAATTACATTTCCCTGAACTCCCCGCTGACGGGCGATGCGTCTCCACTGCTGATTGCAACATTTGCCGAAATGAAGTTTGTGGAAGCCGAAGCGGCTTTCCGGGCGGGTGACAAGGCGCGGGCTTACGCGGCCTATCTGGCTGGTATTACGGCAAATATGGACAAATACGGCGTGGCTTCGACTGCCCGTGATGCGTATCTTGCCAATCCGGCGGTTGGCGTCGGCTCGGCGGCTTTAACGCTGGATCTGATTTTCAAGGAAAAATACGTAGCCACCTACCTCAACCCGGAAGCTTGGAACGACGCCCGGCGCTACGATTACAAATACAAAGGATTCCGCCTGCCGCTGAATGCCGCTCTGCCGACGTTCATCCGGAGAGCAGCCTATCCGAACGGCGAAAATTCGAAAAACGGTGCCAACGTCCCGGACGAAGTGCCGCTGTCGACCCCACTCTGGTGGGATAAGTAGGGCGTACGGTTCACGGTATTTGGTATTCGGTTTATAGTTTACGGTGGCTGACGCACACCTACAGCGCTCGTGTCAGCTACCGTAAACCGAATACCGTAAACTATAAACCGTAAACGATAAACTAAACCCCGGCCCGGCTTCGTTTTTCGAGAAGACAGGTTTGGAAAAAGTCAGTTTTATATAAAATAATTTTCATGTTTCTTGGACTTTCAGAACTTGTTGGTAGCTTACAGCGTAGTATTAGTGTAATGCGTAATCTGAATGGGCTTTCCCTGGCCGTTCAGTTCCACTTCTCTTCTTTTTATCGATTCAATGATGCCTCCAATTCGGTTTCCGGGTATCGTTGTCCTTTAACATGGTCAGTCGAAGAAATTGATTTTCTACGCACCGGTCAACCAGAGGGTAACCTCGAACGGGTTTAACGCATCCCGAAAAAATGATGACCAGAAGGGTCAGGACGAATTTCCTCCCCATTCGGAATGGTAATTGTTAGCAACGATCCGAGTCTATTGAATCGTTGGGTCAATGCCGGAGTTCCGTCGCGGGTTTGCTTTATCAAATCAGGTAAGGGCCGATTAGCCTGGTTCATTTGACATTAATTTCTGAAAATCGGCCAAATTTTTAACGACTAGTTTATGGTAACGCCACTAAAGTTTAATACCACCAATCGATCCCCGTTTTTCTCTACCGTTCGGCAGCGTGTCAATACGTATTTCAAAGACAATAATCTTTCTCCCAACGCCAATGGCGCCATGTGGACTAAAGCCATTTTCTTCCTGACGGGCTATGTGGGGCTCTACGCGCTGATTCTTTCGAACCAGTTTGGACTGTGGACGATGCTGGGAATGGCTATTTTACTGGGCATGTTTGCCGCTTTTATCGGTTTCAATGTCTCTCATGATGCCATTCACGGTGCCTTCTCCTCAAAAGGTTGGGTAAACCGGTTGCTGGCGTCCAGTTTTTACCTGATTGGTGCCAATCCGTACGTCTGGAAAATGACGCACAACGTCGTTCACCATACCTACACCAACATTCCCGGCCACGACGAAGACATCGAAATTGCACCGGGTTTGATCCGCGTGGATGTCGACGAGCCGCTCCGGCCCTGGCAGCGCCACCAGCAGTGGTATTCGTTCGCCCTCTATTCGCTGGCTTCGCTTTCGTGGGTATTTCGGAAGGACTATCTGAAATTTTTCAAGAAAACCATCGGCCACTGCGACAATACGAACCATCCCCGGAAGGAGTACATCACGCTGTTTGTTACCAAGGCGGCCTATTACGTCGTCTTTATCGTTATCCCGTTGCTGGTGCTGGATCTGCACTGGTGGCAGTTTGTCATCGGATTTGTGTTGATGCACATGGCCGAAGGGCTGGTGTTGGGGCTGGTTTTTCAGTTAGCGCACGTCGTAGAAGGTACGGCCTTCCCGGTTCCGGTCGAAGGTGTGGGCATTCAGGAAGCCTGGGCCGTTCACCAGATGCGGACTACAGCCAATTTTGCACCCAATTCGCCCATTGCGGCTTTTTTCTGCGGAGGATTGAACCGCCAGATCGAGCACCATTTATTCCCGAAAGTGTGCCACATTCATTACCCGGCCATTACCGCGATCGTGCGGGACACCGCCCACGAATTCGGGTTGCCTTATATCGAAAATCCGACGTTCTCCACGGCGCTGGCGTCGCACTACCGGCTGTTGAAAAAACTGGGTCGGGAGCCCGTCAAAGCACACGCCCCCCAGTCGGTTAGCGTTCCGGTGTAGTTCCGGAAGTTTTCAGAATTTCAAAGCCTTAATTTCCATAATGACCAGTGTCTCACAGACTTTCGTCTGTGGGACAAACCTAAATGGATTCCGGCGTTTTTTCGCAACGGGGAAGTCGCTTTCTTTGCGGACAAATTGTTCGGAAAAATCACCTTTAGGTTCCTTATGTTACACCGGGTTGTTATTACAGGCATTGGCGCATTCACCCCCATAGGCAACAATATTCCCACTTTCTGGCGACAGGTCGTCAATGGGCAATCGGCTTTTACCGGTATCACCCGCTTCGATGCATCCTTGTTCAGAACCCGGTTTGCCGCCGAAATCGCCGGTTTTGACGCTGCTCAGTATCTCAATCGCACCGACGTCAAACGCTCCGACCGGTTTACACAGTTTGCCCTGATTGCTGCCGACCAGGCCATCAACGATTCCGGTTTCGATCTCGCCCAAATGGACCCGTTCGAGGTGGGTGTTATCTGGGGATCGGGCCAGGGCGGCACGGAAACGCTGGAAGAACAGACGAGAGAATACGCTCTGGGCGACGGTCAACCCCGGTTTAGTCCGTTTCTGGTTCCTAAGGTACTGGTCAATCTGGCCTCCGGTCTGATTTCGATCCGACACGGTTTTATGGGAATCAATTACACGGCGGTTTCGGCCTGTGCGAGTTCCAATTCGGCCCTCATGGATGCCTTCAACTACATCCGGCTGGGAAAAGCCAAAATCATCGTCAGTGGCGGTTCCGATGCGGCCATTACGCCCTCGTCCTTCGGCGGCTATTGTTCCATGAAAGCCATGTCGACCCGGAACGACAGCCCTCAAACGGCTTCGCGGCCTTTCGATGTGGGGCGCGACGGTTTTGTGATGGGCGAAGGCGCGGGAGCCCTCATTCTGGAAGAGTACGAACACGCCGTCCGGCGGGGAGCAACGATCTACGGCGAGATGACCGGTGCGGCCATGACGGGTGACGCTTACCACATTACGGCCACGCACCCCGACGGGATCGGGGCCACCAAAGCCATGCAACTGGCGCTGGCCGAAGCCCGCATCAACATCGAGGACCTGGATTACCTGAACGCCCACGCCACCTCCACGCCCGTCGGCGACCTGTCTGAGATGAATGCCGTTGCCAAACTGACCGGCGACAAAAAAACAAAACTGCACATCAGTGCCACCAAGTCCATCACCGGCCATTTGATGGGTGCTGCCGGTGCCATCGAAGCCATCATCTGCCTGCTGGCAATGCGAGACAATGTGATTCCGCCCACCATCAACACCACCGTCCGCGACCCGGCGATTCCCGAAAGCCTGAATCTCGTTTTCAAAGAAGCCGTGTCGACGCCCGTCAAAACCGTCATGAGCAACACCTTCGGTTTTGGGGGGCACAACGGGATTGTTGTTTTCCAGAAAGTGTGAGTTAGAAAGACCATAAGACGGGCATTTTCGAGGTTTCTGCCGAAATACGGGGGAAACCCCGGATCGATACAGGAATTCCCCCCTACCGGATCAGGGCGTAGTGTGTGACTTTTGAAGCAGCAATCCGCTGATCACAACGCGCCAACCTGATTGGGTACATCGTGGGTATGGAAACTCCTGAAAACAAGAAAAAAAAGTTGCCGGTTCTGAGCGACACGGTCATCGTCTCCCTGTTTTTGCTCATCACGTTCTGCACCGGGATTGCCTTCGTTTGGGTGGGCGTATACGATACAAAGGACGGAAAACCGCTCACGGCCGTTCTATGGTCGCTGGCCTGTTTTGTGCTGGGTGCCCTGATCGGTTTCCTGTTCGGGATTCCGCGCGTGCTGCAAGGCAACCCACCGCCACCATCCCCACCACCGGGCAGCCCGGCCGCCCCGCTCACCGCGCCAACAGCGCCACCAGCACCGCCGACTCTCCTGCAAACGGCGGGTTACGATCTGCGGGTTAACACCAACCTGGAACAGATTTCCGACTGGCTCACCAAAATCATCGTGGGGCTCGGACTGGTCGAGCTGCGAACGGCTCCTGCCCGGCTCAAAAGTGCGGCAGGGTATATCGCCAGAGGCATTGGCCCCGGCACCGACTATTTTGCGGCTGGTCTGGTGGTCTATTTCACCATCCTGGGGTTCATGGGAGCTTATCTGATTACCCGCCTGTATATTGCCGGTGCGTTTGGCCGCGCCGACCGGGCCGCATCGAAACAGGAAGAGCAGGATCTGCAACGGGTCGAAAACATCCAGCTACCGGCGCTGGGCCGGGATGAGGTGCTGTCTGAAGACGACAAAAAAGCTGCTAAAAACGTGGCCAGCAAGCCTCTGGCGGAGTTGGAATCCCCCAATGAAATCTCGGTTTGGGCCAAAGCGCAACTCTCGCTGGGCAATTATGTCGATGCCGTGAAAGGGTATGGGAAAGCGATTGGCCAACTGGGCGAAGACCCCGAAAAACGGTATGCCTATGCAACGGCCCTGTATTACAGCGGGGCCAAAGACCTGGCCTTCGTGCAACTGCTGGAAGCCTACAAACGACTGACCGCGGCCTCGGATAAAACCCTGCGCCGAAATGTATACCGCTCCCTGACGTATCAGGCGCTGTTTCAGGATCCCCCGAAAGGCTTCGACGATGCCATCCGGTTTGGTGAGGAATACGTTCGGGACCACCAGAACCTGGTTTCGCCGGGCGTCTGGGCCAACCTCGCTGCGGCTTATGGCCAAAAAATGAAATGGCTGCTGGCCAACAATCCGACCGATCAACCGGCACTGGAGGCAACCCGAAACCGGGCGCTGGCGGTGGTTCAGCAAACCGCCGGAATGGGCGAGCGATGGAAGAAAAAGATTCGGGAAATGATGGATAAAAACTTCCCGAACAAGGACCCCAATGAAAGCGATCTGGAGGTATTTGCTGATGATCCCGAATTCCGCAAACTCGTGGGGCTTTGAGAATCTGGCCTGAAGGGAGGCATAAATAGGGGTGTAACCAGCGCAGAATGAATTCATAAATCAAGCAAACCTTACTTTAACTTTCAAACCGATGGAAAGCTCACAATCCTCGACCGATGTTACCCTGGAAATGTACGTTGACTTTCACAAAAAGCAGTTTGGTGTTGATAAAACCGAAGCCGACTTTGAGCAGGACGCGGCTAGATCGCTCCTGCGCCAGGGATGGATCCTATCGGTTGATTTGAATAAAGATATTCTGGAAATGCGCCGTACGGGCGAGTATGAAACCACTTTTAGCCAGCATTTCTCTGCTGAAGGCCCATTTGCCGCTCTTCTGCTTGCCAATACGGCATTGAGAAAAGTACTGTATTTTGAATGGCGGAGCGATACGGTTTTTTATTGTCCGCCCAATCAACAGCTCGTTGACCCTTCCGATACCGACAGCCCCGGTTTTGATAATTACCTGCTGGCAGATGTCGATTTTGTTTTCAGCGACGACAGTCAACAGCAGTGGGAGAAGAATCCGTTCTCAACACTCAGTGCGAAGTTAAACCTGTCAGCAATTGCCGAAACGACTTCTCTGAACCACAGCAACCGCTCATTGATCAAATGATTGCGCTGACGGGCTATACGGTTTTTCAGTACCTGCAGAACCGCGGAATTGTTAACCGGGAGGAATTCGTGGCAGGTAATCTGGTCATGATCGATAATCCGTTCCCCTCAAGCCGCAATGCCAATTTTATCGTCCGAAGAACGGATGGGAAGAATCTTTTTCTGAAGCAAACCCGGCGGATTACGGATGTGATGGACAGACGGAAAGAACTGCTGTTTTACGAACTCGTGGAAAAACCGCACCTGGGTTTGGAAAAACACTGCCTGAAAGCCGTGATGCCAATCGACACCCGAAACCAGGTGCTGATTCTGGATCATTCGGATCAGACGTTTACCTTCGAAGCCCTGATAGCCTGCACTCCCGCACCGTTGCGGGGGACACGACTCCGGAATCCTACGCGTCAGATTGGTCAAATGCTGGCTTATCTGCGGCAGAAGCTGAGGGCGGAAACGGCCTGTGATTCGATCTACCTGCATCGCTTCGGCACGTTTACGCCTTGGCTACTCACCCTAAGAGAGCAGGATGTTCTCGAAATTGAGAAAGCCAACAACCGGTATCTGTCGGCTTTCGGTCGGTTTGTCCAACAACACAGAGGGTTGCTGCAAGGATTGCTGCGCAACTGGCAGTTTACTCACCTGATCAACACGGACGTTTGCTGGCGAAACATTCTGACTTCCGGAAATACACCGGATCAGGATTCCCCGTATTTCCTGATCGATTGGGAGTTTGCCAGTGTGGGAGATCCTGACTGGGAAATGGCGAGCTTGGCCGCCGAGTATCTGGTGGCCCGGTTCACGACGGCGGACACCCTCGACGTCCCCGCGCTTGCCAGTGGTCAATATTGGGCATTGATTCCCGTCCTGCTGGAGTCGGTCGTCGGGAAAATCGATCCCCTTGATCCGACCTGTTGGAAAGTCATGCAACTGCTGGGCGTTATTCTGCTGCAGCACTATTACCGATGGGCGGTAGAAGGGGCGCAGAGCAAGCTGGTGGATTTCCCCAAGGTGTATGCCTATGCGCAGCGTTGTCTTACCGAAACCGAATCGGTTCTTCGCGAATTTTGACTTTATGGACTCAAACCGGTAAGAAATGGCCTACGAACCAACAGAACAACTCAAGTCGCTTGTGCGATTGATCCGGATCTCGGAAGATAAGCAGCAGATATTCCTGAACGGCGATGACAAAACCGGAGCGATTTGTCAGGATATGCTGGCAAAAAAATACATCTTCGATACCACCGATCTGAAAGCCGTACTCCAGGTTTGGTTGTACCGGGAACATTATATTCGCCCGAACCAGAAACCAACGGAAGGCCCGAATGACGTCGATCAGTTTACCCATGCGGACTCCGGCGTCAGGCTTGACTTCTGGAATACCGGCGGATGGCGGTATACAACCGGCGCTGTTCGGCCCGCCCGGCATTCCAATGAAGTTGTTTTGCTGAAGGGCAGCAAGGCGCGCTGGGTCAGTGGCGGGCAATACATCGAAACCGGGGTCGCAACCGATTCGGGCTGGATTCTGCTGGAATCGAACGAGCCAACCCACGAATTTGGAACGGTTTCGGATGCGGTGCCGTTCAACTGGCTGTTTGGCCGGCAGTTGTCCGAAGGAGATGACCGGGGCGGAATCCGGTTTTATTTTAACCTGAAACCGACCAAAGCCGCCGTCACCTGTCTGGTGCGCGAAATTCAGAACGGTTTTAACCGCCATGAAATACCTTTTATCCTCAAGTTTGTGGCCAATCCGGACAAATACAACCGGGCCGATTCGGCCGTGCTGTATACCGATCACCGGTATCTAAACCTGGTCGCCATTCTGTTGCAAAACAGTTATCGGGAGCTGAGCCGAAACGAAGCGCTTCGGCCGGATGTCCCGTTGTTTGTCAGGGAATTGGCTCCCGGTCTCGGGGTGGCGGAAGAACCGCATACCGGAACGAGTTTTGGTATGGATCGTTCCTTCCAACTGGCAGATGCGCTGATGGAAGCCGGTCAGGATCCGGATCCGGAAACCCGAATTCAGAACGTGTTTGTTGTTTTACGGAAAAAAGAATTTGACCCGGAAAACTTTCATCAGAACCCTTCGTCGCCGGTTCAATACCCGTTTCTGTTCGACCATTTTGCCAAACTCCGTTCGGGGGCTTGGCAGGCTTTGCCAGGTGGTGGAGATGATGGGTACCGGGGGGATCGGTTTCGGCTGGTCGATGAAATCGACTGGTTCGGCCAGCCGGGGTTAAGCCGGAAACCGTATCTGCTGGCGGCCGTGCGGATTGCCATTGCCTTGTGCCGGGAAGCCACCTGGTATTATGACAGAAAAACCGGGGAGTGGTCATGCAACTGGTTGACGTATCGGCCCGTAGACGGCCGGAACGAGGTCGTCTATCAGTTGCTGGATGATTCTTTCGAGGAGGGAATTGAAGGGGTACGGTTTTTTCTGCAAACCGTTTTAACAACCTGTCACCAGTCTGAATTGCTGGATTTTGTAGTGAAAAGTGCCCGGCCCACGGGTCGGAGTTTGGCAGACGGTCAGAACAGGAGCCAGCCCGACTGGCATCTGAAAGATCCGGATCTGGATCGGGCATTCCGTTCGCTGTTCCAAACAGCGGCATCGGAGGCTATTCCGGACGAACCGATGGCAGATGCCCTCATTGAACGTTATCTGGACCAGGACCGGCCGCTCGGAAATGGATATGGAGACCGGAAGCCGGAGCGGTCGGATCTATTCTGTCCTAATTTACAGTTTGGCCTGGCCGGATTTGGTTATTATTTTCTTCACGTCTATGATCCGCACCAATTCAGGCCCATTGTTCTTTCCAAATCGTTAGCATGACGATCGTACCCGACGGGTGAGCCGAATCGATCCGGATTTCGCCGGGAATGGCGGCCACCCGTTCCAGGATGTTTTTGAGTCCCATGCCGTTGGAATGCAGGTCGGACCGCATACCGATGCCGTTGTCGGAAACGATGAGGTTCAGAAAATGGTCGGACACCGAAAGGCGAATCTGGCCGACGGAAGCCTGGGCGTGTTTCAAAATGTTGGTAATCAGCTCCCGACTGATGCTATACAGTTCCATTTCCTGTTTTTTGCCCAGCAACCCCTGGCGGTAAGTGGATTCGAAGGAAAGAACCAGCCGTCCACTTCGATTCAGATCCGCAACCAGACTTTCGAGGGCCACCGACAAGCCCAGTTTTTCCAGTTCAGGAGGCATTAAATTGTGGGATATTGAACGAACATCGGTATACGCCTGGTCCATGCTGGCGAGTAAATTGGCGTAGATTTGCTGCTCCTGAGCCGAGAGGTTTTCGACTTCAAAACCGGTAAGCTGCCATTTCAGAGCCGCCAGCGTACTGCCCAGGTTGTCGTGCAATTCGGACGCGACCCGCTTGCGTTCGATCGACTGTCCGTTGTAGTATGCTTCCTGAATCTCCCGGTTTTTTCGTAACAACTCGGTATTGGCTTCGGTGAGTTCGGATGTCCGCAACAGCACGCGTTCCTCCAGGGTGTTGTTAACATGGTTTAGTTGCTGGTTGGAGATGGCGAGCTGGTGCTGAACCTGGAGAATCTGCCGGTTCTTTTTATTCAAAAGGTAGTTGTTGACGATGAGTAAACTGATAAAAAGGAGGAACACAACGATACTGCCAAACAGGATAAGCTGTTCGTTTGTTTTTTTGTCGATGTCGCGATTGAGTCGTTCAACCTGAATTTTATTTTTTTCGTTTTCGTATTCAAAACGTAGCGCATTGATCTGCTTTTGCTGCATATCATTTTTGTCTTTTGCTTGGATTGTAGTCAGTTCTTCGTGATGCAAAAGGGCCGATTTAAAATTTCCATTTTTTTTGTTTACCAGATAGAGAACCTCGTTGAGTTCGGCGATTGTACTCCCCATCAGATTTTTAGTTCCCCGGTAAGCCTTTTGGGCAACTGCTAACGCCTTGTTGGGGTAGCCCTGCAAAAGTAAAATTCGTGCTTTTTGAGCATCGGCCACGGCGATCTCATTCGGGTTGTTCTGCTTCAGTTTCCGGAATAATTCCAGGTAAGATAATGCCCGGTCATACGCCTTTTTATGTTGGTAACATGCCGAGAGATTGACCAGGCAATACCCCTCTACCTCGATAAAATAAGGGAAGCGGTTTTTCTTTAAACAAAGGTTGAAGAACGTTATCGCCTTGTCGTAGGCGGCATTCCGAAAATGAATGATTCCCACGTTGTTGATCGAAATCAGGTAGCGCAGCGTATCCCCGGCTTCCAGCAAAACCGGCATAGCGGTTTTGTAATAAGCCATTGCTTTTTTAGGTTCATTGAGATTCAGGTAGTTATCTGCCAGATAGCGCAGTGCAAAACCCCTGTACGATTTGTTCTGTAATTCCTCCGCGATATGTAGCCCCCGCAAAAGGTGTTCGCAGGCCCGGTAATAATAGCCTTTTCGGCCGGAATAATAGCCGTAATAACAATTGGCGATCATGAGTCCCCGGTTCCACTTCTGTTTTTCAGACAGCCCGATAGCCTGCTGAAAAAAGACCAGCGCGGTGTCGTCCTGCGTGGCGAGTTTTCCCAGTTCGCAGAGCAGTTTTATCCGTGCCGTATCGTTTTCAAACGAATGATTGGCAGCGGGAATTTGCGCCAGTTTTTTTCGTAAGCTATCCACCGGCGTTAAGGCGAATGCGTCTGCCAAAGCTAGAATGAAAAAAAGAAAGGCCAGAGAAAAATGACGCATGGACAGGATGGGTTTCCGGTATAAACAAGCTGCTGATCAAGACGAATCGTTGAACGGAAATTTCCGAAAAAATACGGGAATTCTCCCCTTGAATCTACAAAAAACCAACAGCAAATTTACCAATTCCGATCACGGTTTTATCGTGAAAGGGTATCGAAAGGGAGTGACCTTCATTGACCTAAACAATTGAAAATATGGTGAGTCTATTCGGGAAGGCTGAGGGATGCAACAACCGGGGCCTTTATGGATTGTGAAGTTGGGTATCTCCCGGTTTTTATACTGATCACAGGGGCAATCAGCGTCGGTCTCTTTCTGGTACGGCAACGGCAATTGCGCAACCAGCTCATCCATCGGTTAAAGCAGGAATCTCTGGAACGGGAAAGCCTGGCTTCCCGGCTGGAAATGCAACAGGTGCTGCTTGAGGAAACGGCTGCCGAACTCCACGAAAACGTCGGGCAGTTGCTAACCGTGACGCAATTGGTCATCTACACCATCGAAGAGAAAATCGGCGATTCATCCACCACACCTGATTTCAAAAAGGCCTTCGATTCTCTCCAGACCAGCATCCAGGCAGTGCGGGGCGTTTCGAACACCCTGATGAATGGCCGGAACCCGGATTTGTGGGAAGGGTTGAAAAAAATCTGTGATCGCATTCGCCAATCAGGCCCGTTCGAGGTCGATCTTACGCGGCATGGCCCAGCCCGGCCCATTCCGCCCCGGGCCGAACCCATTTTGCTCCAACTTGTCCAGGAACTTGCCAAAACGGTTCTGGAAAAATCGGGAGGCCCCAAACTGACGATCCGGTTAAAATACGTTCTGTCATCGTTGTATGTCACCCTGAGTGACGAAAGCGACGGATTGACCCTTTCTGCGGAGCCGGGCGGGGGGCAGGACCGGTTTTCGGCCGCAATCCAAACGATACGCCGGAAAGTGGCCCTGCTGGGGGGCCGGTGCCTGCTCATCGGCGAGAAAGGAAAAGGAACGTGGGTCGTTATTCGGCTTCCAACGGAGTTCGCTGAAACCAAACCGGCTTCCGTCGGGCCATGAACGGGTCGCACTAAACCACCATCGCGTGCGCTCCGGGGGGCATAAACCGGATCTGGTACGTATTTTCATGCTGCGGAAAATCGTCCAGAAACTGCTGAATCAGGGGCGTATGGTTCGACAAAACCAGTTCGATGGGCCGTTGTTGAACCGTGGCTGCCGTAACGATCCATTTCAGGGTGTCGTAATCCGGGTTGCCGTGTTTTCCATTGGCCGAAATGACGTATTGCCTGGCCCGCACCTTCCGGAAAAAATCCAGCGTTACGTTGCGGTCGCTGCCGTGGTGAGGAACTTTCAGCACATCGACATCGATGGAGCCGTCGGGTTGCAACAAGCGGGTCTGCTTCAGGCCCTGCAACAGGTGATCGCCCCGGGCGTCGCCGGTCAGCAGCACCCGAACGCCGTTCGATTCAGCCAGCAAGCAGATGCTGCTCAGGTTTGGAATGCTTTCGTCGGCCATCGCAAAACTTTCGATGTCGGCGGAGGCAACCGCTTCCTCCTGTTTGTCGAGCCACTTTTGCCATTCCTTTCGCAGTTCGGCCAGGTTTCGGGCGGTGGGGCCGACCACCGTGAGCGTTATTCCCCCGATTTGCAGTTTGAAGGGATTGCCCGTGGCTTTGAGCAGACCGCCCGGCACATTGGGGTTAATCGGAATGTTCAGTTGCTGCGCCCGGGTTCGCAGTTTGTTGCCCTGATTGATGGATTGAAGTGTTACTTCTTCGGTATTTGCCATGCGGACGCCCTGCATACCCGCCTGCTGAAAAACCGCACTGACGCGAACGGCGATGGCGTTATTCTGCCCGATGGCTTGATCGAAACTGTTGAACCAGAGTTGCGAAACCGAGATTTGCGGCCGTTGCAGCAGTTCCGAAAACAGATCCAGCAAGCCCACGATGTGGTCGCCGTCGACGTGGCTCAACACCACCAGATCGAGCTGCCCGCCCCGTTGCTTGATGGCGTCGAGTTCCCCACTGAGGTGATTGTCATACGTCCGTTCCGGCCCGCCGTCGATCAGGATGTAGCGGATAACGCCGGCCGCATCCGGGGTTTCTAAAATCAAACAGTCGCCGAATTCGGCCTGAATCATGCGAAATACCATTGTTCTAAGGGGAAAACCGTGTTAAATACGTCCGAAACTCTGGATGGAAGGGGCCGTTAGCACCAGCGCAAAATCCTGCGAAATCGGTTTGGGAATATTATAGGCACTGACCTTGATCAGATACCGCCCCGGTTGCGCAGCCTCCAGCCGAATGACCTCCACGTTGTTTTTCCGATCCGGGGTTTTCAACAACTGATTGGCCACGGCGTCCTGGTTGCCGACCCATTTGGTGGCAGGCCCGGCTGCCGGGCGGTGTTCCAGCGTCAGATCGAGGTCGTTTTGCAGGGAGCGGCCGGGAGAATCCGTGTAGACCAGACACAGCCGCAGCCAGCTTGCCGCCGGGAGGTTAAACGCAAACTGAAACCGCTGGCCGGTTCTTACAAACCGGAGCAGGGGATCGTTTTTCCAGGAATCGATAAAAACCAGATCAAACGTTTCCGCAGCGTTCGGGATGGTCCGGCCCATATCGATGCCCCCAAAACCCTGGTGAAAATTGGGCAGGGTAGGGTGTTCGGCCACGGCGCTTCGGCCCGTCAGCCATTTGGTGCCGTTGACGAGCGTGGCCCGGAGCAGTGCGGCACTGGGTTCGGCCAGGTTCCGGTCTTCGATGTAATATTGACGAACCAGCGCAGCACAACCCGCCACGAGCGGAGAGGCCATGCTGGTGCCGCCGTTGTAGGCGTATTCCGGGCGGGTGTCGGGTCCCCAGAAGTTCCGGAGGGGGGCCAGTTTGGATTTGGCCGAAACGATGTCGGTTCCGGGGGCCACCACATCGGGCTTGATCCGCTCGTCGTCGCATGGCCCCCGGCTACTGAACTCAGCCAGGGAGGTGGGGTCGCCCGACACGGTTTCGGACGAACTGGGATTGACCGGAAACGAACCGCTCCAGACATTGCCGTAGGTGAGCGCTGCGAGTCCGCCTGTCGTGCGGTTGCTGCGGCTGGCACCCACCGTCAGGGCATTTTTGGCCGTTGCCGGCGACCCCACCGAAAGCCAGTCGGCAAAACCGGGCTGCACCCGCTGGCTGGCTTTGGACGCGTCGCCGTCGTTGCCGGCCGCAATAACAATGAGCATATCCCGGTGTTGATCGACATACTCGTCCACTTCGTTGGAATTGAAGGTATACCGGGCTTCGGTATTGGCACCCCAGCTGTTGTTGTGAATCCGCGCTCCCTTCAGGTAGGCTTCCTCAAACAGATCGGCGAGGTTGAGCGGCAAACCGCCCAATCCGCCCCGCGCATCGAGCAAAGACTGGAAAAAAATGGAGGCTTCGGGGGCGGTTCCCTTGATGGCTCCGCCCGACGCCGACCCGTCACCGGCTACCGAGCCAGCCACGTGGGTTCCGTGGCCGTTCGGGTCGGAATGGTCGCCGGGCCGTCCCAGACCCACCGCACCAATCAGGCGATTGACCAGATCCGGATGGGTGTCGTCGATACCGGTATCGGCCACACCCACAATCTGACCTTTCCCGGTTTGGGGAATGTTGGTCGTCGTCAGCCCCGGCGGTACGGGTGCGTTGTCGATCCGGAGCAACTGACGGGCCGCGTCGTTGAAGAGTTTCGGGAGTGTATATTCTTCAATGTCAAATACTTCTGGCATGGATCGGAGGTCGTCGAGCAGGGGGTCGTCTTCCAGCGCCTGAATGCGAATTTTCCGTCCTTTCGCCTGAACCACCAGGGTATTCCGGTCACGAAGGGCATCCACCACGATGTCGAGATCGTCGGGCAAATGGAGCAGCACGTCGTACGTTTTTATGCTGCCCAACTGCGGAATGCCCCCGCCGATGCCACGGGTCGTCGTTCTGCTCTTGATGGCGGGTGTGGCGTAGCGCACCACGTCCGTGACGAACGACTCGTTGCGTAAATCCTGCACCTGCGCAATGGACAGTCGGGCGGAGAACGAGTTGGGGGGAAAAAACTCGATTGGGCTGACGTCCAGCATGTGCAGCCGATCGCGCTGGGATTCCAGCAACGGACCGTTCAGGTATACTTTGTAAAAATCAATGTCGCGCGGAAAATCTTCCGCATTCTCCACAAAACCGCCCCGGGGCCGGCCAACGGAGAAACTCCCCGCCCGACGCGGATCATCGTCAGCGGCAGGCGGTTCTGAAACCGGGATTTCTTCCACAATCAGACCCTGTTCGCGTAAGGCTGCAATTTGGGTGTCGTCGGCACTGCCAATGACAAAACTCTCGGTTTCTTCGGTCTGGGAGAGCAATTGCCGGGCGGCATTTTGCTCAAACTCGTGCATGAAATGAGCAATAACACGTTTGATCGCCATGGCGGTAGGAGGAAGGATTTAGGGTGAATGAAGGACCTGTCGGGTGTTGATGAAGCGGGGTGTTCCGGCCCGATCTACCAGACAGGAACGGGTACTAAGGTATCATTCTGAAACCCAGAATCCATCGTCTCGGAAACGGTTTTTACTGAACGGTAATTTGGGAACCGTTGGCTCGTTTCGCATTGAAAAACCGCCAGGAAAGGAGTGAATGAAGGGCCGGTGGTTGACAGGAAATTTCGGATTTTGAACCTGTATTTCGGGTAGAATTGGACCGGATTTTCCATTTGTACGTTGGAAAACCAAGAGAATCCGTATGGAAGAAAGACCGCCCGGTGCCCTGCCGCGTGATTTATCAACTTTGCTCAATCTGTTTGACTTCGAAGAAAGTGCGGTTGACTGGATGACGAAAATGGCGTACGAATACGTAGCGAGCGGGGCCGCCGATGAACTGACCCTCCGCTGGAACCGGCAGGCTTTGGATGCGATCAGGCTCAACCCGACGGTTTTGACGGATGTGAGCCGGCTCGACACCCGCGTGTCGCTTTTTGGAACCCGCTTATCGCATCCCATTCTGATTGCGCCCACGGCCTACCATCGGCTCCTGCACCCCGAAGGTGAACTGGCTACCGTCCGGGGAGCCGGAGCGGCTTCGGCACTGTACGTCGTCAGTTCGTTTACGACCACGCCCCTCGCTGAAATTGCGGAGCGGGCGACGCAGCCGCTCTGGTTTCAGCTTTACGTTCGGGACGACCGGGCGTTTACCAAAGATCTGATTCAGGAAGCGGAAGCCCTGGGCTATCGTGCCCTTTGCATTACCGTGGATACGCCCACGCCCGGCGTCCGGAACCGGGAACACCGGAGCCGATTTAAATTGCCGGACGGCGTGCGCACGCCCCACATGGGCGGGCCATTGGTCGAGAAAAAACCGCTTACCTGGAAAGACATCGAGTGGATTCAGTCATTTGCCAGAACACCGGTTTTGTTGAAGGGCATTCTGAACCCGGACGATGCCGAACGGGCGGTTCAGGCGGGCGTTTCGGGCCTCATCGTTTCCAACCACGGTGGCCGGAATCTGGATACTGTACCCGCCACGATCGACGCCCTTCCGCGCATTGCCGAGCGGGTCGACCAGCGAATACCGGTTTTGCTCGATGGCGGCATTCGACGCGGAACGGATGTGCTGAAAGCCATTGCCCTGGGTGCCAGCGCGGTTTTGGTTGGTAAACCGATCTGTTTTGGCCTGGCCTGCGGAGGAGCCGAGGGCGTCGCAAAAGTGCTGCAAATTCTGCAACATGAACTGGAGCTAGCCATGACACTGACCGGTCGGGCGACTCTCGCTAGCATCGACCGCTCGGTGATCTGGCAATAAGACGGCGGCCTCATTCGCCAGCCATTTCTCACCCGATTTTCACCGACATCATCGTGCGACCACCGTTACCAGGCTACCGATGGCGCAGCCCTTACGGTTTTTGCTTCAGATTCGGTGTTGCGGGGGCAGCGGCACCACATCGGTTTCGCCCTCGATCATGGGGAATTCACCATTTTGCCACTGCTGTTTGGCCTGTTCGATAAGTTCGAGGCTGGTGGCTACAAAATTCCAGTAGATATGGCGTGGTTCGGCAAAGGGTTCTCCGCCAAATACATAAATCGTGGTGTTGGCGTTGATCGTAAATTCGCAAAGCTGGCTGTTTTTGGCCACCAGAATGCGTTTGGGTTCGTATGTATGGCCTTCGCTTTCGATGCTGCCTTCCAAAATATACAGGCCCGCTTCACCAATCAGTTCATGGCCAATGGTCAGGGTTTTCGTAACTGGACTTTTGATTTCCAGAAAGAAAAGATCGCTGTAAACCGGCACGGGTGATTTTCGCCCAAAAGCCGTCCCTGCAATCAGTTTGTAGGAAACGTCATCGGTTTCCCAGGCCGGTATTTCGTCGGCATTCGCGTGGAAGAACGAAGGCGGCATTTCTTCCAGCTCTTTCGGCAGAGCCACCCAGATTTGCAAACCGTGCAGGCTTTTGTCCGAATGACGCAGGTGTTCCGGGGTTCTTTCCGAATGGACGATACCTTTTCCAGCCGTCATCCAGTTGACCTGACCGGGGGTGATTTCTACTTCCGTGCCGAGGGTGTCTTTGTGGAAAATGGCTCCGTCGAAGAGATAGGTGAGGGTCGACAGGCCGATGTGTGGATGGGGGCCGATGTCGATGTTCTCGTGATCGCTCAGGTGGGCAGGTCCCATGTGGTCGATGAAAATAAAAGGCCCCACCATTCTCTTTTCACGAAAGGGTAGGAGCCGACCGACCAGAAAATGGCCAATGTCGGCCGGGCGTTCTTCAATAATGATGGATATGTTCGACATAGGAACCCTACTTAAAAAGACACAATAAGAAACGCTGATCGAGACGGTCCACCGTAGCGCCGGGCGGGCGGAGCCGTTGCAATCCCGACTGACTCTGTAACCAATTTGTAATTCGCACTTTTTACTCGTTTATAAGCTTTCCGATGGCTATTTTTGACTATTCTGGCTAAATAAAACAATCCCATCGGTATCTTTTCCTAATTGCAGTCCGATTTCTACTTTGCCAAATTCAAATGCTTTTGGAATCGTATTACCGCCCGCAAGAGCCTTGTAAAAGCCAACTGTGAAGCTGATAGCAACTTGGTCGGAAATAGCGTCTTCTATCCCTATGACAAAAGGGATATACATAGCTATCGCATCAGCTTGATCTTTTGAATAACATGAATTTAAAATGACGCACGAGACTTTAGACGAAAGCAGTTTGAAGAGATTCGTTAATTCGTTTTTTTTAATTAGTTTACTATTGCCAAACTGATCTTCTACCTGTATTCCCGTAGTGCTTCCGTGTCCCGAGAAATGAATGATATCAGGGGAGAAATCATGAATGGCTTGTGTTATATCCCCGGCGCGTACTGCATTTCTACTATCAAGTATAAATTTATTTCTCAATCGTCCCTTAAGAAGAACTTCATTAATTTCACGATATTCTTCCTGAAGCCTTAGCCGAGCGTTATTGACTGGATCCGAAGCGAGAAATAAGACTCGGCATTTGCTTGTTTTAATGACCTTTTTTGATTTTTTACCCGATATGGGTTCTATTCGAGTTAGCTGATTAATTTCTCTTCTGTAATTTTCCAGGGACGAACGGTTATAATGTCGAAGTCCCCCACTTCCAAAACATTCAGCTTGTTGAAGGATAGTGGAAAGCGCATTGTCTATTTCATGTTGACTAGACAGTCGATTCAACTCTCTTTCGAAAGCGAAAAGAAACTGTTTGTCATAAAAATTATTGAGATCTAAATGCAGAAATCCGTCAAAAAGAACTAGCATGTCCTTTTCATTTACTCTGGCGGAAGTTTTTGCAATGATTCGAGTATTAGATTGAAAAAGATGGGCGATTTCGGCAATCCGAAGGCTGGAAAAACCAATGGTTAATCGGTACATAATCCAATCATATTTCGCATCCATCAGGATATTGCAAATTAATTCATCGGTTATCTCTTCCGGTGATATATAGTCGCATTTAATCTCTCTTTTAAGTGTTCGTTTTAAGAAATGTATAATGAGGGCATATTCAGACTTACGTGCGTCGTTTTCAATAATAAGACCATTGGTGAATGAAATGGGATCAGTTTTTTCAGCTAAAACAATACTATGATCGTTCATGCGCTAGCAGTATCTGGTTGCGTTGACAGTATTTCTAATAAATGGAAACCTATTAATTTAATTGACGCCCGTCCAGCGGTCGCTTGGTGGCTTTTGGATTGCCTGATACCCCCTCACAGCCGTCGCTCGTGGTGAATCGAAATGCTATAACCGCTATAGTTTCCGGCAATGCCGTTGCCCGAGTCGGCGGGTTTGAAACTGACAACGATTTTATCTTTGTAAAAGATCTGGCGTTCCGTCCGTTCCGAACCGGCCACGGTTTCGGCGGGCTGAAAGCCCATTCCGATCAATTCCCGGCGCAAAACCGCCTGCACGGTTTTGGAAGGCTGCTGAAAATTCAGTAAGCCCAGCCGACCGTTGCAAATGTACTGAATCAGGGCCGACGTTTGGTTCAGCGAACTGACGTAGGGAAACGCCTGAAATTCGTAAATACAAGCCGGATTTGCTACACTTTCGGAGCGGTTTTTGAACAAAAATCCTTTTCGGAACAGGCAGGAATCAAACTGGGCGGTTTTCAGGCAGGTCAGGTCGATGAGTTCGCGCATTGTGATTTGCTGGGCAAAAACCGCGCTGCTCAGAAGGAGGAAAAGGGAAACGAAACGATACCGGCGTGCCATGTCGATTTGTAGGGAGTAGTGATGTTATTCGTTTTACAAACAAATAATTTGCCAGACTTGCCTGAAAAGCGAAACGCCAGCACAGGCTGGCGTTTCGCAATACAATACCGATAAGCGGGGGTGTTTAAACCGGTTTCGAAAATTTGGAACCGAACAGAAAAATGACGGCGTAACAAATAATCGGGAGGTAATAGGCCGCAGCCACATCGTATTCGGCGACGGCACCCATCGCAAACGGAAAGAGCGCACCACCGCAGACACCCATCGAAATAAACGAAGCGGCTTGCTGTGTATGGGAACCCAGGTTTTTCAAACCCAGACTGAAAATGGTCGGAAACATGATACTGAAAAAGAAGTTCAGCATCAGCAGTGCGATGAAGGAAGGCCAGCCCCAGCTTTGGGCGATGATGAGACACATGACGATGTTGCTGGCGGCAAAGATCGCCAGCAGCGAATGGGGAGCGATAAAGCGCATCAGGAAAGTGCCGACAAACCGTCCGGCGAGCATGAGTCCCATGAACAAAACCATGTAATTCCCGGCGGTTTCATCGGAAAAGCCCATTTTTTCGTGGCCGTAATTGATGAAAAACGCCCAGGTTCCGGCTTGAGCGGCAACATTGAAAAACTGGGCAATGACAGCCCAAACGAAATGCCGGTGTTGAAAAAGACCCTTCCCCGGTTCAATATCCACATTGACAGCTTCCGGATCGACGGCGGCCGCACCGTGCGGGTCGGTCAGCGCGGGGACTTTGACGAACGAAAACAGCACCGCAATCCCGGCGATGACGCTGCCAATGACGATGTAGAGCGTCTTGACCGACGTCAGGTCCGTGCTTCCTTCCGTATTGCCCCGCAGCAGAAAGTAGGCACCGATGGCGGGCCCCATGATGGCTCCCAACGCATTGAATGCCTGGGCAAAATTGATCCGCTGGTCGCTCGTACGCTGGTCGCCGAGGGAGGCCACAAACGGGTGAGCCACGGTTTCAAGGGTAGAAAGTCCGCAGCCCAGGATGAACAGCGCCAGCCCGAAGTAGGTAAAGGATGCCGCGTTGGCCGCCGGAACGAACAGAAAGGCACCCGTAGCAAAAAGTCCCAGACCCAGCAAAACACCGGCTTTGTAGCCAAACCGCTTCATAAAAAGACCGGCGGGAATCCCCATCACGAAGTAGGCTCCGAAAATGGCAAACTGGACGAAAGCCGACTGGGTTTTGGTCAGGCTCAGGACATGCTGAAAGTGTTTGTTGAGCACATCGCCCATCGTGATGGCAATGCCCCAGAACATGAACAGGGAGGTGACAAATACGAGGGTAATGAGGTACTTCTTATCGGTGAAAGCCGCGGGCTTTCGGTTACTGACACTGGCCTGCATAAGAAAGAGTTCGTTTAGATTCGGGTCAAGGGTTGCTAAGACGTCAATTGAAGGGACAAGGTAACGCTTAATTTTAATTTGGTAAATGAAGCTCATAAAAAAGCCGACCTCTTTCGGAGTCGGCTTTCAGTTGGAATGGATAGGCGTGAACCGGGGTTCCGGAGACTTATTTTTCGTGCTTGAACACCTTCACCATGTAGACACTTTCCTGGATTTTCTTGATCTGATCCTTTCGGGCGAGTTTGGCGAGACCGTTCTTGCGGCTCATCCGGATCGAGTTGTTTTTGAGCGAATCAGTCGGAATGGCGGAAATGGCCCGGAACAGGTAATCCGTTTTGATGGCAAACGTAGCGCCTTCCGTGGAGGTTTGCTTGCCGCTGATGATGCCGATCACATTGCCTTTTTCGTCCAGCAGCGGACCACCGGAGTTCCCGGGGTTGACACTGATGGCCACCTGATACGCCGTGGAGTCACCCCGATAGCCGGTTTTTGAACTCAGATACCCTTCGCCGTAAACGATTTCTTCCCGTGGAAAACCCAGCGTAAAGACGCGCTCCCCGAGATCGGTTGGCCCGGCTTCAAAACCGTAGGGCAGAACGGTTTTCACCCGAAAGGCACTGTCTTCGTGAACCTGCAAAATGGCCAGGTCGTATTTACGGTCGGCGTAAACAACCTTCGCTTTGTAAATATCCCCGTGTGTACTTTGGATATACACCGAGTCGGCATCCTGAATGATGTGCGTGTTGGTGACCAGATACCCGTCCGGCGACAGCAGAAAGCCCGAACCGGCCACCTGACCCGGATTGATCTGCAAGGCGCGTTCGCGGGCGTTCAGGTCCTGCAAAATCGCGTTTTGCGAGCGCCGGATGGCCTGCAAGTCCCGGCGCATCATGCTATATTGTTCTTGTTGCTTGTGGCTCGACTGGTATTGCCGCACCAGCATCAGCGTTCCGAAGGTCGTAATGAGCGCAACCGAAGCGGCCACCGCCAGAATGGGGCGGTAGGTTTGCCACAACTGCCGGATCGTTCCGCCGTTGCGGTGCAGTTTCCGAACTTTAGACACCTGACTGGCTTCGTCCCGAACGGCGTCCATGTCCAGGCGGGCATGAATCCGGTTCAGACGGCTGCGGAAGTCCGTCCGCTGGCCGTAGTTTTTCAGGGCCTTTGCCAGTTGCTGTTGTTCCAGGGCGCGCTGGGCCAAAACCGGATCTGACCGACGGAGCGTTTCAAATTCCAGCCGTTCCGTTTCCGTCAGCTCGTTCCGAAGCCATTTGTCAATCCAGTCGGTGAATTTTTGGTGGTCGATCATCTTACTCCTCTTTAAAAACTGAAAAGAACAACCGTTTAAGCCGCATCAGACACTTGTATTTCTGTGTTTTGGCATTGTCGGCGTTCGTATAGCCAAATTTTTCGGTAATGTCCTGCATCGACAGATGGCGGATGTAAAAATCCTCCAGCAGCGTCCGGCAGGGTTCTCCCAGGCGGTCGAGCGAATCGGCCATCAGGTCGAACTGGCGGTCACGAGCCTCATGATCAATCAGATCAGCGTCCACATCGGCCAGATCTTCGGTATCGATCAGTGAATATCCGTTTCGACTCCGCTTCGATAACTGCTTGAGCCAGAGCCGGCGACTCACCGAATAGAGATACGTCTTTAACTGGCAATGCAATTCCAGCGAATCCGATGTCACTTTCTCGTACAGGACGATCAGCGTTTCCTGATAAATATCTTTGGCATCGTCTTCGGTGCCGCTGTTATTCTGAATCAGGTGCAAAACCATCGGAAAATACCGCCTGTATAGTTCTTCCAGCATCTCGTCCGAACCGTTGGCTAACCCTGCAAGCAGTTGGTCGTCAGATACATGCAAACGGTTGGACTCTGTCATTGGTTCCTTGCATACTTAATACGATTCCGGGTCAAATGTAACCCAAAAATAAATTTTAATTTTTCTGAAAAAAGATGGGTTACCTAATGGTCATTTCGGTATTAAAGGTGAGATCTAAAAAACTTTTAAACTAACTACTCTCATGAAACGTATCGTTAAATCTGTATTGTTCGTTGCTACAATGGTTTCTTTGGCTGCTGCTTGTCAATCAAAAAAAGCTGAAGATACAACTTCAACGACGGACTCAACTGCAATGTCTTCAGACTCTTCTATGATGTCTGACACGACGATGGCAACTGACAGCATGGCTGCTGATTCAGCAAAATAATTCTACGTTTCTATAACGTACGAAAGCCGCTCAGCAATGAGCGGCTTTTTTGTTTTTAGGCCTGTCAAACCAGTTTTGACACAATTCTAATTTAGACTAGTAAAAAATAATCTAGCTTAACAGTTGTTTATTTAGAAATAGTCTAATTAATTTGTGCTACCCAAACGACTGGTTCAACATGGCGAAGAAACTCTATTGGCTTATCATTTTCCTGACGCTCCGTGTAACGACGTTTGCGCAGGGCGTTCCGAAAACCGAGCGGATCGTCTCCCTGAACGGAACCCTGACCGAAATTCTCTGCGATCTGGGGCTGCAAAACCAGTTGGTCGGTGTCGACATCACCAGTACCTATCCGGCGGCTATGGAGAAAATGCCGAAAGTGGGACACAATCGAAACATCGGTGCCGAAGCCGTTCTGGCCCTGCGTCCCACCGTCATCATTGGTGTTCGATCCAACGGAAGCATGGATCTGAAGCCGGAAGTGCTGCAACAATTCAAAAGTGCCGGGGTGAAAACACTGATTTTTGATCAGGAAACGAGTGTGGCCGGCACCAAAAAACTGATTGCTGAGGTCGCGAAAGCCTTTGGTGCTTCGGCGAAAGCAGTGGCCCTCACCCGCAAACTGGACGCCGATCTGGCCAGGGTACGAAAACCGGCTAAAGTCCAGAAAGTACTCTTCATCTATGCCCGCGGCACCGGAACCATGATGGTTTCGGGCCGGAATACACCCATCGAGAAAATTATCCAACTAGCCGGGGCGCAGAATGCCTTCAACGAATTCGAAAGCTTCAAACCGCTGACACCGGAAGCCCTGGTGAGTGGTAATCCGGATGTGATTCTGCTGTTTACCAGCGGATTGGAAAGCCTGGGCGGGATCGACGGTTTGCTGAAGGTGCAGGGCGTTGCCCAAACCAACGCTGGTCGGAACCGCCGGGTGATTGAAATGGACGGGCAGTTGCTGACCGGTTTTAGCCCCCGACTGGGACTGGCCGTGCAGGAGTTGAGCCGGAAACTCAGTCAGGAAGTATCCTTGAAATAAAACGGAATAGCCCTACTCGGATGCAAACGGATTTGACACCACCCGTAACGACCCAGCCGCTCCCGCAGGCTTCCCGGCCCGGCTTGTCCCGCTCCAGTGGCTGGTGGCTGAATGGCTTGCTGGCCGTCCTGTTGATTGTTGTGATGATCTGGTCGGTGGGCATCGGTGCCGTGTCGATTCCCATTCCGGATGTGCTGGCCATTCTCCTCAAACAGATGGGTTGGGAAGTTGGCGTCGTAGAAACCCAGCAGGAGACGGTTTTGACCGTCATCCGGTTACCGCGAATCCTGCTGGGTGTGCTGGTGGGGGCCGTGTTGGGAATTTCGGGAGCCGCCATTCAGGGCTTGTTCCGGAACCCGCTGGCGGACCCGGGTCTGATCGGGATTTCGTCGGGTGCATCGGTCATGGCGGTTTTGATGATCGTGTTGCAACTGCGGGTTTTCAGCGATCTGTCGTCGCTATCCGGTTTGTATGCGCTGTCGCTGGCGGCTTTTGCCGGTGCGGTCGGCACGACGCTCCTGGTCTATACCCTGGCTCGTAAAAACGGCCGAACCGTGGTTTCGACAATGTTACTGGTCGGCGTTGCCATCAACGTTTTTTGCGAAGCCCTGCGCGGACTGATGATGTATCTGGCCGATGATGCTCAGCTTCGGGCGATTTCCTACTGGAGTCTGGGGAGTCTGGGCGGTGCCAGTTGGGAGGTGTTGCAGGTGGCCACGCCCTTTCTGCTGGTGCCGGTTCTGCTGATGCCGCGTCTGAGCAAATCTATGAATGCGTTTGCACTGGGCGAGAGTCAGGCCGGACACCTCGGCGTCGATGTGTCAAAACTGAAACGGAATGTGGTCATTCTGGCCACGCTCGGTGTGGGCGTTGCGGTGGCGGTTTCGGGCGTCATCGGTTTCATCGGGCTGGTCATTCCGCACCTGATCCGGCTTGTTTCGGGTGCCAACCACCGCACGGTATTGCCCGGTTCCGCTTTGTTGGGAGCCATTGTCTTGACGTTATCGGACCTTGTTGCCCGAACGCTGGTGGCACCTGCCGAACTGCCCATCGGAATCATTACCGGAATGATCGGCGCGCCAACGTTTCTGTTCATGCTGGTGCGGGGCGCGGGCGAGAAACCATAAACCAATCAACCACGAAGTTCTATGCTGGAAGCGCAACACATCACCTGCCAAATCAACCGAAAAATTCTGCTGGACGACGTGTCACTGGCGGTAAGGCCGGGGGAACTGGTGGCGGTGGTCGGAGCCAATGGGGCCGGGAAATCGACCTTGCTGAAAACCTTCAGCCGGGAACTGACGCCCACGCAGGGACTCGTATTGCTGGATAAAAAACCGATTCGGGGATTTTCGGCCCTGGAACTGGCCCGGCGACGGGCGGTTTTGGCCCAGCAAAACCCGCTGGCCTTTGAATTCAGCGTCTATGAATTGGTGATGATGGGGCGGTATCCGCATTTTGATGGTCATCCACGGCCTGAAGATCACGCAATTGTCGCGTATGCCCTGGAGCGAACCGGTATTTTGCATTTGTCCGGGCGGGCCGTGCCGACGCTGTCGGGCGGGGAGCAGCAACGGGTGCATCTGGCTAAAATACTGGCTCAACTGATGGATGTTGACGAAATGAACCAGCCCGAAGTGCCCCTTCGCCAACCCAAATACCTGCTGCTCGACGAACCGACTACGGGGCTGGATTTTTATTACCAGCACAGTTTGCTGGAAGTGGCCAGCGGGTTGACCCGGCGCGGTTACGGCGTCATCGCCATTCTGCATGACCTCAATCTGGTGATGCAATACGCCGATAAAGTGCTGTTGCTCAAGGAAGGCAAGGCGCTGGCTTTTGGCAAACCGGTTTCCGTTCTGACGGCGGATTCCATTTTTAAAGCGTTTCATTTATCCGTACAAATTATTCACCAGCCGGAACTGGATGGCCCGTTGATCGTTCACACCCGGCAGACTGTTCCTGTTCCCTTTCCTTCTCCAATTTAGCGAACCAAAAACATGACAACAACCGTTCTGGATCTCAAAAAACAGTATGCGGCTTTTAAGGCCGAAAATCCCAAAGTGCGCATTCGCGATGCGGCTAACCAACTGGGTGTCAGCGAAGCCGAACTGGTGGCGACGGGCCTGGGCGAAACCGCCATCCAACTGGAAGGTGATTTTCGCGAACTGCTGAAAGAAGTGCCGACGCTGGGCTACGTTATGGCCCTGACCCGCAACGACAGCGTGGTTCACGAACGAAAAGGCAACTACCTCAACGTGTCGTTCAACGGCCATGTCGGTCTGGTATTGGGCGAAGACATCGACCTGCGCCTGTTTCTGGCAAACTGGAAGTTCGGGTTTGCCGTCCACGAAAACGACCGCCGGAGCTTGCAGTTTTTTGCGGGCGATGGCGAAGCGGTTCACAAAATTTACCTGACCGACCAAAGCAATGGTACGGCTTATGACGCCCTGGTTGCCAACTACCGGGCGGCTGAGCAGACGGGAAATCTGGACCTTGAACCCAAACCGGAAGCGGTCGTTCCAACGCCGGATGCGGACATCGACGGGGCGGCTTTTCAGGAATCCTGGCTCAACCTGAAGGATACGCACGAGTTTTTCGAGATGTTGCGGAAACACAAGGTCTCCCGTTTGCAGGCCATGCACCTGGCACCGGAAGGTCATGCCCTCCCGATCACAATGGAAGCGGTGAAAAAGGTGTTTGCCGAGGTTTCCAAAACCGGGTTGCCGATTATGATTTTTGTGGGAAACCGGGGTTGCATCCAGATTCATACGGGTGAAGTCCGGAAACTGGTTTCGATGGGGCCGTGGTTTAACGTGCTCGATCCGCAGTTCAACCTACACCTGCGGGAAGACCAGGTCGCGTCGGCCTGGGTCGTGAAAAAGCCCACGACTGACGGCATTGTCACCAGCCTGGAATTATACGACGCGGAAGGCAATCAGATTGCGCTGATTTTTGGCAAACGGAAACCCGGTCTTCCCGAAAAAACCGAATGGCGTGATGTCATTGCGCAAACGGCGCTGGCAGGAGCCACACACTGATGAACGTACTGGTCTTTCGAACGAACATCAATTCCGGGCAGCGGCTTCACAAAGCGGCTTGCCGGTTGTGTAAACTCCGGGGCATTTGCCGGTGGAGCGTCGACATGGAAGACCGTGATTGTGTGTTGCGGATCGAGTCCCAGGAAAATGGTTTGGAATCGCTTAACGAACAGGCTGTCATCCGCCTGTTGACCAAAGCCGGTATCGCATGTGAAGTGCTGTCCTGATCTGAAAAACCGGTAAACCACCAAACTACTCAGTAAAACCGTACCCTCTGAAAATGAATTCTTTAACGATCGCAAAGCTGCTTCTGGGTGCCGTGTTGCTGCACCCATCCGTTCAGGCCCAATCGGTAAAAGTCGATACCGTCCATGATTTGCCCGCCGATCCGGCCAGCAACGACCCGCAGTCGGGCCGACCGATGGGCTCGACCAACCGGTTTACGTTTTTTAGTTTTAAAGACGGCAAACAAGTCCCCAACAGCGATTCCGCGACGGCGAAATGGGACATCGGTTTTCGGGCTACAACCATTATTGTGAATGGCGGAACCGGGCGGGCGGGTCAGGGGGGCGCGTATGTCCACAACGGAACATTCGAAAGCCTGACCGCCCTACCGGAAAACGCAGCCTTTGCCGTCGATGACAATGCCAACAAACTGGCGATTCCGACCGGTTCGGGAAATGGCTGGTATACCTACGGCGGTGGCGTGATTGCCCCGACGGCCGATAAAATTCTCGTGATCCGCACCGGCGATGGCAAATACGCCAAAGTAGAGATTCTGGGCTATTACAAAGGCGGGCCGGACGGACCTGGCAGCGAAAGCCGGTATTACACCTTTCGCTATGCGTACCAACCTGACGGCAGCAAAAAAATCCAGTAACCCGTACGCTATCCACATCATCCGGCGGACGCATCCGTGACTCCGCCGGCTTTACCGACTTTGTTATGGCTGACCGCGATGCCCGTTTTATTACACTGGCCCAAACCGAACACGGCGAGATTCACCTCTGCCGGGGTTGCAAGGCCAACCTTAGTTTTCGGTTCAACAACATCTTCCAGATTATGTCACCGGGCGAGTTCCAGCAATTATTCCGGCACGTCGAGTCGATCGATATCGACGGTTTTTTTGCCCGGCACCCGGCGGATTGCGCCGGTGAGATTCGGCGGCTTTACCTCGGCACAACCGTTGAACCCTTGTATTTCTGTTTCACGAGGATCGAACTGGAACAGTTGAAAGGCATCCTGCACAACGCCATGGCGCGGATGAATACGCTGGAGAAAGCGTGGACGGAACTAAATTAAGTTACGTCTGGGGAAAAAACGAAGACAATACAGTAAAAGCTATAGTGAGTAGGATAGAAAAAGCAGGGTCTTTGACGCTGCTTTTTTTTTAATAGGACAATTCGTCAGACCTTTGCACGTAGTAATAAAGAGCAGAGACTTGGAATTACGGTGGTTGATACTGATAAATAGCGATCTAGGTCTCTATTCTTTGCTCAATCTCCTTTAATCAAAAATAAAACACAATGAGTAAAGTGTATCAAATCCGGCGGTTGGCCCTTCTGCTGGTAAGCGGCTTCACGATTGGGCTGGTTTCCTGCCAGGAAGAAAGGGACCCGGATGTCCGGCCCAGGCTGAACATTCCACAGGTGTACGACAGTGTCGGGTATCGTTTTAATTCGGAGCCGTTGCAGCCTCTGATTCAGCAATTTGCGGATTTGGTTGGGGAGGCCCGGAAAGGAGGACAACGGGGGACGTATGTTTCGGAGGAATCGCTCAACGCGGCTTTTACGCAGGGCAATTTCAGTTTGCTGTCCGTCACAACGCCGTATTTTGCCAGCCGTCTTCAGGCCCAGAACAACGGTTTTTTTGCTGAACTCTCGAAAGCCAGTGGCGGAACGTTTTATCCGTTTGACCGGAGTTGGGAAGGGGGCGTTTATGGCACGTACCTGTTTGATGAATACGGTTTGGAAATGGGGCAGATGATTGAAAAAGGGCTGTATGGCGCGGCTTTGTACAATTACGCCCTATCGCTGACCAAAGGGACTTTTACCCCGGCGACAGCCGACCAGATTCTATATGTATACGGAGCCAGCCCGATGTTTTACAACAGCGATAACGGCACTTTTTACCAGAATCCCGACCGGCTGATGGCGGCTTATGCGGCCCGGCGGGATGATGCCACCGGTACGGGTTTATACAGTCAAAACCGCCTGGCATTCATTACATTGCAGGCGGCTTTGCAGGAAGGAGAGGATTACAATACCTACCGGGATGAAGCCCTGGCTGCCATCAAACTGAACTGGGAAAAAATCAACGCGGCCACGGTCATCAATACCATTCACGCCAGTACTTCGATTCTGAATTCAACCGGCCTGACGGAGCAGCAGCGGGCGGATGTGTTGCATTTGATCAGCGAAGCCGCCGGTTTCCTGCACGGCTGGCGGACGATTGACGCAGGCAATAAGAAAATTACGGACAACCAGATTGACGAACTACTGACCCTGTTAAATGCGCCTTACGACCGTTCTGCATCGGTGTATCGCTTCGTGACCAATACCACCGAGGAATTGCCAAAATTGAGCCAGGCCGTAGCGAGAATTCAGGGTATTTACGGATTTACCAACGAAGAAGTCGAGAGTTTCCGCCGGAATTATGTCGCCGATCAGGCCAGATAGGTTTACGGATTATGATATTCAGTTTATGGTGGCTGACGCGCGCTTACAAAAGAATGCGTCAGCCACCGTAAACGTAAACCGTTAGACTTTCTTCACCAGTTTGTATTCGATATTCGGATAGCCTCTTACGCCACCATCGGACGAGGTATAATTCAGGAATTTCAATTTATAAACGTTGCCGACGGCGTCTTTTATGACGTAAAACCGATCGGATTTAACCCCCGCAGCAACGCCATTCGGACCCGCTGAGGTACGCCAGTTGCTGCCGATTACATTGCGTTCTTTTTTGAATGTCGTTGTCGTAATGTTCGTTTCGGCATAGGCTTCGTAGGTAACGGTGCTGGTCAGCACTTCTGCCGCTTCAACACCGCCCAGGTGATTGATGAAAACAAAATCCGCGTAGGTATAAGGAACGGATGCCGTCGCGCTTAAAGCCGCTTTATAGGTCGCTAATGTCCATTCGATATCCCAATTGGTTTTCGCCGGTTCCACTTCGGTTAGCCCTTTTTCGAAGGATACATAACTGAAATTTAAATTGGCGTCTTTCGCGATATCCAGCGTCTTAAACGTAGTTTCGGCAATCTGCGCATATTGCAGCGTATAACCGGTTCCCTTGCGGATCACCCGCACTTTATACCAGGCTTTGGCCGCCGTTCCTGACGTTCCCGGATTGATGATGTATACTTTATTGTCGGCATCCGTAGCGGAAATGGTTTTGATAACGGTTTTGGTTACATCGCCTTCTACATCATCCACATTATCGAAGCTGCCCGTTCCCTGGCTCAGAATCAGGATGTTCCGCAAGCCGACCGTGTCTGCGGCTGTAACCTGACTCAAGTCCGTTTTGGTCAGTTCTTTGGCCGAAGCACCCGTTGTGCCATTGATGACAACGCGAAAATCCGTACCGCCGTAGAACCCAAGATCCCAGCTATTGCGGGCCACCGAGGTTTGGGCGTTGTTGCTGAAATCGACAAAAACCGAATTGACCGCGCTGGAACCACCTTCGCCACCGTTTAATTTCAGTTGCGAACCCGTCGATACGATCGATGAAAACTTCAGCGCTGCCGTGGCTTTTGTGCCGACTAAAACCGGGCTGGCGGCTGACTTAATCGTGAAATTAATGGCCTCTGTTCCGCTCAAAAAAAGATTGGCGGCTTTGATTACTTTGAATGAACCCGTGTTGCTTCCGGCCGGAATGGTAAAGGTCAGGCTGTTGTTCGTTGCCGCCGGATTGGTTGTAAACTGGGTGCCGTAGGCGATACCGCTGGGTGCGAGATCGATGGTGATGGCCGTGGCGGTTTCGGCATTTCGCGTCAATGATAATTTGACTTCCGTTTCGGTTTTATCGGATTCAAACCCCTGCTCACTGGCATCAAATTGAACCAGGTTATCGGGTAGCGGGGGATCATCCTGTTTGCAGGCACTGAGGCAGACACTAAAAGCGAGGAATACGAAAAAGGAACGTACGGTGTTCATGGATGTACTGAATTTATGAAATACAGAAAATTAATTGGATTGATTTGAGAATAAAGAGCTTAGACAAGAGAGCAAAGACTGGAGGATGAGGGCTGGTTTGTTGTCTTTACTCTCTTGGCGCTACTCTTTATTCTAGAAAAATTACTTACTCCACTGGAAATGTAACCCGACAAAATAAGACCGTCCGTAACTCAGCGGAACGGCCCCGCCGGTGCTGTGCGAACCGCCGGTGTCGGTCGACGTATTGTTGAGCCGCGTGACATTGAACAGGTTTTTGGCACCGCCATTCAGTGTGACGTATTTCGTAATGGATTTGCTGATCGTCAGGTCGGCCCAGTGGTAATCGGCGGTTTCGGCCAGGCGTGTGACCGGTTTTCCTTCTGCGTCGGTCAGGCTTTCGTAAGTCGGCCTTTTGCCGGTGTACTTATAAAAGAGACTGACCTTGGTGTCGATCTTTTGCAGGTGATAGGTCAGGTTGGCATTGACCTCCGGTGACCAGACAAACTCGGGTAAACTCCGGTCGTCCTGCGTTAAACTGTTATAGCGACCGATGTGTGAAAAACCGATGGTTAGCTGAAGGTGGGTCGTATTCAGGGTGTTATTGAACGTGCCGCCAGTGGTTTTGAACCGGTCGATGTTGATGGTTTTCATCACGCCCGGATTATTGGGGTCGTTGCCATACGCAATCAAATCATGGAAATCGTTGTAAAAACCGGTCAGGGTGGATGTAAGCCGGAGCGAGCCGGTGGTCACTGACCGCCAGGTGATGGAACCGTTGAAACTGTTGGAATACTCGGCTTTCAGGTTTGGGTTGCCGGTGATGGAATGGCTGGCATCGAAGAAGTTAAAATACAACTCACGCAAAGCCGGCGAACGAAAACCGCGGGCGTAGGCCAGCCGCAGATCCGTATTTTTGTGTAGGGTGATTTTCGTATTCAGGGACGGAATAACCGGTGGCGCGTCGTAAACCGAGTTTTTTACAAACCGCAAACCCGGCCGGATGGTGATGGCGGAGGACGGTTTGAGTTCCGACGAAACAAAAAAAGCGTAGTCGTTGATCGACGGTGAACCCAGGATGCGGGCACCGCTGGCGTTTTCCGTGTTGATGTCGATGCCGGGCTGTAGCGAAACCGCCGACGAGACTTTGTAGTGGGCCGTGACCCGAAACACCTGGCTGACAAAGTCCGAAACATCCTGCTCGCCCTGGCCGAGTGACAACGTTCGCCGACCGGTCGTTAAATCGAGGGTAGTGGTCTGGGTGCGACGGCTGTAGTCGGTGTACGACACAATACCGTTCAGTTGCAGCCGTTCACTGGCCCGCCAGTCACCCTGCACCTGGTGGGTCAACCGGCTGGTGATGAAGTTCTGGTCCCGGGCCTGGTTGGTGTTCACGTTAACGGCACCCAGCGCATTGATGGTTTCATCGACCGCATCCAGCCGGTACCAGACGTTGAAATTATCATTTCGAAATCCGAATTTGACGTTGCCCAGCCACTGCTCTTTGGCGTGCCAGTCTTTCGTTCGGGTCAACGACGTTCCCTGCCAGCCGCCAAAGTCATTGTGCGTTCCGCCTACGCCCACGTGCCAGCCATTCTTCTGCCAGGTCGCTCCCAGGTTCTGGTTGTGCGCACCTTTTCCGCTAAATCCTTTGTATTCCTTCCCGACGGATTCTTCCTGAATGCGCCCCGACAGCGCGAGTCGTTCGCTGCCCGGTTTTTTGGTGATGATATTAATGATGCCGGCCAGCGCGTCGGTGCCGTAGGAAACCGACATAGGGCCTTCGACGATTTCGACGCGTTCGATGGTGTTGATGTCGATCTGGTTCAGGCTTTCGCGGGTGTCGCCCCGGTCGACCATCGGAACGCCGTCGAGCAGAATTTTGACGTTCCGGCCCGACATTCCCATCAGTTGAATGTCTGAGGTACCCAGCGTCGCATCGTTGGAAAACCGGATGCCCAGTTCGTTGTTTAACACGCCGATGAGGTTGGTGGCACCCCGCAGTTGAATGCGCTCACGGTCGATGGTGCGAATCTGGTAGACCGACTGCCGGACGGATTGCGGTTCGTACTGGCCGGTAACGACCACATCGTCCAGTTGGCGGGCCGATTCGCTGAGAATGGTTAACGGAATCGTGACGGTTTCGCCGACTTTTACGCGAACCGGAATGGTTTGGGTTCCGAAGCCAAGCGACTGAATCACTACACTATAGCGACCTTCCGGGGCTTCCAGAAAATAGTGTCCTTCCGCGTCTGTATTGGTTCCATACCGGGTTGATTTCAGCAGAACCGTCGCCGAAACCGCTGGTTTTCCGTCGGCAGAAACCACCCTCCCGCTGATTTTTCCGGTTGATTCCTGCGCCCGGACCAGCGTACTGATCAGTTGGAAACAGCACAGATAGAGGAAAACGTACCGCATTGCTACAGAGAATAATTTTTATTTAGATTGATTAACTATTCTTATTTGGACTGATTATAAATTATTGCAAAGGTACAAGTTCAAATGAGCAATGCTACGGTTCGGGATTTTTTTTGAAAAAAAATAGCAACGGGCTGTCATGTAGCCCGTGTTGGAAACCTCAAAAAGAAACCCGGCCAAAAAGCCGGGTTGTGTATTCCCACGGTTGGTTTTTCAAGGAGCAGTCGATCCTGGTCATTTATCGGTCATCCCCTCGGGATTTTAGACTCCGGGATTCATTTAGACTCCGATTTGAACCGGGGGGCTATAAGATGATCCATCCCTATGGGATTGCCCAATCCAAAAATCCCGTAGGGATGGGATGGATTAAAGTGTAGGTTCGATCGATCCCGTCGAAACGGTTTCATCAAATCCAACCAATCCCGTAGGGATGGACCATTTTGTAGCAGAGGGTTCTACCCCGTCGGAACGGTTTTATCAAATATAACCAATCCCGTAGGGATGGAGCATTTTGTAGCAGAGGGTTTTAACCCGCCGAAACGGTTTTATCAAATATAACCAATCCCGTAGGGATGGACCATTTTGTAGCGGAGGGTTTTAACCCGCCGAAGAGGCATCACCAAATCCAACCAATCCCGTAGGGATGGATCATTTTGTAATCCCCCGATTTGAACCTGCTGTGGTTAGAATTAGTCTTCTCCTCTTTTATCCTGCTGAGCGCCAATCACCACAATCCGGTACGGTTTACCCGGAACGGAAATCGCCGGTTTGGACGAAAAGTTACTGCGCAGGACCGGGATGATTTGATTTTTGACCGGATCGGTTACGTATACATACCGCTTCGTGATGCTGAAATCCGGTTTCACTTTGGCATCAGCCGCAATGGCGTCTACGACTTTTAAATCGCGCAGTGCCGAACCGGAAGCGCTGAAACCCTTCAGCGTACCGTCGGTTAGCATCGCAAAAACATCCCCATCATTCGAAACTTTAAAGGTGTGAAGCTGATCGGTTTTGAGGATCGGGGTCAGTGTGTTGGTGACGAGATCGATTCGATACACGCCCAAGGCGGCTCCGAAACCATAGAAAGTCTTCGAGCTTTGGTCATAGACGATGGAGCCCAGCCAGCCGGTTCCAAAATCGGACGGATACTTGATCAATTGCTGACTACCATCTTTATTGACAGCCAGAATCCCACTGGTGGTACCGAAAAGGGCCACATCGCCATTGCCCGCATCGCCGTGAATGCTGGTGACGGCAATCGTCGATTCTTTGATGACAACCCCATTTTCGTCAACGATTTTCACGCCCTGAGGCAACGTCCCGGCAACTGAATGGTCCTTTTTGGTCACGGCAAATGTGCCATTGCTGAAGGGAACCACCGCGCCGTGGTGCGGCACATCCACTTTAATCACTTTGGCTTTGGCCCCCGCCGTGTGCAGTTCATCCTCCGTCGTCAGCGACAGAGAACCTTCGCCGTCATTGAAAACGACAATGCGGTTTCCCCAGACATAAACGTGCGTGGGCAAACTGGCTTCGAGCGTCAGAGCTGCCCATTTGGGCGTTCCTTTCACGTCGGCATGGTCACCGTGGTCGACAATACCGCTGTCAAAAAACCGGACGTGGTTGTTCGCCCGATTGACTACCGCCGAAAACCGGCCACTGGCGGTTGGGTAAAGGGCGTTGGAGCCAAACGGGGCCGAAAATTTTTCGGTGGTTTGTCTCGCGGGATTGACCAGCGTCAGGTCACCAGTTTCGGCATCGCTGACCAGCAGGCGCGTAAAAGCCGCTTCGTTGTCGGTGGGTTGTACGTTTTTTGAATCGTCGGTGTGACAGGCCGACAGGCTGGCTGCGAGTAAACCCATCATCCAGAACCGGGAAAGTAGCGTTGTTTTTTTCATCGGAGCTTTTATTGATGCAACAATGTTGCAAAAATAGAAACTGTGCAATGATATGCAACTAGGTTGCATTAATAAAAACAAAAACCGCTTACTTCCTGAACAGAATGGTGAATTCCGTCCAGCCATCCGGATTGGTTTTGAGGGAAAAAGGAAAACCGTGGTTGAGCAGAATGTCGCGGGTGAGGGTAAGACCGATGCCCTGGCCGTCGGGTTTGGTGCTGAAAAAGGGGTTGAACAGGTTGGTTTCCAGATCCGGGCTGATCGGGACGCCATTATCACGGATCATCAGGTGTTCAGTGGTGACCAGAATCTCGACTGTTTGTCCGGCAACACAGGCTTCAATGGCATTCTTAATGACATTCACCAAGACCTGTTCCAGTTGGACGACATCCACCGGAACCCGTACGGCATCGGGCGGCAGCTCATGGTGGAGCACAACCCCGCGCGCAGCCGCCTGTGGGTGCATCAATCGGCTTACATTGCGCACCATGTCGTTCAGGTCAGTGAGGTTTTTATGGGGCTGTGGCAGCCGGACGACGTCGGCAAACCGGCGCATGAAAAGGTTCAGGCGGTCGTTGCGTTCAATAGCAATTTGGAGCGCGTGGCTAACATCCTCCTGGTCAGGGGTATCCATGTAGGTTTTGGTGACGTTCAGAATGGAGTTGATGGCACCGATGGAGTTGTTTACTTCGTGGGCCATCATCCGAATCACCTTGCTGTAGGCTTTTTTCTCGGACTCCAGAATCTCGCTCGTCAGTTCCTCAATCAACATGAAATCGCGCCGAAACCCCCGGTCCATGAAGTGGGAGCGCTGAATCCGGTAGGTTTCAATCCCGGTTCCTTTCAGGGTTCGGGTTTCGCTGTCGTCCGATGGCAGCAATTGGTTCAGCAACGGGTGGTCTATTTCTGATAAATGCCGTCCGGTCAACTGGTTCGCAGGGCGTTGCAGCAAGGCCGTTGCCTTCGGGTTGGCCGACGAAATCCGCCGGTCGAAATCGAAAATCAGCGTGGCGATGGGGGAGGCTTCGATGAGCTTTTCCAGAAAAAACTGCTGTTCCATTTGTTTGGTGCGTTCCTCACGGAGCTGGTCGATCATGAGGTTGTAGACGTCGATCAGCCCATCCACTTCGCGGTTGCCGGTGGGCACAAACTTGATCGTAAAATCCTTGTCCTTAATCGCTTCAATACCCGCTGAAATAAATTGTGACGGTTGCCCGAAAGCCCGGTAAATCTGGATGGCTGCCAGCACCGAAGCCAGCACCAGCACCTCCGAAACGATGAACAGCAGCTTGTTTTCCTGAAGCCATTTAAAAATGAGGAAAATCAGAGCCGCGTGGATCGCGATGATGTAGAGCAGGTATTTGATCCGAAGGGAAAGTTTCATGAATCCAAGATAAACGATAGGAACGCGGATTGAACGGATTGAAACGGATTTTCACGGATTGAAAAAGGTTTATTTATCCGTGAAAATCCGTTCAATCCGCGTTCCCATCAAACGGGATTCCGTATTTTTCCAGCCGCCGATACAGCGCAAACCGCGTAATGCCGAGCGCCCGCGCCACTTTCGAAACCCGGTTGTTGTAGAAATCCATTGCCCGGCGAATCATCTGGAATTCCAGTTCGTCCAGCGTGATGGTGCCGATTTCGGGTAACCGCACCGATTCTTGCCGGATGGTCGAAAGCGGAACGTGCTTCTGAAAGTCGCTGATTTCCAGTTCGTCTTTGGTGGATAACAAAACCGTGCGTTCCACGATGTTTTTCAACTGGCGGATGTTGCCCGGCAACGCCAGGTTTCGCGCCCATTTCAGCGCCGACGGATTGATGGTCAGCCGGGGCCGCTCGTAGATGGTTTTCAGGTTGTTGACAAAATACGTCACCAGCGGGGGAATGTCGTCGGGCCGTTCGCGCAGGGCCGGAAGTTTGACGGTGATGAGGTTGATGCGGTAAAACAAATCCTCACGAAACGTGCCTTTGGCAACCATCTCTTCCAGATTCCGGTTGGTGGCGCAGATGACGCGCACATCGACCGACTTGCTGCGGCTGCTGCCCAGCGGTTCGAAGGTGCGGTCCTGCAATACCCGCAGCAATTTGACCTGGCTCGACAGATCGAGATCGCCGATTTCGTCCAGAAAAATGCTGCCTTTGTTGGCGAGCTCAAACCGCCCAACGCGGTCGGATTTGGCGTCGGTGAAAGCCCCGCGCAGGTGGCCGAACAGTTCACTTTCAAATAAAGTCGATGAAATACCCCCCAGATTGACCTTCACGAACGGTTTGCTCCGGCGTCGGCTGTTCTGGTGAATGGCTTCGGCAATGAGTTCCTTGCCCGTTCCACTTTCACCCGTAATCAAAACCGGCGCGTCGGTGGGCGACACGCGACCGATCGTTTCCAGAATGTCGAGTAACTTGACGTCTTCCCCAACGATGTGTTCAAACTGATACTGCTGATCGAGTCTCTGGCGGCTGGGCGACAGCGGCTGGGCCGGTTTGGGCTGGGCTAGATTTAAAATCGTGCGGATGGATTGCAGCACATAGTCATTTTGCCACGGTTTGGTGATGAAGTCTTTCGCCCCGGCTTTCATGCCCTGCACGGCCAGATCGATGGTTCCCCAGCCCGTAATCAGAATCACCGGAACCGTTGGATGGCCCATCCGAATCACATTCAGGAGTTTCAGACCTTCTGCGCCGGAGGTTTCGATGGAAAAATTCATGTCCAGCAACACCAGTTCCGGCGTTTCGGCGTCGAGGGCTTCCAGGGCCTGTGCGGGATTCTCAGCGGTTTTCACGGTGAACCCATCCCTCCGCAGCAGGAGCGAAAGGGAGGTCTGAACCGCAATATCGTCGTCGATAATTAAGAGCATGTTAAAAGTTATTTCGCAGAGTTAAGCAGAGAAAATCAGAGTTTAGCAGAGTTTGCATCGAAAAACTTTTTTTCTCTGCTTTTCTGTGCTTAACTCCGCGAAACAAATACTTATTCTTCATGCAACGCCACCGCCGGTTGAATCCGTGCGGCCAGGCGACTGGGGAAGATGGCGCAGAGTGTGACAATCCCGTAAATGACCACGACCGATATGGCAATGGCAGTCAGGTATATACCGGCATGAATATCGAAGACGTTCATCAATGGGAATTGCATCGCAAACAATAGTCCAATCAAGAGCGCAAACGTCGCCAGTACCAGGATTTCGCTGATGAATTGTTGCGAAATACCGTTTCCGGTGGCCCCCAGGGCCCGGCGCAAACCGATTTCGCCCCGGCGTTTGGCAATGCTCAGATTCAGAACGCCGAACAACCCGAGGGCGACGTTGATCAGCAGGAAACCCGACACGATCAGGAAGATAATAACCGGCACGAGGGTCAGGTTATGCGTGGTTTTTCGCGAATCCGTCAGGTGGTCGACTTCGACGCTCCAGCCAGCTACCATCGTCGTAATCGCTTTCACCATTTTAGCTTCAAAAACCGCATCGGTCCCCGGTTTTACTCGAATCATCAGCAAATCGTTCCAGGGTGATTTCGCATCCACCAGTTCAAACAACGCCGGTTTGTCCACCATAAATTCGCCCTTCGACTTAAACGTATTGACAACACCGGTTACTTTGAATCGTTCGCTAATGATTTTCCCCAGCGGTTTTTCGTCGCCGAACAATTCCTCCTTCAATTTTCGATTGATAACAACCGGCGAGTATTTGCCGACACTATCCGCACTTCGGTACCAGCGCCCTTCAACAACGGGAATCACCATTGTTTTGGCATAATTTTCATCGGTTACATAAAAATCTGCTAATACATGCTTTTTATTATAATCGATGCCATTGTTCCTCGAACTCTGTGAAAACGGAAAATTGTTGCTCATTCGGGACGCTGATTCAACTTCGGGGTACGCCTTGACTCGTTGCAAAACCATCTCGATTTTTTGGGCGAGTTCGGTGGTATCTTCATTGCTTTTCAGGCTGATGGCCCAGGCATTCTGATATTCAAATCCCAGCGGTTCGCGGTAATTCCGGACGTTGTACACAATCAGCGAAGTCAGTCCGAAGAGGACCAGAAACGAAGCCCAAATCTCCACCAGCAGCAGCGAGTGAGCTTTCTTCTTGTTCCAGATTAATTTAAAAAGATGTCGGATCATAAGATTATTGAGTGAATAAGTGATTGGGCGATTGAGTGAATGAGCGAATGAGCGGTGTTCCTTCACTCAATCGCTCCTTCACTCAATCACTCATTATGATTTCAACGCTTCCGCGATTTTGAGTTTTGACATGCGCAGGGCGGGCAGGACGCCGGACAGGAGCCCGAAGACGAGACAGACCAACAGGCTGACCAGGAATACGTTCAGATTGATGGTCAGGTCGGCGTAGGCAATGATGCCGCTGCTGTTGATGAGTTGTATGACAATCAGGGTTAGAACGAGAGCGATGCCGCCACCGATCAGCGTGATGAAAATGTTTTCGATGATAAACTGCCACATGAGGGTTCGGACGGGGGCACCAAACGCTTTCCGGATGCCGATTTCCGAGGCCCGTTCCATGATCCGGCTGACGTTCACGTTCACCAGATTGATGGCCGGAAGTCCAATCAACATGAGCATGATAAAGGCAATGATACCGAAAAAGACGGTTTTCAGTCCTTTGTTGCCGTTGAGGGTGCCGACGAAATTTTCCACATACGGCTCGCTTTTCACTTCCACATACGCATATTTATACCCATCCTCAACGCCCGGCAACGGGATTCGGGCGATGTGGCTCTGAAATTCATCCCGAACGGTTTTGAGATCGGACGTCTTTTTCGCCAGCAGAATCGCCACGTAACCGCCCCGCATGCCGGTTCGCTGGTAATTACTTTTAGGCGTGGTGTACGGATAATACACGTCGGCGTAGGTAAACGGCCGGGTCACCGGGCTGCCTTTCACCACCCCAATGACGCGGTAGTGAAGGTTCTCAATTTCAACGTCTTTGCCAATTACGGATGCTTCAGTACTGCCAAAATAGTGCTTTTTGAAGTCGTCCGTAATGACGACGACCTGATCGCTGTTGGCAATATTTTGCTCGTTGTAGGGCTTGCCTTCCAGAAAGTCAAACTCGGTCACTTCCCAGAAATCCGCGTCGGTATACTTGGTGTTCAGCTTGATTTTCTGCGAACCCACGTAGGCGTTGGAGCTATTGACAAAGGTACAGATCGTGACCCGTTCGGCGGTTTTCAGCGATTTGGCGTATTCCGTCAAAAACTTGAAGCTCATCGGCCCCGAACTGCTGCCGGTTCGGGTTGAATCCTGGGTTCTCATCTGCATGACGTAAAGCGACCGGTCGCGTTTGGTTTCCGGGTAATGGCTCCCGAACAAATGGTCGAGAAACGAGGTCAGCACCATCAGCACCGTCAGGGTCAGGCTGATGCCGAAAAGCGTAATGAAGGTGTAAAACGGATGCCGCAAGAGGACCTTCCAGGCGATTTTTATGTAGTTGGAGAGCATAAGTTTATAAGAGTTTGATAGGAACACGGATTGGACGGATCGAACAGATAAAAACTGATTTATTTTATCCGTTAAAATCCGTACGATCTGTTAAATCCGTGTTCCTATTGTACCTGAGTCCCGTCGAAAAGGCGGATCAATCGATGCGTGCGTTTGGCCATGTTTTCGTCGTGCGTCACCATGATGATCGTGGCACCTTCGTCGTTCAATCCCTGGAGGATGTTCATGATTTCGTTGCCCATCGCGCTGTCGAGGTTTCCGGTGGGTTCATCGGCCAGGATGATTTCCGGTTTGCCAACAATGGCGCGGGCGATCGCGACGCGCTGTTTCTGGCCGCCCGACAACTGCTTCGGAAAGTGCTTGATGCGGTTGCTCAGGCCCACTTTTTCCAGGGCTTCTTTGGCGTAGGTCTGGCGCGGTTTTCCGTTCGTGGAGCGATACAGCAGCGGGATTTCGACGTTGTCGACCACCGATAAGTCGTTGATCAGGTGGAAGCTCTGGAAAATGAAACCGATCTTCTCGTTGCGCAACCGGGCCAGTTCCTTGTCGCGGTAGGTCGACACCCGCTGACCATCCAGTTCCACGGTACCTTTCGAAGGTTCGTCCAGCAGCCCCATGATGTTGAGCAGCGTCGATTTGCCGCAGCCCGACGGTCCCATGATGGAGACAAATTCACCCTTGCGGATGTTGAGGTTGATGTTGTTGAGCGCCAGCGTCTCGATGCTGCTGGTGCGGTACACTTTTTCGATGTTCGTAAGGTTGATCATGTTAGTATTTGATTTTTTCATTGCGTTCAAAATCGTACAGCGTCAGCAGGCGGATGGTGTAAAAAGCCGTCCAGTAATCCCGCAGGGCCAGAATCGCATCACGCCGGGCGCGGTCTTTTTCCTGCATGGCAATGCCTAAATCCGTGACACTCAAATCACTCAGGATAAAGCGGTTCTGGGCAATCTGGTAGCGTTGCTGGCCAATGTGGTCGGCTTCGGCGGTGAGTTTAACCTGCTGTTGCAGCATTTGTAGTAGGGTGACCTGCGTGTAAATCGCCTGTTCGAACGTCAGCTTGTCCTGCTCCACGGTTTGCGTCACCAACTGCTGTGTGGCTTTGGCGGTTTCGGTTCGGGCCTGGGCGCGTCCCCAGGTCATGATGGGCAGCACAAACTGCACTTCGAGGTATTCCCGATCCTGCGGACGGATGTAAATATCGCCCAGATTAGCGCCCCGGTTCGACAGACCAAAAGCCGCATTCAGCGTAGCATTCAGGCCGTTGTCTTTGCGGGCTTTGTCCACATCGCGCTGCGCTTCCAGGGCTTTTCGCCGGAAGGCGATGGCATCGGAGCGGTTGTTGAAAGCTTCATTCAGGGCTTTTTGGACGTCGATGGTAAGTTCAGTCATGTGGGTCGGCACCACCAGTTCCAGTTTCCGGTCGTCGCGGTAGCCCATGTACGAACGCAGGCTCAGCGAAGCAATTTCGGCATTCTGGCGGGCCGAAGCGAACTCTTTTTTGGCCGTTAGCACGCCCATTTGCAATTGCAGGATGTCATTCTGGGAAATCTTACCCAGTTCCAGTTTGTGTTGGGCAATTTTGTACAGCGTGTCGTTGTTGCTCAGGTTTTTTTCGGCAATCTGCAAATTGACCTGCGCCACCAGCAAATCGAAATAATAGCCCGTGGCCGAAACCGTCACTTTCTCCATCGACTCGATGAAAAACTGGTTGCTTTCTTCAAATTTTAACGGCTCAATTTTGCGATCCCACTTCATTTGGTTGAATTGAAACAGCGGCTGCCGCAGCCCGACCGCAAACGGAATGCCGTTGTAAAGCCGGTTATTTCGCTCGAAATCGTCAAACCGCTGAATCTGTTTCTGCACGAAAACCGACCCGCCGGTTGGCGCAATGTTTTGGCTCAGCGAGAGATTCAAAACCGAATTGTTGTTGGAAATCGGCTGGAAGCTAATCGTTCCGTCGGGCTGCGTTACCTGGATAAAGGACCGTTCGAAGTTCGGCAGCGAACCGTCGAGGCTCAGTTGTGGTTTGAAACCCGCCTGAAACGTTCGGTATTGCCAGTAGCTGGTCTGCTTCTGCGTAGCGGCCTGTTTCGCCGAAATCGACTGCGACTTCGCCATCTGCACCACCTCGTCAAGCGTCAGCAACTGGGGCTGAGCCTGTAGGGTATGTCCCAGCAAAAGCAGCACAAGAAGACCAAGACTAATCAGAAGAGCCGTCTTTTTTTCGGTAATCAGCGGCTTGTTCGGGGTCGCGTGTTCAGTTTGCATGGTTGTCGATGGTGATTTCCTGCAAATGTTCGAACTCGCTCAAATCGGTGATGATAACGTTCTCGCCCGGCTGAATGCCGCTTTTGATCTCCACGTAATCGAAGTTGGACAAACCGACCTGCACCTCCCGGCGTTGGGCGATTCCCTGGTTATTCAGGATGTAAACGAACTGGTTTTTCTTGCCTTTGAACGCCGGTCCGTTGGCCACCCGAACGGCTTTGGCGGTTTGGCTGGTTACCACGAAGACTTCCACTTTCATGTTGGGTCGCAGCGACGCGTGGTGGTTATCGTTCAGTTGCACCACAAACTGGATGACGCCGTTTTTCACCGACGGTTTTACCTGCGTAATGAGGCCGCGCAAATTGGTTTCGTTGACCTTGACGATGACCGGCAAACCGGTTTTCACCTGATCGGCGTAGACATCGGAGCAGGAACCTTCAATCCGAAAACTGCCCAGATCGGCCAGTTTCGCCAGAATTTCGCCTTCGTTGACCGCTGAGCCGATGTTTTCGTTCACCCAGGTCAGCACGCCGGGGCGGTCGGCGATGATGTTGGCCTGATTCAGTTTCCGGTCCAGTTCGCTCAGGTTTTTTTCCTCGATCTGCGCCTGCAAGGTGGTTTCTTTCAGGCTGGCACCCATCGACTGGCGGTTGTAGGAAAGGTCGTTTTCCAGTTTTTTCTTTTCCAGTTCGGCAATGCGAAGGTTGTTTTCGGCGCGGGTGACGTCTTCCTGGGTTTGTCCCCCGACTTTCAGCAGGCGTCGGGCATCTTCCAGCTCGGCTTTCAGCCGGTTGATGTTGAGGGATTTGATCTGGTCGTCGGCTTCGGCATCGAAGAGGTTTTTGTTAAGCTTCATCCGCAATTGCTCGATGCTGTTGCGTTTGAGCGCCAACTGATCTTTCATCTTTTCGAACTCGATGAGGGTCAGCGATTTGTCCAGATCCAGAATGGCCTGACCCGGTTTAATCTGCGTACCGGGGGTCAGCAGGACGCGCCGGATGCTGGCGCGAATGGGGCTGGTGATGATTTGTTCGTAAGCCGGAATGACTTCGCCCGTGGCGCTCAGCGAATTCTCGACCGGGCCAATCTCCGCCGTCGCTGTCCGGATGCGCGAGGCTTCGACGGATGTTTTTAAAACACGCCGGAAGAAGTAAATCGCGATTCCGGCAACGACCAGCACGACAAAGACGATGAGGTAATTTTTGGTCCGGCTTTGCCTGACGATTTCGGGGGCTAATTCTCTGTCCATTTGTTGTCTTCCTGTTGACAGAGATTATCCAAACGATGTGCCAGTTGATAAATGGTTGATAGTTAACTATTTATCGTCTTTTTTGCTATCTAAAAGTGTGCGATTTCGCACGGGGTGTGCGGGTTTGAACGGGGGTACTACTGCAATCTAAACGGTTTTATTTAGATATATTCATAAATTACATCGATTCGGTATCCGATTGGGTCTGTAAGCTGTATCTACAACCTAAACTCCTGTCGTTTATGCCTTACTCATTTTACTTTCAGGCGGTTTTGCTTTTTTTGGGGATTACCCTAATCACCTGCAAACGCGATTCCGACAAAGCAACTCCGGAACCGTCGACAAACCCGCGCATCCTCCGTATGCGGCTGGAAGGAATCCCGGATAACAACGTTCGGATCGATCAGGAAAAGCATGAAATCACGATTACGCTGCCTGATAACTATACGATTCGGCGGCCCCAGGTGGTGTTTACGTTGACGCCCAACAGCCGGGTTTTGTCAAAAATCGGCGAAAGTTACGAGGCCGCCCTGATCAATTTTGATTTCGGAAATTTGCGGGCAAATACACCGCTTGTTGGCGTAGCTGCTGAAAGTTCGGCTCAACAACTTCCAGCGAATGAGGTGGTTGAATACAAAATCAAGATTGTTCAGCCCGGAAAGCTGGCGATTCGTTTGATTCCTGAGGCTGGTTTCAATACGTATACCATTGGCGACCGCGACGGTTTTATCCTGGTCGGCGAAAACTTTTACGACGGCAGTGACAACACAGCCCAACTCATTCTGACCCGAAAGGGCGGCTCGGAAGGCGACCGGTTTATAATTTCCAGCAGCGAACGGGAGCAGTATATTGTGGATGCGGGCGTAACCAACACGCAATATCCGGTGCAAATCCGGGTGCGTTTACCGGATAAAATAGCCTTGCTACCCGGCGAATATACCCTGGAACTGAAAAAGGCCAACGACCGTTCGGCGGTGTCGCCCGATCTGTTAGTGGTTAAAAAAGGACTGATCACGTTGGGCACTTTCCCCAATTACATTATTCCGCAGTGTTCCCTGAATGGAAATGAAGTGACGATAGAAGGGCTGAATCTGTTTGAAGACAGTAAGCTGGAAGTGGAACTGAAACACCTCGACGGTACGATTCTTCGCCGGAAACCGCTGCGCTTTAACCGTTCAGGAACGGCCCTGATCTTCGCGCCGGGTGCCGATGCAAAACCGGGTCATTACATGATGCGCGTTTTGGAAAATGGGCAGGCCGCGTCGACCTGTTACCGCTTGGCTGTGACCAAAACCGACGACCAGCCTTACATTACGAACTTCGGAAATTCCAACAGCAAGACATACCTTCCCAGTAATGATTTTTGCAACCCTGAAAACCCGTTGTACATCATCCGAAATGCGGCCGATGGCGGGCGCTTTCAACTCTTTTTACAAACGGCTCCGATGTCGGGGGGCAATGTTCTGACGAGTTTGAAACTGGTTTCGGTTGGTCAGTCTCGGCAAGTTGTCGAAATCCCGTTTCAGGTTGAGGTCTACAACCGGGCGGTTTTAGATCATTTTACGGCATATTTTCAGTTTCCGACGTCCGTACCAGCGGGCCAATACCGGATGAGTGTGGTCGTGACGGACAAAAGCACCGACCGGACTTCCGAAAGCGAGCCGTTCGAGCGAGTGATTGAAGTTCGATAGTTTTTAAATCCTATCCATAACCCATATGAACAAGAATGTATTCGTTTGCCTGTTTTTGATAGCCATTCTCGCTGATCAGGCTCATAGCCAGTCAGTTTCGAAAAATATTCTTCGCGTTGGCATCGGTACCCACTGGCCCTATACGGGAGAAGGATCTGGTATGAAAGGCGGGATTGCCTTTTCGGGTGAGTATCTGCGGGAGCTGAAAAAACACTTTTTCTTAAGTGGCAATGTGCAGTATTTAACTCGTCACGAAGGATTTAAAAACAAGATTTACGAGAATCGTTCAGAGAATGTAGTTGTGCCCAGCTTTTTGAAAAATAAGCGGGTGCAGCATGAATCGATTGTCGCGGGTTTTGTGAGTGCCGTATGGGCACCCCTGGATGATTCACGAAGTCTCTTTCTGATCGGAGCCGGTGTCGGGGTTCGCTATAAAATGTACACGCAGTTTTGGACCTACAGCAATCCGGATGGATATATGATCGAAAGTCGGCGTCGGATAAGTCCGGCTGGCAACTTTCTGATTAGCTACGATTATAAACTAAACCGACACCTGAATCTCGGCATCCGGCAAAATTTCATCATCGACGGCGATTTTATGCCGCTGCTGACGGTTGGCGTTGGTGCCCGGTTTTGAGCTAAAAACTTATGCCCCGTATTCATGGGGCATAAGTTTTTAGAAAGCATACACCATCAACCGCTGTCAGGGTTTCTTATCCGCCAACTGCACGGTTTTCACATCCACCGTGATCTCTTTCAACCGGTTGGCCACGTTCTCCGGCATGGACTCCTGAAACCGGCCGCCCAGGTGTTTGGCCAGAAATTTCTCCGCCAGGGCCAGCATCGCCATGTTGTTGACGGGTCGCGCAAAACCGTGGCCTTCGTCGGGCGCACAGAGGTATTCGACCGGGAAACCGCGGTCGCGGAGGGCCACCACAATCTGGTCGGACTCGGCTTTGTTGACGCGCGGGTCGTTGGCGCCCTGCACCACCAGCAGGGGCGATTTGATTTTGTCGGCCGAAAACAGGGGCGATTGTTTCATCAACTGCGCTTTGCCTTCGGGCGTGTTGGGGTCGCCCATGCGTTCGTAGAAGGTTTTCCGAACCGACTCCCAGTAGGGCGGAATCGAGTTTAGCAACGTGATGATGTTGGACGGCGCAACAATGGCAACACCTGCCGCGTAGACGTCGGGTGTGAAGGCCAGACCCGCCAGCGTGGCATAACCGCCGTAGGAACCGCCCATGATGCCGACGCGCTTCGGATCGGCAATGCCCTGATCGATCAGGTATTTGACACCCCAGGTGATGTCGTCCTGCATTTTTTCGCCCCACTGCTTGTTGCCCGCGTTCAGAAACTGCTTGCCGTAGCCGGTTGACGACCGGAAATTCATGGACAAAACCGCATAGCCTCGATTCGCCAGAAACTGGTGGTAGGCATTATACCCCCAGGCATCACGCGCCCACGGTCCGCCGTGGGGAACAATCACCACCGGCAAATTCTTGTGGTCGCGGCCTTTGGGCAAGGTCAGAAACGCGGGGATTTCCATGCCGTCGGAAGACTTGTACCGGATGACTTCCATACGCGCCAGGTCGTTGATCGGCAGTTTGGGGCGGGGGCGGTATTGGAACGTCAGTTCTTTGGTTTTGCGGTCGAACAGAAACGTGGCGCCGGGGTCGGTGTCGCTCGTGGCCGACAGCAGCCAGTATTGCTCATCGTCGGTGGCCGAACCGAACAGAACATCGACGCCCGGAAGCTCCCGCAGAATGAACTGAAAGTCTTTTTCAAACAGTTTGTCTTTCCAGTACCGGCGCAGCCGGTCGTCGGTGTAGGTCGTAAAAATGGGTTCCCGGGTTACTTCCGAAATAAGAATGCTTCCGAAATCCACCTTTTTCATCGGATCGGATTCGACAGACTGCTCCTTGAGCGAAACCGGGTTGAGCAGAATGAGTTTCTGAAGGTCCGACTTGTCTTTGTTGGTGACCAGATAAACCCGCTGGTTATCCTTGTGAAAACCAATGGGATAGCTGGTTTCGTAAATCGTCGTGGAGTAAATTTTGGTCATACCGGCCTCATCGACCCGCAGGATGTCGGAACTGCCGTCGGCTGCGGTGCTGGTGGCCAGCCGCAGTTTGTCGTCCCAGTCGAAAATCCAGCCGGTAACGCGGTCGGTATTCTTGCGAACGAGCGTTTTTTCACCGGTAGTCAGGTTCAGTTTGTAAAGATCGTGCCAGGCTTTGTCGCGGTCGTTCAAACCAATGTAGAGGGTGTTGGGGTCGGTTTTGGGAACGCGGTAAATAGCCGCCCGCACCCCGTTGACATCGGTCAGGTTCCGGGCCGCCGGTACGGTGCTGGCTTTCAGACCCTCGGCGGGGCTGACCGCGTAGATGTTGAAATTCTCATTTCCGCCCTTGTCCTGCACGTAAAGCACATACTTGCCGTCCCGCGACCAGAAGTAGTTGGCGATGGGCCGGGTCGTGTCGGCCGTCACCGGTTTGGCCGCGGTGAACGGATCGTCGCGTTTTTTGACCCAGATGTTGCGGGTTCCTTTATACGGTTTGATGAACGACATGTAGGCCCCATCGGGCGAAAGCTGCGCGCCGATGATGTCGGGATCGCCAAAAATCAGTTGCCGGTCGATGAGCGCCGGAACCTGGGCTATTGCCGCCGTAGCCAGCCAAAACGTAAAAAACAGCACGGACACCTTCTTCATAACAATGGTTGGTCAAGGATGGGCGGGTAAGTTAATGAAAAAAGCAGTTGAAATCGAGGGCCGTGCCTTGGTGTGATCGTTGAAAAGAGAGAAATTTAAATGGTAAACGCTAAATGTAAAAGTATCCAGGTGCTGTTCACTTTTACATTTAGCGTTCATCATTTACCATTTAAAATTCTTTTCATTTTTACGCCGAGTATCCGCGTCCTTCAATTTCCGTCACCTTTTCGCCCGATAGTTCGTCTATAAACTGGTCGTGGGACATCGGTTTGGAGAACATGGGGAAGTTTTTGGCGCAGGCAAATGTCTGTTCTTCTTCACTCAGGGTGGCCGTACAGTCGGTTAAGGTGATGACTTCAAAGCCTTTTTCATAACCGGAGCGCATGGTCGATTCCACGCAGCAATTCGTCAGAAAACCGCCCAGTGCAATGGTTTCGATGCCTTTGCTGCGGAGAATAAAATCCAGGTTGGTGCTGGCGAATGCATCGAGGCCACGTTTGCCTTCCAGGACGATCTCGCCCGGTTCCGGCTTCACATCATCGACAATCTCGACGCCCCAACTGCCTTTCCGAAACGACTGGCTATCGACCACGCCTTTCAGAATGCCGTACGGATGAGCCGTAATCTCGTAATAGCCTTCGTGAAAACTGATTGGCGAATGGATGATTGTAACCCCGGCTTCCCGGGCTTTCGTCAGAACGTCTTTCGTATTCTCCAGCATGTTGGTGGAGTCCATCACGCCTTTGACGGCGTCGTGCAGGCTGCCTCCCGGTGAGGTAAAATCGTTTTGGTACTCGATCAGGACCAGGGCGGTTTTGGATGCATTCATGGCTTGTGGGTGTTGTTAAATGGTGAACGTTAAAGCTAGACAATTCGGGTGGTATAGAAAAGCAACGCGCCCGGTCGGTTGGAATTGTTCGCTCGTCGGCCAAAAATGGCGGTTCGCGAAAATCGGCAGGCATAGGTGGGCGGGCTGTTCTACTTTTGGATCATTCAATCAGCAGAACGACCATGACGACTCCCCAGAAAGCCCTCATCATCGGTTGCGGCATTGCCGGCCCGGTGGTAGCCCTTTTTTTACAGCAGGCAGGCATTGACGCCGAAATCTACGAATCGAAACCAGAAAGCCTGGACGAAGCAGGTGCGTTTCTGAACCTGGCCCCCAACGGCGTCAACGTCCTGAAAGCGCTGGACATCGATCACCTGCTGGAAAAAGACGGTTTTCATTCGGTGGGAATGGATTTCTTCAACAGCGACGGCAGGCAGTTGGCTCAACTGGAAAGCTGCGATGAAGAAGAACGGTTTGGGAGCCGCAACATCATGATCAAACGGGGACAATTGCACCAGATCCTGCGCGACGAAGCCCTTCGGCGGAACATTCCGGTTCGGTTTGGTAAGAAGCTTCGCGGGATTCAACTCAACGGTTTTCAGGGCGTAACGGCCCGGTTTGAAGACGGCTCGCAAGCCGAGGGGAATTTTCTGATCGGGTGTGACGGAATCCACTCCCAAACCCGCCAACTGCTTTTTCCGAATGCCCCCAAACCGACCTATACCGGGGTTGTCGATTGTGGCGGTTTTGCCCAATGCCCGCCCGGTTTGTCGACCTCCGGGGCCATGCAGATGATCTTCGGAAAAAAAGCCTTTTTTGGGTACATCGCCAAACCGGACGGCGAGGTCTACTGGTTCAGCAACGTGGCCTGGCCTAACGAACCGAAGCGGAACGAACTGAACGCCCTGTCCAGCGAAGCCTGGCGGCAGCAGTTGCTCCGCAACCACGGCAACGACCCGGCCCCGGTTCCGGAGATTATTCAGTCGACCCCCGGCGACATCGGCAAATGGCCGGTCTACGACCTGCCGTCGCTGCCGGCCTGGCACAAGGGGCCGGTTTGTCTGGTGGGGGATGCCGCCCATGCAACCTCACCCCATTCGGGACAGGGCGCGTCGCTGGCCCTGGAAGATGCCGCCGTGCTGGCCCAGTGCCTGCGCGATTCGCTGAAGGTGGAACACGCTTTTTCGAAGTTCGAGAGCCTGCGCCGGGAGCGGGTTGAGAAGATTGTTCGCCAAGCCCGGCGGACGGGCAACGGAAAAGTGGTGACGAATCCCATTGCCGTCTGGTTCCGTGACCTGGTGCTGCCGTTTTTCATCAAACAGGGCGCCAAAGCCTCGGAAGCCGTGCTGTCATATAAAGTTGAGTGGGAGAAGGAAGTAGTTTGAGGGTTTCGAATGATAAATGTAAAATGATAAATATCGAATGTAAAAGTAAAGAGCATTGTACCGATCAATTTTACATTTGATATTTATCATTTTACATTTATTATTCCTGAACGAGTCACTCCAGCGCCTGATACACCGCAATTTTAAATTTTCGTCGGAATTCGGTGGAGTGGGCGTAGGGCTGCACATTGGTGAAAACCAGCAGGATCAGGTTTTCTTTCGGATCGATGGTGTATTCGGAACAATACATGCCGCCCCAGCCAAACGTGCCCGGACTGGTTTCGTTGCCATAGCTGCTTTCTGGCGTAACGAGCTGGAAACCAAGCCCGAATTTGTCGTTGTAGGCACTGGTTTTGGCATCGCCAATCTGGTTGCGCAGCATCATCTCAACGGTTTTTCGCCCCAGAATTCGTTTGTTGTTAAAGCTGCCGCCGTTGAGCATCATCTGGCAGAATTTGGCGTAATCTTCCACCGTGCTGACCAGCCCGGCACCCCCCGAAAAATACGTTTTGGCACCTTCCACGGCAAACGAGCGGTAGGCGTTGTTTTCATGTAGGGTCAGCGGTTTTTCGGGGCTGGCTTTGGAATAGAGTTCCACCAGCCGACTGGCTTTGTTGGCCGGGAGATAAAAATAGGTGTCGTTCATGCCGACCGGTTCCAGCACCCGTTCGCGCAGGGCCACATCCAGCGGTTTTCCGGCCAGGATTTCGATCAGTCGGCCAATGATGTCGGTATTCAATCCATATACGAAGGCTTCACCGGGGTCTTTGGTAAGCGGGCGGGCGGCAATCCGGTTGACGACATCTTCGAGTTTATCCGGCTGGATCGAGTTGTAAAACGGCACTTTAAATTCCGGGCGCTGGTCGAGCGGGTGGTCATAGGGAATCCCGGCGTTGTGGCTCAGCAACTGGCGAATGGTCACTTCGCTTTTCGCCGGACGGGTTTCGTAAGTGCCTTTTTCTTTATCGACGCTCACCAGCACGCGCGGATTTTTGAAGGCCGGAATGTATTTGGAAATGGGATCATCGAGCAGGAATTTTTCTTCTTCAAATAAAGTCATTAGCGCAACCGTCACCACGGCTTTCGACTGGGAAGCAATGCGGTACAGATCGTCGCGTTTGAGCGGGGTTTTCTTCTCCACATTGCTGTAACCGAACGCTTTGTAATGGACGATCTTGCCATTCCGGGCGACGAACGTGACGGCATTGGGGGCGATTCCTTTGTCGATGAAACTTTGCAGGTAGTCATCCAAACGTTTGAGCCGGTCGGCGGAGAACCCGGCATCGGCGGGGGATTTGGCGGTGGTGAAGGTTTGGGTGGGTTGGGCAAGAAGTGAGCAACTGAATGCGCAAAGAATCAGTCCGCAAGTGAAGCGTAAAAATGTTTTCATTGATTGACGATGGGTTTAGGAATACACGTACCCACGGACTTTAGTCCGTGTTTACCTTTTACTATCAGTGAGCTCATGGACTAAAGTCCGTGGGTGCTTACATCTGCGCCAGCAGATACAAAACCGCCATCCGAACCGCTACGCCATTCTCCACCTGATCCAGAATAATCGAATGATGCGAATCAGCCGCGTCGGAGGTCAGTTCGACGCCCCGATTGATGGGGCCGGGGTGCATCAACACAATTGGGCGGTCGAGTTCGTCCAGCATCTTTTTGGAAATCCCATAATAGAGCGAATATTCCCGCAGCGAAGGGAAATACTTGATCTGTTGCCGCTCCAGTTGAATCCGCAGCACGTTGGCGACGTCGCACCAGTTGAGGGCTTCCCGAACGTCGTGGCTTACCTTGACACCCAGTTCGTTGATGTACTTGGGAATCAGTGTCGTAGGGCCGCAAACCATCACCTCCGCACCTTGCTTTTGCAGACAGAAAATATTGGACAAGGCCACACGGGAGTGCAGAATATCGCCGATGATGGCGACGCGTTTGCCCGCGACATCACCCAGTTTGTCCTGAATGGAAAACGAGTCGAGCAGGGCCTGCGTCGGGTGTTCATGGGTGCCGTCGCCCGCGTTGACCACGTTGGCTTTGATGCGGTCCGACAGGTAATGTGGGGCACCGGGGCTGCTGTGGCGCATGACGATCATATCGACCTTCATGGCCAGAATGTTGTTGACGGTATCCAGCAACGTCTCACCCTTTTTGACCGAACTGCCTGAGGCCGAAAAATTGACCACATCGGCCGATAACCGTTTTTCAGCCAGCTCGAACGACAGCCGGGTGCGGGTCGAATTTTCGAAAAAAACGTTGGCAATCGTGATATCGCGCAGCGACGGCACTTTTTTGATGGGTCGGTTGATGACGTCTTTGAACTCGCGAGCCGTTCCTAAAATGAGTTGAATGTCGTTCTCGGTCAGGTTCTTAATGCCCAGCAGGTGTCGGACGCTGAGTTGTTGCATGGCGCGAATGAGGAGGAAAAGTTTGGCAAAGATAGCTTTTGCATCGCCGGTTTTCAAATCCAATGCCGACTTAATCGGTCTGATAACCTTTTCACTTTTCCGGGATAAGCAAGTGACAAACGCATCATCACCTTCTCATCGTCTTCGGAACCATGATCCGGCAACTGACTTATCATCCCGTTTTTCCACAGCATGGCGTTGCGACCCGGCAACAACTCCTCCGGCTTGCACTGAGCCTTACGCTGGGTTTCACGACTTTGTTTTTTACGAACACGACCGTGGTGTATTATCGAAATTTTTACCAAATCCGGGAAAACGGGCAATCGATGGCCGTGATCGTTCAGCGGACCGAGCGAACCGTGGTGGGGAAAGGCACGCAAAAAAGCCGGGCGAAAACGTATCGCTACCAGGCGGTTTTTCAATTCCGGAATCAGGAGCGGAGGATGCCGGTTTCGAAAAACTTGTATGAGAATTTGAAGTCGGGTGATCCGGTTCTGGTGCTGTACGGCAAAAAGCAGGACGGTTTTTTGCCGGCCAATGATCCGGCTGACCATCGCCAGTTGATCACGCCCCTGATTTTTTTGGCGGTTTTGATCGGTCTGACAGGAAAACAAACGAGGCTATGGCGGGGATAGCATTGAATAGTTTAATGAAGTCCATTGAGTAAGCGTGATGGAGCATCGCCTATCACCCCCTCACGCCTTCTTTTTCTCCGCAGCAATTTCCCCAATCGCCCGCACCAGTTTGTCCAGATCGGTCAGTGTTGTGTAGACGTGGGGTGTCACCCGGACGCAACTGATGTTTTCCCAAACTGTGGGCGAGGTGTTGATTTTGTATTTCGACATGAGCTTGCCTTCCACTTCGCCGGGCGTCATGCCGTCGATGCTTACCCCGCAAATCCCGCACGAAAACTGGGATTTGAGCGAAGTCGACAGCCGGACGCCGGGGAACTTCAGCACTTTTTCGGCCCAGTAGTTTTTCAGATACCGCACCCGTTCTTCCTTGCGTTTGTTGCCAATGGCGTTGTGAAAATTGATGGCTTCGCCAATGCCCTGTTCGATCGGGAAACTGCGGGTGCCAAGCGTCTCAAATTTGCGGATGTCGTCGCTTTTTGGTTGGCTGTTGCACAACAGCGGCCATATTTTGGCAATTTTCTCCTTTTTAATCCACAGCATCCCACTGCCGACGGGGGCCGACAAAAACTTGTGCAGGCTCGTTCCGAAGTAATCGCAACCCAGTTCCGACACCTTGAAATCCAGCAAACCAAACGAGTGCGCACCATCCACGACCACCTCAATGCCTTGTTTGTGGGCCATGCGACAGATTTTCTGAACCGGCATGATCTGGCCTACCCAGTTGATGACATGCGTGACGTGGATGATTTTGGTTCTGGGCGTAATGGCTTTTTCGTATTCGCGGACAATCTGCTCGTCGTCTTCGATCGGGAAATTGAAACTGAGCTGTTTGTAGACAATGCCCTCGCGTTGCGCCCGTTGCCGCCAGGCCTGAATGATGTTGGGATAGTCCTGCAACGTCCCGATTACCTCGTCGCCTTTTGCCAGATCAAGCCCATAGATAACCGTATTGAGCGCTTCGGTAGCATTGCGGTTGATGGCAATTTCGTCGGGAAGCGTACCCGCCAGCAACGCCAGTTTTTCGCGCACCGGCTCGCGTCCCTGATCCAGAATCCGCCACATGTAATACGACGGTCCCTGGTTTACCATGTGGTTGTAGCGTTCGACGGCCTGTTGCACCACCAGCGGAGACGGCGAAACGCCCCCGTTGTTCAGAATGATGATGCTCGACGATGAGGCCGTGTAGCCCTGCTGAATGGTCGCCCAATAATCCTCGTCGGCCGCAACCTGCAACGGACTGAGGTGCTGAACCCGCTCGTTGGCAACGGCCCAATCCGCAGCATGGACCGTGTTGAACAGGCTATTGAGGGAGAACGCACTGCCGGCTGCAGCCAGCTTTTTGACGAAATTTCGGCGGTTTTGTGACATGGTACTGCAAAGGTGAGAAATTGGATGGATTTCCCGGCTTTCATTTACCAGGAAATAGCCATTCGGCCCGGAAAATGATTCAAACCGTCCCCATCAGCCGGAGCACTTTCGGAAAATACGGTGCCAAAAACGCCGAAATCAGTGGCGGTTTTACTTAACACTCAGCAAATAACCGAGCAACTGATTGAACTGAGCCTGCGGAATGGTCTGGCCAAAATGATCGGGCATCAGCGTATACCGGGACGCCTGACTTTCAGCAATGTCTTTTTTCGGCACAAAAAATTCCTCACCAGCCGCATTGGCGTAGACCACGGATGCGGCTTCTTCCCGGCGAAACAACCCGGTTTTGACGCTGCCGTTTTTCAACTTGATCGTGTACGTTCGGAACGCTTCCGAGATGTTCCGGTTCGGGTCCAGAATTTTGGTGGCCAGCGACTGACTGCCCCAGCTGCCGATGCCGTCCAACTGCGGGCCAATCATCCCGCCCTCCTTGTTGATCTGGTGGCAGGGCGAGCAGTTCTGGATGAAAATCTGCCGTCCGCCGGTGGCCGAAGCGTCCAGGTGCGCCAGCCGGTCTTTGATGAGTGTTTCCCGGGTTTCGTCAATCGGACTTAGGTTCGCAGTTAATTGGGTGAATTCGGCCAGTTGTCTCGGGCTGGCGTTCAGCAACAGCCGGTCTTCCAGACCCGGTTGCCGCAAAATCCGGGTGTACAGAATGCCATTCCGGACTTGTTTCAGAATGAGGTCTTTGCCGTCTGACGTGGTGGCCAGTGCCTTCAGCAGCTCGAGCTGCACATCGCCCGTCGTTTTTTTCAGTCCGTCGGCCAGCACTTTGCCCGTCTGCGACAGCGGAAACTCACCCAGCATACCGGCGATCTCTTTGCGATACGGCTGGGGCGATGAGTCATCGGAGAGGAGGGAAACCGCCTGGGCCGCATACCGCTCGGGAGCCAGCCGGAGCAGAGCCCGCATGCTGGCTACTTTGATAAAATAAGCCGTCGATGGACTCGATAGCAGCTTTTGAATCGTTGGCTCCAGGGACATAATGCCCGATTCGCCGGCGGTTTCGATTGCAAACCGTTGCTGTTCCCCCTGTTCCTTCGGGTTGATGGCCGGAACCTGAAGCGCATTCGTTTTGAAATTCCCCACCCAGATCAGCCCGGAAGCCTGATCGACCAGTTCCAGATACACGCGTTTGCCCTGATAAGCCTGCAAATCCCAGGTGACGGTTTCGGCCTGATAATCATTCGCTTTCAGAAAGGATTTTCGGGCAATGATCTGGGTCGTATCGTCTGCCAGTCGCAACTGCACCCGGTTTTCGGGATCGGTGTTGGTTTTGAGATTGTAGTTCACCGTAGAAAATTCCAGCGACGCAGGAGCCGTAAAAACCGGCGACCGGACAACGCCTTTGAGACCACCCAGATCAAAACCAAACATCCGAATGTCGGGCGACAAAAGGGTGGTGACGGGCGGAATCCGAATCGCCACCGGCAGGTCTTTCAAGTATAAATTCCCTTCCAGCGCGTACGTCCAGTCCGGTGCCGGGGACACGATCAGGCTCTGTGCCAGTGCAATGCCCCATTTCCGGACGGATTCGTCCACGATACCGCCCTGCTGTTTGATGCTTTGCTGAATCACCGTAAACAGCTTGTATTGGCTGCCCGGATCGCCCTGGTATTTCTGGATGATAAACCGCACCAGATCATCGCGTTGGGCAACAGGCAGATAGAGCGCCGTCTGGCGGAGCATCTTCAATTCCGTTTCTTTCGGGAGAGAAACGGTTTTCAGCGTTTTTAACAGAAACTCGCTGGCATACACGGTATTGACCCCGATCAGGGATTCGGTCAGGGCGATTTGATCAGGCTGACTCCAGGCTGTCTGCGTAGCTTGCGTTCCCAACGGTTTTGCCCGCAATAAATCACGGAGAACAAGCCGGGTGGTATAGGCCAGGTGTGTATCGAAAGCCGGTATGTTTTGCTGAAAAGCCACCAGCGTTTTAACGGTTTCCAGCATTGGATACGTGGTCAGGGCTTCCACCGCAGCCCGCTGTACGTGGGGATTTGCGTCGTTCAGGGCGGTTTTTACCAGTTCCTGAAACGGTGATCCGGGCGTCTTCATTTCCCGAACGATGCGCAGCGCGTGCGTCCGGACGAGCGGCTGGGGGTGCCGGAGCGCCCTGAGCAGGGACTCGTCCGGCAATGCGTCCAACTGGTACAGGACCCACAAGCCCTGCGCGTAAGCCGTTTCAGATGTTTTGCGCTGATTCAGAAGTCTTTCGACGGGTTGAATGGCCGATTTGCCGATGCGGTGAATCAGTTGATCGGCCACGGTCATCCGGACAGACAGATTGTCGGCCGATAACCCTTCCAGCAGGTCGTCGAGACCGGCTTTTGTCCAGTCTTTCAGACCGGTTTTATCGAGCTGACCTTTGTAGGTGATGCGCCAGATGCGGCCCAAAACGTGATCGCGGCCGGGGTTGTCGAGCGGCACCTCATAGTGACCAATGATGCGGTTGTAGAAATCTGCCACGTATAACGCGCCGTCCGGCCCCTGAACAATGTCGGCGGGCCGAAACCAGGGGTCGGTGCTCCGCAGAAAATCTTCTTCCATTTTCCCCACCGGCGAGGAGCCTTTGAAGGCATACGAACTGCGGTAAATGCGGCATTTTACGACATCGCCCATGAACAGGCTGTTGCGATACGGTTCGGGAAACGTGGTGCCGCTGCTGAGGGCCAGACCCGACAGGGCGGTGGCTTCCCGTTCGTGCGGTTTCATGATGGGCGCAAAACCGATTCCTTCCGGCAACCGTCCAAAATACGGGTATTCGGCTCCCCGGATCAGTTGGTAAAGGGGAGAAGAGTGGCAATCCGAAGAGTAGAGATAGCCCCAGTCGTCGAAGGTCAGACCAAAGGGATTGACGCGGCCAAACGTCGTTTGTTCCACCCGGCTGCCGTCGGCCCGAAACCGGAAGGTGTTGCCGGAGCCCAGCGTCAGGGAGTCGCCGTCGGTTCCGGCAATTTTCGACAGGTTCGTAAACCCGTGGCAGGCATGAATCCAGCCGTCGAAACCGCGCCGGAAGTGATTAACCATGCCGTGGGTGTCTTTGAAGCCAAACGGCCCCAGCAGCCGACGGCTGGTCTCGATTTGATCGTCCCCGTTGGCATCGGTGAGTTGATACACGTTCGGAATGCTGAACGCCACGGCTCCGTCCTGAACCGGTAAAATACCGATGGGAATGTTGAGCGTATCGCTGACGGGGGTAAAGGTGTCGGCTTTGCCGTCGTGATCCCGGTCTTCCAGGATCGTGAGCCGGTCGTGCCCATTGCCGGGTTGCGCCGGAAACGGATATTCCACCGATTGCGTGACCCACAGGCGTCCTTTGGCATCGAAGGCCAGGTTGATGGGTTTGCCAATTTGCGGCTCGGAAGCAAACAACTCGATCTCAAAACCGGGCGGTAGCGTAAAACAGGCCTGTTCGTCTGCCGGTGAGCGGGCCGCCGTCGAGCGGATGTGTTCGTCAAATGCGTTGCCGCTGTAGGGTTGGGGTTGGGCCGTTGGGGAAGAAACGGTCTTTTTTTGCTGCCAGTACGTCGTACAGCCTGCCACCAGCAGAAAGCTCAGCAGTGAAAATTGGTAAATAGGGGCTCGCATGGGCCTGGCCTGCTACGGTAAAAAGAAAAGGGTTAGGAATGCTCTTGAACCGGCGGTACTTTTCAGCCATTCCTGCGAAGGCAGGGTGAGCGAAAAGGTGCTCCTGAAAAATACCGTCGACTCAGAAGGCGTGTAGCAAATATACGGGCTGCTCAGGCGGCTTTCTTTTCTTTTCTTTCCAATTTATGGTACTATTTTTCAACTTCTGGTTTCCTGCTGCCCGGGGATGTGACCTCGTTTCGAAGTGGATTACTCCAGCACTACGCAGCCATACGCCGGAACCCGGACTTTTCCATTTTTGAATAGCTTGGCGCCCCCCGCCGTATCCAGTACAATGCGCTTTCCTTCAGCCAGTTCGGAGGGATACAGAACCGCATCCAGCCCCCGTTTGACCAGGTTGTGGATGACCAGCACCGACCGGTTTCCGGATTTTCGGGCAAACGCAATCACGTTTTTGTGCTGAATGCCCGTCACTTCCAGTTTGCTCAGGTTGTCGTTCAAAACCGGGTGGCTGTTGCGGAAGTGAATGAGTTTTTTGTAGTGGTTGTAAAGCGAATTCGGGTCGGTTTGCTGCTGCGTCAGGGGTGTCACGGTTCGGCTGGTCGAATACCGGGCCTTGCGCCAGCGGGCGCGTTCCGGGTCATTTTTGTCGATGTCCCAGAGAAACGGTTCGCGGATGTTTTCGTCGGGTTTGGCGCCCAGCATTCCGATTTCCTCCCCATAATAGAGGTAGGGATTGCCGGGCAGCGTCAGCAGCAGACTGGCGGCCACTTTCAGGTGGTTCAGGTTGCCGTTCAGAAAACTGCCGATCCGGGTTTGGTCGTGGTTGGAGAGCATGATGGCGTCGATAAAATTCGGATTCACTTCGGCAAAAATTGAGTGATTCCGCACCAGCATCTGCACGATTTCCGCCGTGTCCCGCTCCTTGAACGGAATTTCCTGCAAAGCCAGGCTGAGGTCGAAATTGAAGTTGGCTTTCAGTCCCCGGAAGTAGGGCGCAATGCGTTCGGCCCGCGTCCAGACCTCGCCGACGGTATAAACGCCCGGTTTTGCCGCTTCCATGACCTGACCAAATTCTTCCCAGAACTGGTGATTTTTCGGTTCTTCCCAATCCGGGTAAATGTGCCGGGCCGCGTCGAGCCGAAAACCGTCGACGCCAACGTCGGTCAGCCAGAACTTCCCGGCTTTGTAAATTTCTTCCCGCACCTTCGGATTATCGTAGTTCAGATCCGGCATGCCGCTCCAGAACAGGGCGTAGTATTTCTCCGAAAACGGCGCACCCGGAACGCGGTGCCAGGGGTTTTTCTCCTGCGAATCGGCGGTGATTTCACGGGTCGCAATGTTGAGCGCGTCGATTTCCTGCTGGCTCATCCAGACGTACCAGTCGTGATACGGATTGTCCTTGCTTTTGCAGGCTTCCACAAACCACGGATGCTGGCGGCTGGTGTGGTTAATCACGAAATCCAAAAGGACCTTGATACCTCGTTGATGCGCTTCCGAAACCAGCCGCCGGAAGTCGTCCATCGTGCCGTATTCGGGTGCAATGCCGTAATAATCCGTTACGTCGTACATATGGTAGCTCGGCGAGGGATTGACGGGCATGAGCCAGATGGCCGACACGCCCAGGTCTTTCAAATAATCCAGTTTGGAGGTAACGCCGTTGAGATCGCCAATGCCGTCGCCGTTGGAGTCGCAGAAAGCCCGGATGAAAATCTCGTAATGCACCCCGGTATGGCCGGTAACGGTTTGATTAGAAAGGGGCGATGTTAAATCGGATGATGGAGTTGGAACGGTTGCGTCGGCACTCATAGAACTAAAAAAGGATTCAAAAGGTAAACCCGCCAAATCAGCCGGGAGTTTGTAAAAACGGTTTTTTCTCCCAATTCAACAACAAGATCCCCAAATAAACCACAACACCCGACCCCCGACCATCGTGATCCACAACCCCGGATTGCATCCGGGGCTAGTGATAGAACCCTTTCAGGGTTTGGAGATATGGTATTAAGTATATGCGTGATGGGTATGAACTTTTGGTACAATATAAATGTATATACATTAAATGTAATTACTTGTAAATCCTTCCGACGATGAAAACTGAACGCACCGTACAACAATTGATACCCGCCCCGTTGATGAGCATGGGCGAACTCCGGGTTCGCCAGCCGCTGCCCTCGGGTCGGCTGAGTTACCTGGACCCGTTTGTCCTGTTACACCACGGCCATAGTTTCCTGAAAGAAAATGAAAACCCCAACCACGCTGGCGTAGGACCGCACCCGCACCGGGGCTTCTCGCCGGTCACATTTGTGTTCAAAGGCGGGGTGCGGCACCGCGACAGTCGGGGCAATGACCGGAGTGTGTTTGAAGGCGGCACGCAATGGATGAACGCCGGTTTGGGCATCATGCACAGCGAACGTCCGCTGTCCGACGAACTGGAAATCATTCAGATGTGGGTCAATACACCGTCTGCACACAAGAAAGACCAGCCAAGCTATCACCCGCTGTTGAAAGAAGAAACGCCGTCGTTCGTCAGCGATGACGGTAAGGTGACGGTTAATGTGGTGACGGGCGACTTGCTGGGTCTGAAAGGCCCTATCCCGACCTTCTCGCCCATCAATTCCGCGACTCTGTCTCTGAAAACCGGTGGTAAAATCTATCTGCCGCTGCCCGCCAGCCACAACGCCTTCCTGTATTTGCTGGACGGAAAACTGCGCGTCGGCGACCAGACGGAGGTGAACGCCCGGTATATGGTGGTGCCGGAAAACGACGGCGACGGCATCACCCTCGAAGCCCTCGAAGACACCCGGATTTTGCTGATGTCGGGCGAACCGATTGGCGAAAAAATCCTGGCGCAGGGGCCGTTTGTGCTCAATAACGAGGTGGAAGTGATGGAAGCCTACCGCGATTACCGGATGGGAAAAATGGGAATTTTGATCGAAGACTAAAAAAGACGTTGCTAAAAAAACGCGGAGGGTGGGGTATTTGCTAAGATTCTGGTAAATTCTCCGCCCTCTGCGTTGTTGCGTGGTGTTCTTTTGTTTTTTTGTAAAAAACTTGCCTATGCTCTCCGTCGCCGAAGCCTATTCCGTTGTCCTGAATCACCTGCTGGTGTTGCCGGCTGAACCCGTCCCTTTATCGCAGGCTGCCGGGCGGGTGTTGCGCGAACCGCTGACTGCCGACCGCGATCTGCCGCCTTTCAACCGCGTATCGATGGATGGCATCGCCATTCAGTTTGCGGCTTTTGAAACCGGACAGCGGCAGTTTCGGGTCGCCGGAACGCAGTTTGCCGGGCAACCGGCGCAAAATTTGACCGAGCGAACCGCTTGCCTCGAAGTAATGACGGGGGCCATGTTACCGACGGGAACCGATACGGTTATCCGCTACGAAGATCTTCAAATCACCGACGGCCAGGCTGAAATTCGGATTGATGCCATTCAGGCTGGCCAGAATGTGCACCACCGGGCGACGGATCGGAAACAATACGAGGAACTGGTTCCGATTGGAACACGGCTGGGTCCGCCGGAAATGGCCGTGGCCGCATCGGTTGGCAAAGCGACAATTCTGGTCAGCAAACGACCCCGAATTGCCCTGATTTCGACGGGCGACGAACTGGTCGATGTTTCGGAAACGCCTGAACCCTATCAGATTCGCCGGTCGAATACCTATCTTTTGCAAACGGTTTTGCAAACCGCCGGGGCCGAAACCTCCCTGCTGCATTTGCCCGACGACGCCGACACGATGGAAACCGCCCTGAAAACGCTGCTGACGGAGTACGATGCGCTCGTCTTAAGCGGGGGCGTTTCAGCCGGGAAAGCCGACTTTGTGCCGAAAGTGATGGAACGGCTGGGCGTCCGGCAACGGTTTCATCAGGTGGCGCAACGCCCCGGAAAACCGCTGTGGTTTGGGGCCTCCGACGCGGAGAAGGTCGTTTTTGGCCTGCCCGGAAATCCGGTTTCGACGTTCCTCTGTGCGTACCGGTACCTGCTGCCGTGGCTGAAGGCGTCGCTGGGTTTACCGGTTTTGCAGCCTTCCGTCGCCCGCCTGGCCCGGTCGGTTTCATTTTCGCCCCTATTAACGTATTTTTTGCCCGTTCGTTTGTCGGTCAGTTCGGACGGAATCGGATTGGCCACGCCTTTACCGGGCAGTGGGTCAGCCGACTATGCCAATTTGCTGCAATGCGACGGTTTTATGGAGTTGCCGCCGGAAAGGGCTGAGTTCAGCGAAGGCGAAGCCTTTCCGGTTTATACATTCCGCTAACATCCTCAGCTATCGTGAAACGGGTTCTATCCATCCTGCTTCTTTCGCTTCCGCATTTTCTGATGGCGGGGCAGGAACCGGTATGGATTTCGTTCAAAAAAGAACCCGTTTTCGTTCGTAATCCCACGTTTTCACTGTTGAAAATTCGGGATGAGCGGTCCTTTAAGGCGCACTTGGGAACCATCTTATCGGGTCCGAAAAGCAGTATCGCCGTTCGCAGCAACGACGAAATCGCGTCGACCTTCGATGATTTGCTGAGTCCCGGTTTCCAGCCCGACTCCACGCGCGTACCCATTATCATCCGCATTCAGGAACTCATTTTTTTCGAAAAAGCAAAAAAGGAATTTCAGGCCGACGGCACCTGCCGCCTGGAACTGGCTTTCGATGTGATGCGCGACGGAAAACCGGTTCAGTTGACCACCTATACCGCCCGAACGATTTACACGCGCTCGTTCGGGCAAACCGACCGGCTGGAACTGGTGGCCCGCAAAGCCCTCGAAAGTGCCGCACAGTACCTGTCCAATTGGATCAAAATCAACCGCGACAAAAGCCCGGCGCTGGTGAAAGGTCTTAAATTTGTGTATATCGACCACAGCATTCAGCAGGCGTCGGGCGATACGGTTTTTTACCACCCGCTTCGGCCGCTGTCCTGGGACGATTTTCAGGCAGCTCCGCGCATCGGCAGTCGCAATGCGGCTTCGATTTTTCCCACGTTTTCGTACGAAGGCCACAGCCGTTGGGTCAATGGCTTTATTGAGGTGCAACTCACGTTCAAAACGTTCATGGTAAAAAGCATGTCGTGGGTGCGTCCGGGGCATACCGACGCCTACGGGCTGCTGCATGAACAGAAACATTTCGATATTGTCAAACTGGTTGTCGAGCGGTTTAAACAGCGCATCATCGCCGACCCGGACATGGATTTCGAGGAGTACAACAGCCGCGTGCAGTTTCTGTACCTGGAAGCCTACCGCGACATGAACCGCTGGCAGGAGCAGTATGACGGCGAAACCCAGCACGGCATCAACCGCGCCGAGCAGGAGCGCTGGAACCGTAAAATTGCCCAGGACCTGAAAAATGCTGAAGATTTGACGGCGATCATGCTGTCAAACCGGCAGTAAATGTGTTTTTGGTTTTCCGTTTTCGGTTGGCTGACGCGTTTCTGTTTGTATGCGCCAGCCACCATATACCGGAAACAGTAACCCGAAAACAAACTCTTTAATCATCATCAACCATTATGCCCATTTCTCTCCATTTCCACCGTTTCGACCTTCGACTGAAACACACCTTTACCATTGCCCACGACTCCCGCGACGTCCAGCCATCGCTCATCGTTGAACTCCGCAACGGCCCATTGAGCGGTTTTGGTGAAGCGACTTCCAATAAATATTACGGCATTACGCTCGACCGTATGATCAACGACCTCGAAGGCATTCGCGGGTTGATTGAATCAGGCGAATGGACGACGGCTGAAGACCTCTGGCAACTGGCGCATGAGTCGTTGAAAGACAACCCGTTCGCCCAGTGTGCGTTGGACGAAGCCGCGCATGATCTGGTGGCCAAACGCGCCGGAAAACCGCTGTACCGGCACTGGAACCTGGATGCGAGCCAAAACCCGATCACCGATTACACGATCGGGATCGATTCGGTAGACAATATGGTGCGGAAAATGCAGGAATTGCCCTGGCCGCTCTACAAAATCAAGCTCGGAACGCCCGACGATCTGGCCATTGTCCGGGCGCTTCGACAACACACCGATGCGGTTTTTCGCGTGGATGCCAACTGCGCCTGGACCGCTGAAACCGCCATTCTGTATGCGCCGGATTTTAAAGCGTTGGGCGTCGAATTTATCGAACAACCGCTTAAAGCCGACGACTGGGAAGGTATGAAACGGGTGGTTCGGGAAAGTGTTCTGCCCGTTATTGCCGACGAAAGTTGCATTGTCGAAAGCGATGTCGAACGGTGTGCGGGATATTTTCACGGCATCAACATCAAACTGACCAAATGTGGCGGGTTGACGCCCGCCCGGCGCATGATCGACAAAGCGCGGCAACTGGGCCTGAAAGTTATGGTCGGTTGCATGAACGAAACCAGCGTCGGCATCTCGGCCATTGCGCAGTTGCTGCCCCTGCTCGATTACGTCGACATGGACGGCACGCTGCTCATTACCAACGATCCCGCAACGGGCGTCACCTTCGATTTTGGCCGGGTGATTTACGCCGACGAGAATGGAACGGGGGCGAACCTTACCCGCAACTCATGACCGACCCTTATTCAATTGACCATTTGCCCGGCCGAACCATCGACCTCGACGGCCAGGCGTATTTGTTTTTCAGTGGAACGTCGTACCTCGGCATGGCACAGAACCCGGCGTTTCGGGCGTTGCTGACCGAAGGCATGGCGCAGTATGGCACGGTTTTCGGTTCGTCGCGCAACGGCAATCTGCAACTCCGTATTTACGATGAAGCGGAAGCCAAACTGGCGGCCTTTGCCCGCGCCGAAGCCGCTTTGACCCTCTCGTCGGGTATGCTGGCGGGGCAGGCCGTGGTGAACTGGCTGAAAGGGCAGGGGTTTGGCTTTCTGTATGGCCCTAACGCCCATCCCGCCATCTGGCAGGAGCCGAACATCCGTTTGCCAACGCTTTCGTTCGACGACTGGACGAAGCAATTGCCCGAACTGGTGGCAACGGCCCCCACGCGACACATCGTCATTGCGCTCAATTCGCTGGATGCCTTGTTTTCGGTCGGCTACTCGTTCGAGTGGGTCCATCAATTGCCCGCTGATCAGGAGATTACGTTGCTGGTCGATGACTCGCACGGTTTGGGCGTCATCGGCCCGGCGGGCAGCGGCATCGGTTCGCAAATACCCCGGCGGGACAACGTCCGGCTGATTATCACGGCATCGCTGGCGAAGGCGATGGGCTTGCCGGGCGGGGTCATTTTTTCCGATCCCCAAACGCTGGCGTCCATTCGCCGGACGGCCTTTTTCGGGGCCTGTTCGCCCACACCACCGGCCTATCTCCATGCCTTCGGTCAGGCTCAGGGGCTTTACCATGCGGCCTTTGACCGGCTGCTTGAGAACATCCGGCGGTTTGAAAACCGGGTCGGCGATTCCGATTTATTTCAGCACATTCCCGCTTATCCGGTCTTTTATACTGCTCAGGATCAGTTATATTCGTCCCTGTTGGCGAACCGGATTTTTGTCTATTCGTTTGCGTATCCGTCGCCCACCGACAAGCCCAATACGCGCATTGTGATCAACGCGATGCACCAACCGGAGGACATCGAACAACTAGGCGACTTTCTGTATGGAAAAACGAGGTGAGTGTAACGATAATCGGCGAAGGTGGTATGTTAGCGTTCTTGCCACCTTACTTTCCCTTTCCGGGTTTCAAACCACGGCCCAGCAAACCGATAAATTTCTGGACGAACTCCTGAAAAAGAATCCGGAATTGTTTGGCCGGGTTCTGGCCAATCCGGCCAAATACGACGTTCAGATTATTTATACGCAAATCAACCGCGACGAGAAAAACCGCCCGCTTTTCAAAAGTTACCGCTACCGGCTCGACAAAGACCGGTATTTTTATCCGGCCAGTACCGTCAAACTGCCAGCGGTTCTGCTCGCACTGGAGAAAATCAATCAGCTCAGCAAAAAACAGCCGGGTTTGTCGATTTATACCCCCCTGCTGACCGACTCGCTGGCCGGTATACAGTCCGCCGTTAGCACCGACACGACGGCGGAAAACGGGCTGCCGTCGGTGGCGCACTACGCCCGGAAAATCCTGATGGTCAGCGACAACGATGCGTTCAACCGCCTGTATGAGTTTGTCGGACCCTGCGAAATGAATGAACGGCTGCGTGACAAAGGGTACCGGGATTTGCGCATTGTTCACCGGCTTTCCATCCCGCTGACCCCCGAACAAAACCGCCAAACCAACGCCATTCGATTGGTCAAATCCGATACGGTTTTGTACCAGCAGCCCGTGCAGGTTTGCGACAAAATCTTCCGGCCTGAGAAAGCCATTCGCCGGGGCGTCGGCTACCTGAAAGGTGGCACGCTGGTGAAGGAACCGTTCGATTTTACCGAAAAGAACTACTTTTCGCTCGAAGACCAGCAGGAAATGCTGAAGGCGGTTTTGTTTCCCGATGACGTGCCGGTGCGGAAACGGTTCGACCTGACCTCCAACGACTACCGGTTTTTATACCGTTACCTGTCCCAGTTGCCGCGCGAATCGAAGTTTCCGACTTATGATTCTACGTATTACGACAGCTATTGCAAGTTTCTGGTGTTTGGCGATGCCAAAAGCCAACTTCCGCCGTCGGTCCGGATTTTTAATAAAGTGGGGGATGCTTACGGATACATGATCGACAATGCCTACATCGTGGACTTTGATAGGGGTGTGGAGTTTCTGTTGTCGGCGGTGATTTACTGCAACGAAGACGGTATTTTCAACGACGATGCCTACGATTACCAAACCGTAGGCTACCCGTTTATGGCGAATCTGGGACGAATCATTTTCGATTATGAAGTCAAGCGGAAACGAGTCAACCCGCCGGATCTGAGCCGGTTCCGGGTTTCGTACAAACCGTAATCGCTGTGGGTTAGGGTTAGCCAGAACCATCTGGTTAGGGCAGAGCTAGAACCCGGTGTAGATGTCTTGTTTCAGAAAAGCCTCTTTGAAAGTCTCGATCTGGCTACGGGCAACGAGCACAAGATCGTCGAGCAGGGCAATCCGGACAAACAGCCCCCGGGTGTTTCCCTCGACTTTGCGGACTTTTTCCATATTGATGATGTAGCTTCGGTGCGTGCGCATAAAAACCGGGTAGGTCCTGAGCATAAACTCGATCTTGCTAATGGATGTACGGAGGAGCGTTTTTTCCAGTTTTTCTCCCTTCTCAAGCCAGTAGACATAGACATAATTACCCTGCGATTGAACCACGAAGAGCTGTTCGGGCAAAAGCCTTAAGATTGTCCGGTTGTTTTCTAACAGCTTGATGTATTCAACAGGGGCGGTGCTGGTTTTGAGAGATGATACCGCAAGGGCAGCATCTTCCTTAGGAGCTTCTTCGGTTTGCGTCCCTTCATCCAGAACTTCTACGAGGTTTTCCTGATTCAATTTACTGGCTGGGCTGCTTTCCTGCTGGAGTTTAATAAATTCATTTTCGGCAATTAAATAGGTATTAAACCAGAAAAAAGCGACACTAGGCGGTATAAAAGCGAAACCCGTATGGAGCGGAACCGCCCAAATGGATAGGGGGCGGAAATCAAACAGCCAATTGGTGATAATTGAAAAAAGTACAATCAGACTATAAATGGCAAAAAGAACGCCAGCCTGAATCAGGAAGGCCCTTGCTTTTTCACGAAGCCCCAGTGGAATGGGATACGTCGCCGGCCAGATGTTATCCCAAATGCTGAATGTTACTAACCCGACGAGTAGAATAGCGCCGGGTATACAACCGATCTGGAAGACCAACCAGAGCATCCATTTTTTATTCTGAATTTGGAATTCTCCCAGTGCATAATGGAAAATTAACTTAAAAACGATGCAGTAAAGAGTGCCCCCTATGGTCCAGTTGAGCAACAGTTTAAGGGACCACGTGCCACTAATAAACACCTTTTCGCCTATCGTCTGTGAGTAGGGTACTTTCATCGTGAGTAGAAAACAGGAAACGTTGGATACCCCGCAAACTGGCAGTAAGGGCTTGCCTCCGCATTTTTCCTTTGAGTAGATGACTTCAATGCATTTCTGAACGTATTACGGATACCCCTGTACGCAGCCGGTCAGGGTCAAAACAGCCCCAAAAATGCAACTATTGAAATGGATGCGATTTCGGACTGAGTACTCAAAAGCTTACGAAGCCTTGCTTTCCGGTCTTAAACTGCTAGACTGCCCGCACGTAGGAGAATGGCACAAGGCGTATTTTTGCGACAAAAAACATTGGTGCTCAAACATAGTTCCAAAATGGATATCAACCCTAACTGCGAATCCAAATAATCTGTCAGTATCTTCCATTTCGTACCATTTTGTTCCATTTAGTCACTCATTCTCCCAAAGCTCCTTTTTTATTTCCCAAAAAAAACTTACCCGTTTTCTCAGGGTAGACAGGCATCAGAATTGTCAATGTCTAAAGTCAACGACATTCAGATCCCACTAACTTTGAACGCCTATGCACCATTAAGAAGAGTAATCCCCACCCACAGCCGTTCCCTGACGTGAAATAGGGACGGTAAATCAAAACCCCATAAGGATCCAGAACTGAAAAAGATTGCTTGTGCATACACGAACTGACATAGCTTTTTTTCATGCTGCATAGGTCCTTGCCTGTGCCTTTTTCGGGTAGCTACGTGGTCACCCTCGTTCAATCCCACACAATTTAAAAAAAGAAAGAAAAACCGATGAAAGCAATTACACTTGTTAAAATATTTGTGGCCGCAGTAACTTTGATGGCAACTTGCCCGACCACTATCCTTGCTCAGGTCAAAATCGGCAACAACCCCACCACCATCGACCCCAGTGCCGTACTGGAGGCAGAAAGCACCAACAAGGGCTTTCTGCCGCCCCGGCTTGCCTTGACGAGTGAAACCGATGCGGTTACCATTCCAACCCCGGCTAAAGGGCTATTAGTCTACCATACCGGAACGAACCTGAAAGGAGAAGGGATTTACGTCAACGTCGGCACCCCGGCCAGCCCGGTCTGGTCGCAGGTGACGGTGCAGAACACCACCGTGGGGGTCACAGTAGCCAAGCTGAACTATGTCGGGCTTGCCAATTCGTCCCGAACCTGCAAAGCGGGCAATCTGGAGTTCCGGGCGGTACGGGATGCGCCCAACAATCTATTGCGCCTACAGATACGGATGACGGCCCAGCCTACGCAAACCACCGTCTATAACTCCAACCGCCTGTCGTGGTGGAACACCGCTACCGTTACGAACTTGTTTTTTCAGGTCACCTTTACAACCGGCGACTGGGACCAGTGGAAGGACTGGTCTGTAGGACAGCTTAATACGATGGGGAACGACATTCTGGCCTGGTATAGCTTCATCAGTTCCAACGAAGACGGAACGTTTTACCGGGTTTCGCTCAATACCCGCAGCGGGGGCAATGCTTCGACTGACTTTATCAACCAGGTGGTCGAAGCGTACTAGTCTAGCATCACCGCTGTAAGGGTTTATTAGCCCTTACAGCTTTCGTACGATTATTGATCGTAACCCAAGGGCTACGGCCCTGCGAGCGGTTTTCAGTTGCCGTGGAGGCTCCGCCCAAACCGGGCTGTTACAGTTACAAGGTGACTTATTAACAGAACAACCACGAACCGATCTATAAACCGCTTCTGATAGACCAACGAGCGATGCAGCCTTGCGGAAACAACTTTCCGCAAGGCTGTTACGGTTCGCTTACATCCTGCCAACCCGCAAATCCGGCACCCGTCTTTCGTCACCTGCTTACCCACCTGATCGGATTCAGGAACCATTGCTAACGGTTCAAGTAGGCAAAATGACGATTCAGGTAACCATCGGTTGAGATACGGTTTGTTCAACGCTAGGTTTGCAGCGAACAAAACAACTCTACTGATGAAAAAAATACTCGTTTTTCTGTTTGTACTCGGTGTACTGGCTGCTTGTAAAAAGGACAACAACGACGATCCCAAACCCGATCAGCCTGCTGAACCGGCGGCCAAAGTAGCAGGAACGTACAAACTGAGCTCTTTCCACTTCATCAACGGCGCCAACGAAGTCGAACTGGAAAAATTACCCGTGGTGGAAAGCGGCAAAACGGTCGCTTCCGGAACGGTGAAACTGACCAAAAAATCGGATGGAAAAGTGCTGATGAATGTAAACCTCGTGATTGAAGGCGAAGGAACCATTCCGGTGCTGGAAGACCTGGAAGTCGATGTGCGGGAGTCCGGGAAAGTTTTTGGGCTGTATGCCGATGGCGAACGGATTGGCGATGCCGACGGCGGTTTCATCATCTTTAATGTTTCCGGAACCTCCGAAACTGGCGACGAACTGCTGCTGTCTTTCAACGCGAATAAATAAAAACCGTAAACCAAAAACTATAAAAAGCCGGAGACGAATTTGCTTCCGGCTTTTGTATTTTTGTGCGTTCTGCCGGCCGATGCCTGATTCAATCGATTCCAGAGCAATGAATATCAGAAATTTGAATCATTCGGTATAGGTCTTTTCTCTTTCGTCTGTTATCTTTCTTCTTTTCTGGGTACCATGAAACGAATCTTTATTGGATTTTCGCTGCTTTTTATGATCTCCGCCGACGGTTTTACGCAATCCATCAGTCAGGTTGTTGATGCTGTTCGGAAGCAGTATGCGCCGGATAAACGGGTGGCGATTTTCAATGTGGAAGCAGATTCGTCGGGTCAACTGACCGGTTTTACCAACCTACCCGAAGCCAAACAGGCTTTACTCACGCAATTGAAAGCCGCGGATGTGGCGGTTGTCGATCAGATTCAATTGTTACCCTCACCGGTTTTGGGTGAAAGGATCTACGCCGTTGCCAATGTATCCGTTGCCAATTTGCGCTCCAACGCCCGGAATGCCGCCGAACTGTCCACGCAGGCCCTGCTGGGCATGCCGCTGAAAGTATGGGACAAAGACCGGGGCTGGTATCAGGTGCAAACGCCCGATCAGTACATTGCCTGGACAGATGCGGGTGCCATCCAACTGATGACGAAGGCCGATTTTGAACAGTGGCAGTCGGCTGAAAAAATCATCTACACGCGTCCTTTCGGGTTTGTCTACAGCGAACCGGGCAAACGATCCCAAACCGTATCCGACATTGTGGCCGGGAATACGCTGGTGCTGGTCAGCGAACAGCGGCAGTATTTTCAGGTCCGGTATCCCGACGGCCGGACGGGCTATGTTTCCAAACGGGAAGCCCAGCGGTTTGATCGGTGGAAAGAAACCGCCAAACCCACGGAAGAAGCCCTGGTCAGCACGGCGAAAAGTCTGATGGGTATTCCGTATTTGTGGGGCGGCACGTCGGTGAAGGGCATGGATTGCAGCGGTTTTACCAAAACCGTTTACCTGCTCAACGGGCAGCAATTGTCGCGCGATGCGTCGCAGCAGGTGAACGAGGGCGAACTGATCGACACGCCCAACAAAACCTTCGCCCAACTCAAACCTGGCGACCTGCTGTTCTTTGGTGAACCCGCCACCGCCGATAAACCCGAGCGCGTGGTTCACGTCGCCATGTGGATTGGTAACAACGAGTTTATCCACGCATCGGGCCACATCCGGGTCACCAGCGTCGATCCGGCAGCACCGAATTTCGACGCCTACGAATTGAACCGATTTTTGCGGGTCAAAAGGGTTGTAAAAACGGGGATTTAAAAGAATGTAAAATATCAAATGATAAATGATGAATGTAAAGGTGCTTAGCATGCGCCCGCCCCACTTTTCTATTCATCATTTATCATTTTACATTTATCATAAAATTTAAAAACAACCATGTCCACGCCCGTACCGGTTTACAATCTTCAGGCGTTTCCCCGTCACGAGCCCAACGCGCTCTTTTACATGACGCGGCTGGAGAAACTGGTGCAGGAATTTAAAGGAATCGACAAACCGCATTCGCACACGTTTTACCTCGTGATGTGGATTGTTAAGGGCAGCGGCACGCATACCATCGACTTCAAAACGTATGCGATTGCACCCCACCAGCTCTATTTTCTCACCCCGGGGCAGGTTCACAGCTGGCAGTTGTCCGACGATATAGAAGGCTTCAACCTGTTTTTTGAAGCCAATTTTTGCCGAAGCCGGTTTGGAAATCGCTTGTTTCAGTATCCGTTTTTCCATTCGCACCAACACCAGCCGCTGCTGGAAGTGGCGGGTTCGTCGGCTCTTTTTCAGGATTTATTTACGTATACCTGGCAGGAATACGAAACGCGACTGCCCAACCGGACGGAGATTTTACTCTCCTTTGTTCACCTCATGCTGGAAGCCGCCAACCGGCTATATACCGAAAAACAGACCGATACCGATACCCATCTTTTCGACAAAATCCGGCAGTATGAGGAATTGCTGGAACAGCAGTTTTTAACGGTTCGGGAAGTGGCGGCTTATGCCGAACAGATGCACCTGACACCCAACTACCTCAATTCCATCTGTAAAAAGGTGCTGGGAAAAACCGCCAGCCAGTTGCTGCACGAACGGCTGACCATCGAAGCGCAACGGCTGCTGACGCATACCACCCGGTCGGTGAAAGAAATCAGTTTTCTGCTGGGCTTCGACGATCCGTCTTATTTTGTCCGGTTTTTCAAAAAACACACCCGCCAAACGCCCGCCGAATTTCGCCAGTCGGTGAGTGCCTGATCGTTGATTTGTACCATACCTGTCCGGTTCTGTCTTTCCGAAAGGGGGACCCATGACGTACCTTTGTTGCATACCTGATGGCCGCCCGGCGGCTTCTGGGTATGTTAACGTCCGAAAGCCATGTTAAAAGATAATCGATTGTATAGCGTCGTGTTCAACAAATGTCCCCGTTGTCATCAGGGCGACTTTTTCATCACCAGCAGTGCCTACAGCCGCCGGTTTGATGAAATGCACGAAAACTGTTCGCATTGTGGGGAAGCCCTTATTCCGGAACCGGGATTCTACTGGGGTTCGATGTTTGTGAGTTACGCATTTTACACGATCTACACCCTTCTTACCTTCTTCGTGTTCGTGAGCTGGCTGAAGGTCGATCTGGATTATTACCTGATGGGACTGGTGCCGACACTGGTGATCCTGACGCCCTATTTTTTCCGGCTGGCGCGTCGTTCGTGGCTGACGTTCTTCATCGCCTACGATCCGCAGAAAAACCGGGAAGCTAGTGGCAAACACCTGAAGGTTTCGGCCTGATTTAAGATCAATACAGACTTGAAAAGCCCGCAAGGGCTTTTTTTGTGCTTATTTCAAGCTCTGCAAATACGCTATGCTTTCGGGCATTTGCTCCATCGAGCGTGAAGATTCGTCTTCGATGAAATAGTGCTTGACGCCCGATTTTTTGGCCTGCTTCATAATCTCGGCAATGCCCAGATCGCCTTTGCCAATGGCCACGTTCGATTCCACGTCGACGTGGCCGGTGTTGTTGCCGGGGGTGCCGGGTTTGCGGTCTTTCAGGTGCATGAGCGGGAAGCGGTTCGGGTATTTTTTCAGGAGTGCAATCGGGTCCTGACCGGGGTGTTTTACCCAGAAGACGTCCATTTCAAAGTTACAATAGCGAGGCTCCAGATTTTCGGCTAAATAATCGAAAAACGTGCCGTCTTTATACGGTTGGAACTCGTAGCCGTGAATGTGGTAGCAGAACAGAATGCCGTGGTCTTTCAGGAGTTTTCCGGCGGTGTTGAACACATCAGCCGCTTTTTTGGCATCTTCCAGCGTAAAGACGTCGCCATTGTGCGGAATCCAGGCACACATTACGTATTTGACGCCCAGTGCTTTGGCTTCGGCCAGTACCTTCGGAACGTTATTGGACAAATCCTCGTAGGAAGCCCCGGTGCTGATCGGTTTCAGTCCGTTTTTTTCAACCAGTTTCCGAAATTCAGCGGGTTCCATGCCGTACGTTCCGGCCAGTTCGACTTCCCGGAAACCCATCTGGCGGACTTTCGCCAGCATTCCGGGCACATCTTTCGGAAATTGTTCCCGGAAACTATACAATTGCAGGCCCACCGGCGACTTGGGTTGGGCAAAGGCCGAAGCCAGCAGACTAAAGGCAAAAAGGGTAGCAAAGAGACGGTTTTTCATGGGTTTAGGCGTTTCCTGATCGGTTTTCAGGATTTATCAACGGTCATAGTTAATCCATTAATCTTTCTAATCACAGTGCATACAGTTTTATTTCGCACTTCGCACTTTCTTCACGTCCTCCGCCGTAATGGCATCGGCTTTGTTTCCAAAACTGTTGCGAATGAACGTCAGAACGTCAGCAATTTCTTTATCGGAAAGAAAATCATGGGCGGGCATCACATTGTCAAACGTTTCTCCATTGATTTCGATCGGTTCCTGGAGTCCTTTCAGAATGACGTTGATCAGCCGGGTTTTGTCGCCCTGCACCCAGTCGGTCTGCTTCAGGGGCGGATTCAGGTTCGGAACGCCACCGCCATCGGCCTGGTGGCAGGTGAGGCAATACTGTTCGTACACCTTGTGGCCCGGTCCGGCTTTTAACGCTGGTTTTTTAGTTTGAGCAAAAACGGTTGTCGTCAGAAAAAAAAGACTCCATATACACACAATTCTCATAACGCAAAGTTGACTTTTCGTAAAGATAGACGATTAGAGCAAACCGTCCTTCACCTGCGTATCAAAAACGCCCGTCAGCACCTGTCCATTGCGTTTGACCTGAATCCAGATGCGATAATGGCCGGATCGGGGAAAAGCATACGGAAATTCGACCATGTTATTGACCTTCATCGGGTGCGACATCGCGGGCATCCCCGCCAGCAGCAACGCATTTTTCTCCGCTTCGGGCAACTGTTTCAGCCGGGCCACATAGCGGTCGATGCTGTCGCGGAATTGGGTGGCATCAGGATACTGAAACCGGCGGGTGGTGTCGGCAATGCGGTCGACCAGAAAGGATTCGGCCGCCATCGAATACGTTCCCACCGGATGCAGGTGAATATACACCGTGCCGTCGGAACGGACAATGGCCGCGTGGCCACCCATTCCCAGATACGGTTCCAGGGGTGCGGGTTTGCCCTGGGCGTCGGCAAGGGCGAACTTAAGGACATAGGGGGTTCCGGTTTCCAGCACAGCAGCCGGTTTGTCGGTCCAGAGCATGGTCGAACCATCGCTCAGCTTTGAACTGGCCCCCGGAATGCCGCACAGCACCATGTCATCGTCGAGGTGAGGCAAGCCCACGGCATTGGGTTTGACCCCCATGGCTTCCGTCACCAGCCAGCTATCGTCCCGATCGGTTTCCGTCCGGTTTTTCCCATCCGCAACGGTTTTTTGGGAACGATCGGGAATCGTGATGGTGTCGGTCAGGGTTTCAGCAAAACCGCTGCGGAATACCACATCGGCATACAGCAGATACTGGCCTGCGGGCAAATCAGGCAGATTCGACTCAAACTGATCGAGTTCTTTCCGGTCGGGGTGGAGGTGAGCAAAGGCATTGAGTCCGGGCGTTCGGGCCAGAAAAACGTGCATCAGCTTGCCGTGATCCGGCACGATGAAACCCAGGCGACGGCGTTTGATGCCGCCTTCGGCAAAGTGCGAGGTGTCGATCCGGATCGACAGAACCGGCTGTCCGTTGGCCGCTGCTTTCACGGTAGACTGAATCGGTGTTGGCGCATACAATTCGTGGTTGCGGTAGCCGTCCGCCCAACTCGTCCACCACGTTCGCCAGCCGGTCAGACCAACGCCCAGCAGAATGGCGGCAATGCCCATGCCGATCAGCCGCTTCCGCCGGTAAGAGGTGGGTACGGACTGACCCGGTTTCAGCGTTCCGTCGGCCAGGCTGGCCCCCACCGTTGTAATGAACAGAACGACCAGTAAAATGCCGAGGGCTGCCAAGCCGACGCCGGTTCCGGTAGGCATAGGCTCCATTTTGGTCGGGACGGAGAGAACCGGGGCCACCAGGGAGGCTTTTCCGTCGGGGCCGCCGATGTTCAGTTCGATGCTGGACGAGCCGGAATCCATCATCCAGACAACGCCCTCGTAGCGGTTTTCACCCACCGCCTGAAGCTCGTCGTGAACCGGTGCGCCCTCGTCGCCGGACGAAAAATAGATCGGCCGCGCCAGAATGGACGACGCCCGGCCGCTTTCCACATAAACCGTTACTTTGGCCGTTCCGGGCACCACATCCGGCGGAATAACACTCACCAGCACCTGGTATTTTCCGGCCTGCTTCTGCACCAGCACGCCCGGACTACCGATGTGGGCGAAAGCAATGAGAGAATGAGTGAATGAGAGAATGAGTGAATACAACAGGACCCGCACCAGGAAATTCTTCATTTTGAAAGGACGCACCATCTTACCTATTAGCTCTTAACTCATAATTCTTAACTCATAATTCTTAACTCATAATTCTTAACTCTTAATCCTTAGCGTTGCACCCGTTTCATCCAGTTGCCCCACAGCAGTCCCACCCGGGCCGACCCGATGGCGCACAGAATGGCAATCCCGATGCCCTTCAGAAAGTCCGGGGTCGACTGCAGCCAGTGGGGATGAAACTGGTGATGATAGGGCCAGGAAGGATCTTCTCCGTACGACATTGAATTGGAAAAGAAAAAACCGTTTTGGGCGTAGGGTGATGTATGGAGAAATTCGCCGAAATACCACTGAACCCCCGTGACAACCAGAATGAAAACCGTGCCGGTGAGCGCAGAAAGCAGCCAGTCGTTGAGCTTGCCGCCATCGAAGCGGTGGAGCAGTTTGTCGAGCACAAAACCGGGAATGACCAGCAAGAGCGGGAACATGAAGGCCTGGTAGTGGGTGATGGGGTTCAGAACCGGGCCAAGCCGGGGCGTGGCCGGGAAGAAAGGCAGAATCCAGCTCGGAATCAGCATCGTCAGCATGTAGGCAGCCGCCGTGAGGGTGATCGGATAGCGAAGTGACGACGCGCGGCCCACTGCCAGCAGGTAAAACGGAAAGGCAATGCCGATGGTGATGTAGGAGGAGGAATGGTGGGAAGCCCACTGCCCCAGTTTTTCGGCGAGCATCGTATACAGGATGCTTAACAGCAGACCGGCGGCAATGGTAAACATGATCTTAAGCCGCTGCGCCTGTTTCTTATCCCACGCACTGTCTGCCGAAAGATCGTTGGTTACCCGGTTTTGCAACGCCAGCACGCCAATCATGGCCCCGAATTGTACGGTCATCATGCCAATCAGCAAAACCGTATGCGGAGGAGTCAGGATCTGGACGTCAAGGCCGTAGGTGTTGTGCCACCAGTCGTCGAAGGGCGCGGAGGTCAGCATGGTCAGGGCACCCCAGACGCAGTACATGGCCCCCAGCGATCCGTAGAAAATGCCCCAGAACCGGACGGAGCTGGTGCGCTCGGGACTCCTTTTGGCGAAGGTCAACTGCAGAATCTTAAACCCGGAAAAAGCACCCGCTACGACGGCTCCAACGTACATGAGCAGATGCGGGGGCGCAAACAGGCCGTCGCGGCCAATGCTCATGTGCCACATGATGTCCCAGAGCAGGCCCCACACGATGCAGAGCGAGGAGAACACCACGGCGTAGATATACGTGGGGATTTTGGTACGTATAACCGGGGGAGAGAGGGTGGCTTGCATGAATGCGTTGTCGGTTAAAGGAATCTGGGGTAAATATAGGAAAAAGACCCTATAAACTGCATCGATCCCCATGCCGTTGCCCCTGACTTTCGATGGCCCCCAAAAGACTCCTTCGAGTCTTTTGGGGGCATGAATGATTAGCGTTTCAGAATTTTCAGCGTGTGATTTTGCGCCCTGGTATCGACGCGCAGCAGGAGCAGGCCGGGTGGCTGCTTCTGGATGGATATGGTTTGGTGTTCCACCGGTTTGGCCGCTTCAATCCGGTGTTCCTGGAATAGCCGCCCACTGGCATCGGACAACCGAAACCGTAGGGGCTGGCCTTCGGCTCCGCGCACTTCCAACTCGATCTGGTCGCTAACCGGATTGCCCAAAACCGTCACTTGTAACCCTTCGCTGCTTTCGGCCGACAGCCGAACCGGCGAGGGACAGGTGAGCGGTTTGCCCGAATCTTTCAGATCGTACGTTGAACCCGACACCCGGGCCCGAATCAGGCGTGTGTTGCCGTCTTTCAATCCCGCTGGTACCTCAAAACTGTAGGCATGGACACCGTTGCCCTTCCCGGCATTCTTCAAATCGACCCGGTAGATGTTGGCCACCACACTGCCCCAAACCGTACCGTCCGTATAAAATTCGACCGTTATTGGTCCGTGCATTAGTCCGTAATAAACCCAATTTCCTTTTT